>CAVYHL010000007.1:0-127054 GCA_963768345.1 Candidatus Bathyarchaeota archaeon | reverse complement strand
CAAGTCCCTTATTCTTTGTTAACTCCTCAACTATTTTGTATAGAAGAAAAGCTATTGCAACGTCTGAAATCAAGAAGGGGATTTTAACTACAAAATTAAAAAGCATCCCTGGAACATATTGAATATTAAGATCAGGATAGAAATTTAATGCCGAAGGAAGAAAAGCCATAGGAATAGCTCCTGAAGAAAAAATGCCTGCAAGCCAATTATAACTGTAAGCGACTGGAATCATCATATAGTTGTTAAGCGGAGGGAACATCTGCACGCTTAAAGGCCCGTTTCGAATGATGCTTGTTGCATTGATATACCAAGCATACACATCAAAAGGGTGAGCGGAAACCGGCATCAGAAGAACTCTTATGACTACGCCACCAACGATTATACTTGCTAATTTATGCTTTGAAATTAACTCGCGAATTTTTGAAATTATCAGATTTTCATCCCTGCATTAGTTAATTTGGAGTATAGCTGTAATGGCGATTCTTCCACTATGATAGACTTCATGAAACCTTGTCCATTTATCCACTATATAAGGTATATTTGACTATGCCCTTCTTGGGCAGCAGTCGTTGCAGCATCCGCAGGATTACCGAATTATAGTGTGCGCCTTCGTCTTGGATTTTTAGAGCCCTTCTACTGGAATAACAAACTGCTATGGTTCAGCCATGAACTCGATGAAGTCTTTCAGGCTTCTGGGCTTCAACGTGTAGTTAGACGCTTTTTCCTCGCCGATCGTCGATGAGGGCTTCGAGCCATAGTCATGGCCAGGGTAAACTTCCACTGAGTCGTCGAGTTTCATGAGCCTGTTGAATAGGCTGTCGTACATGCTTTTGGAGCTGCCGCCTGGAAAGTCGGTTCGTCCGCATTCGCCGACGAACAAGGTGTCGCCTGTCAGCAGTTTCCTGTTGTTCACCAGCAAGCAGATGCTGTCCAACGTGTGTCCAGGCGTGTAAATCACTCTGATGGGGATTTTGCCCACGCTTAAAACGTCCCCGTCCTCAACTGCGATGTCAAAGTTGACTTTTGAGAGTTTATGCGTGACGGTTTTTGGGTGAAACATCGCTGTTAACTCGGCGTTGCCAGCGGTGTGGTCGGAGTGCCCGTGAGTGTTGATGAGGTATTTCAGCTTGAATTTTTTAGCGTTCAGGGTCTTGATGATTTCGCTGGCATTAAAGCTTGAATCCACAACCGCGGCTTCTTTTACCTCTTCGTCCGCGATGATGTACGAGAAGTTGTCGCCGTGTTGCTGAACCTGCTTAAAGAACACAGTTTCCACCGACAGTCTTTTCATTTTCATGGGCATGTAATAAGTTATTTGCTACTAAAAGTTTTTGAAATCAAGGCTTGACTACTGGCTTCCTGACGGTGTGCAAGCGTTGCAGTAGAGCTTTGTTTTTATGGATCGTTTTATTTGAAGTCTGGGTTATTATTTGACAAACTTTATATCGAATGCTATTGTTAAAACGTTTTGGGATCGATGTGGCTAAAGTAAGAGTGTCTTCGAAGTTTCAAATTGTAATTCCGCGGGAGATCAGGGAGAAACTGGACCTGAAGCCTGGAGAGCAAATAGTGATGATAGAAAAAGCAGGCGTCATACATTTGATTCCTCAAAAGCCAATAAGACAAATGCGCGGCTTTGTCAAAGGCGGAGATACGCAAAATATACGGGATGAAGAGGACCGTTTTTGATTCTCATCGATTCTTATGGCTGGTTAGAGTACTTTCTTGAAGGACCACTCGCTGATAAATACGCAAAATACATCGAAGAGGCAAACGAAGAAAACTGCGTCACGCCAACAATCGTGGTTTATGAAGTCTATAAGCGGATACGTAGCATCCAGGGTGAGCAAAGTGCACTCGAAGCTTATTCCCAGATTACGAGGACAAAGATAGTTGAGTTAACATCTCAGACTGCGATGGAAGCAGCGGAAATAAGCTTATCAACTAAGTTGGGGATGGCTGACTCAATAGTTCTGGCAACAGCAAGAGCGTTTGACGCACAGGTATTAACCAATGACAAACATCTAAAAGGCTTCAAAGAATGCAAATTCATGTAAGTCCAGTCAAAACGGCTGAACAAAACATTCACTCTCGCCCGTTTGCCTGTAGTCTGTCTTCATGGTTTCTAAAAAATATTAGGCTAACAAGTTTTTAAGCAGGTTCACGTCGGACGAGGGAAGACCCGAGTAGTACTTGCTGAAGTAGCCGAAAACCTCTTTTTGCCCGCCCAGATAAGGCTTCAGTTTATCAGCCCACACCACCAGCCTATCGCGAGTATCTGCTTCTGTTTTGCCGAGGGTGCCGTTGACTTTTTTTCGGTCGCCTTCCCAGCGTACGTAAAGGAAGTCGGAGGTTACTTCGCTGGTTTGGGGCATGTTGGGGTTGTCAACCCATGCTAAAGCCGCGTTGTTGGCTCGCAACAGAGAGTAAAAATCCGCCTTCAGCCACGCTTTATCACGTGTTTCCACTACGTAACGGTTGGTTTTCGGGAGTTTCTGCAGGAATGCCGTCAGGTCGGGCAGATGGTCAACTCCGAAGTTTGGGGGAAACTGCAGAAGCAAAGGTCCGAGTTTCTTTTCAAGAAGGCTTACTCTTTCCAAGAACAGGTCGGTTTCTCTTTGGCAATTCTTGAGCATTTTGACGTGTGTAATGGCGCCTGGGAACTTGAGTGAGAACTTGAAGTTTGGGGGTGTTTGCATCCTCCAATTGACTACTGCCTGCGCGACGGGGATTCGGTAGAATGTGCTGTCAACCTCGACCGTGTCGAACTGGGTTGCGTAGTAGGCTAAGAAGTCTTTGGAGGCAGTTTTGGCTGGGTAGAAGCTGCCTTTCCAGAAATTGTAGCTCCACCCCAGGGTGCCTAAATGAAGGTTTTGCATGTTAGTCTTTTCCTTTCAGCAGTAGCCAAGCGTTGTCTTCCTTAGCCCGTTTAAGCCGCACGAGGATGTAGCGTCCTTTCAGGGTTTGGCCGTTGAGGGTGAACTCGATCTTGTCGTCTTGCCACAGCTTGGGCTCGTAGGTGCCTTTGTCCCAGATTTTGACTGTTCCCGCGCCGTAGTGCCCTTTGGGGATGGCGCCTTCGAAGGCTGCGTAATCGTACGGGTGGTCTTCAGTCTGCATTGCCAAACGTCGCTCGCTGCTGCTCTGCGGCATGCCTTTGGGAACAGCCCAACTTTTCAGGACACCGCCGTTTTCCAGCCTCAGGTCGTAGTGAAGCCTTCGCGCGTGGTGCTCCTGAATCACGAAGATCAACTTGCCCTCCTTTTTCTCTCCGCCCGTCGGCTCCGGGGTCTGTTCAAAACGCCGTTTCGAAGCGTACTCTGAAAGCTTCTCGTCGACGGCTGCTTCCGCTTTTTTGCTCTCGCCCAGTTGGTCAAGCCTGCATTCCTCAGGGGATTTGTCGTCTCTTAACCGTTTGAAACGCGGCATACGCAGACGCATGTCCCGCGTAACCACTTGATAAGCGACTTCGCAGACGAGTTTAGGCTCAATCCAAGTTACCATTTCTTCCATCTCGACGGTGAAGGGCGGTTTGGACGTTGTTTTAAGCCAATCAAACTTGCCCCTTAAGGTTCTAAGCATCTCGTCGGTGAAACCTGTTCCGACGTTGCCAACATAAACTGGTTTTCCTTCGCCATTGTAAAGACCGAGCACTAATGACCCGAAGGTTTCGCCTCTGGATTTCTCGCCTCTTCGGTAGCCGAAAACGACGCAGTCGGCAGTTTTCAATTCTTTGATTTTCAGCCAGCTCCCAGTCCGTAAGCCTTCCTCGTACTGGCTGTCTTTTCTCTTCGCCACCACGCCCTCTAAGCCCTTGTTCACGACTAATCGGTAGTAAGCCTCGCCCTTTTCCTCTATGAAGTCGGATAATAGGACGTTTCTTCCCTCCGTCAGGGAATCTTTCAGGATTTTCTTGCGCTCCATCAGCGGCAGCTTGGTAAGCGGCTGTCCATCTTTTTCTAGCACGTCAAAGACTATGTACGTCGCTGGCGTCTGCTCTGACAGCCTTTCAATCTCCCGCGCTGAGGCGGCTTGACCGCGCTCCAGCAGGTCTTGGAAGTCGGGTTTGCCTTCTCTCATGACCACGATTTCGCCGTCAACCACCAAGTTTTTCGCCAAAGCAGTCAGTTCTGCCAGTTCAGGAAAGCTGTATTTCAGCTCCTTGCCGTTGCGGCTTCTCACGCTCAGCGTTTGCCCGATGTAGCTGATGGCGCGGAACCCGTCCCATTTGATCTCGAAAATCCAGTCCTTGTCCGTGAAGGCTTTTTCCGCGACTTTTGCAAGCATAGGCTTGTAGAGGTGGCCGTTCATTTCTGTTCCAGCTGCTTGAGAGTTTCACGCAGCGCAACCATAAGGCTTTTGGCTTCGGCTTCCTGAGGTTTTTCAACGTGGATTTTTTCGCCCTTGAGTTTCTGTGCGATCGAGCTGTTCAACTCTGTCTTTGTAGGAGTCTTTGAATTCGGCGATGTCGAATTCTCCTGCGAGGTCACCAACGATTTTTACTGCCAATTCCAGCTCCGCCTTCTCGGGCTCTTTGAGGGTGCGGATGTCTTCAAAATCGGAAGGGTCCACCACGTCATAAGCGTACCGAAGCGTCGTCAAGACCAGCGCGCCCCTGTAGGGATGCAGCAGCGCAGGGTATTCTTTGGTTCGCAGGGTTATCCGTGCGGCGCCAGCCTTGTTTTTCTTCTCCAGCGCCCTTAAAAGCAGGGTATAGGCTTCCTTGCTTTTCTTCGGCATCAAAGCGTAGGTCTTGTCGAAGTAGATCGGGTCAACCGAGAAGTAGTCAACGAACTTGCTGATTCTTATTCGGTTATCCGACTCAGGTTTCGCCGCGTCAAGCTCCTTCTTGTCCACGGTTATGTACTCGTTCTTGGAGACCTCGTAGCCTCGGATAACCTCGTTCCACGGCACAATCTTGTCGTCTTTCGTGCACATCTTGACGTACTTCAAAGGTTGACCGTCAACGCTGTGCAGAAAGTGGAAGGCGACGCCCTTGTCATAAACCATCGAGTACAGGTCCACGGGGACGTTGATTAAGCCTATCGTTATGCTTCCCGACCAGATTGGCCTTCTAGGGACGGCAGCGCTGACTTTTTCACGCTCAGATGAAGTTTCAGCTTCAGCTTGAGTTTCCTCTAAATCTTCCTGTGCCATAGCTAAATCTCCAGTTTACATTTTTTCTCGAAAATATTCTTCCAAGGGTCTTCTTTCCGTTTGACCACGTTTAAAATATTAAAATCCGAAGGCTTTATGCCTTTCTTCACCTCGCTCCATTCAAGAGGCGTCGAAACCGTGGCTTCAGGCGTCGGGCGCAAACTGTAGGGCACGACCATTGTCCGCATGGGCGAGTTCTGAAGGTAGTCGAGGAAGACTTTGCCCGGCTTCTTGGTGTCCTTGAATTCGGAGACCACGATTTCATTTTCCCTCGCCAAGGCTATTCCGATCTCGTGTACAAAAGCCCTTGTTTCCTCGAAGGATCGCTCAGCAACGATGGGCACGACGACATGGAGACCCTTCTTGCCTGAAGTCTTGACGAACGGGGTAAATCCTAAGCCGAGAAGCTTGTCTTTGAGCAGGAGCGAAACCTCCGCAGCGTCGCCCAGCGTAGCCGGGGGCTCAGGGTCAACGTCGAAGAACAGCAGGTCAGGCTTGTCCAGGGCGCTGATTGTTGAAAAAGGCATGTGTATTTCCAACGTGGCAAGGTTAGCAAGCCAAATGAGCGTGTCCAAGTTGTTGCACACGATGTAGTGGATGTCTCTTTTTCTCGTTGTGGAGTAGATGGTTTCCGTTTTTACCCATTCTGGCGTTCCTATCGGCGCGTTTTTCTCGAAGAACCCATACTTTTCTCCTGTTATGCCCTCGGGGTACCTGGTTAAGACAAGCGGCCTGTCCTTTATGATTGGAAGGATTTTCGGCGCCATTCTGATGTAGAATTCGATGATTTGCCCTTTGCTGAGGCTAATTTCTGGGTAGAGAATCTTATCCAAGTTTGTAAGGTTCACTCTCGTTAGTTGACGGAGGTCTTCCATGAGGTTTGCACCAAAATCGATTAATAGCCAAGCGGCGAGCTCGCAAATAAAGTATTGCTGTTCTAGCCTTTTTCCCTTTTGGGTAAAGCAGACTGGGTGATTGTTGCATAACGCGCGGCTTGCCCATGAAAAATTCAGTTTTTTTACAGCTACACCTATATACCCATCTAGTCATTGATATGGATGTTAGAATTAATCAAGAAAAAGCCAATTTTACAGCCTAACATTTGCTTTTTTCAAGATTATTCGCTATATAAGAAGGATGGGAAATAAAGGTTGAAATCAAAGAAGCCTTCGCTTGAAGACCAGCTTGCTTTCATTTCAGCACAGCACAACGTCTACCCGACTGAACTGTTTCAAGCTTTGCTTCAAGCGAAAGGGCAGGGAAAATCCGTAGTTGAAGATCTGACGGTTGAATATCGAGGAAGTGTAAACGACCAAGCCATCTTCCTGATTAAGAATGACGGAGGCGTGGTTGCGCAGTTCCGTGTTCCAGAGGAGACGCTGTCGAAGGGGGATGTTTCTTTCGATAATTGGATGGATACGGGCAAAGTCCGAAGAGAGATAGCGAGGCAGATCCCAGCGCCCTCGCACGTTAAGATCGAGGATTTACGTGTTGGCATGAAAAAGGTGAATGTGATCGCTGAAGTACTGGAGACTTCTCAGCCGTCTAAGGTTCATACACAGTTTAGGGATAACGCCCTTGTCTCAAACGCGGTGATCGGGGATGAAACAGGAACGATCTTGCTTTGCCTCTGGGATCAGCAGGTAAACGCTGTCTCAGTAGGAGACTGCATCGAGGTCAGCAATTCGCACGTGGCGACGTTCAAGGGTGACAAGCAACTGCGCCTCGGCAAAAACGGTAAAATCAAAAAACTGGAAAAAGCCCTTCCAGGCGCTACAGCGTAAAAGATGCTTCAGATGGCTGATCTCTTCCTAATTTCAAACTAAACGATTTTATAATATAGATTGACATTTCATAAAACGTTTAAGCATTTTCGTTTAATTAGAATCTTGAGCGTATAGGCAGATATGAGGAAATTTCTCAAGATATTCACGTCGCTAGGCATTAAAGGAGTCCTCTGCATAGTTTGCCTAGCAATAGTAAGCTTATCTTTGGTCTTTTCCTTGGTAACATACACGAGTACAGTTAATATTTCTCCTTTTGAGCAACTCAGCGTTGGACAGCCAACCGCATCCTGGACCATCTACGTGAACGAGGTGAACCAAGTAAGGTATATCCCGGGGGAATTCACCGAGCCCACGTTAAACCCATCAGACACAAGCACGTACGCTTTCAAAGTTGTCACAGACACACACAAGGTCTGCGCGGTTAAACTGCAGCTTGCATCAGCGATGGACCCAGCCAAATTTTCCAATTTTGAGGTAACCGTCCTCTCTTCCACAGGAGGAGCATGGACACAAGAACAACTCTATACTGGCGCGACTGGCTCGAACACCAAGGCGTACGTAGACGGCTTAGTGCAGGGAGACGCAGCCTACGTTCACCAAGAACTCTCAACAACATCGTACTATCTTGTTCAAGTCACCTACTCATACGACCTGTTAAACCAGACTTCAACGATACCAGTGACCTTCCAGTTCACTCCGCTCCCACAGGACAGCTTCTGATTCTTTCAAGTAAAGGTGCAAAGCAGCGAGTAACATGAAAACATACGTAAAGGAAAAACTGATTTTAGGAGTCACTGCATTAGCAGTCGGTCTGCCAGCATCTGCCTTTGCCTTGCTGGGATGGCCCCAAACGGCTCAATCCCTTTTCGACATGTACAACCGATACGTCTGCTTACTGGGAAGCGTGGGAGCCATAATCCTCGGCGCCTTGCTTACCCGCGAGAGCCTTAACGCAACCAGACAACTTGCTGGGAAACAATCTGCCCGACCCGTCGAGAACGTGGGGCTTGATTTTCTCGTTATGACAGAGCAAGAAAACGAAGCTTCTGCCCAAACTGAAACGTGAAAAAAGGCGTTTTAAGAGCAAGGGGCCTCTGAAAGATAAAAAATGCCTTTCAGATGGTTTTGCTTTCTCTTTTTAGAAGAAGCTTTGGATTGGCGAGTCGTCGTTTTCAGGTGCTGCTGCGGATTTGATTTCTTCGATTTTGGTTTTTGTCAGCGCCTTGATGTTGTTGAAGTCTGACATTTCGCCATAGCTGACAAGAGTTATGGCTGTGCCTTCTTCACCTTTTCTTGCGGTTCTTCCTATGCGGTGGAAGTAGATAGGCGCGTCCATCGGCACGTCGTAGTTGATTATGTGCGTTATGCCCTCGATGTCTAAGCCCCTCGCGGCAACGTCTGTTGCCACAAGCAAGTTTAGCCTTCCCGAGCGGAAATCGCCCATTGCCCGGTCTCTCTGCGCCTGCGTGAAGCCAGCGTGCAGTGCCTCCACTCGGAAACCTTTCCGGTAGAGTTGGTCTGCCAGTCAGACTGGTGTCCCTTCGTGTTCGGCAGAAAATTATGGCTTTATCCACGTGTTCTTCATGCATGATCTTCAAGAGGGCGTCCAACTTGTCATGCTGCGCCACAATCGTGTAGTACTGTTTCATCTGCGTCAGGGCGATTTCGTCTTTGCTTACGAGGATTTTCTGTGGGTTCTTCATGTAATTGTTGCAGACTCTCATGACTGACTCGTCGATGGTTGCTGAGAAAAGGCTTGTTTGCCTGTCGCGTGACGTTTTCGAAAGAATAAACCTGATGTCGTCTATGAAGCCCATGTCGAGCATTCGGTCAGCCTCGTCAAGAACCAATATACGCACTGAAGAGAGGTTTAACACTTGCCTTTCCATAAGATCAATGATTCTGCCCGGGGTACCGACGACGATATGAACGCCGTTTGACAAAGCATGAATCTGCTTGTTAATCGATTCCCCGCCGTAAACAGCTAGAACCTTGATTCTCGCGTATTTTCCGAAGCATGCCATGCTTTCGGCTACTTGCACGGCTAACTCACGCGTCGGCGTTAAAATTAAGCCTTGAACGCCGCGGATATCATGGTTTAACCGTTGAATCATCGGGATGCCGAAAGCCGCTGTTTTGCCTGTTCCTGTTTGTGCCTGCCCGATGACGTCTTTGCCCTCGAGCAAGGGCATTATTGCTTGGGCTTGAATTGGAAAAAGACTTTCAAACCCGAGTTCTTCTACACTTTTTAGGATTTCCCCATTTAAGGGAAAGTCCCTAAACGATTGAATTTGCATTTTTTTCTCCTATCACAAAATTTTTCATGATTTCCTTAAAAGCCTCAAAGCTTTGTGATACATGAGTTAATGTGATAACATCAAAGGTCTAGTTTGGCGTATAAAAACTTTTAGCAAAAAATTAGGCAAAAAGCAACATCAAGAAACCAGTTTTTTAAATACGCGTTACATGTGACTGTACGAGTACAATCACATATGTAAAAGTAGTAGGAAACTTCCCTTTATCAACCAATCCCTTAGTCAAATCAATTCAGGGGCTAAAAAAATGAGCAAAACACGAACGAAAAAACCGCCACCCCACTTCTATGATGGTCCTCCACCGAGCGAGCAGGAAAAGGAGGAGGAAACCGAAGACCTCTACGACACTAACACCAGAGAAACAATGCTTGAGGAAGATGAAATCAGCGCTGCCGAAGAAGGCTTCATGAAGGGGCACGAGCAGGAGCCGCCAGCCAAGAAAGAGACACGTAAGAAAGCAGTTGGTCATGATGATTCCATTTCGGTTGAATTAGCCAAAGAAGACACTGAAGACGATTAACTAGCCAAGCGCTCATTTCTATTTTTTTATATTCTGTATTTTTTCCATTTTCTCCTCTTAGAATAGCAACGTAGTTTACGCGCGGAATTCTTGCTAGTTTTTGCTACCTCTATTGCTTGACCACCACTTGTATGCGCGATAAAAGAAGCGAGAAGCGCTTGAAACCTCAGATTTGAAGGACTCATCGTGCGCGCTACAGTTTGTAGAGTGCTTCCAAAAAAATAAAAAAGGGAAATAGAGGATGTGCTTTCACTTTGTTTAAGTTTCTTGTGTCTGAGACGCAGTTGAGTTCAGCTTAATTACGTAGCTCGTCTTGTTTGTCACTGAAACGGATGCTGGCATTGACGGATTGTACCCTGCGGCACTGGCTCTGATTTCGTAATTGCCTGCTTGCACGTTGCTAAAAACTATTTGTCCATTGCTTCCAGTAGTGCCTGACAAAGATTTCGGACCGCTGGCTGAAACATTTGCTCCAGAAATCGGCGATAGCGTTCGTGAGTTTTGCACTGTCACCGTAAGATTGCGGCGGCGTCTGTACCATACAAGAATGAAGAAGAACAGCAGTAGGAGGATAATGATGACGATAATTATGAACCAATCGACTATGCTGAGAACAAATGTTGTTGCTGTTGGCGCCGGGGTAACTACTGGTGTAGTTGTTGGCATGGTTGTTGGAGATGTCGATGTAGGTGTAGACGTCGCGGACGATGAAGTGACCGTTAATGTAATTTTGTTTGAAGCTGCAACATTCCCGTTTGCATCAAAGATGATTACGAAGTAATAATAGGTGCCAGGAGTTGTCTGGGAAACGTGTAACGTAGAAAGCACTGCTCCGCTAATATAACTATTTAATGAGCTGCTGGGCGACTGGTACAGGACCCACTGGTAACAATATGGTGAGGTCCCACCTGAAACATATGCCGTTAGAGTGATCGAATTTCCTGCTCCGATTGTAACAGAGTTTCCTGATGGTGATTTTATTACAACGTGAAGTCCAGGTATAGGTGTAGGTGTCGTTTCAGGCGCAATTGAGACCAAGTTGACAGCATAGTTCGTATTGCTCGTCACTGAAACGGAAACGGTTGCTGAAGAAGAGTACCCTCCCGCAGTGACAGTGATTGCGTAGTTGCCTGCTTGGACGTTGCTAAAAACGATTTTCCCATTGCCTGCTGTAGTGCCTGTTAGAGTTTTCGGACCACTGGCTGTGACACTTGCTCCAGAAATTGGATTTAACGTTTGTGAGTCTTGCGCCGTTACCGTGAGTGTAAATAGGGTTGCAATGTTGACTACGTAAGGCTCCAGAATCAAACAAGCCAGTGCAGTGCTCAATTCCGGCGAATAATCGCCACTGCCAGCCCAAGATACCCATCCGCCATTAGTCCAATATCCACCCGCGCTCTGAGCCGCAAGTATCTGGTCAGCATATTGTCCTGTGCCGTTGTACCATTCAACACCGTTAGTACCGTTAAAGTATGAAATGTACTGTATTGGGGGCACAGCATCCCTGCAGGCCCTCATGACGTTATACATGGCGTACAGGTTACCCATGTTAACGTCCCAACCGCCGCCGTTATACGTCCACATTTGGTTTAGGTTGCCTTCAGCGGCCACTATGCTCGAATTCGTCGAGAGTGCGCCTTCAAGAGTCAATTCCTCGATTCCTACCGCAGTTTCTGAAACCTGCCCAAGAATATCATCCACTTTTCCATTGTAGGCATAGTAGCCAAATGAACCGTAGAGAGTACTTGTAGTCGGGCTTGCGACGAGATTTTGATCAGTATGGATCCAGACGCTAAGTTCGTTTAGCACCCATTGAGGTGGATATATTCCCCATAATTCGGCCCCGGCTAAGGCAAACACAGGCCACCCGGTATTTGATTGGTCAGAATAAGCGCTGTAGCTGTTGTCGTTGTCGGTTCCATAGGTCCATCCTCCTGCTTCAAGATTGGTATTCTGCCCCGTACTGTTGAGCACTGGGTTGACTTGAGAGAAGCAAAGGTAATCCACTGTGTCTTTAGCGATAGCTTGGTACGTGCGGACACCTAAAGGTCCTGGCAGTGTAACGTTTGTTTTCGCGTCAGAGCCGATTATGGCTAAGAGCGCCATTGAAGTTTCATAGGTTGGGTAACCGTCGCCCATCCATTCTATGCCTATTCCAGTTCCGCTAGTGTCCGGATTGCCTGCTGTTTGTTCGGACAGAGTTATGTTTTGTCCTTGTGAAATGAGCCAATTCAAGCCATTTTGAACGGTACTGCTGAAGGGATCAGATGCATTCCAACCGTAATGACCACCATTTTCGAAAGCCAGAACTGCCATTGCAGTAGAAGCGACCGGATACCAGCCAGCGCCCCATTCGCCATTTGACGCCTGAGTACTGTTCAAGTATAAAAGCCCATTAAGGATTGAAGTGTTAATCGCTGCTTGCGTAGCGCCACGGCTAGTTGAGATTGTGAACATCGAAACTGTAAAGAATGCAGTTATTGATAGCAAAGCTATTATCAGGATTGCCAATATTTTATTACGTGATAGCTTCATTTTCTCCCTCTCCGCAAAATTAAACAGTATTATTTGTTTTTTATAAGTTATAAACTTTGTCATATTGTAAGTCTGCCGTCTGCTGTTATTTTCGTTCCATTTGAAGCTCCTTTTGGTCTATCCGAAAATCCGCAAACACAGAAAAACAACATTCAAACCGTGCTAAGGAATGAGAATTCCTGAAACTGCGAGGGCAATCGACCAGACCAAAATGGCAAGAAGTGCAAAAAAGCCTTGTCTTACCTTCCTTATTAACTAATACCAAGGAGTGCTTAGTTTACCTACTTTCGCCAACTTTGAGCTTTCATTAGAAAGAGTTGGAGCTAAGGCATTGGTCGCACGAAAAATGTCGAAGAAGTTAAACTGTAATAAATCTCGCTTTGCGCTCTCGGAGTGACGGCGTTTCTAATATGCAGAATATCAAACGGTATGGTGGCATTGGCAAATATGGTAAACGAAGAGACGTTACTTCCTGGAACAACATAAACGACACCCCAAAGGGCATAGTTAGCCTTTGCAAAAGCAGTAATGTTCTCTATCAACGCAGTTGTTCCATTAAACCAGCAAAAACTAGACAAATCGCCAGCCGCAATAGACGGAACCGAAACACGTTGAATAGTAGCATTGACAACCGTCACCTTAAGAGCCGGCTCAACATTCACGTTGCCCGCGTCATAGACATACAGGTTCATCTGAAGCACTGCGCCTGAATTAACATAGGAAGCCCCGGATAAATAGTACTCAATATTAGCATAATCAAGGTATTCTTCGGCAAAAAAAATCGCAAAGGCAACAACCAAAATGATGATAAGAAGGCTTATAAAGAATTTCTTCCTACGAGTCGTTAAGAATCTCCTCGCCTAAACCATTGTTTCATTTATGATGACCTCATTCTTAAAAGGCTTATGTCAACAGACTTACAGGAACCTTAATTAGCCTAAACTATTAAATTAGGCAAAACCTTAAGACTGCAAAAAGTAATATTACGCGCTCAGAGAATTGACGCCAATTCCTCAGGTTGAGAATATGACTCAAGAAAAATCCTCAAACAAACTAAACAAACTCGGATGGTACTTATTAGCGATAGTCCTGATATGCATAATTGTCTTCGCTGCCATCTTCTATGCTGGGCAACAAAAAAGCCCAGCCACGAATGCAGGAAAAAACGTATTATCAAACTCCCCACCGCAGAAAATTACGCTATACGAAGGCGAAGTGAACTCAACAGCGTACGGGTTCGGATTGAGCCCTAACGAATTGACCTCTCCAGGACCACAACTGAACCTGGCACAAGACGCGACTTATACAGTAACCGTCTACAACATAGGAACAAAGCCCCACAACTGGGCAATTATAGGAGCTCAATGGGCACCAATCGTAACCAACGGTGCGCTCACGCCTCTAAAGCCTATTTCAACCACCTTCACCCAATTCGGCGCCCAAATAGGCTCCGACGCCGACCCAATTCAGCCAGGATCCAATGGAACAGTGACTTTTACAATCACTCCAGACGATGTTAACCAGTACCCATCACTGACCTACGCCTACTGCAGCCAATGTCCTCAAGATGCAAATGGCTACAACATGTGGGGACCAATGGAAGTGTACTCAGCCTAGCCTCGACCAAAACACGCACCACCATGCGTCCTCGCACCGTCGCACCACAATAGCTTCAATTCGGGAGCAACAAATGCTTCCGCTTTTTTGAACCATTAACATTAATAGGTGGAATGCGGAATCATGTTTGAGGCATAATAACAAATAATGTTCAGAGATCCTGTTTGCGGCATGGTTCTTGACGATAACACAGCCAAATTCAAAATAACCTATGAAGGCGACACCTACTATTTCTGCAGCCTAACGTGCAAGAAGAAATTCAAGAGGCATGCCACAAAATTCGTCAAGTAACTCCATGGTTTTGAAACCAAAAAAAAGAAAGAGGTAGTTTAGTTTTTTAGGTTACTTGAAGAGTTTCCAGACAATGGCAGCTATGATTCCGCCGATTATCGGAGCAACCCAAAAGACCCACACCTGACTAAGCGCTGTACCGCCGACAAAAAGTGCTGGACCCAAACTTCTCGCTGGGTTCACCGAAGTCCCGTCGATAAGCACGCCTACCAAGTGAACCGTCGTCAAAGTCAAGCCGATAGATATTCCAGCGAAGCCCTTAGGAGCCCTGTCATGAGTTGAACCGTGGACGACAAGCACGAATATGAAGGTTAAGACTATTTCAGCGAGGATTACAGCTCCTAAAGAAAACTTCAGTTGCGAGGCACTGCCATATCCGTTCGCGCCTAACCCGTCGACTTTCAAACTGTAGTTGGGGCTTCCGCTGAATATCGCATAGAGTAAGCCTGCACCGATTATTGCGCCTATGCACTGGAAAATCACGTAGAAAATCGTGTCTTTTACGCTCAGTTTTCCGGCGACCAGCATTGAAATCGAGATAGCAGGGTTTATATGGCAGCCTGAAATGCCGCCGATCGCGTAAACCATTGTTAACACGGCGAGACCGAAAGCCAAGGGTATGCAAACGTAACTGTACTGTATTCCTAAGTAATTCGAGACGAGAACCGCAGTGCCGCAGCCTATGATGACGAGCACCATTGTTCCAATCAATTCAGCGGTGTATTTTTTTAACGGGTCAATTTGAGGCACAGCAGGCGATGGTGATGTTACTTCTGTTGATTTTTTTTCTACTTCTTCACCCATTGCTTTTTCCCCTTTTTCAAAACTTAGCTTCTCTGTTTCTAAGTTAGCGCTTATAATAGTTTCCGTAAGAAGATACTGGTGCATTAATGGATACATCAGTTTTTTCGCAAAAACTAAATACCAAAACCGACCTCTCTACCAGTCTTAGTCTTCACCGTCAACCACATCCCCCACACTCGCAAGTTTTTCAAAGTCAAATTCTTCTCCATGTTTTCTTTCATTTCAAGGGTTTCAAAAATAAATCTTGCTCTTTAGCCGCTTGGCGGCTTGAAAACCGGCTGGAACAAGCTTTGGTTTACCCTGCTGAGAAACGCGGAAGGGAGGGCTAGAGTTTCTCGGTTTCGGAAATGTCCATCATCATGAGCCCCGAAACCATCTTGGGGTAGAAATCCGTGCTTTTCTCGGGAAGAAGCTCATGCTGCTGAGCTATCTCCGCGACGGTTTGGGCGCTTATGGGGTTAACGAGAAGCGCGATGCTGGCTTCCCCGCGGTTGACTTTGTCGACTGCCTCCCGCGTCCAGCGCACGTACAGGATGTTTTCATCCATGTTCAACTTGCCCGTCCTGAGGATATGCTTAAAAACGATGTCGCGTAGGATGACGACGTCGAAGATTTTTGTTTCCTTCGAAACGTTGGCGGCGACAAACTCGTACACGTCCTTGTCATGCTTAAGCGTCAAACCGTAAGCTTTTGAGCCGTCATACACGCCGAAAGCGTGCTCGCTAAGGTGGCTTTTCAAGAAGCCCTCCAGAGCAGCCGCGGATGGCTCGACCTCTGAAACGTCAAAAAACCGTTTGAACCCCCGCATGGTCTGGCTGGTTAATTTGGACTCTCTAAGAAGCCTGTGCGTGGGCAGAACTGTGAGTCCCTCTTCCTGAAACGGAACCATGTAGCACAAATGAAAATTAAACGCTGAATCCTCTGTCCAGCCGCCCCTGCTCCGCATTTCATCACGGTAAGCCAACGCGCTCTCGTAGCGGTGGTGCCCGTCGGTTATAACAACGGTTTTGCCGCTTAGCCACGCCTGAAGCTGCCCAATCTTCGCAGGGTCAGTGACACGCCAAACCGTGTGCTGAACCTGCAATGAGTCGGTGACTTGAATTATCGGCTTAGTCTCCGCCACCGCCTGCAGGAAAGCCATGGTTCGCCGCTCCTCATCCGAGTAAATCACGAAAACGGGTTCAAGGTCCTTCTGGACGGTGCGCAGCATGCTTAACCTGTCGGCTTTCGGCGCCTTGTACGTCCCCTCATGCGGGAACACCACGTTCTCGCCGTAGTCGTAAAGCCGCATGGCAGCAATCAGCCCCGTGCGCTCAAACCGTTTCCCGTCCAAAACGAACTGCTGCCGAGACACGAAAACCGCTGGCTCCACGTCGCGGGCTAGCACGCCTTCTTTCAGCCACCGTTCAATCCGCTGCTGCGCCGCCTCGTACTTGTCCTCTTCCATCGGTAGAATAAGCCGGCAGTAATTGTACGGTGACTTCGCGTAGTACTCACTCTGCGTCTCCGCGTCGATCTTGTCGTAGGGCTGAGTTATAAGGTTCTCTGGGTCACCAGCCTTCTGGGTGTACAGTATGGCTTTGAACGGTCTAATGTCAACCAAACCTTTCAGCTCACGGAACGCTTTTTCCAGCCGATTCTTCCTTGAGTACTCTCTGGCTTATGAGGATTTTAATTTTCACTATAGTCCCCAGATTGAATCGATCAAGCCTGTGACTTCCCTGATTCCCTGCACGTTCCACTCGCCCATGTGACCGATGCGGAAAGTTTTCTCAGCCAGCTTGCCATAGCCGTTGCTTATCACGTAGCCCTTCTCGCCCAGCTTCTGGTTAAGCTCTTTAACGCTCTTGCCAAGCGTGTTCTTCACGCAGCTGACGGTTATCGACTCGTAGCCCTGCTCAGGGAACATCTCAAAATGCTTCTTCGCCCAATGCTGCGTGAACCTCGCCATCTCCAAGTGCCGCTGGTAAACCCTGTCGTACGTCTCCTCGAGCAGCAGGTCCATGCGTTTGTTCAACGCGTAAATCAGGGGTATGCAAGGGGTAAACGGTGTCTGATGCTTCTTCTCGAACTCGAAGATCTCAACCAAGTCCGTGTACGTGCCTCTGTTCGGAATTTGCTTAGCCCTCTCCAGCGCCCGATCGTTAACCAGCGCCACCGTCAAGCCAGGCGGCAACGCGAAGCATTTTTGGGTTGAGGCGAAGATGATGTCGCATCCGACCTCGCTCGGCAGCGTCCTGTCCCCCGCCATCGACGAAACCGCGTCAACCGCGTAGATGACATCTGGGTATTTCCTGCGCACGAGCCTGCCTATCTCGGCAATGGGGTTCCTGACGCCCGTTGAGGACTCGTTGTGGCAGATGGTTAACGTGTCGTATTCGCCGCTGTCCAGCCGCGCCGCCACCATCTCCGGCTTCACCGCCTTGCCCCACTCAACCTCCAAGAAGTCAGTTTCCTTGCCGCACGCACGCAGGGTTTCCGCTGAGCGTTCCGCGAAGGCGCCGTTCACGCACGCCAACGCCTTCCGCTTGACGATGCTTCTGCCGACGATGTCGAACCATAGCGTGCCTGACGAAGTGGTGACCGTCGGCTTCACGTCTGCGGGAAGCTCGAAGTATCTGGCTATCTTGGCGATTACTCCGCCGTACAGCTCTGAGAACTCGGAGCTTCTGTGGCCGATGAGAGGATGAGCTAGCTCGTTGAGCATTCCTTGGCTGACCTCTGTTGGGCCGGGAATCAATAGTTTCTTATGCATGCCTAAATCCTTCCAAAAGAACGTTTAACATTGAAAATATAAGGGTTATGCGCAGCAAACTAGGTCTTGACGCCGCATGGGCTTAAACCTGCTGCGGGTTGCCTGAGGCGTCGGGCGTTTATAGATTCATCAGTCGGAATATATCGGAAACAGAAATCTTGTTCTTAAATACTCTCGCCAATTAGGTTCTGTCGAGGAAAAGGAGAAGGCTTCCTCATGCTGAAAAAAGAATTAATCCCAAGTTTACTAATCGTCCTAATGGGCACCATAGACTGCGTAACCACCATCATAGGCGTTGTCTACGCAGGCGCCAAAGAGCTAAACCCCGCCATGGCAGGCATAGTCAGCACCAACGTCGGCGCCTTCCTAGTCATCAAGATTAGCGCAACCATATTCATAGCCGCAACCTACATCATCGCGAAGAAAATCCTGATGCGCCTGCCTAACAAGAACGGCAAAGCCTTCCACTACTCATTCAGGATCCTGACCTTCGTCTACGCTGGGCTTATAGGCTTCCTCGCGTTGGCGGTTGCAAACAACCTTTTCATCCTCATAAGATAAACCGCCCAAAAACCGCCTTCGCTTACCCAGCCACCCAGCCAGTTGCTGAATACTGATTAGAAAAACATAAATAAAATATCCAAGCACAATACAAACAAGACGCTGAAGAACAGGTTAAGAAACGCTTAACTGTCCCACCATAAATACTAGAAGGTAGAGAGAGGAAAATGAAATTCCCCCATTTCGGAAAACAGCAACCCAGCACTGAACAGCCAGCAGCGCCTCCTCAAGCCCCCAAACAAGAAGCAGCCGCTGCCCCGCAAGAAATCAAGCAGGAACCCGCGGCTTCAGCGCCAGAAAACAAACTTGCCGAGCCTTTAGGCAAAACTTATCTTAAAGCCATGCCGCTTAAAGACGTCGCCGACGTTGAAAAGGTCAAGAGTGAGGTCGAGAGCGGAAACATCATCATTTTACGGGTCACGCCTCTCGCCAACAAGAGCATCGACGACGTGAAGAACGCCGTGAACGAGCTCACCCAGTTCAGCGAATCAATCGGCGGCGACATCGCACGCCTAGGCGAAGAACGAGTGGTCATCTGCCCAAAAAACATCAGGATCTGGCGGAAAAAACGCCCGGGCCGGCAGCCGATGTTTTGCCTACCGCGGCGCCTACAGCAGCCTGAAAGTCTCCAGAATCGCTGGAGCAATCGTTCTGATGCCTGCCTTATTGTCCAAGTAGTTGGCGAAGTTCAATGTTTTCTGTTTCTCGCCGTGGCACACGAAGATCCGTTCGGGTTTAGGCGATAGATGCGTCAGGTAATTGACGAGTTGGCGCCTGTCCGAGTGTCCTGAGAAGCCCTCGATGGATTCAACCTGCATCTTAACTTGTAGCGCAGCCATCTTGCCCTCGTTGTCTATCATGGTTACTTCGCCCACGCCCTTCTGAACCCGCCTGCCCATGGTGCCCTCGATCTGGTAGCTGACGAAGATTATCGTGTTCCGCTCATCGTTTGCCCAGTTCTTGAAGTACTCAATCACTGGTCCGCCCTCAAGCATGCCGGACGTCGCCAAGACGATGCACGGCTCGCCCTCGATGATGCTTTGCCTCACGCTGGGGTGCTCCACGATTGTGAAGTAGTCGCTCTGGAACGGGTTAATGCCTTCATGCAGGATGCTGTGACGCACTTCCCTGCCAAGGTACTCGGGGTACGCTGTGTGGATGGCCGTGGCTTCGCTTATCATGCCCTCGATGAACACAGGCGACTCCTTCATCAACCCGCGCTTCATGTAGCCGTCGATGATAAGCATGATTTCCTGCGCCCTGCCAACCGCCGGCACTGGAATCAGCACCTTGCCCTTGCGCTCCAAAGTCTGGTTTATGATGCGGGTCATGGCTTCTTCAGCCTCAACCCTTGAAGGCATGATGTCGTCTGCGCCGCCGTAGGTGCTCTCGGTGATGACGGTTTCGATGCGTGGAAACTCGGTTGCCGCCGCCTCAAGCAGCATCGTCCTCGCGAACTTGTAGTCGCTCGTGTAGACGATGTTGTGCAAGCCTTCGCCGATGTGCAAATGCACCATCGAGCCGCCTAGAATGTGTCCTGAATTGTGAAGTGTCAGGCGGATGTCAGGCGCGATGTCCGTGACGACGCCGAACCTGAGTGGGATCGTGTGCAAGACGCATTCGCGAACGTCCTTCTGGTCATAGTAAGGCGTGACGCCCTGCTTGCCAGCCACGTCCAAGTAGTCCAGCTGAAGCATCGTCATCAAGTTCGACGTGGGCGCGGAACAGTAGATCGGCCCGTCATATCCGTACTTGTAGAGGAACGGCGCCAAACCACAGTGGTCAAGGTGCGCGTGAGTGATAACGACGGCGTCCAAAGAATCAAGCTGAAACTCTGGGCAGTCAAACCGTGGAAACGCCTCAAAAGGCCTGTTCGAACCAGGGTTAATGCCGCAGTCAAGAAGCACGCTGCTTTCGCGGGTCTTGATCAGGAAGGCTGAGCGCCCGACCTCTTGTGCGCCGCCCAGAACC
Organism: Candidatus Bathyarchaeota archaeon; assembly: GCA_963768345.1. Classification (GTDB taxonomy): domain Archaea; phylum Thermoproteota; class Bathyarchaeia; order Bathyarchaeales; family Bathycorpusculaceae; genus Bathycorpusculum. The sequence goes on along the minus strand of CAVYHL010000007.1, from coordinate 106,741 downwards.
GTCATGCGGACGTCGCCGACTTCGTAACTCTTTGGCCTGAAGATTCTCTCGCCGACCGTGCGCAGAATACGTTCCCGCTCGCGGCTTTCGCTGTGCAAGTAATGACGCATGTGAGTAACAATCTTAGACTTAATCGGAGGGCTGCGCAGAACGTGGGGGCGCCACTTGGTCTTCTTGATGATTTCCTGCAGAACCGCGCCGTTTCTGCCGATAACCAAGCCAGGCTTCTTCGTCTCAATGATTATTTCTCCAAGGCTCGGGTCAAAGTTTATGTCGGTGACTTCGGCTTCTGCGGGAATCAGGTCGCGCGCGATTCTTTCCGCCTCGACTTCGGGGATTCTGACCGAGGGGTCGGGGCGTATGACGATTCTTTTTCGGATGACGCCGACGATCTCCGCTACGATGCTGCTCTGGTCAACCAGAATCTCGGGTTTCTTGGTGTAGACCGCCAGCATTGGCCCCTCATACTCGATTCTGGTCACTTCTACTTCTCTTGGAACCTTCTCCAAAATGTACTGGCTAATCTCTATCTTTTCGCGGTCTTTGTCTTGAGTTCGCGCCACAGACTTAACTTCCTGCCTTGAGAAGACTCTGCTTCTCTTCATCAGATAACTCGCGGTAACCGTACTTGTCGATCACCGTGATGTTGTAATTGTTCCCGCTTGCAACATCCCGCTTCATGGCAGCGTTAACAGCCTTAACAATCGTCGGCAATAACTCCGCAATCGTCATGCCCTCACGGTACCTGTCCTCAAGTATGCCATAAGCAATCGGGCTGCCAGAGCCTGTGGAAACCGACTTCTCCTCAGTCAAGCTTCCGTACGGGTCCAGATTGTACACGTGCGGTCCCGTCTCATCCACGCCGCCCACAAGAACCTGCGTTGCCAAAGGCAAATAACGGTTATTAAAAAGCAAGTTCGCAACCAGTCTTGCCGCCGCGCTGACGGGCATTGGTCTGTTCATGTTTATGCGGTAAAGCTGCGCGTTCGCCGTTAGAATGTCCACGACTTTTTGGGCGTCCGCCACGGTTCCCGCGATGGTCATGCCCAAATGGTCGTCGATCTTGTAGACTTTCTTACCGAATTTGTGAGCCACGTAGTAGCCCATCGTTACCCTTGTGTCAGAAGCTAATATAACGCCGTCTGCGCAGACGACGCCTATTGTCGTGGTTCCTTTAAGGACTAATTGGCTAGCTATATTATTTTGTGACATAGTTTGGTGCTCCCCTAAAACTCCGTTTCGCGGATTGCCATCCACTAGGAAGTAGCATGATGTAATCTTTCCGTGAAGCATATTAATATTTCGCCCGTCGGAAACTTTACGCACAATTTCGCGGCATGTTAACCCGTGTAAGCTGTTGAGCAAAGATTGATTGCGCCGCGATGCAGACGATTGTTTGCTCATCAATTCGTGGCTAAACTGGCGTTGGAAGCCTAAATCGGAAAATCTTAAGAGCATTAGTCGGCGTAAGTAAGCCCTCTTAAAGGGGAACGGAAAATGAAGAGAGTACTGAGCGCAATCCTTCTGGGGATTCTATGCTTATCCATGTTTCTTGTCTACGCACCCAAAGTAAAAGCCCAGCAGTCTTCTGTGGACTGGTCCCCCATGTTCCATCATGACTTGGCGCGCACGGGCTACTCGACTTCGACAGGCCCCATCACGAACCAAACCTTATGGAGCTTCCCCACGGGAAATTCCATAGAGTATTCCTCGCCTGCCGTGGTTAATGGCGTGGTTTACGTGGGTTCTGACGACCACAGCATCTATGCCCTGAACGCAGCAACAGGAAGCAAACTATGGAGCTACCAGACTGGAGGCGCAGTGGAAGCCTCTGCCGCAGTTGCTGATGGCGTGCTCTTTGTTGGCTCTGACGATTACTATGTTTATGCTTTGAACGCTTCAACAGGTGACAAACTGTGGAGTTTTAAGACGGGAAACGAGGTTTACTCCAGTCCAGCAGTTGCAGACGGCGTGGTTTACGTGGGCTCAAATGATTTCAACGTCTACGCTCTGAACGCCGCAACAGGCGCGAAAATTTGGAGCTACGGGACGGGCAACTACCTGTATTCTTCCCCCGCAGTGGTCAGCGGCGTGGTATACATCAATTCGTATGCGGATGCCTACGCGTTGAATGCTTCTACAGGAACCAAAATTTGGAGCTACACGATAGGCAGCTTCACATATTCCACACCCGCAGTTTTCAAGGGCATGGTCTACTTCGGTTCGACAGACGGCAACGTTTACGCCTTGAACGCGACTGCTGGAACCAAAATATGGAACTACACCACAGGCGGCGAGATAGAGTCTTCACCTGCAGTTGCCAACAACGCAGTCTACATCGGATCAGACGACGACAATGTTTACGCTTTGAATGCCGCAACAGGCGCGAAAATTTGGAGCTTCAAGACGGGCAACATCGTGGATTCATCCCCCGTTGTCACAAACAGCGCGGTTTACGTCGGTTCAGAGGACAGCTACGTTTACGCTTTGAACCCTGCAACTGGCGCAAAAATCTGGAGCTACGAGACGAACAGTGCCGTGGAGTCTTTTCCCTCAGTCGCCAACGGCGTAATGTACATAGGCTCAGACGACAACAGCGTGTACGCTTTTGGAACAATTACAGTTCCTCAACCATCCCCAGCAGTGCCTTCGCATTCAGCTTCACCAAGTCCCGCATCTTCAAAACCTCCAGCGTCAATCATCAGCAATGGTTCCTTTATCGCTATCATAGGCGCAGTCGCGATTGTAGTCGTTATAGGTCTAGCAGTTGGATACGGTAGAAGAAGACATACGAATAAGCAATAACTTCAACGGCATGCTAAAATAGGCTGGCTTGAATATAGTAGCAACAGAAGATTTGAGAAGGAGGATTAATTTTCTATGAAAAGAAAAACCTATCAGAACACTCATGGGCAAATTTACCGAGTTAAAACGAAACCGAAACGTAAAGTGATGGAAAAGGTTCTGCTAAGTAAACGTAAAGCATTACAGGCTGAATCCAAAGCATAATCGTTGCGTCAGCCAAAACGTCATTCAAAAAAGGGAAAAACGCCTTAAGCGCTTTTTGGCTATTTTTTGCCTTTTGTGTGTTTTGCTGGGAGTGCTACTTGTTTTCTTTCTTTTCGTTTCTGCTCTTTTTCGCGTTGTAGTTTCTTGTGCTGTTCTAGACCATCAGCTTTTTTTGCTCTTCTAGACAAAATCAATCAACCTTGAAAACCCATTAGAGTAGGCACTCAAAAACTTTGCTGTCTCCCCTCAACCCGTCAAGATTGAGCGATGCGCGTTGAATAGCCCTTTTTTCCGTCTTTTGCCATGCAGGTGGCAAGCGAAGCAGTTTAGGTATTAACTTCTACTTTCATAGACTATCACTGAGTTAGTTTTAATCTGCATCACCAAATCGTGCCCTTCCACTATTTTTCTTAAGCAGCCTATGCTCTCCCGCGAGATGTTTGCCTTGATATTTATGTGGTATCCGTTGTACAGTGGGAACATGGCTTTCTGAGGTATCAACGTAAAGGTGCATCCCTCTAAATCTGGGCACCTGTCAACTATTTCCCTTAGTAAGATCGCGATTTCAGCTAATTTCATAAGCGGTCAATACTTATTACTCTGACAATTCATAAAAGACTTTCAGCGGTTTACACTGAAAAAGCATGAAATTTTTCGAGACGCCCAGACCAATCGTTGAATCACGGTTTTTTAGGCTTAACGTTTCTGGCCTTTGGCCGGAAGCTGCTGCCTCATCTGCTTCTTTTTCGCTTCTTTTTCTCGTTCCATCTTTTTCCGTTGTTCATTCTGGGTGTTTTTCGCTTTTCGTCTTGCTACACTCGGCATGAAGTCACCAAATAAGAAGTTAAGATAAGCGTCCAAGTTAAAACATTTTTCGCATCTATACGCTTTTTAGTGAAATTTTAAGAGACTGTTTTCGGGAATCGGCATTTCAAATGTTTAGAATTTTACAGTGGAGTTGAAATAAAGAAAAAAGAATATTGTTAGATGGGTAAAGATCTTAGCTTATAAGCTTAATATCTTCTTGGTGGTCTTCGTTTTGCATAGCACTCGCGGCAATAAACTGGCCTGCTTCCGTCTGGCTTGAAAGGAACTTCACATTCTTTTCCACAGTCAGCGCAGGTTGCCTTGTGCATCTCTCTACTACCGTATGACATTTTCGTTTTTCACTTCCTATTCTGTTTCTTGAAAATCGCCTTGCACGTTGCCTAAGGCTGAACTTACTATAAAGTCTATCCGTTGCCGAAGACTAAACGGCTCATTCGCCACGCGTATCATTCCTGTTGCACTCCGCTTTCGGCCTATACTCGACCTTTTTGGTTCGCTGCTTATGGTGCCTTTCGCACTCTTTTATTCGAACCAGCATCCAACTGTTTTCCTCATAAACACAGCCGCAAACCAAAGTCTTAACCGTCAAAACTGTCAACCTCCAAACAGGGCGCCAAGCAAATAAGAAAAATAGCAACCGTGCCTCATAATGATTCCCCTCAAAAATCAGGAAAAATTAACAATGCGAAGAATAATTCAGTGGGTTTGCGAAAGAGGCTGACCTCCTTGAAGAGGCGACCACCAAATCTTTTTTATGGTAAGTTCTTAAGAGAATTGTTTGGATCAATAGTTGGCGTACGGTCAATATTGGGCGTGGTGTGTTGGTTGTAACCCGCCTTTAGTATCTTCTCAGCCTTAGTAATTTCTGTTGTTTCTGTCATTGTTGTGGTTCCTTCTTGAAGTATTGATCTAATGCTTGGTTGATTATTTTTGATATGTCGCCTTTGTAGCGGTTTTTTTCTCTTAACCGTGTGTCGTTTTCTTGGCTCACGGTGAATGTTAATTTTGGCATTTTGGTTTTTCATCCTTTATCTTTATAGTAATGGTATAGTGGTATATAAGCTGTTGTATTTGTTGATTCTTTGCCTGAGTAGGAGCTGTATTTTTCCGTATTTGTTATTCGTTCTTTGGGATTTTATTCACTGAGACCTATTCATTTCTGTGGTGCGTATTTTTCCCCCTCAGCGATGCCATGACCCTGAAGCGGTCTGTTTTCACGGAAAACAGACGAGGACACGAAAGCGGTGCAGGGTCAAAATCCACTGATTTTGAATGGCATCGCCCGTTAGGGCTTGCTGAGGGGTATGAAAAATACGCCTTATGTATTGTATGGATGTTTTTAAATGGTTGCTGTTTGCGTTTTCGTTCGTTTTTTTGTGTTTTTTGTTTTTTGCTGTGTTTGTGTTAATCGGATTTATATTTGTGGGTTGTGTGTTTTTTTTAATGAGAGAATTGATTAATATTAAATTTTACTCGGAACTGGTTGGTTTTGAGAAGTTTAAGAATGGCATTTATGCGGTCTGTTTTTTGATTCGCAAGTTCTGTATGGATGGTTTGAACTGCCGTTTGTGGTTTAGTTCATACGGAGCTTGCGATAACTATGGAGAAAAATCTTTTTAGTTTTAAGCATGTCGCTTCGGTTTCTGATGTTGGTAATTCTGTAACTGTTAGGCTTTGTCGTTTTCAGTCTAATAGACCATGTTACCATGATGGTCACTGTGGTATATTTTGTTGTTCTACGGGAAATGTTGAGTGTTGTTTTTTACATTTGCGTCCTTTGGCTCGGTTCCAGCGAAGGAAGTTTATGAGTGAGGTTGATTTTTGATGGTTTCTTTTTTTAATTTTTTTAATCGGTTAGAGTTTTTGTGTTGTTCCCTTGCGTTGGATGTTCTTTTGCACTTTGGTGTTGGGTGTGTTTTGGGATATTCAGCGCAAGGGCGGTGTTTGGTTGACTGAGTCTAAGGTTTTTACTTCCCTTGATGGTCTATCTCAGAAAGAGATAGAGCAGTTGTATTTTGATTATGCTAAGTCGTTTGGTGATTGTGAAGCTCCGAAGGATGTATCTGCTCATCATGGTTTATGGGAGTTGGTTGGTCAACATCCAGCTACGAATTCTTATTGTGGTACGTTTTCTCATTTTAAGGGTTGCCTTCGGGTAGATTTGCATAGTCAAGCTAATTTGGAAGGTGTTTCGCATGTTGGAGATGCTTTTGTTCGTAAGATTCATCGGTGGTGTAATTCTCCTTTGTGTAGTGTTTGTTGCTTTTCGGGTTGGGCGAAACGGCTTGCTGACCATGCGACTCAACGGATAGAGGTTGCATCGAAGCATTATGGTTTGCCTCAGCATATCATAGTTTCGCCTCCTGAGAGTGATTGGGGTTTGTTTGAGTTTGAGAATGCAAAGTTTCGTTTGAAGAATAAGAAATTGTTGTATTCTCTTGGTGTTGTTGGTGGTTGTATGTTGAATCATGGTTTTTCCTATTATTCTTATCGGGAGTCTATTGAGAAGGGGGGTTTGTGGGGTTGGAATTGGCATCCCCATTTGCATGTGGTTGGGTTTATTCTTGGTGGATATAAATGTAGACGTTGCCCAAGTTTGTATAAGGCTTCGGTTGTTACTTGTGCTAACTGTGATGGTTTTGAAGCACGTGTAAGACGTTCTTATGAGCAGTATCGTACTATTGTGAAGGTTAAGGATGAGCGCGTTACGGTTTTTGGGACTATTTGGTATCAGGCTAATCATGCATCTTTGCAGGTGGTTTCCTAATGAGTCAAGTTTTGGTTGTTAATGCTGTTAAGAGTCGGCATTCTGTTATTTTTTGGTGGGGTAATTGTAGTTATTCCCAGCTTAAGGTTACTTATGAAGTGCGGAAGCAGTTGTGTCCGTTTTGTAATAGTGAGTTGTATGATTTGGAGTATTCGGGTAGCAAGGTTTTTGCTAAGGATAGGAAGGCTTTGGATTACGTTAGGGATAGTTGGCTTCCTTTGCTTGAGAATGGTGTGCAGGTGTGGCGTGTTGTTGCTGATGCTGGTGGGCGTAAGCCCTATAAGAATCGGTATGGGAGTTAGTTTGAAGGTGTATGCATATGTTTTGTGGTTTAATTATTAAGGGTGATTTTCTTGGGTGAAATTTGTCCTTTTGACCATTTGCCGTGTTCTCGTTATAATCGGGTTGATGATTCAAATTCTTGTGAGGTTATTCATGTCGTTAATGGTCGGTATTGGTCTGATGTCTGTTCTCGTTGGCGTATTGACCCTTCGGTTCATTCTACTGATTTGGGTTATTCTATCCGTTAGGATGGTTGTTTTTGAGCTTTGCTCGGTTTGATTAAAAGTGTTCTTGTAGATTTTGTTTTAATATTTTTGTTATGGTTGTTCTCTTGGTGCTCTCTTGTTGGGTTTAATTTCTTGTTTGTATAGGGGAGCGGTTCGCCGAAGGCGAGAGCGTACCGTTTGGAGATTGATTTGATAAGAGAGCTTGTGTGTGACATTGCATTGTTTTGTGTGTGTGTTGTTTTGTTGTTTTCTGTTTGTGTTTATTTTTGTTGGTTGTTTTTTGTGTGATGGCTCTTGCGTGAGCGTCTGCTTTGTTTGAGTATTCCCTTAGGATACGGTTGACGTGTAGAATCTTGTTCGTTTCGCTATCACTTTGGTTTTCTATGGTTTGTTTTTCGTTGGAACGATTCCATCGTGAGTTTGGCTCTTTGGAGTCGTCTGCTTTTTTTGACTACTCGCTGAAGGGTTGCTCGTTTTGTTTTTGTTTTTTCATTACTTGTTTTGGAGCTTGGTATTTCAGTGTTCTTGTAGTTGGGTTGACGGCGCTGGATTTTGCTGATTTTATCTATGTCGAATTTCAGGTGTGCCACTTTCATTTAGCCGATTTTTTGTTTTTGTTTTTCTTTCTTTTGCGTGTTATTTTGGGTATTCTGTCTATTATGGGTATTATGTATGATGGTTTTCCATTCTTGTCGAAGCCTGTTATTAGTTCTTCTATTTTTGGTTTGTTTATCTTTTTCCATATTTTTGCTTCTTTGCTCATTTTTGTTTTCCTCTGGTTGTTTTTTATTTTGCTTTTCTGAATTGCATATATCCGTCTGGTGTTGTGAATTGGTATGTATAGTCTTGTTCTCCAAGTTCTTTAGCTCTTTGTCTGTCTTGGGTTTGTTCGACTATCCATTCGCCTGTGTTTTCTTCGATTAGGTGCATGTAATTTTGAGTTGTTGTTAATTTTTTGTGTCCCATCAGTTTCATTGTTTCGTATGCGTTGCCTGTTTTCTTTAGTGTTCGGGTGCAGAAATAGTGTCTGATGTCGTATAGTCTTATTTCGTGTATTTTTGGGTCATTTAGTTTTATGGCTAATTTGTTTCTCATTTCTCTGTAATCGTCTCCGTAGTGGTCGGAGTCGCCTTTGAAGATTTTATCTTCTTGTTTTAGACCGTTTCTTAGGATGTGTTCTTGTAATCTGGTTGCGGTGTTTTCTGTTAGTTTTGGTGCTCTTCCACTTCCGTTTTTGGCTGTTGTGGGAAATACTTTTTTTGTTTCGTAATCAAAGTTTTTAACTTTGAGTCTCATTAGTTCGCAAGGTCTTAATCCTGCGTCTCTACTGACTGAAAGTTTTAAGGATAGTTTTGTGCTTGCATTGGCTATTAGTGCGTCTATTCTTTCTTTTGTGGGTAAATTTATTTCGTGTTCTTCTACTTTGTAGAGTGGCATTTCCCATTCTATTTTGTAGTATTTGCAGAATTTGTTGTAGGCTATGCAAAGATTTCTTTTGTAGCCGTTGCTTATTTCTTCGCCGTCTTTGTTTAATAGTTTAGCTATGAATGCTTTGACAGCTTCGGGTTCTGTTAGCGCTGTGTGTTTTGCTAAAAACGTTAAGGCTTTGAATGTGAATTTTACAGTGTCTTTTCTTTTACCGTCATTCTCCATTTTTGCTATTACGTTTAAAATGGGGGTGGTGTTCGGTAAAATTGGGCTGGTGTGTTGGTTGTAACCCACCTTCCGTTGTTGTGACATTTGGCTATTCGGGCTACCCCGCACCTTGGGTAGATGCCGCATTGGCGATTGTTTACCCTTTCCAGTTGCAGGGACAACAGTCTAAATTATTAGGTTTGTAAGGAACTTTATTTCTCCGATCAACAATTGGTTATCTGATAATTAAGATGTCAGAGAAAATAAAAGTTGGTATGCGTGGCCGAGTTGTTATTCCCAAGAAAGTTCGCAAGAAACTCGGGATTGAAAATGGAAGCATTCTTGAAATTAACGTAACAGATGAAGGCTTATTTCTGAAACCCTTCAACCAGGTAGGTGGGATGAAGGGGCTTGGAAAAGGAGTCTTCGGAGACCCAGTTAAATACCAGAAAAAACTGCGTGAAGAACGGGAATGCTCGCAACGAAAATTGCACAGATGCTGCGCTCTTGTAAATTTTTTCCATTTCAAAAAATTAAAAAGTTTAAATAGGTTTTTAATTCTATGAAATAGCATGCAAGTTCCTTATACCAACTATGCTTTCAGCAAATCACAGATACGAATACTTAGGGAACTTTCCAAGGGAAGGCTTTCCTTACCTCAAATTGAAAAATCACTTTCAATAAAACCGTCTCTTCTTTCTCAAAATCTAAAGAAGCTGCAGAAAAAAGGGCTAATCCAGACAAGCGCAGAAGGAAACAGAAAATATGCACAATTCAGTGAGACGAAGCATGCTTCTCTGCTTAGAGATTTATTTATCTCTTATGACTACATGAACTGGGAAAATATTTTGATGGGCAAAACAATCGAAATACTATTTCATGCTCTCGCCCCAAAAGACGAAAATTTGTCTGGTTTCTCAAAGGCTACACTTTGGCGTTACCTAAAAATACTACAGGAAAGAGGGACAATCACGCAAACAGAAAAAAGGTACCAAATCAACCCGAACTTCTCGATCCTAATTGACTTTCTAAAGGAATACCAACGCTATTTTTCGGGACAACTTTCAAAAGCCCTCTCAGAAAACTCAGTAATCCTATGGCAAGAAAACATGGAATTCTTAGTTAGAGCGCCGAAAAATGCACGAGTGCCATCAAAGGATTTCCATAAGACCGCCACTTCCATATTTCCCCAATTCGACCTTTCACTCTTTTCAGAGTACAACATCTACCTTTATTCAACGAACAAGAAAACAATCAAGCCAGAAGATGCCATACTACATACACTACTTATAGAGCCAGACAATGTGCGGTACACAACCTATGCGCTGCTGCTACTCAAAAGAATAGAAAAACAAATTGACAAGAATTATCTGCTGCAAGAAGCTGAAAGGTTTGGGTTAAAAAATCGAATACTCGGCATGTTCCAATTCTTGGAAACACACACTCGGAAAGATCGTTCTTTACCTACTTGGAACGAATTTCTTCCTAAAGCAGAAGAATATGGGTTGCTCGTTGAATGATGAAAAGACGCATGTTTGACAAGGGCTACCTTAAACAAGAATTTGAAAAGCTAAGCATAACAACGAAACGATCCCTTACAATTTACCTCATAGGCGGCGGCGCAATGGCATTCTACGGGTTAAAAAACGCCACAAAAGACGTTGACATCATCCTCACTAACCAAGAAGACGCAGCCCAGTTGAAAACAGTCCTAGAAGAATTGGGCTATCAAGAGCCAGACCATCTAGTCATCGTTAGAGCGTACAAGAAAATGCAAACAAGCGTGATACTGGAAAATAAAGACGGCTTCAGATGGGATCTATTTCTAAACAAAGTCTGTAACGCCCTAACGCTATCCGACGAAATGAAGAAAAGATCAACCTCAATCTATGAAGGCGATTGCCTAAAAGTCTCCGCCGTTTCAAAGGAGGATCTTTTCCTCTTCAAGGGAATTACCGAACGTGAAGCTGACTTAGAAGACATGGCAATGCTCGCTCGGTCAGGACTCGACTGGGGTGTCATAAGTGAAGAATGCAAAAGCCAATCTGAAGCATCAGAGGTCTGTTGGGAAGACGGGCTTTACCAAAACCTGCTTGACCTTAAATCAAAGTACGACATAGTATCGCCAATCGAAAAACCGTTGAGAAGGGCAGCGGAAAAAAAGATTATTGAATCGATGCTGTTAAAGCAGATTGAAAATGGAAACAGCACTGTCAAGGGTATTGCCCGACAAATCGGGGAGCCGCAAAGCTTAGTTAGAGCAGAACTCAAGCAGTTGGAAGGCAAAGGATTAATCAGAATCAACCGATCAGCCAAAACGCACAAGTTCTTCCTCGACAAGAAAGTGTTTCCTACAAAACGTCGCCGAATGAAAAAACCTGAAATGAATTTTTAGCCTATTGAACCCACTTGTGCTGAATGAGTGAAACCGTAAACTAAAATACATTAAAGCTGCATCTTCTCGTTTGGGAAGCTAATTGTTATGGATGTCTTTGAGGCTGTGCAACAGCGAACGTCGATTCGGGCTTACAAGGATGAGCCTGTGCCGAGAGAAAAACTCGAAAGGATCCTTGAAGCTGGGCGGCTTGCGCCTTCAGCCAGGAACACGCAGCCGTGGCATTTCATCGTCGTGACCGACAAAGAGAAGAGGAAGATCCTCTCGAAGGGCAGATACGCGAAGTTCCTCACGCAGTCACCAATCGTAATCGTGGCGTTGGGCGACAAGGAAGCCTCAGCCGATTGGTACGCCGTGGACGTTTCGTTGGCGGTGGAGAACATGGTTCTCACCGCGCAGGCTGAGGGCTTGGGCACGTGCTGCGTCGGAAGCTTCCACGAAGCTGAAGTGCGGCAAACCGTGAAAGCGCCAGACAACTATGAGGTTGTCATGATGTTGGCAGTCGGTTACCCGAAGAAAATCGACATGGCAAGCACCCTCATACGTGCTGTAGGGCGGACAAAAAGCCTAAGTGACATAATCAGCGAAGAGGAATTCGGCAAAAAATATGTCCCACAGAAAGCCGAAGGCTAAATCAGCGTCTTCTGCTTTTCGCTTGAAACCAGATTGGAAACCCGCACACCGATAAGTCTCACTTTGCGGTCTCTTCGGATGTAGCCTGAAATCAGTTCGCGTTCGGTCTTCTGCAGGTCGTGGAGGCGGTTAGTTAGGAAGGGCAGAGTCGTTCCAGCAGGCCATCGCAGGCAGGCTTAAAGAAAAGTACATCAGCATAAACCTCAAAGCGTTCCAGCTGGGCAGAGAAAGCGTCCTGAAAGCTTGAGCATTTTTGTGTTGGGTTGCTGTCAACAAAAATTAGACCCCTCCCTCTTTGTCAACATACTCCATTTTTACATTGGAATTTTAATGTAAATACTAGACCCCCTCCCCCCCGTAGGCAGATTTCAATCAGGGCTTGATTTGGGCTGCTTTTTTGGTTTAGCGTCTGAATCTTCTTGTGGCAAATCGCAGATTCTTGTAGGTTGCTAAGCAATTTTAAATAGGGACGAGGCTAAACGGTTTGTTGTGATCCAAATTGCCTGAGAAAGTTCTCGTAACATCCGCCTGGCCATACATCAACGTTACACCGCACCTTGGCAACCTCGTCGGCTCCATCCTATCCGCCGACGTAACCGCCCGCTACTACAGGCTCCGAGGCGACGACGTCTTGATGATCAGCGGCTCCGACACCCACGGCACCCCCATCGAAGTGGAAGCCATACGGCAGGGTATAACGCCCAAACAGCTCACCGACCGCAACCACAGCCGCGTCGCCGAGCTTTTCCGCCGATGGAACGCCTCATTTGACAATTACACAACCACGGAAAGCCCCGTGCACAAGGAGTTCGTCCAGAAAACGCTGCTTGAAATCCAGAAGAACGGCTACATCTTCGAGCAGGAAACCCAGATGCTCTACTGCGAGCACGACCAACGCTTTTTGCCTGACCGCTTCGTGGAGGGCAAATGCCCCTACTGCGGCTGCGAAAAAGCGCGTGGCGACCAATGCGACATGTGCGGCAGGCTACTGGAGCCAACCATGCTTGTAGAGCCGTACTGCGTGATCTGCAAGAACAAACCCACCGTGAAAACCACACGGCACTGGTACATCGACCTCTCCAAGCTGACAGACCAGTTGACGGAGTTTGTACGCAGCAACCAGCAGCTTCCAGCCAACGTCAAAGCCTTCAGCCTAAACTGGATACGCGAAGGACTGAAGCCCCGAGCGGTCACCCGCGACGTCGAGTGGGGCATCCCTGCGCCTTTCGCTGGGGCAGAGGGCAAAACCATCTACGTCTGGGTCGACGCCGTCCTGGGCTATGTGTCAGCAACCATTGAGCAGTGCCAACGCATGGGGCAGCCGGAGAAGTGGCGGGACTTCTGGTTTGACAAGCAAGCCAAGACCTTGTACTTCGTCGGCAAAGACAACATCCCCTTCCACACCATAATCCTTCCCGCGCTGCTGTTGGCGACGGGCGAAGACTACAACCTGCCATGGAACGTGTCCGCCACCGAGTTCCTCCAGTTCAGGGGGCAAAAAGCCTCCAAGAGCCAGCGGGTCGGCATCTGGATAGACGAAGCCCTAGAAATGTTCCCAGCGGATTACTGGCGGTTCTTCCTCATCGCCACAAGACCCGAAAGCAAAGACACCAACTTCACATGGAGCGCTTTTAGCGACAAAATCAACGCTGACCTAAACGACACCTTCGGCAACTTCATCCACCGCACCCTCAGCTTCATCACCTCAAAATTCGATGCAGCAATCCCGCAGCCCACAAAACTTGACAGCGACGACAGAGCCGTGCTGGACGCCGTCAAAGAGAAAGTGCAAGCCATCGCGCAGGAGCTCGAGGCGTCGAAGCTTCAGTCAGCAGCAAACACGCTGATCGCGCTTAGCCGCGTTGGAAACCAGTACCTCAACGACAAGGAACCATGGAACCTCATGAAGACAGACAGGGAAAAAGCAGGCACCATCTTCTACGTCGCCGCCCAAGTCGTGAAAGCTGTGGCGGTGGCTTCAGCGCCTCTCATCCCTGAAACGGCAGAGCAGCTTTGGCAAACACTCAACCTGCCGGGAACCGTCGGCAGATGGGACGAGGCGTTAAAACCTCTGCCAGCTGGTCACGCCATAGCCAAACCGAAACCGCTGTTTCACAAAGTTGAGACTGACGAGGCAAAGCTGGACGAGCAGTTGGCTCAGGTAAGGGCGAAGCTGGCGAACCAGCCAAAATAAACGAGGCAGGACACAGTGCAAGTTAAGGTTGACCTCCACGTTCACAGCAACTACTCAAAGGATTCTCTGATAACCCCTAAAGAACTTGTTTTTTACGCGAAAAAGCGAGGTTTGAATGCTGTCGCTGTTACTGACCACAACCAGATCGAGGGCAGCCTCAAAATCGCCAAAGAAGCAGATTTTCTTGTTATTCCAGGCATGGAGGTTTCAAGCGCAGACGGTCACATCGTCGCCCTGAACCTTCAAGAGTTGATCCCAAGGGGCTTAAGCGCCGCTGAGACGGTTGACCGAATTCACAGGGCAAGCGGCATAGCCATCGCGGTTCACCCCTACGCGTGGTTTAAAGGCAGCTTGACAAGCCATGTTAAGGAAGCCAAGTTCGATGCGGTTGAAACCCTGAACGCTTCCGCTCACCCCTTTAACCGTTGCAGACGCAAGGCAGTTGAGTTAGCGCAGCAGTTGAACCTCCCATGCGTGGGCGGAACTGACGCACATTACGGTCCCGCAATAGGCTGCGGCTACACCGCTGTTGACTGTGAACCAGCAGTTGACGCGATAATTAAGGCAATTGCAAGCGGGAAATGTCAAGCTTTCGGGCAGCCAGTGCCGTTCACACTTTCTTTACAGCGGCAGTATAAAATCATAAAACGCAGAATCTCGGGCTCCCAAACTGAGTGAAGTTGAGAGACTGGTGGAACGGCTAAATCAGCCCTTTTACCTTTTCGAAGACGTCCTGCGCGTAGATGGTTTTTCCGCAGTGCGTGCACACGGTCTCGTTGCCGCTCTTGGGAAATTCGACTGAGCCGCCGCATTCGGGGCACTTAAGCACCTGCATCATCAAGCCGCCCTTCTCCATGACCGACTTGAGGAAGGAGAAGTCAAGCATCACGTGAACCTTGTCCCGTTTCTTCTCCGCCTCCATCTCATCCTTGCGCTGCTTGATGGCGTTCTCAACCATGGGTCTTAGGAGTTCTTGGAAGGCGTTCTCTAGGTTGAACGTTTTTTCGCCGTCACCGCTTACAATCGACACTTTTCTCGTCTTCTCCCAGTCTCCGCTGTCCCCGCTCTCAGCCGACACGCTCTTCACGGTTTCAAGCGGCATGTCAACGGCGACTTGGTAATTGATCTGCGGCTTCCACACGCCTATCTGCCGCCTCTCAAGCCAGATGAGCCTTCGACTGGTCAGCAGAAGCGCACCCGTTTGAAGCATCATCGGCTGCGCTTTCATACCAGGTCCAGCGCGGTACCGTTCGTTCGGCACTAAACGGTTGCCCGTCCAAAAGTTGAGGACAAGCTCAGACTTGTCAAGGATTATGCAGTTCAGGAAGGCTGGGTCCACCGATTTTGACATGAAATCCCAGTCGATTTTGCCGTCCAGCTTAAGGTTCTGCCAGAAACCGATAGCTATGGGCTTGCCGATCTGAACGAACAACGGCGCGTTTGTAGACTCGACCTTATAGAGCGCCGCGCCGTTTTTAGGCAATTCATGAAGTGTTAAACCGATTATTTTCTCTTTTTCCGTGTGGATTTTCCATTTGGCTTGGCACTGGGGGCATTTCGCGAATTTTCCAACCACTCCCGAAAGCTCGAATCCGCCTGTTGAATCGCACACTGGGCATTGAGGAAGTTCCTGCTGAATGCTCATAGCCATCCTAACCTCGCTGTGGCTGTATTAGCGGTTTTACATTTATATTAATTGTGAATTACACGTAACACTATTTGCAAACAGGGAAATATTTTGGCTCGAAATTTTTGGAAAGCAGGCTTGCATCAACTTGATGGCAAATCTAAATATGCAGTTTTATCCACATACTACTTATGGGAAAATATCCACCTAAACGCTGTCCCAACTGCGGCTCCGAGAACATACACAACCAGGAATTGGAATCAGGTTCCGAATACTCTGAACTTTATGACACCTACTGTAGAGACTGCGAATGGAGCGGTGACATTTCACCCGACCTACCGCTCGATGGAAAATCACCAAGGGGCAAAACAAAAAAGAGCGGATCCTCGATTCAAGAGGAAGAAATTAGCCCTAAGGAGATAGAAGAGCTAAAAGCTTTGAAACATGAATCTGAACAGGGTGAATGCGTACCTTTAGAAGAAGTGCTTAAGAAGCATGGGGTAAAAAAGCGTGCATAAATACTGCAATTGCTATTCGGATGCAGAAACAATAGGTAAAGCTTTAGCAGATGGCTGGTTAAGAGTTGAGCCTTTCCCTGAACGCTTGATGACATCTGCAGTCAAACTAGCTGAAGGTGAAAATGTTTCATTACCCGATGCCGCGACTTTATTGTTGGCAGTTGATAAAAATGCTGATTTGCTGGTCGATGATAAACCTCTATCCGACCTTGCCAAAATGTACGGACTTAAAGTCTGGAACGCTTGGACGCTTCTTTTGGAAAGCCTCAGAAAGGACTACATAGGTTAGATGAAATAAAAAGCGCAATTGATACGCTAGATAAAATGAAGTTTAGGTTGAATGTGGAGCAAGCAAAAGAAATTTTGGCTGCAGCTAACATTATTGAGAAACATAAGAAACAACTAAACAAAAGGCAGTAGCGGTGGATCACTGTGGTTTGACGTCTAGACTCCGCGTGGCGCTTCAAGCCCTACGCTCTTACCCGCGCCCCCTTGAGCGCGTAACGTCCAAACTTAGGTTGCTCTCTCCCGAGCCTAGCCAGGTTCGCCTGGTGAACAACGAAACAGCTCCCCTACGGAAGCTGCCCATTGACCGCCAGCCCCAAAGGACGGATAGTCAATGTTTCGGAAATGAAGATCCAAGCGGCCTTTGACGCCTCATCCACAGGTGTCAGCCCGTCATATAGAGGGTTTACGGTTTCAATGGACCCCTACCCCACCGCCTAAGATCCACCGCCGCAGATAGAAAGTTAAATCAAACTATAAAACTTTGCCAGTGAGAAAATTAATAGAATTAACAGATGCGTGGCGGCCTTTTTGTGTCATTTGTGTCTGCCATGATACAACAACATAGTCTTTTAAGGTTTTTAATTATTGTATATTTGGCTCTAAAGGAGATACAGCTTTTGAAATTCTGCGGTTTTAAATCGGATTCTTCTCGTTGCTTGATCGTTTTTGCGGTTATTGCCTTGCTTCTTTTACCGTCGGCTATCCTTTCGCAGGTTGCTTTTGCTGGTCCAACCCCGAAAGCACACCCATCAATAAGCGTTGTAAAAATGGTTTCTGCAGATAACGCTACATGGCTGGACGCAAACAGTCCGCCCGGCTTAAACGTTTCAGCTGGAACAAATGTTTACTACCAGTTTGCAGTCAACAACACTGGAAACGTGACTCTATCATGCATCACGTTAAAAGACAGCCAATACTCGATACCTACCCGTTGTCTGCCCAAAACTTTGGCGCCTAACGCAACTTTCACCTATTATTTAGGTCCCAAAACTGCACAGCCATATCAACATTGGGACACCGCCACAGCCTCCGGCAAATACAACAACAAAGTGTACTGCGCCACCGACAAAGCCTACTACTACGGCACCCCCGTCCCTAACCCCTCACTGCAAGTAATCAAATATGTCTCCAGCAATGGCGTGAAATGGTACGACGCTAACACTCCACCGGGCTTAATTGTTTTACTCGGACAAAATGTAACATACAAATATGTAATCAAAAACACCGGAAATGTGGCACTCAGCACCATAACCCTCGAAGATGACCCCAATTTGCCATCTACGCAAGTTGCCGCATCTCTTGCACCCTGCGCAACCGTCGCATACATCATTCCCCCGACAGCGGCGTTGTTTGGGCAACACAGGGATAACGCCACAGCATCAGGCATCTACAATGACGTCACCTACAACGCCAGCGACACCGCATACTATTACGGGTCACTTTGCACCTACACAGCATGCGAATACAGCAACTGCGGGGCAGCGGCAAATCTACTGAAAACCTATTTTAACGCAACTTTCCCGCAAGGACTCGAAATCGGCTACTATGCCAACGTAACGGGATACGGCTACAATTGGACTGATGTGAACAGTTTAAAGCATGTTCTTAAATCCACGGGAACCAGCGGAGCAATCACAGTCGACATACTCAACCCATGCAACCTTACCTATGGCGGAGGCAAATTAGCAGTTCAAACAGCCACACTAACATTGAACATCGCCTTCGGAGAACAAGCCTTAAAATGCATGCCCTCTGGACTCGCAACGTTGATTTACAACAAAACTGGAGATACATTGAACGGAAAAACCGTTTCTGAAATATTGGCGATTGCAAACAACGTTTTAGGCGGTCAACCCTTACCTGCAGGATACACATATGATTCCTTAGCTTGCTTACTTGCAAACATAAACGGAGCTTACGATAATTGTGCTCCTTCAAGTTGGGCAAGAACGTACTTAACGCTACCAGTTTAAACGAGAAGCAACTCTCCCTTTTTTTGGAAAATGAGAAGTTAAGTGGAGTGTTTGACGGTTGCAGCTTTCAAGTTGCACGCGGCAGTTTCAAGCTGTTTTAGCATTGACTTTTGTCCTTTAGCTATTATGTTGATGAAGGCGCTTCCGACGATTGCTCCGTCAGCTCCTGCTCTGATTATGCGCTTTACATGCTCGGGTTTTGAAACGCCGAATCCGACTGCCAAGGGAATCCGTCCCGACGTGAAAGGCAGAACCCGTTTGATCAGCTGTATGGTTGAATCGGCTATTTGCGTTTGCGCTCCCGTGACGCCAAAGTGGGAAACTAGGTATAGGAAGCCTGATGAGCAGGCGACTATCTTTTCAAGCCGCTCGTTGGTGGTGGATGGCGCTGCAAGGAAGATGGTGTCGACACTGAATTTTGTCGCTATGGCTCTGTAGTCCGCTGCTTCTTCCACGGGCAGGTCGGGGACGATGATGCCGTCAACCATGCATTTCTTGGCTGCCTCAAAGAACTTGTCGAGCCTCATCCTGAACACGGGGTTGTAATAGGTCATTATCACGACGGGCACATCATGGCTCCGCCGTATTTCACGAGCGATCTCCAGAACTCGAAGAGGCGTTGTTCCAGCAGCCAAGGCGCGCACGCTTGCAGCCTGAATCGTGGGTCCATCGGCGATCGGGTCGGAAAACGGCAACCCAAGCTCCAGAATGTCCACGCCGCCCTTGATTAGGGCGTCAGCGATTTTCGGCGTAAGCTCTGGCGTTGGGTCTCCAGCGGTGATGTAGCCGATTAGTGCGCCGTTGCCTTGCGCTTTTGCTTTTTGGAATGCTTTGGCTATCGCGTTCATATTTTCGCCCCTATGTAATCCGCTACGGTTTCCACGTCCTTGTCTCCGCGTCCTGAAAGAGTGACCACGATTGACTGGTCATTCTTCATTCTTGGTGCGAGTTTCATGGCGTAAGCTACCGCGTGGGCTGATTCCAAGGCGGGCAGGATTCCCTCCTCTTTGCTTAGGGTGAGGAAAGCGTCCACGGCTTCTTTGTCAGTGGCTGAAACGTACCGTGCTCTTTTGAGTGTTTTGAGGAAAGAGTGTTCGGGTCCGACGCCTGGGTAGTCTAAACCTGCGGAGACGCTGCTGGTGTTCTGGATTTGCCCGTTACTGTCTTGCAACACGTAAGTCAACATCCCATGGAAGACTCCTTCTGCTCCTGCGCCAAGGGACGCTGCATGCTTGCCCGTTTCTAAGCCTTCGCCAGCAGCCTCCACCCCGTAGAAGGCCACTCCTGTTTCCTCTTCAAACGGGTAAAACGTACCTATTGCGTTGCTTCCTCCTCCTACGCAGGCAACCAGCGCATCTGGGTAGCAGCTTTCTCTCTTGAAGAATTGCCGCTTGAGTTCCTTGCCGATGACGCTTTGAAAGTCGCGGACGATCATCGGGTACGGGTGAGGACCGACCACTGAACCGATCAGGTAGTACGTGCTCTCAAGGTTGGTTACCCAGTCGCGGAAGGCTTCGTTTATCGAGTCCTTAAGCGTCTTCGAGCCTGAATCCACGGGGTGCACCTCTGCGTTGAGTAGTTTCATGCGGATAACGTTCAGCCGCTGGCGCTCGCAGTCCTCCGTGCCCATGTAAACCTCCGCCTTCAAGCCTAGCGCAGCGCATGCAATAGCCGTTGCGACGCCGTGTTGCCCCGCGCCTGTCTCGGCGATCACACGCGTCTTGCCCATCCGCTTAGCCAGCAACGCCTGCCCGAGCGTATTGTTTATTTTGTGTGCGCCGCCGTGGGCGAGGTCTTCGCGTTTGAGGTAGATTTTGGCGCCGCCCAGCTTGCGCGACAGGTTTTCAGCGTAGTAGAGCGGTGTGGGTCGCCCGACAAATTCCGCCAAGTAATAATCCAGCTGCTTCTGGAAGTTGGGGTCTTTTCTCGCTTGGTCGTAGGCTTCTTCCAGCTCCTTAATCGCCGCCATCAGGACTTCTGGAACGAACCGTCCGCCGTACTTGCCGTATTTCCCGTCAATCGGGTACCTGCTTAACTTCATTTTGCGTTCACGAACTCCTTAACTTTCTGTTCAACGTCGTCGCTTGACATTATCGCCGAGCCGATGAGGAAAGCTCGCGCCCCGCTTCCGCGGAGGAAACGAATGTCGGCAGCCGTTCTAATCCCACTCTCGCTTACGACAAGTTTGCCGTTAGAATCGTTTTTCGCCAAGATTCTTTTTGTCACATTCAAATCCACCTTTAACGTTCCAAGATTGCGATTGTTTATCCCGATCAAGTCAGCCTTGGTTTTCACTGCTGACTGGAATTCCAGTTCGGTGTGGGTTTCCAGCAGAACCTCAAGACTCAGCATCTGAGCCCCCGCAATCATTTCGTCGAGGCTTTTTTCGCAGTAGCCGCGGTCAAAGAGCGTTTTAATCAGCAAGACCGCGTTAGCTCCCATTTTCGCGGCTGCATAAACCTGCACGGAGCTGAGGATTATGTCTTTCATCAGGATGGGAAGGTTTACATTTTCTCTAGCCGCGGCTAAAGCCTCCAGTGAGCCGTTGAACTGGTTCGGCTCGGTTAACACGGACAAGCCAACTGCTCCGCCCATCTGCATTGCCTTTGCAACCTCGCTTGGATTAACGTTTTCTCGGATTAAGCCCGCGGAGGGGGAGGCGGCTTTAATTTCCCCTATAACTGGCACCACTTTGCACTCTAAGAATTGCTTTTCGTAGGCTGAAGTGCATGCCGTCTGATGGCTTTGCTGACTCGTAATATTCGCTGTCAATGGTTACTTGGGCGACGCGCGCCAGCACGTCGAAGTAGTCACTCATACTTGGCTTCTAACTCCTCAAGTCTCGACAGGCTTCCGCCTGAAGCCCTGATCAACGTTTTAAGCTTGCCGTAGGCGGCTCCGCTTTGGATTGATTTACGGGCTAACTCCATGCCGCCTTGGAAGTCTTGCGCTTTCCCACCCACGATGATTCCCGCCGCGCTGTTAACGAGCGCAAACTCCATCTTCGGGTCATCGGATGCAAGGTCGCCGAAAAGCACCCTGAAGAATGCTTCAACGCTTTCCTCAGCCGAAGCCACTTTCAAATCAGCAACACAGGCGGGCTTTGCTCCAAAATCGCTTGGCGCCGCTTGGAACTCCGTGACCTTGCCCTCCTTTAACCATGCAACAGCCGTCTTTCCAACTGTTGAAATCTCATCTAACCCGTCTAATCCATGGACCACCATGGCTTCCTCGCAGCCCAGCCGACCCAAAGCGTAAGCAAGCGGAGCAGTCAGTTTAGGGTCGTAGACACCGAGCAGCTGAGCGTTGGCTGAAGCGGGGTTAGTCAGTGGACCGAGAAGGTTGAAGACCGTGCGGATGCCTATTTCTCGTCTGGTCTCAGCCGCGTACTTCATAGCGGGGTGGAACGCTGGGGCAAACATGAACCCTATGCCGATTTTTTCTATCATGCCCTCCACCGATTGAGGCGGCAAACATAGGTTGAGCCCGAGCTTTTCCAGCACGTCGGCGCTTCCGCTCTTGCTGGTCACTGACCTGTTTCCGTGCTTAGCCACTGGGACGCCTGCGCCGGCGACGACGAAGGCTGCTGCCGTGCTGACGTTGAAGGTTTTTATTTTGTCTCCGCCTGTCCCGCATGTGTCTACGAGTCGGCTTTGCACATGGGGATGTATCTGGCTGCTGTGCTCCCGCATGACCGATGCGAAGGCGATAAGCTCCTCAACGGCTTCACCCTTCATCCGCAGCGCGGTCAGGAAGGCGGCGGTCTGCGAGTTTGTCGCTTTTCCCGACATGACTTCCCGCATGATCTCGCCTGACTCGCTGCTGGTTAGGCTGTTGCCTTCGATGAGTTTCTGTATGCCTTCCCGAATCACAGCCGCCTGCCCTCCAAGAAGTTTTTGATGATAAGCTTGCCGTCCTCGCACAGGATGGATTCTGGATGGAACTGGACGCCGTCGATGGGGTACTTGACGTGGCGGATGCCCATGATTTCGCCGTCGTCAAGGCTCTCGGCTGAAATTTCCAAGCAGGCGGGCAGAGAAGCACGTTCTCCAACAAGCGAATGGTATCGCATCGCCGTGAAGGGGTTGTGGACGCCTGCGAAGATGCCCCTCTGGTCGTGCTTCACGTTGCAGGTTTTGCCGTGCATTAGCCGTTTGGCGTGGACGATTTTTCCGCCGTAAGCGTGGATTATTCCTTGGTGCCCAAGGCAGACGCCCAGCGTTGGGGTCTTGTGGCTCATGGTTTGAAGGATTCTTGTGCAGACGCCAAAGTACCTCTCGTCCTCGGGCGTTCCGGGACCTGGCGAAATCACGATCCCGTCAGGCTTAAGCTCCACCAGCTGCTCCATGGATACTTGGTTGTTTCGGTAGATGACGGGTTCCGCGCCCAATTCGCCTATGTACTGGACAAGGTTGTACACGAACGAGTCGTAGTTGTCGATGACGAGCACCTTCACTGCCGTGCACCTCCAGCCATCTCAAGCGCCTGCATCAACGCCTTAGCCTTGTGCTCAGTCTCAAACCACTCCTGCTCCGGCACGGAGTCAGCCACGATTCCGCCGCCAGCCTGAATGTACGCTTGGTTTTTGTCGGCGAAGAGTGTTCGGATGGTTATAGCGAAGTCAGCGTTTCCGTTGTAGGAGAAGTAGCCTACGGCGCCAGCGTATGGTCCGCGCCTTACGGGTTCCAGTTCGTCGATGATTTCCATGGCACGCACTTTTGGCGCTCCAGAAACTGTTCCCGCTGGAAAAACAGCCCGCAGTGCATCGTAACTCTGAAGTTCGTCTCTGAGTTGCCCCACCACTCGGGAGACGATGTGCTGCACGTGGCTGTACTGGTGGACCTTCATGAATTCTGGCACGTGGACGCTTCCGTACTTGCTGATTCTTCCCACGTCGTTGCGTGCTAAATCAACAAGCATCACGTGCTCCGCGCGTTCCTTGGGGTCGGCAAGCAGCTCGGCGACTAACTTGCTGTTTTCAGCTGGATTTTGGACGACTGGTCTGGTGCCCGCGATGGGGAAGGTTTCGACGCGCCTGTTCTCCACTCGGACAAGCATCTCTGGGCTTGCGCCGACGATTTGACGGTCACCTGAACTGTAGAAGTACATGTACGGCGACGGGTTAATCATGCGAAGAGCTTGATAGAACGGGATTAGGCTGCCTTTTATCTGGAACTGGTAACGTTTGGACGGGACGACTTGGAAGATGTCTCCAGCGGTTATGTACTCTTTCGCTTTTTCCACCGCCGCCTCATAATCGTCTTTCTTAATGTTCACTTGTGGCTGCGTGTACGTTAACCGCGTGGCGTCAACTGGCTGCTTGAGGAGGTTTTCGACTTCGGGCAAGCGGTTCTCGCTGCGGTAATAGTAGAATGCTTGCCTCTTAGGGTGGTTGAAGACGAAGCCGTCGTCAAATATGCCCATTTCCAAGTCGGGGAACCCGAGGTCGTCTTTGCTGTTCTGGGGTAGTTTTTCCCAGTAGCGTACCGAATCATAGGAGATGTAGCCTACTGCTCCACCTGCAAGCCTAAACTGGGTGTTCGGTGCCGTTTCATACTTTAGAAGCTGTTTTAGAATTTCGAGGGGATCGCTTGTTTCCTCGGTGATGGTTTCGCCCGTTCTTTCGTTTTTTACTTGGGCTTTGCCGTTCTTGATTTGGACGGTTATTTTTGGGTTAAACCCGATGAACGAGTACTGTGCGAGTTTTTTGGGTCCCTCGATTGACTCTAAAAGGTAGGCGGTTTGGTGTTTTTTTTGGAGTTTTGAGAATATTTCGAGTGGTTGTTGGTTGAGGGTGATTTTCTTGATTTTTAGGGGGTTAGCTGGTTTTTTCTGCGTGGCTGCTGTGCCAAAGGCGATTCCCCATGTTTGTCGTCGCTCCGTATAGTTCTGAAGCATACATGAATGTATTATTTAAGGCTTGCCTGTACAAAAACGTACTTCAAGACTTGGGCTTAAGCACAACACTCATCCAGTCCAAATAAGCCTTCGACCCCTCAACAATCGGCAACGCTAAAACCTCAGGGACCTCATAACTATGCAAACCCCTTACACGCTCCGCAACCTGCCCGAACAAGTCCACCCGCGACTTCATGACCACCAGGCACTCCTCAGCCGATTCAACCTTGCCACCCCAATGAAAAAACGATGTGACAGGTCCGACGATGTTTGCGCAGGCGATGAGGCGCTCCGTCAAGAGCAGCTGCGAAATCTTTTCAGCTTCCCGCTTATCCTTGGTCGTTACAAGTATGATTACGTAATCATTCAAGGGCTTCACCAAGTTAAAGTTGATTCTTAACGATAAAAACCGCTCTGTCCGCGGCAGTTCCTAAAAAACGTCTGCTACTGGCTAGCTAAGCAGACAAAGCGAATTCTGAGCATTTTAGCTTGGAAATCCCGGCTTTACGCGCAAACCCATTTAAATTTCCGTTGAATTAACTGTAACTGAGGAAGCGCATTTGAAGGAAGAACAGTTTAAAGTTTTAAAAACGTTAAGCGAAGCTACAAGCC
The DNA here is from genome assembly GCA_963768345.1 of Candidatus Bathyarchaeota archaeon. Lineage (GTDB taxonomy): Archaea > Thermoproteota > Bathyarchaeia > Bathyarchaeales > Bathycorpusculaceae > Bathycorpusculum. The sequence continues at coordinate 81,855 of CAVYHL010000007.1, read as the reverse complement.
GCATGGACCTGAACGCTTTTGCTGAAAAAGTCAACCTAACACCGAACCAAACGATACATCAGATCCAAGAGCTGGCAAATGAGGGCTTTCTGCAGAGAGTTGGAGGCGGCTACGGCATAACTCAAAAAGGGAAAGCAGCCCTCAGGGCGTTCAAGCCTGTTCCGAAAGAGATGGGCTTTCACTTTTACTACGGCATCGATCAGCCTTCGGATTTTAGGGCGGGGTCGCTTGAGGAGTTTTACAGGTGCATCCAGCAGGTCAGAGTGGAATCAGTTGAATTCCACCTTCGCCGCGGCGACTTTGAAAATTGGCTGAGAGAAGCATGCAAAGAAGCGGAGTTGACCAGCGAATTCGAGCGTGTCAAGGCTGCCGACTTGAAGGGTGAAGACCTCAGAAAAGAACTCTTGAAAGTGATTGACGCAAGGTTCGGCATCCAAGAATTACTCTAATCTCGCAGGTTTTCACCTGTTTAGCCTCACCCACCAGTCTGGAACCCTCGCGTTCTCGGCGTTGTCCCATGAGTCGAAGGGCTTGATGTCCAAGACTGGGGTGCCGTCGTAGGCGTCTAAGCCGCGGACAGTCAAGGTGTTGCCCTCAATTTTTAGCAGTTCAACAAGCGTTAACCCTATGGGGTTTGGTCGCTGGTTTGTTCTTATTGCGAAAACGCCAAGCAGAGGCATGTCCATTCTGCCTCGTGGATGAAACTTCAACGCCCGAGGCTGCTCGGTTACCTTGTTAAGCCAGAAAAGCACGAACACGTGTGAAAAGCCATTGAGGCCGTCTAAGCCTTCAACTAAATCTGAATTAAGCGTGATTTTTGAAATTCTTGTTTTGTCTTTGACTTCGTTGCCGACTGCGTCGGTTTTGACATAACCTATGGGGTTCATGACAATCTGCTGTTGAGAAACCAATGTTTGCCACCCACTATTCCAGTGAAGCAGAAGCTATATAAGCGTTCGATCATGTAAGACGGAAATGGTGAAGTTGGCTTTGCCCTTCGTTGAGGACCTTTCGAAGCTTCCAACCTCAGCAATCATGATTTACATGTTAGCTTTCTTCCTTTCCTTTGGCATAATCTCAAACTTCATCGACAACGAGGGCGCCCTGTACAACCTTTCGCAGGGTGTGTTCATCGCAGTGGTGACTGGCGGCATATTGTACTTCGCTAGGTATCTGAGCAGGCGAAGAATCGCTAATAGGGCTAAGTTGCAGCCGATGAATCCCGAAAACGCTTCAATCTAACAGTGCAAAACGTATTATTCTCTCCGTTGAGTAACTGTCATTTATGTTGCGAATCGGGCATAGGGGCGCTAGGGCTTATGCGCCTGAAAACACCATTGCAAGTTTTAGGAAAGCACTGGAAATTGGCGTGGACGCGGTCGAGCTGGACGTTAGGAAAACCAAGGATGACCAGCTTGTTGTTATTCATGATGCGGACGTGAAGCGGACGACTGACGGCAAGGGCTTGGTTGGCGAGCTTACACTCAAGGAAATCAAAGGCTTTTCTGCTGGGGGCGAGAAGATTCCGACTTTGGAGGAAGCGCTGGATTTTTTGGATAAGAAGGTGAAGGTTTTCGTCGAGTTGAAGGAGGTGGGCTTTGAGGGGCAGGTGCTCTCCATGGTGCACGATAAAGGCGTGGAGAAGAACGTCGTGATCGTTTCTTTCCTTGAAGATGCGCTCAAGAAAGTCAGGGATCTGGACAAGGACATTGAGACTGGGCTGATCTACGCGAAGCATAAGAACCCGCTTAAAGCGGCGTTGGAGTTGAAAGCGAACTATCTTGTTGCCTTCTACAGGTTCGTGCACACGGCTAACGTTGAGAAAGCGCATGAGAACGGGTTGAAAGTTATCGCCTGGACCATAAACAGCCCTGCGGAAGTCGAGCAGTACGCCATGAAAGGCGTGGACGGCATCACAAGCGACAAGCCAGACATACTCACGCAGGCCAAGCCCAAGCCTAATGCGTAACGAGCGACGCTTTCAAAACCCGCTCAATCTTTTCCGTTTCAGCACGGCTCTCATCATTCAATGGCGTCAACTTTATTTCAGCGGCTGATTTCACCCCGAAACCCAGTTCCGCTGCCCGCTTGAGTTGGTCCTGCTCGAAAATGTCTGCTTCACCTACTTTGCCTTTTGCACCGTACATTTTTAGAATCGCTACCCCGACGGCGTCGATGGCTACTCGGTCTCGGCTTGCAAGCAGAAGGTTCGGCTCAACCAGCGTTCCCTCGTCAGGACCGCCCGTGACGAAGGCTTTTATCCCATCCATCAACACAAAATCCAGCTTGAAGTGGCTGTTAATCTCAGCGATCATCTTGCGCTGGTTCGGTGAGCCATGTAGTTCCCACATGTAATCGTAAATCCCGCCGGGGACTTTTTTCGCCACCAAGCCAACTGAGTTTTTCAACGACAGCGTGAAGTGACCGCCGAACCTGTGCGTTTTCAGGCAGCATGTCTGCACCACCCTGTCGGCGTCACGGAAGAGTTTAGCCATGTAAAAGCCTCTAACCCAATGCGTGCCCTCCCTTTCGATCTTTATCCAATCATCCTTGCCCGCGTCATTTAGAACAACCGCTTTGAATCCCAGTTCCTCTGAGAGGGCTAACACACCCATCTGTTCGAGGACCTGCTCGGTGTCGCCCATGCCGCTACGTTCAGCCAAAGTTATGCCGCCTGCCCCCGCCTTTTTAAGCCCTGAACTATGGCTCTCAGGGTGTCGATGTGTGTTGAAGCTGGGAACGGGTCAGCGCTGTTATAGTTAGCCTTCAAAGCCACCTGTTTTCCCGAGTAGCCGCCTAAATCAAGCTTTTCCAGCATCATGGGAACGCCTGTTGCTCTATCCGTCGTTTTCAGGACAAAAACTTCGCCAAGGGAATCAGCCATTCGAAACGCTCCATAAACATAAAAGGGCTACTCTGTTATTAGTTTTTGATTGCATCAACCTGCGACAACAAAACCGCAAGCTCTATATTAGCCAATGAAACTTTTTTCAAAAGCAAACCACGCGGGCCCGTAGCTCAGTCAGGCCAGAGCGGCGGACTCTTAATCCGTAGGCCGCGGGTTCAATTCCCGTCGGGCCCGCCAATCTCCAAAAAGAATCGTTAAACTTGGCGTCGAGACCAAATTTTTGAACAACACAAACAATGCAACACTGAAGAAAGACTCTTCTACGATATAACAGGAATGATGAAACAACTCGGTCTAACAAAATAGCTCTAGCTTGTTCTGCTATGCTTCTCCAATAGGTGTCGAATGTTACGTAGGAAAAGTGGGGCTATCCAAATTAAGAATCTTAAGTGAATGTGAATTTGACTGTTTATCGGTACTGCCCAAGTCCAAAAGAACGGCAAGGCTGAAACAAAAAAGACGGCTGCACCGACAAACTGCATATTCCTCATCAATCTGTAATGACGAAGCAGCTCAGCCGGTCTTTTTTTGTCTGCCAAAATGGATTCGACAAAGAGCCCTTGAATCGTGAACAGCCCCCCGAGGTCAAATGCATAAAGAATTGAAACATACTGTGTCGGAAGGCTGGAAGTATTCAGCTCGTTAAAGAGATAAGGTTCAATAGATACTAGGAACAGCAGGAAAACGTTAAGTTGAATATCTCTTCGCGTTTCGATATGTACGTTTGACATGATGCGGGTGTACGAGTACCAGACACTGATGAGTATGAGGAAACTAAAGGCGTAATATGCTATGGAGATGAGCAAGTCCTCAAAGTTGCTTGGCGCCGTTCCGATCAAGGTTAGCGCGCCTATGGAGAGGGCTAACCCGAAAATCAGGTCGGAGAGAGTTTCTATGCGGGATTTCGGCGTTGACCGTTCTCTTTCTTCAGCCATGGCTTAACTTCCAGCCTGTCAGTATAATTTGTTGTAACAGCAATATAGATTTAAGCATTCAAACGCTGATGCCGTCGTCCCATTTTTTTTGAAAAAACTAGTGAAGCGCCAAACTCAGGGTCAACACGATAAGCACGAACAGTGTTATGAGCACGTACTTGTAATGTTTCTCCCACGCGAAATAAATCACCGACGTTGCTGCTCGGATGTAGGGGGTCAAGATCAGGATTATCAATCCCAGCGTCATGAAAAGCAGGGCGTTCTGCGCGCCTAACAGGTGCTGGGTTTGGTAAATTATGAAGGCGAAAAAGTTCTTTCCGCTGATAAAGACAGCTTGGTTTTGGGAAACCTGCGTGTTGCCGTACTTTCCGTAGTAAAGCGTTATCCCTACGACTTCCAGTATGACGCTGACGACAACGCCCACTATCAGCAGGTAGCTTATGATGGTTTCCAGCTTGGTTTCGCCGCTGCCTACGCTTGGCTGCGTCATAGTGTGGTCACTCCTTTGTAGAGCATCTGGATAATCAGCAAGACAACAATCACCAGGAACAGGACTTTGAGGTTTCTATCCTTGATTCTGTTCAGCACTCTTCCGCCGACTACAGCGCCGACCGTTACGCCAACAGCCATCGGCGCCATCAGCGTCAGGTTTAAAAGCCCTGAGAACAGGTAAACGCTCACGCCTGCCAGTGCGGTCATGCCTATGATGAAGTTGCTGGTGGCGCTTGAAACTTTCGAAGGAACTTTGAGGACTTTCTCGTGAACGATGACTTTGAAGGCTCCCGCGCCTATCCCCAGCATTCCCGCGGCGATCCCAGCGACAAACATTCCTAAGCCGCCGAGAAGCGAGTTAGTGCTCTTGTACTTTATGATTTTGTTGCAGGCTTTGTCGTAGTAGCTTCCCTCGAGGCCAAGCCACCTTGAAAGCCTATCTTGCTTTTCAGGGGGGGCGTAGCCTTCCTTAAGGCTGCTTCTGAAGTTGACGAATGAGGTAAGCAGGAAAGCTGCAAACAGGAAATAAAGGAAGACGGGCGCGATCAGGACAGTTATCGTTGCTCCCACGATGGCGCCGACGATGGTGAACATTTCAAGGTACATTGCAAGCTTGATGTTGGCGATCCGCTCTTTAACGAACGACGAGGCGGAGCCGCTTGATGTGGCTATTATCGCCACCATCCCGCACGCGACGGCTTCCTTAACGGGGAACCCAGCGAAAACCAAGATGGGGGTTAGAATGCTGGCGCCGCCTAAACCAGTGAGGGAGCCGAGTAAGCCGACAGCGACGGATATCAGCATCAAGGTAATCATGTCAAGCAACGGTTTTTCCCCTCAATTGAATTTGAGAATCAAGTAATTAAATGCATATAACTAAGTCTGTATAGTCGCAAGTACTTTGTTCACTGTTTGAATTCTTCTCTTGCTTTCATTTGTCGCCGCTTGAGGTTGTAGCTCAGCGAGAAGTCGTGTGCCGCATCCCGAATCCGCCTGAGCAGAAGCATCATTCGACTGTTCTTGTCGAACACTTTAGGCGCAGACTCGCCAGGCAGATAAACCTCTTCACGCTCCTTCGCCAGCCCGACCAGCGGAACCTGAAGCCCAAGCGTTTGCAGAGCCGCTTTCGCCGCGCTCACCTGTCCAGGCCCGCCGTCGACGAGCACCAGGTCGGGCAGTTGGCTTTTTTCTTCAACCAACCGCTTGTATCGGCGTGCGACCACTTCGTTGACGGCGGCGAAGTCGTCCTGCCCCGTGAAAGTTTTGATTTTGAATCGGCGGTAGTTCTTCTTGTCTGGCTTCGCGTCGCGGAAGCTGACCATGCCTGAAACCACGTGTTCCTGCCCTAGGTTGGAGACGTCGAAGCATTCGATAACCCGCGGCAAGACTGGCAGGTTAAGCTCGGTTTGCAAATCGACGAGGGCGCTGTCAACTTCTAGAGTGGACTCCAGGTTTTTCTCTGCCAACTGAACGAGCGCAAGCTTGTCGGCTTTTCGCGGTATCTTCAAGGAAACAGGCGCGCCCCGTTTTGCCGACAAGAATTCTTCGAGGGCTTTTTTCTCTTCGGCTTCTTGCCAGCAAGGCTTGTTCAGCAGGATTTCTCGGGGTATTCGGTTGCTCGTGTAGAACGCCTTCAGGAATTCCTGCTCAACCTGTGGTTGAAGGTCAACGCTGAACTGTTTTTTGCCAAGCAGCACGCCTCTCCTGACTCCCATCTGGACAGCGAGCATTTTGTCGCCGACCTGCTTGAACACCATGACATCTTGGTCGAACCGTCGCTCGTTATCTACGATTTGATGTTCCGTTACGAGCCTGATGGAGGCAATTTGGTTGCGCAGGTCAAGCGCGGTTTCAAATTTTTGTTCGGCGGAAGCGTTCTGCATCTGAGCGTCAAGCATCTGGATTGTCTGCTCATAATTTCCGTTCAGGAACAAGCGTGCTTGCTTGACTTGCTCAGCGTACTGTTCGGCTGTGACTTTTCCTATGCATGGGGCGGTGCAGAGGTGAATGTGGTAGTTCAGGCAGGCGCGTTTGTGCATGGTTTTGCACGTGCGCAACTTGAAAACGCGAACCACAAGGCGCTGCAGGTCTTGTCGTATGAAGCCTTCAGTGTAGGGTCCGAAGGATTCCAGTTTCCGCGAGACTTTGCGGCTCATCAGCATCCGCGGGAAAGGCTCCCTTGTGAGCGAGATGTAAGCGAAGGTTTTGGCGTCCTTGAGGTCAATGTTGTACTTGGGCGTGTGCTGCTTGATCAGCTTGTTCTCCAAAAGCAACGCTTCAACCTCGTTGTTCACGATGATCCAGTCGATGCCGCGGATTCTGGAAACCAACTGCCTTGTCTTAGCTGGCTGGTCCTTATTGAGGAAGTAGCTTTTGACACGTGAGCGCAGGCTCTTGGCTTTGCCCACGTAGAGGATTTCGCCTGCTTCATCCTTGTACAGGTACACTCCAGGAGCAGTTGGTATGGCGTTGGCCTTGAATTCCGACGCGTTGGCTAGCTTAATCATGAATTTTTTCGCTGTTTATTTGACTAAACTTTGAATGCAATAAGTATTTCCTTTGTTAACAATCGGAAGCAAGGCAATTTAGTAATGCTGTTGAAAAGAATTTGCGCCTCTTTATTGCTGCTTTATTCTTAATCGTGGAATAAACATGGGTGTCGTGCGCTTGTAATGGCTGAATTCTTCGCCGTATTTTGCCTGAGCTTCTTTTTCCTCAATCTTTGCCAGCCTATAGTACAAGACGGCTAGAACGGGCCAAATCGCCGTTGTAATGATTGTCAGCCACTGGACGTTTAAGCCACCCGTTATTAGCAGAAACCCGAGGTATTGGGGGTTGCGAGTGTACTTGTAGAGCCCACTGGTTACGAGTTTGCCTTTGGCTTGGAAGATTTGGTACCAGCCGAAGATAACCAAGAGCATGCCTGACCCGATTATTATTTTTGAAGCGGGAAAGACCCAGTAGTGGTACACAACGTAGAATGGCATCTGCCCCATTACGTGGGTGAGGAGGAATTCGAGGCTGAAGACCTTGTTGTAGCCGAAGAAGCCCATGAAAAAGTACATTGTCAACGGTATGCCGTACATTTCCGCGAAGAGGGCAACGATGAAAGCCACGTAGACACTGTTAGGCAAGCGGTTGAGTTTTCTTCGGAAGGAAGAGAGCAAGAAGAAAACGCTGAAAAGCGCAATATTCATGATGACAAATTGCCAATTGTTATAGCCAAACGAGGTAAAAGTGAAGTAGTACATGAAAAAACCGATAACCACAGTGATCGCTGCAACCAGCAAAACAAGCTTAATCTTTCCCTTTACCTGCTCTGACAATTGGCCCTTTTGCATTCACGGCACCTCACCAAAAACAAAGTCAGCATGCACCTCTTAGTTCTACTCATGGAACAAAACGTTCCAGAACTGGAACATCAAGCTGAGTCGCTTGTTTCAGAAGTCAGCTTTTTAATTTTGAGGCTGTTCTTTTGGCTTCATTCTGAATCGGATTGCTTCCTCCAGAAAAAGGGCTGCGGCAACGAGGGTGGTCACGACCCAGAGCCATGTTGCTTCCTCCACTGGCTTTTTTAGAATTAAATGTGGAATTACGAGTGCGATTTCAGCGATCAACATGCCTACAAAAATGAAGCCGATGATGACAAAGCTCGGCATCAGCGTCTTTCCAACCCAGACGTAGCCCTTCCTGCTTACTTTTTCTTTAACCACGTAGTTGTTGTACTCGTCTTTGACAACCAAGCCTAAATCCATGAGCTTCTGAAGGTTCCTGTAGGCGACGCTTGGGCTACTCAGGTTGGCTCCACGCATAACGTCTCTTGGACCCACAGCCTTCCCGACCCTGACGAGGTACATGTAAGTTTGAAAAGTCGATGCGTTAAGTTCCTCGCTTGGCTCCAAGATGCGACACCTTCAACAATCTAGCATGGTCTGCCTTAAAAACCCAAGCGATGGGCATTCACAAAACCCCATTTTCCCGTACAAACGAAAGACGTTTGCGCGCGCTTTTACAATATCTATTGTCGCGTCAGCCTTAGGCGAGAATACATACTTCGCCAGGACAATTTGCAAGAGCAGACTGCTAAGAATTACTTGGTATGCATAATTCTGGCTTGTGCAGTATTCTTTTCAGGAATTTTCCCGTGAATGATCCCTCGTTCTCAGCGACTTCTTCAGGGGTTCCCTGCGCGAGCAGTTCGCCGCCTGCAGCGCCGCCTTCAGGACCTAAATCAAGGAGGTAATCGCAGCTCTTAATCACGTCCAAGTTGTGCTCGATAATGTAGACGGTGTTGCCGTTGTCAACCAGCCGATTAAGCACCCTGATGAGGCGTTTGGTGTCGTCGAAATGCAAGCCCGTGGTCGGCTCATCAAGCATGTAGACGATGTGCCCAGACTTATGTTTACTGAGTTCACGGGTGATTTTGATGCGTTGACTTTCCCCGCCCGACAGCGTGGTTGAACTCTGCCCGAGCTTGATGTAGCCTAACCCAACGTCCAGCAGCGTCGTCAGCTTACGGCTGATTCTAGGCGTGTTCTCGAAGAACTCTGCCGCCTCCTCCACCGTCATATCCAAGACTTCAGCGATGTTCTTGCCCTTGAACATCACACTTAAGGTTTCCTTGTTGTACCTTTTACCCTTGCAGTCGCTGCACTGCACGTAAACGTCTGGCAGAAAATTCATTTCGATGCGCAGAACGCCATCGCCCTGGCAGGTTTCGCACCTGCCGCCCTTCACGTTAAAGCTGAACCGCCCCTCCTTGTAGCCGCGGGCTTTCGCCTCTTTGGTGGAAGCGAAAATGCGCCTGATCTCGTCGAAAAGCTTGGTGTAGGTGGCTGGGTTGCTTCTCGGTGTTCTGCCGATCGGGTCTTGGTCGATGACTATGACGTTCCTGACATAGGCTGGAATATCCATCGACTCATGCTTGCCCACCTTGTCAACGTGCTCGCCGAACATCTGCCGAAGCGCTGGGATAACGGTCAGGTTCATAAGCGTGCTCTTGCCTGAGCCTGAAACGCCCGTGACTCCGCAAAGCACGCCCAGCGGCAACTGCAGGCTAAGGCGTTTAAGGTTATTTTCTTCGGCGCCTTTGACGGTGATGTAGCCGATGGGTCTGCGCCTAATGTCTGGCACCTCAATCTTGAGTTCGCCTGAGAGGTACTTGCCCGTGAGGCTTCGCTTGTTAGCCATGATGTCTTCTGGCGGTCCTTCAGCGACGACGTGTCCGCCGTGGACTCCTGCGCCTGGTCCCATGTCAATGATGTAGTCGGCTTTCCGTATGGTTTCCTCGTCATGCTCAACGACGATAAGCGTGTTGCCCAAGTCGCGCAGGCGGTGTAGCGTGCTTATCAGCTTAGCGTTGTCCCGCTGGTGCAAGCCGATGCTGGGCTCGTCAAGAATGTACAGGACGCCCATGAGGTTGCTGCCGATCTGCGTGGCAAGGCGGATTCTTTGGGCTTCGCCGCCTGAAAGTGTTCTTGCCGCGCGGGAAAGCGACAGGTAGCCTAAACCGACGTTCTTGAGGAAGCCAAGCCGCTCGTTGATTTCTTTGAGTACCTGTTTGGCGATGGCTAGTTCTTTCTCGCCGAGTTGCGATGGCAGGTTGTGGAAGAAATCCACTGCATCCTCAATCGAAAGGTCAGTCACGTCAATGATGCTCTTGTCCAGTATTTTCACCGCGAGCACAACAGGCTGCAATTTTTTGCCTTGGCAGGCGTTGCAGGGTCGGGAGGTCATGAATTTTTCGATGTCTTCCTTTCGCCACTCGCTCTCGGTTTGCCGATACAACCTAGCCGTCTGCGGGATCACGCCTTCCCAGCCGTCGCGCATCCACATGTTCGCGCCGTTTGACCAGTGACCGTTGAGGGGTTCCCTGTCGCCGTAAAGGAGCACATGTAACTGCTGCTCCGTGAAATCCTTTATGGGAGTGAAAACGTCAAACCCGTGTTTTTTGCCGACCGTCGCCAGCTGCTGCGCACGCCAGCTTAGGTCCATGCTGCCGTAAACAGCCAAAGCGCCGTCCATGATGGCTAGGTTCCTGTTCGGAATCACCTTGTCAGCGGATATTTCGGTTATTTCGCCCAGTCCGTGGCAGCTTGGGCAGGCGCCGAAGGGCGAGTTGAAGGAGAACATGCGCGGCTCGAGGCTTTCAAAAACGATTTCGGGGTGGTTTGGGCACGCGCCGAAGGTGCTGTACATCGTTTCGTCTTCGAACCGTTCGAGCTCCTTCTTCTCCGTGTAAGCTTTGTCGGCGTCGATGACTATCATCGTTCCCTTGCCCACTTGGAGAGCTTGCTCCACCGCCTCAGAAATCCGCGAGTGCTCCTCATCTACGATTTTCACCGTGTCGATGACGGCTTCAACCCAGTGCTTCTCGTACCGCACAAGCTTGACCTCTTCTTTTATGCCCTCGGAATCGTAGATTTTCTGGTCCACCCGTATCTTGGTGTAGCCCTGTTTCTTGAGGTCGTCGAAAACCTGCTCATACGTGCCTTTTATGCCGCGGATTATCGGGGCGAGGAAAGTGAGGGTTTTTCCTTTTTCAGCCATGACGAGGCTGGTGATGTTTTCAGGGCTCTGCGGGTGAATTGAGCTTCCGCATATCGGGCAATGATGCGTGCCGATGCGGGCGAAAAGAAGCCGTAGGTAATCGTAGATTTCGGTGACTGTGCCGACGGTTGAACGGGGGTTCTTACTGGTGCTTTTCTGCTCAATCGAGATGGCTGGCGACAACCCTTCAATCGAGTCAACGTCGGGCTTGTCCATCAAGCCGAGGAACTGCCGTGCGTAAGCGGATAGGCTTTCAACGTATCTGCGCTGTCCTTCAGCGTAGATCGTGTCAAAGGCAAGGGTGGATTTTCCTGAGCCTGAGAGCCCAGTGATCACTATGAACTTGTTTCTGGGTAACTCCACGTCGATGTTTTTGAGGTTGTGCTCTCTTGCACCCCTGATTGAGATGGTGTCTCTCATGACCTAAACCGTTTCCTTCTCCGCTTCTCGTGAACTTAACCTGTTTATTCAGGATGAATTAGAACCTTTTTGCTCGTAACCCCAAGTTTTCTGGGTTTCACCCTCACTTTCCAACTTCCTCGTCAACGCCAAATTCAACTCTGCAATCGTGTCCCTGAGCTCGATGGCGCGTTCGAAGTCAAGCTTTTCGGCGGCTTCCCTCATCTGCGCGTCAAGCTCAATCATCCGACGTCTAATGTCAGACTTCGGCAGGTGCTTAACGCCTTTAATCTTGCCTTCCTTAAGCGACACGCTCTTCACTATCGTTTTAGGCTCGATGCCGTGGATTTGGTTGTAGCGTTTCTGGAAGGCGCGTCTGTAATTCGTGATTTCCATCGCACGTTTGATTGACGCTGTTTCCACGTCGGCGTAGAGGATGACTTTGCCGTTCACGTTTCTCGCCGCTCGTCCAATGGTTTGGATGAGGCTTCGCTCGTCCCGCAGGAACCCTTCCTTGTCAGCGTCCAAGATGAAGATGGTGGCTACTTCTGGAATGTCTAAGCCTTCACGCAGCAGGTTGATGCCGACTAAAATGTCAAAGTCGCCGACGCGCAGTTGCCGAACAAGCTCGATGCGGTCTAAGCTTTCGATGTCGGAGTGCATGTATCTGACGCGGAAGCCCTCTTTGACAAGGTAATCGGCAAGGTCTTCAGCCATCCGCTTCGTCAATGTTGTGATTAGGATGCGGTCGCCCCGCTCGATGGTTTTCTTAGCTTCAGCCATCAGATGCTGCATTTGCCCAGCAATGGGGTGAAGCTCCACTTCAGGGTCCAAAAGACCCGTTGGACGCATGATGAGTTCGACGGGTGAGCCGCTCTTTTCCAGTTCATACTCGGCTGGGGTTGCGGAGGCGAAGAGGACTTTGCCCATTTTCCCCTCAAACTCCTCGAACTTCAGCGGTCTGTTGTCGAGGGCACTGGGAAGTCGGAACCCGAAGTCCACGAGGTTCTTTTTTCTCGAGTAGTCACCATTGTACATGGCGCGTGCCTGCGGAATCGTCTGGTGACTCTCGTCGATGATAAGCAGGTAATCTTTGGGGAAATAATCCATCAGCGTGAACGGCGGCTCGCCTGGTCTGCGCCCATCGAAGTGCCTACTGTAATTCTCCATTCCCGCACAGAACCCGATTTCCCGAATCATCTCCAAGTCGTAGTTTGTCCGCTGCTTCAGCCTCTGCGCCTCAAGTGGCGGCAACTCTGAAAGCCTCTGCTCCAGCTCCTGCTTGATATGCTCAAGCGCGAGGGCATGCTTCTCCTCGGGAACAACGTACTGTCGCGCGGGGTAAAGCGTAAGCCTGTCAAGCGAGACTTTCACGTCGCCTGTTAAATGGTTGACTTCTTTGAGCTTGCCGACCGCGTTTCCGTCGAGTTCAACCCGCAGGATATCGTTCTCGTAGGACGGCACGATGTCCACCGAGTTGCCCCTTACGCGGAACCTTCCTGGCTCAAGCACCATGTCGTTGCGGTCGTACTGCATGTCAACCAGCGCGCGGATAAGGTCTTGCCTTGACAGTTGCTTTCCAACCGTCAAATCCAACGCCATGGACCTGAAGTCCTCTGGGTTGCCGAGGCTGTAGATGCAGCTTATGCTCGCCACGATTATGGTGTCGTTTCGGCTGACGAGGCTGGAGACGGCGTGCATGCGCATCTTCTCTATTTCCTCGTTCACGTCCGAGTCTTTTTCGATGTACATATCCTGGGCTGGCAGGTACGATTCAGGCTGGTAGAAATCGTAGAAGCTGATGAAGTACTCCACGCGGTTGTTCGGGAAGAACCCCTTCAATTCGCCGTAGAGCTGCGCCGCCAAAATCTTGTTATGGGAAATTATCAGAGTCGGCTTCTGCAGGCGGTTGATCACGTTAGCCATCACGAACGTCTTTCCAGAGCCCGTCAAGCCCAGAAGCGTCTGCTTACTCTTCGCGGCGAAGTTGTCCACTAGCTGGTCAACGGCTTTCTCCTGACCTGGCGAAATCTTAAAAGGCGCGCAAAGCTCGAACTGCATTGTTCTTCTCCACAAACCCTGCTAAGAATGAGCCAACCGACTGAACTAATAAGGTTTTTTCTGCAGCATTTGGTTTTCTCAGCCGTCCACCGAGACCATTTTGTTATGCGAGCGGGATTCCGCCTATCCAAACAGGAACTATCTGGAAACTTGTTATTTCGCTCTTGCTTGTTGTGGCTAAATAAATCGAAATAGTTTGAGTCTCTCCAGCGTTTAAGCCTGCAGATGACCATTCATCAGGAAAACTTCCCACGTGAGTTAAATCAGTTGCGTTGATTTCATTGTTGCCGCTAAATATTTTTGCAGTCAAGAAAACCCAAGTGAAAGCTGGAGTTGTAGAATTTGGCCATGGATTGGGCGGCTGGTGCTGAGCCGAGTAATCATTGCGGATAGTGACGTTTATGATGACGCAGGGTTCCCCGTTTTCAACCACTGGTGGACCTGCTGTTGGGCCCATGGCGCTACGTGTGGCGTAAGGGTAGAATCCAGAGCTCACGCTTGCGGAGACGACAAATATTCTGCTGGTGTTGCCTCTGAACGGGAGATAGTAACCAGCGACGGGTTGCATTGGTCCAACAACTGGTTTTGCGACTTGAGATAACGCATTATGAGAAACTTGCGGGATAACCCAAAATGCCGACAGCAATATCACGGAAACTGCTAATATTACGGCTAAAATTATGAGTTTACCTTTTAGGCTGAATCGCTTTAAGCCTTGTTCAGGGTTTGACATCGCTGAATCATTATCTTCAGGTCTTTTAGCGCTATGCAATAGAACAGGCTGTTCTAAAACGTGTTTATCCATATAGAGTGACTTGATTCGGGAATTTGGCTGTTCAAAAGTTATACTGATTGGTTGGAAAGTATAAATGATAGTTCAACTAATTGCTAATCGGTAAACAGTAATGCCAACCAGAAATGTTGGACCCAAGGGGCAAATCGTAATTCCTAAACGTATGAGAGATACCTTGGGTTTGAAGCCAGGTGTCGAGGTAATTCTTGAAATAAGAGACCAAGAAATCGTCATCAAAAAACCTCAAATAAGCGGCAGTTACACAGAATACTACATCACGACATCGGTGCCTAAACTGAAAAAAGAAGTAAACATTAAAGAACTTCTGGATCAGGAAGTCGAAGAACGTAATGCATTACATCGACGCTAATGTTTTCATTTATCCAGTATTATATGAAGAACAGAACCTTAAGGCAAAGAACTCAAAGAGAATACTGTTAAGCATAGAAAAAGGTGAATTGTCGGCATATACCTCGACACTTACTTGGGACGAAGTTGTCTGGACGATAAGAAAAACATTAGGCAGAGATCAGGCAATAGATCAAGGAAAAAAATTACTTGGCTTTCTGAACCTGCAATGGATAGTCGTGGACGAATATGTACTTAGCCAAGCACAAGCTTTGCTAACGAAGTATAATTTACATCCACGAGATTCTATACATGTTGCATCAGCTATTGATCTAAAAATCGAGAACTTCATTAGTGATGATGCAGATATCGACCGAGTTAAAGAAATTAAAAGAGAACCGCTTCTTTAAAAAATCAGGCTTTTCGGAGTACAAAAGGCAAGAAGACGATTTTTTATGAGACGGTCATTGTGCCGAATTTGCCGACGTTAAGCTGGATTTCGCCCTTGAAGCTGGTTATGTAGCCGTTGTCGATTTTTATGTTGTCGCCGACGCTGACCCGTTCGATCTGCTCGTTCCAAAGCGTCAGCTTGATGCTGCCTGTCTCGTCTGCAACAACGGCGTCAACGATGCGGTAGGTTTCGTCTTTAAAGCGTGATTTAACCTCTCTTGGGTCGCCTTTCTCAACTACTTTCGCTTCAACGCTGACCCGTTTCATCCCATCCCGTAAATCCTTAATCGCTACCAGTTTGAGTCACCCTGGAATGTAAATTTCCCTGCTTTGGATTTCACTTTCAGAATTTGTGCCCTTCAATCATATAAATCTTGCCTAACTCCTGTCAGGGTAGATAAAACATGGAAAAAAGCCCGTGAGCCTGCTGCTTTTGCTAAATTGGGATGCTGAAGAGCAGTAGCAGGAACACCGTGACGGCTATGCTGACTCCCGCAATCGATATTCTCCTCCCCATCGAGAACGTTGGGTTGAGTTGACCGATGATTATGGTGCCTAGGTAGCCCAGCCAAACATACGCGATAATGAACAGTATCAGGCTGAGGTCGCTGAGACCTGCCGTCGCTGACAAAATCGCGTTTGCGGCTGCTTGCGACTGTGGCATCAGCAAGCCTACTGCTGGCGACGGATAAGATATCACGCCAAGGACTGTCGGTGAGCTGCCAATCGACGCGTCGAAGGGGAAGTAGAGCGTGGACAGCGTGAACACGGCGAGGAAACTGATCAAGGCTCGAATCACCATCACGAACAGGGCAAAAGCCACGCCGACGAACAGGGGCTTCCAAGTGATGGCGGCTTTAAACCCTTTGAAGAACAGGTAGATTAGCCCTGATACAAGCAGCCAGGTGAAGACAAACTGCAAAGCGAACGCCTCTAAGAAGCTTGCTGAAGCCGCGAACCCTTCGAATGACAGTGGAGACTGGTACTGTCCGCGGAAGAACATGGCTCCCACGCGGATTGTTACGTTCGAGTTTTGGGGGTAGTTGAAATCAAGTTTTATGGCTGTAATGTTACCCCAGTTTGGTGTTCCGCTGGTTGTCCAGCCTTGGCTTGCGAGTGGGATGGTTAAGTTTTGCCACACGTTGATTGCTGACGCGCTTGACAGGTCAGAGGTTAACTGGTAAGTGTAATAGTTCGAGTCGTTAAGCGAGTACAGGGTTAAGGCTGCGCTCTGAGGAACCGTTTGAGGAGAAACCAGCTTCAGGGTGATTGAAAGGTTCTGGAAACCGTTGGCGGCGCAGTTGACATTGAAAAGATCCTGCAAGGTGGCTGATGCGCTGTTTGTGTCTGAGGCGTCAATTTCCAGGCTGCTGGGACCTTTCGTGTTCGTGTAGTTGGTGAATAAGTTGTAGTATCCTATGGCGGTTCCCGCGTAGACCGTGTAGTTGAAGTAGTCTGAGTAATTGTTGCTTAGGCTGGTGCCTGTGCTGTTGGTCCACAGCGTGGCGTTGGTGTACTGCGCCAGCGTGCCGATTCCTGGTGTGGTGTTTTCCACGTGGGTTTTGGAGAATTGAACGTACTCATAGCCAAACTGCAGGCCTATGAACAATATCAGAACAATGAATGCACCAAGATACTTCGGGTTCTCAAGTATCTTTTTGAAGGCTTTCACAGGTGCATAAGCCACTTGTGCTATGTCATCAAGAATCAATCTCTTGGTTCCTCGCTATGTGAATTTCCTCAGTTGTTTATTAAAGTATTTATTTACATCCCGAGTTTAAGCCGACGGTAAGTCTGGTAGTCCACGTACTCTATGAACGGGTTTTCAGCTTGGAATTTAACGTTGACCTTCTGCTGCTTCCGCTTATCAATAAGCTGGCTTGTGGTTCTAAGCAGGTACGCGTCGCTTCCAGCGCCTGAACCGTAGCTTCCGACCAAGATGAGCTCCTCAGGCTTTGCAACGTCCAATATGGATGCTAAACCAACGGGCACGCAGCCAGAGTAAGTGTTACCGAACTTCGAGATTTGAAGCCCAGGCAAATACTGCTCTTCCCTAAAGCCGAGTTCCTTCGCCATCCTGACTGGAAACTGCGGGTTAGGCTGATGCGCAACGAAATAGTTCACGTCGCTCGCCTTCAGGTTGAACCGTTCCATGAGTTTGCAGGATGCCTTGCGGACATGCTTGAAGTAGGCTGGGTCGCCAGTGAATCGTCCACCATGCATGGGGAACGGTTCGCCGTCTCTACGCCAGAAATCAGGCGTGTCAGAAGTGCAGGAGTACCATCCTTCAACCTGAGCGATCACGTCATCTTTCCCGAAAATGAAGGCGGCGCCGCCGTAGCCGACAAACGCGTCCAGTTCGCCGCCTGGGCAGCCTCTAGGCGCGGCTTGAGCGTTGTCCGCGCCGACAGCCATGGCGTACTTTATGCCCGACCTTGGATAACTCACGAGTGAACATGCATCCTTAAACATGCTTGTAGCTGCTTTACACGCGAACTCCGTGTCAACCGCGTCGACGCCTTGGACGTCGCCGTCTTCTTCGCCAAGCTTAAGAACCTGGGCGACCTTCGCCGCGATGGGCTTAACGGCGTAGGGGTTGGATTCTGACCCGACGTAGACTTTCCCGATGAGCTTGCTGTTGACGCCTGAATGAATCAGCGCCAGTTTTCCCGCCTCCACAGCCGCAGTCACCGAGTCTTCGTCGAGGAACGGGACGGCGCGTTCCAACTCGCCTTCTTTTATCCGAAACCTTGAAGTGTAAACGCCGTAGCCGACTACTCCAGGCACCTCGTACTCCTTGCTTGGCGAAACTACCCTGTACTCCTGGTGCGGGTAGTACTCGTCGGCTAAGGTGAAAGCCAAGGAGATCGTTGGCACAACATCGCTTTTACCCACGGAGTAGCGCCTGCGAAAACGTGGAACAACTTCTCTCCCTTCAAGGCTTGATAAGTCAACTTCGTCACCATCGCAGATTAACTGGTCAGTCAACCTTGCAGGCACGCGAATCTTGCCGTCGTGAAAAGTAACAATCCCATAAACGAAGCTTGAAAGCTTCGCGAACTTGTTCGTGGGTTCATTAACAACCGTGCATAACTCAAGTTTCCCCTTATCATAAAACAGGTCAATGCTATCCATTCTTCCGAAACTTTTTCTGCCACAGTTGCTGCAGTAGTCTCTGACTTCAAAGTATTCTTTCCCGCAGCTTTGGCATCGGCTTGCCCGTAACCTGTCACCCAGATAAGAAACCCGTCGCTCTATCGGTTCACTGCTCAATCTTTCTTCTCTCCTAGAATGGTAACGTAGGCTTTCGTTCCAAAGCCTTCGAACTCGGATACGCAGCCGCTCTTAGGCAAGCCATTATCAACGTTAACTTGACGTTCGCCAGCCTGACCTTTCAGTTGGCGGTATATCTCAAAAATCTGTGCTCCACCCGTGGCGCCAAAGGGGTTTCCATCCGCTTTCAAGCCGCCATCAGTGTTAACAAAAAGTTTCCTGCCATTCATCTCGTAGAAGTTACTGTTATTTCGGTAGCTTTCATAAATGCTCTTCCAAGCAGCTCCTGACTCGGCGAAGCCTAAATCTTCAAAGGAGACGAGCTCCATCATAGTTGACTGATCATTTATTTCGATAACCTGAATCTCAGACAAGGCGGTCTTGGCTGTTTGAATAGCGTTCTTCATGGCGATTTCAGCCGCGACAAAACGGGACAAGTCTTCCCTTGCAGTGTAGTTCAAGTAGTCAGTGGCTGAAGTGCACGCCAAAACGTAAATTGGCTTCTCACATAACTTCTTGGCGGCGCCCTCACTTGTCAAGATCAATGCGGATGCGCCGTCAGAAATCGGGGCAAAATCATATAAGCCTAAGGGCTTATGCGCGGTTTTCCTCGCGTTCAAAACCTGATCGACCGTGATTGCCCTCTGATACTGTGCATACTTGTTCTTGGTTGCGTTCGCATGGTTCTTAACCGAAACCTGAGCCAGGGCAATGTTGAGTTTGTCGAGGTTTTCGCCTGTTATGTGATGCTTCTTGATGTAGGCTCTTAGCATGAGTTCATGGTTGGACTCTGGAGTGCCGCCTGCGTAGTAGCTCCACGGGTCTTCCAGAAGCATGAGGTCGTCCCGTATCTTGTCCCAACGGTCAGTCATTTTCTCTATGCCGCCGACGAGGACGGTGTTGTAGACTCCAGCTTGGATCGCGTGGCAAGCTGTCAAGAGTGCGGCGCTGAAGGATCGAGTTACCTCCATGGGCACATGAAGCTCGGTGAGTTCAGAGAGAAAGCCCTCTTCCAAGCCCAGCTTGTTCGTGATCGGGAGAAAGCAGTCTGACATGTAGCAGGCTTCAAGGTCCTTACGTTCAATGTTGCACTCGTTTGAAGCGGCAAGCCAAGCTTCCTCAATCAGCTTCTCGGGTTCTTTACCGTAATGCTCCCCGAACTTGGTTCTGCCGACAGCAACTATGGCTGGTCGATTCTGCAAGACGCGGTCTTCCCTTTTTAGTGTCATTTAATTTTTCTGGAATGGCTATTAAGTGTTTGCTATATTTCCTTCGAAAAACGCGGGGATAAGCGACTAGCTAATGTACTGTGCGGCTGAACGGTTTTCAGTAAGGCGGAAGGCTTGGGGAAGGTAAAGGGGCTGCTTGCTGGTCTTTAAGAGGGAATCGACGGGATTTTTTACAGGTGCGAGTACATAAAGGAATGCTCCAAGGTCACGCGTCAATGCTGGCAAGGCGGAAACAGCTACTGCGGCGAATAAAAAACGGGTCAGTAAGAAGCAAAAGAAAAACTAAGCCCCGTCAGAAGAAAAATGGTTTATTTCGTTTATTGTTAACTGGCGCTTTAGGGTTTTGAGCAGGTTCAGCAGGTTTCTGCTTAGCTCAACTGGATAAACAGGCGCGCCCGCGAGAACCTTGTACTCTTCTTGAAGCTTGGACAAATTTTCCGATGCGACAGCTCGGATCTGGTCAAGCGTTGGAGGGGCGTAGGTTAATTTGCCTTTTTCCATTACTTTGACAAGCAAGGGTTCACCCTCAACCTTTTCATCCGCCAACGCGATAACGTCTTTCTCATAGTTGCCCGAGGCGTCCTTGAAGCGATAAACCTGCTTTCTCCCTGGAAGCGTGATTTTGCCTTTGCTAAGCTTCATTATCGGCGAAAACTTGCCGTCAGCCGCCATGGTTTCGCAGAGCTTGTAAATCACGTCAAGGTAGGGCCTGTCGGCTGAAGTGCCCATCTTAGTTCCCACGCCGAAAGAGTCGATTCGCGCCCCCTTGCCGAGCAGTTCTTCTATCTTGAATTCATCTAGGTCGCCGCTGGCAAAGATTTTCACGTAGTCCAAGCCTTGAGCGTCAAGCGCCTTTCTGATTTTCTTGCTTGTTCTCGCTAGGTCGCCACTGTCCAAGCGAACGCCGCCTAGCTTGCAGCCCTTCGCTTCAAGCTCCTTGGCTATCACGGCGGCTTTTTCCGCGCCTGAGATGTCGTCGTAGGTGTCGATGAGAAGGGTTGACCTGTTGGGGAAGGTTTCGGTGAAGGCTCGGAACGCGTCGATCTCCTTCGGGTAAGACATGACAAACGAGTGCGCCATAGTTCCGAAGACTGGAATTCCGTAAACCTGCCCCGCCAAAACGTTGCTTGTGCCCTGGCAACCTGCGATGAAGCTGCTCCGCGCCACCTTCATCCCAGCGTCGATGCCGTGCTCCCTCCTTAAGCCAAACTCGATCACCGGCTTCCCCTTGGCTGCATGCACCACTCGCGAGGCTTTAGTGGCTATCGTGGTTTGCAGGTTGACCGTGTTAAGCAGGAAAGTCTCAACTAGCTGCGCCTCGATTATCGGGGCAGTAACACGGATTAAGGGCTCGTTTGGAAAAGCCAGCGACCCTTCAGGGGCAGCCCAAACTTCGCCCGTGAACTTGAACCCGCGCAGGTAGTCTAGGAAATCAGCTTTAAAGCCTTGGGTTTTAAGGTAAGCCAGATGCTCATTGTTAAACCTGACGTTTTGTAGGTACTGGAGGCTCTGCTCAAGCCCCGCGAAAAGGACGTAGGAGCGGTTTTCAGGCAGCCGCCGTATGAACAGGTCAAATGTGGCAGGCTCAAAGTTTTTATTGTCAAAGTAGCTTGCGCACATGGTTAACTCGTAAAAATCCGTGAATAAACTCATGTTTTCCTCTTTCAGAAAGTTAAGAAAAGAGTTCATGCGTTAATAGAGAAGAGGGCTTCTGATTTAATTCTTTCTAGCTTTTTTCGAGAGCCTTGCCTGTGGGCAATCGCACGCTTGAACCGTTGGTGTACTAACAAGTAGATTTAATAGCTGTCTGTGCAATGAAGCCATGATGCCCGATGCCGCTGATGTACCCTGTTAAAAGAGTTTTCCGCAACTGGAAACTCTTCACAGCACTCATAATCGGCATCGCATTGGCAGCTACGTTCTTCGCGTGCATAGACATTAAAGCTAATTTAGCTGCTCAGCAATCACTCAACCAGCAGCTTAAAAACGTCAACCCTGACATGGAGTTCACCGCATATCTTAACTATACAGAAGTTAACCAGGCGGTAAGCAACATTTCAAGCATCAATGGCGTCAACAACGTGGACACGATTTTCAGATTTGACGAGCCGATAAAAGACCTGAGCAACAATTTTACTGATTATCCTCAGATAGCCTGCTTCCCCGAAACGTCGCCCATTTATGATCAGTGGACAAACAATCCAGGGTACATCGGCGTGAACCAAACTTACGTGCTTGCGGGAACCCAACTTGCATCACACGTTTCGGTTGGAGACAACATTACGACTGAAATGATGTTTCCAAGCCCGAAGCAGGACAGCTGGGTGACTATCATGATTAATTTCACCGTGGCGGGTTTCGCCGACTTAACCGACACGGGCTACTCGCTTGTTTCAGGCGTAAACTTCGGACCGACGCCGTACATCCCTCCAACCAACGTCCAGACTTACCAGTACCGTTCGGATTTGATGATAATCGGCTGGAACAGCACTCTAAAGCAGTACTGGTCGAACTGGGAAAACAGGACGGTTCAAACAACGTTCCAGATAAACATCGACACGAACAAAATGATAAATCCTTGGAACATGCCGGCGTCAATCAAAAACGTGGACACCATTGCCAACGATATTCAGAACAACATTCTCTCCAAGTACCAAACCGAAAGCGGCATATCTAATTCCCTTGATTCTGCACTGTACGATTTCAATGCCAACTTCGGAGGCACACTCACACAGTTTATCCTGTTTTCAATCCCTGTCTTTTTCGTCTCCTGGTACCTTGGCTCAACCCTGTCTGACGTTTCCTTTAACCTGAGAAGACGGGAAATCGGGCTGCTATCAACTAAAGGACTCTCCAGCGGACAAATACAGCGAATGTTCCTTGGCGAATCTTTAACCATCGGTTTCATCGGCGGAGTAGCCGCGGTAATTGGCGGCTTAGCCCTAAACCAAGTGTTCACTGGCGGCTTTAACCCGAACACCTTGTTTAATCCTCAAATGATCAGCCCCTACACTCTGGTTTTCACAGTTGTTTTCGGCATGATTCTTGCCTTAGTATCAGTCTTCTACTCCTCACATAAGGCTTCAAAACTGCCGACGGTTGAGGCTCTCAGGGACTACATGCCCGTGGCAGACCAATCTTACCGCAAAAGGCTTCCATGGGTAGCCGCCGTACTTGGCACTTACCAGATCATAATTTTGGTTTCAGGAATAAACGTAACCTCCTTGGCATCCAACGCAACCGCCGGGGGATTTTTCGGAGTAATTCTGGTTGCGCCAGTGGGCATCCTAAACCTGATACTAACATACCTTGGGCCAGTCCTGTTTGTATGGGGAATCACCAAACTAATGATCCAAAACACCCCCATATTCCAAAAGGTAATCTCAGGCGTCTCAAGAGTCATGGGCGATTTCGGAGCTTTGGCAGCCAAAAACGTCAGGAGAAACCCCGCGCGCATCGCCGCCATCGCCTTCCTAATCGCGTTCATCATCGCGTACGGCGTCCAAGTGAACGGGCAAATCGCAAGCCAGCAGGACTACTTGGTAAGGCAGGTTAAATCCAGCGTCGGCGCTGACATAACCGTCGGCGTCGTAAACGCTACTAAGCAGAACCAGATATTGCAGGAGATCTTGGGGAACGTTTCAGGCATTCAAAGCTCAACGTTACAGTGCGAACTCAACCAGAATTACGCTGACACCAAAATCATGACGGTAGACCCCGAATCGTGGCTTAAAACAGCCTATTACGAGAGTAACTGGTTTAGCGGCGCCAGCGTGCAGCAAATGTTCACCGCAATGGAAAACAACAACATGACTATCATCCTTGAACAAAGGGTCGCTGAAGAATACAACCTCAAAGTCGGCGATACCATAGCCATCGACTTCGCCTCAGGCGCAAGAACACTCACAATCGTCGGCTTGTTCGGCCCCAAAATACCAGCCAGCCAGCTGATAACGACTACAGGCGGATTCTCTACTGGAGGAATCACTGGATCATCAGGCCCTGCCCCAATAATATATCAAGAGTATCCGACTACCTACACCACTTACTCGTACGTGCCCAGAAACCTTTTCAACATGAGCAGCACCTTCAGTGATGCTTTCAAAGACGAAAGCTTTGAAACAACAATACTACTGAAGCTAGACCCAGGCGTAAACGGAACCGCCGTGGCTGACAAAATCAGGAACCTGAACCTTGAAATTGAAGGCGTGAACTCATTCGCTGAACAATGGCAGCAAAGCCAAAACAGCAACGACCAGAACACCTTCTATACGCTGCAGGTTCTTGATTTCCAAAGTTTAGGTATTGCCTTCATGATACTCTCAGCATCCGTAGGCATGGTCCTGATCGCTGTTGTGAGCTTGAGCGAAAGAAGCCGCGAAGCAACCCTGATGAGCGTCAGAGGCTTATCCTACGGACAGCTCCTGTGGATGTTCCTAGTTGAAAACATCGCCATGATAACTTTCGCGGTGCTGCTGGGGCTCGGCGTCGGCTTAATAATCGATTACGGCACGATAAACTCGGCTAACATCGGAGTCGTCCAGCTCGTGCTTCCACACTTTGTTTATTCGACAAGCACAATAGAAACTGTGGCTTTATACGTTGGCTTGGTTTATGCCTCTACAGTTGGCGCTATCCTGCTAATGGCAAGACGATATGTAACAAAACTTGAAAGGATGATTAGGTTAAAATGAGCGGATTAGACATCAAAGTAAGAGACCTCGTAAAAATACACAACACAGGCAAAGTTGAAGTGCAAGCACTACGAGGACTGAACCTGGACATATCCTCAGGCGAACTAGTTTCCATCATCGGCCCAAGCGGAAGCGGAAAAACCACACTGCTCAACATCATCGGCGGCTTGGACAAAGCAACCGCGGGCACAGTCCAAGTCGGAGACAAAACCGTAACAGCCTTCTCAGTCAGTCAACTCGTCGATTACAGAAGAAAAACAGTCGGTCACATCTTCCAAAACCTAAACTTGATTCCCACACTGACCGCAAAAGAAAACGTTGAATTCTCAATGATAGCCTCTGGAACTTCGCGGGCAAAGCGGAAAGAGCGGGTTCAAGAACTCCTCGGTACTGTCGGCTTGCTGGACAGAGCCGACCACAAGCCTGAAGAGCTAAGTGGAGGCGAACAACAACGAATAGCGATGGCAGCTGCATTGGCAAATGACGCGCCCATTCTCTTGGCTGATGAACCGACTGGAGAGTTAGACACAACAAACGCAAGAATCGTTGTGGAGTATCTCGTAAAGATTAACCGTGAGCTCGGCAAAACCATACTGATGGTCACTCACGACCCGAGCGTTGCGAGGGCGTCAAGCCGAATTCTCCGCATCGAGGATGGCGTGATAAAAACATCGTTAGCGCCCTCAGAGGTCATTGTCAGAGAGAAAGCCGTATCCTACGTTGACCAGTTAAAAGCAAGAATCAGCGAATTAAACCAGGAACTAGACCAGCTGGACAAAGACTTCAAAGCCGACAAAATCTGCGGCGACGACTACGTCCAAAAAAGGCAAAGCCTCAAAAACGTAAGAGACAGCCTCAAAGAGGAGCTCTCAAGAATGGGCGTAATCCCCTAAAGCAGACTTATGCCGCTCTGAGTCCATTCCAGTTTCTTAACCAAGAACCAAACGCGGCTTAATTCGCATTGTTGTTGATGATGTTGATGATGATACACATTTTTCCGGCTTCTAACGATAGAAGATGCCTGCACGCCTTCTCGAACGAAAGACCAACCCAAAAGTCACGCCTCATAAGCCGAGGACTAAGTAGATCAAGCCGCTGGCTATCGCTATCACACCGAGCGCAGCCGTCAGGTACGTGATCTTCTGTTTCCCAGCGACTTTGATCAGGAAATCTATGAGGAACAGGCTGATTATCGTCGAGGTAACTATCGCTACGGCTAAGCCCACCACGCCTATGCCAGCGATCGAAGCAGCAACGTTGGATTTGCTCACGACCAAGGTCAACCCGAAGGCTCCCGCCGCAGCAAAAATCCCCGCCGTGAACGACAACCTGAACGCCTCGTCTGGCTCAATGTTCAACAGCAGCATGGCGCTGGTCGTGATTCCTGACCTGCTGACGCCTGGCAGCGCCGATATACCTTGAGTGATTCCGACCAGCACGTAATCCTTAACAGTGAGGTTCTCCAGCTTTCTTGGCGTGACCCCTTTTTCTATTCTCTTCTTGGAGTACCTTATGAGCGCCGCGTCGCCTATGAGGACTAAGCCTATTATGAGCATGGGCACGCCGACGGCAATTCCCGTAATCGAGTCCGCGATAAGATACAGCGGCGAAGCGATGACAGCGGTAATCACCGTGACAACCAAAACGTAGACGAACAGTTTGCGTTTCATCGCGTCTTTCGAGCCCGCCAGCACCTGAACCAGCTTAAGCAGGTCTTTCCTGAAGTAAATTATCGCAGCCGCCAACGTGCCTATCTCCATAAACAAACCGAAAGTGTACGCCTGCTGAAACGTCAACTTAAAAAGAAAAGTCGAGGAGACGATTATCTGCGTTTTGCTGCTTATGGGAAGCCACTCTGAAACGCCCTGGATGATGCCCAGTATTACTGAGTACAGCAGCTGGATAATAGTCATGGCAGTTCAGCTTAGAGTTTGAGAGAAGGTGGTCGCTGCAATAAAAGTTTTAGGGTGAAACGTCGTTTGGCGACTTGTGCTCTTTGTTCATGGCTGTTGACTTAGGTATCAATTTAGGAGAGTAATCAGCTAAGCAAAACACGCTTTCTTTTTTCAAGCCAATGAAAATATTATTCTAAATTCCCTTATTAAAATTTGTTAAGGGCAGCATTTCCCTTTGGGGATTGGGTGTCCATGTGGGCATTTTGTCGGATGCTTTAGCAGCGTGCATAGTGCGTCCATGAATTCTTCATCCATGTGGTGCTCCATGCCGCAGACCGTTTCTTCCCTGATGTCGGTCTTGAGCGTTTCCTTCATCAGCACTTCGGTTAACCTGTGAGCTCGAATGATTCTTCTGGCTATTGCCCTTCCCTTGTCTGTAAGTTCTATGCCTTGCCTTACCTTGTAAACAACGAGCCCTTCTTTTTCCAGCTTCTTAAGCATCTCCAAGGCGCTGGGCGCGGCTATTCCCAAGTGGTCCGCTATCCAAGTTAGATGCGCCAGTTTTTCTCCTTGTTCTTCTGATATCCAGAGTGTTTCTAAGTATTCTTCAACGCTTTCAGAGATACACATTTGCGTCACTCATATTGTATTCTTGATTGTCATATAAGTTTTGACTTTGCCTTGGCGTTGTTTGTTGTGTTTGTTGGAGCAAAAGACTTAGGTTTACCTAAATATTAATATTCTACGACGTACTTAGGCACTCCTAAGTGAGGCGGGAAACATGAATCAAAAAGTCGCAGACTGGCTCAAGAACTTCGGACCTGCATGGATCGTGATGATAGCAGACGTAGACGTCGCCTCCATCATAACTGGGCTCCAAGCGGGCGCAAGCTGGGGCTACAGGATGATCTTCATACTCATAGTTTTGATTTTCCCGCTTTTCATAATTCAGGATGCGGCAGGACGGTTAGGTATTGCTTCAGGCAAGGGGCTCGGCGAGCAGATAAGGAACAATTTTGGCAAGAAAGCCGCGATAATCGCCGCTATACCCATGGGTTTGGCTGATTTTTTGGAGTACGTTGCTCAGTACGCTGGAATCGCGATTGGTTTCAGCCTAATAGGGTTCCCCGTGATACTGGGTCTTCTCATCGTGTTCATGCTCCACACGCTGATAGTGTTCGGGCGTCAGTACCATCAAGCCGAAAAAGTCCTCATACCCGTCAGTTTCCTTCTCATGATAGCTATCATCAGCTCAACCTTCGTCTTCCATGTCAACTGGGGATCCTTCGTTTCACTGGGTCTCTCGCCCCTGCAGCCTTACGGAAACCCGTCGTTCGCTTACCTGCTCGCCGCCAGCGTCGGCGCGGTCATTATGCCGTGGATGCTGTATTTCCACTCAGGCGCGGATTCCCGAAGACACAAGCAGGTTAAAGACCTCAAGAACGAGCGCTTGGAAACCTTGATTGGCGCTGTCGTCTCAGAGGTTCTAATGATAATACTCGTTATCGTCGGTCTAAACGTTTTCAGCGGCAGCAGCCTCATCAACATCAACGAGCTAGCGAAAGCGCTTCCGGTGTTCGGCAAGTACGCTGTGCCCATCATGGGGATGGGGTTTATCTTCGCAGGGTTCCTGGCCCTCGTAGTGGTGTCACTTGGCTCAGCATGGGGAGTTTTGGAGGCGACGGGGCGTTCAACTGGACCCCGTTCAAGGGTCAACTTCCTCGCGATTTACGCTCTTGAGGCGGTTCCAGCGCTGATAATAGTAGCTGTCATAACGGGTTACATTCAGTTGATGCTTAACATGATGTTCATCTTCCCGTTGGTCCTCATACCGTCGCTGTACTTTCTGGGGAGGCTTGTGACGAAGAAGGAAGTTATGAACGGCAGCCAATACAAGAAGTACGAGAAACTCGCCTTTTGGGTGGCAGCGCTCATCGTGGTCGCGGGCGGACTAATCGGAATTCTATCGATGGTGTGAGAACTTCCAATTCATGCCCGATTACGGGATGAAACATGAATTTCCTGAATTTCTGCGGAATCCACTATCGACCGATCTGGCTCTGCGACCTAGACTTGGTATTCCAGAGTTGGCGAAAGATAATTGGAAACGGTGCTAGAACCATATATCCTGCGCATGGCAAACCCTTTGCCGTGGAGAAGCTAATCCAGTATGAAGAGATGTATGCGCCCCCTCTCAAAGCGAGCTCAGAATAGCGGAAAGCTTCTTGGGCTAGTTTTGTGTGTGTGTGCGCAAGCGTAGCCTATAGGAGGGTAAAGCATATACGGAAAGCATCTACACTTTGCATCTACAGGAGAGAAACCTCTTGGCAAAAATCAACAAAACCTTCCGTCTTAACCCCCAAGTTTACGCTGACTTCAAAGAATTAGCCAAAACAAACGGCTACACCGCAACAGGAGCACTTGAAAAGTTCATGGCGGACGCAGTTAAATTCGGGCTTGTTTTCCCCTCAGCCAAAACTGACGTCTGGGAAGCTGAGGCGCGTGTCATGATGGCTTGGCTCAAAGAAGGCAAGTACTGGGTTAATCTCGGAGGCAAAGAAGAAACAAGCACAAGAGGACGCCTACTACAGCTCCTACCAAAGTTACAAGACGTTGATTTGAGGAAGGCCATTGAAGAAACGCTGAAAAAGATGCTCTAAGAATTCCTTAGCTTGTGAACGTTCTATGTGGCTTTAAATATAATTTCTAGGTCTTCTTCAGCGAAGGTTATTTTGAAATGAGTAAATACATCTTTTCTACCGAGGAGTCGTGGAACCTCATCTGAGTCTGCGAATGCAGCTTTCACATCCAAAACTGAGTCGCCAATTTTCATTTTGATTGCATGAACGTAAGCAGGAATAAGCATTCTTCCAACCCCGATTATTGGGTGATATTCCCCTTGATTGAGACTAAGCCCTAAAAATTCAGCGCCGTTTCTGGTGAATAACGATATGTCCGCGCCGCTATCTATGTAGACCTGGAAAGCTTGCCACTCGTCTGTTATGTTTCTGACAAATATTTGGGCTATCGGTCGCTGTATAACGCCTGTCCTTGCCGGCTCTGCTATATATTTGAAGATGTATCTTTTCAAAGTATCATAACATCCGTCATTTGGATGTAGAAAATTTCTATTTCTTCAGTCTTAGCTTCTGGAAATTTTACTTTGGCTTTCTTAAACACTTCACTTGACGTTTTCCCATCAGCCACTATTTTGCCTTTGTATATCGCCACGTTTTTTCCATTGTACTTTTTGTATTCTTCCGCCGTTATCTGAGGCGCTTCAAATACTTTTTCAGGCAACAAGTTACACCTTATAGGGTTAATGTTCGTGACCAAGTATTAAGTTTTCTCGGCAACCAGATGGGAATGTTTAAGAATTTTCAAGCGCTACCGAGGGGAAAACGAGGGAGGAGCTGATGAAAAACGTCAAGGAAGCAATACAGGCATACCTTGAAGCACTGAAGGAACACGGCGACCCCGTCCCGATCGAAACGGTGCAAGTCAGTGTCTAAATTAAAGCCCATCAACTATGATCCCACTTTGTTGTTGCGAATCCTTTTTGTTCACCGACATGTCATAAGTATTTTCGGGGGAAACTGTGCCGTTAATCACAAAGTTTGACCCGTGGCAGAGTGGCTTGTGCACTTGCCCGCCGAAGCTTACGTTTAATCCCTACACGGGCTGCGACCACCAGTGCATTTATTGCTACGCTTCAAGCTACATCCTAAACTTCAAGGAATGCAGACCCAAAAAGGACCTGCTTGCCACTCTGAAGCGCGAGGCTGCGAAGCTCAACGGCGAAACCATCTCGCTGTGCAACTCATCCGACCCCTACCCTCGTGTGGAAGCGTCTGAAGGCTTGACTCGGCGGTGCCTCGAAATCCTCGCCGAAAGCAACTGCAAAATCCAAATCATCACGAAAAGCAACTTGGTCGTCAGGGACGACGATTTGCTCCGCAAGGCGCCGTCTACGGTTGCGTTGACGGTGACGACTGAAGACGACTATTTAGCGGGGCTTATCGAGCCGTTTGCTCCCTTGCCTTCTTTGCGTCTCAGGGCGATTGAAGACTTGACGAAGGCGGGCGTGCCCGTTTCAGTGCGGATAGACCCCCTCATACCGCTTGTGAACGATCAGCCGCAGAAGCTTATCGCGGATTTGGCGTGCATGGGCGTTAAGCATTTGACCTGTTCAACTTACAAGGCTAAACCCGACAATTGGCAGCGGCTCGCATGTGCCATGCCCAAAGTGACGGAGAAGCTGAAACCGCTCTACTTCCAGCAGGGCGAAAAAGTCGGCGGCAACACACTCTTGCCAAAGGAGCTCAGGTTCAAGCTCCTCAAAAACCTACGCGACTTGGCAGTGGCTCAGAGGATGAAGTTTGGGGTTTGCAGGGAAGGTTTAGCTGGGCTGAACACGGCGCCCTGTGACGGGTCATGGCTGATGCCTAAGGCGAAGGAGGCTTAGTGCCGGTGCAGAACCGCGTGGTCATGCTTGTGGATTTCGATTATTTCTTTGCGCAATGCGAGGAACTTCGCAACCCAGCCCTCAAGGACAAACCCGTCGTCGTCGGCGTCTACTCGGGGCGCACGGAGGAAAGCGGGGCTGTCAGCACCAGCAACTACATAGCCCGAAAATTCACCGTGAAATCAGGCATGCCGCTGTTTATGGCTAAGCGGAAGCTTGAGGGCACAGATGCTGTTTTCCTGCCAGTTGACCACGAGTACTACGAGCAGATAAGCAGCCGCATAATGCAGATTTTGCGCGGCTACGCGACGAGCCTCGAGCAGGTCAGCATCGACGAGGCTTACCTCGACGTCACAGAGCAAGTTCAAGACAGCTTTGAGAGAGCGAAGGATTACGCCCAAAAAATGAAGGCAGAAGTCAAAAGCCAAGTTGGAATTTCCTTCTCAGTCGGCGTTGGACCGAACAAGCTTGTAGCCAAAATTGCCTGTGACAGCCAGAAGCCTGATGGGTTGACGATCGTGAAGCCTGAGGAGGCAAAGGGTTTCCTTGAGCCGTTACCCGTTGACAGGCTCCTAGGCGTCGGGAAGAAGACCTCGGCGAAGATGGATGAGTTGGGCATTAAAACAGTCGGCGACCTTGCCAAATTCGACGTGCAAAAGCTCACAGCAGTATGGGGCAAAATCCTCGGCGTCTACTTCCACAACGCAGCCAACGCCGTCGATAACGAGCCTGTTCAGGAGCAGAGCGAGGCTGAATCCATTAGCCGAATCGGCACCCTCAAGCAGGACTCCCGCGACTTGACGTTTATTCTGCAGAAAACCGACGAGCTAACTGAAGACGTGGCAAAAGACGTCGCGGAGAGGAATGTCTGTTTTAAGCAGGTGGCAATCTACATTGTCCTTACTGATTTGAGCGGCAGAAGCAGGTCAGTAACGCTTGAGCAGCCAGCCAAAGACAAGGAAACAATCAAGCGCCACGTAAGGGAACTTCTTGACAAATTCCTGGGCGAAACCCCGCTTGAGGTGCGAAGGGTCGGCGTCAGAGTCTCAGACTTCAGCAGGGAAGAACCAAGCCAGAAGCAACTGACAAGCTTCTTCCAAGCAGGCTAAACCTAAGTAAGCTTTTATTGAATGCATGCGCATTAAGTCTCAGGGTTAAAGTTTTGAGCTGTGAACAGCCAAGCAAGAAAAAGCTGCCGCCTAATCAGGAGGCTACTGATCGCCTTCTGCGCTGGGGCATCGACCATCCAGGGATAACCTCCAGTAACCCCCAGCTTAAGCTTGAAACCTACACGTTGACCATCGACGGCGAAGTAGAGAACCCGGTCGTGCTGAGCTGGAACGACTTCATGAAGCTGCCTAAAACGGTTTCAATCAGCGATTTCCACTGCGTTGAGGGCTGGAGCGTATTGGACTGTAAATGGGAAGGCGTGAGCATCCACGCGATTGAGCAACTCGTTAAGCCTAAGGCTGAGGCTAAAGCCGTGACTTTTGAGTCAGCCGATGGGTACACCACTTCGCTTTTCCGTGAGGAGCTTCAGGGTGACGATGTGCTTTTGGCGTACAAGCTTAATGATCGAGTGCTTGAAGAAGGCTACGGGTTCCCTGTGCGCCTCGTTGTTCCGAGCAAGTATGCGTATAAGAGTGCTTTGTGGGTGGTGCATCTCAAGTTTACCCGTGGCAAAGAGTTAGGCTTCTGGGAGCGTCGCGGGTACAGTGACAGCGCGGACGTTTGGAAGAATGACCGTTTCAGAAGGTAACATGCCAACCTTAAAATAAATTAATTCTACAGTCAAATTAGTTTCATTTGATAATTTATGTGACCAAAAATAATTCTTATTAAGCGGGACAACGTTTATAAGCTTGCTATGATACATTTCGGAACTATCGAGGTTAAAAATATGTCCCACGGAAATGAACAAGCAAGGCACAAGCCAACCTGCAAGCCACTGGAAACCGTCGCAGAAGAATGCGCAATCATAATGGCGGCTGGTAGCAGCTCAAAGGTGCCTTCCGAAAAACGAAAAGAGGCTGCGGACCCAATTCTATATCTTGACAGGGTCTAAACCAATCACGGCTTGCATCGCAAGACGTTTTTTCAGGTGCTATGGTCTTTATACTCGGTTAATCATCGGCTAAAAGCAGCATGAAGGAAAGAAAGATTTGGATTACACTGAGGCTAAAATTGGTAGAGTCTTTGTTCTCAGACTCTAC
This sequence comes from Candidatus Bathyarchaeota archaeon, assembly GCA_963768345.1. Classification (GTDB taxonomy): domain Archaea; phylum Thermoproteota; class Bathyarchaeia; order Bathyarchaeales; family Bathycorpusculaceae; genus Bathycorpusculum. The sequence continues at coordinate 49,151 of CAVYHL010000007.1, read as the reverse complement.
CATGGCGAACGCATTCACGAAGTCATCGAGAAATTTGCTTCTGAAAAACGTGTTTCCAGCGCTTTGTGCTTCTTTTTAGGTGGCGCGGAAGATAAAAGCAAAGTGGTCGTGGGACCAAGAGACGGCACGGTGTTTCCTCCCGAACCCATGGTGACGCTGCTCAGAGGCGTCCATGAAGGCTGCGGAGTGGGAACCATCTTCATCGACGAAGAGGGCAAGCCGAAGCTGCACATGCACGCAAGTTTTGGAAGAAACGACAACGCCGTCACGGGTTGCGTGCGGTTGGGCGTGGATGTGTGGCAGATCGGCGAAGTCGTTATTCTGGAGCTTGCCGCCGCCAAAGCCCGACGGGTCAAGGATAAGAAGACGGGTTTTGATCTTTTAGATGTCGGCTGAACTTCAGGTTTGAGTTTGGTTGAAGCGCACCAAGAAGAGCCTGTTGGGCATTTGGCCGAAGAACGGCTGGTCAGTTGGGACGCCGAACCTGCCAGTGCTGTAAATCATCTGGAGGATGCCAGAGTAGGTTAGGGTTGTGTTGAAGAACGGCATTTCTGAGCCGTAATCGTACAGAATCAGGTATTTGACGTTGCGTTGTTCGCACAGGTTTACGAACTGGGTTATGTTGAAGTTGGGTGTGAAAGTGTCAACGGCGAGTTCTGGGTACTGCCAGACTTGGTTTTGAGACATGTCGGCTGGCATGTAGAACCAGAACATGTCTTGATAGAGACTGTTCGATGCGCAAACGATTACCGCTGACTGGTTTTGACCTAGGTGTCCAGCAAGATAGTTCGTTGCCGCCTGAATGGGAATGCTAATCTGGTCCCTTGCGGTCATCTGATAGGCGTTATAACTGCTGTAGGCGACTGTTGACGCGGCGAGGAAAATGAAAAGCGCCGCTGCAAGCTTCTTAAGCCGAACCCCTTCAACCCCTAGCGTCTTGGGCTTCCAAGAGCGCACTTTCCCGTATAGAAAAGCGATGAAGCTGGCTGCTGAGACGGCTAAGATCGGGAAAAGCACGTCGACGTAGCGCCATTGCCTGTCGGGGATAGCGGTGAAGAAGGCGTAGATTACTATGAACCAAGTGAGCAGGAAGACGTCTTGTTTTTTTCTCCTGTACGCGAACAAACCCAAGCCACACAAGCCCAGCGCCATTATTGGCAATGAGACGGGGTTAACAGGGGTGTTGTAGAAGGGCTCGGTCATTTCAATCAAGTAGAAAAAAGGAGTGAAAAAGCGGTTGCTGTAGGAAGGACGGTTTTCTCCGCCGACCTGCACCACGTACAAGATGCTTTGAAACTTTGAGGACCCAGCAAACTGGTAAATCATCACAAACCAAGGTGCCACCACTAAAATCGCGATTAAAACTATGACTATCAGCTTTGCAAGGCTGATCTTCAATCTTTTCCTGCAGAGAAACAGGATGCTGAACAGCATTGCTAGGGCTGCGACTAAGATTTGGTATTTGGCTAGAATGCCGATGCCTAATGCTAAGCCGCTTAAGATAAGCGCTTTGTTGCTGTTGTTGGTGATCCATGTGTAAAAAAGGAACATTACGAGGGTGAAGAAGAAGATGAGTATTGTTTCCAGCAGGGTCACTCTTGAAACCCAGAAGAACCCGGGCATAGTGGCGAGCAAGGCACTCGCGATTAAAGCGTTTCTTGCGCCATAGGCGCGTTTGGCAAACTCGAACACGACCCAGACGGCAAGCAAAGCAAAGGTCACGGAGACCAGTCTTCCCGCGGTGGTGCTGACGCCGAAGATTTTCAAGTAGCCTGCCGTTATCAAATCGAAAAACGGCGGATAATAGCCGTTTGTTGACAAGTACGAATACGTTTGTCCGCGGGTCAGTAGTAAGCCGCCGTAGAGGTGAGGCATCTCGTCCCATTGCGGCGACATGTAGCCGAGGCTTAGCGTAAGCAGGTAAGCGTAGATCACGGCGAAGGCGAGGAAGGCTAGCCGCCACTTGTTGGCTTTGACGGCAAGTTTCAGCCGAGAAGCTGTAGAGATGCTACCTGACTCTTGTGTTGCGCCCTGCGGTGTGTTTAGTTGCTTAATGGTCAGCCTCTCTCCCCATGGAAAAGCATTATTTCAAACTATGTAAAAAAGGGTTTGTTAAATTCGGTTTTGCGCTTTCAAGTTTTAGAAGTGAAGTTGGGCTTTTACCCAAAAGAGTCTTATGGCAGCATCGGAGAATGTAATGGAACCAGACAGCCTCAAAAAGTCGGCAAGTGCCCTGACATGAAATTATCCATCGTGATTCCAGCGTACAACGAGGAAAAAAGGATCAAGCGTACTTTGGAGTGTTTGGTTGAACGATTCAAAGGCTCCTGCGAAATCTTAGTCGTGTCTGAAAGCACCGATAAAACGGATGATATCGTAAACGAGTTTTCCAAAAAATCGCCCGTCGTCAAGCTTTTAACGTCGCCAAAGAGGCTCGGAAAGGGCGGAGCGTTCAAGAAGGGCGTTAGAAACTCTCACGGTGAAGTCATCATGCTGCTTGACTCAGACCTGCCTGTTCCAGTCTCAGATGTTGAGAAGTTGGCTTCCTGCGTGGGCGATGTTGATGTTGCTGTTGCTTCAAGAGAGGTTTATGGGACAAAAATTTTGGTTGAACGTCCCCCCGCGAGAGTGTTTGCGAGTAAGGCTTTCTCCCTGTTTTTCAATGCCCTGTTCAACCTTAACGTGAAGGACACTCAATGCGGTTGTAAAGCCTTCAAAAGGGAAGCGCTGCAAAACGTTCTCTTCACCGTTGAGAGCGACGGTTTTGAGTTTGATGCCGAGCTGCTGTGGAAATGCAAGAAAAAAGGGTACATTATAAAAGAGGTGCCTGTGACCTGGAGTTACACGACTGACTCAAAACTTAACCTCGGAGAGGACACTTTGAAGATGGCGCTGAATGTTCTCAGGCTTTGGGTAAAAACACGCACAGCCGCCCAGAAGACTTAGAGCTGATTGAAGAACGCGCCGATTGAAATTAAAAGAAAAAAGAAGTTTTGTGTTGCTGGGGCTATACGAAGTGGACTTTTAGGGCGTGTGTTGAGCAGGAGATGCATGGGTCGTAGGCTCTGACGAGCATTTCCAAGCCCAACTCGATCTCGTCTTCTGTTTTGTTAAGGATCTTGGGCAGCAGCGCTTTCAGGTCTAGTTCGATGTTGCCATGGTTCTGGTTTGTCGGGATTACGCAGTTGGCTTTGGTGCAGTATCCCTTGTCATTGTAAGTGTAGTCGTGGAAGAGGATGCCTCTTGGGACCTCGACGGCACCGACGCCGCGTCCAGCTTTGACTTTGATTTCTGGCTTGTTGTATTCTGGCTGGCTTTTCAAGCCTGCTGCTTCCAGCTCATCGATGAGTCTGACGGAGTCTTCCAAGCTGTGAACTACTTCCACAAGCTGTGCAATGCTATTCATGAATGGGTTATGGCATACTGGTTTGAGGTTGAACATTTCCGCTGTCTGCTTTGCCATCGGTGAAAGCTTTTCGTAGTTCAGGTTCAGCCTCGCAAGTGCCCCCACCATATAGGATTCACGGGCGTGTTTTGCGCGTTTTGCGGTGGAATAAGGAACAATGTACTCGTTTGTGTATGACAGGTACTCGTTTACGGGCGCTATGCCCGTGTCAGTGGAGCTGAGCTTTCCATCGTACAACGCGTACTCGTCAGGGCTGGTTAAGGCGATGAACTCTGTTTCTCTTGAAAAATCAGGCAGTTTGCCAGCAAGAGTCTTGATTAAGCCTGCGACAGCCTGAACGTCTGGGACGGACCCTTTCAGTTTCTGCCGAAGAGACGTTAACTCGTTAATCGACGGGATTTTGGAGAAGCCTCCAGGCAGGAGCCTTTGAGGATGCGTGGTTCTGCCGCAGAGCAAATTTGACATTTCGTTGGCTAGCCGATGCAGGCGTAGAACGGTTTTTACTTCCTTGGGGTTTGAAGCTGCAAGCGGAATGACTGAGCCCACCCCCATTAGATCAGGCAGGATCAAGAAGCCTAAATGCAGAATGTGGCTTTGCAGGTTTTCACCATGAAGCGCCAGTTTCCGAAGTTTCAGGTCTTGCTCGCTTATCTTTATGCCCATGGCTGCTTCAGTTGCCTTAAGCGACGCGAGCGTGTGGCCTATCGAGCAGATTCCGCAGATTCTGGAGGTTACATGATGCAGCTCGCTGTATTGGCGGCCTACGACCATGGCTTCGAAGAATCGTGGGGCTTCAGGTATTTCCCATTCGCATTTTTCAATTGTTCCTTCGCGGACGTTCACGTATATGTTGCCATGCCCTTCAACTCGGGTGATATGGTGCACTTCCAGGTTTAAGTTCTGGTTATCACTTTTCTTCTCTTCTGCCGACCGAAACATCTTGTTCATTTTCGTCTCTCCTGCCAGCCAAAGTATAAACTAAACTTGCTAACTGCATCATCAACTGTCAAGCCATATTTGATTAAGACTTCTTTTTCTGAGTTCTCGTTAGGGTTATCTACCAAGCCTCGGCATCCCCAGCATATCGTTCCTTCGTTGATGCAGCAGGAATCGCAGCCTGCTCTGGTGACTGGTCCAACGCAGAATTGTCCCCTTTCGAAGGCGCAGATGTTTTCGTTCTTCTTGCATTCAACGCATACGGGGTAAGTGGGTATATCGGGCTTCTTTCCAAGCAGAAGCGATTTGACAACGTTGAGGAACTCTTCTTTGTTCATGGGGCATCCGTACACGTAGGCATCGACAGTTATCACGGCGTCTATCGGTCTCGCGGTATAAGTATCAAACAGTCTGGCGCTGTCACCGTAAACGGCTTTTTTAACGTCGTCCAGTTCCTTGTAGTTTTTCAGCGAGTTTATTCCGCCGATAGCGGCGCATGAGCCGATGGCGACAACTACCTTGGCGTTTTTTCTGATTTGCCTCAGTCTATCCTCGTCTTGAAGTCGAGTGCATGACCCTTCTACGAATGCTATGTCATAATTATCGCTGTGTTCTTTCATGACTTCTCTGAAGCTTACCACTTCCACTTGATCAAGAAGGGTGAGTAAATCTTCTTCCAGATTGGCGATTTGCAGCTGGTCACCCTCGCAACCAGCAAAATCAAAGAACGCTACTTTCGGCTTCATTCTACAGCGCCTCCGGGATTCCCTTGATTCTTGAATAATTAAACACTGGTCCATCTTTGCAGACGTAGATTTGGTTGATTTGGCAGTGGCCGCATTTTCCGACTCCGCACTTCATTCTTCGCTCCAGAGACATGATTATGTGGTCGTCGGGGACGTTTCTTTTCTTCAAGTCGGCGATGACGAACTTGTACATGATCGGTGGACCGCAAATTACCGCATAGACTTTTTCTGGATCAAACTTGACCTGAGGAATCAGAGTGGTTATTACGCCAACGCTGCTCGTCCAAAGTTCAGTTTCAGGACATCTGTCAACGGTAGGCTTGTATTCTACGTCGTCTCTCTTAGCGAGCGCGAGAAGTTCATCGGTGAAAAGTAGCTCTTTTGGTTCTTTGCAGCCGTAAAGTAAGGTAACTTGACCGTAGTCTTTTCGGTTATCAAGGACATAATTGAACAGTGACCGCAGTGGTGCAAGTCCAAGGCCGCCTGCGACAAAAAGTAAGTCCTTGCCTTTCAAGAATTCTGCATCAAATCCCTTTCCAAATGGTCCCCTTATTCCAACTTTGTCTCCGACGTTAAGCGTGTGCAACTTGGTTGTTACGTTGCCTAGTTTACGAACGCATACTTCAAACGTGTCTTTCTTTGTTGGTGGCGATGAAATAGAAATCGGCGCTTCGCCTATTCCGAAAACCGAAACTTCAACGAATTGTCCTGGTTTGTGGCCCAGAACTGAGCCATCATCTAATTTGATTTCAAATAACGTTTCATTATCCGTCATAGGTTGTTTTCTTACGATTGTTGCAAGTCTTGGTACGTAGTCGATGTTGCCTTCGGTTTGAATCTTAACTTCCGGCGTTGTTACAGTTGTTACTTGCACGCCACTATTTTGGCTTTCATGGTACATATCATTGAAAAGGTTAACTGGATTAGCAATGTTAGGAAGACAGTTTGATGAGCATCTGCCGCAGCCGACACATGAAATGAATCCGAATCGGTCAAACAGGTACTTGCCTTTTTTGAAGTATCTATGCCTGTACCTCGTTGGTCTTGTTGAACGGAAGTTTTCACCAGAGGCAACTCTGGCAAAGTCTTCAAGCAAGCAGCCATCCCATGTTCTTACTCGTTCGCCATGCTCAAGTGACAAGTCAGGATTATCCTTAACGTCAAAGCAGTAGCATGTGGGGCAAACAAGAACGCAGGAACCACACGCAAGGCATTTCTCTGAATGCTTCTCCCAAAACGTGCTTTCTCCATAAAATTTGCTTAGCATTTCAGGAATTAATTCCGGCGGAAAATCCAGCTTTTGCTGTGTCATCATCATTATTTCCCGCTTTTTCTGCCCAACCAGCTGGATGTCTCTTGCAAGCGCATTACCAACGTTTTTGGCATATTTATCTAAAAGCTCCTCGCCTTTTTCCGAACCAATGTTGATGGTGTACCTGTTTCCAAGGTCTGTGAGCATGAGGTCATAGCCGTATTCTACTGTGTCGCTGCCCATGTAAGATGCAAAACACCATTTTGACATTTTCTGGATATTAACGCCGATAATTATTGATAATTTACGTTTTTCAAAATAATATGGGTCTGATTTTGTTTCGCTGAAGATTTCATCCATGTGAAGAAGGGCTACTATGTCGTATGGGTGAACACCGACAAGCACCATAGGCTTGATTTCAGATGGGCTCTTGGCGGAAAATCCCTTTCCCACATTATAAGTCACTAAAGTTTCTCTTTGGGGAAAGAAATACTTCTTAGGCGGAAGAAGAGTAACATCATAATCCAAACGCAACTCATCAGCAGATTCGAGAGTCCCGAAAGCGAATTTATCACCTTTGGCTTTAACGCCGACAACGTTCAAGGAAGGATCTCTTATTAGCGCATTTACAAAATCTGCGAAGTCTTCTTTTGATATTACACGCATTTTCTTATTCTCCAAGCTATCGTAGAAAATTTCTTGCTAACCAGCATGGATGTGTATTTGTCGAATTTAATCCTTTCTGATTTAGGAAAGAAAAAACGTCAAAAAATATCCGAGTATTTTATGTAATAGTATATACGGTATATAAACGGCTCTTTTTCCAATTGAAACCACTTAGCTGTCGCTTTTTCCATAATCTTTTTCAGAAAGGTCTCCTTGAAACTTTTTTTACTGTTATCCTTAACACTTTTATATCGGTATCTTCCGTTGTGCTCCCGATGAGCAATAATTCGCCAAACCTAAAAGGAGGATCTAATGCTTGTCTGAGATGGATAAAAGACGTTTAATGCTTGAGAAAGTTATGAAAGAACATAATTATCAAGAAAGTGCTCTTCTTGAAATATTGCATCGTGCCCAAGAAATCTATGGTTACTTAGATAAGGATTTGCTTATGGATGTTGCGGGTTCGTTAAACATTCCTCCCAGTCACGTTTACGGTGTCACAACTTTCTACAGCTTTTTCAAGCTTAAAAAACCTGGTCAACACATCGTGACGGGTTGCTTAGGAACTGCTTGCTACGTGAAAGATGGTGAAGATATCCTAGAGGCAGTTGAAAGAGAATTTAACGTAAAACGTGGAGGTTCCACCGCTGACGGGAAACTTTCGCTTCTTCTTACACGTTGCATTGGTGCATGCGCTATGGCACCTAACATTGTGGTTGATGATGAAGTGATAGGTAAAGCCACGAAAGAAATAGTTGTAGAAAAAATCAAGAACGTACTCGGAGGGGTTAAGACTGAAACTTGATGATCTCCAAAGAATAGCTGAGCAAGAACTTGATTTCCAAAGAGCTTACAAATACCGCATTAATGTTTGTTGCTCCAGTGGTTGTGTTCCCTTCGGTGCTCTCAAAGTGTTGAAAGCGTTCGAAGATGCGGTAAAAGAATTCGGGGTAGAAAAAGAATGCAAAGTTGCCCGAACTGGTTGCATAGGTACTTGCTCTGTAGGCCCAGCCGTGCTGATTGAACCAGGCGATTATCTTTATCAAAATGTTACCCCAGAAAAGGTAAGAGAGGTAGTCCGTGATCATATAGTCTTGGGTTTACCCGTAAAAGACATGCTGTACCAAAACGAATCTTACTTCAAAAAGCAGCACCGCCTAGTTTTGCGAAACGCAGGAAAAATTGACCCTTCCAGAATTCAAGATTACATTTCTGCAGGCGGCTACTCAGCCATAGCTAAATGCCTTGCAACTATGACTCCGCAAGGTGTAATTTATGAAGTTAGAACCAGCGGTCTTAGAGGTCGTGGAGGCGCAGGTTTTCCAACTGGGCAAAAATGGGCGCTCGTGTCAAGAGCACACAGCTCTCCCAAATACATAGTCGCCAACTTGGATGAAGGAGACCCCGGTGTCTTCGCAAATAGAACTTTGGCTGAAGCTGATCCACACGCTATTCTTGAGGGCATGCTTATCGCCGCTTACGCCGTCGGCGCAGAAAAAGGTTACATTTACATTAGATCCGAGTATCCGTTAGCTATTCAAACTTTGCAGAAGGCTATTGCCCAAGCAAAGGCAATGTCACTACTTGGCGATAACATTCTTGAAATGGGGTCGTTCAAGTTTGATCTTGAACTACGATTCGGCGCAGGTGCATTCGTAGCTGGAGAAGAAACAGCCATCCTTGCCTCAGTCGAAGGCCAAAGAGCAATGCCTCGTCCGCGTCCACCGTACCCGGCGAATTCTGGTTTATGGCAGAAGCCGACGCTTATACAGAACGTTGAAACCTTAGCCAACATACCGCTAATCATACAGAACGGCGGCTTATGGTTCTCAAAGATAGGTACGCCAAAATGCGCTGGAACGAAATGCTTCTCATTAACGGGCAAAGTTAACAATCCAGGCTTAATTGAAGTCCCGATGGGAATCACACTAAGAGAAGTCGTGTTCGACATCGGCGGCGGCGTCACTAGCGGAAAAAAATTCAAGGCTGTCCTTGTAGGTGGTCCATCTGGTGGTTGCCTACCTGAAACGTTGCTTGACCTTCCAATCGATTACGAATCATTAACAAAAGTTGGCGCAATCATGGGTTCTGGAGGCATCGTGGTGCTTGACGACGGATCTTGCATGGTTGACACTGCAAGGTTCTTCACTGAATTCTGTGTAGATGAATCATGCGGTAAATGCACGCCATGCAGAGCAGGTTTAGCACGGGTCAAAGAGATATATGACCAAATTACAACGGGGAGCGGAAAAATGGATGACATTGCCTCTCTGGAGAAATCTGGCGTTTTCATACGTGACGCAAGTCTCTGCGGTCTTGGGCAAACAGCACCTAACCCAATTCTAACTACGCTCAGGTACTTCAAAGACGAATACATTAAGCATATCGTCGAAAAGAAATGCGAAGCGGGTAAATGCTTCAAGAAGAAAGAGGAGGAACAATAAAAATGAGCGCTCCAAACGTCCTTAAACTCAAGATTGATGGGGTTGAAGTTTCAGCTTATGAAGGCACCACCATCTTGAAAGCTGCTAAAGATAACGGTATCATAATTCCAACGCTATGCTTCCTCGAAGGTTTAACCCCTTACGGAGGCTGCCGACTTTGCCTAGTTGAAGTTAGCGGTTCACCAAAACTTTTCCCCGCCTGCACGACGACTGTGGGTCCGAATATGGAAATTACAACTAATTCAGACAGGCTTAAAGATTACCGCAAAATGGTTGTGCAGATGCTTCTCGCCGAGAGAACTCACGTATGTTCAGTCTGCGTAGCCAACGACCACTGCGAACTGCAAGCCATGGCAAAGGAGCTCGGAGTTGACCATGTAATGTTCGAGCGAAACTGGACATGTGACGACGTTGATTCCACTCATGACTTCTTAGTTATCGACCGAAACCGATGCATTTTGTGCACAAGGTGCATTCGTGTCTGCGACCAAATTGAAGGGGTCCACACGCTTGACCTCAAATTAAGAGGAAAGGACACTCAGGTGATCATGGACCTTGATGAGTACTGGGCTAATTCTTGCTCGTGCACTTCGTGTCGCAAATGTGCAAAAGTTTGCCCTGTAGGAGCCATATACATTCAGGGAGAGCCGATTGAACATACTAAGCGTAAAGATGTTGCCGAGTTTATCTTGGCGAGGAGGCAGCGCAAATGACCTCAGGAAAAGTTAAAGTCGCCACTGTTTGGCTTAGCGGCTGTTCAGGCTGTCACATGTCGTTCCTGGACCAAGACGAGAGGCTTGTTGATTTAGCCCAGAAAATACAGTTAGTTTACAGCCCAATTGCTGACGTGAAGGAATTTCCAGAAAACGTCGATGTTACACTCATCGAAGGCGCAATAGCAAACGAAGAACAGCTCCGCATGCTTCAGAAGGTAAGAGCTCGAACAAAAGTTTTGGTATCCCTCGGTGATTGCGCTGTGACGGGCAACGTCACTGCATTAAGAAATTCATGGCGTCATAGTGATCAAGCAGTGCTGGAACGGGCTTACAAGGAAAAGTCCGATTTGAACGCTGCAATTCCAACGGATGTGCCTAAACTCTTGATTAAGGCTCGCCCGCTTCATGAAGCCGTTAAAGTTGACTTCTTCATCCCTGGTTGTCCGCCACATGCAGACCTGATTAACTACGTGCTCACTGAGTTATTGGCGGCTCGAACGCCTAAAATGGAGGGTAAAACAAAATATGGTTAAGACAGAGAAAAACATCAAAGAAATCGTAATCAGCCCAATTACAAGAATAGAAGGGCACGCGCAAGTATCCATCTGCCTAAACGACGATGATTCGGTAAAAGAAGCCAGATTCCAAGTAGTAGACTTCAGAGGCTTCGAAAAATTCACTGAAGGCCGACCATTCTACGAGATGCCCAGCATAACGTCCAGAGCCTGCGGAATCTGCCCAGTTAGCCACCTGCTCGCGTCCGCCAAAGCATGCGACGCCATCGTCGGGGTCAGCCCGCCACCAACCGCAATAAAACTGCGTCGTCTAATGCACATGGGACAGATGATCCAGTCGCACGCGTTGAACTTCTACCACCTCTCCGCACCCGACCTGCTCTTAGGCTTCGACTCTGACCCAGCATCGCGAAACGTTTTCGGCTTGATAGAGAAAGACCCTGCGCTGGCATTGCAAGGCGTCAAGCTTCGTAAGTTCGGTCAGGAAATAATCGAGAAAGTCGCCGGCAAACGAGTGCACTCAAGCGAATGGATCCTTCCAGGCGGAGCAAAATGGCCGCTGAGCAAGGAGAAAGCTGATTACCTGCGGGCTAACCTGCCTGAAGCATTGGACAATGCCCTAAGAACATTAGCGTTGTACAAGAAGTGGCTTGCGAACTTTGACGAGGAAGTGGAGAACTTCGGGAACTTCCCAAGCTACTACATGGGTCTTGTAACCGCCGATGGCGGACTTGAACACTACGACGGCACATTAACCATAATGGACAAGAACGGCAAGGTGGTCGCGCGATGCGTTGACCCGACAAAGTACACCGATTTTATCGGTGAGGCTGTTGAACCATGGTCCTTCATGAAGTTCCCCTACTTCAAAGCCGTCGGCTACCCAGAAGGCTTCTACAGGGTCGGTCCATTGGCGCGGCTTAACGTTGCGTCTCACTGCGGCACACCGCTTGCAGACCAGGAGCTAGAAGAGTTCAAGAAGCTCGGCAAGAACGGCGTCGTCCAAAGCACTTTTCACTACCACTACGCGCGGCTCATAGAGTTGCTTTTCTGCGTTGAGAAAGCGAAGGAGCTGCTGGAAGACCCAGAAATCCTCTCTGAACACGTGACGTCGAAGGCTATGGTGAACCATTACGAGGGCGTCGGCGTGGCTGAAGCGCCAAGAGGCACCCTGATTCACCACTACAAAGTCGACAAGGAAGGCTTAATCACATGGAACAACATGATCATCGCGACGGAGCACAACAACATCGCCTACAACAAAGCCATAACGCAGGTCGCCAAAAAATACGTGAAAGCCAAGGCGTTGCAGGAGGGAATGCTGAACCGCGTTGAAGCCGTGATCCGCGCGTTTGACCCTTGTCTGAGTTGCGCAACGCATGCGGTTGGGCAGATGCCTCTGGATATTAGGCTGTTCGACGTCGAAGGCAGGCTGGTTGACCGCAAAGTAAGATAGGTCGCGTCTTTTCTTCTTGTTTGTTTTTTGCTGCCTTCTTTACATTGGGTTTTGGCTGTAAAGATGAGGGTACCCTCTATCGGCGGGTAACGTGTCTGCGTTGTTTGAAGACTTTTTGTGTTGAAATTTTTCACAAATCTATCTCTCTTCTTTTTCAACTACTAATTCTTCTTATTATTCTTCTGGGCTTACATCACTAATCTGGGGTTAACCTTAAATTCTGATTCAGGCATGGGGTTTAGTTCATAAAGTATTTATATCTGATATATAATATCTTGTATCACAATATACAGTATATTGGAATGTGTAACACCATGAATCGACAACACTACCTTGTTCTTGCTGCTGCAATAGCAATTACTTGTGTGCTTGCCGCAGCCACATTAGGAACGCTATATACTAGCCACAAAGCTCCAACTCAAAATACTATCATCCCAGTAACAAATAACTCGCCGAACCCTACGCCGTCTCCAACGCCAACAGAAAGCCCAACGCCAACCACGACCCCAACACCTACACAAACTGCTACACCGACACCTGCACCTGTACCATCAGCAACACCCACTCCCACGCCAACAACTGCGCCCACGTATTTTCAAACTGCAACTACAACCGTAATTCAAGACATAACGTTGAATGCCTATCAACACAATGAAAACGGTGCAATCACCACATGGTGGGTATTAAGCGGACACTTAGTTGATAGAATCACTGGTTCAGGCATTCCCAACGAAACAATTTCAATAATTGACGGCGCAGACCACACGGTAGTTTATTTAAGTTGCGCAACGCAATTTGACGGGAGTTTCCTAGCAGAATTCCAAGTTGGCCCACAAGCGACTTCGGTTCAAGTGTTCTTCTCTGGTGACAGCCAGCACCAAGCATGCTGCAGTAGTCAAATTCCTTTAGCATTGCCTCCTTAGCCTTGAAGCAATGCTACATCTTTTTCTGACTAAAACCAATTTCTCAGCACGAACTCTATTCGCTAAAAATCTTCCCTTACCAGACGATAAATGAACCACTCCAATCTTTTCGCTTTGTTCTTCTCATAAAATTCCTGCGCAGACCTGTTCCATTTCAAGACCGTGAACTCGATCCTGCAGCATCCTCTGCGTTTAGCAATGCTCCTGCAACGGTCAAACATCCGCTGACCCAGCCCCTGCCCCCTGTACTCTTCCAGAACAAAAATGTCCTCGATGAAAAGCGTCGGCAACGCAAGAAAACTAGAATAAGTGAAAAAGTAAATCACGTACGAAACGCATTTGCCCCCGATTTTCCCGACGAACGCCTCAAACTTCGGCTTATCCCCCAAGCAATCCCTCCGCAGCCGCTTTTTCGCCTCTTCGTCGGGAGGAGCCAGTTTCTCGTACTCAGCAAGCTTCGCAATCAGGCTCACAAACGCGTCGAACGTTTCCTCATCGACTTTGCTGATGATTAACGAATTATCCTCTTTCTTCATGCGGCTAACATGTTGCTAAAAAGGATAAAAGATTTTTCCTCCCTAGGCTTCGTAAGATGCTGGTTTTCCTGCCCCTACTTTGAATTAAAGCTTTTAAGCTTTCAGCTCACAGTTAATTGGCGATGCCTATGGGGTTCCTAAAGAAGCTTGAGGACCACTTAGTCGCGCCGAAAGCTGACGTCAACCTGCAGTTCTCAGACCCATACGTCGTCTTAGGCGACAACCTGGAAGGAACATTCACAGTCACGCCGCACGAGGACATAGCGGCAGAGGAAATCCGATGCGAAATCAAATGCACAGAAACCGCCCAAGTCATTAAGAACGAGTACGACCCCATCGCGAAATGCATGGTCGCTCGGCAAGTAACTGAAAACAAAATCCTCTGTCAGGCAAAACCCGTCTGCAGCCCAGCCGTCGAGCTAGCCAACGGCGTCAGCAGAGCCTTCAAATTCAGCATACCCATCCCAGCAGGGGCACGCCCAACCTTCATGTCCGCAGTCGATTCCGTCAAGTGGGAAATCAAAGGAGTCGTCGCGGTCCACGGAAGACCCGACGTAACCACCGAAGAAATGCTGGTTCAAGTTATACCGCCAAGCGAAAGACCAGCAAACGAACCGCCAAAAATACGGCTTGTAGCATGCGAGTACTGCCGAGCAGAAATGCCTGAAACCACGCTTGTCTGCCCCAACTGCGGAGCAAGAAGAACAGCACAATAAACAAAGTTTTTTATGTTTCCCAGTCTCAGAAGGAATAATCATGAAAAATTTTGAATGCACAATCTACATCATGTTTAAGGATAGATGGTTACAGAAGTTCAGGAAGGAAGGGGACGGCTGGAAAGAGTACAGCCGAAACGGTACAGTTCGCCCATGCACTGCAGAACAGGTTATCTCCCATATCCTTCCACCTTTGGCTGGAATAAAAGGACCAGACGTCACCGTCAAAGTTGAACCCGACCGTAAGATTGAAAGCTAATCTTATGGCGTATCTTCCAACTTTTAGTTGAAGTTTTCTTGCTTCTTGCATCTTTCTTAGGGTTCGACGGCTCTTGGTTTTCCGTTCTTGTCCATGACGTAGAGGTGAAATTCGTATTCCCTGCAGTAATTCTTGAAGTCCCTGTAGCGTGCTTTGTCACCTTCGAAGTCTTTCTCGGTTACTATATGGCAGATCCGTTTTAGGCAACCTTTATGCGCCAAAACGTCAGGAACGACGCCGCCTATCTCTGATGGTTTCTCGTAACCTTTTGCGTTCGCCTTTACCAGCCAGTTGTCTTTTTTAAGGTCTTCGGCTATTGTTCTCACGCATTCATCGTGATTTTCTGCAGCTTCAGGTTTTTTAGGTGCTGCTTTCTGGGGCTCACGAAAATTCTTTATCATTTCATCGATTTCTTTGGCTGATTTTGCCTTAAGCTTGTATTCGCCTTTAACAGCGACAAACGACCCGTCTTTTTCATGAGAAATTCTAAAGCCGGAAGTGTAATCCGTGTTGTCGCATGATTCTTTTCTGCTCATACTTCGTCACTCGCTCCTTCAACTCCTAAGTATTAGGAAGCGATTTTTATAAACGCTTTTTAGTTCATCTGACATGCCTAAACCGCTAACCGGTTTTCTATGCTTCCGCAAAAAATCAAGTTCCAGATTCAGGTTTTTGGGGTTTTCTTTGATTGCGCATCGCTCTTTCGCCGAGGATTGATTGCGCCAGAGAATACATGTAGAATGTCCCGACGGGATCCTTGATTTGGTTCATAAGGTTTTCAACGTCCTCTTTGCTGTGGCTTTGCTGATCTTTCTCCAAGCCCATAATTGAAGCTATAGAAGCTATCAAGGCGGCTCCTTGTTCTGGGGAATTGGGGCATGGTCCGCCGCAGCCTGTGCAGGGCATGTCAACGTTCAGGCATTGGGCGCCGCAGCCGCTTCTGGTTGCAAGCCCCATACAGAGGATGCCCTGTTCAAGAAGACATTTTTCGGGTTCAGGAGCCTTCTCGTAGACGCGGTAGATTTTGGAAATCATCTTGTTCTCTTTTTTTCTTGGGCATTCGTCACAGACAGATTTTAATGGCGCAAGTACCGAGCCCTTGGGCGGCAACTCATTCTTAGCTATAGCTTCAACAGCTTTAGTTATGAGCTTTACAGGCGGTGGGCAGCCTGGAAGGTAATAGTCTACTTCAACCGTTTGGTTCAAAGACTTAACTCTCTCGAAAAGTTCTGGAAGTTTCAGAACGCCTTCCTTGACTTCGGTTCTTAAAGTTGGGAAAGTGTTTTCGGGGTTTGATGTTGATTTTGTCGTTAAATAGACATATTCAAAAATCTCTTTGCGATCATAAAGATTTGCCAGACCAGGTATACCCCCCTCCTCCGCGCATGAGCCGAAGGCGACGAGGGTTTTGGCTTTCTGCCTGAGCAGCTTAGCCATGTGCTCTTGTTCTTCGCTTCTGATTGCACCATTGAAAAAACAAATGTCCATGTACTTATCAGGCATCGCTTCGACTTGATTGTACTTGATGTCTATGGCTACTGGCCAAAAGACAATGTCTGCGAGTTGCACTACGTCAAGTATCGTTTCATTTAAGTCTAGTACGGCTATTTCGCAGCCGCCGCAGCTGGCTGCCCAGTAAAACCCAATTTTCAACTTTTCGCTGGTCATCTTTTCTCGCCCTTCATTTAGTTGTGCCTATGGCTCCCTGAACACGCAGTTCGCTGAAGCCCAGCTCTTCAGGTTTCATGCCCATGGATAAACCGAGAAGTTGGGGGTAATGTAGGATTTGAATTCCGTATTCTTCGTTAAACATCTTTTCGATACGCTGCTGGTTTGTATCGAACATTATGTGGCAGAAGGGGCAAATCGTTATCATCGCTTCCGCACCGACCGCTTTGATGTGGCTTAGCTTATCCCTCGATAATTGCAGCGCAACTTTGTCGTCTACTCCCACGCTTGGGGCTCCGCAGCATTCGGTTTCGTCGATGTAGTCGAGGCATGTGGCTCCTGTCGCTTCGATCAGCATCTTAAGCCCAACGGGGTTTTCTGGGTCCTCGAAACCTACCATGTCCCTTGGTCTCAAGATGTGACATCCATTATGCTCTGCCACTTTGACGTTTGAAAGTGGCTTGATTACGGAACGTTTTATTTTTTCCACGCCGATGTCCTCTATTAACACCTGCATTAAATGCTTCGCGTTAATTTTTCCATTGTACATTAGGTTCGTTTTTTCCAGTTCTTGATTTATTTTCTCGCGCAGAGATGCATCCTGCTTCAACATCTTGTTGACCTTTCTCAGGGTTCCTGCGCAGCCTGGACAAAGAGCCAAGATATCCAACCCAAGTTGCTCGGCAAGCGCCAAGTTGCGGGATGCAAGGAGAAGCATGGTTTCATGGCTTACAGGATCCAACGGAAGCCCACAGCAATTAAACTCAGGCATCTCGACGATTTCAACTCCCAATTTTTCCAGAATCTTCCGAGCTGAAATCTCATACGAGGACACCCTGTAAGGGATTGCGCAGCCAAGAAACATGAGATATCGATGCTCACCCAAGTTTCTCGCCCTCTTTCTCAGCCTGTTTTGGAAAGTGCACTCTTCCCAGAGTCGTCTTTATGCTGGCAGAGTTGCCCTTAGGTAAAGGAGGAAGTCCCTGAATCTCACGTTTCTTTAACCTTAGATCGGGAATCCTGTAGGCGTAGCCTGATTCAAGGATGCTTGTAAATTGTTCCGTGAACATCTTAGGCATGTAGCCTTCTCGCGCCGCAAGATTTCTCAAGACACGAATGACATTGGCCACTTCAACATCCTGAGGGCATCGATCCGAGCAAGTGAAGCATGCTGCACAAAGCCATAGGGCATCGCTGCGCAAGACCCTTTCCCTTAGGCCAAGCTGGGTCATGCGAATAATTTGCCTGGGACGATAATTATCGCTGAACCTTGCGATGGGGCAATCCGACGTGCAGGTTCCGCATTGAAAACAGCGCATTAACTTTTCGCCCCCCTCCATTTCTGAAATTTCATGTTTGAAGTTCGGGTTTATCTCAGATTGTTTTATCGTTTCCTGCTCCTTCTCTGTCATTAACTCTTTTTCCCCTTAATCGTTAATGGGTTGGGTCCCAACTCTCTAACTTCATTCACCATTTTTCGAACCACGGCGGCAAATTTGTCTCCTTCGCTTGCAGAAATCCATTCTAAGCGGAGACGTTCTGGTTCGATGCCCAATTCTTCAAGAACTTTTTTCAGTAGGATTATTCTCCTTTCAGCTTTGAAATTGCCGCTAATGTAATGGCAGTCTGAGGGCAAATGGCACCCTGCGACTAGGACCCCGTCCGCGCCGTCCTTAAAAGCCTCCAGAATAAACGCTGGGTCGATTCTGCCACTACACATTACTCGAATAATTCTTATGTTCGGCGGGTACTGGATTCTGCTTACGCCCGCAAGGTCTGCGCCAGCGTAGCTACACCAATTGCACAGAAAGCCAATTATCTTAGGTTCAAAGGCAGTTTCCGCCATTTTATCCAGCCTCCTGCAGCATAGCGTCAACTTGCGCTAGAATCTCTTCAGTAGTGAAGTGTCCCATTGTAATAGCTTTGGTTGGACATGCAGCTCCACAGGTACCGCATCCTTTGCACACTGCTTCTAACACATGTGCCATGGGCTTGCCATTTTTGTTTTGGATTTCAATAGCCTTGTAAGCACACAAGTTTTCGCAAACCCTGCAACCACTGCACAAATCTTCATCTACGCTTGCAATGGTTCCTTCCATCTCCATTGTTTTTTTCGAGAGCACTGTTACAGCCCTAGCCGCGGCGGCACATGCCTGAGCGATGCTTTCATCCAAGTATTTTGGCGAGTGAGCCATTCCGCAAAGGAAAATTCCGTCTGTGGCAAAATCAACTGGTCTCAGCTTCATATGTGCCTCCAAGAAGAATCCGTCCTTCGTCAGAGGCACCTTTAGCATTTCTGCCAAGTGTTTGTTTTCTGGATTAGGAATCGTCGCTGCGCTCAAAACCAACAGGTCAGGTTCAAAGGCAACTTCTTCCCTGAGAATTGGATCCCAGAATACAACCTTGAGTTTTTCGTTGTTGATTGTGACAGATGGTTTTCTTTCATCACTGTAGTTTATGAAGAGAGTGCCCTGGGAAGAAGATTCGCGGTAATACTCTTCCTTCATGCCGTAAGTTCTGATGTCCTTGTAAAGAATGATAATTTCAGCGGTCGGGTCTATTTCCTTAATTTTTAGGGCGTTTTTTATAGCTTGCCCGCAACAGATGCGTGCGCAATTCGGCTTTGCCTCGTTTCTCGCTCCAACGCACTGAATCATTACTACGCTCTTAGCCTTGAACTGTCTGTTGGCGAGGTTTTCTTCCAATTCATGCTGTGTTAGAATCCTCGGATCTGTGCCGTAGAGATATTCTGTGGGCGTGTATTCCTTTGCTCCTGTGGCTACGATGATTATGCCGTGTTCTATTTCCTTCAGCATGTTCTGCTGCTTTATTTTTGATTTGAAGTTGCCCACGAACCCGTAGATATCTGAGACTTCTGCATTTGTGTAAATGTGGATGTTTTGTTTTTCCTTAACTTTCTCAATCAAGTCGGCGAGCTTTTCCTGCGGGTTAATCTTATCACCCAGCAAATAATGGATGTTCCGTAAATGACCTCCTAGCTCTGGCTCCTTCTCAACAAGATGAACCTCAAACCCTTGGTTGGCAAGCTCCAAAGCTGCCGTCATTCCTGAAACGCCTCCGCCTATGACTAAGCCGACTTGGGTGACGTTTATGAGAGGTTTTTTCAAGGGCTTCAAAAGTTTAGCTTTTGCTGTAATCGAGCGGACTAAGTCTTTGGCTTTGTCGGTTGCCTCTTTAGGCTGATGCATGTGAACCCAGCTGCATTGGTCGCGAATGTTGGTCATCTCAAACAGGTAGGGATTCAACCCTGCCTCCTGCACGGTTTCCTTGAAAAGTGGCTCATGCGTTCGCGGGGTACACGATGCCACGACTACACGATTGAGTTTGTTCTGGACAATCTTTTCTCTTATGAGCTTTTGTGTATCTTGCGAGCAAGTGTAAACGTTAGCTTCAGCGTAAACGACGTTGGGCAGTGTCTTGGCGTACTCCACGACCTCAGGAACGTTTACTACTCCGCCGATGTTGATTCCGCAGTGACAGATGAAAACTCCTATCCGAGGAGGCTCTTGAAGGATGTCTCTTTCTGGCGGGTAGCTTCGGGCTACAACTTGAGTTCCTCTGGCACTGGCGACTACGCTCATCGCTTTCGCTGCAGCGCCGCTGGCTTGTGCCACGCTTTCAGGGATGTCTTTTGGCGCGGAAAAAGCGCCGCAAACGAACACGCCTGCTCTTGATGTGTTCATCGGGGCGAATGTTTGAGTCTTACAAAAACTGTGCTGGTCAAGTTCAACGTTAAGATGATCTGCTAGCTCTTTGATGTTTTTCTGAGGCACCATACCGACCGAGAGAACCACCAAGTCGAACTCTTCATTGACGGGCGTCTCGTCTTTAACGTAATGAACAAAGAGGTTGCCTGTAGCTGGATCTTCAGTTACAGAACCCGCGCGTGAGCGGACGAATCTTATGCCGTATTCGCTTTCAGCGCGGTTTCGGTACTCGTCGAATTCCTTTCCGTACGAACGCATGTCCATGTAAAAAATGGTTGCTGCCAGCGGCGTGGGAGTGTGTTCCTTCGCTATCACGGCTTCCTTCATTCCGTACATGCAGCAGGCTGCGGAACAGTATGTGTTTCCGAGTTGATAATCTCTTGAACCGACGCATTGAATGAAGGCAACTTTTTTTGGTATCTCGCCGTCTGATGGACGCAGAACCAATCCGCCGTAGGGTCCAGACGCGCTTAGCATACGTTCGAATTCGATGCTGTTGACGACGTTTTGGTAGCGTCCGTACCCATATTCAGTTTTGAGTTTCGCGTCAAAAGGTTCGAATCCAGGTGCGAGGATTATTGAGCCGACATGAAGCTTGACTTGGCTGTCTTCTTGATCGTATTGAATCGCGCCTGCTTTGCAGATTTCCTCGCAAGTCCCGCACCCGATGCATTTCTCGTGATCTATCAGGTACTTCAAAGGAACAGCCTGTGGATATTCAACGTAAACGGCGGCTTTCTGGCTGAGTCCCTGATTGAAAGAATCAATGGCTTCTATTGGGCACTTCTGGGCGCACAAGCCGCAGCCATTGCACTTTTCTTCATTTATGAAGCGAGCCCTTCTGCGAAGCTCAACCTCAAAATCTCCAGCTTCCCCATTTAAGTTCGCGACGTCAGCGTTTGTTATGATTGTGATGTTTGGGTGTCTTCCAGTTGCAACAAGCTTGGGTGACAAAATGCACATCGAACAGTCATTCGTAGGAAAGGTTTTGTCAAGCTGTGCCATCACCCCGCCGATGCTGGGTCCCTTGTCGATAAGATAGACTTTAAACCCTGAGTCTGCAAGGTCGAGTGAAGCCTGAATCCCAGCGACGCCGCCGCCGACAACCATTACCGCGCCGATTTTCTTATCCGTCATCATCTACTGCGCCTCCAAAGCCTTGTAGAAAGGCGTGGTTCCTTCAATGTGGTCGATCGTAATCATGTTTCTTCGACGCAGAGACACTATGTGTTTGAGTACTTCTGTCGGTTTTAACTCGGACGCTGCTGCCAGACTTCTCACCGACAACGCGTTGTTTCTTGTTAAGACGTGTATTTTGTGACGGATGAATTCGGCTTCGATAGCCTCGTCGAGAAGGGCTTCAAATTCCTCTTGAGGGATTTTTTCACCGTAAACATTCTTTTTCTCTGTAAGTTCTCTTTCTCTGCCCACCAGTACCCTCAGCCTGAAGCCTTCAGCAGCCTCTATCGCTGCGGCAAGATTGTCCTGAATCTTCTTGTCGGGGTTCATTCCTGACAAGGGCGAAGGACCAGCCTTCTTTATGCGCTCGGTAAACTGTGTTATTACTTGAGAGAATCTTTGTCCTTCTGACGCTGAAACCCATTCGAGTTCTAACCTTTCTGAACCAAGACCGCTCAGCGTTAAAAGTTTCTTGAGCATTTTGATTTTTTTCTCTTCATAGAGATTTCCTTCCGAATAGTGGCAGTCGCCAGGGTGGCATCCCAAAACAATGACTCCGTCGGCGCCCTTAGCGAAAACTTGCAGAGGGATCACCGGGTCTATTCGTCCGCTGCACATGACTCTTACCACTCGAATATTAGAGGGATACTGAATTCTGCTCACACCAGCCAAGTCCGCGCCAGCGTAGCTGCACCAGTTACAGAGAAAGCCGATTATCTTAGGCTCGAATTCGACCATTTTAGGAGCCTCCAAGCGAAGATGTTGCTTCGGCTATGATTTGAGCAGAGCTGAAGTGCCGCATGTCAATGGCTCTTTCTGGGCAACTCGCAGAGCATACGCCGCAGCCCTTGCATAGAACATCATTTACTCTTGTAACACCATTTTGATCTTTTCTTATGGCATTGTACGTACACAGCTTGATGCATGTGCCACATCCAGTACATTTAGTCTCGTCAACACAAGCGGTTATTGCTTCGGCTCTAATTTTCCCCAACGCCATAGGAATACCTGCTCTTGACGCAGCAGCGTATGCCTGAATGATACTTTCTGGGACTGTTTTGGGTCCATGTGCGGTTCCGCACACGAAAATTCCATCTGTCGCGAAATCTATTGGTCTAAGCTTGACGTGTGCCTCAAGAAAGAATCCATCTGCTCCTAAGGGGACCTTAAGGAGCTTTGAAAGTTCAGTCGCGTCTTCTGACTTTACGAGGGGGGTGGATAGCACTACAAGGTCGGGGTTGAGTTCGAATGTGTAATTGACCGAGATATCGTGTACTTTAACTGAGAGTTGGCCGTTTGCATTCGAACTAACTTCTGGTGGGTTAGACTCGTCGTACCTTATGAATTGTACAAAATTCTGTCTAGCCTTCTCGTATTGCTCTTCGAAGTCTTTGCCATACGCTTGCATATCTCTATAGAGTATTGTAACTTCAGAATTTGGAAGCAGTTGTTTGATTATCATGGCGTTCTTGAGTGCCATTGTGCAACATATTCTGGAGCAGTAATTTCTTCCACCCGCTTTTCCTTCTCTCGCTCCCACACATTGAATCATCAGTATGTTCTTTGGGTTGCCAAGTGTTAGCGCGCGCTCTTCTCTCATGAGTTTCTCAAGCTCGACTTGGGTTATGACCCTCCTGTTTTCGCCGTAGCAGTACATTCCGTTGGGCTTGAAAACATCGGCTCCTATGGCAACCACTATCGTTCCAGTCTTGAGCTTTTCTTCCGTTCCGTTGCAGTTGAGGGTTATTTCAAAGTTTCCGATGAAGCCTTCAACGTGCTTCACGGTAGACGAAGTGTAGATTTTGATGTTCTCTTTCGAACGGACAGATTGAATGTACTGGTTAAGGACCTGTAGACTTGGCTTGTCGCTTGGGTAAAGCTTGTACAGTTCACAGAGTTTTCCGCCGAGCTCTTTGTTTTTCTCAACCAGATTCACTTGGAAGCCTTGGTTAGCAAGACTGAGAGCCGCCGTCATGCCTGAAACTCCACCGCCAATGACAAGCGCTGAAGGTTGAACTTCAATCTCTGTTTCTTTCTGGGGTTCAAGCAATGCAGCCTTGGCGACAGCCATCTTAACTATGTCTTTGGCTTTCTGTGTGGCTTTTTCAGGCTCTTTGGCGTGTACCCAACTGCATTGTTCCCGAATGTTCGCCATGTGAAAGAGGTACTTGTTCAGGTTTGCTTCTTCGCACGCAGACCTAAAAAGGGGCTCATGCGTCCTCGGAGTACATGAAGCCACCACTACCCTGTTAAGGCTATGTTTTCTAATGGCCTCTTTTATCTTATATAATCCTTCAGAAGAGCATGTGTACAGGTTGCCTTCAGCATAAACAACATTGGGCAAGGTTCTCGCGTAATCAACGACAGCGGGCACGTTTACCACACCGCCTATGTTGACACCACAATGGCAGACGAAGACGCCTATTCGCGGTTCACATTTACTGCTCAACATTCTCCCTCTTTGTCGTCAACGCTATAATCTCTGCCGCTCTTGCTGCTGCTCCGCTTGCTTGCGCCACGCTCTCAGGGATGTCTTTGGGACTTTGGCAATATCCGCAAGCGTAAATCCCAGCGGAGGTTGTGTCCAAAGGCGCAGTCAGCAGGTCCTTAGCTTTAAAGAACCCTGCCTCATCAAGTTCTATTCCAGCTTCTTCGGCAAGCCTCTTGTTTTCTGGCTTCGGAATCAATGCGGGACACAGCACAACCATGTCGGCGTTAAGCCTTTTCATGTTGCCAGTTTTCGTATCCTCATAGGTGATTTGCAAGTTCTTTGTTGCAGGGTCTTCAGTTATGTTGCCAGGATGCGCTTTGATGAATTTCACGTCGTATTCTTCTCTTGCTCTATCGACGAATTCTTGGAAGCCTTTCCCAACAGCTCTCATGTCAATGTACATGATGTAAGCCTGAGTTTGCGGACAGTGCTCTTTCACAAGAATTGACTCTTTAGTGGCATAAACGCAGCAGACAGTAGAACAAAAAGGGAATCTGCCGTGCAGGTTTCTTGAACCAACACATTGGATAAATACAATACTTTTAGGTTCCTTTCCATCTGACGGGCGGACAAGATGCCCTTCAGTTGGTCCTGATGCACATATTATCCTCTCAAACTCCATCGAGTTAACCACATTTCGAAATCTGCGGTAGCCGTACTCGCTGACTCCTGATGGGTCAAAAATGTCAAAACCTGTGGCTAAGATTATCGAAGCGACATTCACGCAAATCATTTCAGGTTTCTGTCCATAGTTAACAGCATTGGAGGGACAGATTTTTGAGCAGACACCGCAAATTCCTTTGGAAAAGTAAAGGCAATGTTCCGCTTCTATTGTGGCGACGAGAGGAACCGCCTGTCTAAACGGCATATAAATTGCTTTCCTGTTTCCTATTCCCATGTCAAATTCATTCGGAACCTTAACTGGGCACTTCCCCATGCAAGTCCCACAGCCAGTGCATTTAGAAGATTCCACGTACCTGGGCTTTCGAAGGATTTCCACATTAAAATTTCCAGCTTCGCCTTCAACGTGCTGAACTTCTGAGTATGTTAAGAGGTCAATGTTAGGATGTCTGAGGCATTCAATCATCTTAGGCGCGAGTATGCAGATGGAACAATCTAGAGTTGGAAATGTCTTGTCAAGCTGAGCCATGCGTCCTCCTATACTTGGAGTCTTTTCGACAAGATAGACTTTCGTACCTCGGTTAGCCAAGTCTAACGATGCCTGAATCCCAGCGATTCCGCCTCCCACGACCAAGACTGACTTGGACAAATCTTTGGCCTTCCTCCAACCCTAATCATTCTAAAGCTAAATATATCTTGTGATTAAACCGCTTTGGGCGCTGTTAGTGTCAGAATCGAGGAATGTGGAAGACTATGTCCTTGTTTGAGGATTTTGCGAAAGCCTCATAAATTCCAACAGACAACGTGTAAGTGGTGTCTAGATGCCAGTAGCATACGTGTTGGCGAAAATAGAGGCTGGTAAAGATAAGCAGGCGCTTGAGACAATTCAGAAATTAGCTGGGGCCACGGAGGTAACCTTGACTTATGGTGCCTACGATTTGCACGCCAAAGTGAAATTTGATACTATGGAAGAACTTGACGAATTCATTTTCGAAAAAATACGAAAGGTTACTGGGATTAAAGACACGCTGACCTTAGTGGCTCGAGAGAGGGTGATTTAACATGCCTAAAATGAGCTGTCGAGAAATACACTTTAGCCAATATCCCAATCCTGATCAAGTTGACGAGTTAATCAACATAGTTAAGCAAATAGTCGAAGAAATGAAGCTTCCCTCAACCTATGATGTGAAGATTTTCAAGAACATTTTTTCCTGTTGCGGGACGGGAGGTCTTGACGTGATTTTAGAAGTTGCAGGACCAGACCAGGAAACATTGGAAGCCATCGACTTAAGAGCCACGTCTAGGGTGCTGGAATACTTTGAGAAAAAAGGCTTCAGCATGGGTGCTCACTCCCTCGGGCCATTCGAATCGATAGAATCATGAAACATGTCGGACTGAAGACTTTTCATCTTCCAAAACTCACCAACGATCTATCTATCGAGAAAAGATTTAGAATTATTTCGGGTATCAGCATGTGGAACTTTGCTAATTAATCATCTTGCTTTTCAGCTTGCCCAAGCTAAAAACAAGTGTTTTATTAAATGAGCAACGCATCAAAGCAAGAAAGATAAAGCTTCAAGACATGGGAGAATCTTCTAAGATTTTACTGAACATTTATTTATTTGGCTTGAGCATTCTGAGTAAAATAAATAGGCGTAGTGCCTATCCAACCAGTCAAAGTGGAATTGCCCATGACTGAGACAACATTAACATCATCAGGCAGAGAGCCGATAAAAGCTTCGGAACTTGACCCTAAATTCAAGTACGAGCTTCTTAAGATGCATGGAAGCGAAAAAATACTCAAATGCTTCCAATGTGGAACATGCACATCAGACTGTCCTATCGCAAGGTACAGCGACAGTTACCGACCGAGAACCCTGATCCATATGGCTCAGCTCGGGCTGAAAGACCGCGTGCTCAAGAGCGACACGCTGTGGCTGTGCGCCGCGTGCTTCACATGCACAGACCGCTGCCCCCAAGACGTCGAAGTGGCAAGCGTAATCCGCGTCTTCCGCAATTTAGCCGTAGAAAACGGCTGCATACCTCAAGTTTTCAAAGATCAAACCGCAAGCCTCCTTGAATCAGGCTACGCTTACAAGATACCCGAGTTAAGAATTAAAAAACGTGAATCCCAAGGGCTGCCACCCTTACCGAAAGGCAACGGCGAGAACATGAAGAAAGCACTCAAAGGCGTCAAGTTTATTGGCTTAGTCCAAAAACCAGCAGGAGGACAGCCCAGTGGGCAATAAGTACTTAATTTTCCTCGGCTGCGCCATCCCCTACCGCGTTTCAGCCTACGAGATCTCCTCCCGCAAAGTCTTGGCTAAACTCGGCATTGAACTGGTTGAAATGCCCGAGTTCAACTGTTGCGGTTTACCTTTTGACCCAGTAAGCCATGAAACCATGCTTATTCTGGCAGCGAAAAATTTAGCGCTGGCTGAAAAGGAAGGACTCAACATTCTCACTCTCTGTCCAGGCTGCGCTGGCTCACTCAAGAAAACTAACAAAATCCTCAAAGAAGACAAGGCTCTGAAAGAGGAAATTAACAGTCACCTCAAAGAAGTCGGGTTGGAGTTCAAAGGAACCGTTGAGGCAAAGCATGTCCTACAGGTGCTGAAGGAAGATGTCGGCGTCGAAAAAATCAAGGCCTCCATCACGAAGCCACTCACCATGCTTAAGGTTGCTGAACACAACGGATGCCACATTCTGCGACCCAAAGAGTACATCGGCTTCGACGACCCAGAAGACCCGCAGACCCTGAAAGCACTCGTTGAAGCGACAGGAGCCACATGCCTCGACTACATCGACGAAACCGAATGCTGCGGAGCCCCAAGCGTAGGAATCAGCGACACGATCGCGTTGCAGCTCGCAAGGGACAAGCTTAAGCATATCAAGATGGTCGATGCGCAGGCTTTAATCACGATCTGCCCGTTTTGCCACATAATGTACGATACAAACGAGCTGAGAATAGAGAAAACATTTAATGAAACCTATGGAATTCCCATACTTCACTACCCACAACTACTCGGGTTAGCAATGGGCTTAACCCCCGAGGAATTGGCCTTCAACGAACTCCGAGTAAACGCGTCAAAAATAATAAAGCAAGTAACTGAGGAAGCAAACAAACAATGAGCAAAAACAAGTTAAAGATAGCCTTTTACTGGGCTGCAAGCTGCGGCGGCTGCGAAATAGCCGTCTTAGACATAAACGAGAAAATCCTCGACGTAGTGCAGATAGCCGACGTGGTTTTCTGGCCAGTAGCCATAGACGTCAAATACAAAGATGTTGAGGCGATGGCTGACAAGTACATTGACATAACATTCTTCAACGGTTCAATACGCAACTCAGAACAAGAACACATGGCCAGGCTGCTGAGGCAAAAATCTAAAATCCTCGTTGCTTTCGGCTCATGCGCCCACCAAGGTAGCGTCCCAGGATTAGCAAACCTGTATGATAAGAAAGAAATCTTCGACCAAGTTTACATAAAAGACAAGTCAAACGTCAACCCCCAAGGCACCACGCCACAAACTCAAACACAAGTCAAAGAAGGCGTCCTTAAAATCCCAGAGTTCTACGACACAGTGAAAACTCTGGCGCAAACAGTTGACGTGGACTACTACCTGCCAGGCTGCCCACCCCCAGTCAAACTGATCGCTGGCGCAATAGACGCAATAGCAAGCGGCAAACTGCCGCCAAAAGGTTCAGTGCTCGCGCCTCTCAAAGCAGTATGCGATGAATGCCCAAGAAAACGGGAAAACAAGAAAATCGGCAAAATCTACCGCGTCTACGAGAAGGCTCCAGAACCAGAAAAATGCCTTCTTGAACAAGGCATCCTCTGCATGGGACTCGCAACCAGAAGCGGCTGCGGCGCCCAATGCCTAAACGTTGACATGCCCTGCACAGGCTGCGGCGGACCAGCCCCGAACGTGCCCGAGCAAGGCGCTGCGATGATTTCCGCTTTGGCTTCAATTCTCGGGTATGATGGCGAGCCAGGCAAAACCAAGTACACGGAAAAGGAGATTGAGGAGCTGTTCAGCCAAGTCCAAGACAAGGTTGGCACGTTCTACATGTACAGTTTGCCCGCGTCAATTCTTAAAAGAAAGGTGATTAAGAAATGAAAGAATTAATCATAGACCCAATCACGCGACTTGAAGGACACGGAAACGTATCCATATTCCTGAACGACAAAGGCGAGGTTGAAAACGCCTACCTTAAAATTCCTGAACTGCGAGGCTTCGAGAAATTCTGCATCGGCAGAAAAGCCGAACTGATGCCTCAGCTGACCACGAGAATCTGCGGTGTCTGCCCCGTCGCGCATCACTTCGCGGCAACCAAAGCCTTAGACGCAGCATTCCATGTTGAGCCGCCGTCAGCCGCAAAGAAACTGAGGGAACTAATGTACAGTGCCTACTACATTTACGACCACACACTGCACTTCTACTACCTCGGCGGACCAGACTTCATAGTCGGACCAGACGCGCCCCCGGAAAAACGCAACATCCTAGGCGTCATCGAAAAAGTCGGAATGCCAATCGCGAAAGAAGTCATAAAGCATCGGGCTTACGGACAAAAAATCACTGAAATCATCGGTGGAAAAGCAACGCACCCAGTTTGCGGATTACCAGGTGGAATTTCCAAGTCGCTGAGCGAAGAAAACAGGCAGGAAATCGAGAAGATGGCTGTGTCATGCGTAAACTTCGCACAGTTCACACTCAAACTTTTCCATGACGTGGTTCTAGGCAACACCAAGTACGTTGACCTGATAAAGAGCCAAGCCTACACCATGCCAACATACTACATGGGCACAGTTGACGAGAACAACAAGGTCAACTTCTACGACGGCAAAATCCGCGTGGTCGACCCAGCGGGCAAAGAATTCGTAAAGTTCGAATCCAAAGACTACCTCAAGCACATCGGCGAGCACGTGGAGGAATGGACGTACAGCAAGTTCCCGTACCTTAAAGCAGTCGGCTGGAAGGGACAAGTTCCAGGCAAAGACAGCGGCGTCTACCGCGTGGGTCCACTCGGACGCTTAAACGCTTCAAACGGCATGGCAACACCGCTCGCACAGGCAGAATACGAGGTTATGTACAAGACACTGGGCGGCAAACCAGTTCACAGCACCTTAGCTTTCCACTGGGCACGCTTAATCGAGCTGCTCTACGCGACAGAGCGAGCGATGGAGCTTGTGAAGGACCCAGAAATCACCAGCACAAACGTCCGCAACAAGCCAGGAGAACCAGGCGAAGGCGTCGGCATCACGGAAGCTGCAAGAGGCACGTTAATCCACCATTACGTCCTAGACAAAGACGCGCTCGTCAAAGACGTGAACCTCATCGTCGCCACAACAAACAATTACCCAGCCATCTGCATGAGCATACGCGACGCGGCAAAAGGCTTAATCCACGAGGGCAAGGTTGACCAAGGCATTCTGAACATGGTTGAAATGGCTTTCAGAGCTTACGACCCGTGCTTCGGATGCGCAACACACGCTGCCGTCGGGCAAATGCCGCTAACCGTGGAAGTCTACGACGCAGACAAACAGCTAGTCAGTTCAGTCAGCCGCTAAACTAACCCGCTTTTCTTGAGGGCAACCTCTTTTTTCACTCTTCATCTTTTCCCTGCTTTCTAGGGGTACTGTTAAGTTGCCCATCACAGGGAAACAGGCTTTTCTTGATGCTGTGGCTTTTCAGGTGAAGTGGTTTTCTTCTTGTGTGAATTAGCTTCAGCAAACCTGCCTATTTCATACCCGCCGTACGCGGCGAGCAAAACGATAATGGCTATGAACAAGAATAGTGGCCCTACTTGGTTGGATTCTAAGATAGTGTACCCATGCTTTGTCAACCCTGCAGTGTAACTGTACAGGTACAAGACTAAGACAAGTGCAAAAACCACGCATAGAACTCCAACAAAAAACGTTGGCAACCTTGGCTTTCCCGCTGCTGCTACAACCATTCTCCTTTTCCCTCTCTTTACCTACTTTGTTGTTATCACAATTTAAGCTCTTTCATTTGGCAAGTCTTATAAGCGCTCACCATCGAATACAGCTTCAGCTGCTGGTATGAAAAATGAAAAGCCTTGTTGTTTTCTATTCTCGAACGGGTAACGCCCGCTTCGTCGCTCAGACCATAGCGTCACAAATTGGCGCCGACACCGAAGAAGTCATCGACCTAAAAAAGCGAGGCGGAGTCTTTGGCTTTCTCAGCGGCGGCTTTGACGCGAGACGCGGCAAAGAAACAGAAATAGCCCCAACCACAAAATCACCCGCGGATTACGACCTCATAATCGTTGGAACTCCCATTTGGGGTGGAAGACCGACCCCTGCCATTACAACCTACCTCAAGAAAAACGACCTTTCAGGAAAGAAAGTTGCTCTTTTCTTTGCTCAGGGAGGCAAAAACCCGCAGGGCATTGAACAGACTAAAGCGTTAATCTCCAACTCGAACTGCCTCGGAGAGCTCTCGGTAATTAACGCTTTAGACAAGAAAGAAGAATCGGAAAAACAAGTCATTGAATGGTGCAAAACACTCACATCCACTTAGCTCTTTTGCCCTCCATGAACGTCAAACGGTATATCCCTAATGTTTTAGGGTAAACCCTTATGTGCAGTCACAATGCTTAGGTTACACGCTGATTGGAATGCAGCCGCAACCGCCTAACCCAGAACACAAACGAATGAAACGTGAAAAGAAAACCATAGGCTACATGGTGGACATCTACTGCAAAGACCACCACGGAACCCACGGCGAACTCTGCCAGAAATGCCAGCAGTTCAAGGAGTACGCTTTCATGCGGCTTGACAAGTGCCCGTTTCAGGACAAGAAAAGCACCTGCGGCAAATGCCTGATTCACTGCTACCGCCCCGACATGAAAGAAAAAGTCAAACGGGTCATGCGTTACTCTGGTCCACGGATGCTCCTCTACCACCCGAGCCTCGCGTTGCACCATGTGTGGGATAGCCACCGAAAACCGCCAAAACTGGCGAAAAAACAAACTAGCGGGCAGTAAAATTAGATTATCTGATTTTTGGCTTATTTTAGAGAGCAAGAATTTAGCCGATGTTTTTTATGGGCTTTTTTCAAATTGTCTTATTTTGATTCTCTTTTGTTTTGTGCTTTTCTCTTCCCTTTTTCCTTAGCAATAACGCTGCAGTGACAACAGATGCAAGGATTATCACCGTTGCAACAGCTGCCAAGTCTTTTGTGTCGGATGCGCTTATGTTTTTGGCTGGAACCGGAGGCGGCACACTAACAGTTACCTGGATTTCAGTGGAGTTCACAGTTGCTCCGGTGGCGTCGGTTACCTGTAGCATGAAGGTCCAGTTGCCAGCCGCTGTTGAAGTTGTGGTTGTGAAGTTGTAGCTGGGCAGGGTTGCGTTGTCAATTGTTGTGTAAGCGGTTGCGTTTGGGGCTTCAGTAAACCATTGGTAGGTGTACGGTGGGGTTCCTGTTGTCAACGGGGCAAGTGTTAGGATTGAGGTTTGTCCCTGCAGTATGCGTGTGGAGGCGGCGGAGATCGTGGGTGATGTCAAGTTGGGGCAGTCCGATATGACAATTACTTTGTCGTTGAGCGGTAATGTTATAAAGAGTTCGCTTTTGCCGGAGTCGTAGGCTATGTTGCCTGGGTTTGGTATGTTGGGTATTGTTTCGATTACGGTGTTGTTGGTGTCTGATATGACTGACACGGAGTTGCCGCCGTAGGAGGTGTTGGGGTTGGCAACGTAGATTTCGCCCCTGCCGGAATCATATGCTATGCCCTGAGGGTAGTATCCCACGGTCACGTATGCCATTACCGAGTCTGTTGCGTCTGATATTACTGCAACTGTGTTGTCGCTTTCGTGTGTGACGAATACTTCGCCTTTGCCTGAATCGTAAGCGAGGTATTCCGGGTCAGTTCCTACGATTATGTTTGCGACTACCGTGTTGTTGCTGTCTGATATGACTGTAACTGAGTCACCGCCGTACCCGCCGTTGTTGGCCGTGAATATTAGGCCCTTGCCGGAGTCGTAGACCATATCGGAGGGCGCATACGGTATAGGTATTTTTGCAACCACTGTGTTGTTGGTGTCAGATATGACCCAAACCGAGTTGCTTTCGTTAGAGTCGGTATAGGCTACGAATATCTCGTTCTTTCCTGAGTCGTAAGCCATTGCGCCTGTAAAAAATCCCATAGGTATGGTTGCAACCACGCTGTCGGTGCTGTCTGATATTATATCGACGCTACTCAAAGAAGATAAACCGTTAAAAAATATGCTCTTGAATATTTCATCCTTGCCCGAATCATAAGCCATGCCGCCACAGGTTCCGCTGCCGTCGTTAATAGTTGCAACTACCTTGTTGGTGCTGTCAGATATAACAACAGTTTGGTCGCCAGAGTTTAAGAATATCTCGCCTTTGCCCGAATCATAAACTGGTCCGTAGCCTCCAAGGGTTATAGTTCCTGTTACTCCGATGGCACGCACTGGGGCAGGGCTGTCTACTGCCGAATAAGCAAACATTGATGTCAGCAGAATCATAACGATGAAGGCTGCCTTTTTAATACTCATACTTTGGATTAGAAACGACTTCCGATAAAAGCATTATCGTCAAACTTCCTTTACTAAGCTAAATGTCATCAGGTCAAGGTTTCTTGACTTACCCAAATTGATGAGTTTTCTGATAGAACATCTTTGATGGCCACAGACACCAAGAACCTGATTTTTTTTAGATTCATTCGAAAAAAACGAAATTTTGGAATGGTGTTTTGGTTTTTTCCACAGTTAAGTTTGGTGTGTTCTCACGTTATTTTAGGTTTTGAACCAACAAATACCAAAAGAACTGGAACATCAGGGGAACAGCTCGCAAAGTATCGTTTTTTCTGTTTTTAAAATGATTCAAAGATTACTCAGTTTCTAACTAATATTTTTATAATTATTTTTTGAATCGCTTATGTTAATTTTTCGAAATGCTTATTCATATCAATTGAGTCGCAACAGTTCGCTAAGTATAAATAATATTGCTAAGCGATGATAACATACCGGAGCTAAACTGTTCTGGAGGCGAGTAACCGCCTAGTCCTATTAGGAAAAGAAAAAGTCAAGCTGGTCATGCGCTACTCGGGTCCACGGATGCTCCTTTACCACCCAAGCCTCGCGCTGCACCATGCATGGGACAGCCACCGGAAACCGCCAAAACTGGCGAAGAAAGCAAAATAGCAGCAGCAAAAAGGGCATATTTGATTTTCAGCCTATTTTAAAGGCAAGAATCTAGCAGTTTCTTTCTTTGCTTTTGCGAGCTCTAATTAATGTTTGAAATTGTTGCTTATATTTCACTTTTTATTTCGTTTACTAAATCATCGCTGACTCTAAAGCCTGTTTCCCTCAGTTTCATTAGTGCTTGTATGATTTCTCTCCTATCGATAATCTTGGCATCGTACATCATTCTTAAGATTCTCAAGGTTCCGATCACGTTTAACTTCATCGCTATAGCTCTGCTTCTGGCAGCTTTGTCATCAAGCACGACACCATCTGCACATTCCTCCACAGCTAAAACGATTGTTTCAGCCTCGCCGATAGCAAGTGGATCCAGCAAAGCTGTAACAAGAAGTTGATTCTTTGCATCTTTAACTTCGATAAGGCAGCTTTTAGCCGCTTCTTCCAGTTCGAAAGAACCAACTAATCCCTTTCCAACAGAGCAGATTTCCTCATAGACAGCTTTGGCTACTACGACTTCTTTAAAAAGAGGCTTCAGTTTGTTAATGTAACCTAGACTGCTCAGAGCAATTATAACCGATGAGTTTACAACGATTTTGTTCAAAGCATAAGCTCCTTACGAGCTTCTTTGTCTGTGTATGGATACGCATTTATGCCTCTTTTCTTAAGTTCAATAAGAAATTCTTGGATGGGGATTTCTGCTATTTCGGCTGCTTTTCCGACGCTTATCGAACCCTTACGGAAGGCTTCTATCGCTGCGCCTAATCTAACATCCCAGTCTGAAAGAGACTCTGGAACTTTCACTTGGACCACTTTTGTCATGGAAAACCCATCCTTCATAAACTCTTGATCAATTAAAAAAGTGGATATGGCGCTTTTAGTTTTTTTGGTCAAACGACAAACTAAGCTATAAAAAGTAGTGTTAACTTCATGCAAACAGCAACGAGAAGAGCTTTATCAAGTTAAGTTAGCTTTCTCTCAGATGGTGCTTCGATGGCAGACGGAATCGCGAAAGCGCTCAAAAACTGGTTTGCAGGTGCAGAGAGGGTTGTCGTAGCTGGGATTGGCAACCCTATACGTTCGGATGATTACGTCGGGTTAAGAATCGTTGAAAACCTCAAAGGCAAGCTGCCAGCAACTGTTCTCCTTCTCGAAGCTGAGACGGTTCCCGAAAGTTACCTCGCTGACATAGAGGAGTTCCACCCGTCGCATGTATTGCTGATAGATGCCGCCGTCGCAGGATCAAAGCCCGGCTCAGCTAGCCTTGTTGCCGCCGAAAAAATCGCTGTTGGCTCAGCCGTCACGACGCATCTGCTGCCTCTGCGGGTTTTCTGCGAG
Organism: Candidatus Bathyarchaeota archaeon; assembly: GCA_963768345.1. Classification (GTDB taxonomy): domain Archaea; phylum Thermoproteota; class Bathyarchaeia; order Bathyarchaeales; family Bathycorpusculaceae; genus Bathycorpusculum. The sequence goes on along the minus strand of CAVYHL010000007.1, from coordinate 14,365 downwards.
TACGTTAAGCAGGCGACTGGCGCCAAAATCGCGTTGCTCCTGATTGAGCCGAAAAGCATGGAGTTCGGTGAAGGCTTAACCGCTCAGGTCCAAGCGACGGCAGACCGACTGGTGAAGGTTTTGCTCGACCTGCTTTTTCAGGTCGGCAAAGTGTAAAGACGTGTGGTTGCTGCTGTGCAACAACTCGCAGCGAGTTACGTTAATTAGCCAGTGTCCAGTTAGCTGTTACTGGGAAACGGCTATGGCTGGAAAAGCAGTTATCGTCATGGGCTCAGAGCGGGACCTAGATTTTTCCCGCGGAATAGCAAAGTACCTTAAACTGTTGGGCGTAGCCTACGAGTTCCGGGTTGCCTCTGCGCACAAGACTCCTGAGAAGGTGCTTGAGCTAATCAAAGAGTTTGAGGCTGAAAAAGTCGTTTACGTCACCGTTGCAGGCCGCTCGAACGCTCTCAGCGCCTTCATCGACGGCAACTCATCTAAGCCCGTGATCGCGTGTCCACCCTACTCTGAAACTTTCAGCGGAGCAGACATTTTTTCGTCGCTCAGAGTGCCCAGCGGCATAGGCTCGGTTGTAACCATCGAACCTGAAGGCGCCGCGATCGCCGCAGCCAAGATTCTTGCCTTGGAAGACGGCGCCGTGGCTGAAAGCGTGAAGAATTATCAGGCTTCAAAGAAGAAGGAGCTTGAAAAAGCCAACGAATCAGTGAAAAAACTGAAGTAACCCATCGCAGCCTTCGTTTGAAGCAAGCAACGAAAAGTCGCAACTTCAAAATTCATCATAACCAAGAAAACCCACCCCAAGAGCAACAACAAAAAAAACCAGTGCCGCCGTAGGCAACAGGAATCTTTCCCGCTCTCCGAAATGGTTAAATGGGGAGAGTTCAAGTATAGAAGAGATGAATTCGTGAGGATTACAGAATGAGCGAAATGACCACCGAAATCCTTGAACAGAACCTCGGCAAAGTTGTACTTGTACGGCTTAAAGGCGGAAAAAGCCTCCGCGGAAGACTGAAGGGTTTCGACCAACACCTAAACCTAGTTCTGGAAGAAACAGAAGACACAACCGCCGTTGAAAACCAAAAGAAACTTGGACTAATAATCGTCCGAGGAGACAACGTGGTCCTAATCTCGCCCCCGCCCAGGTGACCACGATGGGAAAAGGCACACCATCAATGGGCAAGCGCCAAGGCAAAACAGTGCACATCAAATGCCGACGATGCGGAAGACGCGCATACCATGTCCGAGACAAACGCTGCGCAGCCTGCGGATACGGAGAAACCACCAAAATCAGGCATTATTCGTGGCAACGCAAGACACTGCAAAGAGTACGTGTCGTCTAAAACCAATTTTTCCCCCAAGAAACAGCCATTTCTTCAAAAGAATCAAAAATTTTTAAGACTAAATTTCCTCAGCATTAACCCTATAAGCAGCAGTTGCGAAAGAAAAAGTCGTCTAACAAAAAAAGCCAAATAGGCAAGGGCTTAGCTGGGCGCGTTGTAGTAGCCCTTATCCACCTTGACGAAGATCAGTGGGCCCTTGCTTTGCGCCATCTCACGGGCTTTCCTTAGAGCCTCATTGACGATAGTTAAAACTTGCTCTCTCTCGCTAAGGTCTTGCACGCGTTTCTCACCAAGCTCCATCTTCAGCAGGTTCTCAGAAAGAATCTCTGTGCCGCAGATTTCCCCGTTCTTAAGCAGCGTTGTAATGATGATCTCCTGAAGCTCCTGCTTATGCTCAATCCTCTTCCACAAAGGCTCAGCATTTGTGAGTGTCTTCGAGACCTTGTTCCACCGAGTGGCATTCTGGTCGCCTATAAGCAGCTTCACGCGCTCCTTCCACTTCTTAAACCAAATGCCAATCCAAACAGTCAGAAACGCGTCTAACTCCGACGAGTCTTCCTTGAAAATGTTCTCCAACCTTTCAACGACTTCACACTGACTTGCCTCTGTTCCTATCAAATTCCAATGAAACTTAAGGAAATTCGTGAAATCTTGACAAGCCACCTGCAATACTTTGCGGTCAGACCCCATTACATCAAGGGCTGGATCCGCATCTCTCAATTTCTCCCCTATCATCATTTCGACAAAGTTCATTCTGATTCCCGCTCCCGTAGCCCTCTCCGATATCCACTTAAGATAAAGGTTTCAAATAAACTTTATTTTTACTGGGGCATATAAACAGCTAAGTCGGATCCTGTGAATATTACAATTTTCGATATACCTGGGTGAATCAGCCGATGAAGTCTGGAAGCGCTGTAACATCGTTCAATATTAAGTCGGGTCCTTCTTTGGCAAGCTCTTCAGACTGAAATAGCCCAGATAAAACCGCTACAGTCCTCGCTCCAGCGGCTTTTCCAGCACGCACGTCATTGACTGAATCTCCTGCGATGATGCAGTCGCTTATTTCAACGCCTAAGGCTCGAACACAGCCTAAAAGCGCGTCAGGTGAAGGCTTAGGCTTGAACTGGTCCATAGCGGTAACTACGTGGGAGAAGTATCTTGATATTCCAAAGTACTCTAGTTCTCTCATGATCGCCTTCCTCGGGACGTACCTCATCGTTATGAGGGCAAGTTTGTTCTTTTCCGATAAGGCTTCAAGCGCCCTTGAAACGTTAGGTATAAGCTTGGTTTTTTGCGGCGTGACTGAATAGTAAGTCTTCAAGTATACAGCAAGGAACTCCTTGGATTCGCCGTTGGTAATGTCAGTTATCGAGAACCCCTGCTCAAGTCTTCTCGGGATTTCCAAGGCTGTTCCATTTGCTGGCGGCGTTTGGCCGATTGCTTGGAAGGCTGCGCTTGCCGCTTCTAAGTATGCTTCAGTAGAATCGACTATCGTGCCGTCCAAATCGAGGAAAATACCTCTAGCCCTCAAACCTTATTCTCCCGTTGCCTTCTCAGGCTTTTCACTCAGCCGCCATGTTTCTTAAACGTTTCTCATCTCTCAGGGTTTTTTGGCTGGTTTTTCCCGTTTTCAAGTTGAGACTCTCCACTCTGGCTTGGCGGTGCTTGCTGTTGGTTGCTTCTTATTTCCTTTCCCCTGATGAACGATAATATCCCCGCCAAAGCCAGTATGGCTATGGACGCGTAGAAAGCGTGGTCTATGCCTGATATGAATGCGTGGCTTACACCGCCGGAGAGGCTTCTTGTTCCAATGAACACTTCGAAAGCCACGTACCGCGGGATCGAAGCGGCGGCAACCGAGATTGACAGGACGTAGCTGCCGACTAGCCCAATGTTCTGCACTGTCCTCAGCAAGCCTGAGATGCTGCCGTATGAGCCAGCTCGTGCGTTTGCCATCACCGCGCTGTTGTTCGCTGGGAAAAACATGGACGTGCCCAAACCTGAAACAGCGGAAGCGAAGAGCACGATGTAGAGCGGTGAGGTTGCGTTCATCGTCAGGTAGATGAGTACGGCTACTGCGAGGAAGAATATGCCTAGAGTGGCGATTTCTCGTGACCCATACCTGTCGCTTAGCCTGCCCATTATCGGGCCGAGAAAGCTGCCCGCGACGTACCCTGGCACCAGCAGCAGCGAGGCGTTTAGCGGCGTGAGCGCTCTTATCCCCTGCAGGTACATTATCACTAGGAACACGACGGAGAAGTAGCCGACGCTCGTGAAGAACGCTGAGAGTATCGCGTTGCGCAGCACCCTGATTCTGAGCGCTTCGAAGTCTATGAGGGGATTTTCAAGGCGGCGGTCATAGAGGATGAACACGGGCAGCAGGGCGGCTCCGACCGCGGCTAAGGTCAGGTTGAACGCGCTGGGTCCGCTGGCGGCGAAGTTGACCAAGCCGTATGACAGTAAGACCAGCGCTGCGGCGAGCAGTCCCATTCCCGCAAGGTCCAGCTTGGTTGAGGTCCTGGGCTCGACGTCTTTAACGTACTTTAACCCGACTGTGACGGCGACGGCTCCGATTGGGATGTTTATGAAGAAGATGTACTGCCAACTCACGAAGGTGGTGATCACTCCGCCTAGGACAATGCCAAGCATCGCGCCTGCCGTGAAGCCCAGCGAATTGTAGCCGTAGGCTCTGCCCCGCCTTTCCCTCGGAAAATAGTCGGCGATAATCGCTCCGCTCGTCGCCTGCATGATGGCTCCGCCTACGGCTTGAACCGCCCTGAAGCCGATCAGCAGGTAAATGTGGGGTGAGAAGCCGCAGAGGGCTGAGCCGATGGTGAAAACCACGAAGCCCATGTTGAAGATTCTGCTCCTGCCGTAGATGTCCCCTATCCTGCCCATCTGGGTTGTAGCAACGGCGAGGACCAGCAGGTATGCTAGGATTATCCACAGGGACGTTGCCAGGTTTGAGTGCAGGCTGTCGTTGATGACTGGGAAAGCCAGGAGCACGATGGTGCTGTCCAGCGATCCCATGAGCGTTCCAAGCATGACGATGCCCAGCACTATACTGCTGTGCCTCGGCGAAGTTAAGGCGGGTTTAACAGGGGCTTTCTCCATTCTGGCTCACCGCTTACATGTCTGCTCCATTACAATCGGTCATTTGATTTAAGATTGATGGCGCGTTTAAAAACACGGATTGGAATAACTAGAAACTTGTCATGTTAAAAAGCCTATTCCTCAAGGGTGAAACGGGCAAAGCGGAGGATAAGTAATTAATAATTCATAAAACGTATCTTTTAGGCAACCCATTCCAAGCTGTGGCTTCCTAAAATGCCCGAGAAAAACGCTTCTTCAATCGACATATTTGGTTTGCTGACGGAAGAGAGCCCTGAGCAGGCGAAGAAGAAGCGGAGGCAAGAGCTTCTGGAGCCAACGGGGATGAAGGAGCTTTTCAAGGAGGGCAGCATAAAAATAAACAAGTACACCTGCGTCGGGGTGCAGTGCAAACTATGCGTAAAAGCTTGCCCAACCAACGCCCTGTACTGGGCAAGTGGCGAGGTAGGCGTCATCGAGGACCTGTGCGTTTACTGCGGCGCCTGCGTCCTGAGTTGCATGGTTGACGACTGCATAAAAGTTGAGCGCAAGCGGGAAACCGGCGAAACCGAGCGTTTCGGCAAGACCAAAGACGTTCTCAGGCTCTCAGAGAAGATTAACGCGAAGAAGCGACTGGGGCGAGTCACGGCGGTTTTCCCGACGGCTGAAAGGTACTGTGAAAGATACGAGAAGTGCGGCGCTGAGCCAAAACTGTAGGTTCCTGTGTTCTTTGAAGAAGCCGATGTGAAGGCTGGCGAGACTTAAGGCGGTTTGACTTGGGCAACGGTTCCGCTGCGTGTGGACAACTCCATCCTGTTCCCGAAGCCCTTCCTCGCCAAAACGTTCTCCAGCAGCAGTCTGTCCCCGATTCTTAAGCCGCCAAGCGCCTCTGCGTGCTGGCGCCAAGCTGAAACCTGAACGGTTCCCGAGTCGTCTTTCAGGTCAAAAACCGTCAGCTTCACGTTCTCGCCCTTGCCCGTGGTTACTTCCTTGCTCTGGGGCGTCGTTGCCACCGTGCCTTGGACGTTAACTGTTTGGTTTTCAGTCAGGCTGGCTATCTTCGTCACCTGCGGCTCAGCGGCTTGAACGTTGATGTAGGTGTTTGAGTCAACGTGCACTTCGACGTCGCCGTCCTGTGCCTCCTTGACTCGAACGTTGACGAGGAGCAAGCGCGAGTTCACCTTCAGGGTTTTCTCAAGTTCCTTTGCTTTCTCGTTCCAAACCACCGCCGTAACCTGTCCCGTCTCGTCGGAGAGGGTGAACCGCATGACTTTGCCGTCGGTGTCGTCGCCCCTTGGAAAAGTGCTTAGCCCAGAAACGTCCTTCACCGTGCCCGACAGGTGCACAGTGCCCGAGGCTCTGTTTAGGGCGCCTATTTTCGTCGTGAACTTCTCCAGCGGCGGGTACTCGTCGGCTTTTTCTGGGGGTTCCACCTCAACCTTGCTTTTGCCTCCGAGATGCAACTCCACTTTGCCGTAGCGGTCTTCCCGCGTGTACCCGTGGAGAAGCCGCACCGCCTGCCCAGCGCAGAGTTCGCCGCTCTCAACCATGTTCGCCTTGTCATTCCAGAGGACGACGCGCAATATCCCCTCGCCATCAGCCATCATCAAGATCGCGTATTTGCCTGGCTTCTCTCCTTCAAAGGTGCGGGTGGGGAAAACGGCGATCAAGCGTCCCGCCACGGTAACGTCATTTAAGCCAGCGAGCAGGCGGCTACTCGGCAAAACTCCGCTGTTGCTAATGCCGCCGTGCCTGACTTCAATCCCGTACTTCGCCGCGATAAGCCTCAGAAGCGTTTCGTCGCCGAGCAGACCGCCCGTTCGCGCCCTTTCCTCCCGTAGCTTCTCAAGAATCTGCCCCTCGGTAAGCTCAGGGTTTGATGCGAGGATTCGCTGGATGATGTCTTGGGTGGTCATCTTGCGCCGACACGATAACTGCTCAGGAAGCTTTTAATTTTTTGGCATCTCCAGTTCAGCCCCCGATTGAGGCGTCTGTGCAGTTTTGTTTTTTGTGTTGGGGTTCTGTCAACAAATACTAGAACCCTCCCTCGGCAGACTGATTTCCATCAGGGCTTGTTTTTTGTTGCTTTTTTGGTTCAGAGCTTGAATCAAGCTGAAACGTATTTTGCTCTTTAATGCAGTAACCAGTGGGTTTGCTGGTTTTTCAGGTATAAATCAATTGATACCTGTTTTAGGTTCGGCGCCTGAATCTGTCTCAGTCAAGCCTTGCGAAAACACCAGCAGCAAAAAAGCGCAGGATCCGCTGGGCTAAGCCGCATGCTGCTCGATGATCTTGCTCAGGTCGATGACGCTTAAGTCGCCCTTGCACTGCGAACAGAACTTCTGAACCTGAGGCGCCTTCGCCCCCACCTTGAGTTCCGCGCCACAGTGCGGGCAGTAGTAAGTCACCGTCTGCCTCGTCTTCACCAGCGTCTTCACCGACGCCGTCACCTCAACACTCGACCTGCGAGTCTTCTTTTGCGCTTCGTTAGCCTCCGCCGCCATGCCCAGCCTGTTGTAGCCAGCCGCTGCCTCCTCGAATTTGCCCTGCGCCTCCAGCCTCTTGACTTCCGCCAGTGCCACTTCTTTGTCGTCGCTGAAGTCGCCGCAGCCTTCCGCCTGCACAAAATACGCGCTGTACCCAACCGTCACAGGCTCCAGCGGCACACCCCTCTTCTTGCACTGCTCCTCGCTGAAGTAGCTGCACTCCTCACAGCTCCGCTTAGCCTTGTACTCCTTCTCAACCTTCCAGTAGCAGTCCGCGCAGTAACTCCGCTCTTCGCCGTCGATTTTCGCGGTCGGCATTCCGCCTCTAGATTCCTTGCCGCATGCGTAACATTTAGCCATGATTTTCAGACCCTGATGTCAATTTGCCTTTGGGATTTGATTGATTGCAAATAAAGGCAATGTGCTGATATATTAAAGCGACGCAATTTCGGCGGCTGATTTTAGGGCAAAGTTAAATTCAACCCCGCCAGATACGGTAAGCGACAACTATGCCCACGAAACAGCGAAGATACGCGTTGAAAACCAAAGAGGCACGGCAAATCCTCGCCGAGGCCTCAGCCAACCTGAAACTCGACCTAGACGCGCTATTCAGCGGAAAAACTATGGTTGAAGTGGTGGAATCCGAAGTCGGGTTAATCTACCTCATCGGCGGGAAACCTCTGCTGTTCAAAGCCGACGGCAAAATCCTGCCCACCCTCCACTTCGCCGAGTTCGCGACTGCTGCGCCGAAAATCGTGGTCGACATGGGAGCCGTCCCGTATGTCTGCAAGGGCGCAACCGTCATGGCACCAGGCATCGTGCGAATCGAAGGAGAATTCAGCAAAGGCGACCTTGTAGTTGTTGTTGACATTAAGCATGGGAAAGCGTTGGGGCTCGGCGAAGCTCTGATGGACGCGGAAACGGCAAGGCAAACGAAGAAAGGACCTGTCGTAAAGACGATGCATTTTGTAAGCGACAAAATCTGGGATTACACGAAGACTTTGTTGGAACCGTAACTTCAGCATGGATCACTTGAAAATTACTTTCAGAAAATCTAGTTTCCCAAGATGCTTTTGGTCGTTTGAATAGATTTCGGAAATGCCTTGCCTTGCCATCAATGCGATGTTTACTCCATCGTTGAAATCCACTTTGTACGTCGCCATGTTGCTTGCACCTATCAAGAGATCGTCTTGACTTATTTCGATCACGTTGAGAGCTTCGTAAGAGAGAATCTTAGCAATCGAAGATTCAATGTCACCCTGCTTGCCCATAGCCTCCAGAACCCAAGCAACTTCGAGAAGGACAAGAGTCGAAGTTGTGGCTTCTTCCCCGTTTTCAATGCGTTCCAAGATGTGTTTTGCCGTCGGGCCGAAGGAGGGATGAGCCGTGAGCGAGTAAATGAAAATATTGGTGTTGACGAAGCGCATTACTGCATGTCCTCAAGAAGTTTCTTTCGCATGAACTCTCTGGCAAAACGCTTCGGTTCATCAACGGGTTTCTCTGCCTTAACGCTGCCGTACAAGGCCTCAGTGGGTTTTTCATACTTTTTAACCGGGATAAGACATATACGACCCATCGATTCAGTAACGATTAACCTGTAACCCTCTTCAACGCCGTACTTTTTACGGATTCTTTTAGGCAGAACGATGCGCCCGTACTTCCCAACCTCGATCGACATAATTTACCCTTGTTTTAATTGGATGAAGGCATAGATATATCTTATTGTCAATAATTTGAAATTTGCCAAAAATCAATTTTTTCCCAAAACTTGCGATAATTTTTTATTCGGTTCTTTCTCTATTAAGTAGCAGACAGATATGATAACTGTTAGAGTAGATAAACGGGGACTCGTGACCATTCCTGCGGAAATCCGACGGGAGCTAGGAATAAAAGAAGAGGATACCCTGACAGCCGAAGCAGTAAACCAAATAATTGTTTTTAAGCGTGCCCCTTAACTTAATGGGTCGTAAAAACACTGCGTTTTGTAAGCGACAAAATCTGGGAGTACACAAAGACACTTTCTGAGTGATTTCAAGAAAGTTGCTTGCATACCAATCGAAGACTGAAATTCCCTTCAAGAAAATGATTTTGAATGGAGTGAATATCGTTTAGCTCTATTTTTTGTGCAAACGATATAAATAAGTATCGGATGGCTAAATCTAGCCATTATCCGATATAGTTAAATATCGCTTAACCATCGTTTTCATCTATGAATCTGGTAGAAGAAAGAATACACGAACGAATTATTGCCAAAAAGACTGAATTAGATAGCCACCGCCCTTTGCCAGCTAACATAGTCAACAAGCTAAGAGAAAAGATGGAAATTGAATACACGTATAATTCCAACGCCATTGAAGGAAACACTCTCACTCTAAGAGAAACACAAATGGTTATCAGACAAGGGTTAACCGTGGGCGGAAAAAGTCTAAGCGAACATTTGGAAGCTAAGAATCATCCCAAAGCAATAGAGTATGTTGAAAAGTTGGCGACACAAAAGGCAATTGAAAAAACAGTTCGGGAGACAGTAGCCCTTGAGATTCACAGCCTAATTTTCTCAGGGATTCTTGAAAATGCAGGGTATTTTAGAAATTGCCAAGTGTATATCGAAGGGTGCGATTACGTCCCTCCCCCAGCATGCGAGGTCCCAAGACTCATGAAAGAACTTTTTGACTGGCTGAACGAGAACCCAGAAGAATTAAGACCTGTCGAGTTAGCTGCGGTCTTTCAGCACAGGCTGGTTTCGATTCATCCCTTTGACGATGGGAACGGCAGGGTTGGCAGACTTCTTATGAATCTAATTCTAATTAATCATGGTTATCCCTTAACTGTAATTAGACAAGTTGATAGAAAGAAGTATTATGATACTCTGCATAAGGCTGACAACGGCGACCTAAAACCTTTCGCCAATTTCTTGGCACGATGCGTTGAGCAGTCTCTTGATGTCTATCTGAGCGCGATTGAGCCGAGCAGCAGCAAAAACCAGTTTCTGAGTTTAGCCGAAGCGTCAAAACTGACTCCATACAGCAAAGAATACCTAAGCCTGCTGGCTAGGAAGGGATTAATTGGCGCAACAAAAATAGGTCGAAATTGGCACATAACCCAAGATGGCCTCAATCAGTACTTAAAAAAACATTCAAAGGCATTAAAGAAAATAGAGGAAAAAAGATAAACTTCCTGATGGATTGGCTAGAGCCATTTTGTTTTAACACCTAACCCCTTGAAATGCGGGTCATCAGTCACCACGTACTCTGCAACACCAGTTTTCACGTATGAAGCAATAATGGCATCAGCGGTGGACACGTTCCGATGCGAAAGAAGCAGACTGCCAGCAACCAGTGCGTGTTCTTCATCCAAGGGAACAATCTGCACACCACGGTCTTTTAGGAGTCTGAGGCGATTTTTGGCGGCTTCTTCACCGATTCTTGCCCCAGCGATTTCGACGAACTCCGTCAGAACTATGGTTGGCGCAAGCAGCCGCTCTTTGAGTTCTTTTTCAAGGAAGGCCCTTGTTCTCTGTTGTATTTGCGGACTTTGCGGGAACTCTAAGGTTAATAGGAGACGGGTGTCTGCGACGCTTGTCAACGCCAGTTTCTCCGTCGTGCATCGAGTTCAGCGATGATTTTTTTGTATTCTTCTTCGCCTACGACTTCGCCGGGCTCTATTGGGGGCAGGGGCGTAATTATGATTGAGCCGTTTTCAGCTTTTGCTTCAAGGACTGCACCTTCTTCTATGGCAAGCTTTGATCTTAGCTCCAAGGGAATGGTGACTTGACCTTTTCGTCTGACTCGAATTCTGGACAACTCAATCACAGTCGTACCAATACGCAGTCTAACTAAAGAGGATTTCTACTCATGAGAAGGAAAAAAACCAAAAAGAATTCACCTAAAACATCCCTAATTGACATTACTTCTTTTCTTTTAATAGAATCATAAGCAAGACAAGAGCAAAAGAATTATTGAAACCCAAAATTCTGCTATTATTGCTAATGTTTATTGGGCTTTGACGTATAGTCGCTAAATGTTCTCCTTGCTCCTCCAATCAAGCACGCGAACGCGAGTTTGTTTTCTTAGGAGGTGATCCGGCCGCAGGTTCCCCTACGGCCACCTTGTTACGACTTTTCCCCCTCACGAAACTTAGATTCGACGCCGCCATGAAAGACGGCATTATTAAGTACATACATAGAGACTATGTTTTCAATGTCCGTTATGAGTTTTCAAATAAGTTTAACCCAGAACTTGTACGTGCACGAGTACGGGAGGAAACAAAGGGCTTCCAAGTTTTGAGTGTTTTCGTAAATGAGCAGAGTGTTAAGGAGTATTATATAGTGAAGGCTGTTCTAAACGCGAAAGAAAAAGATCACGCAATCCATAAATCTCAAATATTGACTCGTTTTACAAGACTACACTAGGAACTCAACGATGAAATAGCAAATAAGCGATAAGGAAGTTAAGCCTCTATTAAGACATCCTTCAAATTTCTATCACTTGCCATAATGACTTCAGCGGTATTCTGCCCTGCTTGTACATTCTGAGCATTTCTAATGAAGGCTATAGTGTCTCTGAATCTGTGTGGCAAATAAACAGGCTCAAGTCCAGGTCCTCGAAGGACAAAGCCTCTTCTTGCCCAGAATATAAATGCAAGTAGCGCTATTGCAAGTGGAATAGCTGGAAGCAAGGTTAAGAAAGCTCCAACTGCTGGACTCAGCAGAAAACTTGCAATTGGCGCAATTCTAGCCATAAATGCTCTCGAAAAAATCGGTTCAATGGATGGCTCAATAAGAAAGAAAAATGACAGGGACAACCCCACTAACAAGGTTTTCCAAGAATACCTCCTCATATATTCAATCGATGAAATGGCTGAATAGGGCATTTCAATAACTTTTCTAGAAATTATGCCTCTTTTTATGAAAATTCGCTTTGCTGTTGCTACTACTCCCCAATTTCCTGAGGACCAACTCTTTAAAACATTTTCTGGTTCGGCTATTGTAACTCGGGCTTCGGTCGGCAGTTCTGTTAAGCCTCTCTCTTTGATTAATTCCTCCGTTAATGCTTTATCAAGCTCTGCTGTGAGCTTTGACACAGTCATGTTCATTGCCTTTTTCGCGGCATTAGCTGAAAGTTTACTCCTCATCGCTTCATTACCAACTAGCTTAGTTACGGCAGCGGCAGCGCCCATTATGTCGTCTGGTCCATTGACATGAATGCCATCCACGTGGTTTCTTATGAGCCATGCTTGTCCACCGATTGCAGATGTAATAACTGGAACACCCCAATACATGAATTCAAGTTGTGTTATACCTAAGGCTTCTGACCGACTCAGAAGAATATTTGCAAATGATGATTTCATCAGTAACATTTTTTTCTTGTGATCTAATTCTCCAATGTAACTGACGTTAGGAAGCTGTTTAGCGGTTTTAATAATCTTACGTGCGTAAGGTGAATCGCCTCTACCAGCCAAAACGAAGTGAATATCTTTTCTGTCTTGAAGTAACTCTGCTACTTTTAGAACAGCGAGAGGATTTTTGCGCTCCTCAATGCTACCGAGATACGATATTATCTTTACACCTTTTTTGATTCTACGTTTGTCTAGATTTGTGCTGTCAACGTTAGCGTATGGAAGGAAGTTTTCGTCGTCAACACCGCATGGATAAAGAAATAACTTCTCTGGCTTAGCGCCCATTTCTAATTTTGCTGTTCTCTCCAAAGGAGAGACGACCAGTACTAGATTGGCTGTTGAAAAGATTTGTGGGAGAGTCAGTTTGTTCCAAGCAACTCTGAATGATCGTTCAGTTAGAGAATATCTTTTGGGTGATGGTTCTTGGAAATGAGACATGTGACAAAACACTAGTGGATCAGAGTACCCGCCTATGTTTTTCATATATCGTCGCCATTCCACGAATTTAGCGACTTCTTCAGGACCATTCCACAAGGTGCTATGAGTAATTAGAACATCAAGTTGGAATTTTTCCACGATTTTTTCTAACGTTGAAATAAAATCTCTGAAAATTATGCGCCGTGGTGGCCACATAGCGATATAACTATCTACTCTTATTACTGGTATGCCAAGTTCGCTGTCTTCAGAGAAGGCATATCCGCCCAGTTCCCTTAAGTTCTTCTGGGAAATGATTCTTACGCCATCATTGTAAACGCTAGTGATTAGGTACGCTTTGTGCCCAAGGTCAATGAATTCGCGAGTCATTCTTTGAGCAACTAGTTCTTGACCTTTGCTCTTGCTCGTCTGGTACATGATTACGCCTATTCGTTTCTTGAGCATGCTTGCTCTTGCTCTCCCTTATTTTTTGCTAGGCTGCTTGCTTATAGGCTTCTTTGTGAAGTGGAATAAACCAAAATGAGAAGAATAGTTTGCAACAGTTTCGCTTCATTACTTCCACGTATTTTTAACAAAAGTCTTGAATCTGCCTTAGTCTGACAGATGAAAGCAATTATTTTTCAATGCCTATTATAAATCTTGCATAGATTAGCGTTAAATCGAAAACTATGCTGAAGAAGATCCTCAAGAAAAACATGCAGATCATCAAACTTAACAAAGTATTTACAAATTAGGTCATCGCCAGTTGCCTCTGACACTACACCGACTGCAATGTCTGCTACTTGGAAAGCTGAGTTATCAACAACCGAGTCACCAAGGTACAACACGCCATCTTCCAGCAATAGGCCTAACCTTTGTTTCATGTCAAGCAACGCTTTACCTTTGTCGATTGTGCAGGGAAATACGTCAAAAAATGGTTGCTGCTTGTAGCTAATTACAGTTAGCGGCAGGGTTTCACAATGGGCGAGCATCGTGGCAGCTCGATTCATAGCGCTATCTTTCTTTTTTGCTTGTCTCCAATCAACACAAAAAGCTACAACAGCACCAGTAGAATCTTGCTTTTCCTCAACCACAATTTCATCGGCAATACCGATTAAACGTCTTACATGATCCATTGCCTTTCTCAACTGGAACGCCTGTTCTTGTGTGTATATTCTTGAAATTGTTGTACCAATTTTTGTTTCTAAACCGCCTAGGCCACTCCAGCCATGAGCAAAAGGTGTTCTCTTAACCAAGAACGCCAAGTTTTTGGTAGATAGTACGCCTATTGGTATTTTGGTGCTTATTCGATTTAGGATGGACAAGTTGTCTTGGCTAACAGCTGACTGAGACCTTGGGACGTTTAAGGGAGCTACTGTCCCGTCATAATCCAAAAAAAGGGCTTTAACCTGAGCTTCAGACCTGAGAGAGTTAGAGTTGTTCACTTCTTGCCATCACATTAAGGCTCCTACCTAACAAGAAAGAGACTTATTACAGTTTTCATAACAATACCCCTAAAGCCTTTGGAAAAAAGAAGGAGAAAACAGACAAGGCATTCAACAAAACTATTGTACCGCAACCGAGAAGCAAGTGACAAATCACTAGCGAACTCCCCGTTTCTTGGCTTTTGGATTGCTATAT
>CAVYHL010000006.1:0-1088677 GCA_963768345.1 Candidatus Bathyarchaeota archaeon | reverse complement strand
CGTTAAAAGTCGAATAGTGACAACTGGTTATGATCCACGCTGTTTTCCATTTTGAGCGGATCGAGCGAAAACGCCTGCAAAATGGGCGTTTTCTCGAAAGGGCCGATGCTGGTGATTTGCAGGATGTCGCCCATGCTGCGCTCGATCTTCAGTTCCTTCTTGACGATGGCCACCAGCACGTAGACGCACACGGCAATCCACACCTGCGTCTTCACGGCGTTGATCGACGTGCCGTAGAACGCCTTGATCCGCAGGTACTGCTTGATCCACTTGAAGAACAGCTCGACCTGCCAGCGGCACTTGTAAAGCCGAGCGATCGTCAGGGCCGGCAGAGCGAAGTTGTTGGTCAGAAAGACGAACCGCTTGTCGATGTCGGCGGCATGGTAACTGACCCGGCGGAGCGGGACGGGATATCGCTCCGACGTCTTGGGGCCGCACAAGGTGATCGTCTGATCGCTCCGCAGTCCGGTGGACTTGTCCACTTTTCGATAGGCCTGGCGGGCGAAGTCCAGGTCGCGCTCGCGCGTCACGAAGAACGCCAGGCCTTGCGTGAAGCGATACAGGCGCTCGAAGTCGGTGTACCCTCGATCCATCACGTAGAAGGAACCCGCCTCGATGGGCAGCAGGTCCAGGGAGCTCACGTCGGCCATCGCACCGCTGGAAACATGCACAAAACAAGGGATATTGCCGCGCAGGTCGATCAGCGTGTGGAGCTTGACGGCGCTCTTGTGGCGACGGAACTGCGCCCAGGGAAACAGCGAAAGACACAGGTCGATGGTGGTGGAATCGAAGGCGTAGACGGTCTGCTCCAAGGCTACGTCGAAGTCTTCGTTGATATACAGCCGTCGGGCCTGGCGGATGAGGACGGCCGCGAAGTCGGCGTAGATGCGCCAGTCGCGAGTCTCGTTGGCCTTGGCCAGCGTGTTGCGGGCCATGGTCGTCCGGAAGCCGGCATGGTAGAGCTTGTGGCCCATCGACCGCAGACACGTCTGGATGTCGCGCAGGCTCTCTGATAGGTCAATTGGGCAAAGGCCATGGAGAGGAACTGATCTCGGCAGGAGAATTGCCGCACTCGGCGATTGCCGCAGTAGCGACGGACACAGCAATTGAACTCGTACGTCGGCAGGAAGTCCATCAGTTGCGAGAATATTGTCTGTCCGGCATTCATGGGCCTGCTCCTTCCAGCATGAGATGGAAGGATCATGGCCCAAAAGGCGCACCAAGTTGAAATCGAAAACAGTCATGAATGGGTACAACACTATGTCTCTGAATGCGTTATATCAAAACTGCAAAACCTTAACGGGACAGCAGTGGTATTACATGGCAAACACGGCCCCGAAGGGCACGTCCGTGGCCGAGGTGACCCAATGAGCGACTTGGCCGAACGCATCCTGGCCTGCCGTTCGCAGATCTACACGCGGCCTGCCGCGCAACGCCTCCCCGTTGCCGCGGAGGAAGAGGGCGGCTGCGGCGTCACCGGCTTCGCCTGCACGATCCCCGTCGGCGGCCGGCACATCTACGAGCCGTCGATCCAGATGCAGAACCGCGGCAACGGCAAGGGCGGCGGCATCGCGGCCGTGCGGCCTGGTGCCGGAAGAGCTGGGCGTCTCGCGCGAGGTGCTCGACGACGCACTACATCCTCCAGATCGCCCTGCTGGATCCCGCGGCCCACGCCGAGGTCGAGCGGCAGTTCATCCTGCCGTATTTCGACGTCGCCCAGTCGCGGCGCGATCCCGACGGTGGACGACTACCGCGACGTGCCGCTGCCTGGAGGTCCGCCCGCCGGACGTGCACCGCTACTTCGTCCGCGTCAAGCCCGACGTGCTGCGCGCGTTCGCCGAGGAGAACGGGCCTCGCAGCGCCTGTCGCCGCGCGACCTCGAAGACGAGTTCGTCTACCAGAACTCCTTCCGGCTGAACGACGCATTCTACGCCTCGCTGGGCGACAAGCGGGCCTTCGTGCTCTCGCACGGCCGCGAACCTGCTGATCTTCAAGATCGTCGGCTACGCCGAGCAGCCGTGCAGTACTACCAGCTGCCAGGACATCGCGGGCCCACGTCTGGATCGCCCACCAGCGCTATCCGACCAAGGGCCGCGTGTGGCATCCCGGCGGCGCGCACCCGTTCATCGGGCTGAACGAGGCCCTGGTCCACAACGGCGACTTCGCCAACTACCACTCGGTCGGCGAGTACCTGCCGGCAGCGCAACATCCGCCAGCAGTTCCTCACCGACACCGAGGTCTCGGTCCTGCTCTTCGACCTGTGGGACCGCGTCTACAAGTACCCGCTGGAGTACATCATCGAGGCCCTGGCCCCGACGACGGAGCTGGACTTCGACCGGCTGCCGCCGGAGAAGCAGCGGATCTACCGGCAGATCCAGGCGGCGCACATCCACGCCTCGCCCGACGGCCCGTGGTTCTTCATCATCGCCCGCAGCCTGGCCGAGACCGGAAGCAGTTCCAGCTGCTGGGCATCACCGACACGGCCATGCTGCGGCCGCAGGTCTTCGCCCTGTCAGGAAGGGCGAGGTGTCAGATCGGGCTGATCTGCTCGGAGAAGCAGGCCATCGACGCCACGCTGGCGCAGCCTGGCCGCGCGAGGACCCGCGGTTCTGCCCGTGGCCGACACGTACTGGAACGCCCGCGGCGGCAGCCACACCGACGGCGGGGCGTTCATCTTCACCGTCGCCGAGGACGCCGACGGGCAACAAGCGCCTCGACGTGCACCGACAAGTTCGGCCGGCCCGTGACGCTCGAGGTCGGCGACGTCCGCTGCGACCTGCCGACGGGCCCGACGACGCTGCCGGCCGCCGGCGGCCGCCGACGCCGATGCGCGACGATCGTGGGCGAGTGGCCTGCCGACGCGGCGACGTCGCAGGCCTGTTCGACGTACGCCTGCGAGCTGCCCGCCTGGCCGGCCGGCGACTTGCGACGGCTTCTGCTGGCGCCGTCGTGCGAGGCGGCCGACAGCGGCCGACAAGGCCCGCGCCGCGGCCATCGAGGCCCTGACGCTGCTGCACGACCGCCGCTTCGACACCGGCGACAAGCGACGCAGCCACGGTGCTGCACGTCCTCGAGGCAGTCGCTGGAGCGGCTCTTCGACGCCGCGCCGCTCTTCGGCGACGCCGGCGACGCGGCGCGTACCGGCGGATCGACTGGGACACGCCGCGACCGCCTGCGCGGCCCGCAGCGCGGCGAAGAAGTCCTGGTCATCGACGCCGAGAAGTTCCCGCCCGAGGGCGACGACTGCGACGCCGTCGCTGCTGCGCGAGGCCTACCACCTCGGCTGGCGGCGGTTCATCGTCTACCGCTGCCGCGGCCAGCGGTTCACACGGCGTGCGGCCTCGGGCCCGGACACCGACGGCGTGCGCATCGACGTCTACGGCATCCAGCGGCGACTACCTGGCCTGCGGCATCGACGGCCTGGAGATCTACGTCCACGGCAACGCCCAGGACCAGCTCGGCCAGATCATGAAGCGCGGCAAGCTGGTCATCTACGGCGACGTGGGCCAGACGTTCATGTACGGCGCCAAGGGCGGCGAGGTCTACGTGCTGGGCAACGCCGCCGGCCGGCCGCTGATCAACGCCGTCGGCCGGCCGCGCGTGGTCATCAACGGCACGTGCCTGGACTTCCTGGCCGAGTCGTTCATGGCCGGCGACCCGCTCAACGGCGGCGGCTTCGTCATCCTCAACGGCATCGCGTTCGACGCCCACGGCCAGCGTCGTGCCGCTGGCCGCGCCGTACCCCGGCAGCAACCTGTTCTCGCTGGCCTCGGGCGGGGCGATCTACATCCGCGACCCGCACCGGAAGGTGGTCGAGCGGCAGCTCAACGGCGGCGTGTTCTCGCCGCTGACCGACAAGGACTGGCGGCTGATCCGGCCGTACCTGGAGGAGAACGAGCGGCTCTTCGGCATCGCGGTCGAGCGACCTGCTGACGGTGGACGGCGAGGTCCGCGAGCCGGCCGAGGTCTACCGCAAGGTCAGCGCCGTGAAGCTGCAGGTCCTGGCGGCGTACGGAGAAGAAGAAATGACCGACCAAGCACAATTAGCCGCCATCTTGACCGAGCCACGTGAGCCGTCGATCGACCGACGCCGCGGCCTTTGCCGCCGAGCGTCGAGCGGCCTCCGGCGCCAACCTGGCGGCCTGCCTCCAGTGCCGCAAGTGCACCGTCGGTGCCCGGTGGCGGCCCGGGCCGACATCAGGCCGCACGACTCGTGCGGCTGGTGCAACTGGGCCAGCGCGACGAGGTCCTCGCCAGCCGCATGATCTGGGAATGCACCTCGTGCCAGACCTGCGTCACGCGCTGCCCGCAGAAGGTGGACATCGCGGCGATGAACGACGCCCTGCGGCGGATGTCGCGCGCCGAGCGGCAAGGTCGTCGCCGAGCACGACGGTGCCGGTCTTCAACGACATCTTCCTGCGCATCGTCCGCCGCCTCGGCCGCATGTACGAGATGGGCCTGATGGCCGCCTTCAAGCTCCGGACGCGGCGACTTCTTGGCCGACGTGGGCAAGTTCCCCATGATGCTCGCGAAGGGCAAGCTCGCCGCTCCTGCCGCCGAGCGTCGCGCGGCGGCGGCGAGCGCAAGCGGCATGTTCCGAGCGCGCCCGCGAGGCGGGAGGCAAGAAGCCGTGAGCTACGCCTTCTATCCCGGCTGCTCGCTTGAAGGCACGGCCCGCGACTTCCACCTCTCGACGCTGGCGGTGGCCAAGGCGCTGGGCCTGGAGCTGCCGGAGATTCCCGGCTGGATCTGCTGCGGCTCGACGCGCGGCCCACCAGACCGACCCGCTGCTGGCCCTGGCGCTGCCGGCCAAGAACCTGGCGGCGGCCGGCGGCCAGACGGTGGCCGTCTGCTGCGCCGCCTGCTACAGCCGCCTGAAGACGGCCAACCACGAGATCGCCGACGACGCCGAGGTCCGCGCGCCAGGTGGCCGAGGTCGTCGGCGCGCGACTACGACGGCCAGACGCCGGTCCTGCACCTGCTGGAGATCCTCGCCCGCGACATCGGCCTGGCGAAGATCGCCGACGCGCGTCACGCGGCCGCTGAAGGGCCTGCGGGTGGTCTGCTACTACGGCTGCCTGCTGTCGCGGCCGCCGGAGGTCACGAACTTCGACGACGCCGAGAACCCGACGCTGATGGACGCTCATGGCGGCCGCCGGCGCCGAGCCGCTCGACTGGCCGCACAAGACCGAGTGCTGCGGCGCCAGTTACTCCATCACCGACGTCGAGCATCGTGCATGACGCTGACGCGCGAGATCCTGGCGATGGCCAAGGCGGCCGGGGCCGACTGCATCGTCACCGCCTGCCCGCTGTGCCAGATCAACCTGGACCTGCGGCAGAAGGACATCGAGGCGAAGTTCGGCGAGACGCTACGGCCTGCCGGTCTTCTACTTCACGCAGTTGCTGGGCCTGGCCTTCGGCCTGTCGCCGAAGGAGCTGGGCCTGCGCAGCCTGGTGGTGGACCCGATGCCGCTGCTGGCTCGAAGCTAAGGTCATGTTTCGCCGCCGCGCTTGCGAGGCGTCGATAATGAGGATGCAAACGTGACGCTGAACAACGTCAAACGGCGAAGCAGCGTCCCCGGAGGCCGTCGGCGCGGTCCTGGTCTGCGGCGCGCGGCATCGCCGGCATGCAGGCGGCGCTGGACCTGGCCGAGTCGGGCTTCAAGGTCTACCTGCTGGAGCCGTCGCCGGCCATCGGCGGCCGCATGGCCCAGCTCGACAAGACCTTCCCGACCGGCGACTGCGCCATGTGCATCATCTCGCCCAAGCTGGTCGAGTGCGCCCGCAACAAGAACATCGAGATCATCACGCTGGCCGACATCGAGGGCATCAGCGGCGAGCCGGGCAACTTCCAGGTCACGCATCCGCCGCAACGCCCGCGCTTCGTCGACGCCAAGAAGTGCAACGCCTGCGGCGACTGCGCCGAGGCCTGCCCCGTCATCGCTGCCCAACGAGTTCGACCGCGCGCTGGGCACGCGCAAGGCGATCTTCCGGCCGTATCCGCAGGCGATCCCGAACGTCTACGGCATCTCCAAGGTCGGTCGGCCGGTCGCCGTGCAAGGCCGTCCTGCCCGGCCGGCGTGAACGCGCAGGGCTACGTGGCGCTGATCGCCCAGGGCAAGTTCAAGGAAGCCTACGACCTCATCCGCGAGCGGTGCCCGCTGCCGGCGGTCTGCGGCCGCGTCTGCCAGCATCCCTGCGAGACGAAGTGCAACCGCAACGAGCTCGACGAGCCGGTCGCCGTCGCGCGACCTCAAGCGGTTCGCGGCCGACTACGTCTACGCCCACCGGGACGAGTTCAAGGACGACCCGCGCCCCGGCCGTCGCGCAGCAGAAGGAGAAGGTCGCGATCGTCGGCGGCGGCCCGGCCGGCCTGACGGCCGCGGCCGACCTGCGGGCGATGGGCTACGGCGTGACGATCTTCGACGCCAAGCCCAAGCTCGGCGGCATGCTCCGCTACGGCATCCCGCGCTACCGCCTGCCCGACGACGTGCTGGACCGCGAGATCCAGTACCTCCTCGACCATGGGCGTCGAGGCGCAAGACTGAACACGCGCGTCGCCGACCCGGCGAAGCTCCTCAAGGCCGACAGGACCGGCAACGGCAACGGGTCCGGCGGCGGCGAGTTCGACGCCGTCTTCGTGGCCATCGGCGCGTGGATCAGCCGCAAGCTCGGCATCCCCGGCGAGGACGCGCAGGGCGTGTGGCCGGGCCTGAAGTTCCTGCACGACGTCAACAGCGGCGAGCAGCCCGCCGATCGGGCCGAACGTGCTGGTCATCGGCGGCGGCGACGTGGCCATGGACGCCGCCCGCTGCGCCCGGCGCCTGCCGGGCGTCGAGAACGTCCGCCTGGCCTGCCTGGAAGCAGCGCGACGAGATGCCCGCCCACGCGTGGGAAGCCGCCGAGGCCCTCGAAGAAGGCGTCGACTTCCACAGCGGCCTCGGGCCCGACGAAGATCGTCGACCGACGACGGCAAGGTCACCGGCGTGGCCTTCCGCGCCTGCACGCGCGTCTTCGACGACGCACAAGCGGTTCTCCCCGCAGTTCGACGATGCGCAGACGACCGTCGCTGGCGGCCGACACGGTCATCGTGACCATCGGCCAGGGCATCGACGCCGAGCGCGCCTGGCGCCGTGGCGACGGGCCGGCGGCGGACGCATCGCGGCCGACAGCGAGACGCTGGCGACCAACGTCCCCGGCGTCTTCGCCGGCGGCGACGCCGTGCTCGGCCCGGCCTCGCTGGTCGACGCCATGGCCCAGGGCCACCGCGCCGCCGACGGCCATCGACGCGTTCCTGCGCGGCGCGACGCGCCAAGCAGCCGCCGACGCGCCGCGGCCAAGCCGACGAAGAACTGGCGCCCGAATCCCGACGCCGGACGCCCCGCGCACGCCGCGGCAGCAAGATGCCGCAGGCCCCGGCCGGCCGAGCGCGCTGCGGCGACTTCCGCGAGATCGACCTGGGCTACACGCACGAGGACGGCCGTCGCCGAGGCCAAGCGCTGCCTGGCCTGCGGCCTGTGCAGCGAGTGCGGCCAGTGCGTCAAGGCCTGCGCGCGCCGGCGCGATCATCCACGACATGCAGCCGACCACCGAGACGCTCAACGTCGGCTCGGTGATCCTGACGCCGGGCTTCGAGGAGTTCCAGGCCTCGGCGCTGCGCGGCGAGTTCGGCCACGGCCGGTACGCCAACGTCCTGTCGCAGCGTGCAGTTCGAGCGGCTGCTGAGCGCGGCCGGCCCGACCAGCGGCGAGGTGCTGCGGCCCTCCGACGGCAAGCACCCGCAAGCGCATCGCGTTCATCCAGTGCGTCGGCTCGCGCGACACGGCGCGCGGCAACGGCTACTGCTCCTCGATCTGCTGCATGTCGGCCACCAAGGAAGCGATGGTCGCCCTGGAGCACGCGCCACGGCCTCGAAGTCTCGATCTTCTGCATGGACATCCGCGCGTTCGGCAAGGAATTCGACAGCTACGTCAACCGCGCCCGCGACGAGCACAAGCGTCAAGTTCATCCGCGCGATCCCGTCGCGCATCGTCGAGATGCCGGGCACGAAGAACCTGCGCATCCGCTACTTCGACGAGAACGGCGAGGAGCAGCAGCAGGAGTTCGACCTGGTGGTCCTGTCGGTCGGCCTGCGGCCGAGCGCGAGCGTCAAGGACATGGCCGAGCGGCTCGGGCCTGGACCTCAACCAGTTCGGCTTCTGCCGAGACCGACCGCCTCGCGCCGATGGCCGCCTCGCGGCCCGGCATCTACGTGGCCGGGCGCGTTCCAGGAACCCAAGGACATCCCCGAATCGGTCGCGCAGGCGTCGGCCGCCGCCGTCGTGCGCCATGGAGCAGCTGGCCGTCCGCGCGCGGCACGCTGATCCAGCGCCACGAG
Source organism: Candidatus Bathyarchaeota archaeon (assembly GCA_963768345.1). GTDB lineage: Archaea > Thermoproteota > Bathyarchaeia > Bathyarchaeales > Bathycorpusculaceae > Bathycorpusculum. The sequence goes on along the minus strand of CAVYHL010000006.1, from coordinate 1,080,300 downwards.
TACCCGTGGGAGCGCGACGTCGTCCGACGAGGCGCCGCGCATCGGCGTCTTCATCTGCCACTGCGGCCACAACATCGCCTCGGTGGTGGACGTGAAGGAGGTGGCCGAGCGCGCGCCGCGCAGATGCCCAACGTCGTCCACGCCGAGGCCAGCCTCTACACCTGCTCCGACACCAACCAGCAGCACATCAAGGACATGATCCGCGAGCACCGGCTCAACCGCCTGGTCGTGGCCTCCTGCTCGCCGCGCACGCACGAGATCCTCTTCCAGGAAACGCTGCGCGAGTCGGGCCTGAACCAGTACCTCTTCGCGATGACCAACATCCGCGACCAGTGCTCCTGGGTGCACCGCGACGACCCCGTGGCGGCGACCGAGAAGGCCGTCGACCTGATGCGCATGGCCGTCGGCCGGGCGCGGCACCTGAAGGCCCTGCGAGACCGGCCAGCTGCCGGTCACGCAGTCGGCCCTGGTGGTCGGCGGCGGCCTGGCCGGCATGACCGCGGCGCTGGCGGTGGCCGACCAGGGCTATCGCGGTGCACCTGGTCGAGAAGGAGGCCGCAGCTCGGCGGCAACCTCCGGCACATCCACTACACGCTGGAACGGCGGCGACGTGCAGCCGTTCCTGGCGCGACCTGGTCGAGCGCGTCAAGGCGCACCCGAAGATCACGAGTCACCTCGACGTCGCAGGTCGCGGCAGATCGCCGGCCACGTCGGCAACTTCAAGAGCCGCATCGAGACGTCGGCGGCAAGGAGAAGCCCATCAGCCACGGCGTCACCATCATCGCCACCGGCGGCGTGGAGCGCGAGACCGACCTGTACCTGCACGGCAAGAATCCGCGCGTCGTCACGCAGCGCGAACTCGAGGAGCAGCTGGCCGCGGGCGGCCTGCCGAAGGAGCTCGGCGACAAGCCCGACCATCGTGATGATCCAGTGCGTCGACTCGCGCAACGACGAGCACCCCTACTGCAGCCGCGTCTGCTGCTCGCGAGGCCGTCAAGAACGCCCTCGCGATCAAGCGGCAGCGGCCCGGCGCGCGGGTCGTCGTCCTGGCCAAGGACATCCGCACCTACGGCTTCCGCGAGACGTACTTCCAGAAGGCCCGCGAGGCGGGCGTCCTCTTCGTCCGCTACCCGCGAGACAAGGACCCGCAGGTGACCGACGAGCGGCGGCCTGCACGGTCCGCGTGCACGGACGCCGGCACGCGGCCGCGAACTCACGCTGCAGCCGGACCTGCTGGTGCTCTCAGCACCGGCATCGCGCCGGCGGCCGACAACCCGGTCCTCTCCGGCCTGCTGCGCACGGCGCTGACGGCGGACGGCTTCTTCCTGGAGGCCCACCCGAAGCTGCGGCCGGTGGACCTGGCCAACGAGGGCGAGTTCATCTGCGGCCTGGCCCATTCGCCGCGGTTCATCGACGAGACCATCGCGCAGGCCCGCGCCGCCGCCGGCCGCGCCGCCACGATCCTCTCGAAGACGCACCTGGAGATCCCCGGCCAGGTCGCCAAGGTGGACCCGGCCAACTGCGTCGCCTGCGCCACCTGCGTCAAGGTCTGCCCGTACGGCGCGCCGATGATCAACGACCTGAAGAAGGCCGAGATCCAGGTGGCCAAGTGCATGGGCTGCGGAAGCTGCGCCGCCGCGTGCCCGGCCCGGACCGATCACGCTGCAGCACCAGGAAGACGCGCAATGGTCGCCATGCTGGACGAGCTGCTGGTGCGGAGGGAGGCGTCATGACCGCAGCCGTCAACCGTCCGCCGGCGGCGCCGGCACGCCGGCGTGGCAGCCGGAGATCATCGCCTTCTGCTGCAACTTCTGCGCCTACGCGGCCGCCGACCTGGCGGGCGCGCGGCGCATGCAGTATCCGCCCAACGTCCGCATCGTCCACTGCCCTGCACCGGCAAGATCGAGATGGAGCACATCCTGGCGGCCTTCGAGAAGGGGATCGACGGCGTCCTGGTGGCCGGGCTGCCTGGAAGGCGGCTGCCACTTCCTCGAAGGCAACCTGCGGGCCAAGCGCCGCATCGAGCACATCCGCGCAGATGCTCGACGAGATCGGCGTCGGCGCCGAGCGCCTGCGCATGGTCAACCTGTCGGCGGCCATGGCCCCGACGTTCGTCGAGCGCGTGCAGGAGATGGTGGAGACGGTGACGCCGGCTGGGGCCCAACCCCCTGCGCGCGGCCGCCGTGACCGGAAGGAGCAGGTGCCCCATGATCGTCGCCAGTCCCAAACCGATCGCCGAAATCAAGCGGCCTCGTCGACAGGCACAAGAAGGTGCTCTTCGTCGGCTGCGGCACGTGCGTGACGGTGTGCCTGGCCGGCGGCGAGCGCGAAGTCGGCATCACGGCCTACGCCATGCGCATGGCCCGCAAGCTCGACGGCAAGCCCATCGAGATCGAGCAGGTGACCATCGAGCGCCAGTGCGAGAACGAGTTCATCAAGGACCTGGCCGCCGGCCGTCGAGCGCAACGAGGCGGTCGTCTCGTTCGCCTGCGGCGCGGGCGTCCAGGCCCTGGCCGAGCGGTTCCCCGGCAAGCCCGTCTACGCCGGCGCTGAACACGCAGTTCCTCGGCATCCTGGAAGAGCAGGCCGTCTGGACGGAGAAGTGCCTGGGCTGCGGCGACTGCATGCTGGCCGAGTTCGGCGGCATCTGCCCCGTCACCCGCTGCGCCAAGCGCATGCTCAACGGCCCCTGCGGCGGCTCGACCGAGGAGCACTGCGAGGTCGACCCGGACCGGCCCTGCGCCTGGCAGCTCATCTACAAGCGCCTGCAAGGGCATCGGCCAGCTGGACCGGCTGGAGGCGATCCGTCCCGCCCAAGGACTGGCGCCCGGCCTGGCACGGCGGCGCGCGGAAGGTCGTGCGCGAGGAGCACCGGGTCTGATTCAGAGCGGCAGGTTTGAGCCCGGGGATTCGGCTGAACCGTCGCAGACGCGCAGAAGACTGCAAATACCAACGCGGTGAGCCCTCCAGACGCCGCGTTGTTTTTTGCGCGATTGGGCGTCTCCGACCCTTGGCCGCGGACCGCCGCCCGGTGGAGCGCCTTAGTGTAGTGACTCAAGTAGATCGTGACTTAGGAAGCCATTAGAGAACCGGCCATCTTCGCCGCACGTGGTCCTGCCGGAGCCGTACTCTGGCTAGTTTCAAGCATTGATCAGTCGCCCCATTTCCGCGTCACTCCACTAGGGGGCGCACCGTCGTTTCGGACGGGATGAACCCAGGCGATTCCCTGGTTTTCGCAGCCCCCTTCCAGGGGGCTTGGCCGTTCCCAGGCCCCCGCTTTAGCGGGGGTCAGGGCGCTGCCCACGAAACATCAGCCCGTTTTAACGGGCTTCTCGCGGCTGTGCGCTTCAGCGCATATTCGGGGACACATTATGCCTCGCATCCATCAGGACCATCCGCGGCAGGTTCGTCTTCCACCCATCGCTCCAGGCGATCCTGGATGGTATTGCCGGCATGATGGGCCTTCTGTTCCTCGATGTACCGGGCAACCCACGCCAGGTCGCGCGTGCCGAAACTCACAACCCGATACCCAGACTGCCATTCGAGGCTCTTGCGCCACTGGGGCAGGGCGTTGAGATCGTGCGCGCTGCCGCCCTTGAGCCGGCCGATGAACTCGCTGATGGTCAGCGTCGGCGGGATGCGGATGGCCAGGTGAACGTGATTGCCCGTGCCGCCGACCGTGTTGCAGCAAGCCCCCTCGGTCAGCACGCGATGTCGCAGGATGGCGTACAGATCGAGCTCCATCTCCGGCAGAATGAGGTTGCGGCTTTCCTTGGTGTGCCATACCAGATGCAGGTTGATCTCGCTGTAAACGTCGCGGCTCATGGGAATCCTCCTATGGTTTACCCCCGGATGGCCTCAAGGCCACGGACACGAGAAGCCCGCTGAAGCGGGCTACATAATATCTGGCAACCCGGTTCACCCCCGCTAAAGCGGGGGCCTAGGAACGGCCAAGCCCCGTGAACGGGGCTTGCGGTTCACGGGACTCTATCGGTATTCATGCGATTACGCAAGAGGGCCCGGACGGGTGGCGTGGCAAGCCGCGCCGCGGATCGCTACGGCGAAGGACGTTCCGTTAGTGTAGTGGCGCAGAAATGCGGCGACGTATCAGCGCTCGCAACAGGCCCGAGTACGGCTCCGGCAGGACCACGTGCGGCGAAGATGGCCGGTTCCCTAAAGGCTTCATAAGTCACGATCTATTTGAGTCACTACACTAGAACAGTCCCGCTATGGCCGCCTGGATGGCGTGGATCATCGTGGAGGGATAGACCCCCAGCCAGACCAGTGCCAGGCACACCAGCAGCAGCGCCAGCCCGCCGGCCAGCCCCACGCCGGGGCGGCCAGCGGCACGGCGTTCGCCCCGGCGGGCTCCTCGGCCGGGTGGTAGAGGGCGACGATGATCCGCAGGTAGTAGAACAGGCCGATGGCGCTGTTGACGACCAGGACCACCACCAGCGCCCACAGGCCGGCCTGCACGCCGGCGGCCAGGACGTAGAACTTGCCCACGAAGCCGCGCGGTCAGCGGAATGCCCGCCAGCGAGAGCAGCATCAGCGTCAGCACGCCCGCCAGCCAGGGCCGCCGCCAGGCCAGGCCGCGGTAGTCCTCCAGCGTCGTCGGCGTCGCGCACCGGTGCCGGAGAGCACGGTGACGACGCCGAAGGCCCCCAGCGTCGTGACGAAGTAGGCCACCAGGTAGAACGTCGACCGCCGTGCGCCGCCAGCGGGCCGCGCCGGCCAGGAAGGCCACCAGCAGGTAGCCCAGGTGGGCGATGGAGGAGTAGGCCAGGATCCGCTTGACGTTGTCCTGCCGCAGGGCCAGCAGGTTGCCGGCGAACATGGAGGCGACGGCGATGAGCGCGAAGACGATCAGCAGCGACGGCGTAGGCCATCCAGGTCCAGCCGGCGTGAAGTACCGCAGCAGCAGGGCGAACACGGCGCCCTTGGAGACGGTGGCGATGAAGGCCGTCACCGGGGCCGGGGCGCCTTGGTACACGTCGGGCGTCCACAGGTGGAAGGGCACCAGCGCCAGCTTGAAGCCGATGCCCACGACGATCATCCCCAGCCCGGCCAGCGCCGAAGACCCCGTGAGCTGGCCCGTGCCGGCCATGCGTCGGCCATCTCGGCGAAAACTCCATCGTGCCCGGCTCGGCGTAGACCAGCGCCATGCCGAACAGCAGGAACGCCGACGACACGGCCGCCAGCACCAGGTACTTGACGCCGGCCTCGATGCCCAGCACGTCGCCGCGGCGGTAGGCGATCAGGGCGTACAGCGAGACGCTCAGGAGCTCCAGGCCCAGGAAGAACGAGGCGAAGTGGTTGCTGGCGGCCAGGACCATCGCCCCCAGGCTGGCCAGCAGCAGCAGCACGTAGAACTCCTCGTGCTTGCCCGGCTGCATGGCCAGGTAGCCGTAGGCCAGCAGCGCCACGACCAGCGCGGCGGCCAGGGATCAGGCCGGTGTAGAAGAGGGCGTAGCGGTCGATGATCAGCAGCGGCGTGACCTGCCGCGGGGCGACGCCGGCGGCCCAGGCCAGGCTCGCCAGCGCCGCCGGCCAGGCCGATCAGCGTGAGCCACGAAGGCCAGCGCGTGGCTGGCGGCAGCAGGCGATGGCCAGCATCAGCACCACCACGACGGCGCCGACGACGAGCAGCGGCAGCAGGGCCAGCAGGTCCTGCGGCGGTCATGGCACGCCTCCGGTGGACGGTTCCGTTGCGGCGCCCGTCGAGGGGCGTCGATCCGCCCGCGGCCGACGCGGGGCGGTACGCCTGTCCGACGATGTCTGCGGTTCGGGGTTACCGTGGAGCGTCATATCGGCCGAGCGCCGCTTGGCCGTGTCCAGCACCGGTTGCGGGTACAGGCCCAGCCAGACCAGCACCAGGGCCATCAGCACGCCAGGATCGCCGATCTCGCGGCGCCGAAGGTCAGCCGGCTTGCCAGCGTCTTCGCGCGGTTGGGCCGTGGAAGACTGCGTTGGATCATCCACGAGCGAGTAGACGGTGGCCGACCACCAGCCCGGCCGCCGCGACGGCCGCCAGGCGGGATGCTGACCTGGTAGGCGCCGAGCAGCACCAGGAACTCGCCGACGAAGTTGCCCAGCCCCGGCAGGCCCAGCGAGGCCAGGGCGAAGAACATGGCCACGCCGCCCATCCGCGGCGCGGCCGCCCACAGGCCGCCCATGCGGCCCATGTCGCGCGTGTGCAGGCGGTCCTGGAGCATGCCCGACGAGGATGAACAGCGCCCCGGTGCTGAGGCCGTGGCAGATCATCTGCATCACCGCGCCCTGCAGCGCCAGCGTCGTTCCAGGCGAAGATGCCCAGCAGCACGAAGCCCAGGTGGCTGACGCTGGTGTAGGCCACCAGGCGCTTCAGGTCGGTCTGGGCGAAGGCCAGCACCGCGCCGTACAGGATGCCGATCGACGCCCAGCGACCATCGCCGACCGGGGCGAACTGCATGCGCCGCCTGCGGGAAGAGCGGCAGCGACGAAGCGCAGCAGGCCGTACGCCCCGGTCTTCAGCAGCAGGCCGCCAGGATGACGCTGCCGGCCGTCGGGGCCTCGGTGTGGGCGTCCGGCAGCCACGTGTGCAGCGGCACGGCCGGCAGCTTGACCGCGAAGGCCGACGAAGAAGCCCAGCATCAGCCAGCATCGGCCGCGGCCGGCGACACGGCCGTGCCGAGCAGCTGCGGGTAGTCGAAGCGTGTAGACGCCCGTGGCGCGGCCGTGGACGAAGTACAGGCCCAGGATCGCCAGCAGCATCAGCAGGCCGCTGAGCTGCGTGAAGAGGAAGAACTTGACGGCGGCGTAGTGGCGGTTCTCGTGGCCCCAGATGTCGATGAGGAAGTACATCGGGACCAGCATCAGTTCCCAGAAGAAGTAGAACAGGAACAGGTCCAGGGCCAGGAAGACGCCCGATGATGCCGGCCAGCACCAGCATCAGGTTGAGGTGGAAGAAGCCGACGCGCTCGCGGATCTCGCGTCCACGAGGCACGCCACCGCCAGCGATGCCCAGGAAGCGCCGTCAGCGAGACCAGCAGCAGGCTCAGGCCGTCCATCGCCAGGTGGAAGCGGATGCCGAGCTGCGGGATCCACGGCCAGTCGACCTCGGCCAGCCAGCGGCCCGCCGCCGGCCGGCCGCCGTGCGCCGGCGCTGACAGCCCAGAGGCCGACAGCGCCAGGGCCAGCTCGGCCGCCATGGCCAGCCAGGGCGATCCAGCGCGGCCAGGCGCTGCGCTGCGCGGCCCAGCGAGCCAGCCCAGCAGGCCCGCCGACCAGCGGAATCGACGATCAGCCAGACCAGGATCATAGCAACACCACGATCGCGACGACGATGACCGCCCCGACGGCGATGCCGCCGGCGTACCAGCGGACTCGCCCGTCTGCGTGCGGCACGAGCAGCCGCGTGCAGGCCGCGCGCTGAGCCAGCCGATCAGCGCGGTAGAAGCAGTCGACGAAGTCGTCCCGGTTGACCCGGGCCAGCCCAGACGAACGGCCGGACGAACAGCACGTCGTAGAGCCAGTCGAAGCCCCAGCCGGCGAACCAGAAGCGGTGCACCAGCGCGCCCAGCGGCGTGCGCGGCCAGCGCTCGGACGAGCTGCGGGCTCGCGCAGGAACAGCAGGTACGCCACGAGGATGCCGCCAGCAGCGACGGCCACGCAGAGGAGCTGAAGCAGCCAGGCTCGTGCCGGCGGCTCCGAGCTCGCGCACCGGGCGCCGGCAGCGGCGGCGTGCAGGAAGTCGTGAGAAGCGGCCGGCCGCCCGAGCCGTGCGCGGCAGCTCGACCAGGCCGCCGACGATGCGACAGGACCGCCAGCACGACCAGCGGCATGCCCATGGCCAGCGCCCGGCCGTGCGCGGCGGCTCCGTGCGCGGCCGGGCCGAAGAACGTCAGGAACACCATGCGGAAGGTGTAGAGCGAGGTCAGGAACGCGCCCGACCAGCCCGGCCGCCCAGAGCCACGGGCCGCCCGTGCGGCGAGGCCCAGGCCTGCGTAGAGGATCAGGTCCTTGCTGTAGAAGCCGGCGGTCACCAGCGGCAGCGGCGGCCAGCGACGCGCGCGCCGATCAGGAAGGTCCAGAAGGTCAGCGGCAGCCGCTGCCGCAGGCCGCCCATCTTGAACATGTCGTGCTCCTCGTGCAGGGCGAGGATGACCACGCCGGCCGCCAGGAAGAGCAGGGCCTTGAAGAAGGCGTGGGTCATGAAGTGGAAGATGGCCGCCGACCAGGCCCCCACGCCCAGGGCCAGGAACATGTAGCCGATCTGGCTGATCGTCGAGTAGGCCAGCACGCGCTTGATGTCGCGCTGGGTCAGGGCGCTGAAGCCGGCCAGCAGCAGCGTGGCCGCGCCGATGACGGCCACCAGCAGCTGCACGGCCGGCGCCAGCGCGAAGAGCACGTGCGTGCGGGCGATCAGGTAGACGCCGGCGGTCACCATCGTGGCGGCGTGGATCAGGGCGCTGACGGGCGTCGGGCCGGCCATGGCGTCGGGCAGCCAGGTCTGCAGCGGAAGCTGGGCCGACTTGCCCACCGCCCCGCCCAGCAGCAGCGCCGCCGCCGCGACCGCCAGGCCCGAGCCGACCGGCCACTGCGCCGTGCGCGCGTGCGCATCAGCTCCTGGATGTCCAGCGTGCCGAGGCTGCGTGAACAGCAGGAACAGGCCGACGGCCATCGCCGTGTCGCCGACGCGGGTGACGATGAACGCCTTGCATGGCCGCCCGGCCGTTGGCCGGGTCCTTGTACCAGAAGCCGATCAGCAGGTAGCTGCACAGCCCCACGCCTTCCCAGCCCAGGTAGAGCAGCAGCAGGTTGTCGGCCAGCACCAGGATCAGCATCGAGGCGACGAAGAGGTTCATGTAGGCGAAGAAGCGGCTGTAGCCCTCGTCGTCGGCCATGAACTCGGCCGAGTAGAGGTGGATGAGGAAGCCGACGACCGTGACGACCAGGACCATCACCAGCGACAGCGGCGTCGAGGTAGAAGGCCGACGGCCGGCGCGAAGCCGCCGACGTGCATCCAGGTCCAGAGCGTCTGGGCGTAGGCGTCGCCGCGGCGGCGGCGAGGTCAGGAACTGCGCGCCGACGGCCAAGGCCACGAGCATCGGCCGAGCCGCCACCGACGCCGACGCCGACGGCCGCGACGGCCGTGCGCGGCAGTCGCGCCGGCCGAGCGCCAGGACCAGGAAGCCGGCCAGGGGCAGCGCGGGAATCAGCCACGAGCAGTTCGAGCATGTCACCCTCGCATCGTGCTCGGCTGCGTCGACGTCCAGCGTCTTGAAGCTGGTGGTAGCAACTGGAGCACCAGGGCCAGCCCGACCGAGACCTCGGCGGCGGCCATGGTCAGGATGAAGATGAACATCACCTGGCCGTCCGGCTGCTGCCAGCGCGCGCCGGCCACGACGAAGGCCAGCCCGGCGGCGTTGAGCATGATCTCGATGACAGCAGGATGAAGATGATGTTCCGCCGCACCAGCACGCCCGACCAGGCCCAGGGCGAAGAGCACGCCGGCCAGCAGCAAGCCCGTGTTCCATGGGGACGGTCGGCCATCAGCGCGTCCTCCTTTCCGGCCTGGCCTGCGGCCAGTCGCGGCGGCCCAGGTGGTAGGCGCCGACCAGCCCGGCCAGCAGGAGCATCGAGGCCAGTTCCACGCCCAGCAGGTACGGGCCGAAGAGGGCCAGGCCGACCTGCCGGGGCGTCGACCGGCCGGCCCCGCCGGCCGACGCGCCGTCGCCGTGCACAGCACGTAGATCAACTCGGCCAGCAGGACCAGCGCCAGGCAGCGCCGGGCCCGATCCAGGTGCCGCGGCTGCAGCCACGCGCCGCTCCTGCCGCGGCGCGCGTGCGGGCCCAGGTTCAGCATCATGACGACGAAGACGAACAGCACCATGATGGCGCCGGCGTAGATGATGACCTCCAGCGCCGCCACGAACGGCGCCCCCAGCGACGAAGAAGATCACCGCCACGGCCAGCAGCGAGACGATCAGGTACAGCAGCGCGTGCACCGCGTTGCGCGCGGGTGATGACCAGCACGGTGGCCACGACGGCGACGGCGGCGGAGATGTAGAAGACGGTATTCATGGTTCCTTGCGTCAAGGGCAGCAGGTGTACCAGACAAGAGTAAGGATCATGAGGGAATGGAAGTGGCATCGCCGCTGGATGGTTCACTTGGCATCAGTGCTTGTCACTGGTCGTCCTCACGGCATCAGGCGGACGTCCGTCGTTGTCTCGCCTTGGCCCTTGTCCTTGCCCTCGATCGCCAGCCCGGCGACGCGGTAGAAGTTGTAGCCGTGGTACTTGCCCGGCCCGGCGATGAGCAGGTCCTCCTTCTCGTAGACCAGGCTCGGCGCGGTCGTACTCGCTCATCTCGAAGTCGGGCGTGAGCTGGATGGCGTAGGTCGGGCAGGCCTCCTCGCAGAAGCCGCAGAAGATGCAGCGCGAGAAGTTGATGCGGAAGAACTCCGGGTAGCGCCGGCCGTGCTCGTCCTCGGTCGCCTGCAGGGCGATGCAGTCCACCGGGCAGGCGACGGCGCAGAGGTAGCAGGCCACGCAGCGCTCCTCGCCGTCGGGGTCGCGCGAGAGGATGATCCGCCCGCGCCACCGCGGCGGCAGGTAGCGCTTCCGCTCCGGGTACTGGACCGTCACCCGCCGGCGAAAGCGTGCAGGAAGACCGCCAGAGCTTCTCAGCATGGACCAGCATGCGATCCGCTTCGTCGCATTCTGCGACGAGCTGCCACGGCATAGCGGCTTCAGCCTCGACCGGCCATACGTCGGCATGCCTACGCAGCCGACCAGACGGCGCCCGGTGACCAGCAGGTTCAGCAGCGCCAGCGGCAGCATGACCTTCCAGCCGAAGGCCATCAGCTGGTCGTACCGCGGCCGCGGCAGCGACGCCCGCAGCAGGATGAAGAGGCAGATGAAGAGCCAGCGTCTTGAGCAGGAACCACACGATCGGCGGCAGCCACGGGCCCGAGCCAGCCGCCGAAGAACAGCGTCGACGATCAGCGCCGAGATCAGCGTGATGCCGATGTACTCGCCCAGGAAGAACATGGCGAACTTCATGCCGGAGTACTCGGTGTGGTAGCCGGCCACCAGCTCGCTCTCGGCCTCGGGCAGGTCGAAGGGCATCCGCCGCGTCTCGGCCAGGCCGGCGATGAGGAAGACGACGAGGCCGACGAACTGCGGCACGCAGAACCACATGCGCCTGCTGGGCCTCGACGATGTCGCGCAGGCTGAACGAGCCGGCCATGCATCACCACGCCCATCAGCGACAGGCCCATGAAGACCTCGTAGCTGAGCATCTGCCCGACGGCCCGCAGGCTGCCCAGCAGCGCGTACTTGTTGTTGGACGCCCAGCCGGCCAGCGACGACGCTGTAGACCGCCAGCGACGACATGGCCAGGAAGAACAGCAGGCCGATGTTGAGGTCCGCCACCGCGATGCCCGGGGCGAACGGCACGACGGCGAAGGACAGTCAGCGTGGCCACCATGATGATGGCCGGCGCGAGCACGAAGACCGGCTTGTCGGCAAACGGCGGGATCCAGTCCTCCTTGATGAAGATCTTGATCATGTCGGCCACGACCTGGAGCAGGCCGAACGGGCCGCACGCGGTTGGGGCCGTAGCGGTCCTGCCAGAGGGCCAGCAGCCGGCGCTCGAGCCAGATCAGCCCGCCGGCCAGGCGTCAGCACGCCGAACAGGACGCCGACGATCGATGATGAGGCTGATGACCGCGTGGCGCTCATGCGCCGCCCTCCTTGGCCGCAGACCGGCGACATGCGGCCCCAGGCCGGCAGGCCGCACGGCCAGTCCGCCAGGCCGGGCAGGCCCGACGGCAGTCCGGCCACGCCGGCGCGGCAGCGAGCGGGACGCAGGCGGACGGCCAAGCGTGCCGGCGGCGCCGCCAAGAGTCACGCTGACCGGCTGGCCGTCCTGCGAGGCCGAGTCGCGCCGGCGTCGGCGGGGTCGCAGGCCGACGTAGGGCGCGGGCGCGAGCTCGGCGACGCCGGGCGAGAGCACGCTCAGCTCCTCGGAGCCGAAGACGTGGTAGGCGGGCACGACGAGCCACTCATCGGCCGGCGCGCGCGGCGGCGAAGCGCGCTCGGCGGTGACGCTCGGCGACAGTACGGCGAGCGGCTCGCGGTCGACCGCGGCTGGCCGGCTCGATCAGCCGCCGGCCGGGGTCGCCGCCGCGCAGCGGGCCGCCGACCTCGATCTGGAACTTGTTGAGCGCCTGGACGGAGTTCCAGCCCGGCGCCCAGAACGCGGGCAGCAGCGCCGGCGGCGGCTGGCCGTCGTAGCCTTCCATCGAGAAGGCCAGCGGCGAGTCGGGGTCGTCCGGCGGCTGCGGCTCGTGCACGTCGACGTTGGCCGTCATGGCCGTCCGGCCGCTGTAGCGGTGCGGCTGGCGCGGGATCTTCTGGCCGACCATGCGGAAGTCGGCCGGCGGGGCGATCGCCGGCACGTCGGCGAAGGCGGGCAAGTCGCGCGGCCATGGCGGCGATGACGGCGTCCAGGTCGGGCCACGGGTTGCGTCGGCCCGTGCCGGCGGCGACGGCCAGCTCGCCCAGCCAGCGCCAGCTATCCTGAACGTCGTCCGCCGGCGCGAAGACCTGGAAGAACCGCTGGGCGCGGCCCTCGTTGTTGACCAGCGTGCCGTCGGCCTCGGCGAAGGTGGCGGCCGGCAGGACGACCTCGGCCCGGCGCGGTCGTGGCGGTCTGGCAGGTGGTCGATGACGATGACGTGCTTGGCGGCCGCGAGCAGCGCGTCGACCGCGGCGGCGTCCAGCGCGGCGGTAGAGGTCGTTCTCGACGATGATGAGCGTGTCGGCCTGGCCGTCGCGCAGCGGCCGCGGCGGCGTCGTCCAGCGTCGCGCGCCGCCCAGCAGGGCCAGGCCCAGGCTGTTGCACTCCGGCACGGTGAAGCACGAGCCGCGCCGGCGTGCCGGCTCGGCGCAGGGCCCAGGCCACGTTGGCGGCGGCCTGCAGGACGGCCTCGCTGCCGCAGCCGGTGCCGGAGACCACCAGCGGCCGCTCGGCGTGCGCAGAGCGCTCGGCGATCCGCTCGGCCAGCGGCGCGCCTGGCCGCGGCAGGTCCGGCGACGGCCGGGCGCGGCGGGGTCGATGGCGTGGGCCACGGCGAAGCCCAGGCGGGCGATGTCGTCGGGCGCGGCCCGGCAGGTGGCGCGCGGCCACGTCGTCGAGCTTGGTGGCGTCGGGCGTGGCGATGAAGAGCGGGCCGCGTGTCCTGCTGGATCGACCTCGCGGACGGCGGCGTCGTCCCACTCGGGGATGCTGCAGCTGCCGGGCGAGCGCGCATGGGCTTGCTGCGAGCACGGCCTGGCGCAGGGCGAGGGCCAGCATCGGGGCGGTGTTGGTCACGTCCTCGCCCAGGACGAGGACCGCGTCGGCGGTGGCCGCCTCGCGCAGCGAGGCGGCCGGCGCGGGGCCGCTGCGCAGGATGTCGCAGCGATCAGCGCGGACCAGCGCGCAGTCGGCCTGCCGGACAGGCCCGTGGAAGAACCGCTCCGGCCCGACCAGCGTCGCGCAGGGCGAAGTTGGCCTCCAGCGACGCCCGCGGCGAGCCGATGCCGATGGCCCTGCCCGGCGCCTGAGCACAGTCGGCCGCCTGGCGCAGGGCCTCGCCGGCGGCGACGCGGCTCGAGCGCGCCGTCGGCGCCGCGCAGCATGCGGCTGGCGGATGCGCCGGTCGCTGTTGACGAACTCGTAGCCGTACCGGCCGCGGTCGCACAGGAAGTAGCCGTTGACCTGGCCGTTGAAGCGGTTGCGGATGCGCCGCAGCATGCCGTACCGCTCGCCGGGGATCGTGTTGCAGCCCAGGCCGCAGTGCACGCAGACCGACGGGGCGGTCTGGAGGTCCCACTTGCGGGTGTAGTGCTGCTTGAGCGTCTTGTCGGTGAAGACGCCGGTGGGGCAGACCTCCACCAGGTTGCCGCTGAACTCGCTTTCCAGCGGGCCGTCCGCGTGGCGGCCGAAGTAGACGTGGTCGTGCCAGCCCAAGACGTCGAAGTCGCGCCCGCCGGCGTAGTCGCGGTAGAACCGCACGCAGCGGTAGCACTGGATGCAGCGGTTCATCTCGTGGTTGACGAACGGGCCCGAGGTCCTGGTTGCGGTGCGTCCGCTTGGGGAAGCGGTAGCGGCGGTAGACGTGGCCGGTCATGACGGTCATGTCCTGGAGGTGGCACTCGCCGCCCTCGTCGCAGACGGGGCAGTCGTGCGGGTGGTTGACCATCAGCCACTCGATGACCGCGGCGCGGAAGGCGACGGCCTCGGGGTCGTCGATGGAGATCCGCATGCCGTCGCGTCGACCGGCGTCATGCAGGCCATGACGATCCGGCCGCGCGTGTCGTCGTCGTCCTTGAACTGCTTGACGGCGCACTGCCGGCACGCCCCGACCGAGTGCATGGCCGGGTGCCAGCAGAAGTACGGCAGGTCGAAGCCCAGCGACAGGCAGACCTCCAGGAGGTTCTTGCCCTCGGCGTCGACCTCGTACGGCTGGTTGTCGATGTAGATCGTCGGCACGGCTATCTCCACGGGACACCGCTGCTCGCGGATGTGCCGCTCGAAATCGTCGCGGAAATACTTGCAGCGCGCCTGCGCAGCGGCTCGACCGCCCCGGGCGCCAGGGCGCAGAACGTGTGGCCCGGCGACCAGCAGGACGTGCGTGCGTGCCGGAGGATCTCCAGGTCGCCCGCCTCGCCGCGGCCCTCCTCGATGGCCTCCAGCGTGCGGACCACCCACGGCAGGCCCTCGCGGCAGGGCGTGCACCAGCCGCACGACTCGCGGGCGAAGAACCGCTCCAGGCTGTAGCATCATGCCCACCGGGCAGGTCCGGTCGTCCAGGACGATCATGGTGCCGGTGCCCAGGCGGCTGCCGGCCTTCTCGAGGCCGAGTCGAAGTCCATCGGCACGTCGAGGTGCTCCGCGAGCAGGAAGTTGGTGGAGGCCCCGCCGGGCAGGAGGCCGCGGAAGCGCGTAGCCCGTCGCTGCATGCCGCCGGCGTGCTCGTCGAGGATCTCGCGCAGCGGCGTGCCCATCGGCAGCTCCCACAGGCCCGGGCCGCTTCACGCGGCCGCTGACGCCGTAGATCTTCGTGCCGCCGTCGGCCGTGCGGCTGAGCGACGCGGAACCACTCGGCCCGTCGTTGACGATGTGCGGCACGCAGCAGACCGTCTCGACGTTGTTGACGACCGTGGGCTTGCCCCACAGGCCGCACGTCTGCGGGTAGGGCGGCTTGCTGCGCGGCGATGGCGCGCCGGCCCTCCAGGGCGTCGAGCAGGCCGGTCTCCTCGCCGCACATGTACCGGCCGGCGCTGAGGTGTGCAGGTGCAGCTCGAGGCTGTAGCCGCGAGCCGCAGGATGTTCTTGCCGAGGTAGCCGCGCCGCGTACGCCTCGGCGATGGCCTTGCGCGAGCCGCGCGGCCGACAGGCGGTACTCCCAGCGGAGGAAGATGTAGGCCACGTCGGCCTCGATGGCGTAGGCGCGCGACGATGGCGCCCTCGATGAGCTGGTGCGGGTCGCCTTCCATGCAGGAGGCGGTCCTTCATCGTGCCGGGTTCCATCTCGTCGGCGTTGACGACGAAGTACTTCGGGCCGGCGGGCGTCGGGGCCCATCGGCACGAAGCACCACTTCTTGCCCGTGGGGAAGCCCGCCCCGCCGCGGCCGCGCAGGTTGGCCTTGACGACCTCGTCCTGCACCTCCTGCGGGCGTCATCTTGCAGGGCCTTGCGCAGGCCCTGGTAGCCGCCGGCCTGCTCGTACTCGCGCGAGGTCCGGCGGCTGCCTGGTCCGGGCCGGATGTTCTGCGTGTCAGCGGTCGTTTCGTTCACTCGGTCCGGCTCACTGCGTATGCTGCGGCCAGAGTATCTCGTCGCACCTCTTCTGCGGGCGTCAGGTTTCCGTGGACGTCCTCGTCCACCATCATGGCCGGGGCCTGCTCGCAGAGCGCCCAGGCACGCCGCCGGCAGCAGCGTGAACCGGCCGTCGGCGGTGGTCTGGCCCAGGTCGATGCCCAGCCGCGGCCTGAGGTGCTCGCGCAGCGGCGTCGTAGCCCGTGACCCAGCAACTGACGCTGTCGCAGATCAGGATGACGTGCCGCCCGACCGGCCGGCGGAAGATCAGGCTGTAGAACGTGGCGATGGAGTCGACCTCCTCGGGCGTCATGCCCAGGAGGTCGGCCACGTCGCGGACGGCCTCGTCGGAGACCCAGCCGCGGCGGCGCTGGACGATCTTCAGCGCCTCGGGCACGCGCCGCGCTGCCGTAGCGGCTAGCTCGGCCAGATCTCGTTTTCGGCGTCGGTCAGCATCGGTTTCTCGATGGATCGTTCAACATGGCTTTGTCTCGTCAGGCGTGCTCGGCTGCAGCGATGCGCAGCGATCGTTGCGTCGCCATCGTTTCGCTTGACGACCGCTCATCGGCCACGCTCGGCGTGCGAACCATGCGGTCGTACATCATGCTACACGCTCTCATCGGTCCACGTCCGCCAGCACGAAGTCGATGCTGCCGAGGATCGCGATCAGGTCCGGCATCGTCGAGGCCGCGCGCCAGCAGCGGCAGCATCTGGATGTGCGGGAAGGACGGCGTGCGGATCCGCGTGCGGTACGACGCCGTGCCGCCGTCGCTGACCAGGTAATAGCTGTTGTTGCCCTTGGTGGCCTCGATGGTGACGGCCGGCCTCGCCCGGCGGGATGACCGGGCCCCAACTGACGCCCAGGAAGTGGTCGATGAGCGTCTCGATGTCGTGCATCGTCCGCTCCTTCAGCGGCGGCGTGGCCAGCGGATGGCGCGGACTTGTAGTCGCCCGGCGGGCATGTTGTCCAGGCACTGCTCGATGATCCGCAGGCTCTGCCGCATCTCCTCGACGTGGACGACGGCGCGGTCGTAGCAGTCGCCGCGCTGGCCGGTGGGGATGTCGAACTCGAACTGCTCGTAGCCGCCGTAGGGCCGCTTCTTGCGGAAGTCCCACTCCAGGCCCGTGGCGCGCAGCATCGGGCCGGTGGCGCCCCACTCGATGGCCTCCGCCGTGCGTGAACTGCGCCGATGCCGACGCGTGCGCGCCTTGAAGATGCGTGTTGCGCAGGACCGAGCTGGTCGTACTCGTCCAGCCGCGCGGGCATGTAGTCGAGGAAGTCGCGCACCAGCTGCTCCCAGCCCTCGGGCAGGTCCTGGGCCACGCCGCCGATGCGGAACCAGCTGGGGTGCATGCGGCCGCCGGTGATGGCCTCGACGATGTCGAAGGCCCGCTCGCGGTCGGTGAACATGTAGAACACCGGCGACATCTGCCCCAGGTCCTGGCTGAACGTGCCGTAGTAACACCAGGTGGCTGATGATGCGGAAGAGTTCGGCCAGCATGATGCGGATGACCTTGGCGCGGTCGGGCACCTCGATGCCCGCCAGCTTCTCCACGGCCAGCACGTAGGGGAAGTTGTTCATCACGCCGCCGAGGTAGTCCACGCGGTCGGTGTAGGGGATGTAGGTGTGCCAGGACTGCCGCTCGCCCATCTTCTCGGCGCCGCGGTGGTGGAAGCCGATCTCGCGGACCAGGTCCACGATCTCCTGGCCGTCGAGCTGGAGGACGATCCGCAGGACGCCGTGCGTGCCGGGGTGGTGCGGGCCGATGTTGAGGAACATGAAGTCGAAGTCCTCGCCGCTGGCGCTGCATGCCCCAGTCCTCGGGCCGGAACCGCATGCGCTTCCTGCATGGCGCGCCTGGTCGTCCGGCGGCATGCGGAACGGGCCCATCTCGGTGGCGCGGGCGGGGTGCTCCTTGCGCAGCGGGTGGCCCTCCCACCACGGCGGCATGAGGATGCGCGGCAGGTGCGGATGGCCCGTCGACGCGTGATGCCGAACATGTCCCAGACCTCGCGCTCGTACCAGTTGGCCGCGGGCCAGAGGTCGGTGATCGTGGGCAGCGACGGGTAGTCGCCCGGAGGGCGCACCTTCACGCGGACGTCCTCGTTGCGGTCGAAGGACAGCAGGTGGTAGACGACGCTGCGACGCTGTTTGCGACTGCCATGCCGAAGTCGTTGTGGCAGTGCGCGCCGATTGGAACCTTCACGGTTTCTTTCAGTTTGGAGAAGAACTCGGCTGACCGCTCAGGCGTCAAGATGCCCACGGTGTCGCAGGCAATCACTCGGTCAACGCCCGCGGCGACCGCTGTTTGGAAAGCCTTGGTCAAGTATTCGAAGTCTGACCGACTGGCGTCTTCAGCCAAAAACTCCACGATCAAGCCGTGATCCTTAGAGTACCTGACGCATTCGTCAATGGCGACGAGTATTTGCTCCCGCGTCTTGTGGAGTCTAGACTCGATGTGCAAATCAGACGTTGGGATAATCATGCTTATCGTTGATGCACCGCTTTTGAGCACGGCGTCGATGTCGTTTCTTGTTCCCCTTGCCGCGCTGGAGACTTGAGCCTTCAAACCCTGCTTTGAGATTAGGCTTACAGCTTCCATTTCTCCCTCGGAAACGGCGGCGAACCCAGCCTCGATAACGTCTACGCCTAGCTCGTCCAGGCGCTGGGCAATTCTCAGTTTGCTTTCAGGTACAAGCGATACTCCGGGTGTCTGTTCCCCGTCTCGAAGGGTGGTGTCTAAAAATTTAACGTGTTCAGGGAAGCGGTTAAATAAAGCAATACCCCATTTAAAGTCCTTCCTTTTCCAGAGCGTCAACCTTAAATATAAAATTATTGGTGACTTAATCTGCACAGAAAGTGAATGTTATGAGAAGCGACGAAATCAAACTTGGACCTGAACGGGCGCCGCACAGAGCCCTCCTCAAGAGTTTAGGCTTAACAGACGAGGACTTGACTAAGCCGTTCATCGGCATAGCGAACAGTTACACCTCGATAGTTCCAGGGCACGTTCACCTGCGAGCCTTAGGGGAAGCCGTGAAAGAAGGCATCCTGGAAGCGGGCGGAACACCCTTCGAGTTCAACACCATCGCCGTGTGCGACGGCATAGCCATGGGTCACGAGGGCATGCGCTACAGCCTTCCAAGTCGCGAATTAATCGCTGACTCAGTGGAAATCATGATGCAGGCGCACCGCTTAGACGGCATGGTCACCATCTCAAACTGCGACAAAATCACCCCAGGCATGCTTATGGCGGCGGCGAGGCTTAACGTGCCCGCGATAGCCGTCACAGGCGGACCCATGGAGTCAGGCGTACTGGAAGGAAAGAAAGTCGGCGTCAACGACGTTTTTGAAGTCGTCGGCAAAGTCTTCGCGGGCAAGATGACTGAGAAGGAAGCTAGAGTGCTGGAGAACGTCGCTTGCCCAGGCTGCGGCTCATGCAACGGCATGTTCACGGCGAACACAATGGCGTGCATGACTGAAGCGTTAGGCATGTCCCTGCCCTACTGTGCAACAGCGTTGGCGAGTGGCGCGTTGAAGCACAGAATCGCCAAAGAGTCTGGGCAAAGAATCGTTGATTTGGTCAAACGGGACATTAAGCCCTCGCAGATCATGACTCAGAAAGCCTTCGACAACGCCGCCGCAGTGGACATGGCATTAGGCGGCTCCACAAACACGGTTCTGCACCTGTCCGCCATCGCCAACGAGGCGGGAGCTAAACTTAACCTTTCAACCTACGACGAGATCGGAAGAAGGGTTCCGCACCTGTGCAGCATGGTTCCAAGCGGCAAATACGACATGGAAGACCTCGGCGACGCAGGCGGCATACCCGCGCTGATGAAGGAGCTCAAGCCATTCGTGAATTTTGACGCGTTGACGGTTACGGGCAAAACAGTCGGCGAGAACGTTGCAGACGCCAAGGTGATTAACGCTGAAGTCATCCGCCCACTCGATAACCCAGTTCACAAGGAAGGCGGAATAGCTATTCTCAGGGGCAACTTGGCGCCTAAAGGAGCAGTCGTCAAGACAGCAGCCGTTTCGCCTAAAGTCATGAAGATTCAGGGTCCAGCAAAAGTTTACGATTCAGAGCATCAGGCGGAAGAAGCCATGAAACGCCACGAGGTTGTGGCAGGCGACGTCGTGGTCATCCGCTACGAGGGGCCAAAGGGCGGGCCTGGAATGCCTGAGATGCTGATTCCAACGGCGACGATTGCAGGCATGGGCTTAAGCGAAAGCGTAGCGCTCATCACCGACGGCAGGTTCTCTGGTGCGACCCGTGGACCATGCGTTGGGCACGTTGCGCCTGAAGCCTTCGACGGCGGACCAATCGCCGCACTCAAGAACGGCGACATAATAACCATCGATATCCCTAACAGGGTCCTGCGCGTTGAATTGTCAGACAAGGAGCTTAAGGAACGGTTAGCCGCGTGGAAGCCGAGGAAGCCTAAAATCTCCAAGGGGTACCTGAGCAGGTACACGCCGACGCCTTCAGAATAAGCCAGAAGAAAGTTAGAAAAAGAAAAACAAGGAAAGCTGGGCAGGTTACCTGTAGCCGCAGCCGCATAAGCCTCTTCCAAAACTGTACCCGTAACCGTTTTGCTGCCCATAGGGGTGCCCTTGCTGAGTGTTGGCTGAGTTGCTGCCGATTGTGCCTTGGGCTGTTTGGTTTGCTGCGTTGCTGACGGCGCTGGGTTGGGCAGTTACAATCTGGGCGTAAACTATTCCTGCGACTGCTACGATTAAGACCGCGGCTACGATCAGGAGGACGATGGCTTTTGTGTTTCCCATTCCTTTTCACCTCAACAAGTATATTGGGCCTCGAAGGGTATGACAGTTCGCTGAAACGGTCAGTGAAACGGTTTATGAAACAGTTTTTGATGGGTTTTCCATGGGAAAATGTTGGCTTGCTGTAAATCCTTAAATTCATGGCGGATGCGTGTTTTTTAGATATAAAATGCGAAGGGTATACCTCTTTTTAATCATCCTGATAGCGTCCTTAACCGCTTTGATCGCAGTCACCGCCGTAGCTTACGTCATATTCACGTCCAACCAGAACAGCCAAAGCAGCCTGATAGGTCGGATGCTGGGCGGAATGGGCGGCATGATGGGGCAAACTGGAGCAGCGCCAACCTCCAACAGCTCATTGCTGCCTTACTTCGGCGTCTTATTCGCAGTTCTCATCGGCGTGGTCGTTGTCGGCATAGCAGGCTTGGCTTACTATCTTCTGTACCCACAGATACCTGTGGGCGCAGTTCAGCCCCCAGGCAAATCAAACGCAAGCCCCGTGACCCCAAACGGGATGGTAGCCTACGAGTCAGTCACCAAAACACTGACCGCTGAAGAGCGCAAAGTCATCGAAGTCTTAAACGCCCACAACGGAAAATACCTGCAGAAATACATCCGCAGCGAAACGGGACTTAGCCGACTAAAAACGCACCGAATAATCGCCCGCTTAGCCGAGAGAGGAATAGTTACCCTTGAAAAGACAGGCAACACCAATCAGGTTTTTCTGGCAGGCTGGCTTCAACAAAAAAAATCCTGAATAACGCATCTTCATGGACGGGTTGTGGGTGTACTGCAACTACTGCAAATATTTTTACGCCGAAAATCGTTGATTTTTATGAGCTTTTGCCGAATGAAACAGGTTTGGTTTTGAGGCGGCAAGGGCGTGGTACGTGTTTTTTTATGGTTATGGTTGAAGGTGTGGAGATGAAAGCTAAGCGTATTCATGAAGGCAAGCTTGCTAAGGCATGGAAAACCCTGTCCAGTAAGCCTTTGCCTAAAATTAAGGCGCTCAAGCTAAGCGATGAAGACTTCAACAGTGTCGTCGAGCAGAGGCGCTGCTTTGAGGATGACATGCGAGAGATTGAGGAGTGGGGAAGGGTTCTGTCAACCAAGGGCACTGACGCCTGCGTGTTCAACGCCTGCGAGAACGAAGACGCCCAATACATCATTCTCGTCAGGGAAAACCCTTTTCACAGAATTGAGGAAATCATCTTTCACGAGCTCTCGCATATTGCAAGGGGCGACCTCTAGCCGCCGCCCATGGGCTTCATGACATCTTCCGCGAACAGCCGCAACCCGTCAACGCTTGGCAAGTCAGCGAAGTAAAGCATGAAAAAAGTCACGCCCAAGTCAACGTAAACCTGCAACTGCTTCCTACACTGCGATGGCGTACCCGTGAAAGTAGCCTTCTTAAATTCTTCAATGCTTAAGCCCGAAACGTTTTTTTGCTTAATTTTTTCTTGGAGCTCTTCCTCGTTTGTGGCGATCAGCACTTGCCCGCCAGGCCAACAGGACTTCTCGATCTTGCCGAAGTCTCTGCCAACCGCCTTGCACTCCTTCTCCAAAACCTCAAGTTTACGTTTGTAAACTTCAGTTTCTGGCAGGAAACCAAAATCAAGTCTGTCAGCGTAGGGAGCAGTCACATTGCGGAGTAGCAGGTCGCCGCTGCCGCCGACCGTTATCGGTGGATACGGCTTCTGCACGGGTTTAGGCTCACAGAACGCGTCTTTCAGGGCGTAGTGTTTTCCTTTGTAGTACGCTTTCTGCCGCGTCCACAGTTGCTTAATCACTTCCAGAGCCTCGCTTAAACGCTCAATCCTGACGCTTGCCTTCGGAAAATCAAACCCATACGCTATGTGCTCATCCTCCTGTATTCCTGCGCCGATGCCGAACTCCAACCTGCCGCCTGAAAGCACGTCGAAGGTGGCAGCGGTCTTGGCGAGCAAAGCTGGGTTCCTGTACTGGTTGCAGGAAACCATGGTTCCAAGCCGTATCTTACTGGTCAGCATGGAGAGCGCGGATAGGGTTGTCCACGACTCAAGGATTGGCCAGTCATCGTACATTAGATGGTCGTCCAGCCAGACGGAATGGTAACCGAGGCGCTCGCATTCTATGACGACTTTTCGGATGAGGCTGAAGTTTCCGCTGTGCTCTTTCCCTTGGAACGCGTAGAATGGAAGGAAAACGCCGAATTTGAGTCTGCCCAAGCCAACACTCCAGCCTGATGAGCTGCAATTCAAAGAATTAATTGGGCGGGGAAGTAATTAGCCTTTGCTCGGCAAGGGTTCCTCCGCTACTTTGCGAGCCCTTCGCACTTGAATGACGCGCGTTTTCACCGCTTAACCTTAGCGAGAAATGCAATGTTTTATCAATAGATTCACTCTGAATGGAGTGATTGTGATGGAATTTTAGGCTATTTTTCCGCCATGCTACACGCAACTAAATGGTTAGGTGACACTTCGATCAGCTCGGGTTCCTTTTCGCCGCAGTCTTTTTGGCAGAATCGGCATCGGGTGTGGAAGCGGCAGCCTGAAGGGATGTTTACAGCGGAGGGGACGTCGCCGATGAGTTCCGTTTCTTTCCGTTTTCGCTCAGGGTTAGGAACGGGGATTGCTGCCAGCAACGCTTTCGTGTAGGGATGAATAGGGTGGGAGAAGATGACGTCCTTGTCGCCCAGTTCCACGATTTTGCCAAGGTACATGATAGCTATGCGGTCAGAAATGTACTTTGCAATGGCTAAATCATGGGTTATGAACAAGTAGGTCAAGCCGAAGTCCTTGCGTAAATCCAGCATTAAATCGATAATTGACGTCCGCAGGGAAACGTCAATCATTGAAACGGGCTCATCTGCCACGATAAACTCGGGTTGCAGAATTAGAGACCTAGCCATGGCTGCACGTTGTCGCTGTCCACCGCTCATTTGATGGGGATACAACTCCGAAAACTTGCTTGCAGGGGATAAGCCGACCCGCTCGAGAACTGCAAAGACTCTTTTCTGCTTTTCTGAGCCTTTGGCTAGCCCGTGGATCTGAAGTGGGTGACCGACGGCGTCGCCGATTTTCATTCGGGGGTTAAACGAGGCGTATGGGTCTTGAAAAATCAGCTGCATCTTTCGCCTCAACACCCTCAGCGCTTCCCCCTTCAAAGCCGTCACGTCAGTGCCGTTAAACAGGATACGTCCAGCTGTGGGCGGATACAACCGTAGGACAAGTTTGCCCGTTGTGGTTTTGCCGCATCCGCTTTCTCCAGCAAGCGTGAATATTTCTCCTCGGCGAACAGTAAAGCTTACGTTGTCAACCGCTTTGATGAAATGCCTATTCCGGGTGAACATCTTCTCGAGAAAGCTCTTCTCCACTGGGTAGTACTTCTGCAGATTCTCGACCTGCAAAATCGTGTCGCCGTTTCCGCTCATGTCTTGCAGCCTCCTTCCGTGATGCATAGGAAACAACGGGCAAAATGCTCGTCAGCCGTCTTCACGAGCGGAGGCTCCTCTTTTCTGCATCGATCAAACACTGCATAGCAGCGGGGCCAAAACCTGCAGCCCCCAGGTAGATCCAGCAGGTCAGGCGGCGAACCCGCTATGGCTTCTAATTTTTGGTCTGTAAGTTCAATGTTTGGGATGCTTCTCAGAAGCCCTTTTGTGTAGGGATGCTGCGGCTCTTCGTAGAGGGTTTTGCTCTGTGCATATTCAACGACTTGCCCCGCGTACATCACTAGGATTCGGTCGCTGCGTTCCATCACGATGCTTAAATCATGCGTTATCAGCATGAGCGCCATGCCGTATGAGTCGCGAAGCTTGTTTAGTAAATCAAGGATTTTTGCCTGCACTATAACGTCGAGGGCGGTTGTGGGTTCGTCTGCGACGACGATGCTTGGGTTCAGCGTTATGGCTAGGGCAATCATCACTCTTTGCCTCATGCCGCCGCTTAGCTGGTGGGGATAGTTGTCGATTCGTTCGGGTTGAATGCCGACGTCTTTGAGGAGCTTCGCTGCGCGTTCCAATGCTTCCTTCTTAGTTACCTTGGGCTCATGGGTTTGAATCATCTCTACGAAGTGGTCGCCGATTTTCTTCACGGGGTTCAACGATGTCATCGGATCCTGAAACACGTAGCAAACGCCCATTCCTCGCAGGTTGCGAAGCTCGTTTTCTTTAAGCGTCAGAACGTCCTTGCCGTTGATCAGCACGTTTCCTTTGACGATTCTTCCCGGGTAAGGAACTAATCCGATGAGGGATAAGCCGAGTGTGGATTTGCCTGAGCCAGATTCGCCGACGACGCCGAGAACCTCGGATTTGCCCAGTTGAAAAGAGACGTCGTCAACTGCCCGAAGTTTGCCTTTGTTCGTCCAGTACTCGACTGTTAACCCGTTGACCTTGAGTATTGGGTTCTCTGTCACTTTTCGCCCCCCTGTTCAAGCCGCGGGTTAAGCACCTCGCTTAAGCCTTCGCCCATCAACGTGAATCCCAACGCCAGCAGAATAATCATTATGCCTGGGAAAGTGATGACCCACCATGTGCCGCTTGGCAACAATGTTCGTCCGTAAGTGAGGTCGCCGCCCCAGTCGGGCATGTTGGGAGGAACGCCCAAACCGATGAAAGTTAACCCTGCCGCTGTGAGAATAGCATCTGCAAAATTCACTGTCGCCACAACGACAACTGATGGCAAGGCGTTTGGGAAAATGTAGCGCCTCAGAATTGTACTCTTCTTGGCGCCGATGGAAGTTGCAGCCTCAACGTACGGCAACTCTTTTATGCTGAGCACTTGGCTTCTGATCATTCGGAAATACGATGGAATGTAAACCACGGCGATTGATAACGACATGTTTATGACACCTCTGCCAAGAACCAGCGAGAAAGCAATCGCCACAATAATTCCTGGGAACGCGTAGATGCTGTCCATTATGAGGCTGATGAACCTGTCAACTAAGCCACCTGTGTGGGAAGAAAATAGACCCAGAGGCACACCGATGGAGAAGCAGACAGCGACCGAGACGAGTGCGACTTCAAGCATTACGCTTCCGCCCGCTATTACTCTGCTCAGCATGTCCCTGCCTAAACCGTCCGTTCCAAGAGGAAACTGCAAGTTCGGAGCGGTGAACGGCTTTCCAACGTTTATTGCGCTTGGGTTATGGGGTACAATCCACGGTGAAATCACCGTCATAACAATGATGGCTAGTGTTAGAATCAAGCCGAAAATTACCAGTTTTCCAGCCATGCCGCGTTTCTTGGCAAGTGAAGAGAAACCGGGGATTATTGTGGCGATGATGCTTTTCTTTGTTCTGCCGAAAAAGCTTTTCTTCGTCTTGTCTTCACCCATGTTGATCAGCCTACAGTCGAATCCTCGGGTCTAAGTAAGCGTAGAGCAAATCCACCGCTAAGCTTACTAATGAAACAAAAATGCCGAAAACCACGACAGCGCCTTGAATGGCTGTGTAGTCGCGGAAGTTTATGCGGTTAACAATGTATGTGCCAAGGCCAGGCCAAGAAAATGTGGTTTCAGTCAGTATGGCACCGCCCAGCAGCATCGCGAACTGCAGCCCAGTCATGGTGAGCACGGGCAAAAACGCGTTCCTCAGCGCGTAACTGTAAGTCACAGTTTCGTCTTTGAGCCCGCGGGCTTTGGCTGCGGTCACAAAGTCCAGCCGCATGGTTTCAAACATGTTGGTTCTCGTAAGTCGAACAAATATACCGCTGAGAACTAATCCTAAAGTCAAAGCAGGCAAGAAAAGGTACTCCACGGATAAAGCGAACTCGGGTATGTTTCCCGCAAGGAGACTATCGATGGTGTATAAGCCAGTTTGAATATGCACGCTTCCAATCATTAGTCCCGTCGGCTCCATTCCAGGTGCGATTCTGCCTCCTGTCGGCAGCCAATGCAGCCATACGCCGAAAACCATTTGGAAAATCATTCCCAAGAAGAAAACGGGGATGGCGTAGGTGATTATGCTAAAGAATCTTATCGCGTGATCTTTGGGTTTGTTGTAGGATTTTGACGCTTGCACGCCCAGTAAGATTCCAATCGAAACCGCGACGATCATGGCGGCTATTGCAAGCTCAAGTGTTGCGGGAAACGCCGAGAAAATCTGTTGCCCCACCGGGGAGTTGTCCTGCATGGATCTTCCGAGGTTGCCTTGAAAGAGACCGACGATGTAGTCCACGTACTGCATGTAAATCGGCTTGTTCATGCCTAATTGTACACGCATTGCCTCAATGGTGGCTGGTGATGCCATCTTGTCGAAGTGCATCATCACTGGGTCGCCTGGCAGCACTCTCATGACGACGAAAACAGCTGTGATAAGAATGAATATCATAGGAATAGTTAGCAAGACTCGTGCTACGACGTATGTTCTGAGCGTCATTTAATTCACCCTTTTTTTGTTTTAACTAAACAATAAAAAAGATGGGGTGAAAGATAGGATATTTTAATCTCACTTTGTCCCCTATCACTTTGTTTCGTAAAGTAGCCAGTTTCGCCATTGCTGAGTAATGTCCAAGTAGACTCCATGCACGTTAGGCGAAGTGACAGCGTATGCACTGCTCTGGTAGAGTGGGATCAGCGGGCAATCGGCGACTATTAGGTTGTTGATCTCGGTGTAGAGGTTCTGTCTGGTTGTCGTGTCTGTAGTTGCTCTTGCTTGTGTAACTAGGGAGTCCATGGTTGGGCTGTTGTAGTTTATGTGCAGCCATGATCCGCCGCTGGAGTCAACGAACGGATAGATGTAGTCATCTGGGTCAATGTAGTCGGGGTACCAGCCCATAATGTAGGCTTGCATTGTATTGGCGGAGCGAGCCTGTTTGTACGATGCCCAATCGAGTGGTGCTAGAGTGACGCTTATGACGCCGCTCTTCTGAAGTGAATCCTGAAGAACAAGGGCTTGCTGAGCGCTTGATGGGTAGTGTCCTGACGACTCATACCAAAGGGTGAAGGACAGTTTGTGGTTTGCGTTGTAGCCTAAGGGTGCCAGAAGCGATTGTGTTAGAGTGTAGTTTGGAGCGCCCATTGACTGGAAAGCCTCGTCATGTCCAAACATGCCTGCGGGTATCATGCAGTAGAGTGACTGAGCTTGTCCCTGGAACACTGTGTCTACGAGTTCTGTTCTGTTGATGGCTGCGGCTACGGCTAGTCTGGCGGCTACGTTGTTGAATGGTGCGTAATTCTCTTGCATGCACAGGTACTGGATGAAAGCTCCAGTGCCAGTCCAGACCTTCAAGCTGGTGTCTGACTGCATGCTTGCGATGTCTGTGGATGCAAGTTGCCTGAATGCAATGTCAACGTCGCCTGACTTTATGGCCAGTGCCAGAGAGGACTCATCCGCGTACATCTTGATAATTATGTTCTTCGTCGCGGGCAAGCTGGAGTTCCAGTAGTTCGGGTTGGCGGTCAGATCAATTTCGGTGTCTTTTCCAGCTGTTCTATCCCAAGCTGAGAGTTCGTAGGGTCCGAGTCCCATGGGGTTGCTTGCTCTTGCATCACCCGCATGGTATTGGACGACGTCGTTAACGGTCCACCCGGCGGACGCATTTGACATCTTAGCGTACTCTGGGTCGACGATGCACGACGCTTGACAGGCCAACAGCGAGAGGAAAGCCGAGAAGGGTATCTTTAGGTTGAACTCAACCACGTAGGATGAGACGACTGTTACGTTGTTTATGATGTCGCCGTACCCTATGCCCACGTATGGACCATCAGGGTCGTTCATCTGGATGTTTCTGTCGAAGCTGTATTTCACTGAATCAGCATTGAATGTTGAACCATTGTCGAAGTGTACTCCTTGCCTCAGGTTAAACGTCCAGTGTAACCCGTCGGAGGACGAGCTCCAAGAGGTTGCCAAGTCTGAAACGATGTTGTCGGTTCCAGCTTGGTATTGAACGAGTGGGGATCCAAGAGATTCTATTAGTTCCCACCCGAAGAAGTCGTACGCGTCAGCTGGGTCTATGGTGGTCTCGACTGAGTCGGTTGTTCCTATGATGAGTGTATCTTTCTTGGCTGCTGAGGGATGAGTGCTGGTGTAGTACAAGCCTGCGGCTACGCCTGCGATGAGCAATACTGCGATAATTATGCCAACAATGACAAGTCTGCTAACGGCTTTTACATCTTTTATTTTCAATTTTTCACCGTGCCCTTATGTTTTGACCCGATCTACATATAAGACTTTGCTTTCATTCGATACACGCATGTAAAAAAAAGCATTGTTTGACCTGTTCTAACATGTGAACAGGCAGCCGAATGCTTGTGACCCGCTCTCCAACACCGCAGATATGTGTGGTCTACGAACTACGCTAAATCAATCGTTGATGCTGACACGAAGAATAGCAAACCAGAAAAGTCGCGATAATCCAAGATGATTGTTCAACTGGTGTTCTGCTTGTTTACTCGCCGAACAGGTCCTTCCTTAACGTTGAAGCCACCTCATCCACAGGCTTGTCGGAATCGATGATTGTCCACTTGTCAAAACGGGTCAGGGAAAGAGCCTTAGCCCTGATTTTTTTTAAAGACTCCAAGCTTTCGAACATTTCCGTTTCCGTTCGGTTTTGTGCGATGCGGGCTGCCGCTTCATTGGGGGACACGTCCAAGAAGAACATGTTGTTTGACTTGGGAACAGTAGCCGAGAAGAAGTTGTAGGCAACGGTGTCCAAGGGCGAGGGCAAGTATGCCGTCCCCATCAAGTACCTGACGAATATGATGAAGTCGTCCTGTCTCCATGAATAAAGGAGGATGGAGCGGATGACGTCTGCCATGTAGAACAGGGCTGAAGCGAAATGGGCGCTCTTGCCCTTTGAGTACAAGTAGGCGCGTGCTCTGAGACCGAACCAGTTGTCAGTTTCTGGGTGAACCCGTAAACAGGCTGTCTTGCGCATGCTCCGCAGCGACTGCATCATAAGATGAGCCTGCGTGCTTTTTCCGCAGCCATCCAAGCCGTCGATGATTACTAGCCCCAACTACACCACTCCGATCAGGAACAGAAACACCAATGCGCTTAAGAGGGGAACGGTTAAGTTGTCAAAGCCTTTCGGGGTGAGGGCTTCGCAAGTAGTTGCCACTGCAGCCGCGCCTAAAGAAGCCAAGGCGAAGGCAGGGATTGAGATTGGGTAAAGGTACGAGAAAAACAGCACGCAAGCCATTAGACCAGAAATGCAGACGGTGAACATCGCCGCTGACCCTTCAAGACTCTTCATGCCGAAGATGTCGTATTTGTGCCGTCCGATTCTTTGTCCGACCAGAGAAGCCGCGGCGTCACCGTAAGCCATCGGCAAAATGCCTGCCGCGATAACGTACGGTTTCGTTGAAAAGAACAGGGCTAGGAGGCTGTATGAAATCGCGTAGAGGACCAGCCCGTACTTGTGACCTCCGCCTGTGACTTCAGCCAACCCGCTGATCTTGCTGCTCAGGTCAACTGGGGAAGCAGGGGAAAACAGGAAGGTTACCAAGATGAAGGGTGAAGCCACGAAGAAGGGGAAGTTGAGTGGAAAATTTCTGAGTGTGAAGAATGGGATGACAAAAATGAAGTTGCCTATCATTATGTGCAGGAACTTGCGGGAAAAGTTTACGGGTATTCGATCCTTAATCTTGCTTGTTATCAGGATTATGGCGATTATGTACAGGTAGCATGAGCCGAGCAACCCCAAATTCAAGAGCAGCTGGGCTTCGTTCGTGCATTATCACCTGAACATCCCGAAGATGAACGAGAGCAAACCAAAGACGAACAGATAAAGAACAATCTTCTTTATTTGGCGAGCATTGCTCCTTGTAGGATTCCTGACCAGCGACACAGAACACCATATCAAACCAGCATCGGTCACAAGCACAAACGGCACAAACCAGAAGGACACCAAATTAAAAATCACCGGCAAAGGCGACAGACACACGGCAAAGATGAAAAAAACAGCCGCTGCCAAAGCCGCTTTTCTTTCGCCGAAGATTACGGCTAGAGTTCTGATGCCGTGGGCACCGTCGCCTTGAACGTCAACGATTCCCTTGGCGATTTCTCGACCTGTGTTTGAGAGAAAAGCCATGGAGGCAAAAAGCAGAATGTTCGCCCTTACAGCGTTTACCGCTACTATGCTCCCATACATGAAGGGCGCGGCGACGCACGCGCTAACCAGCAAGTTGCCTGCGAGCCCGCTTCTCTTCCCAAAAGTTGAATACGCGACCATGATCGCCCAAGCTGCTATGGCGAACAACAGACAAAAGAGGCTTATGACGTAGGCGAAAACGAAGCCGACAGCCGTCAGAGCGGCAGTAACCACCAGTGCAGCTGTCTTGGACACGGCGCCGCTCGGGATAGGACGCATGGGTTCGTTTATCTTGTCTATGTCAAAATCGTAGTAGTCGTTGACAGCCATCGCGGCTCCTGTCAGCGTAAAGGCTGTTACTGCGCCAAAGAGCAGGTTCAGCCAATGCATGTTGCCCAAACCCGTCAAGCTGGCTCCGACAAGAACTGCGAAACTCATGACTATGCAGTTCAACGGCCTGATCAGTTGAATGAAACCACTGGTTTTAGCCACAGCCCTCTACCCTTTATGCTCTGATAATACTGCAGCTGGGAAATAAAAAAGTAACCACAAAAAAAGTATAATTAGGCAGGATTAATGGGTAATTCGGAGGTCGGAGAGTATCAGCAGCCCTTCTCTACTTCCGTTGGGTTGAATCATGGCTTGCCGTTTGTTCAGAGGTTCGTCTGTTTCGATTTTTGTTCCCATTAGAGCTGGGATTGAGAATTCACGCGATACAATTGCCAGATGTGAACCTATGCCACCAGTTTTGCAGACGATCCCTGCAAGTTTGGAAAGAATCGGCCCAAGAGTGGTCGTTCCTGCGTCTTCGACTATAACGATTTTCCCCTCAGCGCCCTCCTTCCAAAGATCAACCACATCCTGAATCGACGTGACAACCCGAAGCTCGCCCTTAGCCGCGACATTCAGCGTAATCCTTCCGCTACCTACAACCTTCATTACCTAGCCTTCCATTCAATGGGTAGCCTCCTAATCAGCCGAAGTTGGATATTAGATTTGCTTGAAAAGAGTGCTGACGCCAAATTTTATTTACTTTAAGCCTTAATATCAGGTTCAGTGCAGAGGCAAAGGACATGAAGATTGAAGAGATCAACGAACTTATCACTCATCTAGGTAAGGTCTTCTCCAACATAGTTCTCGAAAGAAGCCTACTCGAGTCAAAAATGTTTCCCGTTAATGCGTACATAAGTCTAGGATTCTATCAGACCTACAATGAACTTTACGGTGTTATGAAACAAGTGTGGGACACTATTACCCCCGAAGAATTGGCTAAAAAAAGCAGAAGCCTACTCTCACCTGTACAAGCGCTCTCAATTTCCTACCTTTGGATGTATTATTCGCTCGCGAGAATGGGTATAATTTACAACAAATGCGAAGGTGAACCTAGTAAAGAACCTCTGGAAAAAAGAGAACAATGGAAATGGATGCTTGAAAAATGGCACAGTTTGGCGACCAACTATTTTGCTTCTGGCAAGCCAACCGTGGCGGCTTCTAACAAGAAAAACATCGGTCTAGACGACAACGCAATCGTTTGGGTCAAAGATCACATTCAACCAGTGACCATAGAACAAACAAAGAGGGTAAGGCGGGTCATAGGTTCGGTTGACCTTTACTCTTTTATGGACGAATGTGAAGCGAGAGCCAAAATCGTTCACCATGGTCCTTATCCCGTTGAGAACGAAGAAAACCTCGTGCTCATGGAATACACAAACCTTTATGATGGCGGCAGATTGTGGCTTCCATGGTCAGCAACCGAAGCTAAACTCCCCTCTTCAAGCTTAGGCGTCGCTATGACACTTAAAAACGCAAAAACCACCTTTAACGACATCGGCACCATGACAGTGGATCCTGGCGACTACTCCAAACTCGTAAAGGGCATCGCAGCATACAAGAAAAGTGGAGACAAAATAATTCCACTTGGACTGGATGAGTTATCAGCATACGCCGAAGCCGCAGACAAAGCCCAGGCTGAACTGTACATGAAATTCGCCCAAATGGACAGGTCGCAACTGCTTATCTCAGGTGCCACTGCTTACTGGAGAGGTTTTGCTAGGTACACAGATTCCGTAGGAATCACGGAAAAAATCTCATGGAACCTCTCTAAACCAGTTCTTGACGAATATCTACCAGTTTTCATGAAAGCCAACGAGGATCCCGCCTTCTCAAGAATAAAAAGAAAAATCATAAAGATGAAAACTCTTCCATTCCTAAAAGAAAAAGACCCAATAATGTACCTTCTACCTAAATAACAAAAAACATCAATATAGGAACGACCCAAAATGTCTACTTCGATTAAGAAAACTGACGATTATCTTCACATCCCGGAGAACAAACTTGACTGGCGAGAAAGTTACTACTTCAATTTTGTTGATACCGAAAGCAAAACATCAGGATTCACCACTATAGGGATCCTACCCAATCAAAAGATGGGAGAATTCATTCTAGCTCTATTTTACGAAGACAAACAAACAGTCTACTACAAGGAACAAACACTCTCAAATAACCAATCGTCGAGCCCTCTCTCAGATGGAACTCTGACTTACAAGATTGTCAAACCCATGCAAAAATGGGAAATCAACACCACCGACGAAAACCTCAAAGTTCACATCGACTGGAAAGCCAGATTCCCGCCGTTTAATTTCGGAAAAGGCAGCGGAACCTCTTGGAAAGAGCACTTTGAGCAGTCGGGCATAGTCGAAGGAGAAGCAGCCTTTGCCGACGGAAGAAAAATCAGGTTCAGCGGGTTCAGCCAGCGGGACAAAAGTTGGGGAGTTCGAGACTGGCACATTGAGAAATGGTTCGCGCTCCACGCACAGTTTCAAGCGTACGCCGTGGGCTTACGAAAAGACACCGTGAGCAACTCCTCTTACGTCTCAGGCGGCTTGTCCTCTGGGAGAAAACATACGGCTGCATCGCAAGTAGATGTTCAAATGATCTGCGGCGAAGACAGAAAAACTCCGACTGGAGCTTCGACGACAATACAATACGCAGACGGAAAAGCTGAGACAATCGTTTCAAAGCTGATTTCTC
Source organism: Candidatus Bathyarchaeota archaeon (assembly GCA_963768345.1). Taxonomy (GTDB): domain Archaea; phylum Thermoproteota; class Bathyarchaeia; order Bathyarchaeales; family Bathycorpusculaceae; genus Bathycorpusculum. Next base: position 1,046,618 of record CAVYHL010000006.1, on the reverse strand, counting down.
CCAAGAGCTTCGTCAATTTCTCCAGAAGCTTCCCCAAAGGAACCACGGAACTCTTCGAAGGGATGGCACTACACGAGTCAACCGCAACAGGGGAAAAAGGAACAGGACTAATCGAATTCCTCTTCACCCACCCCAAGCCTTAGTCAACGAGAATGACTGACTTACCCGTGCAAAGACACGAAAAAACATGTCAAGAATTTAAGAAGCCGAAATGCTGTTCTTGAACTTCCTAGGATACTGTTATGGCTTTCTGTGGACAAGCCGCAACGCATTTTCCGCAACGAGTACACAAATCAAGCCACACCGCCGTTATCTGCCATAGTTGCGGGTCATTGCGGTTTGCCTCCTTAGCTCCAATGGTCTCGTGGCGAAGGAAGACTGCTGGGTCGCAGACCTTGAGGCAGACGCTGCATTCTCTCGGGTCGATTCCGCCAGTCGCGTTTCCACACTTTGAATAGTCAATCTTAATCTTGGTTTTCTTCATCGCTACACCCCTTTTTTGGCTAGTACATGTTGGCGATTCCTGGAACGCTTTCTCTGGGAATCAGCGTTAACGCTTTGAATTTGCATCGGTCTCGGCAAAGCCCGCAGCCGAAGCATTTGTTTTGGTCAACTAGCACTCTGCCCAGCGTGGGTGAAAACCTTATGGCACCGAATTGGCACTGTGAAACGCATGACTTGCAACCTTGACACAGATCAGGGTTGACGTCGGCGACGTATTCTGCCTTGTAGATCGAGTTCAAGCCGAAGTCTGTTCGAAGCCTAAGCCCTCCACACTGCGGAACCTCGCATGAACAGATTGCGTTAACGTAAGGCACGGGTTGGAACCAAACTGTTGCGATTCTTCCTTTCTTGTTCTGCTCTTCTAAAGCTGCAACCGCCTCCTCCCTGCCCAGCTTGAACTTGCTCTTTTCAGGAATAAACCTTGGCAACTTCTCGATTACGTTTGATAAGCAGCCGAAGTTGATGCAGCAAACATCCTTGACCCCTCGTTGCATCATCCTGCACATGCAGTAATTCTGAGCTATAGGCTCAGCGGCCAAGTTCATCATGATGAGTTTTGCTTCTTCGATAGGGATCACCTGTCCGAAATGCCCATCGGCTCTGACTGGATTCCGATTCTTGCTCTCAGAGTGAATCATGCTTTCGGCTTTCCAGCGGACTACGCGTCCGACTATGGGCATTTTAAGCTTGTAGCCCAAGCCTATGGATGACATGCCCATGATCTTTCGGATGTAGACTGTCTCAAAGTTTCTCCATTGCTCCTCGAGGTAAGCTTCAAGATTCTCTCTCTCCGCAAGCTCGTTGGAGTAGTTCTTGGCGTTAAGGTACCATTTTCCGCCTGCCCCGTGTTTCATGCACCACTTGCACATTGCAAAATCACTTAAGCCTGAAAGTTAATAGTAAAGCAGTTACGCCTGTCTTGGTATTTAAAAATTGGGTAATGTCAAAACTGGAAAGAAAATGCGTGGAGGAATGAAAATGGGAAAAAGCCTTGGCTTCAACCTTGATGCTGAACCGTTAAGCCACTCGCCGGGGTCTCACGTGGAATGGAATGAATCGTACTACTTTGCTTTCTACTCGAAAGAGCAAGAGTTCGGAGCCGTCACAAGACTGGGCTTTAAGCCGAACAAGAATGAGGGCATGACATTTTTCCTGATCTTTCTGCCTGATGGATCAGTGGCTGTACATCAAGCTACGGAAAAAATCGGAAGTTCCAGCTACCCAAAAGAGCCTCGCGTTAATGGCATGGTGCACTGCAGAAACGAGGATGGCTCATGGAATTACCGTTTTAGTGGCAACATGATGCTCCTTAAGAACCCGCACGACCTGCTCAGAATTCGAGAGCAGCCAACACTGATTTCAAGCGTGCAGGAAGCCGAAATGAACCTGAAGTTCACGCCGATAAACAGCGTTTACGAGTACAGCAGCCACATGACTGCGGAAAGCCGTGAACTCGGGAAAAAAGCGGGCGACGCTCACTGGGAACAGATCGCCAAAGTGAAGGGTGACGTTGCCCTTGGTGACCACTCATTCAAACTGCTTAACGTTCTCGGGCAGAGAGACCACACTCACGGCGTCCGCGACTGGACTGGAATCGGAAGCTGGCTTTACTACGTTGTCTGGTTTTCAGAAAAACTGGCTGCGAACCCAGCGGCAATCGTCTCTGACGACGGAAAAGTGTCAACTGGCGGGTTCATTTTCGAAAGCGGAAGGAACATCCCGATCACGAAGATTAAGGTTTTGAACCAGCAGTTCAGCGGCGAAATCTTCCCTGTCAGCTCGAAACTGGAACTTCTCGACGAGGACGGCTGCACACATGTAATAAGCGGGAAGGCGGGACCTGCGGTTCCAATTCCTTTTAGCGACGAAAAAGGGCAAACCTCCATTCTTACTCAGTCTTTCGGGACTTTCGAGATGGACGGCGTTTCTGGCGGTTACGGAACGTTTGAAACACTACGGGCGAAACGCACATCGCATTGAAATCTGATTTGCGTGATTTTCCACTTAGGCTTAAATACGTAGTGCCTTAAACATGATACCGCTCTCATACTGCGAGGTAAGAGGGGAGAAGGCAATGGACGGCTCGGCTAGCGCTGAGGATGAAGTTACTTGGACAAGGGGTTATTCAGACGACTACTGGAACGACCCCGTTTCTCCACTGTTTTTCGAGTTGCTTGGGGATCAACTGACACAAATCGTTAATGTTGAACTCAACGGAATCATGGGTTACTCTTCCCCCGGCGATGGAAAAACTGACAAGCTCTTGAGGCTTTATCATGGTCACGCATACTTTAACCTTGAAGTTCTCAAACGCAAGGTTGAGTACGAAATCCCGCCGTTCGTTCGCAATGACGACATCCTCAACTACTTCAGGGAAGGCAGCGGACCGTACGGCAAGCAAACCATGAAAAAGCAGCCCTTCAAACTGAGCAAGAGGGTTCTGGCTGAAATCCGCGTGATGCTCTACGACGGCGAAGGGTCAATAACAAAGACAAACTCGGCGTATGAAAAATGGAACAGGGAGAAGTTCGAGCCGTTTTGTCAAAGTTTTGATTCACGAATATCAAAGATTAACTTGGAAGGCGACCAATCAGCCTTACTGGAACTGGCCAGAGAACTGGATCGCCTGATGATTGGGCACTTCCGCCTCGTAAGATACGGAATCCCCGTGCACAACATCGGCATGAACCTGATCGCGCAGTACCTGTTGGGACGCTTCGTAGGTGCGGAAGCAGCCGAAATCTACCCTGTCCTGATATCGGGACTCGAGCACAAGACGAGCGAGATGAATGATCGAATTCTGAGATTGGCAAGCGTCATTCAATCTTCGACTTCTGCAAAATCGCTGATCCTTGGTACACCCTCAAGTCAGATTTACCCGTTACTAAGGGCAGATGATAACCCGCAGTTAAAAGAATTCAAGCGTGAACTGGAATTGTTTATGCGCGACTTCGGAGTCCGAGGCTTTACGCGAGAACCATATTATCCGCGCTGGAACGAGGCGCCCGAATACGTTTTCGACATCATGAAATCGCTAGTCCAAGATGAAACCCCCGTCAAAAAAGAACAAAAAATCGAGCAAAAACTGCAAACAAGTAAAATCGAACGCAGAATAAAGAAGCGCCCCTTGGGCTGGTTCGAATGGCAACTGTTCTCAGTAATTCTTGGGTACGCAAGAAAATACATAGTGTTCCGAGAGAACCAACGCTATAACTTGGATCGATGGATCACCATGAACCGCCGAATCTACATGGATATCGGAAGAAACCTACAGAAACAAGGATTCCTAGAGAAAACTTCCGACGTGTTTTTCCTCACGAAAAATGAAGTGCGATCCTTGGTCAACGGAAAACACCCTGAAAGCAGAGACAGAGTTCACGAATCAGTTTCAGCCCGCAAGGATGAATTTCTAAAGTATGAAAACGTGACTCCAGCCAAGTTCATCCAAGGCGCCAATGAACTGAATGAAAAAGAAAAAAACACTGGCTGCATCCTGCATGGAATCCCCGCTAGCCAGGGCAAGCTGACTGGGACAATCCGAGTCCTAAACCGTGTTGAAGACATCGGAGATGTGCAGGCTGGCGAAATACTTGTTGTTCCCAGAACCGATCCAGGATGGACTCCCGTGTTCAGCAAAATCGGCGGTCTAATCACTGAAACAGGCGGAATCCTATCGCACGGCGCGGTCGTGTCCAGGGAGTACGGGATCCCCGCTGTAACAAACATTCAAAACGCCTGCCAACTGCTTTACAACGGTCAAAAAGTGACAATCGACGGATCAAAAGGTATAATTTGCACACAGCTTGAGAGTTAAGGCATTCTATTTTTGGCAGGGAGTACCCTCTTTTTGTGTTCAAGGCTTTATCCCGTAGCAAGCTACATTCTGCTGAAGTATTCTATCGGAGTGTACCAGTAGACAGCAATGGTTTTTCCGCATTCAGGATTTTCGCAGACAACTTCTCGCTTCTTCACGTCGCTCCGCACGCTGCTGACTGGCGGTTCTTCCAAGAGGTAGTCAAAATGCAGGTTGTCGGGCGGTGTGACTTCTAAGTCACAGTTGCAATAAGGGCATCTGAGGAGAAGCTGAGTTTTAGCCAAACGGCAAACCTCTAGTATTAATAGGCTTATCTGCCGTAAAAACTTGGCGCTTGCCAGCTTCGGGCGTGAGCCGAAGCCAACATTGCACTTTAGAAGCGTAACAACGTCAAAACCGCTGGATTTCCTGCATTTCCAAATCCTAGCCTTGCCGACCAACCTTCTCAGCGTCAGTACTGGATTCCCTGTGTCAGCTTGAAACGTTTCGGCGTCTTAATCTCCTGCACAACGTTCACGAAGTCGGCTCTGTCGATGAGCCCCTTGGGAGCCAGCCGCCCAGTCATGACCACCGTGGTCTCCTCTGGCACATGGTCAAGCAGTTCAAGCACGTCGTTGACATCCAGCAGTTTCCACTCTACCGCCAAGTTAATCTCGTCCAGCACGAGCAGATGAGGCTTCTTCTTCAAGACTTCCCTGGCGAAATCAAGCGCTTTCTTGGCAATCGCCCTGTCCTGGCTGTTGACGCCTTCAACTTTGAACTTTTCTCCGCCGAACTCCGCCACCGCTGCCTTTTCGCCAAGCCAGACTTCCCTTCCGAACTGGTAGATTTCGTAGTAGGGTTTAAGCTGGTCTTTTATGAGGCATTCTCCCGTGTCGGCCTTCCACTTTAGGAACTGAATTATCACTACGTTCTTGCAGTGGCCAACTGAACGCAGTGCCAGCCCAAGAGCGTTCGCAGTTTTCCCGCCGCCAGTTCCGTAGTATAGGTATATGTAACCCGTTTTGTCACCTCCGTTAAGCAGGGAACGGACAGTTCAGTGTGGGGCAGCCGCCTGCGTACTCTGACTGGGCGGAAACAAACTTTCCCTCTTTGGTCTTGATTTCGCCTATGTAGAGAACCTGCTCGGGCTTGCTGCCGTACCTGAAGACCGTGACCCCCTTGCACTTGAGCTTCCAAGCCAAGTCGTAAATTTCCCTGACGTCTTCCGTCTTCGCCTCGTTTGGCATGTTGACGGTTTTTGAGACGGCGTTGTCAGTGGTCTTTTGAAAAGCCGCCTGCATCTTGACGTGCCACTCGGGCTTAATGTCCAACGCCGTGACAAACAGCCGCTTGACATCGTCTGGAACGCCATCGGTTTTCTGAACCGAGCCTGTTCGGGCAATTTCCTCGAAAAGCTTCGCGCTGTAGAATCCCCTTGCCTTCGCTGTTTCCTCAAACAAAGCGTTGGTTTCAAAAAGCCTTGCGCCGTTCAGCACGTTCCGCATGAAGGACACGGCGAACAGCGGTTCAATGCCTGAGGAGCAGCCTGCGATTATGCTTATGGTTCCCGTCGGCGCAACCGTCGTCACAGTCGCGTTTCTAAATGCGCCGTACCTGCCTTTCCAGATGCTTTTTTCAAAGTTCGGGAAAGAACCGCGCGCCTCAGCAATCTCCATGGACTTCTTGTGTGCTTCCTGCTTGATGAACGCCATCAGCTCCTCGCCCAGCTTCAGAGCTCCGTCGGAGTCGTATGGAACCCCGAGCATTATGAGCATGTCCGCGAACCCCATGACGCCTAAACCGATTTTCCTGTTAGCCCGCGTTATCTCCGCTATTTCCTTCAACGGGTAAACGTTCGCGTCAATCACATTGTCCAAGAAGTGAACCCCTTTCCGAATAGTTTCACGCAGTTTATCCCAGTTCACCTTCCTATCCTGCACCATCATCGAAAGGTTCACAGAGCCAAGATTGCAGCTTTCGTAAGGAAGCAATGGCAGTTCACCGCATGGATTCGTGGCTTCTATTCGCCCAACTTGCGGGGTTGGGTTGTGCCTGTTTATCTCGTCGATGAAGACTACGCCTGGGTCGCCGCTTGTCCAAGCTGAGATGGCGATGAGGTCCCACACGTTCTTCGCTTTTAGCGTTTTCACTTTTTCCTTGTTCCGGGGGTTTACGAGAGAGTATTCTCCTTTTTCTTGGACGCTTTTCATGAACTCGTCTGTTATCGCGACTGAAACGTTGAAGTTTGAGAGCATCTGCGGGTTCTGCTTTGCCGTGATGAACTCCAAAATGTCTGGGTGGTCAACGCGCAGGATGCCCATCATGGCGCCCCTCCTTTTTCCGCCCGCCTTTATCACCTCGGTAGACGTGTCGAAGATGCGCATGAAGCTCACGGGACCCGAGGCGACGCCCTTAGTTGACCCGACTATGTCGCCTTTCGGTCTAAGCCTGGAAAAGTCAAAGCCGACTCCTCCGCCCGTCTGCTCAATCAGCGCCATGTTCTTCACGGTGTTGAATATGTCCTCAAGCGAGTCGCCGACGGGCAGGACAAAGCAGGCGGACAGTTGACCGATGGATGTGCCCGCATTGAAGAGCGTGGGCGTGTTCGGGATGAATTCAAGCTTCGCCATCATCTCGAAGAAGGTCTTCTGGCTGGCGGCTGAGTCATCCCCGTATTTTTCATCCACTTTAGCGATGGCTCTGGCAACTCTTTCAAAAAGGCGCGTTGGAGTCTCGATTATGACTTCTTTTTCGTCTCTGAGAAGGTACCTTGCCCTCAAAACTTCAAGAGCATTAACCGTCAGCTTCGGCTCTATCTGCAGCTTTTCCCTGAGGGTTCTCAGCTCCTCTTTTTTCTTGCGGTAATCCTGGTACCCCAGCGCCACCTTTTCGTAGCCGTTCTGTCTAAGTACGAGGACAACGGCGTCTTGAACATCCTCGACTGAGGGCGTGGCGTCTTTGAACTTGCCTTGCAAGGCTTTAACGACGGCTTCCGTAATGCTACTTGCTTTTTCGCCGTCGCCCAGTTCAACCGCCAAGAACGCCTTGTGAACGGCATTCTTGATTCGCTCCGCGTCAAAATCGACGAGTCTACCGTCTCTTTTTTTGATTTTTTGGAAAACCATTTTTCATCGCTTCCAAAGCTTGGAGAGAAGCATAACGACCCATAATCTAATAATCAGTCATTAAATATTAACTTTGAAGCAATCAAGCCGGCGGTGCTTTTCCAATATCCACTCGATGACTTCCATAGGTTAGTAGACGACACGTGAGATGACAAAGAGCACGCTAAAAGACGCGGCATCCTCTGAAACATTTGACCTTAAGCCTGTTTGAGGTATTCCTTAACTGCTTTTACCTTATCGTCTATCGCCCGCGGCTTGTCCCGTCGGTCGTCTATTCTCAAAGTGGATTCCACTCTTTTTGCTCCCTTAGCCACGACTGCCTCATGCGCCCGCTTGACAGCCGCAAGAATCGTGTCCAAATCCCTCGCTGCCAGAACCGTTCCCATGGCTGTAACCTCGTATTCTAATCCTTCGATGTTCTTGAACGCTTTCACAGCTGCCGCGACGTAGCGGCCAACGCTTGTCTCGCTGTTGCCCACGGGTATTATGCTGAACTCAGCAATGACCAAGTTAGATTTGTCCACAGAACACGCCTCAAGTACAACTTGTTGTCTGCGGATATTAAGCTTCTTTTCAGCGGCTGAAACCGTTCCAAGAGCCCTCGATGATTGAGTGTTTTCTTGAACCCCGCAAGTCCCAAACAGGCTTAGGAAATCTTTTTACCGCCAGACTCGCTAATGCATTAGCGGTGAATTGCCTTTGAGAGCTTACATGGGTTTAACCTGTAAAGGCGGCTCCTACAACAAAGTCATAGAAAAACTTACAGAAATGGACATTCCCATCGGGGACATTTTTCTGCTTTACGGCCCAGTTGACGTGCTAGTCAGGTTTGACGGGTTCAGCACTGTAGACGAGTTCGTGAAGAAGTGGTTTAACCCTGTTCGAATGATAGGGGCTGAAGAAAAACTCATCTTGAAGACGACGACCTACTTAGTGGTCATCGAAGGCCCAGCGTACGTGGAGACGCCGTTTGCGTTCATGTTCCTGAACGTTGAGCCCAGAGACGCAGAAGCAGCACAGCAGACGTTGATTAAGCTTCCGCAGGTCATATCCGCCGACTTTGTTTTCGGACCATGCGACTTGATAGTTCCAGTGCGAGCAAGAAACAACGTTGACCTCGAAAAGGTAGTCCGCGCAATTCACGATGCAGTTTCTGGAATAGAAGAGGCTCAAACAACCATCGTCGCCATGATTCAAATTTAAATACTGACGACAAAGTTGCCAGCCGAACTCAGGGTCCTTCGGACGTCAGTCATAATGCTGAGCAGGTTCGCTGCCGCGCTTGACGGCTGGTTGCGTTGGCGGTGAAGGCAATGTTTGAGGGACAAGCATAAGCTACTTAAACCAGTAGGGGAAAGAATACACCCCTAAAGTCTCTTGCAACCGCAAGCATTTTAGCACCAAAGCGAGGCCAGAGTGAACAGTTGTACCCATCAAAGTACATCTCCTTCAGAAAATCCGCGTTATTCATGGTTATAGGCGTAGCCGTCTTCATCGTTTACCTCTACTTTTTCATCGGCTCCTCGCAAATTTTACTCGTCCTAGAAAACATAAACCTGCAACAATACGCGCTCTTCTACTCCCTTGCGATAGTTGCAGTTCTATCCTCGGTTTTCTGCTGGTCAGCCGCTTGGAATAACATTCTGAAGCAGCTTTCAATCGACATTTCCTACAGAAAATCGTACCTGTACTATTGGGTCGGCAACTTTGCTGACTTAGTCGTTCCATGCGCGACGGTCTGCGGCGAAGTCACGCGTCTGTATCTTGTCCAAAAGGAAACCAATAAAAACTACGGTGCTATCGCGGCTTCGGCGGTAACCAACCGTATAATTGCTTACTCCGTGGTCACCACTGGACTAGCCGCCGGCTCAGTGTTCCTGTTCCTAAAGACAGATGTTCCACCCCTAATAGGGAACTTGTTCATCCTGCTATTGTTGGGCTCCATGGCTTATCTTGCCGTCTTGTTGTTCCTAGCGTTTTTTAAGAGCGCTGCGGAAAAAATGGCAAAATTGTATTTTATCGTTGATAAGCGTGTACGTCCCAGCAAGGCAACGGAGGATGATTTAAGGAAAACCGAGCGAACGCTCGCCAGCTTCTATGAAGGCTTCAAGGTTTTTAGGGAAAATCCACGAGCCTTAGTCAAGCCATTCATATTTCACACTGCAGCTTACGTTCTTGGATTGTCAGTTTACGTCTTTGTTTTCTACGCGCTGGGAATCCCGGCGGCATCGCCCGTGTTCTACATCGTCGTCTTCTTCGTTGCAACGGCGTTTCAGGACGCTATGGCCAGCTTCTCGGTGGGTTCACTTGACATTCTACTGGCAACCATCTTTATCCTCTACGGGATAAACACGGCGTCAAGCGGGGTAGCAGACTGTTTTTGTGAGAACCGCCTCATTCTGGTTCCCGCTCTTTACAAGTTTTATCTGCGTTCAGTTCATGGGCGCGAAAACCCTGTTCGCCTCCAAGCTTAAGGACCCCCGAAAGACCCTTAGCGAGAGGAAAATAACAGACAACCCGAATGTACTGTCAGAGCAGCAAGAACCGTCTGCATAGCATTGCTGCGGTCGATCATTTGTATGTTAAGGGAGTTTTTGCGTTTTACATATTAATGAGAACAGCCAATTTAGGCTTCAATGAAGAGACAATCAGTCGTCATAATCTCCGTTATAGTGATGATTATCTTAGTCGCTTCACTGTACGGTTCCTTAGTAAGGAATAGCGCAACCACAAACTCCACCGTGACTTACGGCTTCACGATAGTTAACACGTACCCGCATGACACGAGCGCCTTCACCGAAGGCTTGGTTTACTCGGACGGCTTTCTGTATGAAAGCAGCGGCAGCGGAAACGACCCTAACCCCGTTTCAACCTTGCGGCAAGTGGACTTGACCACGGGCAAGGTTCTGCAGGAATATACGCTGTCAGCCCAATACTTCGGCGAGGGCATAGCCATCGTCGGCAACACGATCATCCAGTTGACGTGGCAGTCGAAAATAGGCTTCATCTACGACAAGACCACCTTCGCGCTTCTTGGAAACTTCACTTACCCAACAGAGGGCTGGGGCTTAACCTACGATGGCAAGGAGTTGATTATGAGTGATGGCTCGTACCACCTTTACTTCTTGAACCCGACAACTTTCCAGAGAATAGGTGAAGTTGACGTGCACGATGGAAACACGACCATACCCGAACTCAACTCGTTGTGTTACATCAACGGCGCCGTCTACGCTAACGTGTGGTTTACAAACAAAATTGCAATAATCAACCCTCAAACGGGACAAGTTGAAGCCTGGATAAACCTCGCGGGGCTGCCAGCCTCGTCTGCAAGCCGGTCAAACCGTAACGCTGTACTCAACGGCATAGCGTATGACGAGCAGAACAACAGGCTTTTTGTGACGGGCAAAGATTGGCAAAGCCTCTACCAGATAAAGCTTGAAGCCGAGACCAGCTAAGACTGAAGTGACGCTAATAAGTAAGGTACTCAAAAAACCCTTGAGTTACATGTTGCATTTGAGCTTTTGCCTAGCAGTTGTTGCTTTTTTTCTCGCAATTTCAATGAAGTTTTTGTGCTAATTTTGTTGAAAAGTATTAAATACTGATACCGCTGATCAGGTGAAAACGGGGATTTCATTGAGTGGGGAAGAAAATACAGAAGCAAAAACGGAAACTAAGTATCCTTGGAGCAACTATACATTGAAACTGGGCAGAGGAGAGCCCGTTTCTACAACACAGTACGTGCTATACGCGGTGCAGATTGCAGCAGTCATAATTCTGTCGTACCTAAGCGTCGCCGTTATTCCCTTAAGCTATGCAGGCATCTCAATATTCTACTTCGTCTACCCCTTCTTCCTAGTTTTCACCATGTGGTGGGGAGCTTGGGGCATGCTTGGCGCATACGTTGGATGTGTCGTCGGTGCAGGAATGCTTGTCGGGACAGGTCCAGTTCCATCAGTACTCTATTCAGTCAGTGACTTGGTTCCGCCGTTAGTTGCGTTCGTAATTTACCGTGGATTTCTGGCGAACAGAGGCTATGACCCGTTGTGGAGAGACTTAACAGACAAAGAAGTTGCTGGCGTCAAGACGAAAAGAGTGGGCGCGTGGGTATGGTTCATACTCATCAACGGCGTCGTACTCAACTTAATCAGTGGAGTGCTTGGGGTTGGAATACTGTATCAGCTGAAGGTGATTGCGACAGATGCCTTCTGGCCATGGTTTATCGGATGGGTCGTAGGCGACTTTGTAGCAATGGTCATCATTACTCCAGTGCTGGTCAAAGGACTCACAAGTCTCGTCGAAAGGCAAGGACTAGTAAATCACGGCTGGATAACCTGAGAACATTTCTTCTTTGAAAAATACGTTAAGAGGAAGGCTGTTGTCAGACCCAGACGTCAAAGCACGTGCTTCAAAAAAGTACGTGCGCACTTTTATTTTTTCCATGCGTACGGACACACCGATTGAGAAACTTCATGTAATAACCAAGACTTTCATGATTGTAGCAATTTCAATATTAACTCTATACATGTTTGATATTCCTGTCTCAAGTGGTGGTCCAGACTACGTTGGACTCGGCCTTTTGTTAGTTCTCGTGTTTAGCCTTCTGGCAATATCTAGAACGGCTAAGTACCTAGTAAATTCTTACTTAATACTGTCTATACCTGTTATTTTGGCTCAGTTCTTCTGGTGGCTTTTCTTCAGCGAATCGTTACCAGGTGCCAAAATGACGTTTTACCTGTGGCCTGGATTCTTGCCCATAGGGATTTCGACCGTTGTACTCATCGTGACGTTTATCTTAGTTTACTTAAGGACCCGAAGCATAACGGTTTCACTTGTGCCCGCCATCCTGTTATGGTGGTTCACCATCATGCCCAGCTATTTAAGCCATTCAACACTTGCAACGTGGGTTAAGTTTCCAATCGGGGCAAGCTATTCTATTTCTCTTCCTCAATGGTCAGCTTACGTAGGATTTTCCAAGGCTCTTGGATACGGAGTCTTGATTTACACATCGTTCCTTTTCCTGTTAACGACCAGGGACATTGAAATTGGGGGAGCACTCAGACAGATAAAAGTGTCATTCCGAAAGGCGTTCTTTGTCATGCTGATGTTCCGAAACCTAAACACGATACTGCTCGATTACGAAAGCATCAGGATGGCTCAAGTCGCACGCGCCTCCAACGTCATAAGGAGCGGCATTTTGTCGCGGATGAAAGACTTGGCGTACGTTTCCATCCCCTTGGTTGCAACCATGATTAGGCGGTCTACTGAGATGGGTGTGGCGCTCTACGCTAGAGGTTTCGAAGCGTCAAAGGGTATGACGGATTATAAAGAGACCAGACGGCTAAGCAGCGTTGATTTCACGATTATGGCGATTTTAGCCGTATTCTTAATATACGAGGTCATCCTTGGACACTCCATTACCGCCCTATTCATGAGGTAAAAGGTATGTCGGTTTTGGAAGTCAATGGTTTCTGGTGGAAATACCGAGCTTACGTGGGGGCGGAGAATCCTTACACGCTGAAGGATTTATCGTTCAAAGTAAACAAAGGAGAATTCTTCGGAATAATCGGACCCAGCGGCGCAGGCAAAACTACCCTTTGCTACGCCTTAACTGGAATAATACCCCATGTTTTTAATGTTCCCCTCGGCAAAGAACGTGAGCACATAAAGGGAGAAATCAAACTTTTCGGGCAAACACTCACCAAAGTGGAAGCTGTAACTGACGAAATAACCGGCAAGACAGTCGACAAGATCGTCGGCATGAAACAGACGGCTCCGAGAGTCGGCCTGTTGCTTCAGGACCCCGAAAACCAATTCTTAAGAATGGATCTGCTTCATGAAATTAGCTTCGGAATGGAACTGCTGGAGCTTCCGGCAAGCGAAATTGAGAGAAGAGCTAAAGAAGCGCTTGAAATAGTCGGTTTAGGTTCGTTTTGGCCTATAGCGGACCTTGTTCACCCAAGCGAATTGTCGGGTGGGCAGAAGCAGCGAGCTGCAATAGCTTCCTTCATTGCCCTGCGACCTGAACTGCTGGTGCTGGATGAGCCTATGTCTAACCTTGACCCTGAAGGCAAGCTGAGCATCATCAAGGCGATTGACAGCATACGAGAGCAGTATGATTTGACATTAGTCGTTGTGGAGCATAATCCTGAGGTAATTCAGAAGTACGCGGACAAAGTACTTGCGTTAAACAATGGGCAAGCGATTGCGTATGGAACCCCCGATGAAGTCTATTCGCAATGTGAACTATTTAATGAAAACGGGCTTTACGCCTCGGACATAGCCAGGATAGGGTGGCAATCAGGCCTAAGCTATAAGGGAAGAGTCCCCTTTACGGTAGACGAAATGATAACGACTTGCGAAGACAGGAGACAAACAATCCTAGAAAACGTTGAAGATGACCCGCCAGACGATGAAGCTGAGGAAATAATAAGCGTCAAAAACCTCGACTTCTCCTACGAAGACGGAACACGCGCGCTCAAGGACGTAACCTTCTCGATAAAAAAGGGAGAGTACGTGGGGCTTATAGGTCAAAACGGAGCAGGCAAATCAACCATATCCAAGGTAATCAGCGGCTTATACAGGAAGTTCGAGGGTGAAGCAAAAGTCATGGGGTTGAGCCTGCGCGACAGAAAAGTGATTCAAAGAATCCCGTGTTATGTGGGCTACGTGTTCCAGAACCCAGACAATCAAATTTTCATGCGCACCGTTTACGATGAAGTAGCGTACGGATTGAAGAACTTGAAGATACCGCAGCAGGAGATTGACCGAAGAGTCAACGAGGCGTTGAAGAGCGTTGGCTTGCTTGCGAAGATAACCGAAGACCCGATGTTCCTGGGAAAAGGCGAAAAACGGCGGTTGACAGTCGCGTCTATTCTCGCCATGAACCCCCAGATAATGATTGTTGATGAGCCCACAACAGGTCAGGACTTCAGGATGTCTGAGGACATAATGAGCTTGCTTGAAGAATTAAACGAGGCGGGCACAACGATCCTGGCGATAACGCACGACATGACCCTGATTTCGGAGCACACCAAACGAGTCATAGTGATGCACAACGGCACAGTCCTCTACGACGGATCCACAAGAGGATTCTTCTCAAACGAGGAATACCTCGAAAAATCGGGCATAATACCGCCCATGGCAGTCAGGCTCAGCCACGCCTACAGGAAAAAGCACCCCTCCTCGCCGTGCCTGATGAACACTGAAGAATGGGTAGCAGCTCTGAACCACGGCGGAAAAGAAACAGGTTGAAAGCATTTTAGCTGCTCATGCTTGATTTCGGAATTCGTTGCAACCAGCCGATTTTGAAGGTTGGTCTTGGCGAAAACCGCTTTGGGCTTGTCGGTGACTAAACCATGTTTTTTCCAAGAATGCATTCAACAGTTTCTTTGCAGAATAGGCATTCGTCGGGGATTTCCTTTTTCTGTTTTCGCTCGCTTAAGTAGCCAATGTGGTAGTTGCAGAATGGCGGCTTTTCTTTGACCGGTTTTTCTGCGTCAGATGGGGTTTTTTCCAATTTTTTGTCGGTTTCACTGGGGATTTGATCAATTTTTGTCAGGCAGTATGGGCATGTGTCCTGTTCTACTGGATCTTGTTGCAGATTCTTGGTTTTGAGTGGTGTATTGAAGGTTTTTCCGCATGAAGGGTTTGGGCATTTTAACGTTTTTCTTTTTCCCTCTTTCTTTTTGTTCAGGTTTGGCTACCAGAATCGTATCGCAAATATTAATAAATATTATTGATTTTGTTTTCAAATTCACAGTTGTTGAGCACAAATACTAGTTGAATGCCCATAGAGGGGTAACGCTTTTATAATTCTTTATTCTTAATATGTATTAAGACTCAATAAATGTGTTACAAGTTTTCGGGCATCTGACGAGAAAAACGGGTGAGCTCTAGCAAAATGGAAGAAAACTCAAGCGACCTCGAACAATCAAAAGCAGTAGACCAGACAAAAAACACCAACAAAGACGTTTCAAAAGCCTTCCTTTTCGAAAAAGGAAACCTTCTCGCCAAGGGTGACAGCGTCAAGGAAGAGGAAGCAAACAAGACAATTGGAGCTTTTAACCAGATAGACGCAAGAGCCAACGTAATAGATGGAATACAATCAGTCACCATTCAGGGTGCAAACGGAAGAGTCGATATCACGCGAGTTAACGATTGTTTCCTGACCACGGTTGCCTCAAAAGAGCCAAAGACTAAGCCACTGACAGTTTGACGCGTATTCAGGCACCGATGAAACTGGAGCGGCGTGAAGGAAAACGTCATCAACATAATGATAGCCAACCGTAGCCATCAGCCGAGTAGTTTTGAGCAAGAATAAACAGGTCAAGCCGCTCTGGCAAAACTGATTATAAAGATGGCTCATTAGTCGCAATCAAGCCAGTAGTAAAATAAACAGTCAGTAGTTCTTATCAAATTTCAAAGAGAAACTAAAAAGAAAAGAAAAATTTCATGTTTACTCTAATGCGAGGGCGCCTGTCTTTACACTATCGGCAGCCACCACCCCCAACCGGTTTGTGTTCCCATGAAACAGAATTTTGCCTTATCATCGGGAGTTTTTGTCTTGTTTTCATTCTTTGTCTTCACTTCAGGGTTTGTTTGCGTCATCAATAAGTGTCATATATTGCGATATTGTATATTGTTAATAAAGATACCTAATAAACTACAACAGCACACAACTGCACAACACAAATGCAGAAACCAACACGCTTCAGAAACTGTGAACGTTGGCACTTAAGTTTTTCAAAGAAACAAAAAAAGAAAAAGGGATTTGAGTTTTGGTTCTTTAGCTTATGGCTTTTTTCTAAGCATCAGCATAGCTAGGACTGCCGCCACGACTATGATCAGGACGAACAGACCAGCCATTACTGGGACAAAGTACAAGTCAGCAACTGAAGTCGGTGTGGCTGTGGGCACTGGAGTAACTGATGTAACTGGTTGAACAACTGCGAACCCGTCTTCTGCGGATGATCCATAGTAGCCTGCGTTGCCTGCGAAGTTGGCGTAGACAGTGAAGTTGCCTGGAATATCTGGCATCCATGTCAATCTGTAGGTGCCGCTGCCGTCGGTTACAGCTGTGCCGATTACCCTAGTGTTGTGGTTAGAGTCTAAGACACTAATCGTCACTGGGACACCGGTGAAGTTGCTTGGACATGGCTGCTGCTGATAGACATATGCCATCCATTCGGTCATGCTTGCGTCAGAACTGCATGGAACACCACTCGGGAAGTCAGACTGCCTGCTGTGTCTGTGTTGTGCCAGCGGAGACGTCCATTACTGTGCCCTTGATGACGACTGGTGTGCCCATAGTAATGCCTGCGCTTGGCGCGATAACTGTGGTAGCGCTTGGTCCTCTGCCTACGACGTAGATTGAGTTGTCGTAGCCGTTAAACCAAGTGTTGTATCCGTCTGCCATAGCGTATGACATTCCAAAGAATTCGCCTGTGTAGCCTGAAAGGGCCCAGATTTGCTTTCCGGTAGTTGCGTTAACAGCGACGTTAAATGCACCCTTGAAGAGTGGTGTTTCGATGGTGTGTTCTGTCGTAACCATGTATACTACACCACTGCCAATGGCGTTGATCTGCATTGGATAGACACCGAAAGGTGTATTGAAACCTGCATTAGTGCTGTTACCTTCGCCGCCGTTACCGTAGGTCCACTCCAGCTTGCCAGTTGTCATGTTCCAGCAGTAGAGTATTCCTGCGTAGCCGGTGCTGTAAAGGTTTCCATTAGCACAAGTGCCGCCTATGATTGGGATTGCAGGGTTGCCGTAGTAGTCGAGTGATGCCATACTGTCAGTTGGACCCCAAAGCTTTGCGCCTGTTGCCATACTGTAGCCTACCCACTGCATAGTTTCTTTGTATCCTTCAGTGAAGACACCGTGTCCACCGTTAGCTGTTGGGTCAGCGTCGCCTATTGTCACTGTAATGTTGCCTGCTGGCGCTTGAACCGTACTCCACCATAGGATCGAGCCTATACTGGGTGCTTTCATATTAACAGCGAAGTAGTTGTAGGGTGATTCTGGCCACGGAGGTGAAGCAGCGAAGAATGCACCTGCTCCTGGCATTGTTCCGTTCTCGCAGATTAGCATGTTATTGTAGTAAGCATCCGCTATTGTTGGCGCACTTGTGAGCATTGGCATGGAAATGTTAAAGTCTAATAGGCTTGGTTCATAAGTGGGCACGCCACCGATCGACACATAACCTCCTGCCCAGCTTGCGTCAGTAATTGGCGGAACATCGCCTGGCGTTGTTGATCCACCAGAGTACCGGTCACCCCAAAGTCTGGACGAGTTCCACTCCTGCAGATAGTAGACTGGCGGACCGGAGGGAAACGGACCATAGGGTGTCATTATCGTTGGTCCGTAGTTATGGAAGGACACTATCAGAATTTCGCCGCTTGGGCCGAGTATAGTTGTGCCTGAGGGAACGTTGGTTAAGTTGAATACCGAGTCTCCTGTCCACGCATCATAAGCATGCCATGCTGCTGAAACTAGTATTGGTGGCCAAACTCCGTGTTGGTTAGGGTCTTCTGCGTCGTATATGTAGCCGAATGACATTTGACCTATATTTTTAGTCCAGACCACCTGGCCTGTTTGCATGTTAACGCATGTTAGTGGTCCACTATTAGAGGACTGTACTCCTTCAGGTGGGTTGTAGTAGAGGAATCCGTCGAGTATTATCGGGTTCATGTATCTTTGACTGTATGCTGAACCTTCAAAATATGTGTTTGCAGGAATAGCAACTGTATTTCCTCCAACGATTCCACCAGCCTGAATCTCCTTTGTCCACATGACGTGGGCAGTCAATGAGCCTACAGCGTCGGCTGCAAAAGACATCTGTTTGGAACTAAAGCCCCATCCTTGGTATCCAGGTATTCCTGAGCCTAACCAGTTTGACGAAATCGTGTACCACGCAGTGTTTTCACCGTAGATAGGCCGAATCCAGTAGGCGGTTGGAAGAGGAGCACTACTTAGGGTAGGAGGAAGTTGTGTTTGCAGAACAGTTAGCGTTGTTGTTGCGGAGCTTGCTCCGTATTTGTCGCCGATTAGGGCAGAAGTTGAGCCATCATTGGCTGCAGTTATGTCCATCCCTGGGAAGCTGAAAGTAATATTGTACGTGCCAGCTGCGGATGGAGTAAAGGCGTAGTCCTGGGCTGATGTTGTGTCGTGAACTACTGGGAAATTCACCGTTGTTGTACCGCTTGGTCCTACAATGGTTAGTTGGTAGCCTTGGAACCTGTAAGTATTGGCTGTCATTGCACCATTGAAGATCAGATTGAGCCACATGATGATGTATGTTTGCTGGTTGACTCCTACTGGATTAGGAGCCGCGTTAATGTAAGCGAACGTCTTAAGCGTGACTCCAGTTTGTGCTCTCGCGCTTGGCATTAAGGTTGCTGAAGCTGTCATTGAGAAAATAAAGAGTACCGCAAATATGATTGCCATAGTCTTGTCTATTTTTAGCATTTTCTTTTTTCTCCTTTTTTTCTATGTGCCCACTTAGGGGGCAAGTGGTATTTAGCTTTTTGCGTATTATCGCTGGGTTGATGTAGAAAAAAATTGCAATTTATTGGGTAAATAATTGTGAAATAGAAACTTTCGGTTTCTTTTGTTAGAATTTTGACTGGCTCGCAGAACTGGCTAAAGATATATTATCTTAGGGTTTGCTGAGGCCTAGAAACAGGGAGAATACAAACATTTCGTCCGGATTATTCTCTCATGGTTTTTAATGTGACTAAAAAAAGAAAAAGGGGTTTTGGGTTTTGTTTGGTTTTTTAGCTTATGGATGTTTTCTCGTAACTAGGATTGCAAGTACTGCGCCGATTATGACTATGACGATGATTATTGCAACTCCTATGTATTCGAGAGTGTTTTGAGTAGCTAACCCGCTAACTGGTGTCGCTGTTGGTGCTTGTGTTGGTACTGGTTGCATTACGGTGAAGCTTGTCGAGGCCGATGATGGCCAGTATCCTTGGGTTCCTGCGAAGTTGGCGTAGACCGTGAAGTTGCCTGGAATATCAGGCGTCCAAGTTAGGCTGTACATTCCGTTTCCGTTGGTTACCGCTGTGCCTATGGTTCTCGTGTTGAGGTTGGAGTCTGTGACGCTTATCGTCACTGGTACACCGGTGAAGTTGCTTGGGCATGGTTGCTGCTGATAAACGTAGCTCATCCACTGGCTCATGCTCGCGTCAGACGCGCATGGAACACCGTTCGGGAAGTTGCCTGCTTGCTCAGTCTGCGTTGTGCCTGAAGAGACATCCATCACTGTGCCGCGTATCACTACTGATTGCCCAGAGGCTAAACCGACATCTGGTGCTGTGACAGTGGTTGCGCTGGGTCCTCTGCCTACAACGTAGATCTGTGCGTCGTAGCCGTTGAACCACGTGTTGTAGCCGTCTGCTGCAGCGTAACTGAAGGTCTCGAATTCGCCAGTGTAGCTTGATAGCGTCCAGATTTCTGCTCCAGTAGTAGCGTTAATAGCGCGTGCCAATCCACCCTTGAAGAGCGGTGATTCAGGCGTGTGTTCAGTCGTGACGAGGTACACTACTCCGCCGCCGATAGCGTTGACGAAGGTCGGGTAGTGCGCGAATGGAGTTTCAACACCTGAATTCGTGGTGTTTCCTTCGCCGCCGTTGCCGTAAGTCCACAATATTTTGCCTGTCTTTGTGTCGTAGCAGTAGACGATTCCTGCGTATGCTGCACTGTACATCTTTCCGTAAGCGAATGTGTTTGCTAAGCTACCGGATGCTGGGCTGCCAAAGTAGTCAAGGTCTGCTTGAGCTACGGTTGGACCCCAGAGACGCGCGCCAGTTGTTAAGCTGTAGCCTACGTATTGCTGAGTTTCTCTATAGTTCTCAACGAAGACCATGTTTACTGGGTCAACTCCTGCCTCTAGAACAGTAATGTTATTTGCGGGCGGATTTTCTGTCTGATGCCATATTACTGTGCCGAGCGAACTTGGGGTGCTTTCGTCAACGTTGAGAGTGAAGTAAGTGTAGGGAGTGTCGCTTTGTGAACCCATGAAGATGGCGCCTGTTGAAGGCAGGTTACCGCTGTAGCATAGTAGCTTACTGTTTTGGAGATCATAGACTGCTGTAACTGGATATGCGTTTGAAGAGTCTAAGTATGGAACTGAAACGTTGAAGTCATACAGGCTCGCATCTCCTCCATTGCTTATTGGCGGAACTAGAGGTGGTGATGTTGATTCGCCGTTGTAGTTGTTGCCCCACAGTCTTGATGAGTTCCATTCTTGCAAGTACCAGTTTACTGGTCCAGTTGGAACGCCAAAAGCGTTTGTGGGTCCTAGGTTCACTAGGCTGATTATCAGGTATTCACCTTGGGGTCCGAGAGCCGTTGTGAAAGTGTTGCCTACTGGAATGCCAGATACGCTGAACATGTAGTCGCCAGTGAACGCGTCATAAGCTGTCCAACTCTCTGGGAAAGCACCGAAAAGCGAAGATCCTCCACTGACCGAGTACAGTATTGGTGGGTAAACTCCGTGTTGGTTGGCATCTTGGACGTCATAAACGCTTGCAAAAGATATTGCTGGCATTTCGTCGTTAATCCACAATTGTTGTCCTGTCACTATGTCAACGCCGACTGTTGGTCCGTAAGCACTGCCGGTCAAACTTCCTGGAACGCCTGCGAATGATATCGGTTCAGTGTAAACGAGTATTCCGTTGACTATTATCGGGTTGGTGTATCTTTGGTTGTATGCTGAACCTTCGAAGTATGAGTCTCCCGCGATTACAGTTTGGTTTCCTCCGACTATTCCGCCGCTGTCAAGGGGCTTAGTCCACATTATGTGGCTGGTCATGGAACCTACAACGTCATTTGCTCCGGCCATATACTCGCCGTTGCCTCCAGAGTTATAGGTACCAGTGAAGCCTGTGTAGCCCGGTGCGAGGTCACCTAACCAGTTTGACGAAACCGTGTACCAGTTACTGTTCATACCGTATATTGGGCGTGTCCAGAAGCTCGTTGGAAGCGGAGTGGTGGGGTAGGGCTGTACTGTGGCTGATTGAACAGTGAGCGTAGTTGATTCATGGCTGGGCTCATAATAAGCACCCATGTATGCTGTATTAGGTACTCCAAACGGACTGACAGTGAACGGGTAGTTGTAGGTTTGCCCTGGGAAAGTGAATGTTAAGGTGTACGTACCGGTGGTGCTTGGAGTGAATGAATAGTCTTGGTCTGATGTTGTGTCTATGATAGTAGGGAAAGTCACTGTTTTGTTTGTGCCGTCAGGTGCGGTGATGGTTAACTGGTAGTTTTGATATCGGATGTTGTTTGTAAACGCTGAGGCGAATATTACTTGGTTAAGCCACATGATAACTTCCACTGATTGACCTGTGCCGACTGGGTTAGGTGAAACGTTAATGTAGGCGAAAGTTGGAATGCTCATTGGCGTAGTTGCTTTTGCAGCTGGAATTAGCATTGATGAAGCTGCCATTGAAAACATTAAGAATACTGCGATTGCAATAGCTCCTTTTTTGTTTCTTAAATTCATCATTTTTGTTTTTTCTCCTTGTTTGTGATAGAAAATTTCCGATCATTTCATATTTAAGACTTTGTAAAAGATGCAAAAATATTGAACAAAAGCGCCATTTTCTCCAATAAAAAAGCAATAATATAAGGGCAAGCTTAAAAGACCAAAAAACAAAAAACCCATGGTTTCAACAAAAGAGAAGGCAAAAACGCTGATAAATTGAAAACCATTATTTTTTATCGATTCTTCACGGAATCCTTCTTGCCAGCGCCGTTGGCCTCAAACTGCTTGTAGTAGCAGGGTAGCCACGGGCAAATCACTTCTTCATCCTCTAAACGTACACACATCGGACATGTTTTCTTGCAGTTTGGATAGTCATCGTTTTGCTTTTCTTCTTGCATGTAAAAGCCCTAACGTGCTCGGTTGTGGTTGTTGGAGACGGTTTGCTGAGGCTCTGGATAGATTTCAATATTCTTTCGGAGAAAAAAGAAATTAAAATGTTTCACGATACTTTGGCTATTTCGTGATCTTAACCAGAGCCTTCTCAGCCCGAATTTTTCCTCTCTTGCATGACGAAAAAGGAGAGCAATCGCGATAACTCCTGTTTTGCATTTAGAAATTCGCATGAGTGTGTCAGGCATTTCTCTTTTTTCTCCTTTTTCGGTTACTAAGTTTTTCGCGTTTATTCGTATTTAAAACTTTACAAAATTAGCAAATTAATCGTTTAAAATTGCCTTTTATGTTTGGAATAAGCTAAAATATAAGATTTTTTTAAGAAACCGAAGAGCAACAAAAACATGAAAAAACGCACAAGCGGCTCATGCGATGAATTTAAATATAATGAAAAAGTACCATGAACAGCAACGAGGGATACATCTTTACCGAGCAAATTAGCGCAGTTCAAGCAAGAATCCTGAAAGAATTAATAGCAGACGGCCGTACAACTGGCAGCGAAATTAGTAAGAAAATAGGCGAAACAAAGGAAAGCATTAAGAAGAATATTGCCAAAATGGAAGAAATGGGCATAATCACAGGTGCAACGATACACATTAATTATAAGAGTTTTGGCTACAAGGCAGTAGCTCACATGTTAATTAATGTTGATTCCCAACAAGAAGATCAACTTATTGAATACCTCAAGAAAATGCCAGAGATTTACTCCTTTTATAAAAGGGAAGTCAAAGGAAACTTAGATGCGGTCATAATCCTCAAAACGCTTGAACAATTAAACGAAATTAAGGACAGAATCAAAAAACAGTTTTCAATCTTGGAGATGAGGACAGCAATCTGGACAGATGTAAAAGAAATGAACGACAACTTGTCAATAGCCACAGATAACACAGAAAAGGAAAAAGAAACAGTCAGTTATCAGAAAGACACTCGGAGAAGCAATCCTCGTGCGATGGTTATCGATCAAATTGATCAAAAAATGGCGGATAAGCTCGCCGAGAATGGGCGAGTTTCTATGGAGACACTTGGTAAAGAAATAGGAATCTCATCTGATGCCGCTAAAAGAAGATACGAAAAACTAAAGAAAAATGGGGTATTAAAAGTCACAATTCAGTTTAACCCTAATAAAATTGGTTATAGAGCAATGTGCGTTTTCTTCGCCGCGACCTCGCAGGAAAACTTGTTCGCAATCATTGAAAAGATCAGCAGGATACGTGACGTTATTAGCATTATGAAAACAACGGGAGACTACGACCTGCAGATATGGGTGATGATAAGGGATATAGGTCAATTGCTTTGCGTTCAAGAAGAACTTGGAAAAACGCCCGGTATAATAAGAATGGACAAGGAAATGTGGCGCTTGGATAACTGGGAGAAATGGCCGAGTCCTCGCCAATGCATATCAACGTTCTAAGAGTTAACCTCAGTTAGTCGTCGAATTCGCCAAAATAGTTAAGTAATTGGCGATTTTATCGAATATTGCCCACGGAAACAAGAAATTTTAAATCTTGAAAACTCAAAGACCTAAAGCGACAGGAAAGAACCGTGCCTCAAATCAATGAGCTTGACTCAAAAATACTGAAAATTCTGCTAAAAGACGGACGAACAGGCTATTATGAAATAGCAAAGCAATGCAAAGTATCGAAAAATAAAGTTTGGAAACGTTGCAGGGCGATGGAGAAAAAGGGGATAATCAATGGCGCAACAGTCCAGATAAATTTTGGTCTTTTCGGCTATGACGCGCTTGCCACCCTGCTCATCAGTGTCGAGGCTCAGCAGATGGAGCAGGTCATGGACTTTATAGGGAAAGTAACTGAGGTACGCGCTTACCGGCAGTACAACAGCGTTTTCAACATTAGGGCGGTCACAACTTTACGGGACCTCAACGAACTGGATCATGTGAAGCAGGTGATTAAGCGAAAGTTGCCCACCATTGGCTTGAAAACCTACATTTGGACGGGTGTCAGAAACATTTCTGAAAACTTGAATCTCGCCGGTGCTCTGAAGGCCGTTGTCGAAGGCAATCGACGGGCTTCGGATAAAGCGGTTCCTGCATTGGATGAAAAGATCAAGATTGATGAGTTGGACAAGCAAATAATGTCAATATTGACATTGCACGGGCGCGCCTCATTTACCAAAATCGCGAAGGAAATAGGGTTATCAACCGACACGGTCGTGAAAAGGTATCACAGGCTTGTGGAAAAGGGAGCCATAAAAGTTTCAATCCAAATAAACCCAAACAAGATCGGGTACAAGTCGATATTGGATTTCAACATTTCCTTTACGACTCCTGGCGGGTTATCGAATCCGGTGGTTGAGTCACTTGCAAAAATACCTGATGTAATTATAATTACGAAAACCAGCGGGGATTACGACCTGCAGTTGACAGCGATGATAAGAGACATCGCCCAGGGGTTCGACATGCAAGATCAAATAGCCAGAATTTGCGGCATAACAAAAATTGAAGCCAGCGCAAGAAAAATCCCTGACTGGTGGCCAACGCCGCAACAGTACATATCAACGTTCTGACCCAAATAGGCGCGACTACATTTCTTTTTTCTCAAGTTGCCCCTGGCGGTGAAAGGAAGTAGCGCTTATTCCCGAGAGACCGCTCGGCGTTTTCGACGCCC
This sequence comes from Candidatus Bathyarchaeota archaeon, assembly GCA_963768345.1. Taxonomy (GTDB): domain Archaea; phylum Thermoproteota; class Bathyarchaeia; order Bathyarchaeales; family Bathycorpusculaceae; genus Bathycorpusculum. The sequence goes on along the minus strand of CAVYHL010000006.1, from coordinate 1,021,624 downwards.
TTTTTTCGGCGCGCTGCTCTTTTTCACGTTCATGACGACGAGTACCGCGATCACTGCGACTAAAGCTGCGATTATTGCTACGAGGACGAGCGGGCTTTCTAGAAGATTCGTAAGCGAGCTTGAGCCGGTGCTCTTGGGTGCCAGCGTGTTCAAGTCCATAACTACCTCGTGCGTGCTATGATGGTAGATGAAGCTAACGACCCATGTGCTGCCGCTTGCAACGTAGCTGTAGGCAATTATTGAATTGTCCAATGACACCTGAAGGTTTGAAATGTCAGGCACCAGTGACTGTGGAATGCAGACCTGTGAGTACCCTGTGGTTCCTTCAGGACCTGAAACGGTGAAGCTCAATGAGTCGGTTGCTGAATTAAACGCTAAACTTGAGAGTGTCGAATTGGACGAGACGGAGAAGACGTTTTGCTCTGGGTTCTTGAAGGGTTGAACGGCGAAGTTAACGGTTTTGCTTACTGAAGAGTAAGTGTAGTCGCCTGGCCAATAGGCTGTGACCATGTAGTCGCCTGATGCGTTGGGCATCCAAACCGCGCTGAAACTGCCGTTGTCGTCGGTGGTTACGTATGCTAAGGGTTGCCATGTTTGGCCTCCTGTTATGCTGTAGGAAAGCAGCATTCCAGCGCCTGATATGCCATAGCCGTTGTAGGCTAATGCGCCCTGAATCAGGACGTTGAACCCGTTAATCGTCGTTGAGCTTACGGCATAATATGACAACGTTGGAACAGTTTGACCTCCCGAAGTTGACAGAGGGGGCGGTGTAGGACCTGGAGTTGCTGTCGGTGCAGGATTAGTTGGTGTTCCAGTGAAGAAGGCGTTCAGCTGGTTGTCTTGGTCCATGGTGACGGGTATGCTTGTTCCTGCACCCATGTAGACTCCGTTGAGGTACCAGCCGCTGAACGTGCAGCCCTCGTTTGGGTATTCCGTGACTGTTACAACATCGCCGTAGGTGTAGTTCCAGAAACCTGGGCCCGGCGCCAATGTTCCCCCGCCCTGCGGGCTTTCGGTGATCGTGAGTTCCACCGCGCTCTTACTAAAAATCGCTTGAAGCTGATAGTCCTGAGTTATGGTTAATGGAATGCTGTTCAGTTGACCTTCGTAAACTCCGTTTAGGTACCAGCCGTCAAATTGGTAGCCTTTGAATGTGTACTCGGTAAAGACTACGTAGTCGCCGTAATTGTAGTTGCCAGAGCCCGGGGTTATGTAGCCTGCTCCCGGCATGTTCGTTGTTGCGGTGACGGTACACTGTGAATAAGAATAGTACTGTGCAGAACCAAACTGCATGATTGGCAAGCTAACTCCGATGAGGAGGGTCCAAAGGAATAAGGCGCAAATCCTTCGCACAGTAATTTGCACGCTTGTAACCCCTTGTTCATTATCCACGTTCACAATATAAGGCTTCTTTGAGTAGCTCACTTTGCAATCTTGTGGTCAACGAACGATTTATCAATAAACGTTATATTCAAAGGTAAGTTATTGAGGCAAATGATGATAATTTCACGTCTTGGCGGGCTTTATGGCTGATAAAAAAATCAAGAATCTTTGTGCACTAGCCATCGCAGCCGTAACATTCGTCTACAGATTCTATCTCATGACGATGAACACTTTCCCGCCTGGAGCCGACATCGGCCTGCATGAAAGCGTCATAAACAGCATACTCGGCGGAAAAACCAGTCTTTTCTTTAACTACTACCAGATGGGCGGCGAAGTCTCGGCTACAAATCCAGGCTACCACATCTTCACCGCGTTCGTCATGAGCATGACTGGGCTACAAGGCTACGTTGCTCAAGCCGTTGTGGCTTCCTTCTTTTCCGCGCTTCTGGTTTTAGCGGCTTTCCTGATTGTACGGCAAGTCTGGGGTGAGGTTGCGGGCTTCATCGTCGCGACGCTGGTTACTTTCTCCGCAAGCGACATTATCATTCTTAGTTGGGGAGGATACCCGAACATCGTAGCGTTGACGCTTATTCCAGTCGTTTTCTACTTGTTTCTGCAGCCGTCTAAAATGTCCTCAAGGAGTTACCTCGCCGTAGCCTCAATCCTCATCGGGAGCATATTCTTAACTCACGTTTTCAGCGCACTCGTCTTCGTCACAATTATGGTTTTGACGCTGTTGGTTTGCGCTGTTTTTTCCAAGAAGACGGGTCTATCAAAGAAACAGGCGATTTCTTGGTTAATGCCTATTGGCTTTGGCGTACTGCTGGTTTCGCCCTACCTGGTTAATGTTGTCCCGCTCTATTTCGGTTCGGCAAGCACTGTGACAGGCGCGGTTTCAGAGACCAGCCAGGCGGTTCTTGAGACAAGCCTGATTCCACTGGAGATAATAGGCTTAAGCCTTATCCCCATCATCCTTTTCTTCGTGTTCTCCAAATTCAGAAATGGCAAATTCTTGACAATTCCAGCCGTTTTCTTCGCCTGCTGGATTCTCGTTCCTGCATTGTCAACGCAGACCTACCTCTTGGGCGTGTACTTGGATTATCAACGCTTTCTCTACTTCCTCGCGCTTCCAGCGATTGTCTCCGTCGGGCTGGTTATTGCAAGCGTACCTAACGCTCTTTCACGCGCCGCGAAGATGCTTCGTGACTTGGGCAGGTTGAAAATCAAGATGAAACCAGCCTTTAACGTCTCAAAAAGAGCGTGGTCGGCGATTTTACTGACCGTCTTGGTGGTGGGCGTCCTCTTCACGCCCCTTTTCTCGTTGCCCAACGTTGCAGTCGCCCAAGCCGACTTTTTCCAAGTGATGAACAGCCAAGAGTACCAGGCGATCCAATGGGTCGAGAATAACACTCCAGTCGGCTCAGTCTGCGTCGCGGACGCGGAGTTCGGCTGGTGGCTTTCAGGCTTCGCTGAACGACCAACCCTGAGCGCCGTTAACCCGCAGTACCTGATTTTGCAGCGTGAGATTGCGCCAGCCGCCGTTGCGACGAACCTTTTGAAGGCTGATTACCTAGTTGATAACGGGCTTATCCAAGTTGAGCAGGCGGGAGCATACGCTAACGATAACACACATGAAATCTTGGCGATGCTGAACAACTCGTACGTTTACCCCACGGTGTTCTCGTTGAACGACACGCAAATTAAGCTCTTGTACACTCAGAACGGTGTGTCGCGGCAGGTTAGCTTGGCTGATTTCAACCAGACCGCCACGCAAGTCATCAGCAACCCCGATAACGCATCGTTCTTGATAACGCGGGAAAACCCGTTCCTCACCGTCACGGAGGAAATAACGATTTTTAAGGGGGTAAGTTACGCGGAAGTCTCGTTGCTGCTACAAAATTGCAGCGCCTCAATAAGCTTAGATTGGCTCCAGTTGCCTTTCCAGTCAAGAGGCTTCCCACTTCAACATGGCGACAGCATCGCCGTTGTCGATGGCGCGCTGCATGAGATAACCCAAATCGTCTTTCCCAGCGGAGAGCTCGGCAGCGACGTTGTGATGCAGCAAAACCCGTCTTCGTACGAACTCATCTATAATCTTCAAGGAAACGCCAGTTCACGGGTCGGGTTCTATGTGGGTCTCTCGCAGTACAATCCTGAGGCAAGCAGTAATCAACCTAGCTTCTGGTACAGCCTCATAGAGAACAACTCTAAAACTTTCCTCGCTAAGACCTCCAACTTGCCGCTTAACTGCTTCGACTACCAACAGGCAATAAGCCAATGGAACATATCATACATCGCCGTTCGGGACTTCAGCCAGATTCCACGATTCACGGACAACCCGATGTTCACGCTTGTTTTTAAGAACAGCCAAGTCGCCATCTTCAAAGTAAACAAGTCTTGAATGCCGCTCAGAACTCTTGAAAGGATGGCATAAGACTCAAGAGCGTGCAATGAAACATCTGGAAACTGACTTTCTCTTTGCCATCTTAAGAGGATAATGTGGAAAGATAATTTCTGAGCCCAAGGCATATTTTTTTCCTTCTTCAGTCAAACGAAGGTAACCTTGCGCTGTTTCGTCTACAAGGGCGGGTTTAAAATTATATATAATGGTTGTTACAGTGTTGGAACCATAATCTCCGTGTGTTTGGGGGAACGGGAGTTTGGATGAAGTATTAGACATGTTAGACAAGACCGCCAAGCGGATACAGAAAGTTGTCGATGAAACCAAAGAAGCCACGTGGAAGCAGTCAGCCCTCTACGAGCAGATCATGCAGGCGCCCGACGCTTCCGACGAGCAGAAAATCAAGGCGTTCATCAAAAAAACCCGCTATCTGGATCAGCTTGAAACCCTGAACTCCCAACTGAGCCTCCTTTACATGCTGCAGATTTTCGCGTTCAAAGTCAAGGTTCTCGAGGTCACGGTTGACAAGATGAACGAGCAACTGGTGAAATCGGGCATCCTGCTGAAGACAGGCGAGTTAGAAGAAGTAAAGAAGAACATTGACGCCCTCAAAATCCTCATCGAAGCCCAGTACGAATCGATGAAGGAAATCAGGGAAACCAAGACCAAAGCGTTAGACTACATACACTAAGCGTCAGATAATTAAATAAAAAATAGCAGCCTGGTGGTTTTTCACCACACACGCCTGCAACGTAACGGTTTTTTCTGGCTTATTCTACGATCTTTTCCCAGCTTGTGACTAAGTCAAGAACTTCTTGCCCTGCTCTGCCACCGTAGCTCTTGAGACGTTCGCGGGTGTCTTTTTCTGCGATCATTTTCTTCTGGAACTCAACCATCTGTGCGGCTTTGTCGGTTAAGTAGAGGATACCGTCTACGCCTGCTCTTGCCATACGCACTGAAACCGTCAGGAGTTCCCTTGTGGTTGGTGTTTCGGCTGGGTCATCGCCGGGACCGATGACGTACAATGCAATGTTCAATTTGACGTCTTTGAACAGTTTCTTGAAGTTGCGGGTCAGCATTTCCCAGTACCATGGGGTAGCGTAGTTCTTGCTGAACATGACGACGAGGAATTCGTCGGTGAGCGGTGCAAGGTCGTCGAAGTTGACGCCGAAGCGTTCATAGTTGGTGACGGGGTCTGGCAATACGCCGATGACGAATTGGCTGTGTGCGCGGTCGCGTACCCGTTCGCTGGTTGCCGCCATGTACTCGGTGATTTCTTTGCGTCTCCACTCGTACCAGCTGAGGCCGCTTCTCTCGTGGAGTTCTTTGCAGCGTGGGCATATGCAGTGTCCGTGCTCGGCGAAGTGGATGCTGTTGAGCCAGATGCCTGGGCTTTTGCGTGCGACGTCTTCCATGTAGTCAAGCTGTTCGGCGCGGTGTTCGGGTTGGGTGGCGCAGAGAATGTCCCATCTGACGTTGAAGTTGTCGTTGGTTCTCCATGCTGGACCCAGCGCTGATTGGCTGATCCAGTCTGGGTGGTTGCGTGCGGTGACGTTGTCTCCGAAAATGGCGATGTTGCTGTACATATCGGGTTTCGGTGGCAGTCGTCTGCCTACTTCTGGTTTAACTCGGAAAAGGTCAAAGTCGAAGCCTAGAACTTTCTTCGCTTCAAACATGTATGTGCCGAATTTCAATTTGGTTCTACCTTTTGGAAATCAAAAACGATTGGCGATGTAATAAAGTTTTTCTAAATTAGCATAAAACAGGTTGCCAAAAGCAAATTTCAGCTTAAGGGTTGTTTGCTACTGATCAAACCGCGAGTTTCAAGGTAAAATTCTGAAGAGGAGGAGGCGCTTAACTTTTTAACCCAAACGCACTACATAATGCCATCGAGGAAGAGTGGGAGCTATGCCGATAAAGTATTATGAAGCTCCAGAAATCAAAAAGCAAGTTGACCAATTAGCGGAAGAATGCGAATTCTACCATGTCGTGCCACAGTTCGTTTTCTGCGTCCGAAGCAGGGGCTCTAAAGCCCGACGCACAATCGCACGCATTCACGGGCTTGGTAAGATTTGGCAGGGAGTCCTGAACCTGCCGCCGTCCTACACGATTGAGGTCATTTCGGAAATCTACGATAAAATGTCGGCTGAAGACAAGGAGAAAACGTTGATACACGAGCTGATGCACATTCCAGGCGGGTTCTCAGGCGGATTCCGCCCGCACAAAGGGTACGTTGAACGGAAAAACGTTGAAGCCGTCTATCGGAAGTTGCAGAGTGACCGAGCAGCCAGAAAGCAAAAGACCCTGCTATGACCCTGATCGGCGAGGAAACTTTGCCGTTTTCTGCATTAGGTTTTTAAGGAGCGAAAACGAGGGTATAGAAAGTCACCATAAACACGGCAAGGCTTGAAATCGTGTTTAAAGAAGGTCTGATTGAATGCGACATGTTATGAAAAGCTTGGAGCATAAGGGCATATTCGTTCCGACCTATGATTTCAAGGGTTTCAGCATCACGATTAATAACCAGAAAATTAAACTCAAGGAAAAAAGCGAACCAATGGCTGTCGCTTGGATGAGAAGGAACTTATCAACCACCGTTCCACCACCAGACGCCGTTTTCAAAAAGAACTTCATGAAAACGTTTCTTGATCAGCTCAAGGCTGAGAATCCTTCAGAGATCTTCTTGGACGAGTTTACTAAAAAGTACATTTCCAACATCGATAATTCTCAAGCGACCTTAAATAAAGACTACGTGCAGGTCAATGAAATAGACTTTACCGAAGTGAAGAACTTCATTGAACAAGAAAAAGCTAAGAAAGAAGCAATGACCAAAGAAGAGAAAAAGAAACTAGCAGAAGAGCGTAAAGCTAAACGATTAGAAAACAAAGAAAAATATGGTTATGCAGTGGTCGATGGGCAAAAACTGGAAATCGCCAATTGGACCGCTGAGCCATCCTGCCTCTTCGCGGGTCGCGGCGACCATCCGCAGCGTGGAAAATGGAAGGAAGGCCCAAGCCAAGAGGACATCATTCTTAATTGGCTTAAAGATGAAAACGGAAAACCTTTGCAGCCTATTCCAGAAGGAAAGTGGAAAGACGCCGTTTGGGAGCCCGATAAGATGTACGTGGCAAAGTGGGAGGACAAGCTTACGGGCAAGATCAAGTATGTCTGGTTCAGCGACACAGCCTTTTTGAAGCAGAACCGCGAGAAAGAAAAGTTCCAGAAAGCCGAAACCCTTGGCAAGCAGATCAAAACCATCGAACGGCACATACTCAAAAACTTGGAATCCAAAGACGACTCGCGCGCCAAGGTTGCAACCGTTTCGTGGCTTATACTGGTGCCTAACATGAGGGTCGGTGATGAGAAAGACCCAGACGAAGCCGACACTGTTGGCGCAATAACGCTCAGGAGCGAGCACATCAGTTTCCCAGAGCAGGGCAAAATTCACTTTGATTTCTTGGGCAAAGACAGCGTGCGATGGGTAAAGGACGTCCCAGCGCCACAACAGGTCATTGACAACCTTAGGAAATACATGAACGACAAAAGCAAGGAGTACCTGTTCGAAGGCATTGACTCCAAAAAAGTCAGCCGTTTCCTCTCTGAAAAAATGCCCAAGCTTACCGCCAAAGTCTTCCGCACATGGCGCTGCACGAAAACCGTGCGTGAAGAACTGGAGAAAAGCGGCATCGTCAAAGAAGACCCATACTACAAGAAGACCTACGCGGCGAAGATGGCTAACTTCAAAGTCGCCAAAGTGGCAAACCACAAACGCAAGGTTCCCCCGACCTTCGACCAGCGCCTCGCCAAGAAAGAAGCCAACCTCAAAGCGCTCGAAGCTCAACTGGAAGTTAAGCGGGCAGCGGGCAAGAAAACCGAGTCGCTTGAAACCCGAATCGCGAAGGCTAAACTGGACTTGGAGTTGACAAAGCTAACCAAAGAGTACAACCTGGGCACGTCGCTGAAATCGTACATTGACCCGACTGCCTATGTGAAATGGGCGAAAAAAGTCAAGTTCGACATCGAAAAATTCTACCCTAAAACCCTCCGCAACAAGTTCAGCTGGGCACTGCAGGGCAATCAGGATCAGGCGCAAGCAGCCGAGTGTATAACCGCATGAGCATCAAAGAAACCAGAGACGGCACAATAATCACAATCTTTGTGAAACCAAACGCGCCTAAGTTCAAGGTTGAGTTCGACGGGGACGAAATCGTTGTCTACAGCACCGAGGAACCCGTGAAGGGCAAGGTTAACAAGGAAATTCTAAAAGAATTTTCCAAGCTTTTGCACGTTCAGGCTGCGCTTGCGAGCGGCGCCAATTCGAGGCAGAAACAGACTGCTTGTGCAGGGTCTATCAAAAAGCCAAGTTGAGCAACTTTTAAACTGTTGACGTGTACAACTGGATATATTACGAGAATCGAAATATCCCTTTTAAACAAACCAAACGCTGAGTAAGGTTGGAAAGACTGTAGTTCAATAAGGAGGGGCAAACCCCCTACCCTTACCCCGAAATTTTGACCTTAAACAACTTATCTTCTAAGCATGAGCTATTTTGAAAATTTGGTTTCACTGCTTCATGTTTTCTGTTTAACCCACAGGCTAGATTATTTGATTAAAATTAAGAATGGATAACCTTTTACAGAGAAGAATACGTAGTATGACGCTATGGGCCCTGTCAAGAACGCTCACCCAGCAAAGCGGCATAAGCAAACGCGTAACTGGATATTCGTCGTCTCGGTCCTGCTTCTTATTGCGATGCTGATTGCGGTTGCTTATTTCTGGTACCCCACAGGCAACAAGCAGACGAGTAACCAGCAGAGCAACGAGCTGAACAAGGAGCTTAACAGCATGCCAGCAGGCTTCAAAACTCTTGCAGAAGGCTACCTTGGGGTGATGAAGAACCTGAATTCCAGCCAAACCAGAACCCAAATGGCGTCGAAGCTTAACCCAAAATACAACCAAACAGACCTTTTCGCTTGGGAAGGAAGCAAACTCAAGTTCGCCAACGACCCCAGCTGGTACGAAGACCCATTCCAGATTTTAGCCAGCGGCGACGGCATCTGCGTGCAGTGGAGCATCGTCTACGTGTCCGCCTGCCTGGCGCTTGGCTACCAGAGCCGCTTGGTTGTGGCGGTTGACACGTCAACCTGGACTTACATTCACACTTGGGCTGAAGACTACTACCACGGAAGCTGGGTTCACGTTGACCCGTCCGACAAGGTGTGGAATGACCCGTCCAGGTACCAAGGACCAAGCTGGTCATGGGGCAAGTACATCGGGACAACCGTCAGGGTCTACGCATTCGAAGACGGCGCATTCCAAGACGTAACCGCAACCTACGCCGCTCATTAAAAAAAACAATCTATCTTATCAGGGAATTAGCCTTGAAGCTTGAATCGGAGCATGGCTGCTATGCCGCCGAACGCGTTCTTGAGCATCTGCCCTTCTTCCGTCTCGCCTGAAATGATTTCCACATCGGTGTTAGCGAGCTCAGCCAGCTCCGCCAAGTCGTCGATAACATCCTTCTTATCCACTAGCGCCATCGAGGGCGCGCTGCATTTTGCGCAAGGCTTGCCGACGAGACCCTGCTCGAAAGCGGCGATTTCCTGAGCCTTCACCGTGTGCTGCTCCTCGTTGCCGCAGGCGCTGCACTTAGCCGTAACACGAACCAGGTCCACGCTTTCAGACATGATGAGCGTGCGGACCGCGCCCGCCTGTAGCAGACGCCTAACCTCAGCTTCGCCGTAGGTTATCATTCCGGTGTCGTGTCCGACTTCGTATAGGAACTTCTGCATGATCTCTTTCTCTTCGATGTAGCGGACTTTCCGCATGATTTCAGGCGCTTTATCCACCACTTCCTTGACGCCCTGCTCCTCCACGTAGGCCGTGTCAACGGTGTCTATGATCTTGTTCTTCAACTGGTAGTTCAGGTAGTCGCCCTTCTCGAAATCGTACTTTGTCGGTCCAGGACCACCCACGATTATGCCCTTCAAGGTCTCGATGGGCAGGAAAATGTCGTTCGCATGCTGGCCAACGCGGGTGAAGTACTCGTTAAGTTGCATGTCCCGCAGACGCTCATAACGCCGAGCCGACTGCCCGCCTGCCCGCGTTTTGCCTGCAACGCCCGAGTGCATTTGCCTGATGATCTCAAGACGCTTGCCCTGCAATGTTGCAATCGTGGCGTCGGAAGCGTCAACCAGCAGGATACCGTAAGTTTCTTTCTCCCGAAGCATTTCCTGCAGGTGCTCAGTGTGGAACCGCGAGTCACATCGGTAAAGGAAAACCCTAATCGGCTCAGGCGGCACGATAACGTAGGATTCCATGCGTTCGGTTCCTGGCCCGCCGCCCTCCTGAGGAAGCGCGCCCGTGAAGATCACGATGCCTTTTTCGCCTGGGTCCTTGAACAGTTTGAGCTTCTGCTGTGCCTTAACGATGGCGTCAAGCACGTTTTTTCGGGTGACGTTTGACTTGATGTTGCTGGCGGTGCCGTACTCGTCCCTCAGCAGGTTTAAGGCGTCGCTGATTTGCTTGCCTGGCGGAACGTAGATGGTGATCAATTCCGTGTGGCTGCCCTCTTTGCTCGCTAAGGCATTGATCATTTTTCTTAAACGGAACAGTTCAAGGGACGATTTTTTCGCTGTACTCAAACAACTTCACTGAAGCTTTTAGTTTGATAACTAACGTTAAAAGCAATCAAATAAAAGTTCCGACGTGAAAAACGGAACTGTCAGGCTTTTGCCTTGGCTGGTGGCGCTGGTACTGGCTCAGGCATTGGTGCGCCGATGGCTTCTCTGAGATAAGCCTTGAAGGGACCCAGCTTGCCTCCGTAGTTGCCTGACGTAATCTTCACGACGCCTGAAACACCGATTGCCGCGGTGACGCCTACTTTCATGCCGTTCTTAACTGCGTCAAGTGTTAAGCCGTTCATGACTATCTCGTAAACGCAGTTTACGCCTTCAGGGACAACTGTGTCGGGTACGAGGGCTCGTATGGTTGGGCAGTATGGGTGGTTTGTTGATGCCTTCAGTTTGTACTTGAGTGAGCCAGCTTTGCTTCCTGAGCGGCAGATTCCTCCTGGAAACTGCATAATAACGTCAGGGGCGTTTGCGCGGATTGCGTCTGCTGCTGCTTCAGCAGATTTCAAACCTGATAGTTGGTCTTCTGCAAAAATCATGAAGTTGCCGCCTGCAACTGCTTCCATGGCACCGAAGCCGTCTTCAACAATAAAGTTGCCTTCCATCACTGGGATTTTCCAGCATTTCCTGCCGCCGACCATAGCCTTCTTCTGGAAGCCGTCGCCGAAGTAGCGGAGGCTGCTGCCAACGTTAAGGGTGCGTTTGCCAACTAAGCCGTTGAAGGCTGCGGTTGTTGGACAAGTCAGGGTGCACTGGCCGATGCGCTGCATGAGCTGGTGCTTGAGTTCAAAACGGTCACGGTTGTAAATTTGGATGAGAACGCCTGGCCGCTTATCGGGTGTCTGGTCTGCTGGGACAGCTCGCTCGATTGCTGCTTCCGCAGTCGCCTCAATTACACTCGTAGCGAAACCCGTGGTTAAGCTTGCGGCGATTTGCGCCCATTTCTCGTTTTGGGCGGTGATTAAAACTCTTCCAACCCAGAGTGGGAACATCTCTGCAAATGTGTCTTGAACCTTCACGATGTTTCCGTTTGGTGATTTGACGAGGAACATTTTTTCTGCCTCGTCATAGCTTTGGATTTCAAGCTTGTTAGTGTTTGATGACATGAAAGAGACCTTGCATTCAGTTGGGAATTGTATAATTTAAGAGTTTTCATGAACGATACATGGTTTTCCCGTTTTTTCAACGCTAAACAAAACCTTCCTACGCTTTATCCAGCGCGCTTCTGCGTCTTGAAGTTCTCCTTTTTCAGCAGCTTCAACCCCCTCTAAAAGAGACAAAGACGGAAAAGTCAAGAAGTTATTGTATTTCTTCAGTGCCAAAGGGACTTTTTCGCTTTTTGATGTAACGCTGCAACAGCAGTGCGACCGCCAATAGTGCAGCCACAGAAATCCATGCTCCCAAAATTACAGGTAAGGGATCTGAGGTTAATGGGAAGGGAGGCGTTGCAAACGGTGTCGGCGATGGTGTCGGGCTTGGAGTGGTGGTTGGCGTAGGCGAAGGAGATGGCTGGGGAGTTGCTGAGGGCGTTGGAGATGGCGTAGGTGTAGGCGTCGGGCTTGGAGTTAGAGGTGGCGTGAGTATTGGCGGTGGCGACGGACTTGGGCTGGGCGTCGGATTTAAGTTAGGTGAAGCTGACACTGAAATAGTGTGGGGTCCTTGAACATCGAAAAATGTGTAGCTTCCCGTTATGGGAACTGGGAGCTGGTCAACTAAGACTTGGCTAATTACGTACCCGTTGGCAGCGGAGTAAGTGAATGTTTGGCTGGCTCCAGCGGTTACGTTGACGAAGCCCGAAGGTGTTATTGTGCTGTTGCTGTCGCTTGAGGCAGAAATCGTGTAGTTCACCGAGTTCAAGGTTCCAAGGTAGATTCTTGAGTTGGGAAGCGGCAACACAAGAGTCTCGTTGGTGATGCTGTTCCAGTCGCTGTCAAAAGTCAGCTGCCAAATGCCAGAACTGTTCAGATCGTACTCGAAAATGTCTGTTCCGAACATTGACATGAAAGTTCCTGGTTCCGCAACGCTTACGGTAACTGTTCCTGTTGCTAGGTTTATGTTGCTGATGCCGCCGTCAATTATGCTGTTAGGGTCCTCGTAGACGCAATCCTCTAGGGGCACGGCTAATGACCCGTTAACTGGAACGGTGGATAGCAGCATTATCAATACGGCTGCGTCCGCTGTAGCTTCGACACTACTGGAAACACCAGAATACATCCTGAACATGCCTGTGGAATTATCGTACAAACTGCTTTGCATCGTCAAATTCCAAGCGGGAGCTGGACCTGCTGTACCGTCCAATAATGCTTGTACTTGACTCTGCATGGAGCTTGTCATGTTACCGTAAAATCCAAGCAGAGAAGCCCAGGAAATTATGGTGTTCTTTAGGCGCTTTTGATTGTTATCTGCTGCGTGCTGGACAACAAATTCAGCCCATTGTGGGCTATTCCAGCCTTGGCTTAGAAACCGGGTTTCCATGTCCGTGAACAAGTTAGTCACATTTAGTATGGTTGGGTCGTAGTTGTAGAGTTTCCAAATAATCTGGTAAAACCCGCCAGCCTCGCACTCAAAAGTGTTCCATTGGTAAGCGTACTTGTAGAAGTCTCCATCCCAAAGGTTTGCGTTAGTCCAATTCCACCAGTACTCTGCTTGCGTCAACGCGCTGGGTATGCCCAGCAGCCAGAAAGTCAAGTACATATCGATCGTCTCGGCGCATTCATCGTAATATCTGGGTCCGTAGTTTATCCCCCAGCCTTTTCCATCTGATCCCACGCAGAGGACGGGTTTACCATAAGCGTTGACGCCGTTGTTGAATACGGTATACGCTGCTTGCAGGTTCCATTTAGAAGTTTCATAACCCAGCTGGACAGCCCACTGATAAGCGTACAAATCGTACCTGTTGTAGACAAGAAAAGATGCGACATTGGGGCTGACATTATTGTTGTTATAATCGTCAGGTAACCCGCTGATGTTGGGCAGCATGGTCACTTCATTTAACGCTGCTTCTATCGTTGTTGCGTTAATGGCGACTCCGAATTTGCTCAGTTCAAAATACCAGTAAAACACGGTTTCAGCAGCGTTGGTGGAGGTGATGCTTATTGAATCCACTGCGTTTTGGAGTTGGCTGACGGTTGTTTGACCTAAAGCGATCCCGTCATAAATCGTCTGTAGGCTACTGTTCCAACCCCCGTGTTCTTCGACACTGCTTTCCAGAGATGAAATGGCAGAAGCTGAGCCTGTCTGCTGCGTCGAAAAAACAGCCGTTTGCCCATATGTAAATCGCTCAACACTAGAGAAGTAGCTAAGAATCAGAAGGAACGCAAGTACAAAGGTTGCTATTTGCGTCAATTTTAGCGATTTTTTCGGCATACGCTTCAGCTTACTTCGTTTTCGACCTAGCTTTTTACTTTTATCATCCCTGGGATTTTTCCCGCCATTCCTACTCTGCCCTTAAAGATTATCAAGACGCCTTCCACGCCTTGGATAGACATTCCCCTGTTTATTCCAGCTTTGATGCCCTCTCCCGCGTCTTCCCCTTTAACCACGTTTCCCACGGCGGTGGCTACCGCGTCAGCTAATGAGGCGTTTCTGCAGAAAACGGTTGCCGCCTCAGCGTCGCCGAAACTCAACGCGTGGCTAAACCGCCCTGAACTTGTGGCGATGCCGATTGGAAATTCAGTGAGCCTAAAGCCGAAGCGTCTTGATAGGGGCTCATTGCCAGCCGCAACTGCCACGTCAACTGGAACGTTTGACCGCGCGGAAATTTCTCCGCCGTCTTCCACCACAGCCACTTCGCAGCCCACACGCGTCATGTCGCCCACGGCTAAGTCGGCTATGACGCCGGCGACGGCTGCCATGGGACCAACACCTGCCTTTTCAGCGGCTTCAGCCATCATTTTAGCTACAAGGGGCTTTTCAGGTGCGGGATACGGTTTCAGTGTGTAGAGGAACTTGGGGTTTGCGGCTATGTAAATTTCGAGTTCTTCCCTGCTATGCTTAATTGATTCGATGGCGGCTTGGACGCCCTGTCGCTTATCAGAAATTATGGTGCACTGCGTCTCTTTTAGGGCGAAGTTTTCTTTGAAGAGGTTCTTTGTCAATTTATTTTTTCCTGTTGCTGACTGTTTGCTCACCGTTGGTTTGTTTGACTGATTTTATGGCTCTTGCTGGGCAAGCGTCGACGCAGATGCTGCAGGTGCTTCCGACGCATTTTTCCTTGTCGAACTGGACTGATGAATCCTTGTCTATGCTTATGGCTTCGACGGGGCAGAGAGCCACGCATGAGCCGCAGCTGAAGCATTTTTCAGTGTCAACTTCGATTAGTTTAGGTATTGTAACGGAGACGCCTCTTTTGCGGAAGGCTTTAATGATTTTTTCCTGTGCTTCGTCGGGCACCTCCGCCAGTATTTCGCCGCCTTTCGAGTTGACGTGGGCTGCTAAAATGGCGATCGGCACCTTGTATTCGAGAATTATCTGTGAAGTAATCGGCTGGGGCACTTGCTCCTCGCTGAACCTTAACAGAAGTCTAACCATGCGTTCATCGCCCCAGCAGTTTAGACACGTCTTCTGACGTAACTATTCCCAGAACTTTCTTTTCGATATCGACCACTGGCAAAGCTGAAATGTTGTGCTGCGCCATCCGTTTAGATGCAACCTCAAGCGGCTCATCAGGCTTAGCGGTGATTACGTTGTGCGTTTCGATGTCGGCTAACGCTTTCTTGCCCTCAGCCATGGCTCTTGTGACGTCCCAGGAGGTAACTATGCCCCGCAGTTTGCCCGCGCCATCCACGACGACGATGTGGTTAACCGATTTGGTTACTATTCGCTCGGCAATGGCGCGTATTTCCTCATCCTCGGTGCATGTAACTGCTGAGTGCATAACGTTTACGACGAATGATATTTCCTGAGTTTGACGCATCGGCTTGAACACGGTGTCAGTTGGCAACCGCTCAACAGGTGAAGTCAACAGGAAAGAGCCTTCCTCAATCCAGGACTTCAACGTCCGAGAAACCTTCTTTGCCATCTTGATGCTCGACAGGCTGCTGACCCTGACTTTTTTGTCGTTAACCGTTATTGAGCCCGACTTCAGCTCTTTATAACTGACTTGCCTGAGCTTCGGTCGGTCTCGGCGGGGAACGCTGTAGTCAACGACATCCGTCATGATTTCGCTGTCACGGATCGCCGTCTTCTTAGCCAAACCCTCATTCAAGATCGGAATGGGCACTCCTAAACCCACGTACAACGAAGTTCCGTAGCGCGTGAAGGAGGCACCCTGCAAGAACTCAGGCGACATCTTCTTCGCGTCACCCTTAACCATCAAGGTGCCGTTCAGGTTTTTGGGGCTATGCTGAGTCCCCTCGCCGATCACGTAGCCTTGTCCGCCACCGAGGAAAATTCTGGTGCCCATGCCTATCGTCTCGTAGTCGGGGTCGTTCATGAGCGGGTTTAATTCGCCCGCGCCAGAGAACGTGGCGTTTCGCAGTCTCGGCAGGAGCTTGCTCATGTAAGTGTAAATTGTCTCGTCGCTGGTGTTTACTGCGCAGTTGTAGCGTTGGTAGCAGTTGCGGAAGTTCAAGAGGTAAAACTGGTTTAGGTCATCTTTCGTTACGTGCGTTTGAATCTGGGTTCTCGGGTAACAGTCGGTTCCGTAAGCCGTAGCACGCAGCTCAACCTCTTTTCCCGCCACGAGGTCTTGGATGACGTGTCCGCCGCCGTACTCGAAAGGCTGCTTAACTGACATGCTAGTTGCCCCGATGAACAGGTCAACCGCTGCGCCTGGGTGGCAAATTTCGACGTCGTTGATCCAAGCTTTGTCGATCTTGATTGGGGGGTCAGAGTGCCCAAGGTTGATGACTGCGCCTGAACTGCACATGGCGCCGAACGTTCCCGTTGTCACAACGTCAACTTCCTTGAAGGCGACCTCGACGCTGCTGCTTTCCACTAGTTTTTTCATTTCTTCAGCGGTTAAAACCTGCGCGTCGCCCTTGCGGATTTTCTCGTTAATCTCTTCTACGCTTCGCGTTTTACCCTGTTTGGACAATTAGCCTTACCTTTAATGCCAATCGAGAAGGATTTGCAGGAATATATTTTTTGCGTAAGAATGGAGCTTTTTTGCAATTTTCGTTTCCGACTGCACATGACGAGGATTTGAACCCGTCAGATACTGGAGAGCCCCATCGCAGAACCCTCTTTTTCGATTGATTAGCACGCCTTATGCTCTTATTAGACGATGAATATCAAGGCAATGCCGACAACAATTGCTATCGTGCCCAAAACGCTCCAGACCGTTGCTTTTTCGCGGAAAAAGAGGTATCCTGCAAAAGCGGCGAACAAGGGTGAAGCGGACGAAATTGGAATAGCCTGCGTCTCAGGAATGTTAAGGAAGCTGTAGTTCATCAGCAGCCATCCTAAACCGTTGGCGACTAGACCGCCGATGCATAGTAGCGCAATTCCTTTTCGGCTTATCTTGAGAAAACCACGTGTTTTGTTCGACAAGTGGGCTCATCGCGCCCAAGATTAGCGCTACCGAGGCTATTCTTATCGTTATAATCGCGTAGTTGGAGTCTAAACTGCTCGCACCTGAGGAAACCGCGATGTCCATCAACGTAAGGCTTACAGACCAGATGACTGCTGTTGCCAAACTGAAAATCGCTCCTAGCGCCAGAGCTTTACCCCTTGCACCAGCTGCCTCCTCATTCTTCCGCCTGCTGAGTAGCCAAATCCCAAGCAGTATCACGCAGGCGCCAGCCACCACCAGAGGCGACAGCGGCTGACCTAGCAGGAACACTCCCCAAACTAAACCAAACAGTGGGTAACTTGCAGCCAGCGGAACTGCTCTGGAAACCCCAATGCTCTTCAGACCAACCATGTACAGAGTGTCCCCTATCCCCAGACCTATTATTCCGCTCGTGACGGTAACGAGGATTACCCAAAGTGGAAGAGAAGTCAAAGCGCCAGTCATGCCCAGCGCAAACAATAAAATGACGAGCACAGCGGCGTTGGTGGCGCACCTGACAATGTTAGCCGAGATAGGGTTAGTGTTTGCTAATGCTTCTCTGTACATTATAGGCGCAATTGCCCAGCTTATGGCTGCACCGAGGGCAGCTAGGTCTCCAATCATGCATCCACTGAACCCGTTGGGGGTAGTGTGAAAACTAGGCATAATAAATTTTTGGTAAGACAAAGGTTTGAGCGCTCAAAAGAAAAAGTGAAACCCAAACACGCCCAAATAGCCAAACCTGACTGCGCGGACCGTCTTCAAGATGGAAGAACCTGAAACCTCTTATACCTAGAAGCAAAAAGCATCTGATATGCGGGGGATGACTGACGCCGAAGCGTACCTTCTACTTGGTTGACGTGTTTGCCCAAACTAAATATGCTGGGAACCAGCTTGCAGTCGTAACCGACGCAGGTAACCTGACAAGTTCAGAAATGCAGCAGGTCGCTAACGAAATGCACTTTTCAGAGACATCCTTCATCCGAAACATCGAAGAAGCTGGAAAAGGCTATGATGCCCGCATTTTCACGCCCTTAACTGAGGTGCCGTTTGCCGGTCACCCGACTCTTGGAACAGCCTACGTAATCAAACACTTCATAGCTAAGGAACCAAAATCGGATGTGACATTGAACCTGAAGATAGGTGCAATCCAAGTTACATGTGAAAAGCAGGGCAATCAAGAAATTTTCTGGATGAGACAGGTGCAACCGATGTTCGGCAAGAGATTTCCCACCGATTATTTCCAGAAGCTCTTAGGGCTTAAAGCATCAGACTTTGACCTCAAGTTTCCCATACAGGAAGTCTCCACAGGCTTGCCCTTCGTCATCGTTCCTCTTAGAACTCTTGACGCAGTGAAAAGAGCGAGAATTAGCCCAACTGCTTTGCCCGCATTCCTTAAGCAGGAGCAAGCAGGTATTCTGGTCTTTTGTCCCGAAACCTACCATGAAGAAAACAGCCTCAACGTCCGTGTGTTCGTTGACGCTTTCGGTATACCGGAGGACCCAGCGACGGGCTCAGGCAACGGGTGTCTAGCTGCCTACCTATCGCACTACCGATATTTTGGGTCGTCGCAAATTGGCATAAAAGTTGAACAGGGGTTTGAGATAAGAAGACCCTCGATACTGCATCTCAGGGCTAAGGAAACTGGCGAAAAATTTGAAGTTGACGTCGGCGGGAAGGTTCTACTAATAGCAAAAGGCAAATTAGCTTAACTCCAAAACCCAGATTATTCAAGCTATTAGCGCCGAATTTTGCCCTTGGCTAGTCGCTCTTTTTCGCCGCGTTGTGGATAATGAAAATTATTTGATGCGGCTGTCAAAGCTGGAGCTAAATTTCTAAAATGGTTTTTCATGTTGAAACCATGCTATCGGCATTTATAACGCTTAAAAATAGAACAGCAGTATATTGTAGCATGCCTTCCCGCTCAATCAGTCCCTTTCAAGCTTTCTTGATGATCCTGCTGATCATCTTCTGGGGAAGCTCCTTTGTTGTCGTTAAGGAGCTGCTGGGCAACGGGCTTTCCGCTACCGCGGTTGCGACGTTTAGGTTTTTGATCGCTGGAGCGCTTTTCCTAGTGGCGCTTGCAGTTAAGAAACGTGTAAGCTCAGATTACAAGCTTGGGGTCGAGCGAAAGGACATCCCGCCTTTTCTTGTTCTGGCGTTAACCGGTGTGACTTTCTTTTTCACAATTCAGTACACTGGAATTCAACTGGCAGGGGCATCAATTGCAGCCATTCTGGTTTGCCTCTTATCCCCAATATTGATCACGATTTTTTCTGCCAGACTATTCGGCGAACGCTTGAAGAAGAAGCAGACCATGGGCATAATAACCGCCGCTGTGGGCACTTTACTGGTTGTTGCTGCAGACTTGTTTAATCTTGAGGGAAGCATGAATTTCTTGGTTGGCACTCTTATTTTGCTGCTTACGCCTCTGATGTGGGCATTCTACAGTCTGCTGGGTGAAAGAATCATGCAGAAGTATGATGCTTTTCTGGTTGTGGCATACGTCAGTCTGCTGGGAGGCGTTTGCTTGATTCCGTTTTCGTTGGCTGACAACTCGCTCTTCAAAATCGTAAGCTTGTCGACCAGCCAGTGGCTGGGCATCCTGTATTTGGCTGTAACCTGTTCACTGCTTGGATACTACATTTGGTTCTATGTGCTTAGCAAGGCGGGGGCGATAGCAAGTACCTTCATGTTCGCTGAGCCGCTTGTCACTGTAGTTTTCGCCGTCATATTCATCAACGAAACATTATACCCCTCGGTTGTGGCGGGTGCGATTCTCATTTTTATCGGAGTCTTTCTGGTAACTACCAAGAAATTCCCAGCCAAATGAGCAATTCTCGTGAATCAAGGATGCACTGAAAATTCGAGACTAATATATTACAATGTGTTAATCATGGTTGAAAATCATGTCAACTTCATTGCGTGCGTACCTGATTTGGATTCTGAAGGCAAACGTGGTTATTTGGGTAGTTAACGTCGTGCTATTTTTCATCTTGCATTTTTCAGACGTTAAATTCTCGGTTTCGGGCTATTTTTCCGTGATATCGCTCTTCGAAGCGGGGCTTTCTTTCTTGATTGGCGGGGCACTTGCTTTTTCAGGTTCGGCCTTGCCGCATAAAGCCAAGGAGCACGTTCTCAAGTCGAACGAGCCGTGGTCGATTGAAAATCTTAGAAGCAGCGAAAAGAGAGCCAACAAATACCTGATCTTAGGCGCCGTTTTGTTTGTTGAATGTTTGATAGTGTCAATTCTCGCGGTTTAAAAAATAAAAAAAGAGGGTTAAGAAGTCACGCTACTTCTTTTTTCGTCTTGACAGTACAATGACCACTGCGATGATGATGACGACAATTACGACTACTATTGCCAGAACTGCATCTAGACTACTGAATGGCGAAGAAGCCGTTACGCTGGCGCTCTTAAGATACATGTACACTGGTGTGCCTGTGCTGTTGTCCATCAGATAGTAGTAGTAAGTTCCAGCTGCTGGGTTCGCCGTGAAACTGTAGAACCCGTTGATGTCGGTGGTTGTGTGTGCTACCGCTGTCAGTGCGCTCGTCGAGTTCGTGGTTGACTGCATCAACGTAAGTGCCACGTTAGCCGCCGCGCCTCCAGTAGAATTCGTGTAGGTACCTTGGATGTTAACGGCGCCAGTACCACTGCTTGTCGGCGGAGAGTAGCCTGCTAATGTTAGGTAATGCCTAGCTTCGCTGAGGTCGTAGGGTCTTGCCTTAATCGCGTTGTCATAGTACGGTTGTGTAGGCAACATTGGGGTTGCTCCGGGCGTTCCGTAGCCTGCGAGTAAGTTGTTGATGATCAGTTGGCGTGGAATTGCATAGTCGAAGGCAATGCGAATGTCTGTGGCTGCTTGAGCTGCTTGCGATGGGTTTGATTCGCCTAGCGGTGTGTCAACTCCAGTGCCGAAGATGGGGCTCTCCATGTTATAGCCGAATTCTTGCCTGCCTACGCCCTGCATGTTAAGGACATGGCCCCATGAAGGATCAATCGATGGAACGTCTGTCTGGAACTGGTAGTTGTAGTCGAGCATGTCAACTTCGCCGTTCTTAAGGGCTGCTAGAGCTGATGTTCCGTCCGCTATGAAACGGATGTAGTAGTCTTTGATCTGGAAGAGGCCCATGCTTTCTAAGCCTGTCGCGTTCCAATAGTTGTCGTATTTCGTCAAGTGTATGACTTGAGCTACGGGGTCGTAGCTTACCCACTTGTAGGGTCCAGTGCCGACTGGTCCAGTGTAGGTTACGCCGTTTATGGTTATTGATCCTTGTCCTGTGTTGAACGGTGTTGTAGACCACTGCGCTGGAGGTATGTACTCAAAGATGTGCATCGGTATGATGTTGTTTGCGAAGGCAAGCACTTCAGGTTCAAAGTAGCCGTATGGCTTTCCGTTAGCTAAGACTGGAAGGGTTATTTGAATGGTGTATTTATCCGTCGCAGTCATCGTGCCCGCTCGGCTGCCTGTTCCTTCAGTGACTGATGTTCCGTTGGAATAGGTGAACGTCACCTTATCTCCATAGACGCTTTGGTAGTAGCCTACGAATTGAGAGCCAGTGTCTGGGTTCAACGCAGCCCACATCGAGAACAGGACGTCGTCAGCTGTGAATGGAACTCCATCCTGCCAAGTCACGCCCTGCCGGCAATTGAATGTCCAGCTAAAGCCGTCTGCACTGTGATTCCACGAGGTCAGCAAGTCTGGTGATTCAAGTGCACTTAGTCCGTTCAGTGTTGGCCATGTGTAGGCTAAGCCATCGTAGATGTTTGACCACACTATCGTATCATACCAGCTGTCGGACAATTGCGGAATAAGAGCGTCAATTGAGCCAGTGGAACAGTAAGTGATAGAGGTTTTGCCGTCATCTCGGGTTAGCAGCTGTGGGTAAGGCTCTGCGTTAAAGTAAAGCCATCCTTCACCGCCGCCCGTTACTGGCGTGTAGAGGTTGCCAATATGTGGGTTGACAACTGCGGGTGCTTGCTGGTATATGATCTGCGAAGCAGGTACTTGGTTGTAGTAGAGTTGCTGCCACTGAGTCATGTCGCTCGCTCTTTGAGCGTCACTTGTTGTAGTGACGAAGTCATCTAAGAGAGCATTGGACTGCGAGTTGTTCCAGAGATAGTAGTTCTGTCCGCTTGGCGCGAACATGGCTGATGTTCCGTAGTATAGAGGACGCGGATCAGGAATCAATCCCGGTGTCCATCCGAGTGCTAATATGTCGTATCCGCCTTGGTCATAGGTTTTGCCTACCATGTTGGATGCGGGCGTCAACGCACGGTCGTAAACGCTGGTCCAATCCAAGTAAACGACGTTAGCGTCGATGCCTAGCTGTTGCAGGTTACTTGCGAAGACTTGCGACCACTGCCGCCTCAGAAGGTTAGCGTTACCAGGCGCTATTATAGTCACTTTGAAAAGCGATGAATGTTGTGCCTGAACTACCGATAAAGGTGCCATCATCGAAGCCGTCAAAGCAAGCATAAGAATCACTGTCAAGATTTTTTTAATACTGCTCACTTTCACCATAGGAGATCGCTGGATTGTCCTTTTGATACTTTTATGTATATTAAATTTGCTATAATCCCAAAGATCGTCCATGACTTCCATGTTTGTTAACGCCTAAAAGAGCATTTTCGCAAAACTTTAAGTACATTCACCATCGAATAGATTCAAGCTGTGAAACTAGCTTGCTCACGAGGCTAAAATCGCTTCCGCAGAGTTCAATGTTCAGGTACATAGTGAGAAGGCTTCTCTACATGATTCCCGTAGCGTTGGGAATCTCAATTATAGCTTTCATAACCATGTATGCCGCTGGAAATCCCTTGGATCTTATTCGAATGGGCAAACCAAACATTAACCAAGCAACGCTTAACCAGTTGAGCGCCTATTATGGATTAAACAAGCCCATACCCATTCAATATTTGAGTTGGCTCGGAAACATCTTGCATTTGAATTTTGGTAAGTCACTCTATGGCGGAATCCCCGTCAGCAACATAATATATCCGGAGATTATGCCCACCGTTGAGCTTCAAATCATCTCAGTAATCATCGCGTTTGTAATTTCCATTCCGATTGCCGTGCAATCAGCAAGAAAGCAATATTCGAAGCAAGATGTCGTTGTAACTTCAGTCGCCCTTTTCGGAGTTTCAATGCCGACTTTCTGGTTCGGTCTCATCCTCATCATCGCATTCTCTTTTACACTCGGCTGGCTACCCTCAGCGGGGGCAAAGGGTGCTGCAGGGTTTTTGTGGTGGGGTAATCCAGCGCTTGATGTAATTGCTCACTTTATCTTGCCCGTAGTGGTGCTTGTTTACGTTTCTCTGGCTCAAAACATACGTTTAATCAGGGCAAACATGCTGGAAGTTTTAAGGTCTGATTACATTCTTGCGGCAAAAGCGAGCGGTCTCAGCGATAGAAAAGTCGTTTATACATACGCACTTAGAAACGCAATAACGCCTGCGGTGACTTTTCTTGCTTTAGCTTTGGGCAGCATGTTGGCAGGCGCTCCCATGACTGAGTACGTTTTCAGCTGGCCAGGGCTCGGCCGCCAATATGTTGCTTCAACGTTGAATTTGGATTTTCCGACAATCATGGCGATAACAATGTTAATCACGGTTATGACTCTCTTAGCCAACCTCATCATGGATATTCTTTACGTTTACATTGACCCCAGGGTTAGGATTAGGTAGATAAGATGTCAGATCAGGAAAAACAGAAAACAAGCGCAACAACCAAACGCAGGTCAGCAAGCCAGTGGGCAGTCGCCTGGAGAAGATTCGGGAGAAACAAGGCAGGGGTAATAGGTCTCATAATCGTCCTGGCAGTGGTTTTTATCGGCATCTTTGGCGATGTCATAGCGCCTTATCCAGCCTTTCCCAACCCAAATGCGTTAACTCCATTTTACCATGGTGACGTTCGAACCGCGCCGAACTCCAAGTATATTTTGGGCACTGATGTTTTAGGAACCGACGTTTTCAGCGATATTCTTCACGGAACAAAATACGCGCTCTACGTCGGTGTTGTCGTCACTTTGATCACTATGGCGATCGCGATATTGGTCGGCGCTTTCGCAGGGTTCTTCGGAGGGTGGATTGACAACATTCTCATGAGAATAACCGAGGTTTTCCTGGTTTTCCCGTCCCTCCTATTCATTCTAGTTTTTGTCAGAGTCTTCACGTTGGGTGCAGGAGTTGGCACGTCATTCAACTTCCTCGGTATCTCCATTCCGATAGGCTTAAGCATAGTGGTTCTTGTCTTAGCCATCTTCAACTGGCCAGGCGACGCGAGAATGGTGAGAGGCGAGTTCCTGCGCGTCAGAGAACTTGAATTCGTTGAGGCTGAAAAGGCGTTGGGAGCCAGCAACAAAAGGATTATTTTCAGACACATACTTCCCAACATCCTGTCGCCGATCATCGTGGTTGCAAGCCTCACGATAGCTTACGCGATTCTCTTGGAGGCAGGCGTCAGCTTCTTAGGTTTCGGAGACCCCAACACGATGACGTGGGGACAAATACTTGAGAATAACTTCGCAGAAATGAGGATAGTATGGTGGGCTGAACTGTACCCGGGACTGGCAATTCTCATCACAGTATTCGGGTTTAACCTGTTAGGGGACGGGCTGTCTGACGCCTTGAACCCAAGGCTGAGGGATTAATGGAGAATTGCCCATGAGCGAAAAAATACTCAAGATTGAAGGGTTGAAGACTTACTTTTTCACTGAGGCTGGAATCGTGAAGGCGGTCGATGGCGTTTCGTTTGACCTTATCAAAGGAGAATCCTTAGGTCTGGTGGGTGAATCAGGCTCAGGAAAAAGCGTGACGGCACTCTCCGTCCTAGGAATAGTTCCCAAACCAGGGAAAATAGTAGCGGGAAGAATTGAGTTTAAAGGAGAAAACCTGCTGGACAAGAGCGAGAAACAAATGCACCCGATCCGTGGAAGAGAAATAGCCATGATATTCCAGGATCCTTCTTCCTCGCTGAATCCGCTCTACAAGGTTGAAACCCAGTTGAAAGACATCCTTCTGGCACACGAAAAACTGACCAAGGAAGAATGCCACAACAAGATAATCGACCTTCTGACTTTAGTCGGCATCCCAGACGCTGAAATACGAATGCGCGACTACCCGCATCAATTCAGCGGCGGCATGAAACAACGAGTGGCAATTGCACGGGCGCTTGCGCTTGAGCCAACCCTGCTTTTCGCCGACGAGCCGACGACAGCGTTGGACGTTACGATACAGGCGCAAGTTCTGGATTTGCTCGATGGTTTAAAGGCAAAGATGGGCATGTCCATGGTGATGATTACTCATGACATGGGAATAATCGCCAAGATGACCACAAGAGTAGTAGTCATGTACGCAGGAAACATTTGCGAAATCGCAAAAACCGAAGACCTCTACGAGCATCCCCGACACCCGTACACGGCGTTGCTGCTCGCGGCGGTGCCTCGGCTTGACAGAAAGAAAACCTTGAGCGTAATCCCAGGCAACATTCCAAACTTGATTGAACCACCATCAGGATGCCGCTTCCATCCAAGATGCAAGTACGCAACCGATAAATGCTCAGAAGGCCAGCCGCCGCTTGAGCAGATAGACCAGGACCACTACGTCGCCTGTTACCAAGCGAACTTCATAACACTGAAAGGGGAGAGCGGTAGAAAGTGACCTTCGAAAGCTTCATCCAAGTCAGGCATCTAGTCAAGTACTTCCCAGTTTTCACAACAGGCGTCTTGACCAAGAAGCAAGTGGGCATGGTACACGCGGTTGACGACGTAAGCTTTGACATCAAGAAGCAGGAAACTTTCGCCCTTGTCGGTGAGAGCGGATGCGGCAAGACAACTACTGCAAGGGTGATCCTGAACCTGATCGAGCCCACATCAGGCGAGGTCATCGTGGACGGAGAAAACATCTTCGAAAAGTTCGCTTCAGCCGACAATAAGGAGAAACTGAAGCTGAGGCGAAAGATGCAGATGATCTTTCAGAACCCGTACGGTTCCCTCGACCCCAGGATGACGGTCAACGACATAATTTCTGAACCGTTCGTCATCCACGGGCATCTTCCAAGAGAGAAAAGGACGGAACGCGTCTACGAACTTTTGAAGCTTGTGGGGCTGGAGGAGTACCATGCAGAAAGATACCCGCACGAGTTCAGCGGAGGACAAAGACAGAGAATCTGCATCGCCAGAGCTCTAGCGGTGGAGCCTGAATTCATAGTCGCAGACGAGCCAGTCTCATCCTTGGACGTTTCAATCAGAGCACAGATCCTCAACCTGCTGGGTGACCTTCAGAAAACTATTGGCTTGTCGTTCCTTTACATTTCGCACGACCTAAGCTCAGTCCGTCAGGTCAGCCAACGTGTAGGCGTCATGTACTTGGGAGAAATAGTCGAGCTTGCAGACACAGACGAGCTTTTTGACAGCCCTCTCCACCCCTACACTCAAGCGTTGATTGAAGCAGTGCCCATACCCGACCCCAAAATAAAAAATATCAGAGCACGCCTGAGAGGAGAAGTCCCCAGCCCGATTACTCCTCCAGCAGGCTGCCGCTTCAACCCCAGATGCTCTCATGCCACAGCCTACTGCGCTGGAGGCAAGCCTACGCTGACTGAAGTCAAGAGGGGACATTTCTTAGCGTGCTTTCAGCCGTCTTAAAGATACAAAGCCAGTCTAAACCAGAACAACGATGAAGGAAGCCAACAGGACAGGGCCACCCGCCAGAATCAAAACTTTGCCCACGATGTTTTCCTGCTGTGTTTCTTCCTTCCGTTGTTTCCAGTCATCCCCGCGATAATACGGGTTAGTTTTAAGGTTGCTTCCTTGAAAAACGGTTTCCATCGAACCTGAAGCCCAGATTAAACCTACTGCAAGCAGGGCTGCGCCTTCAATGAACATCAAGATGCCCAGAGTTGTTCTCACGTCACTCCCAAAAAAGTACCCTGCCACGGACCAAAACCACGACCTGTAAAAGTAGACCAAAACCAAATTTGCAAGCGTCAAAGCAGACCAAAAACAGCCAGCCCTAATCAGAACCTTTCGCCACGATGAAGGACTTTTCACTTGATCGGACAAGGCGGCTCATCCCAAGGGCGCGATTAAGCATTGGATTCAGTTGCGAGGTCTTTGCTTATTTGGTTTTGCTTTTCCATTCCCCATTTTATCTTGTTCCAGATTCTCTCGTGAAAATAGTACAGCACCATCGTTATTGCGTTGTAAACCGTTCCTACCGCCACGGCGATGTCCCATTCGCCCGTCAAGAAAAAGGCCGTCAATATACTGACAACTATGCAGATTATTCTCCACACGATTGATTTAACTACTGACCGCCTTCTTGTGCCTTCCATGGTTTCAGTTAGGCGTTTGACAGGTTAAAAGCCTTTGCAGTATCCCTAAGCCTGAAACACGCATGAAAAACTTAAATTAGCGGCGAGTAAAGGCAACTATGGGGTCAACTGATTGTCTGACAGGGAAATTATCGATTTAAGAAGCGACACAGTCACCTTGCCAACCGAGGAAATGCTTGAAGCCATAAAACACGCCAAGCTTGGCGACGACGTCTACGGAGAAGACGCCACCGTCAACAAGCTGCAAGAGATGGCGGCAGAAAAAATGGGCAAAGAAGCGGCGCTTTTGGTTACTAGCGGCACCCAAGCCAACTTAACTTCGCTTATGAGTAACTGTAAGAGGGGCGAACAGGTGTTTCTGGAAGCTGAATCGCATATTTACTGGTATGAAGTCGGAGGCGTCTCAGCCATCGCTGGTCTGCTTCCATGGACCATAAAAGCCTCAAGCGGCGCCATTGAACCTGCCCAGATTGAGGCGCAGATGCGTCCGAGAGGCATGAACTATCCTGACCCTGCTTTGATATGCGTTGAGAACACGCACAACCGTTACGGTGGAAAAGTCATCCGCCCAAGTCAAGTGAAAGCGTTAAGTGAAACCGCAAAGAAGCACACCATGAAGCTTTACATGGACGGCGCAAGAATCTTCAACGCTGCCGTTGCCTTGAATGTTGACGTGAAAGAGTTCACCAAGCATGTTGACAACCTCATGTTCTGCCTCTCCAAGGGCTTAAGCTGCCCCGTCGGCTCGCTGGTGGTTGGCGACCAAGATTTCATCGACAAAGCGCGGAAAACAAGGAAAGTGCTCGGCGGCGGCATGCGGCAAGCAGGCATCATCGCTGCACCAGGCATCATAGCGTTAGAAAAAATGATCGACAGGCTAAGACTCGACCACGAAAACGCGCGGCTGCTCGGCGAAAAAATAGCGAAAGTAAAAGGCGTCAACATCGACCTAAAAGATGTTCAAACGAACATGGTCACGTTCGACTTGGACCCGTCGATAGACTGCGATTTGTTCCTGCTTAAACTCAAGCAAAACGGCGTTCTTGCCATGGCGCAAGCGAAGAACAGAGTCCGCATGGTAACGCACAGGGGAATAGAAAGACAAGACATAGAAAAGACGGCAGGCGCCATCGAAAGCATCCTCAGCAAAAACTGACGCTTCTCGCGCCTTCCGCCTCTGTTCTTTGTTTGCATGCTGAAATTTCAAGAGTTTCAGAGGGGCTAGGTTTTTTCTTCAGGCATTCTTGTATTCTTGAAGAAAATCCAGAACAGCGAAATAGACAAGATGTAGAGCAGGCTTGCTAGGAAGAAGGGCGCAGCTAGTAGCTTTATGGAGATCAGGTAGGCGCCGATGTAACTGCTCAGCGCGTTGGGCAGCCGCCAGAGAGCGGTGTTGATTCCTGAAGCCATGCCCCGCTCATCCTCCTTAACAAGACCCATGATCATCGACTGAGACAGTGGGCTTGCCATGTTCATCAGAAACGCGCGGACAGTGTAAACCGAGCTGGCGACTACGTAGCTGGAAGACAACGGGGTCGCAAACATGAAAACCGTGGATAACGCCTGAGTCACGACGATGGCTCTGGTTAAGCCGAGTCTTCTGGCAAGTGCTGGACCAGTAAGAGTCGCCAACGCGATAATGATGCTGACAACGCCCAAGATGGGCCCACTGACCGTGTCGGGAATCCCGTACCGCGCCTTAAACCACGCAGCCATCAGCGGCACAATCATGCCTGCGCCGACCGCAATTATGGATCCCGTCAACACGTACTTCGCTATTATGATCCTCGACTGCCTGCGTGAAAGCTTCGCCGCCGCGTCTTCGATTTTTGGCTGCTGGATTTTCTTGGTTCGAGCTGTCTCCGTGACCTTTACCAGCATAACGGTTGAGGCGAGGCTGAAAGCGGCGAGGGTGACGTAAAGCAGGCTGTGGCTCATGTTAGTCGAGAAGCCGAAATGCTCAAAGATCACGACCGCTGGCACCGCAAAACCTCCGATGCCGAACGCCAAACTCCCAGCAAACCCGTAGAGTGAAAAGACGCTGTTTCTCTTCGCATCCGCGGCTTTCTCCGCCAGCAACGCGCCGCTGGATGCGGAAAACGCTGCTTCAGAGACGCCTTCAAAAACGGCTGCGACAATAAGCAGCGTAACATCTGTGGTGAACGCGAAGGCCACCAGCACTACCCCTGCGATCACGTTGCCCAGAATGAGCATTATTTTTCTGCCGTGCCTGTCCGCGATGATTCCCAAGGGTATGCTCGCCACGAAGGTCGCTATGCCCATCGTCATCACAATGATGCCCATCAGGCCGTAGGACAGGTGGCGAACGGTAGTCAGAAAATAGGAGATGTCGGTGAAGAACATCCCGTAGGCAACAGACGGCAAAATCGACTGGTAAATGATGTACTTCGCTTCCCACGATATTCCACTGTAACTTTCGAACATGGCGACCGTTCATTCTTTCAGGATTAAATTAAGGACTTATCGCTGAAAGCACGGATAAATTTTTCCGAGCAAACAGCCAAGAAAAACCGCGAAATCTGGAGACTGGCAAGCCCTCAAAATGGGGAGGACATGTTTGATGTGCATCCTCATTTCTCACCACTTGATTTATTAACAGCCTACCCGCTTATCGAATCAAAATGCGGTTTTCAGAACGACTTACAGGCGAAAACGCCGTTCTAACAGGCAACTTCCTACTGCTGCTTATAACCTGGATACTCATGAACGGCACTCAGCCCATAGCAGGCACCTTCAGCAGCAAGTACTACGTCAGCCTCGGCGCAACCCCCTTCATGCTGTCGATGATGTTCTTCGTGGGCGCATTAGCCATCGCGTTCGTACAGTTTCCAGGCGGCTACCTTGCGGACCAACATGGCAGAAAATGGCTGATTGCAACGATGACCTTCGGCTTAACATTCGGCTACTTGTTCTTCATTTTTGCGCCGTCATGGCAATGGATCATCTTCGGGTTAGTCGTCCAAAACCTATGCATGATCTATCAACCAGCCCTAATGGCCATGATGCTGGATTCGCTGGCACCGACCAAAAGGGGAACGGGGCTGAATTTCTACTCAGTCGTCACAGGCTTAGTCGCTATTCCCGCGCCTCTAATCGCTGGAGCCCTGATTCTGGTGAAGGGCAACTATGTGTCGCCGCAGTCGGACTTTGGCATGCGCATCGCCTTCGCCATAGTGTTCCTGGCATACCTCGTCTCCTCGTTCATACGTCTGAAACTGAAGGAAACCCTGCCTACTCCAGCTCAGAATGAAAGCCCAAAAATCCTGCAGGCATTCCGCCAGTACCCCCAAACAGTCAGAGAAAGCCTGAAAGTCTGGATTCAAGCACCCAAATCCGCATATTACCTTTTCATCACAACAGTCGGAATCAACGGCCTCACGGCAGGCTGCCAGATTTTCCTAGTTCTGTACGCGATTGAAACGCTGAAGATAACTGGAGTACAATACGCAATTGCAGCGACGTTCATGGCTGCAGGCCCCGTGTTGCCCGTTCTCATAGCCGGGTTCAGGATGGACGTCGCTGGAAGAAAAAATTACCTTCTTCTGGGTTACCTGCTTTACATCCCTGCGATGCTGCTCTTCATCAGGGCAGACTTCTACATGCTTCTCGCCTCCTTCTTTCTGCTTGGACTCGCAAACATACTGGAGGCAAACGGCGCACAGGCTCTACTCGGCGACTTGTTTCCTCGGGAAAACCGCGGAAAAGCTGTTGGGTGCCTTCAATTCTTTATGTACCTAGCGCAGGCTTTCGGGTACCTGCTGGTTGGTTTTCTTTACTCGTACGTGGCGACATGGGTGCCTTTCCTGCTGCTGGCTGTCGCCGCGTTCCCCTTGAGCGTTGTAGTCGCGCTCAAAATTTCCGACGTCAAAGTCAAAGAAACCTGACAAAGTCACTTCGAGAACTTCAGCACTGTCGGATTCATCAACCTGACCAAATCTTGCTTGCTTATCCTGACGCTCATGGTTAACAATCCGATATTGAAATTGACGAAGTCGTTCTCCAAAACTGACGGGTCCAGAAAAGTCGGCAACCCAAAAAGCCTCCCAAAAGGCGGCACTGAACCGCTCTCGCAGCTGGTGGCTTCCAGCACCTCCTCCTTTGACGCAAAACTCAGTTTCTCCCCAAGAAACGCCTCCAGCACCTTAAAATCGATTTTCCTGTCAGCTGCAACGTTCGCAAGAACAAGTCTTCCCGTCTTTCCCTTCAGAACCATCGACTTGCATCCTGTCTTCAACTCTACGCCCCTGACTTTCGCCGCTTCCTCTGACGTGTAAACTGGCGAGTGCTCGTAGAGTTGATAGCGAACGTTGTTTTCCTTGAAAAGCTGCAGAATTCTATCCGCCTCTTCCTTCATTCAAAGAACCTCCTTCTCACAACATAAGACCATCAAATTGATCAAACACGCTTGTTCAGTGGACCTATTTAGTTGTCCTCGGGGTAGCCTTTCGAATCTGCATTTCCTCGGTGATCAGCCAGGTTTTGCCGTTATCGTGTGTTTCCTCAGAATGCCACCGGAAAGACCGCGGCGTAATCTCGGAAAAAATCCATTTCTCTGGGTAACCTTGGGAGTTCTTTTCCTCAAGAACAATCTCCTCATTTACCTTCTTGGCGACAAAGGTTTGTACGAGTCCTTTGAGCGGAGAGAGCCAAGTGCTACGCCAGGCATCGATTTTTGGGTCATAGAATCGGACAGTTGTCCCGAAAAGAACCATTTTTTTGGAGCCCACACGGCAACCCATCCAAACATCCTGAATAGCCGTGCCGCCGAGAATCCACCCGAAGTGAACCCCGCCTTTCATCTTAACCTCGGTTCCGTCAGCAGCCGTGTAATGGGCTTCGATAATGTCCCAGTCGCCGACGAACTGACCGAAGAGCATCAATTTCTCTCCCAGGATCGGGTCAGGACCATCTGCAGCCAAACCTTTGATTTCCCACGCACCACTTGCTTTCAAATTGCGTACCATTTCAGACCGCACGTCCCAAGTATGCACGATATTGTGTCTATGAAAAGATAAGTTTTGCCAAAAAAGCAGAGGCCGACATCGAAGCGCGCGTGCTTTGCGCCCTTATTTTTTCTTAACTGCCTTGCCAGAACCCCATTTTTTATGTCTTAGTGGTTCATAATTTTTTTAGGCTTCAACATACCTGCTGTCTATATTTTCTTCCCAGAACTTCTTGAAGGAAGATCTATATTTTGGCAGATTTGCCCTCCCTCTCCAAGTCGATTTATTGACAAATCTCTTAATTTCTTTTGAGGGCTTGAAGTACGCAACTGCGTTATCCACATTTAACACAAAAGGCGGATGCCCATAGTACATGCTGATCCAGTTGGAAATCAAGTTACCCGTCCTATGATTGCCCTCGATGAACAGTTGAGGAAAACCAAGCACAGCAACATATACCTCGGCGGCCACCTTCAATGGATGCGGTTCACCCTTCATGTGTTTTCTATACCATTTTTCAATCGGAACGATAACCTCTTGGAATTTCTCTGCGTTAGCCTGAATTGCCTGATTATACTCGAGTCTCAGCCGCAAATCAAACCCGTAATGTACAATGTTGTTGAGTTCCAGAATTTCAGAAATGCCTTCTGTTGAGAATGGTTCAACTCCGTTCCTGAGGAGCTTATCGAGATGTCTATAGGCATCCATCATCCGTCCTCTAATAACGGCATCAAAAGTGTCGCGTCTCCCAAGCTTTTCAAGGTCAAGCTTATCGTCAATCTTTTTCCAATTCCTCTCCACGCCGAGAAGAGCCATCTCCACGTTACGAAGGTTAAACTTGAGTATTTTCTGCTGATTCAACACTATTCCTACAAAGCTATTTTGTGTCATATATTTACATATTTAAGTACTTAGCAAAAAAGCAGCAATCGCTCTCGGCGCATTCTTTTCTCTGCTGATAACCATGAAACAAACAGATGAACAGGTCGAAATGTTGCTTAAGAAATATAAAGGCAAGAGCACGATAGGATTGGATACGGTGCGATGACATGACGGTTAGCAAAGTGAGCCAGCCATACCTGGCTATTACTGTTTCCTTGATGGCTATTTTGCCGGTTGTATCAATTTTAGCGCAAGTCCTGATTCTTCGGCACTTAGGCAACGTTTGGGTTTTAATCGGCACATGGTTCTTGTTCTGGGCTATTGGTGTACGCATGTTTACAGCTGGGTTAAATCAGGTTGGCAGACCCGGCTTTACCGCTGAATCCATTTTCCACATTAAGAACTCTGAAAGCCACGTGATTGTAAGGGAACTTGGCATTGCCAACATCTGCACAGGCTTACTTGCTATTATCTCACTGTTCACACCATCCTGGCGACTACCTGCAGCGTTTGTCGGCGGCTTGTTTCTTGGACTGGCAGGAATACAACATGCTATCAAAGGACCTATCAGCGCAAATGAAAAATTGGCCATGGTCACCGACCTGCTTGTTTTCCTAATAATGGTTGCATATTTGCTCAGTGCAGTTTTCTAGATTACAAGATTTTTTGCTCGGCTAAGTCTGTGGCTAATGGACCGGGGGATTTGAACCCATTCCCACATAGAGATTTCACCCACAAGATTCTCTTTTTCTTTAATGTAGCTTTCCCTTTATTCTGCACGTTTTAGAATAAGGGGTTTTGATGCTTCTTGCTTTGATGCTTTCCTTGCTTCAATTTCGTCGTAATCTTGAGCGTGCAGGTTTTCTTCGGAAGGATGAAGGTCTAGAAAAACGTAGTGAGCATCTCCATCGTTAGAATCAATCCTAACTACACGTAAGCTTTTCATGAATTAGCCTTCCCAAACTAAATAGTTAGAGACGTGGGAATTAAGCTTATTCGATTTTTTCTTGGTCAATTTGAATCAGCAAACAGGAAGAATTACTACAATTTTGTCAATTTATTTGAGTCTTCTTTTTTTAGACTCGTTTTGAAGCTTTACATGAAAATTAGCATATATATTAGTACATACAAACGCCACTCAGTTACACATGTATACTTGAGTTAAGAGCGCTGGCTTGTCCCGAAATTGGTGTAAAATGGTCATAACCCTTATTTTTTGATTTGGAGGCAAATTTGAGCTGTGCATGACAGAGTCAATCAGAATTTTTCCTTGATTTTTTTGACCACACGCCAGCGCAATTGATGTTGAAGCGGACCGGGGGGATTTGAACCCCCGACCTCTTGAGTGCAAGTCAAGCGTTCATACCAACTGAGCTTCCCTGTAAGGTATGCAGAAGCCCTTAAGTACTACGCTTGCACTACTGTAGTGGTGAAATTTTGCCTTGAATGAAGAGGTCAAAGTAACCCGAAAGTACCAAGTCAC
Organism: Candidatus Bathyarchaeota archaeon; assembly: GCA_963768345.1. GTDB lineage: Archaea > Thermoproteota > Bathyarchaeia > Bathyarchaeales > Bathycorpusculaceae > Bathycorpusculum. The sequence continues at coordinate 987,046 of CAVYHL010000006.1, read as the reverse complement.
TATACCCGAAAGCGTGCGCTCCAAGCTCGGCGTGAAAATCGGCGACAAACTCATCGTGAAGTCTGAAGATAAACGAATAATAATGGAAGCCACCACGCACGTTTCTAACCCTTCTGATGTACTCTGGAACCTTTTTGGCAAACCCATCGATGTTGATGCTGTTAAACTCGTCGAAGAATCTTGGAAAGATAATACCTATCCTTCGGAACATAAGAGGGCGCGGGCGAAAAAGGGAAGGAAAGCCTGATTTGAGCTTCTACATAGACACGAACATTTTTGATTATTCTGCTTTAGCGCACCCAGTTTATGGCGAAGCTTGTAAACACATAATCGAGGATATTCAAAATAGGAAGATTGAAGCATACTGCAGTTTTCTCGTTCCGATAGAACTCCTCGGGTCTCTCGCTCGTATAGACAGGGAAAAAGCAGCGATCGCTCTCACAGCGTTCTTCTCATTGCCGATAAACATGATTCAAGTCGACGAGTGGGTTCTCCAAAGGGCTGCAAGCGTGATGCGCGATTCGGGAGTAAGTTATGATGCCGTCCATGCCGCGTGCATGAATACGAAGGGCTTGGACACCATAATAACAGAAGATGTTGCAGACTGGAAAAAAATTAGAAACGTCAAAATTATTAGGCCTCTTGAATATCCAAGGCCTGTCAAAATCAAAAAGTAGGTGGACCGGGGGGATTTGAACCCCCGCCTGCGTGGAGATATCACTCGCATTTCCCTTTTTTTCTATAAAAGCCCTTCTTGAGAAGCGCGCTTCAATAGAATTGCGTGCTTAAGTCACGAATGCTCCAAATATTAAGTAACTTGCAACTAAGTATCCTACTATGGCTCCGGTGCAAAGGAATGGCAGTCCTGCTTGTGGTTTTCCCTTAATGACAAAAGCCGTCAGCGCTATGAAGCCTATAAGCGTACCAACCATAACCGATATCGCCATAAGGAAGGCGTTGCTGGCTAAATAGTGAAAAGCTGAAACGACCAATAGTCCTGGAAATACAACGTCTCCCAACCCGACGAACAAGGCGTCTCGTTTTTCTCCTGTTCTCAGTTTCTCTTTCAGGCTCTCTGCTTCTTTGACAAAAGAATAGCCTCTTTTTTTAGGAATAATAAACAGCATGGGCAGTTTTTGTTCCAGCGAGGTGCTTGCGAGATCAATCATATGCTTAGTCTTATAGACGGATACAGCATCGTACACGGCCATGACTATCAACAAAACGAGCACTATTGATATGCTCAATGAAATGCCCATCACTACGATGACTCCAACTGATGAAAGAACGCCGCTTATGTCTATAACGTACCATTCAGGATTCTTTACAAGCACTGCGAGTATGATGGCTGAGGCTGCTAAAGACAAGCCTAATGACCAGCCTAAGCTTAGCGCAGCTGCCAGCAAAGAATAAAACACGTAGACGTTAAACACCGTTACAGTGCCTAAGACAATAATCTGCACCGCTTGTTTCTTCCAAAACTTTGAAACCAGCAGTAATACTGCCGTAAATACGATTATTGTCAAAAAGAAATACACCAAATTCCACGGGTCATTTGGACTGCCAAATGCAAATGTACCGCTGGCTTGGAAGGGCCCTGCCACCCACAAGGCTAAAAAATCGATTAAAACAAATAAACCACCCATCACTAAAAGAGGCGCAGCTTCAACAGCTTTCATTCGCTTGTCCATCCTCCCTTAATAACTGAAACTAACTATTTATGAATATTCCTTGCTAAGGCTTGGCTTTCAATTCTTTTCAGCGCGCGCTAAAACTCTAAGAAAAATAATCAGACTGCGAGCATTCTAATGATGGCCCATGGCTGAAGGCAAGGTATTGAAAAGCATGGACAAGTGAACCGCAGGGATTTGAACCCCAGCCAAAGTGGAGATATCACCTTCTTTGTTTCATTTGCAACCTTGACATTGCATTGCAAAACTTTATACAACTTCAAAGACCCTATAGAATTATGCCAAGTGTAAAAGAAATCATGACAAAAGCAGTGGTAACAATCGGCACAAGTGGAACCGTGCTTGAAGCAGCCAAGCTGATGCATCAACAAAACGTCGGAGACCTCGTTGTAATGGATGGAGGCGTAGCAAAAGGAATAGTCACAGAAAGAGACCTTGTCAGAAGGGTAATTGCTCAAAGAAAACCTCTTGACACCAAAATCAGCGAGGTAATGTCCAACCCACTTATCACAATCGAGGAAGACTGTTCGCTCAGAGACGCCGCGAGGAAGATGGTTAAATACAAAATAAGGCGGTTGCCCGTTACACAAGATGGCAAGTTAGTGGGCATCATAGCCACTTCAGATTTTGCTAGGCATCTCAGCAAGAAGAGTTTCAGCGAGGCAGTGATTGCCGCCATGACTAGGTATCCCTTGGCTGATTCGCCCCGATGAAAGACAAGACAAAGAAGGGGAGAACACCTTGAGTGGACCGGGGGGGACTTGAACCCCCGACCTCTTGAGTGCAAGTCAAGCGTTCATACCAGACTGAACTACCGGCCCACGCTTTCCCATTGATTAGCCAATCATTGATATTTAGGTTTTGTTCGAGAAAAAACAGGGCTCACGCACGGGAAAAATGAAACAAAAAAAATTAACGAAATAAACGAGACTTTTAGGTGGTTAAGCGGTTAGCTTAGTATCGTCTTGACCTTGCTGGTCGTTTCTTTGCCCAGCATTCACGGCAGTAAACTGGCCTGTTTGGGTCGGGCTTGAATGGAACTTCACATTCCTGGCCGCATTCAGAGCAGGTTGCCTTGAACATTTCTTTTCCTGACACTACTTTCAACTCCTTACTTACTTTATGTGCAAAAACCTGTTTTGCACGACGCATCTAAGCACTGCATTGAAAGATATAAAATTTGTCTTCACCCAAAAGGCGGGATTTAGTTTTCAAAAGGCTTAAATCAAAAATGCGCGGTCTTTAATGTATGCACGATATCGAAGAAATAAAACGCATTCTTGCGCGGCATAAGGGCGAATTGAGAGAGAACTTCAAAGTGAAAACCGTCGGCGTCTTTGGCTCATACGTGCGTGGAGAGCAGAAAAAGAAAAGCGACGTTGACGTGCTGGTTGAGTTTGCGGAGCCCGTCGGCTTGTTTGAGTTTATGGATTTGGAAGCCTACCTTACCGAACTCCTAGGCGTCAAAGTCGATCTGGTGTCCAAAAAGGCTCTCAAACCTCACATTGGACAGCATATTCTTGAGGAAGTCATCATAATTTGAAAATACGTGACTATCGCGATTATCTTCAGGATATTTTGGATGCCGTAAATGACATCGAGAACTTTATCGACAAGATGTCTTTTGAACAGTTTATCAACGACAGAAAAACTATGAATGCTGTCGTGCGAAGCATCGAAGTAATCGGCGAGGCTTCCAAAAACGTTCCTCAATCCATCAAAGAAAAATACAAAACTCTTCCTTGGAGACAGATGGCTGGAATGAGAGACAAATTGATTCATGCTTATTTCGGAGTAGACAGAGACACCCTTTGGAAAGCTGCCACGAAGGACATTCCTCCACTAAAGAAAACAATCGAGAAAGTCCTTAACCAATTAGAAAATGATTCAAACGATAATAAGCTCCTTTGAATGTAAATGCCGCAACCAAGCAATAACTTGCTGCCTTAACAAAATTAATCTCTTAGAAGTGCTAATCCAGTATCAAGAAGGCTTGGTGTTTGGATTTAAAAATCGTTAGGATCGACCCGCCTAAGGACTGCAACGTCATCGTGGGCATGGCTCACTTCATAAAAACCGCTGAAGACCTCTACGAGGCGCTCGTTAACTCGGTGCCCAACATCCAGTTCGGGTTAGGCTTCTGCGAGAGCTCGGGACCTTGCCTTGTCAGGCACGAAGGAAACGACGAGGAGCTGCGCCGAATGGCAGCGGAAAAAGCCCTTGAAATCGGCTGCGGTCACAGTTTCCTAATCTACATCAAAAACGCTTATCCTCTAAACGTTCTTGACAAGGTCAAGAAGGTGCCTGAGGTCTGCACGGTTTACGCAGCCACTGCTAACCCGCTGGAAGTCATCGTCGCCGAGACCGCTCAGGGCAGAGGCATCATCGGCGTCGTCGATGGGCAGAAAAGCAAGGGCATAGAGTCCGACGCTGACGTTTCGGAGCGGAGGCAGTTCCTGCGGAAGATCGGCTACAAACTTGGCTGACACGCTATTTTTCTTCGGCTACGATGCCGTCGAAAAGGTAGGGGTCGATGTTTCCCCCAGTTATCACTATCGCCACCGTTTTCCCCTTGAAGGAACCCTTGTTTTCCATCAGCATTGCAACGCCTGCCGCGCCTGAGCCTTCCACCACCTGTTTCTCGTTCTTCCACAGCAGGTAAACGGCTTGCCTGATCAATTCTTCCCTAACCAAGGTGACTTCGTCAACGTACTGCTGAGCGATGCCAAAGGTGATTGAGCCTTTTTCCACGGCGCCGACGAGTCCTTCCGCGATGGTGTAGCGTTCATGCCTGTGCGGAGGAACAATCCTGCCCGCCTTCAAAGACTCATACATGACGGGTGAAGCAGTCGATTGGACGCCGATGACCTGCACGGTTGGCTTTTGGCTTTTGACTGCGATGGCGATGCCTCCGATCAGTCCGCCTCCGCCGACGGGCACGATGATGACGTCGACGCTTGGCAGTTCCCTGAGGATTTCCAGCCCGACCGTGCCGTGCCCAGCCACAATCCGCTCGTCGTTGTAGGGGGAAATGTAGAGCTTTCCTTCTTGCGCCGCGAGCGCTTTGGCTTTTTTCTCGGCTTCCCCGTAGGTGTCGCCGTAAAGCACGAGTTCCGCGCCCCACCGCTTTATGCCCTCGACTTTAACGTGCGGCGTGTAAGTTGGCACGACGATTTTTGCTTGAAAACCAAGCTTCTGCGCGCCGAAAGCCACCGCTTGACCATGATTGCCCGCCGAAGCCGTGATGACTCCGCGGGCTTTTTCCTCAGCCGTCAAACTCAGGAGCTTGTTTATGACGCCGCGGATTTTGAAGGAATGCGTTAGTTGCTGATTTTCCCATTTCAAAAAAGCGTTCGCTCCGCAAACTTCGCTTAGAAACGTGGATTTTGTCAGCGGCGTCAGCTTGGCGTAGGATGCAATGTTTTTTTGCGCTTGCTGTATGTCTTGAAGTTTAACCATTTTTCCATCCCGAAGAAGCCAGTTCAGCCCTGCCTTGAATAAAGCACCATAAACTATTTTAGTTTTTTTGGAAATCAAACTTACAAACTTTCGGAGTGCAGGTGTTTTTATGGCTTTGGAACGGAATTTAGCTCAACTTAAGGCTTACAGGGAGCAGCAGTCTGAAGAGCAGGCGAAGCTGAAGGAACGGATGGACAAGATTAAGCATAAAATCGCGGTTATCAGCGGCAAGGGCGGCGTGGGCAAGAGCGCCAGCAGAAGATGACGAGAATGATGGCAGAATAATGAAAAGCTCAAAAGTTGACGCTGTAGAGATGATAAGAATTGCTTTGTTACAGAGGACATGGATTGCTGTCTGTTCCTTGGATCGATAGCGCGCGCTTGATAAACTGATAAACGAGAACTAGCTACTTTGGATGCTCCAAAGTATCCACGCAATTTCGGAGGTGTGTTATGTGAGAATGAACAAATTCTTGTTCTGTAAGGACTCTGTACATAAGGTCTTGGATGGCAGAGTTCATATTGCCCTTAAAGTATGGTTTCACAATTCTATCGTTAAACTCAGTAAACAAAGAGGCTGGAACGTTATGAAATGTTAAGTCAACGAGGAGCTCCTTTTCCATGATTGGGCTTGCTGTTCTTTTTTTCATGTGTGACCAATTATTTCTAAAACAATTTGATCTTAAATAGTTTATTAAGTATTACGATTTATTAAAGATATTAAGGGGAACGAACTATGGAACTTAAAGTAGTTTGGCGCGCGCAAGTAATATTCATATTTTCGGAATATTACCTTCTCGAAACAAATCTATTATATACTCTTACAGAATGATGCTTGGATTGAAGCATGACAGAGAAAAATGAAAATATCCACATATTCATAATAAAAGAAGCATACACAAGAAATAAAGTGAGACAAAACTTCAGCACAACCGCCTGTGCGCTTGAAGACATTTTTGGAAATAATCTTAAATTAAAATCATTTTAGAATAGTGACAGAAATAGTTAGCTTCAACTAACCCCTTATGGTCAAGCTAACTGGACAAGTACGCGCTATAAAGAATTACAATTACAGAAAAATCAACAAGTCTTAAATCTGCGTAGCGTAGAAATAGCCAAAAGGAAGAAAAAAATTGAAAATGAAAGTGTTGGGGTTCACGAAATGAGTGATGATGAAAGTACATGTCCGTGGTGTCATGGTCGTGTGAAATATAACGATTCTGCCCGTGCATGGATTTGTACCAAGTGCGGTAGAACTTACACACAGAGACCTTCGGATTGGTAAATTGCCCAGTTTCTTTGAGGATTTTCACTGATTTTTGGTAACCATAGCGCGCGCTAGGCTAAGCACTGTTCAGCCCAGAATGTATGTCTTAAGTCAGAGGTGTAGGCGGTACCACTCGATAAAATACCCACCTCATAGGATAATAGTGCAAGACGTACATTTCACACGACTAGAAGATGTACATTTTGAAACATCATTAACACAAAGCTATAATATTGAGCAAGATACACCTCATTCGGCTGAATGAACTGTGGAAAAACAGGTTGACAGCGCAGAGTTTTGCCGTTACTGCGGAAAAAACCTATGCGGTAGTAAATGGTTTTGCCCACACTGCGGAAAAAAAGTATCTTAACCTACAAGTTACCGACCTTTAAAATTTAATTTCCTTCCTTTCCTAAAGCGCGCTCAATCCAGTGATTCCCAGAATGATTAAAACTACAATCATTCCAAAAGGTACCTTAATTCTTAGTTAATTTAGTTACCAATCGAAGAGTTCATGAGGGAATGCCTTCATAGAGTTGAGTGGGGGCAACCGATGAAGACAAGTATTTTCTTTATCGGGGGACAAACAAAAACTATTTTTTAACTTTCCCCCGACCTTCATAATATCGCTGGGGTCGGGCATTTAGTTCACTGAAAGTAAAGAAAGTGGTTCGTCCATATATTCGCTTTGCCGATTGCGCGTAGACTTAAAGTTTGAAAGGGCTGGTCGCCAAATTGTAATGTTTTAATAATTAAACTTGAAACATCTTCAGGTTATGAGATTAGCTATCTTTATCTGCCCATCTGAAGAGAAGGGGAAAACATGAAAAAGATGAGCCTAAAGCGAGTCTTAACGATAATTTCCGTTTTTGGCCCAGCCGTCCTCGTCTCAGTAGAATTGTTTGATCCTGCCAGCATCGTCGCGGCAACAGCGGCGGGTGCAGCGGTTGGCTTTGCGGTGTTATGGGCAGCCTTCTACTCAGGCGTCTTGCTGATCGGAGTGCAAGAGATTAGTGCTAGGCTTGGCGTTGTTACTGGAAAAACTTTAGCGGAAAATATACGTCAGAGGTTTGGACCACGCTATTCACTTCCACTTTTCACAATTTCGATGTTTCTGAACCTCGCCACGCTAACTGCCGAAATAATGGGTCTAAGCCTCGCATTGTCCTTCTTGTTCAAAATAGCCTATCCATTAGCAGTTGCCATATCGATTCTGCTAAATATTATTCTAGTTTACTTAACCTCATACGACAAATTAGAGAAAATCTTGATAATCTTGGTCACTGCGATCTTCTTAGCCTACGTATATTTTCTCCTCTCGCTTCACGCAAACTTTGGCACGATAGTTTACAATTCGCTGGTTCCTTCAATGAAGGCTAACTCGTTCTACTACGCTGAGGCAATAATGGGGGCATCGATTACCCCCACCTACGTCATCCTTCACAGCGGGCTAGTTTACGAAAAAGGCTGGGCTCATCACCACGAGAAAGGCGTTGAAGACCTAATCAAGGAAGGCAAATCTGTGAGAAATGAAAGAGTCGATTCTTTTGTCAGTATCCTCGTGGGCACAATCCTCACCATCGTCATAACGGCCAGCGCTGCACTACTGATTATGGGGAAATCGATAATCAGTTTCGGGGACATAGCAGCTCCTTTCAGCATGAAATTTGGTATAGTTGGGGTGGGCGTCTTCGCAGTCGCCTTTGCCTTCGCTGGAATATTAGCTATAGTTACTGTGGGCTTGGGCACGGTTTACAGTGCCTTCGGATTTTTGGGTCTCGAGAGCCGATTTAAGGATAGAAGGTTCAGGTTCGTATTTGTCTTGGCGCTCGTAATCTCTGCACTTTTCGCGTTCATGCCACACCAAATTCAAGTAATGGTCTTCACCCAATACCTAAACGGGCTCCTGCTGCCATTTATCCTAGTACCTCTCGTTATTATCACCCGAAATAAGGATTTAATGGGCAAATACAGACTCGGGAAAGTCACTTTGGCTTTAGCATTGGCAACGATCGTAATAACAACGGTTCTCTTCATTGCAAGCATAGCTTCAATGTTGTAGAGTCTGGTGGATTAGCACTAAAAGAAGTGTGAAACTGTTTGTCGCAGGGGACAAGTGTAAACTATTTTAGTTTACTTTTTCCCCGACCGTTATGAAACCTTGTTGGGCATTTAGTTCACCGAAAAGAGAGGAAAGCTTGCTCGACTTAGGTAAGGTTTCTCTGTTAGGATTCGGGAAATAGTTCCTTTTGAATCTCAGGGAAAGCTTCGTTAACATACTTGTTAAAGCTCTTATACAAAATCCCCTCTAGATCACTTGGAACCTCTACATCCTTTTGCTTAATATAACAAACATTTTCTCTTCGTAACGCACCTAAGAAGAAACCATATTCAAACAATACATTTTGCCTTGCTCTATCCTCAAGTTTTTCCATCACTTTAATTTCTTTTGACTTAGACGTCTTTTGCCCTATAGTAATGTTTTCGATATCTTCCTTCAAGCATCCAACATCATCCGGTGTCAGAATTACGAAGGCATAAGAAACATTGTTTCTTGCATATTCAATTTGCTCAATAATTGTTTTTCCAAAATTTGAAAGGTCTTCGAGAACAATTGGTTCAACTTTTTTGCTACGTAGAAATTCCTTCAGGCGATAGGTTTGAATTAAATCTTGGTCTCTTCCGTGAACTATGAATACCTTGTCTTTTCTTAAGTCAGGAAGATAATATTGTGCAGGGCAAGTGAATAAACGAGGATTCCGAGGGTCATCATCAACTTTTCCTTTATTTTCAAAACAGATTGATTCCCTTTTCGGCGCTGTTAGAATTACCTTTGTTGACTTTACGTCTCCTTTACTAATTTTAAATTTTAGCTGCAAATGTCGGAACTCTCTCAATATATTTAAGATTCCTTTAACACTAATTACTACGAGTGTTTCATCCTCTGAGTTCTTGTCTATACGAATCGATTTATCATTAGGCTTTACGAGATGAGTTAGCTTATCTTTGCCCTCAAAATATTCAACTTGAAGGTTTTCCCACCAACCGCCTTCAACAATTTCAAACATAGTCCAATCTGAAGTTGTGATAATTGTGTACTCAACTGGAACCTTGATAGAGTCTATGCCCATTTCGTTTTCCCCCAACTTCCCCGTCACCGTACTTAGGTTTGTTCTTGTTTTGTTTCAATTTGCCTTTAAGGCTTTCCGCTTGTATTGCTGGCGGTAGTCCGATTGATTATTTGATATTGTCTCAAATGAAATAATCTTTTCAAAAGACAAGAAAGAATTAGAAATGGGGGGGCAAACAGTCAATCGGATTCTGTTAACTCTTAGGGTCTTAAGGCTTTTGGGGAAGGGTCTGTTAACCAGAGGAGCTTTTTGACATAGCAAAGTTTTTAAACCGTTAAACTGGAAATGTTAGATTTGAAGAAAAAGCTTGGCAGAGAAAAGATTGTCGGAAGAAGAGTATTTGTCAATACTTCTGAAAGCATGGGATAATGTACTTTATCATTACAAAAAATTTGGCGATTGGGATGGTTATTTACATCGTCGCGAAGAAGACCTAAGATCCCTTCTTTTCAGCAAAATTTTTGAATTATTTGAAGACGAAAAAATACCGTTACTTAACATTCAGACAGAGACTCGGCTACCTCGCAAAAGGCTTGATATTGCTCTAGGCGAGAGGGAACCATTCTCAATTGGGATTGAGATTAAAAGGAACAAGTCAGTCTTTGATTTAGGAAAATTAGAAGAATTTATGAACCAAGAAAAAATTAAGTATGGTGCTTTTATTGCCATTGTCCGATTGTTAGATGATATGCAAAACAAAATACCATTTGAATCAAGCCCTTACTACTTGGAAATCAAGAATAAATATGATATTACAAAAGACAGAGAGCAAAGTAACAATTTCATCATAGTCACTACAATAGACAAGTCTGACTCTGAACAGCATATTAACTGGGATGCTCTTCTAATTATTCTTCGTAACATACCGAAGAAAATTTAAGGATTAGAAATCCTTTTGGCGCTCTGTTGCTTTTTTAATGAGAGATGCCCAATTTACATTTTCTGTTTCGCTGACAAGCTTTGCTTTTTGAGCTGGGGTCTTTCCGTCTAGTTCGACAACACATAACCTTATAAAAAAATCGAGATAAACACAGAATCGGTTGGGAGTGAGAGACCCAATGGAAGTAGAACAGTTATTTAGAAATTTGCAGACCTCTGAACTTTTTGCGGAATGCCCTTGCGGACAAGAATTTAAACTGTCAGAAGCCATATTTTTTGATGGAACTAAACCCTTTCCAGAAGAAGCATTGGAAAAGCAGGAAGAACTCAAAAAGCAACTGAACGATCGTGCCAAAGAATTAGAGCGAAGAATTACATCAGCAACTGAAAGAGCACAAACAACTGCGGCTGCCGTTAACATTGGTAAAAGCCTGGAAAAGGTATTGCCTGTAGCTAGAGACTTCAAATGGGTTGTACCTGACACTAAATTCTTAGGCGACCCTATTGACTTGCTAGTGTTCAATGGCTTATCAAACAGTAAAGTTGATTCTCTGAGTTTTGTGGAAGTCAAAAGCGGAGCTGCACGACTGAACAGTCACCAGAAGTCAATCCGAGATGCAATTCAGGATCATAAAGTTTCATATGGAGTGTTTGAGTAAAATGAGTCTCTTTGAGGAATACCAGCTTTTCAGGAAAATCTTGGCTGTTTGCCCATGCTGTGGTGACATACACCGAGTCTCCGATCTACGCTTAAAGTCAAAGGCTGAAGCAGAAAAAACTTGGCTAGATGAATACGATATTGAATCTCAAGAAATGTCGGATAAGGAACAAATTTTTGATGAACAGGAAGCAAAACTGAGAGAAGAATCTATAGAGAAGGGCAGAAAAATAGCTGAAAAAGCATTCTACAAGGCATTATGTCCGTCTTTACAAAAGCTAAAACTTAACCCCTACGATGTCAAACCCATATTCCACCCGATTGATTTTATCGTTTTTAACGGTATGGCAACCCAAGATGAAATCAGTGATATACTCCTCTTAACTAGAGAACAATGTGCAACACTCGATCCCATCCGAAGGCAGATCAGGAAAGCGGTTGATGCCCACAAATATGAGTGGCAACTAGCACGTATAGATGAAAGAGGCAAGATTAGCATGGAATAAAATCCATGCTTCCCTTATTTTTTGGATCAATGTATTGAATCAATGCTCTGAAGCTTAGATTATCTCTTCATAGCCAACCATGTTTAAGCTATTCTACGCCCTGCAGATTTAAGACTTATCTCTATGTCACATAAAACCAGTTTTTTAGTTGGTTTTGAAAAAACAAAGCTAAAAGGATTTAATTGGTTTCGGCAAAATTATTTAACTCTTCGGATATTTTCTCTATTTCCAGAAGAGCTTTTTCTCTTTGTGTACCAATCTTGCTTACAACGTTTGGTTTTTCATTTTTTGCTTTTAGGCTTCTCTCTTTTGCCCGTTCGGCTATAAGATGAAAACCTTCATTAAAAGGGTCAATAGTTGGGTGTTGTTTAGTGTAGTCAATGTTTCCAAGAATCAAAAACTCCAAAAAAATTTCAGAGTTTGCTTCTGACCAGTAAGGTTCCAATTCTTTTACCATTTTCAAAAAATGGTCAATATCTTCAATAGCTTGTCTTATTTTTTCCAGTGATTTTTGTGGATAAAGTTTAGTTTGGAAAAATCGCCCATATTTTTCAAGGTCCGATAAACTTTTTTGTGAGTCTCGAATCCTCATAGGAGTGTTAACTAGATTAAAGGCACGCAGTTCTTTCTCGACGCTATCCATCATCATTTTTAGATTATTAATTCTTGGTTTAGCAAATGTTTCATACCGTTTTAATGCATCATCTATCAATCGAAAACCAAGTGTATAAACTAAAACCATTATTGCTGCCCAAATTGAGACTATTACTCCAATCGTTTCGAGTGTTAAATTAAAACCACCTGAATGCAAAACAAATGCAAGGACTACGAATAAAAGAGAGATAAATATCAACGTAAAAATTAATGATAAGTAAAGTTTATTCTTGATTGAGTACATTTTAACCTGATAGCCGTATTAACCTGAACTGGTTAAAAGATTTGCTTTTAGTTTTTTGTTCGTTTTTGGTCTTATTAAAGCACCATCATCATCAATTCTTGCAACTTGCCAATCCTATTTCTGCTTCGTCACGACCGTTCCGATTTGTTTATGAATAATTTTGCTGTTCTTGAATCGCTTTAGAGGTAATAATGCCAATTATCTGAGTAAGTTCACATTCAAATTCTCTGCTTACATCTTCTTTACCGCTAATCGCATGGGCAACCTCATGTAAGAGCGTTCCAGCATACCTTTCGAGACTCTTAAGTGCGTTTCGCTTTACAATGATTCTTCCTTTTCCTTGTTCCCATACACCTTCTGCCTCTACGAACGAACCAAGCTGTTTTCTCATGGTTTCGGAGATCTTTATTTCCTTGACAACCTTTGGTTTTCCTCCGACCAAGCTCAAAATTTCTTCAGTCCTATCGAAAATCTCTTTTTCTTCATTTTTCAAATCCTTAGGTTCTACAAACTTGAATTCGAAGCTCTCAGTATATTCGACGGAAAACTGACTTAGGTCTCTGATAGGGTTTCCAGAAATGTCAGTCTGACCCTGAATTCTGTATTTTAAATTCAATGGTATTGGGATTATTTGGTATCCCGCTTGCTTAGCTTCATTTACCATCATAGTTTCGTTTGAAATTTCTTCAGCCGTAAGGAACACAACTTCCTCCAAAGAATTTAATATCTTAACTGCATGTTCTTGGACATCTAACCATTTTAATTCGTCATGTATTTCCCCTGAGTCATAGTTCTTGAGGTCATCTGCTAAATCATGAGCAATTTCTTTACTGCCACTTGAGATAAGAATAGACCTTACTCTTTCGGAATAGGCGCTTCGACCAACATTGGAACGCTCTCTGTTGAGTGCTTTTCGAATTATTTCATTGAGCGCGGTTATGTTGTAGCTGAAAAGAAAATTCTCTTCCTCAGCTACTTTCACGCCGTTGATGTAGATTCTGGCAACTGTAGCTTTTTTTCTTAGAACAGCGCCGTACTTCGTTTGCTCGATAGTCGGTTCTCCAGAGAATTTCAAGAACAGGTCTTTCGCCTTTTCAATATCTTTATCGGTGATTCCTTTAAAGGTGAACTCTGTACCAACAAAATTAGGGTTAGAAGGCGGTAGAATGTATGCGTGGAGAGTCTTTATGTCCTCAAAGCCATGTTTCTTCAGCTTGCCTAAGGTTATGTTCCCATATTTAGATTTAATCAAAACATTAACGTTATGTCTATCGAAAGTAGCTAGCGCATCTTTCAGACCGATGCCAAATTTGCCAATCATATTTGGGTTCTTTTGCTTTTCCACGTTCTCCTTCTGAGTTAAATGCTCATATCTTAGTCCACGACCATAGTCTCTTATACGCCAATAGCCTTCTTGGTCTTTTGTAATTTTTATTTCAAGAGTTTCAGTCAGTTGTTGCTCATCAAGGGCATTTGCGATTACCTCCCTCAATGCATGGTCAACTTCCCAATCTTCCAGAATCTTCTCAATATTCAAATCGAACGCTTTAGCTTTGATTTGACTCTCAGCGGTCACTCATTATTCCTCATTTCATTCTACGTGGGATTGTTCTTAAATAAATTTAGACAAAAGTTAAGGATGCGCTAGCTTCCAATTATATTCATCAATATATCTTGTGGCTCTTTTACTAAATTCCTTTTCCAACTCTCTTATTGCTGGAACACCCTCATTTCAATGGAAGAAAATAAGGCGAATTGCCACCCGACTTCTAACAGGGAGAAGTATCACCTATGAAGTTACCAGAACCAAGGCACCATAAACTATTTTAGTTTACTCAAGAATCAACCTTTAACAAACCTTCGGAAAGCAGGTGTTTTTATGGCTTTGGAACGGAATTTGGCTCAGCTTAAGGCTTACAGGGAGCAACAGTCTGAAGAACAGATAAAACTGAAGGAGAGAATGGGCAAGATCAAGCATAAAATCGCGGTTATCAGCGGCAAGGGAGGCGTGGGCAAGAGCACGGTCACCGTGAACCTTGCGGTGGCGTTCGCAGCTAAGGGCTTTAAGGTGGGGGTTTTGGACGCGGATATTCATGGGCCAAGTGTGCCGAGGCTTCTGGGGTTGGAGGGGCAGCATGTGAGGTATGGTCCTCCCGGCGCTTTCCCAGTTGAGGGGCCTTTGGGCATGCGGGTTATGTCGATCGACTTCTTCCTGGCTGAGGAGGCGCCGACAATCTGGCGTGGACCCCTCAAGATGCGGGCGATAAGGCAGTTTCTGGAAGACATCGTGTGGGGCGAGCTGGATTTTTTGTTCATCGACTTGCCGCCTGGCACGGGCGATGAGCCGCTCAGCGTCGCTCAGCTTCTGCCCGAGATGGACGGCGTCGTCATCGTAACCATGCCCACTGGCCTATCAAGCAGCGTGGTCAGGAAGGCGATTACCTTCGCGGAGCGGCTGAACATGCCAGTCATCGGGGTCGTGGAGAACATGAGCGGCTTCGTCTGCCCGCACTGCGGATGGAAAACCGAGATTTTCGAGTCAGGCGGCGGCGAAAAAATGGCAAGGGAAGCAGGCGTGGCGTTCCTGGGCAGCATCCCCATCGACCCGAAAATCGGCGTGGACTCGGATAGGGGAGAGCCGTTCATCACCGCGCAGAAGGATTCCGCGGCGGCGAGGGCGTTCATGGAAATCGTCCAGAAAGTCGAAGACTACCTGAAAAATTAGACGCAAAACCGCAACTTTCCGCCCAGCGCAAGAACCTTCAAGCCTCGCAAATTGGAAAACCGAAACCCAGGCAAAACCGAACCTGCCGCCGAGAAAGCCGCTGCATCGCCTCTTCCCGTCTTCTGAAAATGCGCACGCGCGCCCTTTCAAGCCTGCAATTTCTGTCTCTGGGGCGTTTCAATTAGTTTTTTAGGCGACCATTGGGGCTGTAAGGTCGCATATGCCATTATTTCTGATAAATTTGAATAACTCCGAAATTCTTATTAATGTAAGGCATAATTGTTTTTGTAGGTGAAATATCCTTGACGGAGACAGTCACAGTGACTTCTAAAGGGCAAGTAACACTTCCTTCAAAGCTAAGAAAGCGCCTGAAAATAGCGAAGGGCGAAAAGTTAATAGTTGTTCAAGAGAAGAATGCGATCAAACTTGTTCCTGTTCCAAAGCTGTCAGAACTGGCGGGGATCGATGAGGAAATTTTCAAAGGCCGAAAGCCATCAAAAGAGATTGAAACCATGCGACAGGAGTGGACGAAAGAGTTTGACAAAAGAGTCCAAAAAGCCTAAAATTGTTTTGGACACAAAACCGCTGATTAAACTTTTTGCAAAAGAAGAAGGATGGGAAACTGTTCAGAGAATCCTTGCTGACGCAGAAAATGGAGAGATAGAGGCAACTATCAGTGTGGTTACCCTGACTGAAATTTACTATAAATACTTGCATGAAAAAAGGGTGGATTTGGCTACGGCGAGAGTTGAAGAGCTTAGACACGCCATTGACGTGAGGAAAATAGGAATAACTGAAGACGTGGCTATCAAAGCAGGAGAGTTTAAGGGCAAATACAATGTTCCCATTGCAGATTCGTTCATAGCTGCTACCGCCTTTTTTGAAGACTCAACAGTAATCAGCGACGACGCAGATTTCAAAAAAATATCAGAAATCAAAACTCTAACCGAAAAGGAATTCCTCTCACGCCAAAACATCTAAGTAACCTGGAAATTGTAGCTCTTCGAGTTCTTTTTCTCTTCCAACGAGAACAGGTTCAGCTAAAACTCCAAGTTTAGCCATAGCAACCAATCCGCGAACCAAATCATCTATGTATGGAATTCTTGAAAAAGCTTTTGATTGATTTAACCACGCAAATAACAGGCAAAGTTAAGCCATGGAATTCGCGGACGAGCGCACGCGCCAAGCCGACCACGAGCTGGCAACACCAAGACAACAACTCAGGCAACTCATTAAAAATGAAACTTCAGTATGACAGGCGGGAGAACGACAGCGGGTCCGACGGGATTTGAACCCACGACCCTTAACTTAGGAGGCTGGTGCTCTATCAGTACCGAGTAGAAAACCAAAACCCAAGCAAAACCGAACCCGCCGCAGAGAAAGCCAATGCGCCCGAAACCGACAGTAACCGCAACATGGAGTCAACATGGAAAGTCGCAACCCGCCAAAGCGAAAGTCGCAACCCGCAAAAAGATTCAAACCCCAAACCAAAAAAGCAACCCAAAACGCAAAGAGCCAAGCCTGAAAGTCGCAACTTTCACAGGGGCAAAAGTCGCAACAAAAAAATCTAAAACAAAAACAAACGCAGAAATTTCAATGTAAAAAAGGTTGAGAGCCTAAAAAACTCCCATTTGTGTGTTTTGTTGATCGCGTGGTTTACTCTTTCGCCATGCTAATTTCGATCGTGGAAACCATCCTAGACCTGTTTTCGCCTTCTCTCGGCGGCATCTCAGCAGTTCCAATCGCTATCTTGCTGACATGGATGTCTTTGATGAACCGGCTTCTCGTTATTTCTGCAACGTCAACAGCGGTGGTTATTGCTTGTCCTCTGGCTTTCAGGGTTATTTCCTTTTGCCCGCTTGAGAATGCTGTTATGAGAGCGAGCACATAGCTCATTGGTGGTTTGTTTCCAACGAAGACGACATCACTTGATTTTTCCTGCATTTAATATTCACTCCTTTTTATCATTCATTGCGGAAGTAACCCCATTAGTACACAAACTTCCTAATAAAGGCAGTCAGTTTAGAGCTGTTTCAGATAGAACTTTACATGATAGTGACCGCAGCAACCGTGCTCTTAGCTTGGATTTCCAATACCCCCTTAGACCAGCCTTCGTCTCCGCGTCTTACACTTCAAAAGCGGTATAGTTTTATAGATCAAGCCCGAAGGAGAGAGTAAACATGGAAGAGCTGTTTCATGTCGGTGCCGCCTAGCCTCAGGGAAGTGTTAGCGAGAAGGATCGCTGGAGAAATAATTCTTTCAAGCAAGCCAGGCGCCACCATGCGCAAGTGGCGGGAACTCTTCGCCGTCTCCCAGATGACGCTTTCCGAAACCATGGGGCTTTCCTCTTCAGCCGTCATAAGCGACTATGAGAGTGGACGACGAAAAAGCCCAGGCGCCCGATTCATACGCCGCTTCGTTCTGTCGCTCTTGCACATCGACGAGCAGAAGGGCAGCCGCTTCACACGGGAATTCGCCAAACTAACCAGTTCGCCGAGCATGGCGGTCCTTGACCTGCGCGAGTTCCCGATTCCCGTGCGTGTCGAGTACCTCTGCAGGGCCATCAGCGGCGAAATAGTCGCGTGCAAAGAAAAGTACGTTAAAGAAGTCAACGGGTACACAGTCATCGACAGCCGCAAAGCGGTTGAAACCTACTCGGGCTCAGAGTACTCGCAGCTGTTCGGCGCGTCAACGGAGCGTGCGTTGATTTTCACAGGCTTGTACGCGGGCTGCTTGCCCATGATGCTCGTGCGCGTCAGCAGCCTCAAGCCGCGCATCGTGGTTTTCCATAAGACCCCGCCTGACGAGGAATCCATACGCATCGCGGAGTACGAGCAGATACCCCTCATCTACTCATCGGCGCCAACTGTCGAGCAACTCGTGAAGTCCCTGCGCAAACTGTACCGCATCGCGCTGCGCGTCAAGCTTGGAAGGCGTGTGCGTCCACCGCCGAAAACAAGCGCGTAGCCTGCAAGAAGGCAAGATAAGTCGGCGAGGCGTCCTACCACATTTTCCAGGGCAGGTCATTCATGTACTCGTTTAGAGAGCGGATCGTGTTGCCGTTTTTATCTTTCTGCTTCAGCACGTCCACGAGTGCGGCGGCTAACTGAAGGTTCGTGATGACGGGCACGTTGAACTCCACAGCCTGGCGGCGAATGATGTAGCCGTCGGTTAGAATGTCCGAGTAATGTGAAGGCTTGTTAGCAATAGGCACGTTGATAACCAGGTCGATCTTGCGTTCCTGAAGGTAATCTAGGATGTTTGGGCTTGCTTGAGCCTCCTTGACCTTGTAGAGTTTGGTCGCGTTGACGCCCGCTGCGTTGAGCACGTCAGCCGTGTGCGCCGTTGCGTAAATCTTAAAGCCCATCTCAGCGAATGCTTGCGCTATAGGCACGACGCGCTTCTTGCGTTCTTCGCTGCCGCCGACGCTTATGAGCACTGAGCCGTCCTTGTCAGGAATGTTAACCTCCGCGGAACGCAGCGCCTTGGAGAACGCGTCTGAAAAGTTTTCGCCTAAACACGCTACTTCGCCGGTGCTGAGCATTTCTACGCCTAGAACAGGGTCTGCGCCGCTGAGACGCATGAAACTGAACTGGGGAACCTTCACGCCGACGTGGCCGGCGACGGTCATGGGTGAAAGCTTCACGAAGTCGATCTTCTTATCCAGCATCGCCAATGTTGCGAGTTCAATGAGGTTTATTCCCCGAGTTTTGCTGACAAACGGCATTGACCTGGATGCGCGCAGGTTACATTCGATGACGTTAACCACGTCGTCCTTGACCAAGTACTGGATGTTGTATGGCCCGTGGATTTTTAGGGCTTTGACTATGCGTTGCGTGCAATCCTCAATTTTCTCCTGAACCTCAATCTTCAACGCTTGAGGGGGAATAGTCATGGTTGCGTCGCCGCTGTGGACGCCAGCGTACTCTACATGCTCCATTATGGCGCCGATGAACACGTTTTCCCCGTCGGAAACCCCGTCCACCTCAACTTCCTTGGCGTGGTCGATGAACTTGCTGATTACGACAGGGTGATCACGCGAAACCTTCGCAGCCAACTTCAAAAAGTTCTCCAGCGAAATCTCGTTGTAAGCCACCCGCATCGCCGAACCAGACAACACGTAGCTTGGACGCACGAGGACGGGGTAACCGATTTTTTCCGCGAACCGCTTAGCCTCGCCGATCGACAGGAGTTTACTCCAGCTTGGCTGAGAAATTTGAAGTTGGTCAAGAAGCGCGCTGAACTTAGAGCGGTCCTCGGCTAAATCGACGTTTTCAGCCGATGTGCCGAGCAGTTTCACTCCTGCTTCGGACAGCCCCATGGCGAGGTTGTTTGGGATTTGTCCGCCTACGCTGGTGATGACGCCCATCGGGTTTTCTTTCTCGTAAATGTCCAGTATGCGCTCGTTTGTGAGTTCCTCAAAGTAGAGTTTGTCTGAGACATCGTAATCCGTGGAGACTGTCTCAGGGTTGTAGTTAACCATGATTGCTTCTTGAATGCCGTTCTTCTTGAGAGCCCAGATGGTGTTGACTCCGCACCAGTCGAACTCCACGCTTGAGCCTATCCTGAAGACGCCCGCGCCTAAAACGATGACTTTGCTTATGCCGTTTTTCAGTTCAATGTCGTCTTCGTCTCCGCCGTAGGTGAGGTAGAGGTAGTTTGTTTTCGCTGGCCATTCAGCCGCCAGCGTGTCGATCTGCTTGATGACGGGGAGTATGTTCGCGTTTTTTCTGAAAGTTCTGATTGCGGATTCATCGGTGTTTTGGCATATGGCTATCTGCTCGTCTGAGAAGCCGATGCGTTTAGCCTCGCGGATAACCTCGGCAGCGCCGTTTTCGGCGAGGTTCAGCTTCTGCAACTCATCTTCCATGTTGATGATGTTTTGAATCTTGTAGAGGAAGAAGGGGTCGATGCCGCTTAAACTGTAAATTTCAGCAACGGGGATTCCCATTTTCAGGGCTTTAACGATCTTGTAGAGCCGCTCGTCAGTGGGGTTCGCGAGCACGTCGCGTATTCTCGCTTCGCTCTCAGGCTCTGAATCCTCAGGGTTGCACACCAAGCCTATTTTGCCCGTGTCCAGCATGCGGACGGCTTTCTGCAGAGCCTCTTCGAAGCAGCGGCCAATCGCCATTACTTCGCCGACGGAGCGCATCTGTGGACCAACGTGGCGGTCGGCGTTCTTGAACTTCTGAAGGTCCCAGCGCGGTATCTTGACGGTTATGTAGTCTAAGGCTGGCTCGAAGCAGGCTGTGGTGACCTCAGTTACTTTGTTTATGAGTTCAGGCAGCAAGTACCCCAACGTTAGCTTGGTGGCTATGTACGCCAACGGGTACCCGGTTACCTTGCTGGCTAAGGCGCTGCTTCGCGACATTCGAGAGTTGACTTCGATTACGCGGTACTCCTCAGACTTGGGGTGCAGAGCCCACTGTATGTTGCATTCGCCGACGATGCCCAGCGCGCGGATGGCGTTTATTGATGTTGAGCGGATAAGGTGGTACTCGCGGTTGCTCATGGTCTGTGACGGCGCGACGACTATTGAGTCGCCTGTGTGGACGCCCATCGGGTCGAAGTTTTCCATGTTGCAGACCGTTAAGCAGTTGTCTGCGTAGTCGCGCATTACTTCGTACTCGACTTCTTTCCAGTGTCCAACGTACTCTTCGATGAGCACTTGGCAGATTCTGCTTTGAGCCAAACCTCGGGTGGCTACTTCTTTTAGCTCGTTGGGGTCGTGGGCTACTCCTGCGCCTTTGCCGCCTAGAGTGTACGCGACCCGCACGATGACTGGATAACCAATCTCGTTAGCCACGTCCAAGGCTTGCTGGACGCTTGTGGCTGACTTGCTATTCAGGGGCGGAACATTCGCTTTAAGCATTGCTTGGCGGAAGCGTTCGCGGTCGCCCGTATCCTCTATCGAGTGGATGGGCGTTCCCAAAACCTTGCAGTTGTACTTTTGCAGGATGCCTTTTTTCTCGAGCTCCACGCCGCAGTTCAGGGCGGTTTGTCCGCCGAAACCTAGTAAGATGCCGTCGGGTCTTTCTTTTTCGATGACTTTCTCAACGTATTCGGGTGTAACTGGGAGAAGGTACACTTTTCCAGATAAGCGGGGGTCAGTCTGGATAGTCGCGATGTTCGGGTTGACGAGGACGGTTTCTATTCCTTCTTCCCGCAGAGCCTTGAGACATTGGCTTCCTGAATAGTCAAATTCTGCTGCTTCACCGATTTTAATAGCGCCGCTGCCGAGAACCAGCACTTTCTTTATCCAGTCAAACTTCGGCATCTATGGCGCCTCCAAGGTTTTTGCGAATTTATCAAACAGCAGTTCGGTGTCGTATGGCCCCGGCGAGGCTTCAGGGTGCCACTGCACTGCGAAGACAGGCTTGCATTTGTGCTTGATGCCTTCTGTCGTTTTGTCGTTGGCGTTTATGAACCATGCTTCCAGCGGCGTTTTCTTCAGAGACTCTACGTCCACTGCGTAACCGTGATTTTGGGTCGTGATGTAGCAGCGTTGACTGTTAAGGTCAAGGGCTGGCTGGTTTTGGGCTCGGTGACCAAACTTTAACTTGTACGTGTCCCCGCCCAGCGCTAAAGCAAGGATTTGCGCGCCGAGGCAAATTCCCATGAACGGGACTTTATCGACTACCTCGCGGACGCATTCGATGGTCTTAACGCATTTTTTGGGGTCTCCTGGACCGTTGCTTAAAAAGACGCCGTCAGGGTTGTAACTCAAGACTTCGTCGGCTGAGGCGTCATAGGGCACCCGCACTACGTTGATGCCCCGCTTAAGCAGGTTGCGTATGATGCTGTACTTCACTCCACAGTCGATTAAGACAACGGTTTTTTTGCCGTCGACACCGTACACGACAGGCTCTTTCACGGAGACCTCTTTGACCAAGTCGGTCAAGTTGGGGTCAGCGATGTCTTTTCCGTTCTTCAGAACCGCGTCCATATCAGGCTCTTCGCCCACGTCAAAGGTCTGCAGAACCCCCAGCATAACGCCGTGAATTCTCAGTTTCTTTGTTAAGCGCCGCGTATCGACGCCGTATATTCCTGGGATGCCCTCGTCGAGCAGCCACTTGTCCAGCGTTCTTGTTGACGCCCAATGGAATGGCTCGTGGCACAACTCGTGAATTACCAAGCCTTGAACTTGAATGTGGTCTGACTCGAAGTAGAGCGGCAGCCCAAGGTTTAACTCGTTTGATGGAACGCCGTAGTTGCCTATTAACGGGTAAGTCAGGGTCAAGACTTGACCTTTGTATGAGGGGTCAGTGAGCGCTTCGGGGTAGCCGACCATCTGAGTTGAGAAAACCACTTCGCCTGAAATTTTTCCTGTTGCGCCAAAACCCTTGCCGAGAAATAACGTTCCGTCCTCGAGAAGCAGAATCGCTTTTTTACTTTTTTCGGACGTGCTATGTTGTGGGACCAAAGCCCTATTCAACCTATAAGTGTGGATTTTTAAATCTTACGTTTTTCCGTTATGGGCGATTTGGGAAGGGCGTAAGATTCGACAGCCGTGTTGAGTTTCCTTTGTGCATCTTCAACGTGGTTCTTAAGCTTAACTATGCTGCTTTCCACATCCACCATGGCTTTCTTGCATGATTTGATGGCTCTTTGAACCTCGACGTGTGAGGGCCCCCCTTGCACTTTACATGTTTCGACCAGTCTGCGCGGGTTTGTGCAATCTGCTAGGTCTGCCATTTTAACCGACAATTCGATGTCTGCCGCGTCCTTGGCTGCCTTCCGTAACAGTTCAGGTGTTGCATCCAGCAAAGTCTTGTGGGATTCAACAAGCGACTTCACGAGGGCGCCGACTATCTTATGGGAGGTTCTAAAAGCAATGTTGTACTTCCGCACAAGCATGTTGGCGAGCTCCGTTGCGCCGACGAACCCTGCTGCCGCTTTGCTTTCCACGTTTGATGAAACCTTCAGGTTGGGGATGAGCGCCGCGAAAATGCTCAGAGAACTGGACAGGTTGTCTATTGAAGCCCAGAGTTTTGGTGTTACCTCTTGGAAATCAAGGTTGTACACTGTCGGCAGGCTTTTGAGGGCGGCGGCTGAGGCTACGAAATCGCCGAGTGCGTGGCTGGTTCGGGCGCGGATTACTTCAAGGGCTTCAGGGTTCTTTTTTTGCGGCATGATGCTGCTCGTGGACGCGAAATCGTCGGGCAACTCGACAGTGCCGAATTCTTGAGAACTCCAAACTATCAAATCCTCAGCCAAGCGGCTTAAGTTGACCGAGAGCAACGTGAGCGCGGATTGGGTTTCCAAGATGAAGTCTCGGCTTCCTACCGCGTCAATAGAGTTCACTAACACAGAATTGAAGCCTAAGAGTTCAGCTGTTCTTTCGCGGTTTATTGGAAAACTCGTCGTCGCCAACGCTCCAGCGCCGAGGGGACACTGGTTAACATGCTCATAGACGCCTAGCAGCCTATCTAAGTCGCGTTCCAAAGCCTCGGTGTATGATAGTAGGTAGTGGGCAAACGTGACTGGCTGCGCCGCTTGTAGGTGAGTGTACTCAAGAATAATCGTGTCAACGTTTTTGCTGGCGGTTTCCACGAGGCTTTCCTGCATTTGGATTACTTGAAGCATCAGTGCTAAAAGCTCGTTTCGAAGTTGCATACGGATGGCTGTGGTGACTTGGTCGTTTCTGCTTTTTGCGATGTGAAGGTTTCCGCCGACTTCGGGTCCCGTTTCGTTAAGGACGGCTTCTTCAACTGTCATGTGAATGTCTTCAGCGGCTGGGTCAAGCGGCACATTTGACAGCTTCTGAAGGGCTTTGAGGATTTTTGCCCCGTCTTGCGGCTGAATAATTTTCTGCTCAATAAGCATTACAACGTGGGCTTTGTTGATGTCAACAACAGCCTTGGCTAAACGTTCATCGTCTTTTCGAGAAGAAGTAAACTTCGCAACGTCTTCCCGCACCGACGAAAGTCGTCCACCATGCAGTATCTTCGACACTTAATCTAGCCCCTCGGTTTTCTTGGTTTTTTCAGAGGGTTTCTTGCTTGTCTTCTTGAGGGCGTTGTACATTCTTGTCTGGAGCCCCCACAATTCGATAAAGCCTTTGGAGTAGGACTGGTTGAACGTGGTTTTAATGTTGTAGTTTGCGAGGTTCTTGTCGTAGAGCGACATTGCGGAGGAGCGTCCGATGACTTGCACGCTGCCCTTGTACAGTTTAAGTTTGACTTCTCCAGTCACGTTCTCCTGTGACTTGTTGATGAACGCGTCAAGGTCATCTTTGAGCGGGTCAACCCATAAGCCAGCGTACGCCAAGAAAACCCATTCTGCGTCAATCTGCTGCTTGAAGAGGACTTGGTGGCGCGTCATAACCATTTTTTCAAGGTCTTTGTGAGCTTCTAGAATAACCGTCGCCGCTGGGCACTCGTACACTTCTCTGGATTTTATGCCGACTAGGCGGTCTTCAATATGGTCTATGCGACCGACGCCGTTTCTGCCAGCGATCTTGTTCATCGTTTGGATGAGTTCGAGTGGCTTCATGTTTTCGCCGTTTACGGCTACAGGCACGCCTGCCTCAAACCTTAAGGTGACAAGTTCTGGCGTGTTTGGGGCTTTTTCGGCTGAAACCGTCCATTCATAAGCGTCTTCAGGCGGCTCCTGACTGGCATCCTCCAGCAAACCACATTCGATGGCTCTTCCCCAGACGCTTGCGTCGATGCTGTACTTTTTGGCTGCGCTGGAGACTGGGATGCCCTTGGTTTTTGCGTAGGCGATCTCTTCTTCGCGGGTCATTCCCCATTCCCGCACTGGCGCAATGATTTTTTTATCAGGCGCTAAGGAGCCGAGCGTAACGTCGAAGCGTACTTGGTCGTTGCCTCTGCCCGTGCAGCCGTGCGCTAGGGCTGTGGCGCCTTCTTTTTCGGCTACTTCAACCATCTTGGATGCGATGAGCGGGCGGGATAGGCTTGTGCTTATCGGGTACTTTCCTTCGTAGAGAGCATTGGCTTTTATGGCTGGGAAAATGTAGTTTTCTGCGAACTCGTCTTTCGCGTCGATTGAAAAATGCTTCAGAACGCCGAGTTTTTTGGCTTTCGCCTCGGCTGCCTTCAGGTCTTCTTGCTGACCAACATCAACGGTTACCGTTATTACCTGCGCGTTTAGTTTTTCTTGGAGATACTTGATTAGCACAGAGGTGTCTAATCCGCCGGAGTATGCTAACACTATTTTTTCGCTTATTTTTTGCTCCCCCATTTTTTGGATTAAACTGTTTCCCTTACCTCAGGGGCTGTATTCTTAAACCTTGTGACTTTTTTGTTACTTAACAAAACTTAAATGTTCCATTTGGTACATTTGCAGTTGCCATGAGTGTAGCTAAGAACGTAAGGAATTACCTGCGAAACAAGCCGTACTTACTGGAAGCCTTAGAGAAAGGCATCGTCAACCTCAGCGAGTTGTCACGGCAGATACAGCTGGAGTTAAAAACCGACGATACAAGCGCCATCAAGGCTGCCCTGCGCCGTTACTCGGAAGAACTGCAGAAGCACAAGCAGAAAAGGGAAGAAAAAGTGCTTCACCTGCTTAAGCGCAGCAGCATAGCCGTTTATGACCGAAAATCTGTCATGATAACCGGCAAAGAAATTAACTCAAAAACAGGCTTGAAAGTGGATTTACTAGACAAGTTCGTTTATCTGCTTGACAGAAGCGATTTGCCTGAACGTATAAACGCCCTCGTAAAGCATGATAACTGCACGATGATCGTTATCCACTCGCCCGAGGAGTTGGAGGCTATCCCGGGAGTCGTCGCCTTCATCGCTACGTTGCTGGCGGAGCAGAACGTGAACATCGTTGAGTTCATCTCCTGCTGGACAGAAACTATCATTGTTATTGAGAAAAAAGACAGCTTGAAAGTCTACGAAACCTTATCCAACCTCGTCGGATAGCGCGCATTGAAAACAGATATGTCAAGTTATTTGCCGTGGAAGAAAGGTTGTTTATACCGTTTTTTGGGAGCTAGGGTTTTGTGTTTGTGCGCAAGGGTACCCGATAGGTAGGCAAAGCATCTACGGAAAGCATCTACACTTTGCATCTACGGATCAGAAGAGCAAGTTTGTCAACCTTGTAGGCACTTTACTTTTAGCAAATTATCAAAATGATGTTCTTTTCCCAAAACCAACTACAGGTGGAAGAATAGTTATTCAAAGGTAAAATGAAATGTGAAGGTATATTAAACGATTACGGCTATTACCGATTAAATTCAAATGTCTATGTTCTCTTCTTCTCTATGTGTCTAATTAGTATCAATACTATTAGTAGGCTTACTTAACAGTAAGATCGAAGCAACAAAATTAATAATGCCTAAGCAGATAGTTCAGCATCAGCCTTCATTGCTTACGTAGCCAAGGCGCTCGTCTAAAGGAGAACGAAAAACATGGTGCATCAAGAATGTATTAACTGCAGAACAAAATATGACATAGACGAAATCGTCTACTTCTGCAAAAAATGCGGAGACATATTGGAAATAAAATTCGACTTCAAAGAACTAGCGCAAACACTCAAAACCAGCGACTGGACAACAAAGCCCCTGTCTGTCTGGCGGTACCGCGACTTCATGCCTATCCATGAAGCGGCACGCATAGTCACCCTTAATGAAGGGGGGACTGGACTGCATTGTTCCCAACGCT
Source organism: Candidatus Bathyarchaeota archaeon (assembly GCA_963768345.1). GTDB lineage: Archaea > Thermoproteota > Bathyarchaeia > Bathyarchaeales > Bathycorpusculaceae > Bathycorpusculum. The sequence continues at coordinate 960,196 of CAVYHL010000006.1, read as the reverse complement.
TAGGCGACGAAGTAGGATTGAAGGAAGTTTACGTTAAGAACGAGGGTGAAAACCCAACTGGCAGCTTCAAGGACAGGGGCATGACTGTGGGCGTCACAAAAGCCCTCGAGCTGGGCGCTAGACACGTGATTTGCGCTTCAACAGGTAACACTTCAGCAAGTTTAGCTGCTTACGCCGCAAGAGCGGGGTTGAAGTGCACGGTTCTTATTCCCTCAGGCAAGATTGCCTACGGCAAGCTGGCGCAAGCCATGATTCACGGAGCCAGAGTATTGCAGGTTCGAGGCAACTTCGACCAATCCTTAGAGTTCGTGCTGAAGTTGGCTGAGAAGCACAAGAGTATTTACCTGCTTAACTCGATTAACCCGTTCCGCATCGAAGGGCAAAAATCGCTGGGCTATGAAATCTGCGAGCAGCTAAACAACAGAGCTCCAGACAGAATCATCATCCCCGTCGGCAACGCTGGCAACATAAGCGCCGTCTGGAAAGGCTTAACCGAATTCTACAAACTCGGCTTTATAGAAAAGCTGCCCAAGATGACGGGCATACAGGCAGTTGGCTCAGCGCCTATTGCGCAAGCAATAAAAACCAACAGCGACAGAATCATCCCCGTCGAACATCCTGAAACAGTCGCCACCGCAATACGCATCGGCGCCCCGGTAAGCTGGAAAAAAGCCGTTAACGCCATCCGCGAATCCCACGGCACAGCTGAAACCGTCACTGACGAGGAAATCTTGGATGCACAGAAGATGCTGGCTAGAATCGAAGGAATCTTCGTCGAGCCTGCAAGTGCCTCATCCATCGCGGGGCTGAAGAAGCTGGTTAAGAGCGGAGTCATAGGCAAAGAGGAGCGGGTTGTCTGCATAACCACGGGGCACGGGTTAAAAGACCCTGACACGGCGATTAAGCAATGCGAGAAGCCGCTGGAGGTTGACGCTGACATGTTAGCCATCGAGCAGGCGCTGGGTTTGAAACAGCAAAAAGTCATAATTGCAAGGTGAAAACAAGAATGAGAATAATCTTAGTTGGATTCGGAGTGGTTGGCAAGAGCGTAACGACCATTCTTGCGAAGAGATACGTGGAGGGCGTTAAGGATTACGGGTTTAACCCGAAAATCGTTGCCATAGCCGACATAGACGGCGCCGTTATAAACCCGAGAGGTCTGAGCCCTGAAAAACTGAACGAGATTAAACAGCGGGGTTTTCCAATTTCCAGAGACCCAGAGTTTGGTCACCCGGGAATGTCGGTGCTGGACGTTATCGAGTCGGTCGAGGCAGAAACCGTTGTTGAAGTGACGCCCGTCAACATCAAGAACGCGGAGCCAGCCTTGTCGCACATAACTAAAGCCTTCAAAACAGGCAAGCATGTTGTCACAACCAACAAGGGACCGTTAGCCCTCGCGATGCCTGCCCTCACAGAACTAGCCGAATACAACAATGTTTACCTTCGGTTCAGCGGAACCGTCGGCGGCGGAACGCCCGTGCTTGAGTTTGCGAAGCGGTGCCTCGCGGGAGACAAAATCCTCGCCATACGCGGCATCCTGAACGGCACAACCAACTACATACTGACTGAAATGGCTCAGAACCGCATAACCTTCCAAGAAGCACTGGCGAACGCGCAGAAGCTTGGTTACGCCGAGACAGAGCCGTCCATGGATGTTGATGGCTTTGACGCCGCCTGCAAAGTGGTCATTCTAGCGAACTGGATACAGAACAAGAAAATAACCTTAAAAGACGTAGACAGAACGGGCATCCGCGAAGTGTCTTTGCAAGCGCTTGATGAAGCCGCGAAGAGGGGGAACACGATCAAGCTCATAGGTTCTGTAGGCGACGGGAGACCTACCGTGAAACCCATGGAGATAGCAAAGAACAGCCCAATGTGCGTCAGCGGGGTCTTGAACGCGGTGACCTTCTACACTGAATATGCGGGTGAACAAACCATCATCGGTAAGGGCGCTGGTGGAATGGAGACTGCCAGTGCAGTTTTAAGAGACCTCTTAGATATAAGACATAAGTTGGCAAGTCGCATGCTAAATAATTACTCGGAGTCCTAAAAAATGAAAATCGTAATGAAGTTTGGCGGCAGCAGCGTAGCCACGGGCGAAAATATACGTCACGTGAGCAACATTGTAACTCAATACGCTAAGAATAACGATAGAGTCGCCGTAGTTGTTTCAGCGTTAGCGGGGGTAACTAACAGCCTCTTGGAAGTCGCTGAGCAAGCAAAGCGAAGCGATGAAAAACACGTTCAAGCTTTCACTAAGCAGCTTTTGAAGAAGCATTTAGCGGCGATCGAGTCAGCCATAACCAGTAAGCCAACGCAGAAAGAAGTAATCCAAATCACGGAGAAAACAATCGGCGAACTCGAAAAAGTCCTAACGGGCATATGCTACGTGGGCGAGCTCACGCCGAAATCAAAAGACTACGTCTTATCATTCGGCGAGCGCCTGTCAGCGCCTATCGTGTGGGGCGCCATAAAAGATCGCAAGCTGGAAACACAGTGTTTCACAGGTAAAGAAGCAGGCATCGTGACTGATTCAAACTTTGGCGAAGCAGACCCACTTATGAACTACACCACGCACCTAATCCGAGAAAGGCTGAGTCCACTGCTGGAGGAAGGCGTGATCCCAGTTGTCACGGGTTACATCGCCGCTGACCAAGATGGCGTAGTGACGACAGTTGGACGCGGCGGATCAGACTATACCGCGACAATCTTAGGGGTTGCATTAGGTGCTGACGAGGTCTGGATATGGACCGATGTAGACGGCATAATGACTACTGACCCGAAGATAGTTCAAGCCGCCAAGATGCTGCCGCAACTCAGCTATCAAGAAGCCGCAGAAATGGCTATTTTCGGCGCGAAAGCCATGCATCCACGCGCTTTAGGACCCGTTATCAAAGAGAACATCCCTGTCAGGATTAGAAGCGTTTTTCACCCAGAAAACCAGGGCACGCTGATAACTAAAGAGCCTGATGCAAAGGCGAAGGAAGTTGTCAAAGCGGTTGCTATGATAAAGGATGTTGCCATGCTAAACGTCAGCGGCGCTGGAATGGTGGGTGCGCCAGGAAGCTACGCGAAAGTCTTCGATGTGCTAGGAAAAAACGGCATCAACGTGATGATGATATCAACCGCCGCGTCAGAAGCCAACATTTCAATGATCATCCGCAGGAGCGTCTTAGGCAGGGCAATTAGCAACCTTGAAATCGCCCTGCTGGACAGAGGCGGCTTAGTCAGCGAGGTTTCAGCCGAAGACGACGTTGCAGTCATCGCTGTCATGGGCGCTAACATGAAAGGCACCTTAGGCGTAGCGTCAAGAATATTCACGACGGTAGCCCGAAAAGGGATAAACATCCGCATGATCGCACAAGGCTCATCCGAACTGAACATCTCGTTTGTCGTCAAAGAAGCAGACGGAGCCGCCGTGGTCCGAGCTATCCACGAAGAATTCAACCTAGACAAAATTTAGGGTCTCCAAGTTAAGAACTGAGTCTGGGACTTGAAGACCCCAAGACCTGTTTACTGCCCGTAGGGTGCCCTGTTCTGCGTCCAGCGTTCGCGCCAGTACTTCCTTCTCGCCCGCCAGAAAAGCATTCGAACTACAAACATGACGACCAAGACGACTAGCAGAATAATGAGGATTTCACCTGGAAAATACCCGCCACCTTGATAAACGGAAAAGTAAAGCCACAAAACAGCTACGACTATGATGCCGATTGGCAGCATTACCAGAATCCCCGCATAACGGAACCAAGCCGGCGGACGTTCCCTATTCATGCCGCCGCCCGATGCTCTCGCAGCCTGTCGCTGTTCTTGAATCTGTTTAAGCCGCTCTTCGTTGAGGTAGTACCTGCCGTCTAGTTCCACGAAAATGCCTGTTTGCCCGAGTCTTCGTTGCATGGCTTGCTCGAAACGAGGAGGCAAACCCAGCTCCTGAATGGTCATTGCTTTCTCAGGGCTCGTGGCTCCTTTTTCTCTGAACTTCTGGATTATTTCCTGCAAGCGTCTGCGCCATTGTTCCTGATTGTTGAACATTCAGGTTTCTCCATGATCATTTTTCACGTTCGGAATCTTTAAAGTATTCTCCCTAATTCATCAATCGCTTGAACCAACTTCTGTGTTCTGCGCTTTTGACGGCTGCATGTGCTCTTGGAGAAAATCAAAGTTTTTGGCACGAAAAAGGTGGCTGTGGCAGGAGCAATCTGAGCATCCGAAACCGGCTATTGGCTGGGCATTGGATTCTAGCAGACTGGCGATTCTGCACTCTTCTGTTCTATCACCTGCGTTCTGGTAGACAGCTATCACTTCTGCCGCCTCGTTATTTAGGAGGTAGTCGATGTGCCAGAACAAGCGTTTCTCTTTTCTTCGGTGCCTTGCCACTCGAAGCTCCAGGTTGTTTTGGGCTGAACCAACATAAGCGTACAAGCCTTCAGCGAAGGTTAATTTTCCAAGGGCACCGATTTCGGTCTGGATAGGTTTTTTGACTTGGACTATCAGCACGTAGATGCCCTTCAACCATTTCACCTTATCAACAGGTAATTTTTTGGAGTTTAGTGTTTTTCTTGGTTTACTCCGAGTTGTTCAAGCATGAACCTGAGGCTGTTTGTGGCTGGTAGGCATGTTCGGTCACGGCACACGTAAGCGGTTGCTTTGCCTTCGATTTGCTGGTAGCTCAAGCCTGCCTTGTCCGGGTGCTTAAGCGCTATTATTGTTGTTGGCAGGTAATGCTGCCTGAGGGCACTAAGCATTTCTTGCGTACTTTCGTCTTTCACATCGCCGACTACGGTGAGGCTGTAGGATGGACCAGTCTGAAAGTCAAGCGCTGAAAGAAAGAAAGTGTAGACGTCGGGTGCAGCTTCTATTTCTTCCGCGAAGACCTTGGTCATTTGGGTTGCCATTTGCTCGTATGTGGGCTGGTCGGTTAAGCGGCTGAGCCACAGCAGGTCTTGCAGCGCCACCGAATTGCCTGAAGGCGTTGCGCCGTCATAGAGCTGCTTGATTTTCGGCATGCCAGGCGGTGTGTTTTGTGTTTGGTAGAACCCGCCGTTCTGCTGGTCCCATAACTTGCTTATCATGGTTTTAGTTAGGTCCGAAGCGGCTTGCAGGTACCTGTCCTGAAACGTTGCCTCATACAGGTGTATTAGCCCGTACACCATGTAGGCGTAATCATCCAAGAAGCCTTCTATAGCCACCTCGCCTTTCGCGTAACGATGGTACAACACATCACCTTGGCGCATGTGATTCAGGATGAAGTCGGCGGTTTTGGCTGAGACTTGAAGGTAGGCGGCGCCGTTGAAGACGCTGCCGGCTTTAGCTAACGCCGCAATCATCAGCCCATTCCAGTCAGTCAAGACCTTGTCATCCACAGCTGGGGCGACCCGTTTTTGTCTTGCTTCAAAGAGAGCGTTTCGGATTTTGCCCATTTGCATGACCAGCTCGTCGACCGTTAAGCCCTTGTATGAAGCGAGTTCTTGAAGGGGTTCTGCGATGTGCAGTATGTTTTTGCCCTCATAGTGCCTCGCGGCATCAAGGAAGTTGCCTTCGGGTTTCAAGCCGTAGAGGTGAACTGCCAGTTCCGCGTCTGCAGGAGACAGGACATCGAGTACTTCATCGACGGTCCAGAGGTAGAATTTGCCTTCTTCACCTTCCGAGTCAGCGTCTTGGGCTGAGAAAAACCCGCCTTCCGTCCCCGCGGATAGCTCACGAAGGGCGTAGTCCAAGGTCTCTCTCGCTGTCAGCTTAAACTTGGCAGCGCCCGTCGCCTGATACGCCTCAACGTACGCCAGCGTCAGCATCGCCTGGTCGTAAAGCGTTTTTTCGTAGTGGGGAACCAGCCATTCAGGGTCTGTGCTATACCTGTGAAAGCCAAAGCCAACTTGGTCAAAAATTCCGCCTAAACGCATCTTGCGAAGAGTATCCTCAACCATGGATAGTGCACTTTTTTCTCCAGTGTGCACGTAACGGTGCATCAGGAACAGGAGTTTGTGGGGAGTGGGAAATTTCGGTGCTGTTCCGAACCCGCCGTTTTCCTTGTCGAAATCCAATCTGAGACGGTCAAAGGCGTCCTGCAAGACCTCGGCGGCAAGTCGGTCTTGGGGTGTTCGTTTTTCCATTGATTGTATGCGTGCTTTGATGTCGGCACCCACCATTTCCATCTGGGAACGCTGCGTCTTCCATATTTGCATGACCTGCGGCACAAGATCCAGCATGCCTATTATGCCAGGTCGGCTGTGTTTGGGTATGTAGCTTTGAGCGAAGAAGGGGTTGAGTTTTGGCGTGAGAAGCACATTGAGGGGCCAGCCGCAGCTTCTGCCCATGGCTTGACAAACAGCCATATACAAAGCGTCCAAGTCAGGTCTTTCTTCACGGTCAACCTTGATGCAGACAAACGCTTGGTTAAGCAGGTCGGCGACTTGCTGGTCGCTGAAGCACTCCGCTTCCATGACGTGACACCAGTGACAAGTCGCGTAGCCTATACTGAGGAAGATGGGCTTGTCCTCTGCCTTAGCCTTTTCCAAGGCTTCTGTCCCGTAAGGGTACCAGTCAACTGGGTTGTAGGCGTGCTGGAGAAGGTAAGGGCTCTTCTCATGAATAAGTCTGTTGGGCTTTTGCCCCTCTTTTTGCTGCATAAAAAAGTTAACATCCTCCTTGCATTATGAGCCTGTGGTCTTTTATTAATTGTTAGGGCTTTAAGCTGACAGCTGCATTAAAACCGTCACCTTCAGGAAGGACCAATGTAGCGCATGGCGCCCAAGCAACGTCTCAATAATAGTACGGGTACCTAGGGCGGCGTGTTGCCGAGAGAAGCCCAAATATCAAGAGCCCTGCGCCGAACACTGCGACTAAACCCCCGAGCAACAGCGTTACTACACCGTTTGAGAGCGCTGAGCTGGGTGAGTCAAAAGAATACTGTTGGGTTGAACCTATAGATGCCCAAGCCACGCAGATACCTACGATTACTAGGATAAAGCCGAAAAACGCGAGATACGTACCAAACGTACGGTCCAAGGTTATCTCTCTATGTTCTTTTCTTGGATTTTTAGAAGTTAAACTTTATGAATCGTGAAACCACCTTTGAAGGCACATAGCAAGTTACACCCTGTTTGCAGTCTCGGTTGGATCAAGCCGAGAAGTCCTACAAGGGTTAAGTGCTTTTATCGGGTTCTTGATTAAATCATCGGTGCCGAGAATCGGATAAAACTGGGTTTGGGCGGAGTTACTTTAATATACTTCACGTAGGATAGTTGCGCTTGTCGCGGTAGTTTCCGTACATAACCTACCTTAAAAAAGCCGGTGAAAAAATGAAAATAAACGCTAAGAAACTAGCTGTTATGACTATTTTTGCCGCTTTGTATGCGGTCGGAGTAATTTATTTGGCACCCATAAGCTTCGGTCCAGGCCAAATAAGAATCGCGGATGCGATGTTGCCTCTGTCGATGATTTTTGGTTTCCCAAGCGCCCTAGGCCTCAGCTTAGGCTGCTTGGTCTCTAACGCCTTTGGCAGCCCCTATGGAATAATTGATATATTTGGTGGTGCAGTGGCAAACCTCGTCGCCTGCGTTCTAGCGTGGTACATTGGAAGAAAAGGAGGAAGGATTCAACGGTTTGCTGGAACCCTCATACAAACAGTGGTCATTTCCTTGATTGTAGGAGTCTACCTCGCACCGTTAATTAACGTTACAGTTGAACTGAGTATCTTTGGACTGCTGGCCGGAGAAGTAATTGCAATCAACATTATCGGGTTCCCACTGGAAGAAGCAATCAGGCGAAGCAAAATCGTTCAGCAGATTCATCTGGATGCTGATTTTGCCCTAAGAGATAAAAGCTGAATTCTCTGATGTTTTTTCTTTCTATTTTTGCAGTTGGCAGGATTTTATGCATTCGACAAGTGACTTGAGGTCTTCTACGGCTTTATCTAACGTCACGAAATTTTCGATGGCACCGATGGCGTCAGATGGAATAATTACGACTACCTTGCTGATGAAGGGTCGTTTGAACCCGAGTTCCGTTGCAGCATCATCAGTCAAGCCGACTTGCAGACCTTTGACCTGCCAGTTGCTGAAATCGACATCAAGCCCTTCAACGTACCCCATAGTGTAGCCTTTTGTACTCACGACTTTTTTGCCTTCGACTTTGATGGTTTTCACCTGGATTTCTTTTTCTGCGATGTCCTTCAGGTTTCTTACTGGCGCTGTAAGGTCTATTACGTCGCCGACTACTTTGATCAGTTCAGTTGGCAAACATACAATGACCTTGTGAAGGAATGGTTTTTTGAAATTTAGTTCTGCGGCGGTCTCGTCGCTGAGGACAACATAGAAGGCGGAGGCTTGCCACGTGTCGAAGTCAACGTGTAAGTCGCTCATTTCTCCTAGAATGTAGCCTTCGGTTCCAATAACTTTCTTCCCTTTCAACAATGCAGGATTCATGGGGCATCACTAACCTAATAATCTCAATTGTTCGACAATAAATAATTTGCTTAAGTAATAGCCTCTCAAGCTGGGCAAGATAGGAAACTCAAGGTTTGGCGGGTTAAGATTTCCTTACTGGTTCGCTTGCCTATCAAGCCTTCTTAAGACAAAGTTGGCAACCAACCCCACCGACAAGCCGGCTATAAGGAATTCAATCAGGTTTAAGATTCTAATGGGTGGCTCGTACAAGATTAGGAACAGTATCACCAGTGCGATAGCTACTGCACCAACAATGCGCTTCTTCCTGCGCACATCCGCATCCATGCTTGTAGACCTCACTTCACCAATTTCATCAATAGCCTATTAATCATTGCTGCCAGTCTGGCGAAAAAGGAGAAGGTGGAGTGTGGCTGTGGGTTGATACGCACATAATCTTAAGAACTTCGTCAGGCACTCACTGCTAGAAAACTATGTGCACCTTACCAAATATGCAAACTTCGGATCTTAAGGAGATCCCAAGAATCGCAAGAAGGAACAGGAATAAAATCGAAGTTGATTCGGTTAACATGTTTACAGTGGACTGTCGACTACTGAAGAATCTCCACTGAAACATGAAAAAATGAACATTGCAACATTTTTGAAGACGCCTGAATTTTTTTTACCTTGATCAATCCGTTGCCTAGCACCACAAAAGCAGGCGTATCTTTCATGTCAAAAATCAGAATAACGTTTTCGCGGCTTCTATTTGGAAGCAAATGGCTATTAAGGCTTTTGAATTGCTGTTTCTTTTGTTTGGGTTTCTTTTTCTTCTTCAAAGGCGATTTCTTGCTCGGCTTGCGCTTCAGCTTCTTGCTGCACTTTCGCCTCCGCCTCTTGCTGAGCCCGTGCTTCATCCGCTTGCGAGCCGGCTTCTGGACTTGCCGCGCTTGAGGTGAAGATTTGCACCAGGAACGAAATAACAGCGGCAACTATGTACGGCAACGCTGCCGACAGTACGCTCATATCAATAAACTTCGCAGGAGCCGCTGATGTGTACATCAGTGTGTCTAACTCGTAAGTTACTACGGCTACGATCGCAGAAAACACGATGAACATTATGCCAAGCGCGAAGGCGATCCTGTTTACGATTTTCCAGTTGTTCATTTACGCTCACTTGCTACCTCTTTTGCAGCTTCTTTCTATTAAACCATTGCTTACCAGCCTAGCTGCGCGTTCTTCTTTCGCGTTGGGTTTCTAAAATGCCAAGAGCAACATGACGGCATTCTTAAAATGCAATGTTTTAGTGTCCTAAGGGGATGGAGGAAGGTATGGAAGTGAACTCCAATAAACATATAAGATAGTAGACGTGAAGAATACTAGGAATTCCTTTTCTTCTGGTTTTAGAAAACAAGGGGATTTTTTTATGAAGGTTGAGGTTTTTAAGCTTTTAGCGTTTTTCTTCGTTATTTTCATCATAATTTCTGTGTTGTTAGTAACAAACGTGGCTCACTCGGCTGCAGTTAACTCCACGATAACGGTTAGAACCGATCCTGTGGGAGTGGCTTATGATTCAGGCATGGGTGAAGTATTCGTAACCAACGCTGGCGCCGACAACGTCTCTGTCATATCGGACAGCACAGACAGCGTGGTGGCCAACGTCACCGTTGGGCATTCCCCGTTCGGCGTGGCTTATGATTCTGACAAGGGGCAAATATTCGTGGCTGACTCCGGCGCCAACAAGGTTTCAGTCGTGTCGGACAGCAGCAATAAAGTAGTCGCAAACGTGACGGTAGCGTCAGATCCCCAAGGCGTAGCTTACGATTCGGGCAAGGGCGAAATATTCGTTGCCGACGCAGGCGCAAACAAAGTCTCAGTCATATCCGACAGCACAAACACCGTAGTGGCAAACGTCACCGTGGCATCCAACCCCCAAGGCGTAGCTTACGATCCAGACAAGAACGAGATATTCGTGACAAACTATGGTTCAAACTCGGTTTCGGTCATATCAGACAGCAGCAATTCGGTAGTTGCAACCGTCACCGTGGGAAACAGCCCGTTGGGCGTGGCTTATGATTCGGAGAAGGGAGAAATATTCGTAGCCAACTACGCGAGCGACACGGTTTCGGTAATTCTGGGCAGCAACAACGCGGTGGTTGCAACCGTCGCGGTGGGAACGAACCCGTATGGAGTAGCCTATGACCCACACAAGGGTGAAGTATTCGTAACAAATGCCGGCTCTGACTCAGTCTCAATTATATCAGACAAGACCAACACCGTGGTCGCAGAATTGGCGGTGGGGCAGAGCCCCTACGGCGTAGCCTACGATTCACGCATGAGCAAGATATACGTAGCCAACTACCAGTCCGGCACGGTCTCAGTCATACTGGACAATGCGGTTGCAACCATCAATGTGGGAAGCTGGCCCCAATACTTAGCCTACGACTCCGGCAAGGGAGAAATATTCGTAGCCAATTGGGGTGACAACACAGTCTCGGTCATATCAGACACCACCAATAGCGTGGTGGCAACCATAAGCGTAAGAAACTGGACGTACGGCGCAGCTTACGACCCTGCTAAGGGAGAAGTATTCATAGCCAACTATGGAAACAACACCGTCTCAGTCATATCGGATAAAACCAACACTGTGGTTGCAACCCTGACCGTCGAAGCCGGACCATCCTGCTTGGCTTATGACCCCATCAGGGGCGAAATGTTCGTGACAGGCTACGATTCCAACACCGTCTCCGTCATATCGGACAGCGACAACAGCATAGTCGCCACCGTGCCTGTAGGAGGTGGCCCCTACGGCATAGCCTATGATTCAGGCATGGATGAAATGTTCGTGGCAAACATCAACTCCAACTCGGTCTCAGTCATATCGGACAGCACAAACACCGTGGTCGCAACGATCACCACAGCGAACCCCTGCGGCGCAACCTATGACCCAGCCAAGGGACAAGTATACGTGACCAACTTTTACTCCGCCACGGTCTCAGCAATCTCAGACAAGACCAACTCGGTGGTTGCAGCCATAGCGGTGGGAACGTCCCCTGAATGCGCGGTCTACGACTCAGGAAACGGCGACATATACGTGACCAACGAGGGCTCCGACTCCGTCTCGGTCATATCGGACAGCAGCAACAGCGTCGTCGAAACCATAATCCTGGGGTATTACCCGTACGGGTTAGCTTACGACCCCCAAAGAGGCGAAATCTTCGTGGGCAACACTTTCTCCATGACGGTCTCCGTCATCTCCGACGGCACGGCTTTCGCCGCCCACGCGCTCACCGGCACTTTAGATCAGGGTCAAACTTCAGCGTTAACCTCCTCCTTGGTGAACACGGGCACCCCGCCCTACAAGTACCAGTGGCTCAGCAAGGCTCCGAGAGCATCAGCGTACTCCGCGATCAGCGGAGCAACTTCCATCACCTACACTTTTGCAACCTCATCGTCCACGGCGGTGGGAGACTGGAGCTTCATGCTTCAGGCGACCGACAGCACAGGGTTAGTGGTGGATTCTACCGCCGCGTCGATCACAGTCAACGCCGCGTTGGCTGCTCCTTCCATTTCCGCGTCGCCCAGCACAGTTGAGCAAAATCAGACTTCAAGCGTGTCTGCCACGGTTACAACGGGAACCTCGCCCTACACGTACCATTGGTTCATCAAAGCGCCAACCGCACCAGCATACTCACCGATCATCGGTGCCACGACCACAGCCTACAACTTCGTAACTTCAGCGTCCACGGCTGCAGGCAACTGGAACTTCATCCTCCAAGTGACTGACAACACAGGCTCAACGGTGAATTCCACCGCAGCCACAGTCACGGTGAAGACAGCGCCGACGGTTTCTGTGACGCCCGCCTCCTACATCATGGATGTCGGTCAGTCCGAGCTCTTCACCGCCACTGTCCAAGGCGGCATAAGCCCGTTCACTTACCGGTGGTACCTGTCTGGGTCCCTCGTCGCAGGACAGGCTGATTCAACATACACGTTCACTCCCACTACCGCAGGCTCACCCAACATCTACTGCAAAGTAACCGACGAAACCTCCAACATGGTCCAGTCCAACACAGTTCAGGTTACAGTGAACCCTGCTTTGAACGTAACCGCATCGCCCGCTTCCTCCGCAATCGATGCCGGAATGGCGCAGACATTCAACGCCACGGTTTCAGGCGGCACCGGCACGGTCACCTATCAATGGCACCTAAACGGCTCAGCCGTTTCCAGCCAAACAAACGCAACCTACACGTTCACCGCCGCCTCCCCCGCCACGCAAACGGTCTACTGCATAGTAACCGACCAAGCATCCACCCCTCAAACCAGCCAATCAAACACGGCTACGCTTACAGTAAACCTCGCCTTAACCGCTCCCACCATCACCGCATCGCCCAGCAGCATGAATCAGGGTCAAACCTCAACCCTAAACTCAACCGCCATAACAACGGGCACTTCACCCTACACTTACCAATGGTTCAGCGAAGCCCCCGGCGCATCCTCCTACTCGACGATTAATGGCGCAACCTCATCAAGCTACAACTTCACAACGTCGACATCCACTAAGGCAGGCAACTGGAGTTTCATGCTTCAAACCACTGACGGCGCTGGAGCCGCAGTAAACTCCACCTCGACCGCGGTGACCGTCATCCACGTCAGCACAGCCACACCCCAGCCGACAAACCCAACTCAAACGTCAAACTCAGGATCAACCGCTTCCACATCGCCGACGCCAACACCGAAACCGACTGCTTCCCCCATCCCAACCCCCACGGCAAGCCCGACTGCACCTCCGCCTCAAAACCAAAGCGCGCCCAAGCTCAGCATCGAGATGATCATCTTAATCAGCGTGATAATTGCGGCGGTTGCCATTTCAGCGGTCATGCTAGCACAAAGAAAGCTCAAGCGCTAAGGGTAAAATGTTTGTGGCAAAGGTCGTGTAACGCGGGAGCAGGCGTCCAGCACTTAAAATCTCCAAACGTACAGTCCGAATCCCAGTGATAATCGGGCATCAACTTCGACTCTTTGCAACAAAACAATCCTCAAAGCATCGGAAAGACTTTTCCGCGAGATTTCTTGTTTCGAAGAGGTTAATAATGAAGGCTACAATCTAGCATTGACCCTAACAATCAAGCAGAAACGCTTGGACGAACATCGAATCTTGTTCTTGAAGGGTTCTTAGAAGAGGAAAAAGGCAAGTGTCGAATATGGCTTCAAAATACCAGTTGTTCATCAACGGTGAATGGGTGAACTCAGAGTCGGGTGAAACCTTCCAGAGGGTGAACCCAGCAGACCCAGACGAGGTCATCGGGGAGTTTCAGAGGGGAAACCTTCTTGACCTGCAGAAAGCGGTGGACGCCGCCGAAAAAGCCTTCGAATCCTGGTCAGACACGCCCGCCCCAAAACGCGCCGAATACCTGTTTAAGGCTGCCCAGTTGCTTACCGAGAACAAGAGTGAGCTTTCCCGCATCATGACCCGCGAGATGGGCAAGACGCTGGCGGACGCAGGAGCCGACGTTCAAGAGGCAATCGACGTCGCACTCTACGCCGCGGGCGAAGGCAAAAGACTACTGGGGTACACAGCGCCATCGGAAAAGCCAAACAAGTTTGCAATGACCATAAGGCTGCCCATAGGGGTTGCAGGCTTGATTTCGCCCTGGAACTTCCCCATCGCCATTCCCGCCAAGAAGGTTTTCTACTCGCTTCTCTGCGGAAACACCGCCGTCCTAAAGCCAGCGTCTGACACTCCACTCTGCGCAACCAAGCTTGTCGAGTTGATTGAGAAAGCTGGAGTTCCCAAGGGCGTCATCAACTTGGTCACTGGCTCAGGCGAAACGGTTGGGATGGGCTTGGTTAGGGATAAGCGCGTGCGAGTCATCAGCTTCACGGGACACAGAGACACTGGTGCGGCTATAGTGAGGGAAGCAGGGCTTAAACGCTTAAACCTTGAGATGGGCGGAAAAAACCCGATCATAATAATGGACGACGCGGACCTTAAACTGGCCGTCAACGGGGTTCTGTGGGGCGGCTTCGAGACGACTGGGCAGAGATGCACAGCCGCGTCTAGAGTGATTGTTCACGAGAAAGTCAAGGAAACCTTCGAGAACATGCTCGTTGAACAGGTTCGCAGGCTAAGGCTTGGAAACGGCTTAGACCCGAAAACCGACATTGGACCCTTAGTCAACAAGACAGCGCAGGACAAGGTGAAAAAATACGTTGAAATCGGAAAAACCGAAGGGGCAAAGCTGCTCGTAGGAGGCAACGCGCCTAAAGACTTGAAGGGCTACTTCTTCGAACCCACGGTCTTCACAGACTGCACGATGAACATGCGGATCGCTAAGGAGGAAATCTTCGGACCCGTAATCTCGATTTTATCCGCCCAAAACCTCAACGAAGCGATAGAAACAGCCAATTCCGTCGAGTACGGCTTAAGCTCCTCGATATACACCAACAACATCAACACGGCCTTCATCGCCATCCACAAGCTTCAAGCAGGCCTAACCTACATCAACAGCCCAACAATCGGGGCAGAAAGCCACCTTCCATTCGGCGGCGTCAAGCATTCAGGAAACACGCGGGAAGATGGTCCTGAGGGCATAAAAGAGTTCACCGAGTTGAAAACGGTATACGTTGACTACTCAGGTAAACTTCAGAAAGCCTACATAGAACAAACCTAGCCGTCAGAAACGAGCTGTTTCTTGTTTCTTTTTTAACAGCAAATCTACGGTAAGCCGCCTTTCCGACCGTGGTTACCCACCTAGACCAGCAGCGTCAACGCAGCTCCAGTGATCACGGGAATCAACAAGTTATCGTTAACGGGAAGCGGAAGAACCTCAACCAACATCGCGATCACCGCCCCAACCAAAGCCAAAAGAGGATGCGAGGGCAAGAAAAGCAGTCCACCCAAAAACGCGAAAAACAGCCCTGCCAACGAGCCCCCCCAAGTTTTCCCCTTGTTGAACGGCAAAGTCGTCGAGGCTAAACCTCCGAAAATAGATGCAGCGCTGTCGCCCAAACAGAACATTGCCACAGCGGCGTAACTTGCAGGATGCGGAAAAACAACAAGAGTAAACAGGATGCCACCGGCAAAATAAAGCGGCGCCGCCGTGAAACTGTGCAATTCAGACTGGGACGCGGCATGACGGGTTACGGCAGTGATGAAATTCCTGTTTTTCCCCTGCAAGCGCCATAGTTCAGACACGGTGTAAACAGCCGCTATAACAAAGATCAACACGCCGACAACGGGCACACCTATTAAGCTGGCGATAACCGGCATGAAAATGCCAGACGCATGAATGCCCTCCCGCACAAAATCGTTCGCTGACGGGAAAGAACGCCTGCGCGGTTCTCCATCAACTATGGGAATAATAGCTGAAAGCGACCCGTTCGCCACCCTGTCAGCTTTAACCCGTATTATAAAGTCAGGGTTAAAACCGATCTTAAGCGTCCCAGGCAGGAACATGCAACTGTTGTTCCTATCGTCAGCCACGACGACGCAGTCGCTTAACCCTAAGCCTTCAGCCGTCAAAATCTGCTTTAAGATCTTCAGTTTTCCGTCGGGCTCGATGGCGTCTCCCCAGATTTCCCCCGTTAACTTGCCATCGTCGGTTCCGACCTCAACGCCGTAAGCGTAGTCGGCGCCCAATGCAACCCCTAATTCCTTAACAACAACCGTCGGCAACCCTGAACTGATCAAAGCTGTCTTGCAGTTTCTCGCTTTCAACTGCGAAAATATGGTTTCCAGATGCGACGTTGACGAGATTTTTCCGAAGGCAGCCATCAGGACTTCAAGCTTTACACCTTTGAGTTCATGGAAGAGACGCTTCAACACTGTTTCAAGCTTAAGGAAGCCTGCTTCATAGAGAAACCCGTAAACAAGAAGCCTAACCAGCGTAATAAAGCCTAAGCGCCTGCCCACTTCAAAGAGGAAGCGGTTCTTCGGGATAAGCACTCCTTCAACGTCGAAAACTACGAGCCTCGGCTTACCTCCCGCAACCTTTTCATCCAAAACCTGCAAATTCCCCTGAGTCTAACAGAAAAAGGTACTTGTTAAAGATAAATAATCCTGTCAATTGAACTCAAGAGGCATGTTTGAAAGCAAGCCCAAATTAGCTTTTCCTGAACTTGGCAGCTCGATTAGCGATAAGCGTGGCTATCGCGCCCGCGGCAACTCCCGCGTCGATGTTGACAACCGCCAAGCCCAACGAGCATGACTGAAGCATAGCCATCAGCGTGCTTACCCCTTTCTCGCCGAAACCGTAACTGTTAGAAGTCGGCACGGCGATGACGGGAACATTGACCAACCCCGCAACAACGGAGGAAAGGGCGCCTTCTCTGCCCGCAACCACCACGATGACGTCGACGTCCCTCATGATTAAATCCTTCAAGGGGCTAAGCAGCCTGTGAATGCCAGCCACGCCCAAGTCGTAGGACGTGTAAACTTCGCAGCCCATCTCTTCCGCAACCACCTTCGCCTCTTCAGCCACTGGAATGTCAGAAGTGCCCGCCGTCAAAATCCCGATTTTCCCGCCAGTACTCTTAACCGCAAAATCCTCTTTCTTTACAACCGCCATTCTTGCTTTCTCGTTAACCTGCAGACAGACCCGATTCGGCAGCGCGTCCTTGAGGGCTTTGAAGTGTTCTTGGCTGCACCTGCTGACTATCACTCTGCCGCTCTCACGCATCATCCGAAGGGTTATGTCAACGACATCCGCGGCTGCCTTGTTTTCCGCCAAGACTATTTCAGGTATGCCTTTCCTTTGTTCCCTGTTAAAATCAATCTTCGCCACGCCTTCAAGCTCAGCGACCGCAAGCACCCGCACAAGCTTTTCGGCTTCCTCAACCGTTAACTCGCCTTTGGCGGTTTTCTCCAAAATATCCTTCAAAGCGCTCATGGTTTAATCACTTGCCATAGAACCACAAGTAATATATCGTTTTTGCCTTTTTTAATATTAGCAAGCGGTCGAAACCTCATGACCCAATTTTCCAAGATAGTTACCATTGACTGCCAAGTCGCAGGCATCTCCGGAGACATGATGCTGGGCGCGCTGCTGGACCTCGGGGCAAACGCAGACAAGGTGACAGCGGCAATAAAGAGTCTCGAAAACGCCCAGTACGGCTACAAGAACGTGACTGTGGATATCAAGCAGGTCATGCGGAAAGGGTTCAGAGCCACCAAAGTCAACGTTACAGCCGAGGGAAAATCAAGAAAAGACGGCGAACAACTAGTTGCGATTGTCGAAGAAACCGCGGAAAAACTCGAGCTTTCCCCCAAGGCGCGGCAGTTCGCCTCAAATGTCATCCACACCTTGGTCAACGCCGAAGCCAACCTGCACGGTCACCATTTAAAGGATGCACACCTGCACGAAGTCGGGCTGGTTGACACCGCAGCGGAAATCATCGGCTCAGCAGTCGCCATGGAAAACCTCGGCTTCTTTGATGCCAAAATCACCGCGACCCCCGTCTCCGTAGGCGGGGGACTATTCCAGTTCTCACACGGCACAGTCTCAAGCCCAGCCCCCGCAGCGCTAGCCATTTTTCAATCAAAGAACTTCCCGATTAAGGGCGGACCCGTCGAGTCAGAGTTAGCCACGCCCACGGGCGCAGCAATAATAGTTAACTTAGCCGAGGAAGTAAGCAGTTTCTACCCTGAAATGTCTCCCCTGAAGGTCGGCTACGGCGCAGGCGGCAAGGATTTTCCTGAAATCCCAAACATTCTCCGAATAGTGATGGGCAAACCCTTAGAGAACCGCACGTTGAAAGATCAGGTCGCCGTGTTGGAAACCAACGTCGATGACGTCTCAGGGGAAATCATCGGGCACGCCGTCGAAAAGCTTCTGGCTGAAGGCGCAAAGGATGTAAGCGTCATTCCCATGTTCACCAAGAAAAACAGACCTGGACAAATAATCAAGATGGTCGCCGACCAAAACGACGCTCAACGGCTTTCACGCGTGCTTATGGAGGAGACGGGCACGTTAGGCGTCAGAGTCTACCGTTGCGAAAGACACATCATGAACCGCGAATCATGCACAGTCAACATACTCGTAGGCGGAGCAAAGCGGCTTGTTAAAGTCAAAATCGCCAAGGACGCAAATGGAAACATCATCCGAGTAAAGCCCGAGTACGACGACCTGAAAAGGCTGGCGGAAGAAACCCACAAGCCCCTCCGAGAACTCGCTGAGATGGCGGTTTCAAGGGCAAGACAAGTCTTCATCGAGAACAGGTGAGCCGCATGGAAGAGCTAAGCGGTAAACTTGAGCAACTTAGAAGCTTCATCAGGGAAACTGGAAAAGACGGCGTTGTAGTCGCCTTCTCAGGGGGCGTAGACAGCTCGACTTTAGCCGCTGTTGCCCATGAAGTTCTAGGCGAGAAAGCCGTGGCTGTCACCGCCAAATCGCCAACTTATCCGTCTGAAGAGTTAGCCGACGCCAAGAAAATAGCCGAAGCAATAGGCATCAAACTGTACATAGTCGAAACTGACGAGTTATCCAACGAAGAGTTCAGCCGAAACCCTGAAAACCGCTGCTACCACTGCAAAAAAGAGCTGCTAACGCGCCTCATGGATTTCGCACACGGAATCGGGTTCAAAACGGTTTTTGAGGGCACAAACTTCAGCGACTTAAACGATCACAGACCAGGCTTCAAAGCGGTTAAGGAAGCAAAAAACGTGTACAGCCCATGGATGATTAACAAGTTCACTAAGGACGAGATTCGACAAGTGGCAAAGACAATGGGGCTAAGCGTTCACGATAAGCCCGCCCTAGCATGTTTGGCGTCAAGGATACCGTTCAACCAAAGAATCACGGCGGAAAAGCTTGTCAGAATCGAGAAGGCAGAGCAAGCAGTGAAAACGGTAACTGGCGTCAAGCAGGTCAGAGTGAGGGATCACAACGGCTTAGCCAGGATAGAGGTTGGAAAAGCGGAGAGGACGGTTTTCTGCAACGTTGACGTCATGGACAAGGTGGCTGAACGCCTGAAGAAACTGGGCTTCCAGTACGTGACAGTTGACTTGGAAGGCTACCAGTCAGGCAGCATGCTTAGAACGCTTGACATGCAGGAACCAAAATAACGCTTGTTTTTCGGCTTACCAAGGCTTCCGAATCCGCAGAGATTTGTATAATTTATATATTAATGGTACATAATCAAGATAACCGAGGACAGCTTGGCATGGCTTGGTACGACGACCCAGTAACAGTCACCGCAGTTGCAGTAGTGATAATTTTCGCCTGCGGAGTAGTCATCTACGCCATGCGACGGCTCGGAACGAAAGGTCCGCCCACGAAGAAGCCGCAGAAGACCCCGTCAATGGCTGGCGACCTAAGCCTTGACTATTCAAGTTCACCGTTCAAAATCACAAAGAGCGTCCAAGCATCGACCGCTTTTACCGCCAAAGATGAGCTGCGGATGTTGGATTTGGAGCGGGAAATCCTGAGCGACGCGATCCGCCGCCTTTACGAGGCGCAGGCTGAAGGAAAAATCACCGAGCAGGAACGCGAGAAACTTGCTAGCACTTACACGTCAAGGATGATGGCTATTAAAGAATCCATCTCAAAGGACGAATCCATCGTTGCGCTGCATGACCTTGAGAGCATGGAGGAGGATTTGATGAAGCTTTTCAGCGAACGCTTCACCGAGTTAACCTCCAAGGTCGAAGAGTTGAGAACCCGAATTGACGTTAAACCGATCAAAGAGATACCTGTAAAAATGCCCACTGAGGCACCTGCCTCCCAGATGGAAGAGCCCGAGGAAGAGGAGGAAGAGGAAGCTGCGGGTGAGGATAAGCAGAAGCGGAAGCATAAGCCTCCTGAAGAGAAACCTGACCAGAAAACCGAGGCTGAAAAGAGGATTGAGACGATTCGCAGCGAAGTTGAGAAGGTTTTAGACAAGCTGGGGCAGATGGAAATTGAAACCTAACCAAGACCCGATTCAAGAAGCAAAGCGAAACGCCGCACTAGCCGCGGTGAAGCACGTTAAAGACGGCTTTATTGTTGGGTTGGGCAGTGGAAGCACAGCCGCGTTCGCCATCGAAGCCCTAGGCGAAAGAGCCAAACGCGAAAAACTCCGCGTCATGGGCATCCCCACTTCATACCAAGCTTTCCTGCTAGCAGTCGAATGCGGAATCCCAATCACCACTTTAGACGAGCACCCCGAAGTTGACGTGACCATCGACGGCGCAGACCAGATAACCCCAGAACTGTACCTTATCAAGGGCATGGGCGCGGCTTTGGCGAGGGAAAAAATCGTTGCCGCAGCCTCAAAACTGAACGTCATCATCGCTGACGAGCAAAAAAAAGCAAAGTTGCTGGGCGAAAAAGGGCAAGGCGTGCCCGTCGAGGTTTTGCCCTTTGCGATTTCTCTGGCTAAAAGAAAAATCACCGCACTCGGCGGGAAGCCCGTCTTGCGGGAAGGCAAAGGCAAACTTGGTCCGACCATCACCGACAACGGCAATGCCATCTTGGACTCGTACTTCGGCGAAATTGCAGCCCCCGCTGAGTTAGACGCAAAAATAAAGATGATTCCAGGCGTGGTGGAAACGGGCTTTTTCGTCGGGCTGACCGACATTGCCTATGTTGGAACCGTCGATGGTGCCGTTGAGAAAATCGAGAAGCATAAGGGTAAGTAGATTTGTGAGACTGCCGTTGTTAATCGGGTGGCAGAATGGCGGGTTATATTTTTACGAGTTTGGCTCTTGATTTATACAGAATGGCTTCTTTTGATGTGTGCACGTGTATTTCGAATGGTTCCTTAATTCCAACTCTCCAAAGTTCGGCATGAACGGTTGCTGGAGGCAATTTTGTTATTATTAATATGTCTATGTCGCTTGAAAAGTTGTGCCGTTCTTCTGCTACTGAGCCGAAGAGGTAAATTTTGGCGTGCGGATCAAACTTACGGATGGTTTCCTTTATCGTTTCGAGGTACGTTGGCAGATTTTTGAAAGCGTCCTGCCTTTTCAGCGCGTATTTTACTAGGAGTTCATGCGACATTTTTTATTATCTCCTTAACTGCTTTTGTTAACTTTTCAGCTTCCTGTTTCGTGAATTCTCTTGTTATGTATCTTGATGTTATGTAGGCGTCTTCCAACACGCCGAGTTCAAGCAGATAATTTTCCAGCGTACTTGTTATCGCTGGTTTTTTGTTTTCAACCGCTAAGTCGTAAAGCATTTCCAAGAGAGCTCTTACGCTGTGTGTTCTCGGATAGTTAACACCTTGCTCTAGTACCTTCGACTTTAAAAAAAGCTCAAGCGCTTGTTGGAGGCTGAAAGTTGCAAGATCATAAAGACCATTGTCTGTTTGAAACTTTGCAGTTTCCAGAAAATCTCTGGATCTTTTTAGCAGGCGCTGTCCTTCTTCTTTTCTTGTCACTTGTGTATTTCTTCCTCTAATTTGCTAGGTAATTTCTAAATATTTAAGTCTGGTACCCAGCAATTAAGTTGTCGCTTAAGACATGCCTTGAAGAACGACCCATCGGTCATTTACTATTATGATTTTTCAATTCACCGATGGCAAAATTGGTAAATTTCGTTGCAGATGTAATGATAGTTTTTCACGCTGATGCTGTGTATATTCAATCCTCAGGATTTTCGCGTATGAGTAATGTGCGTGTGGATGAATTCTTGTTCTATGAGGTTTTTGTTGATTAGGTCTTGGATGGCGGCGTTGAGGTTGCCGCTGTAGTAGGGTTTCACGATTTTTTCCGCGAACTCGGCGATGAGCGATGCGGATACGTCGTGGAGGGTTAAGTTGACTGTGAGGTCTTCTTGGGCGGCTAAGAGGGCTGTTTTCTTCTTCATGCGGGTCACCTGTGAGTCACGCTATCGCTGGGGTTGGTTAAAAAGGGCGTTGCGAAACTGCAGTTACGCACAGAGGAGACCTAGGTGAAAGTGAAAAATAGGTATCCAGTCTGTGTCTGTTGGGGTTTTATGTGCGGTTTGGCTTGGGCGCTTTATATAGGTTCTTTGCTGCCCTTTTGGGGCAACAGGGGTTGATTTGAACTCTGAACCACGAAAGCAACATGAAACAAGCCCTGATGCGAAACTGTCTACCGAGGGAGGGGGTCTAGTATTTACATCAAAAATCCAATGTAAATATGGTCAGCGCTGACGAACCTATAGGGGTCTAATTTTTGTTGACAGAAACCAACAACAAAAATGCTCTACACAGTCCACCACAAGCCTGCCCTATAGAGAGGTCTACTATTTGTTATGGAGAACCAGCACAAAAAGCGCCTCAAAATGGTGGAGGAAGCACGCCGCGGTCGGGTTTAGGGTTGGATTTTGGCTCTTTGGGGTATTCTTGTGAAGGCGTGGATGGTTGATTCGTGGTACCAGCGGTCGGGGTTCTGGTATTTGACGACGGGGGTCACGTGCCGTATGCCCTCGGCTTCCTTGTTTTCGAGGCTTGCGATGGTTTCGATGAGGATTTGGCGGTGCTGCTCTTTCTGCTCCACGAAGGCGTCAAAGACGCGTTTGAAGTTGTTGCTGCTCTGCGGGATCAGCGTTGAGAACTCGTCAGCCACAAACTTGGTGATCGAGGACTGCAGGTAATTCGTGTATGCCTCGTTGATGAGGTCTTCCATGTTGATGAGCTCGCTGAGGATCTCGCAGCTAAGCAGAGTGCTCAGGTTGTTGATTCTGCCTATCACCGTGGAGAACGTCGCGATCTCAACCGTCAACTCTGATATGTCTTTCTTGCATTCCGCGCTTTCAACCTCGGAGGGGTCAAGGTGAGAAAGCATCCCCTGAAGAATCTTTGAGCATTTGAGGCTGTCGTAGGCTAATCCCAAGATGAAGCTGCTCTCGGGCTGATTTATCTTCTTCGACAGGGCTTCATAGACCCGAAAGGACTCGATTTCAAGGTTGCTAAAACACCTGAGGTACTGAGCGCTTTCTTGAAGTTTCTCGTTCATTGATGTCAGCTCCAAAAAAACATGTATAGGGAATATTAATAAGCATTATTGATTCTGGCTTCAACTTCATACCCGTCCAACACATATACAAATCCGAGACGAAAACCTCCTCAGGCTACATGCAATAGCGCGTAAGCAGGCTACGAACTGCGGAGGACGATCATCGTGTTGGTTTTGACTATGCCCTCGACCATGCGGATTTTTTCTATGCACTCGTTGACTTCCGTCATGTTCATGCCGCCGATGACCGCGACGATGTCGTATTCGCCACTGACCTCGTAGGTTGTCTCAACGTTCGGAATCGCCTGGATCTTCTTCGACACCTCCTGCGTCGGATGCGATGGGTTGGCTGTAAGCAAAGTTATAGCCTGCGCGCCTTCTGCAAGGCTGATCTTGACTGTGAATTTTCGTATGACTCCTTGGTCGGTTAATGTTCTGATTCTTTTTCGCACCGCGCCCTCTGACAACCCGACTTTCGCCCCTATGTACCCGAAGCCTGCTCGAGCATCGTCTTTAAGAAGCTTAATTATTTCCTTGTCTTTCTCATCCATCGAGGGTCACAAAATGTTATTGCTGCAGCAAAAATTTAACGGTTTCCCCTGTGAAAGCCCGATATGAAGTACGTTTTTCGTAATATTCATCCGTTGAATGCCTCCTGACCTGCGTGTTAGCAGAATGCACCAAATGGGACATTAGCGGTTCAAGTTGTAACAAATTAGTCACAACGTTTAAATTCAATATTGATTTAATGAAAAAGTCATTTCCCATAAAAACAAAGTGACGAATAAAAAATGATAAAACCTGTAAATTCAAACACCCAAAACGTGAAGGCAAGATGCCCAGACTGTGACGCAGAACTGGATGTTCCAGAAGACACGGAGAAAGGAGAAATCCTCAGTTGCCCGGGTTGCGGGCTTGAACTTGAAGTCAAGCAAGTTAAATGCGGATGTGTGGACCTTCAAGAGTTAACGATTGAAGGGGAAGACTGGGGAGAATAAACAGTTTTCACCCCAAAGCATTCGTTTGGCAAAGTTTTTTGAGTATTTTTTGGTGGAAGCGGAGAAGCGATGAGCATTGCCCTTTTGTACGAGCGGTCTGAAAACGATGAAAACGGCATTAAACTGACCGCACAACAGTTAGACGTTGATTTGACGTTTCTGCCATTCAGAAAGATCGCCTTCTCAATCTCCAAAGACGGCTTCGACGCTAAAACGAAAGGCAAGGACTACACCGGAATAATCAAAGATGTCGCCGTCGTGCTTAACCGTGCGCAGAGCAAGAACCGCCGCCTTCAAGCTTCCTACGTCATGGAGCAGCTTGGCAAAAAAACTTTGAATACGTCTCAGGCGGAGTTTGTTTGTTACAGCAAGTTGCGTACTCTGCTGAACCTTTGGAAGGAAGGCATACCAATTCCCAAGACAGTTTATGTTCCATGCGACTCGACCGACGTCCTCAAAAACGGGCGAGAAATCCATAACGAAAAAGACATAGCTGAACTGTTCCAGCAAGAGATCCCCCTATCAGAAGGCATCGTAGTTAAGGCTGACGCTGGCACGCATGGCAGGATGATCATGCTGGCGAAAAACACAGATGAGCTCATCGCCAACATCAGGGAAACGAAGCCGTCAATCATCAACCCTGTCGGCGTAGTCGCGCAGGAGCTGATTGAAAAATGGTTTTACGACCTGCGCATAATCGTCTCAAAGGAAAAAGGCAAACAACCCGTCTGCTATCCCACTGCGATGGCGCGGGCAGGACTTAAAGATTTTAGAACGAACACTTTCCTGGGCAACTTGGTTTTCGCCGCCAAACTGCCCAAGAGCGTTCAGGAACTATCGGTGAAATGCGGCAAAACCCTCGGCAAAGCCAGCGAAGCATGGATTTTTGCTTTGGACGCGATGGTGAACGTCAAGGAGAACAAGACTGTGGATGACGTTTACCTTAAGGGTCAGTTAGATAAGGCTGGAAAAGCGTTCTTGCCTGTTCAGAAGGTTAAGCAGGACGAAATGCGCTTAACTGATTTTCCAGCGTGGACCACTAAGCTGGAAAAGGCGTTCCAAGCCTATGTGAACAGCGAGTGCTACGAAAACATCAAGAATATCATTGAAGAAAGCGTAGAAAAAAATAAGAGCGCCTTAGTGTTTCATGAATCCAATTCATGCCCCGAGTTTTGGGAAAACACTCGGCTTACAACTGGTCTTAACGTTGCGGTTCCACTCTTAAAATGTGCTCAAAGCCTAATTGACCGTTAATCAAATTGATAAAGGAAGGATTGGAAATGTTGAGAATTGGAATAGTCGGCGGTTCAGGATACGTCGGCAGCGAACTCCTGCGACTGCTGCTTCTTCACCCACAGGCAGAGGTAACCATGGTCACTTCTCGCCAGAGCGCAGGAGAATACGTGTTTAACGTTCACCCGAACCTGCGAGGTTTAACGCAGCTGAAATTTGTGCCTCTTGACATGGCGGAACTGCGGAAAAACTGCGATTTAATCTTCACGGCTACGCCGCATGGGGGCTCAGTCAACCTTGTCCCCAAACTCTTGGAGGCAGGCTTAAGAGTAATCGATATGAGCGCTGACTTCCGCCTTAAAAACCCAGCCGACTACGAAACTTATTACGGCTGGAAGCATGCTCACCCCGAGATGCTCAAAGACGCTGTATACGGGCTACCTGAACTTCACCGTGAAGAAATAAGAAACGCGAAGATAATCGCCTGCCCAGGCTGCATGGCAACATCCGCCATTCTGGGTTTGGCGCCTGTAGTGAAGGCTGGGCTCGTCGACAAGGACAAAATCGTCGTGGACTTGAAAGTTGGTTCTTCGGGCGGCGGAAGCAAACCAACCATTTCTTCGCATCATCCCGAACGCTTCGGGGGAGTGCGACCGTACCAAGTGGTTGGGCACCGTCACACTGCCGAGGTTGAGCAGGAACTGAACGCTTTAACCAATGAGCCACTGAAAATTTCATTCACTCCACACGCGGTCAACATGGTCCGTGGAATTCTCGCGACTATCCATACTTTTCCTAAACAAAAACTGGAGAACAAGGATCTTTGGAGAACCCTCCGCGGAATGTACGGCAACGAGCCGTTCGTGCGCTTGGTTAAGTACCAGAAGGGACCCTACCAACTGCCTGACCCGAAAGTGACCCTAGGCACAAACTTCTGTGACGTCGGCTTCGAGATTGATGACCACGCGAATCGGCTCCTAATCTTCTCCGCGTTAGATAACATGGTCAAAGGTGCAGCAGGCCAAGCAGTGCAATGCCTGAACATACAGTTAGGCATCGACGAGACCGCTGGTTTGAAGAGCACCGGGTTCCATCCGATGTGATAGCCATGCTGCTTGTAATCAAGATGGGCGGAAGCATACTCAAAGAAGGCACATCCCAAGACTTAGTCGCCGACCTAAAAGAAGTATCGAAAACCAACAAAATCATTCTTGTCCACGGCGGCGGCGTAGAAGTCACAGAAGTCGCCTCTAAACTCGGAAAGGAACAGAAATTCATCGTATCACCCGAAGGGTTCAGAAGCCGCTACACCGACAAAGAAACCATTGAGATCTACACTATGGTTATGGCTGGCAAAATCAACAAGCAGATCGTCTTAGCGTTGCAAAGCGAAGGCATTCCAGCCGTCGGCATAACTGGGTTGGACGCTGCTACTTTGAAAGCGGAACGGAAAACCAAGCTTATCGCCGTTGACGAGCGGGGACGCAAGAAAGTCATCGATGGTGGCTACACGGGCAAGATAACCCAGGTGAACAGTGGACTGCTTAATCTTCTGCTTGAGACGGGGTATGTGCCGATTTTGACGCCGATCGCGGTTAGTCAAGACTGGGAACCGCTCAACGTGGATGGCGACCGAACAGCAGCTATAATCGCTGGCGCCCTGAAAGCGGACAGCCTGATTCTTCTTACGGACGTGCAGGGCTTGATGCTTAATGGAGAGTGCGTTCCCAAGATTGCTGCAACCGAGGTTAAGGAGGTCTTGTCAAGCATCGGGCAAGGCATGAGCACTAAGGTTCACGCGGCACTGGAGGCGTTGAACCAAGGCGTCAAAGAGGTAATCGTCACTGCCGGAACGGGAATTGAGCCTATAAGTTCAGCGTTGAATCATAAGGTTGGCACGGTGATTACTGGTGAATGAACAGGAAATAATGAATGTTGAAACGCGGTTTATGGCGAACGTTTTTTCCAAAAAACCAGTCGTCCTGACAAAGGGCAAAGGCGCGCTTGTCTGGGACATCAACGGAAAAGAATACGTGGACTGCTCAACCAGCTACGGCGTTGCTTTGCTGGGACACTGCCAACCAAAAGTTGTAGCGGCAATCAAAGCCCAAGCAGAGAAGCTTATCACCTGCCACGGCTGCTATTATAACGATAAACGCGCAGAATTCGTTGACAAACTCGTCCACATAACGCCCAAAGGCCTAGACAAGGTCTTTCTCTCGAACAGCGGCGCCGAATCCATCGAGTGCGCTATAAAGCTCGCCCGCAAATACACGGGCAAACCAGAAATCATCGCTTTAATGGGCGCATTTCACGGCAAGACCATGGGCGCACTTTCTGCAACGTGGGACAAGAAGTATCGTGAGCCTTTCATGCCGCTGGTCCCCGAGATCAAGCACGTAGCGCCAGACAACGCTGAGAAAATCCGTGAAGCCATAAGCGAGAAGACAGCCGCGGTTCTCATGGAGCCCATTCGCGGCGAAGGCGGCGTGCGGGTTCCGCCTGATGGCTACTTGCAAGCAGTACGGGAAATCTGCGACGAGAAGAATGTTCTGCTGATTCTTGACGAGGTGCAGACCAGCTTCGGGCGCACGGGCAAATTGTTCGGTTGCCAGAACTGGGGGATCACGCCCGACGTGATGTGTTTAG
The DNA here is from genome assembly GCA_963768345.1 of Candidatus Bathyarchaeota archaeon. Lineage (GTDB taxonomy): Archaea > Thermoproteota > Bathyarchaeia > Bathyarchaeales > Bathycorpusculaceae > Bathycorpusculum. The sequence continues at coordinate 932,036 of CAVYHL010000006.1, read as the reverse complement.
CTAAGCCGTTTGCAGGTGGCTTGCCAATCGGCATAACTGTCGCTAGAGAAAACGTGATGTCCGCCTTCAAAGTTGGCGAGCACTCAACTACTTTCAGCGGTAGCCCGCTGGTTTGCGCAGCTGGATGCGCGGCGATAGATGCGCTTGTCGAGGAAAACCTCACTGAGCGGGCGGCTGAAACGGGCAAGTATTTCAAGGCTGAACTTGAGCGGCTGCAGGCTAAGCATAAAATCGTCAAGGAAGTTCGCGGTTTAGGCTTAATGCTCGGCATGGAACTGCGCTATGACGTTCTGAACGTGATTCTCAAGGCGGCTGCGAAGGGTGTGTTGGTTTTAGATGCTGGAAGAACCGTGGTCCGCTTACTGCCCCCTCTGGTGATTCAGAAAGCTCAGGTTGACCGGGCAGTGACGGTGCTGGATGAAGTTTTGGGAGACGAGGAAAATGAGCGAACAGGAAGCAGTGCGGTTCCTAACTAACCTTCTGGGCATCTACAGCCCCTCAGGAAAAGAAGAGGACGCAGCCAACTTCTTAGCGCTTGAAATGCGGCGGATGGGTTTCGAAGTCGGCAAAGACGCGATTGGAAACGTGATCGGCGTCGTCGGCGAGGGTGAACCAGTCATCTTGCTCTGCGGTCACATGGATACTGTGGCTGGGCACTTGCCTCTTCGTATCGAAGAGGGCAAAATCTACGCGCGAGGCGCCGTGGATGCGAAAGGCCCGCTTGCCGCGATGATAATGGCCGCGGTTTCTGCTGCCAAGGAACCAGCGTTTAAGGGCAAAATCTTAGTGGCAAGCGTGGTCGAGGAGGAGGCGACCAGCCGAGGCGTCAAGCACCTTATCACCCAGGGGATCAAGGCTGACTACGCTATTTTCGGCGAGCCAAGCGGCGTCGAGAACATAACCGTCGGCTACAAGGGGCAGATCCAGCTGAAAATCGTCTGCAAAACCGAGACGGGACACTCTTCCACGCCGTGGCTTTACGACAACGCCCTGGAGAAGGCGTACGAGGTCTGGGAACACATCAAAAACGCTTCATCGTACCCGTCGCTTGACCCGTCGGAAAGCCCCTTCAACGCCGTCACTGCCTGCTTGGTCAAGGTTGTGGGTGGCAGAGCAACGTCCGTTGTCCCGTTTGAGGCTGAAATGAACCTTGACGTCCGAGCGCCGATCCAGTTTACGACGGCTCAGGTTTTCGAGCAGATAGAGAAGATTATAGCGAAGTATCAGGCTGCCAACCCGAAGGTTTCCGTGAAGGCAACCGTGCTGGACACCGTGGAGCCGTTCGAGGTGAACAAGTCCTCGCTGCTCGTGCACGTTTTCTCATCGTCCGTCAGAAAAGTGCTGAACAAGCCAGCGACGCTTCTGCATAAGACGGGCACCGGCGACATGAACATCCTAGGCAAAGCCATGAACCTGCCCATCGTCACCTACGGACCGGGCAACTCCCGCCTCGACCACACCCTAGATGAGCACATCGACATAAGCGAGTACCTGACCGCCATCCAAGTCTACAAGGAAACGCTACTCAAGCTGTCTGAGCTCCATAACAACAATAACCATAGCCAATAAGCCGCCGCTTTTTGTGTTGGTTTTTGGTCACAAATAGTAGATATCCCTATAGGGTCGATTTTCTGAAGCCATCTTTACCTTGAAATTTTGATGTAAAAATGAGGTACCCCTACAGGGTCAGTTGTTTCCATTCAGGGCTTGTTTTGGGTCGCTTTTTTGATTTCGAGCTTGAATCATGCTTAGGCAAATCCTGATTTCTCAAAAATCACTATTTAAAGCCGCTGAGGCATTACAAGCGGAACCCAACAGTCCACAGCGGCATCTCACCTCCGACGCCTTCGCGTGCAACGCCTCCCCCTCGGTCTACTAGATGCTTCTATTAGGCTCCAACTATGATTCAACATGCTTCAACATTCTCTTGCGAGCTCACTAATCCACATGAAACAATGCCTTTTCAACATGAAAAATGGCGCTTTTCAACATGTTTTGGCGCTGTTTCTCAGGGTTCACCAAATTAGAAATCGCATGAAAAGGGCTCTTGATACGGGCTGCCGCGGTCGAAAATGATGCTGGTTTCTCCACTCGCCCTAAGGCAGCATCCTCGTCTGCTTCACAGTCTGGCTTGAATGCTCCCCTAGCTGTCTTCGGCTTCTTCTCTGTCTCCTAACGTAAAGCGTAGCTGCCACCATCGACGCCGCCAAAACTGAAAAGGCCACGTACAACGCCAAGTCTTTGCCTCCAAAGGTGCTGGCTGGTGTTTGCGTGGGTTGAGGCGTCTGGGCGACGCTTTTTTGAGTCTGGACTGCCAGGTTTTCAAGCACTATGGCTGAGTCTTCATTGTTAGTCACAAGAAGCACAGTTTGGTTGCTTCCGTTTTGGCTGCCCACGCTTCTTATCAACGTGCCGTTTGCGTAATTCAGGTTGCTTGTCAGGGCGTTGTCGGCTATTTCTGTGGTCATCTGGTACCAAGTATTTTCTTTTATAATTCCTGTGGCGTTTGTTATGGCTGCGTACGCTTGCATGTTAGACAGGTCGTCTTCGCATAGTCCTTTGACCTTCAGGCTGTAAATGCCTGTATCATTTTTTTGAAGGACAAAGCAGAACTGGTTATCAATCGTTTGGTTAAAATCGTCAGGTAACATTAGAGGCGCTAAGCCGATTGGCACGTTTAACGGAACGGTCTCGTTGTGGGCCGGTATCTGCACAACTTCTATTTTCCCATTGGGCGTTAGAACTCTTTCTGTGCTTGCTGGCACCGTGATGTTTATTGTCTGCACGTTGGAGATCGTCTGTCCTGCCTGCAGCACGATAAAATTGTAGCTTAGGGTGAAATTTGAAGTCAAGGGCAGCGACAGAAAATCGTTAGCACCTTGCATCGGTTCTGTGGCGAAAGCTGCCATGCTTGCTTGCCCATAAATGTAGTTATAAATTCCTGCGTCAAATTGATAGTAGGATTGAGGTCCGACGAAGACGGGTAAGGTTTGGCTGTCGGAGCCAGCATAGTTTGAGGCACCATTCCAGTTTGCCGTTATGTAGTATGTACCCGAAGTGGTGAAGTTCCAAGTTAAGCTGTAGTTGCCCTCATTATTCGTAACTGTCGTGAAGAAACTGGATGCGCCATTATCGTTATCATTGTTGCTTGTCACGTAAATGGTGACTTTTTGGTCCGGCATTGCTGGGGTAATTGAGCCTGAGAGTGTGATGGCTCTTTCACCATTTACTTCGGTGCTTGTTGTTTCTTGACCAGGGTTTAATGTTACGGATGACGGGAGTAAGTTAATGTTTAAACTGGCTGAGACCTGCATTGGCGACAGTGATTGGTCGGTGTTATTGAGTGGTATGATTATTGCTTTGGCGGTGGCTAATTCTGGCGATTGGTCTCCTACTTTCCAGTCGCTTCCAGCCGTGGCTTCCGCCGTCCAGTAGGTTTTGTTGTCGTACGTGAAGCTTGTCGGCGGCAACAGGGGTTTGTGGTAAACAGGCGCGTTAGGTAGATAGACCCCGACATTCATGTGCTGTGGGTTCACGTTGATGTAGTGGATTAAGACGACTTGTAAGCCGCCGGCTTCCATGATTGAAGCGGCAAGGATTGATAGCTCAACGCAGTCTCCCATGTTTTCTGCAAGTGTTTCGACTGGGTACGTGGGGTTGGTAACGTTGTATGGGATTTTGTGGACGAACGCTAAAACGGCGTTTGCAAACTGCTCGTCGCTGTGTGGTAGGTTGTCAGTCATTTTCAGTAAGGCATCTGCGATGGGTGCAACTGCCTGAGGTGTTACGAATTGTGCGTAGTCAGCGTCGCTGTTTACGGTATGCGTCAAGTTGCCGTAATAGTTGATGAGCGAGGCTGGTATGGAAACGTAAAGTTTTTGGTTGTGTGCTCGGCTCAGGAGGCTTGGCTGCAGGTTGATTAAGCCGTATTGGTGGCTGGCTGTGGAAGGAGACTGAATAGTGTAGGTTTTTTCAAAGTTGCCTGCCGCCGCTATGGGAATTATGAAAGCGACCAAAAGAACAGCCAACAAAAGAATACTAGCTTTACGATAATTCAGAAAAATCATGTTCACCTACGACATGCTTTGGTTTTAAACCGATTACATTAAGCAACATGGGCATTTATCTTTTTCGTATATGGATCCTGCAGCTTTCCCCATGACGATTGGTGCAAAAAAGCGGTTGAAAGCCGTGTTGCTAAGCAAGGTTTTTGAACTTTCACGCGATTTCTAATTCCGAAGAGGCGCCATCGATTGAACAAGACTAATTTTGTGTCTTCAATAAAAGAAAACGAGCTTGAGGAAGGTAAAATGAGAGCTATCCGACTCAAAGGCAAGCCTATCTTGCTGGCAAGGGTTGGCGGCGAAGTCTACGGTGTTTCAAACATTTGTCCTCACGCAGGCTGCGCCTTTCAAGGAGGAATCCTGACTGGCTACACGGTGATGTGCCCCTGTCACGGCTGGAAATTCGACGTGCGAAACGGGCAGTACCAAGAAATACCGCAAGTTAAACTGGACTGTTACCGCTGCAAAATAGAAAACGGGAAGATCTTCGTTGAAATCGCAAAAGGTAAGTAGGATGTTTCTCCTCTTGAAAAGAAGCTGCTAATAATACCAGAGTGCATTTGCGCTGGTTTGGGCTTTTTCAGTTATTTCCCAGATGACTTCTTGAGGCAGCCCCGTTTTCGCGGCAATTGCTGCTCGGTCTTGCTCAAGTAGCTGTTTGATGAGCACTATTCCAGAGCTAACCAGCTTTGTCCTCGCTTCGTGACTTAAGCCTCTGAGGCAGCTTAAAGGATAGAGCTTGCCTTTTTCAATCATGTCTCTTAGCCCAATGTATTGGGGTGAACTCCACCCGATCTGCAGTATGTTCTTGCATGTCCCGTACTGTATTGCATGGTCTGAATATCTGGTGTTAGTTACTATCATGGCGTGGTCGATTTTCTGCCCGGTTGTGCCAAGAGAAAAGCCGTCAGTGACGTCTTCAAGTACGGCTTGTGCAATGCGGCTTTCATCCAGCCCTGTTAAGGCGTGATAGCTGAAATGATGTTTTATCTCCACAAAATACGTGACACCGTCCTTTTTTGCGATGCCATCGACTTCATGTTCACCGCATTTTCCCCTAAGAATTTGGTTAGGTGTAACCTCAAAGCCGTTGTGAGCTAACATGATTTGCACGAATTTTTCGAATTCTGGCTTGGGGTCCATCAGGCTTATGCCTCTTCTTAGGTCAAAGAGGTGTCTGAGGTCGGGTTTGCATTCACGTATGAACCTGAGAGTCAGTTGAAGAATCGTGCGGGTGGGTATGCCGTCGTACAGCCTTCTTTGAACCCGTTCTGCAACTGCATTGGCAACACGAATGTCTGCGCCCATCCTTAAACAAGTCTGCACAACTTTTTCTCTGTCAAACAGCTGTTTGGAGCCATCTTCTTTGGTAACGGAAACTTCCAAGTTGGATCCACCGTGTTAGCGATATTGAAAATAAGCGCTGTTAGGTTTTAAGTTTATGTGGTTTCCATTTTTTTCTGAAATCCACTTTGTCCAAGCGTCATGTGCCATCAACTTGAAAACCATTTGACAGGAAAGCCGAGTTAGCGCAACCGATTTATTGAGAGTAAGATGTTTATCTATACTGTTCAATACTAAGTTAAGATGAGATTAACGGCTTAGGTGAAAGATGATGGGCGAACGTGACTTGAGTGTCTTGGAGATCGAAATTGACCATAATGCTCTTAGTTACCTTAAGAAGAAAGGAGACGTCTTCGTGCTCACAGACGTTGAGAACCCGCAGTACTCTTACTACAGGATCAAAGGTTATGACGCCAACCTCAAAATCGAGTTCGAAGAGTTCGTGGAAGTATGCAAGACACCGCCTGATTCCCAACCTATCACAAGCAGCGCCCCTGCAGAATTCGCCGTCAGAATATTTAACGTGGCGTCTCCATCAAGCTCGCTGCCTTCTAACCTGGGCTTTTACGTGACGAGGTCCGGCTACTCAACGGTTGATGAATGGCTGAAAACGCTAAACGAGACTGAAATCCCCGAGTGCGAAAATGGCAGCAAGAAAACGTTCTACCTTTACCACATCCAAACTACGCGCAAATAGCCCGTGCCTATTTCTTCCGAGAAGCCGCTTGAAAAAGAAGCATGCGCATTGTCTTGGATGGAAAATTTTAAAAGCTTATTGCAGTTTAAGTAAGGTGCTGCATAATTTCTTGAGGATGGACAAAATGAAAAGAACCCTAAGTGTGATTGTATTAGCGCTTCTGTGTTTATCGATGTTTTCAGCCTTCACGCCGAAATCAAACGCGCAAGCGACGGTGGACTGGTGGTCCACTTTCCGTCATGACGCGGAACACGCGGGCTTCTCCACTTCATCGGCGCCAGCCACGAACAGCGTTCTGTGGAATTACGCTACTGGAAATTCCGTGGCTTATTCTTCCCCAGCCGTGATAAACGGGGAGGTCTACGTGGGCTCAAATGACCACTACGTCTACGCGTTGAACGCCGCAACGGGCGCGCTGATATGGCAATACAAGACGGGCTCAGGAGTGGATTCTTCCCCCGCGGTCTCCAACGGAATCGTCTACGTAGGCTCGGAAGACCACAAGGTTTACGCTTTGAACGCGACTACAGGAAGCAAGATTTGGAGCTACTCAACGGGCGACAAGGTTGAGTCATCACCAGTGGTTGCCAACAACATAGTGTATGTTGGCTCGGATGACAACAAAGTCTACGCTTTGAACGCTCAAACAGGCACAAAAATGTGGAGTTACAGCACAGGAAACGCCGTTGTTTCCTCTCCTGCAGTCGCCAACGGCGTGGTCTACGTCGGCTCAGAAGACGATAAAGTCTACGCTCTGGACGCCCAAACAGGAACAAAAGTTTGGAGCTACAGTACAGGTGATTCTGTGGATTCCTCTCCAGCCGTGGTCGGCAACCTCGTCTACATAGGTTCAGACGACTACAACGTGTACGCGCTGAGCATCACGGATGGAAGCAAGGTGTGGAGTTTCAGCACAGGAGACTACGTCGTTTCATGCCCAGCGGTCGCTAACGGCGTCGTATACGTCGGCTCAGAAGACTACAGCCTCTACGCTTTGAACGCCACGTCGGGAAGCAAGATGTGGAGTTACCCCACAAACAGCCAAATCGAGTCTTCACCAGCCGTCGCCGATGGAGTAGTCTACGTCGGCTCGGACGATAACAACATGTACGCCTTAAACGCCCAGACAGGCGCAACGGTGTGGACTTACGGGACGGGAGGCTATGTGGACTCCGCTCCAGCAGTCGCTAACGGGGTGGTCTACGTCGGCTCAGAAGACGATAAAGTCTACGCTTTCGGCACATTAACTGTTCCTCAGCCGTCCCCACCTCCAGCTCCAGAGTTTCCAAGCCAAACACTCACGTGCACGCTCGCTGCCTTCGCGGTGACCGCCACATTCGCCGCAGTCTTGGTGAAAAAGAAGGGAATAAATGGGAAACCTCGTTAGCCAGAATTCCTTCTGCACGGTGACTGCCAGAGGAGAAGGGTGTAGGAAAAAGGCGAAGACTTCATTTTTGCTGTTTTGCAGCTTCGCCGTTGCCTTGTGACTTGATTAAGTCGAGTTTCTGCTGGTGGTTTAGCTTCTTTATTTCTCGTTCCCGCTTCATCGCCTCGCCGCGGGACGCGAACAGTTCGGTGTATGCTACCTTCTGCGGCTTATGCGTCTTGGTGTATCTTGCGCCGTTGCCGTTGATGTGCAGCCTCGTCCTCGCATCCAGGTCCTTCGTGTAGCCCGTGTAGAAGCTGCCGTCGCTGCAGAGCAGGATGTAAACGCAGAACGACATGGTGCCTATTGCCTCCTGACCTCGGCGGGCATGTAATCGTAAACTATCCCTCTTTGCATGGCTCTTTTCAGGTAAGCCTCAGGCTCGATTTCCTGAACTTTGGCGTGGTCAACGTCGATGATGTAGATTTCGTGTATCCGCGCGTTTCTTATTTCCTCAAAAGTTACAGGCGGCTTATGGTAGTAAGCGTCGCAGAGCCTCTTTATCTGATGGATCTCCCAGTCTTCACGGTTTCTCGGCGGTTTAGCTAGAGCGCGCGGAAAAGGCAGGATGTAGTGTGGCGGTACGCCAAGAGCGAATTTTCCTGCGAAGCTGCTGTACCTGATTATTTTGCTCGCCAACCTCGCTGAAGTGTAAGTTAACGGCGCCAAGGCGTTTTCAGGCGGAATAAAACCTGTTTCGACTTCAACGATGAGGTTGCCCAAGCCTTTTGTGCCGAACAGGTCGCAGGTTAAGAGCTCGTTTAGGGGGTGCTCGAGCAAAACGTCGTAGCCCTTCTCGATCAGGTACTTGGCGCAGACAAGCTCCATTATTGAATGGTTGATTTTCACGATGTTTTCTTTTCGCAGGTTGACCAGCCAATCTTTGAGGGTGGCAAGTTTGTTCTTGACTTCTTCGTCGCAGTCGCTTGTTAGCCTTGACAGTAAAACCGTTAAGTCCTCATCGAACTCTTGCCTGCTGCTCATTTACGTTTCCTTTCCAAGTTGACCCGCCGTGCACACTTAAACTATTTGGTTTCAAAATATATAAAGCCAGAAAGAACGTTGATCCGCGGATTTCCATCTTGAGGCTGGCCAACAGGGGGCTTGCATTCGGCAGCCATTTTTGTGTTGGAATTCCGTCAAAAAAAAATTAGACCCCTCCCCCTCTGACAACATACTCCATTTTTACTTTGGAATCTTAATGTAAATACTAGACCCCCTCCCTCGGTAGGCTGATTTCAATCAGGGCTTGTTTTGGGTTGCTTTTTTGATTTAGAGCTCGAATCAAGCTGAAGCGTATTTTGCTCTTCAACGCGGCGAACAGAGGGTTCGCTGGTTTTTCAGGTATAAATCCATTCACACCTGCTTTTTTCGGGCTGAATTTATATCCTCAACGCGCTAAGAATACTACTGAGGGCTTGGACATGAAAAAAGCGGCTGAAACCAACCTGAACAACGATGACCTAATCAAACTCGCCCTGAAAATGGGCGCTCTTGAAGCCAAATTGATAGATGCACAATCCATTGCGGTTGGGGATTGGGTGAGGCTCAAATGCCAGTTCGGCTGCGGCGCCTACGGCAAAACCTTAACCTGCCCACCCTACAGCCCCACCCCAGAACAGACAAGACGCATCCTCTCCCACTATTCAACCGCCATGCTGCTTAGGATGCCCGACGAATCCAATGCAAGCCACGACCTCGCCGCCGACCTCGAGCGAGCACTCTTTTTGAGGGGCTACTACAACGCCTTCGCCATGCCCGCGGGACCCTGCATGTACTGCGAAAAATGCAACCTCAAAAGCTGCATCCACCCCCACAAAGCCCGCCCATCCATGGAAGCCTGCGGCATCGATGTCTATGCAACCGCCCGCAAAAACGGCTTCATAATCGAAGTAAGAAAAACAGAAGAAGAAAAACCAACCTACTACGGGCTCGTACTGATAAAATAACGACTTTGGTAGCGGGGACTAGATTTGAAATAGTTTTCTGGAGTGCTTCTCTGGGCGTAAGTTCTATAATGAACCTAACTGGTTAATCGTGGACTGGCACGGCTCAAACTCTCTTATTTATGTATTTCAGCAATTTTAAAGAAATATTACTTTATTGCGTATTTTTTCTGGTTGCGTAGTTTCTGCTATCACTTTAAGCCTTTTAACGCATTCACCTATAGACAGCTTTCGTTGGTGAACATAAATTATGCCTAAGTGGTTTTTCCTAGCGGCTATTCTAAGAAAATCCACATCATGAGTAAATATTGCAGCCCTAAGATGGATAGCGGTTTCTAACTGTTCCTCGTCGCTCATTCCTAACTTGTCAAGGTCTCTGGCGGAGAACACAACTATTCCTCTTCTTTTGAGCCCTTCTGCGACTGCAACGTTTACGCTTTCATCAGCATAAATCCTAAAGCCTTTCGAAGGTATAATTAGTCATCTGCCTTTTGAGCTCGACGGAGTTTCTCAACGAACTCCTCATCTTCCTTTATTTTTTCATCCATTTCAGCTTGATGCTCATAATAGTAGGATAAGGCATCATGAACTTGCTCCAGTTTCAAGTGCGGGTGAGCATTAATTATGTCATCAGGCGAGCAATTCATGTATTCATACTCCATTGCTATGTCCACAATTCTTACGCGCGTACCAGCTATTACTGGAGAGCCGTCGCAAATCTTCGGGTCAATTTGAACGTAGGGATGATCAGTTTTTAATTGCAATTTTTAACACGCCTGTCTTTGCGTTAAATGTACTATCTGCATCTCTTAACTTTTGCCATCAAATGCTCCAAGCAAAATGAAACTGAATTTATTTTGGTAGCGGGGACTAGATTTGAACTAGTGATCTCTGGGTGTCTCACAGCCAAATTGGCCGTTATGAGCCCAGCGGGTTAATCCTGGCTACCCCACCCCGCTATACGATGTGACAATTTGGTTTTAGTATCCTATTAGGTTCTTGGTCGAATATTAATAGTTTCTTTTCTCGTTTCTGCTTGCTTCCATGGCGGCTCGGATCCGATTTGGACCCGCGACCATTACCACCGAGCTTTTTGACAAACTTATTAATAGATTATTGAAAAAATAAATATGAGGAATTACCATTACTGCCTGTGGTCACTTTGGATCTTGGTCGTTTAAAAAACACATTAGAATCGCTCAAGCCTGAGCTTAAAGAAAAGTTCAAAGTGAAAACCATAGGATTTTTCGGTTCCTACGTGAGAGGCGAACAGAAAAGCTCAAGCGATCTTGACATTCTAGTTGATTTCTACGAACCGATAAGTCTGTTCAGGTATATTGAGCTTGAAAATTTTCTAAGCGACATGCTGGGTGTCAAGGTTGATTTGGTTATGCGAGATGCTCTCAAACCCCGGATAAAAAATAGCATATTAAAAGAGGCAATTTACGTTTGAAAAGAGATTCCCGACTGTATCTCGACGATATCTTTGATGCCATAGAAAAGATACAAAATTATGTTGAGGGTCTCACATTTGAACAGTTTTCTGAAGATAGCAAAACCGTTGATGCGATAGTAAGAAACTTCGAGATTATCGGTGAAGCAACAAAACGCATCCCTTTGGAAACGAAAGAAAAATATCCTCAAATCCCTTGGAAAATGATGGCGGGCACTCGGGACAAACTGATTCATGAATATTTCGGCGTAAACTTGCAGGTGATGTGGAAGGCTGCAAAAGAGGACCTGCCGCCCTTAAAGCGCTCAATTAAGCGACTACTTCAAAAATTGGACAAGGAATTCTCGCCAACCTAAGTATTAGTTAATATGTGAATCTTCGAACGAGATTTAGACCTACGACCATTACCTTACCTAGATGAGTTCAAATAGGTTATATCGAAATGTATCAACATTCAACCCCGAGAGGTCTCCCTTGGCACGCACAAAACAAAGATCGCCCGTGAAATTGAGGGCAATTGGCAAAGCATTTTAGAGGCGGCTACCACTCTATGGTGCAATGGTGTTTGCTGATGGATAAGCCGTACTTGCGCAAGTTGTTTGAGCCGACGTTGGAGAACCCAGTTTTCGTTCAGGGGCTGCCTGGCTTCGGGAACGTTGGCAGGATCGCGGCGCACCTGCTCATAAAGTTCTGCGATGCGAAACCCTTCGCTGAACTGTACTCGCCCAGTTTTCCAGACTACGTTTCCATAACGCCCAAGGGAATAGCTCACCTGCCACGCTACGAGTTCTATTATGCGCCGATGGAGAAGAACAACCTAGTCATCATGACCGGCGAGATTCAGCCCTCGTTTGACGATGTCGTCGCGCACTATCAGGTCTGCGAAGAAGTCGTCGATTTCGCGGAGTCGCTGGGCTGCCGCTTCATCGTCACCATGGGTGGCATACCGATAACTGAGGAGAAAGCGCAGGTTTACATCGCCGCCACATCGCCGAGGCTGGCGAGGGAGTTTATGGAGAAAGGCGCGGTCATCTACAGCAAGGGCAGGATTGTGGGGGGCACAGGCTTGACCTTGGCGATGGCGAAGGAAAGAAAGATGGAAGGCGTCAGCCTGCTCGGGACAACGACGGGTTTCAGGGCGGATCGTGAGGCTGGATTCCTTGTTTTCAAGTTTCTGATGAAGGCTTTAGGAAAAGAGATAAAAGAAGGTTTAGTAGAAAACAATGCACCAGAAGAACAATGAGTTGGGTGTCGCATGACGGAAAACGAGAACTTGAAAGTCACGGGGATATACAGTAAGTTCTGGAGAATAACGTTGGTTGTTTTATCTATGCTCCTAATCTTTGTCGGTCCAACTTACCTGACATACCTCATGGCGAACATAATGAAAATAGGCTACTTCGCTTCGATAAGCTTTGGCTTCGTCCTCTTCATCGTCGGAATAGGGCTCATGGTGTTCCTCATCAGAAAGAAGCTTATAACCGTCTAAGTTTGCCTCAGATACCCCAGGGTGCATCATCAGTCAGCGTTTTGGATTCTTCATCGGCAAGCCTCTAGAGACCGCGCCTGTTTTATTTAACTATTCATTGCGGCGTGGAAGCAAAGTGATTTTGAATATTTTTTCTGAGTACATAAGCCATATTACGTATGCACGTTGAAATAGTGTGTATGCAGGAAACCCGCCGAGTAATCCCTGCTTTGCTCAAGCAGCGAAGCGAAGAAGTCAAGAGAACAACGATTATTCTTGAGAAGGACGAACGGGAATTCATAGAAAGATTAATCGCGGAAGGCAAAGAAGCAGGGATCAAACCGCTTATTTCCAAGATGCTTGAAATCTACAGGAGCATGATGATCTACGACTGGCGTTTCCCAGGCGAGTACTACTGTGGAATAAGCCGCGTAGCCCTCGTAAACGTCGAATTATTCAACATCCTGACCCAGCAGATTCCCAGGGAGCAGTGGCATGACATCGGCAGAAAGATGGGTGACGCCCTGAAGGTTTCCATCCAATCAACCCTGAACATCGAGGCAAGCGAGCAGGCAAACTGGGAAAAAGTCTTCGAGCGGCTCAAGGCTCAGGGCTTCGGCGACTTCTACCTGAAGGACAAGTTTCTGCTTCTCAAGACGCCCTTCATCAACGAGAGCGAAATCTGGAAGGGCATAATGGAGGGGCTGCTTGGCGTCGAGCTGGAGACGAGAAACGCGGCGCCCCCGCTGGTTTTCGAAATAAAAAAGCATAAGCAGCCCTAGGCTCGGCGGCTTTCTGCCTTTTGACAAGTTAAATATTAGGAAACGATTTATTAGGAAGACAGGGTACTCAGGTGTCTTTCAGTGGTACAGGATGAGGGATCGCGTTCATACAAGGCGATTGCGTTCATCAATAGCAATCCAGACCCCGTAGCTTCAAAGACGAAAACCTACTTGTCAATAGGCGCCCTCCTTCTTCAAAGCACCATTCTATCAGAACAAGAAGCCCTCAGAGGTTTCTCTAAAAATTCAGGTGAGAAATTATGGATAAACTAAAATTTGCCATACCAGCAGGCAGCCTGTCAAAAGCCACCTCGGAATTCTTCGCGCGTTCAGGATACAAAATCTCAGGAACTGACCGCACGTACCGACCGACCATAAACGACCCTCAAATCGAGATGAAAGTCCTGAGACCACAAGAAATCCCCGTCTTCGTCAACGAAGGCTTACAGGACCTAGGCATCACAGGCGAGGACTGGGTTAAAGAAAACCGTGCAGACGTCGAAATTCTCCAGAATTTGGAATACGGAAAAATCAATCTTATCATAGCCGTGCCAAAAACAGTCCCTGAAGGCACTACGATGGGCGAGTACATGGAGTCCGTCTGGAGCCAAGGCAGGAATTTCCGTGTCAGCACAGAATACCTCAACATAGCCTCAGAATACCTGAAAAACACCCCCCAGTACAAGAAACGCTTCGACACCGCTGACCCGATGATCGTGACGCCCTGGTGGAGGAAAGGCGACAACCCGAGAGCGAAGATTTTCCTGTCGTTCGGCGCAACAGAGGCTAAGCCCCCGGAAAACTCCGACTGCATAATGGACGTAACCGAAACAGGCACCACACTTGAGGCGAACAACCTAAGAATCATAGATACCGTCATGAAGTCCGCGGCTGTCCTTATCGCTAACAAGAAAGCCCTCGAAGATCCAGAGAAAAGAGAAAAAATCCACGACATACTTGCGCTGCTTAAAGGCGTCGTGGACGGGTCGAAGAGAATCCACATATTCGTCAACGTTAAAAAATCGAACTTGCAGAAGCTCCTGTCGGAACTGCCCGCTCTGAAAAATCCGACCATAGCGCCTTTAGCCGACGAAAACTGGGTTAGCGTTAACACCGTAATCGAGAAAGACTGCTTAATCGAGCTTCTGCCGAAAATCCGCAGGCTAGCCCAAGGCTTAGTCGTGTACGAGCCTCGGCAGGTGCTGGCGCTGGATGAGATTGGCAAGAGAGAGGAGAACCCGTGCAAAAACAAGCCAAAATAAGAGTCTGGAAAGCAGACGCGCTGCCGCCAAGCTGGTTTAAACGGCAGAAGGCAGACCCGAAAGCCGTGCAGCAGGTCGAAGACAGCGTCAAGACCATCATAAACGAGGTTAAAGAACGCGGCGACGAAGCGCTGATAGAACTCGCACGCAAATTCGACAAAGCCGAGCTCACGGCGAAAACCCTCAGAGTGACGGCGGAAGAAGTCAAGGAAGCCTACGGGAAAACAAGCCAAGCACAACTCGCCGCCCTCAAATTCATGCAGCAAAAAGTAAGCGCATTCCAAGGGCAGCAACTTAAACAAACCGAAACACAGACCAGCAGCGAGGGCATAAAAATCAGGACGGTTCTGAAGCCCATCGAAAGCGTCGGCTGTTATGTTCCAGGCGGACAGGCGGCTTACCCGAGCACGGTGGTCATGACTGCTGTGCCAGCCAAGATTGCGGGTGTGCCGAGAATCGTCGTGTGCTCGCCGCCCGATGCAGAGGGCAAAGTTAACCCGCTTGTTCTTGTCGCCGCTGACATTTGCGGGGTTGACGAGGTTTACAAGGTTGGCGGAGCCGAAGCCGTCGCCGCTTTGGCTTACGGAACCCAAACTATAACGCCCGTGCGGAAAATCGTTGGTCCAGGAAACAGGTACGTGACTGCCGCGAAGGTTCAGGTTTCACGGGACTTGGCAATCGACATGCCCGCAGGTCCAAGCGAAGTGCTCGTGTTGGCGGATGAAACGGCGGACGCGCGGCTAATCGCTTGTGACATGATTTCGCAGGCTGAACATGGGGGAGACAGCGTCGCAGGGCTCATAACAACGTCGGGGAAAGTCGCTTTACAAGTTCAGGATGAGCTTTCAAAACTTGCGGCTTCAGCAGAGAGAGGCGAAAAAATCGCGGAGTCATTAGCCCAATATGGGTTCATAATAATCTGCGGCAGCATGGAGGAAGCGGCGAATTTAGTTAACAAGTTTGCTCCCGAGCACTTGGAAGTCATGACTGCTAAGCCTGAGAAGGCGGCGGATAAGCTAACGGCAGGGCTAATACTGCTGGGTCCGTTCAGCCCCGTTGCCTTGAGCGATTATGCCAGTGGAACCGACCACGTACTGCCTACAGGCGGCTTTGCGCAGGCTTTCTCAGGGCTATCAGTTTTCGACTTTATGCGTCGAGTAAGCATCGTTGAAGGCTCAAAGCAGGGCTTGGAAAAAGTGAAGGGCAACGTCAAAGTCTTGACGGAAGCAGAAAACCTTCCGAATCACTATAAAGCAATAGAGGCAAGGTTTGAGAAATGAGCGCATCCTACAGAAAATGGCTGAAAGATAAACTCGCAAAGCTCCAAGCAATAGATTGCTACTCCGCTGGAGCCACGCCTGAAACCGTAGCGAAGCAAATCGGCGTTTCCCCAAACGAGATTGTCAAACTGAACTTTAACGAGAGCCTGTTCGTTGACAGGGCAAAGCAAGCCAAACTTATGAAGGATTTAGCTGATGAACTTGACCTGCGGTTATACCCCGAGGATGAGGTGCCCAAGTTTCTCGCCAAGCTTTCAGGCTACATCGGAGCAGCAGAAGAATGCCTCGCCGTCGGCAACGGGAGCGACGAGCTAATCGACCGCATAGTAAGGCTCTTTCTCGGAAAGGGGGAAGCCATGCTTTCCTTTGCGCCGACGTTCAGTATCCCGAGACTCTGCGTAAAAAGGCAAGAAAGCGAATACGTGACAGTGCCGCTTCAAGATGACCTGCAGCTTGACGTTAAAGGCATGCTTTCCAAGTTCTCAGACAAAACAAGGCTGCTGTACCTCTGCTCGCCCAACAACCCCACCGCCGTCCAGTTCAAAATGAAAGACGTCGAAGCCCTAGCCAAGGCTTTCCCAGGCATAGTCATCTTGGATGAGGCCTACGGCGAATTCGCAGATTACTCGTTTGTGCCACGGATAAAAGAATTCAAAAACATGATTATTCTGCGGACGTTCTCCAAAGCCTTCGGGCTAGCCGCCCTGAGGCTGGGTTACGCCGTTGCCAACCCCGAATTAGCGAAGATTCTTGCAGAAAAATCGCCATTACCCTACCCAGTCAGCGGGTTCACGTTGCGAATGGGGGGCAAAATGCTCGACAACATTGACTTGATGAAGAAATCCGCGAGGGCGCTTAAGACGGAGCGAGGAAAATTGATAAAGGCACTGAACAAAATAAAGGGTGTGCAGGCGTTCGATTCGCAAGCCGACTTTCTCCTGGTCAACACGCAAAAACCCGCTGACGAAGTTAACGAGAAGCTGCTGAAGCGGGGGATTATGCTAAAGAAATGGGGCAGAATCCTGCAGTACGAGAATTGCTTCCGAGTCACAGTGGGCTTGCCTGAAATGAACGTTAAACTGGTTGAAGCCCTAAAGAAGATTCAAGGTGATTGAAGATGAGGACAGAAGAAGTTTACCGTAAAACAAAAGAGACTGAAGTTCAGGTGAAAGTGAACCTTGACGGGGAAGGAAAAGCAGTCGTAGCCACGGGCGTGCCGTTCCTCGACCACATGATAACCTCGCTCGCCACCCACAGCCTAATCGACATAACCGCGTCGGTGAAGGGCGACTTGGTGCACCACTGCGTCGAAGACTTAGCCTTAGGCTTAGGCGAAGCACTCAACAAGGCGCTGGGCACACGAGAAGGCATCGCACGCTTCGGCAGCGCGGCGGCTCCGATGGATTGCTCACTGGCTTTTGCAGCCGTGGACCTTGTTAAGCGACCCTACTTCAAGATTGACCTTAAACTGAGGGGCAAGAAAGTCGAGAACATGCCGACTGAAGACATAGTCCACTTCTTCGAATCCTTCGCCACCTCGCTTGGCTCAAACGTCCACGTCTACGTCGAATACGGCAGCAACGACCACCACAAGGCAGAAGCCGCAGTCAAAGCCCTCGCCCTCTCACTTCGGCAGGCAGTAGCCTTAGACCCGAGACGCAAAGGCGTGCCAAGCTCAAAAGGAGTCATCTAAACGTGGCGAAAGCAGTAATATTCGACTACGGCGTCGGCAACCTGCTCAGCCTAAGAACCGCACTGGAAAAGGCAGGCTTAGAAACATCAATCGGTACTTCAGCACGCGACTTAGCCAAAGCAGACGCCATCGCGCTGCCAGGCGTCGGAGCATTCACCGCTGCCGCGTCAAAACTGGACAAAGTCAAAGAGACGCTGGTCACCAAGGTTGAAGATGGGACGCCGCTGATTGGCATCTGCCTCGGCTTGCAACTTTTCTTCGAGGATAGCGAGGAAGGACCTGGAAACGGCTTAGCCCTGTTCAAGGGTAAAACAGTACAGCTGCCCAGCACTGTCAAGGTGCCGCACATGGGTTGGAACACGCTGAACATTGTGAAGCAGAATGAGCTTTTCAACGGCGTAGCAGAGGGCGCCTACGTTTACTTTGTGCACTCGCTCTATCCCGTACCCGCTGACAAGGCGATAGTGGCGGCGCAAACCGAGTACGGCACAACCTTCACGTCAGCAGTAGCTAGCAAAAACATCTACGGCACCCAATTTCACCCAGAAAAATCAGGCGACATAGGCTTAAGAATCCTTGAAAACTTCGCCAAAGCAGTGGTCAGGTGACAGGCGTGCAGTTGATTCCAGCAATCGATTTAATGGGCGGCAAGATCGTTCGTTTGACTCGGGGTGAATTAAAAACCGCCAAATTCTATGAAGCCCAATTTGGCACGCCAGTTCAAGCCGCGAAACGTTGGCGGACTGAAGGCGCTGGCAAGTTGCACATTATCGATTTAGACGCAGCCTTCGGTATCGGCAACAACCACTCAGTCATCGCCGACGTGGCGAAAAATGTCAAACTCCCCATTCAGGTCGGCGGTGGAATACGCAGCTACGAAACAGCGGAAAAACTCTTCCAAACAGGCGCAACACAGGTGATCCTCGGAGCATTGGCGTTCAGCGACCCCTCAGCCATCAGCAAAATCCAGAAGAAATTTGGCGCAGATTCAGTTATCGTTGCCCTCGACAACAAGGAAGGGCAAATTATGGTTGAGGGCTGGAAGACGGAAACCGCCATGACCGTTGATGAAGCCCTTGAAAAATACACGATGATGGGCGTCCGCTACTTTCTCATAACTTCCATTGCGCAAGATGGCATGCTTAGCGGTCCAGACCTGCAAACGCTCAGTGCAGCCACCCTATGCCCCAACGCCAAAATCATCGCGGCAGGCGGAATCGGCACCTTAGGCGATTTGGCAGCCCTCAAAGACATCGGTGTGGATGGCGCCGTCATCGGGAAAGCCCTTTATGAGGGCAGGTTCACTCTGAAGGAAGCCATAGAAAAGGTGGGAGCCTAAGAGATGCCGCTGGCGAAACGTATCGTTCCATGCTTAGACGTTGACCACGGAAAAGTGATGAAGTGCATCAACTTCCTCAACCCGAAGAGGGCAGGTGACCCAGTGGAGCTGGCTAAACGCTATTCTGACGATGGCGCTGACGAACTGGTTTTCCTCGACATAACCGCGTCCTCGGAGAAGCGGGACATCCTGCGGGGCGTCGTGGAAGGCGTGGCGAAGGCGATCAGCATCCCCTTCACCGTAGGCGGCGGAATCCGCAACGTCTCAGACGCAAGGCTCGTGCTGTGCAGCGGCGCCGACAAGGTCTCAGTCAACACAGCCGCGGTTGAAAACCCCAAGGTAATCACCGAGTTAGCGGACGTTTTCGGCAGGCAATGCGTGGTCACAGCCATAGACGCGAAAAGGAACCGCACGCCAAGCGACGGCAAAATCATGGTTGAAACAGGCGAGGGCAAACTGTGGTTTGAAGTGGTCACTTACGGAGGCAGAAAACCCACAGGAATCGACGCCATCGCGTGGGCGCTGCAGGCGGAACGGCTGGGTGCAGGCGAGTTCTTGGTGACTTCGATGGACAGAGACGGCACGAAAGACGGCTACGACATCGAGCTGACAAGGACAATCAGCGAACGCGTAAACGTCCCAATAATCGCAAGCGGCGGCGCAGGAGAGCCAAAGCATCTTCTGGAAGTGTTCACCGAGGGCAAGGCGGACGCGGCGCTGGCGGCTTCAATCTTCCACTACAACCAGTACCCAGTTCCAGTCGTGAAAGATTACCTGCGCAGGGCGGGGGTGACAATAAGAACATGACAACAACGAAGGAACTGCTGGACAAGCTGGACTTCAAAAAGGGCAACGGGCTCATCCCCGTGGTGGTTCAGGACGCAAAAACCAAAGAGGTGCTTATGCTGGCTTACGCGAACAGGCAGGCGGTTGAGCATACACTCGCCACGGGCAAAGGCACTTATTGGAGCCGCAGCCGAAACGAACTCTGGGTCAAAGGCGAAACTTCGGGGAACACACAGAAAGTCGTGTCGGTGACGGCGGACTGCGACTTTGACGCGGTGCTCTATGTGGTGGAGCAGAAAGGGAACGTGTGCCACACAGGCGCACAAACATGCTTCCATAACGCACTACTGTAAAATATGCCAACCTTGACTTTTCAACTGGTCATTTCAGTTTTAAACCGAGTGGTTTCAGCCTTTGAAAATGGGAATCTTTAGTCTCTAAAATCAAGCCGTAAGCAATGGCTGTCGCCGCAATCAAAAGGTCAGCATCTGGTAGCAAGTTACCAGCATCTTTTAGTTTACGGTAGATTTTGCAATAGCATTCGATTATTCTATCGTCCAAGTTTAGAACGGAAAAGCTTTCTTCCAACAAGCGCTTCACGGATGGTCTTCTTTTATCCTCAATGCCCCTTAAAACCTCAAGAAGCGTTATTGACGAGATAATAGCTTTAGCGTAATTGTCTTTTTCCATGTTTTCGAGAACGATGCCAGTGTCAAGTAGATTCAGCGTAACTTGAAATTCTCCCTGAATTCCTTGCTTGATTCACGTATTGCTTTTATGTCTTCCTTGGTAAGAAGTTGCCTCAGTTCTTCGAAAGCTTTCTTACCTTTGAGTTGTTCTCCCTCGGTACATAGATCCAGGAGAAATTCTCCCCATTCTTTCTTGCCTTTTGCCAGTTCTAAGCGTTTCTTAACCTCAATCGGAACGGAGATAGTTGCATATTTGCTCAATTCTTACACCTATAACTACATGACTATACAACGATAAAGTTATTAACTCTTGTGGAAGACATTAACAAAGCTCACCCATTGACCAAGAAACCAATATCATCTCCTTATAGTTAATGCTTTTAAACAAAAACCGCCATCTATTGTATTGAGGACAAGTGATAGGAATGTCACTTCACGAAGCCATGCTTTATCAGAGGCAAGACGAAGGCAAGGTAAAATGCTGCCTGTGTGCGCGTCGCTGCCAAATCAGCGACGGAGCCACCGGGTTCTGTCTGGTCAGAAAAAACCAAGGCGGCACGTTGTTCACACTCAATTACGGGAAAGCCGTATCCGCGGGCGTAGACCCCATAGGCAAGAAGCCTCTTTCACATTTCAACCCGGGCGCGCTGGTCATGTCGGTGGCTGCGGCAGGCTGCAATTTCCGCTGTCAGTTCTGCGACAACTGGATGATAAGCCAAGACCACGACGTCGCTGGCAGGCCGTTCCCGCCTGAGGATGTCGTGAAGTCGGCGCTGGATAGCCAATGCCAAGGCGTAAGCTTCACCTACACGGAGCCGACCATCTTTATGGAGTACGCGTATGACACGGCGAAGCTGGCGCGTGAAGCAGGCTTGTTCACCACCTTCGTCACCAACGGGTACATGACGCCTGAAGCCGTCAGGACAATCGCGCCGTTCTTGGACGCGGCGACGGTAGATTTCAAGGGCGGCGGCGACCCAGACTTCTACAAGTCTGTCTCAGCAGTGCCACACGTTGAAGCTATCTATGAGGCGCTCAAGGAACTCAAGCTCGGCGGCGTCCACATAGAAATCACCAACCTCGTCGTGCCGAAGATTGGCGACTCCATGGACAGAATAATGCGGATGGCAACTTGGATCAAGGACTATCTGGGTCCAGACACTCCGTTTCACCTGCTGCGCTTCCACCCTGACTACAAGATGACCACAATTCCAGCCACAAGCATCCCAGACATGGAACGAGCGTACATGACCGCAAAGCACGCTGGGCTAAACTACGTTTACCTTGGAAACGTTCCTGGTCACCCCTCCGAGAACACTTACTGCCCTAACTGCGACACGCCATTAATCAAACGCAGCAGCTTTGACATAACCGAGTGGAAACTGACCCCCGACATGCGGTGCCCCGTCTGCGGACAGCAAATCCCCATAAAAGGCAGGCTGTACCAGTCAAGTTTGCGATTTCCATACTCACTGTTTTAGACTCTATTGGCAAGTATTAAGCGAACAATCATGTGGAGAACGTTTCCTGACTATGAATTAGCAAGGAAGAGTTTGGCGAGATACTTCGCCGTCGTTCAGAACAGGAAAACGGCGAAATTTCTAATCGCCAAGAAGGTGGCGGCTGAATTTGGCGACGATGATTCTTTAGAAGCGCTTTGGAAACAGCATAAGCAATGCACAAAAGAGTTTCTCAGGGTAGAACGCCAAATTGACGCAGGCATGGACTTCAATGGCGTTTCTTTGCCTGAGAAGTCGTATTTGGATTTGAAGGTTAAAATTGCAACCAGGATGCTTGAGCGCTGTCACTTCTGTAGTCGCCGCTGTGGCGCAAACAGATTGGCTGGGGGGCTGGGTTTTTGCGGTTGCGGCAAAACGATGAGTGTGGCGAGCATTTTTGTGCATACGGGTGAAGAACCTGAACTTGTGCCTTCTGGAACCATATTCACTATGGGCTGCACTATGCGGTGTCGCCACTGCCAAAACTGGACCATATCGCAGTGGAAAGAAGCCCCAATGGAGTTTACGCCTGAAGAGTTGGCGAAGGAAGTTGAAAATCTACGTTTGGAAAAATGCAGGAACGTGAATCTGGTCGGCGGAGAACCCACGCCGTGGCTTAAGCATTGGCTGGAAACGTTCAGGCATGTCAGCGTAAACGTGCCTGTTGTTTGGAACTCTAATTCTTACTATAGCCAAGAAACAGCAGAGTTGCTAGCGGGTTTTGTGGAAGTTTACCTCTTGGATTTCAAGTATGGTCCAGGTGACTGCGCTGAGCGGATTTTAGATGCACCAAATTATTGGGAGATATGCGCCCGCAACCATCTTGAAGCTAAGAAGTACGGTGAGTTGCTGGTGCGAGCGCTGGTTCTGCCAGGTCATTTAGACTGCTGCACTAAGCCAATTCTGCAGTGGATAGCCGAGAACTTGGGTGTTGAAACAAGAGTCAACGTCATGTTTCAATACAGACCTGAATGGCGAGCTAATGAAGTTCCAGAGTTGCGCCGAAGACTCACAAGAGCGGAGAGGGAAAAAGCCTTGCTGTTGGCTGAGCAGGCTGGATTAAGAAACCTGGTAACATAGCGAAATTAGAATCTTAAAG
Organism: Candidatus Bathyarchaeota archaeon; assembly: GCA_963768345.1. Taxonomy (GTDB): domain Archaea; phylum Thermoproteota; class Bathyarchaeia; order Bathyarchaeales; family Bathycorpusculaceae; genus Bathycorpusculum. Next base: position 909,209 of record CAVYHL010000006.1, on the reverse strand, counting down.
CTTTCAGGATGAACAGGAAAAATTAACTCTTATTAAGATAAAGCATAAACTGCATTTGTGAAAGTGCCAAGTCAATGACCACGTATCACGCGTTAGCAGTTGCAACCAGTTACTGGAAACCAGGCGACAACTACAATGACAAGATAATCGACGCTTTGGAAGGCAAAGTTGAAAACGGTGATTTCGTTGTGGTGTCGGAAAAGGCAATTTCGACAGCGAAGGGCCACATGATTGACGAAAGTACCGTGGAGCCGAGCTTAAACGCAAGGGCTATTGCGCGTTCTTGGATGCCGATTGCCTGGGGGTACCCTCTTGGAATACTGAGCCATTTAGGTCGGCGATTATTAAAGAGGTTAAGGATGTACCCGCTGGAGTCAGGCAGCCGCCATAAACAGGTAGCTCTGGAGCAAGCGGGCTTTTTGCAGGCGCTCATGTTCGGCTCTGAAGGGGGAATTGACGGCTCTAACTTGCCTTATTCATATGTTAGTTTGCCACTGAAAAATGCAGATGAAGTGGCGAAGAAAATTCAACAACAAGTATTTCTTAAGTTAAAGAGGAAAGTTTGCGTAATAATTGCTGACACCGATAAAACGTACAAGTTTGGAAATTTCTTTTTTACTCCAAGACCAAAACCAATGAAAGGCATTCATTCATTCGGGGGATTTACCACATACGCGGTGGGCAGAGCACTTAAGCTCAAAAAGAGTTCAACTCCGTTAGCTGTTGCAGGCTGCAATATTCAAGCCAGCCAAGCATTGACAATCACGAACATAGCTGACAGAGCTAGGGGTCCAGGTTCAGGCGCCACGGTTTGGGATATGGCGTCCAGGTTTCAAGTTGACGTTGACGGCGTAAGCTGGGAAATGCTGTCGGAAATCAGGCATAAGCCATTGGTCGTGGTGAGGAAAAACGCAGTGAAGAAGGTTAATAGATGAGGACAAATAATCTTGTATTGGAAAATCGCGTTTTTGGAGAGTAACAGTTAAAAATGGGACTTTGAAGCCAACATAGGGAAACGGGTGAAAAAAGGCATGGAAGAAGCATTAAGGAAGTTGGATGCGTTCTTTAACCCACGTTCAGTAGCCGTGATCGGCGCGACGAAAAAGGTTGACAAAGCAGGCCACGTCATCTTCAAGAACTTTTCAACTAGCAAGCAGCGTGGCGTCTTCAAGGGGGAACTTTATCCTGTTAACCCAAACGAAGACTCGATCTTGGGCTTCAAATGCTACAAAAACATAACTGAGGTCCCGGGCGAAATTGATTTAATCGTCATCATTATCCCAGCGACGGCTGTGCCGAGCGTGATGGAGGAGGCAGCAGCTAAAAACGTCAAAGCCTGCATCATAATTAGCGCTGGCTTCAAAGAAGTTGGAAACGCAGAGCTTGAAGAGCAAGTGGTCGACATCGCTAAGAAAGGCGGAATACGCGTCTTAGGACCCAACTGCTTGGGAGTCTACTACTCAAAAACGGGCATCGACACCCTCTTCCTTCCAGAAACAAAAACGCTCACCACGGGAGACGAGGTTGTCGCAACGCCGAGGCCGATGCCGGGCAACATCGCCATGATTACGCAGAGCGGCGCCTTCGGCTCAGCAGCTTTGGACTACTTGACTGGCAGGCAGATGGGCGTCAGCAAATTCGTAAGCTTCGGCAACAAATGCGACGTCAACGAATCAGACATACTGAGCTACCTGCTTCACGATAAAGAAACCCATGTGACGCTCATGTACTTGGAAGATGTCAAGGACGGGCGCGAATTCCTGGAAGTCGCTAAGAAAGTAACCCTCAAAAAACCCGTCGTCGTTATAAAAACGGGCAGAAGTTCCGCAGGCGCACGCGCCGCAGCCTCACACACAGGCGCAATTGCGGGTTCCGACAAGATTTACGACGCTGCCTTTGAGCAGGGCGGAGTCATCAGGGCACGCGACATGGAAGAATTCTTCGATATGGGTAAAGCCTTGGCGATGCAGCCTCCGGCGCTGGGCAGGAACATCGGCATACTCACGGACGCAGGCGGACCAGGCGTCATGACCGTTGACGAATGCGAGTTTTTAGGCTTAACCGTTAACACATTCACCCCTGACATACTTCAGGAGTTCCAGCAGCTCAAAGACCAAAATCAAATCCTCAAAATCTCCGCAACATCAAACCCCGTTGACCTCACTGGCTCAGTGACCGACGACCAATTCGTAATCTCAGCGGACGTTATGTTCCGGGACCCAGAAATTAACGGCATAATCTTGCTCGGGCTCCATCACATGCCTGGACTCCGTGAGAAGTACATTGACGGCATCGTCATGATCTCCGCGAGATACTGCAAACCCATCGTTATGTGCGATATCGGCGAAACAGAAATGGCGCTCTACACCCGCTCAAGGTTCGACAGACTCAGCGTTCCATCATACTCTTCGCCTGAGGCTGCTGCCCGAGCGATGAAGGCGCTGGTTACATACGGCGAATACCTTACGAGGTACGGTGCTGTAGACGAACGCATCGCATTCATAAAAAAGAACTGCAACGCAGTCACACAGTAACCGAGACGCCAACTTCGCTGCCGTCCGCCAAGTGCAGTCGCTGCCTCAGAAAAACTGGGGCAACAACTTCTATAACATCTGGTGGGTAAGCTGGAACTTGCGGTATTATGATGCCGCAGTCCAAACCCGTAATTTTTGCTTTAATCAAGCTTCCCCTGCAGTAGCCTTTTTCAGGTATAATGTCGAGGCGCTCTGCCTTTGCAAGCAGCTTTTTCTGCTGTGCGCCTTCTTTTGTTAAGCGGAGGTTTAGCGTTCCCGCGTAGGGGGTAAACCCGAGTTTCTCCTCTATTTGCCGTTTAACCCATGGTAAACTGATGAATTTCCTTCCGTCACCGCTGCCTGAAAAAACCGAGCCCCTGAAGGTTATTTGCGGCAAAATTTAGCCTTCAAGCGAGGCTTACTGCTTCTGTTCTTTAAGCCACTGGGCAACCTGTCTCAGAACAGGGTCCGACGAAATGTCAACCACGGGAACGATCATTTTCTCTTTCGTTTCAATAATCTGCATGTACTTCGGCATGAGCGCGTAGCCGACGAAGGTCCAGAAGACCTTGCGGTTCTCCAGCAGCTCCCTTGCCACCACTGTCGTTGAGGCTGGAAGCGGAAAATACAGGAAGACAACGCCTTCAACCCAGTACAGCCCCGCCAGTTTGCCGCCCGCAATCACGGAGGTGAATCTTGCTATGTCCTCAGGCGTGTTGAAGAAGGTTTTTTCCATCACGACGATCTCTTTGAACGGGGAATAGGTGACGTTCACTTCGGGGTTACTCATAACACTCCACTCTTCGGCTGAGTAGCTACTGTGTCAGCGGCTCCCTTTTAATATTGCCATACCGCAGCACACGCATCTCAACTGAACTGTCATGTCTTGGAAAAGTATTCCAACAACCTTAAGTATTACTGATGTTAAGAGTATTACTCGGGTTCGTTAGAATGGTTGAAGTCATTTCAGTAACGAAAAAGGGGCAGGCAACGATACCTAAGCGGTTAAGACAGAAGTACGGCATCAAAGACAAGGTAATCTTCGTAGAAAACGAATGCGGTCTCATCATGAAACCAGCTCCCACCCCAGATGACTTATTTGGGTCATTCAAAGCGTTTGCCAAAGGCAAAACAGCCAGACAGCTACTGGAAGAAGCCCGAAAAGAAGAATTCGCAGAAGACAAAGAATTGATGAAACATGCCAGAGCGTCTAACATTTGATTCTGAGCCTCTCATAGCTTTCTTTCTTGGCGAACGCGGCGGCGAAATCGTCAGAGATCAATTACGTAAGATTCAAAACAAAGAAATAGACGGCTTCATCAACGTAATCAATCTAGCTGAAGTCTACTATATCCTATACCGTCTCAATCCTTTACTGGCAGATGAAAACTGTCGTGCCTTGAAGAATTTTGGTTTGACCGTTCTCCCAATTGAAGACGATGGTCTATGGCGTAACGCAGCCAAAATCAAGGCCAAACATCCTCTGTCTTTGGCAGATGCGTTCGCCGTAGCAACTTCTGAAAAACAAAAATCCACACTTGTCATCGGCAGCGACAAAGAATATGATGGATTGAACATAAGACTCCTTAAAATAAGAGCTTAGCTCCTCTTCGGCTGAGTAGCTACTGTGTCAGCGGTTCCCTTCTAATTTTGCCATTAGTTTTGACAACTAATTTACTGCCAAAAATGTTGCAAAACTTACAAGTTATTGGCAGTCTTGCTTTAATTTATACGAATTTATACGAATCACCCATAAAACTGAACCGTAGTGACATTTGCTAATTTTTAATCATACGCAAGTTTTATTTCCATAAACAATATAAAGGGTTAGGCAAGCGGTGCTCAGATGCCTGTCCTACCCGAGGCCCTCAACAGCCAAAGTCTTTTCCATGAAGATTGCCTTGAAACCTCAAAGAGGTTCCCCGATTCGTCAATTGATCTGATCTATGCCGATCCGCCGTTTTTTACAGGACGATTACATAGTATGAATGGATGCAGTTTTGACGATAGGTGGACAAATCCTGCCGAGTACCTTGATTGGTTAAAGCCTCGATTTGAAGAGTTCAAACGCATCTTAAAACCCACGGGCTCAATTTATATTCATTGCGATTGGCATATTTCACACTATATCAAGGTTTTAGCGGACAGCGTCTTTGGCATGAACAACTTTGTAAATGAAATAATATGGAAAAGGCAAAGCTCTCACAATGACGCCAAACAAGGTAGCAAACACTTTGGTAGGATACATGATACCATCTTAGTCTACTCTGGTTCTCAGAGTTATATCTGGAATGAGCAATACGTCCCCTATGACCAGATTTACGTTGAACGAACATACAAGTATGTGGAATCAAAAACCGAAAGAAGATTTGCCGTTGGCGATTTGACAGGTCCTGGAGGCGCTTCTAAAGGTAACCCTCACTATGAGTTCCTAGGCGTAAAGCGGTACTGGCGCTATAGCGAAGTAAAGATGCGAGAATTGTTTGCATCTGGAAGAATAGCGCACGCCGCAGGCAAAGTACCTTTGTTGAAACGATATCTCGACGAAATGCCGGGAAAACCTGTTCAGGATATATGGGCTGACATTAATTTAGACCATTCAAAAGGCAGATACCCGACTCAGAAACCTGAAGCGTTGTTAGAAAGAATCATAACCACTTCAACCAACCCCAATCAGATTGTTTATGAAGCTTTTTGCGGCTCATCATCAGGCGCAATTGTTTGCCATAAATTATCCAGAAGATGGATAGGTTCGGACATTTCAGAAAACGCTTGTCAATACACTTTAGAACGCCTAAAGAAATTGGATTGCCAAGTGCAATTATTCTCAAAGGACATAATTGGAGCGCCCTCCGGTTCCCTTACTGTCAGCGGTGTAAGAAAGGAGATTCAAAATGTCTACGCTTAAAAAAGGTCAAGCACATGTTGCAACACGAGCTAGATTAATGATTCAATTGGGCGAACAACTGATTACTGACGAAGTCGCGGCAGTCTCGGAACTAATTAAAAATGCGTATGACGCTGACTCCACCCAAGTGGATTTGACTCTTCTTAATGTAAGTGAAGATAACGGGCAAATTACTATAACGGACAATGGGCACGGGATGACACTCGAGAAAGTTCTCACCTCATGGCTTGAATTGGGTACGTTATCCAAGGCAAGAGGAAAGGATTTTAAACCTCGTTATTCAGAATCCGGTCAACGCGTGTTCTTGGGCGAAAAAGGGCTGGGCAGGCTTTCCGTTCACAAACTTGGTTATCTAACTGAACTGGTTACAAGACGGATACATGAAGATGTTGAAACAAAGCTAACACTTGATTGGGAAGCGTTTGAACAAAATGAAGGTTTCATCGGAGATATCCCAGTTGATTGGGAATCGACTGCCCCTAAAGTCTTCAAGGGTCCAAACGCCCATGGAACACAGATAACAATCAAGAGATTACATGTACGCTGGAGCAGTGAAATGCTTCAAAGAGTACAAAGGGGAGTAATGGCACTCAAATCACCCTTTTCAAATCTAATGAATTTCAATATTACAATTAATGTCAGGGACAAGCTAGCATCTGAAATAGTGGCACCAGACATTGCAGATTTGGTTAAAAAGGCAACATATCGATTTGAGGGAGCCATAGATAGCAACGGTATTATTACTTACAATTACTTTTTTGACAGGCCTGATTTAGCTGGATTAGCGAGAGACAAGATAAATTATAAGAAAGATCTGCGTGATCCCAAACGCTTTCCAAACGACAGAAAGCCAATCTGTGGTTCTTTCAAAGTCAGATTTTACGCATGGGAATTGAGGCCAGCGGATTTAAGGGCTGTTTTTGGCGACAGCGCAATTTACAGAGAAATGATACGGCCTAATACAGGGGTTAAAGTTTTCAGAGATGGTTTTCGAGTACTACCTTATGGAAATTATGATAACGATTGGCTAAATATGGACCAGGCAAGAGTGTCACAGTTTGAGACGCATCTCAGTCGCAACATGACAGTAGGCGCCGTCGAAATTTCATCTGAATCTAATACTACCCTTCTCGATAAAACTGACCGCGAGGGGTTGATAGATAATGAAGCTTTCAAGGACTTTAGAAATCTGATTAAATTTTCGATTGCAGAGTTTGAAGCGGAACGCTTTATTGACAGGCGTAAGCTAAAGGAGGTGACCGGTCGAACGATAGAAAGCCCGTATCGAACGACTTTTACTTCTAGCTTTGCTGCTTTATCCAAAATAATAACTGATAAGGCACAAATGGATGGCGATTCTAGATTAAAAGCGCAAAATTTAATTCAAGAGGCAAGAGAAGCTTTTGATAAAGTCCTTCTTAAAAACGAGCAACCTCTTCTTGTAGCGGCTACGATAGGTCTCACTTACATGATGCCAACCCATGAAGCCAGACGAGATTTACACGAGGCATTAAAGATGCTCAGAGACAGGGCTGATTCAGGAGAAGTTTCTAGAGAAAAAATTGATCCGATCATTTCAGTAATAAGACAGGCTGATAGCGTTGTAAGTGGTATAGGGAAGTTAATGCAACAATCGTCACAAGTTGAGATTGCAAAACCTGAGAAAGCAGCAAACACAGCATGTGAGCTTATGCGGTTCCGTTGCGAACGGAATAAAATAGACTTGAAATTGATATCAGAATCACCTGTAACAGTCAAGGGATCAGATCGGTTGATCACTGTAATGCTTCTTAATTTCTTAGATAATAGCATTTATTGGCTTCAAAGAAACAAAGAAAACGACAGAAAAGTTAGGATAATTATTACATCAAGCAATGAGGATGATTGCTTGATTGTAGTCAGTGATAATGGTCCGGGCTTTGAAGACGATATAGGCGTGCTAACACTTCCCTTTTTTACTAGAAAACCAGGCGGAATGGGGCTTGGTCTTTACATATCCGAGCGAATCGCTAGAATGAACGGTGGCTATCTAAAGATCCTTGCGCAAGATGAATTACCAGGATTGTTAACCGGAGCAAACATAGCCGTATTAATGAAAAAATGTAGTGGTTGAAAGAATGGCACTGACCATAGGAAAAATCTTGTTTGTGGATAATAGATACGAAGAAGCAGTGCAAAAAGCGGTTACTGTTCTTGTCGAAAATGGATTGACCGTACAATTTTGGGACGGAAGGGGAGATTTACCGACAACAATCTCAAACGTTAGAGTTGTAATAATTGATCTTGATTTAGCGGACATGAAAACAAAGACAAATAGCTTAGCGTTTTATTCTCCAATACTTGAAATATTACACAAGATTCCAGGGCCTTTAGTTGTTATGATTATGGCTCAGGAGTATGAAGATATCGATCCGGGTAATTTAAACTACTATTACGAACAGTCGTTTGGTTCATTTAAAGGGGTTATTTTACAGGATGGATTATCAAAAGACGATGAGATTGCCGATCCAAGTAAACTCTTAAAGTTAATCATGACCTCGATCCAGAATGACAGAATTCTGCGACTGCTTCTCACCTGGGAGACAGTGGTTGATAAAGCACAGGACAGAGCTTTTGATCAGTTGATCTCAAAAGATATCAAGTTAACTGTACCAAATCTAGTCAGATCTTTATGCAGAGACTTCAGCGAAGACTCAGCTGCTCGTGAATTGGTTAGCACGATAATGCAACTCGTTTCCAGACGCATGTATGAACCGAGCGAATTTAGATTACTGGATGCACTGGTAAAAGAAATTAATAAAGAAAGCATTGGAATAAATCCCGATTATCCATGCAAAGAGGATTTATTACTTTATAACAGGCTAATGTTTTATGAACCTATCCCAGAAGAACCTGTATGGACAGGCGATATTTTTAAGACAAATGGCTTGCCAAAATATGATGACTACGCAATTGTTTTAACGCCTGTTTGTGATTTTGCCAATAACAAAACTTCGAGAGCGCTCGTATGCTTCGGCTTTCCAATAATTGAAGGAGCATTCGCAGACTCTGATTATCCACCTTATAGGTTCGACTTAGAAGTCATAAAGAAAGTCGAAATACCGCTTGATCAAAAAGAGATTGTTGCTTGTATAAAAAGCCGTTATGTCCTTGGTAAAGTGAAAAACACCGAGAATCTTTATACTCTTTGGAATTTTAAAGTAGATGATAAAATCTTAGGATTATGCTTTGATTTTAATAATATAAAAACAATGGAAATTCAAGAACTTAAGAAATGGGAACGTGTACAAAGGCTAGATTTTCCATTCAAACAGCATATTTTGGAAACGTATGGAAGATTTATGTCAAGGGTTGGTACTTCTGAACTTAATAAAAGCCCAGAACAACTTCATGAACGGCTTAGTGACGCGAAGAAAAGGAAGAGCAAACATTAATGTCAAAGATTAAAAACAAATTAAAGGATCCTTTTGAAAAAGTTTAGAGAATAGACGTTTAGCACTTTTTTGATTCATTTCCTAACTTAGAATTATTTGTATTTTCCCCAAATCGAAACTGACTTTTAAAGGATGCCTCAACTTTGAGGACTCCCCAAGAGTCGAAGCTTTTTATGTTTTGCTGAATGATTCAGAAAAAGTTAAAGAGTACCTTAACGTTAAGCCTCTCTAACAAGCACTCTGGAATGGTAATCGTCTCATGCCTGAAATTCGTGTTAGCGAATTACGCGGTTCCTTCAAGGAATTTGCCAAAGGAAAGACCGCAAGGCAGCTTCTGGAAGAGGCGCGTAGAGAGGAATTCATCCAAGATAAGAAACTGGAAAGGCTCGCCGCAAGATACCTTCAGAGGCAGCAGTCACACCCTTTGCATGGCTAACTTCCAAGCGTACACTTCAAGTGTATTGACTTTCTGTATCTACTTTTCGTATTGACATGCGACCTCTATAGGGACAGTTGCGCGCACACACAAACGCAGCGTATAATTTAGAAAAAGTTATAGCGTAGGCGAACATTAAGCCTAAACCACACAAAACAAACTCGGATGGTTACCGTTCATGACTGAAATTCGTGTTGCTCTTGTCGGCGTTGGCAACAGCGCTTGTGCCCTGGTTCAGGGAACTCAGTATTATAAGGATGCGAAAGAAAACGAAACCGTGCCCGGCTTGATGCACGTGAACTACGGCGGCTACCACATCCGCGACATCAAATTCGTCGCCGCCTTCGAAGTCAACAAAGACAAAATCGGCAAAGATCTCTCAGAAGCAATCTTCACCAAGCCGAACTGCTGCGAAAAATTCGCTGACGTGCCCAACTTGGGCGTGAAGGTTTCTCCAGCGCCGATCCTTGACGGAGTAGCCCCGCACATGAAGCAGACCTTCAACGTTTATGACGACAGCAAAACCGACAGGTCAAGCGTCGTCAAGATTCTAAAAGAAACCAAAACCCAAGTACTTGTCAACTACCTCCCAGTCGGCAGTCACGACACAGTTCGCTACTACGCGCAATGTGCCATCGACGCGGGATGCGCCTTTGTCAACTGCATGCCCGAATTCATCGGCTCAGACCAAACAGGAGAGTGGCCAAAGAAATTCGAGAAGGCTGGGTTACCCGTTTTGGGCGACGACATCAAAAGCCAAGTCGGCGCAACCATCCTGCACCGCACCCTCGTACGCCTGTGCCTTGACCGCGGCGCCATTGTGGATGAAACTTACCAGCTTAACCTCGGCGGCGACACAGACTTCCAAAACATGACCGTGGAAAACCGCCTTGCAAGCAAGCGAATCAGCAAAACCGAAGCCGTCACCAGCCTCGTTCCCTACCCTCTTCCAACAAGAATCGGACCCTCAGATTTCGTGCCTTTCCTAAAGAACAAGAAAATATGCTACCTCTCAATCAAAACTCGCGCGTTCGGCGACCGACCCATAACCATCAGCGCAAAACTCGAAGTTGAAGACTCACCAAACAGCGCAGGCGTCGTCATCGACCTCATAAGAGCCGCAAAAATCGCGCTCGACCGCAAAATCAGCGGCACACTCATAAGCATGCCATCTTACGCCTTCAAGCATCCGCCAGTGCAGGTTCCTGACCCGCAGGCGCGGCAGTGGACGGAAGACTGGATAGCAGGCAAACGCGAACGCTAAAAATCCCGGGCGCAAAACAAAGCTTCAAACTCTGAATCAAAAAAGCTACGCAAAACAAGCCCTGATGGAGAAGGAGGGGTATAGTTTTTGTTGACTGAACTTCAACACAGAAATGCTAGACCTGAAGAGCAACAAAAAATCTTACCTCAAAAGCCGCCCCAAACCTTGGAAATCGGCAGTCCTAAAGCACGCCCTGTTTTAGCCTTTGTGAAACCTTTTTAAGGTGTTGGAGATAAAAGGGATACTTGTCTAAAACCTGGAAGGTCATGCACATGGTTAAGGTTGAATCATACGAAGTGCCCGAGGGGCTATATTTTTCCAAGGATTTTGAGTGGATAAAAATCGAGGGTGATAAAGTCCGCATGGGCCTCACCGACTACGCCCAGAAGTCGCTTAGAGAAATCGTCTACGCCGAGTTGCCAAGCGTCGGCACCGAAGTCAAACAGGGCGAACCCTACGGAACGTTGGAGTCCGTTAAAGCCGTCTCAGACCTGGTTGCCGCCGTCAGCGGAACAATCGAGGAAGTAAACGATGAAGCCCAGTCGAAACCCGAAACGCTCAACGAGGACCCATATGGAAAAGGCTGGCTGCTCGTTGTTAAACCCTCGAACCTGCAGGCTGAGCTTGCCAACCTGATGGACTTCGACAAAGCCGTCGAGTGGCACAAGGCTCAAGCCACTGGAAAAAGCTGATTAAAGGCATGACAGATGGCTAGGCGCGTAATTGTCATCGGAGCCAACGCGGCAGGCGTCGAAGCAGCCTCAGCCGCACGCAAGAAAGACCGAACAGCCGAAATCACACTTATAACGCAGGAGAAAACCGCTGGTTACTCACGCTGCGGCTTGCCCTTCGTCATCGGCGGACAAATCCCAAACTTCACAGACCTGATTGTTTACCCGCCAGCGTACTTCCAGATGCTGAAGCTGAACCTACGGAACGAAACAAAAGCCACCGCCATAAACACAAAGGAGAAAACCGTGACCGTAACAACCAAAGAGGGAGCTACGGAAGTTCTGCAATACGACAGCTTAGTCATTGCGACGGGAGCTGACTCTTTTACGCCGCCGATTAAGGGCAGGGAAAAGCCAGGCGTGCTGAGCCTGCGCGGCATAGAGGACGGCGAAAAGATCGACGCTGCAGTCAAGGCAGGCGCGAAGTCAGCCGTAATCATGGGCGCTGGCTTGATCGGGCTGGAAGTAGGCGTCGGCTTGATAGAGAAGGGCTTGAAAGTCACCGTGGTGGAGATGCTGCCGCAGATTCTGCCGCAACTGCTTGACGCTGACATGGCTAAGCTCGTGCAGGAGCATCTGGAGGAGAAGGGCATGCGCATCCTCATCAGCAAAGGCGTCGAAGAATTCCTCGGCGACGACAAAGTCACGGCTATCATGGCTGGAGGCGAAAGAATCGAGGCTGACCTGTTCATCAGCGCCTTCGGCGTGAGAGCCAACACGAAGCTTGCGGTTGACGCGGGCATACCGCTGGGTGAATCAAGAGCCATAAAGACTAACTCGAGGATGGAGACCGATGTGAAAGACGTCTACGCCGTCGGCGACTGCGCAGAAGCCCCCAACATCATCACTCACCGCCCCATGTGCGCTCAACTCGGCACCATCGCGGTTCGCCAAGGCAAGGTCGCTGGGGCAAACGCTGGAGGCGACTACTCGCAGTTCACAGGCATCTTAGCTTCGGCTGTCACCCGACTATTCGATATTGAAGCAGGCAACACGGGGTTGACTGAGGCTGCCGCGGCGCGCAACCGCATCGAAGCCGTCACGGGCGCGATCGGCAGCAAGACCAAGGCGGACTATTTCCCAGGCGCTAAACCCATCAAGGTCAAGCTTGTCGTGGAGAAAGAGTCGCAGCGCATCATAGGCGGCCAGATCGTCGGGGGAGAAGAAGTCACGCAGCGCATCAACTGCCTCAGCTTCGCCATCCAGAAGGGCATGACCGTCCGCGAACTTGCAAAGGCAGACACAGCCTACGCGCCGCCGCTGTGCGAAACGTGGGAGCCCATGGTTCTGGCAGCGGAAATGGTGCTGATGAAGCTGCGGTAAACCCGTTTCCGCCTCTTCCCCTTTTTCCTTTTTTTGTCGTATCGCGGCATTTTTGTGATGGGTTTCCGTCAACAAAAACTATACCCCTATAGGTCCGTCAGCGCCAACCATATTTACAATGGAATTTTGATGCAAATACTAGACCCCCTTCCTCGGTAGGCTGATTTCCATCAGGACTTGTTTTATGTTGTTTTTTTGGTTTAGAGCCCAAATCAAGCTGGAACAGTTTTCAATTTCCGATGCAGAAAACATGAAATCTGAGAAAAAGTTTGGTATAAACCAATTTATACCAAACTCAGGCATAAACAAATTTAGCCAGTTCTTCCGAACGGTGCCCGCCATGACGCTGCAATAGTGGTTCACATCTCAAGTTGACCATTCAATGGGACCAAAAACCTTGGCAACGTCAAGGCATTGCTCAGGGCAGGTTAACGGCAAGCCTCAGCCCACCTGCGACGTCCCAGGCTGCGTGAACGGCTCGGTCATGCCGACAAGCAACTTTCCGAACGTGTTGATGTGCGTTTCCTCGTCTGCGAGAATCTCCTCAAGCAGCCGCCTCGTCGTGTAGTCGCCCTCCTTCGCCGCCGCCTGAACCGCCTCCTTGTGGAGTTCGATGGCTTCCTCCTCATCCTGCTCGTCCTGCTTGAGCATCTCGATGAGGCTGCCTCCGACGAAGACTGGGTCAGGCTTCACCGTGGGCACGCCGTTGAGGTAGTCGAGGCGTTCCGCGAGCCGTTCAGCATGCTTCATCTCGGCGATGGCTATCCTGCGGAAAACGTCCTCCACGACGGCGCCGTCAACGCCCGTGACTTGAACGTGCTGCCACATGTACTGTATGCTGACTTGCAGCTCGCGGGCTATGGCTCGATTTAGGAATTCTAAAAGCTTCTCAGAAACCAAAACTTGTTCACCGACAGAAAATAAGTCCGCCTTACATATAAAGCAAGACCTAACCAGCAAGAAACCCTGAGGCTGCAGACAAGAACTGAACAAAATTCTAATATCCGCCAAACGCAATTCCTTAATCCAAACAGCTTAAATCAAGCCTCAGACAAGCAAAATGTGCGGGCCGGTCGTCTAGCTTGGTTAGGACGTTGGCTTTACGAGCCAAAGGTCGCCGGTTCAAGTCCGGCTCGGCCCACTTCAGATCCGCAAAAGCAGCTTGATTTGTGTTTTTCTGATTCTGTTGACCGTTACAGAATTCCGTATGACTATTGCAACTAACATTTAGTCCAAATATTATATTTTTTTTATTTCCCTTCACTTAGCGCGCGCTCATCACTTTTTACTAATCAACAACAAGACTTTTCAAGGATTTTCATAACTTTAACCGTCTTAGCGTAGTAATCATTTATCTCACTAAAGCGAAGGTTTACATCGACTCCATGGGCAATATTGTTTCTATTATTAACTACACTGTTAATGGCATCTCGCAACTCTTCATCAACTGCCTTTTCGACTGATACTCTCCAGACCGGATTAAAAGAACCTATCAATTGAAGAATATTTTCCATCTTTAAATTGGTTAAATGCTTCAATCGGTTGGCAACAAAGTTAGCGACATTTTTATGGCTGGTAACTTGAACGTAGCCGCAAACAATGTCGCGTACCGAAGCTTCGATATACCCAGAAACGAGAATACATAAGTATCTGGTAAGTAGCGAGAAGACTTCTTGGTCTCCTTTGAAAGTTGCAACAGTCTTAAATAATCCATCTAATTTTTCCTGTTTTTGAGTGTAGCTTTCTTTGCTCATGAAAGGTCAGCAAAAGCATTTATTGCTAAATTAATTCTCGTGTTAACGTTCTTTATGCTGCCTGTACTTTGAAGTATTCCTCCAAGATAATCGGGATTATCAAATAAATTAGTGTAAGCGCTTTCAAAAGCCTGTTTATTCTTAATCTCACCTTTGCCTAATCTTTTTGCTAAGCCAACCATCACAGAATCAAATATTGAAGCCGATAAATACTTTTGATATTTGAATGCGTTTTTCCCTAAACAATCGTAAGCAAAGGTTATAGTTTTCTGGAATAAGGGAGTAAGTTCGTCTTCAGACTGGCTTTTCAGTTCTCTGTTATGGCCCATATAATAATTTAGAAAGCTTTTCATTGGCTCAGAATATCTATCAGTGAGATAATAAAGAGCAAAAAACCTTAGTATTAGCTCCTCATCCCTAAATCTCGGGCTTTTAGGTCCATAAATTGCCCGCCAGTCCGGAATTGCATTAAGCGTTCGGAGTAATTCTCTAAACTTACCGTGAAATATGCACGACCTAATTTCTTGCGGTGTAAGTAGGGTACCGCTAGTATTCAATCTTTCAAATATGTAGTAAATACTGCTGTTATCTTCTGAAGGCTTATCTTGTTTTATAATTGTTGCATGTATTATGGCATCGCTGAGTCGCCTTTTATTCTCAATAGACAAGGTCTCCCAAGTTTTGTTTTCAAATTCAGGCTGAACTCCTCGAAGTGCAAATACTCTGCCCGTTGGTTTATAAATCCCAGAATAAAAAAACAGTAATGAAGTAAGTCTTTGTTGACCATCAATTATTACTAACCTTGAATCCGGCTCTCTCGAAAGGAAAATTCCTGGTACCGGCAAACCCAGCAATAATGATTCGATAAAACGTGATGCTTGACCGTATTTCCAAACGAAGGCTCGTTGGAACGGAGGAACATAAATGCTGCCGTCACCCATACGCCTTACAAGCCCATCTACAGTATAATCGGCACCGTAGCTTGTTATCTCATATTTATACGGAATAACTTCTGAGATTTCCTCTTCAAGTTCTTTGGCTTCAAGCTTCTTTGGCATATTCAAGGCCTTTACTAAGTGTTCCATTTCATCGTTTTAACTATAAATATATTTGCCGTTGAAATTAGCTGGCCCAACACACTATTGCAGGCGATTAAAAGCTTCTGGAAGCATAAAGTCGCACACACTTATGCAAAGAGTTCAAAAGCGTGCGTTAAGCATGGTGAACAAGGGCTTGATAAAGGATAACGCTGACGAACCAAGCATGTTCCAATCCAACTATTAATCCTGAAGATAGTTGAACGATTTGATTATTCGAGTGATTTTCAGCCTTAAGACGGGACACAAAACAAAATAAATGCTGTATAGGGTATGATGTAAGAAGGATTCAAAAAAAGCCTTTGTGACAGATAGGCGCTTAAAATACATAATTGAGCACGGAGCGAGCTTCCTCTTTGTTGCCCCGCATAAGCTCCTCAAACATCTGCTTGATTCGATAACTGCTGAACAAATGAACGCCGTCTTGGTTAAAATAGTTAATTTCTTGAGGCGTACAAAGTACAGGTACAATTCTTAGGTTACTACCTTCGAAGGTTTTTTGGTAATATTTTTGAGTCTCAATTAAATCTTTCATTTTTCTAACGTCGTTTGCCTTTAGGTCACAATCGATTAAGAAAAGGGCATTATGGTTGTTATATGCAATTATGTCTGAAGTGCCAACATGGTAATTGTTTCCAAGGGTAAACGCATCGGTTTGTTTCTTCTTTACAATGTTTCTCTTGGTTTTTTCTGAGGTACTGATGACAATTCCCAAGTGTAACACAGTAAAACCTGAAATTGCAAGCAACCAAGAAATAGCGGTCTCAAAAATCTGGTTCGGTTGGTCACCGCAAAGTTGGGGTTCAAATAACATTCTCTTGAACTCAGTTAAAGGGCAAAAATCATTAAGTGCGGTAAGAACAGGCTCAACGGTATTAGCAAGTGGAACCTCAACAGTTTTGCTATCAAATGTTAGCGCTGAGTCCTTATGTATTAACTCGACGTCAACAGAGTCAAATGGGACTAAGTTATTTGGCTTAAAGACATATTTTGCATTCTTTACTTCCCTAATGTCGTTCCACACTACTTCTGGTGGGTGAATATTTCGCTTTTTTAATATTACATTTAATTGTAAGCCTGTAAGGTTGGCGGGTTTTCTAAGTTTAACCTCAAACTTCTTGCCGTTAAAATAGGCATCGCTAATACAGGCAAAGCTGGAAATGTTTACTTCAAAATCTTTGTTTTGAATATAACCGTAAGGCACTCCAAGTATGTTATTGAGCAATTGCCAAATATCAAAAAAGCCTTTGCGCTTAGCTTCATAATTTTGATTGCCAATAATCTCCCACAGCTTCCGTCTTTCGTCTTCTCTACCTGAAGCAGTTGCATTCAAGAAATTGCCTTGATATGGACCGGAAACAGCCCTTAAGATTAAGGGATTAAAGCTTCTAATACTTACTTTTAAATCGCCGCCGGGCTTTTTAAAATGGATTTCTCCCTGTTCTACTTGGCTAAAAAATGATAATTCAAAAGGAAATACATCGTAATGGAAAAGAAACTCATCATTACTAACAAGGGGAAGAGTCTTTTGTTGTCTTATTACTTCTTGAAGGCTTTTTTTGCTTACGGTTACGGCGGTCATTAAGTTTTGCCAAGGCCCTTCTGGCGTAGGTTTTACCGCGATAGTCCTTACTTCTATGCTTTTGAAAACAGTTTTGAACGCTTGCAGAACCGAATGGAGTTCATTAGGAGCAGACTTGTTAGCCAACTTTCCATCATAATTTCATTACCTGTACACAGTAAAAAGCTTATGCAAAACAATCGCTTTTTCGCGTGGGCGTGCGCGCTAACTCAACATTAATGAACGGCGTTTATTTTTGGTGAGCTTTTTCTTGAAAAACGATATGAAGCGAGCGGGCTCAGAGTTGTGTGGAAGACGCAAAGGTGATGGCGAACCATCAAATGCATTTCCCTCTGAGCCCAATTCAACAAGAACAAGATTTTATCTCTAAAGCTTTATGAATGCAGAATTTGTACTAGAAGAATAGATCTGTAGCGGATATTTTCCATAGGATAAACATATTGTTTCTAAGGACGGCGAATTCTTAATTAGCAAGCAAAAATTAACTAACACTGGAGTGGGGATAGAGTTGGCATCAGACTTTGGAAATATTCTTTTACCAATTGACGGCTCAGCCCAATCTATGATTGCGCAGAACATGACAGTCTTCCTTTCCAAGTTGTTCAAATCGCAAGTTACACTCATGCACGTCGTCCCAAACGAGCCAGTGAGCCTTCCAGCTAAGAATTATGCTGTGCGGGAAAATTTCGTGCCGGTTAGCGCTGCAACTGGGCAGTTTCCAAGGGCGCTGAGGGAGCCTCCTGTCAAGGAGTATGCGATTCCCGACGAGGTAGCTGCAGAAATAAGGGAAGGCTACTTGACTGAAGGACAAACGTTGCTTACGGAGGGCGTCAGCCTGTTTAGCAGAGAGGGGATTGCTGTCAAAGAAAAACTTGCCGAGGGAGCAGATGTTGCAGGAACAATAATTACTGAAGCAGAAACTGGAAAGTACGACCTCATAGTGATCGGTAACAGTGGGGCAGAGGAGAAAGAACTTGACCTTCACCTCGGCAGCGTGGCAGAAAGAGTCTCGTCAGCAGTTGAAATCCCAATTCTTATAGTAAGACAAAAAACAAGAATAGACAAAGTTCTAATCCCTGTTGATGGCTCAGAAAAAGATGAGCGTGCCTTACTGAAAGGCGGCGTGATAGCCAAAAAGGCAGGAGCCAAAGTGGTTTTGCTTCATGTTCAGGAGACTTCGCTTTTGAGGCTGAAACCTGAAGCTAGAGAGAGGGGGCTCCTCATTCTGAAAGAAGCCGCAGCCCAGCTTGAAGGGTTACAAGTCGAACAGAAACTAGGTTCAGGCGACCCTGCCAAGATAACCATTCAGACAAGCTTGCAAGAGAACGTTGACCTCATCGTTATGAGCCGTGGGGCACATAGGATGCGGAGAATGTTTCCTTTCGGAAGTGTAAGTAGTCATGTTTTGCACTATGCAACTGTTCCCTTGCTGCTCGTAAAATAACTTAGCCCAATAATGCAAACGTCGTTTCGGTGGCAGGGGACTTCATTGTTTTTCCCTCACAATTATTTTAAGGGCAACCATGACTATTATCACTACGACTATGGCTGCCACTACGCCGTGTAGCACTTGAAGCCAATCCAATTCTCCTGGCTGTCCCAGAGATAGGTCGCTTGACGTTGTGTTTGATGAAGAAGGCGTGATAGTCCACGGGCTAAATGTGCTTCTGTCGCTTGTGGAGCTGCTGCTGACATAGTTAGTTACATTATTGTTTGTGGTCGCCTGCACACTCGTGGAGCCAGAAGAAGCCGGAGGCGTCGGAGTCGGAGTAAAAGTCGGAGTGGGAGAAGGAGACGGAGTTGGGGTGGCAGAAGGCTGCGTGGATGTTGATGTGTTATATGTGCCGAAAGCGTAAACTTTGCCAGTACCGTTAGTTGGCCCTTGAATGAGACCCGTAGCCACATAAACCACACCGCCTGCAGCAGAGGGCGACGAAATCGTGTAATTTTCGTCCTCTATCTTGTAGCGCCATATTTCAGTTCCACTCGTACCGTTCAACGCGTAGATCAAACGGCTAGTCCCTTCCCCGCTAACGTAAACTACGCCGCCTGCCACAGCTGGAGACGAAGCCAGAAAACTAGTTATTTTGTGGCTCCATAGCCTGCTGCCTGTGGAAGCATTCAAGGCATAAACATTGTTATCCTGAGAGCCCACGTAGACTATGCCGTTGCTCACAGCAGGCGAGGAACCCACATAGCCTCCAGTCGTATAAGTCCAGATTTTATCCCCAGTCGTTGCATTCAAAGCATAAATGTCTCGGTCAAAGGAACCGAAATAGACAACTCCATAGGCTACGGCGGGCGACGAATAAACAGGACCCAACGTGGAGAATTTCCAGATTAAGTCGCCGCTGGTCGCGTTCAAAGCGTAAAGGGTACCGGTCATTGAACCCACGTAGACTATTCCGTTAACGACGGCTGGAGAGGAGAAATCCAAGTTGTCAGTGGTGAAATGCCAGACTAACGCTCCGTTGGAGGCGTTCAAAGCATACACGTTTGTATCACTTGAGCCTACGTAGACCAAGCCACCTACTACAGTTGGAGAGGAATATGTCTGGATTTGACCTTGATAAATCCACAACATCTGTCCGGTAGAAGCGTTTAGAGAGGCAACTCCGCCGACGAAGCCAGCGTACAGCACACCGTCAACAACTGTGGGAGATGAAGGCATCGTGCCCAGCCTTGCCGACCATAAGATATCGCCTGAAGAGGCGTTTAAGGCGTACATGTAGCCCAGCCAATCCGACCCGACGTAGACTGTGCCTCCGACGATTGTGGGAGACAACCAGAAGGTGTCGTTGTAAGTGAAAACCCAGAGGGTTTGATTTGTTAATGGACCTGCTGATGCAGAAGTGCCTGAATGTGCTGGGTCGTGGTTGAACATGGGCCAGGAATCAGGGGCATATTTGGTGCCTACGCTGGATGTATCTCCTGATGTCTTAGTGCTGAAACCTGAAGACAACAAACATACTAAAAGTGCGACGAGAAACATGATAGAAACCATGTTCTTTTTCATTTTGGGGGCGAACCATTTGCTCATAGGGTCTCACTCCAAAAAACCTCACTTTGTCTTACTCTAAAAGCGTTGTCGTAAAGGATTCTTTACTAAAAGCAGGTTTTTTAGTCAAATTTTCTTGACTAAGACATGGTTGCATGTTACTTTGTCAGTTTAAGCGACTCGGGGGGAAAGATTGGCGGCTGATTTAGCAACTGACCATTTTGGCTGAGCGTTTTTCTAAAGATATCTATATATGCATGCATATATCGATATAATTGAATTGAGGTAACGGTGTTGGTTCGAGTAATATCGATTTCTGACGAAGTCTATTTTGATCTATCGCGAATGAAAAACGGCAAGTCATTCACACAACTACTGAAGACGCTCATTGAAAAATGTCAAAATAAAGGCGATCCAGAAAAAATTCTTGAGTTCCTAAGCACGCACGAGCCGTTAAGCGAAGAGGATGCTCAAGAAATGATTGCTGAAGTGGAGAATGGCAGAAAGCGAGCAATCCCACGTATCATCTCAGCTGAGTGATGCCATGGTAGTCTTTGACTCGCCGATAATTATCGATGCCTTGAGGAAGAAGAAAACTGCGTTAGAATTGATAAAATCCTGTTCCAGAAAAGATCAGATCGCTATTACTGTTATCAGCAAGTACGAAATTTTGCGTGGGGCTTCTGAAAAAAACCTAGTTTTGGTTTCAGAGTTTCTCAGCCAGTTTGTGATTTACGATCTTGAGGACTCCGTTGTAAGAGAAGCGGTAAAAGCCTATAAGAAGCTGGCAGAGAACGGCAAGATGGCAAACGAGCTTGACATTCTGATCGCGGGCATCGCAGCAGCAAACAATGAAACGCTTGTAACTAAAGACAAGGATTTCTTGAATTTTGAAAACGCAAAAATAATTGTACTTTAGCCTGCTGGCCTATCTTTTACCCCTTTCGCCGTTTCTCTCAGCAGCCGCTTGATTGGACAACTGCAGTCCGTAACACTCTTGCTGTTTTGAGTAGGGAATTAACTTGTGTTTCTGTCAGACCTTTGACTTTTCGTTTTTCGAGTCTGTTAATGTACTTTTCCAAAGCTTTAGCTGCTTTGTAACCGCACAGCCCATTGCCATTGCAAATGTTAACCGCCATTTGTTGAACCCAAATTACAATATGCTAAACTTCAGCATAACTTTTCCAGATGGTGACAAGAGCAACTGTTTTACGCCTCGACACTTCTTTGCAAAAAAACGGCGCATTTCTGAAAGGAGGAGGCGACGAATTTTAGCCGTAAATGATAAAATCAGTCGTAGCTGTGTGCTACAGCCCACCAGCAGCGTGAAGATGCGGAAGGTTGCCGCTGAGTCTTGAGAAGCATTCCTTAAACTCGCAGGGTTTCCGTAATGCTTAATCGTCACCTCTCACGTATAACTCTACTAAAAGTTCATTGTTGCGAGGCAAAGACTTGACGGCTGCTAAAAGCGTTTGGAAGAGTGAGTACTTCAAAACCGTGATCGCCATCGTTTTGATTGTCGTCGTTGTTTTCGGCTTGTTCTTCGGCTTGGAGTTTGGGCTGCACACGTCCTATCCTGCCTTGACGGTGGTTAGCGGCAGCATGAGCATTCCCTACGACGCCGTGGACTACAACTTCTTGTTGACTTTAGCAACGCCGTTTGATAGAACCTTGAGCGTGGGCGACATCATAATTATTCAAGGCGTGAATCCGAATGACTTGAACACGAACTACCCGAACAGTGACATAATCGTTTTCCATGACCCCAATGATACAGCTACGCTGATCGTCCACCGCATCGTAAGCGCCCAAACATACAACGGCCAACTGTACTTCATCACCAAGGGCGACGGCAACGGGAACCCTTGGCCTCAGAAGCCGCAGTACGGCTATGACGAGTGGGACAGCAACAACCCGCCAGGGGTTCCAGCCAGCATGGTTGTGGGCAAGGTGGTAATGCGCATTCCATGGTTCGGGTGGATAACGATCTTCGTCAGGGATGACCAGTGGGGTTTGCCGGCGATCATAACCATAATCATGCTTGTTGCGGTGCTCGAGTTTGTCCTGCCTGCGCTGAGAGGGAAGAAGCCTCAGCAAGACAGCCAGGAGACTTGAACCCATAAGGTGCTTGCTTAGTCCAGCGACGGGAAAGTTTATGAAAAACGCAGGTGGAATATCCTTTGCAAACTAAAGTTTACGCGCTTAAGCAATCTGTGGTTGGTCCTCTAAGGATGAAGAAGAAAGTTTTCATTTCAGGCCCGATTCTGGGCATGGAAGATAGGCAAGAGTACAGACTGAAGATCACCGACATCCTGACCAGAGCGGGGTACGAAGTCATAGACCCGTGGAACAGAGAAAAAGTCCTTTACAAGGGCGATGAAAGGTGCTGGTGGGATAAAGTTCCAACGTTCGACTTTATCCAGAGAGACCTCGATGACGCTGACCGATGCGACATCATGGTGGTCTACCTGCCGATACTGTCGGCTGGGGCATGCATGGAGCTGTTTTACGCTAAACGCAAAGGCAAGAAAACAATCGTTATTTCGGAAATCAACTGCCTAAGCCCCTGGATCATGGCGCACTCGGACAGGGTAGTGAAGAGTCTTGATCAGCTTGAAGACGCGCTGAAAGGAACTCAGTAGCCTGCTCGGTTTTCGCGTTGGAAGCTGCTTGGCGTTTGTTGTAGTGCGTGTGCAACAACAGCGTTATTAGCTCTTAAGTCGAGTTTCATCTAAGCCCACGGCGAGGTGATGGTATTGTCATCGAGGCGTCAAAGAGAAGAATCAAACATAACCGTACCCGAGCCTGAAATAACGCGTGACAAAAAGTTCAGGTGCCCCTTAGACCAGGAAGTCTACGACAACAGGAAGGACTATGATAGGCACTGCAAAGAAGAGCACGATGTACTTTGAAGGTAAAAAAACGCCAGCTTTTATTTTGCCTCCATTTTTCGGCGAGGAAATCCAGAGGCATGCTGGCGTTTGATTTGTTTTTTATTCTTATCTGATGGCTTCGTCAATCTTTGAGTCGCGTTTTGTCTTAGTGACTTCCATGAATAGCTCTAAACACTCCTCTTTGGTCGGTGCTTCGATGCCTATGCTGCCGTAGGCCCCTATGTCGATTCTGTATTTTTTTCTCTCTACCCGGTCGTCCCCTTGGCTCATAGATTATATACGCCCCCTCTCCTATTAGCCTCATTCGGATAATAGATTATTTACCTAATAATGTAAATTACTTATAAGGTTAATGGCTATTCACCGATAAGCCAAAAACTCGCCTAGGATTAAAAACAACAAACACGGCGTTCCGCATGTACCGACCCATCCTCGGAATCAAGCCTGCCGCGTCAGTGCCAAGCTTACAGGTTAAAGCGTGTTCAAACAAGCCTAGCCGCTCAGTGTCAATAACGTCCCTGTTAAGCCCTGTCCGCTCAAGCACCTTCTCGATGTCCAGACCCGTCGCGCCCAAGATGATCAGCCGGTCCAAAAGCGACCGCTGCCACAGACGCATTTTTTCGATCTGAGCGCTTGACAATTCAGCCTGCAGCCGCCCGTCTTCATCTTTACCGTCTAAATCAGTCACCTTAACGGATAACGGCAGATTTTCCTGCAGCCCATAGATCTCCGCGATTTTCTTCAAGTCAACTTTTTTGCCATCCGCAAGTTGAGTCTGCAAGGAAGCCAAGGGGATTACTGCCAAGGTTGTTTCCGGTTCAAAAACGCCGACGTCAACGGTTAATTCGTTTTTAACCGTGTCGAGTTTTGTGATGTACCCTTTAAGGATTGAAGATTTCTCGACTCTTGTTATGCTTACGGGGCAAACGCCTATTTCCTTGCTGATGTAGTTTGCAGCCATGACCTCGTCTTCCCCTGAGAGAGAAACCTGCACCCACCTGTTAACTGGCGCGCCTAAGACCTTGAAGTCTAAATCTAAGTTTTCAAACTCAGCCTTTAGCTGGTCATCTACCTGTTTTAGCTGCCCCGAGTTGCGAGCCTTCACAAGCAGAGTTAGAACCGTCATGCTTAACCACTCAATAATGAGGTTATTTCCTCATGAAGTTTTCTAACCCTTTCCGCAGCGTCCTTAAGCCCCTTTGCCTCAAGACGTTCAATCTCAAAATCGATGGGAACACGCCCCCGTCTAGAGTTGTCGACCAGCTTGTCCGCGTAGGAAACAATTTTCTCTTCCAAACTAACCGGCACGTAAACGTCTCTTGGCCAACCGAGAGCAGCCGCTTCTTCAGCCGTGATTCCTCCGCCAACATGCCGCCTGATTATCCTGACCACGGATTGTGGCAGACCTTCCGACTCAGCAATTTGGGCGCCGACGACTCCGTGCTCAACCGCGTTTGTTTTTGAACGACCAATGTCGTGTAAGAGGGCGCCTGCCTCAACAAGTTTCAAGTCTAATTTCAAGCCTTTCTTCTGCAGTTGGTTTGCTATCTCTAAAGACAGAGCGGCAACTGCTTGACAGTGGCTGATGACTGGGGGTGAACAATTGTTTTTCTGGAGAAGTTCGATTGCTTGCTCCCTTGAAGGAAGCCGACTACTCACCAAGCTCCTTCCTTAGCAGGTCAACTTTCTCGGAGAGTTTGCTTATCATTTTTTCGTTTGCAAAATGCACGAGAGGCTTACCGCAGCCTGAGCAGTGGAAAACCATTTCGATCGCTTCTTCAAAAGGTACACGTTTGCATTCGGGGCTGCCGCAGTAGTAGAAGTCATGGTTCTTCTCGTATTCCAACCTGACGTTGAGTTTTTCCAGCACGCGCCTTTTCTGGCTTAAGATGAAGCCTTCCAGCTGGTCGGGTTGAAGTTTCCAGTGGAAAATGAACCAGCCCGTTTTGGGGTCGCGGGTTCTTCTGAGGCTTACGAGGGAGTGGTCGTAGAATTTGTAGAGGATTTTGCGTACTGAGTTGAGGCGGATGCCTGTTTTGTTGGCTATTTCGTCGTCAGTTATTTCGTCTACGCCCTTGAGGTACTCGATGAGTTTGACGGCTTCTTCCTCGCCTAAAGCCGCGGCAACTTTCATTAGGGTTGCATCATCAATGGTCGACAGCATAATCTAATGTTCCTTTAACGTATAATACTGAAACTTCCTGCAATAAAACTGTTCTTGCCCATTTAAAGTTATTTGCCATCTGTTTCCGTGGTTTTTTGGGGTTTGCGGTTTTTGTCTATTTTTTAAGTTGCGACTTTTGCCCTGTGGTAAGTTGCGACTTTCAGGCGTGGCTTTTTGTGTTTTGGGCTGCTTTTCTGGTTCAGCGTTTGAACCGCCTTGCGGGTTGCGACTTTCGCTTGGGCGGATTGCGACTTTCCATGTTGACTCCATGTTGAAGTTACTGTCGGTTTCGGGCGGGGCGGTTTTCTCGGTGGCAGGTTCGGTTTTGCTTGGGTTTTGGTTTTCCAATTTGCGAGGCTTGAAGGTTTTTTGTGGGTTGCTGAACAATCGTTTTTCTTATTTCTGCTAATTAATTTTGATTTTTCTTGTTTGTTTCCTATAATGTGATTTGAGCTCGCTATAATATTTCCTAAAATCCTATTATCGGAAAATAACTTATTTTTCAAGATCATTTGAGCGGCAAAATCGTGTTTATTTCCTATAACATTGGCTGGCGATTTTCAGGGATGGCTAGGGGGATCTACCGTTCATTCCTTTTTTCTTCCCAATTATGATAGCCAATGCAGCGCAAACCAAGGAGACAACTGAAGTAATTCCAAGCAATTGGTTAGGAAACTCGGAGACTGGTGTTGGCGAGGTTGATGGAGAGGGCGTTGGTGTTGGAGTTGGAGCAGGCGTTGGAGTCGATGAAGACGAAGACGATGAAGACGAGGATGATGAAGATGAAGAAGACGACGATGTTACCGTAATCGAGACGGCGTTAGAAGCAGGCGACGTCACTGGAGTAGAAGCGCTGTCAGTCACCTTACAAGTAACCGAATGCGAACCCAACGCGGCAGTGTAAGAGTAGCTTGCACTATTAGTGCCAACTGCAGAGCCGTCCAGGTACCACTGATAACTCAGCGTTCCCGTGCCGCCACTAGCCGTAGCCGTAAACGCCTGAACCTGACCAGCAGTCAAAGAAAGCGGGCCAACAGGAGCGATGCTCACCGTCGGCGAAGCATTCACTGTAACTGACGCTGCAGTAGAGTTCACTGCTGCTCCCGTGCTGTCTGTTACTTGGAGTTTGAATTCCCAATTGCCCGTGGCAGTGGAGGATGCGGTGGCAAAGTTGTAGGCTGATGATGTTGCGCTGCCGATGAGCGTGTAGGCTGAGGCGCTGGGGGCTTGGCTGAACCACTCGTACGTGTAGGGTGAGGTGCCCGTGGAAACGGCGGCTATAGTTAAGCTTGAAGTTTGACCTTGGGTTACCGTGTTTAGTGAAGGCGTCACTGTCGGAGCAGCCAAAGCAGAATTCACCGTTACCGTTACAGCAGTGGAGGTTACCGCGGCTCCCGTAGCATCAGTCACCTGAAGCTCAAAGTTGTAGCTGCCCGTCGCCGTAGAAGTTGAAGTGGAAAAAGTGTAGACCGCCGAATTCCCGCCTACCGCAGCGTAGTTTCCGCCGGGAGCCTGCTTATACCACTGGCAAGTGTAGGGCGAAGTCCCCGTTGTCACCGCAGACGCAGTCAAAGTCGAGGTCTGACCCTGATCAACAGTGCCAGGAGTAGGCGTCGCCGTCGGAGCAACAAGCGCAGAGTTCACCGTAACCGACGCCGCAGAAGACTGAGCCGAAGTCTCACCTAAACTGTCATTAACAGTCACAGTGACTGAGTATGAACCTGCAGAAGCAGGAGCAAAACTAAACGTTGACGCCGTCTGACCACTCTGAGCAGACCCATTCACATACCACTGATAACCCGTGTAAGACCCTGAACCGACGCTAGCAGTAGCAGTAAACAGTTGAGACTGCCCAACATCCATAGTCCACGAAGAAGGCGACACACTCACAGTCGGAGCAACCGGTATCACCGAAACCGAATCGCCGTCGAAATTTGTGACATAGGCGTATGCACTATCGGGCGACACAGCCACATCCCAAGGATAGGCTCCAACGGTTACAGTCGCCGTCACCGTGTCCGAAGCCGTGCTTATCACCGAAACCGAGTCGCTGTAGCAATTTGTTACGTAGGCGTATGTGCCATCGGGCGATACAGCCACACCCCTAGGTTGGGTTCCAACGGTTATCGTCGCCGTCACCGAGGGAGGAGTCGTAGTTGTGCTTATCACCGAGACCGAATGGCCGTAGAAATTTGTTACGTAGGCGTATGCTCCATCGGGCGATACAGCCACACCCCAAGGATAGGCTCCAACGGTTACAGTCGCCGTCACCGTGTCCGAAGCCGTACTTATCACCGAAACCGTACCGTCGACACTATTTGCAACATAGACCGTTGAGCCGTCAGGCGACACAGCCACACCCACAGGACCGACTCCAACGGTTACGTTTGCCGTCACCGTGTCAGAAGCCGTGCTAATCACCGAAACCGAACCGTCATGCGTACCGTCGCCGTAATTTGTAACATAGACAGTTGAGCCGTCGGGCGACACAGCCACACCCATAGGCTTGCTTCCAACGGGCACCGTCGCCGTCACCGAGGGAGGAGTCGTAGTTGTGCTTATCACCGAGACCGAATACCAATTTGCAACATAGGCATATGCGCCGTTGGGCGTTACAGCCACACCCTCAAGATCGCTTAAACCGGTTATCGTCGCCGTCACCGTATTCGTAGCCGTGCTAATCACCGAGACCGAACCGCTGCCAACATTTGTAACATAGACATAATCGCCGTTAGGCGTTACAGCCACACCGCAAGGCTCGATTCCAACGGGTACCGTCGCCGTCTGCGCTCGAACTGGCTGAGGCAATAATGCGAAAGCACTAAACAAGACGAAGCTGACAAAAAGGACGCAGCCAACTTTCAAAGTCTTTGTTGCCCGTCGCATTATTCTTTCACCTCACCAGTCAAACCCTTCGCTGATGTTAGCGGCATGCTCGCATTGAAGGGCACACTACACGCAACTTGTCCATGCGAGTAAGCGCATGCTAATTATGATCGCTAACGCTCTTTTCAATTGCCCTCTATGCTGCCTATTTTGTTCCGTTTCATTTAAAAGCTTTTCAGTCCTGAATTATCCCCTCATTTCCTATAATGTAATTTTAGGAAATAGAATGAAGCTTAGAGAAGAATAACCTCAATTCTTCCTTATTTTGATTCTCTATTAATTAAGTTACAGTAAGAAAACTGTGATTCTTGTGACTTTTAAGGTGAGTGCGGGAAGCGCACCTGATGACATTTCTTCGCCTAAACCTTGTACTGGTCAAGGGTTAATCAATTGATTTTAACCCCTTCTAAGTTGGGGTCGAGGGTTCAGGCGAAGCCCGTTCGAGCGGTTTTGAGCCTTACGGCACAAGTAGCGAGAACAAATCCCTCCCCGCCCGCCACTTCTCTTTTCGGGGCTAAAGCAGTTCGATGGGGTAGCCTTTTGTTTGGAGTTTCTTGTATTGGGTTGTTTCATCTGCGGTTATGCACACGGTTTTTCGTCGTTCTGCCATAGCCACAGGCAGGGCGTCATAGAAGGTGACTTTTCCTTCATAGGCTATTTCAACCGTTCTAGTCACTACAGCTTCGCTTAAATGTATGATGTTCAGGTGAAGACCCAACAAACTGGTTAGTGCTTCTCTTAGTTTTTCCGTGTCATAATCAGGTTTGTATCTTAAGGCGTTGGCTACTTCAGCGATTAGTACTTCTGAAACAGTTAGCTCCAATGAACCCTGTGTGTATGAATCCCTGAGTTTTAAGGCCTCGTCTGTCTTGATTTCTGTGCTGAACCATTTAACCACAACTGAAGAGTCAAGAACTACTTCTCGGCGTCTCTCCATTTGCGTATCTCCTTAGTGCCGTCCCATTTTATCTTGCTTTCAACCCTTAGTTTGTCAATCGTCGCTGCAGCGCACTGTATCTCTTCTCTGCGTGCTGCTTCTTCGAAGGCTTTCCTTGCAACTTCGCTCCAGTTGATGTCTTTGCAGCGTTCCATGCGGGCTTTCAGTTCCTCGGGAACTCTTATGGTAATGTTGCTCATGCACATCATCTTTGTATGTGTTATCTGCACATACATGCAATATAAGATTTTTCCTTGAACATTGGAAGGGCGCTATCTTAAAGCCATGTGCAGATGAAGACTAGCCGCCTAGGTTTGGGGTTGAGGGTTCAAAATCCCACCCTCCGCACTTTGCCCCTTCTTCAACTTAAGGCGCGATTGTGGCTATTCTGACCAATATGGTCTGATCAGTTGTTGCAAAGAGGCGCCGCAAGACGATTTCTTCCGCTATGGATTGATAAAATCCTTATAAGACAAAAAGGATTATTCTAACGATTATGCGTGAGAAGATACCTCTTCCAATTCTAATAACAAAAGAGGGAAAATGGTTCGTGGCTTCCTGCCCAACTTTGGACATTGCTACGCAAGGAAAAACAGAAAAAGAAGTAAAAGAAAACATGGCCGAGCTCATAGACGAATACCTAAGTGACCCAGATACTTTATAATTGTTTTTCATTGAGGTACTGTCAGGTGGTAACCGTGAAATTCGGTGTAATAGTTGAAAAAGACGAAGACGGATACTATGTCGCTTCCGTTCCAGAGTTGCCTGGCTGCCACACGCAAGCCAAGACGCTTGATGAAGTGATGAGAAGAATCAAGGAAGCAATCGAAGCCTGCTTGGAAGCGGCCCGCCAGATTCCACTCTAAAGGTCTTTGGCAAACTCGGTGGGTTCTATCCTTGTGATGCCTTTGATTTTGTCGTACACATGCTCCGTGCTCAGAATAGTTTTATCCATTGATATCGCTGTTGCGACGTGGTAGGCGTCGAAAGGTGCTATGCCGTATTCGCCTATCAGCAATGAGGCAGTAGTGCATATCTCACGAGTTAATGGTACCCACTCGATATGCCGTATATGCGTGAGGAAGTTTACGGCTTTTGTAAGCTCATCGAACAGTTGTCTATTGTAAAACCAAAAAATGATTTCTTGAATCGCCGCGGTTGAAGCATAGATGCCCTTCAGCTCGCCTGAATCTATTTTCTCCAAGATTCTAGCTGCAGCAGACTTCAATCGGTCTTCTTTTTTTATGGCGGCAAGCAAAAGATCCGACTCGATTAGAATCTGCGTCACCTTTTTAGTTTCTTTTCGACAAGCCGTTGAGCCGTTTCCAGTGCTTCCATTCGCATGTCATGAACGGACTCTTTAACGTCAATTTGAAGGTCGAGCAGTTCCTTGACTGGATGCTTGGGAACGGGTAGCATTGCGACATGGTCGCCTAAGTCAACGAAGATTACGCTGTCTCCTTCGTCGATTTTGTATTTTTTCCTGATTGCGGAAGGAATTGTGGTCTGACATTGGCGGGTAACCTTAACTTCGTAAGCCATAACAGTAGCCTACTATATTAGTGGATAAAATACTATAAAGGGTTTTCTAATACTACGATGTAAAGGAGTCGAACCTGTTACATCCGAAGATGTCTTACATGAAGTATCCATTGATTTCAAGTAAGTAAGCTCCTATTACAAACATAGAAATCATTGTTATGAGCAGAACTATGCCTATTAGACGATTTTTGGAATATATTAGTGCTGATACCCAATAAATAGGTAGCATCGTAACGCTGTATCTAATTGCGCTTCCGATGTATGCAATTGCGTAAATGACGTATAACATTGAAGCGTAATATGCCCAATATTTTAACCGTACAGATTCTTGGATTAAGTAGTTTTGTGATTGTAGTCCTTGAATTTTCGGAGACACCAAAGGGTATGCAAGTGGTATTAACATAATCAAGAATCCCGCTGCATATAATATTTGATACCCTGTTTTATCATAAACTTGAAGAGGATATATGGAGAATTGAACTTGCATTGGAGGGTAGGTTCCCCATCCAACGGTACGCGCAACCAAAGAGATAGGAAAAACCCCGACAATTGCATAACCAATAATTTGAAACAGTAAAAATGGAGAAGCCACTATCATTGAAGACAGTAACAGCGTTCTAATTTTATTTCTGTATTGAAAGAACGCAGATACAACAAATGGTATACATATCAAAAAACCATCGGCTCTGGTAAAAGAAGCTAAAAACCCAAAAAGAACCGATTTATACAACTGGTTTTCTTCCAGATAGTAAAAAGACGCCAAAGCTAAAGCCATGAACAGAGACTCACTATAAATGGCAGAATAGAACACTGCCCCTGCGAAAAAGCAGTAAAATACTGTGGAAATTACAGCTATCTTTGATGTGTTGAAGAGCTTGTACGTCAACTTGTAAAAGAAATAGACGCTTACAAAGAAAGCTACGTTGCTTATTATGAAACCTGCTAAGTTTGAAGCATTGCTAAAAGAAAAGAACGGCAGAAAAGCAGTAGAAAGACCCTTCATAAAAGAAGGATATAAAGGGAAAAATGCCCATTCGCCTTGGAGCGAAGCAGGATAACCATTTCTGGCTATTTCCTTATAGCAACCTGAATCCCACCTACTGAAAAGACTTACAATTGGAATTGGGTTTTTTGGGCTGGTCGCAGTCGTCGTAAATAACAAGCTACTTATTACGAATATGGTGATAACCAATATTCTTGATGACAAAGCAATAAGCAATATTTTATAAGAATCTTTCATTTCCCCGCTTCAGTCTTCATTACCATTTTAGCCTCATTCCCTCTAATAAGTTGGCGCATACGCCAAGCAGGAATACACGTGGAACTGTTCCCCCGAATCGGTCCTCGCTGTATTTACGGATAAATTTGGAACGGTCTTTCTCATCTGGCACAAAATCGAATTTTCTCAGGATGAATTTTTGGTGGCCGCCGCCATATATCCATGAAAAACACTCGAACAACGCTGCAGAAGATGTTACTCCTCCAGGATCGTTCCCGCGCGGTTCAATGGCACGCCCAACATGGTGCCCACAAGACATCCCGTTTCTACACATGAAATCTGAGTAGCGGCGACGGCACAGAGAGCAATAGACACCTATAATCTGAGTCACTTTGAAGCCCCCGACTTTTCAATGCAATTTACTTTGCGCCAAATTGGAATTACACCATATTTTGTTTTCATATACTCAAAGAAGTCGGCAACCATAAAGCCGAAAACGACAGGTTCCACGATGTAAAGCAACAGGGCACAAGCCTTCTAAGTTGGGGGTCGAGGGTTCAAATCCCTCCCCACCGCCAGTTATTGATTTAGCCTTTCGCTAGAAAATTGAGAAGAACAAATTAGGGCTCTATGTCGCTTTTTATTTTCTTTCCCCTCGCACATGGCTCAATCCTCATTTTCGCCCCACCAAAATCCTTAGCCAACTCTTCACCCGCAAAAAAACGGTCCAAAAAAACGGCGAGCGCGGCGCATTCTGAATGCGGTTGGTTTCCGATGGAGAGGTTGAAGTCTGAGACGTCGCTTGAGTAGAAGTCGCCTGGAACCTTCTGGCTGCCCACGATGACTAAGATGTCCCTGTTCAAGCTCTTAATCCTGTTCAGAACATCGCTTGTCTGAATGTTTTCCCCGTAAGCCGTCAGATGAACGATTACGCCGCCCTTGGCTTTCCAGTCGCGCAC
Organism: Candidatus Bathyarchaeota archaeon; assembly: GCA_963768345.1. Taxonomy (GTDB): domain Archaea; phylum Thermoproteota; class Bathyarchaeia; order Bathyarchaeales; family Bathycorpusculaceae; genus Bathycorpusculum. Next base: position 876,568 of record CAVYHL010000006.1, on the reverse strand, counting down.
GGCTTTTTTCCAGGGGGTTCCCATTTCGAAATGGAAGGTTCCGCCCCAGCGGTCAGTTATCTTCCTGACTGTTTCTTCTATGCTGGGGTCTTCTACGTCTGACAAAATGAAGCCTGAAGCGCACAGTGCCCGTGCTGTTAAGGCGACGTGGGTGGTTAGTCGCACGTCCCGTTGTGGTCGATGACCCCACCTTAACACGACAACTTGGGGTGTGCTACTTGGTTTTTGGGTTGGTTTCGAATCTGCCATTTAATTCTTCCACTTTTCTTCTCACATGCTCAGTTAACTCAGGCGTAGCCTCGAAGACAACTTCAACCGAATCGTTAGTGAAGTTTTCCTTGTGCACATCCGTTTTCCCATGAACCCACGAGATAAACGGCATGGTCTTCTCGTTTAACGGAACAGAAAACTGCGCTTGAATATAATTCTCAAGGATTCTTAGTATTTGCTTTCTCAGCAGATCAAGGTTTGTTCGGCATTTTGCGGACAGGAGAATTGGGTTCTTGGTTTTGTCTTTGAGGGCTTCGAATTTTTGGTTTCTTTCCTCTTCAGTTAGCAGGTCGATCTTGTTTAGGGCGGTTATGGTTGGAATCCCTGATGCGCCTAAGCGGTCGATTGTTTCCAAGCAAACATTGTACTTCTTCTCAATGCTTTCCATCGGCTCGCTTAAGTCTAACATCAGTATGATTAGGTCTGAAAAGATTGTTTCTTCCAAGGTTGAATGGAACGCTTCAATCAGAGATATGGGTAAACGGTCAATGAAGCCAACGGTGTCCGTTAGGAGAAACTTTCGGTTGGAAAACTCTAGTATCCTCGTGGTGGTTGAAAGGGTAGTGAATAATGCTTTGTCAACCATTGTGGTTGCTTCAGTTAAGGCATTAAACAAGGAGCTTTTTCCAGCCTTGGTGTACCCAGCCAGCGAAATAGTCAAGAAACCAAGCTCGGTTCGCCGCTCTCGATGTAAGACTCTTTTTTCCCTGATTCTTGTGAGTTTCTTACTGATCGTTTGAACCTGCCGTTTTATGGCGTCACTGTAAACGTCTGCTTCATATGCTCCAAGACCCATGAAGCCCGGCTGTTCGCTTCCTTTGGCTAACCTGACTTTTTCCTTTGAATGTTTAAGTTCATTTCGCAAGGTAGCCAGTTGAATCTGAAGTTGAGCTTCCGTTGTTGTGGCTCTTTTGGTGAAGATTTCAAGTATAAGCTGGAAGCGGTCAATAACTTCTACGTGTGTCGCTTTTGCTAGATTGTATGTTTGGCGAGTTTTTAGTTGGTTGTCAAAAATCACTTTGTCAGCGCCTGTTTCCTGCACCATCTGGGCGAGTTCTTCTACTTTTCCAGCGCCTATCTGATAGCGCGAATCAGGCAATCGCGTTTGCTCCATTTCAGCGGCAACAATGTACCCCGCGGATTGCGCTAGCCTCCTAAGCTCATCTAAACTTGATTTCTCACGGTTCAGCCTGCGCTGAACTATGACAGCTTTCGTTCTGAGGCAGCCTCCCCGCCTTTCCCATCCATCTTGATCAGGTCGCCCAAAGTTAATTCTTGGTTGGCGGATTTGGGAATCTGACTGACTTTTTCCTCCGAGATTGGAACAAGCAGCTTGATCTTTAGCATGTGTTCAAGCTTTGAGGCTAGCTGGTTGTTGGGCTCCATCTTGCCTGCCTCAAGGTTTCTTAGAACTGAGGCTTTCTCGTTGATTTTTTTGCCGAGTTCCTCATGAGTGAGCACCAGTTTTTCGCGAGCAAATCTTATTTTGTTAGCGTAGTCTTGCGTGAGTTCCTGAGTGAGTTGCACGCTGGCAACTATTGGCCTTTTCTGGACCATGGTTATTGGCGCCTGCGGCTTTTTTAGAGCGGCTTTCGGAAGGTGGACTTCTTCGTGGATTATTTTTCCATGTTTTGAGCATTCCACGCAGACGGTGAGCTTTGCGCCTTCGATTATTGCAGTTATCGGTTCGGTGTGGATTTTGTGGCCGCAGACTTCGCATCTCAATGTGTACTTTCACCTTTTCACTGTGTTTATTATCTTGTTATGTTTATACTTGTCGAAAGACCGAAAAAGTAATTGACGGTGAACACTTGCAAAACGAACTCACCAAAATACGAGCGATTGCCGACTACCAGTTTGGAAAAGGAGTAGGCGCGGAGCTGTTTCCAGAGGATGTGACGATTGAGTATTCTCCGAGAACAGGTAGAATCCGCTTCATCAACTTAGGCGGCGAAAGGCTAGCCACTCTACGCCCAACCGACGGACAGCTTTCTTTAAGCATCAAGGCAGCCAAGCTCCTTTCGGAAAACGCAGCGTCCGCTCACTGTTTTGTCACGGTCAAAGATGATGTCTCTGAGTACGTTGCTGACGGAGGGGACGTTTTTGCCGTTCACGTGGTTAAGGTTGACGCTGAAATCCGAGCGGGCGACGAGGTGATCGCTGTTGACGGGGCAGGGGATGTTTTGGCTGTTGGGAAGGCTACGCTTTCAAGCGTTGAGATGACCGCTTTCAAAACGGGCGTAGCCGTCAAGGTGCGGCATGGCACGAAGAAAAGCTGATTTTGATTTGCACGATCTGGGTTAAGTTTTTCAAGTAATTGTTTGATTTTTAGTTTTTGTTCACGTTGACCCTTTGATTGGCAACGGATGTTTCTTTATGTAAACTGATATTGCAGCAATCAACGTCACTATTGACACGGCGATTAAGACGATTGCACAGTTTTCCTCGGGAGTAGATATCGGCGTAGCAGCAGGAGTAGGTGTAGGCGTGGATGTCGCTGTGGATGATTGACTTGGAGATGGTGACGGCGAAGCCGATGATGCGGGAGTTGCTGTCGGGTTCTGCGTAGGCGAAGCTGTAGGGGTGGCGGTCGGAACCGTTAAGCCGTTGACCTCATCGACAAACGTGCCAAACGCCGGTTTTTGATTGCCGTTATTGTCGAAGAGACCAAAGTTTGAGTCTGGTATAGCAGTGTAATTGTCGTTGAGTTCATACCATATGTAAGCCTTGACGCCTAAGCCTTGAAACAAGGAGTAACTTTGCGCAAGAAATGTGGATTGCTGGGTTTCTGTGGCTGCCCAAGTTGTGCTGTAGGATTCTTGGCCTACTTCAGTTAGCCAAATGGGTTTGTCACATAATTGCTCATACTGATGCAGATAATACGAAAAGAACCCCCCAGCTATAGCAGGGTAATATTGTCCGTAAGGATAAGCGTGGACGGCTATGGCGTCGCAGTATGACATGCCGCCTAACTGCACAACTTGCTGTGTCCAAGCGTAAGCCTGCATGGCATACGTGTCGGTGAGTGTGGGCTCGTCGCTTGTGTACAATGGCGCGCCGCCTAGGCCTATTACGGTGTCAGAGGGCGCCATGGATTTTATGTCATTGTAGGCTGTCTGAAGCATGCTAACGTACGCTTGCGCGGTTCCATTGTAGTAGCCGAGGATGTTTTGGGGAATGCTGGGTTCATTCCACACCTCCCAAGTCTTAACGACGCTTCCAAACTCAAGCACGGCTTGTGTCACTGCGTTGCTCCAGTCAGTCAAGGTGAAAGTGTTGCTGTAATTCATGAGATGCTGGTCGAGAATTCCCAGTACGGACAGGTTGTATTGTTGTGCTGAAGAGTAGACTTGGTACCATTGGCTGATGTCAGAGGGGTTGAACGTCACGTCGCAGCTGACCCAAGTTATGTTGGAGTCTACCAGCAGCTGAGCCATGGCAGGGGTCAATTCACGGGCAAATACTCCGCTAATCATCGTGGAGCCACCAACGGTCTGTTCCAAACTGGTCGTTTGTAGCGAACTAGTTGCGACTATAGAAGCCAAGAGAAAGAACAGTATCATAATGGATAGTTTCTTGATTTTCAACTTTTTTTTCCTTTTCACTATTTTTGCCGACAGGCTTAAAATACGTATCCAGAATTAAGGGGATTCTATCCACGCAGAGAGGTTTGCAGGTTTCTGACCAAGGAAGAAACAACTGCAGAATGGTTCTTGAGCCAAGGGCTGCAAAAAGTTATATTTCATAAGCTCTTACATTAGTGGTGGAGGAACTGTTGATGTGCATGGGAAAAGTAGTTGTTCGCTGTCCTGTATGCAGCACCAATGTTCAGGTAACCAGACCCGATAGCAGTCACCCGTTTTGGTCGATAGACAAACCAAGAGCAGACGAGGGCATAGTCAACGTTGTGGAGCAAGTTCTGGAATGCAAGAACTCAGGATGCGCTTCAAAATTCTCGGTCTATTGGTTCGACAAGTAAACGTGGATAAGCAAGCCCAGCAGAAAGCGTCTTCGCGCATTGTGATGCTAGGGTCCATAGAAGTTAAGTTTATATCAAGTTCCGCCGCAGATTACTCGGTTGAAGTGAGTTTGAATGAATAGGCGCATGAACCCCAGAGAGCAGAGACGCATGATGCAGCGAATGGGCATGAACATGGACACTGTACCAGACGTTCAACAAGTCATCATAAGAACAAACAGCAAGGACATCGTCATCGACGAGCCCCAAGTCGCGATTCTGCAGGTGCAAGGGCAAAAAATGTACCAGATTATCGGCGGCGAAGTTTCAGAGCAATCACCCTCTCAACGTCAAACAGCAACAGCCGCGCAGCCCATGTTTTCCGAGGAAGACGTGAGGTTAGTGGCGGATCAGACAGGCAAGAGCCTTGAGAAAGCCAAAGAAGCGCTTGAGGAATGCCAAGGCGATTTGGCGAAGGCTATACTTCTGCTTCAATCTTAACTTTATATGGTTATTTATATCTTGGATGACCACATATTAGCATTACGGGGGCTCGGGCAGTGCTTCAAAACGTGGATGTAGCGGTTATCGGTCACCTCTCCATTGACAGGATTTTGCTGCCCAGCAGAACCGCCCCGTTCACCGTTTTAGGGGGCTCGCCAACCTACACCTCATTCGCCGCTAGACGTTTGGGCGCAACAGCCTCTGTGATTTCTAAGGTCGGCGGCGACTTTCCTGAAGCTTACCTTTGGTGGCTAAAGCAGGAAGGCGTTGACCTCTCAGGCGTGATTAAGCAGGCAGGTCAGTCTTCAACAAGCTTTGAGCTAAGCTACAGCGAAGACCTGTCTGAGAGAAAGCTGATTTTGAAGGGCAAGGGAGCTCCAATAGAGTTGGCTGATTTGCCAGTGGATTTGAAGGCGAAGGCAGTTCATATCGCGCCTATAGCGAACGAAGTATCGTTCGAAGTAGTGGAGCGCCTCAAGCGTTGCTCAGACGTGCTGTCGCTTGATCCGCAGGGCTTACTTCGAAGCTTCGACGAAGCGGGGAACGTAACGGAAAACGCTTCGGTTGACAAGCGAATATTCAGCCTAATCAACATCTACAAGTCTTCCCAGAAGGAAGTTTTCGCCCTGACGGGGCAGACTGAACTCAAGGCGGCGATTGAAGCCGTTCACGATTTAGGTGTTGAAATGGTAATCGTCACATTGGGCGGCAAAGGCTCCGTGCTATCAGTCGCCGGGGCGCAGTACAACATTGCGGCTTGCCCCTCACAAGTTCTGGTCGATCCAACGGGTGCCGGAGACGCCTTCATCGGCGGCTTCTTAACCGAGTACCTGCACCAAAAAGAGCTGTTATGGTGTGCCTGCGTCGGTTCAGCCGCTGCTTCGCTGGTTGTCGAAGGAATCGGCCCCACTTACTTTGGCAAGAGGGAGGATATCTGCCAGAGAGCTAAGGTTCTGTATGAAAAGGAACTTAAGCAATAGCGCACATTACAGACTAAACCATTGCACATGAGGCTTTGACTGTGGGTCGCATAGAAAAAGGTGTCAAATGCAACGTGTCAGGCTGTAGCAGGGACGCTGTTCGTTCAATTTCAGCTGACAAAGTCAAGGGCGCTGGCTTGAGCGTCAGCACAAAGGAAAAACGTGCTTTCATCTGTAGGGAGCACTATAAAGAATATAAGAAGAAGACGAAAAAGGATAAGACACTTGATAAGTGGCGTTGGGGTCACTGAGAAGAGTGGGTTGCCATGCGAATACTTCAGTTGCATTCTAACTTCATAGTTTTCAAACCTGTCCAGAAAGAAATAGCGATCGCTGAGGAAGCGGAGCAAAAAGAAAACCGCCTAGAAGAGGTCGTGGTGTTATTCACCGCCATAGAAGAAGGCGACAACACTGCAACGGCGCAGAAAGCCATAGATGACGTGCGAGCCTTCTTAGGAAAACAGAAGACTAACCGCATACTCATCTACCCGTTCGCCCACTTAAGCAGCAACCTCAGCAACCCAAGCCAAGCCCTCAAAATCATAAAAGACATGGAAGCCTACGCGAAAGAGAAAGGCATCGAAACCCATCGTGCTCCCTTCGGCTGGAACAAGCAGTTCACCATCTCCATCAAGGGGCATCCTCTTGCTGAGCAGGCACGCAGCTACGCGCCTGTGGTAGCCGCTGAACAAGTAAAGGCTGAGGCAGTCTGTAAGAAAGAGGAGGAGCCAGTTTCCGCTGCGCTCAAAGCTGAGGATAAGATGCAGTCTTTCTGGCATGTTCTACTGCCTGACGGCTCGTTGGTGCCTATTGAGGAATTCAAGTTCAAGGGGCACGTCAACCTGCAAAAGTTTTCTCAGTACGAGATTAAGAAGGCAAGGGCGGTCACCGTGATGCCTCCGCACGTGCTCTTGATGAAGAGGCTGGAGATAGCTGATTATGAGCCGGGAAGCGACCCTGGAAACCTCCGCTGGTACCCTAAAGGACGCATGATCAAGTCCCTGCTGGAGCAGTACGTTTCCGCGCGTGTGACTGCTTACGGCGGCATGGAAGTTGAAACCCCCATCATGTACGACTTCAACCATCCCAGCTTCACTAGTTACCTCAACCGTTTTCCAGCCCGCCAATACACGCTCAAGTCCGAAGACAAGGAACTCTTCCTACGCTTTGCGGCTTGTTTCGGACAGTTCCTCATGGCTCACGACGCCCAAATCAGCTACAAACAGTTACCCATCAAACTCTACGAGCTGACTCGCTACAGTTTCAGACGCGAGAAAAGCGGGGAGGTCGTCGGGTTGAAGCGTCTGCGAGCCTTCACCATGCCCGACTGCCACGCCCTATGCGCGGACCTTGACCAGGCAAAGAAGGAGTTCATGGTCCGCTTCAACCTCTGCATAGACGTCGTAAGCAACATTGGACTCGTGAAAGACGACTATGAAATCGCGATGCGCTTCACAAGAGGCTTCTACGACGAGCACAGGGAGTTCATCGCTGAAATCGCTAAGGCGTTTGGCAAACCCATGCTGGCTGAAGTGTGGAACGAGCGGTTCTTCTACTTCGTGCTTAAATGGGACCTCAACTTCGTGGACAACCAAGATAAAGCCGCCGCGCTCAGCACTGACCAAATCGACGTTGAAAACGCTAAACGCTACGAGATAACCTACGTTGACGAGAAAGGCGAAAAACAGTACCCGCTGATCCTGCACTGCTCCCCGAGCGGCGCCATCGAACGGGACATCTACGCGCTGCTGGAGAAGGCTTACCGTGAACAGATGACTGGCAAAGCGCCGATGCTGCCGCTGTGGCTTTCCCCGACTCAGGTGAGGCTTATCCCCATATCCGACAAGTACTTAGGCAAGGTTGAGGAGCTTGCGGGACAAATCGCCTCGCACTGCATCCGCGTGGACATAGACGACACAGCGTCAACCCTGCAGAAGAAGATCCGTGAGGGCGAACAGGAATGGGTGCCCTACATCATCGTGGTCGGCGAGAAAGAGGTCGCGTCTGGAAGCCTATCCGTCAGAGAACGCGGGCTTAAGGGCGTGCAGCAAACCATGACTGTTGACGAGTTAATAGCTAAGGTGTCTGAGAAAATCGCTGGTAAGCCGTTCAAGCCTCTGCCGTTGCCACTGTACCTTTCCAAGAGACCGCAGTTCCACGGTTGACAAACGAAATACACGTATCATCTGCATAAACTATATCAAACAACCGAATAATATGAATCATCCAGTAAAGAAGTTGAAGCCAAATGAGCAGCGAACTATTAGTCTACATCGACGGGCAATATTACCCGAAATCACAGGCTAAAATCTCAGTCTTCGACCACGGGTTCCTTTACGGCGACGGCGTTTTCGAAGGCATCCGCGAGTACAACGGCGTTGTCTTCAAGCTGAAAGAGCACATCGACCGCCTTTACTGTTCGGCACACGCGATAACGCTGAAAATCCCCATGTCCAAGGAAGAAATGATTCAAGCCGTTGTTGAAACTATCAGAAAAAACAAGATGAAGGACTCCTACATACGTCTGGTCGTAAGCAGGGGCGTCGGAGACCTAGGCTTAGACCCGCGCAAATGCCCCAAACCCACTGTCGTAATCATCGCTGACACGATTTCCATTCGAGCCGGCGATGCCAAAGAAAAAGGCATCACCACAATGTTCTCCTGGGTCAGGCGGAACAGGGTGGATTCAACCACAGCCGAGATAAAGTCGCTTAACTACCTGAACAGTGTGCTTGCGAAGATCGAGGCGAACGCGTGCGGTGTTGACGAAGCCCTCTGCTTGGAAAGCAACGGCTGCGTTGCTGAAGGCGTCGGCGAGAACGTCTTCATCGTCAAGAACGGTGAGTTGCTGACTCCGCCCTCGTTCAACGGGTGCGCTTGCAGGCATCACCTCTGAAGTCATAACAGGGCTTGCCGCTAAACTGGGCATAAAGCTGACTGTCGCCAACCTGACGCCGTTTATGGTATTCACCGCTGACGAAGCCTTCTTCACGGGAACGGCGATGGAGATGGTGCCCATACGCGAAGTCAACAAACGCCAAATCGGCACAGGCAAACCTGGACCCGTCACTAAGAAGTTGATGGCTGAATTCCAGAAAGTCATCAAGGACCCAACGCAGGGCACAAAAGTTTAGTTCCCTCTTTTTCAAGTCGCTTTTCTAAATTTTACTTAAGTGGGTTAAGTACTTAAGTGGGTTAAGTTCAGGTCCCTGTGGTTCAGGCGTTTGGAGCTTTTCTTTTCGCCGTCCTGACCCATTTGATGACCACAAAGGCAACGCAGCCCAACGCTATGATTACTCCGGCAACTCCATAGTAGAAGTATGGTTTTTCAGTGAATTGCCACACGGCGTTAATGGTCATGTAGCCGTCCCAGCCGACTATGCCGCCTGCGCCATATGAAATGTCAAACACGTATTTCCCCGGCGCAGTCACATCGATGCTCGTTGGAACATAGTACTCTGTTGTTTTGCCGTCGGTTTTCCATTGAGGCGTCCAATTGGAAGTTTCTCCATTTGGTAGGTGAACAACCATCGGCAAAGAGGGTGCAACTCCAGTGATGGTGCCGTTTCCAGTGAAAAAGCCTGTGCCATAGAAACTTGAGACTCCAGAAGTTACGTTGAGGCCTACGTACAGTTTCTGAATGGCTGCCTGAGTCACCGGTAACCTCGTGATGGACGGGTCAAAGCCTACATTTACAGGTACTCTCTGGTCTGAGCCGGGTGGAATGAAATAGCCCGTGCTGAATGATTCTGTGTCAACTCTCACATTGTAGGCGCCTGTGATGGGTGAACGTTCCGTTGTTATGTCGAAATTTACCGTTTCGTTCACACCGATGAAGATGTTGGTTGAATGCGTTTCTGCAGGAATTGATGCCGAGGCTAAAGATGCCGTGCCCTGAACTGAATAGTTAAGAGCGAAAAAACTTGCCACTAATAGCGCTACCACAAGCAGCAAGGGAAAAACTGTGGAAGCGATTCGTCTTGTATTACATTTTTGACCAGTCGGTATCGACATGTATCTTTCGACACCTTCCTCTTGTTTGAACTGCGCCTCAAGTTAATCATGGCTAGTTGTATTCATGTACACGTAAAACGTCGCTAATAGCTCTCCCCAAGGAACAGCCTGTTCCTCTACAAGAACAGCCGGCTGATACTCATTTACACAGGCATTTGAGTAAAGCTAACCTTCACTAAAGTGAAAAAACCATTAATCACGTACTTACCAAGATATCGGGCAGGACAGCTCGCTTTACTTGTGTCTTTTGTTTTTCTTCATGAACCCTTCGAGGGCGTTGTAGGAGGCTTCATTGAGTTAACTGATAACGGCTTTTGCACAAAAGAATATCAGGATGAAGGCCCCTATTTATGGGGCAGGCCCTTGTAATGATTTGCGAGTGACCGAGAAAATGCGGGAAGAAGCGATTTGGTGGCTAGACGATGCGCACAGGTCGTTGAAGATAGCTCAAGAGAACTACAAAAATGAGTTTTATGAGGTCACTGTCTTTTACTGTCAGCAAGGTTTAGAAAAGCTGCTTAAAGGCAGCATCATAGCGTTTAAGAAGGAAAGGCCGAAGAAAACCCATAAACTAATCGAGTTATACCAAGTTGTTGAAGCTTCTGTGCCTTTGGATGGGGAGCTAAAAGATTTTTTGTATACAATTGCACCGTACTATTTCACTGCCAGGTATCCAGACGTTGCCATGGGGTTGCCTCTTGACGCCATTACTAAAAGGTTCGCTGAGGAGAGTTTGGATAAGACAGGGAGGATTTTTGATTGCTTCGACAAGAAACTGTCAAAGGCATAGTTCGGAAATATCTTAAGTCGCTGCCGCTGAAAGTTGACAGGGCAATCTTGTTTGGATCAACTGCTAGCGGCGATAGGCTGAAGGATAGTGATGTTGACCTTATCGTGATTTCTGATGATTTCCGAGAAATGGATTTGCCGCATAGATTTCTTGTGCTTCAAAAAAACTGGAAGCCCCATGTCGATTTGGAAGCTTTCGGGTTCACTCAGGAAGAATTTGATAGACTGAAGGGGAAGAGTGTTATTTTGCAGGAAGCAACTGAGCATGGAATCAACATAAACACTTAAGTTAAAAGGCTCTAGTTTCAGAACCATCATTCATGCCCTTGTTTACTATCCCCGTTTCACCGTAAGAACATATAAATCCTATCTACGTAAACTATGAGGACCTGGAGACAAGGGATCTAGATTTCTTAACTAAGTTTACTAGAGAAGGCACTTCTTAGAGGTTGAATGCAGGTCAAAAAAGCGAGAGCACGTATGATGTTATGTTTCTTTGCCTTTTTTCATGAACCCTTCCAGCGCGTTGAAAGCCTCTTCCAGCTCAGGAATCGGCGGCAGGAAAACCGCGCGTGCGTGCCCTTTGCCGTAGACAGGGTCAAAACCCGAACCGTTAACGATGAGGACGCCTGTCGCTTTAAGCAGGTCAACGACGAAGTCCATGTCAGTCCGCCAAGTTTTGCCTATGTCGCGGATCTTCGGGAAAATGTAGAATGCGCCTTCAGGCTTGGTTGTGCTTATCCCCTCTATCTCGTTGAGCCGTTTCCACGCGAAGTCTCTTCGCTGCTTGAGCCTGTCAACGATGTCTTTGACGCATTCTTGCGGCCCGTTAAGCGCGGCGTTCGCGGCTATCTGCACGGGCGTGTTAGCGCATATGCGGATTCGGCACTCCTTCTCGACGCCTTCTTTCAGCGATTCGAGTTTCCTGCCTTCGCCCTTAAAGTACAGGTAGCCTAAGCGCAAGCCCGTCATCGAGTAAACTTTAGAGAAGCCGTTTAGCCCGACGACTGGCACATCCTTGGAAAGGTACGCTGCGCTGACGAATCCTTTCTCGTAGATTAACTGATCATAAATCTCGTCTGACAGTACGGGCAGGTCATGTTCGCCTGCGATGTCTAGAATCTCCTTAACCATTTTCCTGTTGTATACTGAACCAGTTGGGTTGTTAGGGTTAATTATTACGATGGCGCGAGTTTTCTTGCTTATCTTTTTCCGCAGGTCATCGATGTTGGGGTGCCAACCTTCCGCCTCGATTGTTTCATACGAGATGGGCGTGCCGTCGAAAAACCGCGTGTAGGAAATGTACGGCGGGTAGGTTGGGCCTGGAAACAGGATTTCGTCGCCTTTCTCAACCAGAGCGCCAAGAATCATCTGGATTCCCTCGGAGATGCCCTCGGTAATCAGCACCCTGTCCGCCGTGATGTCCACGTTGTTGACTTTTTTCTCTTTCCGAACGATCGCTTCCCTGAGGTCGAGTCTTCCCTCTGAAGGCGAATAGTAATTATCATCCGTCTGCACCGCGTTACATAGGGCATCTTTGACGTTCTGCGGGGTTTTAAAGTCGAACGCGGCTGGGTCGCCGATGTTTAGGTAATAGATTTTTCTGCCGTCCTTCACATGCTGCGTGGTGTAGGGTATGACGTCCCGTATGGCATACTCGATGTTCTGAGCCCTGCTTGTCACCTTGACGCCCAATTCATGTTACCTGCAACCCAACACTTGCTAGCCGAAAAAATAAAGGTTCCGAAGATTAAACGGCTCGAAGGCTGCGTTTGGCAAACTGCGATGCTTGCCCTCCAATGACGCGCGGAACGCCTTTGTCAGTATGAACGCGCGAAGTATACCGTTTCCTTGGCTTTCTGTCCACAGTAGATGCAGTCGGCTGTCGGCTCCTCTTTCTGGAACGGCAGCAACCTGATTGACGCGCCGGTCTCATCCTTAATCTTAGCTTCGCATTCAGCGCTGCCGCACCAAGCCGCCTTCAAGAAGCCGCCCTTGTCACACAGGACGCTCTTGAACTCGTCGTAGCTCTGCACCGTGCTGGTCTTCTCCGTCATTAAGGCTTTGGCCTTCGCGAACAGGTTTTCTTGAATCGCCTGCAGGAGTTTCTCGGTGGCTGCTGGTATCTCGGCTTCCTTAACTGGAGCTTTTTGCCCAGTGTCCCGCCTCACCATCACGACCTGCCCCTGCTTGAGGTCTCGTGGACCAATCTCTATTCTGATTGGGACGCCTTTGAGTTCCCACTGGTTAAACTTCCAGCCTGGTGTGTACTCTTCTCGGTCGTCCAAGGTAACAGTGAAGCCCTTCGCCTTGAGCGTTTCAGCGATTTCTCGAGCCTTAGCAATAATCATGGCTGCTTCAGCACTCTTGAATAGAATGGGAACAATGACAACTTGGGTTGGCGCGACTTTGGGCGGGATGACTAAGCCTTTATCGTCGCCGTGAACCATGACCATCGCGCCGATGAGTCGAGTGCTGATGCCCCAGCTGGTTTGCCAAACGTAATGGTCCAGCTTGTCCTCGCCGATGTACTTGACGTCGAAGACCTTGCCGAAGTTCTGCCCAAGGTTGTGGCTGGTGCCCATCTGCAAAGCCTTGCCGTCAGGCATCATTGCCTCCAGCGACGTGGTGTACAAGGCTCCAGCAAACTTTTCGCTTTCGCTCTTTGTTCCCGCAATCACTGGAATAGCGAGGTAATTCTCCATTATGTTTTTGTACTCGTTCAGGGCGTAGAGGACTTCTTTGTCGGCTTCCTCTTTTGTGGCATGCGCCGTGTGCCCCTCCTGCCAGAGGAACTCTCTGGTCCTTAGGAACAGCCTCGTGGACTTCGTTTCCCACCGCACGATGTTGCACCACTGGTTGATCTTCACTGGCAGGTCTCGCCAACTGCGAATCCACTTGCTGAAGGTGGCGTACATGATGGTCTCGCTGGTCGGCCTGATAGCCACTCGCTCTTCCAACTGAGTGTCGCCTCCCTGGCCGATCCAAGCCACTTCAGGCGTGAAACCTGCAAAGTGCTCCGCTTCTTTCTTGAGCAGGCTTTCAGGGATGAACATTGGGAAGTACACGTTGCGGTGTCCCGTAGATTTGATTTGTTTATTGAAGATTTCTTGGATTTTCTCCCAGATCGAGTAAGCGTCCTCGCGGATTATCATGCAGCCCTTGACAGGCGCATAATCTGCAAGCCCAGCTTTCAAGATGACTTCCACGTACCACTCCGAGAAGTCCTGGCTTTTCTTGACGGTAACTCCAGTGTCTGACATGACTCTATCTCTTCTTCGCTGTCTTTACGCCCACAGGCATATAAAACCGTAACGGCGACTACGCAAAAGTTTTTCTTTGACCGACTTGAAAAAAGGAGGAAAATTGGCGGGTTCGGGGTGGAAATGGTACCTTGACAATCAAGCAGCCATGCCATCAGCGTAAACGATTAAATGTGTGACCTGACACATCCTAAACGAGAAGTGACAAGTAATGTTCCGCGTGAGAGTAAGCAAGATCGAGTCAACCCGCGACTTAGACGGCAACCTTGGAAAAAGAATCGAACTGGTTGAAGAACGCGAAGTCAACCCGTACGTGCTAAGACCACAGTCGGACGAGGCGAAAATGGCGCAGGACATCATGCAGGCAATCCAGCAGCAAATGCCCTTCCTGCCGCAGCGAGCCCAGCTTGCAACGCCGAAGATCATCCTGTTCTTAACCGAGCAGGAATACGACAGTTTAGGCATAATCTTCGACGTTAACCAAGTCTACGATGTTGCGCTGGAAAACCAAGCGATCTGCTTTAGGAAAGTCTAAGAATTTCCTTTCGCATCTGCCGAAGCGCGGCGTGCTTGGGATGAAAGGACAAGACGAACATCATGCTCCTCAACGCTGAGCAAATCTCGTCTAAACCCGACATTTTTCCCTCGTCACAGTAAAGCGGAATAGGCTCGTCGAAACCGTCATCTTCGTAATAGACGTAAATGGGCGAGGCAGCGCCGTTCAGCTTTACCATTTCAAAGTTCAGGTTTAGCCTTTTAGCTGTCTGCTGCGTAGCAGTTCTAACTGACTCCAACCGTTTCCTGTGAGGAGTGCCGCTTGAGGCGTAAACCATCAGTTTCCCGCTGTTTTCCTTGAACATGCACACTCACCAGCATCCCACTCGGCTGAGAACTCTTTTAAAGACAGCTTTGAAACGACTCTTCAGAGCAGGGGAGGGGTAACTGAAAGTGAACGCTGCTCCGCCAAGAAAGCAACAATTAAGGCTTGATTTAAAGCCTGAACAAGAAACATTTTTTTCTAAATTAGGTTTTTAAATTTGAGCCAACCCAGTATAGCTTGGAAAGGCACATGGCTAACGTTAGGGTGCACGTGTTCGTGAGCGGCAGGGTTCAAGGCGTCTTCTTCAGGCAAAGAACCAAGCAGCAGGCAGAGAACCACGGCGTTACAGGGTGGGTTCGCAACTTAGACGACGGCAGGGTGGAAGCGGTTTTTGAAGGCGAAGAAAATGATGTTAGGGCACTCGTGGATTTCTGCAGAAGTGGACCAAGGGGCGCGGCTATAACAGGCGTTGACGTAACATGGGAAAAGTTTGAGGGAGAATTCCAGAATTTTAAGGTCACCTATTAGCCGCCGCTTATCACCTTAAATCTTGGGCTTCGCTCTAATTTGGCGAGGCATATTCATGACCGTACTAGGTTTAGTCGGCAGCCCACGGAAGGGCAGCAACACTGACCTGCTTGTAAGCGCCATCCTGGACAGCGCAGCCGCGGATAATCAGGTGGATAAGGTTTACCTCTACGACGTTGACGTCGCGCCCTGCGTTGACTGCAAAGTATGCAAAACAGGCAGCCACAAATGCGCGCTCGACGACGGCATGCAGACGCTTTACCCGAAGCTGGAGGAAGCCGACGTCATAGTCTTCGGAACCCCGCTTTACTGGTATGGACCCACGGCGAAGATGAAGCTTCTCATGGACAGGCTGCGACCATTCATTGCTTCGGGAAAGTTGAAGGGCAAAAAGGCGGTCTTGGTGATTCCTTCAGAGGAAGGAGCGGCTGCCTGCAAGTTCACGGTGGGCATGTTCACGCTGTCCTTCAAGTACCTGGGCATAGACTTAGTCGGCAAGCTACTACCGAAAGCCTCGGAAAGAGCAGAAGTGAAAGGGCAGCCTAACACGCTTGACAAAGCGAAGAAACTCGGTAGAAACCTGAAGTAGACGAGCCGACTTTACGCTTTTTTCTTGGGAACCCTGAAATGCGATTCTTTTCCAGCGCTTATGTACTCTCCGCCCATGCCGCGCACTGCAGAAGCGATCTTCGCAAACTTTTCAGAGCCTAAGAATCCCTGCAGCTTGACGATGATGAAGTCGCCTTTATCCTCAAAGCCCAGCAGTTTCTCCAGTTCTTCGGGGAATGACATGCGAACCTCTTCGAGCGAACGCAGTTTTGTTCCAGCCTCAAGCGGCGGCGTTGGCGGTGGTGCTGGCTGGGCAGGTGGCGGTGACTGAGCGGGTTGCCCCCCTGCAAGAGACTTCAGCGAGGCGGAAACGGAACGCAACTGTTCTGAAACTTTACTTAACGTGGCGGCAATCTCGTCCACTTTGCCGACTACCTCGTTTAATTTTTCCTTGTCAGTGCTCAACCCTAACGCTCCCTCTTAAACTTCTAAATAACCCAAGAAGCTTATTAATTATTTGCAACTTCAACATTGGCTTAGACTCTGGATGAAAAAGTGCATGATTGAAATTGACGGCAGCCAAAAAAGCGGAAGCGGCACCATACTTCGCCTCGCAGTAGCCTTGGCAGCCATCACCAGCCAGCCGCTACACATCTACAACATCAGGCAGAACCGTCCGCAGCCGGGGTTGAAGCATCAGCATCTGGAGGCGGTTTTAACGGCGGCGAAACTCTCCAACGCCACGTTGCAGGGCGCCGCTCTAGGTTCGAGGGAGCTCTGGTTTACGCCCAAGCAGATAAAGGGCGGCGACTTCGAAGCGGAAATCGAGACGGCTGGAAGCATCCCGATGCTGCTTTTGGCAGTGATGCCTGTCTGCCTGTTCGCTGATAGCCCCGTGCGCCTGCATGTTGCCAAGGGAGGAACAGACACCCTTCACGCGCCAACCATAAACTACATGCGAAACGTGCTTCTGCCGACGCTGACGCGGATGGGTGTTGACGCCGACATAGCCGTGCAGAAGTATGGTTACTACCCGAAGGGGATGGGTGAAGCCACGTTGACTGTTAAGCCGAACCGCGCGTTAAAACCACTCGTTCTTGACAGTTTCGGCGCTTTGAAGAGGGTGAGAGGCGTTTCAGTCTGCACTTTTTTGGCTGACCGGCAGGTGGCGCTACGGCAGGCGATGGCAGCGCATGATTGCCTCCTGCAAAACGGCTACAGCGCCAATGTCGAGGTGGTAAACGACGAGTCCAACCCTTACCAGAGGGGAAGCTCAATCGTGCTGTGGGCTGAAACCGACACTGGCTTGATAATGGGCGCCGACGCCATCGGTCAACTACGCAAGACCGCGGAAGCCGTGGGGAAGGAAGCCGCGGAAAACCTCATCACCGAGTTATCTGCAAAGCCGACCGCCGACGTTTTCTTGGCAGACATGCTAATCCCATACATGGCGCTGGCAGAGGGCAAATCAACTTTCTACGTCAGGGCGGTCTCAGAGCACATCGAATCGAACATCTGGCTTATGGAAAAAATGTTAAACGTCAAATTCACCATTCAGAAAGTGAACAACCTCTTCAAGATAGAGAAAACTGGCTGAAGCCATGCCAAAAACAACCGTTTGCCTCAGAGTTCCGAAACAGCAGGGTCAAACCGCATTAGCGTTAGCCAGCGAACTGGGGCTTTTGGACAAGTTACTGCTGATTAAACGGGACGAGGAGAACATCTGTATCCCTCTGCACAGGCAACCTGATGAAAATGAGCAGGCGACGCTGAGGAGCCAATTGCCCCTTCACCAGTTGGAAACTAGGTCTTTCGCCCTGAAGCAGCCTGCTACGGGAAACCTAATGCAAGCACTCGAAGCCGATTTGCCGCCTCAACTGATGACGAGTGTGCCAAAAGCCTTGGACGTGGTGGGTGACATAGGCATCGTTGAAATCCCCGCGGAGCTTAAGCCGCACGAGCAGCTCATCGGTGAGGCAATCCTGAAAGCGCACAAGAACGTTAAGACCGTGCTCGCGAAGGCGGGGGCGGTAGGCGGAACCTTCCGGCTGCGCGAATTAAGCTTTATCGCGGGGGAACACAGGACCCAAACGGTGCATAGGGAGTTCGGATGCCAATTCCATGTCGACGTTGCTAAGGCGTATTTTTCACCTCGGCTTTCACACGAACACATTCGCGTGGCTTCACTCGTACAGGATGGCGAAACCGTCCTAGACCTTTTCGCAGGCGTCGGCCCCTTCTCCGTGCTGATCGCCAAGAAGAACCCGAGCGTGCGTGTCTACGCCGTTGACATCAACCCAGAAGCCGTTGAACTGCTCAAGGTCAACATCAGAGTAAACAGGGTTGAAAACCGAGTCTTCCCCGTTCTTGGTGATGCAAGGCAGGTCGCGGCGACAGGGCTGAAGGGCAAGGCTGACAGAGTAATAATGAACCTGCCGGAAACAGCCATCGAATTCATCAACGCCGCCTGCTCGGCAATTAAACCTCAAGGGGGAATTGTCCACTTTTACGGTTTTGTCCGTTCGCCCGACTCGATTGAAAACCAGAAACGGCGATTCGCGGGTGCCGTTGAAAAAGCCGGCAGAAGAGTAGAGGCGTTTCTCTTTGATAGAAGTATCCGTGAAACCGCGCCCTACGAGTCGCAGGTCGTCTTAGACGCCAAGATAGCTCAGACTTGAACTGTCAGGGTGATTTTGATTTTCTGATGTGGGTTTTTCAGTTTTTCAACGAATCCTCTCGGCAGGTCGCTTGCGGATTTGTCAGCGTGGACTGCCAAGGTTCGGTCGGAGGCGTAGTCGCTTTTTCTGACTACCATGTCTATCGGGCTGGTCAAGACCAGTCGTGGAGAGCCAGAGGCGTTGACCTGCTGCGTCAAGCCGCCCACTTCAATCAAGATTGTCAGCTTGGCGTTTGGCTTTTTCAGTTTCTCCTTGAATTCCGCGTTTAGGTCTGACAGGGCTTTGTCGGCTGCCACCGCGACGACGCAGTCGCCCGCTTTCGAGAGGTGCCGCTCCTTCGTGAACATCAACGTGGATGGGTGAACGGCTGAGATGTTCTCATGCCCAAACGCAAGAATAATCTCCTTCGTCTGCCCACTCAATTACTCGTTGACCTCGATGGAATCCACTTTGCCGTCCCCGTCCAAGTCGAAGCCTTGAATCACAACCGCGAACGGCTCCTTGCCCCTGTACTTCTGCAGGGTTTTTTTCCAAAAATTAGTCAAAGCCAGAACGCACGCTTTTGTGCCGACGGCTTTGTTGCCTGCCAAGACGACGATGCGTTTGGAGCTGTCCCACGGGTTAACGATCTTGGCTATCAGCCCTGAAACGTCCGAAGTGTAAACCTGCAGGGTCTTCTCTGAAGACAAGCCACCCAGCAGGAACCCCTGCTCGGACGACTGCATGATGAATTTGATGGGTAAGTACTCGTTTATCTCCTGCGTGAGGAGGTTGGTGCCTGGCCCGCCCACAAGGATCAGGTTGTTCTTCTCCTCCTTCTCAACCTTCACGTTGACATCAAGCTTAACCGCGAATTCGCTCGGCAACTTCGCGAATTGCCCGAGGAAAAGCGCTAAGTGCGCGGCGTAGTGCCCGTCCCTTGCGCTGGTCTTGAATGGCCCATGCGGCTGGGGGCTGCCCACGACTAATTTGCCGTCGAAGACGCCGTTGCTGACGAATTCTTTGAAAAAGTCTTGAAGCTGCTCGTTGATGGTCAGCGCGCAAATGTTCTGGATAGGCTTGTAGCCTTCTGGAAACTCGATTCCGAATGCCGGCGACACGGTTCGGTAGTACTTCGCCGTTGCACCCTTCTTCTTTTCTTCCCGCTCAACAGTTATGGCTCCAGCCTTGGCGAGTTTTCTTATGTGGTAGTAGACTTTCTGCTCGTGTATGCCCAGCTGCTTAGCGATTTCTAGGGGATACATTTCTTTTTCTGAGAGCATGGTGAGGATTTTCCAGCTTAGGCTGCCGAGCACCATCTTCATTTTTTGTTGGTCGTTTGTCATGCTGATTTCTTTTACTTCTTGCGTGGTGCCGTTGTCTTGGAGTAGGAGTTTTTTGTCCATAGGGCATTCGAGATGAGTAAATGAGAAGGTACTATAAAAAATTTATTTATAATGGTGCGAAAAATCTTAGTTTCAAACGAGTTTGGGGCTGCCCGCTTGCACGAATAAGCCAGCAAAACCATTAAAAAACTTTTTTTAGCAGTCAAACTGAAGTCTTAAAAATGCTTATTAGAAAACCGCAGGTTCCATAAAGCCGTACAATTATCGAAAACGCGAGGACAAGAAGATGTGCGGAATATTTGGTTGCGTTCTCAAAGAGGGAAACGCCGCTCCCCTCATACACTCATCACTCAAGCGGCTTGAATACCGAGGCTATGACTCAGTAGGCATAGCAACAATTTCTAACGGCAAAATTTACCTGAAAAAAGACCAAGGAAAAATCGATGATGTTCACAAGCTCGTGAACCTTGACGATTTGCCAGGCAGCATAGGGATTGGGCACACGCGCTGGGCAACGCATGGTGCACCCCTGAAGGTTAACGCTCACCCCCACTCCGACTGCAAGGGCGAAATCATGGTCGTCCACAACGGCATCATCGAGAATTTCCTCGAGCTCAGGTCGGAGCTGCAGAGCCTTGACCACGCGTTCGTTTCGAGAACAGACACGGAAGTGATTCCGCACCTGATTGAGCAAGCCCTCAAGCAGAACCCGAAATTGTCCTTTGTTGAGGCAGTCCAAGAAGCCATCAAGCGGCTTGAAGGCTCCTATGCGCTCGCTGTCATCTCCACGAGAGAGCCTGACAAGATCATCTGCGCACGAAACGAGAGCCCCCTGGTTCTCGGCGTCAACGGCAGCGGCGTCTTCTGCGCCTCTGACATCCCAGCGTTTCTCCCAGTCACCAACAAGGCAGTCATGGTGGAAAACGGTGAACTCGTCATCCTGTCGCCGCAGGGCTACGAGATCAGGAAAATCCATGACGGCAGTTCAGTCACTCGGGAGCCAGAGGTTATCGAGTGGACGGCTGAGATGGCTGTTAAACAGGGGTACCCGCACTTCATGATCAAAGAGATCCATGAGCAGCCCGAAACCCTGCGGAACACGCTCAGGATGCAGGAGCACTATCTGGATTTGCTTACAACGTTCCTTGACCGAGCCAACGAAGTGTTCCTCGTCGCGTGTGGGACAAGCTACCACGCGTGCTTAGCCGCGTCGTACATGTTCAGCAAACTCGCGTTCTTGCCTACTTACCCAGTTTACGCTTCAGAATTCATCGAGCAGGTCGGCAAGTCAGTGAGCATCGACAGCACCATATTAGCCGTCAGCCAATCAGGCGAAACTGCTGATACTCTGGCGGCGGTCACCTGCGCTCAGCAGCGTGCAGCAACGATTCTCGGCTTAACCAACGTCATCGGCTCAACCCTGACGCGCATCTCGCGGGTTTACATCGGCACGCAGGCTGGTCCAGAAATCGGCGTTGCAGCAACCAAGACCTTCACGTCGCAGCTCTCCGTTCTGGCACAGTTGGCTCTCAGGCTGTCTAAGAAGCGGGGTAAGATTTCTCAGGACGAAATAGACTTGCTGGAGAAGCAGCTCTCCGAGTTGCCTAACACTGTGGACACGATAGTCAAGACGCAGGAGAAGAAGGTTGAGCAGATAGCGCAGAAGTACAAGGATTGCAGGGTTTTCTTCTTCTTGGGCAGGGGCATCAGCACCGCCACGGCTTACGAGGGCAGGCTTAAGCTGATGGAGATCGCGTATATCCCGTCGATAGCGTTCCCCGCGGGCGAAAGCAAGCATGGACCAATCAGCCTTGTCGAGAACGGGTTCCCAGTGGTTTTCGTCTGTCCCCGCGATGACTGTCACAAGACGTTGATAGGTAACATCATGGAGATGAAAGCTCGTGACGCGCACATCATCGCCATCATCGAGGAAGGAGACGAGGAGATTAAAGCCCTTGCCGACGACTACATCGAGGTGCCTAAGGGCATACCCAGCGTCCTGTCGCCGATACCGTTCGCCGTGCCCCTGCAGCTCTTAGCCTACTACACCGCCCTCGAAAAAGGGCACAACCCTGACATGCCCAGAAACCTGGCGAAGTCCGTCACCGTAAAGTAGCCCTCAGCGGAACCATTTTTACATTGGAATTTTAATGTAAATAGTAGGGTACCCTGTAAGGTAGGCTGCCAGCGTTCAGGGCTTGTTTTGTGTTGCTTTTTTGATTCAGAGTTTAAATCAAGCTTAAGCCAACTTTGTTTCCTAACGCAGTAAACGAAGAGCCAGCTCATTTTTCAGGTATAAACCCATTTATACCTGTCCGCCCCGACGGCTCCTGCAGAGCGACAGCTCGCTCTAACCAAGGGTTACTCTTTGCTGTTTTTTCGTCTTGGGACTTAAATCAAGCTTAGAAGCCCCAAGTCTTCCCGCAAGTTTCCATGCGTGGGAACCCGCGGAAACTAAGTCATTGTTAAAAGCTGAAAGGCTGTATATACAATCGGTGGTTCAGTTGGCTAAGGCGGAGTGGGAAAGACTGGTTAGCAGCTTGGTAAGTCAGGGCATTCTTCAATCCCAAAAGGTGATAGACGCGATGCTCCACGTGCCCCGAACCAAGTTCCTCCCCGAAAACGTCCAGCCAGACAGCGCCGTTGACGCCCCCCTCCCAATCGGGTTCGGACAGACAATCTCAGCGCCCCACATGGTCTCCATCATGAACGAAGCCCTGCAGTTGGAGGTCGGACACCACGTGCTTGAGATCGGCGCTGGCTCAGGCTGGCATGCCGCCACGTTAGCAGAGCTGGTGGCTCCGAAAACCGCGCCCCAAAGCGAGCGGGGACACATCTACTCCGTTGAGATAATTCAGCCTTTAGCGGAGATTGCCCGCAGGAACATTTTGAACGCTGGCTTCGGCGACTGTGTGACCGTAATCAACGGTGACGGGTCAAAAGGGCATCCTGAGAAGGCGCCTTACGACCGTGTTGTGGTCACGGCGGCGGCTCCATATGTTCCTAAGCCGCTCCTTGACCAGTTGAAAGCGGGCGGTGTGATGGTGATTCCAGTCGGAAGGATTTCCTTCTATCAAACCCTCATAAGGCTAACAAAAGGCGAAGACGGCAAGATTAAGCAGGAAGACCTTGGCGGCGTGGCTTTTGTGCCGTTAACAGGCGAGTACGGGCAGGGCTAAGAGGTTAGCCGAACCATTTTTCCAGCGTCATCTTCGCCTTCTGCTTCTTGCTGCCAGCAAGCATCTTGTCAAGGGATTTTCTGACGCGGTCCTCTGAGAACTCTTTTTGCCTGACCATCATGTTGACGACGCCCTCGACGTTTGGTTCACACCATTTGAGCGTGTAGTTGTCCGTAACATCAGGGTGCAGGAAAACCTGCCGTATGCAGTTGGGCTCAACTGGGAAAGACGCGTTTTTTATGTATGGGAGCGCCTTCTCCAAGGTGCCGTACTGCTTGATTAGCTTCAGTGCGGTTTTTGGTCCTAGCCCTTTTATTCCGTCAGGGTTAAAGTCCGTGCCGACCAGTATGCCCACGTCGATTAGCTGCTCGTAGGTGAGTCCAGTCTCAGCCAGTGTTTTCGAGAGCTCCATGATTTCAGGCACCACTTCGATGTAGGCGTTGCCGCGTTTGCGCCTGCCCGAAATCGTGATGTTCCGCAGCATTTTTGGCGCTCCGAAAAGCAGGCTGTCATAGTCTTGGCTTGCGCAGTAGTCCGCGTCGCCTTTCTTGGTCATGTGGGCGGCTTGGGCTTCCCCCTCGCTGGGCGCGTTAATCCAAGGCAAACCCATCAGCTCCAACAGCCTACGACTGTCCTCCTGCATGTAATCCTTCATGCTTGTCGCCGCCTGCGCATACATCCGCATCTTCTCCGTGTCACCTATCGCCACGGCTTTCTCGTACCCTGCGATGGCCTGCACCTTAACCTGCTTGCGCCGCTCGATCTCAGCCGCCTTCAAAGTCGGTGGAATCCCGTCGAAAACGTAGATCGGCTTCAACCCTATCTCGACGAGGTTGCTTGTGCGGTAGAACAGGCCGCTCAGGTGGCTGGTGACTTTTCCCGAACTGTCCTTAAGCGGGGTGCCGTCGGGTTGGCGGATGATGCTGAGGAACTGGTAGATGGCGTTGTAAGCGTCTATGGCTATGACTTTGCCGCTTAAATCCTCAAGCTTCACTGGGGTTTTCGGAACAAGATCCTTGAAGTCTACGCCCAAAATTCATCACAAAATAAAAGGCAAAACGTCAAACTAATAAAACTTGCGAATCCCGGTTCTGTTACCTCTTCGGTTATTTCTCTCGAAGGGAAGAAGTGTTACCTTTCGGTTGATAAAGTGTAGTTTCTCAGTTTTTCATTTGTTACCTATTGCTGGTGCATACAGAGAAACATTGTCCAAATAATACGTCATGTTAGAAGGAGTGTAATAATTCTCGACATATGATTCCCAACTCCAGACGTATTGCGGAAGGCCGTCGTTACCATAGTAATTATTGAGCCCGCTTAAGTTTAAAACCTGCTTGCTGCCTATCCAAACCTGACAAACGCCATCGTTTGAAGAGCGGGTAGATGCAACTTTCACGTGAGTCGTAATCTGGAACCACTGCCCAAGGGGACAAGCCGCCACCGCTTGATTCACCGTGTTTTGACTGATGTAATACCACGCTTCAAGATTTCCCGTAGACGTGTTAAGCAGCACTCCCAAAAGATACCAGTCGGGCAGAGCACAAAAAAGGGATAGACCAACCACTGCTGCAGCAGTTACAGACGGAACATAAACCCAACACTGGCTCCAAGCTTCCTTGCTGTTTTGCCCCGTCCAAGTGCTAAGAAGTGTCCAAGGGTCGGTTTGATAATTGTCAAAGCCGCAAAATGCGGTTGCTGCAGGAGCAAGGGTCATGCCTGAAATTACGGCGGAATAAAGCCCCAAAGCAGGATTTGACGTCATAGTTGGCAATACGCCTGCGTTGTAGCCTGATTTGTTGCTCAGATTCCATAGGTATGGAGAAGCGAACCCCTTATCAAAACTATCATTAAAAAAACAATACAGACCAGAGGGCATCATGAACATCCCCTGAAAACTCCCCAAAGACCCTACCGCTGAATGATGCTGACTCAACTCAAAAGCACAGCCTCCAACAACAACCAAAGACGCAAGCACTAAAACCGCAATCTTCCTAAGCGCCGAAACCCTCACACAACATTCCCCATCAGATCATGTTGAGGCGTTGGGAAAGACAAAATAGACAGAACGTTTTTTCAACCAAGCTTATCCCTTAGAACTTAATAGAAGCGATTTAGCTTTTAGTTTTTGTGTTCAGTATTTGCCGAGTAACCTCATAAGCCTTAAGCCAAGTTGGTTCCGTTAACTTCATGGGCGATGGAAAAGAGTGTTAATTTTCGGGTGATAAATCGGCTTGATTCTATTACTCAGAAAGCGGCTGTTAACTTTCGGGTGATAATCACTTTAGGGAAAAATTAAGGAAGACTTGCCTTCATAAGAGAGAGTGTCGTTTATGCAAAATCTAATAGTGGTTGAACTTGAAAACAAGTTTAGTGGTAGAATCAAAAAAGTAGCAGCTTTGCGTAATCTGGTAAACGTTGTCGTATTTAATCCTGAAGAATTTAAAAAGCATACAGGTTCAATAGTTGAAGTCTTTGAAATTAAAACGGCATCTACAGCACAGTTTGTCTCATTCCTTTTCTTTGCAGAATATGGATATGTTGTTGCGACAGAGAAATTGCCTGTTCAAGTACCTGACGCTCCAAAGAAATAAGTTATGAATAACTTGGGAATAGCCGTCCTTTACATAG
The DNA here is from genome assembly GCA_963768345.1 of Candidatus Bathyarchaeota archaeon. Lineage (GTDB taxonomy): Archaea > Thermoproteota > Bathyarchaeia > Bathyarchaeales > Bathycorpusculaceae > Bathycorpusculum. Next base: position 851,083 of record CAVYHL010000006.1, on the reverse strand, counting down.
TTGGCTTTATTGTGCCAATAGCGACTATTTACTTGATTGCTCACTATGCTGGTCTCTATAATAGAAATACCGTATTATTTGACCGCCACAATAATGTCTTGAAGGGCTGCGGATGGCGCGGATGGTTTTCCTTGACTCCATCCTCCAAAACGTATCGGCTCAATTATATTCAATCTGTTTTGGGTAAACATGCTTCGCATGGTTGTTTCATAATACGCGACGGTGCTTTCCGGGGTTTCTTTATTAGTTGTGAGCCCTCCGTTTACTTCATATTGGAAATTAAACATGGCTATGTTTTTCTTAATCATTTCAAGTGATTTTGGGTTTAGCAGAAAGCATGATATCAGGCATCGGCCTTTTGGTTTTAATACCCGCGTAATCTCAGTGAAATAATGTTCCACATCTTCTTTCAACATGTGTGTGAACACTGATGTTAAAAATACGAGGTCAAAATTTTCGTCTTGAAACGGAAATTTGTATTCGGTTGCTTTGATTATTCCTTTAGGGTTATAAAAACTGTTGAATATATCTGCTAACTGGAAATGAAAATTAGGCAGTTTTGGTTCGAATGTTTTTTTATCCCATTTAATCTCTTTAGGGACTATGTCAAAGCCTTCGTAACTGCCCTGTTCACTTAAATATGTTGACAGTGGTCCTGCAACTCTGCCTACGCCGCAACCAACGTCCAGCACTCTTTCGTTTGGTTGTAATTTGCCCAAGTCTATCAAACATTCCAAGTAAGTTTGACCAACAAGCTTGAAATCTTGTGCCTCCCCAACTAAACCTCGCATTCTCATCGGCGAGACTAATTTGTTTTCTTTCTTTGGCAATTCACGTATGTCTTCAAGGGTATAGGACACAGCAGAAATCATTTTTCTTATTTTTCTGCGAAGATGTGGATTCAAGCAATGCCTACCCCGTTTGCAGTTCGCTGCAACCACTATTATAATTTATGGGTATTTTATATCTGAGGGTAATGATGGACAACGGAACTTACTCCCCAAGCTATTTTTGCACACGCCCGAGTCTTAGCCCTCGTGCCCTTTTTTTCTGCTTCACTATATTTCTTTTGTAAAGGTAATGACAATTAAAGAACAGAAGCGTTAACCCTAAATTGTTTTTTCAATAGACACACCAAATTTCCAAACTTTCTTTCTCCTTGACAACAATTGTATTCTCCATTCAAATTTCAAAAGTGTTAACTTCTCTTTTTCTCCAAAAGCCTTAGGCTTGTGTTGCTGTTACGGTTACGTCGAAGCTATAGCTGAACGGTGTGCCCGCCGCGAAATTCGTGTTTGTCGTCACCATGTTTATAGCTATGTAGAGGTTGGCTGTTTGTCCCACGGCGATGGGGTTGAATTCGACATCACCTGCCAGATTAAACTTGATGTTGCTGGGCACGTTAACGTTTGAGGCGGTGAAGGTTATGTTGATGGGCACGTTGCCCGTGTTGCGCACGACCAGCTCATTGGTCGCGGGAATTCCGCCAACCGAGTCCAACGGTCCATAAACGTTGCAGCGCAGGTCAGTCAAGGTTGTGGGGCAACTGGTTCCGTTAGGAAAAAACAGGGAAAATTGGACGTTCGGTGTGGAAGAAGCGTCCTGTGTGGCCGTGGTTGAGAGCGTTGGGGCGGGGGTGAGTGAAATGTTTCTGGGGTAGTTGGCGGTTCCGCTGACGTGAACATTCTGGGTCTGCTGGGCGATCTGAGCAATCACGAGTGGAACAACTATCGCTAAGACAAGCGCTATTGCTAAAACCAGAAGTTTCTTTCTCACAATTTCACCTCCAAACCCTGCCGCTTCATCCTTGCTTTTCATTTCCGACTGATAATTTATAAAATAATGTTGTATCAATGCTGATGCCACATTGATGTGGCGGCTTTTGGAATGATTGTTGAAGTTTTGTTGCAAATTAATGATTCGCGTTAAGAATGGGTTTGATTGTGAAAATGTAGGGCTTGAAACTTGCAATTTTCAAGCTGACAAATAGCTGGAAAAATCGGCTGCCAATTCAGAAACGGTGAGCACAGCAGATATAAGGAACCCTTACAATTTATGACCGCAAGAGATGTAGATTATGTCAGAAAGAGCAACCACACTGTCCTTGGTCACCTGCACAAGCTGCGGAAAACCAATCCCGCCGGGCAGCGAGTCCACGAAGTTCCTCTGCCCAAGCTGCGGAGAAATCCAGATCAAACGCGACGGAAAATGCCGCAAGTTCGGACGCCTCTACAAGTGCCCAAAATGCGGTTTTACAGGTCCATAGAAGGCGATTGGACATGGGCAGCGTTATTGTAACATACAAGATTTTTCCAGAGGACATCGTGAAGGACTTTGAGCCCTTGAAAAAGCAGATTGACGGGATCAAACCCGAATTCGTCTCCATAGAAGGATGGGGCGAGGAACCTGTGGCTTTCGGGCTTGTAGCGCTTCTGGTGCAACTCAAGTTTCCAGAGGATAAGACGGGAATCGTTGACGAGTTCGAGGAGAACCTCGCGAAGCTGCCGGGAATAAGCCAAGCACAAACCATGTACATTCGCCGAAGCAGCAGGTAAGTCGCTTAAAAACCAATCAATCTTCTTCTTAATGAGAACCTGAGAGTTTCAAATATTACGCTTTAAAGTTTATATAGGTTTAAATGTTCCTTTAAGCCCATAGCTTTGAGCACCAGATTATTTGGAGGATTCTGTTTGAGTGAAGTTCAACTGCACGTCGGAGATGCACGACAAAGAGATGTGGGCAGAGGAATCGCCCGCATAGACCAGCGCGCCATGCAGAAACTAGGCATAAGCGCCGGCGACGTGATAGAGATAATTAATAAGCGTACAACTTCGGCTATTGCTTGGCCAGCGTACAGTGAAGACCAGAACCGCGATATCATCCGAATCGACGGGTTCACACGCAAGAACTGCGGCGTAGCCATAAACGAGTACGTCGTTGTGCGGCCCGCCAAAGTCAAAACGGCGCTGAGCTTGACTCTTGCCCCCGTTGACATGCGGCTAAACGTCGATGAGGACTTCACTAACTTCGTGAAGAACCGCCTTATGGAACGCACCCTTGTTGAAGGCGACACCACGTTGGTAATGATGCTGGGTCACGCGATACCCTTCACAGTTTCAAAAACCCGTCCACACGGCATAATAAAAGTAACAACCGAAACGCGCCTAACTATCCTGAACGAACCGGCGCCCGAGGGCAAAGGCTTACCCAGAACCACCTACGAGGACATCGGCGGTTTGCACGAGGAAATCCAACGGGTCCGCGAAATGGTGGAGCTGCCGCTGCGTCACCCTGAGCTTTTCCAGCGTTTAGGAATAGAGCCGCCGAAAGGTGTGCTGCTTCATGGTCCGCCAGGCTGCGGAAAAACGCTGCTTGCCCGAGCGGTCGCGAACGAGTCGGAGGCAAACTTCTACTCAATTAACGGTCCAGAAATCATGAGCAAATTCTACGGTGAATCCGAAGCGCGGCTAAGGGAGATTTTCCAGCAAGCCCAGCAGAACGCTCCGAGCATAATATTCGTGGATGAGCTTGACGCGATAGCGCCTAAACGGGAGGAAGTCACGGGCGAAGTTGAAAGACGCGTCGTCGCGCAGCTTCTCGCTTTGATGGATGGCTTAAGCGGCAGAGGCAACGTCATAGTTATCGGCGCAACTAACCGCCCAGGCGCACTTGACCCTGCACTGCGCAGGCCTGGCAGGTTTGACAGGGAAATAGAAATCGGCGTGCCCGACAAGAAGGGAAGATACGAGGTAATGCAGATTCACACACGCGGCATGCCGCTCGCGGAAGACGTTGACCTCAAGAAACTCTCCGACATAACGCACGGCTACACGGGCGCAGACTTGTCCGCGCTGAGCAGGGAAACAGCCATGAAAGCCCTCCGCAGGTACCTGCCTCAGATAAACCTTGAGGAAGAGCGGATTCCGCCTGCCGTGTTGGAGAAGATGGAGGTTAAGATGGATGATTTCGTCGGCGCGTACAAGGAAGTCACGCCCACGGCGATGCGTGAAGTTTACATTGAAGTCTCCACCGTCCACTGGGATGACGCCGGCGGACTGGAAGAGGTCAAGCAGCACCTGAAGGAAGCCGTGGAGTGGCCGATGAATAACCCTGATATGTTCACTCGCCTCGGAATCAGACCGCCAAAAGGCATCTTGCTCTATGGTCCGTCAGGCTGCGGAAAAACGCTGCTTGCCCGAGCGGTGGCGACTGAGAGCGAGGCGAACTTCATCACGATTAAGGGCCCCGAAGTCTTCAGCAAATGGGTTGGCGAGTCAGAGAAAGCTATACGGGAAGTTTTCCGCAAGGCAAGGATGGCCGCACCAGCAGTGATATTTCTCGACGAGATAGACTCGATCACGCCAAGACGCGGCATGGGCATGTCCGACAGCGGCGTCTCAGAACGAGTCATTAGCCAACTCCTCACGGAAATGGACGGCATAACCACGCTGCAGGACATCGTGGTGATCGCCGCGACCAACCGCCCAGATATGGTTGACTCGGCAGTTCTCCGCCCAGGAAGGTTCGACAGGCTGATTTATGTGCCTGAACCAGACGAAAAGAGCCGACTGCAAATACTTAAGATCTACACGAAGGGCATGCCAGTCACCCAAGACGTTGACTTGAACCAGCTGTCGTTGACGACCAAGTACTTCTCGGGTGCCGACATTGAGTCGCTGTGCCGAGAAGCCGCGATGCACGCGCTAAGGCGGGACGTTAACTCCAAAGAGGTCACGATGAAGGACTTCCAGGACGCCTTGAAAGAGATGGGTCCGTCGATAACGCCTGACATGGAGAAATGGTACAAGAGCTTCATGCAGCAGATCCGACAAGTACAAAAGCCAGCAACACCCGTTGCTTAGAAGGAAAACGTTTATGGTTCAGATGAAAACTTGGAAAACCCGACCGGACTACTTTGTAATGCTGGAGATCCTCAGGAAAAAAGGCGACATGACCGACGACGACCTCTTCGCGCAGATTAAAGGCGAGTTCGAAGACTTAGGCTTCAAAGACTTCAACGACATACTGCTAAAGCTGGAGGTAAGCGGCAAAATCCGCACTTCATCCCTCGCTCGTGGAAAACGCCGAATAGAACTTGTCCAGTAACAGTTTAACGATGACCACGCAAACAAGTCAACCCGCAGGCACGGCTTCAGACGTCGTTATCATCGGAGGCGGACCCGTCGGCTCGTACGCCGCGCTGAACTTAGCCAAGGCAGGCGTTAAAGTCAAAGTTTTTGAGGAGCACTCGCAGGTCGGTTACCCGTCTCACTGTGCTGGGCACATAAGCATCAGGAGCCTAAGAAGCATGGGCTTGTACCCTCTTCCAAGCGGCATAGTGGAGAACACTTTTCGCACAGCCAACTTCTACTCATCCAGAGGCACCAAATTCTCGATCCACCTTAACCGTCCAGTGACCGCGGCTATTGACAGGGCACGCTTCGATCAGTACCTTGCCAAGCAGGCTGAGGCGACGGGCGCACGTTTTGCCCTAGGCAGCCGTGTCCAGTCGCTTCTCATCTCCGACGGCTTCGTCAAAGGCGTGAATGTCCAGCGAGGCGGCGAAGGGCTGGAGCAGATTTCTTCCATGGTAACGGTGGATGCTGAGGGCGTTTCTTCAAGGCTTCTAAAGCAAGCGGGCTTGACGGCTCTGAAGCCTCAGGGGCTGGTTTACGCGGTTGAAGCCGAAGTTGAAAACGTCAGGGACGTTGAGGACGACGCGGTGGAAGTCTACTTAGGCAGCGCTTACGCGTCTGGCTTCTATGGGTGGCTGATTCCAAGGCGTGATGGAACGGCAAAGGTGGGTTTGGGAACTAACAGGGGAAGCCCCCGCGACTGTCTGCAGACGCTCATGAACAAGCACCCCGTGGCTTGCCGACAGCTTGCAAACGCGAAGATAACGAAAATTGGTTATCACGCCATTTCTCTGGGCGGACCAGTGGAGAAAGCGTATGCAAACGGGTTCCTCGCCGTCGGCGACTGCGCGTCGCAGGTTAAGCCGACCACGGGCGGCGGAGTCATTTTCGGGTTGACATGCGCCAAAATCGCGGCGGAAACAGCCAGCCAAGCCATCCAGCAAGGTGACGTTTCCAGCGCTGTACTGCAGGCTTATCAGAAGCGGTGCTCTGACTTGCTTGGTTTTGACTTCAGCGTCATGCTTAGGCTGCGGCGTTTTCTTAACTCGTTGTCAGACGAAAAAGTGGATGAAATGCTCCGCGTCTGCGGCAAACTCGGCGTTGACAAAGCATTGAGCAACCAAGACGAGATTGATTTTCAGGGAAAAATGATGCTTAGAGCCGTCGGAAACCCTTCGATGATGGCGGCGTTAGCTTACTTCGCGATGCTTTACTTGTCCGCAAACGCTTAAAATCTCGGTTGCCGTCATACAAGCGGCGATGCGATGGGTGAATTTGAGTACAAGCAGGTTCTGGTTTTCCGCAAGGACCTCAGGATGGGTAAGGGAAAGATTGCGGCGCAGGCTGGGCACGCGGCGGTTTCAGCGGCTCAGGAAGCCTACGTGCACAAAAAGCAGTGGTGGGAGGCTTGGCTTTTTGAGGGGCAGCGGAAAATCGCTGTTAAGGTGCCGACCGAGAAGGAGCTGCATGAGTTGGAGGACGCCGCGGAAAAGCTGGGTCTGCCGCACGCGCTCATCGTTGACAGGGGGTTAACGCAGATTCCTGAGGGCACGGTGACTTGCCTCGGGATCGGTCCTGCCCCGAACGAGTTGGTTGACAGGTTGACGCGTAAGCTTCCGCTGTTTTAGGGGCGATTTTTCTTGTCTGTGCCGCTTCTAGACAAACAGCTCGGCATCGAAACGTACCTGACGAGAAGTTTGGGTGTAGGCGGCGTCATCCGCGGTGAGGTTGAGGACTTTGTTGTTGAAGAAGTGCTTGTTGACGGCTCGAGGGCGCAGGTTGGCGGCGGCGTCCCAAGCAGGATTTTAGGGTCTACTCTTGAGCGGCAACGCTACCTGCTGTGTGTTCTGGTCAAGCGTAACTGGGACACGTTCATAGCCGTCAGGAACGTGGCAAAACAGCTCGGAGTAGACCAGAGCCGAATCCAGATTGCAGGAATTAAGGACGCTAAAGCCCTGACAGCCCAGCATTTGACGATCGACGGCGGCTTGGCGGAGGATGCTGCAAGAGTCAACGTCAAGGACATCCAAGTACGCCCAGTCGGCTACGTTCGAGAAGCGCTATCAACCTACTACCTGCTCGGCAACCGCTTCACCATAAAAATCAAAGCCATAGAACACGACAAGCCAACCGCGGAAGCAAGGTTAACCCAGACAATCGAGGAAACTGAAGCAGCGGGCGGCATTCCGAACTACTTCGGGCATCAGCGCTTCGGAACCACCCGCCCGATAACGCATATTGTTGGGCGAGCCCTTGTCAGGGGGGATTTTGAGGCGGCGGCGATGCTTTTTTTGGCTAAACCAAGCCCCTATGAGCATCCAGCGTCGAGGCAGGCGCGTCAGCAACTGAGGGAAACGGGCGATTTCAAGCGGGCGCTGGAAGATTTCCCTGTACAGCTTCGTTTTGAAAGGCTGATGCTGAGCAACTTGGCTGAGAACCCAGGCGATTTTGCTGGCGCTTTCAGACAGCTGCCCCTTAAGCTTCAGGAGCTTTTCGTCCAAGCGCACCAGTCTTACCTGTTTAACCGTTTCCTCAGCAAGCGGCTGGCGCATGGTTACGCTTTGAAAAGGGCTGAGGCTGGGGATTGGGTTGTAGGCGTTGAACGGTCAGGATTGCCGTTGACGAAGGCATCGAGAATTGTGACAGCCCAAGATGAGGCGGCGGTCAATGAGCAGGTTAAGGCTGGAAGGATGCGGGTTGCCTTGCCCATTGTCGGGGTGCGGCAGAGGCTTTCTGAGGGAGCCATGGGACAAATCGAGCAGCAGGTCCTTGAGGAAGAAGCAGTCAAGCTGGAGGAGCTGCAGGTTAATCCGCTGTCGAGGGTCGGCGGCAAGGGCGGGTTGCGCGCGGCGGTTGCTCCCGTCGGCGACCTGAAGTTTCATGTTTCAGCAGACGCTGAGGGCAAAGGCTGCCAAGCCGAGTTAAGCTTCATGCTGCAGAGAGGCTGCTACGCCACGGTGCTTCTCAGGGAGGTAATGAAGCCTCCTGACCCGCTAGCTGCTGGATTCTAAAACTCGACGGTTCCAGCTGGGGTAACCCTTATTTTGGCGCTGTGGCAAGCAAGCAAGGTTGATAAGCAAGCGGCAGTTTAGTTTCTTGAAGGAAGTTTTTCCATGGAAAATGAAACGCCGCGGCAATGCGTCATACCACTGCATAAACCAACTCGGAAAGAGTACAGTTTCTTCTTCATCTCGGGCGTCCTGGTAAGCGTTCCCATGGCATTGTTCTTCTCCCAGGCTTACCCGTACGTGCCCATCATAATCTCAGTCGCCGTTTTTGCGCCGTTCGTCGAGGAATTCGCTAAGGTGTTTCCCTTGTTCTACAGGCACGGCGAAACCGAAAGATCCTACGTGAAACTCGGCGTCTTGATCGGGCTGGGCTTCGGCATCTCTGAATTTTTCATCTACGTGGTCTTCTTAAATGTGCCCCCTATCGTGAGAATTCCAGGCGTAATCTTCCACGCGTCAAGCGCATCCGTGACCGCTTACGGCATCGCCAAAAAGAACGTGCTGCCTTTCTACCTGATTTCAGTGGGGCTTCACGCAACCAGCAACTTTTTTGCCGTCACAAACGATCCCGTGAGCGTACTCGCTGAGCTGGTGGTTCTAATCGTCGTTTACCTTTTAGCCTGGCGCCTTTACCATAAAACCTCAGACGAAAAAATGGTTGTCTAAACCTAAATTTTGTCTGTTCTTGCCAAGTCTCTGAGCCTGTTGACGCCGTCTATCTCATCTATGAAGTCAGCGACGCTTTTCGGAACAAGCTTCCTCCAGCCGTCGTCGCCTTGAAGCATCTTTTCCCTGATCAGCGTTGACACGTACTGTTTCCTGTCAAAGAACGGTATGCCCTTGACTGGGTAGCCAGCCTCCGCGAAAAGCCGCTGAGTCAGAGGCTCATTCGAGTAGCAGACGTTGAACTTCGGGGTGTAGCCTTCAACCGCGCTTACCCAAAGCATGTGCAGGTGCACGTCTGGAACTGGAACAATCCAGAGTTTGGAGGGGCTGAGCTTTGCCTCCTGCAGGGCGCGGCGAATCATAACCAGCCTTTCGCCAGCCGTGAACGGGTTGTTGATGTTGTGGCTGTATTGGGCGCTGCCGATGACTACGACGAGCTCATCAACTTCCTTCTGCACCGCCTTGATGGCGCCAAGATGCCCTAAATGGAAAGGCTGAAACCTGCCAACGTAGAGACCCCTATTGACCAATTTGCTTACCTGCCCATTTCAGGTTAAGCCCGCATGCTTTTATGATTTGCGATTGCAGAGAAATCGGGTTCAAACCAGATTCTTAAGAGCATACTCCACAGGGAAAACGGTGAGGTTTCCGCCATCTGCCCGAACCTCTTTGGGACCTGAAAACCCTCTTTTCTCGCGGTTTAAGAGTTCAGCTTTGAGTTTTAAGCCGCCTCCGTATCCGCCGAGTGTAAAATCGGATTTGACAACGCGATGGCATGGAACGATGGGCGCGAACGGGTTTGAAGCCATGATGTTGCCCACGGCTCTCGCGCCGCCGCCCACCGCTTTGGCGATTGACCCGTAGGATGTGACGTAACCGAGCGGAACCTGCAGGGTTGCCTTCAGCACTTTTTGCGTGTAGGATGGCAACGGCTCGTAGGCTAAGGGAAAGCTCATGTCAACGTTTTCTCCGTCATAAATCCTTCTCAGGGAGGCAAGGGTGCCTTCGGCGAGGGCGGAAGGCTCGGCGGAAACTTGGAAAGGTGCGTTAAACGGGATTATCGCCAGCATGCTGCTCAGCGTGGTTTGTTGGGTTGGGCTGAAGGATGATGCGACGATTTGCTGTCGGTCGCAGGCGACTCCGAACCAGACGCCGTCGAGGTTTTGAATATGAACTTCAATCATGGTTCCACCTGGCAATAGTCTGCGGTGATTAGAAAACACATGGCAAGTTAAAGTTTCTGCTTCCAAGGTCAGGCAAGCAAGTTAGCTTTCGCTTGAGAAGCCTGAGTTCGGGTCATGCTTAGCTTGTTGTTGTTGATGTTGTTGATGATACAGTTTTTTTCACCGCAAAATTCAAGGAGCAGCCTCATGAGCTTTTTTTGCCAGCGCAGTCCATGCAGATAGCCACTACTTTAACGTTCTCAACAGGCTGCTGGAGACCCATCAAGCCTTTTTGAAGTACCGTTATGTAACCGACTGGTTTGCCGCATTTTTGGCATCGGACAGGATTAGAACCTACCGTTTCAGGTCGCCTCAATGGCTAGAGTTGGTTAATAAGTAACCTTAATAATTTGTCTTGTGTATATCAACGGGAAAAGGCGAAAATTATGGAAGGTTACGGACCACAACTCCCTCAAATTCCAGAGATTCCACAGTACCCGCCGACGCAACAGGACCAGCAACAGCCGCAGGCTCAGCAGGGCGGCTTAGCTTGGATGCCAGGCGCAACCACCGTCGGCGTCGTCTTCAACGGCGGAGTGCTCTTAGCCGCTGAGAAAAGGGTTACGTACGGTTACTTCGTCATGAGCAAAGGCGGAAAGAAAGTCTTCAAAGTCACGGATCGAATCGGCGTTGCCTGCGCGGGGCTCGTCGGCGACATGCAGATTCTCGCGAAAGAGATGGAGGCGCAAGCCAACCTCTTCAGCATGGACACTGGCAGACAGATCACCGTGCGTTCAGCAGCTAAACTCATGGCTAACGTGCTGTTCAACAGACGTTACGCGCCTCTGTTCACCCAGACAATCGTGGGTGGCTTAGACGAGGAAGGAGCATCGCTGTTCGTGCTCGACGTTTTAGGCTCACTCATACCCGACAAGTACGCGGTCGTCGGTTCAGGAACTGAAATCGCCATCGGCGTCATCGAAGAAGCCTACAATGAAGCTATGAGTGCAGCCGAGGCAAAAGAGCTCGTGACACGGGCTATAAAATCGGCGATAAGCAGGGACTCGATGAGCGGCGACGGCATAGACTTCCTCACCGTAACCAAGGAAGGCATAACTGAAGAAACCGTAAAATTCTAAAACAGGTTTTCTTTTCACGTTTTCTTGTGGCTGTTCAGCGGCGCCTACGCGCTGCCTAAGGCTGAAAGATGGGAACCATCATGTCGTTTGAACTAAGCTTAGATGAAGGAAAATTCCTAATCCACCTGGCAAGGAACACAGTTAAAGAGTACCTTGAAAACGGCGAAACCGTAAAGCCCCCGCAAGACACCCCGAAGAAGCTGTTTGAACGCTGCGGCGTCTTCGTCACCATAAACAGCGTTCGGAACGGCGAGAAGGAGCTTCGCGGCTGCATAGGCTACCCTTACCCGACGAGCCCGCTTGTGGAGGCAGTGATTGACTCAGCCATTAACGCTGCAACTGAGGATCCCCGATTTTACCCGTTGCAGGCTGAGGAGCTGGGCAGGGTGGTTTTTGAAGTTAGCGTACTTACGCCTCCGCAGCCTGTCCAAGTGGACAACCCCAAAGATTACGTCAGCAAAATCAAGGTGGGGGAAGACGGCTTAATCGTTGAAAAGGGCTTCTACAAGGGCCTGCTTTTGCCCCAGGTGCCTGTTGAGTGGGAATGGTGCGAGGAAGAGTTCCTTTGCCAATGCTGCCTGAAAGCGGGGCTTCCGCCTGACAGTTGGCTGACGAAAGGCGCAAAAATATACAAGTTTAAAGCCATCATCTTCGAGGAAGAAACACCCAACGGCGAAATCAAACGTTTAAGCCTAAACAAACAGAGTGGCTAATCCTGCAGGGTTTCAATGATCTCTTGCGCCCTGTCTAACCCTTTGAACCTGTTGGAGAACTCGTTTAGCGCCCGCACGTTTCTGTCGAAATATTCCTGATCGGCGTCCATCCTTTTGACGGCTTTCTCCAGCTGCTTCTTGTTCTTGACCATGATTGAGCAGTTTAAGTCTTGAAGTTTAGCAGCGTTGCCCAGCTGTTCAGGCTGCGTTGGAATGCAGATGCTTGGTTTTCCATACTTTACGGTTTCAAAGCAGGTCGCATGCCCGCCACTGAAGATAACAAACTTCGCGTTCCTCATGCATTCCGCCCGCTCCTCAGCAGACAGCCAAGTGTGGAGTTCGCAGTTGCCCATTTTCGCAGTGGCTTTCTTGCCAGGCGTTCCCAGACTGATGATGCATTTGGTCTTTGTTTTTTCAAGGACTGGAACCAGAATCTTCAGCATCTTGGCTCTTGTGCCGGGCGGTCCGCTCACGGGTGCAAAAATGTGCTGCTTTGAACCCGCAACTGGCGTCGTGTCAACGAAGCTTCCGACATACTCGACCTTCCCGTTTAAGCCTAAGTTGTCGAGGTTGCCGACGCTGTACTCTGAAATGGTGTAGGGCGGAGGGTTGTCGGGAATGATTATTCTTGAGCACCGCTTGACGTACCGCTCGACCAGCCGTTCGCCAGGGTTAAGGAAAGCAGAGAAACCGTAGCTTGGCCTGATCAGGTTAGCGATGTAAACCGAGGGAAAATGCCACCGTTCAGCAAGCCTGAGCGCGTTTATGTCCCCGTCTGCGATGAGAAGGTCCGGCGCGATTTCGTGGATGTTCGCTCTAAGGTCGTAGTAGCGGTGGATGGTTTCCCAGGCGTTGGAGTTTTTTATTTCAAGCTTGTTCTTCTCCAAGTTGAACAGTGGAAGGGGGAAGAACAGGTTGATGAGCGAGGCGGAAGTGAGGATGCCGTAAGCGTTCTCGTACCAGGATATTGGCGTGCACCTGTAAACGTTGCTGAACTCCTTCTGCAGCAGCTCGTAGGCTTTGCCTCCTGAATAGAAGAACATTTCATGCCCATGCTTTTGCAGCCGTTTCCCTAGGGGAATGATACGGGAAACATGGCCTAAGCCAAGTTCTGAGCAGCTAAACAGTAACCGCATTTGTTTTACGTGTATGCGCGATGATTTATTTATCTATGCAATGTTCAGCTTGAAAAGTAAGCAGTTTTAAGCTAGTTATCAACAGTTAAGAGATATGTTTATTCCCAAAAAAATCCGCGAGGAGAAACTCAAGCAGATACTCGCCGAAGACTTAGGGCAGGGCGACGTCACTGCGCAAGCGGTCATTCCACCAGACCTAACCGTGAAGGCGGCAGTTATCGCGAAAGAGGAAGGCGTGGCTGCTGGAATTGAAGAAGTAACCATTCTAGCTGAGTACCTAGGCCTCAAAGTCAGGGCAAAAGCCGCCGACGGTGAAAAAATCAAGAACAAGCAGGTGTTGATGGAAATTTCTGGTGACGCACGAACGATTTTGTCCGCTGAGAGAACGATGCTTAATCTGGTTTCGCGGATGAGTGGCATCGCAACGGCTACGCGGACTTTAACGGAGAAACTGGAGAAGGCAGGCGCCAAGGCTCGAATCGCCGCGACACGCAAATCAGCCCCTGGAATGCTCTATTTTGATAAGAGGGCGGTGGTCATCGGGGGCGGTGACCCGCACAGGCTTCACCTAGACGACATGGTCCTGATCAAAGACAACCATATCGCAATAATCGGAAGCTCAGAGGAAGCCGTGAGAAAGGCTAAGGCAAACGTTTCCTTCAGCAAGAAAATAGAGGTTGAAGTAACCAAGGTCGCAGACGTCTTGAAGGCTGCGCAAGCTGGGGCTGACGCGATAATGCTTGACAACTTCTCAATCAAACAAGTCAAAGAAGCAACTGCTTTGCTGGAGAAGGCGGGTTTTTTGGGCAAAGTGGTTTTAGAGGCTAGCGGCGGAATCACGGCTGAAAACATCACGGATTACGCGGCTGCAAAGGTTGACGTCATCAGCATGGGTCAGCTGACGCACAGTGTCAAGGCGTTGGATGTCAGCTTGGAAATCGTTGAAAAATGAAGAAGCCTGCTAGAGCCCAGCCGATATTAGCCACGTTTCAACGACGGCTCCGACCGCAAGCAAGGCTGCGCAGACACCTATCAGCATCGCGGTGATTTTAAGCTCGCCCCACCTCTGCTGTATGAGCCTGCGGATTAGCCAGATGCTTTCCGTTATGGCAATTGAGTAGGCCGTGAATTCAAGCCAAAACACGGGCGTCAAGATCAAAGATAGAAACCCCACCAACGGCGGGTAACCTTGCACTTGGGCGATAGCGCCTAATTCGTAGCCAGTGTTCGTAAGTATCGCGAAGCCTATTACCGGACCGACTACGGGGATGAACATTCGTAGGCTGATTCCAAAGTTGTTCAAGAAGATGTACTGGGGCAGTGTTCCTTCGACTCGGTTTTGATTGACTGTTTGATTTAGCTCGTTGCTCAGGTGCTGGGCGTCCTTGGCGCTGATGGGAATCATGGACCCAGCAATCGTTAACAGGACGGCAATTATGAAGATCGCTATGAAAGTGTAGATTCTTTTTCGCCTCGGCGACGCATTCATCCAAAAAGACCAATCGAGCTTCATTCGCATCTTTCTCTTTGAGCCATTGCCTAATCTTTAAATTGTGAAATACACGTGAGAAGGTATTGATTCTACAATTTAACCTTTCTTTTAAAACCCAACGAGAATCCTGCGCAACTATCCAGGTCATGTCGGCGACAACGAGCTATCATCGGCAATCAAGCAAAAGGCGAAACAAGAAGCTGTTTAGACCCCGATCGATATGAGCCACGTTTCAACCACCGCTCCAACAACAAGCAAGCCAGCGCAGACGCCTATCAGTATGGCTGTGTTCTTGAGTTCACGGTATCTTTTCTGCTGGATTCTGCGCAGGAGCCAGATGCTTTCCGTTATGGCGATTGAGTAGGCTGTGAATTCAATCCAGAAGACAGGCGTCAGAAGCTCAAGGAAAATGTTCACGGCGGGTGGGATGCCCTGGATCTGGGAGATGGCGCCTATGGTGTACCCGGTGCTGACGAATGCTATGACGCCGAATATCGGTCCGACGATGGGGATGAACATGATAAGGCAGATTCTGATGTTGTTTGTGAAGATGTAAAGAGGCAGCGTGCCGTTTGCCCTGTTCTGGTTGAGTGTCTGGTTTACCGGGTCGACTATCTGCTGGGCAGCCGAAGAGCTAATCGGCACCAAAGACCCGATAAGCGTTAACAGGAAGGCGACTACAAGAATGAAGATGAACGTGTAGATTCTCTTGCGCCTTGTCGAAGCATTCTTCCAAAAAGAAAAATCAAGCTTCATCAGAAAACCTTCTTCACGTCTTAGGCTCAATCCTTAAAGCGCGAAACCCACGCGCACAAGGGTTTAACGTTTCTGCCAATTTAACCTTTCTTAAAACGCCCTCAGCGTCCACGGCGAAGCCGCGAACATCATGCTCAGCCGCAATAAGCGAATAAAGATACACGCTGTTTTCATGCATTCTTGGCTGACACATCATGGGCAGCCCAAGCATGACAGGCTCGCCTTCATCCGCCGCTTTCCTGCAGGCAAACAGAACTGCTTCCGACCCAGCCGTCAACTCGGCGATCCTCACGGGAACGCTTTCTTTGCCGATGGCCAACATGTCGATGCCGTAGACCCGCCTTATTTCGCCCGCGATTTTCCTGATCCTCAGGCAGGATCTTGAGAATGTTCTGCCGCCCAGCCTTAGAAGCGCGCAAGTTCACAAGCTCAATCGGCGATAACTCCTCAACTGAAACGCCGCCCAGCGACATGTCCAAATGCACGACGTCAGCCTTCATCTTTTCAAGCATGCTTGCGCAAAGCTCAGCCTCATGAACTATCACCTCAAAGCCGCCGTCGACCTCCTTGAAGATTGGTTCAGCCAACCTGAAGGATGGTTCCCTGTAAGGTGGGTCAACGACCACTGAGGCGGAAGCGACGAGGAAGCGTGGGCTAAACTTTTCATCTAGTATCGCTGCGGCAGAGTCAGCGGAGATAACCCTCAGGTTCTTCACCAACCGAACCATTAAGTGCCTCGGGTAAAAAATAGGTTGCTGTTCAAGCGCTACGGCTACTTCAAGCCTAAAGCCAAAATGTAAATTTCTGAGCTTTTAGAGCGGCTTGCTTGAGGCTTAACAATCTTAACTGTGTCGAAACTGGCTTTCACGGCTTGAATGAAATCGTCAAGCAGGTTTCCTTGGAAAACCTTGACAAAAAAGTTTCCTGACGGACGCAGCACGCACTGGGCGATTCCAAGCGCTTTTGTGGCTAAGTCGATTTGCCTCGCGTGGTCAACTTCCCACACGCCCGTTATGTTCGGTGCGGCGTCTGAGATTAGTACGTCTGCTTTGCGCGGCAGGAAAGAAAGAACCTGCGGAACTATGTCGGGGTCAGTCACATCCGCGATTATGGAGCGAATGTACTCCTGAGTGAAAGGCTCAATCGGCTTAAGGTCCACGCCTAAAACGAAACCGTGCTTCCCAGTCATCTTCCTAGCCGCCTGAATCCATCCGCCTGGGGCAGCGCCTAAATCGACAACTACGTCGTTTCTTTTTATGAACTCGTATTTCTCGTTCGCCTGAACCAGCTTGTAGGTGGCTCTTGAACGGTAGTTTTCTGCCTTGGCTTTCTTGTAGTAGAATTCGCGTTTCCTATCTTGGATCCAAGCTTTCGGCAACGGAGTCACCAGGCTCTTCGAGGTTTTGTACGCTTGGATCGGCTGCAGGCGCCTCTGGAACGGCTTCTTTCCCAAGAGAAATTATCCAGTCAGTGAGTCTAGGGCAGCTTTTCGGAGAAATCGCCGTGGTCGGGTCGCATCTTGCGTTGTCTGGGCAGAGCAGGCATGGACAGTCGATGATGGTTTCTATCGATGCAGGAAGCCTTTTTGGGTAAAGCCGATAGGTCCATCTGCCTTCCTGAAGCTCTTTTTCTCGGCGGATTAAGCCTTTCTCCTCCAGTTTGATGGAGACCCGTGAGCCTTCCCGGCTGCTTGCGCCCAGTTCACGCCATAAGTCTGATTGCAGAACGCCTTGGTAGCCAGTGTTCACAACATAATGGAGGGCTTTCTGTTCGAGGTCGTTACGTTTAGGCATCTGTATCAATTCCAAATAATGCAATTAGATATAAGCGTTGAATCCACATAAAAATATGTATCCCTTAAAAAACCTGTAATTCGATGAAAATCATGAGCAGACCATGGAAAAAAGGCGAAGCTTACTGCTTAGGGATCGAGTCTTCAGCAGACGACTTCGGCGTCGGCATCGCCACATTCAACGGCGAAATACTCTCCAACAAGTCTGACAGTTACATTCCAGCGGAGGGAGGAATTCACCCAAGGGAAGCCGCGAGGCACCATGCTGAAGTCGCTGACAGAGTGCTAAGCGACGCCCTATCGGCTGCGGGCTTGAAGCCGCGTGACCTGTCGGTTATCGCGTTCTCTCAAGGTCCAGGCTTAGGACCGAGCCTGCGAACAGGAGCCACTGTTGCCCGAGCCTTAGCCAGCTACCTTGAAATCCCCCTCGTCGGCGTCAACCATTCCGTGGCGCACATCGAGATTGGAAAGCTGAAGACAGGCGTCTCTGACCCAGTGACGCTTTACGTGTCAGGCGGCAACACCATGGTGACGGCTTTTGAGGCTGGACGCTACAGGGTCTTCGGCGAAACATTGGACATCGCGCTGGGAAACTGCCTGGACGTTTTCGCGCGGGAAGCAGGGCTTAGGCACCGCAAAGGTTTGCCGCTTGGCGCCGCCGTGGAGCAGCTAGCGGCTAAAGGCAAAAACCTGGTTTCTCTGCCGTACGTGGTGAAGGGCATGGACCTGTCCCTCAGCGGCTTGTTGACGGCGGCGACAACTCTGCTGCAGAAGGGCTGCCCACTGGAGGATTTGTGCTACAGCCTGCAGGAAAACGCTTTTTCAATGGTCACCGAAGTCACGGAACGCGCGTTGGCGCACACGGAGAAAAAAGAGGTTTTGCTGACGGGCGGAGTGGCGGCTAACAAGCGGCTTCAATCCATGCTTAAGATTATCGCGGAGGAGCATGACGCGAAGTTCAACGTGGTTCCGCTTGAGTTCGCCACCGACAACGGAGCCATGATAGCGTGGACAGGCGTTTTAGCCTTCACGCACGGGCTGGTAACGCCATTGCCTGAGAGCTACGTGAAGCTTCGGTGGAGAGTGGACAAGGTGGATGTGCCGTGGATTCGTTAGCCGAGAAGACGCTGCTGAAGAAGGGCGCGGAAGCCAGCCTCTTCCTAGCCGACTGGCACGGGCGAAAGGTCGTGATCAAAGTCCGAATCCCCAAAAAATACCGCCCCGCGGCGTTGGATGAGCAGATTCGAACGTACCGCACGGTGCATGAGCCGCAGTTGATGCATGAAGCCAAAGCCGCAGGCGTACCCGCACCGCTCATCTACCAGGTGAACGTTCCAGAAGCCGCCATCACCATGGAGTACATCGAAGGGCAGCAGGTCAAGCAGCTCTTGAACTCGACGCCGCAGGCCAAGCGGAGTGAACTCTGCGTTGTAATCGGCGAGTTAATCGGCAGACTCCACAGGCAAGGCTTAATCCACGGCGACCTCACAACCTCAAACATGATCCTAAACCCCAGCGGCAGAATCTACTTCGTTGACTTCGGTCTGGGAGAAAAAAACGCCGAGGTGGAAGCGCAGGGCGTGGATTTGCATTTGATGAAGCGGGCGCTGCAGAGCACGCATTACATGTTCTGGGAAGAATGCTTCAAGAGTGTGCTTAGCGGCTACTCATCCGTTTTAGGCGTCGAAGGCGCAGAAAAGGTTTATGAGAAAATCCGCGAAATAGAGAGGCGAGGCCGCTATGTCGAAGAAAGAAAACAGTGACCCAAGCTGCAAGCCTAAGGGCAAAGTCGTCTTTTTCGCCACAGGAAACATTCACAAATTTAACGAGGCAAGAAGCCTCCTTAGCCCTTACGGCTTTGCCGTTGCGATGCTGAGGGTAAAAGGCGACGAGATTCAAAGTGAAAGCTTGAAAGAAATAGCCGAAGCGTCGGTTGTAAACGCGTTCAAGAGTACGGGGCTGCCCATTTTCGTGGAAGACGCAGGCCTGTTCATCGACGCCCTCAGCGGTTTCCCAGGTCCCTACGCAGCCTACGTGTACAAGACCATCCACAACAACGGCATCTTAAAGCTGATGAAAGACGCCGAGGATAGACACGCGAAGTTCCAGTCGGTGATAGCCTACCTTGACGAAACCCTGTGCAAACCGCAATGTTTCACGGGAGAATCGAACGGCGAAATAACCTTAGCCGAACGCAAACCGCAGGGCAAGGCGGCTTTTGGGTTCGACCCGATTTTCCAGCCCGACGGCGGCGGCAAAGCCTTTGCGGAGATGACTATTGAAGAGAAGAACGGGTTTTCACATAGAGCCAAGGCTATTCGCAAGTTTGCTGAATGGTACAAGCAGACGTTGAATTCATCAGGTAAAGAATAGGCTTGCAATCATGATACGGTTTGCGGTAAAAAGCCTGTATCATCATCAACATCATCAACAACACGGCGTTAACCAAGTTTAAGCGCAGCTCAAGAACAGCGCGGAAGCATTGCGGGCACAGTATAAAAAACGTTATATCTGCAGGCAACTGAATTAGAAAACCGAGGGACGATATATAAGAAGAAAGAAGGCAACAAACATAAACATTGTAGCCGCGCTCGTAGGATTATGCGCCGCTATTTTAGTCGGAACGGCAAGTCTAATTCTGGTTTACTACAATCCAGTGGTGAATTCGAAGGATGACGAGATAGCGAACCAAAGCAGTCAAATAGCCAGCCTGAACGCCAACATTTCAAGCCTTAACAGCCAAATAACCAGCCTTAAAAACCAGATAAGCAGCCTGCAGGAAAAATACACGGCTAACCTTGTTACCGCTCTTGGAGCCAACGACATCGCACCCGACAACACTACTAATCTCAGACACCTCTACATAACGGGCTCAGTCACGAACACGGGTGTCACCACCGCTTACAACGCGGGCTTACACGTGTACGGCTATGGCAGCGACGGTTCGGTACTCATCAACACCGTCGTTCCAATCAGCTCCTACATAGTTCAAGACGGCTTCACGAATGCAACATCGCTTTCAACGATCTATCCAACGCAATCCGAAGACGTGCAGATAAGCATATTCCACAACGGCGTCGTCACACATTGGGACATAACGCCTGTATGGAATAACACTCAATAAACCTCTCTTCTCAAATGAAGATTTACGGTTCAACAAAAATCAAAAGATGGAGAAGCCGAAATTGGCTCGCAAACAGCGAGAAACCATCTGGAACAAGGCAGATATTTCACCATCACAAACAGAAACGTTGACCTTACCAAAGCTAAAAGTTGAGAAAACAGTAAAACAGAAAAAAACTCCTTTATCCTAAACTCACTTCCTAATCGGCTAATCAACAGGATTACTTTTAAATATTGGCGCGGTGTGGTTTAGGTGCAGTTTAAGGTGTAAAGATGCCAAAGCAGGAAAAGGGAAAATCACATTCAGTGCGTCCCGTAAGCCGAAGGCCCCCAAGCTGGTGCAAATATCAGCCTGAAGAGGTCGAAGCGTTCATCATAAAGTTGGCGAAGGAAGGCCACTCAACCAGTAGCATAGGCACCATCCTTCGGGATCAGTACGCGATTCCGCTGGCAAAGCCGATTGTCGGCAAGAGCATAAGCGACGTGTTGGAAAGCGCAGGGCTAGCCCCGACCATGCCCGAGGACCTTACAAACCTCATGAAGAAGGCGCAGAGCCTCGCCGTCCACTTGGACAAGAACAAGAAGGACCTGCACAACAAACGCAGCATGCAGATCATCGAAGCCAGAATCCACAAGCTTTCACGCTACTACAAACGAGAAGGCGTCATACCGAAGAACTGGAAGTACGAAGCAAAAATCGCGTCCGTCACCTAAACGCGTCAACACCCAAGTTTCACGAATTTTCCCTGTTACGTATATACGTAGCTTTAAATCCAATCACGCATTTTAGCCAAGAGTGAACCGAGCATGGCCGAGCAGCAAGCATCAATCGAACGCTTCTTAGCTTCAGCCGCTGAAGCATCAAAGGTCATCCTTGAAACCGTACAGAAAGACGGGTTCATTCACGTTTTTTCCCATTTGGATGCGGATGGGGTTGCGGCTGCAGGCGTCATGGGAAAGACGCTTTTCCGTCTCGATGCTAAATTCAGGATTCGGGTTACGCAGTGGGTGGACGAGAAGATCATCGGTGAAATCGTCGCCGACAAGCCGCAGCTGGTTATCCTGACGGATTTCGGAAGCGGCTACCTCGACCTCTTGAGCGAGAAAGTCCCAGCCGTGAAGGTGCTCATCTGCGACCATCACCAGATAACAGGCTCCACGGCTAACTCGAACTTTGTTCAGGTGAACCCTCACATGTTCGGCATCGATGGCGCAACCGACGTCAGCGGCTCAGGCGTAGCTTACTTTGTCGCAAAAGCAGTTGACCCGCGAAACGTGGATTTGGCGCCCGTGGCGTTGGTCGGCGCGTTAGGCGACATGCAGGATAGGTACGATCAGCGCAAACTTTGTAGTCTAAACGAGATAATAGTTGACGACGCGATCGCTGCTGGCTTGTTGAAAGTTGAGAAGGATTTAACGTTCTTCGGCAGGGAGACCAGACCGATCTATAAGATGCTGGCGACGACGACTAACCCGTTTATTCCAGGCTTAAGCGGCGAAGAAGACAAAGCCTTAGTTTTCCTGTCAAACCTAAATATTCCCCTTAAGCGGGCATTATGCGACTTGAACGACGATGAGAGGAAACGGTTGTGCTCTGCACTAGCGGACCACCTGCTGTCCAAGGGGTTGCACATGGAGGTTGAAAACCTCATCGGCTACGTCTACGTCCTGACCAAAGAAGAACCGAACACGGCGCTGCGTGACGCAAGAGAATTCGCGGTCGTGCTGAACTCGACGGGGCGCATGGACAGGCCAAGCTTGGGCATCGCCATCTGCATGGGTGACCGCAGAGCCGCCTTGGAGGAAGCAAACAAGATCCTTGAGGATTACCGCAGAAGCATTAACAAGTACCTCGGCTGGGTGAACGAGAAGCCCGAGCGAATGCGTGAACTCCAAAACATCTACGTCATCTACGGCGAGAACTTCATCAACGAAAAAATCATAGGAACAGTCTCATCCATAATCGTCTCAGGACTCGCCAACAGCGAAAAGCCGCTGATAGCCTTCGCCAACGTGGAAAAAGAACAGGCAGCTAAGTTTTCAGCCAGAACAACCGAGGCAGCAATCCGAAGAGGCGTGAACTTGGGCGATGTCATGCGGCTGGCTTCTGAAGCGCACGGAGGCAACGGCGGAGGGCACAACATCGCGGCTGGAGCTCAGGTGCCGCTGGACGAGATCGAGGGGTTTGTTAGAACCGTGGATGAACTGGTTGGCCAACAGTTGAAGGGTGAAAAGATTGGAAGCAACAGTAACGCTTGAGTACACCGACGAAAAGCTCGCAAAGGCAGTCGCCGACGCCCTTTCGCCAGACAACTTCAAGACGCCGCCTAAACTCAGCATTAAAACCGTCGCGGAAAAAGGGAAAGTGATAACCACTATTCAATGTGAAAGCAAACTCGCCACCTTCACGGCAACTATCGACGACCTGCTTTTCAGCGCCGCCACGGCTGAAAAAACGCTTAAAACAGTCGGCAAGGCTTAGAAAAAGTTCAGAAGACGAATTTTGCGTCTGCACGTTACGAGTTGAAGCTTTTTTAGGGCTCAATCCTATTTTTATAGCTCAAGCTCTAAATATAACCTGTTTTACTGTAAAGTAAATAAATAAGCGAACACACCATTTAAGAAACCTCCAGTTGGGTGCATCTGATTGAAGCGAACGCATGCAGTGTTGATGATTACAGTTTCCCTGTTACTTGTTTCCCTGCCCTTCATCATGCCTGACACGGTTTTTGCCCAAACCTCCGGCTACAGCATCACGCAGGTTAACCATCAGGTTCAAGTTTTGTACAGTGGGCAAATAATCGTTGAAGACACGATTTACGTTTCCGGGCAAGTGACCGATGGCTTCATGATCGGGTTGCCTGCCCAATACAGCAACGACATCCTCAGCGCCGTAGCGTACGACTCAAACGCGGTTTTCCAAGTCAGCTTAGGAATTCAATTAGGTGACCGAAGCGGATTCTACGGTGCAGAAGTGAACTTCAACGGGCAATCACCCAGCGTCTTCACAGTCGCATTCGTTCTATCCCAAGGTCTAATCACCCAAAAGGACACTGGCGATTTCACACTTAATTTCCCAGCTTACCCAGCTCTCACACAAGGGGCGGGCACCTGCAACGTAACCCTGACTTTTCCAAGCGCTCCTTTGAGGATAATCATCAGCAAGAGTGACGGAACCGTAAGCACGGTAAACTATGTTGCACAGAACCTGGCGGCATACACTTATTCGCCAGGCACGGCGTCCATTGAGGTGTCTAACGGAACCATTCAGTTAGCGGACATAACCCAGCTAAACCGCCAAGTATCCATTGACCCGACAGGTGGAGTAACCGCCTCAGACATGTATAGCATCACCAACAACTCAACAGCCAAAATGCAATTCTTCATCTTGGATGCCCCACTCAGCGCCACGAACATTGCGGTAAAGAATGAAGCAGGCACAATGATACCGATTCAAACCAGCTCGATAACACCAATAAACCCCAACGTTCTGCAGTTGAACGTCACTTTAACAACGCCCATCACAAGCGGCGAATCGACCACTTTGACGACGAGCTACTACCTGCCAAGCGCAACCATCCAAGGCACCAAGTACACACTGAGCAACTTCGCCCTTTTCCCCAGTGTCTACTACTACGTTGACAGCGCAAGCTGCATGTTGAGCCCGCCTCAGGGAGCCACAATCGTGACGCCGCAGTTGTCAAACATCGATGTATCCAGCACCTTGACAAGAAACGGCTTCCAAGACGTCCTCACAGTGACCAGAAACGGAATAAGCTACCTTGAATGCGCACTTCCACAAATCAACACCGCACAATTCTCATACAACTTCAATCCAATCTGGGTCTCCTACATGCCGACTTTGTGGCTTTCATTCGCAGCAGTCATCGGATGCATAGGCACCGTTATCTACCAGAAACGCAAACCAGGCGAAAAAGCGCCAACTGCACCCAAAAAGGCAAAAGTAACGACTCCGAAATTCACCCCGATTGCACCTGAAGAAGAGGCGGAAACTGCTGAGCCAAAAACCGTCACAGCTCCCACGGCACCCACTGCTCCTGCTCCGACGATTCAAAGAGTCACTGGAGAAAGCATCAGGGAATTCACCGAGTCTTACGATGACAAGAAACGGCTTAATGGCGAGCTCAGGTCGCTGGATGCGAAAGCCCAGAAAGGCAAGATTCCAAGGCGCCAATACAAAGTTCAACGCAGAGCCATAGAAATCCGCTTAGAGAACATTTCAAGAAGCACCAGCAGAATGAAGGAAACACTGAGGAACTCAAGCAGCTCATACGCGGACCTGATTAAGCAGCTTGACTCTGCCGAAGAAGACTTGACTGAAGCCGAAAGCAACATAAAAACCCTTGAAGACCAACAGAGCCGAGGCGAAATTTCAATCGAAGCCTACAAGAAAGACATCGCCGACTACCAGAAACGCCGCGACAAGGCTGAATCAACATTGAACGGAATCCTGCTGAGATTACGTGAAAAAGCACGTTAAAACACCCCAAACCTTTTATTTTACTCAATAGCTTTTCAAGAAAAACAGAGGTAAACAAGAATGGTAAAAATAGTTGTTGACCCCAAATGCACCGGATGCGAAACATGCGTGAACACTTGCCCGGTAGGCGTCTACGAAATCAAAGACGGGAAATCGACACCGACAAAAGTCAGCGAGTGCCTGGTCTGCAGAGCATGTGAAGCCCAGTGTCCTGAAGGCGCAATCCAAGTAATCGAGTAAACCTGAAGCCTAAGAATTAACTACGCGTGTATCTCTCAAGGCAGCTAAGCTCGAGAGATTAACCCCTTCTTTTAGTCAATCTTTTGAAATAATTTGACTTTTACCCTGTTTATCTCTTTCCCGCTGGCAAGCTTTCTTAGTCTTCAATGTTCCATAAAAACCTGATAATTTTCGAGATTTGCTCCACTACTTCACGGTCGGCTTTTTCTTCTTCTTCAATGTTCCTGAGCGGAATAGGGGTTCCCATACCCAAAATATTGGCTGCTTTTGTAATAACAATTACGTCGGCTTGAACTTCGAACTTCGAAGTAGCTTAAAATGTGGCGCGAAGCATTTTGACATTTTTATGCTTATTTACGATAAGCCAGCTTGCTCTTGTACAACTAGACTTTTCAAGTCCTAATGATCTTTCGATAAATCAGCTGATTTCGCAAGCAACAGTTATATGCCAAAGCCAACGACTAATGGGTTTATGGCAGACAAAATTCACTGTGCACACATACTCGTCAAAACAGAGACAGAAGCCAAAAACATCAAAGCCCGCCTCGACAAGGGCGAAAAATTCGGCGCCCTAGCCAAAAACGTATCCATGTGCCCCTCCGGAAAGCACGGTGGAGACCTCGGCACCTTCACGAGAGGCAAGATGGTTAAGGAGTTCGAGAAAGCCGCCTTCGCGCTTGAAAAAGGGCAAACTTCTGGCCCTGTTAAGACACAGTTTGGGTACCACATAATCAAACGGCTAGAATAAGCGTTGCCCAGCTGCAAGGCATCTTGTTCAGCACTCAACCAGAGATTTCCAGCTTGAAAGGATTAGCTTAATTCCTGCTTCAACTTGTAAAAAGCTGGTCAGGGATCTTGTCTGAAGACCTTTCCCAGTAGAAAGTGAACAGGTCCTTTACCCATTCGATAGCCGCTGACCCCTGCGTTTTGAAGCCAGCGTAGTCAAATTTTCCCTCCAAGTTCACCAAGCCAAAGGCGGCAACTTGCTTCTCTGAGAAGCAGATGAAAGCATCCACTTTCCCTATGAAGTGAAAATCCATCTTGCCAGCTCGCGCGGCCCGCTCAAACGCAGGCGTGTTCACTAACTTGCGTATTTCCATGGTCGGCAGGTAGTTTTGGGGCATGATGAGCTGGAAGGTTACGCCACGCTCCATTGCCTCTGTCAGGTAGGGCAGAGTGCTTGCAAGAATCTGGTTAGTAAGGATGCAGACCGACTTTTCTGCTTCAGCAATCGTGTTTTCAACGTTATGAAACATAATCATGATGTCGCCCACAAACTCCGCATCTTCAAACACCCCGAGGCTCGACTCGAAACGCGTTGGCAAGGCGGCAACTGAATGCGTTAGGAAGTAGTCCCTGTTCTTCAGAAGAAAACGATAGCCAGACAGCAGGTTCAGTGTCTCTTCACCGTAGGGCGTTAGGTGAAAAAGCCCGTTAACATCTTTGGCTATGAGTTTGGCGTCGCTGAGTCTTGAAATGTTCCTTGCGGTTTCTTGAACAGTAAAGTCAAGCTTGTCCGAAATATGCGAAAGCTTAAGCGGCGACTTCTTAAGCAGAAGCAGGATGTTCATTCGGTCTTCGCTTGAAAGTTCAAACAGCAGGTTGCAGATTTTATCCATGCTTCATGGCTCCTTGAGGCAGCGCCGTCTGGCTCTTCATAGTTGATTGTGATATTTCATATTTTCTGTTGAGGCTAAGTTATCAGCCAAGACTCACATTGCTCTCCAATTGAGGACTGAAAAATGTTAGGCAAAAGGACGGAGGAGCATTCGTTCTCGGTGGAGATGGTTTCCGAGCACTGCGTCAAAAGATTGTCCCTCCAAGACAAGAATGACGGCGCCGTTCTGTTTGAAGGCTTCTTAGGCAAACTAAGCGGCGTCTGCATGGTTGAAGATTTGATGTTGCAGATCGAGGGAGCCAACGGAGTGCTGCGTGTTGATATCAACCGAAAAGAATTGGATGCCTGCCTAAGAGCAAACAAGACGCCGCCAGAGGAGGGTGAGCAGCGATGAATCGACAGAAAGCTAGGTTTGCAATCATAATCGTGCTGACCATTCTTTTCCCAGCAGTATACTACTACCTGTCACCTTACTTGATCATAATGGGCGCAAGCCAAGGCATCATCGCGGGAGACGCCTTAACATTTCTGGGGCTTTTTGCGGTGTCGCTGGTTTTTGGACGAGCCTGGTGTGGCTGGCTATGCCCGGGAGGAGCAGTTCAGGAGTTGGCAATAAGAGCCAACGGCAAGAAATACAATGGCAGAAAACGCAACCTCATAAAATATTTCATTTGGGCGCCGTGGCTGTCAGTAGTTGTGGTCCTGTTCGTTCAGGCAGGCGGAATCAAAGCCGTTAGCCCACTCTACCAAACCTGGAACGGCATCTCAGTGCAAGACCTGCCCTCGGCCATAATGTTCTTGGCTATCGCCGGTGCAATCGCGACTTTTGCGCTCGTCGCCGGCAAACGGGCAGCCTGCCACTCCATCTGCTGGATGGCACCCTTCATGGTGATCGGCACCAGAATCAAGAACGCTGTCGGCTACCCATCGCTCCACCTCGAAGCAGACAAGAGCAAGTGCCTAAAGTGCCAGCAATGCAGCAGCAAATGCCCGATGAGCCTTGACGTTGCCGAGATGGTGCAGAAGGAGAACATGACGAACACGGAGTGCATCTTCTGCGGGTCATGTGTTGACTCCTGCCCGAGAAGAGCGATAAAATTCGCTTTCAGCAGCCCATCGGCACCGAAGAATGCTGTGAACTGACATAAAACAGGTACAGAGCATCCTTGCAATTTTTTCTTTTTCCGTGTTGGGAGGGTTGGAAGATATATCTTTTTCAGACACATTTATATGGTTATAAACGCCGTTACCCCTAACAGTAAGTGGGAAAATTAATGGTTACAGTTCGCGACCCCGTATGCGGCATGGACGTTGACACGGAAACAGCCCTCAGCGCCAAGATAGGCGACCGAACCTACTACTTCTGCAGCCAACAATGCCTCGACGTCTACACGGCACCAGAGCGCGAACTGAAAGCCATGCAGCGCCGAGTCGCATTCACCCTGACAGGCGCGGTTGCAGCCCTCATCCTGAAGGTCATAACGCTGTTCAGCCTTGTCACCGCGATAATGTACCTTGACGTTGTCGGCGGCTTAAGGATCTACGACGTGGCGGTGTTCATCGTTTCGACGCCCATCGTGTGGATTGCCGGCTACAGGATCTACAAAGGCGCGTACCAGTCGCTTAGGAACCGCAACATAAACATGGACGTGCTGGTGACCGTCGGAGTCTTGGCAGGCTGGATATACGGGGTCATCAGCGTCTTTTTCCTGCCGACGGCTAACCAGCCGGGCTCAGGCTACATGGAAGTCGCCATCGGCATCTTAGCCTTCGTCCTGCTTGGAAGGTACATCGAAGAATTAATTCGAAGACGGTCAGCCGCGTCAATCCGAAAGCTGCTCGAACTTCAGCCGACGATGGCTAGGGTCGTCAGGGACGGCGTGGAAACCGACATCTCAATCGATCAGGTGCAGGTTGGTGACGTGGTCATCGTGAAGCCAGGCGAGAAAATCCCGGTTGACGGAACTGTATCCGCGGGTTACTCGTCGGTGGATGAGAAACTGCTCACGGGCGAAAGCATCCCTGTCGAAAAAAGTGTCGGAAGCGAAGTCGTCGGCGCAACAATCAACAAGACGGGGCTCCTGACGATTAAGGCGACACGTGTCGGTGACGAGACGGCTCTTTCACAGATTGTTCATCTTGTCGAGGAGGCACAGACTTCGAGCGCGCCCGTTCAGAGGTTTGCTGACCGAATTGTCAGATGGTTTGTCCCCATCATCTTGACTGCTGCTGCGCTTTCGTTTGGCTACTGGTTTTTGGCGATTGGCGACTTTACAAAAGCGTTCCTAGTGCTGCTGGCTGTCATCTTAATCTCTTGCCCGTGCGCTTTAGGCATAGCTACTCCGACAGCGATTCTTGCAGGTGTCGGAAAAGGCGCAGAATACGGCGTTCTGCTCCGTAGTGGCGAATACGTTGAGAAGGCAAGGAAACTGACAACCGTCATTTTCGACAAAACAGGCACATTGACTAAGGGGGAGCCGAGCGTAACCGACATTAAAACCTACAACGACTACAGTGAGCAAACAGTGCTCAAGTATGCTGGGACAGGCTGAGAAAGCTTCTGAGCATCCATTGGCGGAAGCTATACTGAACAAAGCTGAATCCGACAATGTGATCATCGAACGTGCCGACAGTTTTGAAGCATTGCCGGGCAGAGGAGTGCAGTGCAGTGTCGGAGGCAGAAGGGTTCTGCTTGGAAATCGCAAGTTGATGCAGGAGCAAAACGTATCCGTCGGTGAGGTAGAAGCTGACTTGGCATCGTTGGAAAGGCAGGGGAAAACCGTCATGATTTTGGTGGTTGACGGTGTGTGTGTCGGATTGGTTGCTGCTATGGATACGCTGAAGGAAAGTGCTGCCGATGCGGTAGAGCAGTTGAAAGCTTTGGGTTTGGAAGTTACAATGTTAACGGGGGACAACGAGCGAACAGCCAAGACTATAGCTGAACAAGTGGGAATAACTCAGGTTATTGCTAACGTTCTGCCTTGGCAAAAAGCGGACGTTATCAAAAAGTTGCAGGCTGAAGGAAAAGTCGTTGCCATGGTCGGCGACGGAATAAACGATGCTCCAGCGTTGGCAACAGCCGACATCGGCATCGCAATCGGCAGCGGAACCGACATCGCCAAGGAAACAGGCGGCATAGTGCTCATAAGAGACGACCTGCGCGACGTAGCCCTCGGCATCGAACTCAGCAAGAAAACCATGCGCAAAATCGACACCAACCTGTTCTGGGCTTTCGCCTACAACTCGATCATGATACCCGTCGCCGCTGCGGGCTTACTTAATCCGATGTACGCGGCTGGGGCGATGGCGATAAGCAGCCTGACGGTGGTCAGCAACTCGGCGCTGCTGAAGCTGGCTAAATTTAAATCCAAGAAAGTCAACGACTAGCATAGAGGTTTTGGAGGTGAAATGCCGTGGCTAAAGACCCAGTGTGTGGAATGATGGTTGACGAGAAAAAGGCGAAATTCAAATCCGACTACATGGGCAAAACCTACTACTTCTGCGCGCCCACCTGCAAAACGACGTTCGACAAGAACCCAGCAAAATACGCGAGCAAGTAGGGAGTCCGCGATTGCCGAGGAAACGGCTACGCGCTTAACTTTTCATTCTCTTTTTTGATTCTTGCACGCTCTTTCTCAATGGCTTTCTCGACCTCTGCTCTTATGGTGAAGCCGCCGATGTGCAGTATCGGCTCCTTGGTCTCAGGGTCGGTCACCATGCCCGCCGTGCACGGGTAGCTGTGGTGGGCTTTTGCGATGGCGTCGTAGAGTTCCTCCTGTTTGGTGGGCACGCCTGCAAGTTTTCGCGCGATGTACCATGTGGAGCCGCAGGGGGCGCTTCGCCTCACCACCGCACACTCGATGACTTCTTTCTTGTCAACCATCCGTAACGTGATCTCAAGAAGCGGACGCCCAACTTTTGTCTCTTCGATGAAGCGAGCAATCGTGGGCTTATTCGTCTCTGGCTCAAGCGTGCAGAATGGCTTCGGAAAAGCGCATTCAAGCCCCAACTCGTTGCATCGCGCTTCAACCTGGTTTCGGACGCCGACAGGCACCTCGGTCCAGTCTTCAATGGGAGCGATCAACGCTTTTATCCCAGCCTTCTTAAGCTGGTTAGGCAACTCCAAGAGCAGGTCCTTGTGCAGGCCAGAGGCTAAGCAGATGTCGGCTTTGGGCAGTTTCTTAGGCATGAACTCTTCAGGGTTGTCGATGAACGCTGGCAAGTCAGAGGGGCTTGGAAGCTGGATCGCTGCCCTCACGTTCTTGACGAAGCTGTAGACGTTGTACTTGCAGGATTCGCAGTAGAGTCCGCATGACTGGCAGAAGCACGGGTCATTGATCAGGTTGCGAATAACTCGCTCCATGAATTCTTTGCTGTAGACGAAAACTAAGCTTAATGGTTCGGCGCTGGTTTTTTGGCTCACTCGCTAATCTGCTCCCATCTTAGAAGGCGCCCAACAGGACGTGCTCAGCGAACAGGTCCTCGTTGAACGCTCCAGTGAACTCTATTTTCTCGTTGATGATGACTTTGGGCACGCCGATCACGTTGTACTTCATGGCTAAATCAGGAAACTCGCCGCTGTCGATGACGTCAGCCTTGACCAAGTCGCTTTCAACAGCCAGCTTGTGCGCGACCGCTGCGGCTGTGGGACAGTGAGGGCAAGTCAAGCTTACGAACACTTGGATATGGACTGGATTCTTAACCTCCCTCAGAATAGACTTAGTGTTCTCAGACAAGTCAGTCTTGCCCTGCGAGACGGTGATGATCGCCTCAATCAACGTTTGAAGCTCGTACCCATAAGGAATCCCATAGATCCTCACACCGTAATCTTTCTTGCCGATAATCGCCAAGGCAGGTATCTTGTCGATTCCCAGTTCCTTAGCCCTCGCCGCATCAGCGACAAAATCAAGAACCTCCAACGTTATCTTGTCGCTTAGCGGCGGGAACTCCTGAATCAGCTCCCTAGTTTGCGAGCAGTATTGGCATTCGACCTCTTGGGTGAACATGACGATTTTAACTGGGTCAACCAGTTTCTCCTTGAAGTCGGCTCTAAGCAGTTCTTTCTTGTCGTCAGGTATCAAACTCAAAAGCCATGACCTCCAAAATTTCCAGTGTACCTGTTCTGGGCGATTACACTATTAAACTGATTGCTCAGGCATATATTGATTCTTGATTTCCCTAAAAGTAGCACACGAGAACTTGCTTGAAAACAACCTCTCGTAAACACAACCCATATAAACAATTATTACCATCAAGACTTGATTTTTACTGTCTCATTTGGAGACATGAGATTTGACTACGAAAATGTATGCAAACGCCAAACTGGTTGAGGGCTTCCAAATCATGCTTGACGACAACGAAGGACACAGCTACATCGCGGATCTTGAGCCTGAAATCGGAACTAGACAAGGACCTTCTCCCCTCGAGTTCTGCGTTATGAGCCACGTGGGCTGCTACGCCATAACTTGTGCCTCAATAGCGAAGAAGATGCGGCTAAACCTTAAACACCTCAGAGTCAAGGTGGAGGCGGTGGAATCGGAGGGAGCCGCCGCAACAATTACGGAGGAAAACTTTGACATCACCATCAAGACGGATGCTCCGGAGGACAGGGTTGAGAGGCTGCATAAGGTGACGCTTGAGAATTGCTCCGTAGGCATACTTTTCGAGAAGGCTGGGGTTAAGATAAACTACAAGATAAATATATCAAAGGAGTAGAAATCATGCCGAATGTTGTTTTGAAAGAAGGGATAAACTGGGTTGGAGTTGTTGACTGGAACCTACGGGACTTCCACGGGTACGTCACCAGCCGAGGCACCACCTACAACGCCTACTTGATCAGGGACGAAAAAACCGCGCTCGTAGACACAGTTAGGCACAATTTCGCCGAAGAGCTGACGCGGAACATCGAGGAGTTGACAAGCCTTGAAAAAATCGATTACATCATCGTTAACCACGTGGAGATGGACCATTCAGGCAGCCTGCCCGAAATCGCAGCGCTATGCAAAAACGCCAAGATAATCGCGTGTCAAAGAGGAAAAGACGCCCTGATCGAGCATTACGGTCCCGAGTTTAGCAGGGTGGAAGTCGTCAAAACAGGCGATGAGCTTAAACTTGGCAAACACACGTTGCGGTTCCTTGAAACACCCATGCTGCACTGGCCAGACAGCATGTTCAGTTACGTCGTGGAAGACAAAATCCTCATATCGAACGACGCGTTCGGCGAGCACTTTGCAAGTTCTGAACGCTTCGACGACGAGGTTGACCAGCAAGTGCTCATGGACGAGGCACGGACGTACTATGCTAACATCCTTATGCCGTTTGCGCCGCTGATCACCAGGAAGATTCAGGAGGTCGTGCAGATGGGCATTCCAATCGACATGATCGCACCCGACCACGGCGTTATTTGGCGGAAAGACCCGTCTAAAATCATCAACGCCTACCTCAAGTGGAGCGCGTTCGAGTCAGTGCAGAAGGTGATAATCGTTTTTGACACGATGTGGGGAAGCACGGACAAGATGGCCAGAGCCATAGAGGAAGGCGTGGCCAGCGAGGGCGTTGACGTCCGCGTTCTCAAGCTCAGAGCCACAGACAACACCGAAGTCGTGACCGAAATCCTTGAGGCGAAGGCAGTCGTTGTGGGCTCGCCCACGCTGAACAGCCAGATGTTCCCGACCGTGAGCTCCTTCCTAACCTACATAACAGGGCTCAGACCCAGAGGCAAACTGTGGGCGTTCTTCGGCTCCTACGGGTGGGGCGGCGGCGCAGTAAGAGGCATGGTGGAAACGGCGAAGAAAACAGGCTTCGAAGTGTACGAACCAAGCATCGAAGTGAAATACGTTCCAGACAGCGACGACTTGAAGAAATGTTTCGATTTCGGAAAGCAAATAGCACAGAAAATCAAAGCCTAAACCGCCAGCTCTTTTACTTGAGAAAAAATAGAAAAAATGAAAAACAAAAAGGGTTTAGGCTTAGTCTATTTTCTTGAATTTCGCTTTGGGCGTTCCACAAATGGGGCATTTGCCAGGCGCTTCGCCCTCAAACGTGTTTCCACAGACTGGGCACACCCAATAATCCGCTTTCGATGGCTGCGTCTTGTTCTTCAACGCGTCAAGCGCTTTCTGGTACATGCCAGCATGGATTTCCTCGACCTTGTTGGCGTACTCAAAGCTGACTTCAGCCTTCTTGTTTCCAGCCTTCATGGCTTCGGCGATGAACTCGGGGTACATCTTCTTGAACTCGTACGTTTCGCCCGAAACCGCCGTGCCAAGGTTCTCAGCCGTCGATTTCACGTGTCCCATCACTTGGAAATGGTTGAGCGCGTGCACCGTCTCCGCCTCGGCTGCTGCCCTGAACAGTTTAGCGATTTGAGGGAAACCCTCCTCGTCTGCCTTCTTGGCAAAAGCCAGGTACATTCGGTTGGCTTGGGATTCGCCCGCGAAAGCATCCTTCAGGTTTTCATCCGTTTTGGTCACAAAAATCACCGCCAAATAGTAAACAACAAGTTGGTAATAAGTTGATCTAATCCTGCCTGAATCTCGCACAAGGTAAAGTATATTAGTTGTTTCGCCCTTAGGTTTGTTTCAGTTTTTGGTGAGTTTTATGGAGAAAGTAAAATCTTTCAGTCTACCAAAACTGCCCTACGATTACAACGCATTGGAACCGTACATTTCAGAGACTCAGCTTAAACTCCACCATGACAAGCACCATCAAGCCTACGTGAACGGCGCGAACGCGGACTTCGAGAAACTTGACAAGGCACGGAAAGAAAATGCTGAATTGGACATGAAAGCACTGCTCAAAGACCTGTCCTTCAACGTCGGCGGGCACCTTCTGCACTCGATCTTCTGGGAGAACATGGCGCCAGCTGGCAAAGGCGGCGGCGGACAACCGAAGGGAGCGATTGCTGACGCTATCAACAAGGAATTCGGAAGCTTCGACCAGTTCAAAAAGGAGTTCACGAAGGCTGCTGCAACCACTGAGGGCTCAGGCTGGGCTGCCCTAGCCGTGCATCCATGCGTTGACAGGCCATTGATAATGCAGATTGAGAAGCACAACGTGAACCTTTATCCGACGTTCAAAATCCTGATGGTTCTGGACGTTTGGGAGCACGCGTACTACGTTGACTACAAGAACGAACGCGCCAAGTTCATCGAAGCCTTCTGGAACATCGTCAACTGGGACAACGTCAACAAAAACCTAAGCCTCGTGAAGTAAACATCAAAACACCCACTCTTTTTTTCCTTAATTTCCCAGCTGGTCCCCTAGTCGCTGTTGGTCTCAAAAAACAAGTTGGTTTTTTATGCCGAAGAAGGAGCCGTTTTAATTTCCGCTCTCTGCCTTTTTGAACAGGTCACTTTGCCTCTTAGAGTATATTGCTGATAACCCTTTTTGAAGGTAAATGGACACGGCGGCGATGCTTTTTGTCGGGTCGTTTCGCATGCTGATCGAGTAAAGATGCACCAGTTTGATTCCCACGGTCTCCTTGGATATTTGCCCCGTCGTCAGCTTCAGCGTGAGTGAAACAGCGTCGTTGATCGAGCCGCCAGCAGCAACTATCCTGATTTCATCAAACTTCGCAAGCCGCAAGAGGCTTATCGTAACAAGCCTCTCCATTGTCGCCGCTCTGCTAACGCTGATCGTTTGCTCTTCGACATCTTGCATTGCTTTCTCTTCTTGCCCAGCTAGTTGAGCGTAATCGCAAATCGGCTTCTGTCCCAGATGCACCAAGATAGCCGACGCTTTGCCGAGCGCTGGCGCTTCAAGGCTTCCGATGCATAGGTCATTGATGAATACATTCGCGATCTCCGTCGCCATATTCACTGCAGAACAAGCTAAGAAAATTGCATCATTTATTCCCACGACGTCAACTTCGCCTGATTCCATTATACCAGAAATTATTCTTTCAACGACATCGGTGGTTTTTAATGAAACATCAGATGGTTGGACAGCTATAAGCTTGCCGTTTGATTCTGGACTCATAGACGTGCACTAAAGCAGCTATTTGGAGCGTCTGCTAATATAATACTTGCCAAAAAAACGAGGCACTGCCTAACGCGGTGTTACTTTTATCGCTTGGGCGGGGCACTGCATTTCGCAGGCGAGGCATTGTATACAGTCGCTTTCTCTGACGGGGTCGGATTTGCGTTCACTGAGGGGGTGCCCAGGCGATTCAGCCCAATCATACAGGGAAACGGGGCAAACGTCGATGCAAACGCCGTCTCCAATGCAGGAGTCCCAGTCCACGGCGTTTAGTGTTCCGTGGATTCCGAGTTGCTGCGGGGCCACGACGGGTCCCCAGACTTTGTGTCCGTTGTGTTCGCCGACTACTTGGCGTTTTGTTTGGAAATCAGGGTCGATAGGCAAGAAAATTCACCGTTTAGAATCAGCGATACGCATAATATTAGGGTTTCTACCTACTGTTTTTCGGATTCAAAGACGTGATTTGAATGGTTCAGTATTACATGCCTAATGGTATGAGGTACGCGACGCTTGAGGAAAGGAAGCAATTCTACACTTCAGAGTTTAACCTGCAAGCCGCTGCACAATGGTTCAGCAGCCAACAGGGCAACGTGCATTTCGCGGTCATCATCGGCAGGCACACAGGTATTTACCCTGAAAAGTACAGGGATGACGCTTCAACCACGATAATAATCGATGAGTACTCAAGCCTGGAAGACGCGCGGCAGCAGATATTGGAGTTTTTGCCCGAAGCCGTCTACTACGACCGAAACGTCTACGACCAAAACGGAGCCAAAACTGGGAGGCAAGAGCTCGCTTTTGACCTTGACCCAGAGAACATAACCTGCCCGATCCACGGCACCTTGGCTGACAAGATGAAGAAGCAGCAAGGGCTGAGCTTCTGCGAGCTGGAGTTGCGCATGGTTCAGCAGGAAGCGGTGGGGCTTTACGGGTTTTTGGCAGCCCGTTTCGGCGATGTTAAAGCGGTTTACTCGGGCAGGGGCTTTCACCTTCACGTCTTAGACCCAAGAGCCTATGCGCTCAGCGCCAAGGAGAGGCTTAAGCTTGCGCAGCAGGTGAAGAAAGAAGGCTTCCACATCGATGAGTGGGTGACTTCTGGCGAGATGCGCCTCATACGGCTGCCCTTCAGCCTTAATGGGCTAGTGTCCCGAGTCGTGTTACCACTAACAAAAGGTGAGTTGGAAAGCTTCGATGCCGTCCACGACGAGAGAGCCCTGCCAGGATTCCTCGGTGGGAAAGCTACTTCTTAACTGCCTTGGCTTTCTTCTCTTTCTTGGCGTAGTAAGCTTTCTTCTTCTTTTCCGCTTCAGCAGACTTTTTAGCCATACAAACCCGAAAAGACGTATTTCCGTAACTTGCATAAAAGCTTTTCACAATCTTCCAAGCGCCGACTTTTCAAGAATGAAAAGAGCCTCTATTTTAGCGCCAAGCAACCGCTGCTGAAAAGTTTATTTGCCATCAAACACTTCTTTTTCAAAGGTTATTCTGAGGTTTACGCGATGGAAAAATTTGACGTAATCGTAATCGGCTCAGGCTCAGGCATGCTCGTCGCTTCGGCGGCTGTGGAGCAGGGGCTGCGTGTGGCACTCGTTGAGCACGGGAAAATGGGCGGCACCTGCATAAACGTGGGCTGCGTGCCCTCAAAGATGCTTATCCACCCTGCAGACGTCATCGCCGCAATCAACGCGGCTGTGAAACTTGGCGTTAATGCAACCGTGGAGTCGGTGGATTTTAGCAACGTCATGACTAGAATGCATGAGCTGGTCAGTGAAGACTCTGGGCATCAGGCGTTAGGGGTGGAAGCTACGCCTAACTTGGTGTGGTTTAAGGAAACAGGCGAGTTCATCTCCGACTATACCATGCAGGTTGGACAGCACACGATAACCGCCCCAACAATTTTCATTGCTTCAGGCGCACGCACCGCGATCCCGCCCGTAAAGGGCATAGACAAAATAGGTTACTTGACAAGCGACACGGTCTTGGAACTGGAAAAGCCTCCGAAAAGCATTCTGATCGTTGGCGGAGGCTACGTCGGCATGGAGTACGGGCACTTCTTCTCAGGCATCGGCGCAAAAACAACCATACTGCAACGCCCAAACCGTATCTTGCCAGATGAAGAGCCAGAAATCTCCGAACTGCTGAAGAAGGAACTGCAGGGGCGGATGGAAATATACACGGGCTTTGAGGTGTTGGAGGCAAGGCAGGAAGGTCAAACCAAAACGCTCGTTGCGAGGAACCGTCAGGATGGAAGCCTAAGGG
Organism: Candidatus Bathyarchaeota archaeon; assembly: GCA_963768345.1. Classification (GTDB taxonomy): domain Archaea; phylum Thermoproteota; class Bathyarchaeia; order Bathyarchaeales; family Bathycorpusculaceae; genus Bathycorpusculum. The sequence goes on along the minus strand of CAVYHL010000006.1, from coordinate 813,363 downwards.
AGTTCAGCGCTGAAGTGGTGATGGTTGCGACTGGCAGAGTGTCGAACGCTGACGTTTTAAAGCCCCAGAAAACGGGCGTGCAGCTTGACGAGCACAACTTCATAAAAGTCAACGAGTACCTTGAGACCAGCAAGAAGAACATTTGGGCTTTCGGCGACGCAATTGGAACCCAGATGTTCAAGCACGTGGCAAACTACGAAGCTGGAGTGGTTTGGCACAACGCTTCCCACGACCACAGGGTTCCGATGGATTTTTCAGCCGCGCCTCACGCGGTCTTCACTCACCCGCAGATTGCCTCCGTCGGCTTGAAAGAGGAAGAAGCCAAACAGCGGCATAAAATTCTCGTTGGCACTGCGCTGTATCGGGACACGGCGATGGGTGCAGCGATGGGTTTCCCAGAAGGCTTCGTCAAAGTGATCGTTGAGGCGGAAACGGGCAAAATCCTCGGCGGGCACATCATCGGCCCTGAAGCGTCGATTCTGATTCAGGAAATCATCAACGCGATGGTTTCTGAAACTGGAGGTTTCGCGCCTATCGCGCGAGGCATGCATATCCACCCCGCCCTGACCGAGGTTGTGCAGAACGCTTTCGGCAACCTCAGACCAGCGTAAAGTCTACTAAAGGCAAACGCCGTTTTGGGCTAACACATGAAGCTCGTAGATGCAAAGCGTAGATGCTTTCCGTAGATGCAACAGACCCCTATAGACCCTTGTTGCACGCACATAAACACGGTCACAAACATGAACCAAAATCCGCCAGCGGAACTCTCGCCAATCCTAAAAAGTTATATTATCCCGCGGGCAACTCTTCCTAGCGGAGCTGTTTTGACATGAACATTTCTAAAGTTGCTGGTAAAAACAACAAGCACAAGGTTTTCGTCTATGCGTTAAGCACTTGCGTCTGGTGTAAACTGACCAAGCAGTACCTAATCGACAATGGCATTGAATACGAGTACGTTGACGTTGACTTGTGCAGTGAGGAGGACAAGCAGAAAATCCGCGAGACAATCCAGAACAAAGGCGGCATGCTAAGCTACCCCACCACGATCGTTGACGGCAAGGTTTTGATCACTGGTTTCCGCAAGGACAAACTCAAGGAGGCACTTGAACTTTGACCACGCTGGAAGAGGTTCGACGAAGAGCCGAAGCCGACGCCAAAACCTACGGCTACTACCTTACTCCTCAGCCAGACCTTCTTCAGGGTTTCCTCGAAGGATTAAAAACCAACGAGGACCGCTACGGGTACCCACTGTGTCCCTGCAGGCTTGCATCCGGCAATTACGAATTCGACCGCGACATAATTTGTCCCTGTGACTACCGCGACCCAGACGTCGCCCAGTACGGCTCATGCTACTGCCGACTCTACGTTAACAAGCAAGTTTACGAAAGCCAAAACCTGCCTGAAGTCCCAGAGCGGCGACCGCTGGAGAAGCAGGCAAGAGCCTGGGGAGCCGAGGCAGCGGCAGCTAAACCCGCAGGAGGAGCGCAAGAAAAACCTGCGGCAGCCGCGAAAAGCCAGCCGACGGTTAAGAAGAAGCTGTGGTACTGTAAGCAATGCGGTTACGTGGTGTTCAGGGAGGACCCGCCGTACGTTTGCCCCATATGCAAGGCTAAGAGGGAAATGTTCGCGGAAATAGAGAGCGTCGTTGAATTTAACGGCTAAGCCTGTTTCTGGATTTCTATCTCGATTTTTTTCCAGTCGTCCTTTATTCCCCGCAGCGAAGTCACTGCGCCCGTTATCGTTCCGCTCAAGATTTTTTCTACGAACTCGTTCAGGGGTATTTCTTTTCCGTCAACTTTCAGTTTCAGACTCAACTCAGATTTCACCTGACTAGTGCATAGCAAAATTGAAGAGTAAAAAGTTTCTGTGCTGGGAGCGCAGGGGCTTCGATTGTTGGCGTTGAAGGGGAAGTCAAAAATCTTTTATTGCCAATTCAACCTAATTTCACCCTGATTATCTACTTAGATAAATGAGGCGCCAAGAATGAAGAACCCAGAAATTTACCTTGAGCCGAAGGCACGCGTCGCAAACGTGATTGAGCTGCTTGAAAAGCAGTATCCCGACGCAAAAACCGCCCTAAACTATTCCAACCCGCTGGAAATGCTGGTCGCCACCATGCTTTCTGCCCAGACAACCGACGCCACAGTCAACGTTGTAACGCGAAACCTTTTCAAGAAGTACCGAACACCCGAGGACTACGCATACGCCGACATAAAAGAGCTTGAGCAGGCGATACACTCAACAGGCTTCTACCACAACAAAGCGAGAAACCTGCAAAAATGCTGCCAGATGCTCGTGGAAAAATACCATTCCCAAGTGCCCAAGACGATGGAGGAACTGTTGGAACTGCCTGGCGTGGCGAGAAAAACCGCCAACATCGTGCTTTACAACTCTTACGGGGTAATCGCCGGCATCGCGGTCGACACGCATGTTCGCAGGCTTTCGCAACGGCTCGGCTTAGCGGAGACCGATGACGCCGAAAAAATAGAACAGACTCTCATGCAGATCACGCCGAAAGAGAAGTGGATGAAACTCACCGATTTGCTGATTCTCCACGGCAGACAAATCTGCATCGCACAGAAACCCAAATGCGACGTATGCACTCTGAACAAGGTCTGCCCGTGCGCTTTTGCCTTCAGCTCGAGAAGCAGCAGCCATTTATACAGCTTCATCTTTCTTAGAACTTAGGACTTGGTTCCATGGCAAACAAAATTAAAGTCGGAGACAAGGCGCCTGATTTCACTCTGCCTGACACCGACATGAAACAAAGAAGCCTCAAGGATTTTATGGGGCAAAAAGTCGTCTTAGCCTTCTTCGTCGGGGCTTTCACTTCAACGTGCACGAAGGAGATGTGTGAGTTCCGCGATTCCATGTCTCGGCTAACCGATTTGAAGGCACAGGTCATAGGGATAAGCGTCAACGACCCCTTCAGCAACAAAGCCTTCGCAGAGAAAAACCGCCTGCCCTTCCCAGTGCTGAGCGACTACAAACGCGAAGCCATCAAAAGCTACGGGTTAGAACTGCCTAACTTTGCTGGGCTCAACGGGTACACGGCTGCGAAACGGTCAATCTTCATCTTAGACCCCAAAGGCGTCGTGAGGTACGTTTGGGTTTCAGACAACCCAGCCGTCGAGCCGAACTACGCGGAGATACAGAAGGCTCTGGAACAGATCATGTAGGCGCAGGCTTGTTCCGCATAAGCACCGTGTAGAAGAATCGGACAGGCCTATCTCTTCGAAAAACGGTGGTGCTCAACCATCAGGCATTTGTCCATCACAACAATCAAGCCCGCACGCCGCCCCGCTTCGGCAGCCTCCTCGTTGACTATGCCAAGCTGCATCCACACCACGAAGGGCTTACCGTTTTTTTGCCTAAGCTGAATGGCTTGCTCCATTATCGGCGGCACGTCTTTGGCGGGTCTGAAAACATCCACTATTTCAACGGTTTTCTGCAAGTCAGGCGGAATGTCAAGCAGGCTCGGGTAGCTTTTCTCGCCGAGAACTTCATCCGCAAAGGGGTTGACGGGTATGATGCGGTATCCATGCTGCTTAAGGTAAGCGCCTACCCGGTGGCTATCTTTCCCAAGCTCCTTCGATAGGCCGACGACTGCGACAACCCTGTACTTCTCCAGAATCTCCTCAATCATGTCCTGACTCAACCCATCCACTCCATTTTAACGGTGCTTATGTTCACCACTGATTTGCTTACCTTCTCGATGGCGTCCAAGATGGCGTTTTCATCATAAGACAAACGGGCTCCCCCGAAAATCAGAGGGACATCGCTTTTAATAAATATTGATCGGCAAGGGCTCAGCGGCAGAATAAGCAGTTTTCCGCCCATGCCTGAGGCATTTCTCCTTGGCAAATTGGGCACATTAAGCCTGCTTTTCTGATGGCTTGGCACGTCTGGCAGAAGAGCGTGAGGAGTCCTGCTTTGTCGTTTGGCTCTTTTATGAGGCTAGTTACCATCTGGTTTATCAGCGTTAGGATTTCAGCCGAGCTTTCTATTGTGAGCAGCATGTTTCCTCTTTCTTTGTTTACGTACCTGCTGACTGCTGACTGTGACAGACCCAGAAGCTCAGCCGTTTGCTGCTCGTTGAATCCGCGGTTTGTGACAATTTCTCTAGCCATGATAGCCTTTACTGCAGGCAAAACGGTTTTTACCCCGACCTCGCACGGAAGTATCAAGTTTGGCACCAATTAGGGTTATTTTTGGGGAAAACTTATTTAAACATGACGCTTGTCATATGTTATGACGCGTGTCATGATGGGTCACCAATAATGGGTTATTACTCGCAAAAAGAGGTTTTGGACCCAGTCTCTCACTCCTTTCTCGTCATGACACACGCCCTCACACTCACAGAGGAGACAAAAAAACAAAATGGACAACGTCCTAATACAGTCCAGAAAAACAGAAAACAACCGCGACCTAACCCAAATGCTCAAGACGCTTGACGCGGAATGCAGAAACTGCGCTCCAATAACCCCCCTGGAATGCATAAGCCGATGCCAAGTTTACAAGCTTAAGAATGAACTGAGAAAACTGCGGGAAACAATGGACAACCCCAACTACATAAAAGAACTTTTTAACGTTCTCAAGAATGAGACAAGGCTCCACATCCTTCAAGCCATCGTAAACGGCAGATACTCGGTGAGCCAACTGCAGCAAGAACTCAAGAAAACGGGGCACAGCCACAGCCAAGACACGATAAACGAGGAGTACTTGCGCCCCTTAATGGCGGTAGGTTTAGCCACCGAGGCACGAGAGGAATACTACGCAACCACCTTCGGCGGACGACTAACCGAACTGCTCGGAGTCTTCCCTGAATTCGCTGAGGTGCTTCCAGCGCACTCCGAATGCTACGAAGAAATTCTCCTACAATCTTTATTGTCAGGTCCAAAGACGCTTGAAGAAATTGAAGCCTTTATTTCGCCTAAGGTTGCTTCGCGAATTCTCAAGCGGCTGCGCGTAGTAGGCTTGATAGAGACCCCCGAGGAGAGGGACTATATTTTCTTCTTTAAATCAAGGCGGGACCCCAATAAAGAGAGCTTTACTGTGACTGAACGTAGAGTTTACGATGCAATCGCGGATGAGGGGATTTCGGCTGGGAAGCTTGCAAAAGAAACAGGGCTTTCGATGAGAAGAACCTACAAGTTCCTCAGGGGTTTGAAAGGCAAAAAACTCATCTTCATAAGACGAACGCCCAAAGCCTACGGTTTAACCTGCAAGGGTGAAATGTTGGCTTCGGTGCTTCAGGGGCTCCAGAAAATAGTTGAAGACACCTGGTGCTCTTCCGAACAAGTCATACAGGACAACAGTAACTCTTAGAAAAAAACTTTCTTGCTTTTCTTGTTTATCCGCCGCCGGGAGCCCCATGGAACGGCACGTTTTCCCAGAGCAGCTTCCACCAGTCGTCCTCTGTTATGGTTTCTCCGTGAACGATAATTTCTAGAACCATCTTCAACATCTCATGGTGTCTGCGTTCGTCGGCCAATATGGAGTTGAGGAGGAAAACAACCTTCTTGTTGTCGATTATGGGAATCATAGTTTCAAGCTTCTTTATCAGTTCAGACTCGATTCGAATATGCTTCTCTACGAGCGCTCTCTGCTCATCCAGATGCTCCTGCGTCAACGCCGTGGAAGCCTCAGTCAGAAGCGTAATGGCTGACAGGTAGAGCTCCGCGTGCTTTATAGAGTCAAGCGAGACACCCTTCAGAACACCCTTAACAGCTGGGTTCTTCATGCTGCGCAGCGGTTTCTCAAGAGAAGCCACAATCTCCTTCTCCACAGTCACCTGATTCTTCAAGAAATCAATGAGATTACCCTTCGGTTTTTCCATAAAATTCGCCATCTGTTTATGCTAAGCCTTGCTCATCAAGTTTTCGGCGATTCTTTTTCCAAATTCTCTGCAGTCGCTGAGCCCTTTCGGGTCTGGCAAGTACCTCGCCAGCAAAGGCGGTTCATTCACTTGCATCTCAAACTTGTTCTTCATGATTTCCAGAATAAGTTTAGGGGCTTCACCGCTCCAGCCGTAGGAACCGAACGCGGCGCCCACTTTACCCTTCAAGCTTACGCCTTTCACTGCGGCTTCCTCGAAGAGGTTTTTGAATTCAACTGCCATTTCATGGTGGTAAGTAGGCGTCCCGACAAGTATCGCGTCAAACGTGCTCAGGTCTTCTGGTTCGACGTGATAGTTCAGTTCTACATTGATGTCATCTTTGATTTTTGCGCCTTCAGCCACGGCTTTAGCCATCTTTTCCGTGTTGCCAGTCCTACTATAAAATAAAACAAGAATTTGCTTCATAAAACAAGATGCGACAGAAGACTATTTCAACATTTTGCCAGAAACATGAAAAAAATAAGCGAGACCTTGAAGAGGAAAAGACCGATTACTATCTTAACGCTTTGCAACGGGCTATCCTTCGTTTCGTTGCTTACCTGTCCCTGCTTCCTCTGCTTTCTCCGCCTTTCCGTCCTATTTCCCTGTAGAATTCGGAGCCCCGCTCCTCAGCCACTTTTTCGCCGCCCTTCCTGCCAATTTCCCTGTAAAACTCAACTCCCCTTTCGCGAGCAACTTTCTCGCCGCCTTTCCGTCCAGCTTCTTCACGAGTCATCTTCCTTTTCGTTACAGTTCTAACCGACAAAACGCAACCACCTCCATTTACTGATTTAAAAAAAGGCTGTCTTGCTTTCTCAGCCACGGATAGACTTCAAGTACGCGTGGCTATCAGAAGGCAGCCGCAAACGGTCTACCAGCCTTCATTGAACCACGCAATGGCGCTTCTCAAAATTAGGAAGCGCTGAAAAGCCTAATTGAAGAAAACGGAGTTTTTCGTTCGATGCTACTCGATTTTTCCTATTTCTTTGGTTATGTCAATGGGCGACTTGTAGGTCTTGTCCGGCAGTTTGTTCAACATGTCCATAACGTCGTCCGGCGCGTCCTTATCCGTCGCAATCTTAACCATGTTCTTCTTTTCAGACGGGAAGTGCATTCCAGCAAGATACTTTTCAACGATTGCTGGGCTTACGTGACCAGGTCTTCCGCCCCTACTCGCATACTGCCTTCTTGACCCCTTGCCCTGACCGATCCCTTTACGCCTCGGCATCTGAGTTTCTTGTCTACTCGTTGTTTTTCACCTCCATACCCTAAAACGAGCCATTATTAAGAAAGTGATTAGCCGTTTAAGTCATGCTCATGTTTCTTTCCTTCCATGATGAGCCTGCGAACCTTTTGCCCGCCCTTGCTTCCTATCTTGCTGTAGAATTCTGGCCCATGAGTCTCAGCCGTCCTCTCACCACCCATGCGCCCAGCCTCCTCAACAGTCATCTTCCCCTTCCGCCTGCCTTCACTCAAAACATGTCACCTCCAAAAAACGCTGAGAAAAAGAAAAATCAAGAATAACGTCACCATAAATTCGTTCCTATTTTGTCTACGTCAAGAGAACCAAAGTACTCTCTTGACCCGAAAACTCGCAAAAAGTTAAGAATTACTCTTCTTCACGCTCTTTTCCAGCTTGTATCAGCCTGCGAACCTTCTGGCCTCCCATATGCCCCGCTTCCTCCAAGCTTGTTTTACCCCTCGCTTCTGGGGTGCCCTCATGCTGCCTGGCTCGGCGAGACCCACCTTTGCTTCCTATCTCACTGTAAAATTCTGGCCCATGAGTCTCAGCCGTCCTCTCACCACCCATGCGCCCAGCCTCCTCAACAGTCATCTTCCCCTTCCGCCTGCCTTCACTCAAAACATGTCACCTCCAAAAACCTCGTGACGCTTTTTTCGCAACATCTTGGTCGCTTTCTCATTTTTCTAGCCCTTCATAAGACTTTTAAAGATATGTGGCTGTCTCAGCACAGCAACAATGCAGAGGCGCCTTTTCTAAGAGGCGTCTAGAACGCAGATTTGTTTGGTGAGAAACTCTGGTCATCAGAGGATATTTGATTAACTATTAAATTAAAAGTGAAATCAAGCATGCTTCGCTTACTCTTCTTCGTGCTCTTTGCCTGCCTGAATGAGCTTGCGGACTCTTTGACCGCCCTTCGGTCCACCTATCTTTCCGCCTTTGCGACCTATTTCACTGTAGAATTCTTCTCCATGTGTCGCGGAGGTTCTCAGTCCGCCCTTTCTGCCTGCCTCCTCAACCGTCATCTTGCCTTTTTCTCGCGACAATCTATTCACCTCCAAAAAAAGCGCCTAATGACTAAAAAACGTGACAACTAACCAAAAAATAATTTCAAAAAAAGGAGTTTTACTCGCCTTCGTGCTCTTTGCCCGCTTGGATTAGCCTTCGGACTCTTTGTCCTCCTCTGTGTCCAGCTTCCTCCAAGCTTGTTTTACCCATCGCTTCATTGGTGCCTTCATGCTGCTTGGCTCTTTCAGAGCCGCCTTTGCTGCCTATCTCGCTGTAAAATTCTGGACCCCGCTCCATGGAGACTTTCTCGCCGCCTTTTCGTCCTATCTGCTCATAAAACTCGCGCCCGTGTGTCTGAGCGGTTCTTTCTCCACCTTTCCTGCCTGCCTCCGCGACGGTCATCTTGCCTTTTCTGGCTTCACGTGTGCTCAAAACTCTTTCACCTCCATTATACTACCGAAAAGTAAACAATATAGAAGCCGAATAACCGCTCATAAACTTATGTGGTTGTTGCATAACAATAACATGCCAACTAAGCCTTTGTAAGTAGTTATGGGCTATGATGAAATAAACAGAAAACAGATAACTTTGAGAAATGTTCTATATTTATCTAACTAAGAAGTTAATTTAAATATCCCAAACATGTCAAATCTATGATCATTGGGTAACCTCAATGAAAATACTTCTCGTAAACCCCCCACAGACGTTTTACCCAGGCTCAGAGCCCCCAGCGGGCAACCTGCCTCTCGGCTTGATGTACGTCGCCGCCATGCTTACCAAAGAAGGTTACCAAACCGAAATCTTAGACGCCTTCATGACTGACGGCTCAGCCCAGAAAGACAGCGAAGCGGTAAGCGTTGGCATGCCCTTTGAGAGGATAAAACAGGAAATTCAGAGGCGGAAGCCTGACATCGTGGGTGTTGCGGGACCATTCACTTGCCAAATAGAAAACACGGTTAAAGTAAGCGACTTAGCCAAGCAGGTTAACCCCGACATTCTAACTGTCGTGGGGGGACCGCACGTTACCACGGTGCCTAAAGGATTTCTTGAAGAGGCAACAAGCGTTGACGTTGCCGTGACAGGCGAGGGCGAGTTTACAATGCCTGAGGTAGCCCAATGTTTTGAGGGCAAAAAAGCCTTAAGCGACGTTCTGGGCATCGCTTACCGCCAAGGCGGAGAGGTCAAAGTAAATTCTCCCAGACCCTTCATTAAGAACTTGGATGAGCTTCCCTACCCAGCCTACGATCTGGTGGACATGGAGCAGTACCTTAGCCCCAAAAAAATAGGCTACCGCAGCTTCAGGAACAAGGCGATTTCGATGATTACGAGCAGAGGCTGCCCGTACAACTGCTGTTTCTGTTCAGTTCACGTGCACATGGGCAGAGGCTTCAGGGCTAACTCCGCAGACTACGTGTTAAGCCACATACAGTACGTCGTGGAGAAATATGATGTAAAGAACATCTTCTTCGAAGACGACAACTTGACCCTTGACCTCGCAAGGTTCGAAGCAATCTGCGACGGCTTAATACAGAAGAAAATAAAGATCGGCTGGGAAACACCGAACGGGGTGAGGGCAGACTGCTTAAACTTGAACCTTCTGCAAAAAATGAAGAAGTCAGGCTGCAAAAGCGTCTTCTTCGGGGTGGAGTCAGGCGACCAGCAGATACTGGACAACGTGATCTGTAAGAGCCTTGACTTGAACCGTGTAGTTGAAGTTGCGAAGATCGCCAAAGACATCGGCTTGAAAACAGGCGCATTCTACATCATCGGGTTTCCAGGCGAAAAGAAAGAAAACATGCAGAAAACCGTCGATTTTGCCCTGAAGCTGAAGCGTGACTTCGACGTCGGCATGCACCTGTTCATGGCTACGCCATCGTACGGCACAAGGCTGTACGAGGAATGCAAATCCAAAGGGTACATCCAGGAAAACTTGACTTGGAACTCCTTTGCCTCGGCTCGGCAACCGAAGGGCATGCCGCTGATTTCAACACAGGACTTTACTCCTGAAGAGGTCAAGGAAATAGCCGCTAAGGCGCTTGAGGAATACAAGAAGTTGTCGTTGAGAAACCACTTGAGAAACCCCAGAAAAGCCCTGAGGACGGCGTTTGAGCAGCCACAGCTCATTTTAAAGTACATTAAAAGCTTGTTTGCCTAAAACTTCTGAACCCTAAAAATTTTTAGGGCGGCTTAGCAGAGTATCTTGAACCTGTAGCCGCATTTGTCACATCTGTAGAGTTCTATGCAAAATAATGTGTTCTCAATCTTCCGTTCAGGCTTGGTAAGGATCTTACCGCAGTTTTGGCAGCTAACCATACAAGGCACCCTCAGGAGAGTTTACGGTTAGGCTGAGGCAATATATCAATACTTGTTGTCTCAGCCAAGCAACCACAAACTTTTAAAAGAAAAGTTTCGCGCTTGGCAAGAACCAAGACTCACGCTTGAATTTCGATTAGTTTAATATCCTAACAAGGCGGTCTTTTCTACGGATGTCAATGAAAAGAAGTATCTGGCTGCTAACGGCTCTGGCTTCGCTGATCCTAATTCAATCTTGCTGCATGTCAACAGCTTTCGGCAGCAACGCCACCGCCAGCTCCAGCACGGGAGGATGGACAACGTTCCGTTACAACCCAGCCCACAGAGGCTACGCGTCAGATAGCAGTCCAGCGAATTCTGCCGAACTGCTGTGGAATTACACGACGGGTAGGATGGTACAGTCTTCCCCCGCCGTGGCGAACGGCTGCGTTTTCGTCGGCTCCAGGGACAGCCAAGTTTACTGCCTCAACGCTTCCAACGGGGAGACAATCTGGAAATACCCCATCAGGTACGAGGTTTGGTCCTCGCCAGCCGTCAGCAACAACTGCGTCTACGTGGGCGCTGATGACGGCTACGTTTACTGTCTAAGCATCACCACAGGAACGCTTGTTTGGAGAACACCGATTGGGGGTCCAGTGCGTTCCTCTCCCTCAATTGTGGACGGCATCGTCTACGTGGGCTCCCAGAATAATCTTTATGCTCTCAACGCCACGAACGGAGACACGATATGGAATTTACAAGGTTTGAACCCAGCAGATTCATCGCCAGCAGTATCAAACGGCATAGTGTACATAGCCAGCGGCGACGGCTCCGTCTATGCGTTCAATGCGTCAACGGGCAGCAAGATATGGAGTCACTATATCCGAACGTCTGACTCTTCTTCCCCCGCCGTGTACAATGGCTGCGTCTACATCGGCTCATACGACGGCTACATCTACAGCTTAAATGCTCTCACAGGCACTCAAGTTTGGAAGTACCAAACGGCAGACGAGGTGGAATCTTCCCCAGCGGTCGCTTACGGCTGTGTTTATGTGGGCTCCGAGGACGATAACGTCTATTGCCTGAACGCTTCGACGGGCAGTAAAATTTGGCAGAGCCCAACGGGGTATTGGGTTACGTCTTCCCCAGCCGTTGCAGGTGGCAACGTTTACGTGGGCTCACAAGACGACAACATCTACTGCTTCAACGCTGCCACAGGAGCCAAAGAATGGAGCTACCAAACAGGAAACAACATAGAATCCTCACCAGCCATCGCAGACGGCAGCCTGTACATCGGCTCGGACGACTGCAAAATCTACGCGCTAGCTTTAACCAATTCAACAGGTCAACATCAACTTTCGCAATCAACCAACGCCATACCCGTGACCACAATAGCATTCGACGCCATTGCATGCGTTATAGGAGCCGCTGTCATTCTTGTATTGGCATACTATGTTTACTTCGCATTTCGGCGTAACCGAAATATCGAGTCAACTGGTCAAAAAACCTCTTGGTTCCAAAGGCACGCTGACGCCGTTCTCATCTTGGCGATTCTGGCTTTTTCAGCGATATTCTTCGTTAACTTGGGAACTGGAACCCTGCAGACCTCCGACGAACAGACGTACTCTCAATGGGCTTACCACATGGTTAAGACAGGAGACTACCTGACCCCTTGGACTAACGGCGCCATATCCTTCGCGATAGGCAAACCGCCGCTTCTGATGTGGCTGATGTCCCTTGCCTACCAAGTCTTCGGCGTCACAAACTTCGCTTCAAGAATCTGGACGACTGGGTTCGGCGCCCTCTCCCTTGTCTTCGCCTACTATCTGGGGAAAAAACTGTACAGCCGCCCTGTCGGCTTCATGTCCGCGCTGGTTCTGGGCACATTCGTGACCTACTGGGTCTTCGCAAGGTACGCCATGCTCGACGTGCCGTTGACCTGCTTCGTTTTAGCAAGCTTCTACTTTTTTGTCCTAAGTGAAGAAAAACAAAGCAGCTTTCGAAACGCAGTCCTTAGCGGCGTATTTTTCGGGTTGGCGTTGATGACAAAGCAGAGCGCCGCCCTATTGATCCCGCTGATCATCTTCGTCTACTTGGTTGCTACGAGGAGAAGCCTACGGTTTCTCTTCACGAAGGGCTTCACCCTTTTCTGGGCAGTCGGACTTCTGCTGTTCTCGCCCTGGATGATCTACATGGCAGCCCGCTTCGGGTCACAATTCTGGCAGTCATACTTTATTTACGCTGACCTTGCGCGTTCAACCACAAGCATCGAGACCCACCTTGGCACAAACTACCTCTTCTATTTCAGTTACCTCGCCACTCACGAAAACTGGGTTTGGCTGGTCTTGCTGCCCTTAGCCGCTGGACTTTGCGCTTTCAAAGCCTTTACCAAGCGTTCAAAGCAGGACATGCTGGTTTTCTTGTGGATGGCAATCGTGCTTTTGGTGTTCAGTTTGGCGCAGACAAGAATTTACTGGTACATCATGCCTGTTTTCCCCGCCTTCGCCCTAGCCATAGCAAGCCTGCTATATCAGCTGGCAGAGAAAATAATCCAACGCACCCACGCCTAAACCCTCAAGCTAAGGTTCGAGAAGCAAAATCATTTGAAAGTGACCTGTAAGTAACTAACACCTGTAAGTAACTAACACCTGTAAGTAACTAACACCCTAAAATTATCTATCAAAAAATGGGGCTCAGGAGGAGTCTAAACATGCTTCATAGATTGCAGTACGTCGGGACCGACGGGGAAAAGAACTATTTTATCGTTGATCCGATCGTGAAGGAATATTTGAAAAAGGCATTAGTCAGTTAACATTTCTTTCAGAAATTTACTGCGATGTTGGCACGATGCAGAAAGGTCCCTCTAGCAAGAACTATCCATGCTTTTGGCGGAAGGCGCATCCAAACAGCACATTAAAAATGTATGTATAAATGGCGGGCCGCTGGGACTTGAACCCCACGGGGTAAATATGTACTTTCCTCAAAGAAAAAACACCCTATAGACGGGGAACGAACATTTTGGACGTCCTTGTAAAATAGAATAGCTATTTAGCAGCGTAAATCTTTACTTTTTACTTGCTTGATTAACACTGTTATCAAATTATTTTATTAAAGCTGGCAACTGCTTTATCACGAGCCTTCAAAATTTTCTCAGCTTGATCTTTTTCGGTTAAAGAAAATTTCAATACTCTTTCCAAAAAGGTATTGATTCCAGTCAAATGCTTGATAAAATCTCCAACGCTTTTCTTTGAACAACGGATTTTCGCCAATCGTTGTTAATTACGCTCGTAGACTTAGACAAGGGTCTAAATGTAGAGGCAATTCTTTTGAGGGATAGTGGCGAGGGCGCGGACGCTTTCCTCGTAGCCCCCCACGACGGGTGTCGCAACTTATGGCGTCATGTCCTCACCACTATCCTTTCTCATTGCTTGCGTGTTAGCCAACTTCACTTTGAGAGATTACTGGCATCATCATTCACATCTTTGACCAGACGACTTCTTGTGCTACTGCAAGATCTAAGCACCATTTAGTTTTATCCCAGCGTTCGGTCTTGCTCTCTTGCCGAGTTCAATAAGAGTTATATGCTTGCTTCATCTATACTTTTTACCATGCCTAAACTGTCCCTAAAAACGTAATATGTGATGGAAAAATGTCCCCGAAACGAGATAAAACTGTCCGTCAGATCGTAGAAAAGTATAGAAAACAATTTCCCATTTTGGAAAGACCCCTGCTGCGAAGATTGATCAGAGTAGAGCATCAGAATATTTTTCAACTGGAAAGCTCCAGACTAAAAACTCTGGATCGAGAACTGAAAAGGTCCTTCAAAATACAGCCGTACACTCTACTCACGATCTCATCAAAGCTGATAAAAGAAAGATATGATATTCTCGGAGACCCAAAATTGTACGGGTTCCAAGACGTTCTTCAACTTAATTTTGATTTAGCCATGGCAGAAAGAAAACGCCAGAAGCAGCCTATTGATATTAAAGAGCTTATAGAAACCGCAAGAAAAGAAACAAAAGAGCTTTACGAGGCTCATAATGAAATTCGAGAAAGTGTAAAACTTGACCATAAATACCAAGCAGAACCTCAGAAGTAGAAGGTAATTAAAACGTACCAAATCTAAGAAAATATTTCTTAATTCTTCTAGGTCGAAAACATTCTGGATTCGGGACAATTAGCATGATTTTATAAATATTTAAGATATAGCCCTAGCAAAAGTCTATGATGGTCTGTTTCCTTAATAGTAATTCTTGAATGTGATTACAGCCACTGCCAATTCATTCGCATCTGGGATAACTCAGTAGATCTTTCTGAATATTTGGATTATTCAGAATTATTAAATTCTTGATTTTGTCAAAGTAGGATTTACCAATTTTGTGAGTTATGATTCCTCGAAGTATGTGGTTGGCGTAGTCAGCGTTGGTTTTCGGGTTCTTTTCCTTATTGACAACAACATAAGTAATTGGTCTTACTGGTTCTGAAAACTCTTCAAGTTTCTCATTGAGTTTTGCGACCGATATTCTTTCTCTTCGGTATGCTCCTGAATTTACCCCTTCAATCTTGTCTAGTTTTTTTAGCATTCTGTAAGGAATTTCATAAAGGGAACCTATCACATAGTCACTTTTATCAGCCACAATATCGGCAGTTCCGACTCTTACTAAGTTTGTGTGAGTAAAAGACAATCTATGTTCTTTCAAGATAGCAATTCCCGCAGATTTTGCCAGTCCTTTCAGCCGATCCTGGCTGTTAATTCGTTCTTCATCCATATTGGACCCGTATTGCCAAACTAAAACCGCGTTTTCCCTCTCTAAGCAGACTCTCAAAATAGCTTTTTTCAGCCGTTCAACCCTGTTCCTAAGCTTTGCGACATCCTCATAACAATCAATTAATGAATCAGCGGGATGCATGATCCTATTTCTGAGGTCATCGAGACCCCCCAATTCTTTTTCACAGGAGCTTCTAGACGGATAGCCGATCTTCGATCTAAAACCTTCATCTTGCTCCAAAATGCTGATCATATCACCAAGGTTCAGGCATTCTTCTATTACTGTGTCAACGTCTGATTTCTTCTTATTCTCAAATATAGCCTTAATCTTGTTTTGCCTTTCGGAGTCAAGCATGGTTAGCCAAGTTTGTGAATCTGCATAGTGATTTTTAATCTGCTGCAACAACAGAAACTCGAGTTTGCTTATTAGAATGAAAAGCAAAGTTCGAACAGGACTTTTATTCAAATCTGAATAGGTGACAAGGCCAACCAAACCATTTCTTTCAAGAACAAAAAAGAATCGTGAAGCTTGGAATAGATCAATCATATCTGTGATTCTAGTATCTGTACTCACAATCTTTTCAACAGCAATTTCTTTGCAAGCTGATTTAATTTCCTTCGTCTGTTCAAGGGTCTTTCTTTCGACATAGCCTGCAAATACCCCGTTTTCAATCAAAGGCATAAGATCATAATTGGATTTGTTCATTTTTTTTAAAATCGATTTGGGGTCACTTGTCCATGTACAAGTATCTGGATTCGGCACGAATATGTGAGATACTAATAGTTGTTCGGACATAGTTGCAAGAACTTTGTCGAAAGCTGTACAGCTCATATCCTTTAGAAGGTCAATTCAGAATTTAAGTTTAGCCACTAGCTGCTCTGTTCAAGCAAGAAACAAATGAAACAGTGGTACATCATAAAAAAGTATTTCCCTCCCGCACTGAAAATCGAATGTGAAGATATCTTGTCTAAATATGGTTCAAAAATACTGGTTTTGTTCTCTAGCCATGCTTAGTTTAAGCAATAAGCAATCAATTTATTAACTATTACTATTTAATACAATGTCGGTGTTTAAGCAAATGATCGACTTCAACAGCAGTTTCACGGAAGTTGTCTTCTTCGACCTTGAGTGCTACGTTCCACCAGAAGACAGAACAAAGCAAGGCAAAAGCTCGCTAATATACAACGCTGCAAACGCAAACCACTTCATACTTGGCGGAGTATTCCGTCGCATGTTTCCAATGAAGGGCCTAATAGAACAAGCATGGCAAGTCTGGAATTTCGATCGGAAAGATGAAAAAACAACGCTGTGCCAGATTTATGAGTATTTTAACGACTCCTGGAAGAAAATTGATCAGAGAAGCAGAAAAAATCATCCAGACCTTATACTTGCTGGAACAGGTATTTCACGGCTTGATATTCCAGCACTTTATGTAAGATCCAAATTCCACGATATTGACGCTGATGAAGCTCTTTACGAGACATATTTCAAAGCTAAAGTTATTGATTTAGGAGACGTCGGAATTCCCTTGTTCAGAAGGAACTCAATAATTTACCCGCTATATCCAAAAACTACTAACGACCTGATCAATGAATTACACGTTCAAAGCCAAAAATCATCTGGAAAAAGAGTCTGGGATTTGTACGATGCAAAGGATTTTGAAGCAATAAAATCCAGAACTGCAACCGAAGTAGAAGATGCAATAGAGATAGCAAACAAAATAATTAACAGGTGCAAATGAGAGAGATAATAGGGCTGTCACCGTTGACTGCGGAACTAGAGAAGATAAAAGTATTCGAAAAGTCTCTCGATAAGGAATTTGACAATCTGGAAATACTAAACTATGATCGATTCGAAAGCATAGAGGCGGTCGGAGTTATTCATGAGATGACCCTCCACAACCATCTTTTTAGATGGGAAGGCGCGATCGATGTTCTGGTTCCAAAATTGCTTATGGTTTCAAAAGGAACTAAACGAGAATTACCTGCCGAAACCGCAATCTCTGCACTTGAATTTTGCCAGAACTATTACTTCCTAAGAGATTACTTCTTTTTTACCTACAATGTTCCCAAAACAATGGACTGGAAATTTCAAGGGAAAAAGATTACGATACGGCTGTTGGACAAAACTTACCAACTTCAACAATTTTTGGAAATGAACCAATGGTTTACTGATTCCAAGAAAGCCTTCTCTGGTTTTAAAGAAGTAGAGAAACAGACAAAGAAGTATGTTGAACTGACAAGTCAGGAATTCGTTGAATCAGAAACGCTAAATTTAGCATTAGACGGATGCACAAAAGAAGCTGAAATTAAGCTTGCAGCTTACCCGAATTTCTTGACTGATGAATTTGTCTTTGACTCTTATTCACTTGGTCAGTTTAAAGCAGTTTACAAACTTCTTCTCGCCCGTGCCCTGCTCAGACGCTACTTTGTCCAGAAACACGTTAGAAACAATTTCGAAGACCATGGATTTATCCTTACACTGAAAAAGCATGACCTTGTTAGTGCATTGACAAGCGATTCAGGGCTTTCCAACACAGTAGTAGAAGCAGTACTCGATGATCTAACTTTGGATTTACAAAAAGCCAAAAAAGGTCAAGGCATAACATCTTTTCCATTGGTTTATAACCCCGACGAAAAATATTATCTCTTATTTCCCAACTGTTTTTGTTTTTGTGAATGCTTTGATAGCTTACGCAAAGCATGGTCATTGAGAAACCAGGAACTCTATGGAAAGAAAGTTGCAAACGTTATCGGTGAAGAAATGGCTGCGCGCGTGGAGGGCGTTTTTCGAAATAATGGCTTTCAATATGTAAAAAGGAATATCAGCTTGCGCCAATTCGGAGAAAGATTGCCTGATATTGATGTCTTATCGGTGTGGAAAGAACCAAGTTTTGGTTATATTGTGTTTCTATGTGAAACAAAAAATACCATCCCTGAGAAATTTGGAAAAGATTTTGTTAGGAGTGTTAGTTCCAGCGGTTCTGTGACCGAAGCCCAGAAACAAATCCAAGACATTTGCAAAGCTCTCGAGGGGAGAAATTTCTATGATTTGTTGAAGAAGAGCTTTCCTAAGAAAAAATGGGAATTCGGAACTTACGCCCTTAACACTATAATTGTAACATCCCAAAATAATGGGGTTTTTACAGCAGGCAAGACTATAGTGGATTGCAATACCTTTGAAAAGATTGTAAGTTCTTTCAAAGGTGACATCCTTTTTATTCTTTCAAGAATGAAACAAGAAGAGTTGATAAGAGCTTGCGAAAAATGTACTGAAATCATCTATGACCAAGCCCAGATAGGCCAATATACTGTCACCCTTCCAACCATTGGAATCAAATCCCTTATAGAGTTTTGACTACTTTCTTTCCTAACAACCAAGTCGTCAACATTCTGCTGGCTAGTTCTTTAGATACGATTTCCTCAAGATAGGACTAAGTACATATTCGCGCAGGGGGTGGCGGGCCCGCTGGGATTTGAACCCAGGATTCTCGGCTCCGGAGGCCGATGCCTTAATCCGTGCTAGACTACGAGCCCACATTCACAAAGCAAACAGGCCAGTTAATTTAAAGATAACCTTGGTTATTCTTGGATTAGTTCTTCGTCTATCCACCAAGCCTTCTTCTTCCCCGACCGCTCGCCCCCGTAATACTCGATCACCGATTTCCCAGCTTGTTTCTTGCTGGTTTTCTGGATTCGCCTCAGCCTGTTCAGCACGAGCCACCTGTTAGTCTTAAGGTACTCAGCCAATTCAGGCGTGGTCGCGCTCTTGTAGTGGAGCAGGTACTCCATGATCTTGTGGTCCAACTCGTCGATGCAGAAGCTGTGCGGGTCGGTTTTCCCATGCTGAAAAGTCAGAAGCTCCAAGTCGGCAAGGTACTTTCTTATCTGACCGAACTCCGCCTCGATCTTGCCCATCCGCTCCTCCAAAGCCAGCAGCTTGTCCGCCTTAGGAGTTTTCTCAAGTTTCTCGCTTATGGCTTCCCTTATGAAGTTGCTTCTGTCCCCCTCAGGAACACGCAGAGCCATCTCCTGGTAGACCTGCTCTGGAATCTTTACGGAAATCGTCCTAACTTCGCCCACGCAGCACTCGCCTCTCAAACGACATATTTGACAATTGGATATTATATTTTTTCCATAGTTAACCGACCCTGAATTTGATAAAACTTAAATGCTGAGCGTACCTCGTTTTACACGGGGTTATATGTGGCGAGAAAAGTCACTATCTCTATAATTAAATGTGATGTTGGCTCTCTGGCTGGGCACCATATTGTTCCCAAACCTCTTTTTGACATAGCTGAAAAAAGAATGAAAAAAGCTACAGAAGAAGGCATCATAAACAACTTCTACGTCTTCAACGCGGGCGACGACTTGGAATTGCTTATGGCACACGACCTCGGCGAGCAAAGCAGCGTCATCCACAAGCTTGCATGGGAAACATTCAAGGAAGCCGCTGACAAAGCGTTAAAGCTCAAACTCTACGCTGCAGGACAAGACCTCTTGAAAGACGCGTTCAGCGGCAACGTCCGTGGAATGGGCCCAGGCGTTGCGGAGATGGAGATCGAGGAACGCAAGGCAGACCCGATCGTGGTTTTCGCCGCCGACAAGACTTCCGCTGGCTCATTCAACTACCCGCTGTTCCGAATGTTCGCTGACCCGATGAACACCGCTGGACTCGTGATCGACCCGAGCATGCTCTGCGGCTTCAAGTTTGAAATCATAGACACGCTGGAGGACAAAGCCATAGTTCTGCAATGCCCATCGGAAATGTACGAAATGCTGGCGCTGATCGGAACCGTCGGACGATACGCAATCTCCAGAATCTGGCGCGCAAGCGACAACCTGCCCTGCGCCGCAAGCAGCGTCTCAAAACTGTCACTTATCGCCGGCAAATACGTGGGAAAAGACGACCCGGTGATGATTGCCCGCGCCCAACATGGCTTGCCTGCCGTAGGCGAAATCTTGGCGCCCTTCATGAACAGCTACTTCGTTCAAGGCTGGATGCGGGGAAGCCACTGGGGTCCACTCATGCCCGTCGGCTTAAAATGGTCAAAATGCACGGCTTTCGATGGTCCACCGCGAATCGTTGCAATCGGCTTCCAGGTTGCGAACGGCAAAATCTCAACCGACGACGACGGAAAACCGCTTATCGCAGACTTATTCGATGACCCTGCATTCTCAATCGCGAGGCACGAAGCAGTGGCTAACGGTATCATGCTGCGGCGGATGGGTGAGTTTGAACCAGCAAGGCTAGCCGCTGAAGACATGGAGTACACGACGATCCAGCAGGTACTGGAGAAACTGGAGAAACGGTTTACACCACTAGACAAAGTCTAAGCTGAGGTTCACTCGGGACAGACAGGTTGACCCGCCAACTTAGCTAGCTCCATGTACCGTTGCTCAACGATCTCGTGCAGTTGGAGACGAAGGGCCTCTCCAACCACGTTTTTCTCCTTTAACGAAGCAACTTTGTTAGCCAAATCCAAGTCGCCGAGCCCCGTGAACCAAGCGGCAAAGTCGCCGCGGTCCATGTGAAACTGCACCGAACACAACTCGACTTTTTCAACCTTGTTCGCGAAGTCACGGAGACCATGAGCGTGCACGTTCAGGGGTTTCCCGACGTCAGCGTAGAAGTGGAATGCCTTATCTTGTGGCGCATAAGCCAGTATCGCCTCGGCTTTTTCCTTGCTGACTTCAGGCGCAGCAAGCGTTCCGAGAGCTGCCTTTCCCTTTGCTGTTATGGCGTACATGCTTTTTTCAGGCGTACACACGTACCCCATGCGCACAAGCCCTAAAATGTGCATCATCACAGGCGGGAACTCCTTGCCTGTCATCTTCGCCACATCCATGGCTTTCATTGCTTTATCGTTGCGCAACAGGGTTTCCAGTATTTCCTTTTTGATAGGCGATAAACTCATTTGAGGACACCTTGCCTAGCTAATGCAATGCACAGCCTGCTAATCAAACTTTTCCTTAGCAACCGTTTCAGCGCGGGTTTCGAAGCTGTTGTCAGCCTACTGATTGCAGATTAGGAAAGCTTTAGTACCGAGAACTCCATCCTAATTGTGAAACGGTGAAAATTCAGGATGAAGATTGCAGTCTTCGTTTACGAGTACCCACCTAAAATCGTGGGTGGACTAGGAACATACGCGGCTGAGATAACCAGAAAATTCGTTTTAGACGACCATGACGTCACGGTCTTCACCATGAACGACGACGCCGGCTCCCTGCCCACCAGGGAAATCTGGCGTGGCATCGAGATCCATCGCCCCCTCCACATCGACATCTCCGATTCTTTGCCCGACGTCATCGCTGAAGACATCAAGAAGTGGGGCAGAGGCTTACACTTCTTCGGCAAACTCATGGTTTACAATTACCTGTCAGCTGCTAAACTGATCAACGAGCTGATAAAGAAGGAAAACATGAAGTACGACATCGTCGTGGCTCACGACTGGCTCTCAGCCATGGGCGGAATCACAGTTAAGAGGGAAACAGGCATGCCGCTTGCCTTCCATGTGCACTCAACCGAGAAAGGCCGCACCCTGGGCAACGGTTCCAGCGTGGTCAGCAACATCGAGCTGCGCGCGGGCAAGATGGCTGATTTGGTTGTGACAGTCTCGTACGCCATGAAGGATGAGCTCATACAGCTTGGTTTCCCACGCGAGAAGATTCAGGTAAGCTACAACGGCGTTGACCCGCAGAAGTACAACCCTGAATGCGTATCTCCGGAAGAAATACGACGCGTCAGGAGCACATACGGCCTACGCGACGACGAACTGATGATTCTTTTCTTGGGCAGGCTCGTCGGCGTCAAAGGCGTCGACAAACTCATAATGGCGATGCCTCACATCCTCACCAAAATCCCCAACGCAAGACTGGTAATCGTAGGCGTAGGCGACCTCCAGGAGTATCTGATGAACCTCACGAGAACCATGCGGCTTGACCAGTACATCAAGTTCTGCTTCGACTTCATCCCAGAGGAAGAACGGATCGTGCATTACGCCGCATGCGACATAGCCGTTTTCCCCAGCCACTACGAACCCTTCGGCATCGTTGCCCTCGAAGCCATGAGCATGGAGAAGGCAGTCGTCGTCGGCGCGGCAGGCGTCAGCGGCATGCGTGAAATCGTCATCTGCTGCGGCGAGGAACAGTGCGGGTTCCACGTTGACCCCAACAACCCCTCAGACATCGCGTGGGGAGTAATAACCGCGCTAGAGGACCCTGAACGGCTGAAAATGCTGGGCAAGAACGGAAGAAAACGCGTGCTAGCCGAGTTCACCTGGAACAAAATCGCCGAGAAAACCATCGACCTCTACGAGACCATAGTTAAACGCTGACCACAGCGCTTGGCGGTTAATTGACCACCGATTTAAAGTCCAAAGTGGCAAGGGAAGCGGCATCCTTGCTTTATTCTGGAGCCGAAAAAGAGTACAAGCAAGCCAAAACCAGGGCAGCAGAAATCTTAAGCACCCATTTTTTGCCTTCTAACAGGGAAGTCGCGCTTGAACTGGACAAGATCGCCGAGGAAAAAGAGGGCGAAAACAGAAAAGAACGCCTGATACAGATGCGCGTTGAAGCCTTGCAGCTCATGAAGTTTCTTGACGCTTACTACCCCCTCTTAATCGGCAGCGTTTGGCGAGGCACAATCCGCAGGGGAAGCGACATAGACATCGCCGTCTACGCAGATGAGCCACAGGAGATCGTCAGCCTCCTCAAAGCCCAAAATGTAAAGGTTTCGAAGATGACTTGGACGAAGGTGAACAAGCATGGAAGAACCTTGGCGTCACTCCACTTGTTCGCTGAAACGGCAGCGGGGCACGAAGTTGAAATCGTCGTTCGCAGCCGCGAGGAACAAGGGGAAAGAAGAAAATGCGAAATCTTCGGCGACGAAATCAGGGGATTAAAAACCAAAGAGCTTGAAAGGCTGCTGAAAGACAACCCCACCCAAAAGTTCATCCCCGCCTGAATCAGCGTCAAAACCTGTTCCTTGCTCAATAAAGAACTTAAACCACTCAGTCGCATAATTTACTTGAAATTGATGCACGATGGCCACCGATAAAGAATCCATAAAGAAGATGTTTCCAAACCTCTACAAGGAGCTTGAGAAGGGAGACGCCAAAATCTCAATAGATGCCCTTCGCAAGAACCCGGAGGAAGCCGAAGCTGACATGGCTGAATGCGCGGAGGAAGAAGTTGAATTAAAAGCCGCCACTGAAACGCCAGATAAGCTGCGCCACTTCTACCCTTCCGCCGAGGATTTTATCCGCCGATGCGACACGGAAGGGCAAGCGGAAGAAATAATTGCCTACCTTCAGAAGAAGGGGGAGATAACCAAAAAGCACGCCACCGAGTTGCGACGGCAGCTTAAACGGGAGGGCGTAAGAAGTTTTGGTCCGAAAAAAGAGGAGAACCATTACTTTAGGGAAGGCGGAATTTTCTAACAGTTAGACTTCTTTCTAAACGCTAAAAAAAGCCAATTGTTACGAAGCGCTCAGGAGTAAGCCATTTTTTTACTTGAAATTCATCAGTATGGCATGATTTTTTTTCAAACGCTAAGCTTGATGCCTCTTATCGGTTTGTCTGAATTTTGTGTCGTAACGCTAATAAGAGTCAAGTTTGTTGTACAAAAACGGAAATGGTGATCTTATGGCAATAAAAGTTGGAATTAACGGATTCGGAAGAATCGGAAGGCTTCTTTACCGCGCAGCACTCGAACGCAACGCAAAAATCGATTTCGTAGCAATCAACGATCTTGCAGACGCCAAAACAAATGCGCATCTCCTCAAATATGACTCAATCCACGGGCATTTCCCTGGCACGGTCGAAGTCAAAGGCAACGACATGATTGTCAACGGAAAAACCCTCAAATGTCTCAGCGTAAAAGACCCAGTGGCACTTCCATGGAAAGACCTTGGAGTTTACTTAGCAGTTGAATCCACTGGTTTGTTTACCAACCGTGAAGGCGCAAGCAAACATTTTCAAGCAGGAGCAAAGAAGGTCCTCATTAGCGCGCCAGCGGAAGATCCAGATGCAACCTTTGTGTTAGGCGTAAATGATAAGTCGTATGACCCAGAAAAACACAATATTCTAAGCAATGCTTCATGCACAACAAACTGCTTAGCACCAGTCGCCAAAGTATTATCCGACAACTTTGGCATAGAAAAAGGCTTAATGACAACATGCCACAGCTACACAAACGACCAAAAAGTCCAAGACCTTGTCCACAAAGACCCGCGCAGAGCGAGAGCAGCCGCAATAAACATCATCCCTACAAGCACTGGTGCTGCAAAAGCAATCGGGTTAGTTTTGCCAAATTGCGCTGGAAAAATGAATGGCTATTCCCTGCGTGTACCCACGCCAGACGTATCTATTGTTGACTTAACCGCTATTTTAGGCAAAGAAGTCACCAAAGACGAAATTAACGCAGCCATGAAGAAAGCTGCAGAAGGCCCACTTGAAGGCATCTTGCAGTACACGGAAGACCCAATCGTTTCAACCGACGTCCTACACAGCACTTACTCAGCAGTCTTCGATGCACAATTAACCATGGTTTTAGGCGAAAAGGGCAACTTCGTTAAAGTCTTCGCATGGTACGATAACGAATGGGGCTTTAGCAACCGCATGGTTGAATTCATCGAAATGATCGGCAAAAAAGCAGGTCTGTAAAACAAGCAAGCAAGCTTAAAATCTTCCTACCCTTTTCTTTTCAGTTTGAAAAACCCGTAAAAGTAACTGGAAGAAGTGAAAAATGGCAAAATACAAAACCCTCGACGATTTCGACGTGAAAAACAAGGTTGTTCTCGTCAGAGTGGACTTTAACTCGGAAATCGACCCGCAAACCAAGAAGGTCACAAGCGACGTGCGCATACGAGCCCACGCGGAATCAACGCTCAAGGAGCTCGCTGAGAAAGGCGCTAAAACCGTTGTCTTGGCGCATCAGGGACGGAAAGGGGATCCAGATTACACGCCGCTCAAAGAGCACGCGGCAATCCTTGGGAAAATCCTCAAGTGCCCAGTGAAATACGTTGACGATGTCTTCGGCGAAAAAGCGAAAGCAGCCATCAAGAACCTGCAGGCTGGAGAAATCCTCGTCTTGGAAAACGTGCGCAGTTGGGATAAAGAAACCAAGAGCATGACCCCTGAAGAAGCAAGCAAAACCGAACTCGTCCAGAACCTCGCACCCCTCGCAGACCTGTTCGTGAACGATGCTTTCTCCGCTGCACACCGCGGACACGTGTCCATGGTCGGCTTCACCGCCGTTTTGCCCTCAGCAGCAGGCAGAATCATGGAGCGCGAACTCAAATCGCTCAGCAGGTCACTGGAGAAGCCCGAGCACCCATGCGTCTACGTCATGGGCGGAGCCAAAGCAGACGACGCGCTTGAAATCAGCAAGTACGTCTTGGACAACGGCATAGCAGACTACGTTCTCGTCGGAGGCGTCACCTCGCAGCTTTTCCTTGCCGCGAAAGGCGTCAACCTAGGCAAGAGCACCATGGATTTCCTCGCCAAGAAGGAACTAACCCAGTTCATGCCAGGAATCAAAGCGCTACTTGCCAAATACCCAGACAAGATTGTCCTGCCCGAAGACGTCGCCCTCGAGGTGGATGGCAAACGCAAAGAAATCCCAGTCAGCAAACTGCCCACAGAGCACAGCATATTCGACATTGGAAAGAAAACCGTTGACAAATTCGCCGAACTCATCGGCAAAGCCAAATCCATCGTCGTCAGCGGACCAATGGGCGTCTACGAGAACAAGGAATTCAACTACGGCACCAAAGGCGTCTTCGAAGCCATCGCAAACAGCAAAGCCTTCAGCCTCGCAGGCGGAGGAAACACCATAGCAGCCATACAAGAATACGGCTTAACCAAAAAAATCAGCTACATCAGCACAGCAGGCGGCGCATTAATCGAGTTCTTAATGGGCAAGAAACTGCCAGGCGTGGTAGCCCTAGAAACCGCAACTAAAACCAAGAAAATTTAAATCCTTTCCTTTTTCATTTTATAGAAATATTTTCCGTTAAGCGCGGGTACAGCCATGCGCGCTTCAGCTAGTGTTTTTGCTCATTATGATGTAAACTGAAACGAAGGCCATCAAAAGAACAACTATGGCTAATAGAACGAAAATCATTTCGGGAATTCCGAGAATGTAGTGATCTACTTCGTAGTTGAGGGCAACAAGTATAGTTTCTGATGAACTAGTATTGTTGAAATATAATTCGTATGTTCCTCCCATGTTGGACCTAAAACTGGCAGAATATTGGTCAACATCTCCAAGCTTTGTGACCGTCGAATTTGGAAATACAATCCAGAACAACAATGAGTTAGAATCATCGCCAATAGCTGTAAAAGTCAATTGAACTCTGTCACCAGAAGAGACAGCTATATTGCAAACAGTCTGATTTCCAGGAGCTAAGTCGAAACTTCCCGCATTTGCATGCACAATTCCAATAACACTAATGGAAAAGCACAGAATGAGCAATAGATAAACAAGTCTTCCCATTGACATCGTTCATAATTCTTTCTTCTTTATTGCTGATAATCTTTTCGGAAATCGTCTGTAGCAAAACTTGTGTCTAACAAAACTACAATTAGCATCTAAAATCAGTTGCTTGCGCGCGCTACATAGCATGTCGAATCGTTCATCACTAAACCACCAGTTACCCTTAACGCATTGTTCAGCTAATCCGGATTAATATCCATCTTTGGGTAGTAGCCTTAATTGCTCTTAAGAAGGGTATCCTAATGTCTATCACTTCCGAAGTTATTCATGATCCACTGTTCCTCATGGAATCTGTGGGGAGTATCAATGATGTGGAACCCGTAACCTTCAAAGCCTATCCTTATGTCTGTACTATGGACTTCAACAACACATGGTCCCAGGGTATGGCCGTGAGAGAGATAGTCAAGCAGTAAGACTTCCTGCCCCTCTATATCACACTTGACATAGTCATGACGTAAGGTAAGATGCTCAAGCTTGAAGGGCTCTCCAACAATGTCAAAGTTCAATCCTGACCTACGTCTGTTCTCATGCAACACTGCAATCCTCTTAGAGTCACTCTCAATGCAGTATACCTTCTCAGCACCTAAGCAACGGATGAAGTACCAGGCAGTCTCACCACAACAAGCACCAATGTCCAAGACATACTTACCCCTTAGACTAAAGGGTGGATCATAGTAGCCATTACGTACTTCAGCTAAGGTATGTGCAGCAGTTTCATCATACACTAAACCTTCCTTCTCAAACTTGGAGAGGTATCTATAAGCAGTAACAGGGAAGGCAACCTTACTGTGTGATAGGAACAACGCTGGAAGATGCCTACGCTCAGACAAGCTAAACCGCATATATCCTCACCATTAACTCTAGTATTAGCGCGCGCTAGACCAAGGGTATGGAAGAGAAGTATATAAAGAAAGTAGCTTCGACCATATTTTCTCTTTTCTTTTTACAATAAGACTCTGTCTGTCTCTCGCTCGCAAACAACAGAGCCTTCAGCCTCGCAGGCGGAGGAAACACCAATAGCAGCCATACAAAAATACGGCTTAACCAAGAAAATCAGCTACATCAGCACCGCAGGCGGAGCACTCATCGAATTCCTCATGGGCAAAAAACTCCCAGGCGTAGTCGCACTAGAAACAGCCGCACGAACCAAAAAAATCTGATTCCACCTTTTTTTTACCTGTGATGAGGCGTTCAAACTACCGCCTGTTTCCAAATTAGAAAATTTAGTTATTCTGATACGTTGGCATTAGTTATTTATTGCTTAACGATAGAATATCACTAACATGCAATTCACACATAAAGTGATCAGATGGTGCTCAAATTGCAATATACCTATAATAGGCAAGATTGAATGCCCTTTATGCTCAAAAAAGCTTGATGAACTAAACATTTCATCCAGCGATTTAAGGCCTGTATTTTCGGAGGAAAAAGAATGTTACCACAAACTTCAAACTAACGCAATTCCATTGCCAAAAAATCTTTGCTTTGAATCGCATGGGATATTATTTGCTGATGGAAAGAGGGTTTTGAGGGTAAATTTTAACAAGTCAATACAGAATTGGCAAGTTACTTCTTTATTAAAAGAACCGAACACACTGGAGAGACTTACAGGTACCGATATTGGCACAATGCTTGATGCGAACGAAGAATATATTTTAGAAATGGAAAAGGAAGCGGTTGAATTTCTAGATAGCAGTGTTGGGAGGTATGCTGATCAAGCTATTATTTCTTTCAGCGGGGGGAAAGACAGCATGTGTAGTCTTGCCCTAACAAGACAAGTTGATAAGAACATTCCAGTTATATTTATCAATTCAACGATCGAATTCCCTGAAACAATTGAGTACGTTCATAATATAAGCACAGCTTTTCAATGTAAATTGATCGAATTATTTCCCGAACAAGATTTTTTCAGTCTATGTAATCAACTTGGGCCTCCAAGTTGCTTCATGCCATGGTGTTGCCAAACTCAAAAGTTCTCTACTTTAAGTAATTACATTAACCAGAATTTTAACAACGGCATATTATCAATCGAAGGGTTAAGAAACCTAGAATCAAAACAAAGAATGAGCTATGAAAGAATATCAACCAACAGGTCGATTGCAAGAAAAACAGCGATTCTACCCATTATTAGCTGGACAACTTTCGACGTTTGGCTTTATTTGCTTTGGAGAAAACTCCCAATTAATCAATTGTACAAACAAGGGTTCAAACGAGTTGGATGTTGGATTTGTCCTCATAAGAGTAATAATGACCTAAGACTAACGCGGCTACTGCATGAAGAATTAGTTTTTAAATGGGAAAACTTCCTGTCCAATTATGCATTCAAAAATGGGAAAGACAGAACATGGATAAGTGATGGAAAATGGCGATGCAGACGAGAAAGCTATAATCGAATAGGGGTTTGTCGGAAGACGATTGTTGATTGCTCACTAGAGACAAGTTTTCTGTATGTTATTAGTGGCATTAACCTTCCTCAATTAGTCGAGTTTATGAAAATATTCAGTATTCCAAGAAAATTACATATGAAAGAACAAGCGACATATTGTGTAGATAGCGAAAACATTAGAATAATTATGTCCCCCACCAAACTTATGGTGACCCCGAAGAGAAAAGGAATTCTAAAAGTTTTTGAACGCCAGCTTCTAAAGGCTTTGAATTGCATTAGATGCGGAACTTGCATGGGTACCTGTCAAGCTATAAAAGTGACCAAAAGTAATTATTTTATAAATACGAATATGTGTACCAATTGCTTGAAATGCACAAGCAGTGAATACCTGCGAATGGGTTGTATCGCTTTGAATTATAAGAAAAACAGATTTGTCTGGACAGAAGACTGAGGTGACCGTTCAATGGCTTATAACAATCTCAGAAATAGCGCCGAATTACTCTTCAACAGAGCACTTGAGGAGAAAAATACAGCTTTGACAAGGCTAGACTCCTACAGGAATTTTGGCCTTGTCGCCCTCACTTTTGCTTTCGCTACTTACATAGGTACTTTAGCACAGCCTATTGATCCTTTCTGGCGATTTGTATTACTTACTGTCACATTTATTATCGTCACTCATTTTTTCAATCTCGAGACCATTAACACCATCTATGTTGAGACCTACAATTACGTGTTGAAAGAAACGCAAGATATGCTTTTCATAAATCAATTTAACCTTGGGAGACTGCAAGAGCTAACCAAAAGAGTTGCAAACGTACACAGAACCAAAACGTTTTGGAAGTTCGCAGAAGATCGCATTAGGGCACCATTGTTTATTTTTCTGATCATAACAGGAATTGCTTGGATATCCGAATTAGTTGTTGACATCAATTACAGCAATTATTGTAGGTATATCTTAGTGATAGTGCTATTTTTAGTTTGGTGGATTTACAACGTTTGGAATTGGAAATCCTATGAATTGTTTCAGTATCAAGAAATTCCTAAAGAAAAGCCAAAAGAAACAATTGATTTGTTATCGACTTAATGAATTAAAGTGGCTCAAAATATTTTGCGTAAGTTCTCACAATTTACTTTGCTCTCTACATTCTATTTAGCGAGCTAATTATTCCTCCCAAGCCTTTACCGATTGACGGCAAATTGTCGGCTACATAGTCTGCCTTTTGCTTGCTACCCAAGAGATCCTTTAGTGCGTTGAATTGCGAGGCAACGAAAACTGTTTTTAGTCCTGCTTCTTTGGCGCCTTTGATGTCTTCGATTGGGCTGTCGCCGATGTAAACTGCTTCGTCGGCTTGGACCTGGAGCTTTTTGAGAGTGTCTTGGAATATGTGGCTGCTGGGTTTTCGCCAGCCGTTTTCTTCTGAAACCACGATGGCGTTGAAGAAGGGGTTTATTCCCAGTTGCCGCAGGCTTGAGTAGATTACTGGTGCATAGGTGAAGTTTGAGATTAAGCCTATCTTGCACTGTGCTTGCGCTTGTTTGAGTAGTTTTTTTGCGCCGTCCCGCAGCTCAAGCGAGTCAATGAAATCTTGGAAGAAAACGTTGAGGGCAGCTTTCACTCGGGAATCATCCGCTGTCACCTGAAACCCAAGGCTTGCGAGCGCTTCGGTAACCCAGACCGCGTTGGTCACTTCCCGCAGTTGCTCGTAGCGCACTTTGCGGTACTTTTCATGTGCCACGGCATAGGCTTGCATAAACCTGTCTCTGGCAGCGTCGAAGCCTTCATCCAAGAGCGCGTTGTAGAGTTTTTCCTTCGAAGCATCCATGCTGTAGCCTTTGCAGTTGACAAGAGTGCCGACGTAATCAAAAATTACCGCTTTAATGCAAGCCATCTTAACGCGCTCTCTTTTCCGCCAAAACGGCGCTTTTTACGATTTCTCGGAGTGTTTTTCCAACCGCCGTGCTCAAGAGCTTGGTTTCCTTGCCGATGGCTTCTTCCACCTGCGGGTCAAAGGATATCGCGCCAAGATATCTTAGCCCCAATTTCTCGGTAGCGACCCGAACGCCGCTTGCCTCGTCCATCTTCATGTTTTCCACTAAGCCTATGATGGGCATTTTCAAGTCGCATAGTAGCTCGACCTGCTTCTTGACCGTTTCAAAAGCCAGCAGGGAAGGCGTGGTGACAATTAGGAATTCTATGCGTTTGATAAGCCGAACCACATCGAGGACGGCGTCGCCGATGCCTGGCGGCATGTCGATTACCAAGAAATCCAGCGTGCCCCACTTTGTCACTGACAGCAGCTCGATTAGGGCGTTTGAAACGTTGACTCCGCGGAGTGGTGCGGGGTTGTCGCCGACGAAGTAGACGAGTGACATGTACTCTAAACCGTGGACGGTGGGCGGGATTAAGCCTTTCTCCTCTTTGGGCTGCGCCTTCTGGGCGCCGAGGATTATGTGGGTTGAGGGGCCCGTGAAGTCAAGGTCGAACAAGCCCACGCGGCAGCCGCTGCGTGCAAGCGTCAGCGCGAGTGCAGTTGCAACGATGCTCTTGCCTACGCCGCCCTTTCCGCTTGAAACGGCGAGGATTCGGCTTGTTCGGCTTAAACGCTCGTTAATCACGCTTGTTCTCGGGTCAACCATGATTATTTAGCTCCTTTTACGCTCTCAAGCCAAACTCCACGTCCGCTGGCGATTTCAAAGTCAGGGCTGCCACATTTCGGACACTTAACATAGCTGTGGGCGACCTCGGGAACGAAATGGATGGCTTCAGCGGTAGCTTTATCCATGTTTTTCCTGTCAAACTGCCACGCTGTGCCGCAGACCCTGCATCGGAGCGTGCTTTTAGCTTTCAGGATGCGGAATTTGGCGTTCCTAAGAAGCGACGTCTTCATCTCTGAAAGGGCAAAACGCAGAATGGGGGGTTCAACCTGCTGGAGCTCGCCGACCCTGATGGTGACCTCTGTGACTTCCTTCAACCCTTCCTTGTCGGCGATCTCTCTCGCTGCTGTCAGAATCGCTTCAGCTAAAGCCCACTCGTGCATAGTGTTGATTACTTTGCGGAGATTTAAAAACGATTTTGCGGGAAAAGCCATTTTAGACACCTATTTGGCTCTTATAGATGCCCCAAATATGCTGCCTAGTGCTGCCTAGTTAACTTTCCGCCTTTTTCCTCAAGCTGTTAACCCGAAGAAAAACGCTTTTCAAGTCCTGAACTAAAAAAGCAACCCAAACCAAGCTCTGGTTCCAGCGCACCTACCGAGGGAGGGGGTCTAGTATTTACATCAAAAATCCAATGTAAATATGGTTCGCGCTGACGAGCCTATAGGGGTCTAATTTTTGTTGACGGAAAACCAACACAAAAATGTATCCAGACATGAGCGAACTGGGAAAGAATCGGAAAACGTGCGTTGAAGGGTAAACGGGAAAGCCTTAAATCTTGACCACTCCTCATTTTCCAGTGCCTCTCAAACGGTGATTTTCCTGTGGAGAAACGTTTCAAGATTTTAGCTTTCACTGGAAGCCTAAGAAAAGGCTCATACAACAAAGCCCTAGTCCGCGCGGCTGTGGAGGTTGCGCCTGAAAACGTCGCGTTGGAAGTCTTCGATTTAGAGGGCATTCCGCCCTTCAACCAGGACGATGAACACAACCCGCCGCAGAGGGTCAAGGAGTTCAAAGAGAAAATCAGGGGCGCAGACGCGCTTTTGATTGCTACGCCCGAATACAACTACTCGGTTCCCGGAGTTTTGAAGAACGCTTTCGACTGGGCGTCAAGACCCTACGAGGACGACGTGTTGAGGAGTAAGCCAGTCGCGATCATGAGTGCCTCAACCGGGAGGTTCGGCGGCGCCAGAGCACAGTACATCCTGCGTCAATCGTTCATTTTCCAGAACATGCCCGCGGTCAACCAGCCTGAAGTCATGCTGTCCAACGCCGCTGAAAACGTGGACGCAGACGGCAGATTGACCAATGAGCAAACAAGGACGCTGATTAAGCAGTTGATCGAGTCGCTGGTCGGGTTGATCAACAGGGTAAACTACAGGCAACAGTAGACTGCGTTAATTCCATTAACCCGTTTTTAGAGTTGACTTGCGAAGCCTTAAAATGGCTAAAGAGCAAGTTAGGGATTGGGCGTAAACTTGAGAGTCATCGCTGATCTGCATATTCACGGTCGTTACAGCAGGGCAGCAAGCGAGCAGATGAGCATTCCAGAAATCGCGCGCTACTCAAAAATCAAGGGTCTAAACTTGGTCGGCACGGGCGACTTCACTCATCCACTCTGGCTCACAGAAATCAAAGAAGCCTTGACGCCAGAGCAGAACACAGGCCTCTTCAGGCTAGGCAGGCAACGCGGATTCGCCTGTTCGGTTTATGCTTACAACCGAAGTCTGCACCATCTTCGATTATAAGGGTGAATCCAAGAAGGTTCACCATGTCATTCTGACGCCGAGCATTGAGACCGCCACCCAAATCAATGACCGCCTCAAAAAGTTCGGTGACTTAGCCTCAGACGGCAGACCCATCTTAGATGTGCCGGCGCCGCAGCTTGTCGAAGAAGTCATGGCTGTGTCAAGCGAGAACATGGTTTTTCCAGCGCACGCTTGGACGCCTTGGTTTAGCATTTTCGGCGCCTTCAGCGGCTTCGACACGGTTGAAGACTGCTACCAAGACATGACACGGCATATTCATGCTTTGGAAACGGGGCTAAGCAGCGACCCTCCGATGAACTGGCGCCTAAGCAGCCTGGACAAGTTTACTCTGGTTTCGAACAGTGACTGCCACAGTTTTTGGCCATGGCGCATCGGCAGGGAAGCAAACGTTTTCGAACTTGAAAAGTTCACCTACAAGGAAGCCACAAACGCCATAATCAGCAACGACCCCGCACGATTCAAGTACACCATTGAAGTTGACCCAGCCTACGGAAAGTACCACTGGACTGGCCACCGCAACTGCAAAGTATCCCTGTCGCCGCGGGAAGCAATAAAGTTCGGCAACGTCTGCCCAGTTTGCCGCCGAAAGCTGACGAAGGGCGTTGAGCAGCGGGTTGAAGAACTCGCAGACCGACCAGCCGATTTTAAGCGTGAAGACGCCCCGGGCTTCTTGCGTTTGCTTCCGCTCTCCGAAATCATCGCGGCGGCGTTAGGCACCGATTCGCCCTCGACACAGGCGGTCTGGAAAAACTACAGTCCGCTTGTTGAAAAATTCGGCGATGAATACAAGGTGCTGATTGACGCGCCGTTGGAAGCCCTGCTTAAGGTGGTTGATGCACCCATCGCCCAAGCCATCGTCAAAGTGAGGCGCGGCGAAGCAAAAGTAACACCAGGGTACGACGGGGTCTACGGCCAGCTTGTCCTAGGCGTTGACGCTCCAGCCGTTAAGCCTAAGCCGTCAGCTGCAACGGTTAAGCAGTTAAACATGACTGACTTCTGGTAAAGAACAAGCCGCCGCTTACCACGAGTGAATTAGCAGCAAAACGGTTTAATTCCCGCATAGTAATTCTTAGCTTAACATCCAAACCTCACAGAGGAATGTTGACCCTTGATAGACCTTCTGACAAGAATCAACAATATTGCCACCGATAAGTTCCAAGCACAGTACGCCGAAGCACGGGCGCAAAAAATATACAAGACGATGCTGACCCTCAAGGAGGAGCGTGTTGAAGCAGCAAAACAGGGCATTGAAAGCGGAATTGCGCTGCGTGTGCTGGTTAATGGGGCGTGGGGTTTCGCTTCCGTCGGCTCGTTCGAGGGCGACATTTTAGAGAGAGCGGTTGCGGATGCATGCAGAATGGCTAAGACTGCCAGTGCGCGGTTGAAAACGCCGATCAAGCTTGCCCCCGCTAAAGTGGTTTCTGATCGCGTAGAGTCCAAGCCGAGAAAGAACCCTGCGGATATTCCGATAGAGGACAAAATCAAGACTGCCATGGCCGTGAACAAGACGGGCTTGAGCATGGATGGACGCGTAAAGAGTTTCTCGATGGATTATCTTGATCTGACTGGAACGAACTTTTTTGTGAACAGCGACGGCACAAGCATTGAGCAGGATAAGCTCTATGTTTGGGCAAGAATAACGGCTTCAGCCCAAAACGAGGGCGTCTTCACTTTCAGCAGAGAAGAAGTCGGCTCCACAGCAGGCTACGAATTGTTTGATGAGCAGCCTCCTGAGGAGTTAGGCCAGAAAGTTGCCAAACGCGCGGTTGAACAGTTAAGTGCTAAACCGTTGAAGGGAGGAACGTTCCCTGCCGTTTTAGGCCCAAACGTGGTGGGCGTTTTTGTTCATGAAGCGTTTGGGCATTTGGCTGAGGCTGACTTGGCTCTTTCAGGCGGAGTCTTAGCTGGCAACGTCGGCAAAAAAATCGGGTCCAACTTGGTCACGTTCTATGATGACGGCACAATCGAGGGTTCTTTTGGAGCCTTCAAGTATGATGACGAGGGTGTCCGAAGCCAGAAAACGTTACTCATAAAAGACGGAGTGGTTGCGGGTCTTATGCATAACCGTGAGACAGCGCAAAAATTCAACGTTGAACCAACAGGAAACGCACGAGCTGAAGATTTCCGCGTTGGACCGATCATTCGGATGCGCTGCACGTACATGGAGCCCAAAGACCACTCTTTTGAGGAACTAATCGAGAAGGTCAAGCGCGGTTACTATTTTAAGAGTTTCAGGGGTGGACAAGCCAACCTTGACGGAACCTTCCAAGTTGGCATCCAAGAAGGCTATGAAATCGTCAACGGTGAAGTGGGCGCGCCAGTACGTGACGCGTCAATAAGCGGCAACACGCTTGAAACCCTGCATAAGGTTGACGCCGTCGGGAAGGATTTCCTGCTGGATCCAGGCCGATGCGGGAAGGGGCAGACGGCTTTCGTCTGTGATGGTGGACCCCACATAAGTGTAAGGGAGGTTGTTGTCGGTGGCAGTGCTTAAGAAGGATATAATGCTAAGCTTAGCGGAAAACGCGGTAAGTCAAGCCTTGAAAAACGGGGCTTCGGAGGCGGAGGCATACGTTTACGAGGGGCAAGCGACAGATATCGGCATCGAGCTGGGGCAAATCAGCAAGACTGACAGGATAATTGACCGAGGCTTAGGCATCCGTGTAGTCGCCAACAAAGCAGTAGGCTTTGCCTACACAAACGTCATCGACGAACCAGGCACTGTGGAAAAAGTAATCGTCAGTGCTTTGCGTGCAGCAAAAGCAAGTAAGCCTGACCCTGACTGGAAAGGGCTGCCGGATAGGAAACCTTACGCTTCACTGGAGAAAACGTTTGACGACAAGGTTGTTGAGCTTGGTTCAGATGAGCTAGTTAATGTGGCTTCAACTATGTTGGATGCTGCTGGTCAAGTTGATAAACGTGTTTTTCCCATCGAGGGCGGCATAGGCAGCGCTTACATTTCTAACGCTGTCGCCAACTCGAACGGGATCTCGGGCTTCGATAAAGGAACAGTCGTGGAATGCAGCATAGCAACCTTGGCTAAGGAGGGCAACACGGTTACGCCGGTTTGTTTCGAATTCAATGCTTCAAGAAGCTATGATGTTGATCCAGTTTGGGTTGGAAAAGAAGCGGCGAAACTCGCCGTTTCAGCGTTAAGAACCAAGTCGATTGAAACCAAGAGCACCACGCTAATCCTTACGCAGTTTGCGTTGCAGGACCTTTTCGCCTACACGCTGATCAACGCTGTTAGAGCCGACAGCGTGCAGAGGAATCAGTCTCCGTTTAAGGGGAAAATAGGCGAGAAAGTGGCTTCGGAGAACCTTACGATTTATGACGATGGCTTATTCTCGGGTGGTCTTCGAACTTGGGCTTTCGACGGCGAAGGAGTTCCTCACCAGAAAACATCGGTCATAGAGAAAGGCGTTTTGCGAAGTTTCCTGTACGATAGTTACTCGGCGAAAAAAGAGGGAAAAGAAAGCACGGGAAACGCTGGACGGGCGGGATACTTGTCAACGCCAAGCATCGACACCACAAACTTCCACATATTGCCAGGGAACAAGACAGGCGATGAGATGCTAAGTGAAGTGGATGACGGCTTAATAGTCTATTACCTGCAGGGCGCTCACAGTAGTAACCCCGTGAGCGGAGAATTCTCGGTGGTTGCAACGCCAGCTTGGAAGATTAAGAAGGGCGAAGTAACTCACTGTAGCCGAGGCGTTATGTTGGCAGGCAACATTTTTGAAGTTCTCAAGAACGTGAGCCTCGTCGGCAATAATGAGCGGCAGATGGGGCAGCTGATTTCACCGTGGATTCAAGTTGAAAACGTGAGGGTGATCGGTAAGTAGCGCTTAGGTCTTACGCCCAGAAGCTTTTTGAGTACTCGCCTAAGACACCCTCGTATATGCGCTTGGTTTGCTGTGCGATTTTTTCCCAATCGTACTTTTCTAAAACTTTCTTGTAGGCGTTCACTCTGATGCGTTGCCTGTAACTATCGTCCAGCAGAACCTTGTTTATTCCCCATGCTAAGGAGTCAGGATTGTTCGGGTAAACCTTGACTCCTGTCACGTCATGCTCGATGATTTCGGATAAGCCGCCAGTGTCAGATGCAACAACAGGACTTCTTGCCGCCATGGCCTCAAGAGCGACGATTCCGAACGGTTCAAAAAGCGACGGCACAACGGACACGTCAGCGCATTTTTGAAGCCTAATCAACATTTGCTCATCGACGAAGCCTTCAAAAAGGACTTTATGCTCCAGTCCCATGCTGCGCACGATGTTAAGTAGTTGCTCTTTCATGTAGCCGCTGCCTACAATTATGAATTTGGCGTTGACTTTGTCTAAGATTTTGGGAACAGCGTTGATTAATACATGGATGCCTTTTTCGTAGACTAGTCTGCCTACGTAGAGCACTATTTTTTCTTCTGGAAGAGCAAACTTACCTCTGAAACCCTTCAAGTCTTCTTCAACGTTGTTGTAGCTGCATGTGTTTACACCGTTTGGAACCATGACTGAGCTTGTCGTTTGGAAGCCCGAATGCCCATTTAACGTGTGAAATCATGTAGTCACTGCAGCAGATCACTTTCCACGCTTCGTAAGTTAGCCACGCTTCAGTTTCATGAATCATCTTTTCAGTGTCCGTGTGCAACCCGTCTCTTCTGCCTATCTCAGTTGAATGAATAGTTGCTAACAGGGGTTTTCGAAAGACGTGTTTGAGTCCTATTCCCGCGTTTGCTACAAGCCAATCGTGACAGTGAAACAGATCTATTCTGTTCCCGATTTTTCTTGTCAACGCCGCTGTTTCCTTTTGCATGTTAAGGTTCATCAGGTAAACCCATGTGGTGAAGTCCGGCGCTGGATTCTTGTACGAGTCAATGCGGTAGACTTCTACCCCATCAATTACTTCATGAGAAGGCGCATCGGGAAAGTCGCAAGTTACCACGTAAACTTTCACGCCCTGTTTCACTAAACTCTTGGATAAGAAGTAAACATGGGGTGAAATTCCTCCGATAACTCTTGGCGGGAACTCCCAACTTAGCATCATAACTGTCAAATCGTCTTTCATTTGCCGTTCGAGCCTCCAGCGACTTTGTTGTAAATCTTGAGAACCTCTTTTATCCAAGAGCTTTGCTCGGTTGAAATAACAAATATCTTTTCTCTGGGAACTTTGTAGAGTCTGATGATTTCGTCACGCATCCATTCTGATTTGACGCTAACTGCCTGTGCCTCATAAAAACCCAGCCACTCAATGCTTTTTATCGCCATGCTGTAGGGCGTGTTTGCGGCTGGGGAACGATGATCCTCTAGGCTTTCAGCGGAGTAGACAAAGGGTATGCCGAGCCCGTTTTTCAGGGTGACTGCTGCTGGAATAAAATGCCAGTCGTGAACATCTATCAGGTCAATTTGTTTCTTAAACTCATAGAAAAGGTTGGCTGCTGCTCTTTCAACCTCTTGGTTAAGCGTTAAAACCCACGTTAAAACTCCAATGTGCGTTCGAACAGGATTTGACACTCGGACTGTTTGTACTCCTGTCGGTTCTTTGGCGGAACCTCTTATGGTGTCGTCGTAAGTTACAACGCTGACTTCAATGTTGTTGCTGGCAAGCAGGCTTGATAATGTCTTTACGTACTCTGAAAGTTTGCCTACGACCCTCGGCGGATACTCCCAAGAAAAAATGATAACACGCATGTTTCCACTACGTGAAAAGCGAGCAGACCTTAATTATTCCTCTTCCATTGAGATAGTACCTTTTTTTTCCTTCATTATCCACGAAGCTTTCGGCAAAGCCTTCAGACTTGTACTGGTCTAGAATGCTTTCGATTTCGTTTGGGTCTTTCTGGAGGAGCCTAGCCACGTCTTCGCCTCTTCGCGCCAAATCAGCGGCTGTAGCGCATAAGTTATGCAGTGTTTGCAAAACCTTGTCTGGAAAGGGAAGCTCTTCTCTCATCGATGATACACCATACCGAATTAACTAATAAACCGCGATTGCTTATAAACGCGTTAGTTTTCAGAAAAGCCTGGTTGCATCCTGAGTTTGTTTGCTTAGCGTTGTGTAGCGTTTTTCTGCGAAATTCAACATTGCTTCTCTTAGTTTTTCGCCTTTTTCTTCTGAATCCTTCAGCTTCTTGAGTTGGGATGCTAATTTAGGGTCTTTAAGAGAGTTTCTTATCCAGCTTTCGAAATCGCCGTTTTCGGTGTGGAACTCGAGGGCTTTTACCTTGGCTTCTTTGACTGCTCTAATGAACCCTTTAAGGCTCCAAACCATAATTCCCGTGTAATATTCCTTTCCAACCCCAGTGTAAAACAAGAAAGGCTCGTTCGCAGTAAAGATGGATAACCTAAGTCTTACCTCAAAATCGTTCAGGGCGGTTTGCGCAACGACGAAGGCGTCCATCGGTGACTCGTATGGGCTGAAGTATGAGTGTACCTCGCCCGGGCCCCCGCCTGCGGT
Source organism: Candidatus Bathyarchaeota archaeon (assembly GCA_963768345.1). Taxonomy (GTDB): domain Archaea; phylum Thermoproteota; class Bathyarchaeia; order Bathyarchaeales; family Bathycorpusculaceae; genus Bathycorpusculum. The sequence goes on along the minus strand of CAVYHL010000006.1, from coordinate 773,419 downwards.
GAACATGTAGTACAAGTGGTCGCTTGTTTGGAAGTCGCGCCAGAGCTTTAGCAACTCGGCGTCGTCGGCTTCTTTTATGAACGGCTCCAAGCGGCGCAGAGCCGTGTAGTACGCCCACTGCATCACGTTGCCGAGCCAGCCGGTTTGGTCTCTTTGCACGTCCGCCCATGAAACAGTGCCTTGGGATTCGGGCACGTCAATTTCACCTGCTGACTCATGCTTAGTCACAACTTCGGAAGGAGTTGCCATCTGTAAATTATCAAACTTCAGTATCTCGTCCGGAAGATGCTGCAGGAAGCTGTGAATACCAGTTTCAGGCCAGTGATGTTCGCCGAAGGTTTCGTAGTCAGGGAAAACGTTGATGCATTGACCCGGCGTGCCAGCTAGCCAACCTGCATACTTGTCGGCTGTTAACGGCCACTCGGGCCACCATCTTGCTGAAAAGCGAAAACCAATGTCGTCTGTCAACTTGTAGTTTCGGAGTAGTACGCGAATTTTTTTTGCGCCTTTCGGAGTGTAGATGTAGTTGGGGGATTTTTCGCATAGGATTCTCTCTATGCCTTCGGTGTAGATGCCTCCGTAGCCTAACGTTTCAACTGTTTTGGCGATAGTGTTGTTGTAGAGGAGTTCAGTGTTCTCGAAAATGTTCGTTGTGTATCCAAGCAGGTCCTTTACGGTTTGCTTGTGCATCTTCGCCTGTTCCACAAACTCTTCTTTGTCAGGGTATAGACTGGCGATTGAGTGGTAGTAGGTTTGGTTCAGGAATTCTACGCGCCCAGTTTTGGCAAGTTGCCTGAACGTTTCAAGCAGGTCCGCATCGAACATTTCGCATTGCTCGAGGAAAACACCTGAGACGCTGAATGAAACCTTAACCTGCTTGCGGTCATTCTTGTGTTTGTCTATCGAGTCGAGCAGAATCTGATTAGAGGGAAAATAGCATTTTCGCGCGGCACGCTTAAAGATTTCCCTGTCGCCTTCGTTGTCGAAGTAATAATTGAAAAGTTCCTTTTTGCCGAGGCGACTGAAGATTTTGCCTTCCCAAAACAGTTTGCGCTTCAGCCTGTGCGGCTGGTGAACTTCAAACGTGAACACGACATCCGTCATAACGCTTCATCCTGATACGGAGTAAGAGGGGGAACATTTATTTCTAATTTGTCATTTCTCAGGTTCAAAGCGGTTATTTGCTTTTCTGATTCCTGATTTGCAAGTCGAAACTTGAAGGAAAGCCAGCAGAAAAATAGCGGTAAGCTGCAGAGTTACGGTGTTGGCGTTTGGTTATGAGTAACAGCCCATCGGTTTGTGCTGACCAGTTTTACCACATCAGCCTTCTGCACGATTTCTCCAGTCGCATTATTGATGAATTCGTGTACTCGGCACAATTCGATGAGGATGCCCGTTTCCTTATCGAAATAGCAGTTGCCCCAATCGTCAGAAAAGTTCCAAGTGACAACGTTTGTTTCTCTTGAAGCGCTCAGGTAAGTCCACATTACGGTTTTATTTATGGTCAGCTGGACGGTTGGCAGGGAGTCGCCTACCTTGAGGTTTGCAGCGCACATAGGAATGCCTTTTTGCGTGAATTCGAGGCTGCTTTCATTCTGAGGGTTTAGATCGGTTTTGAAGCTGAAGGTGCTTTCGCTTCCATTTTTGAAGCGCAGAGTGTAAACTTGATAAACTACGGAGCCTGAGACGTCGGCTATGGTGATTCTTACCCAAGCCGTAGTGTTGTATTCGAATTTGGGAATGTTTATTGTTAAGTTGGATATGTTGGAAGTGTACACGCCGTATGTTTCATAATAGAAGCAGTCTCCTTTGGAGACCCCGGCCGCCCAACTCGACGCCGGGGTCACGTATTCGCTCGCAGCCAGCGACACAAGCAAAACCAAAGCGACTAGCAGGTGCTTTATTTTCATCGTTCGCCTCACTCATTTTTCCGTTGTTTTTCGGCTTCAACACTGTAAACAAAAAAGGGGGATTTTGCCGCTGTTGGCGATTTACTGTTTTGTGCCCGCAAGAATGAGTTGGTTGCCGTAATCAGAGCTATGGCTAACAGGGATACTACGCCTACCACGTAAATGACGGCCGGCGCTAGCAGCTGTTTGATTCCAGACGCTTGAACAGTTAGGGGTGATGAATGAACGGTGAACTTTTGGATTCGGTTGTTGCCAGTGTCTGCAATGTAGATGTTTCCTTGCTTGTCTATTGCTACCCCTTTAGGCGTGCTGAACTCGCCATCGCCTGTGCCTTTTGTTCCCCATGTTCCGATGAATTGACCCGTGCTCGTGAACTCTTGGATGCGGTTGTTATAGTAGTCTGCGACGTAGACGTTTCCTGCGTTGTCTAAAGCAACGCCTTTAGTGGTGCTGAATTGGCCGTTTCCAGTGCCAGGGGTGCCCCATTGTGTTATGTAGGTACCATCACTTGTGAACTTTTGGACACGGTGATTGTAGTAGTCTGCGACGTAAACGTTTCCTGCAGCGTCAATCGCGATGCCATGCGGATAGTTGAATTGTCCATCACCCGAGCCGAAGCTTCCCCATGTCCGTATGAAAACGCCGGCGTTGGTGAATTCTTGTATTCTGTGGTTGCCGGAGTCCGACACGTAAATGTTGCCTGAGCCGTCGATGACCAAAGCGTAAGGATAAATGAATTGTCCGTCGCCTGAACCTTTGGAGCCGAATTTACTGATGAATACGCCGTTGCTGGTGAATTCTTGGATACGGTAGTTGCACGTGTCAGCGACGTAGACGTTCCCTGAATTGTCTACTGCAACACCCATACAATAATTGAATTGGCCGTTGCCTGAACCGTACGTGCCCCAAGATGTTAGAAAAGAGCCGTTACTAGTAAATTTTTGGATACGGTGGTTGTAGGTGTCAGCCACGTAGACGTTTCCCGACTTGTCAACGGCGACACCGTATGGATGATTGAATTGGCCGTTGCCATCACCATAGCTTCCCCACTTGGTTACGAAATCATAAGTCTGAACCTTAGCAAACGTGACAGCTAATGCTGCAATTAAAACGAAAAGTGCAGCGATGCTCAATAACGTAATTTTCCAACGGCGTCTTGTGATCCGTCTTTTTGGCATTTTTTGGCTTATCGAGCGTTTTGGTTGTGACATTTCTTGTTTACTCCTGAAACATGGTTTCCTGATTTTTTGTCAATAAATAGATTTTTGTAAAGGTTTGTAGACAAAACTGTTCAGGTTTAGTCAAGGTTTGTTGACTAACTCTTTTTTAGACGATTTGATGCTTGGCTTAGCAAAGTTTTAAGCGCTTTGATGCAATAGTTATGGGCGGGTGGGACAAGGTGCCTGATGCGAAGGAAGAGATTTACTCTACCATGTTCAGTTCGTTGAAGCATCCTGCACGCCGCAAGATACTGCGCTTGCTCTCAGAGAAGCCGTTGACGTTTTCAGAAATGCTTGATTTGCTGGGCGTTTCCAGCTCCAACCTGACCTACCACCTTGAAAGCTTAGGGGAGCTCGTAGCCGTGGAGAACGGCGTGTACAAGCTGTCCACTTTCGGTTCGGCTGCCGTGGGCACGATGAAGATTGTTGAGGAAGCGCCTGAAGTCCAGCCGAAGAAACGCTCATCAAGCCTGAAGTGGAAGACGGCTCTTGCGGTCTCACTCATCGTCCTCGTTGTCATGGCAAGCGTGGCAGCTTGGCAGTTTAACGCCTTGAATCAGGCGTCTAGCCAGCAGAGTGCCCTGCAGTCGAAGTATGAGCAGCTGTTGTCTTGGACTCAAATCACGAATATGGCGATCAATTTCCTGCAGCAGGTGACACAGATCGACACGTCACATTACCAGGCGACGCTGGTTAGCAACTCGGTCAGTCAGCCCTCCAACCTTGGCGGCGTAACACAGCAGACCATGATGTACTCTCTTGCAAGCAGCGACAGCAGAATGGACGTCTACTTCAGGTTCAGAAGCGGCGAGTTGTCATGGTACCAGATCATCATGCTCGACGGGTCACCCGTCTATTCTCAGCCTCAGCCCTACAGTGCCCTTGACTCGGCGAAGGGCCTGCTTGGGCGGCTCTCGACCTTCGAGAACGCTTCCTACCTTGGAAACATGAGCAGCATGCTCTCGCTGGTCAGCAGCTCGATGCAGAACATGCAGGTCACCGAGGGCAACATCAAGCTGAACGTAACCCAGTCAGGCGGCACCACGCAGATAGTGATGATGTACACCCAGAACGGAGTGGACTTCTCGCCTAAATGCGTAAGCTTAACCTTCGTGGGCCACGACCTAACCGACTTTATCGACGACTACTACCTGTTCACGGTCGGAAGCACCACAGTCAACGTCAGCAGCGACCAAGCGCTTCAACTGGCAAGAAACGCGCTGAAAGGCTACAGCTGGACCGTGAACGGCACCAAAGTCTCCGACTTCAACGTGCTATCGGAGCCTGTCTCGGTTGTTTTCCATCCGAACACCAAGAACGGGTTAGCCCTGTACCCGCAGTGGACCGTCACCCTCTACCTTGACAAGGTCTACCCCGGCGGCGTGGGCAGCATAACCGTCCAAGTATGGGCAGACACCGGAGCCATAGCGCAAATCCAGAACAGCTGAGCCGCCGTGGAAAACTTTCGGCACCATTCTTGCAGGTTGGCTGGTTTTTGTTTTTACCCACTATTTGCCTGTCGGAGGCGGTTGTGAATAGTAGGGAGGGGGGAGGGCGCCTTTGAAGGAGCGCTTTTTGTGTCGGAATTTTGTCACAAATAGTAGGGTACCCTATAGGTAGAAGCATTTTCATCAGCGCTTGTTTCTGATTGCTTTTTTGGTTTAGAGCCTGAAGCGCCGTTTTGTTGGGTGCGGATTTTTTGACAAACCGAGCGCAGCCCGCTCAGAAGCATAATTGGGACATCTAGATGAACCTAATAGACAAAACGCTAAAAGTTCAGATAACGATGCTTCTCCTGCCCTGCTAAGCCAAGCGGAAATTGGGTAAAAAGAAAAAACTTTGGGAACAGCTATTTTTTCTTTTCTTCTTTCTCTTTCGGCTTTGAACCGATTTCTACACAGTTAATGCTAACTTGATAGTTTTTGTCCCCGACCAACATCTTCCCTGTGCCGTTAAAGCCTCTGCTTCCCGTGCTGAAAGTCTTCGCGTTTAAAATAAACGATTGCTTCGAACCGTTCAACTGAATCGTCGCTAAATTTGGTTGTTCACTCATTCATACGTCACCTTTATTCTGCATTATTATCACTGTGCCTTTTCACCTTTTCGCTCCAGCAGAAACGCGAGCGGCGAATGCAGGGTTATCGGCTCAGGGAAACAGCCTCTTCGGGTCTCTTGGTATGAACGTTGCTTCCCTGACGTTCTCTAGCCCCAGCATCAGCATGACAACCCGTGTCGGGCTTAGCCCTAAACCGCCGTGGGGCGGAGCGCCGTATTTGAAGAAGTTAAAGTAGTAGTCCAGCTTCTCCACCGCCAAGTTCTTCTGCTCCGCTTGCTGGATTAGCGTGTGGTAACGGTGTTCTCTCTGGGCGCCCGTTGTGATTTCGACTCCCCTGTAGATAAGGTCGAAGCTCTTGGTTGTTTCAACGCCGCTGCTCATCGGCTTGCCCAGCATGTGGTAGAACGGTCTCACCGCCTTGGGGAAGTCGGTCAAGAAAACGAAGTCGCTATCGTACTTCTCCTTGACGTATTTTGAGATCTCCCGCTCGCCCTCAGGGTTCAGGTCGCCCTCAGGGTTTATGCTTGACTTGCTGACGATTCCGTAAGCTTCTTCCATTCTTAACTTCGGGACTTTGCCTGGTTCAGCTATTTCCTGTGTGAATTCTTCTTTGATTCGTTTTCCCCATTTCTCTCGAATACGCTGAAAAGCGTGCTTGAGCATCTTGCGTTCGCATTCCATGACGTCAAAGTGCGAGGAAATGTAGGCTATCTCCATGTCCAAAGAGGTGAACTCTGTGTCATGCCTCGTGGTGAAGGAAGGGTTTGCCCGGAAAACGGGTGCGATCTCGAATACTTTCTCAAATCCCGAGCAGATCGCCATCTGCTTGTAAAACTGGGGAGACTGAGCCAGATAGGCGGTTTTTTCAAAGTAGGGAACTGTGAAAAGCTCTGCGCCGCTTTCCGTTGGGGACCCAGTGAATTTCGGCGTGAATATTTCGGTGAAGCCGTTTTTGAAGAAAAACTCGGCTGAGTACCTTGTGAACTCGGAAAGCATCAAGAGCGGGAACCTGTGATTGGGGTTTCTAAGGTTGACCCACCTGAAATCCAACCTGCTATCCAACAGGGCAGGTATGTTCTCCGTGTCGATTGGTACTGGCTGGGCTGCAACTTCGCCTAGGACGAACAGTTCGCTGACAACTATTTCCCACCCGCTCTTCGAGCGACCCTGGCACACTTCGCCCTCGGCTAAGATGCAGGTCTGCGGAGTCAGCTCTCCCGCAAATTGTAGGTTGCGGGTATCCTTTACAGTCAACTGTATTTCGCCCGACTCGTCGGCGAGTATCAGAAACTTGAGCTTGCCGAGGTCTTTGACCCTTTTCAGAAACCCGGCTACAACAACCTTCGAGCTGAAGTTCTTCTCGGATAGTTCTGCGGCTCGGACTCTTTTTTTGAGGAGCAAATCTGATTTTTCAGAAGTCTCACTGTTCGGTTGGTTCATAGCAGTTACTTTTGTCGTGAACCTTAAATCTTTTATCTAAGCCTCATTTTAAAACGGCATAATTTTGTGGCAATAGGTGTCCAGATTTGCCCACGTTAGGTCCCAAAAGGTCTACAACTAATTGAGGAGCGAATTTCCATAAGAGACCTTGGCTGAGACCAGTAATTCCGCGGTGTTTAGGAAGCCAGAAATCGGATGAAGAGGCACTCGTTCAACGATCGTTTAATTCGATGGATCCTAAGAATGACCTAAAAAGTGCAGATTGGAGAGTCTTTCTACTAGTTCGATTGTTTCTTTGGTCAATGCTTGTAGCGCGAGCAATGTCTGTCAGGGTGACCACGCCGACCAACTTGTTTCCTTCGACTAAAGGCAACTTCTTCACTTTGTAATCAAACATGATACGGGCGGCTTCAGGGATTTCCATTTCAGGGTTTCCCGCGATAACGTGACTTGTCATTACTTCGAAAACGCAAGTTTCCTTGGGGTTTTTGCACTTTTCTAGGACCCTTTCAAGCAAGCCTCTCTCCGTCAAGATTCCCACGGTTTCTCCATTGCGAAGAATGACCAAGCAGCCAATTTTGTTTTCATTCATAAGCTTCACAGCTTGATGGACCGAGGCATAATCTGGCAAAGTCATTACTTCTTTGATCATCAAATCCCTGATTTTCTTCATTGATATCAGTCACCAGCATTAAGTGATTCGAACCGCATAAAAAATTGTGAATTTTGACTATTTATCAATAATTGGAACCAGAAAAACCAGCACCTTTATGCCTTTCATCAAAAGCCCTTTTATGTTTGACCATTAGTCTAATAGAATCAAACTGGAGTAGACGTAAAGAAGATGCCTTTGCAAAGAACTAGCGCGTACTAGTTTTTGTTTTGTCCCTTTTTGGTTTGGGCGAGCAGACCCGAACAGGAGAACTTACTGCGAATTAAGATATGAAAACTCTCTGAAGTTTGTTGTCAGTTTATTAAAAGTAAATACGTAGCTCTATAACCTCGTGAAATAAACAATGTTATCAGAAGAGGAAGATAAAAGGTCTCGATAAACCTTCATAGCTTCTTCTCGCCTTTCACCTGTCAATTTGGGTATTTCTTCTTCTAGCATTCTCATTTTTATTGCCTTCGCTTCATTGTCGAGTTTCATACTTTTAGCCTCATGCCTTCGGAAGAGGAAATGATAAAAGACAAACGTGCAAGCGCAAAATCCTTATCAGAACTCTACCTGATAATACGTAGCCAGAGTCTCCTATAAAGGTGCGCGTTTAAATGAGAGACAATTCGTTGAGTACTTTGTCACGCTGTCTACTTCTTAACCTGCAGGAACCCAGAATATCCCGATTAGAGGGCGCGCGCTAATGGCTTGCTCAAGTTGCACAGTTTTCTTCCTTTGCAAATATAACATGGCTTCAACGAAACGTCACTAATCCCACTGGTATGTTTTTATTTAATGCAACCTTAAGACTTAATTCAATTAGGAGGGAATCGTACGAAAACTATTGCTCTGGTAGCACATGATAACAAGAAAAAGGATATTGTTGAGTTGTGTGATTTCAACAAAGGGACACTGTCTCAATTTTACCTGTACGCAACAGGAAGCACTGGTGAGCGGATAATTGACAAAACAGGGTTGCCGATAAATCTGCTGAAGAGCGGGCCTTATGGTGGAGATATGGAGATTGGAGCTTTGATTGCGAATAAAAAATTGGATATTCTGATATTTTTTTGGGATCCTTTAGAGTCTCAGCCCCACGATGTTGATGTTAAAGCTCTTCTCAGAATGGCAGTATTGTACAATATTCCAACTGCCTGTAACAGAGCAACAGCAGACATGATAATCTCCAGTCCCATGTTCAACACGCAGATCTAAAACCGTTCATCAGTCCAATCAACGACCTAAAGAAGAGGCTTCCTTCTAAATATCAAAACTCCGATGTACTTTTAATCATAGACGCAAACACGCTAAATCAGAAAAAGAAGGCAAACTTCTATATGTTAGACGTCAAGCTTTGACTAGCAGAGATTGATATGAACCCTGAAAATTATAAATCGAAAAGGAAAGGACAGCCCAAACGAAATAGCTCTGCTAATCGGTCCAAACGTCGTATGGCTGCAAAGGCTAAGGAACCCATAACTTCCCCAAAATTACGTGAAATCTACTCCGCTAATACTGAATGGGCAACTAAGATAATGCCTAAATTAAAAGAGTAAATTCGGAAAAATCTAAGGTATTTGGCGTCTTCACCTGATTGGAGCCCTAAAAAGGGCGCTTGACCCAATTTCTGTTCATTTCTTAAGGGCACCATTTTTTTAATGCGTTTTGCAATCTTTTCTTACGCGAACCCTTAAGTGTCCTCGCGCTATTGTAGTATTAACCAAGTTTGGAGTCGCCCGTCCAGATATTTTTGGCTAAGGTGTGAGCGACTGAATTTGGATGGGTGAGTTAAATTGAAAATATTTGAAGCTATGGTGTTTAAAAGGGCAATTGGAGCAAGCTGTAGTTTAGATGTAAAAATGCTTGACAACATAAATGACGGGATCATTTTAAGCATTGAAGAAAATTTAGTCAGTAACAACGATCTTTCGTTTATAAGAGATTTTGTCAATCAGCATAAACTAAATCTTTTACTAGACAGTGAGCGCTATTTCATTTCTACAAATGCCCTAACGCCATCCAACGAGTCTTTTTGGGAAAACTAGTATGTAACAACCGAAAAACGTCAAAGGAAAGTGACTGCGCCATCGATCCCACAGTTTTTTCTTCTTTAGCCTATTACTAGGTAAAGTGTTATCTTATCTTGATGACTTTTGATAAGACTATACGCTCGTTATTTCTGGTTTTCTAAATATACTAAAACTTATATAGAATATAATAATTTTAAAGATGGCAATTGAAATGCCAATAGATATAAAGCTTGAACGTGGAGTCAGAGGATACAACATTGTTAGGAAAAAATGCCTTCACTGTTATGTTGAGCCTTCTTTGGCGCTTTCTTGGGATTTTAGAGCGCACATGCCTTGGGCATTTCATTCAACATCTGATTTTTTTAGAAATCAAGGCCTAAGCTAAAGTTGCATAGTTGGAAAGAGCACTTGGTGAAAACGCTTAAGCATCAGAACATCATTGTTTATAATCAGTAGTTACTTGTAGCAAAAGAAGTGTTAGGTTCTTATGGGTTATTCAAAAAGGCAAGGTGGTAGTTACGAGGGAAGACGGGGCCATGGTAAGGGTGTTAAACGTTGCCCTGTTAAGGTGGGCGAAGAGTTAGAAGTGGATATTGTAGAATGTAGCCCAAAAGAGGAAGGCATAGCTAGAGTTCAAGGTTTAGTAATACACGTTGCCAACACAAAGCCAGGAGACCACATGAAAATAAAGATAACCCGGATTGGCGGCACAACAGCAGAAGCAAAAGTCGTAAAGTAGTTATGCGCCCCCAAAAACGCAACTTAAATCTTGGAAAAATTCGTGCTGAAAATGGGTGTTCGCTAACTATCAACTTTATAAGCTGAAAATGCCCAACAAAAACGCGCAATTTCAAGCTTCAACTGCTTCAATCGTAGCTTTACCGCAACGCAAAAGAGCCTTCTCCTCATTTCGCTTAACATCGCCAGTGCAAGAAACCTCAACTCACTCCGCGCTCTATGACCGCAGGCTATACACACATAAACACTGGCAATCTGAAAACCTTAATCCAAATGAAAGGAAAGGCACATTATAATTACTTAATCTGACAACCATTCCGCAAGGTAAAAGAGCACTACCGGTTAATTTACCTAAATTCTTCAACACTTAAAAACATATGCTTATAAGTGTGTATGCACATAGTATACTATGTGAATAAGTGAATCACAGCAAAGAATGATAAAAATAAACGCGAAATTTGGAAATTGACGATTCGCTTATTTTAAAAATATATGACACGAAAGCGTGCAGTAAAAACAGGTGAATAAAATGGGCCGCATCAATGTCGACATCTCAGATGAGCTAGAAAAACAGTTAAGATTGAAAACAGTAGAAAGATTCGGAGGCAAAAAAGGCGACTTATCCCGAGCTGTCCAAGAAGCAGTAAAAACATGGCTCGACAAAAGAATAAAGAATGAAGTCGCCCCTCCTCAATTACGATAACTATATTGTAAGAATGCCAACAGAAGGCGCAGGGAAAGCCAGTTAGCCTCGAACACCCTCCGGAAGGTGTCATATGGGCGATCTAACTGGAAAGTCCCCTCTTGCAACGGTCATCACAGCAAGTTACACTTATCTGGGTTGATGGCAATGGGCAATAAAAGTTTAGGCGATTTGTGAACAAATAATCATTTGATTATAAGGTGGAAATTATGGTTAATAAAAATTTGGAACTTGTCTTCATTGATAAGGAAGGGAAATGGTATCCTTTAGATGAAGTTAATCGTGAAGAATTGGCGGTAGGTTTAGAAAAAATTTCTAAAGAAGCCGCCAAACGACTGCAATTGTTAAAAGAGCAAAGGTAGAGACATTTCAGGTGTCTCTTCATCAATTAAGCAATAAGTTAAATTGAACTAGGTCACCGCGACTTTCCGAGCAGTTTATTTTGATCTTTTTAGAGGCTTTTGGGCATCGATGAACTAAAAGCATAATTCCAAAGTGACATTCTCAAGTACATTTGAAGCTTAAATATAACTTAGCACTAAACAAAAGAGTGGAGATCGTTTTTAAATGGGTAGTTTTCCAGTGTCTTTACCTCCAAATTGGGAAGAGTTTATGAAACGTTTAGCTGACGACCACGAAATTGACGTTAGCAAGGTCATTAGTGAATTGTGTGAATGGGCTTTTTCTAACTCTGAAAGCAAGACACAGTTTGAAGTTTGGTTGGATAAGGCTTATCCGCCAAAAGGCGAAGCAGAAGACAGAGCAAATGAAGAAGGCAAAGAAGCAAGCGAGGCTGAAGAAGAGACAGATGATGAAGCTGAAGAGGAAGTCCACGAGGACAGAGACTACAGTGAAGACAGAGAACCAAAGCCTTAACCAATGCTGTAATTTCAGTAATTATTTTGTTCGAAAAAAATATGAGTGAAAAAGAAAGCTCGAAGGTTAACGACCCAGAGGAAACGCCACTAAAACACAAAAAACCAAGTAAAACGATACTCCGATGAGAAGAACAAAAAAGTAACCCACAAGCTCAATGAATCAGAAACGGCACCGCGGGGTGGTAGAAACGCTGGGTCCCATGCCCAAATGGGTTGAGTGCGGTCGCCGGGTTGCATACCCAAACAGGTTCAAGTCCACACGTTTTATTGTGGGCGCGTTTGGAGCCGCTGGTCCCAACCAAAATGGGACACGGCCGACGGGAATCGCTGCTGTACAACCCTTTTGTACTACTATTTCATCTCTCGTTTTCTTTTTAACCGTTTAATCCAATAATGCTCGAAAGGATACGCCATTCTGGCAAGAGAATTTATCCTACTTTTGTCTCAAGCAACTAAACTTCTCGATAATCCACTTTTTCATTTCATCCCGTGTATGACGGAAGGCCTCAAGTTTTTCTTCTTCGCTTCCCTCTACCTCGGATGGGTCATCGAAGGGGTGATCCAAATAATCCTTTGCTCTGGGTAGTTTTGAAGTAATTAACTCAGGCCTTCCCATAACTATCGGTGAAGAGCAAATGGCGCAATTTATCTTTGAGCCGCTACGGCAAACTGATACAACCAAGTCGATATCAACATCTTTGAAAACGTCGAGACTTTTGGAATATTGCCCAGAAATATCTATCCCTATCTCTGACATAACCTTAATGGCCAACAAATTGACCTGCGTGGGAGCCGCTCCAGCACTAAAAACCTCGTACTCATCGCCGTAAAGGTGTCTAAGCAGCCCTTCAGCCATCTGAGATCGAACAGAATTATGGGAGCACAAGAACAAGACTTTAGTTTTAGCCATTAAACTCATCCCAATCGATTCTTTTGAGATATAAAAACATCATCAATGTATTCTCTATAGTTCACCACGCCTTCGCTCTCGCTCTTCTGTTTGGCTTTTTCCTGCATTTTGAACACAGACAAATAGTGTTTTTTCAAGTTTCATTCTCCTTATCTGCATAGTACTTCTTTCTTATCCAGAGGGCTACGTTCACTAAGCTTATCATAACGGGTACCTCAATTAGTGGTCCTATAACTGCTGCAAAGGCTTCTTGGGAAGCTAAACCGAAAACGGCGACGGCAACCGCTATGGCTAATTCAAAATTGTTGCTGGCTGCGGTGAAGGAGAGCGAGGTTGTTCTTTTGTAACCCAGTTTGGAGTAGTAGCCTATTGCGAATGCTATTGAGAACATTATTATGAAGTAGGCTAAGAGGGGAATCGCGACTCTGACAACGTCCAATGGCAGACTCACAATGTAGTGTCCCTTGAGTGAGAACATGACTGCGATGGTAAATAACAAGGCGATTAGTGAGACAGGGCTTAATCTGTGCATTAGTTTGTGTTCATACCATTCTTTGCCTTTGGTTTTTAGGAAGTAGTATCGGGTTATGATTCCTGCGAAGAAGGGAATTCCTAAGTAAATTGCTACTGATTGAGCGATTTGTATTAGGGATATGTTTACGATTTGTCCTGAGCCTGAAATCCAGGAGCCGGCTATTGTTATATAGAAGTATGCGAGGACCGAGTACATTACGATTTGGAAAATCGAGTTTATCGCGACCAGTATGGCGGTCCATTCGTTGTCGCCTTCTGCAAGGTTATTCCAAACAATGACCATGGCTATGCACCGGGCTATGCCGATGAGTATTATGCCGTTTCTTAGGTCAGGATAGGAACCGAGAAACACCCATGCTAAAACAAACATCAACAAAGGCCCAATTACCCAGTTAAGAGTAAGCGACTCTGTGAGCATGGTTTTTGAGCCTTTGGCGGTTACCACTTTTTTTAGGTCTTCGTAGTGCACCCTTGCAAGCGGCGGATACATCATTAAAATCAAGCCTGCCGCTATGGGGATTGAGGTAGTTCCGACACTTAGAGAGCCTATGGCGCTGGATGCCTTCGGATAGATGAAACCTATGGCAACTCCCAGTGCCATTGCTAAAAATATCCAGACTGTGAGAAATTTGCTTAACAATGAAAGATGAGGCTTAGGCTTCTCAGGTGAAGAAGGTACGCGCATGTCCTTTCACATAGAATCTTTTTTTCGCAATTTTCTGATTATCTGACGAGTCTCTATTTTCGAAGGGTGCTGGATTGCGCCAGCTGGACATATTGCGTCGCAGCCGGAGCAGAGCACAACACAATTATTGGGGTTTTTTACTATTGGTCTCTTTTTTCCGTTTTTCTCTTCAAACTCGTATGTGCCTAGTTTGCAGTAGTCCACACATTTTCCGCAACTTACGCATTTTTCGTAGTCTATTGTAGGATACCATGGTATCTTGCTTCGAGGAATCCCGTGCCAGGTTTCTTCAGACAATTTTTTGCCGCCTTATTTGATTGTTATCAAAGCACAAGTCTATAGCAACTTTTAAATATTGTTATCAATATTAAAAGAAACTATGGCATCAAGAGTGGAAAACCAGAATCGATTCAAATCATTAGTTTTCTACGCTCTCTCCGACCCAATCCGACTTGAAATAATACAATATCTGCGTGATGGAGAAAAATGTGTATGTGAAATCGTCCCGCATCTAAAGCTCATTCAACCGCTCGTTTCACGTCACTTAAGAATCCTCAAAGACACTGGAATAGTTAGATGCCGAAAGGACGGAACAAAAAGAATGTACTCCATTGTTGATCCCAGAATACACAATATTATTGATGATTTGACGCCGGAACTTGTCAGCACACTGACAAAAGAGGTTCTGGATCAAATGACCTGCAGTGGAATTTCGAGGAGTCCTTGACATTGAGAACGCAAGAAATGAGCAAAAATAAGGCAAAAGTGCGGTCGCCGGGATTTGAACCCGGGATCATTAGCTTGGAAGGCTAATGTCCTAAACCAGACTAGACGACGACCGCGCTGGATTAGCTCATAGCCTCAGCGTAATTTAAGTTTTCTGGGTTTAAAGCAGTCGGCAAGGGCTCGCTCGGCTGTCATTTTAAGATGAAAAAAGAGGCGAAAACCAAGAGCAACCCTCGCGAGCGCCTTGTAAAGTTTGACGAAAATCAGGGAATGCGGTTTTGAAATCTTGATTTTGGGATGGAATAGTATATCTAGTTAATCGACGGTTGTAATGTTGGATTTGGTCGGAACCATGAGTTTGGGAAAGGAAACGCGTAAAGTTCCAAGCAGCCGAATTAAAGTTTTAACCAGAGACGCGAAGCAGATGGTCAACGGACCCTACTACTGCCCGAAGTGCCGAAGAGAAAACCTCCAGATTCTCGCTGACCTGAAGAACAAGAAGGTTTACGCAACATGCAAATGCGGGCTTGAGTGGCCGCTGACTTACGCCCCTGTTTTTCAGCCGATAGATTACTACAACAAGTTCAGGGACGCGTGGAAAAAGCAGAGCTACGGCATAATCAAGCAAAAATAGTCTTTCCGCATCACTTAGACCCTTCAGAGCATTCTACTAAGCCAAAGCTTGCCGAAAACAAACGGCTAATAAGCAGGGGTTACCCGTAAATTAATCAGGGTTAGCCGTTGAGCGAAGAAAAACTGGAATTCACTCGCAGATTCATCATTCTGGGAAACTTTGCGCTTCTCGCATGGGTTTTCCTGGCGTTTTTCGGCGTACTCTTCTATAACATAATCTACGGTTGGCTCTACCTGCTCATTGAACTCGCCCTGATCTACGGTATTCTGCGCAGGCTCGGATGCAGCAACTGCTACAGCTGTAAAACGTGCACGAGCGGCTTTGGAAGGCTGGCGGGTGCCTTTTTCGGAAAAGGGTTCATCAAGAAGGAGAGCGTGGGAAGAAGAATCGGGGTAATAGCCTTCGTCTACTTTCTGCTGTTTCCGCTTCCAGCAGCCCTCTTGGTTTTGTCGATGGCGCATGCCGTTTCCGTCCTGAAAGTGGTAGCGCTCCTTTGCCTGCTTGCTATGAGTGCCTACAGCTTGACCACTTGGTCTAAGCGTTCGACAGTTAAGGGTTGAGACATAATTTGGGAATAGTTTTAAAATGCCGTGGTGTTTTCAATTATCGAATGTTGAAGATGATTGAATGAGCAGTCCACCTCGCCGCAGGCAACTGAGCCTGTTGCTTATCGCAGCCTTGGCGTTTCTCGCTTGCTCCCCGATCATTCTACCCTTCGGAGCGGTCACTGCTCAGTCTCAAAGTCAACCTCAGGTTTACAGCCGACAGTTCGCCTGGAATTTCGGCGGCGAATACTGGACTTGGAACCTTAGCATTCCCACGGCGTTGTATGAACAGTACGTTTCGGTTTCAGATTCAGTGCGGACGCAAGTCCCACTTTCAGGCTTCGGGTACTTCACCACAACCGAAGACCCTTACTTGCAGACCTTAGTGGCGAAGATTAACCAGACGGCGACAAAACAGGGGTACACCCCACTTGGAGAGGTAAACTTTGTCTTGGCTTTCGTGCAGAGCGTACCGTACGCGACTGATATGAACAGCACGGGCTTTTCTGATTACCCGAGGTTCCCCATCGAAACCTTGGTCGATAACACGGGCGACTGCAAGAGCCACAGCATACTCTTCGCGACGTTGACGCTTATGCTGGGCTACGCTGCTGTCTACATTAATCCGCCTGATCATTTAGCGGTCGGAGTGCTGGGAAACAACCTTGAAGGCACATACTGGAGCTACGACAACCAAACTTACTACTACTGCGAGACAACAGCGTCAGGGTACACCGTTGGTCAGCTTCCCCCAGAATTCAACGCTCAAGGAGCCTACGTTTACTCGATAGACACGAGCGAACAGTACACTGTGAATTTCCAGTCCACATCATCCAACGACACTAACCCAACTTACTCACTTTTCGGACCTACCACGCCTGAGGCAACGCCGACCACGGGTTCAAACTCGCTGAACACGCCGTACCCCACCGTCGCCGCACCTACGATCCAGCCGATTTCGCCCATTTCACTGAACGTAATCGAAGCCGAACCGATCTTCTTCATGTTAATTGTCGCGGCAATCTGCATCTCCATCGCTGTGGCGGTGAAGTCGTCGAGGTTCAGCGGTGCAAGAATGGCTCCTCAGCAAACAGCATCAGCCGAACCAAGCAGCCCGAAAACAGACGAGCCGAATTTGAACAAGGCTAAATTCTGCATTTATTGCGGTTCAAGCAACAAGTCGTTTGCGGTGTACTGTGAGAACTGCGGCAAGAAAATAGCTTAAGCCGCGAACTCTACTGTTTAGGCGCAAGAGTTTGTTTTTGATTTGATAGGGTGTCAAGGGTTGCTTGCGCGAACTCGTCGATTCTCGCGTGGGCGTAGACGGCGACAACGATTTCTAAAACGATCACGACTGAGAGGAAGAGGGCAAGAGCCCTTGTGAGGCCCACGAAAGCCTGCGCAACCGAGGCATCTACGGTGCCGTTGACTGATACCAGCCAACTCCAAACGGTAGGCTTGCCATTAACTATGAACGTGCTCACGTCAAGAGCCATCCACAAGCATAAGCCCGCCAGCACCGCGGCTAAGACGCAGCCGATGATGGTTATGTTTTTCCAGTCTGAACTGAGGCGTGAGGAACAAGTGACCTGCGTTCCCGAATCAGCCCTCGTGAATGTTACATCCAAGCTTTTTTTAGCTGTTGAGGGCGAAACTCCCCACAGCGAACCATGCTTGACGAGGAGACGGTTCGGCGGGTCTTCAAAAACTGTTTTGCAGCCCTTCTTGGCAAGGGAGGCTTTCACATCTTGGTATGCTTCGTTGATTTCTTGGCTGAATGTTCGCTTTAGCAACCGATGCACCAGTTAGGCTTTAGCTTTAGTTGCTTCTTTGACCTAAAAAGCTTGTTCTAATGGCGCGGTCTAGCCTTGAAACCTCTGATCTGCCTGCGAGCCTCAGCCCGCTGCCTCTCAAGATTCTTAATGCGGGCGTAAAGCTTGGACACTTTAGTTTTGGACGGCACCCTGGACCTGGGCACGTGGACGGGCACCGGGGTGAAGGGCTTGTTTATCTCAAGCTTACGCTGCCTGGATTTCTTGACTGGGACGTTAAACACTTTCTTGAACACGACAGTGCCCTCTTTGAGGTCCACTTCCTGCACTTCCCACCCCGCGTTCAGCCAAGCCTTGGCATGCGCACCCGATGATGTGTTGCTCCACCAAGCCGCGTCCCTGAAGGCGCTAATCGGAAGGTTGCTGCCGATTAAGCCGTCTATTCTTGCGAAGGTAAGCGTCACCGTGTTTGTGAAGGCGGCTCTGAATTTTAGGTGGCGTTCAAGCCCCTCGTACTTTGACACTGACCGCGGCGACACCACTCGCCTAGCGCAGTGCAGGCAAAGCATCGCGTTCGGGTCTCCTGTGGAGACGTCGGGCACCATGCAGTCGCGGCAGAACAGTTTCTTGCAGCGCTGACACTTACGCATGTAAGCTACTCTTAGAACTCTGCCGCAGATTCCGCATTCATCCTTCAACGACGGTCAAACCTTCACTGAGCGAAAGCAAAAATCGCTTCATAGACACTTGTTTTCTTAGGCATATTAATTTTCAGTTAGTGAAGTAGCCGATGAATCGAAAATGTTGGCCAAAACGGCCAAAAAAAGAAAACGGAAAGAGGCGAAAATGAAAAGAAACAGTGGATTAAGGCTTACCCTTTTATGACGGCAAGCGGAACAAGCCTTGCAACCTTCGTGGCGATCCCCACCTTGTCGCTGACGTCAACCACAACGTCCACGTTCTTGTAAGCCGGGTCGGCCTCCTCAGCCAGGACCGAAGCGCTTGCCGCTCGAACGACGATTCCACGCTTCTCTAAGCCTGACTTTACGTCTCCGCCCCAGTACTGCCTCTTCGCGGCTGAACGACTCATCATCCTGCCTGCGCCGTGCGCGGTGGAGCCGAAAGTCAAATCCATGGCTTTCTGCGCGCCCACGAGAACCCAGCTGCTCGTGCCCATGCTGCCTGGAATAAGCACCGGCTGCCCCTCGCTGCGGTAGTCAGCTGGGATGTCAGGGTGTCCCGCGGGGAAGGCACGTGTGGCTCCTTTGCGGTGGACCCAAACCTTCTTTTGTGCCCCGTCGATGTTGTGCGTTTCAACCTTTGCGATGTTGTGCGCCACATCGTAAACGAGTTTTAACCCGAATTTCTCGGGTGCTTCATGGTAAACCTGCTGGAAGCTTTGGCGGACCCAGTGCATGATTGCGTGGCGATTGGAGAAGGCATAGTTGACGGCGCACGCCATGGCTTGAACGTAATCTTGGGCTTCACTGCTGCTTCCTGGAGCGCAGGCTAACTCGCGGTCAGGCAGAGCTATGTGGTATTTTGCCACTGCATGCTCCATCACCCTGAGGTAGTCGCTGCAGACTTGGTGACCGTACCCTCTTGAGCCGCAGTGAATCATGACTGTGACTTGACCTTCCTGTGTGATGCCGAAAGCCTTCGCTGTTTTAGGGTTGAAGATTTTGTCCACCTTCTGGATTTCTAAGAAGTGGTTGCCCGAGCCTAACGTGCCAATCTGGGTTAAGCCCCGGCTCTTCGCGGTTGAGGAAACCTTGTCGGGGTCTGCGTTAGGCATGCAACCGCCTTCCTCGCAATGCTCAGCGTCCTCAGGCCAGCCGAAGCCGCGTTTGATAAGCCACTGCACACCCTCAACAACCAAGTGGTCAAGGTCGGCGGTGGATATTGAGAAGTCTTTTCGGCGGCTTCCGAGTCCAGAGGGGACATTTCGGAAAATTGTTTCGGCTAAGGGCGTAAGTTTGGGTCGAATCTCGTTTTCTGTAAGTGTCGTCGCCAAGAGGCGGACGCCGCAGTTGATGTCGTAGCCGACGCCGCCTGGGCTGATGACGCCGTCGTCGTAGTCGGTTGCGGCGACGCCGCCGATTGGGAACCCGTACCCTTCATGCCCATCGGGCAACGTTATAGCGTACTTGTAGATTCCCGGCAACTGCGTCACGTTCGAGCACTGCCAAAGGGTTCTGTCCGTCTTCATTTTTTCCAAGAGGGCTTCGTTAGCGAAAACGATGCCTGGAACACGCATGGCAGGCTTGTACTTTGGAATACGCCAAGAGTAATCGTTTATCTTCTCGAGAGGAACTTGCTCTGGCGTCCTTCTGCTTTCACCTTCACCCAAAACCATTCTCACCTTGAGGGAAAAAGGAAAAGTTGATTATTAAACGTTTATGAAGCCTTTTTTGTCTGTTTGGCGTATTCGATGACGCCTTGGACGCTGTTTCCAAGAGCCGTCTTGGAGTAGATGCGGTGGGACACCAAGTAGCCTGCAAGCTGCTGCATAACCTTGTCCTCGGCAACTATCCGTTCACGAATCTGCTCGAAACTCTGGTTTTCTTTCAAGCCCTGCTCCGCGATTCTTTCCCACAACTGCAGCTGCAGCTTGTAGTCTTTTAGGCGTTTGACGGCGTTTGAGGCTTTGCCGAAGTGGCTGTAGTACAGGACCGAGGGGTTGAGGCTGATCAGCTTGTCAAGGGAAGCCAGCGCCGAGTCAAGGCGGAACGGAGGCGGCGTGGTAGGCATCACCAAGTCGAATTCGGGGAAGTAGGTGCCAGCGGCGTCCCCTGGAAAAACGCCATTATTGAACGGCTCGAGAAAGCTCAGGTTGTGGGAAGCGTGACCGACCGTTTCAGTAACCTTCAGCGTGGCGCCGCCGCCCAAATCGAAAGAGCCCTCAGTTACTGGTACGAGCCGTTCTTTCGGGACAGGTTCAGGTTCGCCGAAGATTTCGCTTACAAACCCCAAGACTGACTGCGCGGATTCCCAGAGCCGCTGGGGGTCAACCAAGTGGGGCATGCCTTTCGGGTGAACGATGACTTTTGCGTTCGGCAGGTACTTGAGCAGGGTGCCGGCGCCGCCGCCGTGGTCTAAGTGAACATGTGTGACGGCGACGTACTCAACGTCCTCAAGGGGCACTTTGAGCTCTTTTAAGCCTTCGACAAGTCGCGGCACCGAAGAGGTAGGTCCAGACTCGACAACGATTATTCTGGAGCCTTTCAGCACGTAGCTGCAGATGAGGTTTTTGAACCCGCCCGTTTCCAACTCGACTTGGTACAGGTTTTTCCCGATCTCTTGAGTGTGCAAATCTCCACCCTTTGTAACGTTTGATATGCGCCGTCATGGCATAAACATTTCCGTGAAGGGCAAGAAGAGCGCGTAAGACTTAATTATGAACAGCCCCCTTAATGGAAAGAGCGAACAGGGGGACAAAAAGGAAATTGAAAGCAGTCATGTTCGGGGCGCCCGGCGCTGGAAAAGGCACCTACGCCAGCAGGCTTCAGCAGAAACTTGGCGTTGAAACAATCGCGACAGGCGACATTTTCCGTACACTGATCAAGGAAGACTCGGAACTGGGCAGAAAAGTTAAGGGCTACGTGGAAAAGGGGCTTCTCGTTCCAGACGACGTCGTAATACAGGTCCTAAAGGAACGCTTAAGCAAGATTCCAAAGGGGAAAGGATTCATTCTGGACGGCTACCCAAGGACGCTTGAACAGGCTAAAGCGCTTGAAGCATTAGCCAAAATTGAGGTTATACTGATGATTGACGTACCTGACTGGCTTATAATTGAACGCTTATCCAGCCGCAGGATTTGCCGCAACTGCGGAACCGTTTACAACATCCGCTTCTTGAAGCCGAAAGTCGAAGGTGTCTGCGACAAATGCGGAGGACCCCTGTATCAGCGTTCAGACGATACGCCTGAAGTCATAAAGAAGAGGCTGCAGGTCTATCAGGAACAGTCAAAACCGCTGTTGGAGTACTTTGAAAAGAAAAAAGTGCGCTTTGTCGTTTCGAAAACCACAAGCCTCGACCAGCCGCCTGAGCCGATAGTTGACAGGATGATAGAAGAGCTGAAAAAACGAAAGTTCGCCTAAATGTCCAAGATAAACTCTAACTCAACGCGGTCCTTTTCCCTTATTATCATCATCCTATGGTAGGTTACGGCTTTAACGCCGACTTTCTGCGAGTGCTTTTGAGCGTCAAATTTTTCGCCCCAAACCTTAGCCTTAAACTTGAAGGCTTCCTCCGTTTCCTTCCAGTCGGTAATTTGGAATTTTGAGTAGAGCATGCCCTCGGTTTCAAACTTCACAAGCAGCGCTTCAAGCCAGTTGTAAAGCAGCCCATACTGGTCTTCAGCCTCAACCCGCAAGCTTTGCTCCTTCGTCTGGGCGATCTTATCGGTGTCAGTCATAACTTCGAACATTGCAAGCGCGGAGTTCTCGAAGGCTTCCTCCATCGTTTTCCCCAGAGCCCGAATGTAGACATCAGCAGTGTGTTCTAAAAACTCGAATTTTCCAGCGAATTTCTGAGCGGCATCCATCGTCAAACGCCACGTATCTAATGAAGAGTGAACGGCTAAAAACACTTTCGATGGTTCGAGGATAAAGCGGAAAATTGATCATTTGTGTTCAAGTGCAAGAAAATTCTCAACAGCGCTCTTGACCAGTTTGTTGCACACTTTTTCGAAGGCTTTTTCTTGACGAGCCTTAGCAGCCTCTTGAGGGTTTGAAAGGTCGTATTTTATCAGGTTTCGACAGAAAACTGTGCCATGCTGCTTCTCAAACTGCTGATAAAGTGCTCGGGCGTTAGCGTACGCGTCGGCTCGTTTTTCGGCGCCTGCCTCGTTGGGCGCGTACTTGATTCCCACCGCCATTATGCTGCCCGTCAACGCTCCGCACACTGAGCCGCAGCGTCCTATGCCGCCGCCGAAGCCAGCCGCTATTTTTGGAATAAGCTCGCTCTTGCCTTCGGGCTCTAAGTGTTCATAAAGCGTTAGGAGCACGCTTTGGGCGCAGTTGTAGCCGCCCTCGAAGCGTTGGACGGCTTTTTGAGCCAATGCTGCGTTAGACGACACCTTCCCGCCTTCTGACTAGAAGAATTTTGAGATTCTTTGGATGGCGGCAACGGTGAGTTTAGCTGAGTTCTCGATGTCTTTTAGAGACAGGATGGCTGCGGGACTGTGAATGTACCGCGTCGCAATCGAAATGTTCCCAGACGGGATGCCCTGCCGCGTCAGCATGATGCGTGCCGCGTCGGTTGAACCCATCAGCCCCGTTTCGATCTGGAAGGGAATCTTTTCTTCCTCCGCCGAATCCAAAAGCCAACGGAGAACCTTGGGGTGAGTGATCAAGCCTGAATCCGAAATTGTCACCGCTGGACCCTTACCAATCTTCAGGGTGGTGTCGTATTCTCTGACGCCAGGCACATCGCCAGCTATGGTAACGTCGAGAGCTATTGCCACATCAGGATCAACATTGAAAGCCGCGGCACCCGCGCCACGCAAGCCTACTTCCTCCTGAACCGTTCCCACAGCGTAAACTGTGCAGTCGGTCTTTTCCATTAGCCTGAGGGCTTCAACCATTGCGGCGCAGCCTGCTCGGTTATCGAAAGCTTTGCCCATGACGACGTCTCTGCCCAACGGCGTGTACTTAACGTCGAAGCCTACCGGGTCGCCGATGGCGATGCCCATCGCCAAAACGTCATCTTTGCTCTCTGCGCCGACGTCGATGAAAAGCTCGTCTGAAGCGAGGATTTTTTTCCGATCCTCCTCCTTCTGAATGTGGGGCGGTTTCGAACCTATTATGCCTGGAAAAACGGCTTTCCTTGATAGAACCGTGACCTTCTGAGCGGGTAAAATGCGGTCATCAATTCCGCCCATCTTCGTGAACTGCAAAAAGCCTTCTTTAGTGATGTTCTTAACCATCAGGCCGACTTCATCCATGTGGGCGGCAAGCATGATTTTAGGCGATTTTTTCTTGCCCTTTTTGATGGCGATAACATTTTCAAGTTTATCAGTGACTATTTCGTCTGCGTAGGGTGTCATGAGCCTGATCATCAATTCTTTGACTTCACTTTCTCTGCCCGTAACGCCCCACGCGTTTGAGAGCTTCTCTAAATTCTCCTTTATGGACAATCATATGCCTTCTTAGTTTTTATGAATAGAATCTGAGGGCTAACTTATTAAACAATTGCGGTTCAAAGCCTCTGCTTTCTGGCACTCACGAATAAAAACGGATGGGACGAGGGTTTATGGGTTTCTAGTTTTTTCTGTTGACTGATTCCTCATCAAAATCTGATTAAAATGCCATGTTTTACCTTATTTATGAATTCCAACTCTAACGTCCAGGGCTATTATGAACAACTTTTAAATGCTCAGCGAGCATAAAAATTAACTACTAAGGGGTAAATTTAAGATGGCAGAACAACCGCAACAACAACCAGTTCCAATTCCGAAAAAGATTGGAATTTTCAAGTGTGGAAATATCGGGACATCTCCTTGTCTCGAGCTTCTATTGGATGAATTAGCTGACCGAAAAGACATCAAAGTCCGAACAGTAACAACGGGTTCAAAAATGGGCCCCGACGACGTTGAAGAAGCCCTACCGAAAATCTTCGAGTTTAACCCTGACGTGATGCTCATCATATCACCCAACACCGCACTGCCCGGTCCGTCCAAAGCCAGAGAGGCAGTGTCAATCAGGAAGCTGCCTGGGATAGTCATAACCGACTCCCCCGGCAAACGCATCAAAGGCGACATTGAGAAACAAGGTTTAGGCTACATCATAATCACGGGAGACCCGCTTATTGGTGCGAGAAAGGAATTTCTGGATCCTATTGAAATGGCGCTTTTTAATTCAAACGTAAACAAAGTGCTCGCGATAACGGGCGTCTATCGGATTGTTTACCAAGAGGTCGACAAAGTCATTTGGGCTGTCGAGGCTGGACAAACGCCCATATTACCAAAATTAGTCATCGACATCTCAGCCATCAGGGACCAAACTTTCTTCAGCAATCCATACGCAAAAGCAAAAGCAATTGCCGCCTATGGAATGGCGGAAAAAGTCGCTGAAATAAACACTCAAGCATGCTTCATAGAGAAAGAAAGTGAAAAGTACGTTCCGCTCGTCGCTTCAGCGCATGAGGTGGCTCAGGCAGCCGCGAGACTGGCTGAAGAAGCGCGTGAAATCGAGAAATACAATGATAGCGTGTTAAGAAAACCGCATGCAAAGGATGGCAAGTTGAAATACAAAACCAGGCTGATGCTTCAACCAACTTTTGATGAAGAAACTTTCCACCAAGACAATATTTAGCGTTTTTTCATAAAACGCTTTAAAATTTTCGTGACGTTATATCCAGTGGTGGTTTTGTATATGTGGTATGTGCCGATATATCGCGAAGGGCATAAATGTATATACCATATATAATTTTATATAGCGTATTTCGACTAAGTATATATCCTTGGCAGTTATTCTCAGAAAGGCAGAGGTAAAGAAAATGGAAACTCTCGAATTAAAACCTTTAGAAAAAAAGAAACTAAACATCTTACTGCTAGAAAAAGAATACAACGAGCAGTTCTGGGTAACCGAACCGCCGACAAACGCAAACGCATTCAAAGCCCTGCTCAAGCCGTCCGTAGGTTTCTACAAATTCCTTGAAAACCTTGTAAGCAAAGTCCACATAGATTTCGTCACTGACGAGTTAGGCCAGCGTTCAAAAGAAGAATTCGCTGGAAACATCACAGCCGACATTCTGAGCAAGAGCAACATACCATACTTCGCCGTAGACATCGACGCAACCGCAAAAGACTACATAGGAGACGTAATCGCCAAAAAGATAAACTCAAGAAATGACCTGTTGAAAGCCCTTGACAGCCTGCCAAAACAGAAAGACGATTCAATGGAAGAAGAATACATGATCGCTCTTGGCCAAAGTCTCCAATTCGAGATAGAAGAACACCAGCGAGAAGTAAACTTCTCAATTAGAGAAAGCTGGATAGCAATGGGCATTCTAAATCACGCAAGAGAAATCAAGGGAAAAGAAGAAATTACCTGTCTCCACATCTGCAGCCCCGAGCACATGGCTGGAATCAAGCAAATACTTGAATCAATGAATGCGAAAGTCGAGACCGCAAAGCTCTCGAAGAAAGTCATCGCGGCAAGCACAGAAGTACCGTCATCTCATGAGATGGAAAACTGGTTGGAGTCAATCCAAATTCAAGTTAAGCCGACAATGGGAAAAGGAACGGAAGAAGCACCCTACCTCTTGTTCTACATAGACACCGACGTGAAAGCGAGCCCTTTTGACATTTGCATGGCATACGACGTTGGATACGACGCTGTCATACCATACGAGAACGTGAACCCTGAGGACGCAAGAAACATCACCCAAGACGCATTGCTCTCCCGAGGACCAAAAGGCGTCAAACACACAGTTTTTCTGATTGGCGGAAAAAACGCTGAAAGAGCCGAAGAAGTCTTCCAAGCAGTCAAAGACTCAATGTTCCCACCGTTCAAGACAAGCATAATAATTGACCCAGCAGGCGCCTACACCACAGCGGCTGCAATGGTAGCAAAAGCAGAAGACGCATTGGTGACAAACAGACTTGGCGAACTCAAAGACAAAACATGTGCAATCTTAGGAACAGGCGCAGTCGGACAAATAGCAGCTGTCCTTCTTGCTAAGATAGGTTGCAAAGTGATGATTGCAAGCCTGAACCCGAAACGGGCTGACGGAAAAGAACATGCAGAAAGCATCGGAAAGCTCCTAGCCAAAGACCACGGAGTACAAGTGCAAGGCATCTTCGCACCAACTCCTGCATCGAAACTCGAAATCATAGAGAAGGCTGACGTAATCATGTGCGCTGGAGTTAAAGGCGTTCGCATCATCGACAAGGAAATGCTCAACCAGGTTAAACACATGAAAGTCTTGCTTGACATCAACGCTGTTCCACCCTTCGGAGTAGAAGGAATCGAACTGAAAGACGACATGAGAGAAATGCTGCCAGGCATATTCGTTATCGGCGCTCTAACCGTGGGTGACCTGAAACACAAAACTGAAAAAGAAATTCTACGCGAAGCACGAAGCAACGGCAAAGAAGTCTACAACTTCAACATTGCACTGCCAATGGCGAGAAAACTGCTGGAAAAAGAACTGCTACCTGCTAAGCTAGCAATGACTCTGAACTATCAGCCAGCAAAGAAACCATCATAGTTTTCTTTCTTTTTTTATGCAGAAACTTTGAACGCACGGTTAACAGTAACTTCCGCGATATTTGCTGCATAGAAAGCGAGTCTTTTTATATCTTCCCTAATTGAGCACACTGCGCAAATTAACTCGGGTTTCTTATTGCTGATGAAAGTTGTGTTTGCGATTTCTTGATCTAATTTTTCGATTCGCTTAGTCTGCTTCATTATTTCAACCGAAAAGTCAGCATCGCGTTGGAAGAAAGCATTGACAGCTTTAATGTATAAATCAACAACCTCCGCCCCTTCATCGCTCATAAGCTCAAGCAAATTGTCAGGGATCTTCTCTCCAATTCCATCGATCATAATGATATGGCTAGCTATGTCTGCAACATAATCTGCGGCATGCTCGATCAGTACAGCGAGATATTGATAATCCATGCAATCGAGCGGGTCTAAACGCAATTCATTGGCTAAAACTGGGCTCTGAGCAGCGCCCCTTACTATTCTGAGAATAAGGAAGTAGAATTGGTCCACGTCATCGTCGAGTGAAAAAACGGATTTTGCGAGAGAGATGTCATTGGTCTTCAAAGCGTTGAAAACATCCTCACACATGGAATAGGATATCAGATGCATTCTTTGCACTGCCTGGTCAAGTGAAGCCTTGGACTCATCAGTTAACGTTTGAAGATAAACTCCTCTAGAGTCCGATTCCATTATTCTCATGTAAAGCCTGCCAGCTATGTATCTTATGGCTTTCCTTTGAGGGACGGAGAGGATTTTTTCTGCGATAAGTGTGATTCCGGAGTACCCATTTAAGAACGACCCAATGATTTTTTGGGTTATTAATGTTTCATCGTCATCAGTCCCAATTTTGATTGCTGTCTCTTTGGGCGGTGACTTTTTCTCTGCTCCTGGATAGACAACCAATGAGCGGTCGCGTTGGATTGCGTATGAAACCACATCGCCCTTGTTCAATTCATTGAGGGTCATCCAGTTCTTTGGGAGGGAGATAACCATTGAGGATCTGCCTAAGGACATGATTCTGCGTTCCATAATCTTGCCACCTGCATATTTACAGGCTTTAATGAGTTAATACGTCTTATATTTAATATATACTGTATTTAATTGAAGAATTTGCCTTGACACTCGCATCGATAAACTCTGGGCGACGCGATCAAAAGCGAAGCAACATCAAAAACGGGTCAGAACGCACGGCTTATTCGGTTGCAGGCTTTGATTATGCGCTCTTTCGGCTGCGTAAACGTTATCCTCGCGTATCCTTCGCCGCACTCGCCGAAGCCGATGCCTGGCGTCACAGCCACTCCGACGTCAAGCAGCCTTTTGGCAAACTTCATCGAGTCGCCCTTGCAGTTCACCCAGACATAGAATGCTGCCTTGGGCTTGTCACATTTGAAGCCAATCTTGCACAGGGTCTCAACCAGCAGGTCGCGACGTTCCTGCAGGATCAGGTTGTTTTTCCTCAGGAACGCAGGCGCTTCCTTGCCCTTGTAGCTTGCTAAGGCTTTGACGGCTACCTTCTGAATGTAAACGGGCGGTCCAGAATCAATCTGCGACTTGACTTTGGCTAAGCCACTGACGAGTTGCCTGTTTCCAACTGCAAAGCCGATGCGGTCGCCTGTCATGTTGAAGGTTTTGGAGAGCGAGTGGAATTCGACTGCGACGTCCATGGCGCCGTCAACCTCTAAGATGCTGGGTGCAACATAGCCGTCGTAGGTGATTTCCGAGTAGGCGTTGTCGTAGCAGAGGATTATGTTGTTATCTTTGGCGAAGTCCACGGCTTGCTTCAGGAATTTCTTGTCAGCGGTGGCTGCGGTGGGGTTGTTGGGGTAGTTGAGGAACATCATCTTTACTCTTCTAGCGTTGACCGCTTCAAGGTCAGGCTGGAAACCGTTCTCTTCCAGAAGAGGCAGGGGTACTGGTGTGCCGTCGCATAGGATTGTGCTTCCGTTGGCGTACACGGGGTAGGCGGGGTCAGGCACCAAAACGCGGTCGCCTGGGTCGATGAACGCCCGCGCAACGTTCGCTATCCCCTCTTTTGAGCCTAAGAGAGCGACCACTTGGTCCTGAGCCAAATCAACGTTGAACCGTTTCTTGTACCAGCCTGCGACTGCTTCACGGAAGTCGGGCTCGCCTTGGCTGAAGGAGTAGTTGTGGTTCTTCGGGTCAGCCGCCTTCTGCTTGAGCACGTCAAGGATGAAGCGGGGCGGCGGAAGGTCTGGGTCACCGATGCTCAGCGAGATTAAGTCGATGCCTTGAGCCTTCTTCTCCTTAATGGTTTTCTCGATTTCAGCAAACAGGTATGGCGGCAACCGCTTGATTCTCTCGGCATACTCAAACGTCACGTCTAAACCTCCCCGAAAAATGTTCCCTCAAAAACCTTCTCGGCTGGTCCGCTCAGGTACAAGTTCGCGCCCACTTCAACCTGCAAGTCGCCGCCCAAAACGTGGACAGCCACCTTGTCTGAGACTCTTCCCAGCTTGTTGGCGGCAGCTGCCGCGGCGCAGGCTCCAGTCCCACATGCGAGTGTTTCCCCGCAGCCGCGCTCCCAAACACGAACCTTCAGCTGATTCCTGCTGAGAACCTGGACGAAGCCAACGTTTGTCCGTTTCGGGAAAGCCTCGTGATTCTCAATTTTCGGACCGACCTGTTCAACTGGGAAATCATCTACATCATCAACAAACACGACGCAGTGAGGGTTACCCATTGAAAGGCAAGTGACCTTGAAGGTTTCACCGTTAACGGCTAAGTTCTCATTAATGCATACTCCTTCTCCAGCCATCGGAAGGGAACTTCTCTCCCAGTTTGGCGCGCCCATGTCAACCTTAACAGCCTCCACTTCGCTGCCCCTGACCGTCAGCCAGACGCGTTTCAGTCCAGAGAGGGTTTCAACTGCAAACTCGTTCTTCCCGAAGACGCCGTTTTCGTGGCAGTACTTGGCGAAGCACCTCATGCCGTTGCCGCACATCTCCGCTTCGCTTCCGTCAGAGTTGAAAATCCGCATCTTAACATCAGCCACCTTAGAACACGACACCAAGAGGAGCCCGTCTGCCCCAACCGAGAAGCGACGTTCACACAGCCGCTTAGCTAAACCTGCGGCATGGGCACCGCTGATTTTCTCGTCTCTGTTGTCGACCACGATGAAGTCGTTGCCTGTGCCATGCATCTTCCAGAAGCGCATCAAGGTGAATCTGCCGTCCGCTGGTTAGCTGTTAGATTGTCAAGCTGCTCCCGTTCCCTGATAACCGTGGGTTTTCCTTGCCTAATCATGACTTCCGCAGCTCTGGGCCTCGCGTTGTACTGTGAACTCATGCTGAAACCGTAGGCGCCAGCGTTCAGAACCGCCAGCAGGTCCCCTTCTTCGATGACGGGCAACGCGCGGTCCTTGGCTAGGGCGTCGCCTGACTCGCAGATTGGGCCAACCACGTCGTAGGTTTCCTTTTCTGCAGCAGCCAGCTTGTTGGCGACGAGGATTTGATGGTAGGAACCGTACATCGTTGGGCGAACGAGCGTGTTGAAGCCTGCATCCACGCCCACGAACTTCTTTGTAGGCGTAACCTTCACGGTGTTAACGGTCGTCAGGAGAATGCTTGCGTCGCAGACCAAGTACCTGCCTGGCTCCACACACAAGAATGGCTTGCCCAGACCGTATTCGGCGATTTTGCTCTTGAAGGGCGCCACCACTTTGCTGGCGAAGGCTGCCCAATCGAACTCTTGGTCTTCTGGCTTGTAGGGAACGCCGAAGCCGCCGCCTATGTCGATGAACTCGAAGTCTATGCCTACCTCGTCATGCACACGCTTGGCTATGCTTAGGAGTTTGTCGACCGCCTGAACGTAGGGTTCCACGTCTAGGATGCCTGAGCCGATGTGCATGTGGATGCCGAAGCGTTCCACCCTTGCCCTCTGAGCGATGGCGTAAGCCTGAATGGTCTCTTCTGCCCAGAGCCCGAACTTCGAGTCGGGACCCGCCGTTACACAGTGGCTGTGATGCCCAGCGCCCACTTCTGGGTTAACACGGACTGACAGAATCTGCGGCACACCAATTTTCAGCAGCCTATCCAGCTCCGACTGCGAATCGATGTTTATGGTGACGTTGGCGTCTGACAGCATTTTCAACTCGTCGTTTCGGACGCTGGTACCGGTGAACATGATGTGGTCTTGCGGGTAACCGCTGACTAAGCCCATGAACACTTCGCCTGGACTGACAGTGTCCAAGTACGCGCCCTGCGACTGAAGAATCCTAAGCACAGTAAGGTTAGAATTCGCCTTGGCAGCGTAATATATCCTCACGTACTTATAGTTGCGAACCAACGCGTCAAGAACCCGATTGTAATTATCCCTGATTCGTTTCTCGCTCATCACGTACAAGGGAGTGTCGTATTTCTGGGCTAACTCCTTAACCGAAACACCGTCAAAGAATAAGCTGCCTTTTCGGTCTTCCAATGGCTCATGAAACTTTCTTGCCCTAACCATCACATGCACCAATTTTGCCGTGTTACTTTTCAGGGCTTAAGCCAAGCCTTTAGCAACGTAGAGTTCAGCGCTTAAGATGCCTGCGCCTGCTGCCCCACGAATCGTGTTATGCCCAAGGCACATGTACTTGAAAGTCATTATTGGGTCCTTGCGTATCCTGCCGACCACGATGCTCATCCCACAGCCTGCGTCACGGTCAAAGCGTGGCTGAGGCCTGTTTTTCTCATGGCGAACGATGATCGGATGCTTGGGCGCGGAGGGCAGCTTAAGCTTCTGCGGTTCGCCTCTAAAGTTGGCAAAAGCAGCCTCTATCTCCTCCATCGACGGGTCCTGCTCCAACTTGGCAAAGACAGATTCCAAATGCCCATCCTTCACGTTTACTCGGTTGCAGCTTGCGCTGATCTTGAAATCAGCGTTCTGCACTGCTTTACCGTTGAAAGTGCCGAGTATCTTGAGGGATTCCGCCTCCATTTTCTCTTCTTCACCCGAGATGAAGGGAACCACGTTGTCGAGTATGTCCAATGAAGGCACGCCTGGGTAGCCTGCTCCGCTGAGAGCCTGCATGGTTGAAACGACGATTTGCTTCAGACCGAACTGCATCAGAGGCTTCAGAGTGACCGCAAGCTGAATAGTGCTGCAGTTGGGGTCAGTCGACAAGAAGCCTTGCCAGCCGCGCGCCTTCTGCTGAATCTTCACCAAGTCGATGTGGTCAGGGTTGATTTCTGGAATGATTAATGGAACATCTTTCTCCATTCTGTGAGCGCTCGCCTTGCTGAACACCGGGTAAAGCGCCGCGAACTGCGTCTCAACTGGACCTGCCAAGTCACCTGGCAACGAAGAGAAAACCAAGTCAACGTCCCCCGCCTTCTCCACCGATTCAACATCGACATTTGCCACGGGCATCTCGGCAATCTCCTTAGGCAGGTTTGACTCCATCACCCAGTTGCAAGCCTCACCGTACTTCTTGCCCGCTGACCGCTCTGAAGCAGCAAGCACCTCGATCTGGAACCAAGGGTGCCCCTGCAGGAGCTGAATGAACCTTTGCCCAACGGCGCCAGTCGCGCCGAGGATTGCTACTCTACGCTTAAACGGCATTTTCTATCGCTTTCCTTGCTCTTTTGATTTCGTTTTCCTCGATAAAAACATTGATGGTAGCCTTGCTCGTCGTAACCTCTATTATGTTGATTCCCGCTTGGCTCAGGGCGTTTGAGATCTTTGCTATGCCGCCGGGCGAGTCGATGAAGTCTGGGTCGCTGATCTGGATCATGGCGACATTTTCCCTGTGACTTACAGCCTTGAACTCTCCTGTGCTATGCAGTTGATTCAGGATTTGAGCAACATCGCCGTCTGTAGTGAAGACTGTGAACGATTTTCTTCCTGAACTGACACCGTAAACAGGTTTCTTGCTGAGCACGGAAAAGACGTCGCGGATGTTTTGCGCGTTGACGTCACATACGATGCTTATGGCGATTAAGCCCTGCCGCGTTTGGGTTTCAGCGGAGTTAAGGTTGAAAAACCCAGTTATTTCCGTGCCACCACTCGCAAGGTTTCCCGAGTCAAAGTCAACTATCCTGAGTGCTTGATTCGGCATTTTATACTTGAGGGCGCTGGGCTTAATGATTTTTGCTCCACCCTGAGCTAAATCGAACATTTCATGGATTTCCAGCTTATTGAGCAACCTCGCTTCTGGAATTATCTTTGGATCTGCCGACAGTACCCCGCTCGTTTCCTTCACGAGGATGATTTCGTCTGCCGATATGCATCTGGCGAGTAACACCGCCGTCGTGTCGCTTCCGCCCCTTCCAAGAGTGGTGACTCTGCCCTCAGCGTCTTTGCCGAGAAAGCCGCACACGACGGGGATGGCTTTGCCCAGCAGCGGCATGATGAACTGTGATGTCAAGGACGCTGTTTTTTCCAAGTCAGGTGTCGCTTGAAGAAAGTTAGAGTCGGTGATGATTGGCCAGTTATCGCATGTCGGGTCGAACACCTCAGCCTTTAACCCTTGAGCCCTCAGGGCTGCACCGAAGACTTGAGCACTTGTCCGTTCACCCATCGATATTATCTCTGCCCACTCAGCGTCGCTGACCCCTATTTGAGCAACCGTTTGGGTAAGGCTGTCAGTTGTTCTGCCCATTGCAGAAACCACCACGACCACTTCCTCAAAATGTGCCTCAGCCAGAAACTGGGCTGATCGTCGGATTTTTTCACCCGACGATAAATCAGCGCCTCCGAACTTGATAACGACCCTTGCCAAGTTGCCTCGCCCTTAAGATAAGCCCAGAACGTCAGCCATGCTGTAGACTCTCGGCTCGTTTTGCCTGCTTAACCACTCAGCCGCGTAAACAGCACCCTGCGCAAACACGTTCCGCGAGAACGCCGTGTGCTCGATTCTCAGCATCTCATACGGTCCAGCAACAATCAGGTCATGGATGCCAGGCACTCCTCCTGCACGCAACGCTTCGATTTCAAGGTCGCCGTTTTGGCGTGGGCTTATGCCTTCGCGTCCAGAAACCACTTTCGTGTAACCGCGGGCTTCAGCGACGATTTCGCCGAGCCTCTTAGCGGTTCCGCTTGGAGCATCCTTCTTGCCTGTATGGTGAATTTCACTTATGCTAAAATCGTACCCCTGCGGGAAAGCCTTCAAGGCTTCCGCGAGCTTGAAGAGTATGTTGACGCCCACGGAGTAGTTGGGTGAGAACACTGCTGGAACCTTGCCTGACATGGCGTTCACGACTTGGCGGTTTTGCTCCGCAGTGAAGCCCGTGGTGCCGAGGATTATGCGTTTTCCAAGGTCGGCAACGGTGGGTATGTTGACTACTTCTGCGGCGGGCATTGTGAAACTGATGTAAGTGTCTGCGTTTTGGACAGCCTCTCTTAGCCTGTCGGATCCCAGAATCGCCGTGTCTGAATTTGTGACGCCTAGTTCTCGCAGGGTCTTGCCAACACATGGATTGTTAGGAGCTTCGATGGCGCCGACAACCTGGTGGCCTTTGGATGCGGCTTCAGCTATGATGGCGTTGCCCATTCTGCCCGCAGCGCCAGCCACGCATATCCTAAGCATAGAAGAGTCCCTCTAAGTATTGCTCCTTATACAATCGCTCTTTCAAGTCTACGTTAAAGTAGTCGGCAACAGGCTGGAGAATCTCAGGGTTGCTTTCATAGACTTTGCGGACGTTTGTAAGGACCACTTCTAAGCCGCTGCGAGTCATTTTCCCCAGAGGCTGCCTGCAAGGACCGGATGGCATCCCTAGCACGTTCATCAGCGTCTTGATGGCTAAGGGGTTACGGGCTTTGCAAGCCACGGCTCCGTAGGGTGTTTGCTCCTGCGTTTTCACGGTAACTATGCTAAAGAGCGGTTGGAGTGCTTGCGCAATTACGCTGGCTGCCTCCTCGTTGCCGTCCAGCAGGTAGTGAACCATGTCAACGAGGGAACTGGGAGCAACGTTTGCGACGACTGAGATGACGCCGCTCGCTGAAATGTCGGGGGAAATCATCATTGTGTAAGTCTTGTCGTCGTCACCGGAGAGGATATCGAAGTCCTCGCCGCAGAGCTGCCTAGTTAGCTCCGCGTTTTTCAAATCACAGGTGGCTTCCTTTACGCAGCTTACGTTTGGGAACTGCTGGTGAAGGATGGCGAGGTCTTGTGGGTAGAGTTGGGTTCCCGTTCTGCCGGGGATTATGTACGGGATTACTTGAACCTCGGGAAACTGCCTCGCGATCGGCTCGATGTATTCCCTTCGTATTTCTAACGAGCTTGGACCGTTGTAGTATGGGTCTACGAGCAGGACACAGTTTACTCCGCTGCGCTGAGCATGTTCTGTTCCTTCGATGGCTTCCTGGGTTGAGTTGCTTCCTGTTCCAGCTATCGTTAAAGTTTTTGTGCTCGCGTACTCGTGAATTCTCTCGATTACCCGATTGTGCTCATCCCAGTCTAAGGTGGGACTCTCGCCCGTTGTGCCGACGGCAACCATGCCTTTTGCGCCTTCTTCTACTTGGAAATCTACCAGTTGACGTAAGCCTTCGTAATCGACTTGGCGATCACGTGTCATGGGAGTTATTAACGCAGTGTAACAACCGCTGAATCTTGCCATTTCGAATTCCTCATTTGCGATGAAATACCAAGCATTAATTATATTTAAATATTACGTTTTCCTCATTTTGTTTACTAAAAACGCAATGCATTTCGTCACAAAAAACCGCGGTTATTCAGAAACGCGGCCAATTCCGCTGCCCGGAAAACTCATGTTAACGGCGCAACATAGTACGCGGTGAAAACGCCATCATAGCCATCGTAAAGCTGGTGCAAATAGGCAAGCGCGCCCTCAACAGTCACGGCAGAAGGAATAACCAGCCCATAATTATCCGACCGAACGATTTCCTCAAGCCTGCCCGTCTCCTTCTTCGTGATCTTCATCTTCAGAACGCTTCGCCCTGACAGGTAAACTGCCATCTCGCCCCGCCATGGACCGCCTTTTCGGATATCAATTGTTTTTTCACCCGTCATCAA
Organism: Candidatus Bathyarchaeota archaeon; assembly: GCA_963768345.1. Taxonomy (GTDB): domain Archaea; phylum Thermoproteota; class Bathyarchaeia; order Bathyarchaeales; family Bathycorpusculaceae; genus Bathycorpusculum. Next base: position 737,791 of record CAVYHL010000006.1, on the reverse strand, counting down.
CCATTTGAAGGCTTCTTTCTTTGTACGAAAAACGGGCAAGCGAACACCAAGATCCAAGACAGAATAACTGAAAAATAAGCTTTAAGTAGAAAGCCGAATAGCAATCGGAGCATGAAAAAAATGGCGGAACTGAGAAAGCTCGGTTTAACCTTTGCCTTTCTCTTCTTTACCGAAGTACTTGGTCCATTTTAGTTTGCGTGCGTCCCGTTTGAATTGTAAGGAACTTTTCTTGCATTTGCCAGAATCGAACCATAGAATTGACCCGTCGTTTTTAACGTACATCATGCCTGTCCCAGCAGGGAAATCAGCACCACAGAACGAACATTTACGGTTTTTCGGCATGAAAAATTTCTCCTAAACAGTTTATCTGGTGATTTTCTTTGCTTCTCTTTCGGTTTCTCGCAGCATCAGAATATCTTGAACTCGCACTGGGCCTTTGACGTTGCGTGTTATGATTCTGCCCTTATCCTTGCCTTCCATGATGCGCACTCGAACCTGCGTAATTTCGCCAGTCACGCCCGTGCGACCTATGATTTGAATGACTTCTGAGGGAATAAGTTCCTCTGCTGCTTCTTTGCTCATTACTGAGATCCTCGTTTAACCTGATCAATCCGAGTTATGATTTCTTTGATCAACCCGGCGGCTTCTCCTTCCCTGAGAATGCATGCTGCTGCACATGGAACGTCGATACCGATTGCGTTACCTAATTTGAGTTTTTCTGGGACAAAAACGTATGGAATTTTTCTTTCGTCACAGAGAAGCGGCAGATGCGCTACAACTTCTGGCGGATCAACATCTTCGGCTATTACTACAAGTTTCGCTTGAGATCGCTCAACAGCTTTTGTTGCCTCGTTTGTTCCTTTTTTAACTACTCCTGATTTGGAGGCAATCGACAGGGCTTCATAGGCTGCATCTACGATTTCTTTCGGTACTTCGTATTTTACATAAAATGGTTTGGACATATTAGCCTCACCCTTTTAAGGCACAGTTCTATCAACACTTCTTCTTTAAGAAGCTTTCGACTCTAAAATCCAAGACTCTGCGTTACCCTTATAAACACTTTAGAAAGCTTTAAATAACCATCTATGGTCACGTACAATGTTTTCGAAAGGGGTATTGCGCGTTTGCAAAAATTGGGCAGAGTGCGGGCGTTAACTCCATCCAAAAACATCATCGTGAAGACGGAAAAAGCACCCAAAATCGGCTCAGAAGTTATCGACGAGAACCTCAAAGTTATCGGCAGAGTTTTCGACATTATAGGTCCAGTGTCTGCTCCTTATGCAGTGGTTAAACCGACAGTCAGTGAACCGGTTAAACTAGTGAATAAGCCAGTGTACTTGCTTCTCTCGAAAACGAAACGGAGCCAAGATGAATGATAAGAGACAGCAATGTACATGATGAATCTGACCTCTCTGCAAAAACAGAACCGCCCAAGATTCAACCGTGCCCGGAATGCGGCAGCACCCGACTCATGCGGGATTATGAGTGCGCCGAAATAGTCTGTATGGACTGCGGTTTCGTGGTGCAGCAAAAAATAGCTGACCGAGGACCAGAATGGAGAGCATTCGACGATGAGCAGAGGTCAAAAAGAACCCGGGTAGGAGCACCCTTAACTTACACGATCCATGACAAAGGCTTGTCAACAACAATCGATTGGCACGACCGCGACATCTACGGCAAAAGCCTCTCGCCTGGGCAGAAAGCGCAGGTTTACCGCCTCAGGAAATGGCAGAGACGCATCAGAGTTTCAGACGCAACAGAAAGAAACTTGGCGTTTGCCCTCTCAGAAATAACCAAGATTTCCAACAACTTGAACCTCCCAAAGAACATTCTTGAAACAGCCTCAGTAATTTACCGAAAGGCAGTGAAAGAACGGCTGATCCGAGGCAGGTCAATCCAGGGCGTCACTTCAGCGGCACTCTACTTGGCGTGCAGGCAATGCGGTTTGCCGCGCACTCTTGACGAAATCGCTCAAGCGTCAACCGTAAACAAGAAGGAAGTTGGAAGAAGCTACCGTTTCTTAATCAGGGAACTGAACTATTCGATTCCACCGCTGAGACCAAGCCAGTACATCACGAAGTTTTCCAACCAGTTGACCATGCAGGGGAAAGTTGAGGAAATCGCCCATAAAATCCTGGCCGCGGCCAAGGAGCTCAAGCTTACTTCGGGCAGAGGGCCAACGGGAATTGCGGCGGCGGCAAGCTACATAGCGTCTGTTTTGACGGGTGAACGGAAGACTCAGAGGGAAATCGCTGAAATCGCGCAGGTCACCGAGGTCACTATTCGAAACAGGTACAAGGAACTTGTTGAACGGCTGATGTTCCAGATAAGCATCTGACCGCTTCTCCGATTTCAGGTTTAAGCGCGGTGAGAAAGACAATGACGAAGATCAACACGAAGACGGAACAACAGCCGAAAATGGCAGAACTTGTTTGTAAGCTCAGGGAAATACAAGCTGGGCTTCAGCGTAATTTAGATGAGCTGCAGGAAAAGTTGTCAATACTTGATTCTGAACCTGAATTGTTGGACAACCTCGAAAATGCGAAGCGCGATGCAGAGACCAGAGCCAACAATCTTGAGGCAGAAGTAAAACAGCTTCGTGAGGAGCTCAAAGCCATCAAAGACCTGTTAGGGTCGAACATGCAGAAATAATTCCCTTGTAATTCCACTGAATAACACAGCTATTTTTTTAAGTAGCGCAATCGCTTAAGTAGCACATGCCCTATAAGTTCACTTTCGACCTGTCAAAAGTTCCGCATTTCTTCTTCACTGAAATTGCCACGGTAAGCTACCAGAGCGGCATGCATAGGACATTAATTAAGAAAATGCAGGACATGATCTTAAAGTTTAAAATCCAAGAGGCCACTGGACTGAATCTTTCTGATGCCTTAGTTTTGCTGCAGGATTTCATTGATTTACAAGCAGTGAACATGATAGAACGAGGCAAATTCCTGCAAACGAAGAAAAGAGCACTTTTTCTACCCCACTGCTCAAGAAAATATTTGGATAGCCGCTGCAAGGCAGTCTTTAACCCTGAGATTCCATCTTACACGTGCTCGCATTGTTCTGAAGACTGCCTCGTTAACCAGTCTGTGCAGTTAGCGACAAAGAAAGGCTACGATGTTTACATAGTGCCGGGCGGCTCATGCATAGCCAAAATTTTGAAGAGCACGAAGTACGAAGGCATCGTTGGCGTCGCATGCGGAGAAGAGATTAAGATGTTTGGTCCCTTCTTGAATGGGGCGGACGTTGCCAGCCAAGCCATACCGTTGATTAAGAACGGCTGCGCAAACACGATTTTCAACACCGACACGCTCGTGAAAGTGCTTTAGCACAGAGCGACGTTTTTCGATAAGTCGAGCGTAACAAAGCTGGTAATTTCGGCAGAGGTAACTGAGCGATTTTCTCCCCTAACCGGTAACAAGTAGTTTTAGAGTGGTGAGAACAAAAGAAAGATAAGGTTACTTTACTATTTCCCGTTTCTTCCAGCGCAGGTTCTTGCCCTTGCATTTCCTGCATTTCAGCGCCGTCTCAGCGTTTCGTGCGCCGCAGTCCCTGCAGATTTTCATGTAAAGCCTGTGCTTCTGCGCGATGGCTTTCTTGACTGGGTCTAATATTGGCATTTTATTGTTAACCTTCCATTTTGGCTAAGTCTTTGATGATTAAGTATCAAATATACCTTTTTGTCCGTGACTTCCAATTTACAGAAGAAGACGGCTATTTGATTTCTTCGATCGTGACGTACGAGCGCGTGTCCTCGATTCCATCTATTCCGTAGAGTTTCTTGAGGACTTCATCCAAGTTATCTCGCTCCACGATGATTAAGGCGTCCACTTCCCCAGCAATGCGAAACGCTCGGGAAACGGCGAGTTCACGGACCTGTTCATAAACGTGTATTCGCTTGATTGGGGAAACTTTCAGGAGTATAAAGGCGGGAGTCGTGGATATGCCGAGCGCGTTCAAGCCTTTGTCGGTAACGTCTATGAAGCCTCTGCCGGTGCGGATGTAGCCACGGCTTTTGAGTTTACGCAAGTGAACGTTTAATGCTTGCCTGCTTACGCCTAACTGGCTGGATAACTCGTCTTGTTTCACCCTCAACGTGTAAGTGTTAGTGGATTTCCCTTTCTCGTAGAGGGTTTTTAAAAGTTGAATTGAACGTTTAGTTAATGGTTCCAAACTGGTCACTTACGTGATGTTTTGTTAATTTAAACCTTTACAATAGTGGGGTTGCTTAAGAATTTGATGCCTAAAACCAGCGAGAAAAGATGAAGCAAAGTCATCTTGGACGTTTACAGGTGTATTCTGCGATAAATAACCGTATTTAGATAAGAATAATCAGGCTCCTAATTCCTCAAGATAACTGACAATAAATGAACCAAAATGTACTGACCGAAAATTTTGATACGACTATTTTGCAGACGCTCAGCAGGAACCTTTTGCTTGTACCACAATGTATTTATCTTGAAAAAAAATCTTTAGTCAGCCACTTAAAAGTAAACTAGGAGTGAAGCGAAGGCGTGTCAGAAGTCAACGCGGTCTTGATTGGAAAAAAGCCGATAATGAACTATGTACTCGCATGCATCACTTTCTTTCACGGCGGAGCAAAAGAAGTCAGCATCAAAGCGCGTGGAAGATCCATCAGCCGGGCAATAGACGTTGCTGAAGTTGTTAGGCACAGGTTTCTGCCAGACGTGAAGATCAAGAGCATTGGAATCGGGACAGATCAGATGCTGCCTCAGGAAGAAGGCGACTCAGCGACTAACGTGAGTACCATAGAGATAAAGTTGATGAGATAGTCACGTAGTAGCAGAACTCCCAATTTGCAGGAAAACAGACACGCGATGAAAACGGAACTATGCAGTTTCTGCCTGAAAAGCGGAATGTTATGTCAGAAATGTTCAGCCAAAGTCAAGGCTGGCGAGATCAGTGAGGTAGACCTGAAAATCGCCCGTTTACTGCTGTCCCTTGAAGACAAGTATCCTACCCTGCAAAACGTCTGCTTTTACAAGGCGGTCAACGTTGAAAAAACCTTAGCCATTATCGTCGGACACGGGGATGTGCCTAAGATTTTAGGGTACAGTGGAAAAATCATAAAGACCATAGGCGACGAAACAGGCAAGAACATTAAGGTTTTAGAGAACGGCGTGGACGACCGTAAGTTCTTGGAAGACTTGTTCATACCCTTCAGCATACTAACCATCAACACGATCTGGCTTCCAGACGGCACCACGGAGACCAGAGTGATTCTAAAACGCAAACGCGGCGCACAGTTGCCCTACGATGTCAAGGCGCTGAAGGAAATCGCCAGCAAAGTCCGCAAAATGTCCTTACGCGTAGAAATCGCGGACTGAGAATTGGCGGTCAAGAAAACGAACTGTTAGCTTTTAGATTGCCGTAGCAGTTCGTCTGCGTACTCTTTTACCGTTTTGCCATGTTTTTTCGCCACTCGCTTCACCGCGTCGTTTATGCCTGTTGAGTACTGGACTGCTTTCTTGGGCTTATCCGCCACCGATGCAGGCATGCCCGCGTTCAAAGCAACCCTACGCAAAACCAGCTTCCTTAGCGTGTCTGGTCTGCGTTTCATTTTGCATTCAATCGGCAACCCGACCGCGAATTCCGCGACGTCAAACGATGCAAACGGCAAGCGCAGCTCAACATCATGGTAGCTGGTGATTTTCAGGTCGCGCTCCAAATTGCTTTGGTGAATGTTGACCACGTCATGGAACATAGTTTTGAGGACTTTTTCGCTTCCTTCCCTGCAGTACTCGTTGACGTAGCGTTGGTAGCCGCCGAACATTTCATCCGCGCCCTGCCCAGCCAGCACCACGCGGAAGCCCGCCTCAGCCGCCTTCTCCGCCGTCCAGTAGAATGGCAAGCCGATGCTGGCTTTGATGGGGTCAGCCTCCTCGATAAGGGCGACGACTCTGGGCAAGGTTTTTTCCACGTCAGAATCCTTGAACAGGTGCACTTGGAGCGGCAGGTTCAGCGCATCTGACGCCTCGATGGCTTCCTCAGTTTCAGCCTGATTCTCCATGCTTACATGCAGCAGGTTGACTTTTACTCCAAGCTTGCTGGCTAACAATGCGACTAGGCTGCTGTCTAAGCCTCCTGAAAACGCCACCGCAACCTCTTTCACGTCACGAGTGCGGCGCCTGATTGATTCTTCAACGAGCGCCTGAAGCTTTCGGGCTGCATCATCCAGCGTTACCTGCTTAGGCTCAGAGAAGCTCAAAGTCTTCACGGGCTTGAACTGGAAGCCCTTGCTGTTTACGAAGGCAAGGTTTCCCGGAGGAAAAGAAACTGGGTTTTCTATGCCGAGTTTCCACAGTGCCCTTCGGTTTGAGGCAATCGCGGCAACATCTTGATTTTCTCCATAATAGAGCGGCTGCACGCCCACAGGGTCTCTTCCCGCTATAATCCAGCCGTCCCTGATCATGATAAACGCGTAGTCGCCGTCGGCTTCCTCGATGAGCGGCTGCAGGATGGTCTCGCAATGAGTTGGTTCCTTGGCAAGCTGCTGCACCACGGCAGCTTTCGTCGGTGGCGAGTAAACTCTTCCCTGAAAAATGAGGGCGGCGTCCTCCAGCTGCAAGAATTCGTAGCCGCTGGCGGCTTTTGGTTTTGACGAGGCATAGCCCACCATGGTTGAAGAATCAGGGCTTTGCCTGTTTAGAAGGTCAAGAGTTTTCTCTTGGAAGCTCTTCTTCGGTGTAACCAATCCGAAGTGGGAAAGCTGTTCGGCGCTGAACGCTTTGAGCGCCTCAAGAACTCTCTCGTTTGCCTTGTTACCCTGCTTATCTAAGACCGCAACGGTGACTTTCATAGTCATTCACTGACATATTCTAAATTGGCATCGGTAAGACATTAATCTTTAATCAGCGTAACTTTCCCTCGTGAGGAGACACTGATTTGCCAATCCTACCGATAGACACAGGCCGCTACGGCACGGCTGAAATGCTGAAAATCTTCGAGGAAGAAACCCGCGTCCAGAAGCTGCTCGACGTTGAAGCCGCCCTAGCCTTGGCGCATGCCGAAGTAGGCAACATACCAAAGAAAGACGCGGAAAAAATCGCCGCCATGGCTGACACAAAGCACGTCAAGGTCGAGCGGGTTAAGGGCATAGAGAAGGAAATCAAGCATGACATCGCCTCGCTGGTTAGAGCGCTCTCCGAGGTCTGCGGGTCAAGCGGCGCCTACGTCCATCTGGGCGCAACAAGCTACGACATCGTGGACACCGCCAACGCGCTCCAGTTGAAGGACGCCATGGGGCTTATCGAGAAAAAACTTGAGGAGTTCAAGAGTGTCCTGCAGAAGCAGGCGGAAAGGCACAAGGAAACCGTGATGATTGGCAGAACCCACGGGCAGCACGCCTTGCCGATTACCTTGGGCTTCAAGTTTGCGGTATGGGGCTACGAGGTCAACAGGCACCTTCAGCGGCTCGAAGAGTGCAGGAAGCGGGTCTTAGTTGGGAAGATGAGCGGCGCAGTCGGCACGCAAGCTGGTTTAGGCGAACATGCCGAGAGAATTCAGCAGCTTGTCATGGAACGACTTGGTCTCCACCCCGCTGAGGTCTCAACGCAGATCGTCCAAAGAGACCGCTACGCTGAGCTCGTGTGCATTTACGCATTGGTTGCTTCTTCACTTGAGAACTTCGCGACTGAAATCCGCGAGCTGCAGCGACCAGAAATCGGCGAGCTGTCCGAGGCGTTTGAGGCGGGCAAGCAGGTAGGCAGTTCCACGATGCCTCACAAGCAGAACCCTGAGACGTGCGAACGCGTCTGCGGTTTAGCCCGCATCGTGCGGAGCCTGAACGCTCCAGCGTTGGAGGACATGGTGACGTGGCATGAGAGGGACTTGACGCAGTCGTCGGCTGAACGGTTCATTTTTCCAGAATCAAACATCCTGCTCGACTATATGCTCAGCTTAATGTGCAACATCGTCGCTGACCTGCGGGTTGACAAAGAGCGCATGCTGAAGAATCTGAGCTTGACTCAGGGGCGCGCCATGTCGGAAGCCGTGATGATCACGTTAACGAAGAAGGGCGTGGACAGGCAAGAGGCGCATGAGCTACTACGCAAGCTGACGATTCAAAGCGCCGCTGAGAAGAAAGATTTCAGGCAGGTCTTGCTTGCCGACAAATTTGTGAGCGGCAAACTGTCTGAGAGTGAAATCGACGAGGCGTTGAACCCGAAAAACTATCTGGGCACGGCAGTTAAGCAGGCAGAGAGGTTCGTTAAGAGTTAAGCGTTAGCTCGCCCTTCGCTATTCTTGTGCGTGCAACAGGTCACCCTCGGTCTACTATATGCTTCAAATATGCCCCAAATATGATTCAACATGGTTCAACATAGAATCGAGACGCCGCAATTTCAACATGAAACGCTGCTTTTTAACATGGAAAAGCAGGAAAATACGCCCTAAAAAAATTAAAAGTCGGAGAGCGCCCTCTGCTTAAACTCCTGCTCACTGTCCAGCTTTTCCCACGTTTCCTTCTTCACGAAGCCGCCGACTTGCTCCTTGATTTTCTTAGCCACCCTTGGACCCAAAAGCGGCAGGTTGGTCAACTCTTCGACGGGCGCGCGTTTTATGTCTTCGATGGTTTGGTAGCCTGCATTGTACATTATGCGCGCGCGGACTCTGCCGACGCCTTCAAGCCGAACCAGCGGAAGAAGCTCCTTCTTTATGCCCTTGGAGACCCGTTCAACCAACTCTCTGGTTAAAGGACGAAGTTCCTTGTTTCCAAACAAGCCTGCTAACTCGTCGGTGGCGTGGAGAAGCCACTTCGCGTTCTCAATCGTGCGGTAAAGGTCTCCTGGCTGCACGTTGAACTGCTGGATCAGGTTTTCCTCGCTGACTTCCTCGATCCAACTCTTCATCACGAGCGCGGTTTTGATTTCGCCGAGGAACTCTTCAAACGCAAAGTGGTCTTCCCACTCGTTAGGCACTTCAGTGAACAGTTCATCCCGATGCTTCTCCATTTCAAGCGCCAGTGGGTCAACATCCCGCGCGTAGGGACGCATGACTGGTCCCATGTCGGGCATGTGAGAAATCAAGTGCAGCAGACCGAAATCGGTTGCTTCCTTAGGCTTGTTTTTGAGGGCTTCGCGAATTACAACGCCTGAAAGGGGGTCGATGTAGAGTTCGCTGACGCGTTTGCCGAATTTTGTGGCGTAGATTTCGTCGCCGTCTACGCCGATCATTTCCTCTTCGTAGAGGTACTTCAGAATTTTAGCGATGATGCTCTTGATGGCTTTCACGTCGTACTGGTAAGCGAAGAACGTCTTGGCGAAAAACTCGTGAATCCCCTGCTCGGAATGCGCGAAATCCGACGCGACAGTTGCGAGCACGTGTCCACGGATGATTTTTTCAACCGCCAAACGGGACCATATCCGCTCTGGCTTGGCTAGGACGTAGCCTTCCATAAGGTAGTCGGCTTCATCCGAGGTTTTGGCGATGAGGATTGATTCGCCCACCTTGTCGTATTTCGGTCGCCCCGCCCTGCCCGCCATCTGCTTGTACTCCAACACGGTGATCGGGTAGTTCCCGTAGCCTGGCTCAAACCGCCTGTAATCCTGAATAATAACCGTCCTCGCTGGAAGGTTAACGCCAAAAGCCAGCGTCGGCGTCGCCGTCAACACCTTGATCTTGCCCTCCTTGAAGGAATCCTCAATCAGCTTGCGATGAACACCAGCTAAGCCTGCATGGTGAAACGCCGTGCCGCAACGAACAAGCTCAGCTAAGGTGTCGCTGATTTGCGTTCTTTCGCCCGCCGACAGGATTTTTTCAGCCTCATGCTCCAAGGTTCGCTTCATGGGTTTGGACAGGACTTCGCCCGTGTGCTGGGCAATGGTTTTAGCGGCTGAAACCGAGTTTTTCCGTGTTGAAGCAAAAACCAGCGCTTGACCCCCAGTCTTCAGCGTGTTTAAGACGAGGTTTATAGTCGGAATATGAGTTTTCCGTTCGATTCTTTTTGCGTCGCCGTCTTTGAACTGGATTTCATCATGCAGAAGCACGCCTTCCTTGAGGCTGACTGGACGCCACTCGGTGACAACGTACTTGGCGTTTAGCCAGCCAGCTAATTCGTCAACGTTGTTTATGGTGGCGCTTAACGCCAAGACTTGAATGCCAGGGTTAACCTGCAGAAGCCTAGCCAAAACGATTTCAAGAGTTGGACCGCGCTCCGCCTCGTTGAGGAGGTGCACTTCATCAGCGACGACAAGCGAGATTTCATCCATCCATTTGGCTCGGTGCCGCAGAAGCGAATCAGCCTTCTCGTTAGTGGTTACTATGATGTCGTAGCGTTCAAGCCAATTATCAGCGGTGTCGAAGTCGCCCGTGCTGATGCCCACCGAGACTCTTCTGCCGTCTGGTTTGCGGATTGAAGTGTACTTTCCGAATTCCTCGAATTTCTCGCTTGCCAGCGCACGGAGAGGCGAGAGATAAATTACTTTGCCGTTTTTTTCCAGCACATGCTTAAGCGCGCAGAGTTCCGCAATCAAAGTTTTTCCAGACGCTGTTGGGCTTGCTAAAACGATGTTCTGACCTTCCAGCACTCCTGCCCGTATGGTATCCTCCTGCGGCGGAAACAACGTTTCAATTCCTGTTTTAAGCAGGACTTCTTTCACTGGTTCTGGAACGGGCAACTCTGCAATCTTCAACTATACTCGCCAATCAAACAGTATTCATCAATTATTGAGAGTGCTGGTTAATAGTGTTAGCCGTGTCGCGGAATAATTTTTCAGCTACGTTTTTCTATTTGAACTAAATATTAGCAAGGGTGACGAGTTATCTAATCCCTAAAAACAGGTAGGATACTGTATGGTTGAAAACGTGAAAGAACTACTCAAGCTGCATGAGGGCATAACACACGAGGTCTACTTGGACAACGAAAACTCCACCATTGTTCCCCAAGAAATCGTTGATGAAATGTTGCCGTATTTTAACAAGAAAGCCTACGGTAACCCGACGCTCACTCATAAGCCAGGCTGGGAAGCCTTCGAAGTCATAATGAACTGCTTCCAGAAAATCAGCAAGTCCATGGGCGCAAAAAACCTGGAAGACATCACTTTCACACCTGGCGAAACAGAAGCCAACAACCTCGCAATCATGGGTTCAGCCTTCGCCCAAAAAAGCAAGGGCAAAAAAATCGTCATCTCCGAAATCGAGCCCATCAACGTGCTGCAGGTTGCCGAGATGATGCAGAAGTTCGGCTTCACGATGCAGAAAGTCCCCGTTGACCACGACGGCTTCATCGACCTTGAGAAGCTCAAGGAAGCAGTTGACAACGAAACCATCCTTGTCAGCGTCTCCGCCGTGAACAACGAGATCGGCACAGTGCAGCCGCTAAAGGAAGCAGTTGACATCGTTAAAGCCAAGAATCCTCAGGCGCTCTTCCACACCGACGCCTCAGACGCTTACGGGCGGGTACCGTTCAACGTGCAGGACCTGAAGGTTGACTTAGCCACCGTCAGCAGCTACAAGATTTTAGGTCCACGCGGAATGGGCGCGATGTACCTTCGCGAAGGCGTCAACTTGGAACGCATCCTTGAAGGGCAAATTGGGACACAGAAACTTTGGCCAGGAGTCGAGAACACCCCGTTGATTGTCGGCTTCGCTAAGGCTTCAGAATTGGCCTTCCAGAACTTTGAGGCAAACGTCGCGAAAATGCGAGCCTTGCGGGATAAGCTTGTTGACGGCATATTCGCCGAGCTTGATGACCTCCGATTCAACGGTCCAAAGGGTGATAAGCGAGCGCCAGACAACGCCAACGTCAGCATCTTGCGGGCGGAAGGGGAAGCCTTAACCATTGAATTGAGCCTGAAGGGCGTTTACGTCTCCAGCGGAAGCGCCTGCAGCCGAAGACTGCTTCAGCCAAGCCACGTTCTAGTCGCTATCGGTCGCAGGTTCAGTGAAGCGCACGGCAGCATCCTCATGAAAACGACGCGTTACCAGACAGAAGAGGATATAGCCTACGTCCTGAGTGTCTTACCTAAATGCGTGAACCGAATAAGGGGGATAGTTGGCTCAACAGGAGTTGATTGAATGTCGCGTATACCCTTACCTTACAACCCGAAAGTCATGGATTTGTTCCGCAACCCCAAGAACCTGGGAAAAATGGATGACGCCACCGTCGTGGCGGTCGCGGGAAACCCAGCCTGCGGAGACATGATAACCTTCTACCTGAAAATAACCGAAAAGGAAGTCATCGAGAAGGCAAGTTTCGAAAGCTACGGCTGCGCCGCGAACATTGCCACGTCAAGCATCGTTACAGAGATGGTTAAGGGCTTAAGCCTTGAAAAAGCGTGGCAGGACATAACCTGGAAGAAGGTCACTGAGGAAATCGGCGGCTTACCCAGCGTCAAATTCCACTGCGGAGTCCTCGCCGTAGGCGCCTTGAAGCGGGCGATACGTCAGTACTACAAGCAGAAGGGCGCTGCAACCCCAAGCTGGATGCCGACGGAACACACCTTTGAGGAGAAGCAGGCGCTGGAAGAAGAGGAACTGGCGAAGCTGCTGTCTAAGAGGCTGAAGACTGAAGAGAAGGCAGAGAAGTAGTCGTGGACATACAAGCGATTCGTAAGGACTTTCCGATACTAAAACGCCTGATAAACAACAATCCCCTAATTTATTTTGATAATGCAGCAACAACGCAGAAGCCCCGCCAAGTCATAGACGCAGTAAGCGACTATTACCTTAACCATAACGGCAACGTGCACAGGGCGGTTCACACGTTGTCCCTGGAAGCAACCGACCTCTACGAGAAGGCACGGGAAAGAACCGCGAAGTTCATTGGCGCAAGAGACCCTGCCGAACTGATTTTTGTCCGCGGCACAACTGAAGCCATCAACTTGGTCGCGTACTCTTGGGGGCTAAACAACCTTGCAGAGGGCGATGAGGTTTTGGTTTCCCTTATGGAGCACCACAGCAACATCGTACCGTGGGAAATCACTTCCAAACTGAAAGGCTTCAAAATCAAGTACGCCAACGTAAACCCTGACGGCACCCTGGATTACAAGGATTTGGAAAGCAAAGTTTCATGCAAGACAAAAATCGTGTGTCTAAGCCATGTTTCAAACGTGACTGGCATCATCAACGATGTTGAGAGAGTCTGCAAACTTGCGCATGACCATGGCGCCTTGATGCTTGTTGACGGCGCCCAAGCGGTACCGCACGTTCCCATGAACGTTGACGATTTATGCCTTGACTTTCTGGCTTTCTCAGGACACAAAATGCTCGGCCCCACAGGCATCGGTGGACTCTACGGCAAGAAGGAAGTGCTTGAAAAGATGCCGCCGTTCCAGGGTGGAGGCGAAATGGTCAAGGAGGTTGAGTTCACCCTGAGCAGAGGCTGCAGCATATCCTGGAACGAGTTGCCATGGAAGTTCGAGGCAGGCACCCCGAACGTTGCTGGAGCCATCGGTTTAGGCGAAGCCGTCAAGTACCTGCAAGGCTTGGGGATGGATAACGTGCTGAGTCACGAGAAAGATTTAACAGGGTACGCCATTGAACGCATGGCTGAATGCAAGAAAGTCACGGTTTATGGCTGCCGCGACATTTCCCAGAAGTGCGGCATAGTTCCCTTCAGCGTTAAGGACCTCTCATCACACGATGTCGCGCTTATCTGCGACAACTACGGCATAATGATAAGAAGCGGCTACCACTGCGCGCAGCCCCTGCACCAAGAAGTTCTTAAGCTTCACTCATCAGACCGCGCAAGCTTCTACATCTACAACACCCGCGAGGAAATCGATCGCTTCATCGAAGTCTTAAAGGAGATTGAGCATCTCTAATGGCAACCCTTGAAGATTACGTGGCGCGGGTCGAAGGAACATGCGGCGCGGAAAAAGCCGTCATCGTCTTCTTCAAGTACGACAAGAAGGATGAAGCCATCGCCAACGTCCTCAAGAAAGCCACGGTAAACAACAAGATCGCGGGCATAATCTTCGAGTTAACATTCGAAAACTTTTCTTTCCGACTCTACACGAGCGGGAAAGCCATCTTCCGCAGCGTCAAAAACAGGGAAGAACTCAATGGTCTTCTGGCAAAACTTCTGCTTTAGGGTAAGTTTGAACCAAATTTGCTTATCCTAAATTAGTTCAAGCTGGTTGCGTGTTGGAGCCTTGTCAGCAATTTCTCTCTTTTCTTGCCTAAAGTTCTAACCTTACCCTGTTTCTACTAGCCCAATTCGTAAATGGGATAAGCGGTTTCCTAAGCCATTGAGGCAAGGCATCTTTTAACTCCCTTTGCAGGCCTAACCGCACAGCAACTCTGCCTTTCCACGTAAGAGGCACGTAATAGCGCGTTATCTCGTGCTTGACAAATCCGTTGCTCTCTTTAAATTTATCAAGTGACGGGTGGTTTCCTATTCTTCCGTACATTAACCACCGATCGCCCTTGGACTCGCAGACTTCAACTGCTTTGGCGAGAAGCGCGTTGTTTAATGCTTTATCCCAGTGCTTCTGCATAGAAAGTATTTGGGAAACGACAGCTATGTCGTCTCCGTGGATTATTTCCAGGAATCCCACAAGCTCTTCCTGTAAAAATGCCCCGATAAACGTGGAGTTCCGCGACGCAAACATGTTGCGGGCGACCGTCGCAAGTTGTTCGCCGTAGTGTGGGAAAGCTCTTTCTTGCCTTATGGGGGTTTCATTATAAATTTTCCAGATGCCTTCCGCCAGCTTCTCGCTCGGTTGAACGATAGTTACCCGTACGCCGTCTTTCTCGGCTCGGCGAACCATGTTGCGCGTTTTCTTTCCAACGTCACTCCACCAAGTCTGGTAGTCTTTGATTTCAAGTAGCCCAACGTTATCTTCTGTCTTTACCCAAGTGCTTGGCGGATCAGGGATAGGGCAGCACCATTTTCTCTCCAGAAAAGTGAAAACATCTATGTCTCTCTCGTTTAGTTTCGCGATGAATTCGTCTTTGGGAATAATATTCCTTTCGTACTCCGTCGTGCAGGAAGCGACTTTGATTAAGTTCCTCTTGCTTGTTCTTAACGTATCAAGCTCTGAATCCACTTCTAGGAGACTTTTTAACACTTGATAAAATGGACCACGGCTTTTTCCCTTCTTGAAAAGCCATTCAGGATGAACCGACCACACGCATTCTTTATTCGTCCATCTTTCTAAAGTTTTTTTAGCTCCTTCTATGCCGCGGTCAAAGGTTATAGTGTCTAAGCTGAATGAACTGTTTGGGAGGAATTCATGAAATGATTTTAAAGGAAAATCGCTTGGAATCTTGGCTTGTTTTTCCCCAATTTTTCGTCCCCAAAATAACTGGGCAACTAGTTTTTCTGTTCCGTGAATGGTGTACCAATTTATTTTTCGTCCAGTTTCATTTTCCAAAATCTTCCATTCTCGATAGGGATTGGTTGCAACGTGAAGAGCAACCTCATGCCTCTCTGGATGTAGCAAATCGAGAAGTTCCTTGTCTGGAATCGTGTACGGCGTAAAGAACCAGTAAGCCATGACTTCTTTCGGCGACTCATTAATCATTCTGGCAATAACTCGAGCGTTTTTCAAACGGCTTTTCTTTCTTTTAATCCTTAAAGCTATGGATAGAAAACTCTTGACCCTTGATGGGTAAGGATAATCTACGTCGATTCTTAGCTTTATCATTGCTTCTTCATTTGCCAACTAAGTGAAATGCTATTTTAGTTATAAACCCTCTGTCATCATCTAGCCATAAGACACCTGCAACAGTTCCCGAACGGTTGTTATCCAAAAGGTGTTTTTTTAACTGATTAATGTTTGTACATGGGACCAAATGCTGTTTTGGAAGGCTTCTGGGTTTAAAACTGAAATTTTACTCCACATTTCCTCGCGCTTCTTTTCCCAGTTTAGGCTTTCCTCTGTTGATTCCATGAACCTCACAATTTTATCTTTCAA
Source organism: Candidatus Bathyarchaeota archaeon (assembly GCA_963768345.1). Lineage (GTDB taxonomy): Archaea > Thermoproteota > Bathyarchaeia > Bathyarchaeales > Bathycorpusculaceae > Bathycorpusculum. The sequence goes on along the minus strand of CAVYHL010000006.1, from coordinate 721,907 downwards.
ATCATCGTAGGTTTCCCATCTGAATTCTTCCGGGATAAACTCTTTCATGCCGCCGCTGTTGTGGGTTAACGTGATGCAGCCACTTGCTAAGCCTTCAACGGGAGCTATGCCGAAGTATTCCCCAGCCATATCAGATACACGTAAACCCTCGAATCACGCAAGAATTAAATTTTGACTGCCTCGAGAGCGCACATTTACCCATTTACGCTAATAGATCGATCAGAGCTATCAATTGATGTAAAATCTATTCGTGCTCAACCAAATGGTTAGAGCCTATTAAAATTGAAGCGTCAAATATTTAAGTTCCAATAATCCAGTAAACTCTAAAAGTGACAAGATGACCCTGAAAATTCGGACTGCGGTAGTGCTTGTAGGCGGATCGGGCTTGCGCATGCGTCCCCTTACGGAAGATCTGCCAAAATGCATGATTCCTTTGCATGGCAAACCACTCTTGTATTGGACGCTCACTTGGCTTAGAGACCAAGGTCTTGACCACGTGGTTCTTGGGGTATCGCACCGCAAAGAAGCAGTGATTAACTACGTTAAAGAAAATCCGCTCGGAATCAAAGTAGACTTCAGTGTGCACACACAGGAAGGCGAGACAGGAGAAGGTTTTCGGCTTGCCATAAAAAGGCACGTGAACGACGAGACCTTCCTTGCCATGAACGGTGACGAACTGACCAACATGAATCTCGAGAAATTCGTTGGTTTCCACTTCGAGCAAAAAGGGGTAGCGACAATAGCAGTGTCGCCCATGCAGTCACCCTTCGCTGTGCTTGAACTCAAAGGTAACGATATAGTAGAATTCAAAGAAAAACCATTACTTGAAGACAAGCTTGTTAACGCAGGTATCTATGTTTTTAATCACGCCATATGTGACTATTTGCCTACGATAGGCTCCATTGAGAAAACTGCGTTCCCTGCCCTCGCAGAAAAAAGACTTCTCAAAGCATACCGACTAGGCAAAGGTGAACGTTGGTTAACTATTAATAGTGTTAAAGACTTATCTATCGCTGAAAAAGAATTTGAGTCCATAAGAGGCCTGAAAAAATGAAAGCGCTCATCACGGGAATATTAGGGTTTATAGGAAGCAATCTGGCGGAGAAACTTGTAAGCGACGGGAGCGAGGTTTACGGTCTTGTCCGCCGCGTGGCGAACAGAAACCTTGACGTCCTCGGTGAAACCATTAAAGATGTAACATTGGTATCGGGAGACATTACAGATTACGCATCCACCCGGAATGCTCTAAAAATTTCCAATCCTGACGTTGTTTTCCATTTAGCTGCCCTAAGTCCAGTTCGCGATTCTTTTGAGCGCCCATTTGAATATCAACAAGCGAATTTCACAGGCACAATGAACGTAGCTCACGCCCTATTAGAACTACCTGATCCACAAAAACGAAAGTTAATCGCCGCCTCAACCGCCGAAGTGTACGGAATACAGGGAGATGAACCGCTAAAGGAAACGCTGGCACTGAAACCATCGAGCCCTTACGCCGTAACCAAAGCCGCAGCCGACTTGTATCTGCAAATGATGTTCAACTCATTCGATCTGCACGGTACCGTGATGAGACCAACTAACTCGTATGGCAGGAAATTCGAGAAGAATTTCATCGTTGAATACCTTATCACACAGATGCTGAAAGGTGAGAGTCTTTACATTGGCGCTCCTGATTCTGTGAGAGACTACATGCACGTGGACGACCACGTGAATGCTTACATGCTTGCCGCCAAAAAACCAATGGCAGATAGACAAGTTTACAATGTGGGCACTGGAATCGGCATAACAAACAGGCAACTGGCTGAATTGATAGCTAAGAAGTTAGGATACGACACTAAGAAGATAAAGTTCGGTTCTTACCCTCCCGGTTATCCACTTAGACCCTTATCTTCTGACCAACCTTACCTTGTGCTCGACGCTACGAAAATTAAGAAAGACCTCCAATGGTCACCAGAATACAGCCTAGCCGAAGGATTAGAGAAGGCGATTGCATACTTCAGAAACTGAGGGCATATAGTAATCAAACAGTAACACTGTTTTGTTGCATATGGATACTAAGGCAAAAATTTTCAACGATAGTCTGATGGGCAATTTAATGAAAATAAAACAGCAACTTCCCAAAAAAAACAACCTACTTTCAATCAGCATACCAACCTACAATCATGCTGAGCCGTTAAGAAAATCCTTGGAATCCATGATTCCTCAAGCCAGGCGTTATAATATTCCAATATACGTTTCAGATAATGCATCAACAGATCATACAGTAAAGGTTTTGAAATCTTTCCAAAAAAATTATCCTCTGTTGTTTTTTAGGTCGAACAAGGAGAATCTGGGTATTGATCAAAACATGATTGATGCTGCACGTATGGCTTCTTCAAAGTACATTTGGGTTATCGGTGCCAGACGAATTCTTATCCCTGGAATGTTGGATAAAATCTACAGGATTCTTGAAGAATCTAACTGGGACATGGTTGTATTAAATGATCCAAGTCCAATTTTTAAGGTCCCTAAAACCCAAAGATACAGTTCTGCCAAAAGAATATTCTTGGAATTAAGTCGCAACTTGACAGGATTGGGCTTTGAAATTCTTCCAGCAGAAGCATGGAAATCAGAAGTCTTACAAAAATATGCAGATACAGATTGGACGATTCTTGGGTTGAGCCTTGAGTATATAGCTAATAAAAAAGATTTGAATGTCTTTTTCTTGGCTGATCCTATAGCAACTTATTCTGGAAGGAGCAAGTGGATACCAAGGTGCTTTAAGGTTTGGGCAGATTTGAAGAAAGTTGTTCGTTCCCTGCCAGAGGTTTACCCTGTTGAGGATAAAGAGCGAGTTATCGAATATCTTGCAAATGTCGTATTTGTCCCTAGGTTTAATATTATGACTATGAGACGCACACTTTCGCTGATATCCCTACGAAGCGAGGGAGTTTACAACGCTAAGGTATTTGATAATTTTAGGGAAGACTTGACTAAATATGCGGGTTATTCTCCCACTTTGGCTTACGTTATCGCCAAGTTTCCTGCGTTTCCAATAAAGCTGTACTTCCGTGTTTACGACGTCATTGGGGGGATTGCTCGGCTGTTTATTCATAGTCGCGCTAAACCCATTAACCCTTGGTCGATGGGAAATGTTCCCTATCCGTCCGGATAACCTTGATGATAATGTAGATTTTAACCAATTATTGTTTGCACATAAAGCAGATAAAGGTTTGTCACACAGGAAAATGATTAGGTTCACAGGGGTAGACAACGATTGGACCCTGTAAATCGCGGGTTTTCCAGAAATGTTCAATCATTTCTCTTATGTAGTTGCTGTTGCAGAAACCGCGATTTTCTTTTAGTATTTTTCTATGTGGCGCTTTATGAAGGTTTACCCCAGAGTAAAAAAGCCCAAGTTTTGAAAACGCCTTCTGAAATGTCTTAAATCAAATACGGCAAGGCTTACATACTGCAGTCTAAGCAATAGTTTACTTGACCCGACAGCAGTTCGCAACAGGTGAAACCTCTGGAAAACCAAAAGACAGTGTCGATAATAATTGTTAACTGGAACCAGAAGAAGCTTTTAGCCACCTGTCTGAGCTCTTTGAAAAATAAAACGGCGTACTCAAACTACAATGTCATTGTCGTTGATAATGGCAGCCTGGATAATTCTGTCGGGTTGGTGAAACAGAATTTTCCATGGGCTGATGTTATTGCACTGGACAAGAATTATGGCTTCTCCATCGGGAACAACAAGGGCATCACCTACGCCCTCAAAAAATACGAGCCGCACTATGTTTTGCTGCTGAATAACGATGTGGAAATCGTTCAGGCTAATTGGCTAAGCAAAATGGTGTCTGTGGCAGAATCGGAGAACAATGTCGGAATTGTTGGGTGCAAGCTGATCTATCCAGACGGAAAAACACAATACATCGGCACAAACATCACCGTTAAGGAATTAAAGTGGCTTAACCCGTCAAGTGAAGGCAGCCATGCCGAGGTGTTCGATGTTGATGCAGTGCTTGGTGCCTGCTTTCTAATCAAGAGGGCAGTTCTTGACAAAATAGGTTTCTTAGATGTCGGGTTTTCTCCTTTTGTGCATGAAGAATCAGACTTTTGTATGCGCGCCAAGAAAGCGGGTTACAGAACCTGCATGGTTCTCAGCGTTATTGTTGTTCATTTCTGGAGGATGTCGGTGGGTGAAGTTAATTCGGCGTATGTTCAGTTTGTCGTCAGAAGAAACGCGATCAGGTTTATGCTTCTGAATTTTTCCTCCTCTTGGCTCTTGAAACGTGCACTCGTCGAGGTTAGAATTTTTGTCGGCTGTTTCATAGCAAGAAAAAAGGGCAAAAAAGGTTTAGTGCCTTTCCAGCTGAGAACTGGCAGAGAACTGCTAATGAGGTTAAAAGTAAACTTTGATGCGTGGTTGAATAACTTCATGAACTTGCGTGAAATATTGGTTAAGCGGGGAAACAGAACAGCCAAGCTCTTAGCAATTGAATAAGCATTTGGCATAAGTTTATGCCGTATCATACAAACAAATTTTTTTTGAAACGGGAAAAGTGAAGTCGAAGGTATCGATTCCAAAATTGAAGTTTCTAAGAAGTGCGCTATAAGCAGCAATATTATTATATATTGAAGCAGATGAGTTTGAACGACGGGGAAAAACCTTATTGGTTATAGCGCTGTCGGTAGGGGCAATTACGATGCTTAGCACTAGGCAAGAATCCACCCCTAAAGCCTCAAGAAGTGTAACGCAAAAAGCTCGAAGGGCAGCCAGAACCATTCAAACACAGGGCCTCAACTATTACATTCAGAACTTTTCTTACAAGCTGCTTAGAAATTATTTTAATCTTCAAAGAGCCAAGGTTCATTTTACAAAGCCAGTCTGGCGTGAAATCAACTTCAAAGCTTTAGGTATAGAAGCTTCCGCGAGGCTTCTTTTGAACCCTTTGGACACAGGTTTTTCCAAAGAATTCGCCGTCTACGGCTTTCGTGAACCCTTAAATACGTTTGCGGTTTTTAATTCAGTTGCGAAAGCTAAACCCGTGGTTCTTGACATAGGTGGCAACCTCGGATATTTTCCCTTAGTGGAGCACGAAGCAGGCGCCCAGAAAGTTATAGTGCTCGAACCTGTTCCCTCAACATTTAGCTTTCTTTCAAAAACGCTCAAAGGTCATGAGCAAATGGAATTCATGAACGTAGCGATCTCTGATGGACCGGATTTTCTGAATCTCTTTTCCACAAGCGAACGAAATGTTACTTCTTTTTCAAAGTCCGTATTAACCGCTCACGGTCACAAAGTTTCAGAGGAGATTCGAGCTAAAGCCATCACCCTCGGTGAGGTTGCTAAAAAGTACCCTGTTGGAATGATCAGGATGGATATTGAAGGCTACGAGTACCACATACTAGCAAACAGTCTTCCTGATAAGATAAAGACAATATGCATGGAACTTCACGTCATGCCTCCCGATACACCGAATAAGGCTCAGGCGATTGAGTGGCTGCAGAAGCTGAATGAACAAGGCTTCAGGGTGTCGGTTGCCATCAACGAAATGATCTATGGCTATTACCCCGTTATTCAGCATGCCGGGCTGAAAACTGCGTATGCGTTGGTAACATCCCTAAATGCACTTTCGCGTTATTGTCCTCGTGTTCAAGTGAATCCATCGTTGAAAGAACTAATTGACATGATTCCTGAAAGCGGACAAATACATTTGATAATGCAAAGATAGGCTTTAGGCAGCGTCAGTCTTGACGTGCATCGTTGTATTTGTCATCACGGCAACAACCTTGAAATTGTCAAGTTCATCCTTCTTAGGAATTAAAAAATAGTTATTTCTGTGGACAGCTGCAGCCGCCGTTTTCTTCGAGCCTGTTTGAATTTCCAGTTTTCGAAAGTATGCGTTGCTGCTACTCTTGAAAAATGGCTTTTCCACTTCTTCGAGCGTTCTGCCTTTGAATTATTTTTTGTGGGTGACGGGTAAATCTAGCGCTGTCTCATGCGAATCTACAAGAGGGAGCAACTTTAATTAGCCAATCTTTCCGTTTTCGGTTCTTTTTAGCCCATCTTTTCGTAGTATTTGGGGAATTATATAACTAGAACTTTTAATAATGTCATTACAAATTAAATTCGACAAAGTGGGAAAAGTTTCACTTGAGTAAGAACCTAAGGCTTCAGTACAGCGGATTCATAATTTTTTCCGCACAACTTATAGGTGTAGCTACAGGGCTCATCTTTACGCTTTTGCTAACTAGAAACATGAGCTTGAACCAATATGGTATTTGGACAAACATTTTTGACTACACGGCCTACTTTACAATTTTCAGCGGTCTGCTGCCATTTTGGGCAACCAGATTTGTTGCAAGAGGCAAAGAAGGAGCAGCTAAATCCAGCAGTTTAGCACAATTGGTGATAGCTCTCATTTCAATGGCAATTTACTTTCCTATTGTTTTTCTGATTTATACTTTGGCAATCGCACCGAAAATAGGAACGGAACAGTACTTACCAATTTTCTTGATCGCAGGTCTGTATATTCTAACGTATTACATGATAAATGTTTTTGAGAGCATCCTTAAATCAGTTAAGCCTCAAGCGCTCGGCTACGGTTTCTTAATCGAAGAAGTGGTGAAAGTAAGTGCTGCTTTTATTTTGATAGTAGGTTTTAAGCAGCTATTCCTTGGTGCAGTAGTAGCCTTGCTTCTCTCCTTCTTTGTTCAGATAGGCTACTACGTTTCGTTATTAGCCGATGAATTTAGACAAAAAACAAATTGGAGTTACCTTAAAGAGTGGCTTAAGGGGTCAATAGCGCTAGCCTACAACGCAATCGGCAGCCAACTAGGATCCTTTGTTCTTATCATGCTATTTTTCTTCGGTGGACCCGACACAAGGGCTTATTATCAAGCTGCCACAAGTTTCACAATCGTAATCGGCTACTCTATTTCCTTGTCTACGGCGTTATACCCTAAACTCTTATCTAAAAGTTGTACGCCAGAGCAGGTCGGCGCTTCATTTAGGACGGTAATGATGCTGGCTATTCCATTAATGGCAATAGTGTTTGCCATGGCTGTGCCATTTCTGACTATTCTAAAAGCAGCTTACGGGGTCGCTTGGCCGGTTCTTATTGCGTTATCGATTAACACTTTGATCAGTATAATCTATCAATTTTACTACACTTGCCTCGTAGGTGTGGAAGCATTCGATACTGAAGGAAAAATCTCTTTTAATCAGCTAATCAGAAGCAAGATCTTCAAGGTGTTCTCACTACAATATGTTCAGGCAGCAATTGCGCTTCCCTTGTCATATTTTGTCTTAACAAGATTGCCATTGGCTGGTTCTGTGCAGGCTGCACTGTACGTTATAATTATACTTATAGGAGCCCAACTTTCAGCATTCGTCATGCTATACTGGATTATGCGCCGTTTGATCACTGTCCCCATTGCCTGGGTGAGCATAGCCAAGTACATTTTGACTTCTGCTTTAATGATTGTAATTATGCTTCTGATTCCATCAACGACTACGCTGCTTGCCACCATCGCTAAGGCAATTGTGGGATTCTGTATCTACGTGGTTCTGCTGTTGGCCATCGATAAGCAAGCGAGACAGCTAATCAGAATGATATGGGAGGAAATCAAAGGCACAGTAAGCCAATTAACTTCTAGAGGAAAAAATGGAAACGCTTTCCAAAACGAAAGCAATATGGGAAAAACTTAATTCAACATACACCACGCCCAATGCATCTTGTTATTTCGTGAAAGTTAGGGCAATGCTTTTGTTTTCAACACCTTTTTGGATGTTGCCAACTTCAACTTTATCGCAACACAAAAGCCGAGTACAATCTCGAGTTTTAAGCTAGGATAGTTCCAGTTCAGTCGTGATTTTGGGGTGAAAGAGGAAAAAAAGGACTTTACTTAAGTTTCGGCGTTCATAAAACTTAAGCTAGCGAGTTTGATACCAGCCTTTTGCCAAGCCAACGTAATTTTCCAGCTGTTGCTTGCCCGCGGTGAAGTCTCCTGTCGCCATGATTATCCACAGCGCCTTGGGAACTGCCAGCCCAACCCTCAAGAGTATCTGGCGGTTGGTGTAGGATTTTACTCGTCTTGCAAGTTTTCCATTCTCAACAAATTCGCCCCAGCTCATGCCCTCATGGAAGTAGTGAAGGCAGCAGGGGTCACGGGTTTTCAGCCACTCATAACCTTTGGCGACGACGTGCTGCCCGATGTAGTGATCTTCCCACTGATGCAGGTCTGAGGGTATCTTAATGTCTTTGACCGCTTCCGTCCGCAGCAAAGTGTCATGGGTCAAGTACCGTTTCAGGTTTTTCTGCTGCATGATGTAGTCGATTGTGTCCTTACGGTAAAGCATCGCCATTGATTTGTTCTGGTTGTAAATGTGCTTGTCGCCAGGTATGGTTACTCCCCACAAGCCGCCGACCTTCGGGTTAAGATGCTTCTGCGCCTCCTCAAACCAGCCTTTGCACAAGATAACGTCGGAATCAACGTGCAGGTGCCATGTTGTTTCGGCGGCTTCGATGCCTTTCTGCCTTGCTGTCGCCCTGTTCCCGCCTGAATCGTCAATAACCTCGACATTGGCGTATTGACGCACGACGTCCAAGGTGCCATCGGTGCTGCCGCCGTCGATCACCAGCAGGCGCTCGACTGGGATGTTGGCGTACACGGAGTCTAAACATTCCTTCAGGCAAGGCTTCATGCTGTTCTTCGTCAGAAAGATAACGTTGACTTTTTCACTCACCACGGTGCACCTAAGCTGCTGAACTTGATTCACATAGCACTTTGAGACTTAATTTAGTTTTCTGGAAGGAGACGCCTGAATTTCTGGGGATGCAAGCGACGTTTTCGGGGCTATGCAGATAACCAGCCTTTGAAGATGAGTACATTGCTGATGAAGTTGGTTTTGGACGCTTGGAAATCCCTTGTCACGATAAATATCCATGCGGACTTGGGAATCGACGTCAGAACCCTCCTTGCGACTTGACTGAACCGTCCGTAATGGTAGACTTTCAGCAGGTAACCCGTAGTGATGTCGCTTCTTGTTCGCTCTACAGGAGTAACGTTGTGTAGGCAGTAGGGCTCGGTTACTTTCAGGAAGCGGTAGCCTTTGATGACGATGTGGCGTCCAATGTAGTCATCTTCCCAGGTGTGCAAGTTACGGGGAATCTTGATGTCTTTCACTGTGCTGGTTCTGATGAGGGTGTCATGCATCATGTAGCGTTCACTTCGCATCTGCCTAACCATCAAATCCTTGACGCTTGTATGGTAATACTTAGACATGGCGTAGACGGCGTTGTAGTAATGCTTCTCATTTGGCACGGCGACGCCCCAGACTGCACCCACATTGTCAGCAACCTTAGCCCACGCCTTCTTGAACCAGTCATCGCAGAGGACAACGTCAGAGTCAATATGGATATGCCAGTCTGTTTCCACTGCGTTGATGCCCTTTTGTCGTGCGCTTGCCCGTGTTCCATGCGAATCTTCAATGATTACAACGTTGGGGTTTTTCCGCAGAAACTCAACTGTCCCGTCCGTGCTTCCGCCGTCCACAACGATGAGCCTGTTGACGGGCGCGTTACGGTAAATGGACTCGACACATTCAGGAAGGCAAGGCTTAAGGCTGTTTTTCGTCAACAGCACAACGTCTAACTTCATTTGGCGTTCACACGAGCTTGCCAAACTAATTGCGGCTCTTTTCGTATTAATGTTGTCTTCTCCACTACGTGAACCTATCTGCAAAAAGCTGATTCCGAGAAAGCTTAGCCGCACTGCTGAGGGTCAGTGGTCTCGTTCTTTTCCCCTGCAAGCTCCTTCTCCAGCGCCACAGCCCTCGCTGCAACCTTCGCCACTTCCGCTTGGACGGCTTTATCCTTTACTTCGTCCACGCGCTTCTTGTTGGACTCTAGAATCAACTGCAGAAACTCCGAGTCATAAGCGTCCAGCAGCAACTCCGTGTTCGGTATCAGGCAGTGCCCGCCGATGACGCCTGGAAACATGACGGGTCTGTCAAGCCGCACGCGGTGAGTGTCTTCGAGGAAATCCACGGTTTCGTTGAAGTCCGCGCCGAAGGCTCTGGAAATGCGGTGCATCTCTTGGAAGCAGGCAATCATCCATGCGCGGTAAGTCGTCTCAAAAAGCTTAGCAAGCTCCGTCTCTGTGCTGCTCTTGAGAACCTTCACCTTAAGCCCCAGTTTCTCGAAATGGGCTTTTGCTGCCTCTGCAGCAGCCTGGTTGGCGCCGCCGACGTACTTAGTCCAGCGCTTCATTTCCCAAATCATGTGCGCCGCGTTCTTGTGTACGCCACGCGACGGCGAATGAGCAACCAAGCATTTGCATCTCGCCGCAACTTTCATCGTGGTTCCAGGGGGCACAGTGCTGTTGACGACCACGAGTTTCGGCTTGAACTCATCGACGTAGCCGACGACGGCGTCAACGAACTTTTCCTGGGAACCCCAGGGCAGGCAAACATGTATGGTGCCTATCTGGCTTGGGATCTGACTGCGCTTCTGGGCAAGCTGGCGCATTTTTGCTTCGTCCAAATCCAGCCCGTAAACGCTAAAGCTCCTTTTATGCTCGTTAAGCAGAGCAAAAAGGGTGTGCCCGATCTCTCCTAAACCGACGATAAGAACTGTCTCCTTGGTCAAACGCACGCATCCACCATTGGAAACTCAATGGTAAGCTTAAACTATTTAAATCTGGAGCCCGAAAGGAGAGCTTATGCTTAGTGCAAAGAGAGGCGTAGGCATAGTTACAGGCGCCAACGTCGAGGTAGGCGCAAACGTCGCTATTTGGAATTACGTTGTGATCGGCGACAACACGAAAATCGGCGACGGCACTGTCATCGGAAGCTTCTGCGACATAGGCAAAAACGTGGTCATCGGCAAAAACTGTAACATTCAAGCCCACGTAACCATCTCAAACGGTTGCGTGCTGGGCGACGGCGTGTTCATCGCGCCCAACAGCTCACTCCTAAACGACAAGTACCCTAAAAGCGATCTCCTAACGCCGCCAGTCATCAAGGACGGCGCGGTGATCGGCGGAGGAGTCACCGTGCTTCCAGACGTCACAATAGGCGAAAAAGCAGTGGTCGGCGGCGGAAGTGTCGTCACCAAGAACGTGCCAGCCAGAACCGTCTCCAAGGGTGTTCCAGCAGTGGTCGTCATGAGTTTAGAGGAATACGAAGCCAAACGGACCAGTTTCATAAAGTCAAGGCGCAAGGTGAAGAAATGAAAGTTTGGTACGACGCCTGCACAGGAAAACACGTCAGGTACGGGTCAGCCATCGGGCAACGCCTAAGAAAAGCAGGGCACGAATACGTTTTTACAACGCGTGAGCACCCAGACACGCTGCCGCTGGCTCAGATTCTTGGGGAAAAACCCATCGTCATCGGAAAGTATGACCCGTCAACACTTACTTCGAGGCTGGAAGAGAGCGCCCAGCGAGTAATAGAGTTCGCCAAGCTCTTCAAGGATGACCCGCCAGACGTCGCCATAGCTCATCAGTCCGTTGAGCTTTGCCGAACAGCCTTCGGCTTAGGAATCCCAATCATCTTAACCGCCGACACCCCCTACGCGACAGCCGTCAACAGGCTGACCATTCCCTTCGCGCACACGGTCGTGGTGTCAGAGGCGCTGCCGAAAAGTTTCGTCACCCAGCACTGCGCTAAAAATCGGGTTTCCTTCAAAGGGGTGGACGAGGTTGCATGGATCAAGGGTTTCAAGCCCAGAAAAATCAGCGCTCCAAAGAAGCCCTTGATAGTCATCAGGCAAATAGAAACCAAGGCAGCCTACGCAGGCGGGAGGCAAGACCTCGCAAAGTCAATGGCTGAGAAACTTGCCAAGCTGGGCAAGGTGTACTTCATCGAAAGATACGGCGACGAAGGCAAAACCTTCGGGGGCAAGGCTGGCTTCGTGGATTCGGCAAGCCTAGTGGCAAACGCTGACTTGGTCGTTAGCTACGGAGGAACGATCGCGAGGGAAGCGGCGCTTCAAGGCGTGCCAAGCATAGCCGTTTCGGACATGGCGAAAACCCAAGTTAACCGCTACCTGAGCAAGAAGGGGTTCCCGCTGTTCGCCACAACAGAGCGAGGAGTGCCTGCTTACGCGGAGAAGTACCTTGGTAAGAGATTTGATGTGAAAAGTAAGCTTGCGGAGCTGGAGAACCCCGTTGATGTAATCGAAAGAGTTGTTGAAACTCTTAGGTAACCGTGACTTTGATTCTATCTCCAGCTTTAACGTGGAATTTTTCGGCTGCATTGCCCTGGTTTAACCCGATTTCGACGAAGCCGTGGCTTCCTATCAGGGCAACGGGTTCCTGCGGTTTTGCTTGGGCGTAGGCTTTGCCGAAGGGGACTCTTAGTGAGCCGTGCGACGATTCTACGTTAACTGTTTTTGCGTTGTTTTCACTCATTTCTTTCTCGTTGATGTTCGTGATTATGTTGCCGAACCCGTTGACGTGCAGGACTTGCCCGACTAGAGAGCCATCAATTATTTTGACTTTGGAAAACTCGGGCATGACAGGGTCTTGTACTTCTGGTCCAAAGTCTTTGGGTGGCACTCCCTTCGCCAAATGTGCTGCTGCAGGAGCGAAGATGTCCCTGCCATGGAAAGTGCTGGATACTTTGGGCAACATGAACTTGGGGTTTGTAAGCTGGTATATGTGCTCGATTCCCTGTTTTTGGGCGGCTAAAATCAAGATGCCGTTGTCAGGTCCCACCAAGAAGCTGCTTTTTGTCTGTATCAAGATGGCTCGCCTTTGAGTGCCGACTCCTGGGTCCACGACTGCCAAGTGAACAGTGCCTTCTGGAAAGAAGGGGACGGCGGAAGCCAACATGAAAGCGGCAGCTCGAACGTTAAACTTTTCAACGTCATGAGTTATGTTGACGAGGGTGGCGTTGGGGTTTATTGTTAAGATTACTCCCTTCATCTCTGCCACGTAAGGGTCTTTCAAGCCAAAATCGCTGGTCAGAGTTATCATGCCGTTTCAGCCGCCGTGGACAACGGGGACGAAAACGATTTCGTCTCCGTCTCTAAGTTTGGTTTCTAAACCGTCTAAAACGCTGATTTCCCTGCCGTTGACCAGTATCAGCGCGTTAGAGGTTGAATCGCCAGCCTGTTGGTCGCCGAAGGATTTTTCCAGCCTAGGCGATGCTTGACCAATTTTTGCCAGCAATTCTTTCAACGACATCTCTTTTTCGAAGTCAATGGCTAAGTGGGTTTTGCCTGAGATGTGGCGTAGCGCACCGATGAATTTTACAGTTAACACCATCGTTTATCGCTTAGACTATTAGGATCGCCCTACGTTAAAATTGTTTGCGCGTTAAAGATTGAAGTTTAAAAGTTTTGGAATCTTTCTTCCGTTAATGTCTCCACGATGTCGGTTGCTATCTCAACGATCGAATCCGCCTGCTTCATCATGGCGTCGCCGTTTACTTCCTCAACCTGCTGCATCTGCTGAACGACCGCCTCAAGTTCCATCAGGAAGCGCAGGATCGAATCGTTCGTGGCTGGGTTCTTCAAGATTTCCTCACGGATGAGTATTTCGATAAACGCGGGTTCGCCGAGGCTGTAATAAATGGCGTTTCTCGCCTTCCTGATCGCCTCTAAAACCAAGCCTGGAGCCATGTAGGGGATTTTTCGCGCTGCTTCCAACTCGGCTTTTGCTTCACGAAGGTACCTTAGAGCCCACCCCTTCCTATACTCATCCATCATAAAGGTTTCCTACCTAGAAGAGCAGTTGCCTATTCTGCTGGTTCTTCTTCGGTTTCGACGGGTTCAGTTCCGGCGTTGGCTTTAGCCAGCGATAACGTGCGCGTTATGTACCCTGCAATCTGGTTTCTTACCCGCGTAGTTGTGCCCTGTGTCAGAGTGTCAACCATACGCTTGTTTTCGTCAAAGTTGGTGGTGAATTTGTCTGGAAACCTACCCATCAGTTCTTTTCCGACTCGTTTAACCTGTTCAGTCTTTACTTTTCCCAAATCCCAAATCCTCATGTCAATCAGTGTTTAGTGTCCGACGCTTAAAAGCGTAAGAGCAATTCCCAATAGACGATAGGTTTAATTTAAGTTTACGCTTAATAGCGCCCTTTGAAATTTCTTATGAGGCTTCAGGGAGCGCCAAGAACGGGTCAAGTAAGTTTTATGTTGAAGAAACCTTCAAAGTTCTCAGCTATCTGCTCGGCGACATCGGCAACTTGCATCTTCCTGATTTCAGCAACGGCTTCAACGACGCTGCGAATGAACGAGGGCTTAGTTAATTCTCCGTTGTAGGGGCGTTTATAGTACGTTACTGGACCATCGGTCTCCGTTAGAAACTGCGTCAGCGAGACCTTCTCTATGACTTCGCGTATGCCGCTGGAGTAGGCTGCTGGCGGTCCCTCAGTGATAAAGTATCCGTTATCCATGGCTCTGTACAATGCGGTCATCGGATGGCTAAACCAGTGAAGCAGCACCCGCCTGAGACGGTACGAAGGAAGCATGTTGACTATTTTGTCGGTTGTTCCGCGGGAATGGATGATCACAGGTAGATCCAGTGTTTCCGCGAGGTGCAGCATCTTGTCAAAAATCATCATTTGTTTTTCCCACACGGTCTCGTACTTGTAGTCCAAGCCGATTTCGCCTATTGCTTTGACCACGCTTTTCTGACTCTGAATCAAATCGATGGTTTGCTCAAGCTCGCCTTCTTTAAGGACGTTCACGTTCCACGGGTGGATCCCCAAGGCGGGGTAAACCAAGCCAGCGTATTTTTCCGCCAGTTTCAGGTCGCTGCGGCATGTTTCTAAATCCATTGAGTTGGTCACCAAGGCTACCACGCCCACGTTTTTCGCGTCCGCTATCAACTCGTCAATGTGACCAGCATATTGGGCATCCGACAGATGCACGTGAGCGTCGACTAGTCGCATTTTTTCCTGCCAGACTATCATTGTTGAGTGTTTCTTATAATTTTCTTTTCTTCGCAGCGCAGGCTATATGTCAAAAATTTAAACTAAAAGGCATAAAAAAAGTTAAATATTGCTTTAAAATGAAAAAGAGGCTGTGGAGAAGTCGATATGACAGAGTTAGAAATAGCTGTGGCTCCCATGCACCGTTTATGCAAAAAAGCAGGAGCGGACAGAGTAAGTGAAGCAGCAGCAAAAGAACTTGCGAAGGCTCTCGAAGAAATCGGCATAAAAATCGCTAAGGAATCACTGGATTTTGCTATGCACGCTGGAAGAAAAACCATCAAGGCGGAAGATATTGAGATAGCCGCTAGAAAAGTCATGGGAAGATAGTAACCTTATAACAAAATTCCTTCCTTTCTTCTTTTTTGTACTCCACACGTTGCTTCTTACTAATGTAAAAATTGCGGATTAAAAAATAGAAGAAGATTTGGATTTGGTTTCTCAGTTTGCTGTGTCCAGACTACTTCTTGCTTAGCGTTATCTCCATTGTGGAAACCATTCTGGACCTGTTCTCTCCCTCGCGTGGTGGCATCTCGACTGTTCCAATAGCTATCTTGCTAACCTTTAGGTCCTTAATGAACCGGTTTCTTGTTATCTCAGCTACGTTGACAGCGGTGGTTATGGCTTGGCCTCTTGCTTTGAGAGTGACTTCTTTCAGGTTGCTTGCGGAGAGGCTTGTTATGATGGCCAGAACATAACTCATTGGAGGTTTGTTTCCCACAAAGATAACATCTGCGCTTGCAGTCATTTTCTCTACTCCTTTTTTATTGTTTGCCCTTGTGTAACGTCACTGTTACTTACGTTTGCTTTGTAACGGAGACGTTACTGCCCAATTTATGCCCATTCTTCCTTATAAGCCCATTGAATAGAACGCCCTTCTAACCCGAAAACGAGGCAAAGTCGCAATTTGCAGGTAGGAAACGGGAAAGCCTTTTCTACAGCCAGCCCATAATGAGCTTTAACATCGTTCAAAGCTGAGTTACCGTTGCTGACGAAACTCAAGAAAAGAATTCAGCAGATGCTGACATCACAGGCAGAGGCAGCGCACAAGATAGGCTTAACTCCCAACAGAGTAAGCTTCATCGGGTTTCTTCTTGCCTTCGCCTCAGCGTTCTCTTATGGGCTGGCTCAAAGTCACCATTGGCTTTTGCTTTTAGCAACGGTTTTTCTTTTGGCTTCAGGTTTCTGCGATACTCTTGATGGAATCATAGCCCGAACCTTCCAGCAAGAGACGCTTTTCGGCGGCTTCTTCGACTCGGTTCTCGACAGGTACGCAGACGCAATAGTCTACGCAGCCATAATAGTCGCTGGGTTAAGTAACGCTGCATGGGGCACTTTTTGGGGTCCAATCTGGGTCCTAGCGACCTTGGCGGGCTCTCTGCTTGTAAGTTATAGCAGGGCAAGAGCTGAAGCCGCAGGCTTAAAAATGGAGTCAGTAGGCCTCGCTGAACGAGCCGAACGCATGCTTATTCTAGCTGCTGCCAGCGTGGTTGCGTTTTTCTGGCTGCCAGCCTTAGGTTACGGGATAGCCTTGTTGGCGGTGCTTTCAAACTTCACCGTTATACAAAGAGTACATTACGTTTATAAGGAATTAAAGAAAAAAGCAGCTTAAAATTAGTATCTTCTTCGGGACCGTGAATGACGCTCGTTTTCCGCCCGCACTTTAACGATTCCGCGGTGTACGGCGCATGAAATGCAGTAGTATTTTGTGTCTACCCAAGAAGACAGAAAAGTGCCTTTTTGCCTAAGCTCCTTAGCCAGCTGAGGCTCAACAAACGACACACGGCGAGTAGATCTCTTTGCCTTATCACGTGGCACCATTGCCCCGCAATTAGCGCATTGAACAAGGCTGCTGCTTCCTTTGCTTCCTTTTGATCTTCCTCGGCTTTTTCGTTTAGATGGCAATATTTCTAACCTCTTTCTATTCCATTTTTTACATTATGCATTAACCTATCTTATATATCTGCTCGTAACTTTAAAAGAGAAGCGATATTCGCTTCCCGTTTTATGAGAGGAATTATTCTCCCATCAGGCGAAGTCATCAAAGTTGTAACGCCCGGTCCGTGGCCAGCGGTAACGCAGTTGGAGTGTATGACTACGCCGACTGAAACTGCGCCCTGACGGTAAATCCTCCCAAAAGAGTGGTCCGCGTCAACGATGGCTACCAAATCGCCGAGCCTCAGGGTTTCCAGCCCGTAATGGTCGACGACCGTTTTGTCGAAAAGTTGAATGTCATAGTCTCCCGAGTTAGCTTGGTTTGCGCCTAAGCCTGAACCCATGATGGCGGCTGGAACAATATGCGTCACAGGCACCTCAAGCTTATCCTCCCTCGACTGAGGATCCCACGCCTCAAGCAACGCTGGATCCATGTTCAGGACTTTGATTTCTGGGAAGTCGACTAGTTTCAAGCCTACGCCGAAGGCTTTCACAAGAATTCTGTCCCCAAGCACAAGCTTCTCCAATATGCCTGAGGGGAAATCGACTAGCACATGCTCTATTCCGCCATGCTTACCTGTAACGACCCCTCTAGCGCCCTTCGCGTCACCGCTAACCACCCACGCCTCGTTTCCAACGCATGAGAGCACATTGAACGCGGTATTTGCAGCCTGCCCCGAGCGCACGTCGCTCTCCTTGTTTTCCACGCTTACGCCTGGCTCCACGTGATCAGCTTCCCAACCGCATGCGGGGTCGCCGACTCTTAGATTGTAGGTTATGCCGCCTACGCCCGGCAGCACTAGCGGTTGCCCCGTTGCGGAAACGTTGTAGACTGACCTGATGATTGGACTGGCTATTTCACCCATAACCGAAATTTTAATGAGTTTTTCAACGTTTGTTTTCAGCATAACTAGCTCCCCGTTGGGCATTATTTCCTAACTGCGTAGAAATTAATAAAACTTCACAGACTCCCCCGCTTAAGCAAATCTTAAATTATGCGTCTCTTTATTGTTGCATTGGAGTTAAGCCTCCCGAGATTATTGGAAGTGAACCCTCAATGTCTGAAATCGGATTGAGAACAAAAATGCTAGTGCGCGACGTGATGAGTAGCCCAGTAGTAACGATGGATGAAAACGCATCTTCTAACCTAGCCGCCGCTGCCATGGACCAGAACAATCTAGGCTGCGTCATAGTCACCAACAAGGCTGGAAAATCAATCGGCATAATCACAGAGCGGGACTTGGTTGTCAGGGTTTTAGCCAAGAACCTCAAGCCTGACACGATGAAAGCAAAAGAAATCATGACAACCCCCCTGGTCACTATTGAACCAGAAGCGACGATAAGCGAAGCAGCACGCAGGATGAACAGGCTGGACATCAGGAGGCTTGGCGTCATCTACAGGGGCAACCTTGTCGGCATAATCACCGCGAAAGACGTCTTAGGCGTGATGCCTGAATTGATTGAGATAATTCAGGAAAGGACACGCATCGAAGGCGCAGGTCGCACGGAAGAAGGCGAAGAAGTTCCACTCTCAGGATACTGCGACCGCTGCAACATCTACTCTGAAAGCCTCAAGGAGCGAAACGGACAGAACATCTGCGACGAATGCCGAGTGGAGCTTGACCAAGAAAAGTAAATCGAGCCCAAGGGTCTATTCTTCGATAGCAGTTTGAGCCGATGAGCCTAGCCCGTGTTGAATCACGGAAACCCCATAGCGTAATAGGCTTTTCAGTGCACTTGCTCTTTTTCTTGGGACACAGGCGACGCCTTGGATTAAACCGTACAAAGAAAGGGCGGTCATCGTCAAGAACGAGGATTTTGAGTAGACAGCAAGCCTTAAAACAAAAAGAAACAATCTTGAAAACGCCTTATCCGCACTCCATGGAAAACCCATCATGACCCTTTCATATGAACAGTTATCTTAACGACAGAAAAGTTAAGGGTTTTGCTTCCTTTGGCAGGTCCGCTCTGATTTTTTGGGGCAGAGTGAAAAAAATTGTATCATCAACAACAACATCGACAACAACCAGCGCTATCTTGAAACCAGACTTTTTCAAGCGCTAAGCCATTTGCGGGTCAACCATCGTTCTCTTTCTCTTATCCCAGACTGGCTAAGATAAACTTTTAACCCAACCAGCCGCTATTCAATAAACCGTGATCTGAAGTGATCGTGGATTCTGTCCTAACAAACGCCAAAGCCTACCTCAACGGGCAAATCGTCGATTGCAGCATAGCAATTGAAGATGGCAAAATCTTCAAGATCGGCAAGGAAACCCAGATGCCCCGCGCTGACCAAAAAACCGACCTGAAAAGCCTGCTCATGCTGCCAGGCTTGATAGACGAACATGTGCATCTTCGGGATGAGGGCAAAGCGTACAAGGAAGATTTCCAAACTGGAACCGCCGCCGCAGCAGCTGGAGGCTTCACCACCGTCCTGGATATGCCTAACAACGAGCCTGTCACCATGAGCGCGGCTACGCTGAGGAACCGCATGGCATTGGCTCAAAGAAGAATTCTTGTTAACGTGGGGTTTTACTCTGAATTCCCAAAGAAGCTGGCGGAAACCCGAGACATCGTTTCCGAAGGGGCAGTCGGCTTCAAGCTTTTCATGGGCAGCCAAATCGGCGGATTAAACATTGACGACGACGAAGAGTTGCTGGACGCCTTCAAGGAAGTGGCGCCGCTGAACGTGCCCGTGGCGTTGCACGCTGAAGACAAGGCTTTGCTTTCAGCCAACGAGGAAAAACTCAAGCAAGCCAAAAAAACCAGCACAGCCGCCTTCCAACAGGCGCACTCCGAAGCGGTTGAAGTAAAAGCCGTGGAACGCCTCCTGAGAGTAAGCGCTCCAACCGACGCGCACCTGCACTTTTGCCATGTATCAACAAAAGAGGGCTTAAACGCGATTGAAGAGGCAAAAAAAAGAGGCAGAAAAGTAACCTGCGAAGTAACCCCCAACCACCTTCTCTTGTCAACTGCTGATTTGGAGCGTTACGGACAAATGTTGATTATGGCTCCGCCGCTTCGCAGCAAGGATCATGTGGAAGCTTTATGGAAAGGCTTAGAGCAAGGCTGGGTTGACGCCTTAGGCTCGGACCATGCGCCGCACGCCTTGAGCGAGAAGTCAGCCAGCAGTGTTTGGGATGTTAAGGTCGGAGTTCCAGGGTTAGAAACGACTCTACCCCTGATTTTAACGCAAGTCAGGAAGAACCGCCTATCCTTAAACCAAGCGGTCAGGCTTCTCGCCGAGAAACCCGCGGAAATTTACGGTTTGAAAGATTGCGGTCGTTTGGAGCAGGGCAAGAACGCGGATTTAACCGTGGTAGATTTCAAGGGCAAATTCAAGATTGACGCTTCAGAATTCAAGTCTAAAGCCAAATACTCCCCCTATGACGGCTGGGAAGTTCAGGGCAAACCAGTGAAAACCTACGTCAAGGGATTGCTGGTTTTTGACGAGGGCGAAATAGCCGCTAAGGCGGGCAGCGGCTCAATCGTTCGGAGAGGCAACGAGTGAAGTTCCTTGTGGACAGCATGCTGGGAAAACTGGCACGTTGGCTACGCATGCTGGGGCAAGACGTCACGTACAGCGTTCAACTGGACGATAATCAGCTTCTCGACTTGGCGAAGAAGGAAAGCCGCGTTTTACTGACTAAGGATTTAGAACTCTACCAACGAGCCGCTTCAAGAGGCATCGACGCTTTCTTCATTGAAGGCAAAAAGGAGTCTGAACGTCTTGCGGAGGTTGCCGAACGGTACGGTTTGACGCTGGCGATTGACATGGAAAAATCCAATTGCCCAATGTGTAACACGAAGCTTAAGGCAACTCCGAAAGAGCAGCTTTCAGGCGAACTGAGGAAGAACACGTTCACTTACTACGAAAAGTTCTGGAAATGCCCGAACTGCGGTCAAATCTACTGGCAGGGAGCACACTGGAAACAAATCAGCAACACACTTAGCGAGGCACAGGCGAAACTGGAAAAACTTGAAAATGGAGCCTAAGTCAGCAGCCATTTTAAGGGTATGTCTTGATATGTTCCATCTGGCAGTGTTCGCCTAATCGTTATAGGCAGTATCGCCGCCTCAAGTTCTTTTAAAGCTATGTCAATGGGGTTAGTATTTTCATTCGCATCCACCAAAATCGGTGCTCCCATCGAGATCTGGAGCGCTCTAGCTCCGACTATTCTTGCCTTCTCGAAACGAGTGATTTTTGGTGGTCCAACTTTTATTTTTTGTTCTGACGTATTTTAGTACTCTCCAGCCCCTGGATATCCGCCCATGCCGCCCATTCCACCCATGCCTCCCATTCCGCCGCCCATTCCGCCGCCTGGCGGTGTTGGCGGCCCCTTCATCTTGCCTGAGGCAATGACGTCGTCGATTTTGAGTATCATGGATGCTGCTTCGTTTGCCGATTTGATTATCTGTTTTTTGACTGAGAGCGGCTCGAAAATGTTTGCTTTCGACATGTCTTGAACTTTTCCTTCCAAAACCTCGATGCCAGCCCATGTTTCTCCTTTTTCATGTCTGGTTCGTAGTTCTGAGAGAATGTCAATTGGGTCTAGACCTGCGTTTTCAGAAAGTGCTACAGCTATGGATTCGAGGGAGTCAGCGAAAACTCTGACTGCAAGCTGTTCTCTCCCCGGCGTCGTCTCAGCATACTTCCTCAGCACGCTCGCCATTTCCATTTCAGGAGCGCCTCCTCCAGCGAGGATTTTTGGCTCCTGGATTAAGTCTCGGATAACGCAGAGTGCGTCATGGATTGAGCGTTCAGCCTCGGCTGTCATGCGTTGTGTTGCACCCCTGATCAGGATGGTTACTGCTTTGGGGTTCTTGCAACCTTCGATGAAAGTCATCTTGTCGCCTGCGATTCTACGCTCCTCAACCAAAGCTGCCCACCCGAGGTCTGAGGGTGAAATATCGTCGATGCTTGAAGCGATCTTTCCGCCCGTGGCTTTTGCGAGTTTTTCCATGTCGGATTTCTTGGCTCTTCTAATGGCGATTACTCCCTTTCTTGAGAGGAAATGCTGAACCATGTCGTCTATGCCTTTTTGGCAGATGACCACGTTTGCGCCTGAAGCCAAGATCTTGTTTGTCATATCTCTGAGCATCGTTTCCTCTTCCTTGAGGAAGGCTTCAATCATGTCTGGGCTTTCAATGTTTATTTTGGAGTCTAACTCGGTCTTTTCAATCTCTAAGGAAGCGTCTATCAACGCGATCTTCGCGTTCTCCACGCGCTTGGGCATACCAGAGTGCACAATTTCCTTGTCTAAGATTATGCCGTTAACGAGCGTGGTGTCTCTGAGCGACTCACCCGTCTTCTTCTCAACCTTAACGTCGTCAACATCAACCTTGTAGGCGCCGTCATGTTTTTCAGCGACCGAAAGCATTGCCCTAACAGCCAAATTAGCCAAGTAATCCTTGTACTCGGCGACGATCTTGCTTCCCATGGAAGTCGTGGCTGCCTTCTTCAGGAAGACCTGTGACTTCAAGTCTACCGGAAGGGCTATTTTTTCAAGTGTTTCAAGCGCTTTTTCAGCAGCCTTCCTGTAACCGTCGATGATGACGGTTGGGTGAACGTTCTTATCGATTAATTCTTCCGCTCGGCTTAAGAGTTCACCTGCTATTATGACTGCCGATGTTGTTCCGTCGCCAGCCTCATTGTCCTGGGTCTTGGCGACTTCAACGAGCATCTTGGCTGCTGGATGCTGAATGTCCATCTCATCCATAATCGTGCGTCCATCACTTGTTATCGTGGCGTCTCCAAAGTTGTCAACTAACATCTTGTCCATGCCTTTCGGGCCGAGCGCGCTCCTCACGCTTTCAGCCACAACTTTGGCGGCAGTTATGTTTCCATGCAGTGCCTCTCTTCCGCGGGACCTGTTTGAACCTTCTTTCAGAACGAGAACAGGTATTCCTCCCGCTTGTGTTGGAAATGATGACAAATCAACCTATCCTCCATTAATGCGAACAACACAAAATATTACTAGCCATATAAGTATTTCTAGGCATGTCATGAGTAACAAAGCCTAACCGAGCGGTTTTTGCATCATTTCGCCCATTTTCAGGGTCCTCTTTTTTTCATTTTTGCGACGGCTCTAGTAAACGGAGACCTTAGCTATTCCCGGCGTTTTCAGAAGCTCGGGGATCAGTTCCCCCGGAATCTTTTTCTCAACTATCAGGGTGAGTTTTGGCTCGGGCGAAAGCTCAGGGTCATCCACGATCGCTTGCCTTATGCTTAACCCTGCCCTGTTGAGAATCATGGCAGCGTTGGACAGGATTCCCGGCGACTTCGCGTTCACAGGAGTTATCTCTAAGACCCCGAGGTTGAGGTGCTTGGCTATTTCTTTCAGCGAGGGTCCCGCGGGGCGTATTTCTTCAAAGATCAGTTTGAGTTCAGAACTGGCTTCTATCGTGCGTACCGTTTCGTTTACGGTTCGTCGGTCTACTCCTGCGGCTCTTGCGACGCGGACGGGCGGGATTTCGATTTGGTTTAGGCATATCTTGTCGCCTTGGACGCTTAGTCCGTTTTCTATTAGGACGCTGGCTACTTTGAGCCGTTCAGGGTATTCTTGCAACTGGTTCTTGATCATGTTCCACATTTTGTGTCGCTTGTGTCTATTTTTGTTCTTTTAAGTATAAATGTGTTGTTTGAATACGGGTTGACTGATGTACAGAAGTGTACACAAAAGTTTTAAATAAGACCTAAACGTACATTTCTCCACTTTAAACAAAAGGACGAAACAACATGCCAACGCCAATGAAAAAAATATTCCTAACAGAAGACGACATCCCAAAACAATGGTACAACATAGTCCCCGACCTGCCCAAGCCGCTTCCACCCTTCATTGACCCAGCAACGAAGCAGCCTGGAGTCGGAATTGTCCCGCGAATTTTCCCGAAAGCAATTATCGGTCAAGAAATAAGCCAAGAACGGTGGATAGACATTCCTGAAGAGGTACGCGAGGTTTACCGCATCTGGCGCCCATCACCGCTCTTCAGAGCCCTCAACCTGGAGAAAGCACTGAAAACGCCCGCGAAGATCTACTACAAGTACGAGGGCGTCAGCCCAGCTGGAAGCCACAAACCCAACACCGCCGTGCCCCAAGCGTACTACAACATGAAAGAAGGCACCAAGCGCTTGTCAACCGAAACAGGCGCAGGACAGTGGGGTTCAGCCTTAGCATTTGCAGCCATGATGTTCGGGCTTAAAGCCACGATTTACATGGTGCGCGCAAGCTATGACCAGAAGCCGTACCGAAAGATGATGATGAACGCGTTCGGCGCCGAATGCTTCCCCAGCCCAAGCGACAAGACGGAGGCGGGAAGGAAAATCCTCGCTGAGGACCCAGACAACAAGGGCAGCCTCGGCATAGCCATCAGCGAAGCTGTCGAGGATGCGCTCGTCAACGAAGCGGAAACAAACTACGCCATCGGCAGCGTGTTCAACCATGTTTGCCTGCACCAGACGGTTGAAGGCTTAGAAACAAAGAAGCAACTGGAAATGGTTGACGATTACCCCGATGTGCTCTACGGCTGCATAGGCGGCGGAAGCAGCTACTCAGGGCTCATGTGGCCATTCTACCATGACAAGGTTACAAAGAAAGCGCCTAAAGAAACCAAGTTCGTCGCCACCGAAGCTACCGCTTGCCCGAAAGTTACGAAGGGCTATTACCAGTACGACCACGGCGACACCGCGAAGCTAACGCCGCTGGTTCCCATGCACACCATAGGCCACGACTTCATTCCAGCGCCAATCCACGCAGGAGGACTCCGCTACCACGGCATCGCCCCAACCATCAGCGTCCTAGTTCAGGAGAAGCAGATGACGACGGAAGCGTTCAACCAGCTCGAAGTCTTCGACGCGGCAAAGCTGTTCATCCAGACTGAAGGCATCATCCCAGCGCCCGAGCCGGCACACGCGATAAAAGGCGCCATCGACGAGGCATTGCGATGCAAGAAGACGGGCGAGGCGAAAACCATCCTGTTCGTGCTCTGCGGACACGGCTACTTTGACATGGCGGCGTACGACGAGTACTTCAGCGGCAAACTGCAGCCCTACGAGTACCCAGCCGAGAAGGTTGAGGAGTCGATGAAGAAGCTGCACAAGCTGTACCCGTGGCTCGACGAGGTCAACAAGAAATTCATAAGCTGCGAACCACTCTAAACTCGCAAGCTTTCCCTTCTTGTTTTTTGTTTTTCCAACATCCTCTTAAATGTTAATTGTTCTCACTGAAACTCAGGGCTCAGCGAAGGGAAGCATAGGCATGTTTTTCTTTTTGTTCTCGCAACCTAATACCAACTCAGGCTGTTCAAATTGACCGTTCCCCAGAAAAACCCGCCGACAAAAACCATCGGATTCATCGTTAATCCAGTTGCAGGCATGGGCGGAGCCGTCGGCTTAAAGGGAACGGACGGTAAAGCCATCTTGGACAAAGCCATTTCGCTCGGCGCGAAACCCATAGCCGCGCAGAGGGCAGAAACCTTCCTCGCCGAGTTGGCACAGGTCAAAGACAGCCTAAGGCTTCTTGTCGGCGCTTGCAACATGGGTGAAGTTGAAGCGAAAAAATGCGCCTTCAAACCTGAGGTTAGGGGCGAATGCAAAAACGAGACCACCCCCGAAGATACAAAGGGCATAGCGAGGGAAATGGCGGCGTCTGGAGTTGATTTGCTTGTTTTCTGCGGCGGCGACGGAACAGCCCGCGACGTGCTGAAAGCGGTCGGCATTAAGGTTCCTGTGCTTGGGGTTCCTACGGGCGTCAAGATGCACAGCGCCGTATTCGCCGTGACTCCGCAGGCTGCGGCAAAGGTTGCTGTCGGGTACCTGTGGGGCAGTTTGCCCGTGCGGGAAGCGGAGGTCATGGACATCGACGAGGAAGCCTTCAGGCAGGGTCATCTTTCCGCCGAGCTTTACGGTTACATGCTGAGCCCCTACGAGCCCCATTTGATTCAGGGCAACAAGCTTGAAAGCCCAGCGACCGAGAGCGAGGTTCACAACCAAGCCGCAATCGCCGTCTACGTTATCGAGGAAATGAAGCCAGACATCATTTACGTCGTTGGCCCTGGAACCACCACACGAACAATCAGCGACCTTCTCGACCAGAAGAAAACCCTTCTCGGCGTAGACCTCTTCCAAAACAAGAGAATAATCGGAAGCGACGCGAACGAGCAGCAGATACTAGAAGCCCTTGCGGGAAAAGCAGCGAAGATAATTGTCACGCCGATTGGCGGCCAAGGCTTCATTTTCGGACGGGGCAATCAGCAGATAAGCGCCGAAGTCATTCGCAAAGTGGGTTTTGACAACATTGTTGTGGTTGCGACTAAGAGCAAGTTGGATAAGCTGAAGAGTTTAAGGGTTGACACGGGCGACTCGGAACTGGACGGGGAGTTCAAGCGGCGCGGCGTCAGGGTCGTAACAGACTACAAGACGATAAGCAGAATAGAGATAGAGTAATGGTCGGTGGTTTCGCTGCGAACCATGGATATTGAAATATATAAGCCGACCATAAGTATCAAATAAAGTGAGGCTTCAAGAATTGATTCCAATTAACCTGCCGCAGATCGGCGAAGAAGAAATCCAAGCAGTAGTCAGAGTTCTCCGAAGCGGAATGCTGACAAGCGGGCTTGGAGCAGGCCCAGAGGTAACTAAGCTGGAGCAAAACTTCGCCAAACTCGCCTGTGCAAAACACGCAGTAGCCGTTAACACTGGCACCGCCGCGTTGCATTCGGCTGTTATGGCTTCGAGCGTTAAACAGGGCGACGAAGTCATCTTGCCCAGCTTCACTTTCGTAGCCACCGCGGAAGCCGTCGTTTTAGCTGGCGGGAAACCCGTTTTCGCCGACATAGACGCTGAAACCTACAATCTTTCGCCTGCCGCTGTTGAAAAGGCGGTGACGAAAAAAACCAAGGCTTTACTGCCCGTTGACCTGTACGGTTTTTCAGCCGACATGAAACCGCTAAGGGAAATCGCGGAAAAGCATGGTTTAGCACTCTTGGAGGATGCTGCCCAAGCTCACGGGGCAACGTATGATGGGAAACCTGCTGGAAGCTTCGCAGACGTTGCCTGTTGGAGCCTGTACGCGAGCAAGAACATGACAACGGGTGAAGGCGGCTTGGTCACGACAAACGACGATGAGATGGACCAAACGCTGCGGATGATTCGTACTCATGGTGAAAAAGCCAAGTACGCCTCGCTTATTCTTGGAAGCAACTACCGAATGTCGGAGATGCAAGCGGCGATAGGTAACGTGCAACTGGAGAAGCTGCCTTCTTTCCTTGCAAAACGCCGTAAAAATGCGCAGCAGCTAACGAGTATACTGCAAGAAAACAGCAGGCTTATCCTGCCCTACGAGTCGAAAGACCGACTGCACAGTTGGTACCTGTACACGGCAAGACTGAAGGGCGGCTCGGAAACTGAGCGGAACAGAATTTTGGAAAAGTTGAAGAAGCGCGGCGTCGGCGCTGAAGCCTACTACGTTAACCCAGTGCATCAGATGCCGTTTTACCGAGAAAACTTCGGAAGCGCCAAGCTGCCCGAAACCGATAAAGCGTCAAAACAAGTTTTCTCTCTGCCGATTCACCCAGCAGTAACGGCTGAACAGGTGGATTTCATAGGAAAAACCCTCCTAAGCCTCTTATAACCAAGTTTACCACTGAACCCGCTTTCGATTTGCCGCTTGGTTAACTGTAAGAGTTAAATCCAGCGTTGTATTATCAATAGCCTGAACCCTCAAGTTCACCTAGATTTTGTTTGTAGGAGCATGAAGCAGTTGAGTAATGAATCGGCGGACGTTTCACGGATAAAAGTGAAGTTCATAATCGAAGGTTTAGGTCAAGCCGAAGGCGAATTGGTCAGGTTTCTGGCGCCAAGAACCATAGACTACCTCATCCGTAAGCTTCCAGTCGAAGGCAGAGCCGCCCTGTGGAAGGAGGAGGTTTACTTTGAAATCCCGATTAAGATGGGTGAAGAAAAAGCCAAGCCGACTGTTGAGACAGGCACTATCGCTTTTTGGCCTATGGGCGGCGCTCTCTGCGTGTTCTACGGCAAGTCACAGCCCTACAGCCCCGTGAGCATACTGGGCAAGATAACAAGCAACTTGGATGTCTTCAAGGAAGTCAAGAGCGGAATAACAATAAGGGTTGAACTTTTAACCAACTAGAAAGCTAATGAGCTTTCTTTCCACATCTGCAGCAGCCGCTCGCACTCTTCCTTTACGTTCACATCGTTACTCTTCTCTTCGAGAACCTTCAGGAACTCAACACGCTTCGCGACTGAACGCTTCTCTGCGTTCCCGCCGTAGTAAAGCTCGCCTTCCAAGTACTCTTTCATGCTGTAAGCCTTCTGCACGAACAGGCTGGCGGCGTCAACGGGGTTTTCAACGGCGAACTTGTTTGCCCAAATGGCAACCTCTGTCTCGCGCAGCTGCGTTAAGCCGTCGATCTCCATTATCTTTCGGATGTACGACCTGAAGAAGTCAAAGTAACCTGCCTTTCTCATCAACTCAAGAGCCTGCTTGATTTTCTTTTTAAAATCGGCTGAGCCCTCAACCGTCAGGTCATGCTTGTACCCTTGGTCAACTAGTTCTTTAGCGGTTTTTACTTCTTCAGCGGTGTAAACTCTTTCGGGGAAATCTGTCAAACGAAAACTAAACTCCCAGGGTTGTTTTGAGAGAATTAAATTTGGGTTTTTAGCAAGCTCAGCTTGCCGGCTTGTAGATTTTCAGGTTGTGGCTTCCTGAGACGAGCTGTATTGTACCGCAGGATTCGAGTTGTTCCAGAAAGTCTTTGGCGGTGCTGATTCGGATGTTGTACCTTGTCGCGACTGCGTACGGCGTCAGAACCCCCATTTTTTTCACTTCAGCGACGATTTTGTCGTTTTTAGCGTCTGGCGGCATTATGCTGCTTGTTTTTCTTTCTCTTGGCAGTCCAGCTTTATCTTTCTTCTTATCTTGCTTAGCTTCGTCCTGGTTGACCTGCTGCTTCTCCATCTGCTTTATGCCAAGTTTCTTTTTTCCACCCATGAATTTTTCACCTTGATTGTTTTGTTCTCAACATCTAGAATGGCTGGCTTATTTCAACCTTATGTTGCGCCTTCCACTCTTTAATTGGGACGCCAAGCTTCTTCTCAACCTCGGTCCTGTGGATGGAGTTCATGGTGCAGAACGGAATTATTCGCCCATCTGGCACGGCGTAGTGGATCAAGCAGCGCTGTACTCTTTCAAGGTCAAAGTTGTAGGGGTCCATGAAGTGCATGGATGAGAGAAGAATCGACTGCCGTTGCAGGTCGCCCAGCGAGTCGTAGTCGCCTTTCGTTATCACGCCTAAAACGTATTTTCTCAGGAAACCGAACTTTATGTATCGCACTGAGCTGACTAGGCGCAGTTTGGCTTTGTTCTTGCTTCCTTTCGAGGCGGTCTCGTAGACCTTGTTCATCACCCCGATGAACTTTTCTATGTTCCCGTACTTTGTGATGGGCACGATCTTGCCGTTTTCGATCAGAAGGTAAGTTGCCATGCCGCAGTGAGGGTGCGCAGTGAACTCTAAGTACCGCCTGTCCTTTAAGGCGCCAACCGCTTTTGAGACTGGCACAACAGTGGGCACTGGGTAGAAGTCTGAGACCTTGATTATTCCGTTTGTCTGTTCCTCGACTTTCTTCATGAAGTCGGGGATCGTGATGCGCATGCTTTCCCGCTGAGTCTGCGGCAGCCTTCCACAGAGGCTTACTGGTTGAACGTTTATGCATCTTACTATGTCGAAGTTTCTAGCGGCGAAGTTGATTATGTCGCCAAGTTGATGATCATTGACGCCCTTGACCAATGTGACGACGAGGACAATGCTGTCCCAGCCTGCCTCGCGAAGGTTTTCGATCGCCTTCATCTTTATCTCCAGCAGGTCCACGCCGCGGATAAACTTGTAGACTTCAGGTGTTAACCCGTCGAACTGCAGGTAAATGGTGCTTACCCCCGCCTCCTTAAGCTGCTTGCAGTATTCCACGCTCTGCGAGAGTCGAAGCCCGTTCGTATTGACTTCCACGTGGCTGAAGCCAAGCTCTTTTGCTTTTCGAACGAAGTCGAAGAGGTCTTTGCGTATCGTCGGCTCGCCGCCTGAGAACTGAAGCGCTGTGGCAGCCACTGGCTTGTTGGCTCGAAGGTTCTCCAGCATACCCGTGATCTGCTCCGTGGTCGGCTCGTAAACGTAGCCTGCTGCCGCTGCGTTGGCGAAGCAGACTGGGCATGTTAGGTTGCACCTGTTTGTCACGTCGATTATGGCGAGCGCCGTGTGAGACTTATGCTCGGGGCAGATGCCGCAGTCGTAGGGGCACCCGTTCTTCTTCTCTGTCCGCGGGTTTGCCATGCCGTCGCCGTCGTAGCGGAATTTTTCTGCCCGCATGTACTGGTCGTAGTCTGACCAGTAGAGTTCTTGGAAATGCCCGTGCTCTGGGCAGTCCTTCTTGATGAAGACTTTTCCGTCGTCTTCGTAGATGGTTGCGTCTATAGCCTTTAGGCATTCAGGGCATATGCTTCTTGTCGGTTTAATATCCTTCATTCCTTTTGCCTTCTAAGGGGTTGCGAAGTGCTTAAGAGCAGATGTGACGATAATAAGGTTTCCAAACGTTTCCTAAGGTGATTGAGGGGAAAGAATGTCGATTAACGAGAACACGCGCAGTGCCCTTCGAGAGATGGGTTTGAACGCCTACGAAATTGACGCTTACATGGCGCTGCTGGAGGTTGGGCAGATGACGGCTATGGAGATAAGCCGAGAAGCCAAAGTGCCCTACAGCAAGATGTACGAGGTTCTGAACTCGCTTAAGGAAAAGGGCTGGATAAAAAGCAGCGAAACCCGACCCTTCAAGTACTACCCCGTACCGCCACTTGAAGCGGCGAGGTTCACCAAGCTGAAGCTGGAAGACAAGTACCTGAGCTGGGAAAACACGGTTGCTGAAACCCTTCAGCCCCTCTACGAGAAAAGGGAGCTCGTCGAGCGACCCGACATGCTGATTCTCCGCGGGCAACAAGCAGTTCTGAGCAAGCTTGAGGAGGTTCTGGGCAAAGCCGCCAAGGAAGTCGTGATCGCCGCGCCCGAATTTGCCAAGCCAGTCATCGCTTTAGCTGAGCCCCTGCTGGGCAGCGGCATGAAGAAGACTGTCAGCGTTAAGCTTATGGCTGCTGGCAAACGGGAAGATTGGCTTTTCTTGAAGAAGTACCCTGCCCTGAACGAGCTGCGAATCCGCGACCACATGTTCGGCGGCGGCATAATCGCTGACGGCAAAGAAGCCATGCTCTTCCTCGGCGAGGACAAGCCAAGCCTCGTCATCTGGAGCAACCATGTGGGCTTAGTCGGGTTCGCCCGAGAATACTTCCAGTTCCTCTGGGACTCCTCAGCAACGGCTTAACTGGCTATTATTTTCATGTTCTTTTCTTGTGATGCAAAGTTAAATAGCCGAGTTCGTTAAGTAAGGAATTTGCGTGTGAGACAGCCATGTTAGATATCAAGCTTATCAGAGAGAACGCGGAACTTGTGAGAAGCAATCTTGAAAAACGCGGCAACCCCGAATGCCTCCAGATGCTGGAGGACTTGATCGCTGTTGACAAGGAATGGCGGCTAAACCTCACCAAACTGAATGAGCTGCGGCACCAGCGAAAACAAGTAACCATAGAAATCGCTAAACTGAAAAAAGCCGGCAGGGAAGCCGACAACGAAGTCCGCAAGGCACAGGACATCGACGAGAAAATTGGAGACGTCGAGAAGCAGGTAACCCAGCAAGAACAGAGAAGCCACGATTACCTCATGCATCTCCCGAACCTGCTGGACGCAAGTGTCCCGCTTGGAAGAGACGACAAGGACAACGTGCAGGTTAAGACTTGGGGAACAATCCCGTCGTTTACGTTTCCAGTGAAAAACCACATTGACTTGGCTTTGGATTTAAACCAGATTGACATGGAGAGGGCTGGAAAAGTTTCTGGAGCCAGATTCTTCTACCTCAAGAACGAGGTTGCGATGCTGGACATGGCTTTAATGGGTTTTGCGATAGAGAAGCTGGCAAAGAAAGGTTACACGCCTATCATTCCGCCTTACTTGATGAAGCGGGAAGCATACGAGGGAGTGACAGCCCTAGCCGACTTCGCCGACGTTCTCTACAAGGCAGAAAACGAAGACCTGTACTTAATCGCCACTTCTGAGCATCCGATGGCTGCAATGTACATGGACGAAGTGCTCAAAGAACAGGAAATGCCGATAAAACTCGCTGGAATAAGCACCTGCTTCAGGAAGGAAGCTGGCGCACACGGCAAAGACACGAGAGGCATCTTCCGCACACACCAGTTCAACAAGATTGAACAGTTCATCTTCTGCAAACCCGAAGACTCAGCTAAACTGCATGAGGAACTGCTCCTGAACGCTGAGGATCTGCTTCAGAAGCTGGAGTTGCCCTACCGCGTCGTCAACGTTTGCACGGGCGACATCGGAACCGTGGCAGCTAAAAAATACGACATCGAAGCTTGGATGCCAGCGCAGGACGGCTACCGAGAAGTGGTTTCATGCAGCAACTGCACGGATTACCAAGCTAGACGCTTGGGCATTCGTTACCGAGAGAAGGAAGGCGCTGCGCCGAAAGGGTTTGTTCACACGTTGAATTCGACGGCTATAGCGACGGGCAGAACCATCGTCGCGATCCTCGAGAACAACCAGCTGGAAGACGGCACAGTAAGGATACCAGCGGCCCTGCGTAAATACATGGGTAATAGAGAGAAAATTGACAGGAAACCATAAAAGTATTAATATTTCTTTGAGAATGTTCATGCGCGTTTGGAGAAATATCTTTGTCTTCAAAAACTAAACATGTTCGTGATAAGTGGCGTGGAAAAGGATGGTACATGGTTATAGCGCCGTCCTTCTTTGGGAACGTCGAGTTAGGCTCCATTCCAGCTGAGGAACCTGAGCAGTTGATCGGCAGAGTCGTTGAAGCCACGCTTTACGATATAACGAGTGATTTTTCTCATCATTATCTTAAAATGTTCTTCCAAGTTAACGAGATCGACGGTAAAACCGCGAAGACACTGTTTAAGGGTCATGAGTACTCGCGTGATTACTTGCGAAGCTTGGTTAGAAGGAGAACCACCAAGGTTGACTCGTTGGTTAACCTCACCACGAAAGATGGATACAAGCTGAGGATAGCGGTTTCAGCCCTGACGCT
The DNA here is from genome assembly GCA_963768345.1 of Candidatus Bathyarchaeota archaeon. GTDB lineage: Archaea > Thermoproteota > Bathyarchaeia > Bathyarchaeales > Bathycorpusculaceae > Bathycorpusculum. The sequence goes on along the minus strand of CAVYHL010000006.1, from coordinate 688,858 downwards.
CTCAAGGATAAAAACTTCACAGGAAAAGATAATCCGCAAAATCATGGATAAGACAATCCATGAGAAAGCCGATGCCCTGTCGCTTGACCAGTTCGTCCAAGAAATGGTCCTCGGCAAAATCGCCTCAGACATCTACAACCAAGCCAAAGAAGTTGCACCGCTAAGGCACGTCGGCATCAGAAAATCCAAACTTCTAGCCCAGCCTCAGGCGCAAACTAAAGAACCCGTTGCAGAGCAAGAAGCCGCTGAAATAGCAGAAGCCGAAGCATAGCAACTTATATTTTTTAAAATTTCTTCTTTTAGGGTAAAATACTTTAGAAACGACAGTCTAGAAAATTCTCAACAACACAGGGAGAATTGTACTTGTCAGCCAAGGTAGGAGTCCATGAAAAAGGAACCTTCACGGTTCAAGACGCCATCGACAACATCAAGAAGGACCCGAACTACCCGAAAGCGGGAGCCATAGGGCTTTTCATCGGGGTGGTGCGGGGCGAAACTCTTGACGGGCAAAAAGTTGAGAAGCTGAAGCTTGAAGCCTACGAAGAAAAAGCCAACGAGGTTCTGGGTAAGATATGCGATGACTTAACAAAGAAGCATGGAATCGTAAACGTTCAAATTCACCATTTGCTCGGCGAATTCAACGTCGGTGACGACTTAGTCTACGTCGCGGTTGCAGGCACCCACCGAACAGACGTGTTTCCCGTCCTCAGAGAAGCCGTGGAAAGGTACAAGAGTGAAGCGCCAGTCTTCAAAAAGGAGCGTGTTGTTGACGAGAAGGGCTCAGCGGCGGAGTACTGGGTCTCAGAAAAACACAGTCATTGAATTTCGGCGGCGGGAAAAAGTTTGATTACGGCTTTAGCAGGCGGTGTCGGCGCGGCAAGATTCCTGACTGGCTTGACTAAGCTCGTGAGGGAAGAGGACTTGTCGGTGATCGTCAATACAGGCGACGACATGGAAATGTTCGGTTTGCACATTTCGCCAGACATCGACATCGTAACGTACACTCTAGCAGGCATCGTTGATGAAGAGAAAGGCTGGGGAATAAAAGGCGACACTTTCCAATGCCTCGAAAACCTCAAGAAAATGGGGTTGGAAACATGGTTCAGCTTAGGCGACAAAGACCTTGCAACCCACATTTTCAGGACGAACCTGCTGAAGAAAGGCTTCACGCTTTCGCAGGTGACTGAGGAGGTTTGCCGACGCTTGGGTCTCAAGGTTAATGTTGTGCCGATGACTGATGACAAGTTTGAGACGTGGGTAAGAGTCGAGGAGGGGCTGATTCATTTTGAAGAGTACTTCGTGAAACGGCAAGCGCAAGACAGGGTTTTAGGCGTTGAGTTCGTCGGCTCCGCCAACGCGAAACCCGCGCCGAAAGTCGTGGATTCCATCTTGAACGCGGAGATGGTTGTTGTCTGCCCCAGCAACCCGATAGTCAGCATCGGAAGCATCCTGTCGGTTGACGGCGTCAGAGACGCGTTGAGGAAGACAAACGCCAGAGTAGTCGGCGTTAGCCCCATTGTTGCGGGTGCCCCGATTAAGGGTCCAGCGGACAAACTTCTGCGCGGCTTAGGCTTGGAGGTTTCAGCGTTCTCCGTCGCCGAGCTTTACGATGATTTTCTTGACACCTTCGTGATTGACGTCAGAGACGCTGACGAGAAGGGTCGGATTGAACGGCTTGGAATCGAAGTGAAAGTGACGGATACAGTGATGAAGTGTCTGGAAGACAAGGTTAGCTTGGCGAAGACTGCTCTGGAAGGCTAAGTCTTCTATATAGAATAAGTTACTCTCAATATACTATTGACGCATACTAAATAAGGCAAAAACGGGGAAGCTTACTTGGAAGCGCCATGCAGAAGAAAAAAGCAAAAAAGCAAAATTCAAATCTCGATATGCCATGGTACTTCAACCACGTCTAACATGTGGCTAAACACTCGGGGAAACTGAGGGGGAAACTTGAAGGGAAAAGCAAGGGACAAAAAGCAAGCCAAGACTAAAAACGCTGATCTTACAGATTGGCTTTTGGCGATTGACGCGTGCTTCCCGTGACACCTGAAAGTGAACGTTGAGGAACGAGAGACAGGTATGTTGAAGCGCTAACCTGCGTAAAGGATATTTGGATAAGGGTTATATCTGAAAATGATTCAATAATAAGCGGTGTTGAGAGTGGAAAGAAAAAGTTACGATTGGTTCGAACAGCGGCGTAAAACCAGAGGGTTAGAACTCGCTCACGATCAGATAACAAAGGCTTTCGACACAGTAACCTGGCTACACAAAGCAACCAAAAGCTTTTCGGAAAGGAATTTCAAGGAAGCGCAAAAGTACATTGAGAACCTCTACAAGACGGAAGAAGGCGTTGACGTTCTTAGAACAGACGTTTTCATGGAGTTATCCAAGGGAGCAGCCCTCGTGGCGGATTACCGCGAAGACCTATTGCACCTAGTTAAGCGGCTGGACACGTTGGCTGACCACACCAAAGACGCCGCACGGTGCCTTGAAATGCTTTCCGGCGCAGAGATCCCTCAGGAGCTAAGCGACATGACAGTCGTCATGACGGGTAAGCTTGTGGATACTGCTCAGACATTGAGAAGCAGCATTGAGAAAATCTCATCCAACCCTCAAGAAGCCATTAACGAGGCGAAGAAAGTCGGCGAGATAGAACATGCGATAGACATTGATTACCTTAAGTGCAAAAGCCTGTTCGTGAAGTACGGCGCAAACATAAACTGCGGAGCCATGGTGATATTTGACGACCTGATAGAGTTCATCGAGCAAGCCGCAGACATGTGCGCTGACACAGCAGACTACATCCTGGTGCTCTCAAGCAGAGAATAAACACCAAAACTCTAATTTTTCATTTTTGTGAATTCTTGCGGAGCGAAAGCCACGCCGGCTGATTTCTCCTTGAAGTCAAGCAATCGCAGATTTTCCTGAAATTCAACAGGTTATATATTTTGCTCCTGCTGTCAGTGGTTATGATGTCGGCGATGAGAAAACAGAAGTGGATGCTCCTCGTCCTGATTCCACTCATCCTCATTCCATACGGCATGTCAGTCGCCTCAGGCACCAGCAACAACGTCGGCGCCAGCGACTGGACGATGTTCCGCCAGAACCCAAACCACACCGGCACCGCAACTGGCAACTTTTCAGCGAATTCCGCCACGCCCCTGTGGAATTTCACGACGATGCAGGGTGTTCTGTCTTCGCCTGCCGTTGTGGGCGGCTACGTTTTCGTCGGGGCTAATGAGGGCGCCGTTTACTGTCTTAACTGCTCCAGCGGCAAGCTGGCATGGTTCTTCTCGACCAAGAGTGAAGTGGCTTCGTCGCCCGCTGTCTATCAAGGAATAGTTTACTTCGGCGCTTACGACGGCAACGTGTACGCCTTAAACGCCACAGACGGCGCAAAACTCTGGAATTGCAGCATAGGCAGCAGCGTTGAGCCAGGTCCAGGCAGCACGTACTCCTCGCCCGCCGTTGCCGACGGCGTCGTCTACATAGGCTCCTACGACGGCGACGTCTACGCCCTGAACGCCACAGACGGCTCAGAACTCTGGAGCCAACCTACATGCGACGAGGTTGAATCCTCGCCCGCCATCTCGGACGGCGTAGTGTACGTTTCCTCAGGCTTCTACGTTTACGCCCTAAACGCCTCCACGGGAAGAGAACTGTGGAGCCAACACACGGGAAGCACGATTTCCTCCCCCAGCATCTGCAACGGCTACGTCTACGTGGGCTCAATCGACGGGTACATTTGCGACCTGAACGCTTCCACAGGCAAGCTGATATGGGAGTATCTAACGCAGGACACGGTGATCTCTTCCCCAGCCGTGGCTAACGGATGCGTTTATGCAGGTTCGGAAGACAACAGCCTCTACTGCTTGAACGCTACAAATGGCAAGCTAATTTGGCGGAGCCCAACTGGATACTGGGTTTGGTCTTCACCCGCCGTGGCGGACGGCAACGTGTACGTCGGCTCCGAAGACAACAGCATCTACTGTTTCAACGCTTCCACGGGCGCAAAAGAATGGAGTTACGAAACTGGAAACTTCGTGGACTCCTCCCCGGCAATCGTGAACAACACGCTTTACGTCGGCTCCGACGACGGTCACCTCTACGCCTTCGCCTTATCCTACAAAACAGCCGGAAACACGCCTTTACAGCCTGCGACCCCTCTGCCGTATACTACGATCGCGTTTGACACTGCCTCCTTTGCCATATTGGCGGTGGCAGTTACGATGATTTTCCTTTTTGCGCGCTCCACCACACGATCCAAGTCAGGCGCCCAAGCCCTAAAAATTTCTGACCGAAATCCTTCATGGTTTTCGGCACATGTCGAAGCCCTTTGCATCGTGGCAATCCTTGCTTTTTCCTTAGTATTCTTCGTTAACCTTGGAAGCGGGCCCCTCTGGACTTCCGACGAGCAAGTCTACTCTCAATGGGCGTTCCACATGGTCAAGGCAGGAGACTACATGACGCCCTGGGGCAACGGTGGGACGTTGTTCTGGATAGGGAAGCCGCCGCTGAACATGTGGTTTATGGCTCTTTCCTACCAATTCCTAGGCGTTAGCAACTTCACCTCCAGGCTTTCCAGCGCCGTGTTCGGCAGCCTGTCGCTGGTTCTGGTCTTCTATCTGGGAAAGAAGCTTTACCAGCCCGCCGTCGGTTTCTTGTCAGCATTGATCTTAGGCACCTTCACGACCTTCTACGAGTTCTCCAGACGCGCCATGACCGACGTGCCCTTCGTCTTCTTCATCATGGCAAGCGTGTACTTTTTCGTAGTAAGCGACAAAACGGAGAACGACAAGAAGTACGCGGCTCTAAGCGGATTGTTCTTCGGCTTGGCGCTGTTGACCAAGCAGCTTCAAGCCCTGCTGATCCCGCTGATAATATTCGTTTACCTGCTGGCGACAAGGAGAAGCGTCAGGTTTCTCTTCACGAAACGTTTCACCCTCCTGTGGGCTTTGGCGCTGCTTGTTTTTGCTCCATGGGTCATTTACATGTACGCGAGTTTCGGGTCGCAGTTCTGGCAGGCTTATTTCCTGTTCAGCGTCTTCTCCCGCACCGTTTCCTCTGTTGAGGGGCACGCCCACAGCTACCTTTACTACTTCACTAACTTCGCCAGCAACGAAAGCATAGTCTACGTCGTGCTGCTGCCCTTCGCGGTAGGATTATCCCTTTTCAATGCGGTGCGCAAGCGCGCCAAAGAAGACGCGCTGATCCTCGCGTGGATGATAGTGGTGCTCGCAGTTTTCACGTTCGCCCAGACGAAACTCTACTACTACATTCTGCCAGCCTTCCCAGCCTTCGCCATCGCCATAAGCAGCCTACTCTACCAGACAGCAAAGAAAATGATGGGTTTCCCACGTTATGTTCAGAGATTAAGCCAGAGACGCCTAATGCGTAATCCTTCCAGTTGACAGAGCGAAAAACAAATAGGATGCGGGTAAACACTTAGATTCAGATGGTGTTGTGATCAAATGACTTGTTGGAAATGGTTCGGGAGCGTTTTGAATGAAGCAGGCGTGCAAGCCAACGAAGGCAACAAAGAGCAGATTGATGCGGTGATCCACAAGTACATCGGCGAACAATCAAGCTACGGACGCTGCTCCGCAGATTGGCGCAAAGCAAGGACGCAAATTCAAAGCGACGAAAAAATGAAGCAGGAACTCATCGCCCAACTGAAAACTCTGATCTAACAATTTCGCATCCTTTTTTCTCTCCTTTACTTGGTTTAGGAGCATCACGGAAAGTTTTCGACAATCGCTGTTTCTCCGGCAGGTGCATTAACAGTAAAGTTGCCAAGGTTGTCTGCGAGTAGAGACATATTGCCGGGTGATGGCCCACCATAATAACTCAGGGTTACATTATAGGTATGTTTATTCATTAAATGAACCGAGTAATTTCCAAAGGGATTAATGCTAAGTGGAAAAGTAGAAGGAAAACTAAAGGAAGTTTTGGCGCCTATTTGAATATCAGTAAATTGTATTCCAATCAAACTTGATGGGAATGGCTGGTATATACCAGCACTGCTTGCTTGCCCTGACACTGTCACATCGGCACTTAGAACTGACAGAATACTGGAAACATTTACAGCCCGTCCGCCGCCTGAGGCAATAATTGTGACAGAATAGTTTCCTGCCGGAGTAGAATCAGAAACAGCCACAGTTAACGTACTGTTGAAGCTTGACTTGCCAATTGCGGGCTCAAAAGTGCAGTTTACGCCGATTAAACCCGCATTACAGCTCAAAGTCACATCCTCAGCTTTCCCAATCGAAGTTACGTAAACTTGGATTTGAGAACTGCTTCCCTGTATCATATCTGTTCGGGTCGTTGAGAGCAGAAGACTAATTCGTGTAGTATTCAATCGGTTGTATTCGATAATTACAATGATCGAGGAGACGACAAGTACCGCTATTACTATGGAAGCAATCAGGGCTGTCCTTCGCTTAACCAAGGTTTGAGCATCCTTATTCTTGCTTATAGGGTAAAACGCTTTTAGTTCTATTCATGGAACGGGTTGTTCCAAAGCTGGAACGCTAAAAAAAGCAGAGGCTGGGTTGTGGGAAATCCCACTGACGCGCACTTGACTTAGAATGACGATAGACTTGAGTGCACGTTAGAATTTTGGAGAGGGAAAGTAAATTAATGGAAGCTGATTTAGAATAGGTGCACAATGACGAGAGAAAACACAAAGCAGGCAATTGGGGTGCAATAATATCACCGCAGATTTTGTTGGGATAGTAAAAGACGATACCTTAGCATTGATGGATAGAAGAAAGAAAGGGGAGCGACCGAAGTTCAACCCAGACATTCTCATAAATCCCAACAAGTATGCGAGACCCATAACCATTGATAAAATAATCGCCGATACGAAAGTCTCAAGGGAAGGCGTCGAATATTATAAGAAAAAAATCGAAGCAAACGAGCCGATTGACCCCATAGTTGTTGTTAAGCACCCACGCCAAGACGTATATGCAGTTCTAGATGGCCATCACAGGTATTACGCATGTAAGGAGCTAGGCAAAGAAACGATTAATTGCGCGTTGGCGGAGGACTACTCAAGCGTTATCTTTTACCTGACAGAACACGGTTACCTTCAGCCAAACACAGAGGCAACAGAGCATTTGAGGCTACCCGCCAAAAAAATGCATGAAAACCTAAAGCAATTCTTAGAGGATTTCCTTGATGAAGAAAAGATCAAACAAACGCTGGAAAGAAGATACAAGCTGGCGAAAAATGAAGCAAGAACTCACCACTTAAGGCTCTAAGCTAAACCTTTTCTCTCAAGCCTCAATGTTAATCGATGGTTTTGAATTAAGTGGCGGGCCCGCTGGGATTTGAACCCAGGACCTCCGGCTCCGCAGGCCGGTGTCATAATCCGTACTAGACGACGAGCCCAAAGTTTTATGTGCCCAGAAAAACGAGGGCAAAATATAAAATACTTTGCTTAAACTTAAAAATAGTGGTGACAGCGGCAGTTGGCGCTAGTTTTTGCTGACTGCCCTTTTCAGCGCAGCGACGACGTTTTGTTTACCCATTGCAAGCACGTATGGACCCAATCGTGGACCTTGCGGCGCACCCATCAGAATTCGATACAGCGTCTTGAAAAAGTTCCCCGGCGGCACTCCGTTGGCTTTTGCAGCGTTAAAGATGGCGTTTTGGATTTTGTCAGGTTCGTCCGCCGTTTCAAGGTTGGCTAAGAGCTGATTAACTGCGTTTTTTTCTTCAACGGTCAGGTTTACGTCTGTTTCTTTGATTTCTTCAAAGTCCCTTATCCAGTTCAAAGCGTACTCAACGCGCTGCTTCAACTCTGCGTCTAAGGCTTGACCCTTCTGGATGTACCCGTAGCTTTGAAGCTTCTCAGCCACGTAATCTTCAAGGCACTCTTTGGGCGCCATCTTAACCAGAAAAGCCATCAGGTTGTAGGGCACATGCACGCTGGGCTTGGCAGGCACCTTTGCGGCGTAGCAGTACTCAAACAAGCCCTTAAGCCTGAAAGCCTCTTTCTCGCCAGCCTGCTTCTTGCCGAAGTAAACATCCTCCAAATAGTCAAGCTCGTTCATGTACGCTGGAATATCCGACACATCCAAAGTCCGTGTGCCCACAAACCGTTTCAGCATCAGCAGAAGCAGCGATTGTGGGGAGCCGTAGCGGAACCACACCTGCGGCGTGAACACGTTGCCCGCTGATTTTGAGATTTTCTTTCCGCCCTTGTCGAGGAACATCTCGTACCTCGCGTGTGAAGGCGGCTCAAAACAGAGCACTTCGCGGCATATACGGTCGTTGATCTTGACTGAGTCTGCGATGTCTTTCCCGTAGGCTTCAAACCGAACGTCCAACGCTTTCCAGCGGGCTGCGAACTCTCCCTTCCAAGTCAGTTTTCCTTCGCCTCTGGCTATGTCTGCTTCTCCCTCGTGCCCGCAGCCTTCGATGAGCTTGCCGCGGATCTCTAAGCCTTCACACTTGTAGAGGACTTTGTCGGTTTCTGGCTCGAACTTGTAGGCTCTTGTGGTGTAGATGCGCCCGCATTTGCTGCAGACGGGGAAGAATGGCAATACTTCCGTGTAGCGTTCTTGACCAACTTCTTCTTTGACGATTTCGCCGACCTTCTTCGCGTTCAGCAGGATTGTTCTGATTTCGTTCAGCAGCAGTCCTTTCTCGTAGACTTCTTTGGCTGAGAAGTAGCGGTACTCTATGCCGCACTTGTCCAGTGACTCGAGAAGAAGCGAACTCATGTGTTTGCCGTAGCTTTCATGGCAGCCGAAAGGGTCAGGAATGCTGGACACGGGGTAACCGAGGTACTTCTCTAAATCCTTCGACAAGCCGACGGGAACCTTGCGTAGCCCGTCTTTGTCGTCGCAGTAAGCAACGAGTTCAGAATTGAAGCCTAAACCTTTCAAGGCAAGCGTAACGGTGTACGAGCGTGCGGCGTCGCCTAGGCTGCCGATGTGAGGGAACCCTGAGGCGCCAAGACCCATCTCGGTTCTAAGTCTGCCCATGCTTCTGCCAAGCTGGCGCTCACGGTTGACTACTTTCTTGGCCATCATGTCGTACCATGTGCCGCGCCCGATGATCTCTTCAGTCATAACTTTAGCCTTCTGACAATGAGACTGCACGTTGAAATAGAAAAATGTTTAGAGCCGAAAAACGGCTTAAGGTGTCTTTCGCCGCATCGCTGAAACGATAGCTATGGCGCCGAGCGCAAGCAGCAGCAGGGCAACCGTGTAAATCCAGCTGTAGCCCCACAGGAACCATGCGGCACCCACTGCAATTAGGAGCACGCCCATCTGAACCGTGCTGTAGGATGACCGTTCGTACTTTTGAGGGCTCGCTGCTCTCATCACCGCGAGAACCAGCATCCAAACGCCGAACAACACGATGATCAGCTGGAGAATATACCACCAGTTATGAGTCACGTTGGCTGGGTAGAGCAGTATGCCGACGACTATGATGATGAAGAAGACGCCGATGGTTAGCAGTTGACGCCTGCTCTCAGACATTTAGGTGCCGCCTTGCGCTATCGTCGCGCCGCATTCAGGACAGAACTTTGAGTTTGCAGGGATTGCTTTGCCGCATTTCGGACAGTTTATTGTGGCTTGCGCTGGAGGCGTAAGCGAGGCTCCGCATTCAGGACAGAACTTCGACGTTGCTGGAACACGCGCGTTGCATTTCGGGCATATCACAAGGGTTGTCGGGGGCGCTGCTGCCTGAGGCTGGGCTGCTGAATTCATGATTTGAGGTATGAGCACCATGCCTGTGCCTAATCCTGCGCCGCCGCCACCGCCTCCTCCTTGACCTAGAGACGCTGCCGCGTTCTGCACGGTTTGCATGCGCAAGATGGTGTCTGCGGAGACGTTTCCAGTTTTAAGGTAGAACAGTTTTTCACGGTACTCGTCTGTGGTGTCGATTCCCTCGAACCGCAGGTCGGTTAACTCGATGCCCAGCCGTTTGAAGTAGTCTAACACGGTGTTCTTGACGATCACGGAGGTCTCTTGAAGTCTGGTGAATACTGTTATTAGGTCGTAGTGGGAAAGCTCTGAAATTATCTTCTCGTTCAGGAAGCCTCTGAGGAAATTGTTGACATCTTCCGTTGTGAAGGCGTTTTGGCCACCCACAACTTGGGTGACGAACAAGTTAGCGTCTTCAACCTTGAAGAGGAACTGACCGAAGACCTTCAGCGGAGCCAACTCGGTTGTCTGCGCGCTCGTACCCCATTTGCCGTTAAAGACTTTTGTGCTGATGTAGATGACCATCGACGTAAACGGTTTGTCTTTGCCGTAGCCGGCGAGTTGCGTCAATGCACTCGTGAGCAAAGGCAAATTCAGCGTGGTTAACGTGTGTCTTCCAGGACCGAAAACATCGTAGACCTTACCGTCTCTGAAGAATACAGCTACCTCGTATTCATGAACGATGAGCTGTGCTCCCCATGTTATAGCTTCTGCGGCGTTTGTTCCTGCTTGTGGTCCTGTTTGTGGTCCCCATCTGTAGACTATTTCCTCTGCGTTTGCCTGCGAACTTGGCCATTCTATTACTTGTGGCATTTTTAACTCACTCCATTAATTACTTCTACGCGAGTGTCAAACGTGTCTTCCAAGGCTTCAAGCTTGTCAGTTACGGTTCCAACCCGTGACTTAAGGTTTGAGGTGGCGTTGCTGGCTAAGTCTGCCTTAAACGCGTCAATCTCCGCGGTCAACGCGTTGACACCGTCTATGAGCTTGTTATCAAAATCCATCATGCGGTCAAGGCTGTCCTCTCTGACTTTTACCGCATCGAAGAAACCACTATAACCATATGAAGCATGATTAACTTTCTCGACAACGCGATCCATCTTCGCTAAGAGCCGATCAAGGTCAATGAGCACGTCGAAATAGTGGCGGTCAGCCAACTTCTGCGAAATCTCCCTTAAGTCAGTCTTGTCAACGGAGAGTTTCATGTACAGGTGATTCCTGATCAACCTGTCGCTTTCTCGGCGAATCTCCTTCTCCTTGTAGCCGCGGAAGCCTGGAATGAAGGCGGCTATACGCTCGGGAAGGTTCATTTGACCTTGAACCTTGGATAATACATCACTATTATCGCTCATTTTCTTATCACCGCACTTTTTTAGTATTGGTTGATAATGAAGAGTCGCTTTTAAAGTTTTTTAGAAAAATCAAGCTTAGAATCGGGAGGGAGGAATGTCACCTTTCAGGGCTGTTCCGCCTGTGCCTTCGATTATAAGCTGGTAATCCTTGCCCTTGTACTCGTACTTTATGAACCAGATTGGCGCATGCAGGTACACAGTCTGCTTAGACTTCACTTCCGTGTTTATCTCGACTATCCTGTCAACATCCTGCTGGAGAAGGAAGCGGTGGTGCTCGTCGATTTGCTGCTTAGCCATTTCCAACGCGGCGTCACGATCAATTTCGCTGTTTAAAAGTTTAGCGAAGCCTTCGATTCTGCGGAAGTCAAATGGAATCTTGCCTTCCAAGGGAACCAGGTATTCGTGAGTGGGAAAACCTGAAGCTTCACGCGCCAAAACAAGCCAGTCGTACTCTTTGGATATCGTGCCTTCCTTGACTATTGCGGGTGATATGCGCTCGAAAATGCCCTTGTAGGTGCTCTTAGCCTCAACCGTGACCACCCAAAACGGCAGGTAAACCAGATTTTTCTCTGTAAGCTTAGATTTCTTAGCGAGGTCGCCTGGCTTCAGGAAGCCGCCGCGCATCCAAGCCCCAATCGGCTCATCTATGCTTTTCAGGTCGAACTTGTTCAGAATAAGCGAATGCTCAAAAGTGAACGCCTGCCCCGTCTCGATGACCGTGTTGAAGCCGCAGTACTTGCAGGTGGCGATGATTTCTCCAGGCTTAAACTCGACGGGGGCGCCGCAGTGGCTGCACTTTATCTCTTTAGCTACTTCAGCCATTGCTTATTCGCCCAGGTGTTCACGCTTCAGTATTTCCCGAGCCACGATGACGCCTGAGGATGAAGCCTGAATCAAGCCTCGCGTGACGCCTGCGCCGTCGCCGATGGTGAACATATTTTGGATTTTGCTCTCCAACGCGTCGCTGAGCTGCAGGTGCGAAGAGTAGAATTTGACTTCTATGCCGTAGAGCAGGGTGTCTCTTGAGTGGATTCCTGGCGCTATCACGTCCAAAGCTTGGAGCATCTCGCGGATGTCCGCCAAGTAGCGATATGGCAAAACGAAGCTCAGGTCGCCTGGAGTGGCATTCTTCAAAGTGGGCGTTACCACACTTCGCGCTAAACGTTCAGGTGTCGAGCGGCGCCCAACAACCAAATCGCCGAGGCGCTGAACCATGACGCCGCCGCTCAGGAGGTTTGAAAGCCTAGCAACATACTTGCCGTAGGCGATGGGCTCTTTGAACGGCTCCGTGAATGAGGTGCTGACGAGGATGGCGAAATTTGTGTTCTCAGTTCTTCGTTCCGCGTAGCTTCCGCCGTTAACCGTTAACACGCCGTCGTATGACTCAGTGGTAACCTCACCGTACGGCGACACACAGAACGTACGGACTTGATCATCAAAAAGCCGCGAGTAATAGACAAGCTTAGGCTCGTAAAGCGCCGTCGTCAGATTCTCCATAACAGACGCTAAAACTTCAACGCGCACACCAATGTCAACGGGGTTATTCACGGTCTTTAAGCCGCGCATCTGAGCCTCCGTCTGAAGCCATTCTGCCCCGCTTCTGCCAGGGGCGATTATCACGTACTTGCCGAGGATTTTTTCCCCGTCAACCGTTTCCACGCCTTGAATCAGGTGGTTTTCCGTGATGAGCGCTTTCACCTCAGTTTTCGGGCGGAACGTGATTTTGCCGTTGAGTTCCTTGCGCATTCTATGCAGGGTTTCTTTACATTTGTCTGTGCCCATGTGGCGGACTTCTTGCCTGATAAGCTTTAATCCTGCAAGTGAGGCTTGGCGTTCGATTTCATCTACTTTTTCGTTGTCGCTGCCGTAGACTCGGTCGCTTGCCCCGAATTTCAAGTAGATACTGTCAACGTGTTTAACGAGGGCTTGGAGTTCCTTGGTTGAAACGTACTGGTTCAGCCAACCGCCAACTTCCGTTGACAACGTGAGTTTTCCGTCACTGTAAGCGCCCGCTCCACCCCAGCCTGAGAGCACCGAGCATGGTTCACAGTGCACGCATTCGAACCCTCGGCTTGAGGGGCACTTGCGCTTGTCAATATCTGGTCCCCTGTCAACCATGAGGACGCTTAAGTGTGTCTTCTCCGTTAATTCCAGCGCTGAAAAAATGCCTGCTGGCCCTGCACCCACAATTATTACGTCATACTTCAACGGTGCACTCGTCTCCAAACCCAAAGTGAAATGTAACTAGTAGCATATATCTGTTGGCGAAAACCCTGGAAGCAAAGACAGGCGATTTCGACTGGGGAATAGGCTCTTTTTAGGATATATCTAAAGAACAGTTATTATAGCAAAGCGTCACTTATGGATCAGCGAGAAAAATGCCTGGCGAAAAGCATTCTGAAAACAGCATGGACGAACTCATCAGCGACTTCTCACGCTTCTACATACTCACCATGCTGTACGAGGGGCCAGCACACGGCTACAGCATAATCAGCCGATTCAAGAAAAGAGTAAAAAAAGACGTAAGCCCAAGCCTGGTCTACCCGTTCCTCCAGCAGCTTGAAGAAAAAGGCTTAGTCAAGCACACAGTCAAACCCATCGGCGAAAAGGAAAGAAAAATCTTCGAGCTAACCGAGGCAGGAAGGCTGCTGTGCACCGAACTTTTCAAACGCTTCGCCAAGCTGGTGTCAATCGCCATCGAGCCGAGCCTCTACGTCTGCGCCCACTGCGGATGCAAAGTCTACGAGGGCGGCTACCGAGAAGTTATCGACGGCAAGGAAACAGCGTTCTGCTGCGTGCACTGCGCAATGTCGTACAAGCAAGCCAAGAAGCTGGCAAAACAAAGAAGCCGACTATCTGAATAAGGCACAAACTAATTTCTAAAAACAATTTGAATACAATAGTTTGGTTGAAGCTGACTAGTCTTTTATGGCTTCTATAAAACTGAAGTGGCGAAATCTCCCGCATTTCCCCTTTTTCTTTTTCGGTTTTCTTTGCTCCTTTCTGCTTTGTGTGTTATTTTGACGAGGCGCAGGATTTTGGAAATTCAATCAAATTTACCTTCTCAATTACTTAAGTAAAAGTAATGCATAACTGCTATATGTTAACCTATTACTTTAAAGATTAACCTAAACGAAAGTGTTATATATTATATGTTAACATAAAGCATAAAATAGATGATAAACTGTGAACGATACAGAGAACAGAATACTGCAAGTGCTTAAGCAAAACGGCGAGATGCATACGAAGAAGGTTGCCGAATTAGCAAAAATAGCTCCAAGCGTGGCTTCGAAATACTTAGGCTTTCTAGAAAAAGAGGGAAAAATAACATTAAGAGAGCAAAAACCTTTCAAATTCTGGAAGGTCAAAGAAAAAAGCTAAAAAGGAGAGAAGAGAAACATATGATGCTGTCTAAGATGTTTGCTCTTGAGTTAGAAAACCAGAAGAAACGCTTGAAAGAAATAATGGAGGAGAAAGCATTCTTAGTGAGATCACCGCTAAGAGGAGAGCAACCCTTTAAACTGGCGTCAGGAGACGAGAGTTGGGTTTTCTTCGATTGCAAGCCAGTGACCCAAAATCCCGAAGGCATCTCATTAATCGCAGAAATAATATTTGGTATGATAAAAGATTACAACTTAGACGCAATTGGTGGAATTGAAACCGGCGCTATTCCAATATGTACGGCCGTTGCTCAATTGAGCTATCTGAGAGGTGCCCCAATACCAGCATTTTGGGTTAGACACGAACGCAAAAAGCACGGTACAATGAATCGTATTGAAGGAGGACTGCAACCAAATTCGAGAGTGGTTGTCGTCGATGATGTAACAACCAAAGGAAATTCTGTAATAGAAGCAGTAGATGCAGTTAAGGAGCTTAACTGCAAGATAATGGCGGTCATTACGTTAGTAGATAGAGAAGCAGGCGCACGGACTAATATCGAACAGAAAGGACTAAAGTATAACTCAATATTCAAGAAATCTGACTTCAAGAGTCAAGTTTGATCTCAATAGAAACAGGTTTAGCCTGATTTCCTGAAAAAAAGCTGCCAACAACATCTATTTTTCCTCCTCTTAATTTCGAAGATAAATGGTTTTTGAAGTTTTCTTTTCCAGTTTCAAAAGCTTCTAAAGTGTCTTCAGGGTTAATCTCTGAAACGACAATTCCAATTTGATTCATACCGCCAACTAATTTTAGTTCTGTAGTAAAATAATCGATTGCCTCAATATCTGAGTAGCTAAGTCTGGGTTCATCTATGTGATAATGGATTAAACCTAAGACTCTTTGAGCAATTTTGGGCTGTTTTTTTAAATAAATCAACAATTCTGGTAATCTGCCCTTCTGAAATATTAAGTCCTCATCGGTTAACAATATCGTTTTGTATTTCTTACTAAATGCCAGTATTTGCTCAATGCAATCCCCCCATTCTTTGTCAATGTAAGATGCGATGTGATTTCCTAGCGCGCTAACTTGCGGATACACGATCGGTTCAACAGGTAAACATTTGATTATTTGTTCATCTTTCAGCAAAAGGCCAAGCGGTTCTACGATAACATAACGTTGATAATGTTTGCTGTAACCGATATTAAGAAATAGTTGAGCCCAGAACGGCTTGAATATGTCACTCTTTAAGGAAAGATTCAAAGTTGCCCAAGTCCGCACATTTTAAAATGCATAGGTTTTTTCATTGCTCTTTTGGAATTTAATGGAGGGTTTTTTCATAAGCTTGCTTTATCAGACCCGCTGCATAGGGTATTTCATCAACTGAGTGAACTTTGAAACGTGTATCACCCGTTCCCCAATGACCTACACTACTACAATCTTGTGCAATATGAGCGTTATCTTGTAGTTCTTGGAAGGGTATATCGAGATAAACTTCGATTGCTGAAGCCTGAATCACAAACGCCGTAAAGTTTCTCTTCATTTCATAAGCGATGTACTTTCCCAAAACTTTCTCTTTGACTTCAGGGTTTAAGTTTAGGGTCGCATGCTGGAGCTTCTCAAAGATTTCTTTGATCTCTTCACTTCTGGTCTTAAGATGGTCGTCAAGACTGTAAACTTTGATTTCTTTTTCGACTGCTTGAGCAATTTTGTTTATGGGCATACTCGCGCTTTGAGCGAACATTGGTTTGAGTTGTTCAAACTCGATTATTGCGTCCTCGTAAGGAACATATTTCCATAGTTCGAAGGGTGAGTTTTGAGATAGAGCACCTAATTGATACGCGTTAAATGCTTTTGCTATGAAAATTATTCTGGACTGCGACCAGTCAACATTCATTTGCTGACCAAGTTTTCTTTCCAAGGCGAGTTGGAAGTCGCCTTTGTGGTTTAATAGCAGATTGAGGTATGAATACCCTTGGTCAATTATGCTATAGTCTTCTGATTCTTTGTATTCTATTATGACAAGTGCTTTGCTTTCTTTGTCAAAGGCAACTGTGTCAAGTCTGAAGGGTTGAACTACAAACTCAGTTTCAATAAACGTGAGCCCAAATATTTCCTCAATATTTTTTTCAACAAGGCTTTGAAGTTCTTTTTCATTTTTTAGCTTAGAGAAGCTGATTGCCTTGACAACGCCGTTTGATAACCTGAACAAGACCACAGTCTCACCAAGATTACGAGTTGATGTTATCTTTCTGTATTCATTTAAGCTTTTAATCAGACTTACAATTTTAAATTATTTCAATATCAGATGCTATGAGAGTTGAAACTAAATCTTTTCTAATTTTTTCTTTTCTATCAGGCGATATGTTCGCTTGCAACGCAAGTTTTCCTTGAGTTACGCTAATTGCAAAATGACTAATTGGAACGCCTTTTTGGTCATTGAGAGATGATCTTTCCCATTCTTGAAGCGAGTTCTAGGAACGCTCTAATCTACATCGACCTTTAAGGTTTTTGCCCTAAAAGCAGAGGACAAGTTCCATGTTAAGGTGGCTCAAAACATAGATTAAGCTTGCAAACTGTTTCGAAGTAGGCTTTGAATAAGTTCTGAAATTAACGCTGCTCAGGTCTCCAGAAGCGAAAGTAGTCTTATATGCGCCAGGTTAATCTTTTATGGCTTCAATAAAACTCATGACGTTCCAGAGTTTTACCCTTGTGTAGGGCGGCATGTTCGGGTCTTGAAGAATCTCGTCAAGAAGCGAAACAGCGTTTGAAGCGCGCACCGCAGGCGTGTACTCGCCGCTTTGCAGGGCGTTCATGGCGTCTTTTGCTGTGCGGCGTATGTTCCTCGGCGTTGTGCTGTCCTCGGAAACCTCTCCAAGCACCGCTAACGCCTGCTTAATTTTGCCCTCGTACTCCTCAGCCTTCTTCTTCCGAACCATAATGGACGCAGCCCCTCTGCATTTCTGCAAGTGACCAAGTTATATAAGGATTGATACGTATTTACTTTGGGGTTGCTCTTGCAAGAAAACAAAGAAAACAACACACCTATTAAACGCATGGCTGACCTGCTGAGGCAAGGCGCCACTCTAACCGACCTGTCATGCCCCGTCTGCTTCTCGCCACTCTTCAGGCTTCAAGACGGCACTTTATGGTGTGCGAAAGACCAGAAAAAAGTCGTCATCGTCAAAGAAGGCGAAGAACCCGCCGAACCGCAAGCCAGCAAACCGTACGACAAGCTTGAGTCCACCCTGCTGAATAAGATTGAAGACTTACAGGGCAAAATCGAAAAGACTGAAGACGCGGAAGAACTGCAAAAGTTGAGCACGGCGCTGTCCCAGTTGCTGGACAACCTTGACAAAATACATAAAATGAAAAAAGCATAGGCTGGAATATTTTACGCTGGGACTATTCGACAATTTTCCCCAAAACGTCCACATGTACCAGAGTTTCAATTCAGCTATTCCCAGCGGTCAGCTTCAAAGAAGGCTGATCCAAGCTCTTTATGAAATAAACAGGGCAGAATTCAGTTTCGAAGAAGCTGCAAACCCCACGATACCCGGCTGCAAAATAATTTTCGAGTTCGGCTTGGCTAACGCTGAAAGCTTCAACTACATTGATGAGGAGGAAGTTGAGAAGGCGCTGGACCTGCTCTCGAAGGAACAGTTGGACACGGTAGACTTGTTCTGTGCCATACGCTATTACAGGTGCGAGGAAGAAAAGAAGAGGGCTTTAAAATTCGATTACTACCTGATTAGAACAGTGTACAACCGGCGCGCGTTCGGAATTCAAGTTTACCACAAGAAAGGCCTCAGGTACCTGTCGCCTGAAGATTTAACCCAGTTCATCTTCAACAAAATAAACGAAGCCGCAAACAGGAAAATCCTTAAGAAAACAACATAGTTTTACCGTGGATCCCGTTTAGAAACCCTGAATTCTATAGCCGAAACTTATATTAACGCTGCTCCAGCAGAAAAAAGCGTAAATGGACCCAAGATTGAGCAGGAAAGAGGCAGAAATTATTGATTCCAATCGAAGTTTCTTCCCTCAGGAAAAATTATGGAAGCCTAAAAGCCGTAGATGACATCTCGTTCACCGTCAACACGGGTGAAGTTTTCGGTCTTCTAGGTCCAAACGGCGCAGGAAAAACCACCACAATAGAAATTTTAGAAGGCTTGCGTGAAAGGGACGGCGGCGACGCGAAGGTTCTCGGTTTCGACCCTTGGAAAAACGGTTATGAACTTCACAAGAAAATCGGCGTTATACCACAAGAATTCAACTTTATTGAGAAAGTAACGCCGCGAGAAGCAATAATATATTATGCTGACCTCTTCGACATTAAAGTCAACCCTGACGAAATTCTGAAAGAGGTTTTGCTTGAAGACTCAGCGAAAACAAATTTTGACAGCCTTTCAGGCGGACAAAAACAAAAAATGGGACTGGCTCTTTCGCTTGTAGGCACGCCTGAACTGCTGTTTCTTGATGAACCAACCACTGGACTCGACCCGAACGCTAGAAGAGCAATCTGGGAGGTCATCCGCGGATTGAAAGCTAAGGGTAAAACAATCATTTTAACAACCCACTACCTCGATGAGGCACAGCAATTATCCGACAGGGTAGCCATCATGGATCATGGGAAAATTGTTGCGATGGGAACAAGCGATGAAATCATTGCCGAGCACGGCTCAGGAGAAAGGCTTGAAATCCGAGGGTCCGAACAGTTAGCCAAGTACATCAAAGCAAACACAGAATTGCACGTTGATTACGACGTCGCTAGAGGAGTGATAAGCATACCGATTAAAGAAAAAATAGATGCTCTCGCGGCTTTGGCTGCTGCTGAACAGTCAAAAATGGATTGGGGCGACATCCAGACGCGGCGCGACAGCTTAGACGACGTTTTCGTCAAACTTGTCAGCAGAAAGCTAAGTGAGCACGGCGAAATACTGGATGAGCATGAGCAGCATGCGGAGGGGCTGAAAGATGTCTAGTGGAAAAAGAATACTTGCTGATTTCAAGGTTTTCAGCCGCGGATACCTAAGGAACAGATTTGGACTTTTCTTCGGACTGATATTCCCAGTTATCTTAATTTTGATTTTCGGCGCCATTTTCTCAAGCACCGGCTCATCTGCAGTTAACGTTTATATTCAAAACAAAGACAATGGTCCAATTTCCACCCAGTTTTTAAATGCACTCAACAGCACAAGCACAATCAGGATAACAATGGTGAATCCTACGGAGGACTTTTCAAAGTACCTCGCTGCGCATTCAGCCTCTGACGGCATCGTCATACCTGAAAACTTCTCTGCGGATTATTTGGCGGGTCACCCAGTGAACGTGACCGTTTACGGGAACCCGACGTCAAGCACAAGCGGCATCGTAAGCGGAACCGTGAACGGGGTCATAAACTACTTCAACCTCAACTATTACAAGCAGAACGCAGTGCCCATACTCGGCATCACCCCGACCACCGTCAATCTTCACCAGACAAAATACATTGACTTTCTTGTTCCAGGCTTGATAGGTTTCGCCATACTCGTCAGCCCAATGTTCAGCCTAGTTAACATTTCCTCGGACTACAAGAAGACAAAACTGTTCAAGCAGCTGTCGCTGACGCCGCTGACGAAGTTTGAGTGGCTGGCCTCAAAGATACTGTGGTACATTGTTTTAACCGCTGTAAGCTTCGTGCTAATGGTGGCTGTGGGGATTTTGCTGTACGGCGCAAACATCACCCTGACCCCCTGGCTCATACCCTTCCTGCTTATCGGACCTACGCTTTTCGCCTCGCTAGGCATGCTTGTCGGAACGGTAACGAAGAACCCTGAGACGGCAGGCGTGATCGGCAACATCGTGACGTTTCCCATGATGTTCCTCTCGGGCACGTTCTTCCCGATCAGCATCATGCCGCAGTACCTGCAGACCATCGCTCACGTGCTTCCGCTGTTCTACGTCATTGAAGGCTTAAACAACGTGATGGTCTACTCGAACTACCTGGGAGCAGTAATCGACCTTGTTGTAATCGCAGTCATAACAGTAATCATATTCACTGCTGCAGTCAGGCTCTTCAAGTGGAGAGAAGACTAAAAACAAAAAATTCACTTTCATTCTGTCCATCTTTTTCAAAGCTTCTTTTCGCCAGTCATGCCCCTATTTTGCATGTGTAATATTTTGATTATTAATAATTATTTGAAAACTCATACTTTATGCAGTAGAAGCAATAAATTTTTTCATGATTAATACACGGCAAAAAAAGGGAGATGCCTCCATGGTTAGGCGGTTCTGAGCAGACTGTGAACCTTAGAAAACAAGTCGTCTGCTACTTCATCAGGAGGTTTATCGCCGTCGATCAAAACAAGCTCGCCCTTCTTCACAAAACCCAAGTAGACTTCTCGAACTTTCCGCTGTATCTCAAGCGTTTCCATCACCGACTTCTTTCTCTGCAGGCGCTCCAGCACGCGTTCAGGCGGCACATCGATGAAAACGGCGTAGTCAGGCTTTAAAGCATAAGAATTGATTTTTTTGATCCAAGCTAAGCTCAGTCCAGCGCTGCCCTGGTAAGCCAAAGACGAGTAAATGTATCTGTCGCAAATCACCAGTTTCCCCTTGGCTAAGGCGGGTTTTATCTCGTTTTCAACGTGCTCCACGCGGTCAGCGGCAAACAGCAAAGCCTCCACCGCCGTCGGCAACCGTTTTTCCTCGTAAAGACAGCATTCGCGTAGGAAAGTGCCCGTTTTTCCATGGCTTGGTTCAGCAGTGTAGACTGCCTTGAAGTCCTTGTTGAGCCGTTCCGTCAGCATTTGCGCCTGTGTGGTTTTCCCGCTACCATCCAAGCCTTCAACACAGATAAACAAGCCTTTCCTACCCATTTTTCAAGCCCAGCTAATCAGCGTTACACATTATAGGGAGATAAATAAATATAACTTGCAACTGCGAGGCTTGCTTGTGCCTAAGGCTTACTGGGGAGAAATAAAGGATCCCGTACACGGGTACGTGTACATTTCCGAAGCGGAGAAGAACCTAATCGACTCTTACCCCATGCAGCGGCTACGGCGGCTGCGTCAACTGGCTGGGTCAGAGTACGTTTACCCAGGCGCAAACCACACGCGCTTTGAACACAGCGTCGGCGTCATGTACTTGGCAGGCAAAGTGTTGGAGAACCCTAACGTTTCAAGCCTCCTTAGCGAGGAGGAAGTGGAGATGTGCAGGATCTCAGCGCTGCTCCATGACGCTGGGCACGGACCTTTCTCACACGTTTTTGAGCAACTGCTAATCAGGGACTTGGAGAAAACGCATGAGGACATCACCTCCTGGCTAATCGAGAAGAGCGAATTAGGCGACAAACTGGCGAAGATGGGCTACAAGCCTAAAGAGGTGGCGGGTCTCGCCGTCGGGAAACTGCGCAAGCCCGGCAGAGCGTTTCTTGACCAGATAATAAGCAGCGCCGTGGACGTTGACAAGCAGGACTTCATCGTGCGGGACACCTACCACACGGGAGCCGAGTACGGTTTCATCGACGTTTACCGCCTCATACACGCACTCGACGTTTTAGGCGAAAACTTAGCCGTGGAGCTGGGCGCCCTCTCCGCGCTGGAAGCCTTCATGATCGCCAGGATCGAATCGTTCAAGAGCATCTACTTCCACCGCGTCGGCAGGGCAGCGCAGATCATGCTGGCAACCGCCATGGAAAAAGCCAACAGCGAATTGGGTTTGACGGCGTTCAAGACGCCTGAAGAGTACTTGGCGCTGGATGACTACACGGTTTGGTCCGCGCTCAAGCAGTGCAGAGCGTCTAAGGGCATAATCGGCGACCTTGAACGACGCAGGATGCTAAAATGCGCTTACGAGCGAACCTTCTACGAGAAGGACACCATGATAAGCAACATCTTCGGCAGGGAAGCGTACCGTCGCCAGATGCAGAGTGAAATCGCCAAGGAAGCAGGCGTCAGTGTGGAATCGGTCATAATTGACGTGCCCACCGTGCCGTCCGTGCCCTACCACCACGCCGTGCTCATGGAATCCATGGAGATCCCTGTCTTCACAAGGAACCAAGCAGGCGAAAAAACGCCGCAGCGGCTGAGTGAGATATCGAAGATTTTCGAGACTCTCATGGGCTTCATGAACATTCTGCGGGTGTACACTGATGCGGCGGACCGTGAGAAGGTTGAGAAGGCGACGGCTAAGATCTTAGGCAAGATTCCATCTGCCGCGAAAATCTCGTTTTAGCATCTTTTCTTAAATACTAGTTGATGCTAACAGGAAAGCGAAGAAACTGGCGATCAAGGAAGGATTGAGTGATGGCGAGTAGCCAAGAAGACAAGAAAGTCATAAGCGTGAGGATCAGGAGGAAGCCTGAACCGAAAGCTGAGCCCGCACTGCTCTTCAGCCAAGACGAAGTTCGACGCTTCGTGAAGGAGTTTGTCCAATCTTGGATACGGGGGGACATAATCGTCCGCTTCCCCACGGCGGCGGAACTCGCCAAGCAGACCCCTTTCAGCATCGCGTTCCCAACCGACCCCTCAGTCAACGCCGAACTCAAAATCAAGGAACACTACATAGACCTGCTGTCCGTCATCGCTGGGACAAAACCCGCACCCGCCGGCGAGCAGGAGAAAGCCATCGCCGAAGTCTTCAAGATGCTGCTCATGTTCCGCAGCGCAAACCGCATCGAAGGCAAAATCATCTCAAACGACATGGAAAAAAGAATCCAAGAACTGGAGAAAACCGTGAAGGCCCAGGGCAAGCTTGTCGACCAGATAACTGCCTTTTTATTCAAGCCTAAGCCCGCAGCCAAGAAAACCCAAGCCAGATAAAGCCAAATTCTGGAAGGGTAAGGTTTATTCGAGGGAAAAAGCATTCTGCTTGATGCTTCTAGCAAAAGCGCTCCGGTAGTATAGTCCGGCCAAGTATACCGGCCTTTCGAGTCGGTGACCCGGGTCCAAATCCCGGCCGGAGCACCACGCCGCTTGATTTCCAATTCTTCTTAGCAGGAATCCCTCGGCATGGCGGTTGTTTTGGGCAAATTTTAAATCCTCATGGTCACCCCTAACAGCAGCAGGAGCGAGGGAGAGACCGCATGGTAGACGTAATCCTAATCCTGGCAATAATCATACCCATAATAATCGTCATCTACGCCATTCTTGTGTCACTGCGAATCGTCAGACCCACCGAAAAAGGCTTAGTGGAGCGGCTTGGCAGGTACCACAGGTTCGTCCAAGGAGGCATAACGTTCCTCGTGCCGTTCGTGGACCGCATAATCAAGGTGAACATCACCGAGCGCATGACACCTGTCCAGCGGCAAGACGTCATCACCAAGGACAAGGTTTTCATGGGCGTGGACGCCGTCGTGTTCTACAAGATTAGACCCGACGAGCCGTCGGTGAAGGCTTCCCAGTACAACGTCGCAATCTTCGCAGAGCAGATAGACACTCTAGCGCGGACGGTGCTTAGGGACATCATAGGCGGCATGGACATGGCCATAGCCAACACTTCCAGACCCGTAATAAACACCAGCCTCAAAACAGCCCTAGACGAGCAGACCGAGAAGTGGGGCATCGAAATCATACGCGCCGAAATCAAAGACTTAGAGCCGCCGAAGGAACTCATCATGTCAATGGAATCCGTCCTCAAAGCGGACAACGAAAGGCAGGCAGCTGAAAAAACCGCCATAGCCGAAGCCACTCTAGCAAGCGGAGAGAAGAACGCCGCGATTCAGCGTGCAGAGGGACAGAAGCAAGCCGCCATTCTTGAGGCTGAGGGGCAGAAAACCGCGACAATCACCATCGCTGAAGGAGACGCGCAAGCTACCAAGCTGAGGAACGAGGCTTTAACCACTTACTTCAAGGACAGCGCCGTCGTCTTCAAGCAGCTTGAGACGATTGCAACGGCTCTGCAGAACAACACAAAGATAATCGTGCCTGAAGGCAAAGCCATATCGCTGATCCTCAACGAGCAGGAAAACCTTTCGAAAGCAACAATCATACCCATACCTCAGCCGCCGCAACAGAAAACCAGCAGACAGACATGAGGGAGCCTAAAGAGCAAATTCTTAGTCAAGTTTTCATAAAGGTCTCAAAAGTTTTTGAAAGCGCGCGCTAAACCAACAATTCAACTAAACAATTTAACTAGCTAAGCAGCTTTTGTTTTCTCGGACGCTACACAATAATGAACCAAAAGCAAAAACATATTAGTGTTTTTGGAAAATAAGCTTATAGCGTTTGGAGAGGAAAATTTTGGAAACTCTCTTGTTGACGGACGAACAGGTAAAGAAACTCCTTTCAATGTCTGAAGTTATGGAAGCGGTTGAATTGGCCTTCAAGCAGAAGAGCATAGGTCCGGTTCAAATGCCCGCGAAGGTTTACCTATACTTCAAGAAGTACAATGGCGATCTTAGAACAATGCCTAGCTACCTTGAAGAGCTGGACATATCAGCCGTGAAAGTAGTTAATGTGCACCCTGATAATCCATCTAAGCACAAGCTTCCAACAGTCATGGCTGTTATTATCCTAATAGATCCTTCAACAGGATTCCCGCTTGCTATAATGGGAGGCACAACGATGACGGATATGAGAACGGGAGCTGCAGGTGGAATTGCTGCTAAATTTCTTGCGAGAAAAGACTCCAAAATCGTTGGACTTGTAGGCGCCGGTGCCCAGTCAAGAACTCAGTTGAGGGCGCTTCTTAAGGTTTACAACAAGCTGGAAGAGATCAGAGTCTGGAGTAGACATCCTGAAACAAAAAACATTTTTCTAGCTGAAGCTGAACGAGAATATGGGCATTTGTGCAAGTTTTTTCCGGAAGAGAGTGTGAGAAAAACAGTTGAAGGGGCTGACATTGTGGTGACTACAACTCCATCGAGGGAACCCATAGTCATGGACGACATGATTTCTTCTGGAATGCACATCACCTGCATAGGTGCCGATGCTATTGGGAAAGAAGAGCTCGATCCATCAATTTTGAAAAGAGCAAAAATAGTGATCGATGATTGGGAGCAAGCATCTCGCGGCGGAGAAATGAACGTCCCTCTATTATTAAGAGACAAAATAATAACGAAGGAAGATGTATGGGCTGAAATTGGTGAAATAGTGGCTGGGCTAAAGCCCGGCAGAACATCTGAAGACGAGATCACAGTTTTCACATCCACTGGAATGGCAGTTCAGGATGCGGTAACAGCTAAAATTGTCTATGACAAAGCGCTGCAAAAACGAGTCGGACGCTTCATCACTATTGCGTAGCTTTCTCGCGCGCTTTTTTCTAAACAATATTAAACAAAAAATTACACTCCTCGGTTAACCTAATTCTTATTTGAGGGACAGCGCTAATTTCCGAGCGTTTGGAAGCGGGTTTTTAGTGTGCTCTTGTTTCTCGAAGAATGAGCAAGACGGATTTGA
This sequence comes from Candidatus Bathyarchaeota archaeon, assembly GCA_963768345.1. GTDB lineage: Archaea > Thermoproteota > Bathyarchaeia > Bathyarchaeales > Bathycorpusculaceae > Bathycorpusculum. The sequence goes on along the minus strand of CAVYHL010000006.1, from coordinate 663,022 downwards.
CCCATTGGTCGTGCACTTGCTCGTCTGGATACCCTATGAGCAACTTTGCGATCATTCCAAGATATAAGGCAGTAAAAAGCTCGGCTAACAGATGGGCGTCCGCATCTTCTTGAATGGCGCCATTTTTCTTTTGTTGCTCCACAAAAGTTTCTGCTGCTTGTACGTCTTTTTGGTAGTTTTTGAAAACAATATTTCTGATTCTTACATCGTGGGAAGCCAACGAAATAATTTCGAAGTGCGTATGCAGGTTCCCTCGGTACTTCTCGATTATCGTCGAATAAACATGCTCGATTGCTTCCTGTAAATTGCTCGTTTTCGACGCTTCGCTGAGAGTTTTTCTAAGAGTCAGGTGAACTTCCAGACTGATTTCTTTGAGGAAGTCTTCTTTACTTCTAAAATAGGAGTAGAGGGCGCCTTTGCTTACTCCGACTTCTCTGGCGACGTCATCCATGGTTGCGTCGTGGTAGCCTTTCTTGGCGAAAACCACGCGGGCAGCTTTTACGATTTTGGCTTTGGCTTCTTCCTTATATTCGGGAACTACTTTAGGCATCTTAACCGCACTACAGTATCTGTCGTTTGACTTTAAAAGATTCCTATTGGCGACGATAAGTATATTAATTGACTAGTAGTCGGTATTAAAAGAACGGTGTGAGTAAAAGATGGATTCAGCCAAAGCAAACTCAGACCTCGCGGGCAGTCGCGTAAGTTACCCAATCAAAGTTCTACTAACAGTAACATCAGTCGCGCTGCTCATCAACTACGTCGAAACAATGGTTATACCCGGCATCCCAACGATCCAAACCCATTTTTCATCGACAACAACCCTCGCTTCGTGGATTACGTCAGCCTTCCTAATCGTCGGAGCCGCGGTCTCACCGCTGTTCGGAAAACTCGGTGACATCTACGGCAAGAAAAAAATTATCCTCACCGTCCTAATATTCTACATCACGGGCGTCGGCTTAGCAGGGTTCTCGACAAGCATGTACATGCTAATAGCCGCAAGAGCCGTCCAAGGCGTCGGCTTCGCCATACTCCCATTAGGCTTAGCCGTCATCACCGATATTTTCCCGAAAGAGCGCGTAGCTACTGCGCAGGGCATAATCAGCGGAACCTTCGCCATCGGCGCCGCAGCTGGCTTGGTCATAGGCGCCTACGTGGTGCAAGACCTTAGCTGGCAGTGGGCTTTCCACACGGCGTTTATACTGAGCATCATCCTGTTCCTCCTGGTCGCAGTCATGCTGAAGAAGGACGTGCCGGGCGAGAAGGGCAAGTTGGACATCACTGGCGCGACGATACTGATGGCGGGCATAGTTCTTGTTCTAGTCTACCTGACAGAAGCCCCCAACTTAGGCTGGCTATCGCTCGAAAACATCGCATTTCTAATCGCTGGCTTAATCTTGGCGGTCAGCTTCTTCATCTTCGAAAACCACCGCACTAGCCCGCTTATACAGTTAAGGCTCCTGAAAATCAGGAACGTACTCGTCGCAAACTTAGTCGGCATACTGTCAAGCCTTGGCATGTTCCTGGTTTTCTTTGCCGTGGTGTATTACGCTCGTTACCCGCCGCCATACGGGTTGAACCTAAGCGTCATCCAAACTGGATTAACGCTTGCGCCGGCAACGCTCGTGATGCTCGTGGTCGGACCACTCATGGGTTGACTCGTAACCAAGGCAGGACCGAAACCCGTAATGGCGCTTGGCGCTTCCCTCAGCATAGTCGGTCTGCTTCTTTTCACCTTCTACAGGGCAACCACAATGGAACTCACCTTAGACGTGGCTGTCGCGCTAATCGGGGTTGTGTCCCTGATTATACCGATAGTAAACATGATTGCAGTGTCATTGCCTAAGGAAAACACGGCTATAGGCTTGGGCATGAACACCATGTTGAGAAACCTGGGGGGCGCAATCGGTCCAGTCCTCGCTACAACAATAATATCCACGTACACAAGCCCCATAATAGTGACTGTAAAAGGACATCCAGTGGTGGTTGGCACGGCTGGAAACAAAACAGCCTTCGACACAATCTTCATCATAGGCATCGTCTTGATGATAGTAGTAATCGCCTTGAGTTTAGCGGCAAAAAACTACACCTTCGCCAAGACCAACGATAAAAAAGCCGAAGCATGAATGCGAAAACAGGGATGCAGAAAAAAAGACGCCGCCGCTGAGCATTGCCTTTTTAACCAAGTGTTAACACAAAGAAATGAAGGCGAACTAAACCTTGACCAATAACGTGAATTCACTTTACAAGCAACTTTTAGAGAAAACTGAAGACCTGATGGTTCTTCAGACGGCTGAGGGCATAATCCACTGGGACATGGAAACCATGATGCCGCCCGGCGCGGTGGAGCAGAGAAGCCTCCAGCTGTCCCTCTTGACCCGTATCCACCATCAGATGGGCACTGACCCAAAAATCGGGAAACTGTTAGCCTCGATAAAAGCAAGCCCCGAGTATAATGCGCTTGGGCAAGCCGAGAAACGCAATGTCTACCTCATCAACAAAAGCTATCTGGAACAAACAAGCCTGCCGGAAAAACTGGTGGCTGAAATCGCAAAGCAGCAAGCAATAACGGTGAACGTTTGGAAAAAAGCCAAAGCGCAGAAAAACTTCAGCCTCTTCAAACCTGACCTGAAAAAGCTTTTCGATTTAAGCAAGGAGGCGGCGGAAATCCTCATGAAAGTCAAGGAAACCAGAACGGCGTACGAAGCCTTAATCGACAGTTTTGAGCCAAAGATGACCGCAGACAAAATCACTTTGACATTTAACGCGCTTCAACGAGGCTTAAAACAGTTGATAAGCAAGGTTCAATCTAGCCAGACTAAGCCTGATACAGCGATGCTTCGTCAGCCTGTTCCAGTTGAGAGCCAGCGGCAGGTCGCGCAGTTCTTGACTCAAACTTTGGGTTATGACACTTGCTCGCCTGAGGCTCGGGGAAGAGTTGACGAGACGGAGCACCCGTTCACCGAAGGCTACTACGATGACGTTCGAATAACCACGCATTACTACCCGAACAATTTTGCCAGCTCAATCTTTTCAGTTCTTCATGAAAGTGGACACGCGATTTACGAGTTGAACCTTAACCCGAAATGGAAGTATCAGCCAATAGGCTCCGCATGCTCCTATGGGATACATGAGTCCCAGTCGCGCTTCTACGAAAACGTAGTCGGACGCTCAAAAGAGTTCTGGACTGGCTTGATGCCTAAACTCAAAAACGCCGCTCCAAGCGTTTCAAACCTTGAATTAGACAAGTTTGTAGGTGCCATAAACAGGGTTGAGCCTTCGAAAATACGCATTGAAGCCGACGAGGTCACGTACAGTCTGCACATCATTGTCCGCTTCGAGATTGAAAGGGACCTGTTCGCCGGCAAAATCACGATTGATGAACTCCCGCAGGTTTGGAACCAGAAGTACAAAGATTACCTAGGCTTAAAAATCCTGAATGACTCTGAAGGCGTAATGCAGGACACACATTGGGCAAGCGGTCTGTACGGTTACTTTCCAAGCTATGCCCTCGGCAACATCTATGATGGGCTAATTGTTGAGGCGGTTGCCAGAGACGTGCCAGATTGGCGAGGTCAACTTGAGGAGGGTAAGTTAAACCAGCTTAGCGAGTGGCTTAAGAAAAGCATTCATACCCAAAGCAACCTCTACGACCCAGAGGAACTGATCATGAAAGCCACGGGGAGAAACCTGAATTCTGAAGCCTACCTCAGTTACCTGAACAAGAAATATGGGGCAATTTACGGGTTTTGAGCGGGTGCCGGGAGAGGCTTCTTAGTCATTTCCTTGTATATGTAGAGGGTGATGTAGGCCAAGATTGCGCCGATGAACATGTAGAGGCCAGTGTAGCCGATGATTGCGTTGTAGATGTTGGCGCCCACTACGAACAGCACAAAGCCGAGGATGAACACGCCTAAACAGGCCCAGTCAGTCCAAGACATCAAGTCGCCTCATAGGATGCAACAAGTAAAACTTCAAAGTATATAGATATTCCGTGAGCCATAGGCAGTGGTATTAGATACTTGGTTCACTTCAGACACTCCTTGAAGCTGATTAGCATTCGGGTTGTCGTCTGTATTTAACTCTTATTCCAAGGAAAATGGAGCAAAGTTCTGTTGTACAGAAGGCGCACGAAGACTTTCTCTTACGATAATGTTAAATCGCTAAGCATATTAAACAGCTACCAAGCAATCAAGTGAGACGACAAAATGGATTGGGCTTCATTTATTCCACCATTCTTCGGTGTTCTTGCAGCCTTTCTGCTGCAATGGGTTGCCAAAAAGTATGAAAAGAGACATGATAGAACACGATTCTTAAAAGAAATCAAGAAAGAGCTTGAAACGTGTTCAAATAGTCTCGGCGGTCGGTTTGCATATCTCTTGCCGATAGATATGTGGGAATCTGGGAAAGCATCAGGAGACCTTGGTTTAATTCCTTTTGAGGTCAAGATTCAGCTTAATACAGTTTATTTCAGCATAAAGTGTCATAACTATGAGGCTGAAAAAGTGCGTGATTTGGATATTATTGCTCAGACTGAGGAGAAGGAAAAGGGGAATTACCTCTTTCCTGTTCCAGAATGGACTCAAGCAGAGAAATTCACTCATCAAACAGCCGTTGAACTCCATGAGTCCGACAACAAATTAAAAAAAGACATTGATGACCTTCTCAAACAGAATATTTGGAGCTAATTCTTATGCAACGTGCAAGAGATTTGTTGATTCATTGTTTCGTTGAGACAGAGTTGCTTTATGATATTAGGCTAATCAAGCAGTTTCTTTCAGGTATTGAATAGGAAGGTGTACATTGGGTCTATAAAACTGACAAGAAACTACCTTACACTGTGATTCGGAATCCGTATTTGGCTGAGCTTGGTGTTGTGGTTAAAATGGGAGACTTATCTGACCCCTTCTCTCTCGAACTTGAGCTTGCCCATCCACCGATTGCCGAAAAATATCAGCAGATATTTGTTTGTGCTACTAAGGTTCTCGAGGCTGCAGGTCAGACGAATAGTCAGATTGCACCTTTACTTGTGCAGCTTCACGATTCTATAGCTGCTGTGCCAAAGGATATGACGTTTAAAGGTAGCAGATTGTATGAGTGAGCAGACGGCAGCCGTTTAGGAGTAGCCAAACAAGGAGTTAATTCAGCCCGAGGATTCGCGGATTTAATATTTTGAATTCATAAATTCTAAAAAGTGCTCGGTTGTATAACAAATCTTTTGATGATATAATGGGAGACATAAACATTTTTCTTGACGTCGTAGACTGCCCTATCTGTGGAGGTACAGGTATAGTAAAATGCCATATCTGCAATGGTGTGGGGAGAACAGGTGGAAGATTTCCCTTTGGTGAACCTTGCGCTCCAACTGAAAAATGCTCAAATTGTAATGGAACAGGTAAAATCAAATTAAGGTAAAAGCAGACCACAACCACTTAGCGAGTTTTTTGACAGCTTTCTGTTAATTTTGTCGTCTATAAAATTTGTTTCTTTAAAGAATAGGAAAAGACCGTTTTTTGTTACATGCCTCTATGGAGTTTGTTACTTTTTGTGAAAACGATTTGCAGATAAGATTGAGTTGCTTTGTTTTCTTTTAAGTGAAAGGAATGTCTGTTCCTCAGGAAGTCAGGCGGTCGCGGATTGATTGTTTGAAAGCTGAAATAAAGCCGTTGGATTCAACATTACTGCCATATAGGCACGTTCAGTATGTAAACGAGGCTGTTGAATGTTTTCAAAAGGGGCTGCCAATTTCATGTATTGTTGTTTCTTCTGCTTTAACTGAAAGAACGCTCTTTTGGCAATTTATAAGAGAAAATCCGCTTCAGGCAGGAGATTCAATGATGAAAATTACAATATTGACTACAAAGGGAAAATTGGAGAAACACTCACCCAACCTTGGGTTCTTGTTCTTAAAATTTGCTGATTGGAGTCTGTTATTTAATTTATTATTGGACAAGATTGAGCAAGAAAACATTAATCAAATCAGAGAGAGAAAAGCCAAAGAAAGTACTGCAGAGAAAATACAAATATTAGACAAGCACTTTGAGTATGCGATTCGTTACTCAAGATATGTTAAAACAAGAAATCTGTTCGCTCATGGAGAAGAGCTTTTACTTCCAATAACCCTTGCACACTTGTTACCTGCAAACATCCAAGCATCATCGGAATATGGCATTGACTTTAAGGAATTGTTGAATCCTACTGTGGAAACGGTAGCATACGTACACCTTTCTAAGACATTGCGCTTCATTAAGGCTTTTACAGATTTTCTGATAGAAACACCGAAAAAAGAATAGCCCTAAGCCTGAGAGAAGAAAAGAACCAGAAGCAGGCAACAAGAAAGAACGACTAAGGGACAAGCAGAGGAGAAGAATGTGTCTGCTCCGAAGGGGATTCCTAAAATTGACAGGGTGCATTTCCATGAGTGAGATTCGTAGGTTCAATATTTCAAATTCATAAATCATTATTATTCCACCAACCTAAAGAATTACCCGAGAGCAAAATTGAGCTTTAAAACATATCTGAAATATTCAATTGTCAAAGCATTAGGTGAGCTGATGTTCTATGGCGGCTTCGCAATTGTTGCAGTAGGTATTGCTTTAACGCTGGCATCATATTATGCGATATTCTTTATTCTTGGACTCATCGTAGGAGCGATTGTATCAACCATAGGATATGTTATTCATAAATACGGCAAGTTCAAAGAAAACACAGAACAAATCGCAAGCGGTGTAACACAAGGCATTCATGGAGCTAATGGAGAATCGCGTTCTCATCTTGTTCCCCTGCCATCAACAAATATCTGCCCTACCTGCCATCATCCATTATCGTTCATTGAAGAATACCAAGCTTGGTACTGCTTTAACTGCAAAGACTACAGGTAAAAATGCATCTTTTTGATAATAGCCTTATTTTCAATAAAAAACCAAATCTGGTTCTTTAAGAAGTACGTGAAGTCTTTTGGCGACTGAAAAATTGCCACGCCGATGTATAGCCTTGAAACCGACAACAAACCGCTAAAACCGTTCCGACAACCTCTAGTACTTTTCAAAGCATCCGACACTTTTATATACAAGGTAGTATAAAGGAGAGCCCTTGGGGTAGAATAAATGTCGGGAGCAGATGTTAAGAAACCAGAAACTCGAGACGAATTTGTAAAAGTGTTGACGGAAGCAGCGAAAAAAGAGGTTGGCTCAAAGTCCAAGCCGACAAAACCGACAATAGTCGGAACAGCAAAGGAAATGGATATTCATAGAGACACACTTTACAGCTGGCTGAAGGAGTTTAATGTCGATTTCAAGGAAATTGTAGACCGCATACCGACAGCCATTGCAGATGTCCCAGAAGAAGCTGCGGGAAGCACTTACCTTATCGGCGAATCTTTGGTCGGAGAGGGAAACGAGGTCGCCCACATTGACCTGATGATCGGCGACAAGGACGGACCAGTTGGGCAAGCGTTCGCCAACGGCATGACGAACCTGTCGGCGGGCCACACACCGCTGCTGGCAGTCATAAGACCCAACCTGCCGCCTAAACCTCACACGCTCATAGTGCCCAAAGTAACCGTCAAGAACATGGAGGACACGGGAAAAATCTTTGGCCCCGCGCAGGCAGCCGTCGCCAAAGCCATCGCCGATTCCGCTGAGGAGGGAATCATCCCCGCTGACAAACTTGACAGCTGGGTCATAATTTGCAGCGTGTTCATTCACCCCCAAGCCACCGACTTCCGACGGATATACCAGTACAATTACGGCGCCACAAAAATGGCTCTTCAACGGGCATTGAAGAATTACCCGTCACTGGAAAAGATCATCTACGAGAAAGACCGCTCGAAGCATCCGATAATGGGCTTCAAGGTGCCGCGCCTCTGGAGACCGCCCTACCTGCAGATTTCCATGGATGCTCCTGATCTTGAGAAAACCAAGAAGGTCATCGCTCAGCTTCCGGGAAGCGACAGAATCATCATCGAGGCTGGGACGCCGCTAATCAAGCGGTACGGCACGAAGGTGATAAGTGACCTGAGGCAGGTAGCGAAAGACTCGTTCATGGTTGCTGACTTAAAGACGCTTGACGTTGGAAAAGTAGAAGTGGACATCGCTTACGAAGACACGGCTGACGCGGTCGTTGCCTCAGGGCTAGCGCCACCTGAAACTTTAGACGCCTTCGTGCATGAAGCAAAACGGCTGGGGATATACGCTGTCATAGACATGATGAACGTTGAAGACGTGCTTGCAAAAGTGAAATCGATCAAAGAGTTCCCAGACATCATCATACTGCACAGGGGAATAGACCAAGAAAGCGGAAGAACCTGCGGGCTTGAACGCATACAGATGATCCGCAAAGCTTTCCCCGACAAGAAATACCTGATTGCGGTTGCAGGCGGAATCGTGCCGGAAACAGCTAAAGAAGCCTTGGAGCAGGGCGCCGACATCCTGATCGTAGGAAGATACGTCACTCAGTCCAGAGACATCGAGCGGGCAGTAAGAGACTTCCTTGAACTGACACCAGCCATGCGTGAAGACATCGACCTGTTCAGAGTCCACACAGAATAAACCCGAGCTCAAACTCGGAAAACCTTTCTTTTTCTTCTTTTCACCTGTCTATTTTTAGCTCTCTAAAATGCGCTTGTAGCATGTACAAACTTTTTTAAGTGCTACATTCCAACATGGTTACATGATGAGAAACCGCTCTCTTGCCATTTTGGCTATTTGCCTCTGCCTTAGCTTAAGCTTAATCACTATCGGCGGCGGCATACGATTTGCCGAGGGAGCGAGCACTTCGCTTGTTACTGTCAGCTTCATTTACGTCGGCGAAGGCGACTCGCTTCTCATCCACGCACAAAACGTTTGGGTGTTGGTTGATGGAGGTCCATCGGACGCTGGCAGCACAGTAGTCAACTATCTGCAATCGTCAGGCGTAACAGAGCTAAGCCTCATGGTTGCCACCCACATGGACGCCGACCACATTGGGGGACTAGTCACCGTTCTCAAATCAAGCATCACAATAGACAGGGTTCTCATCAACAACATGACTGACACGACAAGCACCTACAATCAATTCATTACGCTTGCCCAAAAACACATAGTTCTCGTCGCGCAGCGAGGCAGTTTCTACTCGTTAACTTCAGCCGTCAACCTCACGGTCTACAATCCCGTTCAGCCTCTGCAATTCACCGACCAAAATGACAACAGCGTAGTAATGAAACTTCAGGCAGGCAAAACCAGCTTCCTCCTCGAAGGCGACGCAGGTACAGACGCCGAACAAAGCATGATCAACGCGGGACTGAATCTTCACTGCGACGTCTTGAAGGTCGGGCACCACGGCAGCCAATACGCCACGTGTGACGCCTTCCTTGACAGGGCGCAACCAACTTACGCGGTAATCAGCTGCGGCATAGACAACGATTATGGGTTCCCGACAACTGATGTGCTACAGAGACTTACCAACCACGACGTTCTGACTTTCGGAACCTACGAGTCAGGAACAATAGTTGCAACCTCTGACGGGTCAACCGTAACATTTCAAAGTAATTACACGCCCATAGCGACGCCTTTATCTACGCCGAACCCTACGCCAAGCCCGACAGTTTCCCCGAGTCCAACGGCAAATCCGACAGCGAAAGAAACCGTCTCACCTTCGTCAACACCAACGTTGACGCCTCGTGTCCCAGAACTTCCCGCGCTGGCGCTTTTGCCCCTCTTCCTTGGCGTGCTCACGGTTGCCGCGAAAATGAGGCTTCAAAGGAGCAAACAGTCAAGAAACGTTGACTCAACACGGTCAAAGAACTTTAACGAGTAGGCTTTTACTCAAAAACATCAAGAGAGTTTGGTATAAATTGGTTTATACCTAAAAAACGTCAACTTTTTATTTACAGCACTGGAAAACAAGATTAACCTAAGCCTGATTTGAGCTTTAAACCAAAAAAGCAACATGAAACAAGCCCTGACTGAAAGCCGCCTATCCTATAGGGGTACCCCATTTTTACGATCAAAAACCACCACAAAAATGGCATGCAACTTCATATTTTATCGGAACAGTTTCAGTGCTAGGAAGGCGACTAAGAAAAGCGCGGCAGTGACTACGAACATGGGGACATAATTCAGGTGGAAAGCAAGGAAGGGACCGAGAAAAGCACCAATTGCCGAGCCCAAGCTAACCATGCCGTCGAAAAGCCCTGCTTTGCCCTGTGGTATAACTTCCATTGAAAGCGAGATCATCATGATGTAGTACATGGCGTAGGCGAAGCCAATGAAGATCAGCAGGATGCCCGTCATGATGGTGGGTGAAAAATGCAACAGGATAACGGCGACGAGTGTGAAGATAATTATGCAGCGTGAAAGCACGAAACGCGGCATCTGCTTTCTTATGTCCATGGACTGCGCCCGCTTACCGATCAAGAAGTAGCCTGCCGTTGACCCGAGGGAGTTCAAGATGTAGGCGAAGTAAACCCAGCTTGTTGACAAGCCTAAGCCTTCCCTGAGGAAGATCGGCAGCGGCGTAAAGAAGAGGCTTGTGGCAAGAGAGAACACGACTATTGCGGTGACGAACCCGGCGAAACTCTCCTCCTTAAGTGAGCCATCCCACTTCAAGCCGTCCATAAGCTTCGATGAACCCTCCATGCCGCGGAAAGTGTAATCCATCTTCCGCTCGATGCCGACCAGACGCCTCTCGAAAATCATCAACGGGTCAGTGATAAGCAGCACCGCAAGAACCAACGCGACGACGTTTAAGCCGCTGCAGAGGTAAAACGTGTAGGTTGACAGGGTAGGGAAGCCAAGTGTAGACGCGAACAGGATTATGCCCATGGCTAAGCCGACGATGGTGCCAATTTCTGTGATGCCCTCGTAGAACCCGAAGGTTCTCTCCCAGTTGTTTCGGCTGTAATGCTCGGTGACGAGCACGTTCTTGGGCGATTCATGCGCGACGTGAAGCATCTGCATGGCAATATACAAGCCGACAAAAACGAGCAGGTTCTGAGCGAACGGAAGCGACATGAGGAAAAGAATCAGGGCTATCGACGCGAAAGCAAGCAAAATGAAGACCTTGTAGTGGCGGATCGCATCGCAAAGATAACCCCACAGAAACGAGGCAGGGATCGAACAGAAAATCGCGATTGAAGTCATCACACCCAAGGCAAGCAATGGACCGCCCAATAGGTGCAGGCTTGAGGTGCTGAAGTGAAATACCAGATAGAGCGGTATGAATACTGTTAGCAATCCGAAGGCCATGTCGTGGAAGAAGAACCCCAGCCGCCACATAGCCAAGAGTGCACTCCTAAGTTGCATTAAAGCTTTTGCATACACAAAACAGAGTTGGTTAAAAAACCGGCGTACAGATTTTCCTCATAAATCCTTAATAGAGAGAGGGAGCAATTTCATACTCCGCGGAGCGTAAAATCAGCAAATGGCAAAATTCAAGGTAATAGTGTCAGACCCTAAAACGGGAACATCAAAAGTCGTAGAGCTAGAAGACGCACGGGCAGCACCATTCATCGGCAGAAGAGTCGGAGAAACAATAGACGGCTCAGTAGTTGACCTGCCCGCACACAAGGTGCAGATAATGGGCGGCTCAGACAGAGACGGCGTCCCCATAAGAGGAAACGTTCACGGCGGTGTCCGACGAAACGTCGTGCTCAGCGGCGGAGCAGGCTTTTGCCCGAAGAAAAAGGGAGAAAGAAAACGCAAAACAGTCCGCGGCAGCACTATAACAGACGAAATCGTCCAGATCAACATGAAAATCGTAGAGAGACCAGCCGCAAAAGCCAGTGAAGCCAAAGTTCCCCAACCTGCGAAAAAAGCAGAAGTTCAACCACTGGATGCTTAAACCTTATAAACTCCCATAGTTCTTTCATAGTTCATTACGTTTATTCAAAAGAAGAGAACAACATGAGTGACGCGAGAAAAGCCCTGCCTAAGCAGCCAGAAGTCAACGTTGGCACGATAGGCCACGTGGACCACGGAAAGACAACTTTGGTGCAAGCGTTAACTGGCACATGGGCGTCTAGGCACAGTGAAGAACTGAAAAGAGGCATCACCATAAAACTCGGCTACGCTGACATGACGATTTACAGGTGCCCAAAATGCGAGCCGCCGAACAATTACACCAACAAGCCTTACTGCGAAAAATGCAATTCGCAGGCGGAATTCGTTCGAGCCATAAGTTTTGTTGACGCGCCAGGGCACGAAGCGTTAATGGCCACTATGCTTTCAGGTGCAGCCATAATGGACGGCGCGATCTTGGTTATTGCAGCCGACGAACCCTGCCCTCAACCCCAGACACGGGAGCATCTTGCCGCCGCAGAAGTCAGCGGAATCAAGAGCCTGATTATCGTCCAAAACAAGATTGACATTGTAGATCAGAAAAGAGCGTTAGAAAGCTACAATGAAATCAAAAACTTCATCAAAGGCACAGTAGCCGAAAAAGCGCCGATCATTCCAATCTCAGCTCAACGGGGAATAAACATCGACGTGCTTCTTAACGCCATAGAAACAATCATTCCCACACCGAAAAGAGACGAAACCAAGCCGCCACTCATGTACGTCGTTCGCTCTTTCGACGTTAACAAGCCAGGAACCACGATTGATGATTTAGAGGGCGGCATCATCGGGGGAACGATAGCTCAAGGAAAATTCAGCGTCGGAGAAGAAATAGAAATTCGCCCAGGAATCAGCGTTGAAAGAGAAGGCAAAACCGTCTACGACCCGCTCATCAGCGAAATAGTCAGCTTGCATGCAGGCGAGCAGAGCGTGAAAGAAGCGACCTGCGGAGGCTTAGTCGGCGTTGGAACGTTGCTTGACCCATCCTACTCAAAGGCAGACGGCTTGACGGGAAGCATCGCTGGAAAAGTGGGAATGCTTCCACCGACAGTGACAGAACTCACTTTGGAGACGCATGTGCTAGAACTGGCAGTCGGAACAAAAGAGCTCTTGAAGGTTGAAAAATTCAACCCTGACGAGACGTTACTGCTTCACATTGGAGCGGCTGTGAACGTGGGGAAAATCATCGCCATAAAACAGAACGTGATAAAAGTGAAGTTGACCAGACCAATCTGTGCATTGCCTGGTTCAAGAGTTGCCATAAGCAGGAAAATTACAGCCCGTTGGAGACTCATTGGACACGGGCTCATAATAAAATAAGCGCGTTATTCTAAGGGCTTTATTATTTCCTTTTTCTCCAGGAAATCGTGCGCTTTCGACAGCACGTCTTTGGAGTTTTTGAAAGTCAATTTTTCCATGGCGTGCTGGTAATCTAACCAAACGTAGCCCACATGCTCAAAAGACAGCTCCACCTTGTCGGTGTACGATTCCATCAGGAAGAATACAACCTCCTTATGGATCGTTATGCCCTGTCGCCTGTAAAAGTAAGCGATCTCCTCCCTGAACCCGTCAATGAACTGCGCGCCAGTTATGCTTGTTTCCTCTTGTAATTCGCGCACGACTGTTTGTTTCTCGCTTTCGTTAGGTTCCACATTGCCCTTAACGAAATCCCAATGTCCAGCCGCGTAGTTCAGAAGAATGTATTTCACGGCATCATCTTTTTTCATGAACACTACAGCGCCACATGATTTCTCCTGAAGCATGCACTCACCTGACTGTTGCTCAATTCAATTGTTCAAGGTATTTAAACTAATAGTTACTTCGCAGATAAGCGCCTACTATCAAGTGGAAGGAATAATAAGAACAAAATGTTTTAAGCACGTCAAAAATAACCAATTTAGGAATAAGGAGCCGCACCAATTGTCAACGTCCCCCAAGTTAAACGAAACGGTGAAAATTATCTTGGATTCAAACGCACTCTTTGTTCCGCTTGAGCTAAAAATTGACATTTTCGAGGAAACTAAACGCCTGCTGAATCGAAATCTTGATTTTATCCTGCTTTCACCCGTGAAAAAGGAGCTTGAGCAGCTTGCAACCAAGGATTCGCCTAAAATCCGCAGGGAAGCGTTGTACGCGCTAAAGCTTGCTGAAAAATGCAAGTATGTCGTGGTTGAAAACCGTGAAGATTTATCGACTGACGATGCCATAGTCACCGTTGCTAAAGCCTGGAATTCACCAGTGTTTACTAATGACGGGCAACTGCGGAAGAGGCTAAGAGATATAAGTGTGCCAGTGGTTTATGTGAGACAAAAATCGCGCCTAGATATTGACGGATTGATATAACTATGTTTAAGCTCATAACTCTGCAGGATACTATCCGCATTCCTCCCGAGACCTTCGGCAACCCTCTGGAAAAAGTCGGTCGCGAACAGGTTAAACAGAAATATGAGGGCGTCGTTGACGAGGAGTTAGGATACGTGATTGCCGTCACAACCATTGAGGTAAGCCCTATAGGAAAAATAATTCCAGGCGACGGAGCAACCTACCATAAAGTGTCATTCTCCCTGTTAACATTCTACCCTGTCATCCAAGAAGTGGTAGAAGGCGACGTCGTTGAAATCGCAGATTTCGGAGCCTTCCTGCGCATAGGACCAGTAGACGCGTTGCTGCATGTTTCACAACTCATGGACGACTACATTTCTTATGACGAAAAACAAGGGGTCCTGCTGGGCAAAGAAACCAAAAGAAAACTAACAGCAGGTGACCAAGTTCGCGTAAGAATAACCGCGGTCTCGCTTGGTCGAGCAGGAAGCTCGGGAAAAATCGGCGTTACAGCAAGGCAGCCATTCCTTGGTAAACTTGAATGGTTAAGGGAGCCGCTTGAAGGGCCGCCCGAAAAGAAGCAAGGGGAAAGCAAAGAAAAAGCAGCGTAATGGAGTGAATTGAAAATTGAGTGAGAAAGCATGCGCTAACTGCCATTTCATAACGAAAGAAAATGTTTGCCCCAAGTGCCGATCGACAAGTTTTAGCGAAGACTACAGCGGCTTGGTCGTCATGTTCGACCCCGACAACTCAGCAATTGCAAAAGCCATGAATATAAAAGAAAAGGGCAGATACGCGTTAAAGGTTCGGTAAACAGTTTTACGGTTGCAAGGTAACTTCCTAAGAACCATAGAACCTGCGGGCTTAATAGGTTGAAAATATGACGATAGAGTACGCTATAACACCTCAACTCCGCGTCGAACTCAAAGAACCATTCGGCACTCTGATCCAAGGCTCATTTGACGAAACAATGAGCAAAATGAAAGAGTTAGTCGAAAAAGAGAGCCCGCCTAAAATAATTTCGGTCGGGGACGTTGTTTCCCACAACCTACATGAGTACAGAATTCACCCGCAAGTAACAATTATTGATAACAAATCTCTAAGGGACAACGCCGTACAGGAGACGATGGTAGCAGAAAAAACCGTCCATGTCGCTAATCCTCAAGGCACAATAACCAAAGAAGCGATCATAGCAGTCAAGGAAGCCGTAGAAAAAAACGAGCATACACATATCATCGTTGATGGTGAAGAAGACTTGCTTACGCTCATAGCCGTTCTATACGCTCCAGAAGACGCATTCGTCGTTTACGGGCAACCTCACAAAGGAATTGTCGTCGTCAAGGTTACGGCGCAAAAAAAGGTTCAGGCTGAAAAATTCCTGAAAGCCATGAAACCCTTCGAAAAGCTAAATAAGAAGAAAACTGTTTGAACTTACCGCCTTAAGTGAATATTAATGCAGATCAAAATAGAATCAACCAAGGATAACCCGCTTCTGAAACGAAAAGAAGTAGACTTCACCATCATTCAAGGTCCAAAAGAAAAAACTCCCCAGAGGCTAGAGGTCAAGAAAGCATTAGCCGTCGAAATGAAAATCGGCGATGATGTTGTTTTCGTTAAGAGGATGCACACGAAAACAGGCACAAACATTACTGTGGGAGTCGCTAACGTGTACCAAAAAGTTGAACGAGCCAAACTAGTTGAGCCTGAATACATCAGGAAACGTAACAGTCCTCCTGAGAAACCTAAGGAAGGGGCGAAGGCATAATGTCCAAAAAACCGCCAGCACCGAAGAAAGAAGAGCCGCCCCCAGCAGCGCCAGCAGCCCCGGCAGAAGCAGGCGCTCCAGCGCCCGCGAAAAAAGCTGAGAAGGGAAAAAGGCAAAAGAAGCACAAAGAGGAAAAAGGAGTCCACGCGATGTACAAGGTAGAAGGCGACAAAGTTTCAAAAGCACGCCCAACCTGCGAGCGTTGTGGACCTGGATACTTCATGGCGGACCATCATGACAGGTACACTTGCGGTCACTGCGGGTTTACTCGTTACAAGCAAAGATAAACAGTTTTAAATCCCCGCTTTGTATGATTAGGTTCTGATGACCCTAAATGCTTAGAGTAAACGTTGTGATAACCAGCATTTCTGCTGAACGCTTTTGGGACATAAGGAAACCCCTTCCGCCCATCCAGATCAACACTAACATCAACGTTGTCGGGATGGAAAAGAAGCAGGAGGACTCTTTAGATGTCCCGTTTGTCCTTTCAATCACGTTTAACCCATCTATTGCCCAGATGAGCCTGAAGGGGAACGCTTACGTTGCAGGCGAAAAAGCCGAAGTTGACAAGGTGCTAAAAGATTACGAACAAAAGAAGCCCCCAGCACAAATCATCATCCAATCAATATCAAACGTTGTCTTCATCGAATCAGTGCTCATCTCGAGAATACTGAATATTCCACCGCCGATTCCGCTACCGCAGATTCCTGAATCGGGAAAACCGCCAAGCTCCAAGCCAGAAGGAAGAGACTACAGCGCCTAGCAGCCTTCTTGGCAAGACTACCCGCTTTTGAACTTATTTTTTCCAGTAAAAGAATTTAATTTTAAGCACTAGCACTTCACAGAAATTGTTTGCAGGAAGATTTGAATTTGGCAAGGCGTGCACGAGTCAGAAAAAAGCAAGACATTATGAGATTTGCAGGAATACTAGAGGACGATAAACAAAGTCTTGAGCAGTTGAAAATAGAAATAGCCAAAGAAAGAGAAGCGAACTATGGAAGAACATTTGAGTGAGCGGAGACTGGTTCGTTGGTTGTAACCCGCCTTCTGTGGAGATATTTTATTAACCACTACTTGTAATAACTGAGTCAGACCTCTTGGTATGATATCCCTTGTCTGGGCAGAATATTAATCAAATTAGCGATTTTTTAGACGGCCCTAGTGGCTTTGAATTCCAAATGAGAATATTAAAGACACTAAATGAAAGGCTACCTGATACGATTGAAAGAATAGGGCAAAGAAATGCTGAAATTCTTGAAGAAAAGTTCAGGGAATTGGATGACGAATCAAAACAAGGTTTTAGGTCATTGGCTGAAATGACTGGTTCCTTACTTGATGAACGTAAAGAAGATACACTAAACATAATAGCAAAAGACGATGCGATTGCTTATTTAATATCTAATTGGATCAACGAAAGAATCACTATTCCTGTTCATTTATCGACATTCATAAGAGAAATGGGGCTTGTTTACCTAATCACGGAGTATGAAGCATTTCTACGAAATATTTTAGAGTATATACTAAACACCAACCCCAAAATTCTTTGCACTTGTAAGAAAAATGTCACCTATGAAGATATCGCAAAAGCACAAGATATATCTGAAGTAAAGAAGCAAATCATTGAAAAGGAAATTTCTGATATTATAAATCAAGACGTTGAAGAAATTAACAAATACTTTGTAGATAAGTTTAATGTTGATTGTTCCATGTTAGTTGACTGGCTGAAGTTTAAGGAAAGGTTCTACCGTAGAAATATTTTAATCCATAACTCAGGAATTCCGAACAAGCTTTACGCTAAAAAGACTGGTTATTTAGGAACTGATAGGGTCCAAATCACTCAAGAATATTTAGCCGAATCGATAAGAATTTTTGAAAGTATGGCGAAAAAACTTATTGAAAACTTGTCGATGCATTTACAAAAGAACATCTGAATCAAACATATGAAAGAGCTACTCGGCGACAAAAACATCAACAGCGCTCTAATCTATAAGCACTTATGCGGATTAGCAAATTGGGCGTGGTGTGTTGGTTGTAACCCGCTTTAGGGCTTAGTAATTTCTTGGGTTCTTTACTCATTTGTTTTACCCTCTATTCTTTTGTTCCTAATTGTTGAATCCTAGTTAAAAGATTTGCGATTTGTTTTGCTACATTGCGCTCTGCCGAACCTGCACTTAGTCAAATATCATTAATAAATAAAAGATATTGCTTGTATCTTTGAATTAGGCAAGAACTAAGATGTCAGAAAAATGTCCCTATTGCAAGTGCCAGTTAAATCCCAGTAAAAAGGGACAGCATCTTCTCAATATGCATGAACAAGAGCTGCTCAAGAAAACTAGAAAACTGGCTTATAATCAAATAAACATAGAAATCTACGAGCGTACATTTGTTCCCATTAATGACTTGAGGGAAATAGAGCAAGTTGTTCTTGATGCGATTAAGGACATGCCAACCATTAAGAAAAAGGTTGACCATATTGGAGTGCTGATCGCTGGTTCGGCTTCTTACCGATTAAATGAGAATTTTCTTAGGAATTTCATGAGTGACGATTTGTTAGAAATTGGTAGCGAGCCATTCTACTTCATAATGGTGAGTTTTCTTAGAAATAGAAAAGCAGCGGTATTAATCAGACTCGAAGATTTTCAAAAAGCGCCGATTGATGAAGTCAAGAGATGTATACGGCATGAATTTGCCCATGTTCTTTGCGGCATTGAACTAGGTAGAACAGTAAGTCATAGTGGTTACATCAAAGGATGTTTATCTCCACAAGAAGCTCAACAAGTACAAATCACTCTGGAGAACATATTTGATGACTTTCATGCCGATTTAATCTTAGTAGATATTTGCCCAGACATTTTATTGAAATATTTATGGAGTATTGCACAGGAAAACAACAATGCTACGATTGAAAAACAAGGGCTGGACACTTTAAATTCAAGAGGCAAAACACTTGAATCAGCAATGAGAGCATTTTGGTGTAAACAAAACTTGCTTGTTATGCAAAAGCTTCCTAAGGAGTATCATGAAAAAGAAGAGTTCAAGCTTGCCCAAAAGTTGTTTAATAATCGAATTGAGTGGTTAAAACCCTATATGACCTGTATGGTTGGAAAAAGAAAGCCTATCGAATCTTTAACGGAAGCTGATTTTTTAGACCAAGTTACTTTTGATATCCGTTTTAGCCAAATAGTAGGTTTCCCAGGAGCATGTGCCTAAGATTAAGCGTAGCAAGTAGCAAACGAAAAAGTACCATTTTTCGGGTCTATGATAGTATTGCATTATATAACGGGTCCAGTGCATTTGATACTACGAGTCCTATGGGAACAAGTTGGGTTAATGTTGGTCTGTAACCACCAACCGTTAGCATACTGCTATCCATCGCAACTTCGTTAGGGTTATGAAGGTCAACATTGCCTACATGAACTCCCCCTTGAACGTTGGCTTCAAACCTTATGGCATCTTTTACTGTTACGATGATTTCGTTAAATTTTGCAATTGGTTTTGCTAAGAACTGGTCAAGGTTTAACGTTAAGGGTTGACGACCAGAATGTGCGAGAGGTGGATATATACCATATTGAACAGACCAAACAAGCACTCCTGCGTTAGTGGGCATTTGGTAATCTGTTGTTGTAAACTTGATATCTAATCTCAGTCGTCTATTGGCTTTATGCATCAATCCATCAAGTAATAATAACCTTAAAGTGGCTGAAATTCTGAGGAGGTCTCTTTCGTCATGTGATTGAACAAGTGTTCTCAGCTCTTCTATCCTTAAGCAGAATTGCCTCTCGAAATTATTTTGTGCGGCCAAATTCTTCCTCGCTTATAGTGACATACTGATTTTTCTTTTTAAGCTTTCTTGATAAACGAATCAGGAATCCAGCCAGAGTTCTCATACTTTTCCTTTCTCTAGTTGCTAGCATAATAAACTATTCACCGATTGATTCACAACTTAATTTTTAGCCTTCTCTACGTCGCAGTCTCCTGTGTTCCCTAAGATAGGGAAAGGGGATTTAGGGGTAAAAAGGTGTGATAGCGACTATTCACTTATTCCTTAGAGACGGTGGGGGGTTCCCTTACGCAAGGTGGAGTAGGGAGCGATGTTACTCCCTAAAGTTTTTTAGTGAAAACAAGAAAGTAGGTATGCATAATAACTGAGCACGGTCTATTTTTCACTTGGAATGCGGTAGGAGACATTCGATGGTGAATGAAGACGAATAAGTCAATGATCTCAAAATTCGATAGCCTATTAATCCAAGTGTGATGGTGTGGATAGAACTTCCTTTCTTTTGTGTTGTATTGGTCAGCACACTTAACGATTAGCTTCCCGTCATCTTTCAGCAAGCTAACGAATTTGGTGTTAGCCACGTCCATGAACTCAATCAAGTCGTCCAAATTCTGAATGTAGTCACCGTAGTCTGTTCTTCGGGGGTCATTGGAGCCTTTGTATCCGAAGAAGTAGGGCGGATCATAAATTATGCCATCAAACTGGTAATCAAAGTTTAATGATTTAACATCCGAAACTATTTCTTGTCCGTAGTCGTGGACATCTGAAAAAACTACTTTCCCGTATTCTTTGAGTCCCCTTTCTCCGTTTAAGTTATGTTTGAGATACTCTTCCCACAGATGTTTTTTTCCGCAAGTAGGATCGAGTATTATTTTTTGTTCCGATGGTGGAATGTGAAAAGTCAAAATTTCCTTAAAGAACTCGCCTAATTTCTTGTTACCATTGTGCGAAATCGGATATTTTGCCAAGACTATCTCATCCTTTGCCAAATATCTGGAGAAGAGCCTCCTTGAGCAGACCCTTTCTGCAGAATTCTATGTTGAAAACATAATCCATACTGTTAAACGCTTTAAGTATTTGGTTTTCAGAGACTCGCCACACGTCACCATCGGTTACCCAAATAAAGCTCCAATTGTTTTTAACCAATTCATTCCGACGATTTATATAAGAATCAACAATTTCTTCAGGCTTAGATCCAGCTCCCGAGAAATAGTTTGTTTCTATATTCACAAAATGGTTGCCAAGATAGAGAATGAAGTCGGATTTTCGATTCGCAAGCTCTTGAGGAATTTTTCCCCCAAAAAGCTGAACTGAATTAAATTCTTTCTGAAATAGCATTCCGCTTTTCGTTTCTTCGGCTATAATTTTCAAGAGCGGTTTAAGGAGCGTTTCCATTGCTTCACCGCTACGATTTTTGCGCGCGTTCGTGTCGAGACCTACTTCGACGCCAAGAACGTAATCATAGAAATTTCTTATATAATGGAATAATTGAAGAAGCCCACCTTTTTTGGCAAAGTCAAGAATGTCACTGATCTCCTCGGAAGTAAGTTTTGAGTATCGTGTTTTGTTGAAGTTCAAATTCTTGAAGCTTTTTTGCAGATTATTGAAATCCACAATAACTGGGAATTCGCGTTCTCTTATTGCTAATAATATTGGAATTGTTTTGACCACTTCGGGATACTTTTCAACCAAGTTAACAAAATCAGTTTCTATGTTGTTGGATCCTATCAGGCTGTTCCATAGAGAAAGTTCTATTTTGATTTCATCAGCGTTCTTCTTTGTTTTTGCCCAGTTGACAAAAAACTCGGGGGTTCGATTAGTAGTGATCAATGTATCTTGGAATTTTCTAACAAGCTCTTGGACATTTGGGACCGTGTAGAATCTTTTGTAAAGTTCAAAATCGACCAATGCGCGAGCACCCTTTTTTGATTGAAATACTTATAGTTTGTGAAAGATCTTAAGCTTTTGCCTACTCCAGTACGTGCTAGATTGTTCCCTCGTCACTTCAAATCTTTTAGCTAGCCTATCAGCAAGTTTCTAAATGCTCTCAAGCGTGGGCAAAGCGGATTTCTTTGCAAGCTTTCCAAAGAAAGAGGAAGCGGAGCGAGCGCGCAAGCACGAGCGACGCTGAGCCTACGACACATTATCACTCTATTCGGTTACAGTTGGTTAACACTATATAACAGTCACTTGCAATTATTCAGTTGAACGAAAAGCTCCGATGGAGAGGGAAGTATGCCTGTGTTTGTTGAGTGGCGGTGGAAAGAGGAAACTAAGACATTTTTGGTAATCTTTCACTTTTATGACGATTTTAGCAGAACGAATTTGAGGGTTAATTCTGCACCTGAGAAGAATCATTTAACTATTTTTACATACGTGGGGGGAGACGATTTTCTTGATGATGCTGAAACAAAAGGCCCATGGTTAACTTGGTCTCCATCACACGTTGACCTTGCGTTACTTATGGAGTTGCTAACTTATTCCAATATAATCAATGGGTTCAAAGAAGCGAAAAAACGGCTGTTAATACAGGATTTGGAGTTTGTAAGCAGAAAGGGGACTGTGAACAGAATCAGCGGCGAGGTGGAAAAGGCTGATTGGTTAAGCATGGGTGCCATGTACTGTGTTGTTGGAGGCGATAAGAAACTAGCTTGCTACTATGATGATAATCACCGTGGGTATGCAATGGCTGAATTGTGTCCTGAGTATATTGCTTACATAAGAGAGCTGACAGGACTCTAGTCGCCTATTCTTTGCGGGCTTAATTTTGACTGAGTTATGCTTTCATTCAAAACTGGCGGGTTCTGATATGGGCTGGTGTGTTGGTTGTAACTTGCCTTTACAGGAACCCTTTGGATCTTCTGGCAACTGCGTCGGCAATTTTCAATTCAATCGGGAACGAAAAGGACCTGTGTTTCCATCGGTACTTCTCAATTTTGTTCATCAATGAGTAAGCCGTCTTGAAGGCGAAGTCGCGTTCTTTTATTCTCGCTTGTGAGAAAAAAGCAAGCCGGCTGACAGCTGAAATCGTATGCAGTTTCGCAATTTGCTTTTTGCTGTGCCATGGTGGGTCAAAATGGAAAACTTGGAACACCTCGTTTGCTAGTGTAAAAAAAGGGAGAGTTATTTTGCGTAAGCCTCGACCAAATCGCGTGCCGTAATGATGCCAACTAACTTTTCGTCTTCTACGATAGGCAATCTCCTGATGTGCTCCGACGCCATTTTGGCAGCAGCCTTGTGAATACTTATGCCTGAGGGTATAACGACGAGAGGCTGTGAGCAGTTAGGTCCTACAGGTTCAAACAATGCCTTGCCCTTCGCCAAGAAGTCTGTGAGAAGGTCTCGTTCAGTGAAGATTCCGAACGGTTTCTCTTCATGAGTTATTATTACGCTTCCGATGCGTTGTCTGCCCATAATCTTAGCAACGTCAATAACAGATGTTTCTTCGTCGGCTGTAACGACTTTTTTAGTCATGAAATTGTCCACTTTAACCTCTGTCTCAGGAACATCAGGTAAGGTTTTGATTAGGTCAGATGCAGTTATGATGCCTACAAGTGTTCCAGCGTCAAACACGGCAAGCCTGCTTTTTTTGTTGATCATGGTTTTAGCTACTTCTTCTATTTTTGCTGTAAGGGAGACTCCAGCTAACGGGTAGGACATCACTTGCTCAACTTTTTCATCCTTCAGAAGCAGCCCATACGCCAAAACCTTACTAAGCAGATCCCTCTCGGTGACTATGCCTACCGGCGTTTTATACTTCATTACAATTAGGCTTCCAACGTGTTTTGTACCCATTGTTTGGGCAGCTTCGTCCAGCGAGGCTTCAGGAGCAATCGTCAAAACATCACGGTTCATCAGGTCCCCGGCCAATCGATAACGCGGCAAATCCCGTTTGTACTGTTCATAAGCTATGTCGATTACGCCTGGCAACTTTCGTCTATTCTCCTGTTGAGGTGTTGCCAAACAAATCCCTCAAACAAATAATAGACGCAACTTTTAATTAAGCTTTTAAACCTGCACCCTCGCCTTTTTCGGCAAGCCGCTCAGAGATGGCTCAATACGGGAAATTGTGCTTGCCTTTCATTCAAAAGCCCATCCGCGGAGAGTGGCAAACGAAGAAGCCACAACCATAAAGATCAGCCGCCCCCGAACCGCCCATAACCGACAATAACGTCCACATGGAGTCAACATTGAAAGTCGCAATCCGCAGCCAAAATCTTGGCAGCGACAATAAAGGCAACATAGTGTCAACGTCGAAAGTCGCAATTCGCAAACGCCTCCAAGTTCCAAACCAAAAAAGTAACCCAAACACAAAAAAAGGCAAGCGTGAAAGTCGCAACTTTGACCAACCCTGTCAGCCACAGCCCCACAGGAATACAAGCAAACATTAACTTCTGGCTATTGAACGGGCTCTCACCGTCCGACGGAAAAACCGTTGCCGTCGTGTTAAAAAGCTTCAACTTCACGCCCGCCACTTGGCCGTATTTAGCAACAATTCGCTCAAGTCAGAAAAAGATGAGTTTATAGGTTCACCATCGTATTATTGTTCCATATGTGGTTGGTATGGCTGAAAACGAGGCAATGGTAGAAAGAATTGCCAAAGTCTTAGGGGTTCCGCCGAAGGAACTTGTAAAAAAGGGATTAGAAGAACTGCTTGAGGCGCAGTTAAGGGCTTGTTTTGCTGAAATAACTGAAATAAAGAATAGATACGACGTTAAAAGTGCTTCAGAGCTTGAGGGGAAAATTGAAAAAGGAAGCGTTGACGAGCACCCAGCTTGGGAAGACCTGATCCTATTAGAAAACTTGGAGGAACGCGCCAAGAAGATTAAAAAAGAGTCAGTGGCCCTCAAGCATGCCTAGCGATTCTTTGGAAGAGTTGTTCAATCGCCTTATTGACTTCATTCTTGCACAATTTTCAGACATAGTTGTTGACGTTCAACTTCGTTTTAGTCCTTCGGGCTCAGTTGAAAGGCTGCGAATTTTCCTGATTGATGAGACTTTTATTGATGTCTGGCTATCATCGTCTGGAAAATACTCTTACCACTGGGAACAAAGACACGTTAGGGGTTTAATATATCGCCATGATAACGCACCGCACAGCAAATGGAAAAAGATCAAAACGTTCCCTAAACACTTTCACGAAGGCACAGAGGACAACGTCAAGGAAAGCAGTGTTCCCGATGATCCTACAGAAGCCATAAACTACTTTCTAAGCTTCGCAAGAAAATTCCTAAGAAAACAAAACGCCAAATAACGTGGTCTCATCACGCTCGGGTCGCTTACCGCGTGGGCAGCATCCCAGCCACAACACCCGCCCACAACCTCAACAGCAAAGGTCGCAACCCGCAAACGCCCTCAAGCCCCAAACAAAAACCCCAGCAAACCGAATCTGCCGCCGAAAAAGCCGCCGCGCCCGTATCCGACAATAACTTCAACATGGAGTCAACATTGAAAGTCGCAGTCCGCCCATCCCAAAGTCGCAACAAGCAAAAAGCTTCAAGCCCCAAACCAAAAAAGCAACCCAAAACACAAAGAGCCACACCTGAAAGTCGCAACTTATCCACAGACGAAAGTCGCAACTTAAAAAAATTAAACCAAAAAACACCTAAAACAGAAACAAAAAAGCAAAAAACCCGAAAAAACCTGGCTTATTTAAGCGGCACATACATCGAAGAACGCGACGCACCGATTCCGGGGGTTCCATGCCGAACAGGCTTGTTTGTTATCGCGAATTCGCCGAGGTAGTGCCCGATCATTTCAGGCTTTATTTCGACCGCAACGAATTCTTTGCCGTTGTGTATCTGGATTTTCACGCCGACCATTTCTGGAAGAATAATAAGGTCTCGAACATGAGTTTTAAGGTTGACTTCTTTACCCTGTTTTTGTGCTTCCTTAGCTTCTCGCAGCTTCTCCAGCAGAATGCGTTGTTCAGGGGTAAGACCACGCTGCAGGCTTCTTCTCTGCCTTGACGGAAGCAAGTTAATGAATTCATCCATGGACATCCCTGTCAAACTGTTAAGGCTGTGTCCGCGGTAACTAAATTCTTTCGGCATTTTTCATCTTCACCTTAAGCTCTTTTTAAACGCTATAAACCTTCTGCCCATTTTTAGCGGATTGCGCGCTTCTTCTTCTGTCCTGGACCGCGTGCAGCGATCAACCCGACTTTTTGTCCTGGAGGAGCACCATGTGAAGTTGTTGTGCATCTGCGAGCGCTGCGTTTGCTGCTACCATAGGGGTGTACGGCTGGAACCATTTTGCGCCCGCTAGTTCTTGGATACTTGTGACCTTTAGCTTTCATCAGATGGAATTTTTCGCCTGCCTTCAGGAACGGCTTCTCGATTCTTCCAGAGGCGGAAACCACCCCCACGGTTGCTAAGCAGTAATCGTCAACGTATCTTGTTCTTCCCGAAGGCAGCCGTACCATCGTGCCTTGTGGAGTATGACCGACAACAGTGGCATAAGCGCCTGAAGCCTTCGCCATTTTTCCACCGTCACCTGGACGGAGTTCTAGATCGCAAACTATTGTTCCTTCAGGCACTTTTCCCAATGGAAGAATATTGCCTATTTCGGCTGGAGCTTTTCCGCCATAACTGATTTGTTGCCCAATGAAGACGCCTTCAGGGGTAACTGTGTAGCAGGATGAGCCGTTGTCAAATTTTACTAGTGATAATGGTGCACCGCTGCCAGGATTATGCATGAGCGCTTCTATTCTGCCTGACAATGAAGCATCAAAGGATTCTTTGGGTGCTATTGTTGGATACTTTGCGGGGGCAACCCGTTTGTGAGTTGAAGCCCGCCAGTTTTGGCCGCCGCGACCGCGTCTTTGAACACGTATTCGTTTTCCCATAAGTCATGCTTCCAATTAGTTTATAATATTCCTAGTTTGATTGCGACGTCGGAAGCCTTGAATTCAGGGCTTAGCCTCACGAAAGCCTTTTTCACGCCTTGGGGGGTGATAAGCAAGTTCACTTTGCTTACTTTGACCTCGTAGAGTTCCTCAACGGCTTTTTTTACGTCGCTTTTTCCTGCTTTAAAGTTGACGACAAATATCAGTTTGTTATCTTTTTCAACCATTAAACTTGCGGATTCCGTCATTAACGGGTAAGATATAACTTCGTTGATGTCCATCATGCCGTTTCCCCTTCACTGTAGAGTTTACTTAAAGCTTCAATAGCGCCGTTCGTCCAAAGCGTTAATCGGCCTGGATGAGTTCCTGGCGCTAACATTTCAGTGTTGAGATTAGTGACTGTTGTTACTTCGACGCCTGGAACGTTACTGGCGGCGTCAGCTAAGCCCTTATTGCCAACCACTACGATGAGCGGTCCCACGGCTTGCTTCATTTTCCTGCCCCTGTGCTTGCCCTTTCCTGCGCGGATTTTTCGGCTATCTCGCACTCGGGTAACGTCGCTTATGACGCCTAGTTTTGTGAGGGCTTCCTCGACTTCTTTAGCCTTCGTTAAGCTCTCGATCGAGTTGTCAACTATAAGTGGGATGCCTGCAGCAGCCTCCATGCTGTGTCCACGTGAAGCAACTGTCTCTTTCTGCGCGGTGGCTGCAATGGCTGAAAACAGGGCTAATTTGGCCTCTTTCTTTGGGATGCTTTTGAGGATTTTCTTTTCAGCTCTTGGCGGGTGAGGCTGTCGTCCTTTCACTGTGCTTGGGGCAAAAGCAGCTCTTGCACTGCCGCCTTTTATGCGGGGAACTCTTGCTGTTGCGCTGCCTGTTCCTCGTGACTCTGCGCTGGTTCTTTTGCCAGCCATTGGGTCTCTGCCTTGCGGTTGGAGTCTGCTTGATTGTATGGCTAGTACGGCGCGTTTTATTACGTCGGGCCGAAGCGGCGTGTTGAAGACTGGGGGAAGCGTAATGGTGCCTGCTGCTTTGCCGTGTATATCAAATATTTTTGCGGTTTTCTGTTTTGGCATAAGCGTTCAACCTTACTTTCCTTGAGGTGACTCCAGCGACACGTACGTGACTTGTGGTGGCGCTTCTGGGATTTCTCGTGGTGGGCGCGCTGGGAAACGCAGGCGGATCTGGCGTTTTTCCGTTCCTGGGATGCTGCCTTCGATGAGGATGTATGGTCCTTTCACTTCGCCGTAACGTATGAACCCGCCTTTGACTGTTACTTCTTTGCCGTCTTTGCCGATTTTCAGTATGCGCTTGTTGAATTCTATGCGTTGGTGATAGCCCATTTGTCCAGCTCGCGGGATTGAGTACATCAGGTGGTGGGGGTTCCATGGTCCCAAGGTGGCGATGCCGCGTTTGGTCTTGCGTCCCTTGTGTTGTAGGATGGTTACTCCCCAACGTTTCACTGGTCCCTGAAAGCCTTTTCCAGTGGTGATTCCAGCGATGTCTACGTACTGGCCGTCCTTGAAGACTTCTTCAGGCGCTACTGTCTTGCCGAGAAGCTGCTTTGCGTAGTCGAGCTGCTGCTGGACTGTTCCTCCGCCGATTTGAACCTCCCACGTTTCAGGCTTCTTCTTGGAGAGGCTTGTCTGGGCAGGCTGCGTCGCCGTTATGACTCGGACGGCGGCTGTTTGGTCGAGGTTCTGCTGGAGTTTTTCAAGCATTGCGTCTGTGTCAAAGTTTTCTGGGAGAACCAGCCGTCGGTCAAGGATGGCTGGCGGGTCCTTCATCCATGCCTCACTGATGTTCTCGAGGCCGTAGGGTGTCTTGGCGTAAGTTCGTATGCCGCAGACAAGGATCGGCGGCGTTTCAAGTATGGTTGATGCCCGCATGACTTCTTTGCCGAAGTTTGGCGACCGCTTGCGGTCTTCGATGGCGAAGACGTAGGTCATGCCTGCCTTGTAGGCGCTGAAGCCCAGCAGCCTAGGAGAGTCAGACTGTATTTTTGGCCAATACCGGATGCGCGCTACTGGTTTCTTGGCGCGTTTCCTCGGTAAATAGGCAAGTGAACCATGCTTAGGAGCGTGAGTTTTACGATGTCCCATAGATTATCCGCTTCGCGCCTTTAGCAAATAGAAAGAGAGGTTATAAACATTACCGTCAAAAACTAAAAAGTAAACCGCCCATATCAACCTTCGTCCACATCGCCTGCTAGTACGGGCGGCGGCGTCTGAATTTTTTGAAAACCGGTTCTGGGCGGGTTTTGGCGCCATTTTTGTGTTGGAATTCCATTGTAAACACTAGACCCTCTCATAGGGTAGGCGGTTTCTATCAGGGCTTGTTTTGGGCTGCTTTTTTAATTTGGGGTTTGTTTCTTTGGATGGTCTGGGTTGGGCAAGCTTAGGAATGGTGAGTTTTCTCTAGCCACTTTTGGAATATTCCAAAACTTGCCTGTTTCCTCCAACCGCTAGAAAGCGTCTCCAACCAGCCGACAGATGAGACCACACCCGCAGACCCAGACACGGCACTGCACATGAAAGCCTAGTTGCCGTAGCGCTGGCTGGAAAACGTTTTTACAGTGCAGACGCAAAGGTACTATGCAACGCCGGGGTGGCGGAGTGGTTAACGCGCCAGCCTCGAGAATTGTAAAAAAGAGGGCTAAGACCGAAAGGCAAGACAGCTGGTGGGCTTCGTGCTCGCAGGGGTTCGAATCCCTTCCCCGGCGCCAACTCAAATTATCTTGAACTCTTCAATCGGAAGTTGTGCTAGACCGTTCCGCGGCAAAAGATGGGATGGCAAGTGTGCATTCAAATTATTTCAAATTCCAACTTTGGCCCATCGAGCGTAAGTTTAAGCTGATTCAATATGTCGCGACCGATTAACGCTGTATTCCTGTTTATCAAGAGAACCTCTACATATTCAAAGACGTGCCCGTCTAAAACAATGTTTACTATTGAAGCAGGCTTTTTCTGCTCCCTGCCGTCATAGCCTTTGGTAGTTATCTCTGTAACTGGAAGAAGCCCTATTTGGCTTGCCAATGTTTGGGGAATGACCGATTTGAAAGCGCCCGAATCGATGACGGCTCTTCCGCCAATTCTGGGATGACCTTTAAGGAAGGGATTCACAATCGTGATATCTAGGACTGCTGCAGGCGGGTCATAGGAGGTGTCGTAAGTTTTCATTTTCCTTTTATGCCTCAGGTGAAGGCAATTCTATGGTTTCTTTTTCTTTTTCCACTTTGCCAATGTAAACAGGCACATAACCTAGATTTTTGTACACTCTTATAGCAAGTTTAACCCTGCTCTCGTTGAAGCCAACTATTTTGCCGTTGTGAACTGCCACGAACTTCCCGCAGTATCGAGAGGACCTGAGGAGGTCACGTTTGATTTTAATGAAAAACCTCTTATTTTGCAGAAACAGGTTTTCCTTTGAGGTTTTAATGGTTAACTCTCCAAGCTTTTGACCGATACTACCCTCAGTCTGCATCTATTTATTCCCCTAATGAGAATTGCACAGTCTGCTTATCAAGCTTGCTAAAACAGTTCGTTGCCATGGATATTTTTAGTCGATCACGGCAGGCAGCTAACAAAAAAAAGGCCAAACCAAAAGGCAAGCAAGCTTAAGGATCATTTGACCGCAGGGGTTCGAATCCCTTCCCCGGCACCAGCTTCAAGCTCAGTTTTCTTATGTTTTTAGGTTGCTTAGTTTCGTGTTTAGCTCGTCAAATATTTGTTGCTTTTTCTCTTTGGTTAAGTGAAAGAGAACTTTGTTAGCCATTTCATTTGAGATTGTGAAAATATAGTTTAGTTTTATTACGCTGTCTTTTATGGCGCCTTCACTTTTGGTCAGGGGTATCCCTTTCATCTTAAGATTACTAGTTACGCCTGCTACAACGACGTTTCCTAATTCTTCAAACAGAACCACTGCGGGCCTAACCTTGACTTCACCGGTGTCAGTAAATTGCACGCTTGCAAGTATAACATCGCCAGGCTTAGGCATTTTCCCAAGCCTCGTCTTCCTCGTTATCCCATAATTCTTTCATTTTCGCCTGCTGAATTTTATGGATAAACTCGTCATACTGCCTTGTTTTTCTGGATTCTTTGGCATTTTTTATCAAGTTAGAAATAGTTTCATTGTACGTTTCTCTTGGATATTTCCTGATATTTTTTAGCTCTCTGACCACTGATTTCTTTAGTTGTATTGTGGTAACGTCCTCATCTTTCATTATGCATAACCTATAATTGATTATAGTATAATTATAATAAAGGTATTGCTAGTTAAGTCCACTTTGGATTGAAGGCATGGGCTTCGTGCTCGCAGGGGTTCGAATCCCTTCCCCGTCGCCATTCTTTAAGGTGTCTTGCCTTTAATTGCAAAAAGCCTTCGAGCAAAAGAACAAATAACACAATGGAAGGATAGTGAAGCTGAACAGGAAATGCATACAGATATTAGGTTGAATCTACAACTTCAATTCCTCTTCAAGTGTTGGTTTTATGGATTGCAGGTTGCAAGTTTTTAAGCGAGACCAGATAGGCAGCAACTTAGCGAAGACTTATCGCTTTGCAGTTGTTGATTTCAGCAGATCCAAAAATTATCCTTCCAACTTCGTTTGCATGTTACCGTTAAGAATAGATCAAGGAAAAGGAAAAATTGGAAATGTGTTTGGGGAGCTTTTTGGAGACAAAAGCGTAGATTTAGCTATGAAACTGTTAAGAGAAGCGCTTAAGATTGAGAATGACGTCGATGTTAAAGCGGAAATAGAGCGAAGGATTAATCTGATTGATCCCGAGCGCGTTAACGTCATCAAGTGCAGCGGATGCAAAAAAACCTTCCATCCCCGAAAAATAAGAAAGTATAAGCAAAATTTCTGCCCCGAATGCCTTCAAAAAAAATTCGGCGCCAGACAATAAGTCTCCAAGCACTGTGAAGTCGCTGCGACATTGACTTAGAACTCAAGTTGTTGATTTATTCATGAGAATCGTAAAAGGTTGGAAGCGAATAAGCAACAAAGGTGGATTTGTTAACGAAGTTTCCGGGCAGACCTTGATTATCGCAAAACAAGAGTTTGGAGAGCATTACCATGTACTACTTTTCAGACAAGAGAGAACCGATGATTCACAAGGCAACAAAATATCTCCAGAGTATTCCAGCGAAGCTAAAGCTGAGGCTTTTGCAATTGATTGGATGGAAAAAAATCCGAATGGAACGACTATGTAAAAGAATAGTTGATACTGAATGGCTTACGATTCTTTCTTCTTAATGGTATCTACATAGTTTTTCTTGCCGGTTTTCTTTCTATAGGTGCAATTGAGTCGAACAGATGATTTGCATCTACGACAGTTTTTAACTAAACCTGCCCTTAACATACACATATTCTTTTTCCCTCTTACAATTTTTGGGTTTTTAGAAAAGAATCAATTATTCAATTAGAGCCAA
Source organism: Candidatus Bathyarchaeota archaeon (assembly GCA_963768345.1). Lineage (GTDB taxonomy): Archaea > Thermoproteota > Bathyarchaeia > Bathyarchaeales > Bathycorpusculaceae > Bathycorpusculum. The sequence goes on along the minus strand of CAVYHL010000006.1, from coordinate 631,065 downwards.
ATCCAACAGGATAAGAGAAACTCTTCAGGCTTTCGTATGCGCCCCTTACTAATAAAGATTGAAAAAGAAAGGGAATTTTACCAAGAACAAAAAAGAAAATCTTTCTTTTTTCAAAAAAACTGTAAAAATAAATTCTTTCGTAATTTTAAGGCAGAAACCGCTTTTTCAGGTGCATACCCTAATATAGTCCTTAAAACCATTAATAACTATTAGAATTCTTTAGAGGAAGAGCTAAGCCAAAACAAACAGACCGCTTTTTCTCCAGACCATTCTGATTATATTGTTGGCTTGCAGCCATATTTGGGTATGAAAAATGGGTAAAAGAAAAATTACGAATGAGGGCAACCTTGAAAGTATGGTTTTACCTTCCTCAAATGATGTCTTGGGCATGGCAGTAAAAATGCTGGGTGCCGAGAGAATTATGGTGAAATGCCAAGATGGAAAAGAACGGCTATGTAGAGTCAGAGGAAAACTAAAAAGGCGAGTTTGGATAAGGGAAGGAGACATAGTTTTGGTTTCCCCTTGGGATTTCCAGCAAGAAACTAGAGGAGACATTTTCTGGCGATACAGGAAAAACCAGTCAGATTGGCTTAGAAGCCACAATTACCTTACGATGTAGAGGAGGGCTAACAAGATTATTCTGAAATGTACAGATTGCGGAAACACATTCCAGAAAGAACGTGCAGTTGACGGCGAATTGGTTACCTGCCCAGTATGTGAGGCAAATTACAAAGTGGTAATAAAAGATGGAAAAATGCGCCTAGAAGTCTTTGTCTTTGAAGAAAAAGACCTTGGCGAACTCTAAATAACTAAAATCAAAAGTGAAAAAACATGAGTGAAAATAAAACCAATCTCATAATTGCCGTTCGCGGTTATAAAAGCATTAAAAAGGAGAAGAACGCCAACTGCACCGATGTTACAGCATTGGATAATTTGAATAATAAAGTGCTATTGCGAATAATAGAGCCGTTAGGTAACGAATGCGTTGACACCCGTGATGTCAGGACCATGACCCAGTTAATCAAGCATGAGGCCTACGATTCTGCGATCCTAATAAGCAAAAAGTTTACGGAGCCAGCAGTTGACGAGATGGTTAAGCAAAAAATTGAGCATATTTCTGATGATTACATGCTTCCTTTTGCTATTGAACAGTTGTACTCAGCAATAATTGATTGCGTAAACAACCAATGTATGAAAAAGTGTGGAGACGCTTCACTAGAGAGACTTGGTTGTGCGGAAAAAAAGTCTGACTCCTGCAGGTTAAGAGGACTCTCTGATACTGCTAAATACCACTTTGAACAGGGATTGATTGGTTTACTAAAAAACGATCTTAAGATAGCCTTAGCATTAAGAAAATAAGCGATTGATATATTCATAATCTATGCAAACGTTTAAGTCAATCGGAACCTCTATGGTCAGGTTAATCGTTAGCTATTTTTTTATAGCTTAAAATTAACAGGACCAAGCAAGGTATGTCTCAACAAAAAATGACAGAGATAAAATGTACTGATTGCGGCAAAACTGCCACCGTTCCTTTTAAGCCCACAGCAGGCAAACCAGTTTATTGCCGTGAATGCTTAGCCAAGCACAGAACCAAGCCAACGGAAAATAGAAATGAAAGCTCAAACAACGAGAAGCAAGCTTGGTCTAGGCGAAGAGAAAGCTGGAAATACTAAGGGCTTAGAAAGTCCAATTATAGTTTTTTATATCAAGTAGTGAACAAAAGTTAGCCTATTAATTGAACAACAGTGCCTATCGCTTGGCCTGGAACTGGTCGCGCAAACTTTACTCTAACCATGCCGTTTCTTCCATGTGCTCCAACGATTTTTCCAGTGAACTTGTTCTTGCCACTCATCCAAACTACTTTTTGTCCTATGAGCTTTCCCGCTAAAGAAGCAGAATTGATATTATTTAATTCAATTAAGCATTCCTTTGATTGCTGTGAACTAGGTCCAGTCCGATAATTAGTTATTCTCCCATTAATATTCTGAGACAAAATATTCACCATCTAAGTGCCTCTTTTTAAGGCACACTAGCTTTTAAAGCTGCGGTATTTAAATCACTGGAACCTTTAAAAATTCAGGAAGGGAGAAAACGGTTGCAGTTTGACAGACAAGTGCAAACTCCGAGTTGGCTAGCCCAAAGCAATGCTTACAGCTTATTCTTGTAATTCTTTTTGTATCGCATCGACCTTTTTTGCAAGCTCGTTAACCACCGACTTTATCTCGGTAAGCTCCGTTGACATTTGTGCTAATGCTTTGGTTGAGGGTTTTTCTTTGTCCATTTGTGTTTGGTAATATTCAAGTCCGAATCCGATTCCAAATGTCACTATGAAGCCGACTGTAACGAGTAGTCCGACAGCTATGGTTGTGCCCAAGCTTATTTTTCCGATCGAGAGGTAGGTGGAGGCTATTACCATGACGGCAAACCAAGTAAACCCGATAATCCATGCTCTAACGTCCACTGTTTTCCACCTCCTTTCTGAGGATTTGCGGAGAGATGTGAATATCGAACTGCTGAAGTTTATAATAGCGAAGTGCTTTAGCCTCACCTTCGATTAATTCTATTCGGCTCTTCACTATTCCTGCTCTTTCGAGTTTCTTGAGGTGAACTTTTGCCAGCGCCCTATTGACGCAGAGCTTGTTAGCTATTTCATTTAGGTAGAGTTCTCCTCCGGCAAGTAATGCTACAATCTTTAAACGCAGCGGATGCCCTAAAGCATCCAAAGTTTTCGCGAGCTCATTAAGTTCAGTCATGAAGCTTTTTCGTCATCTCCTGTTCTATGAACTAAATAGCCTGCTTTCATTCTCATCACATCACACCTATTCGCCTTGCTACGAGGAATAAGGTGATAATCAGGGCTATGCCGATTGCATTGCTAGCTGGGGCGAAGGGGCAGCAAGTTCTGTATCCTAAAAGGTTTAATTTACTTGCTTGCGAGTCGGGAATTACCGTCTTTATCGTAGCTATACTCAAGATGATAATCACTGCAGCAAAGATTATGGTAGGTGCTGTTACTGGCATTGTTTCATCTCTCTTGCCAAGGCTTTTCTACTCTGGGGCATTCGGACGCTGGGTTACTGGCAAATCGGGTAAGCGATCGGTCGCTTGGGTTGGCGATGGATTTGACCCAGTTTCTCTTCTTCCAGAGCGCGCAACCATTAGCTTCTTTGAGCTGGCCATGGTTTTCTCTTATTGTTCTCAACAGTTTTGATTGCAAAGCCTCTTTGAGCGTGACATCGTTTAGGTTTACGTCTGAATAAGGGACAAAGGGACATGGCTCTACCGCGCCTTCAGCGCTGATGTGTATGAATCCTCTTCCTGCCGAGAGGCACCCGCCGATTTCATCTTCGTCCCATGGAAGAGCGATGAATAAGGCCTGAAACTTGGCTCGCAAACTGTTTCTTACGGGTACGACTTTGGCTTTTTGTTCCATGGTGAGCACCCAATCTTCGGTTCCCTCTCTGACAGGAGTGTACTCAACTAGGCATGAAGAGTTTGCAGCCGGCTTCCACAAGTTTTTTTACGAATCGCTCATCTGTAACTTCGTCAAAATTGCTTCTAGTCATAGTTATGGACACGCCCCAAAATACACTTTTTTTCTTCAGTTTGTCAATCGTTTTAAGAAGGGCATCGTATACTCCGGCGCCGCGTCGAGCGTCTGTTTTAGCTTCGTAGCCTTCCAGACTAACCAGAGGAACGATGTTTCTTTCTTTTGCTATACTCTCAAGAACATTGTCGTTGACCAATAGGCCATTTGTAAACATGAGAAACATAATTTCAGGATAATCCTTAGGAATGTCAAGCACACCCGGTCGCATCAACGGTTCACCTCCTGCGAACACAACAAAAGAGATGCCTAGTTCCTTCGCTTCCGCAACAGCTTTCATCAGCCTTTCATCACTGATTTCACCGTGACGGGTGCCCCGCAAATACTGATCATAACATCCCTCGCAGTGAAGGTTACAAGCGCTTGTTACACTGAAAATCAAGACAGGTGGAACCTGTAAACCCTGTTTTGACCAGTTAGCTCTTATTCGCGCGGCCTTTCTTTGCCAGCTCAGAGTTCGCGCAAAGAAAATTGCTTGGGAAGGGTTGGTGAACGCGACTCTCAAAGCGTCTTTGAAAAAGACACCGAGTGCGCCTGTGACGATCTTGTTAAAATTGAAGTTAGCATCTTGCGTTTTGTTTAGGTTTGATGTTTCGACAGCTCTTTTCATTGTTTCAATCCCACATGTATAATTGAAATTACATGTAATCAAAAAGTTACATTTAAACTTTCCTAGAAAAAGTTCCTCTTTAGTTTGAACAGTTTTAGCCCTATTAGAAGATGCCAAATCATCAAGAATCTGCAAAACCCATGCACATCAAGCCCAAGAGAGCACATTAAGAGAAAAGGGAAAAAGTGCACAAATTAAGTGTATTCTCAATCTTCAGAAAATTTAAATGACCGAAGGTTAGGATTTGAACCTAACCTTTAAACGCCTTCGTTAACGGGTAAACTGGGATTTGAATCTCTTCCTCGGCGCTCTTTTTAAATGTGCTTTTGGGCTTATTTTGGCAAAATGACTTTGCGTTTAGACACCTTTGTTGGAGTAAAATGATTTATCGTAACAAAAAGACTTATTAGGTTTACCTAACTAAACACTTAGGCGTGCCTAATTGCAAGAAGCCAAGCAAAAGGAGTTGCATTGAATGGCCCCAATTGAAATTTCTTCTGTCAAGAAGTCGTACGGTAATCTAAAGGCAATTGATGGAGTTTCCTTCTCAGTAGACAAGGGTGAAATCTTCGCTCTTCTCGGTCCGAACGGTGCGGGGAAAACCACACTAATAGAGATTCTGGAGGGCTTGCGAAAAAGAGACGAAGGCACAGTGAAAATACTCGGTTTCGATCCATGGGAAAACGGCAACTTGCTTCATGGAAGAATCGGGGTTATACCGCAGAACTTTACATTCTTTACTGAAGCAACCCCAAGGGAAGCGGTGAAATACTATGCGATTCTTTTCGGCGTCAGGGTGGAGCCAGATGAGATCTTGAAGGAGGTCCTGCTGGAGGATTCTGCTAGTGTGCTGTACGAGAATCTTTCGGGAGGGCAGAGGCAGAAGGTGGGGCTTGCCCTCGCACTCGTGAATTCTCCTGAACTTCTCTTCCTCGATGAACCAACCACGGGACTTGACCCAAACGCGAGAAGGGCGATTTGGGAAGTCATAAGAGGGCTGCGGAGCAAGGGCAAAACAGTAATTCTGACTACTCATTACCTCGACGAGGCTCAGCAGCTTTCTGACAGAGTAGCAATCATGGATCACGGACAAATAGTGGCTATGGGAACTGCAGACGAAATCATCAGGGAGCATGGTTCAGGGGAAAGGCTTGAGATTCACGGATCAGAGAAACTTGCTGATTACGTTAAAGCGAACACGGATCTGAAAGTCGAGTATGACTGCAAAGGTTTGATCAGCGTAGCACTCAACCAGAAAACTGATGCACTGGACGCCTTGTCTGCGGTTAAACAATCAGGGCTTGAATGGGGAGAAATACGCACTCACGAAGATAGCTTGGACGATGTGTTCGTCAAGTTGGTGCGCGGAACGATGGATGAGCATGGCGAAATCATAGCTGCGCATGGCAACAACAATTCCAGTAGTCAAAGGAGGCGTTAAAGATGGCTAGCGTGAGAAGAATTATGGCTGACCTGCATTTGTATGGTCTCGGTGTCGTAAGAGGCAGGACTTATTTGTTAGGTGCTCTAATTTCCCCTTTAATCATGATGCTGGCTTTCGGAGCCATTTTCTCCTTTTTCTCCGCAGGCTCTTCCGGACCGACAACAGTTTACCTTCAGAACCAAGACAACGGCCAGATTTCAACCCAGTTTGTAAACGCGCTTAACAGCACAGGCACGCTTCACGTGGCTTTAGTGAGCCCTTCCGAAAACTTCACGAAGTATCTCTCAGCGCACTCGGCGTCTTATGGAGTAATTGTTCCTGCGGATTTTTCTTCGAGCTATGAAGCTGCCAAACCTGTCAATGTAACCGTTTACGTTAATCCCTCTTCGAGCTCCAGCGCGGTCGTAAGCGAAACCGTGAACGGTGTAATAAACGCGTTCAACCTAAAACGATATGGCGGCTCACCATTCATAGGCATGAGCCAAACCACTGTTAACCCCAAAGTGCACAAATACATTGATTTTCTTGTTCCTGGACTTATTGGTCTCGTCATAATCTTGCTTCCGATGGAAGCCATCATAGCCATTTCATCTGAATACAAGAAAACAAAGCTCTTCAGACAGTTGTCGCTGACTCCCCTTACAAAGACGGAGTGGCTTGCCTCTAAGTCGATTTGGTATGTTTTCCTGAATGCGATTTCTTTCCTGCCGATGGTCGCTGTTGGAATACTTGTCTTCGGCGCACACATTTCGCTAACAGTCTGGCTTATACCGTTCTTGATTCTGGGACCGATTCTTTTCGCTTCATTGGGCATGCTGGCTGGAACTTTAACGAAGGACCCTGAGGCAGCCAACACCATGTTGTACCTCATAATAACTCCAATGATGCTTCTTTCAGGCGTATTCTATCCTTTAACCTCCCTTCCTACATATCTGCAATACGTAGCACATGTCCTGCCGCTAACCTACGTAATCGAAGGATTAAGCGCCGTTATGATATACAGCAACTATGTACAGGCAGTAATCGACATTGCTGTTCTTACAATAATAACAATCATTCTCTTTGTAGCCGCAACGAAATTATTCAATTGGAGAGAAGACTAGCAGTGTGTCCCTTTGCATCCAAGACTCGGGTGAACAATTTTCTGTGTACTCGGAGGTCAATCAAACCGATTTTACAGAATTTTTATACTTGGAAAAACTAATGGGTAACAGGGGAAGCGATTGAACAATCCCGAGGGCTACACGTCCAGCGCGCTTTTGGAAAGGAAAGAGAAGGCTATTAAGGTAATCGAGGGATGCCGCAGGGAGAATGGTTTTTACGCCAGTATGCAACGCTATCACGAGCTATGGTTAAGAGACATAGTCTATTCGGAGGATGTGCTGCTCAAGCTCGGATACCGAGAGGATGTCGAAAATCACCTGTCCGAATTCATAAAGCTGCAGCGCAGTAACGGGCAGATGCCGACTGTGATCGACTTCAGCGTCAGCAAATTGATTCGCCAAAGGTATCAGTCCTGCTCATCTGACACGGAAATCTTGTTTGTCATTGGAATGCGTAAATACGCCGAGTTTGCAGGCAACCAGTTTTTCAAGGAAAATGAGGAAGCTGTGAAATCATGCGTCGCATTCATCGAGAACAAACTGGATGAGCGCCAGTTTATCCCCGGCATGGACTGGAGGGATGCGATGCCCAATTACATAGGTAAGTGTCTCCTTGCAAACCAGATGCTCCTTGCCAACATGTACGAATTGCTCGGAAACCATGCAGCCGCAAATTTAGTCAAGGAGAATGTAAACAAGTTCTTTTACTCAAAGAACCTATGCTGCTATGCAGACACCGTTCGCTGGGAAGACGGCGAACTAAAGCAGGACCACAACTTTGACAGCCTCGGAAACGCTTTAGCAATCCTCAACGGCACCGCTTCGAAAGAGGTTTCCGAGGGCACCCTCAAGGGCTTTAACGCCGCAAAAATACCCTTCGGCTACAGAAACATCACGCCAAACTACGAATTCAACAGAGCAAAGTTGCTGGCAACATGGTATTTGACGTGTGGCGTAGCAAACGGTGCCTTTCTGAGAAACAAGCCTGGCAGGTACCAGAACTCTGCAATATGGCCGTTTGTTGAGATAAGAGTGATTGATGCGCTGAGAAAGCTGCAAGCCACCAGCGAAGCCGAAGCAGCGACCAACCTGATGATTGAGCGAAAGGGCTTCAACGAGTTCTACGACCCAGCAACCGGAGCGCCAAGAGGAAGCAAGGGACAGCTTTGGACAGCCGCGGCCGTGTTTTCGGCAGTTGACCATTATGGTCTTTAGCTGTAGCGAATTTCTAATCTGTAGTTGGCATTCACAAATCTAATTTATCCCCATACGTTCTGATATAATCAATATTGGGCGAAAGAATGAGCAGCAGTCTTGGGCAGGGGCGCAAAACAGCGTTACGCTTGGATGAAGCCCCAGCAGTTGTTAAACCAACCGTTGATGCCGAAGAGGCTTTCAGCAAGTTGCTCGAGGAAGCAATCGACGAGGCCTTTTCTTCTTTAGGCGGATCTCTGAAAGAAGCATTATACTTATGTCTTAAAAACGCGTTTGGGATTGATAAGCAAGAAATTCCCTACAAAATCAATGATTTTTCAGACGCGCTTGAAAAAATTCTTGGAACGGCAGCCAAAAACTTGGAGATTGTTTGTATAAAACGCATTCAAGCCAAAACTGGAGCTGGCTACAAAGGCGATTTGCCTGAAACAGCCGTGTCTGAATTGAACTTAAAAGAATACATACACGCGGCTAAGCAGAACTATGGACAGCAAGAAGGCTGTCAACGAGCGGAATCAAAAAGCAACTCAGCCGAGAAAAAGCAGGTAGCTCCGATGGCTCAAGAAAAGACAGGTGAAAACAGAGTTACGTTTAAGACTGATAACGTTATGGTCAAGAAAGTAATTACAGTGGATGAGAGAGCATCAGTCAGAGAAGCAGCCAACATCATGAATCAGTTCGAGATAGGCTCTGTAATCACTACCAGAAATGGGAAGCCTATAGGCATCATTACAGAGCGAGACCTTTTGAAACGCATAGTCTCCGAGGGCAGAAACGCCAAGAAGACAACAGTTAAAGAAATCATGTCAAGTCCATTGGTCGTTATTTCCCCCGGCACAGACTTAGAAGCAGCGGCATGCCTGATGTTCAAGAAGAAGATAAAGAAGCTGCCCGTGACCGAAAAGAACCGCTTGGTGGGCTTGCTCAGTCTGACGGACATAGCCCGCGTTCAGCCGATGATAAAGTTCATGCAGAAACTAGCCGAGACGCAGAATACGCCGAAAAGCATGCAGAAAGTCCTAAACTGCTACATCGTCTAGCAACTAACTTGTTAGGGCTGAGATTTGGGACCAATCCAGTCTATAGCTTCCCACATTTAATAAAACCTGGGTTCAAAGCCCTTCCGCGGCCCAAAACCGGCACTATTTTTTTGATGACCTCAGAGGATAGTTACTGCAAAGTTGCTGCAATAGGGCTTGGGCATCTATCGGGAAATCAGACGACCGCTTAGTAAATTCTGTGCGTGATTCGCGAGACAAATGAGTAATTTCAACGCCTGTTTCTCCGCGTTTGCTTCATTTTTCGCCATTAATTTTGTAAAATAATCATATTTGTTTATTAATATTTACTAATTAAATAATAAATCTCATTTTATGCATAGGTTTATAAATTACCTATGGATAGTTAACACAAAATAATCAGGAAGAACAGGAAATTCGAGGTTAGAAGGGGAGGGTTTCGAGTGAAAATAATCACAAGAGAATGGGTGCCGAGTCAATTTTTGTTGGCAGTGTCTTGTTTGCCATCAACTATCAATTTAGCCTCTGGTGAGGTAAAATGAAGAAAACCAAGTTCTTAGCAGTGATTGTCATCGCAGCCATTCTTGTGCAACTATTTTCGTACGCTAGCATAGTCCAAGTAAAAGGTGACTTGACATCGCCATCTGCCTCCAGCAATAACCGCCCAAGTCAAGATTACGCAGCCACTTTTGCCAGTTACTTTGAAGGCTGCTGGCATGGAATCTCCAGCCTTTTCGACTGCGCAAACAAGCATCACCACTCTGGTCAACACCATTGTTCCGCTCTTGACCACATAACTGTCACTCCACAGAACGCAACCATTGCCGCTGGCGAATCCCAAACGTACACGGTAACCGCGTATGGCCGAGATGACAGCAACTGGGTTATCTCAACCAGCCCCGACATAGTTTGGAGCATCAACAGTGGCTCGGGAACCTATGTTTGGACAGGCAACTCTGTGCAAGTCAATAAGACGGGCACTTGGACTGTCACCGCAACTTACAAAGACAAGTCTGACACGGCAACACTAAACGTTGTTGGACATTTGCCGACCGTCGTCTCTATTGCAGTGTCGCCTAAGAATGCGTCCATTCTGGCTGGAACTTCACAAGCTTTTACAGCTACCGCTTCAGACGGGTACAATACGTGGGATGTTACTGGCGTGGTTACTTGGAGCATCGACGCTGTTGCAGGCGGCTCTTGGAATCAAAGCACTGGAACATACACCTCTGCCAATGCGGGAACTTGGACGGTCAACGCAATTCTGGGGGCGCTGTCGGATAATGCAACTTTGACGGTGAACGCTAATTCTGCGACGCCTGACCACATAATCATAAGTCCAAAAACGGCGACTGTTGCCGCAGGAACCCCGCAAGACTACACTGTTACGGCTTACGACCAAATTGGCAACAGCCTAGGCGATGTTACGTCATCAACGACTTTTAGTGCTCCTGGCGCATCCGTCACAGGGAGCTCGGTTACCGCCGATAACGCTGGCTCTTACAACGTTACCGCAACCTACAGCAACTTGACCGACACCGCAATCTTGACAGTGACGGGGTACACGGTTACGTTCACTGAGAACGGCCTGGAAACGGGTACAAGCTGGAACATAACCTTCGGCGGACAGGAATACGCCTCTACAACGAGTACCATAACCGTGGGCAATTTGTCGGCGCTGAACTATTCGTGGAGCACTTCAAGCAACATTCAGAGTGACCAAACAAGATACGTTGCTAACCAAACTTCGGGCACCCTGTCAGTTCCAAATCAACTGGCACAGACCATTGATTACTCAAAGCAGTACTTGGTTACCTATTCTGCGACTGGAAACGTCCTAGCCATTTCAGTTCCAGCAGCCGAGTGGGTTAACTCAGGCGGGCAAGCTACCGGCTCATTCCCCGCGCAGGTCATCAACGACGCCCAGAATACGCGGTGCAACTTCGTCAGCGACAACCGCCCAGCAACCATTACGCAGCCAACAGCGGTAGTGGGCACTTACCAGACACAGTACTTCCTCACCGTAAGCTCCGCGTACGCAACGGCAAACGGTGAAGGCTGGTATGATAGCGGAGCCACAGCGACCGCGAGCGTTTCAAGCGCAGAAGTCTCAGGCGGCAGCGGCGTGCAGCATGTCTTCGTCAACTGGGGTGGCGACGCATCAGGAACGGCGCTGACAGCCAGTTTGTCGATGACTAGCCCAAAAACAGCCATCGCTTCGTGGAGCACACAGTACTTGGTAACCTACGCCGTAGTGGGTAACGCGCTGCCAATAACTGTTCCAGCAGACGAATGGGTCAGTTATGGGGCTGCCGCGCAAGGCAATTTCACTCCGACAGTAGTAAACTCCGCCAACGATGTTCAATGCCTCTTTGTAAGCGACAATCGGACGCAAAGCATCACCGAGCCCACAACGATAACTGGCAAGTACCAGACGCAGTACAAGGTAACGCTCAATCAAAGCGGCGTAAAATCCGACGCGAAAGGAACAATACTGGCTGTCTCAGGCATTCCGGAAGAGTACTCGCAGTTGGCAGACGTAAGATGGGTGGATAACGGCACACAACTTACCTTCAGCTTTGAAGCGACAGTAAGCAGCACAACAGCTAACAAACAGTACGTCTTGACAAGCGTCAACGCTTCCTCGCCAATAGTAATCGTCGAGCCAACCTTAATCTTGGGCAGCTACAAGGCTCAGTACAACACAACCTTAATCACGGTTCTGGAGTCCATGCTGATACTCTTTGCCATCATTCTGACCGCCGCAGCAATACTCAGATACCGACGAAGACGAAAAAGATAAAAAAACAGCAAAACCTGAACGGCACCAATGCGTCAGGGCTTGACAAAGCAAGCCTCTTTTTTCAATTAGTTTTTTTGCTTCTCTTCAGTTTTCATTGTCTAACAAGAATCTTTCTTGAAGCGGAGATTTCGAAAAGACCGCCGTTCAGTCGTTGACGTAGATGAAACGAATTAGCAGGTACCCAAAGTAAGCTATGGCTATGGATGTCAACCCGATCTCTGTCCAGAGAACGAAATTGTTGTTTTCTATTCCTCTAAAATACCCGTTCCGAGCTATGCCTGCAAAAACCGTGGTCTGCAAGAACAAGGCGCTGCCAACACTGCTTAGACCTAAAGCATGAACGATGATTCTCAACTTTCTGGGTAAGTGTGCCATGCTTGGGCTCGCCTGCTTCCCTTATGTGCCAAGTCAGTTAATAAGCCTTGTTTACTTTCAGACAGGTATTTCAAATCCAGCGGCAAATCATTTTTTCAAACGCTGGGTTCCCCGATACAACTGCCCTGTGACAGGCTAAGAAACGTGAATTCAGGTTAGTTTTATATCTGAACCGAACCTACTCGTAAGCAGGCTTTGCGAAATGGAAAAGATAGCGGAAGGCATCAGCGACTTCGGCGATTTTAAGGCGGTCCTGTTCAGAACATCCAATGACCGGCATTTTGTCAGGATCGAGCCCTTGAACAGTCGAGAAAAACCCTATATTGAATGGCTTTGCGGCGATGACCATTTAGAGTGGCTCAGATGTTTAGACCATGAGTCAACGGTTTAATCATAATCCTCTTGATTGAAAAAAGCAGATTATTAGGTACTTAACAAAAATAGAGAAGGCAGCATTGGGGGAAAACCGCCTGCGGGTTATATTCCAGCTTATTCTGTCATGTAGGTGATGTCGTCCCATGGGTGTCGGTAGAGTCCCTGCTTGAGCCGCTTCTGGTCCAGGAAGTGCGCGGTCATGCCGATGGTTCTGCCCACCACGAACAAGCCGTTGAGGGCGCCCATCTGAACGTACTCGTCGGCTTCCTGCTTGGGCATCTCGTTCCTCAGCATGTCAACGAAGCAGATTCCGATGCAGCCGTCAACGTTAAGGATGAGGTTGTCTTTCTTTGCCGTCGTGATCTTCTCCACCTCAAGCGCATAATCCAAGAGCGGGGTAGACTTGAAGTGTTTCTTGGCGTAATCCTTCATGATTGTGACGCGCATGTCAGGGTTGTTCACGCTCTTTATCAGGTGCCCGATACCCTGGATATTTTCACCCTTCTCCTTCATCTCCTCAACGAACTGGGCTGGAGTTAGTCCCCTATCGTAGGCGTCGGAGAAGCTTTGGGCTGCCCCGTCGATGGCGCCTCCGAACCTTGGGCCGATGGTGAGCATACCGCTCGCGACTGAAGAAACCAAGTCTTTGCCTGCCCTCGCCGCGACTATGGCGTTATGTGCACCCGACACGGCGGGTCCATGGTCAGCCGTGACCATGATTGTCATCTCGATGAACTTGGTCGCGTACGGGGGAAACTGACGTTTGAACCATAGTATGCTCAGCACGCCGCCGATTCCTATGTCCTTCTTGAAGACTTCGGAGATGGGCATTTTGCCGTAGAGCAGTTCTTCGCCCCGGTCGTCTGATATGGTGCAGATGAAGTTGGAGGGCTTCCGTATCAAGCCTTCTTTCAGCGCTTTGGCGTAATCCATGGGTATCTTCGGCACTGGCGGCTCTGGCTTCGGGGTGATGACGCCGCTTCGAACCAGGTTCTCGTAGGTTTCCCTTATTTTCTGGTCGTAATCGTCGTACGAGTTGGGAACAACAGCGCCAGCCTTCTTAAGAGCTGCATTCTTCGCGTCTGCGGTTTCCGCCTCGCAGCCTGCTTTCGCGCCGGCGTGGCCGAACTGAACCTCGGTTTTGAACGCCTTGCTGCAGGTTCCCGTCACCCAAATCACCAGCGGCTTTGTAATCTTCTTGTTCTTGAGCGCCTCGGCGATCTCGTATTCGCCGCTGCCTCCGACTTCACCCAGACACACGAGCATCTTGACTTCGGGAATCCCTTCGAACCTGAGAAGGTGATCCAGCAGCGTAGAACCCGGGTACGTGTCCCCCCCGATGGCGATGCCCTCGTACAAGCCATCCGTGTTTCTGGCGATGATATTGTAAGCCTCATTGCTTAAGCCGCCTGACTTAGACACGAACCCCACTGAGCCTGGCCTGTGAAGTTTGGATTCAACGATGTTTTCTATCGTGCCGCCAGCGTTGCCGATTTTGAAGCAGCCGGCTTTTACTCCTCCGACGGTTGCGGGGCCGATTATTACCTTGCCAAGGGCTTTAGCCTTTGTTGTGAGCAGCTTCATTTTGCGTTCAGGCACGCCCTCGGCGATTATCACTATGGTTCGTATCTGCGGTATGGCTAGCGCTTCCTCGGTTGAGGGCGCGGCTGACCTGAATGATGCGAAGTTTATCATGACGTCAACGTTGGGGTGCAGTTTGGCTGCTTTCTCAAGGCTCTTGTAGACGGGTATGAGGATTTCGCGTTTGCCGAAGTAGAACTTTGCGTAGCTGTCTGAGCCTGTGGGATTGATTATCGCTGCCACCGAAGGCGTCGTGCGTCCCGCGGCGTAATCGAAGTCCAGCATCCTCTGTGTTGCGGCTACCTGATTGTTGTAAATGAACGATTGGGTGTTCTTGTCGAAGAGTTCATTCTTGTTGGTTTTCTCGGGTGTGCATGCTTTCGCCATGTTACTTCGCTCCCTTCAGCGCTATCGAAACAATCTTGGTCATGTGGGTTTCTGGTCCATACACTTCAATGGGCACGCCCAGTTTCTCGCCGAGCGCCCTCATCTGGCTAAGACCCTCCTGATAGTTGGGACCGCCTCTGCGTACGTAGATCTTGACTTTGTTGTCCTGAAGAGCCTTCTGGTACTCCTTGAGAGCCCTGATTATGCCCTTGAACGTGGCTGCGACGTCGGTGAAGTTCGCTATCCCGCCGCCTATGAGCAGGAACTTGCCCTTCGGGTTCGGCTTCCTCGTCATGACGTCGAGTATTGTCTTGGCGTAGAGGTACGTGAATTCCTCGCTTGGGTCGCCAGAGTACTCGCCGTAGTTTGCCAGTTCGTTCATGTAGCCGAGGTCGGTGATTGTGTCCGCGTAGATGACTGATGCGCCGCCGCCTGCAACCATCGTCCAGACCCTTCCCTCAGAGTTGAGAATCGTCAGCTTAAGAGAAGCCCCAGTCTTAGAGTCCAACTCCTCGATGAAGGCTTCTTCCTTGGTTGAAACCCTGCCAAACGGCGTGGGAAACTCGATGTTGCCCCATTTCTCGCCGCTTTCAAACTCTGCCGTGCTGTCCAGCTTGGCTGCGAGATCCAATGGGACAATCGAATCCTTCGTCACTACCAGCGGGTTAATTTCCAAGTAAGTAAAATTCAGGTCGGCGTAGAACTTGAACAGCGCCTCGATGAAGCCTGCCACCAACTTCCTGCATTCAACAGGAACCTTCGCCAAGAGTTTTTTCTCGATTTCGGCAGGTTTTGGGAATGTTCCAATGGGTACTTCTAAGCGCGTTGCCTTGGCATCTACGTCTCCCACGTTGACTCCGCCCTCGTGGTGGAACATTATGGTGTCGCCGTCCTTGGTTGACATTATGGCGAGGTAGCATTCGTCCGAGTTCTTGTGGGACACCATAGGCTCGATGATGAAGTGCGTTAACTGTCCAACCGTGCCTTTGTCTATGGGTTTGCCGTCGGCGTCGAACTTGCCATGCACTGTTATCGGTTTCTTCGACTTCTCTTCTATCCACGCTCTCGCCTGGTCGTAGTCTGCGCCGACAAGGATGAGATTATTCTTTCCCCTACGCTTTATCAACTGGTCAGGCTTGACGACCAACTTCTCAGTAGCCAGCCACTTATGTTGACAGGGCAGCTTAGCCAAGTCGGTTTCTGGTCCGACGGCTACGACCTTATCCGATATCGCGTATTTCCCTTTAGAATACTCCTTAAACAGGCGGGCAAGCATGAGCTTCCCGTCAGCCTCCCTGATCGCTTTGTGTGCCGTTTACGTCCCCCTCTATTCAAGCTTCTTCCTGAGCCTTTTTGCAACCTCAGCAATAAACTCCTCGGTGTTAACCTGCCTGTTCTTCGGGTTAGGCGTTGCGACCAACATCAGATCGCCAGTCAGGACGCCGCTTTCCACGGTTTCGAGGGCTGCTTCCTCCAGTTTTTTCGCGAATTCCACGACTTCCGGCGTCTTGTCCAGTTCGCCGCGTTTTTTGAGGCAGCCAGTCCACGCGAATATGAGCGCCATGGGGTTGGTTGATGTTTTTTCGCCCTTGAGGTATTTGTAGTAGTGCTTTTGCACTGTGCCGTGGGAAGCTTCGAACTCGTAGTACCCCTGCGGGCTGACGAGGACGCTGGTCATCATCGCCAAGCTGCCGTAGGCTGAGCCCAGCAGGTCGCTCATGACGTCGCCGTCATAGTTCTTGCAAGCCCAGAGCAGCCCGCCCTCGGTCTTCATTATCCTTGCGACTGCATCATCGATGAGGGTAAAGAAGTATTCGAGTCCTGCCTTCTTGAATTTGGCTGCCCAGTTTTTCTGGTACTCTTCCTCGAAGATTTTTCGGAACTGCCCGTCATAAGTCTTTGAAATCGTGTCCTTCGCGCCGAACCACACGTGAAGTTTCTGGTCGTAGGCGTAGGTGAAGCATGCCTTGGCGAAGCTTTCGATGGACTTGTCAGTGTTGTGAATGCCCTGAATGACGCCTGGACCCTTGAAGTCCTGAATTATTCCACGGAAAAGCTCCTTACCCGCCGAGTTTGTGAAAGTGAGTTCAGCCTTTCCCGCTTCCGGAACACGGAACTCGCAGTTCTTGTACACATCGCCATACGCGTGCCTTCCAATATGGATTGGCTTCTTCCAAGACCTGACTGCAGCCGGGATGTTGTTGACGAGGATTGGCGCTCTGAAGACGGTGCCGTCGAGGGCGGCTCTTATTGTGCCGTTTGGGCTGCTCCATTCCTTCTTGAGTTTGTATTCCACAACGCGGTCCTTGTTGGGAGTGATGGTCGCGCATTTTACTCCGACGCCGTACTTCTTTATGGCTTCTGCCGCTTCGAGAGTTATTTTGTCTTCAGTCTCGTCCCTCTTCTTGAGTTGCAGGTCGTAGTACATGAGGTTCATGTTCAAGTAGGGCAGAAGAAGCTGGTCCTTGACCATGTGCCACATTATGCGGGTCATTTCATCCCCGTCCATCTCGACGATGGGGGTCTTCACGTTAATCTTGTTCATTGCACACATGTTCTCCTTTCAAATCTTACTTGACTGTGTAAGGCAGCAAGCCGCCCGCGTAGAGGATGTCCTTCTGTCTCTGCGAGAGGTTGTAGCCTAACTCGATTTTAAGGTTCTTGGTCTTGTCTGTCAAGATGACGGGCTCGTTGTTCTGCAGTTTGCTCTTGATGTCTGGGATCTCAATCTCGTCGCCCTGCTCTATCTTGTCATAATCAGCAATATTCTTGAAGGAAAGGGAAATTATGCCGAAGTTCACGAGGTTTGCCGCGTGAATGCGCTCGACCGATTTTGCTATTATAGCCTTGACGCCGAGGTACATGGGGCACAGCGCGGCGTGCTCCCTGGAGCTGCCTTGACCGTAGGATTCACCCGCGACGACGACGGTGTGAAGACCCTTGTTCTTAGCTTCCATGGCTCTCTTGGGGAACGCTGGGTCGATTGGTTCGAACACGTATTCCGAGTACTTTGGCACGTTCGACCTGTACTTGAGTCTAGCGCCAGCTGGCATTATGTGGTCCGTCGTGATTTTGTCGCCGACCTTTATTCCGATGATGCCCTTTATCTGCTCGGGCATCGCTTCGTTAGTTGGCGGAGTGCCGATGTTGGGACCCCTATAAATCTCCACGTTTCTATCGGCGTCATTGGGGAAAATAAACATTGAGTCGTCGACGAGGAACTTGTTTGGCATGCTGACCTTCGGGTACTCGATGCCTGCCTTTCGGGGGTCGGTGAACTTCCCAGTGATTGCCGCTACAGCCGCAACTTCGGGGCTTACAAGGTAAACCTGCGCGTCCGCAGTGCCACTTCTCCCCTCGAAGTTCCTGTTGCTTGTTCTAAGGGACACGGCTTGCGTCATGGGGCTTTGGCTGTTGCCGATGCAGAACCCACATGCCGCCTCGAGCAGTCTAGCGCCAGAATCCAGTAGGTCGCCGATATAACCTTCCTTTGTCGCCATCTGGAGGACTTGCCTTGAGCCTGGTGCGACCCCGAACGACACGTCCGGGTGGACTTTTCTGCCCTTCATGATTTTAGCTACTGTCACTATTTCTTTGTAAGAAGAATTCGTGCACGAGCCGAGCATCACCTGATCCACCTTCAAATCCTTCATGTCGCTCACTCGGACGACGTTTCCCGGGCTGTGTGGCGCCGCGGCTAAAGGCTCCAACTCACCGAGGTCAAGATCCACGACTCTTTCATACTCCGCATCCTCATCAGCATGCAGCTCGACCCAATCCTTCCCTCTTCCCTGCGCCTTGAGGAACTTCCTTGTCTCCTCATCCGAGGGGAATATCGAGGTGGTGACACCCATCTCCGCACCCATGTTGGCGATTGTGGCTCTCTCCGGAACGGTTAGGCTCTTTACGCCGGATCCAGCGTATTCCATGACGACTCCAACGTTTCCTTTCACCGTGAACATCTCCAGCATCTTCAGGACCACGTCTTTGGCGCTGACCCACGGTCGGAGAGCCCCCTTCAAGTTTATCTTGTAGACTCTTGGGCATGAAAGGTAGAATCCCCCGCCGCCCATGGCTACGGCGACATCTAAGCCGCCGGCTCCAATGGCTATCATTCCGATGCCTCCGCCCGTGGTTGTGTGGCTGTCAGATCCCAGAAGGGTTTTTCCAGGCTTGCCGAACCTTTCCAAGTGGACTTGGTGGCATATTCCGTTTCCAGCCTTCGAGTAAACGATGCCGTACTTGGCGGCTACGGTCTGAAGGTACTTGTGGTCGTCAGCGTTCTCGTAGCCCACTTGGACTGTGTTGTGGTCCACGTAGCTTACTGAAAGCTCTGTTTTCACCTGTTTCAGACCCATCGCCTCGAACTGAAGGTACGCCATTGTTCCTGTGGCGTCCTGAGTGAGGGTTTGGTCGATCTTGATGCTTATCTCGTTGCCGGGTACATATTCGCCCGATAGAAGATGACTTTCAAGTATTTTTCTAGTAAGGGACTTCCCCATAAGTTACTCATCCTTTGGAAAGGTTTGTTTTTCTTTTGTGTATATAAAGGTTGTCAATTTATGGCTGAGCAGCGTTCACGCTTTTACTTAATCTGAGTTTACACTTAATTTTGTGACTTAAAAAGGGGCTGTGCAGACGTAAAAAAAGGATGTTAAAGCCTTTTAAGCAGGAATTCTTGATTTTTCAAGGAAATAAAATACTCTAGCAAGATAGCAGCAGAGACGCGTAAAGGTAGCAAGAACTAAATCCTTTGGATGCAATTACAATAACAGTGTGGGTGAATTTCATGAAAGTGTTGCTGAACGACGGAATGGACGAGGAAGGAATAAGACTATTCGAAAACACTGGAATCGAAGTGGATAAGCGCAAGCGTGACGCCAAAGCCCTTGTTGAACAAATCGGAGAATTTGACGCCTTAATAGTGCGGAGCGCAACCACAGTGACGAAAGAGGCTATTGAGGCGGGCAGCAAGGGCAAACTGAAGGTTATCGGCAGGGCAGGCGTCGGAACAGATAACATAGACGCAAAATCTGCCACCGAACGCGGGATCATCATCAAGTCAGCGCCGTTTGGGAACACGAACGCGACCGCGGAACTGGCGCTTGCGTTGATGCTGGATGTTTCAAGGAGGGTGCCGCAGGGGTATTATTCTTTGAAGAAGGGCGTGTGGAGGAAGAAGTGTTTTGAGGGAACCGAGCTTTCAGGCAAGACTTTAGGCATCATCGGCTGCGGGAGGATCGGGCAGAAACTAAGCGAGCTTGCTGTCGGGTTCAGCATGGACACGATAGGTTACGACCCAGCCGTAAAGTCCAGTTCCAGGATAAAATTTGTGTCAAAAGAAGAGGTTCTTTCACAGTCCGATTACGTGAGCATCCATGTCAGCGGGAACGAGACCGTGGTAGGCGAGAAGGAATTGTGGCTGATGAAGCCAACCGCCTATCTAATCAACACTGCACGCGGACGCAACGTCGACGCGAAGGCCCTGTACAACGCGTTGAAAAGCGGGGGGATAGCAGGGGCAGCGCTGGACGTTTTTGAAGATGAACCTGTGGAGGAAGACTCCGAATTTAGAAGCCTGCTGCGTCAGCTGGACAATGTCGTTTTTACCCCTCATTTGGGAGCATCCACGGTTGAGGCTCAGAAAAAAACGTCTGTGGAAATGGCGCGCGTCATCATAGACTACTTGCTGCATGGAGATTTCTCGAACGCGGTGAACGTGGGTGAAAACATCGAGTTGGAGGAAAGGCCGTTCTATCCCTTGTTTGTTTATCACGCTGATAAGCCAGGGATGTTTGCCAAGATAGACAAGGTGCTTGCCGATTTCGGCGTCAACATCAGGGAGAACCCGTCCAGACAGATTGGAAAAGGCTGCGCCATCGCCGTCTACCTCGTGCATCAGAGAGTCGGACAGGACGTCATAGACGAATTAAACAAGCTTGAGGGCGTCATCAGAGCCAGAACATAAAAACAGAATTTGCCCGAACTTCTCACTGTTACAGTTTAGCCGTTGGCGAAGGCAAACTATCATTCTGCATCTTTGGCGCGGGGGATTTGCTGAAAGCTGCTGCATGTTTGTTGTTGCCTTCACGATACCACAAAGAAATATTAGCTGTCCTGAGAAAAGTTTGTCATAGCTTCCCATAAGCAAGCGTGTTTTGATATTGAATTTTTCGTTTCCCAGTTTGCTGGCTTGAGGGTGGAGTGAACCTTGACTCAGATCAGAATTGCTGTTAAACAAGCCTTCGACGATGTGGATTCAATCATATTCGAGGCAGCCCTAACCCTTAACGCTATCGAAACTCGACGCAAACAGAAGGAATACGTGAGCTGAAGCGCGAACACATGTCTCGACGCCGAAAAAGGCTTTCTCATCCTTTCCTGTTAACTGGAAACTTTGGAAGAAAGCCCTAAATGAGCCTATTTTTGAGACAACATCGTAGATGAGTAAGCTCATTTGGGTCTTGATTTGCCAAACATATATAAGCTACTTGATATCGGTATTTCGATATCGGTTAGGCGATACATATGTGGGGTCACGAGCACAAATGGAAGTATTTTAGGAAGGGAGGACTCAGAATGTGGGTACTCTCCATACTCCAGCAGTCGCCCCAGAATGGCGCTGAAATAATGGATCAGATCGAGATTGCCTCGCAAGGCTGGTGGAGACCCTCCCCAGGCTCCGTTTACCCGTTGCTTGAAGAGCTACAGAAAGACGGCAGCATCAAGAAACTCGAGGACGGCAAGTACGAGATCACGCAGCGAGGCATGGAGGAGTTCGAGTGGCCTTGGGGCATGCCGAAGAAGCAACCACAGACCATGGATGATATCTTAACGGAGATTAGCGGCTACGTTTCTTACCTTGAGGACCTCGCTAAAGCCGACAGTGCCAAGATCGTGCAGTACTCGCCGAAGATCAAGGATTTGCAGTCAAGATTATCGAAACTCGGAGCGTGACCAGATGTCTGCAACCCAAGCGGCAACCCCCCTGTCATCACCGATCGTTAAGGTTGAGAAGCTTTCAAAAACATTCGGCACCTTGAAAGCTGTTGACGGCATAAGCTTTGAGATCCAAGAAGGAGAAATCTTCGGCTTACTCGGACCCAACGGAGCGGGGAAAACTACGACTATAAACATGCTTACGACCCTGCTTAAGCCGACTTCAGGAAACGCGGACGTTTGCGGCTACAATATCTTCAAGCAGGCAAACGAGGTGCGAAGAAACGTCGGAGTCGTGCCGCAGGAGTACACAGCCGACGAGGACATGACTGGAAAGAACAACATTCTTCTCTGCGCCGACCTCTACGGCATACCCAGGAGCGACTCAAAACTTCACGCAGAAGAACTTTTGAAGTTGGTTGAGCTTCAGGACGCGGCAGACAAGAAAGTAAGCACGTACTCGGGTGGAATGCGCAGGCGGCTGGAACTGGCGTGCGGCTTGATCAATTACCCGAGGCTGCTTTTTTTGGATGAACCGACACTCGGCCTCGATGTTCAGACACGCACGGCGGTCTGGAAGTACATAAAAACGCTGAAAGAGGAGTACCGCATGACTCTTTTGATGACTACTCATTATCTCGAAGAAGCTGACTTGCTTTGCGATAGAGTAGCCATAATCGATCACGGTCACATCATAAAGATTGGCGCGCCCGAAGAACTGAAGGAAAGCATCGGCGGTGACGTAATTGTGATAGAAGTTAAGGAACCGGAGCCAGACATTTCATCTTCTATTTCCCAGATACAACTAGTGAAAGACGTTAAGAAAAACAATAACTCGTACCGCATAAAGGCGGAGCTGGGAGAAGAAGCCTCGCCGCAGATCACGGATCTAATCCGGTCCAAAGGGCTTCATGTAACGAAAGTCTCGTTGACCAAGCCGACACTGGACGAGGTGTACTTGGACTTGACGGGGCGAACCCTAAGGGAAGAAGAAGTTGACAAGCTTTCGATGTTCCGTCAACGTGCAACTATCAGGAGAGCAAGAGCAAGATAGTAGGAGTGAAAAGGCATGGATAAGACACAATCAGAAAAAGAAATGCTTGTAGAAGGCGCCGTTGTTCAAGAAAAACAAACCGAAGTTTCTTCCAACAAGAACGGACCATTAAGAACCCCTCCAAAGCTGAATCGGAGCCCGTTGCATGGTTTATGGGCGCTAACAAACAGAGATTTGCGAAAGTGGTACACTAGCCCGATCCAGCTCATCGTGTCGCTTATCCAGCCGATAGTCTGGCTCGGGTTGTTCGGGAAAGCCTTGAACTTCGGCTCCTTCATCTCTGGACCAGGAGTCTCACAAGCTCAACAGAAAGCCATTTTAACGAGCTTTTTCGGCACACCAAGCTACTTTTCCTTCCTGGCTTGCGGCATGCTTGCCTTCATCGTCCTCTTCACCTCTGCGTTCAGCGGAATGTCAGTCGTGTTTGACCGCAGGTTCGGTTTCCTAAACAAGGCTTTGAGCACACCCGTGGCGCGTGGTTCAATCGTGATGGCAAAGATTCTGCAGAGCGTCGGCAGGTCGCTGGTACAGGCTGCCATTATCCTAGTGATCGCAGTGTTGCTTGGGATGGAGATAGCTCATTTCACGGTTCAGGGTGTTGCAGGAACGTTCGTCGTCATTTTCCTTATGGGAATGGGGTTGTCTGCGCTATTCACCATGCTGGCGTTACGATCGGCTGATTGGCAGACTCAAATGGCGATAATCAACCTGCTCAACCTCCCCCTGCTGTTTGCAAGCAATGCGCTGTTCCCGACAAAAATAATGCCGATGTGGCTGCAAGACGTGGCTAAGGTCAACCCGGTCAGCTACGCTAACGACGCGACACGGCAACTCTTGCTGGGCGCAACAGGCATGACGAGTCTTTGGGTAGATTTTGCCGTTTTAATCGGGTTCGCAGCAATACTATCCGCGGTCGGAATAGTCCTGTCGTGGAAACTACTTTCAAAATAAAACGTAAAAGGGTGTAGGAAACTTGGGATGGAATACGGAAGAGGCTAACAATAAGATTTGGGTAAGCCGAGAGTTCACCAAGTGCAGCGGATGCCGCAAATGCGAAATCGCCTGCTCGCTTAGCCATGAAAATAAGATTTGGCCTGAAGCGTCAAGGGTTCGCGTGTTCATGCTGGTTCCGGGCGCGGAGTTCCCTCATTTGTGCACTCAGTGCGAGGATTACCCCTGCGTTGAAGCCTGCCCGTTTGGGGCTCTAAGCGTAAACGAGGACACCAGCGCAGTCATGGTTAATGCTGACAAGTGCACAGGCTGCGGAAAATGCATTGATGCATGCGCGGGGAAAGTGCCGCATCTTCACCCGCGAACCAAGAAGGTTTTGATCTGCGACTTGTGCGGCGGCGACCCAAAATGCGCAAAGGTTTGCCAAGAGGGAGGCTGGAACTGTTTAAGAACAGTGAAGCGTGAGGACCACGAGTTTAAGCTCTATGCGCGAACGCCAGAAGAGACTTCCAGAAACTTGGCTGTCAAGTTGTACGGCGAAAAAGCGGAGGAGCTACTGTAATGCTGGGTTACGCTGGAAAATTCTTGGAAGTTGACCTTTCAACTTCAAGCTTCAAGAACACCACGCTTCCTGAAGAATGGATAAAAGATTACATTGGCGGCAGGTCTCTTGCCGCTAAAATCCTGAGCGAAAGGCTCATTCACAAGTGGGAAAAAGTTGACCCGCTTGGCCCTGAAAACCTCCTGTTTTTCATGTCTGGACCCTTCACCGGCTACTTCCCAGGCGGCAGAACCTGTGTGACGGGCAAGTCGCCCCAGAGCAACGGCATGGTAGGCTCAACGGTCGGCGGCGAGTTCGCGGTGGAACTCAGATGCGCAGGCTACGACGGCATAATCGTGTCAGGCAAGGCTGAGAAGCCGGTTTACCTGTTCATCAAGGACACTGACGTCGAACTCAGGGACGCGAGCGGCGTCTGGGGCAAGGACAGCAAACAAACCGACGCGTTGCTGAACCGTGAATGCCGACGGTTACTTGCTGAACGTTATCCTCATGTCGGCGTCTGGAAGGAGCCAGCTAAACTCTACATTGGACCAGCTGGAGAAAGGAAAGTTCGACCGTCAGTGGTCGTGGCTAAGTGGACTCACGCGGCAGGCTACGGTGGTTACGGCGCGGTCATGGGGTCAAAAAACCTCAAAGCAGTCGCGGTTAAAGGTACGGGTCCGTTGCCTGAGGTTGCTGATTTGGAGAAAGTTAAGCAGATGATTGATGATGTCTGCCGAGGCTGCTACGGTAACGTGATGTGGCGCAGGTACGGGACGGGCGGCGGAGGCTACAGTTTCGGGGCAGAAACCAGTTCCGAACCCGTCCGCAACTGGCAGGAAGAGTGGCATGACCAGAGAAGCTACGGCGTTGACCAGTTTGAGAACAGGGTGTGGGTGAAGCCTGCATGGAGCGACTTCGGTTGCCCAACAAACTGCTTGAAAATCAGCTGCATCCGCGCAGGCAAGTACAAGGGAGCCATAAGCGACAACCCTGACTATGAACTGCAGGCTTTTCTCGGTCCAAATCTGGGTGTGTTTACGCCTGAGGAAAACGTGTACTTGTCATCGCTTATCGAGGATTTAGGGTTCTGCGGCATTCAAGGAGGCAGCGTCCTTGGCTTCGCAGCTGAACTCTACCAAAGGGGCATCCTGACCAAGACCGACCTAGACGGGCTCGAGCTGAAATGGGGTGATGTTGACGCCTTCGCTGCCTTAGCGAACAAGATTGCACGTAGAGAAGGCATAGGCGACATCTTGGCTGAAGGGACACACCGTGCGGCGATTAAGCTTGGAAAACTGAAAGGGCAAAACCTTCTGCCTTACGCTGTAACTGGCAAGGGCATCAGCGTCGGGGCGCATGGGATCCGAAGCGGCAGAGACTTTTCGCGTGAAATAGGTTACGCTTGCAGCGTGCAGGGTGGTGACCACTCGTCCATGACTGACTTGCCCATCGACGGGTGGGGCAGCGAGATCTGGACCATATTTAACGATTCAGCAGTAATGTGCATTTTCACATCGTTCAACCTGACGCCAACCTTCCGATACGAATTCTACAGCGCCCTCACTGGCCAACGCTTAACTCGCAAGGGCTGGCTTAACGGCGGCGGCATGAAGACGCTGGAGATACAGCGGGCGCTTCTGCTTCTCGGCGGACCAGACTTGACCTGGAACCCCAACGTGGACGATGACAACCCAGAAAGGTTCTATGAGCCGCTGCCTACGGGACCATGCAAGGGGCAAGCCGCGGATAGGGAAAGCGTGAAGCAGAAAGTGCGGCAGTACTATGAGCAAGCAGGATGGGACCAAAACGGTGTACCCACGTCGGAAACGTTGGCTAAGCTGAAACTGGGATACGTTGACGAAAGCCTGAAAAGGTTACGAAGCTAATAACCCCTCTTTTTATTAAAGTACTCAAACTCCGCCGCTTTCTCGAAGTTGCAACGTTGTTTCTATACTTTTAAATTGTAGCTTCTGCATTTGTTATGGCTTACGGGAGAGACAAAAAGTGGATCCTGACGCCACTGACCGTTTCAGGAACTTCGGTTTAAGCCTTGTCGGCTCTGTTCCTTGGGGAACGCACCTTTGCCAGTTTTACGAGTCGAAGCGAGATTTAATCGACATTTTAGTTCCATACTTCGCTGAAGGGCTCCACCATAATGAGTTTTGTATGTGGATTACTTCTCAGCCTCTTGAGGTGGAAGAAGCAAGAAAAGCCCTTCAGAAAGCTGTCCCCAACTTGGATGATTACTTCAAGAAGGGGCAGATAGAGATACTCTCCTATGACGTTTGGTACTTGCTTGAAGGCAAGTTTGACGCTAACAGGGTTTTACAGGGCTGGGTAAACAAGGAGAAAGAAGCGCTAAAACATGGCTTCGACGGCTTACGTTTGACAGGCAACACTTTTTGGGTTGAAGAGGAACTGTGGAACAGCTTTGTGGACTATGAGGAAGCAGTGAATTCAGTCATTGGGCAACACCGCATGCTGGCGCTGTGTACATACTGCCTAAAAAACTGTAATGGGACTGACGTTTTGGATGTTGTACGCAACCACGTTGGCACGTTGGTCAAGCAGGGTGAAAAATGGAGCTTGATAGAGGATACGGTGCAACGTAGAAAAGTTGAAACTGCCCTGCGGGAAAGTGAGCAGCGTTGGTCAACCATATTAACCAGCATCGGTGACGCTGTCATCGCTACCGATACGAGCGAGAACGTCGTATTCATGAACGCGGTTGCTGAAGAGTTAACCGGCTGGACTCTTGATGAAGCGGCGAACAAACCGGTAAAGACCATTTTCAAAATCGTTAACGAGCAAACCTGCGAGGAAGTCGAAAGCCCAGTTAGACGCGTACTTAAAGAAGGCAGGGTTGTAGGCCTAGCTAACCACACGATTCTCGTTCGAAAGAACGGCGAAAAAGTAGCTATTGATGATAGTGGAGCGCCGATAAAGGACAGCGGGGGCAACATTACAGGCGTTGTGCTTGTGTTTCGTGACATAACTGAACGCCGAAAAGCTGAAGAAGTACTGAGATCAAGTGAAGAACGCTTCTACAAGGCTTTCCACGCCAACCCAGCCGCCATGACGATAACCAGTCTTCCAGATGGAATGTGGGTTGATGCTAACGAGAGTTTCCTCCGTCTAACCGAGTTTAGCCGTGAAGAAATAATTGGTCATAACTCCGCAGAGCTAAAGATGTTTGATGGAAACCTTGGTGAGCGCGCCAAAATTATCGAGATGTTGCTCAAACGAGGTAGCGCAAGCAACTTGGAGTTAGGCGCACGAACCAAAAGCGGCAAAGAACTCAGATTACTCTTTTCTGGAGTAGTGGTCAATCTCAAAGGAATTGACTACATAATCGCAATGCAAATCGACATCACCGAACGTAAACAGAACGAGGAGAAACTTCGCAGGCTGAACCGTACTCTGAGAGCCATAAGCAACAGTAATCAAGCCCTCATGCGCGCCACGGATGAAGAATTGTTCCTTCAGGAAGCATGCAAGATAATCGCGGAAGATTGCGGCTACAAGATGGTGTGGGTAGGCTTAGCCGAAGATGACCCCGCTAAATCAGTTCGACCAGTGGCTTACTATGGTTTTGAAAAAAGATACCTTGACACGTTAAAGCTTACATGGGCAGACAGTGAACGAGGACGCGGCCCCACAGGCAAAGCGATTCGCACTGGGCAGCCGCAGTTCTGCCTAAACATGCGGACCGACCCCGCATTTGCACCATGGAGGGAAGAAGCGCTCAAGCGAGGCTACGCCTCATCGATTGCTCTGCCGTTAAAAGCAGGCAGCAAAGTCTTCGGCGCCTTAACCATGTATTCAAACGAGCCAAATTCTTGTTCGGAAGACGAAGTTAAGCTTCTCACCGAGTTAGCCAACGACTTTGCCCACGGAATAATGATGCTTCGCTTGCGCTCCGAACAGGAAAGAGCCCAGGCGGAAATACGGAAGCAAGCAGCCCTCATCAACTTGAGCCCAGACGGCATAATCGTCCGAGAATTAGAAGGCACAATTACTTTCTGGAGCAAGGGCGCCGAAAAAATGTACGGTTGGAAACGTAAAGAGGTAATCGGGCAGAACACTCATAAACTTTTCAAGACCAAGTTTTCGGAGCCGTACGAAATTGTTCTTGCTAAGCTTAAACAGTCTGGCAAATGGTCCGGCGAACTGGTGCACACCACCAAAAAGGGTAGGCAGGTGACGGTTCAAAGCTGGTGGCAGCCAAAACTTGACCAGCAAGGCGAAATAGTGGAACTCATGGAGTCAAACGTGGACATTACTGAGCGCAAACTTGTCGAGAGAGCGCTTGAAAGGGCTAAGGTAGATTGGGAACGCACTTTTGACAGCGTCCCAGACTTAATCGCGATTCTGGACGAGAAACACAGGATAGTTCGAGCAAACAAGGCAATGGCAGAAGCGCTGGGAATGACGCCGGAACAATGCATCGGCTTACCATGCTACAAGTACGTTCACCAGGCAAAGTGCCCACCGAGTTTCTGCCCGCATTCAAAAGCCCTGCTGAGCGGTCAGGAGCACGCCGCCGAAGTGCATGAGGAGAGGCTTGGAGGAGACTTCATTGTGAGCGCCACTCCTCTCAAAGATGATCAGGGGCGCATGATTGGTTCAGTGCACGTTGCAAGAAACATTACGGTGCGTAAGCAGATGGAAAAGAAGCTTGAAGAATACTCTAGGCATCTGGAGCAGCTGGTTGAGGAGCGCACCAAACAGCTGAAGGACTCGGAGCGGCTTGCCGCCATCGGGGCGACGGCAGGCATGGTTGGGCATGACATTCGCAATCCACTGCAGGCAATTGTCAGCGACATATTCTTGGCGAAAGACGATTTGTCCTCCTGCCCAGAGAGTGAAGAGAAAAACTCGATTAAAGAGAGCTTGTCTGAGATTGAGAGGAACGTTGAGTACATTAACAAGATTGTGGCTGACCTGCAGGACTTCGCTAAACCGCTTAACCCCATCGCCATGCAAACAGATGTAAAACGCACAGTAGACCACGTGATAAGCAACTTAAGCATTCCTGAAAACATTTGTCTCACGGTAAAGGTTGAAGAGGGCGCAGAAAGGATCGTTGCGGACTCAGCTTACTTACAACGCATCCTAAGCAACTTGATTAACAACGCGGTTCAAGCCATGCCAGACGGCGGCAAACTGACGGTTCACGCATTCAAGGAAGGAAAAGAAAACGTGATAACCGTGGAGGACACCGGCGTAGGCATTCCTGAAGATGCGAAACCCAAACTTTTCACGCCCCTATTCACCACTAAATCCAAAGGGCAAGGGTTCGGTTTGCCGGTGGTGAAACGCATGACCGAAGCTCTCGGAGGGAAAGTGACTTTTGAGAGTCAAGAAGACAAGGGAACCAAATTTACAGTTCGCTTACCCAAGGAAACGAACGGAAGAGCGCCAAACAGCTTTGGCTTCTAGCTCATGATGGTGGGGTGGGCGTCTTCTTCGTTTATGTGATGCATGACGTGTATGGCTAATCCCGTGGCGGCGCCTGCTGAAAGCCCTATGAGCAAGTCGTTAAGAAACGCGTAGTTTCCGACCAACCCAAAAATTACCAGTACGTCGAAAACTATTGCCACTGCCAAGTAGCCTACACACCACATTTTGACGCTCATTCCTCTAGGCTTCTCGATGCCGATGCCGCCTAAGATGCCGAACATTATTAGAAAGCCCGCTAAAGCGTAGATCCAATCGTAACTCAACCTTCTCACCTGTCAGTCTGGCTATGTTGGGTTAGAGCCTTATTAGGTTATCGAATAGACTTGCATCGTTACTAAGCGGGGTGAACACCGTTAACCTTTTTTAGTTTTAACCTATGAGTCTTAACATCCTCAAGGATGTGGATGCATTAACAAACTTCGACGCGAAACAATGCCACCGATGGGCGCAGCTCCTACTTGCAAGGAAACATAAACTTGACGAGGCTCTGGCAGCCATAAGGCGAGAAGATTTTGATTCAGCAAAGCGCTTGTTTTCGGAGATTTTTGCGGGGGTTAACGGTGGGAAACAGGCTGACCCTGGAATGGCTGGTTCACTCCTCTACCACATGGCAATGGTCACAAAAATGGAGTCAGAAGCACGCGTCCTGATAGATGAGTTGCAAGCCAGCTTACCCGACGTATCCTTGAAGCTTAGCAGTCTATACCGCGACTTTCAACAGGACGCCAAAGAACTGATCAAGGAGATAACGCCTTTCACCTTAACCGCGCAGGAAATAGCATCAAGCCCGCATCTTGGATCCGCTGAAAAAATCAGCCTTTTCAACCGACTTAGTAACGAGGGCAAAAAGGTTGAAAGCCTGCTGAATAAGAAAAACCCCGACGCTTACGACGCGTTGAAGAAGCTGTTCGTTGACTGGGCTGACCAGGTTGTAAGGATGCGGCTGACCCAGGAGTATGAAACAATCAAGGGTCTTCTGGTCACCGCTGAACTGTCAAAAGCCGTTGGTTTATCAGCGCTTGAAGCGGCGATGGTGAGAGTGCAGGACAGGTTCGGTCAGGAAACTGTGGGGATAGCTCTTGACGTTACACTCAAAGTTGGCATGCGCCGTGAAAAGCTGCAGTCGATCATGCTAAGCGACCACATCATCAAGTACACTATGAGTGCTGAAACGCTTGATGGGCGCATGGAATTCATGAACTGCCCGATCTTTGGAAGCCACGAGTACGCGGTGGAAAAGTACGGCTTAAACCCCGAGGCGGCTTCACTTTTCTGCACTCATTTCTGTTTTGCTCACGCCAAGGCTATGTTGGACACGGTTCTACCCTTCCCGTTCACCCTTTGGCAGCCTAAACGCATAGCCACCCACGGCAACTGTGAGTACTACCTCAAGCTGGCTCACTCGCCACTTTCGAAGCAAGCAGAACGGTTTGTCCCGCTCGTTATGTCGTGGAACATAACCCGAGAATGCAACATGAAATGCTCACATTGCTACATCAACGCCACAGACAAAAAACTCGACAACGAATTAAACACTCAGGAAGCAAAAAACCTGATGGACCAAATCTACCAGGTTAGCCGACCGCTGCTGATACTGAGCGGCGGTGAACCTCTGCTGCGGTCCGACATTTTTGAGTTGATAAGGTACGGTTCAAAGATTGGGTTGAAGATGGGCTTGGGAAGCAACGGAAGCCTGATCGATGAGGCAACGGCGAGAAAACTTAAGGATGCGGGAATAGCCACCGTTTCAATCAGCTTGGACTCCAACATCCCGGAGCAGCATGACGAGTTCCGAGGAGTGTCTGGCGCGTGGCAAAAAGCCGTGGAAGCCTGCAAGGCTCTTAGGAGGAACAACGTGCTTGTTCAGGTAAACACAACGTTAACTCAACAGAACTACAATCAAATAGACGACATAATGACGCTCGCGGAAAGCATCGGCGTTGAAAACTTCCACCTGTTCTTCCTTGTGCCAACGGGGCGGGGAACCAAAATAGCGGACATTTCGCCGCGGCAGTACGAGGAGATGATAACGAAAACGTTCGCGAAAACAGCCAATCACACGCTCAACGTTAGACCCTCCTGCGCGCCGCAGTTCATGCGGATCGCCAAAGGAATGGGTTTAGACATGAGACAGTGGATTCGCGGCTGCATCGCGGGGATGTACTACTGCCGCATTTACCCTAACGGAGACGTGACACCCTGCCCCTACTTGCCCATCAAGCTCGGAAACGTACGGCAGAAAAGTTTCAAGGAGATATGGTTTACCTCGGAAATCTTCCAAGCGCTAAGAGACCCCGGCGCGCTGAAGGGAAAATGCGGCGCCTGCGAGTACCGGTCGCTATGCGGCGGTTGCCGAGCCCGTGCCTACGGCTTGTCAAACGACTTCATTGATTTCTGTGGTGACCTGCATGAACCAGCAGAACTGAAAAGTGACTACCTGGCTGAAGATCCATGGTGTGTGTACCAACCGAAAAACTGGTCACAAGAAGGCAAACAGCAAAGCATTAATTAGTCAAGGCATAGCGAAACTGCTGAGTACGGAAACTATTTAAGACATCAATGTCTTTCAGAAACTTTAACTGGCAGTTAAATTGGCTTTGGCAGCCCGCACGCTACTTTGTGACTGTGGACGCCAAATCAAGGGGATGGCTGGAAAATGCGAGAAGCCCACAAATCAAATGATTCAAGAATTGCCGCCGTAGCAGCAGTTCCGTTGAGTACGGCAGTACAGCATTTTAGTCGCAAAAATTTTCTAACGTGCAAGCTTCAAGAAATGGAGATAAAGAAACCTTCTTGTATTCAACGTTAAGGGGGCAATCAGGATCTCAAATGGCAGCCTTTCTGAAAATTTCTTGGGAATGTTTAAGCAAACAACGCTCGCCTACCTGTTTGATATAGCTGGGTTGATTGCTGGTTTCCTGATTGCTTACCAACTTGATATATTCAGGCATTACACATGGGCATTGGCACTTTACCCAGCATTGATAAGCATGAGAATAATCAACGGGTTACTCAGCGGTCGCCTAAGCACCGCCCTTCATCTTGGAACTATCAACCCTCAGTTTCTTGGCAACACAAAAACTTTCCGTAAACTAATCCATGCGATCATCGTTTTAACCTTAGTGACAAGCTTGACGGTCAGCGTCATATCGCTGTTTTTCGGCTATTTGATTTTGGGCGTAAAAGTAGCCGATTTTCCAGTCATTCTTTCAGTGATGGTTTCAACGTTGGCGATAGGCCTGCTTTTTTCCTTGGTCACAGTTAAAGTCGCGTTCGTCTCCTTCAAGAGGGGATTAGACCCGGACATAATTGTCTACCCAGTCATCGCCACGTTAGCCAGCGTTTTCATCACGCTCTGTTACGTTGGAGTGCTAAAACTTTTGTACTTTTTCCCAGGCACCCTGATAATCGTGGCTATAGGCTTCACGCATGTCTTTCTTGTCCTGTACTTGTTGTCGAAGGACATGCATGAACCTGAGTTTCTAAGAACTGTACGTGAATCCTTGCTGATGCTTATGCTTGTTGCCATGATAGTTACGCTGACTGGAACCATTTTTGGT
Source organism: Candidatus Bathyarchaeota archaeon (assembly GCA_963768345.1). Taxonomy (GTDB): domain Archaea; phylum Thermoproteota; class Bathyarchaeia; order Bathyarchaeales; family Bathycorpusculaceae; genus Bathycorpusculum. The sequence continues at coordinate 598,032 of CAVYHL010000006.1, read as the reverse complement.
GGACTGATAAAGGTCACTCAGAAAGTGATCGTCATGCTTGTCCCAGCTTTACTCACCGCTTACCCAGCCTTGATTAACAACATAAGCAACGTTGGGTCAGTCGTAGGCTCAACCGCTAACACCAAACTCGCTTTAGGTTTGCTTACACCAAATTTCAGCTCGATAAAAAACCACGGCAAAAACATAACCAGCGCATGGTTGGCGTCGTTCTTGATTTTCGTCATCCTGGCCCTAAGCTCTTTAGCGATTAACCGTGTTTCTTCGCCGTCAAGCATCTTTGACGTCATAGCAATAATTTGGGTATCCAACGTGATAGCCGTCATCGGCATAGTCTTCGTGTCCTTCGGCATCGCGATACTGACGTTTAGAAGAGGCTTGAACCCTGAGAACTTTGTCATACCCCTTGAAACTTCCTTCGCAACCATCATAACATCAATGGCTCTGCTGGTGACCCTTCTACTGCTCACTTTGCATTGAGGGCATAATTAAAATAATTCAAAAAGGTATCTTATCTTGGGAGACCTCTAGGCCATGCCTAAATTTGAAAAGATAGAGTACAAACCCATACCCGTTAGAGAGCTTCTGCTCGAAATGAAAAACTTGTCCGAGCTAATGATTGACTTAGCCTACTCTTCTGCATTATACAATGACAAAGACCTCGCCGAGGATGTTTTAGAGCTTGAAAGCCGAGTAGACACGTTAGCCTACCTTCTAGACATGGAAATAATGGTTGCTTCAAGAAACCCAAAAGAAGCAGAGGAAATGGTCGGCATTTCCATAGTGGCTTCTGCCACCGACAAGATTTCAGACGCGGCTGCTGACATCGCAGCCATTGTCACCCGTAACATCGGCGTTCACCCGGTCGTTGCGAAGTTTTTTGAGAAAGTGGAAGAGCACTTGATGAAAGTAACCGTTAAGCCTAACTCAACGATCGTCAAGAAAACCATCGCTGAGCTTGAATTAGCCCCCAGAATGGGTGTTGACATAATCGCGATTCGCCGGAACAAAGATTGGATTCTTGACCCGAAGGGAGAAGAAAGAATCTTTCCAGGCGACGTTCTAATCACCCGTGGAGCGCCGACAGGAATCGAAGCGTTTAAGGATCTGGCTTCAGGTGAACTCGCGACGCTGAACGTTGAGGAACGCGCAAAATTCGAGGAAATCGGGTTAAGGTTCGTTGAGCTTAAGGACACATCAGAACTAATGCTGGATTTAGCGTACTCTTCCCTCATGCTAAACAGTAAAGAACTAGCCGAAGAAGTTGAGCGCCTAGAAGAGCAGGTGGATCAACTGCACACGGAATTTGAACTACTTGCCTTAAAAAGCGACTTCAAAAAAGAAGAAGCCTCAGGTTTCCTCGGGCTAATCAGGCTGGGCGTCGCAACGGAGAAAATAGCTGACGCCGCCGCCGACATAGCGGAAGTCGTACTCAGAGGCATCAAACCGCACCCGATTCTAAAGCTGACGATCAGTGAAGCAAACGAGACAGTCGCCCAAGCCTGTGTTACCGCCGACTCTCCGCTCGTAAACAAGACTCTGAAGGAAGCGCGGGTGCATGAAGAATCAGGAATGTGGGTTTTAGTGATTAAAAGAGGCGAGAAATGCCTGCGCCCCAAGGGAGACTCACGAATCCAAGTGGGCGACGTACTGATTGCTTCAGGGTACGCTGAGGGCGCTGAAGATCTAAAGAAGCTTGCTTCCCCAGCCCAAGCGTGCAACATCGAGAGTTAGCATCTGTATTTCGGATTCATCAACGCTATAAAGCAGTAAACACAACTTCATCAGCGCTAGCTTATCGTCTGCCTAGGACTAAGAGGGAAAAGAAATGTTCACCTGCCCGAATCCTTCGTGTGGAAGAGTTTTTTCTAAGCCACTAAAAACCTTGAATTTGCAAGATTCGGCAAAACCCTATTCAGCATGCCCCTACTGCTTGACAAGGATAGTTGACTCACAAGCGGAAATCAATAAACCTCAAACTGAAGACGAAAGCCGCTTTACCAAAGAAAAATCGTCTAAAGACAGGGAAAAACCTCCAGGTTGCCATTACCACGTGGGCTTTTTAAGCGAGAGAGAGGATAAACAGCAAATTCCAGATGAATGCATGGTGTGCAAAGCTCTGCTTGAGTGCATGCTGCAAAAAATGAGAGCATAACCCAACGGTTACTATAGCATTAAGCAACAGCTAAGAATTTAAAAAAATGAAGAATTGAATTGTAAAGATGTGGAATTTCTTATTTCTTTTTGCCCGTTCCGGAGGTAGACGCGTCGGCGGGTGCTGGCTCTTCTGCTTTTGGTTCTTCTTTTTTCTCTTCGATCTCAGTCGTGATTTCTTCGATTGGTTTCGGAGGCGGTGTTGTTGCCATTGTCCAGCCTATCCATGCACCGATCGCGAGAATAGCGATAAATGCTATGGAAACGAGAATCAATACTGCATCTAGCCTGACAGTACCTGCATCTAAACTGAATAGTGCTGGATCGCCAACTAGAATCAGATAGCCTATAATGACTATAACGCAGACAGCAAGTATTGCTCCACCTATTCCTTGATCTTTGCTAACCATTTAGGTCACCACTTTATAGCCATGTACTATGTCAAGCAATTTAAAGTTTGTCATGGCTGGAGTGCCCTTGCTTATGTCGTGCCCATTTCCCATGTTGACAGGTACTTCTTTTGCTCAGCCGTAAGCTCGTCGATTCCTATGCCCATCGATTTGAGTTTTAATTCAGCAACCTTTTCATCAATCTCTTTGGGCACCGTGTAAACCTTTGTCTCCAGCTTTCTCGATTTAGCTATGTATTCGGAGCACAGGGCTTGATTAGCAAAAGACATATCCATAACTTCTGAAGGGTGACCCTCGGCGGCTGCAAGGTTCACCAGCCTGCCTTCTGCAAGCAGGTAAAGTCTTCTGCCGTCCTTCAGCGTGTACTCTTCCATGTTTGGACGAATCGTCCGTTTGCCCTTGGACAGCGATTCCAAATCAGGGATGCTGATTTCCACGTTGAAGTGACCACTATTGCACATGATGACGCCGTCCTTCATCTTCTGCATATGCTCCTTGCGGATGACGTTCAGGTCGCCTGTTGCCGTAACAAAAATGTCTCCTATAGCTGCGGCTTCAGACATAGGCATAACTCTCAAACCGTTCATTGCTGCTTCCAACGCGCGGGTAGGTTGCACCTCGGTGACAATGACGTTTGCACCCATACCTTGCGCCCGCATTGCTATGCCTCGGCTGCACCAGCCGTAGCCTCCGACCACGAAGTTTTTGCCTGCAATCAGCACTGAGGTTGCCCGCAGGATGCCGTCCAGGGTGCTTTGCCCTGTCCCGTAACGGTTGTCAAAGAGGTATTTTGTGTAGGCGTCGTTCACTGCCACGATGGGGTATTTCAGGCTGCCGTCCTTCTCCATGGCTCTCAGGCGGATCACGCCTGTCGTGGTTTCTTCCGTTCCACCCTTAACGCTCTTCAACTGCGCCTGACGTTTGCTGTGCAGGGTCCCGACCAGGTCGGCACCGTCATCCAGAGTTATTGCAGGCTTGTAATCTAACACGTTATCAATGCACTTATAGTACTCCTCGGTGTTCTGCCCCCTCCAGGCAAAAACGTGAACCCCGCTGTCCGCCAACGCTGCGGCGACGTCATCTTGGGTTGAAAGCGGGTTGGAGGCGCACAACGCAACAGTGGCGCCGCCAGCAGTTAACGCCCGCGCCAAGACGGCTGTTTCTTTTGTCACGTGAAGACATGCACCCAAAATTAACCCTTTTAAGGGCTTTTCTTTTTCAAACCTGCCTTTTATCAGGTTTAATACGGGCATATGATTAGATGCCCATTCGATCTGTAAATGACCCTGAGGTGATAAACTCTTGTCCTTAACTTTGAACGCTTCCACGGTTATTCCTTCTTTTCTGGAAAAGTGTATCTTCAACCTATTTTAGAATTTGCCTACTTTTACGAGTAGGATTCTGCTGGAAAAGTTTAATTAACACTCGCTCAGAGCTAACAGTAAGAAGGCACGACGATGAAAGAACCCTTCTCCAAGTTTATCAAATCCAACTTACACTCGAAAACGCTGCTTATCACCACGGGATTGCCTGGAACTTGGAAAACGGAGACTTCCGAGGAAATTTCAAAAATCAAAGGTTACACCATCCTGCGAAGCGACATAATACGCCTAGAAGTGCTCAAGAACGAGGATGTTTTTGACGAGAAAGTCGCTGGAAACATGAGTAAGCGCCTATCCGTCTATGATGAGGTTTTCAGAAGGGCTGACGAGCTAGCTCAGAAATGCACTTCAGGAATCATTCTGGACGCCACCTTCGTCACGCAAGAATTGAGGCGGCGAGCAGCTGAAATCGCAGCGAAGCACAAAATGACATTCGTTATTCTGCAGACGAGCTGTCCTGAAGAGGTCTCGATCGCCCGAATTCAGCGCCGCACAAAGGAGAGCTATGAATCAAACGCCCTAACCGTTGACGCGTATCTTGCTAACAAGAAAAAGTTTGAACCCGTGGACCTTGCAGACCTCAAAGAGAAGTATCCAACATTAAAGGTGGTTCATTTGACCGTTGACACTTGCCGTGACGCCGCCGAGAACTGGTACGTCACAGGCATGGAAAAAAGGTAACGGGACAAGCAAGAAAATGACAATTGACTTGCACATCCACTCCAAAGCTTCAGACGGCAAGATGGCTGTCCAAGAAATTCTTGCGGAGGCAAAGAACCGAAACATCAGCTTCATATCAATCACTGACCACGACTCAATCAGCTGCCAAACCCAAGCCGTCGCCGCCGCCAAGAATGAAGCCGTCCGCTACGTCACGGGGGTCGAGTTGAACGTAACCTTCACTCACCCAAAGTATCATGAGGGCAAACCCGTTTCACTGGATTTCTTGGGCTACCAGTTCGACGCTGCCAATGAGGCGTTGGAAGAAAAGCTTGAGACTATGGCGAAATACCGTGAGGAGAGAGCGGCAAAAATCCTTAACAACCTAAACGCGGAATTCAAGAAAGAAAACATTGCGGCGTTAACTAAGGAGGACCTCAGGCAGATTGAAGAGTCAGTCTGATGGCGTGCTCGGCAGACCCCACATCGCAGATTATCTGGTCAAGAAAGGCATTGTTACGACGCGGCAGGAAGCCTTCGATAAGTACCTTGTCAAGTGTGACGTGCCAAAGTATCCGCTCTACCTAGAAGAAGCGTCAAGACTCGTCCGAGGGGCAGGCGGAAAACTGGTTTTAGCTCACCCCAACGACCCCCACGGAACATCACTGGTCGCGTTGACCAAAGTCTTAGCCGAGCAAACAGGAATCATCCAAGAGAAAATGCTGCCGTTCATCGACGGCGTCGAATGCTGGCACTCAAGAAACACGGCGGAAACAACAAACCATTACGTAGCCTTCACCAGGGAACACGGGTTAATGATGACGGGTGGAAGCGACTGCCACCAAAAACCGATTATCATGGGCACCGTTCAAGTTCCCGACTGGGTCGCTGACCAGTTCGCGTAGGCTTGAGCTTGTTTACATTTTTTTCGCGTACTCGGCGGCTAACCTGAAGTAGGCCTGCGCTTCTTTGGTTGCAGCAGCCTTTTCCTCTTGGCTGACGTTAGGGTCGTCAAGCTTGAAGCTGATCACTTTGCCGCGAACATATGCCCTGTAGCACTTGTAGAACTCAAGCACCTTCGTTAACTCGCGATCCTTCGAGTACGCAGTGTACCTTTTTATGAGGTAGTCAGCTAGGTCAGGTCTGTGTTGGAAGTCAAGGTCCATGGCTAAGAATGCGACGTCTGAAGCCACGTCCGAGTACCTGAAGCGGTCGTTGAATTCAATGGCGTCGAAGATGCAGATCTTGTCGGTTATGAAGATGTTCCCCGAGTGCAAATCACCGTGGCAATCCCTAATTCTTCTGTCCCTTATCCTGCTTTCGAAAATCGCCGTGTTCGCAGCCATGAAGCCGTTAATCTTGCTCTCGAGGAACGTGTACTCTGCTTCTGGGAGGGTTTTGTCGATGTATTTTTTGGTCTGAGCGAAGTTTTCGTCCCAGTTGGTCTTAATAATCTTGATTGAGCCGAACTCGTTTATTTCAGCGGTCGTCTGCGCTTTTGAGTGAAACCGCGCGATTATTTTCGCCAGCGCATCAATCGTCTTGTTGTCCACCTTGTTCTCGTGGAGAAGCACCGTCATGATTTTTTCCTGAGGCAAACGCTTCATTTTCAAGGCGTACTCAACAGTCTCGCCGTCGCCTTCCACTTTGATGACGCTTGACTTGTTGATGGACACGACTTTAAGGTAGATGTCTGGGCAAAGTCGCCCGTTTAGCTCCAACTCTTTTTCGCAGAACAAGCGCCGTTTATCAAGCGTCGAAAAATCCAGAAACCCGAAGTTTACCGCCTTCTTAACCTTGTAAACGAAGTTTTTGGTCAAGAAGACGAATGAAATGTGGGTTTGCACAAGCTCAATTTTGCCTGCATCTTCAGGGTAGGCTTGCGGAGTCAGAAGAGCGTCGACTACCTCTTTTTGGGTTTGCATCGCTGTTTCTTTCCTTTGAACTGTATATTTCTGTTGCGCTTCCAATAAATGTGAGGTAAATTTTTAAGGGGTTGCTTGCTTAAGACATTAGCGGTGTAACGTAAGATGGAGAAGGACAGCCTCGTCGAGAACCTTAGGCAGGCACTGTTGAAGTACGGTTACTCGCCCCTTATCGTAGAGCGAATAATTAGATGGTATTCTTAGCCGACTGGAACCCCTTCACGTAATCAAGAACCTCATCAGCCTGCTCTTTAGAAATATTCCTGTTTTTATAGAGTGAGGTAACTAAGTCAGACACTCTAGCCAACGCGTGAACCTTGAAGCCGAGCTTCTCCAAGTTTTCCTTGCCGCCCTGCTCCCTGTTCACGACAACAAGAAAATGTTTTACGTTGCCGCCGAGTTCCTGAAGAGGCTTGATTCCTTCGACCTTGGATAAACCTTCGCTTATAACGTCGTCGAAGAACAGGATCCTGTCACCCTTTGCAACCTCTGCGCCCGCGATTCTGCCCGTGACGCCGTACGCCTTGTCCTCTTTCCTCACTATGATGCAGGGCAGGTTCAGTCTGCAGGCGATGCTCGGCACTATCAGCGCGCCCTTAAGCTCAATCGACGCCAACTTGTCTATGCTGTCAGAAGCCATTATCTGCTTGATTTGCTCCGCGGCTTCTTCCGCTATCGTGCACAGTTGCGCGGGCGAGGCTAGAAGGCGGGCAAGGTCAATGTAGTAGGGGCTGATGGCGCCTGACTTGATCTTGAAGCTTCCGAACTTCAGGCACCCAGACAGGTAAAGAGCGTTAGCCACTTTGTCGGTGACACTTGACATATCCTTTATCCCTGTTGTGAATGTGAACTAGGAAATTTAACCCTTTACCAGCAGAACAGGGCACGCAAGCTAAGCGACAAGGTCCGCGATGTCTACACTGTGCGCATAGACCTGCCTTAGAAAGGACGCTGCCGCCAGAATCTGTGGCATCAAGTCCACTGAGGATTCCTTCGCCACTTTTTCGATGCCTGCGTGTGTTGCATCAATTTTCGCGCGCATGTTTCGCACGCTCTCAGCTAAAGCGATATCCTTTGTCACGAAGGATTTCAACGCTTGCTCATGAGCCTCGTAACAGATTGTTTGCAGCTCAACCAGCAACTTCTGCATCTCGCCTGAAAACTTCACTCCGTTGAGGGCCAGGGTTTTCGCCGCGACCTGAACGCATGCGTCGCCTATGCCCTCGATTAAACTCGCAGCCAAACGATAGTCTAAGCACTCTATCGGGGTTATTCCGAGCTTCTCGTTCAACCGTGGGGTTTGAATTATCGTCCGCAGAATTCTGACCAGCAGGAAATACAGCCTGTTGCTTTCATCATCTCTCTCGATAACGTTCTTAGCCAACTCCACATCCCCGTAAACGAAGGAGTTGCCCGCGTCAGCGGAGCATCCCCGCCACGATAGCGTAGTTGCGCTGCAGAATCTTTTCAGGTGAAGCGGAGGGCTGCTGCATCAGGCTATGCAACGAGATTTTGGAACTCGTTTCCTCAAAGATCTCCAAGCCTGACAGAGAGCTGGCGGTCGACTTAACTATGCTTCTGACTCCCGAGTCGATTCGGTCCTTTGCCTCTATGTCGATGATGTCGTAGCCGAGGAGGTAGCGACCAACGATTTCCCGGGCAAGGTAGGGACCTACAGCCAAGGAAGTTGTTCTGGCAGGCGGCTCAGCATTGTACTCGGCGTCAACGAAGAGTTTGCCGTCGCTGCCTACATCCAAGCAGACCAAAGTGCCCTTTTTTAACCCGTTCTTTCTGGCCCAGTCTCTTGGTAGACAAACAAAGAAGGTGCCTGTGGGCGTTTGTTGAATCTTGCGTAAATCAGCCATAGCGATGCCTCAACATGATATAACACATCTAAACTGTAGTTCGCTTATATAAACTAAATTGGCTTTGACTAATTAACAGTCAACAGATAAAACACGTAAAAGCAGTAGTCCTGCAAGCGAGTTCTATCCCAAGCTAATGACCGCCTTTGTGTGTGTAGGCTAACGACCTATAGGAGTCAATTGCATATACGGAAAGCAGCTACACTTTGCATCTACGAGCTTCAAATTAGAAGAGCCCCTGAGCTTACCCCAACATCACTTTTCTAAGCCAACGCAAATGCAAATTACGGAACCACGGAAAAGAGCAATTAACGACTTTTCTTAGCGTAAGAACGCGAAAACCTATATGAAAAGAATCGCCTTGCGAATGAAAAACGGTAAATAACTCAACAGCATAAAAGCGTAAGCATAAAACGCATTCACTTACTCGCGAGCGAAACGTCAAATGAGCGGACAAGAAAAACTCCAAAAAGCACTCCAAGAAACAATCGCGGCTGGGTATCAGTTAAACAGCGAAGCCTTTGAATTCTTAAGCCAAAACTTAGACACAACTGACCCCGTCGGCATCATGAATTTGGCGCTTCAAAGGCTTGCAGACCTGCAGGAAAAACCATTCTTCATAGACAGAGTTTTCCTGGAGACATTGCTGCAGCAGCTAAAGGTCCCAGCGAAGGAAACCGCGCCTGAGCCGCAACAAAACGCCGTAGAGCAACCGGCGCCGCCAGTAATAGAGTCAACTGTGGCGGAAGGCGTTTTTTACCCCTACGCTAAGGACATAAAAGCAGAAATCAGCATCTTGGAAGACGCCACGGGCAAGCTCAGCTCCAACGGGTCCATCGAGGAATACCTGCAATATTTTCAGGACCGCTTCAAGCGGATAGAACGCTTGCTGAGGCAAAGGATCGACGTCAGGGCTGCGACGCCGATACTTGAAGCGCTCAAGTCGCCTGCCAAAACGAAGCTCAAGATAATCTGCATGGTCAGCGAGAAAAGGGACTCAAAAAACCAGATGATACTTTCAGTGGAAGACCTGCAAGGAACCGCGACCGTTCTTGTACCCCAGAGGGCGCCTGAAGAAGTCCGCAAGAAAGCCCTCATGCTCATGCCGGACCAAGTCGTTTGCTTGGCGGTGGTTAAGACAAAAAGCAACCTTTTCCTCGCTGAAGACATTATTTTCCCAGAGATCGGCAGAAAAACTCAGCAGCGAGCTCAAGAGCCAGTTTACGCCGTTTTGACCTCTGACCTTCACATCGGCAGCACCAAATTCCAGAAAGAAGCGTTCAGGCGGTTCATACTCTGGCTTAGAGGAAAATACGGAAACGAGCAGATGAGGGAGATAGCGGGCAGAGTAAAGTACCTGCTTATCGCGGGCGACATAGTTGACGGCGTCGGAGTTTACCCAGGACAGGCAAAAGAACTGTCCATAAGAGACGTCCACAAACAGTACGTTTTCGCGTCTAAGTACATCGAGAAAATCCCAAGCTACATAGAGATAATCATTTCACCGGGCAACCATGACGCGGCGCGAAAAGCCCTGCCTCAACCAGCCATCCCTGAAGGCTACTTGAACGGGATGCTGGGGAAAAGTAACATCCGCTCAGTCGGAAGCCCATGCCTCCTAAGCATACACGGCGTGGAAGTTCTGATGTACCATGGTCGAAGCTTAGACGACATCATCGGTGTGGTGCCTGGAATGGACCATGATCACCCAGAGAAGGCTATGAGGCTGCTCATGCAGAGTCGCCATTTGGCTCCTGCCTACGGGGGAAAGACCATGCTGTCTCCTGAAAACCGAGATTATTTAGTCATCGACAGGGTGCCAGACATCTTTCACGCTGGGCACATCCACGTGTTGGGCTACTGCAACTATCGGGGAGTGCTCGTGGTTAATTCAGGCGGCTGGCAAGAACAGACAGACTACATGGAAAAACTGGGGTTGGTCCCCACGCCTGGAAAGGTTCCAGTGGTTAACCTGCAAACGCTTGAAACAACCATTCTCTCATTTGTCTAAAATTCAGATTGCCCGTCAGGTTCGGCGCCGCCTTTACGGGAAGCCTGCGGAGAATAATTGATTAACTGGCCAAATCTGGGGTCATCGGCGAGCACGTCTCTGATCAACCCTCTTGAAATTTCAAGCCTGATCTTCTTCGTCCTGCCGTACCGACCCATACTTACAACCTTGGCGTTCACGAGACCCATCGAATCAAGCTCATTAATCAACGTGCCTAACCGACGCTGAGTCAGAAGACCAGCGCCGAATTCACCGCACAGTTCGTTGTAGACATCATAGATCTCGCCCGTGGTGGCACCCGGCTTGTTCAGGTGGTAAACACTCAGAAGCACCAATTTTGAGTGAAGCGTCAGATTCTTGAGAGCTTCAACCATCCGGTTATGCTCAATGTTCTTTTCAGCTAAACGCACATGCTCCTCCGTAATCATCTTGGCCCCTTGGCGCTCCGCAACTTCTCCAGCAACACGCAACAGGTCAAGAGCCCGGCGTGCGTCGCCATGCTCTGCAGCCGCCAACGCTGAGCAGACGTTTAGGGCCGGCTCAGACAAGACGCCTTCTTGGAAAGACAGCTTTGAACGTTCGGATAGTATGTTTCGCAGCTCCGCCGCGTCGTACGGCCTGAAAACAAGTTCTTCCTCGCTGAGTGAACTGAAAACCCGGGGGTCTAAGAACTCCTTCAGTCGAAGGTCGTTTGAAATGCCGATTATCGAGACTTTGCTCTTGCTCAGCGTTTCATTTATCCTCGTTAACTCGTACATGAAGGCGTCTCCTCGAGCCTTAATCAACGCGTCGATCTCATCGAGCACGATGATGAAAATAGTTCGGGAAGAATCCAGGCCTGCTCTGAACCGATCGAATACTTCTCCGACTGACAGCCCCGTAAACGGGATGTTCATGCCGACGCTTTGGCTTAGATTCGCGAAAACACGGTATTCCGAGCCCGTCATCCTGCAGTTAATGTAACAGAACTTCACTTGTGCACCATATTCTTTAGCCTTAAACTCTAAGTGAGTTAAAACATACTTGGTCACGGCTGTCTTGCCAGTTCCTGTTTTTCCGTAAATAAAAATGTTAGAGCATCTTGCGTTCTTAAGAACAGGCGCAACTGTTTCGCCGAGCTGTCTTATCTGCTCTTCCCTGTGTGGCAGCCTTTCAGGAAGGTAATCATGCCTCAAAACCTCCCTGTCTTTAAACAGCTTAACGCCGTTAACGAAGCTTTCAAATACATCATCAAGTACGTTCGGATTCCCCATTCGCCCACTCCCCTCTTTTGCAGAGGCAAACCCCTTATTTCGAGTGGAACAGATAAAGCGTGTAGTACAAAAAACTGATCGTAAAGCACAACAATCCTAAAAATCAATGAAAACGCACTATGTCAACTAAGCAAATCCACGGATGCACACACCCCAAAGTTTCTACTGGAAAAAACTAAGCACTAAAAGAAAAACCAATTAATTAAATAATTATTATATATACTCTGAGTTGTTAATAGTCAATTAATATATTAATAGTGCTGATTTAGGATTTTAGATTAAAAATCTGCAAAAATTTTTTCAGAGATTTCTCAAGTTCTTTTTCACCTGAAAACTTCGAGAGGAAACGCAGGGGTGTCTGTCTAACGGCTTTTTCCATGGAGAAGTCTTCAACTCAGCCCATCAACTATTGCCCTACACTCATAACCATTGATGAAACTAAGCCAGAAAAGTGCCTTTCACAGGTCTGTCGCCTACTGATTTATCTTTAGCTTCACAAAATTGTGAATACGTGTGAAATAGCATCGAATTTGCCGCTTAATCATGCCTATTTTCTTCCAGATCACCTCATTTCTGTCTTTTTACAGTGAACGAGACACCCCTACGCTTCTACTGGAAAAGCGGAACCAAGCCATAACTACAATATTTCAGGCATTACAATATCCTGTGAAGTTCGTTATCCTGAATAGAATGAAAATTTGACTCGTTTCTCAAAAATAAGCTCGCTGCTGATTTTTTACTTTTGCCTGTTTCACCATAACAGCTATAAGTTGTGAAGTGTAAAGTTGTGAACCCCGTGAGGTGCACCCAATACCAGCTCGTAAAATGCGCGTGGAGTTGTTCGACAGCGATGGCAACCGATACACGATTGCTTTCGAGGGTCAAGTGACCCGTGACAAGGCTCTACGCCTCTTGGATCTCGTTGAACTGCTAGGCGGTGTACCGAATGACGCGCCAACTGCAAGCTCAACAGCTTCTTTAGCAAACAGTCTTCTTTCGCGTTTTGAGAAGGTGCAGGCGGTCATTCAGAAGAGCTTTCCACTGATCTGGTTTTCCTCAAAGGATGTCCAGTCGGTCTACGAGCAGGAGCTCAAAGAACCCGTGGGCCTTAGCACGGTCTCCACTTATCTGTCGAGGCTGTCCAGCAAGGGCATGCTCTTGAGGACCGGTGGGCCGAACAACTTGAAATACAAGACCGCGCCCAGCATTCCTCAAGCAGGCATAAAACAGACTATAAAGTAAACGCGAACGTTACCTTTTGTTATGTCGGCGGTGGGTTTTCGGTTTTTTTAAGCAGCTTTTCCATTTCCGCTTTGATGCTGTACCTGAAGGGTATTTTTCCCGCTTCCCTCTCCACGTAGCCTTCTTCATACAGTTTCTTCATCAATCTCGCCGTGTGCTCCCTGCTAAGATGCACCCTGTCCTTGATTTCAGGCGCTGTCTTGGGGCCATCTGTGGACAACATTTCCAGCACCTGAATCTCCGTGTCTGTAAGTGCAGCCATCGCCTTATCACGCCTTATCGGTATGACAGGCAAAACGGTTTCAGCCTTGATTTCAGGGGCTGCGGCTAGTTTTTGGATTCGCTCCTCGAATCCCGTAATTTTTGCCTTCACCGTTTCTTGGGCTGATTCAATTTCCTTGATTTTGGCTTCCACCCCTGTCAAACCCGACAGGATGCCGCTACTGGTTTGTTTGACGCCCTGGGAGATGGCGCTGATTTGGTCTTCAATCGGCACTATCTTTTGTTCAAGTGCCTCTGCCTTTTCGAGGCTTGCATCGGCTTTTGCGGAGTTCCCTTCAACTTTGAGTGCGATAATGTCCAATTTTTCAACTTCACGCTTAAGCTCTCTATGAAAACTAAGGACAACGTCTTCAACAACGTTCTTGGCTTTCTCATATTCTCTTTGAGCCTTACGCAGCTGCCTGTAGTATTCAACCGAAGTGGCGACTGTAACTGCGGCTAAAACTGCCAAGATTACCAGCGCATAGTCAACCGTGCTTTCCTACCCCTGTGACGCATGCGTGATTTAATCGGTTGCATCACACATCACAGTTATCCATGGACTTTTTAAGGTTTTTGGTGATGTCTTTGTATGTTGACTATGACGTCACACATCACAGCAATCCAAAGCCAACAAACCCCGCGCCAAAAGCCTCTTCCAAAACTCCTTGATTTGAGCTTATTTTCTACTTTGACCCTTTACTGTAGCCGATTCCGTGGGGCTTTTATTACTTCCTTCTTTCAGCAAAGACTTTGGAAAAAGTCCTGTGACTTGTGACGTCACAAAGGCTCTTCTGATGGACTGGAAAGCCGTTTTAGGCTTGTTTCAAGCTCTTGGCGTATGATTTCTATGACTCTTATATGATCTTTTAACTCCTCTTCCTTCCCCGGCATGTTTTGGTGTGCTTCCACATATTCGTGCAGTTTGTTGGCTATTTCGAGATACGGGTCCAGAGTTGTGCTCTCAAACACTCCTAAGTAGCCCAGAAGCAGCACCGTGTATATCGATTTTATAACGTTTTCTTTAGACTGTTTTAAAGTCCTGTTAAAGGAGCCACGGCTTATTTTAGCCTTCGTTAGCCTTAAATTGGCTTTTTCATCGTACTTTAGCTGTTTCCCTGAAAAATTCTCAGCCAATACGTCTATTAATAGTGTTTCAAGCTGCGTTTTCGTTAATTGGCTATTTTGCGCGAGTATTTTGACAACAGGGTCATTCAGAGCCCCATTTAGCCATGCCTGTACGCCGTCTTTTAGCTTCAAACTTCATGTTCCCCCGTATATCTAAATGAATACAGTTTTGTATACTAGCTCGAGTTTTTAAGGCTTCTCAGGGCAGATGCTTAGTTATTGGGTGCTCTAAAAAGCCGAAATTGCGCCTAGAACAGTGGAAGAACCCCGCCACGCACTGCTTTTTAGTATTCAGTGTTTTAGGAGCCAAATTAACAGATAAAAGGCAAAATCTATGTATATTTGTCCCAAGTTTTCTAATAAACTTTAGACTAAAAATTAAAGTCAGTAAGCGTCTTAAATGCTGCCAACATTTTTCTGGGCTTAAGCTTGTAAGGTTTCATTCTCAGAGCCTTTCTTTCCGTCTTAAAAACATCGAATTCTGCGTATCTAAATTGCTAGAAGCGTGACGTCACCAGTCACGTTGACATCACTGTGATTTTCCCACAAACAGCGCGACATCACACTTGTGTGATGAGGCTGTGATACACTTGTGATTTTAAGAGGTCGCGTGCCGTCTGTTCAGATCAGTTCAGAGTATTCCTTCAGTTTTTCAAAGATTTCGGGTCTCAGGTCTCTTAGGGTGGGAATGAACGTTTCTGCACTCCTCAGGTCGCTGTAGTCCACTTCGCATGTCACAAAGTCCTCCTCATCGTACTTTGCCTTGGCTAAAACATCTCCGTTCGGGCTGACCAGTCTACTTCCTCCCCAAAACTGCAAGCCGTCTTGCACTCCCGCCAGGTTCACGTAGGCCAGATAAGCCGTGTTTTCTATCGCTCTTGCGCAGGTTAGGATTTCGAAGTAGCTTCTCCTCACGGCTGGCGACGCGGATATGCAAACGATTAGTTGCGCTCCCATCAAGCGGGTAAGCCTAATCACTTCAGGAAAGAAAACGTCGTAGCATATGCACAAGCCGACGTTGCCAATGTCTGTTTGGAACGCTGCCGGCTGGTACCCTAGACGGAAATACCTTTTCTCCTCGAAGATGCTGTGTGTCGGCAGGTACATTTTACGGTATTTCCCGATGAAGCCTTTTGGGCCGACAAAGACGGCGGTGTTAAAAATTGTCGCTTTGGTTTTCTCGCTTAGCTCAGGCATCCCGAAGATAATGTGCATCCCCGTCTCCTTCGCTAGCGCCTCCACCTTCTCAACGGTGGGTCCCGGTATTGTTTCAGCCGACTCGTAGAATTGATCCCTAACCACGTACCCGCTCAGGCAAAGCTCGGGAAAAATGGCGAGGTCAGCTCCTTGCTCCTTAGCCTTGCGGGTCAGTTTCTCCATTTTCCGCAGGTTTGCCTCTTTGTCTTCCCGTTTGCTGCTCATCTGGGCGAGGGCAAGTTTGATTTTGTTCTTCATGCTTTTCCCACTTTCAATAGGTGTGTCTTGGAAGCCTAAAATCGTTTCCTACCGTTCTGTAGCCGATTTTAGGAGCTATCGGCATTTTTCTTTTGTGCTCGTTCGCTAGCCATCTGACTTTAACTTTGGCGACGACCAGCCTGTTGATGCTCAACTGATTGGCGATTTCCTCAGGGGTCAGGAATTTTTCCAGCCCATAAAGAATAAGGTCCAAGGTTTCATATTTGATGCCGAGTTCGGTCTCTGCCATCTGCGAGGGCCAAAGCGCAGGGGTGGACGGCTTCAAAGCGAGTTGTTCTGGGATTCCCAAGTGGATTGCAAGCTTGCGAACCTGCGTCTTGTACAGGTCCATGATTGGCGCTATGTCCGCTGCTGCGTCTCCCCATTTTGTAGTGTAGCCCATCATGGTTTCTGACTTGTCTGAGCTGCCGCAGACAATCTTGTTAAACTTGTTCGCGTAATAGTAAATGTAAATCATCCTGGTTCTTGCTTTGACGTTGCCCTTGTTGAGCCTGTCTTTTGGGTCAAATACTGGAATCTCCTTGTAGAAGGATTCCATGACCGCTGACATGTCGCAGACGGCGGTTTCAAGCTTGAATTTTTCAGCAACCACCTTCGCGTCATCAATGTCTTTTTGGCTGAAGTTTTCCTCCTCGGGAAGCATGAGCCCCAAGACGTTTTCTCCACCCACTGCAAGGCTTGAGAGCGCCGCTGCCGTGCCGCTGTCGATTCCTCCAGACAACCCGAGGACTATACCCTTGGCTCCAGCGTTTTCAACGTACTCTCTGATGAAACGGCAGATTCTTTTTTGCGCTTCTGAAAAATCTATGTCCAAGACGGAAGGCGTCAGTTTCACTTGGCTCCACACAGCCCATAATCTTGGTTTGTAGGCAAGTATTTAAGGACAAGCATAAATATTACTCAACAACACCAACGATTTGAAGGCTGTTATGGTTTGGGGAGAAGAAGGAAGAAAGTAGTTCACATCCCAAAGAAACGTTTACCCAAATTCTTCTCATGCCCAAAATGCGGGAAAGAAACGGTCAAGGTTGAAATCTCCAGGGAGGAGGGCGGCCACGCCGTTGCGCGGTGCAGCAGTTGCGGTCTTAAGGAAGAATTCCCGATTAAACCCGCCCAGGGCGAAGTTGACGTTTACTGCATGCTAACCGACCGGGTGTACGGTACGGGCAGAAGAACAACTCTTACAAGCGTGAAGAAAGAGTAATCGAAGGATTATTGGTATGCAAGGGCCCATCGAAAGGTACTTACTCGAAAAAATAAAAAACGAAGGATCCATCCACATAACGCTCATCGACCCAGAGAAAGTCTCAGCTCAAGACGCCTCACGCATCGCTGAAAACTCCAAGAACAGCGGAACAGCCGCCATCATGATTGGAGGCTCAACTTTTCTTTCTCAGACACACCTCGACGACATCGTCAAAGCCATCAAATCCACCGTGAACATTCCAACGATACTTTTCCCCAACAATGTTACGGGCATAAGCGGCTACGCAGACGCCATCTGGTTCATGTCACTCTTAAACTCGGTTGACCCATACTTCCTCATAGGCGCTCAAATCCTCGGCGCACCGCTTGTTAAAAAATTCCGTTTAGAGCCCCTTTCCATGGGGTACATAATCGTGGGCGAAGGCGGTACAGCCGGCATCGTGGGAAAAGCAATCTCAGTGCCCTACAGCAAACCCGAGCTTGCCGCTGCACACGCGCTGGCTGGCCAGTACCTCGGCATGCGGTTCATCTATCTCGAGGGCGGTTCAGGAGCGAAAAATCCAGTGCCTCCAGAAATGATCCATGCCGTCAAGCATCTGATTGAGATTCCCCTCATAGTCGGCGGCGGAATAAGGACCAGGGCGCAAGCAATAGCAGCTGCCTCTGCAGGAGCCGACATCATAGTAACAGGCAACGTTACTGAAACAGATAATTCCAAGCAGAAGGTCGCCGAAATCATCACGGCGATCAAAAGCGTCAAAGCCTAACATCAACAGCTTTTCACTTGGCTCTTCGCGCTTCATTTCTAGAAAGGCAAAATAACCCATCAAGGCATATCTTGCCAAGGGAAGCTGCACTTTGAACATCAGCAAGGGCTATCAAGACTACGTTGACACGATGGCAAATGAGCTGAAACGCCTGTGCGCGATAAGCGACAGCGCAAGAGCCGAAGGCTTAGACCCTGCTTTGAAGACAGAGTGCAAAATTGCGCAAGACATAGCTGATTTGGTAGAAGGGCTCGTTGGACCTGAAAAAGTCGCGTTAAGCATCAGGGAACTAAGCACTAGGATGCAACGAGAAGAAATAGCCTTCAAAGTCGCCGAAGAAATCGTTCTAGGAAAATTCGGCAGCATGGACCCCGAGAAACTGGCCGAACAGGCGATCAGGACCGCCCTTGCAATTTTCACTGAAGGCTTGACCGCGGCGCCGATCCAAGGCATCGCTCAGGTCAAGATAAAAACCAACGCTGACAGGACACGCTACTTAGCCATCTACTTCGCAGGGCCAATACGGTCGGCAGGCGGAACAGACCAAGCCTTAACCTTGGTCGTGGGTGACTTCGTGCGGCAACAGTTAGCGTTGGACAGGTACAAGCCCACGGAGGAAGAGGTTGCCCGTTTCACCGAAGAGCTCAGGCTATATGAACGCCAGGTCGGGCGCTTCCAATATCACATCCCCGATGACGAGCTTAAGAAAGCGCTTAACCTGATTCCAGTCGAATGCACAGGCACAGAATCCGACCCGGTTGAAGTTTCCTCTTACCGAAACCTGCCGAGAGTTGAAACAAACCGCGTCAGGGGCGGCGCCCTCAGGGTTGTCAACGACGGCATCGTGGGGCGCGCCCAGAAGGTTTTCGTCATCATCGACAAGATAGGCTTCCAAGGCTGGGATTGGCTCAAAGAATTCAAGAACAAGTCAGAGAAAAAGTCCGGCGGCTTCATGGACGACGTCATCGCTGGACGCCCAATCTTCGCTTTCCCCTCAAGACGCGGCGGCTTCAGACTGCGGTACGGAAGGTCACGGAACACTGGCTTATCAGCCGTAGGAATTCATCCCACAACGATGCTTGTGCTCGAGAACTTTCTCGCCGCAGGCACCCAGATGCGGCTGGAGCTTCCTGGAAAAGGCTGCGTTACCCTTCCAGTGGACACGATTGAGCCGCCCGTTGTCCTGCTTAAAGACAACTCGGTGGTCAGGGTGACGCTTCAGAACTTAGCCGAGGTCAAGGGGAAAATCCAGAAAATCCTGTTTCTAGGCGACATCCTCATCAGCTTCGGGGACTTCCTCTACTCGAACAAGAATCTTCCGCCCTCAGGGTACGTGGAGGAATGGTGGGCTAAAGACCTCCAGACCCTAATCAACGGCAAGTTCAACTCTGACCGCGAGAAAGCAGCGGAGGCAGCGCAGGTTCCCATCGAGCGGCTCAAAGGGTTCCTTGACGACCCGTTCAGGAACAAACCAACCGCTAAGGAGGCGGTACTTCTCAGCTTACACGTCGGGGTTCCACTGCACCCAGCTTCCACATTCTTCTGGTCGAGTCTGTCCACAGCCCAGGAGGTTGACCTGCTGAGAAACTGGCTGGCTTCCTCTGAAATAACCATGGATGACGGCGTTGCCTGCAGAATCGTGGGCGAAGCCAATCAGGACGTCGTGGCGTCACTGAGAAAAATTTTTGCTCCACACAAAATGGTGGACGGCAAAATCTTGATTGAGGACGAAGACGCGGTTGCTTTCGCGTTTTGCCTTGGTTACGGCGCCGCCAAAGAGGTTGATGCCGCTCAAACTGCAACCGTGATCGAAACCGTCAGCAAGCTTTCTGGGGTGCAAGTGAAAGATAAGGCTCCCACCTACGTTGGCGGACGCATGGGTCGCCCTGAGAAGGCTAAACGGCGAGAGATGAAGCCCCTTGTCCACGTTCTTTTCCCAGTCAGCTTGGCTGGCGGCACTCATCGGGACCTCTTGGAGGCTGCAAAACAAGACCACGTGTTTGTCGAGATGGTTAAGCGCAAGTGCCCCAACTGCAAGACTTACACGCTGCGAGTCAAATGCCCCAACTGCGGGTGCGAAACCGTCACGGAGAAGAGTTGCCCAAGGTGCGGCAGGGCGCTGAAGGAAGATTTCTGCCCAACCTGCAGGACAGACGCGGTTCCGTACCAGCGCCAGTCAGTCAACTTCAAAGACTTGGTTGACGACGCCTGCAAAACGCTCGGCTACTCAAATCCAAAGCTGCTGCGGGGCGTTAAAGGCTTGATCAATCAGGATAAGACTCCTGAAATCATCGAAAAGGGCATTTTGCGGGCAAGGTACGACTTGTCGGTTTACAAGGATGGAACAATCCGTTTCGACGCCACCAACGCGCCGTTAACACACTTCACCCCCGCAGAAGTCGGAGTGCCCCTTGAAAAGATACGACGGCTAGGCTACGTCTACGACACGTACGGCTTACCCCTAACAGACCCCAATCAAGTCTGCGAGCTGCGGATCCAAGACGTCGTGATTCCATGGAAGGCAGCCGACTACTTCATACAAATCGCGGCTTTCATCGATGACCTGCTCATCAGAGTCTACAAGCTGCCGCCATATTACAACGTCAAGAAGCCCGAGGACCTTGTTGGACACCTAATCTTCGGCTTAGCCCCGCACACCTGCGCCTGCATCCTGGGGCGCATCGTCGGCTACACAGACCGCAACGTGATCTACGCGCACCCCATATGGCACTCCGCCAAACGCCGCGATTGCGACGGAGACGAAGACGCCATCATGCTGGCGCTTGACACACTTCTGAACTTCTCCCGAGTGTACCTGCCCGCCCAGATAGGCGGAATAATGGATGCCCCCATACTTCTGATTCCCTTCGTTAACACTAAGGAAGTGCAGAGGCAAGCCCACGACTTCGACGTTGACCAGACCTACCCAGCTGAGTTCTACCTGAAAACCTGGGAAAAAGGCGAAGCCAAGACAGTGAGTTCAATCATGGATGTCATCAGCCACAGGCTCGGCACTGAAGCCCAGTTTGAAGGGTTCCAGTACACCACTCCCGTGACGAACATAAACCTCGGCAACGCAAACAGCTCCTACAAAGAGTTCAAAACCATGATTGACAAGCTGGACATGCAGTTGGGCTTGGGCGAAAAAATCGACGCTGTCGACGTCAAACGCGTCGCGTTGAAAGTCTTGACTACCCATTTCCTCAGGGACATAGCGGGCAACCTGCGCGCCTTCTCCACGCAGGGCTTCAGGTGTAAATCATGCAACAAAAAGTTTCGCCGCTTGCCCCTCAAGGGAAAATGCCCCTTCTGCGGCGGAAAACTGACCCTGACCGTCTACCGCGGCGGCATCGAAAAGTACCTGGTGGCGGCGCAGCAACTCATAGACAAGTACGATTTGCCGAACTATTACACTCAGCGTCTTGACCTGATAAAGGAAGAGATTGCTTCAATGTTCGACAATAACAAGCCCAAACAAGCCAAGCTTTTCGATTTTGGCTAGCTAAAGCTTTTCAATGTAAACCGCTTTAGTGAATATCGGTGAACGGGCATAAGGGACTCTTTGCATCCTAACGCTTACTTGGAAAACGTGAGAAACGTAAAGAGCGGACTCAGGACGAGAACCAAAATTCTGGACACTCTAGAGGGCAAACCCTACAGCGCCGCCACGATAGCGAATACGACGGCTCTGTCCTACAGTGTTGTGCTGCATCACTTGCGCCTTCTAAGAAACGAGGGCATCGTGCAGCGAAACGGAAGAAGACCCTACTACTGGGCTTCAACGGGGCTGGGGCAGAAGCGCCTGCAAAGTTAAAAAGTGCACTGGCACGGTGAATGCTGACATTTTGGGCATTTGAAGTTGTACTTGTTGACCGCCGCGCGCTCAAGGTCGATTCCCATCACATTGGCAAGTGAAGCGAGCCACGCGATGACGTCTGCGAACTCTTTCTCGGTGGCTTCCCTGTCCTTTCTCTTCCGCAACTCTTCACCTAACTCTTCGACTTCGTTGACAAGCCAGTTGAATGTTCCTTCCACTCCACGTTCACAGTCTCTTTTAAAGTACAGTTGCCGCATCATCTGCTGGAACTCACTTATCTGCATAAGCATCCCGAGGTTTAGTTTCTGCACAAAGCGGATTTTAAAGGTTCCCAGCCATCAGAAGACAGAGGTTTCCAAGCCTCGGTCTGCGCAACATTAATTAATGGATGAAGTCACATTGAGAAAGCAGGGATACTTAGTGAGTCAAGGTAGACGCAAAAAGAAAGACACAGGTCCGATGCCTGCAGCAAGCGCAGGTTTGCTGAGGTTCTTCGAGGAAGAAACCGAAGGAGTAAAAATCAGGCCTGAACTGCTCGTCGCGTTTTCAGTTGCGCTGATAGTTCTCTCGGTCATGGCGAAAATCTTCTTCCCTTAAACGCTCGCTTCACCGTCTCGGCTGCGCAGAGTGCAGCACTTCTATCCTTTGAACCGAATTCAAATGGAGAAACAGCTCGCTTCTTTCTTCACGGCTTGCAACCTGCGGAATCGGCTGCGCGATGGTTGACCTTAAAACGATGGCTTCTGCTTCGGAAAGCCAGATTCCTGACGGCTCGTACGTCACGGCGGCTAGAGTGCCCTCAAAACCGTAAGCTGGGTCTATGATTACTCTGATCTTCTTGCCCACGTTTCTCTCCAGCATGTGAAATATCGAAGGGGGCAAGTCTCGTTCCGACATAGCCTTTGCAAACTAATATGATTGTCAACTTAAAGATAAAACAGTTACCCCCACATGGCAATGTTCATTTTCACTTTACTGTCTGTCTAATCTTCTGAACTTTAACTTCTACATGCTAAAACACCCTGTGAATCAGCCGTGTATTGTAGAAAAAATTGTATTTGTGTCCTGTAGGCAGGGTTTTGATTTCGCTAAATTTTAATAAGCCGCTCTGCTTCCATAAGAAACTCACTTGAGTTGAAAACATGGACGACGCCGACTCGCTTAACCGCTCAATAGACGATGCGAAGAAGCATTACCGCTCCATGTTTACTCTTCCATCATTCAAAAAAGTCTTGTTAGCCGTCGCGTCCGTGTGCTTCATAATCGGGTTGGTGACGTATGCCGCGGTTCCAGCGCAGGGCTTAGCCCCAGCGTTGCTTGTTGCCCTTTCAATTTTTATCCTCACGGCAGCATCAGATTTGGCGACAACCACATTGGTTCTCAAGAATGACCCGATTTTCTCGCTGCGGCGAACTCTGTCCCTTTCCTTGGTCGGCTTGTTTCTTTGGATAGTCTTCATGATAATCAGCGTATTTTTGGTTCATCCATTTGGATGGTTGTGGTGGGTAAAACTCTCTCTGATAGGCTTCGCAACAAGCATTACCTTAAGAATTATAGTTTTCATGGCAACGTCGGAGGCTGCTGCTTGGCGAAGAGGCTTAGCCGTTCTTCTTCAACCCATCCTTTGCTTAGTCCCCTTCATCGTCTTTTGGTCAGGAATCTCAAGCGCCATCCCGCTGCAAGTTTTGCCCTTCATAGCTTTGTCGCCCGTGATCGCCTTACTAGTGGGGCTACTGTTCTTTTACCCGATAGAGCGCTTGGGCAGGTCGCATTCAATATCTTCCATACCGCTGTTCAAAGCCTTCATGATAAGCTGGGTAACTGGGACAAACGCGCCCATTGAGAAGTTCTTTGAAGCCATGGGGGAGGACACGGACGTCGAGGTCAGCATGCTGAAGTTTGAATCTTCAAAGCCTAAAGCCGCCATCATCCTGTCGCACGTGCACCCTGGACCCTTCAGCAACGTCGGCAGCAGCCTCCTGCCATCCATGATGAAGAATGAATTCCAAAAAGAGTGCCACTGTGAAGCCTGCACGCCTCTGGGGATATTGGGGCATGAACGTGATTTGGCGTCGCAAGCAGCAAACCATAAAATAGTGTCCCAAGTAATAGCCTCCTCTGATTTCAAGGTGTCCTCTGGTTTGGCGTCGCCTTTCGTCAGGGTTTCTGAAGGCGTCGCTTCGGCTTGCTGCCAAATCTTCGGAGACACAGCCTTCATTTCTTTCACCCTTGCCCCTGAAACAACTGAAGATTTGCCTCAGGAGCTGGGGCGCGTCATGAGTGAAGAAGCAGCTAAACTCGGGTTGAAACACGCCTTGGTGGTGAACGCCCACAACAGCCTAAGCAACATAGTTGACGTTGAAGAACACTTGGATGCACTGCGAGTTGCCGCTTCAAAATGCCTCCAGAAAGCCGTTGCTCAGCCGACCAGCCCGTTCAGAATCGGCGCCGCCAGCGTTTACCCACAAGAGTTTTCGTTGAAGGCGGGGATGGGAAGCGGCGGAATCACCGCGATAGTTGTCGAGGTGCAGCAGCAGAAAACCGCCTACGTCGTGATTGACGGTAACAACATGATTTCTGGTTTGAGGGAGAAGGTTCTCGCGGCTTTGGCTTCAGTCTGGTTTTGCCATGAGCGAAGTCTTCACCACGGACACGCATGCTGTAAGCGCGATCACTACGGGACGACGCGCGGGACACCACGGCTACCACCCTGTTGGAGAAGTCATGGATCAGGAAATGCTCATTCGCTACATCTGTGACGTGGCGAAGAAGGCGGAAGAGAGCCTGGAAACCTCGAACGTTGGCTGTCTGCAGTTGGTAGTGCCGAAGGTAAGAGCCATCGGCGAGGCAAGATTAAAGTCGATGACCACTCTGGTTGACCAAGGAATTAAGAGGGTTAAGCAGGTGCTGATTCCCATTTTCGGTTTGGAAGGGCTCCTTCTATTTTTAATTCTGACTTATCTGTGGCTTTGACCCTGTTTCCCTGCGTGAATTGCATGGGTTGCTTACTACTCCTTGAGGTTCTTGACTGTTCGTCGAGGCTTTCTCTTTAGTTGTGTGCCGCAGACCAGGCACTCCTTTGATGCGCAGTCGGCGGAGTACTCGCGGTGGCAAGCTGGGCAGTACCTTACCCACTCTAGGAGGCGTTTGATGCCGAACGTGGCAAGCGCTAAGAACTTAATCCCCATCTGCGTTGCGACATTCTGGATTGAGTAGTCATCAGTGACGATTTGAGGCGTGTAGCCTTCTGCTTTCAGTTCAAGAGCCAACGCTAAAAGTTGCGTGTCCGCCGTCGAAAGCAGGTACGAGTCGCCGAGTTTGCTTGCTAAAGTTTTAGCGTTCTCTATGGATTCTGGGCGGGGCGCTTTGACCTTGAGTTTCCCGTTTTCGATGGCTGCTTTGAATCGGGTGCATATGATCGAGTTTCTTCTTATTTCTTCCTCAACCTTGGGAACGGTTACCTGCTCTTCACTCAAGGAGAACGGGTCAAAACCCGCTAAAAAAGCAGACGTGTCTAAAACGATGACTCTTCGGCACTGGTCGCTTGCTTGGTTCTTCATTCTTTCCCCTTAAAGAGCAGCCGACTTCTCAAGCGGTCGTAAAACTCGCCTTCAAACCTGATGAAAGAGGTTACGTTCCCAGATAGGGTGACGTTTAAGGTTGGCGAGGTGTTGCTTACGAGTTTTCGGTGTTTTCCGTCAACTAGGACGAGTATTTCTTTTGGACTGGACACGTTGAAGGTGATGGTTGAGTGCGCTGGGAAGACAAGTGAAGGAAAGACGGTCAAGGGGCAGATGGGCGTGACGATAAACGCGTCCACGGCTGGGTCTAAAACGGGTCCTTCCGCCGAGAGGGAGTAGCCTGTGGAGCCTGTTGGGGTGGCGACGATTAAGCCGTCGGCTTGGCACTTGAGAATTGGTTTTCCGTCCTTGTATATCTGGGCGTAAAGGATGCTTGAGGGTTCACCCGCAGAAATAACGACGTCGTTTAAGGCGTCTGGAAACGTCTCGTCGCCTGCTGAAACGGACAGCTTAGCGCATTTTTCAATTTTGTACTCGCCGTTCAAGATTTTGTCCACTGCTTTCAAGGCGTCTTTCGGTTCTACCTCGGTTAGGAATCCTCTTTCACCCATGTTGACTGTCAGGATGGGCGGTTCGGGCTTTGGCACGGCTATGCAGGTGCGCAGTATTGTTCCGTCTCCGCCGATGGTTATTATGAAGTCGGTTTTCATCTTTGAAAGAGGAATCATTTCGCATTGCGCGGCGACTTTTCCGGCTAGAGTGTCTTCTAAGTAAACCTTCAATCCTTTCTTTGCAAGATGTTCCGCCAGCTCCTCAGCAAGCTTTAAAGCCGCTTTCTTGTCGTAGCGGGCGACTAGTCCCACGGTTTTGAACACAGATTTCACCGCTCAGTAAAATAGCGTGACCTCACTCTGTATTAAGCTTTTAAGTTGAATTCTAGTTTTTTTTGCCGTTTTCTTGCTGCTTGGGGCTGTTAGGAAAACTGAATTCAATTTATTGGGTGTCCGTAGAGTCCGCTACTTTGAGCCTGTCACTCTCTTTTGTTTCTTACCAAGTTATATTTGGTTGGCTAGCTCTTAGATGAATATCAGCAAGAACATCAGGGCTTTGGTGGGCGCGGTTCTTTGGGAGAAAAACTCAGCGTCGTGGTCGTGGGAGCTGGCGCAATAGGTCTAACTCTAACAGGCTGGCTTTTCCCTTACGTTGAGAGCCTTCACCTTTTAGCACGGGGCAACAGTCTGTTCGAACTTAGAGATAGCGGAGTGCAGTTATATCATGTGGGTCAAGGGACAAAGACTTACCCGGTGAAGGTGATCGCTTCCCTTGATGACGTAGATCATCCCGATATAATTGTTTTGACTGTGAAAAACTACGACATTGAAGCGGCAGCGAAGATGCTGCGGCAGCAGCTTGGGGATGAGGAGCCTATCCTTGTCAGCCTGCAAAACGGCGTTGAGAACCAGCGGCTGGTGCCCAAGTACTTCTCGCGGGCCGTGTTCGGCGTCGTCTGCTATAACGCTTGGAGAGAGAGTCTTGGAGTGGTGAAGTTTGTGAAGCCTGGGCATGTGATCATCGGGGCTCTGTCCGCTGATCGAATCGGTGATCTTCAGAGTATCACACGCGTTCTTTCCCCGGGTTTGAGGTGCGATGTCACTGATCGCCTGCAGGACGCGGTTCATTGTAAATTAGCGATCAACCTGATAAACGGGCTGATGGCTTTGGTTGGGTTCCGAAAACGCTCGATCGAGTCTGAGAAGATTCTGGTGCACATGACGACTAGGCTGCTGGCGGAGGGGGTTGAGGTTTTGCAGGCGGCTGGTTTTAGGGAGCATTATATCGGCAGTATGCCTTCTTGGCGTGATATCCAGGCGGCGGTTGACATGCCTGAGTCACTGGAGAATCCCCTCTACGACTTCATCGTTAACAGGGTCGGGCCTACCAGTATGACACAGGACGTGTATAGCGGAAAAATAAACACTGAGCTTGAGTCGTTGAACGGGTACATGCTTGAATTAGCCCGTCGCGTCGGCGTTGCCACGCCTATTAACCAAGCTATCTACGAAATCGCCAAAGAACGAATGCGCCCCGGCTTCACAGCCATCGAAGAAAGCGACCTTTGGGAAATGATAAACAACAGAATTCTCGGCTGGTCCTACCCGTCAGACCGAGGGCTAACACGGAAGCAGTCATGATTTGCTCCCAAAAACAAATTTTCGGTACACTGCCAATCCCTTGTTTGCACGGCCAGCTTCACCGACAAGCTTCAAAGCTGCCTTTTATCGTAGCCTGCGACTAACCTCACAGTTTTGAACACGAATTCTACGGCTCAGTAAAATAGCGTAAACCTTAATCAATATTAACCCTTTTAATAGTGACGTGTCAACTTTTCCTTTCTTCATTGATTAATGAAAAGCATAAATCACTTTTCTCTGGATGGAGAACCAGAGGAAATATGACTATTAGAAATTGAGGATAAACTGATGGGAGGTAACAGAACACGGGCAAGGTTTCTGCTTAAATCTTTTTTCTTATTCGATTTACTTAACGGCCACGCCGAATATAACCATCTCATCAGTACAGTACGTCGGTATTCCTGTTAGCTTGTTAATCTCTTTCGCCTCTTGAAAACTGCTCTCCCAGTAGCAGTCCGGTTTCAATTTTTTTAAGTTAGCGACTTTGTGAGCAATCGAAAAGCCAGGTGTCCTTTTTGCTGACTCATCAAGCATAATTAGTTTGTCGTACTGCACGTTATTTTCTGCAAGCCACTTCTCTGTTTCACGGCGGAAAGCGTTTGGACGGCTTGTTACGATGCTTTGAAGCCTAAAATGCGGAATGTAGTTACGTTGGGCAGTTGAAACCCATTGAGAAAACGCTTCAGAGTTAAGAAGGGCTTGACTGGGTGGGTTCTTGCATAGGACGCCATCCAGATCCGCTGAAATTGTTCTACCGAGACTGTTTTCCAAGTTGCCATACCACAATTCAATTCCGTCAGGAACTCGAAAGTAGTAGTCGACTAATTCTGCGGCTTCCTTGGTGACGAATAGACTGCCAGTTTTCACCGTAAACGTGGGATGCAAAGATTTAATCTCGTTTGCTGCTGCAAAAAGTTCTTTGCCTTTTGAAATGGAGTCATCAACCACAAGAATATTTTTAACTTCGTGCAAAGGTGCTTGATGTGAAAAATAAATTTCGCCCCTTTCAAAACCTAAAGGAGTGGACCACGCCGCGCCATAATACAAGGCTAAGGTGTCAGCTATAATTAGACCAGCCCTGGGAATCCCGATTATCAAGTCAAAGTTGTTAGGCAACTCTTTAGCCCATTCTTGAGTTAAAGACACATGGTCACTTGGCAGAATCAACCGTATATTTGTGGGCTTGCCGCGCATTATCAGCGAGGCTTTATAGAGCCTTCGGTGTCTTCTTAAAAACTGCCTGATCTGATTTCGCATGAAGTTTGCTATACGATGCACGTTATTTAAAACTATCCAATACATTGCAGTAAAAAAGGGATTCAAGTTCTTGAGTAAGCTGTTTAGAAAAGTTTCAAGTTCTTCATTATTTCGCTACTCATGGGACTTATGTTATCCAATGATTTCAAAATCCGAAGGATAGAAATTGGTAAATGAGGGTAAAAAAGCAGTCCTGGAGAATGTTTAAAAGGCTGAAAGGTGGCTAAAATTTTCAAAAGTTTAACCGTAGGCTGAAAACTTTATGCATATCTATATATGGGTGTTGTTCAGAATGCATTTGTTGGAAATGTTACTGTTGGTGAGTGTATGACCAAACCAGTTGACGTCGGAGAGTTGCGGGTTGGCGGCTACATGATCATCGAGGGCGAGCCATGCCGCATAATGGACATCGCCAAGTCTAAGCCTGGAAAGCACGGGTCGGCGAAGGCGAGAATCGTGGCGATAGGCGTTTTTGACAAGCAGAAGCGGCAGTTCGTGAAGCCCGTTGACCTCGGCGCGGAGGTACCGATAATCGACAAGAGGGCAGGTCAGGTTTTCGCCGTGAACCCGAGCGGAGTGCAAATCATGGATTTGGAGACTTACGAGTACATTGATGCTCCGTTCCCTGAGGAGGAGGACGTTCCGAGGGAGAAGCTTGTTGCCGGCGCCGAGATCGAGTACTGGAAGATCATGGGCAGAGTGAAAATCGTCAGGGCAAAATAAGCAGCGCTTAAACGTCTTTCTTTTCTTCATCATTCAATGTCCTTGTTTAGCACAGTATTTCACCCTGTTTGTATGTTGAAAAAGCCTTGTTTCATGTGGATTAGTGCGGTCTTGGAGGCATGTTGAACTATGTTGAATCATAGTTGGAGCCTAATAGAAGCATCTAGTAGACCGGGGGGTAGTTGTTGCACACACAAAAACGAGGGGGAGGGTACCCTTTATTTGTGGAAAAATTCCACCATAAAAATGGTTCTTGCCTTTCAGCTCCACCAGTTCCAGCCTGCACGTTTGAAGCCGAGGTACATCGCCAACAGGATTATGCCCCAGCTCAGTGGGACGCTGGCGATTAGGAGAATGATTGTGCCATGAAGATACACGTAGCTTGCGTAAGCGCTCAGAACCGTTAAGCCTACGAGAAGCAGGACGAAGATGCTTGCATGTATCACTTTTTCTGCCGTCAACCGTTCACACCCTAACACCGTAGCCTTATCTGCCTGTGTTGTTAAAAGACTTTCCATCAACGTTTATGTTCTAGCACGGCGCCTTTTCTGCATGAAGCCGATGATGCATGAAGAGCCGTCTGAATCGTGAAGATAGCTTAAATGGGGAACTGAGGCTTCACGGCTAAGACAGCCCAAGAAACCGTTTTGTGACCTAAACAGCCCAGAAATCAGGGTTCTTTCATGGTTTTTGGCTGTAATATTTATAAGAATTGCAAGGTGTTTAGTGGCAGGAGACTCTGATGGCATTAGACAGGCTAGGCTCTTCCCTTACAGACGCGATAAAGAAGTTGTTTAGAGCGGGCGTAGTGGACGAAGCCGCAGTGAAGGAACTTGTCCGCGACATACAGCGGGCGCTGCTTCAGGCAGACGTCAACGTCCAGCTTGTCCTCGACATCTCAAAACGCATCGAGGAGCGAGCGTTAAAAGAGAAGGTTCCCCCAGGCATCTCAAGACGGGAACACGTCATAAAAGTCGTCTACGAGGAGCTAACCCGATTCGTCGGCGAAAAGCCTGTCCCAATCAAGATTGAGCCTGGCCAGAGAAAAATCATCATGCTCGTGGGAATCCAAGGGTCAGGCAAAACCACGCAGGCATCCAAACTGGCGCGGTACTTCCAGAAGAGGGGTCTGAAGCCCGCGTTGATCTGCGCTGACACTTACCGCCCCGGCGCGTTCGCCCAACTGCAGCAACTGGCAAACAGGATAAACATTCCCATCTACGGCGAACCTAAAGCCAAAGACCCGGTGAAGGTCGTTAAGGAAGGGCTGAAGCAGTTCGCGGGAAAGGACCTGATAATCGTGGACACGGCGGGCAGGCACAAGGAAGAGAAGGACCTAATCAAGGAGATGAAGGACCTTGAGAAGCACATCAAGCCTGACGAGGTTATAATGGTCATCGACGGCACCATCGGTCAGCAAGCGCTTATCCAGGCAAAAGCGTTCCACGAGGCGACGCCGATAGGCGCGATCATCGTCACGAAACTTGACGGTTCCTCGCGTGGCGGAGGCGCGTTGTCAGCGGTTGCGGCGACGGGTGCCCCGATAAAATTCATCGGCACCGGCGAAAAAATCGAGGACATTGAGCCGTTTGTTCCCCAACGGTTCGTCGGTCGGCTCCTGGGCATGGGCGATTTGGAAACGCTTCTGGAGAAGGTGCATGACGCCGAGATAAAGGTGCCTGAGAAGAAAGCCAAGGAGATTCTCAGCGGCAAATTCACGCTAACCGACATGTATGAGCAGTTTCAAGCCGTCAAGAAGATGGGGCCTTTCAGCAAGGTGCTGAAGATGCTGCCCGGCATGTCCTACGACGTGCCAAAAGAGATGCTTGATACGGCTGAAGGCAGGCTTGAGAAGTGGGGAGTGATAATTCAGTCGATGACTCCTCAGGAAAGGGAAAACCCGAAACTGCTTAACTCTTCAAGGGCAAGACGTGTGGCGCGGGGTTCAGGAACGACTGAAAAAGAAGTCAAAGAACTGCTCAAGCAGTACGTGATGATGCGCAAAATGTTGAAGATGATGAAGCACAGGAAGAAGCTTCCCTTCGGACTCGGCGGAAAAGGCATGCCCGCTAACTTTCCAGTAGGCTAAACAGCATGGATGTACTAGAAAAGGCACTTGAGCTTCTCAGCAAACACCCTCTCTGCGACCACTGCCTCGGCAGGCAATTCGCGCTGCTCGGCTACAGCATGGAAAACAACCTTCGAGGTTCAGCGTTGAAAATCAGCCTGACCATGCAAGCCAACGACCTTGCTAAGGAGGGCAACCCCGACGGTGTTAGGCAGCTCAAGCTTTTAGCCACCAACGGGTTTTCAAGAGAAGCCCAAGAAACCCTAAGACACCTCAAGAAACGCATGCCCAAAATCTCTGAGGCTAAGTGTTTTCTCTGTGAGGGCAAGTTTGA
The DNA here is from genome assembly GCA_963768345.1 of Candidatus Bathyarchaeota archaeon. Lineage (GTDB taxonomy): Archaea > Thermoproteota > Bathyarchaeia > Bathyarchaeales > Bathycorpusculaceae > Bathycorpusculum. Next base: position 566,383 of record CAVYHL010000006.1, on the reverse strand, counting down.
GCTTGTTGAAGGGTTGACTGAAAAGTCTTTAGCCGCCATGCAGGGCTACGAGTTCACCACGTTCCTCGTGGGAATTGAACTGCCAGTGAAGGTTGAGGAACGCGAAGACGAGTTCAAGGCTGCCTTTAACCTTGGCTACAGCGAGAGTATCAGGCATGAATTCGGACGGTTGTTCGGCAAAGCCCTCGGAGTGCGCACTGGCAAAGAGACGGATTACTTGAAGCCCGATTTGGTCGCCGTGATTAACCCTTTCCTCGAGAAGGTTCGCCTTCAGGTTAACCCTCTTTTCGTCGCTGGCAGATACCGCAAGCTCGTTAGGGATATTCCCCAGTCGAAATGGTTCTGTTCAGCCTGCCGTGGAAAAGGCTGTGATAAGTGCGGTGGAACGGGCAAACTTTACCCTGAATCAGTTGAGGAGCTGTCGTCGAAGCCTCTGTTGGAGGCGACTGAGGGAGAAAAATCAGCCTTTCATGCTTCAGGTAGGGAAGACATCGACGCCCGTATGCTGGGAACTGGACGCCCCTTCGTCATCGAAATTTCTAAGCCAAAGAAACGTTTTGTTGACCTGAAAAAAATTGAAGCTGAAATTAACGCTGGGGCCGTGGGGAAGGTTAAGGTTTCAAGGTTACGGTTTGCCAGCAAGGACATGGTTAGGCATCTCAAGCAGGGCGAGGGGTCACAAAAGAAGTATCGTTTGCTTGCCGAGTTTGAGAATGAGGTTTCCGACGCAGACTTGCGCATGCTGGAGGAAAGGCTCAGCAACGCTCTAATCAAGCAGCAGACGCCTCTCCGCGTCGTGCATAGGAGGGCAGATTTAACGCGGGAAAAGTACATATATAAGCTTAAAGTTAAGAAGGTGTCGCTTAAGAGGGCTCTGATGGAAATTTATTGCCAAGGCGGCCTTTATGTTAAAGAATTGGTGTCTGGAGATGAAGGCAGAACAACCCCGAACGTTTCGGATTTGCTTGGTAACAGAGCGAAGACGCTTAAGCTTGACGTTTTAAAAGTCATGATGGATGATTAATCAAGGTGAAAGTTGGATGAGAGGTTCAAAAGGATATTACGCTGGTACTCGAAGCCTGCTGAAAAAGGCAACCAGAGAAAAAGGGAAACCGAAGATCAGAAAGATACTTCAAGATTACCCGCCTGGATCCCAAGTGATAATAAAGATGGATTCGAGCACGCAGAAGAGCATGCCGCATAAACGTTTCCACGGCAAGATAGGCACGGTGAAGGATAAGCGTGGTCGAGGGTACGTGGTTGTTGTGCCGCAGGGTAACAGCGTTAAAGAAATCATTGTCCGCTCTGAACATCTAGAGCCGTACATGGGCAGTGGGGAACAATGAGCAAGAAGGAAATAAGCGAAACGCCCTTGACGTTGCCGCAGGTGAAGAAGCTTCTGGAAAGTATAGGCGAGGAAAACCTAGACCAGTTCCAGCGTCGAACGCTTGATTACGTGAAAAAGTTCTCCAAGGTTGAACCGGAAAAAGCGGAGGAACTTCTGCAGGTTCTCATAAAGGAGTATGAAATTGACGAGGCTGAAGCGATACAGATCCTGAACTGCATGCCTGAAACGGTTGATGAGCTGCGTGTTTTCTTAGCTGGCGGTCGGAAGATCATCGAGACCTCGAAACTGAAAGCCATCGTTGAATTTCTGAACGAGAATAGGACTTTGAAGTAGCCTGAAGCGGCTAAGTATTTTTAAGCAGTAAGCAACAATAGACTACAGGGCTCAGTGACTACTAATGGAAAAGCGGTATGAAGAGTACGCTTACGTGTTAGATTTCCTGCAGCATGGTAAGCCGGGTTTCCGTCCAACTGGACGCGCGGGTTACAGAGCAGGGGCTTTAATTCAGTCTGTCGGTGAAGAGTTCTTTACACTTCTGGAGGCTCTGGTGAAGGAGGGTTTAATGTTAAAGCCTGGTGACCGAGTGTATGTTGGGAAAGATTCACGTTCAGAGGTCACGTACATTATAGGGCGCATCAGTTACGAAGAGTTGACTGCGTCGGCTAAGGCGGAGCTTCCAAGCGTGATAAACCGCGTTGTGCTGAACAGGGAGAAGTGGTTCGTGAACTTCTTCAACACGGCGCGTGCCATTACTCCTCGCATGCATGCCCTGGAGCTTGTGCCTGGCATCGGAAAGAAGTACATGTGGCAAGTTATTAATGAGCGCACTCGCAAGCCCTTTGAAAGTTTTGAGGACTTGCAGAAGCGCACCGAGCTGCCTAACCCTGTGAAGTTGATTACTAAGCGGGTGATGGAGGAGCTTGAGGGCGACAGCAAGTATCGGTTGTTCACGCGGGCGCAGTAAGGCATAGCCGATGAGTCTTGAAGAAACGAAGGATCTGCTTCGAACCTATCGAATCACCCCGAACAAGCTTCTGGGGCAAAATTTCATGGTTGAGCCGTCGCTCTACGGCAAGATGTGCGTTTATGCTTCACTCGACGCTTCGGATGTGGTGTTGGATGCTGGGGCAGGCTTCGGTTTTCTAAGCCGTTTCTTAGCTGACAAGTGCAGGGCTGTAGTTGCAGTTGAGAAGGACCCGCAGGTTGCAAGAGTGCTCCGTGAACAAGTCAAGGGCTACAGCAACGTGACGGTGATCGAGGGCGACGCGTTGAAGGTCAAACTGCCTGAGTTCAACAAGGTGATATCGATTCCCCCTTACTACCTGTCTTCTAATCTTGTGGTGTGGCTTCTTGAACGCCGAATCGACTGCGCCGTGCTTGTAGTTCAGAAAGAGTTCGCCAGCAGGCTTAACGTGGTAGTAGGCAGTGAGGGTTATGGCTGGTTGACTGTTCTGACTTACCAGCACGCGCAGGTGGACCTTTTGGATGTGGTTCAAAGAGGAATGTTTTTTCCCGAATCGAGGGTTGACTCGATTGTTGTTCGGCTTAAGCCCTGGGGCAAGTGCAAGTTTGAAGTGAAGGATGCGGGGTTCTTCCTGCGGATGACGAAGTGGCTCTTTACTCAGCGTAACAAGAAGTTAGGCAAAGCCCTTACTCCCTTCCTTAAGGCTAATCTGCATCTAAACAAAAAAGACGCGGAAAAACTGGCTGCTGCAGTGCCGTTTCACGATGCGCGCGTCAGAGTGTTGACTCCTGAACAGTTTGGAGAGGTGGCGAATGCAGTTCCCCGTTAAGAGAGTCTGCTTTGGCAAACTTGTTTTCGACGTGTGGGAGAACGTTTACGAGCCTGCCGAGGACTCTTTTCTGTTCGCTGAAAACCTCGACGTGAAAAAAGGCGCGAGGGTGCTGGATGTGGGAACGGGCTGTGGCATCCTCGGCATAATGGCAGCAGAAAAAGCCGCCGCGGTTCTCGCCGTTGACTTAAGCCCCTACGCGATTCGATGCGCAAAAGAAAATTCAGCGCTAAACAAGGTAGATTGCAAAATGGCTTTCTTGGAGGCTGACCTGTTGACCGCTTTTGATGAGTGGGCAAGGTTTGATTTGATACTGTTTAACGCGCCGTACCTTCCAGCGGCTGAGCATGAAGCTGAAACCTGGATCGGGCGCTCATGGGCAGGCGGCGTCAATGGGCGGCAGGTCATCGACCGTTTTATTCGCCAAGTCAAACCGCACTTGGAGACCAGCGGGCACGTTCTATTGATGCAGTCCACTCTTTCCGGCGTTGAGGAGACGATTTGCAAGTTCGGTGAGTGCCAGCTTAAGGCGAGGGTTAAGGCTGAACGTAAACTTCCATTCTTTGAGACATTAACACTTATAGAAGCCAAAACTTGACGCAGCGTGCCTTCCCCCTCGCGTGTGAAAAGCAAATAAGGGAATTGTGTATTGGTTATGGTGGTGATCGCGAATTGACAATTTGGTTTTACGTTAAGACAAGTGACGATCCAAAAGTGGTCGGCGAAGTTGTTTGCAGCTTCAATTTTGAGCAGGGTGAGCATCCTCAGGACCAGTACTCCTGGATTCTGCAGCCTGGCAGAGACTCGCCTGACTACTGGGAAATCCGCGGCAAGTACGCCGTGCTGAAGGACCTCACTGAGATAGGCATCGTCTACAGGATAGGTGACACGGTGGTCTTCGCGGAAGTGGAGGATTACTTGGCGCCTGACTTTCTTGACCCGCTGATAACTAAGTATGGGTTTGACAACGTGAAGTGGATAGTGGTTCCGGGAAATCGTTGAGCAGTCGAGTTTTCTTTAGTTAGGCTATATTGGTTTTTGTTTGGGTCGTGTCTGCCTTGCTGCTATGGCGATGGCGGCTCTAGCTAACAGTGAAACCCCGAACATGATGATTATGCCTGCCCAGAACTGGAACCAGACATCCCTCTGCTGGCTGATCGCCAACGTGCTTTTCATGCCTGCAAGCCAGTTCAGCAGGTAGGCGGCTCCGAACCAGAAAACCAAGTTTCCGACCGTTTGAGCCGTCCTCCGTATTCGGGAACCCATTGCCAGTCGCATTGCCAAGATTAGGACCTCAAGGATTGCGATGCCTAGGGCAAGCTGAAAAGTGGCTGCGTACACTGCGGTGTGTGCTGCTGGCGTGGCTGGGATGGGCAGGGTGACATTGGTGTTTGTGACGTTTGCTGTTGTAAAGTCGTTGAAGAAGTCCTGTATTTTTGGCCAAAGGTTCTGGTTGATTGCGACGATGACTCCGACGAGTATTAGGAATAATCCCACTGAAACGGCAGATATCGCTCCCTCTCTGCGCCACCTATGATACGGGTAACTTGAATTTCTTTCGTTCATTTCCTTTTACCCCGTTTCTTATTTCGTTTAATTCTGAATATAACTTTTTGTTTTTTCAATTAGGCAGGAGTGAATGTTTTATATAGTCAGTTCTTATAAATGAGCATAGAGGAAATTTTATGTCTTATTGCCCAAAATGCGGGAACAAAGTGGACGAAACAATGACTTTCTGCCCCAAATGCGGCGCTTCACTGAAGATGGGAGCAACTTGGCAAGCTGGTCCGACCTCACAGCCTCCGACGATGCCGCCTTACAGACATGAGAAGCATGAAAAACACGAGAAAACCGAGAAGACAGAGAAACATCAGGAAAAGTACGAGAAAGGCGGAGGGGGTTACGGCTTCTTAATCGCGGGTGTCATTATAGTGTTGTTAGGTCTCGTCGGGGTCCTGAATGCCACCACCAACATCTTTCACGGGTTCACCGGTCCAGTCGCGTCAGCGATTGTTTTGGTCATAATCGGCATATTGATAGTGCTTGCAGGCGTCTATTACTCTACCAGGAGCAGAAGCAGAAATCCGGTTCCTACTTAAGTTGCCAGCCGAAGAGCAGTCTGTAAACTCGGTGTTCTATTAGCGTAGAGAATTTTCTTCTCCCGAACACTCTGAAGTAGTTTTTTCCAGCGGCTTCTATCATGTCGCCGATGTCGTAGCGGGGAAGCATCGTTGAGGAAATGATTAGTCGGCCCCATTCGCCTCTCTTGAGGTCATGGAGCATTTTTGTTCCTCTCGCGGTTTGCACTTCAAAGAGGTAGGCGTCGTAGTTGGGCGTTATGTAAGGCAGGTCATCGTATTGCTGACCAAACACGCCCTCGGTCGCCGTGTACATCTCCACAACGGGCGCAGAGCCGAAATACTTTCTAAGCAAGGGTGCGTATTTGAACTGGATTTTTGGCACGCTTGTGCAGAACAGCGCTTTGAACTTCCATAGTTCGCCGGGTTTTTTCCCGTGTTTTTTCTTGACGTATCTGGCGAAGGCCATGATTACGGGTGTGACGCCCATGGTCGCCGTGACGTTGCGGCGAAGGGCTTTCTGGTAAGCTGACTCGAACCTTTTTTCCCAGTCAACTCTGCCTATGCCTGAGCCAAGCTGGTCAATCTCCTCCTGACGCGGAAGAAGGCTGATGCGGTCAAACATAGGGTTGACTCGTGCGTAAGTCCCAGAGCTGTACCCGTACGTCTCTTCTTTGCCTTCTCTTGTCATGGTATGGACGCTTGAGGGAAAATTTAGGTTCAGGATGTCTCCTGTGAAAACGTCGAAGTTCTCTGTTCTCACGGCGTTATGGACCAGTGCCCTTGCTCCGCAGGAGAATATCTGTTTTAGGTGGGTTCTTGTGGCGGGCAGGACTTTGGAAGTCCCCGTTGAACCCCTCGTCATGACCCAGCATTCTGGCGGTTCCGAGAGGAACGCTTGGTATTTTCCCTCTCTAACTCTAGCTATTTGAGGCAATAGCTGTCGGTAATTTACAATCGGGAAATTTGTTTGATATTCTGGGATGCCGCCGATTTCGGCAGCCTTAAAAGCGCTTCCGTACTCGGTCTTGCTGTACTCTTTCAGGAGTGAGTGAAGGACTTTTTCTTGGGCTTCCTGCGGGTTCTCCAGCGACTTGTACCATGGACCAATTATCGTCTGGAGGAGACTTAGCCCGTTTTCGTCAATTGCCATTTGCTGATGCCTTAATCAGATTGTCTTAATGTCCTTGTATTTGTGGCTTTCTAAGCTGCCAAGTTGGAAAAAAGCCTCGGCTTAATGTAAGCCCTAATCCTGAAAATGATGCTCTTGGTCGGCTGGGCAATTCCTTATTGTCTGTCGTACTTTTCGACTTCGTTGTTAACTATCTTTAACTCAACGCATGCTTGTCTGAACAGTTCAATAGTGTCAGCGTCGTCATGGTAGCGCTTCTCGCAAACGACCCGCTTAATCCCCGCGTTAATTATCATCATGGCGCAGGTTCGGCAGGGCGTCATCTTGCAGAACAGTGTTGCGCCTTCAAGCGGGATTCCGAACCTTGCCGCTTGGATTATGGCGTTTTGTTCTGCGTGGAGCGTGCGGACGCAGTGCTGGGTCACGTTGCCGTCGCCGTCGAAGACTTTTCGCATGTCATGTCCAACCTCGTCACAGTGCGGCAACCCACTTGGAGCGCCAACGTAGCCGGTGGTCATGATTCTCTTGTCTTTGACGATTACGCAACCGTTTCTCCCGCGGTCGCATGTTGCGCGCCTAGCCACGGCTTCGCATAAGTCTAAGAAGTATCTATCCCAGTTAGGTCTTGAATTAGTCTCCAGCGTTTTCAGCCTCGCACAGTTTTAGAGACATATCTCCTCAGAACGAATTAATAAATTATCTGACAATAAACCTTCGTTTATTTCTGGTAGATGTGGATTTCTCTGCCAATCTTATGTCGCTCGTCAACCTCAACCAAAGAAGCAAGATCCACTAACGCGTCAACTTCTTCCCCATTTTCAGAAAACATTTCTTTGGTGAAAGGCTGCACTCTCCTGAATCCAAGGTTCTCAAGTTTTTCGCCGATAGGCATAGTCACCGCTTGCCCTGAACGACTCACTATATACGGCGTCACGAGCACCAATCGCCCGCCCCTCTTGAGCACTCGGTAGGCTTCCTCGGCAAAGCCAAAGTACAATGGTTCGAGCTTCTGGATAATCTTAAGCGCATAGGGTCCTGTGGGCACTTGCCTCAAGGCTGGACCTAAATCAGGCTCCGTCACGATACAGTCAACCATTTCCTGCCCAATCTTCTGCGCCAGCTTGCTCACATCGCCCTGAACGACCCTGAAGTCTGCGCCTTCAAGGCTATATTCTCTTGCGAGCCACTCAAGATTCTCGTTTGCTGCCTTGACGCACCACGAGTTAGCGTCAACGCCCACGACCTTTGCCCTCGCAAGGAGGGCTTCCTGAAGAATTGTGCCGACGCCGCAGAACGGGTCAAGCAAAACTTTCCCAGGAGTGCAAGCGGACAGGTTAACCATTATTCGGGCTAGCCTCGGAGGCATGGCGAAGATTCTCCTCTGGTTAGGCTTGTAAACGTCCCTTTTCTGGAACTCGAACGGGTTATGAACAGCGACTGTTGCCCCAACCCACGTTTCCTGCTTGCCCAGGCAAAACAGCGCTTCTGCTTGGTTTTCAACCAGCTTCTTTTTTAGAACTTCAACATGGCTTAGTTGGGCAAGCCTTCTTTCTTTGGAGAAACCCATGAACTTGGATTTCTTGCCGTAGCCAGCCAGTTCATCCTTCAGGGTGCTTCCGACAAACCGCTGGATAACCCATGACAATGGGCGCAACGCGTTATCGGAGCAGTAAACGCTAACTCCAAAAAACACCTTCTCAGACGACTTAGCTATCCCGTCAACTAAGCCGCTTGAAGCCAATTTTTCAGCTATCTGGGCTTGGGCTTCTCTGTTTTTTTCAAGGAATGCCTGTTTGGCAATCTGTGTCGGAAATTCTGTTTTTGCTTCACCGATCTTTATGGTTCCGCCTAAGGTCTTCTATGGTGGAAGCGCTGAGGTCTGGTTCTGTGTCGAGTGCAAAGAATTCCTTGGAAAAAAACTGCACGTTAAATTTTGCTTCTCTAGCGTTCAAGTAAGAGGCTATCTCCGCTAGTGAAAGTTTCCAGTTTTTTCCCGAAATGAACAGTTTTGTTAGCATCGATGAATGAAAAAGTTAACTAAGTATATAAGAAATCGCGCGCTTTTCGACCAGAACACGTTTCGAATGTAAATGATTATACGTGAGATATTAACGGAATTGTTAAGCTTGGACTTACAAATCGTTTAAATACCGCTGGGCGCGTAAGCTAAAAAGGGACGTTTGTATGCACGCGAAAAATTACAGGCACGTGAAAAATCGAGCGTACACAAGAAAAGAATACGCTAGAGGTTTTCCACCGCCTAAAATAGTAAAATTCACAATGGGCGATACTAAAGGAACCTTTGAAATCGAAGGTCAGCTTATCGCTACGGAACGAGCTCAAATACGCCACAGTGCTTTAGAAGCAGCGCGCGTAGCTACAAACCGCGTCTTAATGGACAAACTCATAAATGATTATCTCATGGTTGTTCATCCATATCCTCATATCATTCTGAGAGAAAACAAAATGATTTTTGGCGCTCACGCTGACCGTCTTCAACAGGGAATGAGACGTTCCTTCGGAACAGCGATCGGCACTGCGGCAAAGGTAGAGGTTGGCCAAACTATCATAACAGTTAAGGTAAAAGCTGGGGCTGCTGAAACAGCCAAAGAATCGCTTAAAAGAGGCAGCGCAAAACTTCCTATCCCTTGCAAAATAGTTATCTCCAAGATTGAAGCTTCTCCAAATGTAACTGAGAAAGCCCAACCGGAGACGGAGTCGCCTTGAGCGAAAAAGGAAAAGAACTGGTTTTATGGTTTGATGATGTAAGAAATACTGATGTTCATCTTGTCGGCGGTAAAAACGCCAGCCTCGGGGAAATGATTGCTGCGGGATTGCCTGTTCCTCCAGGTTTTGCGGTAACCGCGTATTCTTATGAAAAGTACATTCAGGAAAAGGGCATAGCTGAGCAAATTTATAAAATAATAAAGGAAACAGTCACAAACCCGAATGACCCTAAACAATATGATGTGGCATCCAAAAAAATACGTGAACTTATCGAGAAAACTCCGATGCCTAAAGAAATCGAAAACGCGATAAGAACAGCGTACAAGGAACTGAACCAGCGGCTTGAGCTAAAAGATGTTTTTGTTGCTGTACGATCAAGCGCTACAGCCGAAGACTTGCCTGATGCATCCTTTGCGGGTCAACAGGAAACTTTCCTAAACGTTAAGGGACCTGATGACCTCATCGACAAAATGGTGAAATGCTGGTCAAGCCTGTTTACGCCCAGAGCCATCTTTTACAGAAACGAGAAAGGCTTTCCACATGAGAAAGTTTTCATAAGCGTCGGGGTTCAAAAAATGGTCAACTCTGGCTGCGCTGGAGTCATGTTTACCATAAACCCTGTAACTGGAAATCACGATGAAATTGTCATTGAAGGTAACTATGGTTTAGGGGAAACCGTAGTTTCAGGCATTGTTAACCCAGACGACTTTGTTGTTGACAAGGGTACAGTGACGATTAAGGAGAGGCGAATTGCCCGTAAAACAGTGGAGTACCTTCGTGACCCCAAGACAGGTAAAACGGTGCACTTAGATGTGCCATTGGATAAGCAGAAAGTAACTTGCATGACCGATGAAGAAATTTTTACGCTTGCTGAACTTGCAAAGCGGATTGAAATTCATTATGGAAAACCCATGGATATTGAATGGGCGATTGACCAAGACCTGTCTTTTCCACAGAATGTGTTCATAGTTCAAGCTCGCCCCGAAACAGTTTGGAGTTCGAAAACAATGGAAACACCCATTAAAGAACAAAATATCCAAGAAAAATTAAAAGTAGTAGTGAGAGGCATTTCGGCTGGAAGAAAAGGTTATGGCGCAGGAAAAGCAAAAGTTGTTCTAAATCCTGACGATGCAAACCGAGAAATGCGCAAAGGAGATATTCTCGTAACAGGCATGACTGACCCTGACTTTGTGCCATTCATGAAGATGGCAAGTGCTATAGTCACCGACAAAGGTGGGGTCACATCGCATGCAGCAATTGTGAGCCGCGAGCTTAGCATCCCCTGTGTAGTAGGTACTGAAACAGCTACTCAAGTGATGAAAACAGGTCAAGAATACACTGTGGATTCAAGAAACGGCGTAGTTTACGAAGGCATAATGGCACAAGCCGTTCAACCCGCAGCAAATAATGGGTCAGGAGTGGTTATGCAAGCAGCTGAAGCAGCACCCGTGACAGGCACAAAAATCTACATGAACTTGGGAACCCCAGAGATGATTGAACAGTATAAGAACCTGCCGTTTGAAGGCATCGGCTTGATGCGTATTGAATTCATCTTAGCCAGCGCCATAGGACAGCACCCCATGGCGTTTGTTGACGCAGGCCAAAGCCAACAATTCGTCGACAAACTCGCGGACGGCGTAGCAACCGTTGCTAGAGCAATCCAGCCTAGACCAGTCGTGGTACGCTTCAGTGACTTCAAAACTAATGAGTACCGAGGCTTAAAAGGCGGCGAAAAATATGAAATCGTCGAAGAGAACCCGATGCTGGGTTGGCGAGGTTGCAGCCGCTACATAAGCAAATGGTACATCCAAGCCTTCCGCCTAGAATGCCAAGCCATAAAGAAATGCCGAACCGAATGGGGCCTCAAAAACGTCTACGTTATGCTTCCGATGATACGCACGCTTTGGGAAGCCAGAAAAGCCCTCGACATCATGAAGGAAGAAGGCTTAGAGCGCACAAGAGACTTTAAGATTTGGTTCATGGCTGAAACACCATCCATAGGCATAATGGCAGATGAATTCTCAAAGATGGTTGACGGCTTCTCGATAGGTTCAAACGACATGACCCAAGGTGTACTGATGATTGACCGCGATTCTGAACGCTTAGGTCAGATGGGCTACTTCGATGAAAGAGACCCAGCAGTTAAAAGAATAATCGCACACTTAATCAAAGCCGCTCATGAGAACGGGTGCACTGTCTCCATCTGCGGCGAAGGACCATCGAACCTTCCAGACTTCGCAGAGTTCCTTGTTAGAGTAGGAATTGATAGCATATCAGTAAACAACGACGCTGTAGCCGCTACAAGAAAGAATGTTGCCAGCATAGAACAAAAGATAATTCTTGAACGGCTTGCTGAACAAGCAGCTTTAGCTCGCGGAACCCCGATCAAAAAGCCAGTGCAAGACTGGGAGTGGTCACACTAAGCCCACGAGCCTTATCGCGAACGATTCCAGCTCCTTGCATTCTTAGTATTTGCTTTTTTGTCAGTGGTCGGAGTAAACTATGAAAGGGTTCGATTTTGAAGAGGAACGGATAAAGCAGGAGATAACCAAACTCAAAGCCAAGCGGGTTCTACTTCAGCTGCCCGAAGGACTAAAGCCTGAAGGCATTCGCTTAGCCAAGGTTGTGGAGAAGACGGGTGCGCTCCCAATAGTTTCGGCTGACCCATGCTATGGCGCCTGCGACGTTGCAGTTAACGAGGCGGAAAGCTTGGGCGCGGATTTAATCGTGCATTTTGGGCACGCGAAACTTCTGACGCATGAGCGTGTCCCAACGGTTTATGTCGAGGCAAGAGCCACGGTGCCTGTCGACAAGGCTGTTGAGCAGGCTCTGCCGCTGTTGAGCGGGTACGTTAAGGTCGGTTTAGCCACTTCGGTGCAGCATCTGCAGGCGCTAAACCAGGCAAGAGAAATCTTGGTCAGGGCTGGGAAAACAGTGACAATCGGCGACAGCGGGCAAATGAGTTACCCAGGTCAAGTCAGCGGCTGCAACTACAGCAACGTGAAATCAATCGCCGATGAAGTGGACGCCTTCCTTTTTGTGGGCGGAGGCTTGTTCCACGCTTTAGGCGTGGCGCTGAGCACTTCTAAACCAACCGTGGTAGCCGACCCCTACGATAACAGGGCATTCTCAGTCGATGATGAAGCCCAGAAAATTATCAAGCAGCGCTGGGCCAGCATTGAAGAAGCCCGCGACGCAAAAACCTTCGGGGTCATCGTAGGCCTAAAACCTGGGCAAAAGAGGCTTGACGAGGCGTTGAAAGTCAAGGATTTGGCGCTGAAGCATGGCGCCGCCGCTTACCTGTTGGCTGCTAAGGAAATTACGCCTGAAGTGCTCTTGGAGTTTCCATCCATCGAGGCATACGTCAACACGGCTTGCCCACGAATCAGCCTTGACGCTCCGGGAAAGTTTTCAAAGCCCGTTTTAACCGTTAACGAGTTTATGGTGGCTGTTGGCGAATCATCATGGGAGAACATGCTCAAAAAAGGATTATTCGAAAGCTAGAGTTAGAGCGGTTTCTCTCAAGGGTTACTCCTCAGCCTGCTCCACAAGCCCGTCTTGAACAGTACACCATCTCAGAGTCGGTCGCCTCAACCATGCTGTACATCGCAGCATACACAAACAACGACATCGTCGGCAAATCCGTGCTGGATTTAGGATGCGGAACAGGCAGGCTAGCTCTAGGCGCCTCTTACCTTGGCGCTAGAGAAGTCGTCGGAATCGACATTGATAAGCGAGCCGTTGAAGCAGCCGTCGAAAACTCTCGGAAAGTCGGTTTAGCAGGAAGCGTTCAATGGATTATTGGCGACATCAACGCCGTAGACGGCAAGTTCGATACCGTGCTGCAGAATCCGCCTTTTGGGGTTCAGACGCGTGAGGCTGACAGGGCTTTTCTAGTCAAGGCTTTGGAATCAGGCAACTCCATTTACTCACTTCATAACCATCCAGAAACCGACAGGCAACTGCTCAGGCAGCTTAAAGCAAGCGGCGGTTTTCTGCAGGTTCAGCCGTCTCCCTTCCTTGAGCGGTTTGTCGCCAAACACAACGGCGCCATCAAGGCGGTTTACGCGATGCTCATGACTATTCCGCGGATCTTTGATTTTCACACGAAGCTCAAGCATGATTTTGTCGTTGACCTGTACGTTATCGAAAGGCTAAGCGGCTAAGCACAGTGGACGTTGCACTGATTGTTGTTGATGATGATGTTGATGATGATACAATAATTTCCGCCACCCTGAAAGAATAGAAGCGTCTTTGTGGATGACGAACAGCCAAAAACTGGCAGGTCAAAAGGTCGCGTGCGGATCTGCTGAATGAATCAAAAGGTTTATTGATAAGGTTGAAAACTAAGCATATGCATTTATCAAATAGACTGTTTAGCTTATTTAAAGAGTAAAAAAGGTAAAATGTCATGAGTCTAAAGTCACCTGAACAGAAAAGCGGTCATTTAGTCGTGCCTGGAGAACGCTTAGGTGTTATCGAGGAGTTTGTTCCAGACTCTGGAACTTACGTTAGGGACGGCGTTATCTACTCCAAAATCGTAGGTCGCTCACTTGTTGATTTGCAGAGCAGGCGCGTTTCCGTTTACCCCGCGTTCGACGGCGTGGTGGTGCCGAAGCTTTCTGGCGTGGTTATCGGGCAGGTCGGCAACGCGCAGTCTGACAACGTGCTGGTTCGGATTTTCAGGATTGGTAACAAGAAGCTTTCAGGCGAATTCGGCGGCATCCTTCACATCTCAGACGTTTCCGACAGGTACGTTGACTCGATGAATGACGTTTGCAAGCCAGGCGACATCATCAGGGCTAAGGTTATCAGCGAAAAAAACCGTATCTTCCACCTGTCAATGAACGACAAAGGCCTCGGCGTCATAGACGCCTTCTGCTCCCGATGCGGAAGCCTGCTGGAACCCGAGCGGTACGAGTTGCGCTGCCCCAAATGCGGTAACATTGAAAAACGCAAGTTAGCTCCCGACTACGGGAAGGAAAAGATTTAGCGAGGACTGATGTGGCGTGAAAATTAACGTTGTGAAGAAGTCTGGTAACGAGCTTAAGATAGAAATCGTCGGCAGCAGCCACGGTCTCTGTAACCTGTTGGCGAAGCGGCTTCTGGAGGACAAGAACGTTGACTTCGCAGGCTACGACGTGCCGCATCCCTTGGCGTCAAGCCCCAACATCTACATCAGGACGAAGGGAAAGGCTAAGCCTGAAGACGCATTGGTTAAAGCCGTTGAGAAGGTCAGAGAGGCAAACGACGCCTTCAGCAAAGAGTTAGACCGCGTCCTCAAAGTATAGTCTGCCTCTAATTTTTTTAGGTCGGAAACTTCAAGATTTAGTTTAAAAGCTAATGGGCACCTACTATGCTTTAGGGACTGGTTTGGAGCTGAAAGAGTTTCGAGTGATAAAGCCTGAAATCCGCATCCTCGGCGTTGACGACGGCAAATTCGTTCCCCACACGCAAGGCGCCGCGGTTGTCGTGGGCGTTGTTTTCCGAGGCGGCTGCTCAATCGACGGTGTAATGCATACCCATGTTGCCATCGACGGTTTCGACGCCACTGACCAGTTGGCTTCCATGATTAACGGTTCACCTCACCGCAGACAGCTACGCCTGATAATGTTGAACGGCATAACGCTTGCAGGCTTCAACATAGTGGGCATCAAAACCCTCAACTCGGCAACCAAGCTCCCCGTCGTCGCTTTAACCCGTGACAAGCCCGACTTGGACGCTGTTCGAAGGGCACTGGATCACCTGCCTAAGAGCGCGGAGCGGTGGAACCTGATTCTTGAGGCTGGAGAAATCCATGAAATCACGTGTAAAGGCAAGAAACTCTACATGGAGGTCGCGGGCATCTCCGAGTCCGACGCCCGAGAAATTGTCGCGTTAACGGCTACAAGAAGCAATATTCCCGAACCCCTACGTGTAGCCCACCTTATCGCGTCTGGAATCAGCCTCTGATTTCGCGACATTTGGAAAAGGTTTAAAAGGTACATTGCTAAGGGAATCAAAAACGGATAGCGAATATTGGAGTTGGGGATTATGGAGTTCTGCCCTAAATGCGGTTCCCGTCTTGAGCCGAAAAAATCTAAGAGCGGTAAAGAGGCAGCTTTGATTCTCACATGTCCCAAATGCGGGTACAAGAAGCCTGAGGCTAGCGAAAAAGTGGAAGTTGCGCCGAAGGTCATTCAGCATACCCCTCAACAGCTCGTTGCCGTCATCGGAAAAGAAGAACAGAAGCTGAGTACGCTGCCGACCGTGCGAATTGAATGCCCAAGATGCGGAAACAACACGGCTTACGTTTGGCAAGTCCAGACCAGGGGCGCTGATGAATCTTCAACCCAGTTCCTACGCTGCACAAAGTGCAACTACACGTTCAGAGAATACAGCTAAGGCATTTTCCTTAATTTTTCAGTGTTGGGAACTGGCGCCTAAACGCTAAAATCACTTACCATCGGTTTTTTGCTTTCTACGTTATCAAGCACTCGTTTTCGGGTTGGGCTATGACAATTTTTATTAGCTAAAAGCGTAAACATAAGCTATATAACTTCACAGTAATATGCAATAGGCGAGGGAGAGAAGAGAATGTTCAAGCTTAAAGTTTCCGACGCTAAACTCCTAAGAGACATGGCAACCGCCATCTCAATCCTAGTTGACGAAGCAACCTTCAAAATCGACCCTGATGGGCTCAAACTTCGAGCCATGGACCCTTCCCGGGTTGCCATGATTGATTTTGAATGGCCAAAATCCATTTTTCAAGAGTACGTTTCCACCGAGCCAGCGAAGATATGCATGAACATCAGTGAACTGCTGAAGCTTCTTAAACGCGTAGGAAAAGACGAGGCAGTAGAACTGTCCCTTGATGAAAAGACTGGCAGGTTGCTTGTGACGATAACTGGCAAATACAGCAGAAACTTCACGATGCCAACCTTGGAAGCCTCAGAGGAAGAAGTGCCCACCCCGAAAATAACCTTCAACGTCAAAGCCAAAACCACAACCCAAGGCTTAAGCGAAGCGATCGAAGATGCGCAGCTGGTAAGCGACCACGTGCGCATCGAAGCAGAACCCGAGAAGCTAACGCTGAGCGCTTCTGGTGACCTGATGGGTGCAACCATAACTCTGCTGAAGGGCAGCGACTCACTTCTTGATTTGGAAGTCAAGGAAAACGCTAAGGCAACTTTCAGCTTAAGTTACCTGTCTGAAATCATAAAGGCTGCTTCTGCCACGTCGGAGATTGCGACTCTTGAGTTCAGCACTGACATGCCCGTGAAAATTGACTTCCAGCAGACGAAAGAGGGAAAATTGACTTTCTTCTTGGCGCCAAGAATCGAAACTGAATAACGTGACAGATTTGCAGATGGAATCGGCGGGATTCACTAAGGACGATTTGGCAAAATATCCCTTTTTGAAAGAAACCGCTGAGTACATTAAGCCCTTAGACCTGCAAATCGACGACCTGACAAGCATGGGCATGGACCTTATTCTGAAGCGTGCTGAAGAAAGGGTTAACGACGCGTTAATAAACCGCCGAATCATCAGGAACATGAAAAAGATAGACCTTGAAATACTCTCTTTTCCTGTTGCGCTACTGATTGTTATAGCGACCGAAAACTCTTTCATTAAAAAAAGGTACGCGCTAGCCGAGGCTAAACAGGCATCCAGCGACTTGGTTGGTGAGCAAAAAGGAAAAATCCTCAAAGTAGCCAAAGATTTTGATTGGAAAATAGAGCTTATGACTACGGGAAGCCTTGACTCGCCCTTAGATTTCACCGTTGACTTTACTGATTACTTGCGTAACTCAGCGCACCTGCACGACAAAAAATGGAAGTTAATCAACAGCATCCTCTCCCATGGCAGAGTTTACTTGAACACGAAAGATGCCGTACGGCTGCTGCAAGAGGAAATCCGCAGGCGGGTAGAAAAAAGGTTGGACGTTAAACTGCAAAAGTGCCCGCCTGAATTAGCCCTCGTTGCTGAAAGAGTGAAAAAGCTGGCTTCTGAGGTGATCGGGGAGATGGAGACTGAGGAGCTTCCGAAGGTTGTTGTTCAAAGCGCTTATCCTCCCTGCATAAACGCCCTGTTCGAGACTGCCCGGTCGAATCATCACCTTTCGCACATTGAACGGTTTACTTTGACTTCTTTTCTGGTTAACATTGGAATGTCAAGTGAGAACGTGAATGAAATATTCAAGACATTCTCGGACTACAACGAAAGGTTAACCCGCTACCAAATCGAGCATATAGCAGGTGAAAGAGGCTCTGCAACACATTACACTCCACCCCAATGCTCTCTCCTCCAAACGCACGGCGTGTGCAAGAATATGGACGATTTATGCCGCCGAGTTTATCACCCACTTGCATACTACAAGCGGAAACAAAAGCTTGTGCCAAAGGCATAATTGCCCAAGATTTATATGACCTGCTTCTCTAGTAAGGTCATTAGAGCAGTATGAGTTATCAATTAATTGGAAACACCATGCTGGGCGCAGAAATTGGAGTAATCCTCCCTACCTATCGGGAAGCTGAAAACATTTCTAAATTAATTGACGAAATCGAGAGCTTAAACTTGAACAGCAGCATCCTTGTTATCGACGATTCAAGCCCTGACAAAACAGCAGAAATCGTTCGAGAGAAACAAAACAAGTATCGGAACATTCTGCTTTGTGTCAGACCCGAAAAAAGCGGGTTAGGAACAGCGATAACTGACGGCTTCAAATTTTTCCTAAACTTGAAACTGCCCCCGAAATACGTCATCACCATGGACGCCGATTACTCACACAACCCGAAAGCCATCCCTGAGCTCCTGTCAACCATGCAACAAACCGATTGCGGAATAGTAATCGGAAGCAGGTACATCAAGGGAGGAGGCACAACGAACTGGCCTTTAACCAGAAAACTGGTCAGCCGAATTGCCAATTTTCTAGCAAAAACTTCTCTCGCCCTAAAACCTCGCGACTGCACCAGCGGCTTCCGCTGCTACTCCACAAAATTTCTAAGCGCGGCCATTGGAAACCTGCACAGCCACACCTATGAGATTCAGATAGAAACTGTAAGGCAAGCCTGCTTGAGGCATTTTAACGTGAAAGAAACCCCTATTTTATTCGTTAACCGTAAAAACGGAAAATCCAAATTAAGCTGGGTCGAAATCCGCAGCTTCATAACCTACACTTTAAAGTCAACTTCACGTTCGTAAGCTTGGCAACACACCTGTTTTGCGTTAACGTATAATAGTACTTGTTGGTAGCTTTCTTGCTGGACTAAGGACTGAACAGGATGAAGCGCCCCAGCAACAGGATTCTTCTTTTTGTGGCTATAGTAGCATTGGCGCTAAGCGCCGTCCTCGGAATCATCAGCTTGTTTCCAGGCGGCAGCCACTCCTACACTTCAAAAAGCACTTTCACACTGAGCCCAAACGAAACGTACACGCAGGGCTTGGGCGCCTTCCACGGCGGAGAAAACATCACGCTTTTGGTGCAGTCACCTACTTATTTTCAAAAGAATTTTTCAATAATGGATCCCATAATCGACTACGTATTAACTATCAACAGCTTGAATTACTCAATTGCCGCAGACCAAAACATCACCCACAGCTTTATCGCACAACCTAACTACTACGAAGCAGTTTTTGTCTCCGAGTCACCGAGCCCAGCCGTCATCAATCTAAGTGTATCTGTCCAAGAACCAAACGTTACAGCTCCGTATTCTTGGCTTAATGAACCCTCAAAAATCCTGTTTTTCGCCAGTTTAGCTTCAGCGATGCTTGTGACTTTGAAAATGGTTCTCTCCGCGTCGGGTAAGGTTCAGCTGAACGGGCTTAGCTTGCCGTCGCTGAGCAAGAGAAATCGCCGAATCCTCATAATCCTGCTCTTAATTTCACTTGTTGCTTGGCTTTCAATTCTGGCGGTCAACACAAATCAGCTGGCCGTCTTTGAAAACTGGTACACCGACAACGCCAGAGACTCTTACGTTTCCAGCCTGTTTCTCAAGAACGGCTTTTCGGTTTTTAGCCAGCCCTTGGGCAGACTCTCAAGCCTTGACAATTCACCTTACAAGTACGTGACTTGGCCTGAAATGCCGCAACTGTACCCGTTAGGCAGCATTCTACTGTTCCTACCCTTCGGTGTTCTCCTCCAAAACGGCTTCAACTCCACCCTGATATACAAGACCGAAATAGTTATTTTTCTGGTTTTTGCAACCGTCGGCGTCTACTTCTTCCTAAAACACTACATGCAAAAAGACATGGCTTTGATTCTGAGGCTGATCGGAGTCTACATCATCTACGTCTCACTGGTGGTTTATGCGGCTGACGGCATGTTTGATTCAGTTGCTTTCCTGTTTTCCCTCTTCGCCATATTCATGTTCATGACTGAACGTTACGACTACTTCTTCTTGCTTGTTGCCGTCTCAACGTTTTTCAAGTATCAGGCAGGAATCTTCCTTTTGCCGCTGATCCTCGTTGGACTGATAAAACTCTTCAGGGAAAACAAGCTCCACAGTTTGGCAACCAACAAAGCCGTGATCGGCGGCATCGCCTTCGGGGCGGTCAGCCTCATGACTGCCAGTCTAAGCGCACCCTACGTCATGGCAACCAGCCCGCAGTTAATCATGAACGGCATCAACGCTTTTGCTTCATGCACGGGCGTCTCATGGTCACTCCAATCCTTCTCGATTTTGATGACGCTTACCGTAACCATCGCATACGCGGTTTACATGTTAAACAAGAACAGTCTGCTTTCTTTCTCAGCGTTTTTCCTGCTCCTGCCAAGTTTCCTGCTGCCTTACTTCCAAAACTGGTACATCCCCTTCCTTTTTATGTACGCGTTGATTCCTCAGCGCAAGAGAGAGTTGGAAGCCACAACCATCTGGCTCACGTTTCTGATCGTGGTGCTGGCGGTCTCTGGGTCGAATTATCAGCCGATTCCTCTGATTGCCCAGTATTTCCATCTCTGAGGTCGGCTTGGCTGACCTTGGCGTCTTCATTAATAACGAGGAAACATTCGGATCCTCCGCTGAATCGGTATATTGATAAATTTGGGAAGACTAATCATTGTCAACAGGCAGAGGGGGAACTGAGGAAACTTGGAGGCTTCTAGAGACTTCGTTTACCAAAAATTCTGCGAGTACTACCGAGACCCCTCAAACGTTATTCCTGCACCGATTTTTCTTGACCAGCGAGAATTCGGCTACCTGACCTTTAAGGAGCGTTTCATGGTCAGACACAAATCCTTCGCGGGAATCAGCAATTTACGGGCGTCTCTAAACCAAACCGTTCCATCAGACGTTTACCATTCCTGCGCCTACTATCAAAACCCAGATTTCGACATGGATAAGAAAGGCTGGTTGGGAGCCGACTTGGTCTTCGACATCGACGCCGACCACATTCCAAGCCCCTGCAACAAGATCCATGACGAATTCACCTGTGGCAAGTGCGGATTCAGCGGCAGAGGTATAACCCCTGAGGTTTGCCCCGCATGTGAAGGAACGAAGTTTGTGACCAAGACGTGGCCGTGCGAACTCTGCATACAATCAGCCAGAGAAGAGACCGCCAAACTGATCGACATGCTGAGCAACGATTTCGGTTTTTCCCTCGATGAGTTGCACGTCTTCTTTTCTGGGCACAGGGGATACCACGTGCACGTCGAGGATGAAGCTATACGCTCACTCGACGCCATGGCGAGGAAAGAAATCGTTGATTATATAATTGGGCTTGGAATAAAATTGTTTGAAAAAAAACCAAAAAAAGCAAGCACAGATATCAAATTTCGATTACATGATTTTGGGTGGAACGGACGTTTGAAAATGGGTATGAAGACTTTTCTTTCTAACGCTACACGAGAGGACTTTATAAAAATAGGTTTTAAGGATAAGAAAAAACTAGACCTCATAGTGGCAAAGAAAGATACCTTGATAGATCGTTGTTTGGATGAGGGCTATTGGGCTGGTTTTTTCGGTGTCGGTGACGGGACATGGATGAGACTGGCTGAGTACATTAAAGACCAGCAGTCTGCGAAGATTGATACTGTTGTAACCACTGATATTCACCGTTTAATCAGGATGAACGGCACCCTGCATGGCAAAACAGGGTTAAAGAAAGTGCAGTTTCCAGCCAAAAACCTGCAGGATTTTGACCCGTTCAGCGGAGCGGTAGCTTTTAAAAAGGGGGAAGTAAGAGTGTTGGTCTCCGACGCACCAGAGTTCAAGATGGGTGGAGAAACACTGGGTCCCTACAAGAATGAGACGAAAGAGTTGCCTACTGCAGCGGCTGTCATGCTGATCTGCAAGGGAAGAGCTAAGGTGGCAGACTAATGTACAACGAACTATACTCGGCGTGGCGAAGAGAAGTTGACGAAGCTTCGCTTGGGAAATTGCCGCCCGACTTCTACGTTAGATTGGCAGATTACCTGCGGCGTATAAGAGAAGCGAACAGGCTCCAAGACAAGAAATCCGTGAAGGCAAGCCTGCTTGACCATGAAGCCGACAACGTGGCGCTGATGCTTGAGGGACTGCTTGTGGCTAGATACAAGAAGCTTCTTGAAACAATCAGCCAAGACCAAACGTTGCCGTCCGAACTGTTAACAGCGGAAGAGGCCAAGATGTGCGAGAGCTTTGCGTCCTTCGCGAGTGAGTATCAGAAGTTCACAAGAGACCTCTTGCAAGGGCAAAATAGCCAAACACAGGCTCAGGTCGCCGTCGAAGGGCAGGCTGAGGCGAGCCAAAAACGATTGACTCTAAGGTTCACCAAGAGCATACCCGCAATTATGGGCGTAGACATGAAGTCTTACGGTCCATATCAAGTTGAAGACGTCGCTTCCCTGCCCGTTGAAAACGCGAAAGTTCTGGTTAAACAAGGTTTAGCTGTGCTGGTTGAGGTTTCCTGAGGCTAGCAACGTCGGCTGCTTTTCCAGTTTTTCTTTTTTGCCACAATCCTTGGACTACCCAAATGATTAGTGGGTAAGACACGATCCATATTATCGCGTACAATGGGCCGTAGTAGAAGTGGAACGTTTGAACTTGGTTCGAGTCGATGCCGTACTGCATGCCGATGGTAAAGATTGTGACTACCCTCAGCACGTTGATGAAGTAGGTCACGACCGCGCCGACTACGAAATAAACGGTTTTCGCCTTCCATGAGACATGCATCTGTTGCAGGAACAGCAGAATAACCGCGGTGAAAATCAGGAAACTTTCGATGCCCGCGCAGGGCCAAGCTATCGAGAATTTAGCCGTACCCAACGGTCCCGTCGTCTGCAAGGTCGGCATCCCATTCGACATAGTCATCGAAGTGGCATATCCCATCAAATTTAGGATTTTCGCAGCGAGCGTGGCGGTTGTCGGAACAAAGATTTGGAACGGCGTGAATGCACCGTAGGGAAAAACGTTATCGATCGTGTACAGAACCCCCACTAACGCAGCGAACAAGCTGGGCAAGGCGAAACCAGCCAAACCCTTCTTGCCAAAGTACAAGAGCACGATCAGGCAGAGAAGAACCGAGAAAACAAGGTACTCAACCGACACCGGCATCGAATCGTAGAAAGCAACGCCCCTCTGCAGAGACCAAGCTGCGACGGCTGCATTTAGCCCGAGCCAATACTCAGAAACGACGTATAGCGTAGGAAGCAGCAGGGTCACGGCGGCGGCTGCAAGCTTCGCCTTGTTTTGCCTGCTTACTTTCGTCTTGAAGGTGTCCCAGCTGAGGATGAACTCGAGCGCTATCAGCCAGATGAAGAACAGCTGGAAGGTTCTGCCCTTCCACATTAACTGGAATGATGCTTGTGGACTGACCTGAAGGTACGGGTCAGCGGGGTTCAGCAGGTACAGCAAAGCCAGCGGAACAGCAAACGCAAACAACGGCAGCAGCTTCACTGTAACGTCTGAGTACTGCTTGGTTCTTGAAAGAATGTTCATTCCCCTCGGTGCCTGCATAGATACTTCCTTAAAATCGGGTTCGGTTTAAAAAAGAATGTGCCTTCTTGCCCGTTAGCATAAAAACAGTTTGATGCGCAGAAATTGAATTGCCTGCTTAAGATAGTGAAGCGTGATTTTGCTCAAGCCCCAGTTTAGTCGGCTAAGGTTTCAAGTTTCTTGGAGAAATGTGAAAAAGTATAAGAATGCGGATGTTCCTTCTATGCAAAGCTGGTAGTGAATAACGTGAACGTTCCTAAAGAAGTTACAACTTACTGTCCAAAATGCAAGACTCATCAAGTTCACAGCGTAACGCTTTACAAGCCTGGGAAGCGCAGAGCCTTGGCTAAGGGCGAACGCCACCATGAAAGAGAGAAGCATGGGTATGGCGGACAAAAATACCCGCTTCAAAGAGAATTCGCGAAAACAACGAAAAAACAGACCCTGCGTCTTAAGTGCAAAGTCTGCAATTACATGAGGCACAAGGACGGTATACGCCTCAGAAAACTAAACATAGAATAGTGATGGAGTGAAAAAAATCATGTCTGAATGGAGCAAGCTTATCCCGAAACCGCGAAGCGTCTTCCTCAGAGTTAAATGCTCAAAATGCGGCAACGAACAATTACTCTTCAGTAACGTCGTTAACAAGATAACCTGCAACGTCTGCGGAGAAGTGCTCGCTGAACCTTCTGGCGGAAGAGCAAAGATCAACGGGGAAGTACAGGCTGTTCTCGAATAAGGGATGACGAAATGAATGGCTGAGCGTAAGCCCGAATGGCCTGAAGTCGGCGACTTGGTTATCGCCACAATAGAAACCGTCACGGATTATGGCGCTTACGCTAAGCTTGACGAGTACAACAAACGCGGGTTGCTTCACGTCTCAGAAATCTCGTCTTCATGGATAAGAAACATCCGCGACTTTGTGCGTGAAGGACAAAAAATGGTCCTTAAAGTTTTACGGGTAGACTTGGAAAAAGGGCACATCGACCTGTCCCTCAGGCGGGTCACCAAAAGAGAAAGAATCGAGAAGGTTCTTTCATGGAAAAAGGAAAGAAAAGCCGACGCCCTACTCCGCGGCGTCGCGGAAAAAGTCGGCTTAACCAACGAAGAGGTCTACGAGAAAGCCGGTAGAATCGTCGAGGACATGTACGGCTTGTACGAGGGCTTCGAAAAAGCCGCGATTGAAGGTCCTGAAGCCTTAACGGAAATCGGCGTTGCAGAAAACATCGCCAAAGCCTTCGTTGAGATGGCTCAGGAACGCATCCACGTTAAGATGGTGAAGGTGCGCGGCGTCCTTGAAATCAGATGCATGAAACCCAACGGCGTAAAAATAATCAAGGAAGCCTTCAACAAGGCGAAATCCGAGAAGCTGAAGGATGCAACCGTGAAATTCTACGTTATCGCAGCGCCGAAGTACAGCATTGAAGCGTCGGCTGAAAACTACAAGCGGGCTGAAGATGTCCTCCAGAAAGTGGCGCAGAACGTGGTGGCAAACGTCACAAAAGCGGGCGGGCAAGGCACTTTCAGAAGGGAAAAATAAGTTGTGGCAACTGCGTAAATGCGTAAACTGCAACAAGTACACCCTGAAAAAGGACAGTTGCCCCTACTGCGGCGGGCAAGTCAGGATTCCTCACCCAGCAAAATTTTCCCCAGATGATAAATACCTCAAGTACCGTATGGCTATGAAGAGGAGCAGCACGGCATGAAAGAAACGTACCTTAAAGAATTCGTTGAAATCCAGCCGAACAACCCGATTCTCATCGAGGGGCTCCCAGGCTTGGGGCTTGTGGGCAAAATCGCCCTGCGCTACATGATCAAGCAGTTGAAACCAAAAAAGGTGGCTTACCTCTACTCACCCCACTTTCCATACTTCGTCCTGGTCAACAAGAAGGGGAACGTGCGCCTCCTGCGAGGAGTATTCTACTACTACAAGAACCCGAACGGAAACGACCTGATCCTGTTCACCGGCGACAGCCAATCGCAGACGATCGAGGGGCAGTATGAAATCGCTGATCAAATCCTCGCCTTCTCAGAAAAACACAACGTGAAAACCATCGCGACAATCGGCGGCTACCGAATGGAGCCCAAGGAAAAACCGAAAGTCTTCATCGCGGCAACATCAAAGGAAATCTTGGACAAGGCGTTGCAGGCAGGCGCGTTGCTCAGCAGTTCAGGAAGCCCCATCGTCGGAACAGCTGGACTGATACTCGGCTTGGCAAAATTCAAGAAGATAGAAGCCCTCTGCCTGCTCGGCGAAACACGCGGCTACCTTCCTGACCCGCTCTCAGCAAAAAGCGTGCTGGAAGTGTTAAAGTCAACCTTCAACTTCGACTTGGACCTGACGGGGCTGAACGAGGAAATCACCCGTGCAGAAACAATGGTGACTCGCCTGCAGCAGATTGAAGAAAAACGTGCGCTAGAAGCTGAGCAAACACGCAAGGAAGAAGACAAGAAGACCACTTACATCTCCTAAGCGAAATTCTCCCTTATCGTATCCACGATTTTTTGGCCTGCCGTTCCATCACCGAAAGGCGACAACAAAGGCAACACGGCTTCCTGCCTCACAGCTTCGTCCACGGCAGCGAGGATTTGCTTTTCGTCTGTGCCAACTACTCTGGCGAATCCCGCCTCAACCGCCTCCGGACGCTCCGTTGATAGACGCGTCACAAGCACGGGTTTTCTTATGCTCGGCGCGGTTGCTTCCTCTTGAACGCCTCCTGAATCAGTGATTATCAGGCAGCAGTTCTTCATCAAAACCAAGAAATCCAGGTACCCTAACGGCGGAAGAATCAGAAACTCGCTCGATTTCTCCATTAGCTCCAGCATCCTGTTCTCCTTGAGCCGTCTTCTTGTCCGCGGATGCATCGGGCAAACGACTGGGATCGGCGACTTCGCGAAAGCACTCATCAATGACTTAAGAACAGACGCGTCGTCAACGTTCTCCGCTCGGTGCGCCGTTGCCAATGCGAACCTTTCAAAGGGAACCTTTGACATTATCTTTGATTTCTCTTGGGCGATCGGCAAATGCTGCGCCACCGCGTCGATGACCGTGTTTCCCGTCACGTAGATCCTGCCCCAAACATTCTCTTTCAGAAGATTGGTTTTCGCTCTCTCAGTAGGCGCAAACAAGTATCCGGCTAAGTGGTCTGTCAACCGTCGGTTATGCTCCTCGGGCATGCGCAGGTCAAAACTTCTCAGCCCTGCCTCCACGTGCCCGACGGGGACCCCGCGCTTGTTAGCCGCTAGAGCCGACGCCAAGACGCTGTTCGTGTCGCCCTCAACCAGAACGATGGAGGGCTCAACATGCTCCAGAAGCTGATCAATCTTCATCATTATCCTTGCCGTCTGTGCCCCAGCCGAGGAAGCTTCAATCTTGAATTGGAAGTCAGGCTTTGGTAAATCGAGGTCTTCAATGAACTGCTGAGCCATATTGTAGTCGTAGTGTTGACCGCACAAAACAAAGACGAAGGGAATCTTGGCGGTGTTCAAGGCTCTGACGATTGGCGCCATCTTGATTATTTCAGGTCTTGTTCCGGCAACAACCAACACTGGCTTCATCAGTCTGCTGCACCGCTGCTTAGGTCTTCTTTAAGCACCCTTCCCTCGGCTCGTAGATCGTTCCTTCACGCAGCAGTTGGCTTATCATGCGTTCAATTTCGTTTCTGGAAATCTTGTTCTTGGTTTCCAGCTCATTGACAAGCGCGTCCTTCTCGACTATGCCCGTCACCTTCTCCATGCTCATCAGCGTTGACAGCACGATTGAGAGCCTGTCGCGGATGCTTTTCGGTCTGCCCGTCATTATCAGGTCGATGTCCATCTTGTACGAGGACAAGTCAATCCCAACCTCCTCCAGAGACTTCCTCATGATGGCGATGGCTGCCCCCGCATCCTCAGCCGTCACTTCCTTACGCAACGCCACTCGAGCTCGGGCTTCCGAAATGCGGACAAGCGACTCAAGTTGACGGGCAGTTATCGCGACGGGTGAACCTTCGGTTTCGCTTGCCGAACGCATAGCCAAGTAAAAGTCGCTAAGCTGCTTGAGGGCGTCATCGCTCAGCACAGGCTTAATCCCCTTAGCGTAACTAACGTACTTCCTCAGCAACTCCGCGCCAACCTGCGCCTCAACAGGGCTCGCTCCCCTGCGGTGAATCTCCAAGATGTGCCTTGACATTTTGCTGTCAGCCTCCTTGTTGGGCACATCGCGAAGCACGAAAATTAAGTCAAAACGCGAAAGAATCGTCACCGGCAACGGAACATTCTCCGCCACAGTACGGTTCGGCTCATACCTGCCCAAAGACGGGTTAGCAGCCGCCAACACTGCAGTCCGAGCGTTCAAAGTCGCCACGATACCGCCCTTCGCAACCGAAACCGTATGCTGCTCCATAGCTTCGTGAATAGCAACACGGTCTTCAGGACGCATCTTATCCATTTCGTCGATGCAGGCAATTCCCTTGTCGGCTAGCACCAGCGCGCCTGCTTCCAGCGACATGCTTCCGCCTTTCTCCCTTACGACGGCAGCGGTCAAGCCTGCGGCGGTCGTTCCCCTTCCAGAAGTGTAAAGTCCACGGGGCGCTATTCTTGCGACGTACTGGAGAAGTTGCGATTTAGCCGTACCAGGGTCTCCAATCAGTAGCACGTTCAACTCTCCCCTTATGTTGACGTCAGGCAGGTTTTTTGAGACTCCGCCGAAGAGCAGGTACATAATTGCTTCTTTGACGTGCTCGTAGCCGAAGATTGACGGGGCGATGGAATCCCTGATTTTCCTATGCACCCACGGGTCCTGCGAGAGCGCCTTCATCTTCTCCTCTTCTTCAGGCGTCGGCGGTGAAGTTTCGGGTTCTTTGCCGAGCAATTCTACAGAGTTAGCGTCAAGTTGAAGGATGAACGTTCTTAGCTTTCCCATGCCCATCAGCGACGGCGCGAACGCGTGGACGATGCCGACAATGGACACGTGATCGCCTGGCCTAGCAACGTCAACGATGTCGTCGCCCACGGTTTTGACGGCTAACGTGCGCGGCAGCTGCCCCGGCGGTAAATCCTCTGGCTTCTCTTGCAAGCGCAGGTCCTGAGAGTCTATGAACGTTGATTCTTCCTGAACAAACTCGAAGGGGCCGTCTCTTCCACAGTCAGGCGCGACGCATATGGCAGGTGCCTTAAGAAACTGCCCAGTCTGCTCAACCATGTTCATGGTTCCGCAACGTTTACACTTGAAGGCTCCCTGCAGGACCATGGGTCTCACGGGCGTGGCTCGAACCACTATGCCCTCAACCATGACCAGCTTTGTCATCTGTTTCGAGCCGAGCTTCCTAAGCTGTTCCTTGCCGAGAAGCTGCACGATTCTAATGGTGATCTTCTCGATTTTCTCCGCGTACTCCGCGTCTTCAATGCGGAGTTGCTCGTATGCGCCTTTCCCAGCATGCTGCAAGTACTCTTCAGGTCTGTTAAGCACCTGCTCCGCAAGCGCCTGGTCGAAACCGTAAAGTTCTTCGAAATCGATAATCAGGGAATTTTTTCCAGTTATAGCTAACTGCCCGATTCTCTGGCGATACTTCTCCCTCTTGAAAAACTCTTGGAAACGCTGCTGCGGGTCAACCGTTAACTGCTCGTTAGCCATCTTTACTTTTCACCTTCCGCTTCCAGAATCTTGCCTTTCCACTCAGAAATGATCTTAACCAGCTGCTCGTACAGGATTTTTTCTTCGCTCGAGAACTTTTTAAGAACCTGCTCACCCTGCCCGGGCGCAGCGGCGAGCGCTACGATCTTTTTCAGTCTGGAATTAACCACGTCCTTCGCGAGATGCTGCGTTTTCTGGTACTCATTTATTTTTTCAGGACGCGTGGCTTCCCCTTTAAGCGTGGCTAAGTAACGCCTGAGCTTGGGGTAAAAGTCGTCTGGTAACTCGGAGATTTGCCCTGGAATCTGCACGCCCTCTCTCCACTGTACCTTAAACAGTTTAGTCGAGTCCAAGATGTCGTCTTCGCGGAAATGCACCATTCCAGCGTTGGATAACTCTTTCGCCACCCAAAAATAAACTTCATACTCGTTTCCCTCATCAAAGGGGCCAACAGTTAAGCCGGCAAGCTTAATCTCAGGGCAGTTCCTGTTCGCGACGATTCTGACGAGTGAATTCTCGTAACAGAAATCCAACGTGCAAATTTTAGCTGCCAATTTTCCGCTCTCCCTGTCCGATAGCTTCCCCCTCTGTGGGGTTCAACAGATATGGCGAGAACAGTTTTAAGCGTTTGCACTAGAAAAAACAAAGCTCCAAAAATGCCTGCCACGCAAAATCCTCGCCAATTCTAGCTCTGTTGTAAGGTTGTACTTTTAGCGTATTGGAAAACAGAATAAAGAGGGGTCTATGGCCATAGCCCTAGTGTTTTTATTGCGTTCGCTACCCTGCCGACTCCGAGCATGAGTGCTCCCGTTCGCATGTCGCTCTCTTCCCGCTCAGCAAGCGCGACCACGTCGTTGAAGGCTTTGGTCATTTTTTCCTCAAGCTTGCTGTTGACCGTTTCCAGCGTCCACTGCTCGCGTGTCAGGTTTTGCACCCACTCGAAGTAGCTTACGGTTACTCCGCCGCTGTTAGCAAGGATGTCGGGGATGAGGCAAATCCCCTTCTCGTACAGCACCTTGTCCGCGTCAGGCGTCGTCGGCCCGTTCGCGGCTTCAGCCACCATTTTCGCCTTGATCTTGTCAGCGTTTTTGCAGGTGATCTGGTTCTCCAACGCCGCCGGGATAAGCACGTCGCAGGGCAACTCAAGCAGTTCCTCGTTGGTTATGTTTCTTGCATCCTTGTAGTTTTGGACGGAGCCGGTTTTTTCTTTGTGCACCAAAACGTCTTGAATGTTTAAGCCGTCTGAAGCGTAGATGCCTCCCGATGAGTCGCTGACAGCAACCACCTTGGCGCCTGCCTCTTGCGCTGCCGCCGCCGCGTAGTATCCGACATTGCCGAAGCCCTGGATGGCTATCGTCGCGTTCTTGAGTTTCAGGTCGTTGTTCTCCGTGGCTTGCTTTACACAGTGGATTACACCTCTGCCGGTGGCTTCCGTTCTGCCCCATGAACCACCAATCTCAACCGGCTTGCCCGTGACGCTTTCGGGTATGCTGTAGCCTTTCAGTTGGCTGTAAGTGTCCATTATCCAAGCCATGGTCTGCGCGTCAGTGTACATGTCTGGCGCGGGGATGTCGCGGTGCGGACCCAGATACTCGGCGATGAGGCTGACGTACCTTCTTGTTAAGCGTTCAAGCTCATGCTTGCTCATCTTCTTGGTGTCAACGATTATGCCGCCCTTCGCGCCGCCGAACGGAATGTTGGCTATGGCGCATTTCCAAGTCATCAGCATCGCCAACGCCGTGACGTCGTCAAGTGTAACCGTCGGGCTGTAGCGGATTCCCCCCTTGAAGGGTCCACGCGCGTCCCAATGCTGGACTCGCATGCCATTGAAAACGCCGACCGCTCCGTTGTCCATTCGGATGTCGATGCTGACGCTGATGCTGCGTTTTGGCAAGCTGAGCATCCTGTAGATGCCGTGGTCTAACCCTAATTTTTTGGTTGCAAGTTTAAGCTGACTTAATGCAACGTTTAATGTTGCGTGTTCTTCCGCCATAGAATCTAGCCTTCTGCAACAGAATGCTAATTAGGAATGGCTAGATAAGATTTGCCTTCGCGTCTTTGTGTGTTTGGTTGATGCTTTTGTATACGGTTTGCTTTTTGGCTTAGTCATGGCGCTTTTTGTGGTGGAATTCTGTCACACACAGCAGGGTACCCCTCACCTCGCCCCTGTGCCTGCGTGCAACAGCTACCCCCCGGTCTACTAGATGCTTCTAATAGGCTCCAACTATGATTCAACATGCTTCAACATTCTCTTTCGAACTCACTAATCCACATGAAACAATGCCTTTTCAACATGAAATAGCTGCTTTTGCATGTGCAAATTTGCCGTTTTTTGATGGAAGGCAACTTGGTTTCGGCTTATTTTCTTGGTTTGTCTACTGATTTTTTGTCTCCGAATATTTCTAGAAAGCCCTGCATTTTCCAGTAAATATAAAGAAACTCTAGCCCACGCGGCGTAGAAAAGTAATATGTGCCCTCATCAACAGCTATTTTTTTCACCAACCCAAGTGAGCAAAGGTCCTCAACTAATTTTCTCAGCCTGTCAACAGGCACGCCGACGCCGTATGACAAGCGAGTGATTTTAACGCCTTCAGGGTAACGTATCAGCACCTCAAGAATAGTCGCGAAAAGCTGCGTTCTTGACCGCTTTGACTCACTTCGAACCATAGGCTTGTCTCCTTGGGGCAGTCATGGCTATCATCAGAAGGGCGGCGGCGGAAGTTTGTCTACTTTTCGAGGCGGCTGGCAGATTACCACGCTGAAGTTGGTTTTTAACTCTTGAGTGAAAATTACTTGCTCAGCGGTACTGCCTTGTTCCATCTTGACGAAATCAGCAAAAATACGCTCTGTCTTACACATGGGGCCTATGACTGCTTCCTTTGCGTATACATCCTCGACTTTAGCCATTCCGCCAGCCATTGCCCAACTTGCTGCCCAGTTTGCACCCCAGCCACCGTAGCTTACATCCATGCTTTTGCCGATTTCCACCTTTTCGCCAATTAGAAACCCTTCACAATGGCTACCGCTGCGCACGGTCAACTGTTTGGCTTTTAGTCCTTGGTCTGTTTCTATCTTGCCGCTGACATCTGCTTCTTCATGGGCAATTATCTTGTTTGCCTCTAATTTGCCGCTGATTCGAAGGGTCCCAGTTTCCAGAGTGCCATCGATTTCTGTGTTTCCGTAGCCTTCAACTCGTTCAGAAAACAATGAACCGCAGACTTCTAGTTTTCCGCCTATTTCAACGCGTTGCGCATGGCAATCGCCGTTTATTTCGATGGAGCCGCCAGCCTCGATGAAATCGCATGTCAAGTTGCCCTCTACTTCAAGCTTGCCATATATTGAAACTCGGCGTCCTTTGCAGTTGGCAGGCAAAGAACCTTTGCCATAAACGAGAAGTTCGCCAAATTCCAGTGGGCGTTTGCTACTGAATTTTCCGCCGACTGTTATGCTGCCTGAGATTGAGCCTCCTCCGAACTCGGCTTCGCCGCCGACGCGCAGGTCACCTATTTTGACTGTGCCGGGGGCATTTACTCTGCCGCCTACGTCAACGCTGGAGGCTTCAAAGGCGTTTTGGATGTCGGCGTATCCGCCGACTCTTATGCGGGTGCAAATTACTGCGCCTGCAAAAATTTTTCCACCTATGTCGATGTCTTGAGCTTTGATTGTTCCCTGCGCCTGAATTGTGTGTCCCACATCGAGCCTTTTGTGAACGGTGAGGTTGCCGTTTGCTTGGAGTCTTCCGCTGTGGCATTCAAGCGAATCGCATTCTAAGTCGCCGTCAATTTGTGCGTTGCCTTCAAAGACTACCCCCTGCGTAACAACTATTGTTTTACCTTTGACTGCTCGGATTGTCGCGTTGTGGCTGGCTCGGAGTTCACCCTGGACGTTATCTACGATTACTGTTTCGCCTCTTTCAATATACAGATTTGGCATGGCTTTTAGTACACCTCCTTTCCTTTTAAGAGTGATTCACTTTG
The DNA here is from genome assembly GCA_963768345.1 of Candidatus Bathyarchaeota archaeon. Classification (GTDB taxonomy): domain Archaea; phylum Thermoproteota; class Bathyarchaeia; order Bathyarchaeales; family Bathycorpusculaceae; genus Bathycorpusculum. The sequence continues at coordinate 533,822 of CAVYHL010000006.1, read as the reverse complement.
CGTTACTACAACCATCTTCGTCTCCTTACTCAGCCTTCAATGCTCTCTTTGCAATTATGTATCCGATGACAGCAAGCACCACGGCGAAGATGACTAGGTACAGCATGTTCAGGGCGACTGTTGACAGTTGAGAAGCAGTAAGATTGCCGTTAATTATCAGCAGTCTTGCAGTTTCAACAGCCTTCGTTACTGGGTTAACCTGCGCTACGCCCTTGAGCCAAGACGGAAACGTTCCGAGAGGAAACATCGCACTGCTCATGAACACCAGCGGAAACGCCAGGAAATTGATGATGGCAACCAATGAATCCACGACCCTCACCGAGAAAGCAACTGCGGTAAAAAGGCAGCCGAACCCAAAAGTCACCAGCGAAATCGCGGCGAAAACTCCAAGTAAATTCAGCACGCCAAAGCCTGACCCGAATTGCACTCCATTAGGAAGAACCACACCCACTATGAAAGTGGCTACGGCTATGAACATTGCTTTGACGAAGTTCTGCAATGCGCCGGAGAAGAATATTGATCCTCTGGAAATCGGCGCAGTCAGGAGCGAGTTGAGGTATCCTATCTGTCGGTCGATGACTATGTCGATGCCGCCGTAAGCCATGTTGATAATAACTATTAAGGTGATTATGCCTGCCGTTAGAAACGTTATGTAGTTCGCTGCGCCGCCAAAGACCGAACTTATCGCACCCTTGATTTGCAGAACCAAGGCTGGTGACAGCGGTGTGCTGCCAACCTGCTTGGGTACAAGATTAACTGGGTTAAATGAGCTGCCGAAAAGTGCAAGCCAAAAGATCGCCATGAATACGCCTGGCATTATGGCGGCGGGGTTGCGAATCCATTTTTTGAGGGAACGTGCCGTCAACGCTAAGGTATCATTGAACATTTTACTTCAACCTCTCAATGAGAACGCGTTGACCAAAAGAATCTCCGTTTGTCCCCGCGTCCCGCATCGTGTTGCCCGTGATTTGCAGGAATACTTGGTCCAGCGTCGGCTTAACCAAGTTTATGTCTGAGATTTTAAGCCCTTTCTTGGTTACGGCTTCAACTATTGCCGGAAGAGCCGTTTCAGTTCTTGCGAGCTTTATGCTGTAGGTTTCGTCTTCCCTTCTTACTTCGGTGACATCTTGAATTTCCTTGAGCGCGGCGGACATGTCGGTGCCGTCGATGAGTCTTAGCGTCAAGACTGTTGCTCCAAGTTTGGTTTTAAGCTCAGAAGGCGAGCCTGAAAGCTTGATTTCGCCGTTGTCGATGATTGCTATTTTGTCACACAGCGAGTCTGCTTCTTCCAAGTAATGTGTAGTCATGAACACGGTGATTCCGTCGTCACGGTTAAGTTGTCTGATGTATGCCCATATGTTCTGTCTTGTCTGAATGTCCAGTCCCAAAGTTGGCTCATCCAAAAACAGGATTTTCGGCTCATGAATCAGTCCCATCGCTAACTGCAACCTTCTACGCATGCCGCCCGAGTAGGTTCTAACTTGCCTCTGCGCGGCGCTTTCAAGCTCCAGAAGATTCAGCAGGTTCTGGGCTTTCTTGTGGGCTATTTCGTTTTGGACATGATGCAGTTTGGCTGAGAGAAGCAGGTTTTCTATGCCTTTCAGCTCGTCGTCTGCTGTGAGTTCCTGAGGAACTATGCCTATCGTTTTGCGTACTTCGGCTGGGTTTTTATTAACATCGTATCCTGCGACGGTTGCTTTTCCCGAAGTTATCGTCGCAAGGGTGGTTAGCATCTTGATGGTCGTGGTTTTGCCAGCGCCGTTTGGGCCAAGGAAACCGAACAGTTCTCCCTCTTCAACTGAGAAAGAAATGTTGTCCACGGCTTTGACTGATTTCTTGTAGATTTTTGTGAGGCCTTCAGCCTCGATTATCTTATTTTTCATCCGATTCACTTCTATTCTGGGTAAATCGGCGAATTTCAATAAATAGTCAGTTCACAGCCAGTAAACACGAAAAGTACACACAATAAGTTACTAAATCACGACAAAAACTTCTCAAGGATGCTGGCATTAAAATTTTTCTAGATACTCCTCAAACTGCTTCTTGTCCCTGAGGCATTGGGGGCAGACGCAGCTGAGCGGAAGGTTCTTGGTGGTGCACAGGTCGATGTACTTGCAGTCGCTGCAGGGAAAGGCTTTTCCGCATCGGGTGCAGCTTTGCAGGAAAACCACTTCGGTGCCCAGTATGCTGGCGAGCGTGTCCATGAGCTTCTCGATGTTGTTTAGGTCTTTTATGGAGAAGATGCCTCGTTCGCGGTCGTAATCCAGCCCTAGATGCATAAGGAGGATGAACTTTTCTTTCTCGATTCTTGGAAGCTTGATCGCCTTCGGGTTCAAAACCGCCGCCACTGCTTCAGCCTCTCCTAGTACCTGCTCATCTTGATTAGGAAGTCAACTTCTTCAGGCGTGAACTTAAACCATGAAGCCAGCGGGCTTGATTTCTGGTTTTGCAGCATGGTCTTGACGTAGGGCACGAAGTCGCGTTTGGCTATCTCGCGGGAAACGTGGCATTGGGCTCCTATCTTGCCGCAGATAGCGTCCAAGGTTGACCTTTTGCCTTTCGTCCAGAACAGCGTGATTATCCTTATGGGCGGCGTGATGAATTCGAAAGGCTGGTATGATTCAGGCGCAACAGCAGCCGCTTGGGACATAGCATTGTAGAAGTATTTTAGGAGGTGCCAGTTTTCTGTGCCTATCCTTCCGCGATAAACGTCGGCTTGCGAGATGAAATCGTAGGCGGCGGCAAGCTCCGCTGGGTCAATGTACCGTTTGGGCAGGTTGTCGCCCACTGACATCAGGAGCTCGTCGTAGTCGACGCTTGAGCGGCTCAGCAGGCTTGACACTTCAGCGATGGATTTTGCCGAGAAAAATCCTCTTAGCGTTTCGTCCATACTGATGTCCCTGTTTCTTGAGGTCAACGCCATGGTGTCCTGAAGCGTTAAGATGTGGTTTTCTTCGCTGAGGCTTTGCAGGTCGTTTATGGCTGACCGCACGTCGCCCCTGCTGTTCCGCGCTATGTGTTCAAGCGCTTCAAACTCGGCTTTCACATGCTCCAGCAGGCAGATCTTCTGCAACAAAGCGATGAGAAGCGGTATTCTTATCTGCTGAAAACGTATCAGCAAGCAAACCTTCTTCAGAGGTCTAAGCTTGTCCAGGTCAGGGTCATTCGCCGCCATGATAACTGGCACTAGGGATTTCTCAACGATCTCTATTATCGCGCTAACCCCGCCCCTGTCCTCGTTGCCCGCGATGCCGTCAACCTCGTCAAGGAAGAGCACGTTTCCCCTGCTCTGAGTCGAGAAAGCATCCAATGCAACGTACGAAGTGGCGGGTTTGGCAACTTCATTTATGGCTTTTTCTGACCGCGTATCACTGGCGTTCATCTCGATGATGATGAACCCGCACTCCTTCGCGGCGGCGTTAACCAGCGCCGTTTTCCCCACGCCTGGCGGCCCGTAAAGCAGGACTGCCTTCTTGGTTTTGCTCTTGCGTTTGCCTTTGAGCCACTCGACAAACGTGGCTTTCGCTTCTTCGTTGCCGACTATGTCCTCTATCTTTCTTGGGCGGTACTTTTCAACCCATAAAAGGTCATTTCGCATAAGCTTCCTCTATGCCTCTGCCGAATTTCGCGAACTGCGCGAGCAGCGCGCTCAGCTGGATGTCGCTGTTGGCGCCCTGCGTTAAGCGGTAATCGTACTCGCCGATCAGGTTTGATAGCTCCGCTTTCTGCTCTGGCGTCAGGTCTGACATCTTGAAGATTTCCCGCTGAACTTGCCGTATTATTTCGCTGCCTGAGAACCCGTAGGAACCCATTATGTCGTACATTTTTTTCCTCGCGTCCATGAAGTCGCCGAACAACGCTTTCCTTATCATCTGCTGCACCTGCATCGGGCTGGCTTCCCCGATGACGAGGGACACTGTTTTCTCGTCCACGACTCCTTCCTTGTAGGCGGAGGCTGTCTGCAGTGCGTTGATGGCGTGCCTGAGGTCGCCCTCGGAGTAATCCACTATCCGTTCAGCCGCTGCCTGCTCAAGCTTAACGTTTTCCTGCTTGGACATCCACTGAAGATGGTCAATCATCGCTTGCCTGTCGAGCCTTGAGAACCTGAAGATGGCGCATCGGCTCTGTATCGGCTCGATTATCTTGCTCGATTGGTTACAGATCAAAATGAACCTTGACGTGCGGGAACTCGTTTCCATAATTCTTCTCAATGCGGTCTGGGCGGGGCCAGTCATCTGGTCGCACTCGTCCAGAACAATCAGGGAAAAAGGCACGTTTTCAAAGCCTGAGCGGCTGTAACGCGAGAAATCCTTTATTCTCTCCCGCACAGTGTCGATGCCTCTTTCGTCGGAAGCGTTAAGCTCCAGCGTGAAGCTTTTCCAGTTTACACCGAAAAGCTGGTGCGCGATGCATAGCGCGACCGTGGTTTTGCCTGTGCCTGGTATGCCTGCGAACATGAGATGGGGCATGGTTTTGGGTTTTTTCATGAATGCCTTGAGGCTTTCAACGATGTCGCACAGGTCTACGACTTCATCGAGTTTTTTCGGTCGGTACTTTTCGACCCACATAAGCGCTTCTTCGTTAGCTGCCATTAAGTAAACACCTTTCACAACAAACGGTACAATAACCTGTTTCCAAGGTAATTTAACTTTTTCCTAGAGGAGGAGAAATTGACTGAAGTGTGGGTTGATTGGGTCTCTTAGCCTACTTTGCTGCCCTCAGCGATGTCTTTCTCTATCGTAAGCACGGCCACGTTGTCTTCGCTGTCTTCAGCCGCCAGAATCATGCACTGGGATTCGACTCCTGCCAAAACACGCCTTTGAAGGTTCAGCAGGAAAACGCATTTTTTGCCAAGCAACTGCTCGGGCGTGTAGTACTTAAGCAATCCCGCGACAGCCTGCCTCTTCTCCGAGCCGAAGTCAACCACAAGCTTGATGAGTTTTTTCGAGTTTGGAATCTGGGTTGCTTCAACTATTTTTCCAACGCGCATGTCAAGTTTTTGGAAGTCTTCAAATGATATTTCTTCAGCCAAACCATTTCACGCTCTAACGATACTTCACTTTTCAGCGATATTTACTTTGCTTTCCAACGCAGCCTGATCCTTTCCTTCGTCGCTAACTTATGAGCCTGCAGGGTTGGCTCGGGGATTCGGCTTTTCGAGCAGTGCTTAACGATTTTGACCGCTGTTTCAAGGGAAACCATGTGGCCAACGCTGACGAAGATGGGCTTTGCACCCTGCTTGGTGGTCACTGCTGCGCCGATAACTTCGCCCTTATCAACCAAGAACGTTTGCCCCTGCATCTCTACCTGTTCGCCGATTAGACGGCTTTTCGCAGCGCCAACCGTCGGCTTCCCGAGGGCGAGTCCAAGGTGGCTAGCAAACCCGCACCTGTAGGGGTGCGCATATCCTTGCGCGTCTACGAGGAGCACGTCGGGCTGAGTCTTCAATTTTCTGATCGCCGCGATTGCGGGCGGAATTTCCCTGAAGGAGAGCAAAGTGGGGATGTACGGCATTTTTACTTGGCAGGCTGCAAATTGGGATTCCAGAAGCTGAAGCGACTCGTAATCCAAAACCACTACGGCTCCCACGCCGACGTCACCGACGTATGAAACGTTGACGCCTGCAACGGTTCTGATTTTAAGTGGTAGCCTGTCTTCTAAAATGATTTTTCTGGATAAACAAACCTGGGTCTTGTGAGCCTTCTCCACGGAGAAATTCTTCATTAACTTGCGCGGTTGACTCAAGTGTTAACCTTTCGGGGCTTACGTTTAGCCGCTTTATTTGTCGGGTCAAACTTCTTCAGGACGTCTTCTAGGGATTTTCTGCGGATTTCAAGAGTGATGTCGCCGCGTGTTGCTTCGATTATTCTTCTGGCAGTGTCTGATTTGTGCCTGAGCCCTGGAACAAGCATGTAAGCCTCGTCAAGAGCCAGCAGTTGAATGAACACTTGGTCCATGATTTCGAGGCATTCCTCGCCCTTCTTGACTTCGCCCTCGCGCAGGTTATCGAGCGCCAGTCGCCTCAACTCGCCGATGACGTCGGCTAAGCCGAGCACGTAATCGGTGGAGGGTACATTGATTTCAGACGGGGTTACGAAGCGTGACTCCCTGACCAGCGCGTAGAATATGCGTGCTTCCGAGTACTCTTGAAGCGCCGCGCTGAACATGCCGCCGAAAATGGTTTCAGGGCACTTCTTTGACAAAACTTTGAGGTTGGAAATTTTATCCTTCGCTTCGGAGATGAATTTTTCAGCTTCCTCGTATTTTTTCTGGTGGATTAGGAGTATCGATTGTTTGGATAGGCTTGTGGCTTTGCGCATGCACTCATGCATTTCTTCGCGGACACTGTTTTTTTGCATGAGCTCACTTTTTATGTCTTGAAGAACACTTTCCAGAGAGGACAAATGCATCATCCAACTCAAATAAATTGTTTCGTGGCTTATTTCAATTGCCTTGAAATCGATGCGTGTCTTGCTTCAAGCGTCGGGCCATTTCTCGATCAGGACTTTACTGTCGCCCAGCGTGAAGCTTACTTTGACGAATCTTGAATCTGTCACTTTGAAGGGAAACATGCTGTCTTCCGCTAGGTCCTTGGGTAGGTAGATAAGGTATTTGCCGTCTTTTCTCCTGAACAGGCGCCCCTTTCCTTCGCTTACCATACCGACAACCGCTTGATGTTAAACCATTAGGCAAAAAAAGACTATTTAAGATTTATCCAACAGAAGATTTAGCTGGTTTAATCAAGAACCATCTTCATGTTCTTCATCATCAGCAAGGGAGGCTCGGGTCGTTCAGGGCGCAGCGTGAAAACAACTGTATCATCATCTTCATCATCATCAACAACCGGCACAACGCAATTTTGAGTGGCGATAGGGCTGTGCAAGCAAAGTTCCCAGACGCGGTTTAGTCGCCGCCAACCTGGATAGGCTTCCTTAGTCTGCTGAGCAGTACAACTCTGCTCTCGGGCGCTTCGTCGATAATCATGTAACCCGTCTTCTCCGCCAGTTGCATTGCGAAATCCTTGACCTCGCAGTGCTGTGGCATACGTTCGAATCCTAAGCGCAGGTTTGAAAAGCCGATGTGCATGTACGCTTTTGCCTCGATGTAGGTGGGGTTGGCTTTCGCAACGAGTTTCGCGTACTCATCCACGTGGTTCATGTTAAGCTCCTTCACCAAGGTCATGCGAACAACCGTCGGGCAGCGAAAACTCGGCAGTAAACCAAGCGTCTCGTTCAGTTTTGCCCACGCGCTTGGAAACTGGGGTCGGCAAACCTGTCTGTAAACTTGCTCGTTTGGCGCGCACACTGAGATGTAGAGTTGAGTGGGTTCTTGGCTGAGTTTTGAAAGCTTGGCTGGGAGAGTGCCGTTGGACACCAGAAAAGTGGTTAAGCCCTTCTGGCGGAAAGTGCGGATGAGCTCTCCGAGCGGCTCGTAAAGCGTTGGTTCTCCCGTTAAGCTTATGGCAACCTGCTTGGGCTCAAGCGCTTCTTGGAACTTGCGCCAGTTTGTTTTCGGGTTGCCTTTGTACCCAGTTAAGATTTTTTCCTGCGCCTTTAAGCATCCCTCCACAATCGCCTCGGGTGGGTCCATTTTTGGCATTTTCATTTCGTCCCAAGTGACCTGCAGGTCGCCGCTCTGCGCTCTCCAACAGAACAGGCACTGTTGCGTGCAGTAGTAGAGGCTCGGGGTCATTTGGATGCACCTGTGCGATTTTACGCCGTAAAACTTCTGTTTATAACAGGGTCTATTATTGACGATGGATTCGTAGAGCCACTTGCATCTTTTAACCGCTGAATGACTGCCTACCAAATGGTATTTTTGCTTCTTTAGGGCACTCAAAAGCGTGGCTGCCGCGTTTTTTTCCAACTTCTCCACCGAAATTCAGCTAATCTAAGAAACTCACTCATTTAAAAATCCCGTTGGCAAAACCAGTTTTTGATGGCGAACCGCCCTGTTGACGAGCCTGTCTCGGTGAGGCGAGTCTTTTATTGGAGTTCAAACGGCAAAGTTTAAAATCATCTCCTAATAATCAATGAGTTAACTACGGATGTGAGCATCTATCTTCCAGGATGGCAAAGTGGTTTGAATAAAAAGATTGTTGCAGTTATCCTCTTAGCGTTGATGTCCTTAGGCGTTATTATCACGCCCATTATCATGGTGTTTGGGCAAAACACCAGCCTCGGTGTGCAAATTCTTCAAGTTGTCCCAGCAAGCAAGGTGAACATATACGCGGCAGGTCAGTCTCAGTACAACGGCACTGTAGGCTTAGCCATGAACCTCCAAGGAACCATCTACACGAGCAACGGCACCTACAACGTGATAATCGCTAACGATGTTGTCGCTAGCGGCACCTCCAACGGGTACTATGTTAACACCAACTTCACTGTGCCTCAACTGCCCAGTGGCGGCTACAACCTGATTCTTGAAGACATAAAGGCAAATAACCTGAATTCAACGGGCATGACACCTGAGACTTTCACGATCTTGACTTCCTACACAATAACCCCTGTTCCTTCATACATTGAGGAGGGAAACAGCGTAACATTGGACGTTTCAGTTGAAGGAAGCTCTGCCAACACGGCTTACGCGGCTAACGTTACCGTTGCGCTTCCAAGCCCGCTTACCGAAGCCTACTCGACAGTATTATCGTTGGGAACCGCGAATTCTCTGGGAACAGCAAGCTCGCAAGTCACTTTCCCAAGCAGTATCTTTCAGCCGAGCACATCGACAATTCCAGTGGCGAACGCAACCAATTATGCGGGTTCATACACCGCTTACTTCAATCAGTCTGAGGGGTCAGCATCATTTTCGGTTGGGTTCCTTGATTCAACAACGTACCACAGAGGCCAAACAGTAACGGTGCACGCGATAGGCTATGCACCTGGCCAAACTGCAACGTTAGCAGTTACCAGTTCTTCCTCAAGTTCGCCTCTTATCCCCTCAACAACATTAACTGCCTCATCTGACGGCGTAATCTCCACAACATTTACGGTTCCCTCCGATGCTGCTATCGGGAACTATAACGTAACGATAACTACCACCAGCGGAAACCCGAAATTGTTGCCAGACGAGCAGTCTTTTTCGGTTCCAGGATACCCTATTAAGGTTACAACGCTAAACCTAGCTGGCGAAATTGTTTCTGGCATAGTCGTCCAAGCCCAAGACCAGTCAACTAGCCAATCTTACAAGAGCACAAGCAACTACAACGGGGCAGCCAGTCTTAGCCTTGAACTCGGCGTTTACTCTTTGACTGCCTTGTGGAACGGCTTTAAAGTCGGCGAAGCCAACATAACAGTTACAGGTGCAGGCAGCTTTAACCTTCAATGTTCACTAACTAACCTTGTTATTGTTGTGGAGAACGAAAATGGGACTGCACTGCCGTTTGTGAATTTAGAAATTACTTACACTTACGGTTCCTCTCAAACAGGCAACACTTCAGGTCAGACGGGCCCGACGGGAACCTTCACCTTGAACTCCACTTTGACTGGAATAAGCTACACTATCGAGGCTTCAGTCTACAATCAAGTTTTCAACACCAACAACGAAACCGTCAGCAGCCTTCCAGCAGTGGCTTTCTCCAAAGTAGTGATAATCTGCCCAACCGAAACGTTATCCTTTAACGTGGTCGGGTACACGAACACACCCATCTCTGGCGCACGCATGGAATTCGTCGAATTAACAAACGGCTTGTTTTACACTGCCTCAACTGACAGCGCAGGCTCAGCCACTGCTCCAGTCACCTTCGGAATATACAGGCTCCAAATATACCAAAACAGCATCCTGCTCAACGAAACAACCGTCCAAGCCTTCAGCAGCAGCCAATACAACATACGCTGCACCCTCTACGACATTCAAGTGTCAGTGTCGGTTGTTGACTACTTCGGTCAACCAATCTCAAACGCCAACGTCACAGTGAACGGACCATCGTCAGAACGACTCTCCGCGATGACTATAGGAGACGGAACTGCAACTTTCACGGGCGTAATCGGCGGCAACCTGCAGATCGTAGCGTTTGCTCCGGGCGCCAAGAATAACTATCAAGCCGTATCCCTGCTTGTTGACAGGCCAACTACTGTGCAGATAAAAATGGCTGGATACATCGCTTTGGGCTCGCTCTTGATACCGACAAGTGCACTGCTGACACTCATCATCGTAATAGTGGCAGTTATCCTGTTGGTCATCGTTGAAATCTACAGACGTAGAAAGCACCGTGCCGCCACAACCTAAAAAATTCAATTTCCCGCTGAAAAGAAAAAAGTTTATATCTTCTCTAAATAACATAGACAAAACAAGGACAAAACAACAAAACATCAACATAAAATTTTGATTTGACAATTGAGGTGTATCTATTGGCTCAACCAAAAGCGTGTTCTCCAACATGCAGCGCTTTTAAATGCGGCAAAAACTCTGCCTTCCACCAGCGAGACTCCGTTTGGTGTAAATGGACTGAAGAAATCTGCAATGTCGCAGACTGCACCTACTCAATGTGCGTGAAAAGACGGTTGCTGCCGAGAGGAGTTTGCGGCGAAACCGTCAAACGGCAAACCGTTGAGAAAGATGTTGACGATGAATTCTTCGGCGAAACCATAAAGCTGAAAGGAAAGGCTTTACGCAAACTTGGAGACAAAGAAATATTCTAGAGCTGAACCAAAAGACAAAAACTGAGTTACTCGTGCCTAAGGTACGAGTATCCCCTTTCTTATTTTGACTGAACCCGTTTAACTACCGGCGGCTTAATCTTCTTCAGGATCCTGTACCCGCAAATTATGCATTTTGTTTCTCCACCGCGCAATTCTAGCTCTTCAGAGGGCACTCTTGCTCCGCATCTCATACATTCGTAAACAATCCCTGACTTTTCCATCAGAAACGCCTCTCCTACAAAGAAAAGTATTTTGCTTTTAAAGCTTTCCAATAAGGTTCGCAATTAAGAGGATGCATATTTGAGACGCCGGCTTAAAGAAAAATTGTCCGCGGACCTGCCGTCCGAACAGTTAAGCCACTTTTACAATTCTTTCGACATGATAGGCGACATAGCGATCATCAGATTGGCAAACGAGGCAGACGGCAACGTCGCCACCGCTAAAGCCGTGGCTAATCAAATAATGGCTGTCCACAGAGGCGTGAAAACAGTCTTCGCCCAAGCAAGCCCTGTCCGCGGGGAATTCAGGGTAAGAGAGCTGAGACTGTTGGCGGGCGAAGACAAAACAGTCACAAAGTACAGGGAATCAGGCTGCGTTTTTGCGGTTGATGTCGCGGAATGCTATTTTTCGCCGAGGCTTTCCTATGAGAGGTCTCGTGTTGCGCGGCTCGTCAAGAGCGGGGAGACAGTTGTCAACATGTTCGCGGGAGTCGGCTGTTTCAGCATAATCATCGCCAAGACCGTGCCTGAAACTAAAGTGTTCTCGATCGATGTTAACCCCATAGCAGTCAAATACATGGAAGAGAACGTGAAAATCAACAGGGTTTACGGAAAAGTAATCCCGTTGCTGGGCGACTCAAAAGACGTCATCAACGCGCAGTTGCAGCGGAAGGCTGACCGAGTCCTGATGCCTCTGCCTGAAAAAGCCCTCGAATATCTGCCCGACGCGGTTTTAGCACTCACGCCAGTCGGCGGCTGGATACACTTCTACGATTTCCAACACGCTGCAGGAAACGAAGACCCAGTTGAGAAAACCAAACAGAAGGTAGCCCAAAAACTTGGCAGTCTAGGCGTGGGTTACAGCTTCGTTTTTTCTCGTGTGGTTAGAAGCACGGGTCCTAACTGGTACCAGACCGTGTTAGATACGCAGGTCACTTCTTTGCCGAGCAAGTTTTAATAGCTTAGCCGTCAACTAATTATTCTGTGAGGAAAATTGAAGCGCAAACTCATGGACATTTTGGCTTGCCCCATAGACAAATATCATCCTCTCGAGCTTCACGTTTTTGAAGAAAAAGACGAAATAGTGGAGGGACTCATCGTTTGCCCGAAATGTCTGCGTTGGTACCCGATCAGAGACGAGATTCCTGAAATGCTCCCCGATGAGCTTCGAAAGGAGACTGAAGACCTTCCTTTCTTGAAAAAGTGGAAAGCAAAGGTTCCAGAGAAAATAGTCGCCGAGGGAAAACCCTTCAGCTTGAAGTGACACTCTACTTTTTTAGGCATACCGCCCTGTTCTTAGCTGAAGATTTCATGGCGGCTTCGGCAATTTCTAAGGCTTTCACCCCGTCTTCTCCGGTGATGAGCGGCTTCTTCTGCTCAAGCACGCACTCTGCGAATTGCTGGAGTTCGCATTTAAGCGGCTCTTGGAAGGGGAGTCTCGGCTGCACCGTTTCTTTCTGCTGTTCAATCCACACGTCTTGAGTTATGTAGTCAAGACGCATTATGGCGTCGCTTCCCGTGACGACTAACGTTCGGGTCTTGTACGGCGTCAGCCAGTTGGATTCTATGAACGCGCTCTCGCCGTTCTGGTACGTGAGCATTATGTGGGCGTAGTCCTCGAATTTGGCGTGTTTCATGCTTCCCATTTTCGCGTAAACCGTGATTGGGTCCTGCTTGGATATGAACCGCATCACGTCTATGTCATGTATCGCGGTGTCCTTAACAACTCCTACGTCGCCTATGCGCTCGGGCCATTGGGAGACGCGTTTTGCGTTAGCGCAGACTAATTCGCCGATTCTTTTTTTCTCGACGGCTTCACGGATGACTTGCAGTCCAGGGATGAACCTTTGAAGGAAGCCAACTGTTAAGACGAGCCCGTTTTGCTCCGCCGTCGCACAAAGCTTCTCCGCCTGCTTCGAGTTGGTGGCCATGGGTTTCTCGACCAGAACATTCTTGCCGGCTCTCAACGCCTTGAACGCTTCTTTAGCGAGAACCGTTGACCACGTGCAGATGCTCACGGCTTCTATTTCCTCGTTTTTCATCATTCGCGAGCTTTCAGTGTAAGCTTTCACGCCGTACTGTGCCGCGGTGGCTTTTGCTCTTTCCGGGTTAACGTCGCAGATGGCAACCAGCTCGGTCGAAGGCAGTTCTTTGTAGACCCTTGCGTGGTTTTTTCCCCAAAAACCCGTTCCGATTACTGCTACTCCGATTTTCCTCATTCTTATCCTGTTCCTCTTCCTAATCCACGGTATATGAAGCCTTCTGCTTCAACTTCTTTGCGGTCAAAGGCGCCTGCTAAGTTGACAATTGCTGAGGGCGTCTTCGTTAACGCTTTAAGCTTCCTCAGGTTTAAGTGTTTAAACTGTTCTTCCCCCTGAAGTACCACTATGCAGTCAACGCCTTCCACCGCCTCGTTCAAACTGGTCTTCACCACCCCCAAATCCATGGCGTCCCTTTTTGAAGCGGGGTCATAAACGGTGGCTTTAGCGCCTTTCAGCTGCAATGACTTAACGAAAATTATCGTAGCCGTGTCCGGGTTAACTGTTCCTAAGACTGCGATTCTTGCTCTTCTTAACGTTTTATTGCAGTTTCGCAGAGCCTCCTGCGTGAGACTGACCGCGTGCTTAACCATTTCCTCGTTTATCTGCCTCGCCAAGGCTGGCAGCTTGAGCTTAGCGTTAAGGTTCTCGGCGCTTTCAAGCAGAAGGTACGCTTCATTCCTGTTTTCTCCGTCAACAGTAGTAGGCCAAAAACCCGGGTCGTTAAACTCCAGCAGCTTTGAAACTTCAAAGTAATCGACGTTTGCAATTTCGCAGAAGACCGCCAATTCACTCGCCAGAGCTGCGCTTGCATCCTGCTTTGTAGCCCTAAAAAGCGTCGCTATTTCCGCCGTTTTCACGTCGTTTATCTGCTTAAGGTTCCTTGTGATTGTTCTGAAGAAGTTTAGAGTTGCGTCTTGGCTTGTTTTCCCGACCACAGCGACGCTTAACTCCAAATTCGTCGTCGACTCAATATTCTTGACCTGTGAGTTATGGATTGGAACGTAGGCTAAACCGAAATCCTGACCTGCCTTCAAGCCTGACGTGTTCTCCAAAGTCTCTTTCATTATTCCCTCGATAAAACCTAAGCTTGCAACCTCACCGTAAACGACAAGAACGCCCGGGTGCAGCGCTGCTCCAACCTGCTTCAGAGTGTTCAGCGTCGCTGAAGAGTCAATTTCTTTCTTATCATCCACTCTAGCGGGGACTGTGATGATTACGACGTCGCTTCTGGAAACAGCCTTTTTCAACTCGCTGGTTACGCTCAACTGCGCCGTAGCGATCACACTCTTCATTTTGCCTTCGAAATCTTGCTCTCTGAACGGTGTCTTCCCCTTCGCCAACTTCTTAACCACGCTCGGGTCGGCGTCTGAGCATTCGACCTTAAAGCCGACGCAAGCGAACGCGTACGCGTAAACGATTCCTTTTCGCCCGCACCCTACAACGGTGATCAGGTATCTGGCTCGCTTTTCATTCGTGTCAATCTCGTCTGGTTTTGCGTTCAGAACATTGGGCATTCGAAGGTTTTCTCCAAGGGCAATATGCTTGCTAAATGGTTTTCAGGGTTTTTTCAAGCTTTGAACTGTAGTCCTTAACTAGCTTTAATGCTTTTTCTTGGTTTTTCGCCTCGGCGTACAGCCTGAACACGGGTTCTGTACCACTTGGTCTGATGAGGATGGCACTACTGTCGCGGAACCAGATTTTCACGCCGTCAATCGTGCTTATGTTCTCGCCCTTCACCTGCTCGTACAGTTTTTTCAGAAGCGTTTCCTTCTTCTCGTCTGGGCACTCGATTTTTCCTTTTTCGATGAAGTACTGCGGTTGCTCAGCTACAAGCGCTGAGAGTTTCTGCCCAGTTTGAGCCATTATATCAAGCAGCAGAGCGGTCGTCATCGCGCCGTCCCTTACTGCTTGGTGGGGGCCATAGAAGATTCCGCCGTTTTCTTCGCCGCCGAGTTTAGCGTTCAACTCCTTCATCTTCTGGGAAACCGTTACGCTTCCAACTTTGGTCCAGACCAAATCGCCCTTGTAAGCTTCAACCGTGTCCTTGATAAGCGTGGAAGAGCTGACGGGAGTGACGATTTTTGCGCCTGGGTTTTTGGCAAGGAACTGTTTTATGACAACGGCGAAGGTTTTGTCTCCCCAGTAGATTGTGCCGTTCTCGTCGGCAAAGATTGACCGGTCAGCGTCACCGTCAAAAGCGACGCCCATGTCTGCGCCGACGGCTTTCACCGTCGCGGACAGGTCGGTGAGGCTCTCGGGTCTGGGCTCAGGCATTCTTCCTGGAAAAGTGCCGTCGATGTTGGCGTTTATGCTTGTCACTTTACAGCCCAGTTCCCTCAGCAGTTGCGGGCATGTTAGGCCTCCGACGCTGTTGGCGGCGTCCACGACAACATGAAAGTGTTTTTGCGCTATTTTCTGCGTGTTAACATGTTTCTTTATGGCTTGCACGTACTCGTCGTTGATTCCAGGCTGATCCTGCACCGTGCCCAGCTTATCCCATTCCGCGAACACGATTTTGTCGTCAAAGTAAATCTTTTCTATTTCGGATTCTTGCTCATGTGAAGTTTCAATCCCGTCGCGCCAAATGACCTTGATACCGTTATACTCAGGCGGGTTATGCGAGGCGGTAATTATCACGCCGCCGTCCATCCTGTGATTCTTAACGGCGAATTGCAGAGCAGGCGTAGGCGCCATCCCCGCGAAGAACACACGGCATCCAGTCGCGGTTAAACCCGAGATGACCGCTTCAGCAAGCATGCCGCCGCTGGTTCTTGCGTCATGACCCAAAAGCAGGTTTTTTCTTCCAAAAAAAGTTCCGATCGCGCAGCCGATTTTCACTGCCATTTCAGGCGTCAATTCGACGTTGACTAGTCCTCGGATGCCGTTTGTTCCAAAAAGTTTCTTTTCACTCATAATTTCACTTCATAGACCGCTTAACAGTTAACCTTGGGTTTTATAATGTTTTCAGAGACCTCTTTAGCGGGGCAAACGGAAGACGCATTTGAAAGGTGCAGGTTGTCCTTGATTTTTGCGTGATCACCGATTATGCAGCCTTTGGATAGGGTGACTTGGCTCCCGATGCGTGCTCCCTCACCGATTATCGTTCCGTTAACGATTGCATAATCGCCGATTGAGGCATGTGGAAAAACTATCGAGTTGCTTATTCGCACGCCCTTGCCGACCGCGACGTTTTTTCCAAGGATGGCGTATGGGCCAATAACTGATTTCTCACCGATTGAAACGCCACTGTCGAAGGCAACAGGGTTCTTCAACTCGAAGCCTCTGGCAGTTTCCCGCTTAAGCGTTTTGACCATGGAATCAAGTATCATCATGTTTGTCTGCAGGTACTCTTCCGGTTTGCCTATGTCGATCCATAAGCCGTTGACGAAATGACCGTAAAGCTTGCCTTCCTCCACCAGCTTGGGAAAAATCTCGCGCTCCATGGAAACATGTCTTCCTGAAGGAATGTAATCGAACACTTCTGGGCTTAGAACGTAGACCCCCGCGTTTATGAGGTTGCTCGGCGCCTTGTCCTTCGGTGGTTTCTCAATAAACCTTCCTATGCGGTTGCCACTTGCCATTTCAGCGACGCCGTACCTCGACGGGTCCTCCACTCTGCACAGGGCTATGGTCGCGTAGGCGCCAGTTTTCAAGTGCGCATCGAACAGTTCTCGGTAACTTAAATCCGCAAAGATGTCGCCGTTCAAGACAATAAACGGTTCATCATGGCCCAAGAGCCTCTCGGCTTTCTTTACGGGTCCACCGGTTCCCAGGGGCATCCTCGGCGGATCAACAGAAAAACGAATCTTCAAGCCGTGCCTGCGTGGGCGCTGCTGCCTTATGTAGAATTGAGTTAGGGCGTTTACTCCTAAAACGGCTTCTTCACAGCCGTCCTTTGACAGTTTCTCAAAGATCCATTCCAGAAGTGGCTTGTTAACTATTGGAAAAAGGGTCTTGGGTCTAGAGCAACTTAATGGGCGCAGTCTTGTTGCGAAGCCGCCTGCTAAGATCAACGCTTTCAGAGGGGTCACCTTGCCGTGCAGTAAATGTATTGACTCGTTTTAATATAAACAATTATGAGTCTTTTTATTCCCACTCAATAGTTGCGGGCGGCTTGTGAGTGATGTCGTAGACAACGTGGGTAACCTGCGGAATCTCGTTTGAAATCCGGGTTGAAATCTGCTCGAGGACGGCGTAGGAAATTTGGGCAAAGTTGGCAGTCATTGCTTCTTGGCTTTCCATCGCGCGGACTGCAACCACGTACCCGTAGGCTCTTGAATCCCCCTTTACGCCTGTCGCTTTAGTGTCGGTTAACACGGCGAAGTACTGCCACAATTGGTCGCCTAAGCCGTTCTTCTCGATTTCTTGGCGTACGATCGCGTCGGCTTTCTTTGTGATGCTTACTTTTTCAGGCGTAAGCTCGCCTATTATGCGCACAGCCAAGCCTGGTCCAGGGAACGGCTGACGATTAACCAGCTCCTTAGGTAGCCCGAGCATCTTAGCCACTTTGCGGACCTCATCCTTGTAGAGGTCGCGGAGGGGCTCAACGATTTTCTTGAATTTCATGTTCTTTGGTAATCCAGCAACGTTGTGGTGAGTTTTTATGACTTCTGAGTTCTTTCGGAAGCCTGACTCGATTCTGTCAGGGTAGATGGTGCCTTGAAGCAGGTATTGCGCGCCTGACTTTTCAGCCTCTTCCTCAAAAACCCGAATGAACTCTTCTCCGATTGCCCTGCGCTTCATCTCGGGGTCGGTTACGCCCTTAAGCTTCTTCATGAAGCGGTCCTGCGCGTTCGCCATGACAAAGTGGATCGGCAGCTTCTGGAAGGTATCGCAGATCGCCTCGGGCTCGCCTTCTCGCATGAAACCGTGGTCCACAAAAACCGCCGTTAACTTGTCGCCAAGCGCCTGCGCCGCGAGCGTGGTGGCTACGCTTGAATCTATTCCTCCGCTCAACCCGATTATGGCTTTGCCGCTGCCTATTTCCGACTTGATTTCCGCAACCATTTTGCCTATTATGTCTTCCATCTGCCAGTTAGGCTGGCACTTGCAGACTTTAAAGATGAAGTTGCGCAGCATGCGCATGCCGTTTTCCGTGTGAATGACCTCGGGATGCCACTGCAAGCCGTAAATGGGCTTGTACTTGTGCCTGAAGGCTGCGACTGGACAGCTCGCGGTGTGCGCCAACTCCTCATACTCCGGCGGCAGCGAAAAAACCGTGTCTCCGTGGCTCATCCAAACCTTTTCTTTCGCGCCTAACCCTTCCAGGACGCCTACTGGCTTGTCGATGGTTACCTGCGCGGTTCCATATTCTTTGCAGGCTGCAGGCTCAACTCTGCCCTTAGTCAGTTGAGCTAGAAGCTGGTGCCCGTAGCATAAGCCCAGAATCGGCAGGTTCAACTCCAGAATGCGTGGGTCAACTTTAGGCGCGTTAGGCTCGTAGACGCTTGAGGGTCCGCCTGAAAGAATCAAGCCTTTGACGTTGAATTTCTCACCCAGCATCTTCACTTCTTCGGGCGATATGTCGTACGCGACTATTTCTGAGTAGAC
Source organism: Candidatus Bathyarchaeota archaeon (assembly GCA_963768345.1). Taxonomy (GTDB): domain Archaea; phylum Thermoproteota; class Bathyarchaeia; order Bathyarchaeales; family Bathycorpusculaceae; genus Bathycorpusculum. Next base: position 515,372 of record CAVYHL010000006.1, on the reverse strand, counting down.
ACCGTTCTCTCTGATTCTTCTGCCTATCAGGTGGCAGTATTGTCCACCGAAATCCAGAACCAGTATGGTGTCATATTTTGCTTGCATTTTAGCGGCTCAAGCCTATTGGGGTTTAAGCTAGTAATTTAATATTGCTATCTGTTTCCCGTTAAAAACCGCGAGGTTCGTCGCCTTAAACCAGGTTCTTAGCTAAGTGTTTCATTCATTAGCTGGCGCTGAAAACTAAACTTTTATTAACATAATCGTACGATTATCAAAATGTTGTTTCAAAAAGAAGGGCTTGTTTGAAAAAACGTGCAGAAGATGTAATTATGGAATTAAACGAAACTGACCAGAAAATCCTGAAAGGCCTTCTGGAAGATGCCAGATTTTCAAGCAGACAAATAGCCAAGAACGTGGGAGTATCAGTCGGGACTGTCCTGTCAAGAATCAAAAAAATGGAGGACGACGGTCTCATCAAAGGCTATTCTGTCTTGATAGATCACGAAAAGCTCGGTTACCAGTTGACCGTGGTGACTGAAATCACGGTTTCTAAGGGCAAGCTTGTGGAAACCGAAGCCGAAATAGCTAAGATCCAAAACGTGTGCAGCGTCTACGACGTCACGGGCTTGACGGACGCCATTATCGTTGCCAAGTTCAAGAGCCGGGAAGACCTTGGGCACTTCACGAAAAAGCTGCTTTCGCTCCCCTACATTGAGCGAACAAACACACATGTGGTCTTAACCACGGTTAAGGAGAACTTCCGTCTGCTCTAAGCCTTAAGCCGCCTTTTCGTTATGATTCTCTTTCTTATAGTTCTGCTCCGGCGAAGCGATGGTTATCGTTGTTCCTGACGTAACAGGCGAAGTTACCCAGACGTTCCCGCCGATGACAACGTTATCGCCGATTATCGCGTTTGGCCCAAGAATCGTCGCTCCTGAATAGATAACCACGTTGTTGCCGATGGTCGGGTGCCTTTTTCTTCCCTTAATGATGTTGCCCTTCTCGTCTTTCGGGAAACTCAGTGCGCCCAGGGTTACGCCTTGGTATAGTTTCACGTTGTCGCCTATCTCCGTGGTTTCCCCGATAACCACTCCTGTTCCGTGGTCGATGAAGAAGTTTTTGCCTATCATTGCGCCCGGATGAATGTCGATGCCTGTTAAGGAGTGAACGTGCTCGCTCATTATCCTGGGAATCAACGGTATCCCCTCAAGGTAAAGCTCATGTGCTATCCTATAAGTGGTAATCGCCAGCACGCATGGGTAGCTTAAGATCACTTCATCCGTGCTAACTGCCGCCGGGTCACCTTCGTAAGCCGATTGGATGTCGCCGCTCAACTTTGACCTTATCTCAGGCAGCTTTTCGAGAAGCCCTCTGACCACGACATGCGCACGTTTCTGGCATACGTCCTGCGGGCACTCTCGGACTTTCCTGCAGATATACTTTAGGCTTTTTTCAATCTCGCCCGTGAGCCTGGTGTAAACTGAGGTTAATGTGCTGCCAAGGTGGTATCTTATGTTGGCTTTAGTGATTTCTTCCTTGCCTAAGTAGCCGGGGAAAAGAACCGTGAACAGGTCTTCCAGCACTTCGATAACCACTTTTTTTGACGGAAGATCCCGCCCAGTAAGGTGATCCATCCCGCCAAACTTCTCGTAGTTAACTAGCATGTCATCGACTAATCTAGGTACGCCCTTCTCAACCCAGTCCTGCTCCACCTTGTCATGGTTACGCATGAGCACATCCAGCAAACGGTCTGGATTCCACGGGGCCGTCTCCATGGTTTGTGCTGGTTGACGGCATTCTTTAGGTTGTGACTTGGTTTTTTCTGCCATTTTTCTCGCCTTCTTCCTCTTTAAGTGAAAATCGGGAAATATAAGAGAAGCGCTGGTCAACGCCCTTTAAATGGCGCTTGTGCTTGTCGCAGGCTCCTGGAACAGGACGGTGCTGAGGTAGCGTTCACCCGTGTCTGGAAGAATAACCACGATGAGTTTGCCCTTGTTTTCCGCTCGCTTAGCGACTTCAAGCGCCGCGTACGCTGCCGCGCCCGAGGATATGCCCACAAGCAAGCCTTCTTTCAGCGCCAGTTGCCTGGCTGTTTTGATGGCATCGTCATCTGTCACCTTGAAGATTTCATCGATCAAGTCGAGTTTTAGCACGTCGGGTTTGAAACCCGCGCCTATCCCCTGAATCTTGTGCGGTCCCTTCTGCCCGCCGCTCAACACTGGCGAAGCTGCGGGCTCAACAGCTACGGCTCTGAAGGCTGGCTTTAACGGTTTAATGTACTGTGCTATGCCCGTTATCGTTCCTCCCGTGCCCACGCCCGCAACCAATACGTCCACTTTGCCCTCAGTGTCCTCCCAGATCTCTGGGCCTGTGGTTTCACGGTGGATTTTCGGGTTGGCTAAATTCTTGAACTGCTGTGGCACGAAACTGTTCGGCGTTTGCGCGGCTATTTCCTCGGCTTTCTTGATGGCTCCGCCCATTCCTTCAGCTCCCGGCGTCAGGACGAATTGCGCACCGTAGGCTTTGAGCAGGTTGCGCCGTTCTACGCTCATTGTTTCCGGCATTGTGAGTATCAACTTGTAGCCTTTCACGGCTGCCACCATGGCTAAGCCGATGCCTGTGTTGCCGCTGGTCGGCTCAACGATGGTCGCGCCAGGCTTGATTAAGCCCTGTTTTTCTGCTTCGACTATCATGCTTAGGCATATGCGGTCTTTGACGCTTCCGCCTGGGTTTCGGGACTCAAGTTTAGCTACGACAGTGGCGTTCGAGCCTTCGGTTAGGCGGTTTAGCTTAACAATAGGGGTTTTTCCGATCGTTTCTAGGACGTTGTGGCTGATTTTCATAACTCAATCACCTAAATGAGTGTAATACTTTGTTTCGCAAACAAACTTTGCTTGTAACAAAAGTATCGTTAACTCAGAGTAATAAACGCATCCAAACACTAACAGAGCCAATCGCAAAGTAAAGCCTTTAAATGTCATGACTAATTCTATATTCCGCACCAACCTCGGACTGCAGAAAACTGTTTGCGGAGGTCGCCCAGCATGGCCAAAGGCGTAGGACTGAGGCTCCTATCCCGCAGGGGTTCGTGGGTTCAAATCCCACCCTCCGCACCAAGGAAACTTCATTAAAGGTTAAAATCGATTTTGACATTCATGTGACTGGGAAAGTTTTAATGACGATTTAACTCTTTCAGCAAAACTCTGGCTTCAAGCGGTAGTGCCGGTCTGCTTCTTCTGCCGATTATCAGAAATATTGTCCCTATGAAGATCAGGGCTATGCCGAAGAACGTCACGCTTATTACGGGAACAATACCCAGCTCAAGCGAAAAAGTGAAAAATACCATTGCAACTCCGATGATAATCATTATCAAGTTACTTCTGGAAGCCGTTGAATGCAAAGCGAACTCTCTTTTTCCTACATCAGTCACGAGAAAGTAGCCCTGTTTTTCCTCAATCATGCCTGCGGTCACTAAGTAATTCCAGTCGTAATGAAAGTGGCCGTCAGACTTGTAACCCAATGCGGAGCAAATGCTTGATTTAACACCGGGTTCAGCCCTTATTCTGCTGTTAGGGGCGGAATAGATCAAGTATAACAGCTTGGTTCTCGGCGACTGAATGTCAGCGCTTATTCCACGTGGCTTCGACACTTGCATCAACTGCCTCTTGCTAAACAGCAAAGATGAAGATAAACCACGCTCTAAAGCTGGATTTTTCTCGCATGTTTCCATCAAAACTGGTTATCTGCTTATGACTCTATGTCTTAGAGGTGCTGCTCTAAATGTTAGGGCTATATCCAGCATGCAACTTGTAGTGGCGTTAGGAATTAAAAATCAAGGAGGAAAAAAAATGGGTACTAGCTTCGAATACGGCAAGATTCTGGCTGGCGAGGGCTCAGTTCTGCTTATACTCAGTCCGATTCCTTACGTAGGCTGGGTGCTGGGCATCATCGGTGTAGTCCTGTTCCTGAGGGGTATCAACGAGCTTGCAAATTACTACCAAGACAACGAAATCTACCAGAACTCACTTACCGGCGTCAAATTCTACATAATCGCGATAATAGCCGAAGCAGTAGCTATTGCCGCATTAGTAGTCGGCATTGCTTCCATAACTACCATTAAAGGCTTTCCAGGCTTCGGAATCGTCGGCTTAGTAGCTGGCATGACAGTCTTCGCTGCGACGATAGTCGTTGCTTTCATATTCTTCATGCATGCGGCAACGCACTTTAGAAAAACCTTCAACACGCTTTCACAGAAATCAGGAGAACAATCATTCGTCGTGGCTGCTGACTTACTCTGGTGGGGTGCAACATTGACGATAGTGCTCGTCGGTTTGCTATTGATATTCATCTCTTGGATATTTGCGGTACTTGGCTTCTTCTCGATGCAGTCTCAGCAACAGAAATCATACGCCTCACAACCTAACGGCTTCACTCAGCCTTCAACACCATCTGAAGCACAGCCACAACAAACTGGACGATATTGCCCTAGCTGCGGCGCGCCATTAAGGCCAGATGCGGCTTATTGCCCTCAATGCGGAAAACAATTAGCACCTTAAAAAATCACTCCCTTTTTCTTTCAAGCACTAAGTCTTGATATTGGGAGAATTCTTCCATGGAACCTTTTTTCCTTAGGTCTTTGTAGTATCCTGGTTTTCTTTATGGTTTATGATAATGTTAAAATCTTTCTTCACCATATATGTTTATGGTGATGTTTACGTCCAAGAAAACAACTGTAATCTTACGTGACGACGTTTACCAAACGCTAAAAGAGAAAGCAGGCGCCCGAAACATTTCCAACGAAATAAACAAAATTCTCATTGAACACTTTGCGAAAACAGAAAGCATGTTCGGCACCATGAAAAAATCTGACACTTCCGATCTACGAGACCATAAGGATCGTCGCCTATGAAGTATGTTATCGACTCCTACGCTTGGATTGAATACTTCATGGGGACAAAAACCGGCGAGAACGCCAAAGCCATAATAGAAAATTCTGAAGAAAAAATAACCCCTTGCATTTGTTTAGCGGAAGTTTACGCCAAGACTCTCAAGGTTGAAAATCAAGAAATTGCCGAAAAGCAAAGGGCTTTCATAAAGGAAAAAAGTGCGCTTGCGTACCTGGATGAATCAATAGCTGTGGAATCTGCTAAAATACAGGTTCGCATGAAAAAAGAAATTGACGGCTGGGGCCTAGCTGACTCGATAGTTTACGCAACCGCAATCGTTAAGAAAGCAGAAGTAGTAACCGGAGACGAGCACTTCAAAGACCTCAAAAATGTGTTTTTCATAAAATAACAGTTTTGGGTTAATTACGCGGGACTGAGGCTCCATCCCGTAGGGGTTCGTGGGTTCAAATCCAACCCTCAGCACCAATTTGCCAATTAGGCGATTATTTGAAGTTATTATGGCTAAGTAAGCTCAATTAGAACTTATTTGCTTTTCGTTGTGTACAAACATGATGAGCCAACTAAATCTCTGATTATTTTCCAAATTTATTGTGGTGTGGCTGGCAAATTAGGAAGCGGTTACGATTGACGAATCCACTTAAGAAAAGGGGTAGCGTTGAGCCCTCGTTTGAGCCCTCGGGTAGTTATGAGCTAAGTAGCCAGATTACTCAACCGGCAGAGCGTGTCAAGCGCGAGAAAGTCACATAGTAACTTTTCATGGTAGCATTTTTTCTCTTCTAATTAGCCTGCTCGACAGCAAAAGCAAGCCAGCTGACAGACCGCCTGCCAAAACACAAAGTGACAGGACAACAATGAGCTCTGGGATAAATCCAATAAAAGAAAGATAAAAGGTTGGAAAAATAAATGGGACGCCAAGCGCCATACCAAGAGGAGTGTTAGCACCTACTCGTTGCTTCTGTAACGAGCTAAAAGCCATCATAGCCATAGTAACCAAGGAAACCACTGAAAAACCTAAAAACGCGGCAATAAACAGCATCAACAAATCCAAGAGAAAGACACTCATTGCCCCCGAAATAGCACCTGCGATCAAAATTGCGGCACCTTCGCCTGTAAAGAGGACCACGGCAAGGAAGAGACTGGTTTTCAAGTATTGCTTGAACACGTCGCTTTGATTCCAACCAAGGGAAAGCAAATACTCCAAAACCCCGTTGTTCTTGTCATATACATAGAGCAATGTGACTGGCATAGTAAATATTAGAAGCCCTAAGGTCATGAACGAGACGGGAAGAACAAATGCCGCCGCGCTTGAACTTCCCGCAAGAAGAGATAGGACAAATATCACAAAAATCCCGAGGCCCGCAAGACCCAGCCCCATTCCCACCAGTATTTTGCTTAGGTTGAGGCTACGCTTAGCAAAAACCAAAACGCTACTTTGCATTCTTCGAGCCCTCCTGGGCTACTTCAGCTCTTGACGTCTCAAAGAGCTCCTGCAACGGATTGTCTAGTTGGCGCATTTCCGTAACCAAGACACCGTTTTCAACAATTTTTTTGAGGGCAAGTCCCGCTTCTTCAGGGCTTGATACGCTTAAGACGTAGTAATTGCCCTCACGTTTGGCTTCGACAATCCCGGTAATGTCGGTTGAGGCTCTGATGCCGACGCGATAGTTCTTGGGTTTGATGTTCGAGATTCTGTCAAGCATTGTAACTTGGCCATTTTTGATTAGAATTAGGTAGGTGCCTATGTCGGTGGCTTCATAGAGGTTATGAGATGAATAGAGAATCATTTTGTCCTTGCTTAATCTCACAATAATATCTCTTATTTCCTTGGACACTGCAGGGTCTAAATTGGCAGTTGGTTCATCGAGCAAGTAGAGGTCTCTTTCGCTCAAGAACACCTTTGCGATGGCAGCTCTCTTCTTTTGTCCCTGAGAAAGGTCAGAGAACCGCTTATTTTTCAGTCCATCAAGCTCCAGCAGGCCAATGGCTTTGTCAGGATCGCCGCCCTCTATTTTAGAGTAAAATTTCAGCGCTTCATAAACGGTCATCTCTTCAGGCATCGCGTTGTATTGTGAGAGATAGTTTATTCTCGTTCTTGCTTGGGCTGATGCAGTTAAGTTCTCGCCATCGAAAAGAACACCACCGCTGAAGGGCTCAAGGATGCCAGCTATTGTTCTAAACAATGTTGTTTTGCCAGCGCCGTTTGGCCCCAAAACAACGTATATTGACGCTTCTTGAAGTTTAAAGTTGATATCATGCAATACAACTTTCTTATTATAACCTGAAGAAACATTATTCAGTTCTAAAGCAGGCACTTTGTCTTCAACTTCTGTTGTTTACGGGTTGTCATGTTCTGGTATTTAAGCCTAAATTTGTTAAGGGTTATAAGTTGAAGAAATAGTGCCAAGGGGCGTCATTTGCGCCATAGTAAATCATTGAGCCGAGGGGGTTCAGAAAAACAAATACTGCCAAAATTCTAAAGACCGATTCAGAAATTAAGCTCATAATGGGTCGGAATTAGTAAAAGCGGGCGGATAGGGATTTGAACCCTCGGGTAATACAACTATGCTCCTTCAAGCATATTAGCAAACATATGCCTTTATCAGCGATAAGTTACCGGTAAAATAAGGTGGATATCCCATCCTCCGCACCAACCAAGCCACTTTTAAGGACAAATGAAATATGCACCTAGCCCATTATTCTTGGTAACTGGCGACGCCTATGCCGTTATCTGTCAGATACAAGTTTAGGCAGCGTTTCGCTGTTTCCGCTCAGAAAGCCTTCGAATGGTGCACCAGCTTTGACCCGCAAGACCACGCGTTAATGGGCGAAAAGGGTGCAGAGCGGCACGTGACACTAGTCACAAAAGGTACGATAATCCTGCAAGATGTTTTTCCTTCAAAGGCGGGCAAGGTTGAGAAGCAGAAGCTTGTTCAACTCTATCCTGACAGGCTTTCATGGGTTTCGACGCATTTAACGGGGCCAAACCAGTACTCGCAGTTTCTGTACCAGATTTCGCCGAGGGGTAACGCGGCTTCGGTTTTGGAGTTTACTGGTCTGCATTTGGACTATGAGGGCAAGGAAGATACTCAGTCGCTTGCCATTAGATTGCGCAGGGAAGACGCTGGCGCATGGAAACTTCTGGCGAAAGCAATGGTAAAGGACCTTAAGAAGCCATAAGACGATGTTTGCTCGGTTCAAATTGTTTTATGTTTGATTCTCTTTTATTCGCTTTTCTGTTCCCTTCTTCCTTAACAATAACGCCGCAGTAACGACGGCCGCAAGGATTATCACCGCTGCAACAGCTGTCAAGTCTGCGCCGGATGCGCTTATGTTTTTGGCTGGAGGCGGAGTCGGTACATTAACAGTTACCTGTGTTGCTGTGGAGTTCACAGTTGCTCCGGTGGCGTCGGTCACATGTAGCATGAAGGTCCAGTTGCCAGCCGCTGTTGAAGTTGTAGTTGTGAAGTTGTAGCTAGGCAGAGTTGCATTGTCAATGGTTGTGTAAGCAGTTTTGTTTGGGGCTTCAACAAACCATTGATAGGCATACGGCGGGGTGCCGGCTGTCAACGAAGCAAGCGACAGAACTGAAGTTTGCCCCTGCAGTATACTTGTGGAGGAGACGGACACCGTAGGTGAAGTCAAGTTGGGGCAATCCGATATGACAGTTACTTTATCGTTGTTGGCTACAAAGAGTTCGCCTTTGCCAGAATCGTAGGCTATGCCCTCTGGGTATGGTATGTTGGGTATTGTTTCGATTACGGTGTTGTTGGTGTCTGATATTACTGACACGGAGTTGCCGCCGTGGGCGGTGTTGGGGTTGGCAACGTAGATTTCGCCCCTGCCTGAATCATAAGCTACGCCTAAGGGGTAGTATCCCACGGTCACATATGCTGCTACTGTGTTTGTCGCGTCTGATATTACTGCAACTGTGTTGTCCCCGTTGTCTGTGACGAATACTTCACCTTTACCTGAATCATACGCGAGGCATTCCGGGTCAGTTCCTACGATTATGTTTGCGACTACCGTGTTGTTGCTGTCTGATATGACTGTAACTGAGTCACCCCCGTACCCTCCATTGTTGGCTGTGAATATTTCGCCCTTCCCAGAATCGTAGGCTAAATCAGAGGGAGCATACGGTATGGGTATATTTGCAACCACTGAGTCGTTGGTATCCGATATGACCCAAACCGAGTTGCTTTCGTTAGAGTCGGTATGGGCCACGAATATCTCGTTCTTTCCCGAGTCGTAAGCTATGGCGCCTGCATAAAATCCCATAGGTATAGTTGCAACCACGCTGTCGGTGCTGTCCGATATTACATTGACGGCGGAAGAGACACCGTTGCTTCCAGCGGAAGCTGAGCTCTGGAATATTTCATTCTTGCCTGAATCATAAGCCAGGGGGTCAACAGCTCCGTTACCGTTGATAGTTGCAACTACCTTGTTGGTGCTGTCGGATATAACATAAGTTGGACCGCCTGTGTTTACAAATATCTCGCCTTTGCCAGAATCGTAAACTGGTCCGTAGGGATAATAGCCCGCAAGGGTTATAGTTCCGGTTACTCCGATGGCACGAACTGGGCTGCCAACTGCTAAACAAGCGAACATTGAGATCAGCAGAATTATGACAATGAAGGCTGCCTTTTTAATACCCATACTTTGGGGCAAGGTAAGTTGCAATATATACGCTTTATCGTCAAGCTTCCTTGACTAAGCTAATAGTCATCAGGTCAAAGGTTTCTTGACTTAACGCAAATTGGCAAGAGTTTACTGCCGTTCATTTAAATTATGAAGGAAAAGAAGATGAAGTCGCTTGCCACTAAGTTGCGCAGGGAAGATGCCGTTGCGTCGAAGCTTTTAGCAAAAGCGATGGCAAAGGAGCTTATGAGATAAGAGTTCTAACCTCAGATTAGAGAAATCGACCGGTTTTCATTCTTTGTTGCCTTCAAGGAAGGAAAATCAAGAACGAAGCTGCCATCATTGCAACTATGGCGGCGTAGATTACGGGCACGAGAAAAGGCGATCTCCTTGAATGTGCAGCCGCAACGGTCGCCCACCCAAAAGTCAAGCAGATGACGCCTAGAGGTTCCACGAAAGCAAGAAATGCAAGATTTGCCTCCATCAATGAAAGAAATGTTGCGGCTGGAAACAAAGGAACGATTTCTTCAAGTAGCACACCACCAAGCATGCAACTTTCTCAAATACAACCACCTGCACCCCAGCATATTTGGCTCCTGCAGACATCCCAAATATGCCGTCGAAGCAGCGTCCCTCCCTTTTCACCAAACCCAAAGCCCCAAGAAAAACCATTTCAAGACCCAACCCAAAAAAGCAACCCAAAACAAACCCTGATTAAATGCGCCTATCCAATAGGGGTACCTACTCTTTACATCAAAAACCCACTGTAAAGAGACGCTCGCGACAACGACCAATAGAGGGGTCTAATTTTTGTTGCTAAACTACCATCACAAAAATGCTCATGCAACCGACCCTACCCCCTACCCCACTATTTACAATGGCCTCCGATAGGTAAATAGCAGGCAAACCAGCCAAGGAAACAGCAAAACGAAAATGCGGCTACATTTTTTCTGGCGCGACGACCCCGATGAGCGTAAGGGCGTTGTGCATGACGATTTCTATGGCTTGGGTCAGGGTTAGGCGGGCGTCAACCAGCCCTGCGGAGTCTGCCTTCAACACGGGCAGGGCATTGTAGAACGTGTTGAACTTGTCTGCCAGCGCGTTCGCATAGTCGGCGATCAAATTCGGCTTCAGGTACTCGGTGGCTTCGATGAAGGTGTCGGGGAAGCTTGCAAGGTTCAACACCAACTCGCGCTCAAGCCTCTCCGAAAGCAGCTCGAACGCGGGCTTCTCTGGTTCTCTTGCGGCTTTGCGCATGATGCTGCATGCCCGCGCATGAGTGTACTGCACGTACGGCGCGCTGTTGGTTTCAAAGTTGAGCACGCGGTCCCACGTGAAGATAACGGGCTTTGACGAGTCAACATCCACGAGGGCGTAGCGCACGGCGCCTAAACCGACGAAGTCTGCGATTTTACGCTTCTCCTCCTCGGAAAGCAGGGGGCTGCGCTTCGAAACCTCTTCGTACGCCCGTTCAACCGCTTCGTTGAGAACTTCATCGAAGGTGATGTAGCGTCCCCTGCGGCTGCTCATCTTGTACCCTGGCAGAGTAACCAGGTTGTAGGCGAAGTGAACAAGGTTGTCCGCGCTCTCACCGTAGCCCAACGCGTAAAGCGCAAGCTTAAGCTGCAGCTGGGCCAGCGACTGCTCCACGCCGATGACGTTGATGACCCTCTGCGCGTGCTTAAACTTCCACAGGGTGTAGGCTACGTCGCGGGTTGTGTAGAGTGTGGTGCCGTCTGCCCTCACAAGCGTCAGGGGCGGGACTTCATTGTTCTCGCTTAAGCCCAGCTTGCCCTTCAAGCCGAAGGCACGCGTAACCTTGTCAGCGTCAAACTCCAACACGCCTTCTTCACTGTGAACAAACGTTGAAGTCTTGAGTTTCTGCAGCACTTCGGTGACTTGAGTGCTCCATACAAAATCGCTCTCCCAATCCCAACTGTCATAAGACACGCCGACGCGCATCATGGTTTCCCTGAAGCCTTCCAAGCACAAGTCGCTGACTTCGCGGATAAGCTGCTTAGCCTGGGGAGCCGCATCCTCGTAGGCGCGGTTTAGCCTGTTGATTTCTTCTTCAGGGTTTTCGTCTAAGCCTATTTTCGCCATCAAAGCATCAAACAGCACGGGGTACTTCTCTTTGAGCTCCGCAGCAATCGACATCCACTCGTCAATTTCCTTGTTTACCTTCGCCAGTTCATCAGCTGAATTGACTGCGACGGCAAGTTCACGCGCCCTCTTTAGACGGTTGATCTCGACGAGGCAGCTGGTGACCGTGTAGATCTTGCCGACGAAAAGGTCAGGTTTCTCGGTTGGCTTAGGTCTGCCAAGCTTGTCGTAGCCATAAGCGACGACGGACGATTGCCTTCCCACGTCGTCAATGTAGTAGTGACGAGAAACCCTGTGTCCCCTGCACTCCAAAATACGCGCTAACGCGTCGCCAAGCATCGGGTTTCGCGCTTGCCCAATGTGGATCGGGTGAAGCGGGTTGACGCTGGTGTGCTCGACGATGATTTTCGTCGGCTTAGTGGTTTTGATGAAGCCGTAATCAAACTTTAGACGCGTTATCGATTCAAGCGTTAAGGCTGAAAACTTCGCGAAGTTAACGTGAAAATTAATGTAGCCTGCCCCAGCGCAGGAGACCTTCTCAATCAGGTTGAAGCTTGACTTATCGATGGCGTCAACAAGATGCTCAGCCACGGCAAGCGGCTTCTGGTTCAGCTTCTTCGCAAGCTCAAAGCACAGCGATGAAGCCAGCTGCCCGTACTCAATGCTGGGCGTCTTGCTCAATGTAATGTTCGGCGTTCTTATTTCTGGTAGAGCCTTCTTCAAAGCGTTCGCTAAGGCGGCTTGGCATTCCATACGGAACATGTCAAACGGGTTTTTTGAAATCATCAGGCTTCTTCTCCGAATGCGCGAGTGCAAACTTGCTTAGTTATGTTTTAAAGTTAAATCGTTACTTATCTGTGTAATGGATGCCGTTAACGATGAAAACCAAGATTATCTATTCAGAAAAATGCTTAGGCTACGGCGCATGGCACGTTGAAGGCCCGCAAAGGGTCAAGGTCGCATCTGAAATCTTGAAGGTGAGAGGCTACGAGTTTGTGGAGCCTTCGCCTGCCACTGAAGAGGACCTGCTGACAGTTCACGACCCCGACTACCTTTGGAAGCTGAAGAAGGGCTTGGTTGAAGACCCGGATACGCCAGCGTACGATAACATCTACGAGTATGCGAGGCTCTCGGTGGGTGGCGCACTCTTAGCCAGCAAAATCAACGGGTTCTCACTCACGCGTCCACCAGGACACCATGTAGGCCGTAATGGCGCAGCGTTGGGCGTTTACACCCGCGGGTTCTGTTACCTAAACAACATCGCAATAGCCGTCAAGGAACTGGACAAGAAAACTTTGATCTTGGACATCGATGGGCACCATGGAAACGGCACTCAAGAGGTTTTTCAAGGCGACGAGAAGGTCATTTACCTCTCCCTGCATCAATCGCCAAACTACCCAGGAACCGGCACTGACACCGAGGGAAACTGCATCAACTTCGTTTTGCCGCCTAACGCTGGGGGACAACTATACTTGGAGACGCTGGATAGAGCCTTAGGCATGGTTGATTTCGGCAAGGTCGAAGTGGTCGCTGTTTCATGCGGTTTTGACACTCACCGCGGAGACTTGGCGTCCTTAGGCTTGGTTGAACAGGACTACTTGGAGATAGGCAAGAGAGTGGCAAACATGAAAAAACCCGCCTTTTTTGTTCTGGAAGGCGGCTACGTCGGCGAAAAGGTCGGTTTAGACATCGACAGTCTGCTGAGGGGTTACGAAGGAAACAGGTAAGAAGAAATATTAGGGCTCCTGCTTTTCCCTTATTTCCATGGTCTTCTTATTCAGTTTCTCAAGCGTCGCTGTAACCTTCTCGGATCGTTTCTCCGCGGTGGCTAGCAGCGGTTTCCAATCCTTGTTCTTGGCCATCGTGGTCATCTGTTCACACTGCGCAGGTAGCTCTGCTAAGGCGTCGTTGAAGCGTTTATCCGCCGCCTCATCAGACTCGACGATTTCAAGTGCTTCTTCGGGGCATGCTTCCTTGCATTTTGGTTCGCCCTGGCAAAGGTCGCACGCGATGGCTTTCCCCGTCATCGGGTTGATGGTTATTCCGCCGTGCTCGCAGGCTTGAACGCACCAGTCGCAGCCTTTGCAGAGGGTATCGTCGATTATCAGTAAACCCGTGTCTTGTGACTGCACGATTGCCTTCTCGGGGCATGCTTTAACGCATCTTGCGTCTTTGCAGCCTCGGCATGCCAGTGCAAAGTTGAAGATGGGGGTCATGCGGACAACTCGGATCCTTGACCTCATCGGGTTCCAGATTGCCTCGCCTTTCTCCACTGTGCAAGCGTACTCGCAGATTCCGCAGCCGATGCATTTGGCTGGGTCCACGGAGATGAACTTTCTTTTCTGTTCAGTTTTAGCGGATTCCATTCTGACGACCAGACCTTCTGTCGTGTTAGGTTAAGTCTGTGCATCGTTGCCTTTTAACCGTTACCCAAAAAAAGCGGTTTTTTGATGGAAAAAAGGCTGTTCAGATGCTTTGTGTGGGCGCTTTTGGAAATTGACTTTTATGGGTGACTATTGGCTTGAAAGTATGTTGGTGCATACTATTTACCTGTCGGAAGTTGTTGTAAATAGTAGGTAGGAGCGGCTGCATTGAGCATTTTTGTGTTGGGTTTCTGTCAACAAAAATTAGACCCCTCCCTCTTTGTCAACATACTCCATTTTTACATTGGCTTTTTGATGTAAATACTAGACCCCCTCCCTCGGTAGGCTGATTTCGATCAGGGCTTGTTTCGAGTTGGTTTTTTGATTCAGAGCTTGAATCAAGCTGAGGCGTTTTCCATTCTTCAACGCTGTAAACAGGCGGCTTGCTGGTTTTTCAGGCATAAATCCATTTGTACCTGTTCTTTTAGTTTGGTGGCTTGACCCTTGTATGTGACAGTTAACGGGTTAACCGATAGCCGCTGGAAACTGCATACTCGGCGGCTGTTCCGCATGGCAAATTTCATATACAACCCGAATAATCTAAAACGGGGTGCACACTAATGAGCGAATCATACTTCAAAAAGAAGCTTGAACCAATCATGGTCAAGCAAAAGAGTGTTTCTCAACTTTTATCTGAAATGAGCAAAACAGCCTACCAAGGCAGAAAACTCGGGGAAGCCGCAGATGTCTGGGAAAAAATGCTGAAAGAAAAAGACTTAACCATCGCCATGGGCTTCGCAGGCAGCATGAGCACGGCTGGACAGTGGACAATCATCAACTGGCTTATGGAAAACCGCTTCATCGACGTGCTGGTTTCCACGGGAGCCAACGTTTCAGAAGACATCGTTGACGCCATGGGCTTAGGTTACTGGCAGGGAAGCCACATGGTTGACGACGCCGCGCTGCTGAAAGCCGACGTCAACAGGTACTACGACGTCTTCGGCAAAGAAACCGATTACCGCAAAATGGAGGAGCTCGTCACCGATTTCGTTATGACCCTACGAACCGATTACAACTACACATCCGCCGAATTCCTATACTTACTCGGGAAGTATCTTGGCAAGAAGAAGATTCCAGCCATCAGCGCCGTTGCAGCTGCGAATGGGGTGCCGATTTTCAGTCCAGCCATGGTTGACAGTGCCTACGGCGAAACATTCCTCATGGCGAAAAACCAAGGGCATAGCGTCCACATCGACTCGGTCCGCGAATTTGACGAGTTCATCAGCATCGGCACAAGAACCAAGGACGTCGGCGTGGTCTACATCGGTGGCGGCGTACCCAAAGACCTCACCCAACTCATCGCCATATCTGTCTCGCCACTCACTGAAGACCAAGGCGTAAAAGGCAGAAACGGCGGCTTACGCAAAGGCCTGCAGGAATACTACTACCCCCACAAGTACGCCATCCAAATCACCACCGACTCGGCGCAGTGGGGAGGCTTAAGCGGTTGCACGCTGGAAGAAGCCATCAGCTGGGGCAAAATCAACAGCCAAGAAGGCACACGAGCCGTATGCTACTGTGACGCCACAATCGCGTTGCCACTCATCGCCCATGCACTATGCGAACGCATGCCAGAAAAACGGAAAGGGCCAGACATGAGCTGGCTATTCAAAGGCGTCCAATAAACGCCCCAACTTTTTATTTTCTTTTGCTGATTCTATCAAAAATTGCGCTTGTCATTATTGGCATGATTACTGTGGCGTCGCCTTCGATCATTATGCGTTTGGCTTTTTCGTTGATTTTTCGCCATGAGAGAGGTACCCGAAAAATGGAAGCGAGCAAATATGAACTGGCTATTCAAAGGCTATCAAACGGCATAAATCTTCTTTTTTTTAAGTAAGTAGCTTATCAATAAACCGTTTGCTTAATTCACGTATGCTATGCATGCCATCAACGATTTGGTTGCCTTCATCTGTTAAGCTATAAGCTCGTCCGCCTTTTTTCCTGACGCATTTTATCAACCCATTTCTCTCAATAGTTGCAAGAGTAGAGTATACAGTGCTAGGGCTAGCTATGTCGCCTACCTTTCTCATAAAATACATATTGATACCATAACCCGTCATAGCTTGATTCTTGAGTGCTACCATGATGGCTAAATCCGAAAAGGCTATGAAAACCCTTTTGTTAACTGCCCGTATATCTGCCTTCAAGTAAGTTAATGTCCTCTCTCTCCTAAAATTTTTTTGAGTTTTTCAGCTTAATAAGGGCTTCTTTTTTACTTGCGTGCGTTTCATTTGTTTAACACATATACAGTTTTTGCATAATTGTTAGTATTAGGAATACTAACCCTTACTAGTGTTTTATAAGTAAACCCCTTGATAAAAAGAATAATTGCAGAGCCAAACTATCATCATCAAAGTCGTGGGCTAAGATGGCCAAAAAAGAAATGCCTTCTTGTTACAATTGATTTACTGGCAGTGCTTCTTTGCTTTAGCCCTTATGCAATGCTGAACAAGTTAGCGAAGCCAAGGCTGACTGCCTTGGAGGCGTGTCACCGCCCAGCCCTAAGGGAAGGGCAGAAAGAGAACAGAAAAAGCAATAAAATGAAGGCAGATAGAATGGTTAAAAAAATTAGTAAATTGCTACCGTTAATGCTTATCAGTTTGCTTATTCTGACAGTTGGAGCCATAACCAGCATACGTGCTGTAGCAGCAACTAATGCAGGGCTCATGTTCACTCCTAACTACCATGTTTCTGGCACTGACCCGCCAGGCGAGGAATCGTACTCAGATTCAGTTGCTAACATGATTATGTACTATTTTAGCGGCTATGGAAGCAATTATGGTTGGCTTTATAATTGTCAGGATTCATATGCAACCGCAAACGAATACACAAGCGATCTTAGTTATGCTCAAAACCATTATTACAATACTGTAGTCTATTCCAAAGGACACGAATGGACATGGGGTGGCAGTTCCAATCATTACGAACTCGTTGCTAATAATTACAATCCTAGTGGCGACCAAAATGGTGTCAGGGATTCTACAATGGTATATCCTAATACCGGCGCTTCAGACCGATTTATAGTACTTTGGCATTGTGGTACAGCAATGGCCTATCCATCTTCATACGATAGTTTAGGCTGGGAGGGTATGCCATACTGCTTCACCCATAATAATGCCATGAACACTGATGGTTATTCACATCCTGACTCTGGTGTATACGTCTTCATGGGTTTCATTTGGTATTCACCTGAGTACTTGACTGGAACAGGCTATGGTTCTAATAATTACGGTGCCTTTGTCACTTACCTCTACATGTATCTTTTACAGTATCACTATACTGTCAATCAAGCTCTTAATGCTGCTTCGTCAGCTACGTTAGGATACAGCTCTTTTGGAAGCGCACCACTTCACACGGGCATGTATGAAGGTGATCCTCAAATGGGTTATCACTGGAGCTATTTTGATATCTACGGCGACGGAAACTTGAAAATACCTAGTTAAAGGGTGGAAGACAGATGAGACTTTTAAGTAAAGGAACTTGTGCGCTCGTTATCTTTACGATCCTGCTTGCTTTGACATCGCAGTTATGTTTGGTGCATTCGGCAACGGTTTCTACAATAAAAGACAAGGCTTTAGTTTTCATACAAGAAGTGATTCAGCCTGATATGTCAAAAAACAAGTTGACTCTTGTGAATGACATCGTCGGTCAACCTATCTTGCATTCCTCAGCAACTCAAGAGAGTGTGATGTACCATCTTAGCAACAGCGGAAACGGATCAGACATTATTTGTCTCTTCACAAACAATGTTTTAACTGAAGCCCAATTGAGCACTACAGATTCATCGCCTCTATCTAACAATCTTCCTGCTGGTATATCGGCCCGTGCTCTAGCCACCTTTAATGGATATCAAACGTTTACTGGTGAAAAGTTGTCGAACATGATTAATGCCCTTGCAAACGTTGATGTTGCGCAAAATTTAACAAAAATATCAGGCAATATCAAACTGACAATCCAAAACAGTCCTTTTGGCACTGACATTTCCATGAAATATACTTATAATGGCACGGACTATACAGGGATAAGTTTCACCTTTAGGAATGGTTCCTTCTATTCCATGATGGATGATCGCAGCCTCTACACTATAGGCAACACTGACGTGAATATTAACAAGTCTCAGGCGATTGATATTGCAAATCAGTATGTGCAGAATTACTCTTACACTTTAGATGATGGTACAGTAGTAAAAGAATTCAACGTAACCAGTATCGAGGCTACCTCAAACTTTTACCCACGAGATAACACGACAACGGTATATCCTTACTGGAGCGTTCAGCTAAACCTTGGGCAAACATATCCTGGTAATGTTTATGCTCTTGTAATTGGAATCTGGGCAGGTTCTGGAAAGGTTTTCCTTTCTCAACCCATCGGCGTTGAGGGAAGTTTTCCAACGGTCTCGAGTGCCACGCAATCAGGGCAAACGCAATCTCACAGCCAAATAGGCATTTCTGCAATCAATGTAAGCATGGCGATAGGCGTAGTTTCGGCAGTCGCTATAATAAGTGTAATAGCGGTCAAGAAACGAAGCAAATATCTATAAGAAACATCCCCCACCTTTTTTTATCTTCTATTTACTATCAGAAAAAACACAAATCTATATTCTATAGGTTTTAGATTAAGAAATGCTATGCGTCATAAGAAAAGAGCACTCACTCAAATTTTCTTAGAACGGGGCATACTCCTGTGATAAAGTAAGAGAAATGCAGTTGCTGCAATGACTACTAACACGATAAGAGTAGCATACGGGAACTCTGCGATCGTGGACCGCGTTAATGGTATTTCAACAGGTTTCATTAGGGGATGACTATCTTGATATGAGACTGTTTCTCCATTTTGAGCTGAATAATATACGTATGGTGTGTTACCTATTCCTGAATGATCAACCTCTACAGCGCTTGGGTATTTAGCCAAGTAGTCGCCCCAATAGTTCCTGTCAACAGTTTCGTTCACACTTAAAAACACGTTAATGCCGCCCACTAAGTTGTTTTCAGTTATCGTATTGTGGCTTGATCCTTCCATCATTCCAACTGCTTCATTACTTGTGCTGTTTAGGGTGCAGAATGAAATATTGTTGTAGCTTGCACTAATCAACATTATACATGCCCCTGTACCAGATATGTAATCATTATAGAATGTGTAATTACCGCCCCCGCTGCTTCCTACGCCACCATTTAAAATGAACAAGTTCTCAATTGTCACGTTGCTGATTATAAGCGTCGGATACAATTGTGGGTTATTTAAATTTATTCCGCCAGTGCCTTTTCCATCAAGAGTAAATCCTGAACCATTAATTATGATATTACTTTTTTGAACCTGAATAGTGCCAGAAATATTAGCGGTCAACATGTAAGTGTTGCCTTTTTGCTGAATATTTTCTGTGCCGGTAATTGAGCCATTAGCATTAATCGTTATGTTGCTTGCTGTCTGTGTCACGGCAAGTGGCATGCTGATCGTTATTATTAAGCCGATTAATAGAACAATAAACACATATTTTATAAATTTCAAGTATCCTCATTAATAATAAGACTTAAGATGCCTAAATAATTTACCTTAATTGCTGAAAACTTTAAGCAAGGCTCGAAGTTTAATAAAATAGAATTGACTTCCGCCGAGCTAAGCTAATTCAATGCATATTATTGTTGGATTGTTTTCTTTTTGTTTAGTCTGTCTATTAGTGCGCTTGTCATTATGGGCATTATGACGGTGGCGTCGCCTTCTATCATTATGCGCCGTGCTTTTTCGCTGATTTTTCCCCACGAAACCGCCTCCCGAGGTCTCGCGCCGCTTAGGCTGCCGTCCCACTCGTCTGCGGTGCTGATGTAGATGACGTAGTCTAAGCCGTCTTTGAATTGGTTCCACCAGATCGTGTGGTGCTTGCTGATTCCACCGCCGACGATGAGGGCGCCACTTTTCTTGGCGTCGAAAACGATGTTGTTGAGGTCGCCTTCGTCTTTGAGGAGGTTAATGCGGAAGTCATGGTGGTCTTGGCTGAAAAACCACAACTGGTAGCCGACTGAACCGTCGGTTATGCCTGGCACGAAGATTGGGATGTTGTTTTTAGCTGCCCAGTAAAGGATTGAGGTTTCGTTGCAGCATCGTAGTCCGATTTCGCGGCAAAGCTCTGTAGTTGAGAGTTCCCGTTTGCCTTCTTTGTAGAGCTCTTCTAGCATGCCGATGATTTTCTTTTCCAGAATTATGCCGTAGCTGTCGTTTGGCACAAGCACGTTTCCCAAGCGGTTGACGCCTTCCTGGTGCAGTTTGGAGTCGTTCATTATGAAGCTGCCCTTGTAGTAGTCCTTCCAGCATCGGGCAACATCATGGTCTAAGGTGCCGCAGGTGGTTACGATGACGTCAACGAGTCTTCGTTTAACGAGTTCTCGGATTACGCCTCTTGTGCCCGTGGCTACAATATCGGCGGGGAACGAGAGAAACTTGACGCAGCCCTTTGTGTTAATCATGGATTCCATTATACCCACGCCGACAGCAAGCTTGCCAGCGGTGAAACCCCAAGCCTTGTTCATCTGGCGAACGAGCTCATCCACCGACATTCCATCTGCGAAATCGTAATCCTTCACTGCTTCCTTGTGCGGTACTTTTGGCAAGACCCTAATCTCCTTTGCCACTGGATAAATTGAACGTTATAATAAATAGGTGTCGAACCCGTCGGGGCTATTCTGACAGGTAGGCGATTATTCTTTTGTAGATGTCCTTGTCGGATCGGTCTTCGTAGCCAGCGTAGATGCTTGGGTTATCGTTGACCTCAACCACCACGTAGTCGCCGCAGACTTCTTTGATGTCCACGCCGTAGAGCCCTTTGCCAACGACGCTGCACGCCTTCAACGCCACTTCCCTGAGCCTAGCAGGCATGTCTCTTTTTCTGAGGCTCACTGTTCTGCCCCAGACCACGGTGGGTTTGCCACGGAGTTTGGCGCCGTGCTTCCATTTGCCCTTGGGAATCATGTACTTGCATACGTACAGCACGTCGTTGTTGAGTACACCGACTCTCCAGTCGAAGGCTGTGGGCGTGAACTTTTGGATGGCTAGGGCGTCTGATTTTCTGAAGAATCGTTTGGCGACGTCGCGAAAGCTTGTCTCGCAGGCAGCCTTCTCAACGTAGCGTGAGAAGCTAGTGTACGGCGCCTTTATGACGACGGGTTTTCCGAGCGCGTCGAATATGTCGCTGATTTTCTTGTGGTGCAGCTCCTCCTTGTTCAGAAACATTGTCGGTATGCGCGGAACTTTGTACTTTTCGAACAGGGCGTATTGGTGGATTTTGTTGCCGCAGATGGTTATAGATTCGGGGTCATCGATGACTTTCAAGCCTAGTTCCCAAGCCGTCTTGGACACAACATACGCGGCGTTCAGGGGGTCGGTTGTTGCCCTGATGAAGACGGCGTCGTATTTTGGTACTTCGCTGATGTCTTCTCGGAAGAGGAAATGGAATGCGCTTCCCTGTTTTTCAGCGGCTGACTTGAAGTTTTGAAGCGCGCCTTCCTCCCTCGGATCAGTAAAATTATATTTCTCAACAAAACACGCGATGTTAGACACCGAAGGGTTCACCCTGCTCAGAAATGAGCATGACCTCTTTGGATATTGCCTTCAAATCTTGTTCGGAAAGCTCCTCTTTATCTACGGGTTGCAATCCACACAAATAAGCTTTATCAACAGTTTTTTGTATGCACAATTTGCAGAGTGGAATCCTGAAGATTTCAAACACTTTTTCAGCGATCATTTGCGACTGCGGGTTGAGATCGGCTGTTTTTCCGAAGAAACTTTTGATGAAAGAGAGTTCGCCCTTGAGCGGTTGGGCGCAGACAGCGAACTTGTAATTCATGCCCAAGCTCTTCATCGCGCGGTAAAGCGAGCTTTTGTTGTGGGCGACTCTGTACCCATCGTAGATGAATGGGTTCACGGCGAAAAGAAGAACTGGAAACCCCAGCTCGTTTACGATTTTCTTCACGGAGTCTGTCACAACAACAGGCAGGGTTGGAACGCCAGCTCTTGCCGCTCTCAAGAGGAAAACGGGGGTTCGGCTTGAATCTATGATGTTCTCGCATGACGGAATAACGCGGTTGCCGAGAACTTCCGCGTGCATGGACACGTAATAGCTTGTTTTAAGGTACCTGTACTCGTTGTTGATGTTGATGGTTGGTTCTTGGATTGTGGAATCTAAAAACGTCGCGGGCTTCATTACTTGCAGATTAGCGGTTAGGTCGATGTTTGAGACGACCAACACGGTCATGAGACACCAGGTTAATTAAAAGGCGTTATTAGTTCAGTTATATTTAAGATTAACTACCCTCATATTCGCATCCACAAATTCATGCAAACAAAAGAGGCATAGTTTCACGTACAAGCCACTTGAAGTCCTTGGTCCAGAACACGAGTTGGCGCTTGTGGATCAGGAACTGAAAATCCTCCCGATCTCCGACAGGATAATCAAGGATTACTGCGGAAAAACAATCAACTTCGTCGAGTTGCCCTCTTTCACCTTTGGCAAGGAACTGCAGATGCATGTGATGGAGCTCAAAGCCAACTGCCCCTTCGCGTCGCCAGTCGAATTTGAAGAGACAATGCAAAACGCCGTTTCAACGCTGAGCCGAATCGTACAAAAACACGGCGCCATGCTTCTGGGAACGGGGATGCATCCTCTGCTTAACCTCAAAGACACCGCCGTCTGGCCTCATTATCACAGAAAAATCTACAGTGAGTTCGGCAAAATCTTCAACCTGAACCAGCATGGCTGGCTCAACATCCAAAGCTTCCATCTGAACCTTCCGTACCGAAAAGAAGCCGATGGTATCCAAATGCATAATCTGCTCGCTAACCTGTGTGCTTATCTTCCAGCAATCGCTGCTTCCTCGCCGATATTTGAAGGCAAGGCTGGCGCAGACGTGGATAATCGGCTGCAGTTCTACAAGGTTAACCAGAAAGAAGTGCCGTCCATAACGGCTGATGTGATTCCAGAGTACGCTAACTCTTTTAGCAGGTATCGGCATGACGTCATCGTGCAGTACTCTGAGGATTTAGCGCGGGCTGGGGCGGACAAGACGGTGCTGTGGCGGGAATGGGTGAATTCAAGGGGCGTAATTTTCCGTTTTGACCGTTCAGCCCTTGAGATACGGGTTATGGATGAGCAGGAATGCATCAAATCCGATGTCGCGTTGAGCTGTTTTGTGCGTGCCGCGTTAAGAGGCTTAATGGCGGGGGCGGCTCAGCTTTTGCCGCATGACCTGCTAGTCCACGACTTCAACGCCGTTATCAGGGACGGGTTAAACGCTAAGGTGGCAAACCCTGATGGCAAAACGGCGAGGCAGGTGTGCCAAAGGTACCTTGACTTGGCTTTTGAACATGCTGACGCTGACGAGGAAAAGTACCTGTGGCTCATCAAGAAGCGGCTGGAAAACGGCAGCCTCTCCGAAATCATTCTGGACAGAGTCTTGAGACGCGCCAAAAAAACAGATTTCCATGAAGCAGTCGTGAATATTTATTCAACACTTATTAAATGTCTGTTTGATAATGAACCCTATTTCTAAAAAAGGCGAAGAAGCCATGCATGAAGACAACAATGGATTGACCTACTCATTTGACCTCTGTAGCCGCTGCAAGGATGGCTGCTGCCAAGATGCGAAACCGCCGCTGAGCGAAAAACGCAAAAAAATCATTAGAGAATATTTGGAACAACAGAAAATTAGCCTTCGAGAACCCTTTGCTAAATCGGGCTATTCTTATCCGGCGGTTGATGAGTTGCTTTTCTGCGTTTTCTTCAACAGGGAAACAGGAAAATGCTTGGTGCATCCAGTTAAGCCTGAAACATGCAGAGCCGGTCCAGTAACGTTTGACGTTAATTTTTCTACTAAAAAAGTTGAGTGGTTTCTGAAAAAAAATGAGGTTTGCGCTTACGCTGAAGCGTTGTGGGGCGACAAGGCGGCTTTTAGGAGGCATTTTGAGGTGGCTAAAGACCAGTTGACTCAGTTAATCTGCCAGCTTTCGCCTGAAGAACTCAAGGCAATTGTTAAAATTGAAGAGCCCCAGACGTTCAAGATTGGGGAAGATGACTTGCCCTTAGAGGTCGTCAAGAAACTCGGGTTGAAATGATTACTTTTGGTTCTCGTTTTGCTTTAAGCTTTTTCAGCGCATGAAGCGCCGTGGCTCCAAGCCTTGCCTGAACTGCTTTGTCGGAGAAAGCGGTGGGAAGCCGTGTGCTCGCCGTCTTTGAGAAGCTGCTGCACGTCTTCTTCAGAATCGATGTCCAGCATGACGTTTGAAGAGACGTAGATTTTGGTCTGAACACATTTGGCTGCTGCTCTGCTGAGGTGTTTTTTGAAGCTGCCGGCTCCGAAACAGGGCGATATGATGCCGGGCGGCGTCTGCAGCAGCGCGTTGGTTCCGCCGTTTCGCGACGGAGAAATAACCACGGAACTGTTCGCTGCCAACTTGAATAGTTGATTCACGTCTCTTGCTGTTATGAGGGGGACATCTGCGGGCAGGACTAACACCAGTTCTGCGTCGTTTTGGAGGCACCATTTCGTGGCTTGGTTGAGCGCATGGTTCAGGCCTTGCTGTGTTTCCTTAAGAAAAGTCAGGTCGAAGTCTTTCACAAACCCTTCAACGGCTAGGTCAGAGCTTACCACGACGATTTCGGCGGCGTTTGAAAATTTTAGGGCGTTCAAGACGTCTTCGAGCATGGCAAGCGTGAAAAGAGACCTTTCTCGGAAATTGAAAAAGTTGGAGAGTCTCGTCTTGGATTTTAGGAGGGTTTTTACGGGAACTACCGCGTAAGTTGACATGTCCAACCAGCTTTGAAAGGTCATTCAGGGCTGAATTATCTTCAATTATTGGCGCTTGACAGTTTTAAAATTATGCCTTCTAAGCCGACTGCCACGTCCAGCGGGCTTTCACGCAGGTAAAGGAAAAAGACTTGCTTATGTTCCAAAATCCAGTAAGCCCGCGTCCTTCAGCTTCAACGCTAAAACCAAGTTGCCGTTAAGATGGATTTTGCCGCTGAAGAAAGCCTGCGCTGTGCTTGCCTTTCCGTTCACGAGGTCCATGAAGTCGTCGTCGGCGATTGTAAGCGTCAAAGTGGGCGACGGATAGGTCTCTTTGGTCACCGTTAACGTTTGGTTCTTCAGTGTTAGTGTCCAGTTGCCGCCGTTTGGGCCTGTTAAGTTCATTTGGGCTACGACGTCGAAGCCTGCTGCTTTTTCAGGCTTGAATTTTGTGGGCAATACTTCCTCCAAGAACTGTCTGGGTGTTTTGGCTTCCATCATCTTCAACTCGTCGCTTGATTTTTTGTTACCTGAAGAGGTCTTTTTCTTTCGGTCTTGTCAGCTCGACGGCTGAGGCGTTTTTCGCGGTTTGATACTTGTATCCTCGGATGATGGCTGCCGGTATGCCCTCGTTCGCTTGGCCAATCACCAGCTCCGCAGCGGAGGATAACTCGTCAGCTACAGCTGTCTGTTTTATCCTGAGGACGTACCCGAACAGGTCTTTTTCGCCGCGTCTGTCCCTGATCGGCATGATCCCTGCCACGCCGACCGCCACGTTTATCTCGCCCATGCGGAAGGGTCTTCCATGCGTGTCGGAAACGATCACCGCGACGTCTGCGCCTGTTAGCCGTTTTATTTCTTGCCTTATTTTCTGTGCGGAAAGGTTCGGGTTTTTCGGCAGCGGCACCACGTTCCTGTCGCCTGAAACGTTGGACCTGTCTACTCCCGCGTTGGCGCAGACTATGCCGCTTTTTGTTTCTGTTATGATGCTGTTCCTGTTTAACCTGACGATTTCTTTGGTTTCCTGCAGGACAACTTCGACTAGGGCTGGGTCTTTGCCTGTTTTCGCCGCGATCTCTTTTGCCTGTTGCGAGGGGGCAACGTCGTCGAGGTTGATGACGTTTCCTTCGGCTTTGGAGACGACGACGTGGGTGACGACGATTACGTCTTTTTCTTGTATGGGCGTCTTCTGTTTTTCTGCTGCTTCAACGATGAGTCGCCCAAGGTTGTCTCCCTTCTTTATCAAAGGCAGGTTCTCAACGGCGATCACTTTGACAGGGTCCAATAAGTTTTACCTCTTTCGCTAAAGGCTAAGTTACTACTGTCATTATGCATTAAAAGGTTGTCTTGCATGCTGGCGTAAAATTTTGAAAAAAACAATTAAGCGACTGAAGATTGACAAAAAAATAATAAAAGAAGGGAAGTTTTGGGCTTTTTTAGCTTCTGAACTTCTGCAGTTTTCGCAACATCTCCTTGTCGCCTTCAGCGTCGCCGGCGCATGTTGCGATTATGCCGTCAACTAAACCTACTAGTCTTGCCGCTTTCTCTTCGACGGTGTCCATAGTTGCCGCTGCCGGCCAACCGATCATCTTCATGGTTTCGCCGTTTCTGGGTGTGCTGACCAGGAAGTATGCGTAGATTGGCTTGTTCATTTTCTTGCATTCTGCAGCTACCTGCTCAAGGATCGGGAAAGATTTGTCTTCGAGTCTCATGAAAAAGATGAAGTCCCAAGGTTCCTTAGCTCGTGCAATCGTTTCTTCAACTGAACGTCTTGCTGTCAACAAGCAGCCGAGCTTCAGGTTCTTGGTTTTTATAGTGTCACGAATGAAATCTCTGGCTTTTTCAGAGGACTCCAGCATTTTTATCGGTTCTCCGTAGATTGGTTTGTCTCCCATCGTAACTGCTAAGCCGTCGAGACCTACGATGTCCGCAGATAATGCTAGACCGCCGACTTCAACAGGACCCTTGTAGTGCAGAATGAATATCGGTACGACCCATTTCTCAGGATATTTTGTTTTTAGGATGCAACTCACTACTGTGCCGCTGGGCGCTGGGCGACCACCTGCGCTGTCAGTTACGTTCCATCCATCAACGAGGTCTTTGGTTTCGTCTGCCAGCTTTAGGAATTTTCGTGTTGGAACAAACTCATTTAGTATTTTCATGATGATTTCATCTCGGCTTAAGGCTAAATGGGATTGTATTAAAAAATCTTTTGCCAACGCAGTGCGGCTGCTTATATATGCAAATGGCTTTTAAGCGGTTCCTGTAAGGCATGACCAAACCGCTTACTGCAACCCATGCCCTGCGAAGAGCGCCTGCTTGAACGTTATGGTTTCGGCTGGGCTTTTGCGGCTACGTTGTCATGTTTTTTCTTCGTTAATTTAAGCAGCAGCCCCTTTGAGAAGGATCCTTCTTCAATCGGCTTCGATTCTAAGAACCCTGTTTTTTCTGCGTTTGTGAAGAGTTCCTCGCCTTTTTCCGTGCGGATAATCGTGAATGTCCAGCCGTCCAGTCCAAGTCCGCCCACGGAGACGTCTGCAAGCTCGGAGCTGAAGTCTTCGCAGACGCTGCAGCTTGTTCTGACGTACTGCTTTATGTCTGCAAGCGGGATAGCCGTGGTTCCAGCGGGCGTGGTTACAAGCATTTTCCCTTTGATGTTCATTTTTGTTATGTCGTTGAGGTTGATGCCGAGTTTGCCTTTGATGTGGGTTTCCATGAGCCCCTCGTAGTCGAAGCATTCTGAGCACATGAGCCCGACGAGGTACTTTATGGGGGCGCTCATCTTTTTTATGTTGTTCATCTGCATTTTTCGGACGGCTTGAATCTGGCAGGGTGTGCCCACGAAAGCCACCTGAGTCTTTTTCTGCTTAATAACTTCAGGCAAAGCAAGTAGCGCTGAAGAACACGTGTATTTTGTTCCTGCAGACTCCACGATTTTCTCCGGTGTGGTTGCAAGAATTGGGACGGGCAAGAACGGTTTTTCTTGGCTTTTCCCAGAAACTACGGCGCCGTCGATTAGCCCACTTTTGAAGGCAGCCACCAGCATCGCAGTGGCGGCTCCGCCGTCTTGCCGAACCTTCTGGATGTCGTTTGGTTTTGCTTGAGCGGCGGCTACTCGGCGGTAAATTCCGAATTCTTCCTGCGGGTTTCTTACCCTGCCGTACACGAAGTTTTCCGCTTTCTCCATTGCCCAGTTGTATCGCGGGCAGGCTTGGGCGCATATACCGCAGATCTTGCATTCCTTCACCAATTTGGGTTTTCCCTTGGCTAGTTCAAGGCTGCCGAAGGGGCAGGCGACGACGCAGGTTCCACAGCTCGCGCATTTTCCAGTTTCAACAACGTCAGTTAAAAGAGAATTTTCAAAACCAGTTTTTTTGGCGCTCATAACCAAAGCATATGAAGTGATTCTATTTAAATTAAATCCTTAGTTCCCTTTTCATCTGTACTTTTACACTGGCGAGAACGAGCAAAGCGCGGTTGAACGTTGATTCTTGTGCCTCTTAAGTGAAACTTCGTGTTTTGTCTTTTTAAGACGGTTTCAACGGGTAGACAAACTGCGAAAAGGTCGTGGCAAGAGCGTTCGTGTTCGATGTGCCAAGTATCACGTATTCGCCGTTGGTGAGTTGAATTATGAGGTCTGTGGAGTTATTGGACACAACGTACGCCGTTTTTCCGTTTCCAAGCGTGAATACCCCCACGTTAAAGTGGTCGTAGTTGGTTCCGTGCTGTTTCGACAAGGTCAGGTCCCCTGAACCGACATGCCCAATGGAAGCAGACGCTATCTTGTCGGCGGTGACGTTCATGTTTCCAGCCCCGCCAAAACTGGGCGACTGAATGCTCACGTATCCAGACCCCACTGTTATCGTTGAAGGAGTGTTGGTGGCAAAAAACAGCCAGATCCCCAAGCCCATTATTGTTATGCCGACGATTACTGTAACGACAAATGTTTTTCTGATTGTTTTTGCCCGTCTTCCCGTTAGGATGGCTAACGCCAAGAGAACGGCACCCGTCGCCATCAAGGCAACCAGCACAACTATCCCTATGGTTGACGACGGCTGTATTGTAAACTGTTCGATCGACATCTAAATAGCCCCTTCTGCTTTCCTGTCGTTGGCAGGATCGACTTTCTTGTAGAGATACGCTATGTACGCAAGTGGCCAAATGATCCCGATGGCTACCAGAATTAGGAACACGCTGACGTATCCGCTTGTTAACAGAAAAAGATACCCCAGTATGATAAGAGCCGCAAGGGGGGCGAGCAGCAGCGCCCACATCCTACCGCCAATCCCCGTCTCGGAGTTGTCCCCATGAGTCGGCAGCATCGGGTCAGTGCCAAAGTGGGTGACGTTGAACTTGTGAAGCTCCTTGCAGTTTGGGCATTTGAATATCCTTTGTGTTCCGATGCGTAGGGAGTAGAATGACACGGATGGAATAAACTCGTAATTGAACTTGTAATGGCAGTGCGGGCACTCCACGATTGAAATTGTCAAATTAGCTTACCTCTCACACACGTGGGTTTGATAGGCTGACCCGTAAACGGAGATTTAAAACTATAGGCATGTTTCTTCAAACGGTTGCAGCGTTAACCCCAAGCGCCGACATTAAAAGTCATAACGGTTGCCAACACTGCCATACACAAAAGCGTCAGGTAACGCGTTAGCTATGGCGCAGATGCCCCTCCAACCCGTGCAGTGCGACGGGCCTATGAGCTTGGGGTTTATCCGCTTCAACTCTTCGACTGTTTGCTCAATCCGGCCCTCGTTTTCTTTCCCAGCCAAATGAAAACCGCCCAAAACGGCGTAAACGTCCTTCACCCGAGTGATCTTCTGCGTGTACCGTAGCGTGTTTATGATGCCAGCATGAGCGCATCCTGAAACCACGACTAACCCCTTTCCTCTGACGTGTACGGCTATGGCGCGATCGTCCAAAATCAACGGGTCAGGTTTCCATACGCCCACTTCAAGACTCTTATGCTTAAGAACCCCTTTCTCAAAACTTGTTTCCCGCGGGATTTCTCCCGTTACAAGCAGCAAATCGTCGGCGAATAATTGCGGTCGCCTAGTGCAGATGACGTTGGCAGGGCTCAGTTCTTGTCTTGTCGGGAAAGCTGGGTAAACATGAACTTTTTCTTGGCTGACCGTTGCTCTTTTCTTAAACATGTCTTCATGCAAAATTATTGGCAGGTCAGCTTTGCCAACCGCTTTTACTGTAGACACAAGACCGCCGAAATGGTCGTAGTGCCCGTGAGACAAGACGATGCACTCGACTTCGGCTAGGTTCACGCTCAGTCGTTTCGCGTTCTCAACAACCCCGTCGGAGCTACAGCCAGCATCAAAGAGGATAGTGTGCGTTTTTTTGCGCGACAAGATGCGTATCAGCATTGAGAATCCATGTTCAGCTTTAGGAAACTCGTGACCTATCTTGGACCATTGCCTAAAAGACTGAGCGTTTTTCTGGTGGATGGACGAGAGCATATCTACAGAGTTGTCCACCAAGCTGATTATTTCGACACCGTTTGCTCCTCCGATGTTCAAGTTTCCAATTCCAGCCTTCATGGCTTTCACCGCTAGAGTGTGCCTTTGTACTTTTTGGTCGCTGGGCAGCCGACGCACTTATGCAGTTCATATCGGATGCACGGGTCACAATCTACGCTGCAGGGTGCGATTGCCGTTCCTTGATGCGTCAAGCCTTCCCGCACCTGCAGGTAAGGCGTGAAGTACGTGTCGCTTATCGGGTAGAATTCTGATCGGCGAATGCCTGGACCACTGCGCATTGAGCATTTCTCCATTGATATGCTTTCCAGCGTTTCGCGATTCTCCGCGAGAACCAGCGCGATGAGGTTGAAGCCGCCTAGAGTCTTGAAGATTTGGATTACTCTGGGGCAGTCTTTGAACCTGTCCAGCAGGTTCTGCATGGCTTCGGCGTTTTCCATTTCAAGCATCACGATGGCTGGGTGCAGCCCGAGCGCGGTTGGGTTGAGCAGGGCGGATATTTTGATTGTGTCGTTTTTTACGAGTTTTTCCAGCCTCTTTTTGGTTCCCATGCTTGTGTATCCGACGGTTTTGGCTAGCTCGTTTAGTGCCGTTCTTCCGTCTGCCTGCAGTTGGGCGATTATTTTCCTGTCAACTTCGTCCATTGTCGCTCACGAGTTTATTTTATAAACGATAATTATTAATATCATTTACGTAATAAACTCTTTGGCTGCAACAAACAAATGGAGGGTAAAAAAATGCCAAAAAGACTTGTAATTCCAGTAGAAGACCAATCGGGTTTAGACGCGAAAGTTGCCCAGCACTTCGGAAGAGCACCCTACTTTGCCGTGGTCGATCTCGATGAAAAAGGTCAAGTTCTAAGCATAAAAACAGAGACTAACACGGGAGAACACATGGGCGGCACGGGTCACCCGCACGAACAACTCCTCGCATTAAAACCAGACGTCATAGTCGCGTTCGGCATGGGCCCAGGGGGCCTGCAGAGTTTTCAAGGCTCAGGCATGTCGGTGCTTAAAGCCGTCGACGCCACAGTCAAGGCGACACTTGATTCTTTCAGAGAAGGCAAACTCACCGAGCTTACCGCTGGATGCGAACATGCACATCATCACTATCCTGAGCATGAGCACCACCATCATGAACACTCTTAGTCATTTAGATGAAGAAAGCAGGAAGAGGTGAAAAAATGCCAAAAATAAAAGCAAAAGCAACTTGGGTTGAAAACGTGCGTTCTACAGTGGACAATCAAAGGGGTCATAATGTAGTCTGTGATTTGTCAACTGCTGCAGGTGGAACGGATTGCGGCCCAACGGCGGTGGAGATGTCTATGATGGCTCTAGCTGACTGTGGGGTCACAATCTTCGCTGATGTCTGCAAGAAAAGCAATATACAGCTTAAGAAAGCCGAAGTGACCGTTGAAGCAGATAAATCGCCTGACTCGCCTATGGTGACCGCGGTGTCAATGAAAGTCAACGTTGTTTCAAGCGCCCGAAAGGAGCTTGTAGAGGCTGCATGGAGACGCACGGAAGCAAACTGCCCAGTGCTGCTTATCTTCAAGAACCCAACTCCAGTCCAAGTTGACTTCGAAAGCAAAACAGAATAAATAACAACCAAAGGATTTCCAAAGCTTGAAACTTACGCTTCAAGTTCAACCGAGTCTTTTTTTGAGTATCAAAGTAGCTAAAAACAGAAATATCATGGTAAAAAGCAAAAGCGCGGCAAGGTCAATTAGATAAATGCCCCTGATCGATGAATAAGAGATGC
Organism: Candidatus Bathyarchaeota archaeon; assembly: GCA_963768345.1. Taxonomy (GTDB): domain Archaea; phylum Thermoproteota; class Bathyarchaeia; order Bathyarchaeales; family Bathycorpusculaceae; genus Bathycorpusculum. The sequence continues at coordinate 483,297 of CAVYHL010000006.1, read as the reverse complement.
AGCTTCTTAGAGCTTCAACTGAATATGTCAGAGGAAGGAAACGAGCAACGACCTGCAACCCTACGGGATAAGTCTCTAAAGCTACGAAAGTTCCTGAAAGAAAAGCCATGGGGAACCTTAGAAAGTTAGCGTACATCTGCGCGTCGGGCACCCATTTTGCATAAACAGAAGTGATTATACCTAGCGCTGAAAAAGCCATCGAGGCAAAGGCGATCGCCACTATAGCAAGCAAAGGGTTCATCACAGTTACGCCTGAAAAAACTGCCAAAGGAAAAATGGTCACCCCCGCGAGTATGAGACCAAAGAAGAAGCCTGCAATTGTTTTTCCCAGAATGATCGTAAATAGCGAAACGGGTGCTACCAGTAACCTGTCGAAGGTTCCTGTTTGTCTTTCCAAGACCACCGCCACGGCTTCAATGGATGTTGTTCCGAAGAGCATGGCGAGAGATGAGAGGCCAGCCACTATCAAAACCGGATTTATCTTGCCGGCGAAACTAAACGCCAAGAACAAAGAAACTGGGATCAGAAGACCGAAAGTAAAGTTTGGTGCTTTAAAATAGTAAACTTTCGCATCTTTCAGGGCAATGTAAAATGCCTTGACTAGTGCATCTGTCCATGATTTAGCCAAGGTTTGCCGCCCTCTTTCCCTGTTCTTTCTCAGTCTTCATATGTCCATGCTTAGCCCTGTCAATTCGACAAAAACATCTTCCAAGGTGGGGCTCAAAGTGTTGATTGATACTATTTTTAACCTGTTCTCTCTAGCAAAATCAGATAGAAGAGAAACCGCCTCGGAAGTATTTCTCACATGAACCCTAAATTTATCGCCAAACTGGACTACTTTCTCGAAGCTTCCCATTTTTCTTAGTTTTTGCTCTATATTGCTAGGTTCATCGAAAGAAATTTCGATGGCTTCGTGCTTTTCAACCGAAGCCTTGAGTCTCTCGGGATTATCGATTGCAACTATTTTTCCTTTGTTGATGATAGCCACGCGTTGGCATAATTGATCCGCTTCCTCAATGTAGTGGGTGGTCAGAAAAGCTGTCACGCCCGTTTTGTTTAGGTCTTTTATTAGAGTTCGGATCATACGGGAGCTTTGTATGTCTAATCCAGAGGTGGGTTCATCCAAAAAGAGTATGCTTGGCGAGTGAACTAGGGCTGCTGCTATGGTTAATCTTCGTTTCATGCCCTTGGAAAAAACGTCTGTCCGATCTTTCCGTCTTTCATAAAGCCCAAAAAGTTCCAGCAGTTCTTTTGCTTTATTTTTCCTATTTTCTATAGGCACCCTATAAAGTTGAGCTGCAAAAATAAGGTTGTCCCAAGCACTCATCTCATCATAAACGTTCGAGTTTTCAGGCACAACACCTATGGATTGTTTTGCTTCAACCGATTGTCGAATTATATCTTTGCCTGCAACCATGAGAGTTCCAGAGGTAGGCTTAGTTTGACCAGTGAGCATCTTAGTTGTGGTTGTCTTGCCTGCGCCGTTTGGACCCAAGAAACCAAAGACTTCACCCTTCTTGACCTTAAAAGTCAAGTTGTCCACAGCTAAGATGCTGCCGAATCGCTTCACCAAGTTTGCAACCTCAATAGAGTTCTCAGAAGACATAATCTGGGCTCGGTCTCCATAGCCTTTAACTATTCATTTCTTTTATCTTTTCTTCGACTGCTTTGAGTTCATTCCTCAACTCGTCAGCGTAGTTCTTTAGCTTCTCGATTCTTTCAGCCTTTGTGAAAAAGTGTCTTCCGTAACTCTGCAACGGACACTTTGCATGACAACCACCGGCCTGACAACCGCATTCGTCATCCATATTTTATTTCACCCCTATATTTCTTCAATACTATCAAAAATAAAGTATTTAAACTATCAAGTTTATAGTAAAATAGCAACTATGCATACGGAAAGTGATGGCTATGACTGATAAATGCGGTCAACTCTGCTTTTGTCCAGTAGAAGGAGTAATAGATATCATAAGCAAAAAATGGGCGCTTTTTGTTATCAACGCCTTAGGAAATCAAGGAAAGCTTAGATTCAATGATTTGATGAAAGAGTTAGGGTCTATTAGTCCAAAAACTCTGTCAGACACACTCAAAGACCTCCAAGACGAAGGACTAATCAGAAGAAAAGCCTTCGCTGAGATACCTCCAAGGGTAGAGTATACGCTCACTCAAGAAGGAACGGAGCTTAGAAAAGCAATCATACCACTACTGGCATGGGCTTCGACAAGAAACCATGCCTCGACCCATAAATGTGGCTACAAAAAAATCTCAGCCCACAAATTAGAAAATGATAAGCTTAGCGCTAACAAAGCATTGTAGTGCTTTGTTAAATCTGCTGCCTTTATTACGTTAGCCATAATCCAAAGCCTTTTCTGTAACTGTTAAATCTTGCAAATTGTAACAGCATTAACATCAGAACTTGTACGCGCTCTTACAAAAGAAGCCTTTGAAACGATAACAAAAAGATAAAACGTGGTTTAGCAAGAAAAGAACTTTTAAAACAATAAGAAACGTAAATTAACCCTGAAACGGAATTTGTTTGTAGTTGTGAGACTGTGAAGGTAGCTGTTTCTGGCAAAGGCGGTGTTGGAAAAACCCTTATTGCGGGCGGCTTAGCCCGGGGTTTTGTTGAGCGAGGGCTAAAAACTATAGCGATTGACGCGGATTCTTCTCCAAACCTCGGTTTAACCCTTGGCTTATCTACTGAGGAAACCCGTAAAATCGTCCCTATTTCCGAAAACAAAACGCTTGTTGAATCCAAAACAAGCACGGGTTACTCGGGCGTGTACCGTTTGCAATTCAGCGTTGACGACATAGTCCGCGACTACTCGGTAAGCACTCCACTTGGCCCAAACCTGATTGTCATGGGCACGGTGCAGTCGATGGGTGCAGGTTGCATGTGCGCTCCAAACGCGGTTATCCGAGCCTTGCTGCGGCATCTGGTTGTTGAACGCGACGAGGCAGTTGTTTTGGACTTGGAGGCTGGTGTTGAGCACATCGGCAGGGGCACTGCAAGGCAGGTTGATGTGCTGCTGATCGTCGCCGACTCAAACCTGAAGTCGCTGGAGATTGCCAAGCACATTCACGACATGGCTAAAGCCGCTGGGATGCAGCAGCTGTACCTCGTGGGAAACAGGGTGATGAACGCGGCTCAGAGGGAAGCCATCAGCGGTTTCGCTGAAAAGAACGGTTTGTCACTGCTGGCTTTTGTGCCCTTCGACCAGAAAGTCATCGACGCTGACATGATGGGTGAAACGCCTCTCAAAAACCCAGACATTGAAGCCGTCAAAACCATAGATAATATATGCGAGCTTCTGATAAAGAAATCAGCAAAAAAGGCTCTGAGGCTCCAGCCAAATGAAAACTCTTGTAACGATCGGTCGCGGCGGAACGGGAAAATCCAGTTTCACCGCGTTAATGACCAAAGCACTCGTTGAATCAGGTCAGGCGCCGCTGCTGCTGGTTGACGCTGACCCAGACCAGAACCTTGCTGAAATGCTCGGCATAGACCTAAAAGAGGCTGGAAAATCAACCATCGCCGAGCTCTTGGTCACCACATTCATCGAGCAGGGAGGAACCACTGTCGGCGTGCCCCCGACCGAACGCATAGAAAGCCGCATCTGGGAAAACGGCCTGTACGAAAGCAAGAACTTCGATTTCCTCGCGGTCGGCACCAAATGGGTTGAAGGCTGCTACTGTATGCCGAACGCCGCCTTGAAAGGCGCACTGGAATCGTTGACTAAAAACTACAAGTACATCCTTGTCAACTCTCCAGCTGGGCTTGAAAACCTGAACAGGAGAATCACCTCAACCGTAAACGACGTTTTTGACATTCTCGACCACTCGAAGAAATCTTTCGACCACGTTAAAAGAGCCTTCAAGATTGCCAAAGAAGTTGACATGAAGTTCGACAATTTCTACCTGATCGGCGGCTACCGTTTTCCAGCGGAACTGGGGAAGCAGGCTGAGGCTGACTTGAAATTCAAGTTTCTTGGGAAAATCGCTGAGGACGAACAGTTAGACGAGTTTGTTCTAAACGGGAAATCGTTGCTTGACTTGCCGAGTGACAGTGAGGCTTACTTGTCTGTAAAGGCTATAATGAAAGCCTTAGGCTACCTGTAGCACGTTGTTTACATTATAAACTGGTTTCTTTACACAATTTTTCAGAAACCTTCCATTTCTATTGCTGTTCCCTGACTTTTGGCTAAAAAATCGGGAAAGGTTTAAAAAGATTGTAATGTTGGTACTTGTTTGCCCTTTACAGAGGTTGCATAATTTGACAACCAAAAATGTTAACGTAAAAATTGACGAAATGAAGACCAATGTTGGTCTCATTAAGAACCTTGAAGTTTCCATTGGCAGAGTTGTCAACGACAACTACGCTGAACCTATGGGTCCAACCCCGATGCCGTCCCTAACCGCCCTGCGGGACTGGGACATGAAACTGCTGAACAGGTACAAGCCCTTCTACATGCCTGACTGTGACCTGTGCTGTCTCTGCACCTTTGGAAAATGCGATCTGACAGCTGGGAAACGTGGAGCTTGCGGCTTAGACATTGGCGCCCAATCCTCCCGCATTGTTCTTTTAGCCTGTTGCATTGGTGCAGCAACCCACACAGCACACGCGCGTCACATGCTTCATCACCTGATTGAAAAATACGGCAGCAGATACCCATTAAACGTTGGCGGCTTGAACGTAAAAGTCGAAGCACCTGTAACTCGTCTAGTTACTGGTATAAAGCCTGAAACTCTAGGCGACTTGAACGAAGTTTTAGAATACGCTGAAGAGCAAATTACGCAGGCAGTTGCCGTAGCTCACACTGGTCAGGAAGGTAACAACCTAGATTTTGAATCGAAAGCATTCCACGTTGGCATGATAGACCACCTTGGCATGGAAGTTGGCGACATAGCTCAAATTTCAGCTCTAGGCTTTCCAAAAGCAGACCCAGAAGCCCCACTTGTCCAATTAGGCATTGGAAGCGTAGACATGTCCAAACCAGTTATCATGTGCATCGGGCACAACGTGATTCCATCAGTCGGAATAATTGACTACGCAAAAGACCACAAAGTTGACGACAAAATCGAAGTTGTCGGTCTATGCTGCACCGCCTTCGACATCACAAGATACTACAACCGAGGCAAAATAGTAGGCCCAATCAGTTGGCAACTGCGTTTCATAAGAGGCGGATTCGCAGACGTAGTAGTCTTAGATGAGCAATGTGTCAGGACAGATGCTGCTGATGAAGCCAACAAGGTTCACGCTCCAGTAATCGCTGCGTCAGAAAAAAACTGCATGGGCTTTAAGAACCGTACAGACGACGACCCAGACGAAATAGTTGCTGACCTCGTTAGCGGTAAAGTCCCTGGTGTATTGATTCTTGATCCTGAAAAAGTCGGCGAAGTCGCAGTTAGAGTGGCGCAGCAGATTGCACCAATTCGCAAGAAATTCAAGAATCTCCCAAGTTTGGATGAGATTAAACAATTGTCCAAGACCTGTAGACAATGCAACATGTGCCGCAGAAGTTGCCCGCAAGACCTCAAAATCCCACAAGCCCTAAAGGCAGCAGCCGAAGGCGACCTTATACCGCTAACTGATTTATACGAGTATTGTGTTGGATGCGGAAGATGCGAAGAAGCATGCCCAGTAAAACTCAACATCCACAGCTTCATAGTTAAAGCAGGCGAGAAATTTATGCTTGAAGAAAGCAACTTTTGCCGCGCTGGCAGAGGCGCAGTTCAAGACGTCGAAATCCGAAACGTTGGCAGCCCAATTGTGCTTGGAGAAATCCCAGGTATACTTGCAGTTGTAGGTTGCAGTAACTATCCGCACGGCGGCAAAGACGTCTATGACATCTGCAGAGAATTCGCCAGCAGACGATACATTGTAGTTACGTCAGGATGCTCAGCCATGTCCGCTGGTTCCTACAAGAACGCTGAAGGCAAAACGCTCTACGAGGAATTCCCAGGCGGCTTCGAGGCTGGCGGAGTCCTCAACGTAGGCTCATGCGTAGCCAACAGCCACATCGCGGGCGCAGCAATCAAAGTAGCAAACATTTTCGCTAAACGCAACCTCAGAGGCAACTACGAGGAAATCGCAGATTACATCTACAACCGTCTTGGCGCAGTCGGCTTAGCTTGGGGTGCATACTCACAGAAAGCAGCGGCAATCGCAGCTGGATTCTGGCGTTTAGGAGTCCCAGTGCTTGTTGGTCCGCACGGCGCAAAATACAGGCGTATGCTTCTCGGCAGAGAGGACAAGCCTGAAGACTGGGAAGTTTACGATGCGCGCACGGGCAACAAAGTTAACGTGGGGCCAGCGCCTGAACATCTGTTCCAAACGGTTGAAACGCCGCAGGAAGCAATGGTTTCCATCGCGAAACTCTGCATCAGACCCAACGACACTTGGAAGGGTCGTAGCATAAAACTAAGTCATTATGTCGATTTACACAAACGCCACTACGGATGCATGCCGCAAGACTTGCACCTGTTCGTGAGAACGATGGCTGATGTTCCGATGACTCTGAAAGACGAATTCACCAAGATACTGGAAGCGCACGAATGGAAGGAAACGGTTATTCCTGACCCGACATTGCTTCCAAGAATGATCCGTAAAATGAAGGAGTGATAAGACATGTCCTGTGAACCTTGGCAATGTGCTGAAATAGCAGCAACAAAGAAAGCAAACCCGATAAGTAAACCCGAGATAGCCGTAGCAATGATTAAAAGAGCCAGCCGTCCCTTGCTCATCGTGGGCAGCTACGCAACTGAGCGTTGGATGGAAGGTAAACAGCTAATCGACTACCTGATTGACTTTGCCAACGCATCAAAAGTTCCAGTAGTCGCCACCGCACACATGGTCGGCGAATTCCTCAAACGCAGCTACCAGCCAGCAGGCTTCATGTCTGCAATGGACATCGGCAACCGCATAGTTGACCCCACTTGGAAAGGGCTCGACGGTAAAGGCCCATATGACCTAGTCATGTTCGTGGGGCTCCCGTTCTACATGGAAGAACTTATCCTTTCAGGACTCATGCACTTCGCTCCAGACCAGAAAACCATGACCATAGACAACCTGTATCATCCGCATGCAAGCTGGTCTTTCCCCAACGCAACCCTCGAGGAGTGGGCTGCAAACCTCAAAGTCATGACTTCAAAATTTGAAGGAGGACAATAAGAAAATGTCAATGTTTAAAGATATACCCGTTGATGTAGGTGTAATCTACGAAGGAGAACGCATCAGAAGAAACGACATGCAAGTTGAACTCGGCGGGCCAACAGTCAAACAGAAATTTGAGCTCGCAAAAGTAAAACCCATGGACGAGATCGAAGACGGCAAAATCACCATAATCGGCCCAGACATCAAAGACATGAAGGAAGGTGGCGCATACCCGCTCGGCATCCTTGTCGAAGCAGCAGGCTCAAAACTTGACCAAGGCTTAGAAGGCGTCATCGAAAGACGCATCCACGGCTACCTAAACTACATAGAAGGATTCATGCACTTGAACCAGCGCTACGACATCTGGATACGCCTCGGCAAGAAATCTTTCCAGAAAGGATTAAACAGCTTTGAACCAATCGGCAAAGTGCTGTACCGTCTATTCAAGAGTGAACTGCCAATCATCGAGAAAGTGCAGATCACCTTCATAACCGACACAGCCAAGCTTGATGAACTCTACCCAGAAGCAATCCAAGCGTACGAATCACGCGACGCCAAAGCAAGAGGGCTCAAAGACGAAGATGTTGACACGTTCTACGGCTGCGCCCTGTGCCAATCGTTCGCGCCAAGCCACGTCTGCGTCATCACACCCCAAAGATACAGCAACTGCGGCGCCATCAGCTGGTTCGACGGCAAAGCCTCAGCAAGCATCGACCCCAAAGGCCCAGTCTTCGCCATACCCAGAGGAGAACTGTTAAACGCGGAAAAAGGCGAATTCTCAGGCGTTAACGAAGCAGCCAAGAAACGCAGCATGGGAGAAGTCCAGCAAGTCTGGCTCTACACGGCTTTTGACCACCCGCACACTTCATGCGGATGCTTCGAAGCAGTAGCATTCTATATTCCAGAAGTAGACGGCTTGGGTGTTGTGAACAGAAGCTTCAAAGGCGTAACAGTAAACGGTTTACCATTCTCGACACTAGCTGATTCCACTGCCGGCGGAAGGCAAGTTGACGGCTTCCACGGGATGTCAATCGAGTACATGCGCAGTAAGAAGTTCCTGTCTGCGGACGGCGGATGGAACCGCATCGTCTGGGTACCTAAAGAAGTCAAGGAACGCGTTAAAGACTTCATTCCACCAGAACTCGTTGACAAAGTAGCCACTGAAGAAGACGCAAAAACCGTTGATGAACTCAAAGCCTTCCTGAAAGCCAAGAACCACCCAGTAGTAGCAAGATGGGCAGCCGAAGAAGCGCCAGCACCCGAGGCTCAAGCCGTACAAGTCACTGAAGAAGCAGCAGCCACGATGATGCCAGTCGCAACAGCAGGCACACTGCCGATAATGGCGGGCGGTTTCAGAATCATCCTCAAAGACGCGAAGATCTACGCTAACAAAGTCATAATCCAAACAGTCAAAGACGACAAAGAAAAGCGGTGACCCAGTTGCCCCAAGATGGCGACAAGAAAAAAGACGATGAAGGACTAAAACTCAGCAACGAGCTACTGGAAGCGCTAGCCAAGTTCAAGCAAATCGAGATTGAAGACTTCCAGATAGACGTCAAAGAACTCGAGATAATCTTCGAGCCTGGAATGGCTGGGCAAATAATGCCGAAGCTGAAGCTTCCAGCCGCGGTAACGGGTGGAAAACCAACAACGATGCTTCAGGTGCCTTTCGTACCGCCAGTTGAAACCTACCCGAACAGCATCACCACGGTGAAACTGGGCGCGACAAGAAGCGAGGGCGGAACACGCGGAAAGTCACTCACCATAGGCGGCGAAGTTTCACCTGCCTACTACAATTTTGAGCGGCCAACCATTCACAAGCCAGTAGTCACTTTGGACGTTTTCGACATGGAAGTGCCATTAAGCAAAGCGGTAAAGATGCATGTTAAAGACGTGGTGGGCGATCCAGCGGCATGGGCAAAACTTGCGGTGGAACAGTTCAAGGCAGACATGGTTACAATCCACTTAATCAGCATCGACCCGTTGCTTAAGGATGCCACGCCGAAAGACGCGGTGAAAACGGTTGAAAAAGTTCTGCAAGCCGTTGACGTTCCATTAGTCATAGGCGGCTGTGGGGACGCGGTAAAAGACGCTGATGTTTTCCAGGCGATTTGCGAGGCTTTCCCAAATGAACGCTTCCTCATCAGTTCAATAACCCGAGATATGGATGTTGAACGCTGCGCGAAGTTCGTTAAGAAGAACGGGCATGTAGCGCTCTCGTTTACTCCGATGGATTTGAACTTGGCGCGGGAGCTTAACAGGCGACTTTACGATTTTCTCGACAGAGAAGACATCGTGATGGACTTAACCACTGCAGCGTTAGGCTACGGCTTAGACTACGCATTCACAAACATGGAACGGGCAAGGCTCGGCGGATTAATGGGCGACATAGAACTGGCGCACCCGATGTCTTCGGGAACCACCAACGCTTGGGCTGCGCGTGAAGCCTGGCTGAAAATGTCCGCTGAATGGGAACCACGAGAACTCCGAGGACCACTCTGGGAAGTAACCACTGCCCTTACGCTTCTGCTTGCTGGCGTTGACTTGTTCATGATGATGCATCCAGCAGCGGTCAAAACACTCAAAGACGTGACTAACTTCCTGACAAGCGGCAAAAAGGCAGATGCGTCCAAATTCGCTGACTGGGTTACAGTGAAGGCTAAAGGGGTTGGAATGCAATGAGCGAGAAAAAGAAGGCTGGAATAAAAGAGTTAAGCCCCATTGACATTTACAAGCTTCTTCCGAGGATCAACTGCAAAGAATGCGGTCAAGACAACTGCATGGCGTTCGCCACAAAAATCGTGAACCGCGAAGTCAGCATCGACAGCTGCAAACCACTGCTCAAGCCGGAAAACGCGAAAGCCTACGAGAAACTCAAAGACCTGCTTAAACCTGCTGTTAAGGAAGTCATAGTCGGCGCCGGTGAAAACACAAAGAAGCTCGGCGGCAAACTTGTAATGTACCGCCATGAATTCACGTACACTAACCCGACAGCCATCGCAATCGACGTGTCAGACGAGATGCCAATGGAAGAAGTCGTCTCGCGAGTGCAGTACACAGAGAACTTCAACTTCGAGTACATCGGGAACACGCTGAGACTAGACATGATCGCTGTAAGATGCACCTCAGGCGACGCGGACAAATTCAAGGCGGTCGTCAAGAAAGTCTCGGAAACAACTAAACTTCCCCTGATACTCTGCACCCTGAACCCTGCCATCGCAGAAGCAGGCTTAATGGCAGCGCCAAAAGCGCGACCGCTGCTTTATACGGCAACCCAAAGCAACTGGAAAGACATGGCTGAACTCGCTTTGATGTACAATTGCCCACTAGTTGCATCCGCACCAAACGACTTGTCCACGCTGGTTTCACTTGCGAAGACGTTAATCGCCTACGGCGTGACAGACTTGGTTTTAGACCCAGGTACCTTTGCGAACGAAGGCTTGCCTGACACAATCGACAACTTTACGATGCTTCGCAGGGCGGCAACTAAAGGCGGCGAAGAACTAGCAGGCTTCCCGTTAATCGGCGTTCCCATGGTCGCTTGGGAAGATGAGGCGTCAGTTGAAGACCTGCTGAAATGGCGTGAAGCATACTTGGCTGCAATGCTCATTGTACGGTACGCGGATGTGCTCGTGATGCATAGCGTAAGCGGATGGTCACTTTTGCCAGACACAGTTCTTAGGCAAAACATTTACACTGACCCACGCAAACCCGTCGCGGTCGCCCCAGGGCTCAAGGTGTTCGGGACACCAGACGAGAACTCGCCGGTGATGTTCACCACAAACTTTGCGCTGACATACTACACGGTCGCCTCAGACATCGAAAGCAGCAAACTTAACGCCTACCTGATCGTCGTGGAAACCGAAGGCAGCGCAATCGACAGCGGAGTCGCAGGACGCAAACTCACAGCGGAACGCGTAGCCGACGCAATCAAAGCCAGCGGCATAGAAAGTAAAGTCAAACACCGCAAACTCATCATCCCAGGCAAGGCATCACGGATCAGCGGCGAAATTGAAGAGCTCAGCGGCTGGAAAGTGCTGGTTGGTCCACGCGACAGCAGCGAAATCCCCAAGTACCTCATCGAAAAATGGCAACCATAAATCAATCTTTCTTTTCTTTATTTTTTAATTTATTTTGTGGGCTTTTGCCGAATCTTTTTCTCGGTTAAGATATCAAATGTTTTCACAAGAGATTTAAGTGAAGGTTAAGTGTAACTTCCATAGCAAAGGTATCTTGGTGATCAGATTGGAAGAGTTGCTTGATAGAATAACTGTTGATCCTGATGTTCTTGTTGGAAAGCCCGTTATAAAAGGGACACGCGTTCCAGTCTACCTCATCGTTGAGCTTGTAGCTAACGGGATGACAACTAAGGAAATACTCAAAGAATATCCGCGGCTAAAAGAAGAAGATATCAAAGCAGCGCTGCTATATGCTTCTAAGCTTGTTGAAAGTGAAGTTACAGTCGCAATCTAAAAAAGAAGATAAAAGTTAATTGACGCAAACAATTATAGTGGACGAAAATATCCCTGAAAGCGTCTCTGAATATCTGACCTCAAGGGGCTTTAAGACTTATAAGATATCTGAGGATTTTCTGAAAAGCGCTAAAGACTCGGTCATAGCGAAGTACGCTGCAGAAAAAGGGATGCAAGTCTTAACTTTAGATTCTGATTTTGCCAAGTTATATCATAATATTTTCAGGGGCAGAATCACCGTTTTACTTATAAAAGTAAACCCAACGACCTCTGAAAATATAATCAGAATTCTAGAGGCAGCCCTAGAGAAAATAAGAAAAGCCGAAAATCAAAATAAGCTTATAATAATCACAAAAAAGAGAATGAGAATAATCTCTTAACTCAACTTATCTTATCGCGGACCAGCGGCGAAATCGAAGAGCTCAGCGGCTGGAAAGTCATGGTCGGCCCAAGAGACAGCCGCGAAATCCCCAAGTACCTCATAGAGAAATGGCAGCCATAAGCCATTTACTTTCCTCTTTTTAACTCTATCCAACTTCTCGATTAGTCTTTTCAAACCATGTTGTTTGGCGAGAACCATTTATCATTGCAGACACTTTTTCTTATAGTTATAAATACAAGTTGTATCCAAATAGTTTTTCTGACTCAACTCACCTGCGGGGTTTCGGGTTAGAGGAGTGTTTGCAAATTGGGAAATTGGGCAGTTCGTTACAGCCTGTGCTATCGTCGGGCAAAAGCGGAATCCAGAAGCGGCTATGGCAAACCGCGTCTTACTTGGAAAAAAAGCATTCTAGTCTTTGCTTCCCTGACGCTTATTCTCTTGATGTGCACCCTTACGGTTGTCCATGCAGACGGCTACTATTACGTGCTCTCTTGGGGCAGCTACGGCAAAGGGAACGGTCAATTCAGAGAACCAACCGGCGTCGCCGTGGACAATTCAGGCTACGTTTACGTCGTTGACTATCAAAACAATGAAAACCCGCGAATACAAAAATTCGACAGCTACGGAAATTACAAGTTGCAATTCGGCGGAGCGGGCAATGGCGACGGACAGTTCAGTGCTCCAACTGACGTTGCGGTTTACGGCTCAAATGTCTATGTGACTGACTCAGGCAACCATCGCATAGAAGTGTTTAACACCGCGGGGGGCTACCAGTACTCTTGGGGAATTGGGAGGACCACATTTTATCCATACGGAATCACGGTTGACTCCTCTGGCAACATCTGGGTGACCGACCATTCTGGCACTTTATACGGCGACCCTGGTTACGTTTATGAATTTAGCTCCACTGGCACTTTGCTCAGGGACTGGGGCACTTTTGACATTTCTGGTGCGGGTATTGTAGGTGGGCTTTTCTGCTACCACGCCTACGGAATTGCAGTTAGCAATTCAGGTTATGTTTATGTGGCTGATGAAAACAATCGGATAGAGGAATTCAGCACGACTGGAACCTTCATTCGCCAGTGGGGCACCTTAGGCAGCAACAATGGACAGTTCAAGATCCCTGTGGGCGTTGCTGTCGACGGCTCTGGTAACGTTTATGTCGCAGACGCAGCGAATGGCCGTGTGCAAAAGTTCGACGGCAATGGCAACTTCATGATGCTGATTGGCAACGGACAATTCCTCAGCGGACAATGGCTGGCAGTTGATAGCTCAGGCTATGTCTACGTAAGCGATACTTCAGATTTCAGGGATAACGTACAAAAGTTCGCGTATGAATCAAGCTTTTCCTCAACCCTCTCCCCGGGAACCGTGCGGATGAATGTTGGGCATTCTCAGACGTTCACATCTGTTCATGGCGGCGTCGGCCCATTCACTTACCATTGGACCCTAAACGGGCTTGAAGCGCCAGGCGAACCCACAGGGTCAACTTGGACGTTTACGCCGACAACCGCAGGAATATACACTGTCAAACTCGATGTGAAAGACTCCTTGAACGTTCACTCCATCTCGTACGCAACCGTTGTCGTAGACAAGCCTGCACTTCAATTCATCGTACACTGCCCAGTCAACATCATGGTCACCGATGCAAGCGGAAACCGCGAAGGCGCAGACGCAGCAGGAAACACATACAACGAAATCACGGGTGCAAGCTACACTGGAGCAGGCTCAGATCCACAGGCAATAACTCTCCCTGGAACAAGTACCGGCGTGTACACTCTTCAAATTTTCGCCACTTCAAATGGGCCCTTCACCGTAACAGTCGACAACACCGCCGCCGACGGCTCAACATTGGGATCAGCAACTTGGACGGGGACCGTCAGCCAAGGAGATACGGGCGGCGGCACTTTCACAGTAAACAGTGACGGCTCGGTAACCGAAAGCAGCAACTTCGTCGTCCCCGAATACTTCCTCGGTACTCTGCTGGCTTTGGCAGGGTGTTTCGCCGCTTTTGCCAGCTACAAGAAATGGTCCAGCGACGCAACCCTTAAGCTGTAATCCGGTCTTTCACCGTCATGCCTGCCAGCGCCATGAATAGAACTGCCATCCCAGCGACGACCGCAAGTTCCAGCGCCAAGTCGCCGACGCCGTAGCCTTTCAACATGATGCCTTCGAACAGCTTGACCCCGTAGTACATGGGCACGAAGCGGGCGACGGTCTGCACCCAATCGGGGAAGCTGCTGAGCGGGAATCAGCATTCCGCCCAAAGCCATGCTTGGCAGCGCAATCAGAGGTGCCAACTGAACAGCCTGAAGTTCGTTCCGTGCGAAGTTCGACAGGAAAATCGCCAAAAACACGTGCGCCAGGGCATAGAGGACGGCGACGCCGAAGAGCAGCGCGAAGCTTCCCTCAACCACCACCCCAAAGACGCCTATGCCTATCGCGAGGACGACCGCCACCATGAGGATACCCAAAAGCAGCAGAGCGAAGGCGTAGCCGACGAGCCGTTCCAGCGCCGACAGCGGTGTAGTGTACAGCAGCAGGCTGGGGACAGACGTTTCAAAAATCAAAAAAGAGCATCAATGCGCCGAGGGGGCAGAGAGTATAGTATTTGTGGCAAAAACCCGCCACAAAAATGCTTCTCAAGCCCTCGTTTGGTTTAATGCCTAAAATGTCAAAAATGCCATGGTTTTGAGCTAAATATGTACTAAAAGCTGATAAACCCCTTTTTCACTACATCCCCTCATTCAAAGGGCGAGAAGGGACAAAAAATAGGCTGCGGCATCTTCGGCGCAATAAACTATGAGAACCAACCAGTCTTCCCATACATCTACTGGGGTCTCCGCGCCGAAAACCACCGAGGTCACCAATCACACGGCTTTTTAACCTACAACCAAGGCGAGTTTTTCAGCTACAAAAACTTGGATTTGGTTCCCAAACTGAAAACCTCCGCCATACAGGAATGGTTCGAGCGGCTTCCAGGGCCAATCGGCATAGGCAACGTTCGCTACACCACCTCGGGCAAATGCGACGACGCCTCGATAATCGCGGGAACCCAGCCAGTCACCGCCTGCTCAGACGGGTTAGAACTTGCCCTGTCCTTCAACGGCAACATAGTTAACACCGCGGCGCTGAGAAAAGAATTAGCCACGAACTTCTCGTACTTCAGTTACAGCTGCGACTCAGACGTGGTATGCCACAAACTTCTTCTCGGGCTCGCACAAACCAAGGACTTGACGTCTGCAGTCCGTTCCACCATGGAGAGCTTGGACGGCGCCTTCTCCGTGACGGGCATAACGGGAAACGGAGACTTTTTCGCCTTCAAAGACCCACATGGAATAAAACCGCTCTGCGCTGGGCATGACCCCCAAGGTAAAACCTTCGCTTTTTCCTCAGAAACCGTCGGCTTAGACATGAACGGGTTTGTAAGGGATTTTGAACTTGACCCAGGCGAGCTCGTCACGGTTTCAAAAGACGGCTTCAAACGCACACAAATCATCAAAAATCCCCGCCGAGCCTTCTGCGCTTTTGAGTACGCTTATTTCGCCAGACCCGACTCTCGATTCGACGGAAAATACGTTTACGAGATTCGAGAGGATTTTGGCAGGAACATCGTTAAGGAGTTCCCTGAGGTAGTTAAGGACGCCGACATTATCATGTCTGTGCCTGAAACAGGCGACGACCCAGCCATGGGAGTCCACGAAGCGTCAGGCCTGCGATGGGAACGCGCGTCAAGAAGGCACCGCTACGTCACGGAAAGAGCATTCATACTGTTGAATGCCGAGCGGTTCTCAACCATCGACAAGAAAATCAACATCTTGGGTCCCAAAGTCGACGGCAAACGGGTCATAATAACTGAGGACAGCATCGTCCGAGGCGACACAACCAAGGTGATCATAGACAAACTGCGCAGGGCAGGAGCCAAAAAAGTCTACGTGTTCGTCACGTTCCCCAGAATCATCGGCCCATGCTTCTACGGCATCGACATGTCAACATACGGGCAACTCGTCGGCTCCAAAAACAACGCGGAACAAATCGCCAAGATCATCGGCGCAGACGGCGTGTGCTACCAGTCGATTGAAGCGTTAGTGAAGGCGACGGATCAAACGGAAAACGGACTCTGCTTAGCCTGCATCACGGGCAAGTACCCGACGCCCTGCGCTCAAAAGATGGCTGACGACATGAAAAAGAAGTTCTTTGAGGGCTACGAGGAAAAAACAAGAATCTACGAGTCTGAAGAAGTCCAGGCGTAAGAGCGGACAGTAAGCTCGCCTCCAGCGTCCTAACGGTAACATGGTGATATCCTTATGGAAAAAGTAGGCGTGCTCGTCGTCTCCTACGGCGCCAGAGAGGTCGCCATGGTGGACGCGCTCCTGCAAAGCAAGAAGTACCAGGTGGAACTCTACGTCGCTGATAAGCAGCGCAACCCCTTCAACGCGGAAAAAGCCACGAAGCACGTTGTCATCCGAAGCCTTGACGTGGGGGAAATCTGCAAGTTCGCTGAGGCAAACAAGGACAAAATCGACTTCGCCTTGGTCGGGTCAGAAAAACCCATAATCGAAGGCGTCCGCGACCAAGTTGAGAAACGCACAGGCATACCTGTCATCTGCCCCAAGCAGCAGTACGCCATCGAAGAGAGCAAGGTCACGCAGCGGGAACTCTTCGCTCAGATAGCGCCCGAGGCGAACCCGCGCTTCAAGGTTTTTAACCCAGCCGACTACAAGGGGCACGGCGACGTTAAAGCTGACGTTTACCGCTGGCTAGACGAACTTGACAATCAAGCAGTCGTTAAGCCTGATAAGCCAGCCTTGGGCAAGGGTGTCGGCGTCTGGGGAGACCACTTCGCCAGCCGCGAGGAGCTTTTCGAGCATTTCATGAGCAACTTCCAGTACGGCAGCGTCATAATCGAGGAAAAAATCGACGGGGAAGAATCCAGCTTCATGGCTTTCTGCGACGGCAAACGCTTCGTTCCTCTGCCAGACACACGGGATTACAAGCGCGCCTTCGACGACGACAAGGGTCCAAACACGGGCGGCATGGGCTCGTACAAGGACGCTGACGACAAGATGCCCTTCTTGACAGCGGCTGAGCGGGAAGCGGAGCTGGCGTTGGCGAATAAGATTTTCGACGGGTGGAAAGCCAAAATCAAGGATGCAACGGCGCTAAGAGGCGTGCCGCTCTACCTTGCATATATGCATACGGGTCACGGAATCAAGGTTCTTGAGAACAACAGCCGCCCAGGCGACCCAGAAATAATCAACCTCCTCGCGCTCATCGAGAACGATTTTGTTGAACGTCTGCTTCAGAATGATAGAGGGAAAATTGAAAAGCGTCAAGCTGGAGAAAGCTGCATCCGTCTTGACCTACAAGGTTCCACTCGACTACGGCGGCTACGCTGAAGTCTTCCCGAAAAAAGCCGACAAGGCAGCCGCCAACACACCAATCGACCTCTCAAAAGCCCAAGCGCTGAGTAAGAAATACGGCAGCCACATCCGCATTTACCCAGGCTCGATGGAGACAAGAGACGGCAAGAATTACGCGCTCAAATCGCGAGCGGTCGGCGTCTTAGGCATCGGAGAAAGCATCGAGGAAGCGCGCGGCATAAGCCTTGACGGCATAAGAGCAATCAGCGGCGGCGCCTTGTGGAGCCGAACCGACGTCGCCTCGAAACAGCACATCGCCAAAAGCGTCAGCCACATTGAGAGTCTGAGGCGCAAATCGTGAAGCGCATCTTCGTCTCCGACTGTGAGGGGCCAATCAGCAAGAACGACAACGCCTTCGAGTTAGCCGCGAACTTCATCCCGAACGGCGACAAACTCTTCGCCAACATCAGCAAGTACGACGATGTCCTCGCGGATGTTCTGCATAAGCCCGGTTACTCTGCAGGCAGCACACTGAAACTCATCTTGCCCTTCTTCAAGGCGTACGGCATAACCGACAAGCAGATGAACGAGTTCTCATCCCAGAACATTATCCTCATCGCCGATAGCCAAACCGCCCTTCGCCACGTGCAAGCCGTAGCCGACGCCTTCATCGTCAGCACAAGCTACGAACACTACCTCAAAGCCCTCTGCAAAGCCGTGGCTTTCCCCTACAAGAACACGTACTGCACCAAAGTCAGCCTCGACAAGTACGCTATATCCCCGCAGGAAAAAGAGCGGCTACGAGAGGTTGCCCAGGAAATCGCGCAGATGCACCGCATTGTCATTCCGCAGGCGGCAAGAGCAGTCGGAGATTTTTCACGCAGCGACCAAGCGCTTATTCAGCGGTTAGACGAGGTTTTCTGGAGTGAAATCCCAAAGATGTTTGTCGGCAAATTCCTCGTGGACGTGGTCACGGTCGGCGGGGAACAGAAGGCTGAGGCAATCCGCGACGCAGTAAAGCGTTTAGGCGCGGAACTGGCTGATGTCATGTACGTGGGCGACAGCATCACCGACGTGGAAGCCTTCAAGCTGGTGCGGGCTAACGGCGGGTTAACGCTTTCTTTCAACGGCAACGGGTACGCGGTCAGGAGCGCTGAAGTCGCGGTTTTGTCGGAAAGCAGCCTCGTCACAGCCGTGATTGCGGATTTGTTCTGCAGGTTCGGGAAAGAAAAAGCAATTCTAGCGCTTCGAGGCTGGGGTTATGAAGTGCTCCGAAACAGCGGTGTTGACTCTTCCCTGCTAAGGCAGCTTTCACGGGTCTACCCTGACGCCTTGCCTAAAGCTAAAATAGTTACAGCCCAAAATATGGAATCGCTGGCGAAAGAAAGCAGCGAGTTCAGGGGGAAAGTGCGGGGGGTCGTTGGGAGGCTCGGTTAAGGTGGCAAAAGCGGAAATAGAGGACACGTACGCTGAAGCTTTCACTGGGCTTTTTTGCAGAGTAATCGTGACCGCAGACGACGAGGAAACCCTGCGGAAGGCTGCTGAGGATTCGACTGCGACGCCGTCGGTTGTAATCGGCAGGACGGAAGGCGGCATCGAAAAATTCCTCAGCCCGAAAGAAACCCCTGACCAGCGGGTCGGCGCCCTCTTACAGTTCTGGGGTGAAATCAACCCAAAGAAAACCTTCGAGCAATCACTCAAGAAATTTGAGACAGAGCTTTCCTACCGCATCCGCCAAGACATCCTCGTCAAACCTTTCACAGCCGTCTACGACGCATTGCCAGACGCTGAGGGCAAACTGGACATGATGGAGACTGTTGGGCACTGCGGCGACGGTTGGGAATGGGTGGAGCGGCGTTTCGGCAGGGAAGTCATTGTTGTGCCGTTGATGGTTCCTGATTTTGTGATTGAGCGTTTCTTGGGCTACGGTCGTGGGGTTATGGGCGGCAATTTCTGGGTGCTGTGCGAGACCAAGCAAGCCCTGAAGCAGGCGGGAGAGAAAGCTCTAGCTGCCATCCACAAGGTGCTCGGTGTGGTCACGCCCTTCGACGTTTGCTCAGCGGGCTCCAAGCCTGAAACCCATTTTCCCAAGATTGGTCCAACCACGAATCACCCTTACTGCCCGTCGCTGAAGGCGCGGCTGGGCAAGGAATCACGCGTTCCCGGCTGCGTAGGCTACCTGGCTGAAATAGTCCTTGACGGCGTCTCCCTGCAAGCCGTGAAGCAGGCGACCAAGGCGGGAATCGAGGCAGTTCTGGACGTTGACGGTGTCGTGAAGGTTTCCGCTGGCAACTACGGCGGCAAACTGGGCGATCACAAAATAAGCTTGCGGGAGCTGTTTCCATGACCAAGTTCGATGTCGTCGGCTTCGGAGCGCTTAACGTTGACATGCTTCTGAAAGTGGACAGGCTCGCGGGAGCTGAAGAGGAAAGCTTCGTTGAAAGTTACGCTGAAGCCTGCGGAGGTTCAGCGGCGAACACCGTCGTGGGGCTTGCACGGCTAGGCTGCAAAGTGGGCTTCATCGGCAAAGTGGCGGACGACAGGGAAGGCAAACTACAGTTGGACTGCTTCACCGCTGAAGGCGTTGACACAACTGGCATAATCCACGCAAAAAAGGGCAAGAGCGGCTCAGTGCTCGGGTTCGTGGACAACGGTGGCGCAAGAGCCCTCTACATCAACTCAGGTGTCAACGACACAATAAGCCCCCGAGAAATCAAGCCAAACTATGCTTCCCAAACAAGGTTCCTACACTTAACCTCGTTTGTAGGCGAAAAATCTTTCCAAACCCAAATAGAACTGTTAGCGACGCTACCAAACGACGTCAAAGTCAGCTTCGACCCAGGCGCCGTTTACGCACGCAAGGGCTACGCAGCCATGGAACCCATCATAAAAAGAACACACGTTTTCATGCCCAACTCGCGGGAGCTGGAACAGTTGACAGGTGAACCTGACTACTGCAAGGGCGCAGACTTCATGATTAGCTGCGGCATCAAAATTGTCGCGGTAAAACTTGGCGGCAAAGGCTGCTACGTCACTGACGGTCGAGAACGGCTAAGAATCGAGCGCTTAGAAGTCAAAGTCGTCGACACAACGGGTGCAGGCGACGCCTTCTGCGCAGGTTTCCTCTACGGCTTAGTCAACGGTAAAAGCCTCTTAGAATGCGGGCGAATAGCGAGTTTTGTTGCTTCCCGATGTGTAATGCAGATGGGTGCCCGCGCGGGTTTGCCCTACAGGAAAGAATTAGCGGCATTTGGTTAAGTTGTCGATTATGCTTTGGAAGACGAGTTTTCCGTCGCCGTACTGCGTCATCTGCTGTTGCCGTGTCCAGTCAGGCTGCTGCCACCAGAACATCGCACGTTCAGGATGAGGCATCAAACCGAAAATGTTTCCTTCGCGGTTGCATATGCCGGCGATGTCGTGAAAAGCTCCGTTCGGGTTGGCTGGGTACTTGCCGTCTGCGACTTTGCCGTTTTCATTGCAGTAGCGGAAAACCATCATGTCGTTGTCGATCAGTTTCTGCAGCATCTGCTGCTCTTTCTCCACTGGGAAGAGGAATCGTCCTTCACCGTGGGCAATCGGCATTCGCAGGGCTTTGTCTCTTGGCACTTTGCTTGTGAAGAGGCATTTTCCCTTGTTCTCGTTTTTCAGGTACACCCAACGGCACTTGTAGCCTTGACTGTTGGAGGCAAGCGACGCTTCTGGATACTCGCTGATGCCCTCGAAACCCGGCAGCAAGCCGTATTCGACGAGGATTTGGAAGCCGTTGCATATGCCCAGAATCGGTCTGCCCTCGTCAATGAAGGTTCCCATCTCCTTGCCTAACTTGGCGCTGAAGTGCCTCGCGAAAATCACGCCTGACCGCACGTAATCGCCGAAGCTGAAGCCGCCTGGGAAAACCAGCACCTGATAATCCAGCAGACTACGCTGTTTCACCAGCTCGTTTACGTGGAGGACATCGGCTTGGACGCCCAACTCTTGAAAAGCCCGCTGGGTTTCCGCGTCGCAGTTGGTTCCGCCGACGCGCATGACACAGACCCTGATGTCTTCCTGCTTCATCTCAGGATTCTCCACCCAACGTTTTTTTCCAGCTTCGCCGCAGCTCGGCAAGCGAGGCGTCAACAACGGTTTTCCGGTTTAACCCTTTAATGATAAGTTTCTCCTCTTTTGTTACAATGCCAATTTTAGCGCAGGGTTCGCCTCGCATTAAAGCCTTAAAGTCTCGTTCATCACGTTTAGGCACTTCAATTAAAAAGCGGCTGTTCGATTCAGAAAACAAAGCAAAATCGTCGCGCTGCAACGCTTTTCCAGGCATTTTGTTCAAGTCCAGCTGTAAACCGTAGCCGCCTGCGAACGCCATCTCCGCCGCCGCCACCGCCAACCCGCCTTCCGAGAGATCGTGGCACGATTTGACTAAGCCTGAGTCGATGGCTTTTGTCACGGCTTTGAAGATGCGTTTGGCTTTGGCTCCTTTGACTTTGGGCACGCTTGCGCCTAAGTAGCCTTTAAGCTTGTAGTATTCTGAGCCGCCGAGCTCGTTTAACGTTTCGCCGGCGATGTAGAGCAGGTTGCCTGGCGCTTTCAAATCCATTGAAGTGACAGACTGGATGCTGGGGACGATGCCCACCGCCGTTATCAGCAGCGTCGGCGTGACTGGACCCATCGGCGACTCGTTGTAGAGGCTGTCCTTTCCCGAGATAAACGGCGTCCTAAACGCGACGGCGAAGTCGAAGCATGCCCGGCAGGCTCTGACGAGCGAGCCTAAACGCTCTGGCTTCTCAGGGTTGCCCCACGTGAAGTTGTCCAGTAGCGCGATTCTTCTGCCGCCCACGGCGATGTTGTTTCGCACTGCCTCGTCGATGGCTGAAGCCGCCATCCAATAAGCGTCGATCTTGCCGTAATTCGGGTTCATTCCGCACGAAATCGCCAAGCCCTTCAATGAGTCGTCAAGCGGCTTGAGCACGGCGGCGTCGTTTGGACCAGCATACTTGCCCTGCAACGGCTTAAGCGTCGTGTTCCCCTTCACCTCATGGTCGTAAGTGCGCACCACGCTTTCTTTGCTGGCGATGTTCGGCGAAGCGAGCAGCTGAAGCAGGGTTTCAGTCAGGTCTTCAGCCGCTGGAAACTGCGGCTCCAAGATGTTTGGTTTTTCTATGATCGCCGTTTTAGTGCTTTTGCATGGATTAAACAGGAAAGCCATGTCCATGTCCGCGACTTTTTCGCCGTTGAAACGGAGTTCTAATCGGCGCTGAACTGTGAGTTCACCGATTGCTGTTGCCTCCACGTCTTCCTTCTCAAAAATCGCCATAACCCGCTCCAGGTTTTCAGGAGGCACCGTTATGAGCATTCTTTCCTGTGATTCTGAAATGTAGATTTCCCACGGAGCTAAACCCTGATGCTTCAGCGGCACTTTCTCAAGCTCGATCCGCACGCCGCATCCGAACTTTTCCGCGGTTTCGCCGACGGCTGAGGATAAGCCGCCTCCTCCAAGGTCAGTCGTTGCCGACCCGAGTTGTAGGTCGCGAATCTCGACTATTGCCCGCTTGACTTTTTCCTCTTCGATGGGGTCGGCAATTTGCACGGCTGGGCGGGAGATTTCCTCCGACTTCTCGGTCAACTCGGCGGAGGCGAAGGTTACGCCGTGGATTCCGTCTCGTCCTGTTTTTCCGCCTGCCATGACAACGATGTGCCCCGCCTTGGCGTTTTTTATGAACTTTGCAAGCGGCAGGAGTCCTATGCATCCGCAGTAGACGGTGACGTTGCCCGTGTAGCTTTCGTCGAAGTATATTGCGCCGTTTACGGTGGGGATGCCCATGTTGTTGCCGTAGGCGCTGATGCCCGCGGTGACGCCCATGTAAACGTACTTTGGATGTTTCACGCCCGCGGGAAGCTTGCCGTAATCGAAGTCCAGCGGTCCGAAGCCCAGCACGTCCGTGCAGGCAATAGGGTCCGCCCACACGCCTAGAATGTCCCTGATTACGCCGCCGACGCCTGTTGCTGCTCCGCCGAAAGGTTCCACGGCTGACGGGTGGTTGTGTGTTTCAACCTTGGCGGCTATGCCGTAGCCCTTGTCGAAGCGGACGATGCCTGCGTTGTCTTCGAAGACGCTGAAGCACCATGGCGCTTTGATCTGCTTTGTGGCTTTTGCGATGTAGGTTTTGAATAGGCTGTCGATTTCTTTGCCGTCGAGGAGGATTTTTCCCTTGAAGGTTTTGTGGTAGCAGTGTTCTGACCATGTTTGGCTGATGGTTTGCAGCTCCACGTCGGTTGGGTTTCTGCCTTCCTGCTTGAAGTAGACTCGGATGCTTTTCATCTCATCGAGGCTTAGGCATAGGGCTAATTCGTCGCTGGCTTCGATGAGTTGCTGCTCGTTGGCTTGGGCTAAGGCTACTTCGTACACTGCGGGGCAGGTCTTGCGTGACCTGTAGAGGTTAGCGTTCATTGCTCATCCTCAAAGGTTATCTTGTAATTGTCTTTGGTTGGGTTTGCCAGAAGGCGCTTGCTCATCTCTTCCGCCTTCGCTTTGGCTTCCTTAACTGTTGCTGCGTCCACCGTGACGGTGTAGACTTTGCTTACGTCTACCGCTTCTACCTTGTAGCCGAGCTCTTTAAGCAAACGGGCTGTTGTTTCCCCTTCAGGGTTGCTGTGCCCTGGTTTCAGGCTGACTTCGATCTTAGCGTGGTATTTCATAAAGCCTTTAAATTAAGCCTATAAGATTTAAACGCTTTTATCAGAAAAAACGCAAAAACTTACGTCAGAACCAGCCTTTTGTTTTTGTATTCTATTACCACCGATTGCTTGGTGGTCACTTTGCCTATCAACTCAGGCTTCACCCCGTTCCGTTGCAGAATGCTCATAGCTTTATCAGTTTCTGCTCTGCCGACGATTATGCCGAAGCCCCATCCCATGTTGAAAGTCTTAAACATCTCCCCATCGGAAATCCTAAGGCCAAGTTCAGCCGCGGTTTTTTGGATGAGCCCAAACACGGGTTGAGGCTTAAAATTGTTGAATTCGCAGCCTATCCCAGGCGAGAAACTGGCAAGGTTGCTGAATTTCATGTACGCGTCGCCTGTTATATGAACTGCGGCTTTCACTCTAACTTCTTTAGCCAGTTTAAGAAGCGGCTTTACATAGATTTTTGTCGGCTCCAACGCCTCAAGCGCGATTTCCCGGTCTAACCCTTCTGGCACGTCGGTGGGCTCGTATTTTCCTCCCCACTGCTTGAAGAGGATTTTCCTCGCCATCGTTAAGCCGTTGCTGTGCAACCCGCTGCTCGGCAAGCCTATTATCGGGTCTGCAGGCTTGATGTTTTCGCCAGTTATGATTTCCTGCCGCTCAACGGTGCCGACAGAGGCAACGACCATGTCAAAGCCGGCGTTTTCTACCAGGCCTTTTATTATCTCAGCAACGTCGCCTGTTTCTCCGCCCGTAACTGGGCATTCCGCTTCAGCCGCGCCCTGAATGATTCCCTTAAGCCACTCTCTTACAAGCTTCGGCTGGCTGGCTTGCGCATGAATGTTGTCGGCTATGGCAAGCGGTCTGGCTCCTGAACGGATCACGTCGTTAACCGCCATCGCCACAGCGTCAACGCCTATGGTGTCGTATTTGCCTGCTAGCTGCGCCAACAGGACTTTAGTGCCGACGCCTTCTATGACGAGGTCTAGGAAGGTGTTTTCTCCGACTGGAAAAATGTTCCCGTAGGGCAGCCGCATCACGTTGCCAAAGTGGCTATGCTTGTAGGTTTCCTGCAGGTTTTTCAGGGCTTTCTTTGACTCGACCCGTTGCTGTCGGTTTACGCCTGCGTCGGTGTAAGTGTAATTTCTGGGCAAGATGGCTTTCTCCTCGGTATTCTTTCTGTTACGTTAGAAATAACGATTATGCTTGCTAAAATTCCAAAGCTCACTAAGGACGCGTTTTTCTTGAAGGCGCACTATTTCTCAGTGATTTTTTGGGCTATTACTGACAGAAGATCTTGCGGCTTAACAGGTTTCATGAGGTACGCGTCCACCTTGTCGTCTTCATCAGGAGCCATATCAGGGAAGCCTGCGATTATTATCTTGACCATTTTGCCAGCTTGGTTGATAAGCAAATCCAGGAATTGCGTCCCATTCATGTCGGGGAAGCAATTATCCGTTAAGACGACGGCGTACTCGCTATTTTTAACTTTTTGCATGGCCTCTTCTGCAGTGTTTGCAGTGTCGGCTTGGTACCCATTTTTTATTAGGATTCGCGCGAAAGTTCTTGTGATGTTCTCATCATTATCGATGACTAGTATCTTTTTACCGTTGGTCAATTCGTCCCCCCTCATCGAATTTAAGTCTCGCAAATCATCCTATACAATTCTCAAGACTAGGTTATAAATCCTTGTTTCAACTTGAAATTGTTTTTTTTCCAGTCTTCTCTGTTGTTTCGTTTCGGCTTTGGAGAGGTTGCTGGCGCCTGAAAAGGTGGGCTAAAACTCGACTATTAAGGATGGTAAAGAATAAGGCTGAGAATAGCATATATTTGAAAAAGGCGTTCGCGGTCGTAGTCTAGCTTGGTTAGGACATCAGGTTCCCAACCTGACAACCCGGGTTCAAATCCCGGTGACCGCACCTAAAATAAAAATTCGATTTTGAATTTCACAGAACTTTCAAAGCATTTGAAAAGGGTAGAGTTAAGCGCAGGGATTCTCCTATTTACAGTGTGTAGATGCAAAGTGTATATGCTTTCCGTAGATGCTTCACCCTCCTACTTGGGGCAGTTGCAAGCAAACGCACAAAACGGGGGTCCTGACCAAGCGCGGAGTGCGAGCTTCAAATGTATTGACGAATTGTATTGACTTTCTGTATTGACCCGCGCCTCCTATAGGGTGCCGTTGCGCGCACACAAATTAGCGGCAAATAGCTCAGCCAAACCAAACTTGTCGGTGTATGCGGTTAGCAAAAGACAAAAAAGAGACGTTTCTCTGCATATCTGTAGGTGTCCATCATTCTTTCAGGTTACCTTATGGTTCCAGTTCCCTCTTACTCGCAGCAACTCTACGTGAGGTGCCCAAACTGCGGGTCACAGGTAACCGCGAACTCGAACTACTGCAACTTCTGCGGCACACCCCTACATCAGCCCATACTGCTGAAAATCTGTCCCCGATGTAGCGCGCGGATTCCTGCAAGAGACAAGTTTTGCCCTGAATGCGGCAAGAAACAACCATGAGGCAGTAGGTGTATTAGGCGGGCGTAATCTTGTCTTACTGAGGCTGTTTGACTTGTCAATGGAAGCGGAAAACTTCAAAGTGGCATCTGGCAAGAAGGTCAGCTTGAAGGATTGCGATGCAGGCTGGATTCCGAAGTGGGCTAAGAAACAGGAAGAAAAAGAGGGCAAGAAAGCCGTGAAGGAGCAGGTGCTGGCTATTCTTGAGGGTAACCGGCAGAAGCTGGTTGAGATGCAGGAGCTTTTTTGGGCAGACGGCACCTACGCGATGCTGATCATTCTCCAAGGCATGGATGCGGCTGGGAAAGACGGCACGATTAGGCATGTGATGTCGGGGGTTAACCCTCAGGGCTGCCAAGTTACAAGCTTCAAAACGCCTTGCGAAGCAGAGTTGATGCATGATTTTCTGTGGCGAAACTCGAAGGCGCTTCCAGAAAAGGGAATTATAGGCATTTTTAACCGCTCATACTACGAGGATGTGCTCATAGTCAAGGTTCGTCCAGAAGTCCTGCAGAGGGAGAAGTTGCCGCCTGAATTGCAGGGAAAACAGTTCTGGAACCAGCGTTACGAGGACATAAACATGTTTGAACGCCACTTGACTCGGAACGGAACGGTGGTGTTGAAGTTCTTTCTGAACCTTTCAGAGAAGCGGCAGAAGCAGCGGCTGCTTAAGCGTCTGGAGGACCCTGGCAAGTACTGGAAGTTTTCGCTCAATGACCTCGCGGAACGCTCCAAATGGGACGATTATATGGCGGCTTATGAGGAGATGCTCAACATGACAAGCACTGAGTGGGCGCCGTGGTACATTATTCCTGCAGACAAGAAATGGGTTGCTCACGCGTCTATCTCTGAGATTATAGTATCCCAGATCAAGAAGCTTAACCTGAAATACCCCACCTTAAGCAAAGACCAAATCGCCGCGTTCGAAAAGGCAAAGGCTGAACTGGAAAAAGAATAAACGCGTTCAGATGGATTCACTGGGTAGGCGTGACGGCGCAGTGGACGTCCAGTTGCTTCTTGAAGGCTTCGTAGAACGCCTGCCTATTCTGGATGACGCTCCACTCCTCGAAGCTGCAGTCTGAGTCTGAATAGAACGTCAGCAACACTTGATCCTTGTTGATTTTAGTGAATTCAGCCTTCTTAACCAGTCCAGTGTGGCTTCTGTCAAGTTTTTCCGCGAACCTGAGAAAAGTCGAGAGAATGGCGACGCTCTCCTTGACTTTCTCGTCCAATCCCATGGCTTTCAAAGCCTTTTTTGAAGGCAGCTTTTTCCGGTGAAAACGCGCGATGTTGCCCATTATTTGGATTTCTCTGCGGTCAAAACCGAGGAGTTCAGCGTTGCAGATGATGTACTGGGAGTGAAGCTGATGGTTGTCGAATGAGAGAAAGTCGCCGACGTCATGCAGGATGGCTGCGTACTTCAAGAGTTCTTTTTCGTTTTCTCCAAGGTCGTGTAGCCCAATTTGTTTTGCGCTGTCGAAAAGCTGCGTTGCCAAAGAAGCCACTGTCTCCGAATGTTTCTCGTCAAAGTTGCAGGATCTCCCCAGATGCAGAACGCTCCTGCTCCTCATCGGCGTCTTCTGGAGTTCACGGAAGCCCTCAAAATTCGACAGGTAATCTACGAGTAGTCCATCGCGGAGTTCTTTGTGGCTGATGTTGATTTGCTCCAAGCCTAAAACTTCCATGAGCGCCTCCATTATGGCTGCTCCCGCAATTATGATGTCGGCTCGGTCAGGGTTGACGGCTGGCAGTTTTCTTCTTTCTTCAAGCGAAAGAGAGCAAAGGATGGGCGCCAGCTTTTTCACGTTCTTCCTTGATAACGTCAGGCTTTCTCCGTTGCCGTTCTTCTTGAATTGTTTGTTTGCGATTTCCGCCAGGTTTATGACTGTGCCTGACGACCCCCACGCGAGTCTCACTCCGTACTCCTGGACTTTTGCTTTGACCACTTGAACCTTGCCGCACGCGTACTGTTTTATCTGCTTGTAAATGTCGTTTCCGACGGGTCCAGTCCAGCTTTCACCTATGAATTGGCTTGTCAGCCTGATCGCGCCCAGCCGTAGGCTGTTCACGTAGAAACAATCGTATTGGTTTCCGATGCAAATCTCGGTGCTGCCCCCGCCTAAATCTATGAAAATCGCTTTCTCTTCGCCGATGTTCACGCCGCTTGAAACGCCCAGACAGATTAATCGGGCTTCTTCATCCCCAGAAATCACTTTCACGTTGAGTCCAGTTTCGTCGAGGAGTTTTTGGAGGAATTCGGACTTGTTCTGCGCTTCCCGAATCGCTGATGTTCCAACGGCTATTATTTCAGTTGCACCATAGGTTTTGGCGAGCTCGACAAATTTTCCGCAGATAAAGATGGCTCGTTCCATCGCGTTTGGCTTGAGTAAGTTGTCTTTGAATTCTTCTTCGCCTAAGCGGACAACCTCTTTTTCTTGGCTGATGATCGTGTAAGAGAAATTAGGGTTTATTCTTACGACTAAGAGGCGGATGGCGTTTGTTCCTATGTCTATGAACCCGACTACTTTTTCGGCAGTTTTTTCCGTTGCTTCCATACCAGCACCATTTTCTTTGCGAAGACTCCTTCAAACAAATCCTTTTTCTTATTAAAAGCCCGTTCTTCCATTGCCGATTTAGTCTTACGCTGGCATTCAACCGTGACCTTCTTGGCGCCCACTTTGAAGTTTACAGCTTTTACGTTCGATTGGTGAGTGTAATCTAAGCCGTCTGCCACGCGCAAGAGGCTGGATAGAATTCTTATCACTCTTACAGTTTCGCGGTCCAGAGCCTTGAGGTTGTAGTGTCCTTGTTTAGGCAAACCATTACGGTGGTATCGGGCTATGCTTGCTACTATGCGTCTTTCTCGGGAGGTAAATGGCAAATGCGTGCCGTTGAGGATGAGTTTTGCCGACTCTTTGTTGTGTCCGCTTATGCCTTTGGATAAGCCTACGTCATGCATGATGGCGGCGCATTCAAGCCAGCATCGCTCCCTCTTACCCAACTTATGCAAGTTGACTAAGCCGTCGAAGAACTTTAAGGCGAGCCTGGTGACTTGCGCGTAATGTTTAGCGTCCTGCCCGTAGCCCTCGGCGAACTCCCGAGAAGCGTTGACCATTGCTTTGCAGTTTTGAAGCGCCGTCTTCTCTCTTTCAGTGTCCTCTTCGATTACTTTTTCGAGAGAAACACCTCTGAGCAGCATCTGGGCGAAGCTTTCAGGCAACGCTTTTTTCCTCAGAGCGTCCGCGGCGGCTTCAACGTCGTAGCCGAGGCGGATCATCTCAGCCTTGAAAGGGCTAAACTTCATTATCGCGTAGGCTGCCTGAGGTTTTCCGTCGCCTGGTCTTCCCACGCTTCCAGGGTTGAGGAAGGATGTGCCGTTTACCTGCCGCCACAGTTGCTCGTGTGAGTGCCCCACGATTATCACGTCAGCCTTCGCAGTTTCAGCGAGGGCTTTTAACCGCTCGTCTGGCGTGTCCTGATAGATGTGCTCGTCAATGTTGGCGGGGCTTCCATGAGTCACAAGCAGTTTTACGCCTGCGGCTTCAAGCCTGAGCTGCCGCGGTAAAGAATAAAGGTAAAGCTGGCATGATTTGGCTAGCTCTTTCTTGGCAAACTTGTAAGCAACCTTTTTTATGCCTTTAGCGTCGGCTTTACCCTCTAAGACTTCCAAGTCATAGTTACCCAAGATGCTTTGAACATTTTTTTCACAAAGCAACTCCACAACCTCGTTTGGGTTTGCGCCGAACCCGATCGAGTCGCCTGCATTGAGAAAAAGGTCCACGCCTCGCGCCTCCGCATCTTGAATAACCGCTTCCAAAGCTTGCAGATTCGCATGGACGTCTGCTAACACTGCAACCTTAACATCTGGGTTTGCAAGGATCTGGTTCGTTTTTTCCTCAGTCAAGGTTAGCCCCGCCTTGGCTGTTTCCCTCAGTTGACCAAAGAAATTTCCTTTCTGGTTGTCCTCCCATAACTGCACGAACCTTCGGTAATGATCTTTTCTTTGACCTTTTATGTAGGCTAAAAAGTTCATAAGCGCTTTTTCAAATCTTGCCGAGTCCAATTTCTTCGCATTTTTTGCCTCGACTTCATTCAAGAATTTGGGCAGGTATTCGATCCAAACCTCAAGGTCATGCTTTTCGCCCAGTATGTCTTGGTATGCCTTCACCGTTTCGATTTCGCTCTTAAGCTTGTTTTTGTACAGCGGGGCGAAAAACTCCATGGTGTAACGAAGCTTCTTCGCGTTTATCCTCATCTCATGGTGCTTTTCGTTGGCATCTTCCGTGTGCACGTACTTTTCCAGCGACAGGAAATCATCAAGCCCAAAATGTATGTGCCACTGGGCTTTTTCGAGCACTTGATTATGATAAAAATCAATGTCTGGTTGTCCACCGACGGCGTCTTTACACAAGACGCTCATGTCCTCCAAAACTTCTGACGCCCTCAGCTTGTCTATTCCAGAGGTAACCAGAGGCTGAATGCTTTTTCTCTTATTAATGCGGTCGGAGAGCAGCAGCCTAACGTATTTTTTCTCAGCGGCATCAACGTTTTTCAGGTACTTCTCCACGAAGGCTATTTGGACGTCAAGGTCCCTTGCCTCCCCAAGCAGTTGAGTGACTTTCTTTATTTCTTTCATCCATCTTTTGCATTTCTTGCTGGGAAAGCAGGGTTGAAACAGCGGCAGGGCTGCTCTTAACTTGCGGCTGGTGACGCGGGTTTTGTGGACGCATTCAACATCATCGTTCTGTACTACGCCGTCGATGTTGTCTTCAAACCCTTCGAGTAAGTCAAGGATCGCCTTGCAGCCGAATCTGCAGAAGCTTGAGTCAGTTACGCATGTTTGGCTGTCAACTGGGTCGTTCATTCCAGACGCCCCTGTTCTTGATAAGCCAAGCTTGAGAGTCGATGACATCCTCTCCCTCCCTAGGTTTCACTCTTTCGTAAGTTCCATCTGGCAGCAGCCTTCTCGCCTTAACGTTGTCGTGAAGGTGAGTTCTAAGCATGGTTTCTAACAAAGCGCGGCGCAAGTACGGGTCAGGCACGGGAATGAGGACTTCGATTCTCTCGTTGAGGTTTCTGAACATCATGTCGGAGCTGCCGATGAGAACCTCATCCTCCGTTTCGCCTCGGAAATAGTAGATTCTGGCATGCTCAAGAAATCGTCCCACGATGGATATAACGGAAATTTTGTCGCTTATTCCTTGTATTCCCGGTCTTAAGCAGCATAAGCCACGCACGTTAAGGTCAACTCTTATTCCAGCCATTGACGCCCTGTACAGGGCCTGAATAATTTCTGTTTCCTCAAGATTGTTAAGCTTAAAAGCTAGGTACCCTTTCCCCGTTTTCCGGTGAAAAACAATTTCTTTTTCTATCCGCTTAAGAATTTCTTTCTTGAGTGTTTTGGGTGCTACCAGAAGATGTTGGAATTCTTTTTCTTGGAGCCCATTTATTATGATGTTGAAAAGGTCGTTAAGTTCCATTCCCACTTCAGGGTTAGCCGTCAGGTAGCCGATGTCTGCGTAGATTTTCGCCGTGACGGAGTTGTAGTTGCCTGAGCCGATGTGGGAGTACCGTATGATTCTGCCGTTTTCTTTCTTGACGATTAGGCATAGTTTTGCATGAACCTTGAAGTTAGGAAAATTGTAAACTGTGTTGATTCCGCCCTGCCTGAGTTTTGAGACAAGCTGGATGTTGTTTTCTTCGTCAAATTTGGCTTTCAGCTCTATGATCGCGGTTACTTTCTTGCCTTTTTCCGCCGCGTCGATCAGCGCGTCAACGACCGGCGAGTTGTGATCCATCCTGTACATCGTTATGCAGATTTCCAGGGCGTCCTTATCACGAGCAGCCTCCCTTAGCAAGTTAACGATTGCGTCGAAGCTGTCGTACGGATGGTAAAGGACGAAGTCTTGTTTGGTCACGTTTGAAAGTATGTCCTTATCAGGGGTCAGAAGAGGAGAGACGCATGGAAGGAACGGCTTGTCCTTAAGGTCTGGACGATTGATCTTTAGCATCTGCCAAAGGTCCACGAGTCCAAGCGGGCCGTCGAACTCGTAAGTCAGGTAATCGGGCAAGCCTAAGGCTGAGGCTATCCCTTCTTTAATTTCGGCGGGCACTTTCCTTTCAAATTCCAGCCTGCTTGGGAACCCAGTTTTCCTCGTGGTTAAACTCTTCTTCACGGAATAGAGGAAGTCAGCTGATTCCTCCATCAAAATGGCTATTTCCCCGTTCCGCGTGAGCCTAAACTGGTAGGCGGTGAGGTTTTTTCCGTTGGGGAAAATCAGGTCCAGGTTGTTCATGATTAAGTCTTCGACGAAGACGTAGTTGTACTCTACTTGTTGGCTGTAAACGCTCTTGGGAATCCTTATGAGCCTTCCGAACTCTTCAGTCGGGACATCAACTAAGCAGTGCAAGCCCTGTTGGGCAAAGCCTGACACGTAAAGCGTTATGTGAAGATTCTCGATTGATGCACCGTCGAAGCCCTCTTTAGTCTTGATGAGTGGGAGAATAGACTGCTTGAGGAACTCGCGCAGGTTCTCCTTGTCCTTCAACCCCAAATCGTTGAATTTCCAAATGAAGATTTTTTCTTTCGCCAATGCGGGAAGAAGCTCGTTTCTCCAGCAAGCCGCGTGCTCCTTGATCAGGTGGAGTATTTCTTTTCTCGTGGCTTCTATCTGTTCGTGGGGTGACATTCCGTCCATCGATTTTTCTTCAGACCCAGCCTTGACTTTCTTCATAAGCCTGGGAATGCGCGTCATGAAGAACTCGTCAAGGTTGCTTCCGCAGATGGCGATGAATTTGACCCGTTCAAGGAGCGGGTGCCTGAGGTCCTGCGCCTCCTCCAGGACACGCACGTTGAACCTTATCCAGCTTAGTTCCCTGTTTATGAAATAGGCTGGGTTGTCTAGCAGTTTTTTCTGGATTAGAGAGGTTTTTAAGTCTAGATCAGCGTTCGAAGTTGCCAAGGTTCCTCGCCTGACGTGTTTTCAACGGTGACAATCTGATCTATCACAATAGACTATTTGGCTTTGCGCCTTATCAAGAATTCTAAAAGGAGCATTCTCATGTAAACTTGTGTGCGTCTGTTTGTCAGCGGTCTTGCTTCCTTGGCGGATCGTTGGTTTCTACGCATCTTGCTCTGCGAACACTGAACGTTTCAAATTCAAAAAGTGGCGTATTCTTGTTCATGTTTTTCTCCCAGCCTGTCACTAGAGGCTTATGTTGGATGTTATGGTTAAAGACTCTGTAAATAGACTCTATAGTCTATATAGGAAGAGTTAAATTGCGCATCAAAACTACTAAGACACATGAATTCTCTAACTCTTAAAGAAAATGGCTTTGTCGAATTCATTCCCTTGAAAGGACTCCAATTCTCCAGCCTTCCCTTAAACAAAGGCAGCGTTTTCGTATTAGCTGACATCACACTCGCTGGCAAACCCACCTCAGACATAGTGTACATAGGTAAGTCAAAGAAACCCACCAAAAGAATCTTCGGCGGCTACTTAGCCGGGTACGGTGGAAAAACAACAAGAAAGATCAGTTCAAAGTTACTTGATGATGGATACATCGAAAAAGTCGCGGTCAGTTGGATGTTGACTGATGACCCGAAATTGGCACAGCGAGAACTGCTGGACAGCTTTAAGAAAGAACACGGCGAATTCCCCGCTTGGAACGCTCCGAAGAAAACCCCGCAGAATAAAGCGCCAGCGAAAAAAGTCGCCAAAGCGCGTCCCCCCAGAAAACCCGCCAAAACCACGCCTTAAAAACTGCGCCCGTTTGCTTCAGGTCTTGCCTTTATCTCTCGAATAATGCTGGATTAATTCGGTAGTTGACCATGGCAGGCAATCCTTTTTTTTGAAGCCTAAGAGTGACGCGTACTCTTGGATTAAGTCAGCGTTTTCAGCCTCTATCTCCATGAATTCAGGGATGTACCCGTACTTGCCGAAGTAGCGGTCGATGTCAAAGCGAACACGATCAAGCGTGTAGCTGGCTCTGTGCTTCTGCATGCTCTCAGTCACTTTTAAGCCCAGATTCTCCAGAATTATCCTAACAGTTTCCAGGTTTGAAACCTCAACAGTGTATTCATCTGCCCTCTTGGCTGTTTTATCAGCGTGAACTTTCTTGAATGTTAATTCAACCTTGTCCTGCTCTTTCCTCACGCGCAAAACATCTTTTGCCTTAATTATTCTGCTGTCCTTGAAGTCGAAAAACAGGGTTTCGATGTCGCCGTCGAAAACCTTCTCTGCACATAGACCTGTGAGCGTCTGCTCGATCTTTTTTCGGTTAACCTCTAGAATCTTGACTTCTGTTTCTTCCATAAAACCAAATGAACAGTTGGCAGTTATAAATTAGTAGAGTATGACGATACGAAAAGGCTGTTTGAAAACCCGAAAAGCGAATTGACGCACGAGCCACAGACTCAGAAGCCTTTTAATCTCTGAGCATATTCATGGGTTATAACCTAACCTCGATGTAAACGCTGAATTACGGAGGATCTTGAACTGTATTTTCTTGGTCACATGGCTTGGGCGTACGTTTTTGCCATGGCTGCTTGGGCTTTGATTCCCGGCGTAAAACGTTACGGTAAGCTCTTTGTGCCAGCCATCCTGCTGCTTGGAGTTCTGCCTGACATCGACCTTCTGCTTGAAAGCCTCGGCGTGGTGCATCGCACCGTTACGCACTCGTTTTTCCTTTGGGCAATCTTGTTTATCCTGGTCTTCTTTTTTTTCCGCTTAAAATCGATTCCTTACTTTGTAGCTGTGGTTCAACACTTCGCCTTTGGAGACCTCATAATGGGCAAGGCTATGGTCTTTTGGCCTTTCAGTTCAAGGCTGATAGGCTTGAGTTTCGGGATGCCTTCCTTCGTTGATGTTGTGATGGAAACGGCTGGTTTGCTTTTGGCTGCGGGAATCATCTTTTACAGCGGCGATTTTAGACGGCTTCTCTCTGTTAATAAAAGAAATTTCTTCATGCTTATTCCCTTGTTGGCACTGTTGGTGTCAGCAGGCTATTTTATTTCTCATTGGACGATAAACCAGTTTGTCCAGTATGTTTCATCCAGCCCACTGCTAATAATCACGGCTTTAGGCAACATAGTTCTTTTAGTGTTTCTCATCGCGTCCTCACTTCAAGGATTGAGAGCTTTGAGAGGCAATCACAGTCACAACGCATCGAAAAACTAGGAAAGGTTATTACTTTTAGAGTTGCTTCACAGATAGGCGGAGAGACTAAAGGTGCCTGTAGCGTTTATTATTGGAACGGCTGGTTCGGGAAAATCCCTTCTCACCGCAGCCTTCAGTGAATGGCTGAAAATGTCAAAGCAGGACGTCGCCGTCGTCAATTTGGACCCTGGCGCGTTGAAGCTTCCTTACTCGCCCGATGTTGACGTGCGCAACTACGTTGATGTTGGCGACTTGATGGAAAAGTACGGTTTAGGACCCAACGGCGCGTTGATTATGGCTGCCGACTTGATCGCTGACGAAATTGAAAACCTGACCCGCGACATCGAGGAAGTCCACGCTGACATCGTCTTGGTCGATACGCCTGGTCAAATGGAGCTGTTCGCCTTCAGGGCCAGCGGACCATACATTGTGGATGAGTTGACTAAAGACGAGCCTAAAGCGTTGATTTACCTTTTCGACGCCGTCTTCTCTATCAACCCGTTGAATTACGTTTCAAACATGTTTCTTTCCGCTGCGGTTTTCAACCGATTCTTCCAGCCGCAACTGCACGTTCTCTCAAAGACTGATTTGATCCCCAAGAAGGACGCGCAGGCGATCACCACGTGGTCCGCTAACCCGCGGGCGCTTGAGGACGCCATTGAGGAGAAGCTTGAGGGGACCAAGCGTCTTTTCAGCCGCAACATGATGCAGGCTATAAACAGGCTCGGCTTGAAATTCCTGCTGATGCCCGTTTCCGCGAAAACAAACGAGGGCATGACTAACATCAACGCGACTCTTGAGCGGATCCTGAACGAAGGAGAAAAATACACGACCTAAAACTCAAGCGGCAAGAAGTGACCAGCTTGCGGCGAACGCTCCACGCTTAGCCCTCAACGCTGAATCGGCGCCGGCTATGATTATGACGTCATTGTCCTGCGGCGTCAGCATCTGAAGAATCTGGGCTGCGGCACTAGGGTAGTCTTTCTCTATGTGGTCGCTGACCGACTCGATCCGCAAGTGCCCATCCTTGAAAACGGTGACCAAGGCTTTCCGTGCACCCGCGATGATCGCGGCGTCCCTCTGGTCAATTCCCGACTTCACCTTGTTCCCGCTGTTCTTGACTAAGAAAGCGAAATTGAACTCTGACTGGCTCAG
This sequence comes from Candidatus Bathyarchaeota archaeon, assembly GCA_963768345.1. Taxonomy (GTDB): domain Archaea; phylum Thermoproteota; class Bathyarchaeia; order Bathyarchaeales; family Bathycorpusculaceae; genus Bathycorpusculum. Next base: position 446,428 of record CAVYHL010000006.1, on the reverse strand, counting down.
TTCAGACTTGGGGATTTCAACGCGCTTGGGGAAAACCTGCTCAAACTGACGCCAGGTTTCCAAGCCCTTTTTTGTCAAGCTGCAGCCTTCCTTGCTGGTTTCAATCAGGTCGGCGCTTCTTAGCCTGCTGATTATTGTGCGTACCGCTCCGTCGCCGACGTTAAGCTTCTCGGCTAGTTTGTTCCTGCCCAGAGGCTTCTGTGACAAAAGCTCCAGCGCGTAGAAAATATGGAATACCGTGAAGCTTGTTGACGGACCAGGAGCTTTTTTGCCAGCGATCTCCTGTATGAATTTTTTCAGCGAGGTAGCCATTTCTAGCACTGCTCTAGCATAGGTCGCCAAGGTTTTTATAATTTGTCAAAGGAGACGGCGGCTTAGTCCCTGTAAGCGATGACGGCGACCTCAACGAGGGCACCTGATTTCAATTCGCATGCCACCGTGGCGCGGGCTGGGAATTCCCCGCCGAACCATTTTGCGTATTCATTGTTAAACTGGTCAAACAGCGCCATTGAGGATAGATAGGCGACTGTTGAAACCACGTCCTTCATGGCGTAGCCTGCCTCTTCCAAGATGGCTTCTATGTTCTCCATGACCTGCCTTGTCTGCGACCCGATGTCAGAGGCGACTATCTTGCCTTCCTTGGGGTCAATCGGCAGTTGCCCTGAAACGTAAAGGAATTTGCCTGCTTTCACTGCTTGGCTGTACGGACCCACGGGTTTTGGGGCTTTTTCGCTAAACACCGTTTGTTTCATGTTATCCCTGATGCCTTTGTGTCGTTTTCGGTTAAAATTGTTTTTCACGCAAAACGCATGCCCCTGTTTTGTTTGTTAGGTTGTCTGCTTGTAGAAAGATTTTTAAGAAAAACGGCAAGTATCTTATGTTCCTATAACAACTTGGATGGAAGAAGATTCTGATGAGAATAAACGGAAGGTACTTGTTCACTTCTGAGTCGGTTGGAGAAGGCCACCCAGACAAAGTCGCGGACCAAATTTCAGACAGTGTTTTAGACGCGATATTCTGCCAAGACCCTAAGGCGCACGTTGACTGCGAAACGCTTGTGATGCAGGGAACCGTGATAATCACTGGTCAAATAACCACCCGCATCTATGTTGACATTCCAAAAATTGTTCGCCAAACACTCAAAGAAATAGGCTTCGACAACGCCAAAGACGGTTTAGACTGGGAAACCTGCGGCATCTTGGTTTCGCTGACCGCTCAGTCACCTGACATCGCTATGGGAGTAACAGAAACTAAAGACCGCGAGCAGGGCGCTGGCGACCAAGGCATGGTTTTCGGCTATGCAACCAACGAGACAAAAGAGCTTATGCCACTGCCCATCATGCTGGCGCATAAACTTGTTAAGCGCTTGGCGGAGTGCAGAAAAGCAAAGATCATGCCGTACCTGCGACCAGACTGCAAATCACAGGTTACCGTGGAGTACGTGAATGGAAAGCCGAAATGCGTAAAAACCGTCGTCCTCGCCGCCCAGAACAACGGAAACGTTGACGATGCAACCCTCAAGAAAGACATAGTTGAAAAAGTCGTCAAGAACGTCATCCCCGCCGACATGCTAGCCGAAGACGTGAACTACGTTATCAACGGCACCGGGAGGTTCGTCATCGGCGGAACCCTCGCTGATTCTGGATTAACAGGGAGAAAAATCATCGTTGACACTTACGGCGGAGTCGGAAGCCACGGTGGCGGATGCTTCAGCGGCAAAGACCCATCAAAAGTTGACCGCTCAGGCTGCTACATGGCAAGGTACATCGCCAAAAACATCGTTGCAGCCGGGTTGGCTGATCAATGCGAAATCCAGATTTCATACGCAATCGGCGTTGCCAAACCAATCTCCGTGCTTGTGAACACTTACGAGACTGGGAAACTGCCTGACTCCAAGATTCTCGAGATAATAAACAAGTACTTCGACATGAGACCCAAAGCAATCATCGACCAACTGAACCTTCTGAGACCAATCTACAAGAAGACCGCGGTTTTCGGGCACTTCGGAAGGGAAGAGCCAGAATTCACGTGGGAGAAAACCGACAAGGCAGAAGAGCTCAAGAAAGAGCTAGAGCAAGCCAAGAAAGCTTAGACTTTTTTCTTTAGCCTTACCTTTTCTTTTCCTCTTTCAATTCAGTGCTTTCCTTTTTAGAAAATCTTACCCAGCAAACAAGCAATTACTTTTCAAGGATGGCTTTTCCGCCATCTGCCTCAACCAAGTCTGCGAGCTCTTTCATGGCTTTCACGAGTTTTTCCATGGGTTTTTCTTCTTCGGCGGCTGAAATTGTCAGGTGAGCTTCAATATGCGGCTTGTTTTCCACGCCCATCGGGTGAGACTTGATGTAGACCCCTTTGTTCGCGGTCATGACCCTGTCGATCAACGGCGCCAGCCGCGACTCCATTATGCCCTCCAAGAACATGCTTCTTTCACAAAACACCCTGTCACCCACGGCTTGCTTAAGCAGCGGCGCTATGGTCTGCGTAAAAATCGCCTCCATCTCCGCGGGCACACCCGGCAGCGCAAACAAAACCGTTCCTCCCACATCCGCCCGCATGCCCGGCGCTGTGCCGACTGGGTTTTCGATTGGCTCGGTTTTTTCCGGCAGAGTTGCCATCTTGACTCTTGCAGGGGTCATCTCGCTCAGTGGCTGATTTCGTTTTTTTGCGTATTCAACGTATCTTGCCTTCACCATTTCCAACGCTTTCTTGTTGACTTCCACTTTGCGGTTCAGTGCCTTCGCGATGCCCGCGAGGGTTTTGTCGTCAAAGGTTGGTCCTAGCCCGCCTGACGTGACGATGAAATGCGGCTTTCGCTCCAAGGCTTCGCAGGTTACGTTGGCTATTTCCTCAACAATGTCCTGCACAACCATTATCCGTTTAACGTTTACGCCCAGGTTCGTTGCTTGCTTGCCTATCCAGTGAGCGTTTGTGTTAACCGTTTTGCCTATGAGTAACTCGTTGCCGACGCAGATTATTTCCATGTCAACAGTCATAGCCGTCACTTGCCAGGTTAAAAGTAATTAGAAAAGCTTGTTTTATAGTGTTTGCTAACTAAACGTTTTGTAATCTCTCGGCTCTGCAGCCTTATTTTTTGCTAAGCCACCATTTAAGGTACTCTTTTCTGCGGTTCTGCTTCTCTTCTTCCTCAGTCTCTTCTGCTGGCCGGTTCTTTTCACGCAGGTCCATGAGTTCCTGCTGTGTCACCGACAACCCGCAGCTTTTGCAGACGTAGTGCTTGGTGGCTACTAAGTACTGCATTTCGCCGCCGCATTCAGGACAGTAAATCATTTTACGGTTTCTCTTCCTGGAATTTTATAGGTTAATCGCCGCTGCAGAGATATTAGTCTTCGCATTAAATCGGCCAATTTCAACTTAAAAATCAAGTGGGTTCTTAGACGTGAGAGTACATCTTGTCGCTGCTGTATTTTCCCGTGTCCATTTCCTGCTCGATCTCCCGCAGGAGCAGAATTCGCTTGAACGTCGGTGGATGCGTCGAAAACAAGCTGTTGATCTGGTGCCATGTGCTTTTGGATTCCTTCTGCATCGCCAGCTCCAACTCGCGCTCATCCAACACGCCGTCATGGTCTAAATCGTACTCGTCCTTGTTCTCCATGACTGCCTTTACTTCCTGCTTCGCCGTTCCTGGGTCGGAAATGTAGAAGGCTCTGGCTCCCTCCGGCGGCTTAGGCGAAAGCGAGAGTCCGTAGGTGATCTTTGCCAATGCGCTTTCCAGCTCTCTGGGCGCGCCTGTTACGTAAGCTGAGTAGGCGTCGGCGAAATGCTCGCGAAGCCGACTGAGCCTCATGACGATCAAGAACGTTAAGATGTAGATTACGAAGGCGACTACGCCGATCAGGATCAGCACTGCGCCTGAATTGTCATTTTTGCCCCCTCTTCCTCTGCTTCCGCCGCCGCTGAAAGCGCCTGTAAACAACGCTACCTGCGCGATCAAGTACGCAATCAGGGGCAACGCGGAAAGCACAGTCATGACGACGTAGTCTTTATGTTTAATGTGACCTAGCTCGTGAGCGATCACACCCTTAACCTCGTCCTCCTTGAGCTGCCTCAGCAGCCCCTCATGCACCGCCAAAGTCGCGTCGCTCCGGGACCTGCCGAAGGTGAATGCGTTAGGCGTGCTATTCGGCACAATAGCCAGCTTAGGCATCGGTAAACCGCTCTTGTCAGCCAGTTCCTTGACTGTTTTTTCAAGCCAGGGGTTCTCGCCGGGCTTTAGGTAACGCAGTTTTGTTGAAGCCCGAACCATCACGGGGCCTATCGCGTACTCGAACAGGATGAAAAGTGCCGTGCCTATCAAGGCGACGATAAGGCCCGAGAGGAGATCTAACTGTAGCAGGAAAACGATGGCGAACACGAGGGCGCCAAATATGAACGCGGCTAAGAAAATTGAAGTAGCCATCGCAACCTTTAACTCTGAAAGGCTAGCCAACTAATCCCTCGCACTATTTTCCCCTAAAGTAGATGGCTTGGGAAATTAAGGTTTTCCCAGAATCCTCAAAAACTTGTATGAGAAATTCAAAAAATAAAAGAAGATTTAGATAGGATAAGCTCCGCAAACCTTGCAGAACTGAATCTTCGTCTTGATGTAGCTGTGGCATTTTGGACATTGGATGCCGCCGTTGTCTGGGAACACGTCTTTTGGCTTGCCGAACTTCTTTCGGAAGTGCTCGTAGTAGAGTAGCTGCTCCTTGTCTTGGATTTCAACGTCGTCCCCTTTCTTGATGGCTGCCTTTTTCTCCGCGAATTCCTTGTCGGTTATCATGTCGTTGAAGTATGTTCTGAGCGCTTCTGTGCCTGTTCCCTGCTCTAGGGGCGCTTTAGTTCTCCAGATGATGTCCATGGGAATCACGTCCTCGTAAGCCTTGCGCATTATCCACTTGCTGAACTTCACGCCGTTGTAAGTGTTTATCTTGAACTTGATAGGCAGCTTCATAGCCCAATCCATGAAGGCTGGGTCACGGTAAGGCGCCTTGATTTCCATTCCAAGAGACTCCGCCATCGGGAACGAGGAGAAACCCATCTCCGCCCACATTTCCTGCTGCTTCTGTGCGAATTCAGCCTCGGACAGGTGGAACTGCCATGGGTAACCGAAGAGCTCGTCGAGCGCGTCGCCTGTGAATACGCTTTTGATTTTCTTTGGTTTAAGCAGGGTTAAGCCGATGTAGACGGGCAGGCTGTTTCTGATTTCCATCGGGTCGAATTTCTTGAGTGCCTCCACGACTTTGGGGTAGAATTTGAGAACCTCTTCCCTGCCGAACTGGTAGGTCTCCTGTTTCAGGTGCAAAAGCTCCACCATCCGCCTTACATACTCGGTGTCTTTGGGGTTGCCGTGTTTAAAGGCCAAGGTGAGACATGGAATATCAGGCTTATACTTTACCGCTTCATAAGCGATTATCTGGGTGTCGGTTCCAGCTGAGAACAGGAAGCCGTCAGCCATGTTTCTCTTGACACAGTCGTTTATTAATGTTCTAACTTTTGGTAAAAGTTTATTGTATTCTTTGGGGTCTAGGCTCATGTTTTTTCCCTCGCATTACATTGTTTGTCATTTCACAAGTATTTAAGTTTACTGTGTGCATATAAAAAGCACTAAATAGTAAACATATGTGCTGAAAGTGACAGAAATACTGAACAGACGAGGTCTAACACGCAGTAAAAATCTCGCCCCGCACGAAGCATCACATTTAAAAGCAAAAACCTGTCAGTCATAACCACCACAAAAGCCCAAGAGGATCAACTTTGAAAGTTAGCCTTCTCCACATGGAAGTTCGCAACTCACTCCAAGCCAACATAGCCGCAGCCAGCGCGGCAGTCGACAAGGCCGCCGAGCAAAAACCCGCCCTAATCGCGTTGCCCGAGTACTTCACCGTCCCCAACTGCATGGCAGACTTCACCGACGCCCAAAAAATATCCCGAGAAACCTGCCAAGAAACCTTGGCTTTTCTGCAGGAAAAATCAAGACAAATCGGCGGCATTTACCTTCTGGGCGGCTCAGTGCTTGAAGAAGACGGCGGAAAGTACTACAACACAAGCACGTTGTGGAAGAACGGCTCGCTCTTAGCCAAGTACAAGAAAATAAACCCTATACGTGCCGAAATTCAAGCAGGCGTCGCAAAAGGCGTCCAACCGCTCGTTATCGACACGGAAATAGGCAGGATTGGGCTGCTGGTGTGCGCTGACACGTTCAACCCTGACCTTGTGAAGCGCGTGGCAGAACTCGGCGCGGAAATCGTTACTCTCCCCGTAGCCGCGATGGGGACGCACCCGGTGGTGAGTGGTCACCCGTTAACCGAGCAAATCGCACGCGACTACGGCTTGTTCCTGCTAAAGGTGGGAAACGTCTGCTCCAGCATGCGCGGCGGAAGAAGCGCGATCATCGCCCCTTGGGGGTTGCTTGGCGAAGTAACCGATGCTCCTGAAGACTCGATACTGACCCGCGAGCTTGACATGCAACGGCTAAGAGAATACAGAGCCAAACTCAGTACAGCTTAGCCCAGCCGTTGACGATTCGGCTCATTTCCTTAAAATCGTATTTTTCCAGCCAATTCCTCAGGTCGCGGTTCTGAACGGCGTACCTGCAGACTTGCTTGGCGTTCTCAGAATCATGCACCAGCAACAGAACAGCATCCAGCCTGTGCCTTGAAACGTAAGCCGCCGTCTTCAGCAGCGCCTCCAGCTTCTCGTCTGTCGGCATCTCAGCGCTTAACTCCACGACGACAGGCTTCTTCAGCGACGCGGCAAAGTCCCTTGCCAACATGATAGCCCAGTAGTTTGTCAGGTAATCCCGTGCTGAAAGCGGCACGTGGAAGTAATCCACCAAGTCGGCGATGGCGTTCAGGTCCAAGCCGTACCGTTCTTTGGCAAGCACAGGGTCAGGGTAAATTTCAACCGCGAACGTTCCCTTCAGGCGTTCTTTGGCTTCCCGCAGAAACGCGGTCACCGTCTGGGCTCTCCACTGCGTCCAGTTCAGCCCGCTCTGCTTCCACAGTTCCACGCATCTGGGGCAAACGCAGTATTCTTGGTCGGGAAAATGGTAAAGGTTCAGGGTTACGCCCGTGATGTTCTCCCTGCTTAGGCTCTCTATGTAGTCTAAGACTCTTGCCCTGTACATTGGCTGAGTCGGGCAGACAAAGTCAAAAGCCAAGTCGGACCGCCTGTTCCTGCGCAACGCTGGACCCGTGCTGGACATGGCGACCAAGCTGGGGTCTTCCCTAATGGCTTTCGCGTCGCAAAACACGGTGACGTCGTTCTGCATGCCTTTCGCCGCTGGAAAAACCTGTCCGTCCGCCCATTTGGAGTAGTAAACGTGAAGGTCGTATCCCTCGACTTTCTCGGGCTTGTAGGTGACTAAGCCTATCTGCATGTTTCCTTATTTGATGCGCGCAAACAATATATTCTTGGCGCTTGTTTAGTTTTTGACTCGCATGGTCAAGAAGCAGAAAACTCCAATTTTCATCGACCTCGCTAAATGCACCCCCTGTGCAGGGCTCATCTGCGTAGGCGTCTGCCCGCAAGGAGTGTTTGAAGAGGGCAAAAACAGGAAGCCAATAGTCGTCGACGTGGTTGAGTGCACCAGATGTGGCGTCTGCGTGAACCTGTGCCCAGCAAAAGCCATTACTATAAGCAAACCCTAAGAACAGGGTAGGCGCCAAGGCATGGAACAGTTCAACCTCGCTGACAACGTTAGGCTCGTGGTGAAAGAGAACGTACTAGCCGTAATTTGTGATAGTCCTTTAAAGACAGTTAGCTCAGCATTCTATCAAGGCGGGCATAACCAGCTTAAAGCTGTCCTCAATGTAGGGGTGCCGGACGGATACAACGACCGTTCCTTGCACCTTGACCCGCTGGAACTCATAACTTCTTCCGCGGCTAAACTAGGCTTAACCAAGGATTACCTCGCCATGGTCACAGCCGCCAAAATCAGCAACTACAGCCTCGTCACCAGAAAACTCGAAGACTTCTCCGTAGCGGTCGCCGCAACCGCAGGCTGCAAACACGGCGAATCCAGCGGCGAAGAAATGAACGTAAAAGAAATCGGAGGCGGCACCATAAACGTCATCGTCTTCATCGACGCCGCGCCCTCCGACAGCTGCATGGTGGCATCCGTCATAACCGCAACCGAAGCAAAATCCGCGGTTCTCCGAGACTTCGATGTCCGCAGTTTCTATACGGGCGACTCAGCCACGGGGTCAATCACTGACAGCGTCACCGTTGTCACAACGGGCAAAGGAAAAGCCATCAACTACGCTGGTCCCGCATCCAAACTGGGTAAGGCAGTCGCGTCCTGCACGCGCAAAGCCGTCGCGGAAGCCCTCGTCAAACAGGAGCCGTTATGGGCATGCCGAACCGTGCTGGACAGGCTCAGCGAGAGGCATCTGCCGCTGGAGAAGCTGGCGGCTGAAGTCTCCAAGGTCGACGGCTTAAGTGTCACCGCTGACAGGTTGGCTGAAATCCTGAAAAGCAAGCCGCTGGCTCTTGCGGAGTTGCTGGCGGCGGCGAAAATGGATGACGACGTCAAAAAGGGTTTGCTGCCAGTCGAACTTGGCGATGTTGAAGAGCTGAGTAAATGCTTCAGCAGTTCAGCCAGCACCACAAAGGAATGCGCCAAGCTGCCAAGCTACGACAAAATCGATTTGCCGCCCTTCCTGAAACAGACTTTAATCAAAATTGTTGGAGACACTGTTTGTCAGCCTAAACCGAAAAGACTTAAATAACTTGCAATTTTATTCGTTGGGTAAAACAAAGGTTACGATGGTGCATTAAACGTGAAATTCGGCGTGTTTCTCTATCAACCAGAGCCTGTTGAAGGCGTGGATTACAACTTTTACCGTTTAAAATCGGAGTCAGGAATCGTTGGAAAACCCAACCCCAAGATGTACACTAACATCGCCTGCTTCGGCGACAACTTCATGGCGGCGAAACGCCCCGACTGGGTCTCCGTAAGCGCACACGGTCCATCACTCCGCACAAACAAGTACTATAGCCTGCGTTGGGACGTGGTGTGCATGACCAACCCGGAAGCCAGAGAATACAACCTGAAAATCATCGCTGAATCCGCCAAAGTCACGCCGGGCATAAGCATCAGCAGCCAACACTTCGCTGAACGAGACTTCTGCACCTGCCCAAGATGCGTCGAGCAGTGGCGGCAAAGCGGCTTAAGCTGGATCGAATGGCGCGCAAAAACCGTAACCGAATTCCTCAGCGAAGTCCGCGGCGTCGTCAAGAACAAGCCGCTCTTCGTGAACTGCCTGCCTGACCCGCTGCTGGGCAAGATGCGGTTCGGCTACGACTTCGAAGCCATGGCAGAGTACGCTGACTACTTCGTCATACCCATGTTCAGCAAGGCTTACCCGACCCCGTGGTACTGGGAAACCATCGCAAGAGGCTACAAGAGCTTCCTAAAGAAGCCGATGTTCGTCAACTTCTACGTCCGCGGACCCAACGAAACATGGGAAACCGTAGCGACACACCGCCAAATCATGACCGTCGCAGTTCGCGCGGCAAGAACAGGCATCGACGGAGTCATCTTCCTCGCCGAAAAAGCCGACTACATCCGCGAGTTCCAACGCAAAGTCGTCGCCGACAAGGAATGGCGCAAGGAACTCGAAGGCTACGGCGGAGACGAAGTCTTAGAGCTCTTCAACCGCTGGGAGAAATTAGCCTAAACCTCCAACCTTATATTTTGATATTAACATATATGTGCTCAAATCTCGGCTGTGACATCAGGTGCACAGGATTTTTGCCTTTTCCAGTTTTCAGAATCAATTGACGGAACGCTTGGCAGGTATGGAAAAAATCGCCTTAAGAAATAACCTTAACAAAATCCAAGAATTTTCTTATCGTCAATCCTGCTTCTAGGATCGAGCTCAGGTTTTCCATGTTCTATAAGTCATCTTTAGTATGCATTCTTGTTTCTCACGGGCAAAAGCTGTTCTTATTGACAGATTCAGTTTGCCAAGTGCAATTCCACACATAATACAATCCAAGCAAGCGGCACAATAAGCGGGTTTGATTAGATTAGTTATGTTTTTTGGATGTTGTATCTTGCAAACAATGCATCCTTTTTCGCTTTTCTTAAAACAGCGGTTACTACCGATGGGTTCTATGTTTGGCGAGCATGTGGCTGAAATTCTCGGTATTACTGTAAAGTCACTATCTATTTCCTTTTGATTCATCTTGAAACGCAAATCGAAGCTATTGACTGAGTAGTCTAATTTTTTCATCAGTTTTTGGTCAGCCCATTTTTGCAATATTGAATAGTCGGAGATTAAACAGCTCAGTTCCTTTGTGGTCGACGCTAATCCGGGTTCAGATTGTTCCTCAATTAAAGTCTCGCCAAAAAAAGGTTGCATGGCATTTTTTAGAATTTTTGCCAACTGTTTAGGTTCTCTCACATTGGTATTGTAAAGATTAAAACATACATCTGGGTCAGTAGGTTCAATATGGGAGCGGAAGAAAACCTGCAGTTGTTTTGATTGTCTTAAGTATTCTTCCTCTGAATCAGATGAATAAAGACTGTAAATCTGCTCACGTTTGATTAGTCGTTGTTTTACCAAGGAATTTACAGCCGTTTCATTAGCTAAATAACAGAATATTTTACTGACCTTCACTCTACAAGATCTTAGGTCAGATAATACCCGCGCGAGCGTTTCTCCCGTATGAATCGTGTCATCAATCAATATCACTGGTTTGCCCTTTGATATGACTGGTCGGGTTTCTGAAAAGCCATTTAACGTCATTACCCTGTGCATGCATGTAGAAAAATGTGCATCCTCAAAAAGCATTCTATGATGCCTAACAAGATGTGCCCCTTTTCGTCCCACTTGTACTATAGTCGTAGGTTCTTCCTTAATTATTTCGTTGACTAATCGTAGAACGTTGAGGTCGACTCTTCTTATTATCTGATCGGCGTTGTCTGTTTTATCAAACTTTAATAGTCCCCAAACGCCGTCAATACCTTCCTCGATTGTCCCACAACCGCTTCTTTACAGGGTTTTAAAGAGAATATGGCGACTGTACTAATAAATATTTAATGGATTAGGTTAAATATCGCGTAGACAAATGTATTATTGTTCAACAGGCGTCAGTTCAGGTAAGTGCACCAAAAGATATTTATCTGGAGTGAGGTCTGTTAAACGGTAGTTTTAAATATAAAACGAAATATAAAGGACAAACGGAGAGGAAAACCCGAATGAAAAAAATTGGACCCCTTTCTGTTGATATCGTAGTGGCTTGCAAAATCCACAAATATCAAACTGAAGGCAAAAAGGTAGGTCTCAGTGAGCTAACCGAAGGTCTAAAGGGTATTGTGGGCAAAACCTCTATTCAATCAGCTCTGGATACTCTTTCAGATTGGGGCATTGTTACCACCGAGTTTGGTGAAACCCCGGCGGGTCGTGCAGGAAGACTTTACTACGTTTCAGGCGAAGCAGAAACAATGATTAAAGAAGCATGCGAAAAGTACTGGACGAAAGTCGAAGAGGAAGCCAAAATAAAGGGCGAGGTACGGTAAATTTCTAGCAGATTCTTCGAATACATCGAATCTCTTTCTCTTTATCAAGACGACCAAGTGATCATTAATAATGGAATGTTATATGTAACCCCGCTTCTGCACCGAGTGGCACAGGGGATTCCCGAATTCACAGACCATGGAATCATTCATACGACTAATGTTCTACGGTACGTTCGAGACTTGACCTCGCAATATACTGAACAGTTTACAAGAGAGGAGAAATTCATCTTGGCGTTAGCGTCAATCTTACATGACATTGGTTGCATTGCTGGGCGGGAAAAACATGGAGAAACGACGGTAAAGATGTTGAAGACAAAGCATTTCGACTTCCTAATAAACGAAATACAACCAATGCGAATGCGAGCTCTGGAACAGGTCATAAAAGCTCATTCAAGAAGTTTTGACTTCAAAAAAGTAGGTCCTGATCCTTCAAACGAGATTAGGCTTAAACTAATTTGTCCGATTTTCAGATTAGCTGATGCTTGCGACTTATCTGGTGAACGGATTAAACGGTTGGTTATGGAAATCTTGATTGACGCTAAAACGCTGAAAGGAAAGAGCAGGAAAATATGGGAAGCCCATATGAACATTGAAAATGTATTAGTGGAAAAAACTGTAATCAAACCGCTGGTTTACGACTTGAATGGAGCGAAATATTGTCTTGATTCGTTGAAAGCCGAATTAAAACCTATTAATGATTTTCTAAAATCCCAACGTTTTGCTATTTTTTCGCTTGAGCCCACCATTGTGCCTCGTTAATCTTTTAACTCGTTGCTTGCGACCAACTTTCCGCTTGATAGACATGCGACAAAGTGCCAACTTCTAGCTAAAGATTACCTATTTCCTGTTCACTTACGGTACGCTGCCATTGTTCGCCATCTGTACAACCGTTCCTTATGGTTTTGGGCTTTAACCGTTACCTTCTGATTGACTTTTATCTGTTTCATTAAGAGGGATATTTCTTTGCTTCTACGATGTTTCCAGAAATGACTATTACGATAGAGTTAACGTTGACTGTTGTGGTTTTGTATTTCTTGCCAATGCCGTAGAAGTGGCTGAATTTCTCTGGCATCTTTAAGACAACTTTTCGTTTTTCTCTTCTTACTGGGATTTCTGCGGTGAAGGCAGCGTTTTCTTTCCATTCTGGTTTTTCGCGGCTTGCTATTGCGATGGTGGTGCTGTCTAATGCATAGACGAAGGCGATGTTTGTCCATTCCCCATTTTCAAGCCGCAGGAGGTTGGCTGGTACCTCGATGGTGTCTTGTGGTTTGGTGTCGGTTGGGTTGAGGTTTTCTTTTGGGTGGATGAGGTTGACTACTCTGCCGTTTCTTTCGGCGCGGTTGATTGTGATGAGTTTCTGGTTGACGAGGCGTCTTACTGCGCCGTTGACTTTGCCGCTTTGCCATCCCAGTTGCTTTGCGATTTCGTACTGTGAGAGTCCGGGGTGCATTATGGCTGTTTGGAGTAGGAGGTTGTCTGTTTCTTTGCCTCTTCTGTTTTGGGTGGGTTCCCGCAAAATTCACGCCTTCACTCCTGCTTATTGTCTGCCGAAGAAATAAAGTTTTGGAATATTCCAAAACTGCCAAGCCGAAACCCTCCTTTCCCCACATTTCCAGCCAAAACCCCACAAAAGAAACAAACCCCAAACCAAAAAAGCAACCCAAAACAAGCCCTTCAGAAAGCCACCTATCCTATGAAGGGGTCTAGTATTTGTTGCAAATTCCCACCACAAAAATGGTTCTGCTTGAACCGTTTCTTCCTCAAAACGCCGCCTCGCCCTTCGGAGGCTTCGTTGGGAAAACTATATAATTGCTCTTGGCGTAGTTTGGTGTCACTTGGAGTTGGCGAAGAAGCTTTGAAGGTTACTTTGGTTAATCCGCCTTATCCGCCTCATGTGCATTCGCATCCGCCGTTCATCCCGCTGGGGCTTGCGTACCTCGGCGCCGTGGCTGAACGGGAGGGGCATGAAGTCAACGTCATCGACTGCCAAGCCGAAAGACTCAGCTACGACGGCTTCCGACAACGCATCAGCCAGCAGAAACCAGACGTCGTCGGCGTCACAGCCACCACGCTTCTGTATAAGTCAGCCATGCAGCTCATCAACATAGCCAAAGAGGTGCATCCGCAGGCGGTCACGATGCTGGGGGGAAGCCACGGAACATTCTGGGACGAGAACGCGCTCAACGAGTACCCAAGCCTCGACGTGGTAGTCCGCCGCGAAGGCGAAATCACCTTCATCGAGCTCCTCGACAAGCTGAAAACCGGCGAAAGCCTAGGCAACGTGCTGGGCGTGACGTTCAGGTCGAAGGACGGCAAAATCGCCCGAACCGAAGACCGCCCGTTCCTGCAGGATCTGGATTCGCTGCCTTTCCCTGCGCATCACCTGTTGCCGCTGGAGTCACTTAAACGCATGGGCAAAATCCTGTTCCCGCTTATCACCAGCCGAGGCTGCGTCTACTGGTGCGACTTCTGCAGCACCGTGCGCATGTTCGGCAGAGGCTACCGTTGGCGAAGCCCAAAAAACGTTGTGGACGAGATGCAGTTGGTCCACGACCAATACGGCGTGAACCAAGTCACCTTCTACGACGATGCCTTTTCAGTCAGCCGCGACCGCGTCCTCAAAATATGCGAGGAACTACACGCCCGAAAACTGGATCTGATTTGGGACTGCGGAACCCGCGTTGACATGGTTGACCGTGAAATGCTCAAAATCATGCGTGACGCGGGATGCATAGCGGTTTGGATGGGCGTCGAGTCGGGTTCTGAGGCTATTCTGGGGAAAATGAACAAGAAAATCAAGCTTGACCAGACACGCCTCGCGTTCAAGACAGCGCAGGATGTCGGGTTGATGACGATCGCCAACGTGGTCTTAGGCTTCCCAGGCGAGACAGAGCAGACAGCCAAGGAAACCATCCGCTTCGTCAAGGAGCTAAACCCTGAAGACGTCGGCTTCTACGTTGCCACGCCCTACCCGGGCACGCCCATGTACGAGCAAGTCAAGAAGAACGGCTGGCTGCGAGTCACGGATTTTGACAAGTACGACACGGCGGGGCCAACGTTTGAGACTCCGTGGTTGAGCATGGAGAAACTCGCGGAGATACGCTACAAAGCCTACCAGCAGTTTTACCTGCGCCCAGGATACGTGTTTCACATGATGCGTAAGGGCGGAACCTACGGCGTTTCAGCGGTGAAGACTTCAGGCGCCTACCTGCTCAGGGCTCTGCACGTTAGGCTCTCGTAACTTTCTCGCCAACGCGACAACCGCGAAAACCAGCACCACCAAGCTGAGCGAAACCGTTATTGAGGTGAAGTTTATGCCTATTGGCGACAGCCCCAGAAACAAGCCTACGAGCCCGTCTAAACCGAAACTTAACGCGACTGACAGCACGAATTGTTCTATGAAGTCCAGCTTGTTCTTGCCCGTGAAGAGGACGTTGATTAGGCAGTAGCCAGGCAGGAAAACGACAAAAACGAAGCCGAAAGCGTACCGCAGCACCGCGAAAAGCGAGTTGCCTGGAATCAGGTAGGTTACGGCTAACGTTAGAACTGTGAAAACAACGACGATTTCAAACCATCTGAGAGGTTTCAGCTTTGAGCCTTCAAAACTTTTACAATAAAAAATAAAGGAAGGGGTTTTTTCTACATGAACATCTTGTAGATTGGGTGAGTCTCGTCTACTGGTCTTGTTCCGAGGTCGCCTGCGGCTGAAGCAATGTAAGTGTCGGTAACTGCGACGGCTGGGAATACCCATTCTGTCTGCTCTGCGGGCCCGATCATCAGCCAGTTAGCGCCTGCTGTCTGCATTATCGAGTTAGTTGCGGTCACGCATCCTTTACGGAACTCTTTGGCAATGTTAGCTTTTACCCAACCCATGGTTGTGACAACGTTGCCGCTGCCTAACCCTACTGGGTGGCCATACTTCTCTTTCATGATGGGTATGGTTCTTACTGCAGTGCCCATGTCTGGAGCGTACGCTGGAATTGCCGTGTCGATCAGAGGCTTCGTGATGCCACCTTTCGCCGCCAACGCTAAAGCTTCCTCGATGACAGCCATTTTTCCTTCAAGGCTGTTATCCTTAGGATTGTCAGCGAGCACAATCGACATTTTGACGCCGCTTTCTTTCAGGTTTGCCAACTCTGCGTCAGTGACACCTTTGTACACTGAGTTGTAGAGGCACCTGTCTGAAAGACCCATCTTCTTTGCGATGGTTGCAGCCGTCATTCGTGTCTTTGGGCTCATAGCGTCGAGCATAAGTGGCGCTTCGCTGTGCTTTGCAACGAAGTCAATGTACTTCTCAAAAGCCATATCAGTAGTTCCGACGATGTCAAAAGCGAACTGTACTCCGGTAATGTCACTCTGAGTCTGCATCGTGTTGATGATGTCTTCTGCGGCTTTCGCGTCAAAAATACCCTTGTTCGCGTCTTGAACCATTTTCTGGCCTAGCCAAAAGATGGAGCCAATCAGGAAAGTCGGTAGTTCCCCTGGTTGACCGCCTACTTTAGCTCTTCCAACAGTGTATATTTTCTGTTCTGTGTTGAATCTAAAGGACATTTTTCCTCATCTGATGGATTTATTTCTTGCCTATCGCTTTCTTTGCGAGTTCAGGGGCTTCTTCCTTGTTCTTGCCAAAGAGAGCACCCATCGCGTCAGCGTCTTCTTTTTTGACAGCAGCGCCGCCCATAATTATGGCGACTTTGCCTTTGAGTCCAGCTGCTTTTAGTGCTTCATCGAGTTTCGGAAGATTATTTTTCGCTGGCACCGTATTCACTGAGACGGCAATTAGGTCTGCGTTATTCTCTTTTGCCTTGTCAACGAAAACCTGTGGTGCAACGCTTTTTCCAACATCAATTGTTTTAAATCCAGCGCGTTTCAGTGACCTTCTGACTGCTTCTTTGGCAGTGTCATGCATGTCCGGTTCGATATTGCCTATAACGACAACGCCGATTGGATTCTCTGGTTCTGGAGGCTCTTTTTCCATCATAGATTTAAGCCACGACATTTAAACACCTTTTTTCCTTTTTATTACTCTGGGCTTTTTATACTCGCGTTTCATATTTAAGCTTTGACTAAGGATTTCATCAAACACTAAAAGGTACTGCGGAGAAGAGAAGGAAACAAATGTTCAAAGCAAACGGGAAATACGTGCTGCTGCCGTTGACTTTCGTTTTCGCATTCATTTACCGAATAGTTCTGATGTTCTGGCAGAGCTTTCCGCCAGGCGCCGACATAGGCTTGCACGCCAGCGTCATCAACTCGATAACGCAGTCAGGCAACACAAACTTCCTCTACGATTATTATCAGATGGGCGGTGGTCAATCCTTGACTTTCCCCGGCTACCACATTTTCACGGCAGGCGTGATGCTTATGACTGGCATGTCCGACTACGTGGCTCAGGCGGTTGTTGTGGCTTTCTTTTCTTCGCTTATCGTTTTAGCCGCTTTCTTGATAACTCGGATGGTGTGGAGTGAATCAGCCGCCTTTATCGTCGCGTTCCTGGTCGCAGTCTCACGCTTTGACATCGAAATGCTCATGTGGGCAGGCTACCCAAACGTGATAACCCTGCTCTTGATTCCCGTGGTCTTCTACCTGTTTCTCCGCAGAGAAAAGTTCACGCTGACCCCTTTTCTTGTTTCAACCTCAATCTTGGTCGGGGCGATATTCCTGACGCACTCTTTGAGCGCCGCCGTCTTCGTCGCCATAACCGTTGCCACCGTGCTCTTTGTCCTTCTGACTCCCAGAACGTTCGGGACCACAAGGAAAAACGTTCTCTACTGGCTGCCTCCACTGCTCGGTGGGGCTCTTCTTGTTTCGCCCTTCTTAGTCAGCGCGGTTCCTGCTTATTTAGAAGCTAACTCTTCGTTTACCGCCGTCAACGCCATTGATCAGGCTCTACTGTCTACAAGAGTGCTTCCGCTTGATGAGGTGTTAGCGCTCTTCGCCTGCCTTTTACCGTACTTCTTAGTATCCAAGAAATATCGAGGTCGATTCCTTTCGCTTCCCAGTTTCCTGCTGATAATGTGGCTTTTCGTTCCGCTGATACTTACGCAGGGCTTCTTGTATGGGCTCCTCGTCGATTACAACCGGTTTCTTTACTTTCTGGTTCTGCCCGTAATCATACTCTTTGCCGTGATGATCGATCATGGCTCGGCGTACTTTGCCCGCCTGATAGACACTTACCACACTTTAACCAGCAAGATGCAGAAGACAGGGAGAGCCGCGAACAAGTGGGCAACGCGAATCTCAGACTGGCTTAACCCCCAAGAGAGTCTACTCCATCTTCGCTTTAGGCTTCATACTCATCTTCCTCGTAACGCTTCCGATCTTTCTCACACCTTGGCAAGGCGTCACGATTCAAAGCTTCTATCAAACCATGGATAAACCTGGCTACCAAGCAGTACAGTGGGCTCAGCAAAACACCGCGCCGGGCTCAGTGTTTGTCTCTGATGCTCTTTATGGGTGGTGGCTTGGCGGGTTCGCCCAGCGTCCGACCTTGAGCGCTGTCCAACCTCAGTATTTGACGGTGGACAGTGAGCTAGCGCCAGCTACGGTTGCTTCCAGCCTGCTTGACACAGACTACGTCATCGACAACGGGTACATTCAGGTCAGAGAGGACGGTGGGTACATTGGGCGGCATAACCCTGAGTTTCTTGCAGACCTCAACTGGACGTACTTCCCCTTCCCGTTCTGCCAGTTTAACGATAGTGAAATCACATTGCTTTCGCAGGATGCTGGGTCTGTTCAATCCACCGTCATGACACAAGTGCCCGTGACTAGCATGCGACTGGTCGGTGCACAGAGCAGCAGCCCATCCATCGCCGTTAACAAAGCCAACAGCGACTTCAGTTACTCAGAAATCTTGACGGTTTCCCAAGGCGTCTCATTCGCAAACATGACTATAGTCGTCCAGAGCAACAACCAGAATGTTACCTTAGACTGGATCAATTTCGTGCTGAACGCTCAAGGTGAATTTCTGCAGCCGTCCAATAACACCTTTGCAATTTTAGACCCCGGCATGAAGGAGGTCGGGCAACTCATTTTCATACAAGAACAGCCACAAATCTCCTCGTTTAACGCGGCAAACCCCTGCATCACACAGCTCTCTTACAATTTACAGGGCAGGTCCTCCGCGGAAATACAGGTTCTGGTGGGAATCTATCAAGTCACGGAAAAAGACGTAGTAAACCTGGCGAGCTTGGACAAGACTCTGGCGGATAAGGCTCAAGCCGCGCAGAAGCCAGTTGCCAGTTTGCCGATTAGCACGTTCGACTACATAGAAGCTATTCAAGCCAACTCAATTTCCTACGTTGCCAACCGCGATTTTGGGGTTAACCCCAAATTTGCTTCTGACCCCGAGTTTAGCCTTGTATTTATTAACGATGAAGTTGCCATTTTTAAGGTTAGAGCGAACATCAGTCAGACTGGAGGATAACTAACTCCTTGACGGGTAAATTGACAAGAGAGAGGCAGCTTGAAATCGGTTTCCTCACCATCTTCTCGGTGCTTGTCTTGCTCATCTTCTACACCGTCATATCGATGAATGGGGTAGTGTTGGGAAATGACCCTGCTGTCCACTTGGTAAAGGCGCAGATCTTCCTTGACACGGGCAAAATACCCTTGGTTAACTTGGGCTGGACGCCGCCGCTTTACGAGCTTCTGCTTGCGATGCTCATTTCTTTCAGCGGTGCAACGGGCATTGGGCAGATGATTTTTCTGGTGAAAGCTCTCGCCGCGATAGTTGATTGGCTGCTGTTTATGTCTGTCTACTTGATCGCCAGCAAATTTTTCAGCAAGAAAGTTGGCGCGGTGAGTGCAGTTTTGTTGTTGATGTGTTTTCCTGTGTTTGAGGCTAACCAGTTTGGTGGCTACACAACGGTGCTGGGCATCACGTTTATCCTCTTTGTGCTTCTTTATTTAACGAAAGCAATCGAGCAATTCGGCTACCTTGTAGTCACTTTTCTCGCGGCTTTTGCGCTTGTACTGTCACATCAGCTTGCAGCCTTCCTCGCCGTCATAATGTTGATTCCGATTCTGCTTATCATGCTGGTAACATCCAAGGGCGCCTACCTCAAGGTTGTAGTCGCTTTGGTTCTGGGCGGGGGAATAGCGTTTTTCCTCTACTATTTTCAAGCGATGATCGGCTACATCGGCCTCGTTGTTGAATACGTCTTTTTCGCCGTTAAAACCTACGCTTACCAGATCCCGTACGTCAGCTTTAATGCTTTCATGTACAATTTCGGCTTCATTTTCTTCTTCGGCTTGGCAGGCATCGTCATCTCGTACTTTCTGCTTCGAAAAGAAAAAAAATTAGTCTCCTACGTGATATTGATGCTCAGCTTCTTTGTTCCGCTTTTCTTCGCTGAATCTTACCTTTTTGGCTTTTTCATGCCCTTCCAGTGGTTCATGTACTACTTGACGCCCGCACTCGCCATCTTTGCCGCTGTTTCCGTCGTGTTCATTCAAGAAAAGTTTCTGTCCTACTACGCTAAGAATAGAGGAAACCTTCTTGCTTATGGTGGCTCTGTCCCTTCTAGCGCCATCGGAGTTGAGAGCGGAGACAAGATTGCCAGCAGTTCCCAGGTCAAGATTGCGCAGTCTTTTAGGCAGCGCTTGCTCGGTCCGCTGCGCAGGAATTGGTTCAAGATACTTACGGTTTTCCTCGTGGTGTTGATGTGTGTGGTGCTCGTTTTTCGTTCAGACACGGTTTATGGAAAAATGATGCAAGCCAGCGTCTTCTACTCGACAACGGACGTGAAAGCTTACGACGCGGGCGTCTGGCTTCAGCAAAACTACCCGAACAACGCCACCGTTGTCGCAACCGAAATTCCTGGCTTTTGGTTTCAAGCTTTTTCTGGTAAAACCGTTATTGCCCAGACCACAGCAACTGTTGGAACTAACGATGTTGCAGGCTCAGTTTTAAGCTTGTCATACGCTATTCAGGATCCTCAGAACCTGTTGCAGGCTTATGAGGCATACGGGGATATTAGCAGTGAAAACTATGTTTCTATAAATCAAGTTTGGTATCGAGTGTCGTATTCTTCCACGGCTGGAGACTTTATCTCGTTCACACAAAACGGCAAGAATTACAACTTTCCCCTGACCAACCTGACGCGTAACATAAACTTCAGCGAGGACAGCCATCCAGCCCAGATAGAGCTCCTGTACTCTAACGATTACGTGGAGTTGACAGAGACGATGATTGTTCAAAACGACAGTTACGCAACCAACATCTCTTGGGCTGTGACGCCGCTGAACAGTGACATTTCAAATGTTACGCTGTACCTGACTAACTACTTTGACCTCCAATTTGACTTTGATAAGGCGCAGATACCACAATTCATGAACTGGGCTAACCCGTGGGACATGCCTTCGAAAACTACTGATGGGACAAAATGGGCGGTAGTCAGTTTTTCAGGCTCGGCACTCCGGGACAAATACGTCGGTCTTTATGATGACAAAAACCAGATTGCGTACGCATTTAACTTCACAGATTTGCCTGATTGGGGGAACATCGGCGCCTTGGCAGGCCGGCAAATAGATGCTGTGCGGTTTCAATATCAATTCAGTGAAGTCAACGCCAACCAGACAGTTACCCGTCAGTACCAAGTTCTCTGCCTTTCCAAGAACAACTTTCCAACATTACAACCGAGCAGTCTTGAAAGCCTTTTCAGCTATAACCCTGGTCAGTTTACAGTGTCAACACGAGACTTCAAGGACTACATCGCGCTAGACAACATAGGATTCGTCGTTTACGACAAGAACAAACTTGATCCTAACATCTCCCGTTGTAGGTTCCTAGAACAGATTTACTCGAACGACCGATATGTAATCTTCAAAATCTTAAGCGATTACAACCAAACTCAGTGATTAAATGCCACGGCGGAATTTGATCAAAATCTTTTTTTTACGTTTTCCAATCAACCATGTTTTTTCAGTAATCGAATTAAGATAGAAAGAAGAGTGGAGAGGCACTTTACTGTTTTTTAAGGAAGTTAGGGTCTTCTTGTAGCACTTTGGGAATGTACTTGCAGGCTGGGTCTGACTCGAACAAGTCGCCCGTGTAGTATTCAGCCCTCGTTCTGCAGCCGCCGCAGATTTCTCGGTACTCGCAAACTCCACATTTGCCCTTAATGTTGCTTTTGTCCCTTAGTTTAAGGTGAAACTCGCTGTGTTGCAGGTCGTCCCAGACCTTCGTCAGTTTCTTTTCTTTGACGTTGCCTAAACGGTAGCCTTCATGGAAGCCGCAGCTTCGGTAGTCGCCGTTTTCTGTTATGCCGATGTAGTTGCCGCCGATGGTGCATCTGCCAAGGTACCCTTCGTGGTACCAGTCCCAGAAGTCAACTGGGTTTTTCTGGCGTACGATTCTTGCGTAGAAGGGCGAGTAAACGTTTACTTTGACTTTGCCGTACAGTTTGCGTTGAATATCGTAGATTTCGTCGAAGGCTTCCTCGTATTGTTCAGGTGTTGGGGCTAAGTCAGGCATGTTGCTTCCTGCTCTGCCGACGGGAACTAGATTGTGGTAAACAACCATGCGTGCCTTGTATTCCTCTGCAAGCGCTGCAGGATGCGCCATGTGCTTAATGTTGTATTTGGTCATGGTTACGACTAAGCAGTCTAGTAACCCTACCTCGGACAGCTTCTGCATGGCGTGCAATGCTTTGTCGTAGCTTCCTTTGCGTCGAATGATTTCGTTTGATTCCTTGTTCCCATCAATGCTGATTGCCGTGTGAACATCGTACTTTCGGAGTTTATCGAATCGTTCTTCATCCCACGCGAAGCCACTTGTTATAAGACTGATTTTCATGTCGTGTTTTTCTTCAGCGTAACCGATAATGTCAAAAATGTCCTTTCGAACCAAAGGTTCTCCGCCACTAATGCCAAACCACGGGGAACCAAACTCATGAATTTCGTCAACCATTTTTTTGGCGCTGTTGGTATCCAGTTCGGTGTCGGCAGCGTAGTCTTTGGTGTAACTGCAGTACATGCAGTTGCCGACGCAGTTCCTTGTACAACGCCAAACCACCATGTATAATGGTGACTTATTTGAGGCCATCAGATATCCCGAGTGAATTAAGTTCCCCAATGCGATATAAAACTTACTCCTAGAAACAGCTTTTGTCTTGATTGCAAAAGGATGCAGAAAGCAATCAAGCTTTGATTCTGTTAGCTTTGAGATGGCTTATCAAAGTTAGATTTTGAGTTTTCTTGTTGTCTTCTATTGTTTTGTTATAGTGTTTTCGTCTGTTTTCAAGCAAGCCTTCAAAGATGAAGACGCCGAGTGCGACTGCTGTGATTAGAATTAATAAGAGAAAGAAAACTTTAAACTCATAAGTCTCGACATGGTAGTGAATTGCGAGTATAACAAGTTCAACTGCTAAGATTGCGGTAAAAATGAATGAGTAACGCCACATCTTAGGCATTAAGTGGTGGCCAATCCACATGTATCCTGGTATGTGGGCTTTGTTCTTGGCAATGTACTCTCCGAATTGGTTTTTTTGCAGGTATCCAAGGTCTTCAAGCTTCTGCAAGTGCCTGTAGGCTACGCTGGGACTGCTGAGGTTGGCGGCTTTCATGACTTCTCGAGGGCCTACGGGTTTTCCTTTCCTCAAAACTTGCAAGTACACGTCTAAAGTTATGCCCTCCAACTCCTCGTCACTTGCCTTAGTCATGGTTTAGGCCTCTGAGTAAAATGGAATTAGAAGTCTACACCTATTAGCTTTATTCAAGAGCAGCCCTTTTCTGAGTTTTTTGAAAAGCTGAAGATAGCCTTTTCAAGGCAATTCTCAGTCCAATTCCATAAAGAAATGCCGAGCTCTCATTCACACTTGTTGGCTTGGTCAACAAGACCTTTAAAACTGCTTTTGAAAGGGATGAGCCCAATTTTCCAATTTAACGGTGGAACTAGAAAAACTCTTTACTCGTGTATCCTGCAATTTTTCGCGGAAAAATCAATCATGGTGCATCCTTGGATTCTTGAAAACAAGAAATAGCCGTTGTTTCACCATTTCTTTAAAAATATGGAGCTTTCATCGTCTCATGGGAAAGTCTTATTAAACCAACCAGCGCTAAATTGAAGACGGAGAAATCAAGAAGAAAGTGAGATAATGTCTAAACCTAAAGAATATTCTTGGATGACTAAAGATAAACTAATGACTTACACGTTTTTCGCGCTGCTCATACTTACCATCATCACTGCTGCTCTATGGTCAACCGAAACTACCCCTTCAAAATGGAATTTGGGACTTACATTAGCAATCAACGCAATAATCTCTGTCGGCCTCGCCGTAGGGCTTGATGCCCTTCTGCACAAAGTGGCAGCTGATAGCCCGCTTAACCTCATGTCTGCCGCTGTTTTCGGCTTAATCGTCACTGACTGCTACACTCTCGGCGTCCCCGTTATGCGTACGGTTGAGCTGTTTCCTCTGGAGGCACCTCAATGTTTTGCCTTTGTCGCTGGGATGACTGTCATAGGTTTGGTTGTTTTCAAGAAACTCGTAGGCGTCTCTGGCAGAAAATACGTTAATCCGGCTGCAGCTTCAAAACTCATAGTCATGATACCATTCCTTAACACATTGCTACTGGCAATTGACCACATGAAAAGCTCCCTACTTGAAGTGCCTTCGCTCGCAGGTCCAATTGGTTTGGCCAGCGTCGTAGGAAGCAACGGTTATCCGGGGGCACCTGGCCAAACTGCCGGGTTCGGTGCCTATGTAATCAGTTGCTTCTCAAACGCCAGTCATGCGGTTCCTGCAGCAACTACAAACAACTTGCTCTCAATAATGTTCCTAGACAAGTTCCACGCTTGGCCTGGCGGAGCGTCAACCATTGCAGTTATCGCTGTCGGCATAGGCTTCTTTATTGTGGCACGCAAATACGTTAAATGGAGAATAACAGTAAGCTACCTTGTAACCGCCGCTGTGATGTCAATTATTCTGTCTGCTGTTTACGGCGACACAGATTACCTTGTGCGACTGCTGTTCTTGCTGTTCATCGGAAGCTCGATATTCTTGGCGTTCTTTATGGCAACAGACCCCGCGACCACGCCTCTAACATATATGGGGCAGATAATTTTCGGAGTTGGCACGGCAATACTGACGGTGCTTATGATAACTTACATGCAGTTCTTCGGTGCCTCGTTTGTGGCGCTAGTCATCATGAACTTAACTGTGCCTGCGCTTGACAAGATTGGCCATCTCAAACCCACGACTGAAACCAAGGAACCTGAGCTGCCTAGAGCCCAAGCATTCGCTCCTGAAAAAGTCAAAGAGTACCAATGCATGAGATGCGGCGCCTGCATGAGAGTTTGCTGCCATAACCTCAGTCCGATACTGATTAAGAACGCATTTGACAAGATGAACTTCGACCAAATGATTAAGCTGAATGCGGATTATTGCACTGGATGCGGTCACTGCACTTTCGTTTGCCCGGCAAGGATAGACCTTAGAAATTCAATACTCCGAGCAAAAGCTATGCTGAGACAGCAGCAATAAACTCATTTCCTTAACCCTTTCTTTATTTTTTTGCTCTTTTTAACTAAAAATTCTGCACTTTTCAAGGTTGGCGACTGCTTAGTTCCTTAGCTCATGAATTGTGTATCATGAGTTCTTACATGCCAAGCTTACAAGCATTAAGCTTATAAACATGCCACCACGTAAATAAGTCAAGGGATAAAAATTGGAAACACCAAAATTTAAATTGGCTGACATATTCTACGGCATATTCATACCCTTAATCCTATTCTTGCTAATCTTCCTCTTAGCAATCTACGTAAACCCCGGCGGAAACAAAATGATCTTCGGGACGTCCTTCATAGCCACCACCGTCAGTGTCATCTTAAGCCAAGGCTTTGCCCAAATGATTATTCTCGGCGTACCTCTAGTACTAGGCTTACTATGGAACAAGTGGGCTGGCGGCGCAGCTGGCTTCATCACAGGCGGCGTTTATTACCTTGCCAGCGGAGGGTACTATAATGGCGCGTATGCCTATCTCGGAACCACTGTTCCCTACCACAACTTTTACGGCGATTTAAGTATGCTCACTTGGCTCGTTAACGGTGTTATTATCGGCTACATGGCTGGAGCATTGAACAACGGATCAACGAATTTCAAACGAATGTTAGGCGCAGGCTTAACAGCTAGCGTAATAACGGCATTCCTCCAATTCTACATGAACTACAATTATTCGCTTGACTTTGCAGGCGGAACTGGGTCGATCATGAAGTATACACCGCGAGCCATGGCTCACTCGGCTTGGCAAACATCGACAGGAGGATACACAGCGGGAACTGTCTTGTATGGCTGGACATTGGCGTTCGTTCCCGGTATTGCTTTGGGCATAATAGTGCCAGTTATTGCCAAAGTAATGACTTGGTACGGTCTGCAGCCGATGAGGCATCAATAAAATCCCCCTTTCCTTTTCTTTTTTAACTACAAACTGTAGTTTTCTTGGTTGAAAGGAGAAACCCAGTCTCAAGAGCGAAAGTGGCAACAAAATTGTTCAATGATTAAGACAAGAATCCAAATGGGGTTAAGCTTGGTCGGGCGCGAATTCCCAAGCTATGTTGCCTTTCCAAATCTCGCCCAGCTTCGTTATCCTGATTTCTTTGTCGTCGATTTCGATCAAACCCTTGCTCTTCAGCTTTTGAAGCTGCTTCGGAAAAACCTTCTCGGGTGTCGTGCCGAATTTCTGCATGAACTCCGCCTTGCTGACTGGCAGACGCAGGTACAGCCTAGTCATCGTCCGCCTCATCATGTCCTCGGTCGTGGATTCTGAGAGTTTGCTTATGGGCAGTTTTCCCGCCTTCACCGTCGCCATGTAGTCGTTTATGTTCTCGATGTTAGAGTAGCTGAACTGCTGCAGGTAACCCATGAAGCAGCCGGCGCCCGTCGTCAGTATGCCTCCCCAAGGCCAACCGTTCAGGCAGTTCTCCCGCATGTGCCACTCCACCCTGCTGAAGCGGTCATGTCCCACTGCCTTGTAGCCTGCGGCGGTGAGCATGTTGTAGGCGGTCAAATACATCTGCTTCTCGTATTCGGCGTCGCCGGTGGGCGGTGAAACGCCTGTCTTAATCATCTTTTCAAGCACCGTACCCGGGTCCACGTGCAACGAGTAAGTGTCAACTTCCACGTCAAGCTCGATGGTTTTCTTAAGCGTCTGGATCCAGCTTTCCATGGTTTGCCCTGGAAGGTTGTACATGAGGTCAACGCATACGCAAAGGTTCAGTTTTCGAGCGTGCCGAACCGCCCGTTCAACATCCGCGGCGCTGTCAGGCAGGCAAAGCATCTTCCGCAGCTTGTCGTCGAACGTCTGCGCGCCCATGTCCATCTGGTAAACGCCGTACTGGGCGAGCTTGTCGATCTTGTTGACAGCCAGCGTCTTCGAGGAGCCCGTTACCTTGATGAAGTATTCCTTGTTGATGTTGAAGTTTGCCTTGCAGAAGTCGATGAGGTCGATCATCTGCTCAGCAGCCAGAACGCTGGGGGTGCCGCCGCCCAAAACTATCTCGTCGAAAACGCTTGTCTTCACGTACTTGGTTTTAGCGTACATGTCAAGCTCTTTCTTGAGCAGTTCAAGGTACGGCTCGATCTTCACCTTGCTTGTGGCGGTGGTGGGAAAATAGCAGAAGGCGCATTTTGAATCGCAAACGGAGATCCACGGCTGCAGCTCCATCAGCCTGCCCGACTTGTTCTCGGTGTTCAGGAACTCCATGAAGGCGTGGTACGTTTCAGGCTTGATGTCTGGGTAATCCCTGTAGGTGTAGGGCGGCCAGTTCTCCCGTGAATCGTAAACTTCCTCTTTGCCCTCTTTGAGCGCGTGCTTTTGCATCGGTTTCTCCTCAGTTTACCGTTTTAAAACCGTCCGATAACATAATAAAGTTTCCGTTAAAACCGCTCATCCGCCGAAACTCTGTCTAAAACGTGATTTCGCATTTTTGAAGCCACGCTACATGCCGCTTCTCATTCGCCAGAGCATGTAGTTCGCGGCGGTTCTCGCCATGATCTTGCTGTACAAGTTGCCCTTAACGTACCCCTTGACGGCTTGACGCATGATGTACCCTGCACTGTAGAACTTGTCGTAGAAGCTCTTGCGCATCTGGGCAATCTCCTTGGCGGGCAAAGACGGGTCCTCAAAAATCGGGTTCATCGTGTTGTACAGCTTCCAGTCCTCCACCATCTTCCAGCCGAAACTCTCCACCAGCGCGCGCAGCTCGGTTCCTAGGTAGGGCGTCGCATGGTTCAGGTAAACGTCATCAGGCTCCACCCTGCGCACGAAGTCAAGGGTTTCTTGGAGAGACTCCTTGGTTTCGCCTGGGTACCCGATGATTATTGATGCGGTGACGAATATGCCTGCTGCCTTAGCCCACTTGATCGCGTTCTCGCACTGTTGCGTCGTGACTTTTTTCTTGAGGGCGTCGCGGATTCTCTGGCAGCCCGACTCCACCCCGAAGCATATCTCGTTGCAGTGCGCCTTACTCATCTTCGAGAGAAGTTCCTCTGAAACCAGGTCGGCTCTGGTTCCGCAGCCCCATGGCAGGTTTATTTTTCTCTGCAGGATTCCGTCGCAGATTTCAACGGCTCTTTTCCTGTCGAAGGTCAACGTGTCGTCTTGGAACGTTATTCCCTCCGCGCCGTATGTGTCCCTGAGCCATTCCATCTCGTCGAGCACGTTGCCTGGGCTTCTTCCCCTGAACCTTGCGCCGAACATCTGAGACGCTACGCAGAAGCTGCATTGGAAGGGGCATCCTCTGCTGGACATCATCGGAAGAAGCTTACGCCCGTAAATCCTGTATTTGTCAACCTGAAGGTACTGGTAGGCTGGACGCGGCAGCCCGTCAAGGTCTTCGATGAAGGGTCTGTCGGGCGCCTGCACGACCTGATTGCCCAGCCGGAAAGTCGTGCCCTTAATCTCGCCTATCTTCGGCATTATGTTGGGCGCCTGCTTTGCCAGCTCCAGAAGTGTCTCTTCGCCTTCACCCCTGACGATGATGTTGACGGTTTTCTCGTCGGTGAGGATTTGCTCGCCCGCGAAGGTGGCGTGGGGTCCCCCCATCACGACCGTGGCGTCTGGGCAGGCTTCTTTCGCAACCCGCGCAGACTTGAACGCTGACTCGATCGTCGGGGTCATGGAGCCGATTCCGACTATGCTTGGCTGGAAAGAGCCCAGTTCTGCCTTAAGCTTTTCATGGTTCATCTGGCAGACGGGGCAATCGTAAATTTTCACTTCAAAACCGTTCTTTTCCAGCACGCCCGCCATGTACGCCAATCCAAGCGGGGGAAAAAGTGGATGATGCCCAACGTCTAGGAGAAGTGGAGAATTAACCAGTGCAATCTTCGTTTTAGTTGCCGTCATCACCATACACGTCAAAGCAAGGTTGTTAGAATGAACTGTTCATTCTGCTAAATATAGGTCTTAGGCAATGTCGTCTGAGAATTTTAAGCTTTTGCTAACAGGCAAATTTTAAGCGGCGTTGCGAACCGCAGGAATTTTCAGCCTGAACGCTGGGCGGTTTAGCTGAATCTACGGCTTACGCCTCGTTTTGTAGATCACGGTTGCGGACACTGCTGACACCACGGCAACAGCCGCCACGACTGATGCGATGAGAATTAGGTTCGTGTGAGAGATGGTTTGTTTGCTCGGCGGGGAGCCGAACGCGTAGAGCACATGGTTGTAGGAGCCAATGTAAACGACGTTGTCGGCTACGGCGGGCGAAGAAACCACCATTCCCCCAGTTGAATATCTCCAAATCAGCACGCCACTCGATGCTTTCAAAGCGTAAAGGTCACCGTTATAGGAGCCAACGTAAACAACTCCGTCAGCAACCGCAGGTGAAGACGCAACTTGCCCGCCTGTCTGGTAGCTCCAAACAAGCTTGCCGTTGGATGCTTCCAAAGCGTAGACCGCGCCGTCCGCTGAAGCCGCGTAGACGACGCCGTCTGCGATGGCTGGCGTCGAAGTCACGTTTCCGCCTGTACTGTAACTCCAAACCTCTTTTCCCGAAAGGGCGTTTAGCGCGTAGATTTTATGGTCGTATGAGCCAACGTAGACCACGCCGTTCGCGACCGCGGGGGAAGAAACCACGTAGCCGCCAGTCGGGTACTTCCAGACGAGGGTGCCGTTGGCGCCGTTTAAGCAGTAGACGTTGCCGTCGTTTGAGCCGATGTAGACTCTGCCGTCGTAGACCGCTGGGGAAGACACCACGATCTGCCCGCCAGTAGCGTACTTCCACATCAAAGCGCCCGTGGAAGCGTTCAAAGCGTAAACGCAATGATCCTCTGAACCCACATAGACCACTCCGCCGCTCACCGAAGGGGAAGAGACCACTGGTCCGTCGGTCTTGTAACTCCAGATGAAGGCGCCTGTTTTTGCGTTCAGCGCGTAAAGGCAGCCGTCGTACGAGCCGACGTAGACGACGCCATCGGCGACCGCGGGCGAAGAAAACATGACCATGTTACCCGTCGTGTAGCTCCACACGACGCTGTTATGTTCCTCCAGGTTGTAGCCGACCATACCCGTCGAGGCGTTAAGCGCGTAGACTTTGCCATCATGCGAACCCACATAAACCAAGCCCCCCGACACAGTCGGTGACGAATCGATCTCGCCGCCAGTTGCAAAGCTCCAAACGTACCCGCCGTCCGCAGCGTTCAAAGCGTAGAGTTTGCCATCCCAAGAGCCAACATAAACCACTCCCTGAGCAACCGCGGGACGAGCGATAACCATGTCACCCGTCACGTAGCTCCACATCAACGCTCCATTCACCTCGTTTAGCGCGTAGACTTTGCCGTCCTCCGACCCGACGTAGACAACGCCGCCTGCAACGGTTGGGGAGGAGGCCACGGATGCGCCTGTCGTGAAGTTCCAAGCGACTTTGCCGTCGAGAGCGTTTAGCGCGTAGACTTTGCTGTCTGTTGACCCGATGTAGACCAGCCCGTCGGCGACGCAGGGAGAAGAGTAGATGGGTCCTCCCGAGGTGTAGTTCCACAGTGACTTGCCGTTGTAAGCGTCCAAAGCGTAAACGGCGCCGTCCACTGAGCCCACGTACGCTATGCCGTTGCTCACAGCCGGGGAAGAAACCACCTGGTTCCGCGTTGAATAACTCCAGTCAAGAGTGCCGCTGAGCGCGTTTAGCGCGTAGACTTTGCCGTCTTCAGAGCCTATGTAGACTACTGCGCCGCTTACCGTGGGAGAAGACAGCATGATCTTGTAGCCTGTCGTGTAGTTCCACACGTAAGCTCCCGTCGCCGCGTTCAAAGCGTACACGTTCCTGTCTTCAGAGCCAAAGTAAACCATGCCGTTAGCGACGGCTGGGTCACAGTCAACGTAGTATCCAGTCGTGAAGTTCCAGAGCTTCTTGCCGTCTGAAGCGCTAAACGCGTAGAGGTTATGATCCTCCGAGCCAACGTAGACCACCCCGTTCACGACGGCAGGGCGGGAAATCACGACCGCGCCCGTCAGTGAATCCCACAGGACAGCGCCAGTGGAGGCGTTAAAAGCATAAATCTTATGGTCATATGAGCCGACGTAGACGACGCCGCCGACAACCGTGGCAGAGCCCACTTGCCCGCCAGTGTTAAACGTCCACAGGGTCTGGTTCGTCTCTGGGGCTTGGGAACTTGAATAGCCAGAATGCGAAAGGTCGCCGTGAAACATAGACCACGAACCCGTTGGCGCGGCTGCGAGCGCAGCGCTAACTGATACGGCTGAAGCTAAAAACATCGCTATCAATACAAGGGAAATTACGGCTTCTGCCTTCATTTTCACTCTTATTTATCTTCGGCTCTTATCCGCTTAAGACATTTTCTATCTTTACGCCGACGCCAAGGGTTATTTCTTGCGCAGGCTTTCAGGCACGTACACGCACGCTGGGTCAGACTCGTAGATGTCGCCCGTGTAAGCGTACGCTCTGTTTCGGCAGCCTCCGCAGAGCTCCCGGTACTCGCAGACCCCGCACTTGCCCTTCAGCAAATTCCTGTTCTGGAAGCTGCGGTAGTACTTTGATTCCTGCACCTCTTTCCAGGCTTCGGTTAGGCTTTTCTGTCTGACGTTCCCCAGCATCATCGGCTCTGAAGGCTGGAGGTCAGTGTAAAAGCACGGTATTAAGTCACCGTTCTCCGTTACGCTCAGGTAACCGCCGAAGGCGAAGTAAGTGCATTTTCCATGGAACTTCCGCTCATACCACTCGTCAAAGTTCGGGATGTTCCTCTGCTTAACCACCCGCGCGTAGTGCGGGCAATGAACGTGTATCTCGAATTTCCCCTCGTACTTCTCAGTCAAATCCCATATGTGATTGAGCGCCCACTCGTACTCTTCAGGCGTCGGAGTCAACTCCATGGTTGATTTTGCTCTTCCGCTGGGAACCAGATGGTTAAACCAGACAAAATTCGCATGGTACTTGTCAGCTAACTCTGCGACGTGGTCCAAATACTTGTAATTGACAGTTGTGATCGCGCATGCCAACCCGTTCAAGATTTTGCCAGCCGATAACTTCTCGATGGCTGCCAGCGCCTTCTTGTACGAGCCTTTCCCGCGTAGCTGATCGTTAATCTCTTCAGGTCCATCAATGCTTACGGACGTCCAGACCTGATTCTTAACCAGGTTGTCGTAGATTTTTCCATCCACAAAGCACCCGTTAGTCAACAAGCACACGTTAAGCCCTAAGCTTTTTGCGTAAGTGACTATTTCAAAAATGTCTTTACGCATGAGGGGCTCTCCGCCCTTCAAGCCGAACCATCTTACGCCGAACTTGTGCACTTCATCAACCAAGTGCAAAGCCTCTTTCGTCGTCATTTCTCTTGGGGCATGCTTCCCTGTCGCGTTCACGTTGCAGTATCTGCAGCGTGCGTTGCAGGCGCCTGTTGCCCGCCAAGAAGTCATAAGTAAAGGACCCTTGCTCGTCAAGTCAAAATTCACCTGATTCTCTTCGCTGGTTCATTGTTTATCTTAAGGGTTCCTTTCAGCCTAAAAAAGATTGTGCGGCAACTCATTTGTTTTCTTTTTTTCACCTTAGAGCACCTTATTTGCTTATTTCCGCAAGGTTTATAGTGAAATCAACAATCATAGGTCACTGGTGGCAAAGCGTCAACCTCAACCGAAAAATTGCGGATGGTAAAATCAGGGGGCGCCATTTATCACAAGAAAAATCCTCGTGTTGACTGTTTCAGCGTTGTTGCTTATCTCATTTTTTGCTTCAGTTGCACTTCAGACGGGTACAGTAGCTCAGACCACTGCCTAGTACAACGTCAAGCAGTGCGAATTTGAACCAGTATGATTGGCCCCAGTTTCAAGGGGGCGATTCCTTCACCCGCTTCTCGGCAGGGCCTGCCCCTGATACTTCAAACATACTCTGGAAAGCCAACGTGCCCGGCATACAACCGTACCTCACAGCCTTCAACGGGCTAATCTACGTCGGCACAAACACGTCGCTCGTCGCGGTAAACCAAGCAGGGCAGATTGCCTGGAGCACGGTAATACCAATGAACAAAACCTGGCCTATAGCCTACGAAATCGACTCCTCGCACCTTGTTGTCGAAGGCAGCTGCCTCAACCCAACCACGGGCAAAATCCTCTGGACTAGCACGGCGTTCTGCGCAGACACAGGCATCTTCACCAACAACGTCTACAGCCCAGAAACAAAGATGTTCTACGTGAAGGACAACTCCTACATCATAGCCTGGAACTTTGCTGACCCCTCAAAACCGCCCACGGCTGCTTGGACAACCTACATTCCAGGAGGCGGCTTAACCGGCATTGGAACAACGTACGGTGACGGCTTGGTCTTCGCCGGCTCATTTTTGAACCAGCAGCTGGCGCTTAACGCCACAACGGGAAAGATCGTTTGGGACACGCTCACCAAGGGGCCTATGATCTTCAACGGTGCCTACTCTGACGGCCTCTTCTTCAGAGGAGGAACAGACGACAACACATTGTACGCCTTCGACGCCGCCACTGGAAAAATCGTGTGGACGTACACGCCCCCAGCAGACCCAGAGGGATACTTCACAAATGGACCAGCAGTGGCCTACGGAGCCGTCTACGAAATGAACAAGGACGGCTACCTCTACGCTTTCAACGAGAAAACTGGCGCTCTGCTGTGGAGATACAAGGGCGCAGACAGCACGCTCATCTGGCCAGGAATGCCCACGGTTGCAGACGGAAAAATCTACGTCACCACGGGCCAACACGCAGCGTACAACGGGCCAGCTGGCGCCTCCCAGTTTTCGTGCATAAACGCCTTCAACGGGCAAGTTATCTGGACACTTCCCATCGAAGCGTTAGCTCCAAGAGAATCTAACATCGTCGCGTACGGAAACCTGTACATAATTCCAGGTCAGGTTACAACCGCGGTTGACACAACCTCAGGAACAGAATACTCAACGGACAGTCAGCTTTGGGCGATAGGCAGCACTCCTGCGCCGACGCCGCTGCCTTCTAACACTCCGACCCCAACATTCGCTCCTTTTTCCGCCCCAACGCCCGCGCCGGCGCCCACAATGGCTTCTGTTACAACGTCGATTGTCAGCAATTGGACCATGTTTCGGGCTGACCCAGTGCACTCCTCTACTGCCGCGGTGGGTCCCTCGAACCTCACTTTGGCTTGGAAATTCACCACTGATGGGTCAGTCGTCTCTTCACCGACCGTCGTGAACAGCGTAGTTTACGTTGGTTCACAAGACAAGAACGTTTACGCCATCGGAGCACTAAGCGGCAGCCAGCTCTGGAAGTTTGCGACTGGAGGCTCAATCGAGGATTCACCCGCCGTCGCGAATGGGATGGTCTACATTGAAAGCGACGACGGCTACGTTTACTGCCTTGACGCGCACACTGGCTCGCTCGTCTGGCACACTTACATCGACAGCAACCTGCAGTTTACATACGCGAACTTTGAGCTCACATCTTCACCTGTGGTGTCAGACGGCATGGTTTACATCGGCTCCTTAGACGGCAACCTGTACGCTCTGAACGCGAAAACAGGCGACATAGTCTGGAAGACCCCTGCGGGTGGACCAATCGAGTGTTCTCCAGCGTTTGCTGACGGCGCCGTCTTCTTCACTTCCCAGCAGCCATCAAATGGCATGCTCTTCAAGGTGAACGCAGACACTGGGAGCGTGATGTGGAGCCTGCTGCTTCCCTACCAGCATTCATTCGTCGGCGGCACGGAGATGCTTGGCTCTCCATCTATCGCGGCGGGAATGGTCTTCGCGTCCTCCGACTACGGAGCCTACTACGCTGTGAATGAGACAACGGGCAAAGTCATCTGGGACTTCATCAACCCAGCAGCCATCGAGTTCATCGTGTCCTCGCCCATCTACGTCAACGGCGACCTCTACATCATAAACATATTCAACATAGATTGCCTCAACGCAACCACCGGTCACCAGCTTTGGAGCGCCTACACGGGCGACGAACTCTACGTCTCGCCCTCTTACGCCAGCGGATACATCTACGTCGCCACCAGCCAACGCCACGTATACGTGCTTGACACCGCCCAAAACGGCACAAAAATCAACACCGCCACCACACCTTCCAGCAGCTGGTCGTCACCAGCCATAGCCAACGGCATGCTGTACATCGGATGCAACGACTGGAACGTCTACTGCTACACTGGAATCGTCAACGGGCAAGCTTCGACCCCTGCGCCAACTTCCACATCAGGATACAGCATCACATTAACGCCAACCTCGATGGCGCTGATCGGCGGCATAATCATACTGGTGATTGCTTTACTTGCAATAGTCGGCTACCTCGACATGAGGAAGAACAAAAAATCCACGCCTACCGCGCAGAGCGAGCAGCCGCCACAAGTTCAACCATGACAGTTTTCGCTTGGACAGCGCGGTCGCCAACTCTTTCTCACGTTAGCTCTTGCTTCGTGCTGCTGACGCCCTAGGCTGCAAGCGCAAGGGTTTTATGTTAAGCGCCAAATAGCGAATTGACACAGCTTGGTGAAATGGCAGTTTGTCAGCAGATTTAGCCTTGATAAACGCGAACGTTCGAACCATGAACCCACGTCAGCCCGTCGCTCAAGCGGTAGCGATAAGAAAGAACAGAATCGTCAAAGTAGGCACAAACCGAGACATAAACCCGCTAATCGCCAAAGACACTAAAGTCGTAAGCCTCGGCGGTAAAACCGTCATTCCCGGCTTGATCGACACTCACATTCACGTGGCAGACTTCGGCAGATGCCTGCTATGGCTTGACCTAACCACCGCGGAATCCATCGAGAAACTACAAGGATTGCTGAGTGACAAGGCAAAGCAGACGCCCGCTGGTAAATGGATAATCGGTGGAGGCTGGAACGAGAAGCGTTTCAAAGAAAAGCGTCTTCTCAACCTCTCCGACCTCAACGTGTCTGCGCCCGATAACCCAGTGATTCTTTACCATGAAGCAGCGATGATGTGCGCCGTAAATAGCAAAGCCTTAACTTTAGCAGGCGTCACGAACCAAACAGCTGTCCCTTCAGGCGGCGCCGTCGATAAGAACCCGCGGACGGGCGAGCTTACAGGCATCTTGCGGGACGCCGCCACGAGCTTGGTCTGGAACGCTGTTCCTGAGCCGACTGTTGATGAGCTTTCGGAGGCAACGGCGCTGGCTTGCCGAAAAATCGTTGAGGCGGGAATAACCAGCGTGGACTGGATACTGCTCTCGCAAAGTGAGCTTCCCCTGATTCAGAGGCTGCAGGCGGAGGGAAAGATTCCCGTTAGGATTAACGTTATAGTGCCTCATGAATTCTTGAAAGAGACAAAGGGCTTCCGATCAACCGACAGCGCGATGCTGCGTGTCGGCGGAGTTCTGATCGTTACCGACGGGTATCTGGATTCTAAAACTGCCGCGTTGAAGCAGCCCTACAGCGACGAACCCGGCAACAGCGGCAGAATGCTCCTGTCTCGGCAGGAATTGGCGTCTTGGGTTTCCCAGACGTTAGCGTTGGGGCTTCAGCCCGTCATACATGCCATGGGCGACAAGGCTGTCGATGAAGCGTTGACTGCAATCGAGCAAGCTACAACCGCCACGGATGCCCGCTTCCGCATGGAGCAAGCCGCGGTTCTAAACAGGCAGCTAATCAAGCGTTTAAAAACCCAAAAAATCGTCGTCACGGTTCAGCCAACGGTTATCGCCACAGAATTCGCCGTCTGGTCAGCGGCGACGCGCCTCGGCGCTGAAAGGGCTAAGTGGCTTCACCCGCTTAAGACCCTGCTGGACGCGGGCGTTAAGGTCGCCGCCGGCTCCGACTGCCCGATGGAACCGCTGAACCCGTTGCTTGGCATGCAGGAAGCCGTGAACAGGTCGAGTTTTCCCGAGCAGCGCTTAAGCGTTGAGGAAGCCCTGCGGATGTACACAGTTGACGCTGCCTACTGTTCTGGAGATGAAAAGATGAAGGGTTCAATTGAAGAGGGCAAACTGGCGGACTTGACGGTCTTATCGGAAGATCCCGCGGCTGTTTCAACCGAGAAAATCAAGGAAATCAACGTGAAAGCAACGGTTGTAAATGGAAAGCTTGTTTTCCAATCATTCTGACAGCTGGCTACTGTGCCGCCTTGCCTTTTTGCAGTTGACAAAACATGGAATAAAGGAAGGATGCTTACATCCCTTCATTTGATTCTTCCCCCGCAATTGCAGATTAAGGCTTCTTAAGGTTTCCTAAGCATCGCACCAACAATCAGCCCGATGAAACTGAACACCAGAGCAACGACAACATCTATCGTAGCCAAAAGTGCCGAATAAACGGACCAATCTGAATTTGTCCATCCACTCGTACTAAACATGCTCTCCATGTTTTCCTTAATAGCAGAATTTGCCAGCGGATTAGCGAACCAAACCATAACTAACAACATCACCGCAAGAGAAGACAAAACAACAATTTCGCCAATTGCCTTAATCCTCGATTCCTCCTGAATCTTTAGGGCAAACACGTAACCAACAATCAACGAAGTCACCAGAAACGCTATAATCCAAGCAAGTAATTCACTCGTTGAGGCAGAAGCTACTGGAATAAATGCAACACGCAAAACAGAATTAAGCAAAAAACCAATCAGAACTATAGAAGCCGTAGCTACAATTACATCGCCAAACTTCAACTAATCACCTCCTCCCAACCTAAACCTCAAAAACCTTTGTTTCTTGTTCTTTGCTTAAATCATTTGTGATATTGATTCATTCACAGTTGCTTTTTCGCCTCGATTTAGCTTCAACATTTTTGGCTGGCGCATCCAACGGTTCACCTGCATTTCAGCCAAAGAGCCACCGCCGAGGCGGCTGCGTTTCAAACTCTAAACCAAAAAAGCAACTTAAGGCAAGTTGTTCCGAAAACTGCCTATCCTATAGGGGTACCTAATTTTTACATCTAATTTCCAAGGTAAAAATGGTTTCCGCAAAGTACACCCTACAGGGTACCCAGCTATTTGTGACAAAAAACCAACACAAAAAGCGCTGACATGCTCAGCTGGCGCCTTCATGCGGTTCAGCTTCTTTTGAGAAGTATCCTGAGGGCTCTCTTGGGGTGCCGAATGCCCCTCGCGATCTTGTCCCTTGTAAACGTCGGGTTCGCCATGTTAGCCCTCATGCACAACTCCTGCAGGTCCTTGGCTGAAAACTCCGGCGTCTCGATCAGCGGCTCAGTCGCTGCCAACGGGTAGTCGCAGAAGCCTTCCCGCAGGTACCCGCCCTGCTTCGCCTGCTCGTAGAGCGCCGTCCCGTAGATGGGCATGGCTATGCTGAAGATGAGGCTGTCAGCACCCAAGCGTCTAAGCTTGTAAGCGAACCTGATGGTTTCCTCGATGTCCGCTTTGGTCTCGCCGATCAACCCCAGAACGAAGAAGCAGCCGACTTTGATGCCGACCTTCTTGCACAGCACGACGGCTTGCTCCACAGCCTTCAAATCCAAGTTCTTACCGATGACGTCGTTTACGACCCGCTGAACACCCGACTCCGGAGCGACGCGGATCTTCTTGCA
Source organism: Candidatus Bathyarchaeota archaeon (assembly GCA_963768345.1). Taxonomy (GTDB): domain Archaea; phylum Thermoproteota; class Bathyarchaeia; order Bathyarchaeales; family Bathycorpusculaceae; genus Bathycorpusculum. Next base: position 407,957 of record CAVYHL010000006.1, on the reverse strand, counting down.
GCCTGACTTCTTCATCTTCCGAAGCAGCGTCTCATCCAGCGTGTCTGCCCTGACGCCGTTAGGGGTAAACCACTCGATGTGCAGGCCTCGCTCGACGATCAGGTCGCAGATGTCAGCCATGCGCTTCCTGTCCAGCGTCATGTTCTCGTCGTAGAAGTCAACCTGCTTCACCCCGTAAGTCTTCACCACGTGCTCAAGCTCATCAACGACGTTTTTTGCGCTTCTGGCGCGCCATGTTCTGCCCCAAACGAGGAAGGCAGTGCAGAAAACGCAGCTGTACGGGCAGCCTCTGCTGGTCATCAAGATGGTCCAAGGCTTGCTGATCTCGCCGCGCAGCGGGTTCTCCCTGACCACTTCGTTGTAAAGCCGCATGGGGAGCAGATGCCTCGCGGGAAACGGCAGAGAATCCATGTCTGCGATTATTGCGCGTTGACGCGTAAGAGCCGCTTTTCCATTCTTCCTGAAGCCTAAGCCGTCGATGCTGCTGAAATCCTGCATGCCTGCCTCAAGCGCGTTGACCAATTCAAGAACCGTGTTTTCAGGTTCACCGATGACGACGAAGTCAACATCCAACTCCGAAAGGCACGCTTCTGGCCTAGCCGAGGGATGCTGGCCCATCAACACGACGACGATGTTCCCGTTGACGGCTTTTACTGCGTGAACGACTTCAAACGCGGTTTTCGACCAGCCTGAAAAAGGAATCTCGATGACAACTACGTCAGCGTTCCACTGGCTGACACGTTCAGCGATTGTTTGGGCGCTTAAACCCGCGCGGTACTTGGTCTCATCCATTTCCTCAACGTTTTTCCATCCTTCCGTCGGCGCGTCGATGATGGAGGCAGCATGCTTCTTCTCGAGAACAGCGGCAACTGACGCCAGCAGTATGGGAGGAACCACGTTTGGTTTTCCCCACGCTTTAGGCTGGATTCTAGGCGGATTAATCAAGCAGACGCGCATGCCGTGCACTTCTGAAACCATAGATACCATGAAGCTGCGATTAAAACTTTGCATTAAAACGGCAAAAAGTACAGTCGCACAGCCACGATGACGCCGACGCAGATGAGCCCCCACAGAACAATCGTCACGTCCCTGATTCGAAGGGCATCCAGAATCTTGTCGCCACTCAACGGCTCTTGACTGTCCCCGAGAACATACTGCCCAGGCTTCTCCAACTGCACCCGCAACGCGCCAGCCATCGCCGCCATCGGCCACCCGTGGTTTCGGCTCGGCGTTTTCCTGTGGTCTCGGCGGGCGATTCTCCAAGCGTTCTTCGCGTCCTTCCGCAGTAATGCAGCCGACGCGATCATGAGCAGGGCGGTCAGCCGCGTCGGTATGTAGTTGACGACGGTGTCCAGGTTCGCGCTGAACCATCCCGTGTTGATGTGCTCTTTATCCTTGAAGCCCACGGTTCCGTCAAGCGTGTTAATCGCCCTGAAAGCGACTGCGCCTGTAACCCCGAACAGGGCGAAGGAAAGCATGGGTGAGAGCTTGAAGTCGATTAGGTTTTCAGCCATGGATTCGATGACTGCGCTGCCCATCTGCGCGCCGTTGAGGTTGGTTGAGTCTCTTCTTGAGAAGTGGCTGTACTTCTTTGCTTCCTCAACCTCGTCTGCCTGTATCGCTTTAGCGGCTGCTTTAGCCCAGTCGGTTTCAAGCTTGATGCAGATGGTCATCTTCAGCAGTATGATGCCGACGAAGGCGTAGACAAAGACGCTGACGTACGTGTAGACCGCCCACAAACCAAAGTACGCTGGAACGGCAAAAGTGCAGATCACCGCAAGCGCCAAGAGTACACCGAGGAACTTCTCCATGTTCGCGTCTGAGCTCTTGAAGTAGGGCTCGATTTTCTTGGTGAAATTGCCCATCAGCACGGTCGGGTGAAGCTTAAAAGCCCACCTGTCAGGATAATTCGGCGAAGGGTCGCCAACAGCCAAGTCTAATAAAACAGCTAAAACCATGACGGCTAAAGCGACCAGTACGTTTATGATGGTTGACACCAACCGAGTCACGCTAACATTGCCTTCAAAAGCTAATATCAATTACGGTGTGCCTTTCTGTAGCTGAATTTCGCTGCAAACAGCAGATGCCTTCCCGTGGAATTCTTTCACTATTTACCTGCTTGGCTTGTTTGTAAATGGTGGAGCGGGGGTTTGGCGGGTTTGGGAAAAACCATTTTTGTGGTTGATTTTACGTCACAAAAATGAGACCCTCTATAGGGTAGGCTGTTTTTTATCAGGGCTTGTTTCAGGTTGTTTTTTCGGTTTAGAACTTGAATCAGGCTTATTAGGGACAGCCTTTCCTTGGTCAGGGCTTTCAGGTTTAGATATAAGTCCAGATCATTTACGCGCATGCAAGTGTGTTCCAGTTTTGGAACGTTTTGTTCCATGCGTAGAACTAAAAGACGCCTTCTGGCTATAATTGCTGAGGCTGAATGGTGCGAAAAAAAATCATTGCAGTTACAATCCTTGCTGTTGTCCTGTTCGTTTCGCTGTCGATTGAAGTCCCTACATCAAATGGGCAGTACACCCAAGATGGAGCAGGTTGCCCTCTGGTTAGCGGCGTAGGCATAACACCACTTACACTTCAAATCTGCTGAATCTAAACATCACAACCGAAAGCCTCTTTGATGATACCATATACCGATATGTCTTTGTCTACAGCATCGACGGGCAAAACAATGCAACCATTCCCCAAGCCTGCTTATCATTTGACCTTCCAAATGGCGATACAGGCACCTTTACGTTGGTAAGATGTATAGCCTGCGCCGCTTTGCCTCGATTAGACGAAGGCTCACACAGCTTAACTGTGTATGTAACGTACGAGCGGATAGGCGGAAGCGGCAATTGGCCCGCCGTAATATACGATAGCAACACGGTTTGCTTTGCAATAAACGAAGGAATTCCTTTCGCCATAACATACCTGTCAATAACAAACCGTACCTACACGCAAAACAACTTGACCCTGAACTTCACAACCGATAAGGCAACGTCATGGAGCGGCTACTGTTTAGACGGAAAAGAAAATGTTACCTCTGGAAACACAACCTTGCCAGCCCTTGCTAACGGTCCACATAGAATCACGGTTTACGCTAACGATTCGTTGGGAAACATGGGAGCCTCAGCAACGATCTATTTTACCGTACAATTACCCCACAAAGCGTCATTTCCAACTGCGCTATTCGTGGCTTTGACGTTAGCAACCGCCACAGGTGCAGGGTTAACTGTTTTGTTCAAGAAAAAGAACATTTAGCCTCAAACGTGTGAAATTTGCTTTTTCTCTTAATTTCTTCTCAGTTTCAGCTTAATGTCCGCAATCAAGTTTGCAGCAACAACCAACGCCGTCTGAAGCTTAAACCTCCGCGTCTTGTCAAAGTAGTATGCCCTGCGCAGGTAGAAATGGTGGAACGCGGCTTCACGCAGTTTTCCAAGGTCCTTCATGCTGAGCCACGGAGTCTCAAAAGTCGGGTGGGTGGTGTCGTACATGTCGAAGTCAGTCACCTTAAGCCAGCCCTTCTCCTTGACGTTGTCGTACATGGGCGTGCCTGGAAAAGGAGTGGCGACGTTGTAGAAGGCTAAATCGTCAGGAGCAATTTTTTCAACGAACTTTATGGTTTTCCACGCGCTTTTCTTGGTTTCCCCTGGGAATCCTAAGATAACGTTTGGGACAGGCTTCATACCCACCTCTCTTACCCAGCCGAGGACTTTCATGGTTAATTCAGGGGTTATTCCTTTTTTCATGGCGTCCAGAACCTGCTGGGAGCCTGACTCGACGCCGAACCACACGGAGATGCACCCTGCCTCCTTCATCTTGACAAGCAGGTCTCTTGTCAGCATGTCAACGCGTGTTCCACAGTTCCACTCGATTTTTAAGCCGCGTCTTAGGATTTCACTGCATAGCGTCACGATCCGCGGCTGGTCAACGGTGAAAGCGTCGTCGCAGAACGTGAACTTGCTGATGCCGTAGGTTTTCTGCAGGTACTCCAGCTCGTCGACGACGTTTTTGGGGGTTCGCATGCGGTACTTGCGCCCGTGCATTCTTACTGTTGAGCAGAATTCGCACCAGTACACGCAGCCTCGGCTTGTTGCGAGGTAAAGTATGTCCTCGTATTCGCGGAAACGCTCCATAGGCCAAAGGTGCCTCGCTGGAAACGGCAGCGAATCCAAGTCTTCAATGTATGGCCTATCAGGGTTCCTAACGATTTTTCCCTCCTTCCTACAGGTTGTCCCGATGACATCATCGAAGCTTTTACCTGCTTCTATCCTCTGCGCCAACTCCAAAAGTGTGTTTTCACCTTCCCTTCTCACGACGACATCCAGTTCTGGGCATTCCTCAAGGGCTTTGTCATCCCAGAACGTGACGTGGGCGCCACCAGCAACAGTTACGCAGTTGGGGCACGCTTCCTTTGCGGTCTTAACCAGTTTCATCGCAGCATTATACGTCAGCGTGGAAGAGGTAACCCCGACAATGTCTGGTTGGCGCTTACCAATCTCGCTCCTAAAATCTTCAAGCGAAAGCTTCAGCACTTGGCAATCAATCAAGTCAACTCGGTACTGGTTTTTCTCTAAAACCGCGCCCAAATACCCTAAGCCCAAGAGCGCAAACGGCATGTGCATTGCAGCGCCAACTGGAGCCGCGGGGTTAACTAAGGTTACATAAGGCTTCATTTTCTGCTTCACAGCTTCCTGTTTATCCCTCAAAAAGAGACGTATTATGCTTAAACATTTCGCATTTTTAGTTCAAAATGAAACGGCAAAATTTTTAACAAAACTTTTCGATAACCGCTTTCTCACGCTTAATAACGTTATTTCTGTGACATAAAAATGCTTACCGCTTGCTGAAACGACGCAGAATAAGCCAAAACCATTCAGCTTAAAAATGCAGTTTGGTTTTTTCTTATTGTGTTCCCCAATATTTCGGTTTCATGTACTTCCCTTCAAGCAATGAAGGGAACAAGTTGAAGGGCCATGCTGGGGGAACTGGGGTCAAGTAGACATCTACTATTTCTACCCCGACGATTTTTATGATTTTAGCGTAAGTTTCAAACAGTTTCTCAAAATCTTCGAGGACAACTGCGCAGTACAAATCCGAAGCACCCATTTCCCTTATGATGACTATTACGTTGGGGATTTGAAGCAACTGCGAGTATATCTCGGGCATCCTGCTGCGATTTGAGACCTTGATAAACACGTTGCCGAGCGCGTTATACCCCAGCTTACTCATGTTGACCGTTATCGTTGAAAGCGTTAACAAGTTTTCTCTGAGTTTCTTGTACCTTTGAATCACTGTTTTGCTTGAGATCTGCAGTTGCGCTGCAATGCTTTTGAAGGGTGTGCGAGCGTTTTCTGAGAGAATTGAAGCAATTTTCTTGTCAACCTCATCTAAGTCGAGTGGCGCTTGATTATGGTTAGACAAAGGTGGGTGTTCGATGATTTTTTGTGCATCCGCAGGGTCTGAAGGTGCAATAATTAGGTTCTGAGGATACTCTATGTTCACTGCTTCCGCCCAGATTGACGCATCCACATGTTTGACGTTGCCATCAGATTCAAGCTCTTCAATTATGTCATGTAATTCGTTCAAGTCGTGTAACGCGACTTTGCCCCAAAATCGGTAATGCCCCATGGGGCCAACCAACTCGCCGATGTAAGGTTTGCTTTCAAGAAACTTCTTAACTTCTTCCTCGTTTTCAAGGGCAATCATGATTCCTAAATCTGCGATGTGCCGATATCCTAAACAGTGAGGATTGATGAGCATTTTTTCGCCGTTTATTACGCCGTCTCTCCACAGACGTTTATAACGCATTCTTACTGCAGTAACGGTGATTTTACATTCCTTAGCGATGGCTGTGAAACTGGTCCGTGATTCTAAGAGAAGGATCTTAAGAATCTTCGCATCTACTGCATCTATCTTTACTGCCATACTCGATAAGCCTTTGAAGTCGGGAATATGTCAGGCAATCAGATTGCCGTTTTATATAAGTTTTCTCATAAGTAACATATAAAAATGTTAGCTGTCAGAGCCGAAAATTCGTTTTGCCGAAAACGCGACAGCTAATCAGGCTTCAGCGACTGCTAAAACAAAATATTCATATACCTAGTCAAGTTGGTAATTCTATAGAGATTATGCAAGGCTTGCTTGGTTTTCAGACATCTCTCTGATTTAACTCTATGCGGCAAAAAAGTTTGACTCAGCTATTCCCTCCAAGAAGACGATAAACGCTTCTTTCGATGCTGAAATTCTGCTTGAAAATCAGCTTTGGCTTCAAGTTAGGTGTCTTCGCTTCTCGATTCGAATTTTAGTGTAAACTCTAGATGGTAGAAGTATCAAAAGCAACTTTTTTATCGCCATGGAAGCGCTTTTTTGTATGCTTAACAATAAGTTTATAAACAGACCGTCTTTAAGTATAGATTATAAATTCTAAGGAGAAAAGAGAAATGCAAATTGGAAAGAATAAAAAAGCAGCTATCGCAATTGCCATTTTCTTGATGTTTTCAATGAGTGCATCATTATGCTTAATCCCAACTGCTAGCGCGCATATACCCGCATGGAACATTCCAACGTATGCCTACATCAACGCGGAACCTAACCCGGTAGGCGTCGGTCAAAACGTGCTTGTTATCATGTGGCTAACTAACCTATTTTCACCTGCGGCAGGACTAGGAAACGATTACCGCTTCCACAACTATGAACTTTTCATTACACCGCCAAACGGTACAACAACAGAAGTGACTTTCCCATACGTAGCGGACTCCACATCTGACCAGGACTACCAATTCACTCCTAACATTGCCGGCACGTGGACTTTGAACTTCACCTTCCCTGGGCAACCCTTCAACGAATATGACCATGATACTAGCTACGTCAGCTTGTTTACTGGTCAAACCGTCCAAGAACCGTTCGTTAACGACACTTACTTGCCCAGCAGTGATCAGATAACAATCACGGTGCAGCAGACAGCAATACCCGCGTATCCAACAACTCCACTTCCGACTGCTTACTGGACACGCCCCATATACGGTTACAACTCTAACTGGTACGCGGTTTCGTCAAACTGGCTCGGTTCAGGTTCACCCGTTGAAGCTTGCGTGGGTTCAGGCGTCATCGCCGCTTACGGTGCGAACAGTCTATTCGGCGGCGCAGCCCTCAACAGATACCCAGGCGACGCAGTAGGCTCTATGACTAATCACGTGATGTGGACAAAGCCGCTTCAGCAGGGAGGAATCGTCGGTGGAGACAACTTTGCTATTGCAGGAGACAGTTACTTCGAAGGTTCTGCGTACATTCAAAGATACGACAATCCGATAATAATGGATGGCATACTCGTCTACACGGCGCCGCTAGGATACGACTATAATGGAGGCGGACAAGGCGGCGGAACATACGCAGTTAACCTGCAGACTGGGCAGCAACTTTGGTACAGTGCAAGCGTGCCTGCGCTTTCATTCGGTTACATCTATGACGCTCAAAACCCCAACCAAAAAGGAGTTGAGCAGCCAATTCTGTTCACAAGCAGCTTTGCGCAAGCTTACGATGCATGGACAGGAACCTTTTTGTTCAGTTGTGCCAACATGCCCAGCGTCGGCCCATTAACTCTGGGTCCAAACGGTGAAATCTTAGGCTTCGTCATAACTAACATAGGCGCGCCATCAAGTCCGAACTGGCAGCTTGCTGAGTGGAACTCGTCTAACATTTGGAACTGGAACGTTGAAGTTGGTGGAGGCTCACCATCGCCGGATCTAACCACCTTTACCCTTGAAGTATTCAGCTTTACTACATTTACATATGTTCCTGTAACATACACTAACATGGTCAATTTAGGCGCGGGACGCATGTACGACTATCTAGGTTCTCTGAACTCAGCTGGCTTCCATACATCGCAGAACATTACAATAACACCAGCAAGCGACATCCCAAGTGCTCCAGGTGCCTTTTCTCAAATTGCAGCGTACTACGGCTCCATGATACTATGCGAAAGCGGTACTCTCCCCAACATCCAAACCAGCTTACTAAACGGTGCTCTCAGTGAAGCGCCCTACAAATACTTCGCCATCAACCTCAACTCTTCAAGAAGCACAGTGGGTTCAGTGATGTGGACGACTACAGTCCAACCAGCGCCAGGCAACGAAACCGTCTTGTTAGGTCCAACTGACCCAGCGACAGGTGTCTTCATTGAAGGATGGCAACAAAGCATGCAATGGGTAGGCTACAGCCTAACCACAGGCAAGCAAATATGGGGTCCAACTGCACCTCAAGCAAATCTTGACTACTACGGCAACCCAATCACACCGCTCATCCAGGGACAATGCGCTTATGGTAACCTCTACAGCATGGGCTACGCAGGAATTCTCTACTGCTACAACGACCAGACTGGAAAACTGTTATGGACCTACGGCAACGGCGGCGAAGGCAACAGCACAGCATCCGGCCTTGAAACACCCTTCGGCGATTATGCAACATTCATACAAGCCGTTGGCAACGGAGTCATATACGTCGTCGCATCCGAACACACTGTTAACACGCCAATTTACAAGGGCGCCACAGCACGCGCAATCAACGCCACCAATGGTCAAGAAATATGGCAGCTCTCGGATTACACAGGCGAATTCTCAGCAATGAGCTACGCCATGGCAGACGGATACAACACTTGGTTCAACGGCTACGACAACCAAATCTACGTCGTAGGCAGAGGACCCAGCGAGACATCAGTCACGGCACCAGGCGCAGGCTTAGCCTATGGACAACCAGTAGTGATAAGCGGCACAGTCATGGACATTTCCGCAGGCACAACGCAGACTGAGCAGGCAGCAGACTTCCCGCACGGTGTCCCATGCGCGTCTGACGCCAGCATGCAGGAATGGATGCAGTACGTGTATCAGCAGCAGCCATGCCCGAGCAACTTCACCGGTGTCCCAGTGACGGTAAGCATCACGGACTCCAACCACAACACAAGAGTAATCGGCTCTGCAACGACTGACGGCAGCGGAATGTTCACGCTAACTTGGACTCCAGACATACCCGGCAACTTCACGGTCACCGCAACCTTCGCAGGCAACGGCGGCTACTACGGATCTTCAGCTGAAACATCATTCACAGTTGCGCAAGCAGCACTCACTCCAGCACCCACGGCATCACCTGTTAACTTGGCAACAACTCAAAACTACGTCCTTGGCGTTGGAATCGCGATGATAGTGATCCTCGTCATAATCGGCGCGGTCATCATACTTCTCGTCACTCGAAAACGATAAAAGACACAGGGAAAAACCAATTTCCCCTCTTTTTTTTGTTAACCTTTAAATCAACATTTTATTAGCTATGGTTCAAAACTGATCGCCCACAGCAGTTTGTCTATCGCCGGAGAGTTTCCCTCGAAAAATTATGCAAATTCAAATCCGAGAAAGACCCACTTTCAAATTGTTTAAATGTTAAAAAGCGTTTATTGGCAAGGCTAGCTCGTAAAGTTGAGGATTAGACTGTGCTTCAAGACCAGACGTTTAAAGAAAAAATTCACCAAGCAAACGTTTCCGTCCACCAGCTTGAAGCGAAATACTATGAACTTCTGCACCCTGAAGTTTACGCTATGCGTGAGCAGAAAAGAATAACTGCAAAACTGCAGATGATAGACAAACTTGTGACTGACAACCAAAAAAACGCTCTTGACGTTGGGGCAGGCACTGGAAACCTAACGGGCAAGTTATTGCAGATGGGCTACAAGGTCACAGCCGTAGACATCTCGGAAGAAATGTGCATAATACTGAAGAGAAGATACCGCGCTTACTTGGAGAGTAATAAGTTAGCCATCTACTGCTCGCCTATAGAGGACTTGACTTTTAAACCGGGTACGTTTGACCTGATAACATGCTACTCTGTGTTGCACCACCTGCCTGATTATTTAGATGCTATCCGCCGTCTCTCGGTTTTCCTTAAGAAAGGCGGCGTGGTCTACTTTGACCATGAAGCATCCCCTTTCTACTGGGAAGCAGAACGAAGCAGTCTATCCAACCTCATAAAAGGCATTTATTTCCACTCAAACCCCTTGCTCAACAGCGTGTACTTCCAATTCAACGGGGTAAAAGTTCCCGAAATCGACTATCGCCTGTCAGATTACTGGCACAAGAAAGAGCATGCCCTAAGCCATGACAGCATCCAACAGGTTTTCGACGAAGAAAACTACGAATTCGCAACACGCTTGGATTATTATGAAACCAGCACTTGGCTTCCCAACCCGCTGTCCATAATTTACCGTCTTCTATGCAGCCCCGAAATGAGCTGCTGGATAGCTAAAAAATAGTTAAGCGATCCCGACGTTCTTGTGAGCACGCGGATTCAATCTTCTTTTTGCGAAGTTCACGGTGCCTTCACGCCTGATCCTCTTTATTATTTGTCTTGGCGACCTGTGGAAGTCCCTGAAGAATCTCCTCTGAATAGCCAGCAGCGAGTTATAATCGAACTCCTTGCTTTTCACGCTGAGTAAAAAGTCGTCAAGCTGATCGTAGCTTTTCGAATCTAAAACTTCTTGGTAGAGCCTGCTGTCTGGATTAGCTATGAAAACGTTGAATACACACCAGTCAGGATCCAGCTTTTTAGCAAACTTCAACGACGCTTCCATGTCTTTGAGCGTTTCATCGGGCACCCCAAGCATGAATGAGCAGGCTGTCTGTATGCCGTTCTTGCGGCAAAGCCTAAACGCGGTTTCTATCTGCTCAAGAGTTGTGTTTCTGCCGATGCGCTGCAGGATCCTCGGCGACCCTGATTCCACTCCGAACCAGATCGTTTTGCATCCTGCCCTGCTCATCGCCTCTAAGAGTTCTTGGTTAACCAAGTCTACTCGGGTGTCGCAAACCCACTCTAAGCCCAGCTTATTCTTGATCATCAGGTTGCATAGTTCAATGGTTTCTTTTTTCCTCAGAGTGAAGTTGTCGTTGATGAAGTAAATTCCCTTTGTGCCGTACTTGCCTTGTAAATCCTCGATTTCGTCCATGATTCGCTGCGGGCTGAACGCTCGGCAGATGTTTCCCCACAGCTTTCTTGTTTCGCAGAAGCCGCAGTTATAGACGCATCCCCGTGAGACGCTCATGACGTCGGCAGGTTTAACGTTCAAGTATTCAATTGTCCTGTCGTAGAGTTCAAGAGGCAACAGGTGACGCGCTGGATAAGGAATTTCATCCATGTTTTCAATGAATTTTGGGGGGTTCATGATGTTTTTGCCTTGGCGTCTGCATGCAACTCCAGGTATCGTCATTGCGGCGGGTTCGTCGCCGTTTGTTATGCACGCAGCAAGCTGTGTCATTGCCCTTTCGCCTTCGCCGATGACGACATAGTCGATCTCGGGGTTTGCCAGTAAGCTGTCAGGCACGTAGGAGGCATGCCATCCGCCAACCACTATTTTGCAGCTTGGCAGGGATTCTTTGATTGCCTTAGCGGTCTCTACGCAGCGTGAATAGGTCGCTGACCCGCAGGTAATGCCCACGATCTGCGGGTTAAGGTTCGCCACATACTGTTTGACCTCGCTGAGGGGTTTTTTCATGAGGTAGTTGTCGAGCATCTGCACTTCGAAGCCTGCTTTTTCGAGCGCTGCAGCAACGTACATTAAGCCTATGGGCGGTAGCCGTTTGCCAAGGTACCATACAGCTTTTTCTGGCGGTGCTGTGGTCATTAAAAGAATCATGTCAGCCTCTCCGTGCAGTTGATGTGTGGGTTAACGGGCAAGTTTGTCTACCTATGCGTGTTTGTTTACTCTGATTGTTCGCGAGTTAATAGCCTTAACTGAATCCGACGCCTCCGCCTGTTTGCTATTTGGTTTTGCTGATTCACAGATTATCCCCCATGCAACTTGACGTTTCAACAGGTACGCAAATTGCTTTTTGTTGGTTTGAAAGTGAGTGGGGGGTAAGCGCAAGGTTCCTTCTATTAAAAGCCTGTAGATGCAAAGTGTAGATGCTTTCCGTATATGCATTTAACCCCTATAGACCTGTCGTCTACGCACACAAATATCGTCGTAACCTCAAATCGAAACCCAAGCGCCGTACTGCTGCATTCATGAAAAGGTTTATAGCCCTTCCAAACGCCTTTTCCACCGCGAAGAGGGGCAAGAATTGAAAGTTGTCGTCCACTGGAGCGGCGGCAAAGAATGCTGCTTAGCCTACCACAAAGTCGTCAAACAGGGACATCAAGTCGCTTATCTTCTAAGCTTCGAGTACATGCGGCCATACGTCTTCCACAGCTTCGCGATGATGAAGCTTCAATCGAAGACTCTAGGGACGCCGCTTAAGGTTGTCAGGATAAAGAAGGCGTACGAGGACATTCTTGGCGCGCTTACGAAGCTGCATGATGAAGAGGGCATCGAGGGCATAGTCACAGGCGACATCGTCGGTGCAGGATGCGCCCTCGTCCACTCAAGCTACTACGAGAGCATGGCTAAACAGCTGGGAATAGCCTTCATGATGCCCTTGGAAAACCCTTCAGGCGACACCTACGACGTGCTCAAAGAAGTCGTCGACACAGGCTTAAGACCCATGCTTAACTGCATTAACACTGACTTTTTCGGCGCGGAGTGGCTGGGACGCACGATTGACCCAACCTCCATCGTGGAGCTGAAGGAACTGGCTGATGAAAAAGGCATAGATGTCTCCAGCGAAGACGGGCAAGGATACCACAGCACCGTGGTTGACGCGCCGCTTTTCAAGGAATCAATAGGCATCGGCAAGTTCAAGATTAAAAAGAAGAAGGAAAAGTCCAAGAACTGGAAGAGAAACTGGCTTTACATGGACATCAAGGAATGCTACCTGAAGCCTAAAGAAACACCCAAATAAGCAAGCCTCCCCCCGAAGTTTGCAGCTTTTAAGGGCGGGCTCTGGTAAAATTGCCGCGTCTCCATGAGAACGCTGGTTTTGCACAAAGTAAATGAACCCCAAGGCATAGACTCTATTGTTTCAGTGAATAACATGAAAACCCACGTAACTCTTGTCAACCCGCCGTACCCCGTCGGTTCCCATCAGCATCCGCCCTTCATGCCATTAGGCATCGGGTACTTAGGCGCCGTGTTGTACAATAATCATTTTGAAGTTAACGTGATTGATTGCCAAGCACAGAAAACCAGTTACAGACAGTTCAAGGACGAAATCGGCAAGGTTCAGCCTGACATAGTCGGGGTCACCTGCACCACTCTCACCTACAAGTCAGCGCTTAAGATTGTGCGGATAGCCAAGGAAGTCTGGCCAAACTGCATCACTGCAATCGGGGGTCCGCACGTCACTTTCTGGGATGACAAGGCGCTGCAGGAGGAGCCGTCCCTCGACGTTGTCGTCAGGGGCGAGGGAGAAAACACGATGCTGGAGCTTGCGCAAAGAGTTGAAAACGGCATCAGCTTCAACGACCTTGTCGGCACCACCTGCAGGAAAGGCGCAGGCATAGCTAGGAACGCTGACAGACCTTACTTGGAGAACCTTGACAGCTTGCCTTTCCCGCGCTTCACCTCTGGCAGCACATGGAGAACCTGCGTAAGTACGGAACCATACCTTACCCAGTCATGACCAGCCGAGGCTGCGTGTACTGGTGCAACTTCTGCACAGCCGTCAGAATGTTCGGCAGAAGGTACCGTATGCGAAGCCCCAAAAACGTCGTTGACGAACTAGAGTACCTGCACAGGAACTACTACGCCAGCCAATTCACCTTCTACGACGACGCATTCACCGTTGATCAACCCCGAACCGCTGAAATCTGCGATGAAATCCAGCGTCGAGGGCTCAAAATCAAATGGGACTGCGAAACCCGAGTGGACATGGTAAGCAAAGAACTCCTGGTCAAGATGCGCCAGGCAGGCTGCATCGCCGTCTGGTTCGGGGTCGAGTCAGGCTCAAAGAAGCAGTTGACAAGCATGGGCAAAGGCTTCTCGCTTGATCAGACGCGACGCGCTTTCAAGTGGGCAAAGGAGGCAGGGTTGATGACTGTTGCAGGCGTTATCTTGGGTTTTCCAGGCGAAACCAAAGAGAGCGCTTGGGAAACAATCCGTTTCGTGAAGGAGCTTAACCCAAACGACGTCGGCTTCTACATAGCCACGCCCTATCCCGGCACGCCGATGTACGAGGAAGTCAAAGCCAACGGCTCGCTGAAGATAACTGACTTTGACAAGTACGACACGGCGACGCCGACCTTTGAGATTCCGAACATGACCATGCAGGAACTCACCGAAATCCGCGAGCAGGCATTCCAAAGCTTCTACCTCAGCCCAGCGTACTTCGTGAGCGCACTGAGCATGTTTAGGAAGGGCAAGATGTGGGGTCTAGGCGCAACCCGACTCATACTAGCTCATTTCCGAAGGGCAGTCAGGGCAAAAGCCACCAGCCTGTTGAAATAGGAATCGGCAACATGGAGAAAACCCGCAATTGATTCTGCTTATGACCGCTGCGCCGCCAGAAAAGTCGCCTTGGGGCACGGCTGGGAGGCTTCCGCCCCTGGGCTTAGCCTACATTGCGGCGGTGCTGGAGAAGAATGGCTTTCAAGTTGAAATTTACGATAACTACTTGCTTGAGCGACCCATTGAAGAAGTCAAATTGGAGATAAGACGCCGATCGCCCCAAATTGTGGGCATAACCTGCAATTCTCTGACTTATCAGCGTTGCCTAGAGCTGGCAAAAGCTGTCAAGGAGGTTTGCCCAACCTGCGCGGTTGTGGTTGGTGGTCCGCATGCCTCGTACATGCCTCAAACCCTGCTTGAACATTCAGAGGTAGATTACGTGGTTATCGGTGAGGGAGAGCAGGCGATGGTTCAGCTTGCCGCCTCCATCACAAAGGGAGAACAACGCGCGGCTATAGCGAAGATTCCTGGGGTAGCCTGCAAAATCGGCGGAGAAATAGTCAGGACTGAGCCCCGTTTCATCAGCAACTTGGATGAGGTTCCCTTTCCAGCCCGCCACCTGCTGCCCATGCGGATGTATGACCGCGCGTTAAGCTACTTGACCGTTAAACCCGTCGACACCATGAGCATCCACCGGGGTTGCCCATACCGATGCGCTTACTGCGAAACAAGAGAACTCTGGGGAACGGCCTGCCGAGCGTTCTCGCCTCAAAGAGTCATCGATGAAATAAGGCACATGGTTGAAACCTACGGCACCAGAGGCATCTACTTTGTCGGCGACAACTTCACGATAAACAAGAAGCGAACAATGGAACTCTGCCAACTAATCAAGAATAACAAGATAGACCTCAAATGGACATGCGAAACCAGAGCTGACCTTATCTCCAAAGAGCTGCTGGTCGAAATGAAATCCGCTGGCTGCCAAACCATGTTCTTCGGCGTTGAATCGGGCTCGCAAAGAATCCAGCAGAAACTAAACAAGGGCATTGACCTGCAAGAGGTTGCCCGCACCTTCGAGCTCTGCAGGCAGGTTGGCATTCTGACGGCTACTTCTTTCATGCTGGGCATCCCCGGCGAAACATTAGCCGACATGAACGCTACCTTCGAGTTTGCAAAGAAGCTCAGGGCAGACTGGTGCATGTTCAACATTTACATAGCGTGCCCTGGCAGCCAACTCTACGATGAAGTGATCAGCAAAGGCTTGTACGACCAGTTGGATAACTATTTGGCAAGAGTAAAAACTCCAGAGTTCGACTACGACATGCTCTTGAAGATTCAGCGGGACTTCCAGCGAGGCTGCCAAAAGCCAGCGGCATCCAAGCTCATGCGGGTGATAAGACAAGAAGGCTTAGGCAGCGCAGCCAAGAAAGGCGCATCAGCGGTTTTTCACCGTACATGAGAAAAACCTCTTTTTAGATGGTTATGTTGATTGCTTTTAGGATTTCGCGGTAAGCCTTAATCGGCGTCTCCTTGTCGCTGACGTTTTTAATCAGCATGCGTCCGCCGTCGAAGAGACTCACGTCAAGCTTCATGTAGTCAAACATCAAAACCATCGGCGACTTAACGCGGACCTTGCAGTGCTTCTTGATTTTCTCGCAGGCAGCGTCCATGCTGAACCTTAGGGGTTGCGCTGGAGTAATGTCAGCGGTTGTTCCGCCGCAGAGCCAAACAACGTTAAGGTTGCCGACAACTTCCCTCTCAACCATCCAGCGTCAACTCCAGCTTTGCTACTTTAGGCGCAGGTTTGCTTTATCAACATTCCCATGAAACGGCTCAACACGCTTGTTCCTCAGGCTGTGCTGCCTGCGTCTTTGGGTTTAAGAACGGCTTCTTCAACATCCATGTAAAGGAAGTTTCCCTCCCGAAACGGCGACCCGCCGAAATCAACCACTCGGCTTCTCTTCGTGAACTTGGTTATTTCGACGCGTTGCTTGAACAGCGGCGCGTCAAGCGATGTTGAATGGTACTCTCCTGGCTCGCCGGACACGTCAATGCCTTTACCCGCTGAACCAACCAGTGGCTGCATGTCCTCGATGCATTTCCTGTCGATTTGCCTGCCCAGCCACTGCTCGGTGAAGTATCTCTGGTCGATGCAGCTCAGGATCGCTTTTACTCCTGTCGTCTGCTCCATCTCCATGATGCGTTTGCGGTGACGGTTGCCAGGGATAAGGTTGAACGGGCGGTCCCACAGCGGCATCATAAGCTCGACGCCCAGTTTCTTGCATGCGTCCTTCCAGACGCGGCGGTGATGGACGTTGTCGATGTCGCCTGTCACGATGGCTTGCACGCCCTCTTCCTTGTGCAGCCGCTCAAGGGTTCCCATGATGTCGTCATAGCGGTTATCAGTGATTTTCACAAACTGGTGCGGCATCCCTAGGGCTTTCGCCTGCTGCTCTATGACTTTGAAGCTATGGAAAACGTAGGGTTCCATGTAAATGTAAGTAACAAGACACGCTACCTCGTGACCCTGCTCAACGACCTTATGCAGCGCGGTGCAGCAGTCTTTCCCGCCGCTCCAGTGAACAACAACCTTCAATCAACCGACACCCATTTTCGACCTGTTCGATGATGGATAATCATAAGACCTAATAAGCATTTACAGAAAACCGCAAAGTTGCCAGACATTTATTTCTGAATTAACAGCCACTGACTCAGCTTCAGTTTTTCCCTTCTTCAATTATCTGTCTTATTGCTTGCACCAGTTTCTGGTTGTCTTTGCCTGAGCGTACGGTCACTCTGAAGTACTTGTCGTCCAAACCCATGAAGGTGCAGCAATCTCGGATCAGCATGTGCTCCTTCGTCAGCAGTTCCTTCAGCCTGGTAGACGTGATTTTCCCGTTTGTGATCTTCACTAGCAAAAAGTTCGTCACCGACGGGAAAACGTGCAACCCTTCAATTTCCCCTAAGCCCTTGGAAAGCTGCTCTCTTTCCTTGGCGATGGTTTTTTTGGTGTTCTCGATGAATTCCTTGTCGCTGAACGCTGCCAGCGTCGCGCAGCTTGCGAGGCTGTTGATGCTCCATGGCAGGCGGACGTTCTCCAGCTTCTCAGCCATGCTTGGCGCCGCTATGCCGTAGCCTAGGCGTATTCCCGCCATGCCGTAGAATTTCGTCACTGACCTTATGACAAACAGGTTCTCGTACTCTTTCACCATGCCCGCCAGCGTGGTTTCCTGCCCTTTCTCAGCGAACTCGATGTAGTTCTCGTCGACGCTGAAGATGACGCCTTTCTTGCGGCAGAAGTCAACTAAATCCAAAATCGCTTCTTTGCTGTAAAGTGTTCCCGAGGGGCTGTGTGGGTTGCATATGGATAAGATTTTTGTTCCGTCCGTGATTGCCCGCTTGATTTTCTCGTTCTCCAACGCGAAGTTCTCAGGTAACTGCACAAACAACACTTTGCCTCCCACGCGCAGCACTGCTTTCTCGTACTCGCTGAACGAGGGTATCGGAATGAGGGCTTCAAAGCCGCTTGGCAGTATCGCGGTGATGGCGTAGATGAGCTCGATGGAGCCGTCGCCCAAAGTGATATTCTCTTCTTCGACGCCGTGACCAACGTACTTAGCTATTTCCTCTTTAAACTCGACTGGGTTAGGGTCAGGGTAAAACTTTATCAGTTTTGCCTGCTGTTTGACGGCTTCCACGGCTTTGGGCGAGGGTCCTAAGAAATTGATGGGTCCGCTGAACTCCAACACTTCTTCGAGTGGCACCTTGTATTTTCTGCTGAAACCCCAGATGTCTCCGCCGTGGCTGACGAACCTGCGTTCCTTACATTGTTCCGACAGCTTTCTCTTCCTCCATTAACCTTGCTATTTCTTTTTCAACTTGAACCTGAGCTTTAAAGTGGGCGTTATACAAGTTGACAACCTTGTAGAGCCAGTAGATGCCCCCGACGCCCACGGTAACGATTGTAATCAAGACATAAGTTTTTATCGGTATCGTCTGGGGCATAAACGTCCGCTCTGGAAAAGCAGATGCGAGAAAAGCGTCTTGGTTCCGCTCATGCACCTGCAAATCCCTCGACAACAGGTAAGTGATGACGAAGGCTGGAATGACCAGGATGATGCTGGCAACCCACGCCTTCACGTTTCTCTCTGGAACACGCTGGCTTAACGCTGGCACAGGCTTCTCTTTACTCTTCAAGTAGTCGGCAACCTGCTTTTCCAGGTCTGCTTCACGGTTGAAATGGCTGTTCCTGCCGTCTAGCAGGCGGTAGAACATGGGGAAAAACGCTACTCCGAAAGTCACGATTGCCGATAGAAACCACATGGAAAACCACACTTTCCTGTCAGCGTCAACTTTACTCTGCATAGTGGTTCCCATGTAATCCCCAAATTTCCCGTTAAAGCGTTAACAAGGGTGGAGCACCCAAACTTTATAAGTTCTTCCATTGGCATCTAAGAAACAAATGAGCCGAGGGGAAATGCTGCTTTCCATAGTAATTCCCGTCTACAACGAGGAATTAACTGTAGGCAACGTTATTGACCGCGTGTTGGTGGCTGTGCAGCAGACAGGCTTGGCGGCTGAAGTCATTGTTGTTAACGACCGCAGCTACGACCGCTCGCTTGAGGTAGCGCGGAAACGCGGCGTACGGGTGTTCACGCTTAAGCAGCATTTGGGCAAGGGCTACGCGTTGCGTGCAGGCTTCGCCAAAGCTCGGGGCGACGTAATTGTAACCATCGACTCTGACGGGTCGCATATGCCTGAGGAGTTGCCTGAGGTTTTAGCGCCGATTCTAAGTGGAAAAGCAGACCTCGTCATTGGTAGCCGGTACATGAACCACAAGCATGTGGAGACGCGGCGGCTGAACGCTTTTGGAGTAAGCCTCTTCAACATGCTCATAGAGCTGTTCACGGGCACCACCATAACCGATAGCCAGTCAGGGTACCGCGCTATGACACGTAAAGTGCTCCAAAGCCAAAAGCTCTATTCTGGCGAATACGAAATAGAATCTGAAATGCTAGTAAAAACCGCCAGAAAGAAATTCCGTATCGCCGAGGTTCCCATCAGCTTTGAGCAGCGAACCTATGGCAGATCAGGCGTTGATCCCCTGTGGGACGGCTCCAAAATCCTGTATTGGATAATAATGGCAAGTACGAAGGGTTAGCTGTGGGAGACGAAGCTTTACCTAAAGTCTCAATCATAGTTGCCTCATACAATAATGAGCAAACCATAGAGGAATGCCTCAAATCCATCTTGGCGCAAAATTACCCCGCGGATCACATGGAAGTCATCGTAATGGATGGCGCCTCCAAAGACGCCACAGTCAGATTAGCCGAACAGTTCCCCGTCAAAGTCATTTCGATAAGGATGAATTGCCCCGCAGCCTACAACTACGCCATGAAAAACGTTACGTCACACACGATTTTGGGCTTCATCGACTCCGACGCGAAAGTTGAGCCGCAGTGGCTGCGAAAGCTCGTGCCCCGCTTGGATGAGCCTCAGGTGGCAGGAGTCAGCGGCAGCATCGAAACCTGGAACGCCGAAAACCCCTGGGCGAAAAGCATCGGTTACGAACTGAAAAACCGCTATGCACGCATCGGAAAATACACGAGTCGCATCGCCACCATGAACTTGCTCCTGAAAAAAGCGGTCATTGAGGAGGCTGGCGGATGGGACGAGAACTTGCCAAGCCAGTACGACACCGACTTGGGCTTCCGCGTTAGCGCGAAGGGTTACCGGATCGCTTACGAGCCCAGCGCAGTGTGCTACCATTATAACAGGTTGACGCTGAGGGCTTATTATCGGCAGCAGCGGCAGTACGGCAAGAACACGCTTAGGCTGTACTTCAAGCATGGCGGCTTGGCGAGGGGCGATGAAATCACGGATTTCGGGATGAACATCCAGCCTGTGCTGCTTTTGGCGGTCATCGTCCTTTTCATCGTCGGCATTGTTCCCGCGGTTAGGCTGCTCTGGCTCGGGTCAGGCTTAATCTTGCTGTTCATACTTTTCTACTTCCTCTACAGCGCCGCCAAGATCGCAGCTAAATTCCACGACACAGTTGCCATGCGGCTTGTCGTGCTCTACTTTGTTCGGGCGCTGGCTTGGTTTGTCGGAGCAACAGCCACCGTCCTTAGCTTCCTACGTCGCAGGGGAGGAAAAAAGCCGTGACCCGCAGCGTATGCTTCATCTCGCCCGAGTACTGGCCGCTCACGGGCGGCACAGGCTCCTACGTTTACTACCTCTCCAACGAACTTCTCAAAAACGGCTACAGAATCTACGTGGTCACAGGATCCGACCAAACCCGAGACATCCAAGTTAACCAACAACTAAAAGTGTCTTTCCTTAAAATCCCCAAAACACCCATAGTCAAATCCTTCATGCTTGCAGGCACAAGCTACCGCAAACTCCAAAGTGTCCGCGGCACTGCAGACGTTAACATCACACATCCCCAACTGCCGTTAACGCCCAATTTCGCGGTGCCACCCAACTTCGGCAAAACACTCGTCTGCACGGTCCACTCGACGTGGAAGGGCGAAGGGCAAGCCATCCGCGGCGAACCCTACGGCAGGCTCAACGCGAACGAGAAGTTCATGGTAAGTTTCAACTGGTTCCTGCGGATTTTCGAGGAGAAAATGCTGGAGCGCGCCAACAAAATCATCGCGGTAAGCCACTTCACAAAGCGCGAACTGGTGGAGTACTACGGGGTTCCCGAGGGCAAGATCAGGGTCATCCACAACGGCGTTGACACCCGCAAGTTCCAGCCAGCCGTGGACAAGCGCAAGGTCAAGCAAGAGCTCGGCTTAAACCCAGACGACATTGCCATCGTGTCTGTTGGCAGGCTCTACGCGCGCAAGGGCTTGTTCACGCTCATCGAAAGTATGCCAGCCGTCGTCAAGCGGTTCAAGAACGCGAAGTTCATAATCTCGGGCAAGGGGCAGAGCGACGAGATGCGTAAGCTCATCGCCCACGCGGAGAAAATCGGGGTGAAAGACAGCATAATCTTCACAGGCTACTACCCAGACAAGAAGCTGCCTAAGCTCTACCAAGCCGCGGACGTGTTCGCGTTCAGCACCTTCTACGAGCACCACCCCTTCGCCGTCTTGGAGGCGCTCGCAACAGGCTTGCCCGTGGTGACGACATGGGTCGGCGGGATTCCTGAGACGATTGAAAGCGGCAAAAACGGGTTCCTCGTCGAGCCGTTCAACCCCGCCCAGTTCGCCGATAAAATCCTTTACCTGCTTGAGCACCCAGCGGAGGCTCAGGAGATGGGGCGGCTTGCGAGAAAAACGGTTCTGGAACGGTTTGACTGGCGCATCGTTGTCAAGGACGCCATCAAAGTCTACGATGAAGCGCTAAGCTAAATACTGTTTTTAGGTTCTGTCCAATGGCTATTTCATTTTTAATGGCATTTTGCAAGCCCATTTACTGTAAATAAGACCTCTAGTTGGCAATCTGAGCCTCGACAATATTCTCAGCATCCTTTAAAAGGTGAATAGCCTAAATGTATTTCGATCAAAATGCTAACAATAGAGAAGCTAAAGGCAACTTTGGCTTTGCATAAAGAAGAATTAAGGAAAAAATTTAAGGTAAAAGAAATTGGAATTTTTGGGTCTTACGTCAGGCAAGAGCAAAGCAAGAAAAGCGATGTGGATGTCTTGGTTACTTTTTACGAAACAATTGACCTCTTTACATTTGTTGAACTTGAAAATTACCTGAGCGATATTCTAGGGGTTAAAGTTGATCTTGTCATGAAAGAGGGCATTAAGCCTCGCCTGAAGGAAGGAATTTTAAGCGAGGCTGTTTACGTTTGAATCCTGCTATCTTAGGCTATGCGATTTGGACGGGTTCTTGCCTATAAGCCATTGTTATCTTCTGGAAAAGCTTAACCACGTCCAGCGAGCAGAACAGCAGCTTCGTTAAGTACTCGTGCTGATAAATTTCCATTTGAACTTTCACGGGCAAATCGATTCTCGGCGGCTCAAACCTGTGCGCGACCTCGCTAACCTGCAACCTCTCTATCGCAATGGCGTCCTCTTTCAAGCCCGTCTTTTTGGCGATGTAGCCCAAGTAGGTTTCTTCCCAGTTTAGCTGCATGATTTTCGCCGCTGTGATGTCGATGGCTAAGGCGTCGTTGCTGGTCAGCATCAGGTCCATCTTGACGGGGTTGCCTTTCGTCGGTCCGTTGCCTTCTATGCCGATTCTCGCATCCATCACCGTCAGTTGCGGCTTCAGGATGGCGTAGAGCCTGTAGAAGACTTCGGGCAGGTACGGGTGCAGGTAGATGCGCTTGTTGCTGGGGACGCAGCCGAACAGGTTTTTTATGGCTCCGCTGTACACTGCGAACTCGTGCGTTTTCATCAGCGGCAAATCCACGATGGCGTCCGCGTCTAGGACGGTTTTTGGCAAAAGTAGCTCTTTCAGCGGCGTGTTGCCGTCGGCAAATTTCACCCTGACAACCTTGTCCTCTGACAGGTTAATCACGGTGCCGCCTGCCCCCTTGACGGCTGCCTCTATCCCCGTTTTCTCGAAGGCTGAGTTGCAGGGGTAGTTGAACCCGTTGGATTCGCCCACGATAACCTCGCTGTTGCCGTCGCGCAGCAACCCGACCAGTTCACCCAGCAGCTCTGGGCATGTCACGACACCTGGCACATACTCGGGGTGGCTCATGTTTGGCTTGACGTAGATTTTCCCCTTGCCTTGCAGCCTCGAATCCGAGACGGCTTGCTTCAAAATGTCGCTTATGCTGCCTTTGGCTCGGAAGATTTTGACGGTTTTCTGCTGTGGCTCAGGCATTGTTGGCGTCTCCTGCTTGTTTAGCCATGATGCATCCCGGGTCAGAATCCAGCATGTCGCCGTCGTGGTAGGCTGCCGAGCGTGCCCTGCATCCGCCGCAGACGTACTTGTAAGTGCATTTTCCGCAGGCGCCTTTTAGGTTGCCTCTGTTGCGGAGGGCTTTGAAGAGTGGTGCGTTCAGCCAGAGGTCTTGGAACTTTTCAGTCTTGAGGTTGCCCACGTTCACGGGTAAGAAAACGCATGGGTGCACGTCCCCCTGAGGCGATAGTGAACAGTAAAGCCTTCCAGCGCCGCAGCCGCCGATGAAATCTGCCAGCGGCACGGCTTTCTTGGTGACTTTGACGGTTTGCATGTGCGCCATAGACATGGTTACCTCGCCAGTGCCCTCTGAACCTTGGCATTGCAGCCCAACGCGGGCTAGCTGGGGCGCCGTGGTGAGAATGGTTGTCTTGCAGCCCTTGGACATCCGAGCGAGCAGGTAACGCATGAGTTTTTCCCGTTCCTCAGGCGACAGGTCCTCGTCGTAGTGCGCCTTGCCCCTGCCCGTAGGGATGAAGTTGAAGTAGGTGAACCGTTCGGCGCCCACGGTCTCGGCAAAGTCGATGATGGCGGGGAACTCCTCAAAGTTATTCTTCGTCGCCGTTGACGCGATGCACACGCACAGGTCGGCTTCCACGCAGTTCTTAAGCCCAGCCACCGCCTTGTCAAACGCGCCTGGCACCCCTCGGAACTCGTCGTGCGTCTTCGCAGTTGCGCCGTCGATGCTGATGTCGAGGTAGTTGACTCTGGCTTGCTTGAGCTTCCGCACGTTTTCCTTGGTAAGAAGGGTGCCGTTCGTAGCTACGGAAACGTATAGCCCACGGTCAGCCGCGTGCCGCGCGACCTCAAAGAAGTCTTTCCGCGTTAGGGGTTCGCCGCCTGAAAAAGCTAGCGCCGTCACCCCCGCGTCGGCAAGTTGGTCAACCACCGCCAACGCTTGCTCAGTGGTCAGCTCGTCTTCCTGCACGGTGCCGCTGTTTGAGTAGCAGTGCTTGCAGTTGAGGTTGCATTTGTGAGTGAAATCCCAAACGATGAGGAAGGGTGCGGAGAGCGATATGGGTTTTTTGATGCCCATTGTGGCGAAGCTTTTAGTCAAGTTCAGAACGGCGCGGCGTGCGTACGGGTCGGAGAGGAGCTTCTCGACTTTTTCCCGCTTGAAGTTGAGGCTTCGGCGCAGGAACTCAACCCAGAACCCGATGATCTGCGAGTAGAGGACGCTGCATTTCGGGCAGTCATGGTCGTTTTTTCCCGCGTAAGAATCTAATGCCGCTTCAAGGACGGTTCTGCCGCACTCGGGACATTTCTGGAGCGACAGCTTGAGCATCCGCTTAGTCATGGGCAGCGTTATTACAGCGTTCCAGAACGTGTCGTGGCTAAGTATGCTCACCCGAAGCGGTCTCCTGAAACAGCAACAGGTGTAGAGTAGGACGCGCGGGTATGTTAAATATTTCCCTAAAAAAGGCTAAGTTTTGTTTTTCATGATTTTTTCTGCTATTTCCAAGTCTTTGAGCGTGTTAATGTTAAGTAACACTTCGAGTTCCTGGGTGATTAAGGCGTTTGTTTCTATCTTTCCCTCAGTCTGGCTTTTAGCGCCGTTAATGATGTTTACTCCCGAAACTGCGTACCAAACGCCCCTGTACTCGTCGGTGGAGTCAACTGAGAGTCCCAAGGCTTCACGAGCTGGGATCGGCACGAAAACCGCGTAGAAGTCAGTGCCGCATTCTTCGAACTGGCTGACGATTTTGTCAAGGAACTTGCCTGTGATTGCTGGGGAATCCGCTGGAATCGTCAATACAGGGCCCATCAAATTGGCTTGCCGCGCCGCCTTCTTCAGGTCCTCGTGGTAGCCCTTGGCGTCCGTCCGCAGCACGTTCCAACCCCTGCCTTGGCAATGCTTTTCTGTTTCAGGCGTGTTGGGGCTTGTCACCACGTAAAACTCCGAAATCCGCTCTGCGCTCGCAGCTGCCTCGGCTACCCAGTCAACCAGCGGCTTACCCAGGAAGGGCAGAAGCGGCTTTTCCACTGGCAGCCCAATGCGTTTGCCCTTGCCGCCAGCCATGATTAACGCGGGAACTTTCATATTAGCATCAACACCGCTGCAACTAAAATAAGGGTAACTGCCCGTGCAACCTCGTTTGTCGCGCCGATCACGTCGCCTGAGACTCCGCCGAAAACGTTCTCCGCCACCTTCTCCATAACCAACGCCACGGGGACGCTGACCAGAACCAGCCCGACGGCTACGAAGCCCAAGATGGGTTTGCCAGTGAAGGCGAAGAACGGGTAGACAATCAGGATGGAGAGCGCGTAGGCGATCCAGTTAAGCTTGGTTTTTGCCTTCTGCAGGAAAATCGAGCCTAACCCCTTATGCGTCGGCTTCCCAATCCACACGATCGTGACCATGCTCAGCTTCGCCGAGAGCTCCGCGGCTACGATGGCTCCGAACGCATAGAGCGGGTTCACCAAAAATAAGCCTGCGAAAGCCGCGAACTCCACGATCAACGCCAGCAACGCGCCCCAGTAAGTCACCGTCCACGCGTGCGCAACCATCTTGCGGTCATGCAGGTTTCTCAAGCCGAAGGCGTTGCCTAAATCGATTAACCCGTCGAAATGTTGGAGCCCAGTGAGGACGAGAAGGAAAGCCACGGTCATCGCGGCAACTGCAAGTCTCGATAGCACGTTGACTGGCAGAGCAATGAACGAGTTGGCTAAGCCGAGCAGGAAATGGATGATGAGGTTGGCGCCGAGAAAGTAGCCGCCTGCAAGTATGCCGATTAATGCGCCGATGATGGGGAAGAGGTAAACGTGTTCGGCTGTGGAGAAGATGAAGTCTTCTTTTCCCCCGACTGGGATGATTGTGAGGAAAGACAGCAAATCCCTAAAAGTTTTTATAGCTTTCTCAGGGGACATATACCCTACAACTAACTGAATGGGAATATAGGCTTTGTCGTGGTAGAAATGGGGGAACTAGCGGGAAAGAAAATTGTTGTTACGGGCGGAGCAGGCTTCATCGGCTTCCACCTGTGCAAGCGACTTTCAGGCTTAACTTCTAACTTGACGATCTACGATGACCTGTCAAGCGGCAAGATGGAAAACGTGAAGGACATAGGCAAAGTAAAACTTGTTAAAGGCAACATTCTTGACCTGAAAAAGCTGTTTTCAATCGAGAAAGCCGACGTGATTTACCATTTAGCCGCCCAAGTTGTTGTGCCCTACTCAATGGAGAACCCGCTTATCGATTTTGAAACCAACGCCAAAGGAACTCTGCATGTTCTTGAGAAGGCACGCAAGGACGATGCGAAGCTTGTTTTCGCCTCCAGCGCGGCGGTCTATGGGAACCCAACGGTGTTTCCAACCCCTGAGACTTATGGTTTTCATCCCATCTCATGCTACGGCTTATCCAAAGTAGTTGGAGAAGAATACTGCAACATGTACCAATCGCAGTACGGCTTAGATGTTACCATCATGAGGTTTGCAAACGTCTACGGGCTAAGATGCCACGGCGTCATCCATGACTTCCTTGATAAAATCGCTAAAAACCCAGGTAGATTGGAAATAATCGGCACTGGGGAACAATCACGTGATTTCGTGCATGTTTCAGATGTAGTTGATGCTTTAGTTACTGTCGGCGGCGACGAGTCTACTAACGGCGGAGTCTTTAACATAGGCTATGGAAACACCGTAAAAATCATAGACCTTGCCAAAATGATTCTGAAAATCTTGAACCTTCAAAATAAAACTTTCATAACTACTACTGGGCAATCTTGGCAGGGAGACGTTACCACCATCTGGTTTGACAACACGAAAGCCAAGAAAGAGTTAAACTGGAACCCCAAGGTAAGCCTTGAAGACAGCATCAAAGAAGTCATCGCTGACAGGAAACTTTAATGACGGCTCCAGCGCCAGCCAGAGGATTAATCGCTCTTCTGCGGCTTCCCTACTGGCTGATGACTGGCGGCTTATCCGTCCTAACTGCCTTCGCCATCTCAAAGCACCCCCTAAGCCTGAGCGTGCAGACGGTTCTGCTGATTTTCTTTTCGATGGCGTTCATCACGTCCGCGGGGTTCGCGATAAACGATTACTTCGACAGGGAAAGCGACGCACTAATCAAGCCGAAACGCCCCATACCCTCAGGCGTCCTCTCCCTGCGGCAGGTCGTGGCGGTTTCAAGCGTGCTTTTCGCGGCGGGTTTAGTCATGGCTTTCCTGATTAACTGGTTAAGCTTCGCCATAATCGCCGCCGACTCCGCGTTGCTGCTGGTTTACTCGATGCTTGTGAAGCGCAAATCAGGCTTTGCAGCCAACGTGCTGGTCGGGATTTTGACGGGAACAGCTTTCCTGTATGGTCAAGCCACAATCTCAAGCCCGCCGACCGTGAATATTATCTCCCTCAGCCTTTACCCAATCGCTCTCGGCACGATAGGCGGCAACGTGCTACGCGACGTCCTGAGCCTTGAGGGCGACTCAAAAACGGGGTACCCGACACTTCCCCAGAAAATCGGCGTAGGCAACTCGGCGAAGGTGGCGGCGGGGTTTTTCCTGTTAACTGGGCTGCTTGCGCCTCTGCCGTTTTTCATAGGCAATTTTAGCGTTTACTACTTGCCTGCAATCCTCGTTTGGAGCGTACTCTTGATTTACTCTTCAATCCGCCTTGCAACTTCCGAGTCAACACTCCTGAACGTGCGTAAATACGAGCGAATCGTCACCATGTCCATGATTCTGCTACCGTTAGCGTTAATAATTCAGGTGCTATCCAACATGGGAGGGCTACTTTGAGCAAAACCAAAAGCATCTGTCCAGAATGCCAGAAGAAAATAGACGCTCAACTAGCCGAAGTTAACGGCAAAATAAAAATCACCAAGCAGTGCCCCGAACACGGCTCCTTCGAAGCCACCCACTGGCAGAGCCCACCCGTCTTCGAGCACATGCAAGCCTACGACCAGTTCCAGTATCTGGGCGACTTGAACGCTCCGAAAAACCCTGAGGGCTGCCCCTACGTCTGCGAAACCTGCACTAACCACGCTTCAGGCACGGTCATCGGCGTAATCGACGTGACGAAGCGGTGCAACTTTAAGTGTGCAGTCTGCTTCTCAACTTTTCCACAGCAAGAAGTCGATTATGAGCCAACCAAAGAAGCCCTCATAGAAATACTGGAGTTCGTAAGCAAAGCGAACCCTAAGCCCCCGGCAATTCTCTTTTCAGGCGGCGAACCTTTGGAGCGGGAAGACATGCCTGAAATAATCGGCGTTGCACACAGGTTAAAGTTCATGACTATTTTGGCAACCAACGGGACGCATTTGGTTGACACGCCGGGGCTGGCAAAGAAGCTTAAAGATAACGGCTTGAACATCGTTTACCTGTCGTTTGACAGTTTCCATGAAGATTTCAACAGGAAGATTAGGGGACAAGAACTCGTAGACATGAAGCTCAAGGCAATTGATGTCTGCCGAAAATACGACATGGAAATCATCCTGGTCAACACTTTAATGAAAAGCCTGAATGACAAAGAAGTCGGCGACATGATACGGTTCGCAGCCAAGAACACTGATATCATCCGCGGCTTAATCTTCCAGCCTATCGCCTTCACGGGCAGAGCTACTGAGAACCCGTTTCGCGAGAACTTCCGCGAATGGTCTTTTGCAGAGGATGTTGAAAAACAAACTTACGGCGAAATAAAAACCACTGACCTGTTTCCCATGTCGGTGATGACTTCTCCGATCAAAATAATGCGTAGATTCATGCGGAAGCCTTGGCCGCTGTTCTCTTGCAGTCCACAATGCGGAATCGTAAACTGGATCTACGTTTCAAAAGACGGCAAAATGTACCCAATCAACCGCTTCGTCAACTTTGAAAGGTTCTTCAACCAAATTCGAAACACCGCAGAGAACGCTGAATCAAAAGGAAAATTCTCTCTGCTCTCATCACTATTCATGGCATCAATGCTTTCAATGAACATGCTTCTGGTCACAAGGAAAGTTGGCATGCTAACACTAACAAACTCCATCATGAGAATGCACCTTTCGCCTTCTTACCAATCGCTGGGAAAAATCCGCAGGCACATCTTCCTGCTGGGCTGCATGGCGTTCATGGATTCATACAACTTTGACGTTAACCGTGTTCGCCGCTGCGTTGTCCACTACATCACGCCCGACAAGAAAATCATACCATTCTGCGCCTACAACAACATCCACAGAGTCGCGATCGAAAAGGAGTACGCTGAAAGGCACAAGAAGGCTTAACTTACCACCTGGATTGGCAGGACGCAGTAGTTGGCGTATTGATTAAACTGGTAAGCATTCACGTTCGGGTTGGTGTTGTACTGCCAGAGCTCGAAGACCACCCAGTAACTTCCAGGCTGATTCTCCGTTATGGTGGCTGTTTCATGCCAGGTCTGGCCGTTTCTAAGAGTCATCGTGTAATTTGCGACTGGCAGCGTGTTAACTGGGACTGTGGTGAAGTCGTTGGTGACTTTTACTAGTACCTCATACTGCGTTGTCCAACCCATATTGTTGACAACGGTAAACGGCACAGTGAACGTGCTGTTCTGGTTGGCAACCAAAACCTGCGGGTAATCAACAGCCTTGTTCTGTGCGTCAAGCAGGTAAATTGTGCTGTACCCCGCGGGTGCTGGCCTAAAAAACGCGTAGTAGGTGACGAGCATCGCCGCAATGATCACCAAGGCAAGAACGATGGCGACGACGAAGCCCTTATCATCGTTTAAGCCGATTCGCTTTCCAATGCTTTTGACACGTTCTAAGTGTATCTGCATCCAGAAATCCCTTGAATATGGTGCTGAATATTTCAATACCCGACTTGAAGGGTTTAAGCTTTGTTTTCCCGTACTTGCGCGCCTTGTAAGTCGTGGGTATTTCAACCATGTTGTACCCCACCTTGGCGAACTGCACCAGCATTTCGGTTGCAAACGCCATGTCCCCCTCTTTCAGGGGAACGTTGTCGATGGCTTCATGGGATATTGCTCGGAACCCTGACTGGGTATCGCTGAGGAATTGGCTGTAGAAAAAGTCGTAGACGAAAGTGATGACTTTGTTCCCGATGAAGTTCAGTAAGCCCATGGCTTTGTTGGGGTCGTACATGCGGGTGGCTAAAACCATGTCGGCATCTTTCTCAATCATCCTTTCAACTAGGCGGTTGATGTGTCTGACCTCGTATGTGCCGTCGCCGTCAACCATGACGATGATGTTGCCCTTCGCTTGCTTCATGCCTGTCCTGAGGGCGATGCCGTAGCCGCGTCTGGGCTCGATGATTAGCTTGCAGAAACTCATGTCCTTGACAATCTCTATCGTCCCGTCGGTAGAGTTGCCGTCCACGACGATTATCTCCTTCGGGTAAGCCAGTTCTTTCTCGATGGTTGTGACTGCCTCGAGGATGTTTCCCGCTTCGTTAAGTGTCGGAATGACAACCGAAATCAGATCAACTTTTGATGTCATGGCTGACTCCCATTTGTGAAGCTATATTGTTTCCGCATCATGGTTAAATAAGCTCTTCGTATATCCCGACGAGCGTTTCAACGTTTCTGTCCCAGCTGTACTTTTCCTCAACCAACGCGCGGAGTTCTGATCTGCCAGAGGTCAAGTCGGCGCGTGAATACTCCAAGACTGCTTTAGCCATCAGTTCGGGCTGGTTGGGCGATACTATTTTTCCGTAATCCTCTATTAAAATCTCGCTGATTCCGCCAACTCTAGTGGCTATCACTGGCAAGCCGCAAGCCATGGCTTCAAGCGCCACCAGAGGCAAGCCTTCCCCCGATTTTGACGGCAGCACGAAGAAGTCTGCGGCGTTGTAGTAGAGGGGCAAATCCGCGTCGCTGACGAAGCCTGCAAGCCTGAAATTGTTTTCTATCCCCAGCTGCCTTATTCTCGCTTGGACTCTGTTCTGGTCTGGTCCTTTTCCGACCACGAGGAAGA
Organism: Candidatus Bathyarchaeota archaeon; assembly: GCA_963768345.1. Taxonomy (GTDB): domain Archaea; phylum Thermoproteota; class Bathyarchaeia; order Bathyarchaeales; family Bathycorpusculaceae; genus Bathycorpusculum. Next base: position 376,917 of record CAVYHL010000006.1, on the reverse strand, counting down.
CAACGTTCGGGTTCTTCTTGACCGCGATGTTCGCGCATTCGATAAGCGTGTCGACGCCGTTCTTGTACACAAGCCGCCTGACGGTCAAGGCAACTGTTGCGTTCTGCGGGATTCCAAGCCGTCTTCTCATTTCCGAACGCTTTTTAGGCAGAGGCTTAAAATGAACAAGGTCAACGCCGTTATGCAGAACCCTGATTTTTTCAGGTTTTGCGCCCAAGCTGAGCACGTAATTTTTGGTTGCGTTGCTCACGGTGATTATTCTGTCTGCCTCTTTGAGTGTCTCCTTCCCGATTGCCAAGTCGTTAAGCCGCTCAACTTCGTCGAATATGCTGTCGTACTGGATGAACGTGTTATGCTGCGTGAGGACGAACGGCTTATTGTACCTCTTCGCAAGCTTGGCGGCGATAAGCGACGTGATATAGGGGTGACCGTGAGCGTGAACTATGTCGCTTGCTTTTACCGCTTTTAGGAAGGTTCGAAGGCTGGTGGGCGTCGGAATCGAGTAGGGAATGCCCAGTCGGAAGCCCGTGTTCAAAGATTCATAACACTCGACACTTATACCATCAACCACGTAGCTTTTCGGAGTGTCAATGCGGTTTGTCACCACGGTCGGCACGAAGTTTCTCTGCATCAGCCGCTTGCTCTGTTCATAAACAACCTTTTCTATCCCGCCGATATGGGGCAGAAAAGTGTGCGTGACGATGCAAAGCCTTGTTTGAACCATGGAAGCCTACCGCGTAAGCTTCACTCAATCAACAACCTATTATAACCTTATGGTAAACCGTGGGCAACCGCTCGTTGCAGGGCAAATCCAAGCGGAAATGTGAAAAATCTGCTTTCAAGGGACGTTGGTGCTGAATACTGGATACTGTTAAGTGATTTGTTATGACCGAATTGTTGTCCTTTATGGTTGATTCTTGCATGGTTTTATATAGCCAAAGCGAAGTACTATCTTTCTGTTTTAGCTCGTATCAGTTGGGATTGTCTCTGGTCAGACTCGAAGTAAAACATCATCACCAACCCAGAAAAATGTATTGTCTTCCAACATCTGTAAAGATGTGTTTGGATTGTGTTTGCAAGACACACCAAGTAAGAGGATTGAACGTTTTTTCTATCAGAAAGATTGCTAAGATAACAAAAACAAGCGATGTGGATGGAACACCGCCCAGAGCTGTAGAATATATGAACGAGCACCTGCTTAGAGCTAGACCAACTGTGAGCTTTCTTTATCGTGAAGGTTCAAAGTTTACAGATATTGACAAGGAGTTGAACGAAAAGCGTCTTCCAGTAATCGTATACTTAAATCCAAAAGAGAAACTCGCACTTGAAAAAAGACACTATAAAATAGTACATGCCGTCGTCGTTATAGAGTACGATTCTCCAAATCACATGGTCTATTTTGATGATCCTGAGGAAGATACCGAAAAAACAGCTATTCAAAGCCTTGATGTGGGTACGTTCACTAGGCGTTGGGAATGGGAGAAGAAATGGGTGCAAATCTTATTAGGCAAGAACCAGACTTATATACAAGGATTCCTCGAACAAGGAGGGGTTGCAAAATGAGTGACGCAGAACGAGCTATAGCGTTCTATGCTTCTTTGAACTATGGACACTTAATTTTGGTAGACCCTCCCATACATGATGAACAAGAAGATTTGTATATCTCAAATTTACACTCTGATTATCCCTTGGTTATTAAGAATGAGAAGCCACCAGAAACCAAGACGATGCACGTTTTTGAAATTGACAGTTTAGGCGTTATAATCTCGGACAAAAATGGGAAAATAATCAAAGAACGCACAACCTCAAGGGATGAATGTATAAAAAACATACAGTCTTTCTTTGAACTATGGAAAAGGCGAGCAGAAGAAATAGTTGTTTACGCAACATCTGACAAGCTTGTTAAAGGTTTGAGATGGAATCACTTCCTTGACCCAATAGATGAAATAATCTCTCAGCTTTGGGAATATGAAGTTGTAAAAGAGTTTGAAATTGATTATGGACGTAGTCAAGAAAGACGACGAAAGACGCGATTATATTTAGGGATGCTTGAAGGATTAAAAATAGTGCATAAGCAAGAAGATGTTTATTCAGAAGGCAACTTGGCAGTTACTGCTAGGAATAAAGCAAAAGGAGATAAACATTATTTCAGAGATTTGTTAGTTTCAACTGTTCTAAAAGAACGCTATTCGACATTACGAGATATTTTTGGTGTAAGAATATTTGAACCTATAATTCGAGTCGATAATTGCATTTATCTACCTGAAATCGAGACTGAAGAACAAATTTATCGTAGCGTTGGGTCAATACGTCAAGATTTCAAGAATTACTACCATCGCACAATTAATGAGGAAAAGTTAAAGCGAAATCTCGAACAACTTGTGGATTTTGAAGTTATTGAGAAAAAAGGTCCTCATTATTTTGGATATAAAAACCTCCGAGATATAATGATAGAAAAGAAAAAAGAACTTGGGTCAATCAATAGAGCACTTATGGCCAGAGCTTAAGGCAGTAAGGCTTAAACCGTCACTTGCTCCTTTATCCGTCTTTCCCACTCTTTTTGAGTAAGCACTCCTTTTTCAACCAAGATGTCAACAAGACTTTCAAGCATCGTACTCAGTAATTCAACCTCTTCTTGAAGTTCCTTCTTGGTTTTGTTCAACATTGTTCACCTTTCTTTGTCTGAATACCGTAACGCTTATATGAAGTGGGTTGGATAAACCAACCAAATTTGCGGTGATAATTTGCTGGACATCGAGAAAAGCCCGTTTGTTTCCGTCAGTCTTCTATTATCAGGCAAATTATCTGGATGTTTGAATGCAAAAACTGTGTTTTACTGTTCGCCTGTTTCCGTTTTTAACAAGCCCGTACTATTGGCAAGTCATGTTCACCTTGGACCTGAAGAAACGCTGATGGTTGAGGGTGAAGACACTTAATGGAGGAAAAAACAAAATGAAAGTTGTTACTGCATGGAGCGGCGGCAAAGACAGCTGCTACGCATACTACTTGGCAGCCAAGCAGGGCTACGAGGTAGTCAACATTTTAACGATGATGATGAGCAAGGAGAAATCAAACTTCCACATGATACCCGTCAGCATCCTAGACGCGCAGTCGGACGCCATCGGCATTCCACTTGTCAAGCAGCAAGCCACGCCTCAAACCTACGAGGACGACTTCAAAGGGGCGCTGCGACGGTTCAAGGCGGAAGGCGTCGAGGGCTTGGTCACGGGCGACATCTACGAGGTGGCAGGGCACGAGCAAGGCTGGCTGGGCAGGGTGCTCAAGGAAGTTGGCTTGAAGCCGATAAAGCCGCTGTGGATGGGAGACACAAAACAGATTTACCTTGACTACCTGAAAACGGGTTATAAGGCAACCGTGGTTCGCACGAACCTTGAGAAGCTGGGCGTGGAGTGGCTTGGACGGGTGCTGGACAGGAAATTCTATGATGACATCCTCAAGCTCGGAAATGTGGACGCTTGCGGCGAGGGCGGCGAGTACCATACTGTCGTGACTGATGGGCCGACGTTTAAGAAAAAGATTGAAATTCTAGAAACGCAAAAGCACAAGATAGACGGCGGCTTCGGATACCTCGAAATCAAACGGTTCGAAGTCAAGCCGAAAGGCAAGGTAAAACCATAGAATGGACCAAGAACTTGACGTTATAATCGCTCACAACGAGCTGAAAGCGAAAGCTTTCATTGACGAAATCGCGGGGAAAAACCCACTTTTTATCTGCACCATCGGCACCACGGAAACGGGCAAAATTCCAGGGATATCGGCGGCTGGAGCAAACCCTGAGTTCACCGATTACACTCCGCCAGCCGACGCTGAACTGCTTCTGCTGGGTAAGTGCAAGTCAATCGCTGGTGTCCCCATCACTCCCGACGGCATCCCGACGCCTGGGTTAATCACAAGGTCGGCTCTGCAATTGGCAGACATTCCCGTGCTCATCGCCAACGGCGGCGTGCGGGTGAAACCGCTGATTCCCTTCTTGGATTTAGGCGGCAGCCCAGGCAGAGACATTCGAACTGGCAACGCAGTTGACAACGTTGCGGAAGTTATTGAACGCGCCAAGATTGCGGGCGCACAGTTGGCTAACACGGCTGATTACCTTGTGATCGGCGAGAGTATTCCAGGCGGGACAACAACCGCGCTGGGCGTGCTGTCAGCGTTAGGCGTGAAGGCAGAGGGGAAGGTAAGCAGCACGCTGCCTCAGAACCCGCATGGTTTGAAGGTTCAGGCTGTCAGGGAGGGATTGGCGGCGGCGAGCGTAAGCGTCGGCAGCTTGGCGAAGGACCCTGTTCGAGCCATTTCCTGCGTAGGCGACCCGATGATGGCTGCCTTCTCAGGATTGGTCATTGGCGCCGCGTCGGAGGTGCCAGTGTTGATGGCTGGCGGAACCCAGATGAGCGCCGTCTTAGCCGTGGTGAACGCTTTGGAGCCTGATGTTCTCTGCAACGTGGCTGTGGGCACGACGAGGTGGGTGGTAAAGGACAAGTCATCTGACCTCAAAGGCATAGTGAAGCAGTTCTGCGACGTGCCGATTTTGGCGGCCAACTTGAACTTTGGAGGTTCACGTTTTCCGGGCTTGCAGATTTATGAGACTGGTCTTGTGAAGGAAGGGGTCGGAGCAGGCGGCGCTTCGATTGCTGCGATGGCGAAGCTTGGCGGCGCTGTGACGGCTGACCTATTGCTTAAAGAGATAGAGCGCAATTATGCTTTGCTTATGGGTTTGAAGTGAGATGGTCCTCAAAGAGCTCAAGAACCTGCTGTCTTTCCTCACAATCTTTCCCGTAGCCATGGACAAAGACATGCTTACTGACTGCGCCAAAGGCATGTGGGCTTTCCCGCTGATCGGCGCATTCATCGGTTTAATAGCTGGAGTGTTCGGCTGGGTAGCTGACCAATTTGTGCCAGGCATAGTCGTCGGAGCATTGGTTTTGGCGGTGCTGCTGCTCATAACTGGGCTTCACCACACTGACGGCTTGCTGGATTTCGGCGACGGCGTCATGGCTCACGGCACACCCGAACATAAAATCGAGGTTATGCATGACCAGCTGACAGGCGCAGGCGGCTTATCTATGGGAATTATGACCATGTTGATTACGGCTTTAGCCATCGGGCAAGTCGTCGGCAATGGACTGTTCAAAATCCCGCTGATAGTCGGCGGCATCGTAGCTGTCGAAGCCTCGGCAAAGCTTGCGATGGTTGTTATGGCTTGGGCTGGCAAAGCTGTCCATCAAGGAATGAACTCGCCTTTTCTGGAAGCCATGAGCGGCGGCAAAGGCAACTTACGTCTCCTTGCCGCGCTGGTGCTTTCCTTCGCGGTTGCTTTTCCTCTGCTGGGTTGGGCGGGCGCGATGGTTGTCTTAGTGGCGGTGGTTACCAGCTTGGTGATGGTTGCGGTTGCTCACAGGCATTTTCACGGGGTCACGGGCGACGTGTTCGGAGCCACTAACGAGATAACCCGAATGGTCTGTGTCGTCGTTTTGTTGGCGGTGGCTGCTTGGGCGTAACCGCGCTTGTGATGGCTGGCGGGAAAGGAACCCGCATGCGGGTCGCCGAAGAAAAAACCCTCATAAAAGTCTGCGGCAAACCCGTCATCGAGTACGTGATTGAGGCGTTGCAGAAAGCCAAGAAAATCGACGATATCATCGTAGCCACGAGCGCCAGCACGCCTAAAACCGCCAAGCTCATGAGCCAATTACCCGTCAAAGTCCTTGAGACGCCCGGGAAAGACTACGTTTCCGACATGGGTTACGCGAGCCAAACGCTGAAACTCGGCGTTTTCCTCGCCATCGCGGCGGATCTGCCGCTGGTCACGGGTGAAGTGCTGGACGCCATTGTTGAGCGTTATGAACGCTGCGGTAAACCAGCGTTGACCGTCGCCGTCGCGCTGAGAACGAAGGTTAAGCTGGGCATGAGCGTGGAGTACTCGTTCAAGATGGACGACAAGGACGTGGTTCCCGTGGGCATCAACGTTATTGACGGACGCAGGCGGTATGGGGATGAATGGCTCGACCAGGACATCTACCTGCTGGACCTCGATGAGCTAGCGGTCAACATCAACACGGTGCAGGAACTGCAACTAGCCGAACGCTTACTAGCTAAGCAGAAGAAGTAAAATTTCTTCTGTTCAAGCTTTTGATTGCCTACTTTTTAGGACTTGTTGGAGTGTTTCCTTCATTTTTCTGGCGTCAACATCCAGAATGGGCGATTCGCATATCATCGTGGGGTGCATTTGGAAGTCGGCGATGACTTCGGCTAGCATGCGGAAATCTGGTCCGTACATTTCCTCGTCAAGCGTGTGATGCCGTTTTTCGCCCTGCGCTGTGAACTCGATCTTGGAGAAGTGGCAGTGCATGCTCCGCATCGCCTCGGTGCCGAGCGTCTGCTCAACCTTTTCGGCGATTGCCCTGAAATCCTCGGTTTTCCTCAGGCTTCCCTGACGGAGAGCGTGCAGGTGCGCCCAGTCAACGACGAGCTGCGTGCCTTCGACCTCTTGGCAAAGCGTCAAGATCTCGTCTAAACTGCCCACCTGAAATTTTCTGCCCATGGTTTCTGGACCAAGCTTCACCCGAAGACCAAGCCTGCGAATTTCAGCGCTGACCTCTCTTAGCGCGTCCAAGCAGGTTTTGAAGGCGAAATCCTTTTCGAAGCGCCCGTAGAAGCCCGTGTGGAACACCATGACGTAGGCGCCCATCCAGTCGGCTGCGGTTGCTGACGCGATCAGCCGCCTTTTGCTTGCCTCTACGATGTCGCGTTTGCCCGATAGGTTGATGTAGTAAGAGCCGTGAAGGCTGACCCGCACATCGTTTTCCTTCGCTGCGGCGCCCAATTTTTCGGCGTGCTCCTGCGTTATCTGCGGTTTTTGACCCCACCTTACAGCCTCGTACTCAAAGGCATCCAAGCCCTCCTCGCGCAGCAGCCGCGGAACATCGGGCAAGTCTGCTCTCATAAGCCTGAACATCGGCGGCACGCCTGCGGGTCCAAAACGAGTTCGCTCAGCCATCAAACCCCTTCTTTGCTCTTGTTGCGGGTCATTGACGTTTTCTACTTAAACAAGCATTAAACCGTAAAAAAAGGTATCTGGGCGGGAATCGCTAACGGTACGACATTGTTGTTGATGTTGTTGTTGATGATACAGTTTTTTTCACCGCAAAATCAAGAGGTAGCCTCATGCAAGAACTAGAAAAACGCTTGCAAACCCAGCATGCCAGCTTCCAGCTCCGAGTTAGAGCAGGTGGACTATGGTTGGGATGGGCACGTACAGGCGGACGTAGACGGCTGCTACGAGGATTCCGACGGTGAGTGCCAGCAGGGCGTAGTCTCCCCTGTGCAGTTTCAGCGAGTAGAGGTTGGTGCGTTTCTTGGTGGCTCCCCACGCTCGGCTCTCCATCGCCTCCGCCAACTCAAGGCTTCTTCGGATGGCGCTGACGATCAGCGGGATGAGCACGGGTACGTAGTTCCTTATTCGCTTCATCAAGCCGCCCTTCTCCAGCTCCAGCCCCCTCGCTTTCTGCGCATCCATTATCGTCTGGGCTTCCTCGGCGAGGACGGGGACGAAGCGCACGGCAGTGGTGAAGGCGAAGGCGAACTCGTAGGGTACTCGGGACTCCTCCAACGCCAAGCCCAAGTGGTCAGGCGAGGTGGTCAGGAAGAAGACGCTGAATGACTCGATAAGCACGACGAAACGAAGAGTTAACGAAACGGCGCTCTCCACTGCGGAAGGCGTCACCCTGTAGCCCGAATAAAAGTAGGATGTCCCGACGTTAACTATGAAGATGACCGCCGCCAGAAAAGCCGCCCCGCGCAAGGAGCGAAGCCACTGCCTCTGCACACGCGCAAGCAGCACGAAGGGAACCTGTAGAACAAACAGGAAAAGCAGGGGAATGATCTGAGCAAAGACGATGGCGACGGCGAAGATGGACAGGACGTAGACGAATTTTATCCTCGGGTCCAAATTGTGGATAGGAGAGTAAACCTTACGGAACTTTAACCCGTCGAAAACGCTCATGGCTGCCTCTTGCTCTCCTTGGCGTTTAGGATGATTTTTTCTGCCTCGTAAATGTCAATGACGTCTTTCGGGAAGCCCAAAGGCGACAGTTTCGTGAAGACCTGTGCTATCTGCGGCAGAACAATGGATGATTCTGCTAAGACTTGAGGGTTTGTAAGGATTTCTTTTCCTTCGCCTTCGGCGACGATTTTTCCCTCCTTCATCAACACGACTCTGGGGTTGCATTCAGCCACGAACTCCACGTCGTGCGTGACGATGACGACGGTTTTGCCCTGCGCCTGCATCTGCTGGATGAACTGGTTCAGCTTCTCCTTCTGCTCATGGTCCTGCCCGATTGTGGGCTCATCCAGAATCAGCATTTTGGGGTCCCATGCAAGGACGGAAGCCAACGCGACGCGTTTCCGCTCGCCCCCGCTTAGGAGGAAAGGCGAAGTTTTCCTGTACTGGCTGAGCGACAGGAGCTCCAGAGCCCACGTCACCCTCTTCTCGACAACGTCAGGTTGGAACCCGAAATTTTTCAGGCCAAAAGCGATTTCATCCTCAACCGTCTCGCTGAAAAGCTGGTGGTCAGGGTTCTGGAAGACGAAACCCACGTTTCTGGCGAGCGTCGCAACGCTTGTTTTGGTCGTTTCCACACCGTCCACGAGTACGGTTCCCGATGAGGGTTTCAGGAGCCCGTTGAAGTGCTTGACGAAGGTTGATTTTCCAGCGCCGTTCTGCCCCATGATCGCGAGGAACTCGCCGTCTTTCACGGTAAGTGAGACGCCTTTGAGGGCTTCCACCTTGCTTGGGTAGCTGAAGTGGACGTCCTTTGCCTCGATCATCTGGCTCCAAGCGCCTCCAGCAGTTGGTCAGCCAGCTCCTCGGAGCTCAGGGGCGTATTGTCGCCGACGGCTAAGCCGTCCCGTTTGAGCATCTGATAAAGCAGCGTCGCCTTGGGAATTCCCACGCCTATTAGACGCGTCTCCTCCGTGGTGAGGATTTCTCGTGGGTTCCCCTCAAAACGCACTTTTCCCTCATCCATCACGACAAGATGGTCCGTGTACTTAGCCGTCAAATCCAGCCTGTGCTCGACGAGAATAACGGTTATTCCTTGCTTCCTGTTCAAATCGTAGATAACATCAAAAATTTTCTGGGCGCTCAACGGGTCAAGAAACGACGTCGGCTCATCCAGCACGATGATTTCAGGCTCCATCGCTAACACGGCTGCGATTGCCACGCGCTGCTGCTGCCCGCCTGAGATTTCATGGGGTGACCGTTCGCGCAGGTCGTATATGCCTGTCTGGTTTAGCGCCCAATCAACTTTTCTTCTTATTTCTTCGCGGGGGACTCCGAAGTTTTCAAGCCCGAAAGCCACGTCCTTCTCGACGGAGAGGGCGAACAGCTGGTTTTCAGGGTTCTGGAAGACTAAGCCCACGTGCTTCGCCATCTCGTAAGTATGGTGTTTGAGCACGTCTTCGCCTGCAACCGTGATTTCGCCCTTGAGGTCGCCTTGGTAGAAGTGTGGAATAAGCCCGTTGAAGCATCGGCACAAAGTCGTTTTCCCGCAGCCGCTTGGACCCGTGATCAGCACGAACTCGCCCTTCTCCACTTTGATGGAGACATCAACGATTGACGGCTTAGCGGCTCCCGGGTATGTGTAAGTGAGGTTTTTGGTTTCAATTATCGCCATGTTTTTGTGCCTGCACCCTTAAGCGTGAGACTTTGCTCATTTAAGCGTAGCTACCCGATTTTGATATTTCCAAGCTTCTGTGAATAAACGGTATCCAACATGATTTTTCTCTTAAATATTTTCACATTTGAAAACTGCTGAGAAATCTGCTGAAGTGTGATTCTGGGCACGGGGCTCTTTATAAGGACTATATAGTTTACTGGCGTCTCTATATATTATTTGCATATTCTTAATAGGATTCAATGCGATTCTTTCTGGTGGCGAATAAAATGCTTCAACCTGTTCAATCAACTAAAAGTTTGCCAAAGAAATGGGCTCGCCCAGAAGTAAGACTTTTTCTACCCATAATTTTGATCATATTCGTAGTCGGCTGGCTGCTTTACAACCTGAAAAAGTAACTGGAACATTCAACTTTTTTCTATTTTTACGACAGCGGGTTATCCGAATGAAGCAAGCGCGAACTGGAGCGCTTTGCATTGGGGCTTATGAAACCACTTGACGACTTGACAGTTTTTTCCTCAAAAGGTCAAGGCACTTTTTCAGTGTTGGTTCTATTTCGCCTGTGCCGCTTACTCCCGCCGCCATGGCGTGTCCTCCGCCGACTCCCTGCAGGAACTCGCCCAGTGGCGCTGCAATGTCCTTTCCCAAGTTGACGCCTGTCTCCTCGGTGAATTGTCGTGTGCAGCGCAGGCTAACCTCTATTTTCCCGTTTTTCTCTCCTGCAACAGCCGCAGCGTGCGCGCCAAGGTCAACTAGGGATTTTGCTGCTGGAGCTTGGTAAGCGCTAACGTGGGAAAGCGCGATTATCCAGCCGTTGATCCTCAAGATTTTGGCTCTTTTGCAAGCCTTCAGCTTCGCTAAACGTTCAGAAGAGTCGATGGGCAACGCAAACTCTTGAAGCGTCGCCTGCACGTCAATCCCTTGGCTGACCAGTTTAGCGACGATTGCGAACGTTGACGCGCTTGCCAAGGCGAAATGGCGGGTGTCAAAAGATATGCCCACGAACAGCGCCTTAGCTTCGTTGAAGTCAGGCTTGGTTTTTGCCTGCCTGAAAAGCCTGTAGACTATTTCGCAGTTGGCACCTGCTTTCTCGTCGATGATGCATAGATTGCAGATTCTTGTTGTTTCAGCGCTTGGCGAATGATGGTCAACGATTATTTTGGGGGCTGGAGATTTTTTTATGGTTTCAGCCACTTGGTCAAGCTGGTCAATCGTGTTTAAATCCAGAAAGACAATCACGTCAGCCGACTCGATGTTCGGCTTCAAGTTAACCGTTATCGGCATATGCTCCAAAAGCAGCTTGGACGGCTTGTTGACGCCCTGTGGACAACCGACCTCAAACACGGCGTCGGGCAAAAACCGTTTAAGCAAGCCCTGTAAAGCGTAGGCTGAGCAGATCGCGTCAGCGTCGGCGCTGCGGTGGCACAGCAAAAGAACAAAAGACGCCTTGCTTTCTTTTAGTATTTGCAAAAATTTTTGGAAGTCGTTCATTTTAGTTTTCTCAGGTAGTTTTCAACTGCTTTATGCGCTTCTTCTGTCGCTTCGTTGACCAGCGCCTGCGCGTCCACGCCTTTGGCTTCAGGCGTTAAGATGACATTTATCTCTACGGAAACGTTGACAGGCTTTACGCCCTCGGCTTCCACGCTGATGTCTAGTCTCTCGACCATTCTTGAAGAAACCTTGGAGAGAACGTGTTTTCTGGCTGCGTTCTCAGCCGTCGCGCATAAAGTCTCGATTTGCTCGGTGGATAGCTCTGGTATCCCCAGCTCTACCAACGGGCGTTCACCTAAGACGAGGGCGCCTGAGAAACTGGGTTTAGGTCTTCTTGGAGTTTCGTCTGCGACTCTTTTATTTGGCCGCGCATGCGCTCTTCTTGCCTGTTCAGAACGGTGCTCCTCGTTTCCAGCAGTTCTTTGCGTTCAACAAGCTCCTCGGTCACCTTCGGCTTTTCAGCTTTAACCAGCAGTGAACCGACTGCCTTGTAAATGACGGCGGTGTCAGCCGTTTTTTGCAGTTCAGCAATGGTTTGTTCAACCTCGGATTTTTCCATGTCAACCTGCTGCTTCTGAGCTAAAATCGACTGCAAGGTTTGCTGCAGCTGTTGCAGTCTAAGAAGCCTTTCTTGCACGTTAGGCGGTAACCTTGAAAGTTCATCACTCAAATTTTATCCTTCCGTACCCAGCAATAAGAGAAGCTCTTAATTAAGTATTTCCAACAGGCTCAAACGCGTAGATGGGCTCGCTAAATGTCGGTTTGGTTCCAGTAGTAGACGCGCTGGTAGCCCATGTTGGCGACTGGGAACTGCGGGTCATAGTAAACTATGTCGAGGCTGACACCATAACGCGATAGGAGTATGCTCATGGCTGTGGCTACCTGCACGGTTTTGCCGTCTGGCGGCCAGAAACCCCAGATCGTGTCGTTTGGGTTCCGCATGCCCCAACCGTAGTTCTGAGGCAGAACTAACACGGCACCTTTGCCGCTCAAGTTGGGAAACTGTTTCTGGTGGATGTCGTTCCAGAAGTTCTGGATGGCAGCAAACTGGGTGGAAGTCAACGCGCCGTAGGGGTTTGTTCCGTTGTATGGGTAGTCGAAAACCGCGATGTACTTTGCCCCTGCCTCGTACGAGGTCAGCATCTGACTGTAGATTTGGGTTCCGCTGTCAAGGTAAGGCGCCTCGTAGTACTTCCAAGTGATCATGGCACCCCACTCCTTGTCCTGCAGCCTCGCCGCTCCCTTCACGAGGGCGATCTGCTCCGCCACGCTGCAGTTCCAGCCGAGCTCGGTAAACAAGACGTTGTATCCTCCCAGGTAGTCAAACCAGTAGAGGCAGTAGTCAGAAGTGAACGTTGTGACGTTAGCAGTTTTTAACATGCTGAATCCAGGGTCGTCTTTAATGATGTCGTTGACAAAGAAATTGGCCTCCAAATCATAGTTTGGGGGGCTCGTCTGGTTACCCATAAAGCCAAGCATCTTGTTGTAAATCTGAATCAGATCCGTAGCCGTCTCAAAATACTGTGTGCTGTTGCCAGCTAAACTGTAATTGCTCGTTGTGGGATTTTGGCTCCACATTTTGAACAAGGTTGTCCAGTTTCCGTCAAGCTGGATTCCGCCTGGCTCGTCGTTATAATACATTCCCAGGAATTTGTCGCCCCACATTGTCTTCCACTGCTCAGTCACGTTTAGCGAGTGTTGCCAGAACCAGAAGCGGCTGGCATCAAGGTGATCCCTGACGCCGACGTTTACGATGACGCTTAAACCGTTAGCGACAGCGTAATTGCAGATTTCCTCCACGGCTGTTTCATTTTCTGTGAGCGAGTTCCTTCCAGCGTCCAGTATGAAGAGGTTCGTGTAGCCTTTCACCCTATCAATCAGGACTTTGGCTTCTTGAGTAGTGTTCCCGCCGAAGGCGATGCCGACGTAAACGTTCGGGTTGAGTTTAGGCTGATTCCCGACTGAGTAAGACGTGTACGCCCCAACGGACACCAGGAGCACCGCGATGAGCAAGGCTGGAAGAAAATATTTCCGAACCTGTTGCATAGTTTTGCTCATGGCTAAACCTTACAGCAGACTGATATTTTTGTTCCATCCTTAATGCTTTGCTGTAAAACCCCCATTTAACAGGTGAATCAGCAGAAGAGCAGATTACTCCCAAGCGTATGTTGCAGGGCTATTTGTGAAGTTTTTTAAGGAGTATAGTTATTAACCAACATTGAAAAAGGGAGAGAAACAAATTGGAGCGCGCCAAAGTAACCAAGGAAGAGATCCAGCAGCAGGACACTCGTTTCCTCGCGGTTTACGTTGAATCTAAAAACTCGTGCATGGTGATGCTGAGCGAAAAAGAAGACAAGCTTGGAACCTTGGCGATAGCTGTTCCCAAAGCCAAGGACATGCTTGGCACCGTCACGTCATCCGTGCTCTTAGGGGACAAAAACGTCATCACAGCACGTATGTTCGCTGAGCACGTGGCTTCCAAAAAAGGAAAAATAGCCCTCGTTTCAGTTTATCTTGACAAAGTGAGTGAAATGCAGGCGCAGGGATTTTTCATGCACCTCCTTGACAAGCTCTTGAAGGGCGAAGGCCAAAAGGAGCCAACAGCAACCTGAGAACGACTGAATCGGAAGCTGCCAGTAACAGTGAGACTTGATGATTTGCCAACTAGCAAGCGATGACGCGCATGCAATCCTAACCGTGATTAACGATGCCGCCGCCGTTTACAAAGGCAAAATCCCCAGCGACATGTGGAAGGAGCCTTACATGCCCGCCGATGAGCTCGATGAAGAAATCCGAAGCGGCGTTCAATTTTACGGTTGGAAAGAAAACAACACGTTAATTGCGGTCATGGGTATACAACGCATGAGTGATGTTACGTTGATCAGACATGCCTACGTGTTGACCGCTCAGCAGTGGAAGGGGCTAGGGCAAAAACTGCTCAAGCACTTGCTCGGTTTAGCCGCGACACATCAGGTTTACGTTGGAACTTGGGAAGCTGCAGGCTGGGCAGTGAAGTTTTATGAGAAAAACGGATTCGAGCTGGTGTCAACCACGGAGAAGAACAGGCTGTTAAGGGAGTATTGGCGGATTCCAGAGCGACAGGTTGAAACGTCAGTAGTACTCAAACTAGAAAGGCAACCCTGAATGAAAGAAACACTCATGTTAAAGGTTCACCCGCAAAGCCCCGACGCCGAAAAGATAGAAATTGCCGCTGGTTTCATCCGAAAAGGCGGCTTAGTGGCTTTCCCCACCGAGACGGTCTATGGCCTAGGCGCGGATGCTCTTAACCCTGACGCTGTTTCGGCGCTTTTCGAAGCCAAAAAAAGACCCTTAGACAACCCCCCGATAGTCCACGTCGCGGAGCCGAGCGAAGTCTGCAGGCTGGTTGAGGCTGTGCCGAAAAAGGCTGAGTTGCTGATGGAGCAGTTTTGGCCTGGCCCGTTGACGCTGATTTTCAGGCGTTCGAGCCTTGTGCCCAGCGTGACGGTTGCGGGTTTGGACACGGTTGCGATTCGAATGCCACGGCACAGGGTGGCTTTAGCTCTGATAAGGCAAAGCGGCTGCCCCATCGCTGCCCCCAGCGCGAACTTGGCAGGGAAACCCAGCCCGACAACCGCCCAGCATGTTTACGAGGACCTGAACGGGAGAATCGACGTTATCTTGGACGGCGGCTCCACAAACATCGGAGTTGAATCTACCGTGGTGGATTTGAGCGTTGACCCGCCCATGGTTCTTCGGCCAGGCGGAACACCTTTCGAGGCGCTCAGGCAGGTTTTCGGCGACATGAGGCTTCACCCCTTTGTTCAGGCTGAGGCTGAGTTGCCGCTGGAGAAGATTCGGTCTCCTGGCATGAAGCATAAGCACTACGCGCCTAAGGCAGAAGTGATCCTCGTTGAGGGGGATGTTCCAGCGGTCGTGGCTAAAGTGAAAGAATTAGCCTTGTCCTACAGGCTTAGAGGCGTGAAGGTAGGCGTCTTAGCCACCGATGAAACACAAGCCAACTATCAGGCGGATGTGGTTAAATCCTTGGGCAGCCGCTTTAACTTGGCTGTTGTCGCTCAGAACTTGTTTCGTCTGCTGCGGGAGGTTGACGCTGAAAACGTCGGAGTGATAATAGCCGAGGGTGTCCCCTCTGAAGGGCTCGGCTTAGCCGTCATGAACAGGCTGCGCAAAGCATCAGGCTACCACATAATCAAGGCGCAATAAGCTTTCCCTGCGAATGAGGGCGAGAATGTCATCCATGGTTATCGTTGCACCGCAGGCGACGTTGTCGGTGCTACAGCATGCATTGCAAACACTAACTTCTTTTTTCGCTCAGAAAAATTTATATTTAAATATCTGATTGTTGACTTTCGTTTGTAATTCAAAAACATAAACTTGGTGAAATTATGTCTACAGGTGGAGGAACAGTTCCAGTTCTAGTATTGAGAGAAGGAACAGGCCGAACGACAGGTCGCGAAGCACTGAAAAACAACATTATGGCTGCGAAGATAGTGGCTGAAGCAGTGAAAAGCACGCTTGGTCCCTGCGGCATGGACAAGATGCTTGTCAACAGTATGGGCGATGTCGCCATAACCAACGACGGCGCAACCATCATGAAGGAGCTTGACATTCAGCATCCAGCAGCTAAAATGCTTGTTGAAGTTGCCAAGGCTCAGGACAACGAGGTTGGCGACGGAACAACAACCGCTGTGATTTTGGCTGGAGAATTACTTTCAAAGGCTGAAGGCTTGCTTGACAAAAACGTGCATCCGACAGTTATAATTGAAGGTTACAAGAAGGCAAGCGAGAAAGCTCAAGAAATTTTGGATCAAATAGCCATTCCTATCTCCATAGATGATGATAAGACCCTGAAGGATGTGGCAATCACATCGCTGGCTAGCAAAGGCATCAACGTTGCTGAAGAGCACTTTGCAAAAATCATCGTTGAGGCAGTTAAGCAGGTTTCTGAAAAAGTCGACGGCAAATACAAAGCTGACATTGACCTTATAAAAGTCGTCAAGAAACATGGCAAAAGCCTCGACGAGACAGAACTTGTAAAAGGGATGGTTATCGACAAGGAAGTCGCCAGCTCACAGATGCCGAAAATCATCGACGGCGCCAAAATTGCCCTGTTGGACCAAAAGATGGAGATTGAAAAAACAGAGTTCGACGCTAAAATCAACATTGAAAGCCCTGACCAAATGCAACTCTTCCTCGATGAAGAAGAACGCATGCTAAAAGACATGGTCACGTCAGTTAACAAGGCAGGCGCAAACGTTGTCTTCTGCGAAAAAGGCATCGACGACATGGCGCTACATTTTCTCGGCAAATCTGGAGTCCTAGCAGTTAAAAGCGTAAGCAGCAGCGACATAGAAAAACTATCAAAAGCAACAGGCGCCCAAATAGTTGCAAACGTAAAAGACCTGAACGCTGATGTTCTAGGTAAAGCCAAACGGGTTGAAGAGGTCAAAATCGGCGATGACAAACTAATCTACATACGCGACTGCAAGAACCCCAAAGCCGTAACAATCGTTATCCGCGGCGCATCAAACCATGTCATCGACGAAGCAGAACGTTCACTGCACGACGGCTTATCTGTTGTGCGAAACGCGATTGAAGACGGCAAAATCGTTGCAGGCGGCGGCGCACCCGAAGCAGAACTAGCCAAAGGCTTACGCGCGTACGCAGTTAAAGTCGGCGGTCGAGAACAGCTCGCGGTTGAAGCTTACGCGGAAGCAGTCGAAGCAATCCCGCTGACGTTGGCGGAGAACGCAGGCTTAGACCCCATAGATATCATGGTAGCACTCAGGGCGCAACATGAGAAGCCAGACAGCAAATACTTCGGCATCGAAGTTACAACCGGCAAAATCAAAAACATGCTAGACCTGCTAGTCATTGAGCCACTACGCGTCAAGCAGCAAGTCATAAAATCAGCCACCGAAGCCACAAACATGATACTCAAAATCGACGACCTAATCAGCGTCAAAGGCGGCGGAAAAATGCCTCCGATGCCTCCAGGCGGAATGGGCGGCGGCATGGGCGGAATGGGTGGCATGGGCGGTATGGGCGGAATGCCCTACTAAAACCCCAACTTTCTTCTTTCTTTAATTTTTTAGTTCTAATTAATCTTTTTATTGCAAGAATTCTATTAATACGTAAGTAATAATTAGTGATAGTTATACCCCAAAAGCATAATATTGAAAAGCACTAATAAAACAATAGTTAGAATAGTTGGGTGGATACCGCTAATGGGGACATCATTAATTAATTTAGTTAACGAAATCAAAGCAATTAAAGGGCTGAGCTCTTTCGATGAGGCGATGACAAAACAGGCTATCGTTCTAAGATTTTTAAGTGAATTGAGATGGAACATATTTAATTTGAGTGAATTAAGACCCGAATTTGCCGTTGACTCTCAGAATAGTGCTGAAAAGGTAGACTATGCATTAGCTCCTGATAGCGACAACATGTTATTTATTGAAGTTAAGGCAGTTAATATCGATCTTGAGGACTGGGAAGAAAAATTTTGCTTGTATTGCTACAAGAATAACGTTATAATGGGCGTCTTAACAAATGGCATATCTTGGTGGTTTTATTTACCCCGTGAAAAAGGAAGCTGGTATGAGAGAAAATTTTACTCGATAAATCTAATCCAGCAAGAAACAGACGTTATTGTAGCTAAATTCGAAGCTTTCTTGCTAAAGGATAACGTAATGAATGGGGCTGCTTTAACCAATGCAAAAGATACCCATATATCAACACATAAAGACCAAATAATCAATAAGGCTTTACCCCAAGCATGGAATAAGCTAATTTTATCAAACGATGATTATTTCATAGATAGCCTTAACGATATGCTTGAAAAGATCTGTGGTTATCGGGCTGAATCAGAAGTCATTGCTAAATTTTTGGCAAGCAATCAAAATAATTTATGCTTGGCAGAAGAATCTACTGCGAAAATTCTTAAAAAGAATTCCCAGCTGCTTTTGCCTATAATTAGAAACATCAAATCTTATGATTATACTGGACAAACCATTAGTTCATTTACTTTAAATGGCAAGAAATTTGACGTAACTTCTTGGAAGCAATTACTCGTAAACACTTGCGATGAACTAAACAAGGTTAAAAATAAAGAATTCTACAAGGTGCTTTCATTAAAGGGCAGAAAAAGGCCATATTTCACAAAAAATGCTAATGAGCTTAGAGCACCTGAGAAAATAGACGGAACAGGTATATTTGTTGAAACGAATCTAAGCGCAAATGCAATAGTTAACTTGTGTTATGAAGTTCTGAGCTTATTAGGGTATAAAAGCAATTTAGAAATTCAGACAACATCATAGGATTAACAAGAATATGAGGCACGTTAAGGTTACGGCGTTTGATTGTCCAGACGCGTGGTTCAAGGCGTTAAACAGCATATGGACAGAAGGCGACGATTTTCAGGTAGGCTACGGCTCAGAAGAGACCGAGACAAAAAAACTCAACCTAACATTGGAAATAATGCACCCCGAGAACCGACCAATTGTCAGCGACAAAGCGCCATGCGACATGAAATATGTCCAGTGGTACGCGTTGACGTACTTGTGGTGTGGCGAAGGCAAGCAGGATGAAACCTACACGTATGGCAGCAGGCTTCGGGAACCCGTTGACCAAATTGAAGAAGCCATCAAAAATTACGTGAAAGAGCAACGGGACAGGCAAGTAACAATGGTCGTCAGGTTACCCGAAGATATCTACAAGATTAATCCTAAAACAAATGAACGGCATGAACCCCCCTGCCTAAGCCTGATTGACACGGAAATTCTTGAAGGCAAAATGCATCTAACGTGTTACTTCCGTTCATGGGATGCCTACGCTGGGTTACCTGCAAACATCGCTGGCCTCCAGTTATTCAACGAGGCTTTCGTGGAGGAAATTAATGAGCGTGGGAATCTTTCCTTGAAAACTGGCAAACTGATTTTTCACTCAAAAAACTGCCATATTTACAAGAGGCAATTCAACCTTGTCAAAGAACTTTTGGAGCCGAAAGACAAGAACGCCCGAATCGCCAAAAGCATGAGTGAAAATCAAATCGAAGAGTAATCGGCGAATACGTTTGAGTGACAGGCTGGTCCGCGTTGGCAAGTGGGAAGAGTTCAAACGTTTAGTATGCGAGCTAAAACCCGACGCCTTAGTCTACAACATCGAGCAGACAGGCATCTCAAAAACGCGGGAGTTCACCAGCCTACGCCTCATAATACCATCGAAGAACTACTACGTCTACGTCGATTTCCCGAAGGGCGATGCGTTGCGAGAGACAGGGGTACCGATCCGCAGTGATGCAAGCGGCACTCGCTGCATAGAAGACGAGGATATCAGGGCGTTTCTTAAGCGTGAATTCGGCGATAAACTGCCCGTTTACTCCTACTGGATAACATGAACAGTTTTCAGCCAATCCCAAAGTGCTTTGCAAACTCGAATGCCCCTTTGACGTTCGCATGGCTTTCCAAAAGGCTTAAAGGAAAGTTTTAAAGGCTCACACTTAACTAGACAGACGTTGAGGGAAAACTCATGGGTTACGCTGCCAAGTGGAAAGCGCTTGAGGACCTGATGATAGAGCTCCGAAAAAAAGGCTTTGAAACGCCCGCAGGCGTCATTAACGAATTAAGGAGCGCTAAACTTATGATTAAAATCGCGGAGACGGGTGAGTGCCAAGGGGACACCACCCTGAAACTGGAAGAGATCCTCGGCAGCCTCGAATCCGACCTTGTCACCGAAGCACAGAACGTTTTAACCGCTCAGGAAGTTGATGTGTGGCTCAAGCGGCTGGACGAAGCCAGCCTGCCGACGTGCGAAGTGAAATTCGAAAGCGAAAAAGGCTTAATCACAGGGGTGCCCAGAGATCAGAAATGGATAAGAGTCGAGCCTATGCCCAACCTGCCAGCGGTACGGCTAACGCAGATCGCAAAAGAAAATAGCCTTTCAACTAACCCGCAGAAGGACGGGCGACTCGTAGTCTACGGTCAACAGGAAAGCATCAAGGCGTTCCTCAAGAAGATGACTGAAGAAGCCCAACCAAAAAAATAAACCGCCAATTAGCTAAAGCTCAATCTGCTATTTTTCTTTTCGATATGTTTTTACGTAAAGCCGCTTAGTGCTCTGTGTGGGATTGTTTTGGTGAAACTTAAGGGGTTCCAAAAATTAACGTTAACTGACAAAGCCCTGCAAATCTGGCTTGAGAAACTGCAGATTGGAAAGCCCAAAGCCGAATTCGTGTCTTTGCAGGATGCGCCTGGTCGCGTTTTAGCCGAAGACCTGGTTGCGCAGGAAAATCTGCCGCGGTTCGACAAGTCAGCCATGGACGGATACGCGTTGAACTCTGCTGATTCCACTGGCGCCTCACAGTCTAAACCCGCAACCCTCCAGCTGACCGACAGCCAAGAGGTAGACGCCAGGCAAGCCAAGCAGGTTTGGACGGGAAACCCCATCCCCAAAGGCGCTGACGTCGTCATCATGCTTGAAAACACCCAGAAAACCGACGGGAAGCTGGAGGTTTGGAGCCAACTTGCCCCAGGCGAAAACGTCTCCAAGGTCGGCGAAGACGTAAAGAAAGGTGACTTCATCGCCAAGGCTGGCGCCCGCCTGAACCCTTACCACATCGGGTTAGCCGCCGCCTTGGGCATCAGCCAACTCAAGGTAGCCGTCAAACCGAAGATTGGCATAGTCGCGACAGGCAACGAGCTTGCAGAGGCAGGTGCAAAGCTCAACGGCAGCATGATTTACGATTCGAACAAAATCATGATTTCAACCATGTGCCGAGAACTCGGCGCTGATACAACCGACTATGGCATCGCGAAAGATGATGTTGACGAAATCGCCCAAAAAATCCGCACTGCACTCGAAACACAAGACGCGGTATTGACTACTGGCGGCACAAGCGTCGGCGGCTTGGATTTGGTGCCTGACGCAGTTAACAAGCTGGGAAAGCCAGGCGTTGTCGTCCACGGTGTCGCGCTTAGACCCGCGATGCCGACGGCTCTCGCCATGCTGGAAGGCAAGCCCGTCTTGATCTTGTCAGGGAACCCTGTCGCGGCAGTTATCGGTTTTGAAGTTTTCGGGAGGCCCATGGTTTGCAGGCTGCTCGGCATGAGCGAGACCGAGCCGAGACCCATGTTGAAGGCTGTTCTGGCAAGGCGTGTTTCCAGTGTCCTGGGACGGAAAACCTACGTTCGAGTGCGCGTGGTCTTCAAGGATGGAGGGTTTTGTGCTGAGCCGGTCAGCGCGAAGGGTTCAGGCTCGATCTCCACGATGACCCAGAGCAACGGCTTCGTGGTGGTTCCTGAGAATCGTGAGGGCGTGGGCGAGGGCGAAACGGTGATTGTCCACCTGTTCGGCGCCTTGGAGGCTGCAAGCTAATGTTCAGGAAGCTCATGACGTTCGAGGAAGCGCAGAAAACAATTGAATCCCTGTTTAAGCCGCCCGCGCTGGGCGAGGAAGAGGCGGTGCTTCTTGAGGCTTACAACCGCGTACTCAGCGAAGACGTGGTCTCAACGCTCGATATTCCCCCCTTCAGCCGCTCCACCGTTGACGGGTACGCCGTGAAAGCCCAGGATACTTTCGGAGCGGACGAAAATCAGCCTGCAACCCTCAAAATCTGCGGCGTCGTAAGCGTTGGAGAGCAGCCGCAGGTCAAGGTTGCGAAGGGCGAAGCGGTTGAAATCGTCACGGGAGCACCGATTCCCGAGGGCGCGGACGCCGTGGTCATGGTTGAGGACACCGAGCGGGAAGACAGCGAGCTGCGTGTTTTCAGCCCCGTCACCCAGAACGAGAACGTCATGAAACGAGGCTCCGACATAAAAAAGGGCGAAGCCGTGCTCAAGAAGGGGCAGGTCTTGGGTTCATCCGAGATCGGGGTTCTCGCAGCCTTAGGCTTGACGAAGGTTAAGGTTTCAAGAATCCCGATGGTTGCGGTTCTGTCCACGGGTGGCGAGGTAACCGAGCCTGGCAAGCCTCTGCCGCGGGAAAAATCTACGACATCAACGCATACAGCATCAGCACGGCGGTGGTGGAGAGCGGCGGGAAACCCGTTTACTTCGGCGTTGTCCCCGACGATAAAGCCGCGTTGTCGAAGGCTTTGCATGCGGCTTTGGCTTCGGCTGACATGGTGATCACGTCAGGCGGCGTCTCCGTCGGACCGCGCGATTACACTCCGCAGATAGTGGATTCGCTGGGCAAGCCTGGAATCGTCGTGTACGGCATCGCCGTTAAGCCTGGCAAACCAACAACCGTCGGCTTCGTTGGGGAAAAGCCCGTTTTTTCCTTGCCTGGGCATCCAACCTCGGCGCTTCTGATCTTTTACCTGCTGGCTAGGCCCCTGATTCAGCAGTTAGCCGGCAGACCCGTGACCGCCATGAAAACGGTCAGAGCCGCCGCTGGTTCGCGGATGTTCAGCGCTAAGGGCAGGCGAACCTTCGTCATGGTCAGGCTCATGTTTGACAAGAGCTGCCGTTTGATCGCTGAACCCGTTGAGTCAGGTGCTTCAGGCGCGATCACCACGCTTGCCAAGGCTGACGGGTTTGTGGAGATTCCTGAAAACCAGCAGTTCGTGGACGCGGACGAGGAGGTCGCTGTCGCGCTTTTCCGCAGCGTGCCAGGAAGGACTTAAAGGTTGAAAAACGGTTTTCACGTTCGATTTCGCGATTACGGAGGCTATAAAGGATCGTGTTTGTCGAGGACAACTATGACAGACTTGGAAATTTTTGCTTCTGCCACTTGCTCATGCAAATAAGCCCTAGCTTGCTCCAACACGCTGGCTTTTTGAGAATCAGTTAAGTCGAGCCAATTGACTTTTTGTGCTTCCGTATTCCCTTACCTGCGCCTCAGAAGAGTGTTCTTTTTTAAATAAATCCAATATTCCAGCGGCGTAATATGTCCGAAAATGGGAATATCCTCACAGGCGCGACAAATCGGCTTAACAAAGCTGAAAATAAGAATTAAACCTCTATAGAAAAGGCAAGAGGGACATTAAATTCGACCAGAACTGCTTTAGGGTTTTCTTCTTATCAGCAAGAGGTAGATCGCGAAGACCCACGTGAGCGCCGCGTAGGCAACCATGCCTAAGCCCACGAGTGTGTTGCTGAACCCCGTTATGACCAGCGTGTAGAGCGAGAAGGTTGAGGCGCCGACGAACAGGATGAATATCACCCATGGAGCCCAAGCCCGTTTTGTGAAGACGCCGTAAGCCACTATCAGGCTTAGGATTCCTAGGAGCCCAAGCTGGGGAGCGTAACCGGTCAGGGGCAGGAAAACCAGAAGAATTATTCCGCTGAGTACGTAGTACGCTAACGATGTTAGTTCTATGCGGTTGAGATTCTTCAGTTTATCTGTTAAGGACGCTAAGGACACTTCTTGCTCGCCTTTACCCTATGCAGTGGAGGTTTAATTAATAAATTTAATGCATCTAGTTGAGCGAAAAAGTTTAGAGTGTGCATAAGTGAATGCCAATCTAAGGACTGGAGTCACGCATGATTTATCTTGAACTTTTCACGTAGCAAACGAACGTTTTCGGCGAGCCTCTATTCTGCATTTCGGCGGGTTGAGCAGGCGCTTTCTAGTTTTTGATTACTGTTCTTGCAGCGGAACGATCTGTTCTCTGAGGAGAGCTAAGAGCAGGCGTGACCTGTCTGTTTGGCTGAAGTGACGGGGCATGAATCGGAAGATTGCAATCGCATTTCTTGTCTTTATCATCACAGTCAGTTCGGGGGCTGTTGCCAACGTTAAGGCTCAGTCGGTTAGCACCATCTTCATCAACGCTGACGGGTCAGTCTCAGGCACAAACGCGATCCAGCGCGACGGCAACCACTACGACCTGACGCAGAACCTTTACAATTCATCCATAGTCGTCCTATGCAATAACATAATCATCGATGGGGGCGGATTTACGCTGCAGGGGCCAAGCGGGTGGCCTACGCCCGCGGGCATTAACCTTACTTGCACAGGAGTCACCATCAGGAACTTCGTCGTTAAAGACTGGGAGGTAGGCATTCTAGGCGCCTCCAACAGCAACACAATCACCAACAACACCATCGTCAGTAATGAGCGCGGCATAGCAATCTACGCTGACAACTACCGCGTCTTCAACAACTACATTGCGCTAGGTGACTACTGCGTCCGCGTAGTCGGGAATAACGATGTCTTCTACCGAAACACGATAGACAATTGGGGTTTCGCTTTTTGGATAACTGACAGCTCCGGTATCATAATAACCGACAACAGCATAACATCCAACAACCCCATGATCTTCAGCACCGATTACGGCGGCTTCAGGGTCTACCACAACAACTTCTACAACATGCGCTACAACATGGACCCTCTAATCGCAAACAGGAACGCGACGGCTGCCACGGTGCTACCTTGGGATGACGGCTACCCGTCTGGCGGGAACTACTGGAGCGACTACAGCAACCTGTATCCAAACGCGACTGAAATTGACCATTCAGGAATCGGCAACACACCCTACAACGTCACCACGAGTCTCAGTTCGCTTTCAATCAGTGTGTTTGACCGGTACCCGCTCTTGTCGCCAGTGAACATTTCCAACGCTACCTTAGAATTGACGTCGGCAAGTCAGTCGCCCACGCCTAGCCCGCCTCCGACTACAGTGTCCAGTAGCCCCCAAAAATCAACATCGCAAGGGGTGGTTGCAACGGCAATTGTGGCGCTTGTTGCAGCGATGGTGATTGCCTTAGCGGTTTACTTGGTGTTTAGGAGAAGATCGAAAACTCGACTTGCAAGTCAGCATGGTGCGAGCTCGTAGTGTTTGTGGCCTATTCCACTTATACACAAAACTGTTTGTATTTTGTAACACATAATTTTTAAGATATTTCACAATAGAACTAGACATGATGGATTATGTCCACGACCATAACAATTCGTATACCTCGGGAACTTAAAGAGAAAATGGATAAGAATCCTGCTCAATGGAGTCAGGAAGTCAGAGCCTTCCTTGAAGAAAGAATCAAACAGATTGAAATGTTGAAAACTCTTCAAGAAATTGAGAAGCGGGCAGACAAGAGGAAAACAAAGATAGATTCAGCCGTTCTGATCAGGGAGGCCAGAGAACGCCACACTTGACCCTTGACTCCAACATAATCTCAAACTGAAAGTATAGCGCTGAGGGCTGCGTGTTTGGCGAAGGAATCAGAACTGACCCTTTTCACAATCGGGCATTCAACTCGGACACTCAAGGAATTCGTTGGTTTGCTTAAAACCTACAACATCACTTTGCTAGTGGATGTCCGCACGGTTCCACGGAGCAGGCACAACCCGCAGTTTAACAAGGAAACCCTGCCTGGCAGCCTCAAAGCCAGCGGCGTCAAGTACATCCACATGCCTGAAATCGGCGGCTTACGCAGACCCCAACGTGACTCCGTGAACCTCGCGTGGAAAAACATGGGTTTCCGAGGCTACGCCGACTACATGCAGACCAAAGATTTCACCGACAACCTGCTCAAAATCGTCGCGCTCGCACGGGAAAACTGCTTGGCATTGATGTGCGCGGAAGCCTTGCCTTGGCGGTGCCACCGAAGCCTCATCAGCGACGCGCTCGTGGTAAGGCACGTTAAAGTGTTGCATATCGTAAGTGCAACCAGCACTATCAGCCATGAACTGACAGAGTTCGCGCAGGTGGAAGGAACAAAAATAACCTACCCACTCTACACCAAAGAGACCCCGCAGAGAACGCTGGGTGACT
Organism: Candidatus Bathyarchaeota archaeon; assembly: GCA_963768345.1. GTDB lineage: Archaea > Thermoproteota > Bathyarchaeia > Bathyarchaeales > Bathycorpusculaceae > Bathycorpusculum. Next base: position 351,024 of record CAVYHL010000006.1, on the reverse strand, counting down.
TCGGAGTTAAATAATATGTCTGCCCCTAAAAAACGCGACACAGTGCTGACTGCTTGGCTGCTTCTCATGCTTGTGGTAAACATCGCCGTCATTTTGCTGTATGTGTTTTTAGCGACTTCCCCAGCCTTGAGCAACTTTTTCCTTTCCAAATATCCCTTTTGGCTTGTTTACCTCTTTAGCGCTTTTGGAGCAGTAAACGTTGCCTCTGTATGTTTCTTGTTCCTGTGGAAGAAATGGGCGTTTTACGTTCTATGTGGAAGTGCAGCGGCAACTTTAGCGGTAAACCTGTACATTGGCGTAGGAATCCCAGCCATTGGAGGCATGGCTGAAGTGGTGATTACGTATTTGGTGCTTCACCAACAATGGAACCTTTTCGACGATTTCTAGCTTATAGAGAAAGTAACTGAATTCAAGAATTATTCAGCGCGATGGCGCAGGTGAGAGAAAACAAAAATAACCTACTCACTGTTCACCAAGGAAACGCCTCAAAGAACGCTAGGCGATTTTGGCGCCTGACTAGTAGTTACCTTAACGGACTATGACCATCTTGATAGAACCGTTGTTTCCTGCAATTGTTTTTTTGCCCTTTTGCCTTTCGGAGGGGCTACTCTTTTCTGAGCTTCGCAATAAAGAAGCCGTTGCATTGGTGAATGTGCGGGTAAAGCCGCTGGCACTGGCTTAACCCACGCAGCCCTGGCAAGCCGATTTTCGGCTCTATATCTATCAAACGAAAATCTGGACGTTCTTTTAAGAACCGTTCAATAATCATCTCGTTTTCTTCCACCGTTATGCTGCATGTGGAGTAAATCAAGACGCCGCCAGCCGCTACTTTTTCAGCGCAACTGCCGATCATTTGCCATTGGATTTCCGCCATTTTCCCGATTGACTTGGGGGTGATGCGCCATTTGGCTGAGGGCTGCTTGGCGAAGATTCCCGTGCCCGTGCACGGCGGATCCAAAACCACCAAATCCGCTTCACCAGCGAAAGGCAGGGTAGCGCAGGCGTCGGCGATTATCGGCTCAGCGATTTTGGTTCCCATGCGGCTGGTTTCCCGTTTCCACGTCTGCATTCTTCGCGCTGAAAAATCCACGGAGTAGATGGCGCCGTTGTTCTGCATTAGCTGGGCTAAAAAGGTGGTTTTGGCGCCTGGAGCAGCGCAAACGTCGAAAACGATGCTGCCTTCCTTGGGGTCGGCGGCTTCTGTAGCAAAGCAGCTTGCTTTGTCTTGGATATAGAATAACCCTTCTTTATAGCTGGATAAACTGTTTAGCGGCTGCTTGGTTTGCAAAACCTTGAAGGTGCATTTCAGCGGCAGCGGCTCCAATTTTACTTCTTCAGAGTCGAGTTTTTGCACGATAGCTTCTTCGGTTGCCGCCAAGGTGTTGACTCTTATGTAGGTGGGTGGCGGGTTCATGCTGCCCTGCAGGAAAGCTATCGCTTCTTCGCGTCCCATTAGGCTGAAGCAGTACTTGACGAACCATGATGGGTTAAAGGTTTCCAGGCTAACACGCTCCTCGTCGCCCGCCGCATTCAGGATGGGTTCCAGTTGGCGTGTGAGCAGGAAGCCCAGGTATCGCTCGACTTCCCGTAGGGTTTGCCACCCGAGGATTGATCTGCCCATGCTGGCGATGTGCTGTGCTTCTTCAAGGTTGATCTTGCCCCAGTTCTTGGCTATGCGGGTCTGGTAAACGTAGAGCCGAAGGAAGGATTGGACGCCGAGGTTGTAGTCGCCGATCTTCTTGGGAGCCACCACGGCATCGACGAACTTGTCTATGAGGTTTCGGCGCCGCGTGGTCTCAACAACCAGCCCGTAAGCGTAGCGTAGCGCGTTCGGGTCTTTCACGCCGAGCTGCCTAGTGGTTTTTGCGAAGGCTAAGTGTTCGCTTAGCCTCTGCATTTCCATCCAGCTTAGGGTTTCAATAGCGACTGTCCAAGCATCCTTCAACAAGTCAGCGTCACGCCTAAAGAAGATGCAACGGTTCTAAATAAGAATTCCAAAGCCCTGAGTGCGTAACAAAAAGTCAGCACACAATCGCTTATTTCGCTTCCTTCTTTCTTGTTTGTTAAGGCAGGTGAATCGATGAGTCAAATTGTTAAACGCAGAAGCACCGCTCAGACAAAGGCTGGTCAATACATGTGCCACGAGTGCGGTAGGGTATTCAACGACAAAAAATCAGTTGACAGACACATACGCTTAGCGCATGAACCCTACGAAAGGTCCATTTATGGATTCTCGCATGAATTTTAAGCAGTTTTCAGTGCATTTTTTCTTCTTTTCCTTGAAGCATGAAACTTCATTTTTCGGTCACTAAAGCTTTTAGTCTCTACTGCGCATAGAGAGGTTAAGGTTGAAGGGATGGCGCGCACCCTCTTAGATTACTGCCAGATCGAACCAGCTAAGCCTCTGCCTAAAGAAGAGGCTAAAGCGGAGGCTGCGCCGAAAGCCGCCATTCTTGATACTCAGCAGGTCAAGAAGGAAAAGAAACCCCGCAGTTTCCCGCCTGTGGCACCCATGAATCTTCCAGCATCCTACTTTGTCTCCGCCTCCTATGACGGGCGCCTCAAAAAAGCCGTCATCAAGCTTTACGAGCCTGAGTCGGGGCAGATCTATTTCTGGTACGATAACACGGGGCACAAACCATACTGCCTGACGAACCTGTCGCCGTACGAGCTGGAAAAAATCGATAGGCTTGTTCACCATGAAGGCTACGACCACATGGAGCTTCTGGAAAAATTCGACCCCTTGCTGGATCAGAAAGTCAACGTCACGAAGATTGTTGCAAGCGACCCCTTGGCGATAGGCGGTAGACCTCAAGGCACGATAAGGGACATAATACCCGAAGATTTCCCTATGGTTTCAGACGTGCCAATTGCGAAGGAAGACGTCAAGGTCTGGGAGTCAAGGATAAAGTATTACCAATCCTACATTTACGACCGTCAACTGCTGCCAGGCATGATATACGAGGTCAAAGACGGAAATCTCGTCCCGAAAGAGGTTGAAGCCGCCACGGAAAACCTCAACAAGATAAGAGCCCTCTTCAAAGACTGCAGCGAGGAGGAGCGCGAGTACGCCGAGATGTGGGCGCGGCTGCTCGAGTATCCAGCGCCGAAGTTCCGCAGGGCAGCCATCGACATTGAGGTTTACGCGCCAGTGTCCACTCGGATGCCTGACGCGCGGGAAGCGGCGTGCCCAGTTATCGCCGTGTCAGTTTACAGTTCAGACGGCGAAAAGAGAGTGCTTCTTCTCAGGCGCGAGGGCGTTCGGGAAGGCAACAAGCGCTTAGCAGCGGACATTGCAGTGGAGTACTGTGAAACGGAGGAGGAGTTGCTAAGAAAAACCTTCGACGTGCTCAATGATTACCCGTTCATACTGACTTTCAACGGCGACGACTTCGACCTCCGCTACCTCAGCCACAGGGCGATGAACCTTGGCTTCAGCAGGAGCGAGGTTCCCATCGACATCGGTAAACGCGTGTGCCTCCTCAGGTACGGCATCCACATTGACCTGTACAAGTTCTTCTTTAACAGGTCAGTGCAGATTTACGCTTACGGCAACCGATACCGAGATGTAACCCTCGATGACGTCGGCAACGCGCTCATAGGCGTCGAAAAAATCCATCTGGAAAAAACCTTCGGTGACCTGTCGTACAGTGAACTTGCCGCTTACTGTCTACGCGACTCAGAGATCGCTTACAAACTTACCAGTTTCGAGGACGACTCGGCGATGAAGCTGATCCTTGTTTTAGCGCGAATTGCAAGCATGCCCATGGAGGACGTGAGCCGTCAAGGAGTCAGCCGCTGGATTCGCAACTTCATGCATAGAGAACACCGCAAACGCAACATGTTAATTCCAAATGCAGAAGACATCCTGACTAAGAAAGGCAAAACATCAACGACCGCTGTTATTAAGGGCAAAAAATACAAGGGCGCCATAGTTGTTGAGCCAACCCCAGGTGTTCACTTTAACGTTGCAGTAATGGACTTTCCCAGCCTATATCCTTCAATCATCAAGGTTTGGAATTTAGGATACCAATCTATCCGCTGCAACCATCCCGGGTGCAAAGGACACAGCATCCCTGACACTCAGCATTGGGTCTGCACTGAAAAACGGGCACTCGAAAGCTTGCTTATAGGTTCACTTAGAGATTTACGTGTAAAATGGTATAAAAGCCGAGCTAAAGACAAAACTTTGCCGCCTGAGCTCAGAAGCTGGTACAACATCACGCAGGGAGCGCTCAAAGTCATCTTGAACGCCAGCTACGGTGTCTTCGGAGCCGAAAGCTTTGACCTTTACTGCCCGCCAGTGGCGGAAGCCACGGCAGCAATCGGCAGGTACTCCATCACCCAGATACTCAAACATGCGGAGTCAGTTGGCATCCAGGTTCTCTACGGTGACACTGACAGTTTGTTCCTGAAGAACCCATCGAAAGAGCAGATCGAAGAGTTAGTGCACTACACGGAGCACGAGTTGAACATGGGCATAGACGTGGACAAAGTTTACAGGTACGCCGTCTTCAGTTCACGGAAGAAAAATTACCTTGGCGTCTTGGAGGACGGCACGGTTGACGTTAAGGGCTTAACAGGCAAGAAGAAGCATATTCCAATTTTCATCAAGGAGGCTTTTAACAAGATGAAGGACGCTCTTGCAAGGGTTAAGACTCCAGCGGACTTTGAGAAAGCCCGAAAAGATATTGCAGAGATCATCCGTGAACGCTACTCACGGCTTAAACGTAGGGAGTGGGCTGACATCAGCGAGCTCGCGTTCCATGTGGTCTTGGGCGATGACCTGTCGAGCTACACCAAGACGACGCCTCAGCATGTTAAGGCTGCACGGATTCTTCAGCAGGAAACGCACAAAGAGTTGAGGGCTGGCGACCTTATCAGTTTCGTCAAGGTCATAAGACCGCCTCATGTGAAACCCGTAGAGTTGACGTCGAGTAAAGAGGTGGACGTTGACAAGTACATTGCCTATTTACAATCTACTTTTGACCAAGTTCTCGACGCGTTAGGCTTGAGTTTTGAGGAGATCATCGGGTTAACTAAGCTTGAGAGTTTTCTCGCCTGACTAGTACAGTTGGCTGAGAACGGCTAGCACCACGAAAACTGCAACTATCAACGCGATTATTCTGACGACTTGCTTCTCAGTTAAGGGGCGGTGGTAAGTTATCAGTGTGATGAGGCTTCTTCTGTGGTCAGAGCACAGCTTGTCGCCGTCAAAGGAAACTTGGGCTCTTTTGCGTGTGAAGAAAATGGTCAGCAGTATCAGTGACGAGTTGAAGATGTAGGGTAGAATCGCGATTAGCAGGCTTGTTTTCAGGTCTGATATGACCGCGAACGAGGCTATGGTCATTCCTATGGCGAACGAGCCTGAGTTGCCGACGAATATTTTTCCTCTAAAATTGAAGTATGCGAGCACCAGCCAGAACAGGAGGGGCCCGATCATCAGGATGTAGGATGATGAGAGGATCATGAGTCCTACTATGACGATGGCGGGGCATACTGTTTCTAACCCGTTCAATCCGCCAAGCATGTTCACCGTGTTTGTGACTATCATGACGATGACGGGGATGATAACGTAGAAGTACACTGAACCCAGATGAAACGTCGTTATGTACGGCAGGAACAGCGTGGTTCTTGCGCCTATCGCCTTTGCGTAGTATATGAGCGGCAACGCGGCGATTAAGGGCATGAACGCTTTATACCGCCATTTAAGGTCCATCCAGTCGTCGAGTAAGCCCATGAAGCCGCCGAAGAGGATGCATGCCGACAAGATTAGGGGCGCCGAAATCGGGGCTGAAACGTTCGCTGGGTTCTTTATTAATCCTAAGAAGTAAATGAGGAAAAGGTAGACTGTGGCGAATAGGACGTAGAATACGCCTAAGCCATTTGAAACTAGGGGTTTTCCAGGTTTATGTTGGTCAGGAACCTTTGGGAACACTGCTCCGCTTCCTTACTGTTAAGCGCGCTCAGCCTGTGCCTTTTGCGCCAGTCGCGCTGTAGTACGCTGAGTAGTCGATCTGGTAGAGGGCAACTATGGGAATCAACCCACCGTACTGCGACGGTGACGTGTTTATGCCGAAGAACTCTACTGGTGTGAAGTACGTTGGCATCGTGGCTGTCCAGCTTGGCGTCAGGCTAAAGCCGGCGGCTGCTTCGCTTTGGCAGTACTGGTATGTGGCGTCGTACATCAGTTCGGCTATGGTGCAGTTCTCGCCTTGTGAATTCCACGTCCATTGTCCGGTGGTTGAGCTGTAGTTGCCGAACGTCGTTTCATCCTTCCACGAGGTTGTCGGAGTCATGTAGCCGTACTTCAGGTAGGTTTGCTCGTATGTTCCTGAAATCCTCGCCATCCACACGAATTTGCCTTCATCGCCATATCCAGCGGGGTACGCGTAATAGGTACCGCTGCTTGTCTGCTGGATCGCTATGGTGGTGAACACGAGGATGTAGTTGACGAGTCCTGGGTTGTTGTAGTTGTCGAAGAAGTTCAGCATCTGCATCGACTGGTTTTCGTTGCCCATCATTATGTAGCCCACGTCGCCGATTTGCGTGGCGTTGTAGGTTGTGTTATCGCAAAGCGTAGTAACGTTCCCAATGTTGGATAGCCAGTCGCCGTAATCCCACCAGGCGACCACAATGTTGTTTGAGGGAATGTTGCTCTTGATCCAGTTTAACGCGTCAAGCCACGCGCTGACTGGTTGAGTAAGGGTTGCGCCTCCTAACGGAAGGCTTGACCCGCTGATGGCGGTCGGCACGAAGGATTGCTCGATGGACCTTGGAATTCCGCCGGTCTGCGGGGAGAATGCCAGTTCGGTTACTAGAATCAGGAATATCAGGAAGATCGCTATTCCGCTGTATTCCTTGCTGACTCGCGCCAGTCTCCGCTTTGATTTTGCGAGGGCGTGCGGTGCCTCCTTAAGCAGGTTGTAGAACGGTTTGAGTATGCCCAGTACGCCTAATGCCGCTATGATGGCGAAGGCTGGGTCGAAGATTGCGAGTAAGCGGATCATGGAGGCGGCGAAGAAGAGGCTTGTCACGGCGAAGACGATGAAGAAAATGTTTCTGGTGGTTGGGTTTTGAAGTATGAAGTACACGCCGACGAGGAAGAACAGTAGGCCGATGCCGAGTTCGATGTAAATGTTTCCCCAAGCCGTGAGCTGCTGCTCAGCCACCGAATTGATGATGGGTGACGAAGCCCTGATGAAGGGGTCGAGCACCGTTTCGAATTTTCCCGTGATTCCGCTGCCACTGATGAGTCCTGTGGCTACGAGCCCGGCGAAGCCGCCGACGATTATGACGAGCGCGCCTATCGCCATGGTCAGTTTGCTCTTCAAGGATATGTTGTTGCGTAGGAGTTCGGCGATGAGAAGCGCCACGAATCCTATGGCGACTGGAAGTATGGCGCCTGAAGCCAAGTAGACGAGTCCCATGTAGGGGACTTTTGTGGCTATCATCAACGCTAACCCGAAGGTTACGCTGTAACTGACGAGGAGGCGTTGGTTGTACCGTCTCAGCGCCAGCAGCACAAAAACGAACAGGACTGAAGCGTCGATCATGTAGTACGCTCCGCCCCAGCCCGCTATGAAGTAGGCTAACGTGGCGGCAGCACCTATGGAGTACAGGATGGACGCGCGCAGGGACCTGTGATTGTCAATGGACCTTAGAAACAGAAAGACGAACAAGATCAAGCCGAGGGTGCCTGGAACTTCGGTGTCGTAGAACCCGAGGGATGTTCTTTCGATGATTGAAGGCGCTAAGGCAATGAACAGCGCGGAGAGTAACCCGACTGTCCTTCCCCCCATGTCTTTGCCCAGCAGGTACATCACGAAAACTGAAATCACGCCGACGAAGGGCGGAATCAAGGCGCACAATGTTATCAAGCTGACGTTTGCGCCTAACGCATGGATAACGTCGTAGATTGCCGCTCCCGTTATGGGTATCGACGGCAAGGCGGTGGCCATGTTAAGCCCGTACGGGTACCACAGTTGCATGTTTATCCAGTGTGTGGGCCAGTACGGCGCGATTATGTTCCAGCCGTGACTCACCATGTATGATGTTACGGAAAGCTGGTAGTAGGGGTCGAACTCGTTGAGTGTCGTCGTTCCAGACGCGAGGTTTTCCCAGCGTAGCGGCAAGATGCGCACGATGAACGCGACGAACAGTATTAGAAATAGCGAGGAATACGCGATTATTGTGCCGTGACTTACTTCGATGCGTAATCTGCTGAATGGTGCGAGCCTTTTACCGAGCCTGTCTTTAATTCCTTCCCCCACGTTAAGCCATCCTCTCATTCGTTTCATTAATGTCGATTAGCTGTTTCTTTTCAATTCTTAATCTATACACATTGGACGTTTATTTATGGCTTTCCAATATGAGCCAAGATGGCTTGCGACCCGCCACAGGTTAAGGTCTAAGTACAAATTAAACAAACGGTTAGGAAGGGCGCCTTCTTTTTAACTAAACATCTATCAATCGCCGCTAAAACAGGCAAGAATTAAGGGCATGCAGCAGGAAGGTCTAGTCACTGTTTTAAATTGTCAGTGCCTGCTTATCGGTTTGACTTCAACGTTGATGGGCAACAACGAGAGTTTACGGTTGCACTTCGGGCATTTCCCGCCGTTTTGAGCAATGACCTCGTCAGGCGGCTTCAACTCAAAACCTTCATATAAAACGTAATTACACCCGTGGCAAATAACCCGTTGCGGCATCCCCACATCCCCCGATTATTACATGGGCATGGCATATTTATTGGTTGCTAAACGTTGACTGGACTGAATTGATGTCGAGGTACTGCAAACCTTAATTCTTAAGGGCGATTATTTTTTTTGACGTTAAGCAGTGGGTTAAGGGCTTTGGGAAAGTACACGTTGATCATAACTGAAAAACCTGATGCTGCCAACAGAATAGCCGCTGCTTTGGATTTTAATGGAAACGGTAAGAGAACCGTTGAACGCGGCGTTCCATACTATCGGGCTTGCCGAGATGGCGATTTGGTCGTTGTTCCAGCTCTTGGGCACCTTTACACGGTTGCAAGCATGACGAAGGGTCAACGTGACTATCCAGTTTTCGATTACCAGTGGGTTCCAAGGCATGTGGCTGAACGGAAAGCGTCTAGGGTTCGAGTCTGGTTAGAGGTTATTGCTAAACTGGCGGAAGACGCTGAGGAATTTGTCGATGCATGCGACTTCGACATCGAAGGCAGCCTCATAGGTTACTGCATACTCAAGTATGCCTGCGGCGGCAGGGAGCAGACTGCCAAACGCATGAAGTACTCTACCCTCACAAGAGAAGAACTGCAAGAATCCTACGCTCACATGCTGGCACACCTGGATTTCTCTCTGGTTCAAGCGGCTTTGGCTAGGCATGAAGTGGATTGGCTTTACGGCATAAACCTGTCAAGAGCCTTGACGTCTGCTGTGAAAAGCGCTGGCGGAGGATACGCCACAATCAGCACTGGACGAGTGCAGGGTCCAACCCTCAAATTCCTTGAGGAACGAGAAGAAACCATAAAGTGCTTCGTGCCAACGCCGTACTGGACCATAACCGCCAAAATAGATTTTTGCGGCGTGACCTGCGAGGCTCAATTCGAAAGAGCTCTTGAGAGCAAGCAGGAGGCGGCTCAGGTTGTGGCTGCCTGCAAAACGCGGGAAGCGGAAATAAGAGCGGTGGCGGTGGAGAGGTTCGCCTTGAACCCGCCGTTCCCGTTTGACCTGGGGGCTTTGCAGAGTGAGGCGTACCGTATTTTCAGGTACACGCCCATGCGTGCCTCAAGTCTTGCGCAGCACCTGTACTTGGATGCCTTAATCTCCTATCCAAGAACAAGCAGCCAAAAGCTTCCGCCAGCAATCGACTACAAGAACATACTGAGAAAGCTCGTCAAAATGCCAGTCTACGCAAAGCAGGCGGCTGAACTGCTTTCAAACCCAGTGTTGAAGCCTAATGAGGGAGAAAAAACCGATTCTGCCCACCCAGCAATCTACCCCACTGGGAATACGCCTCAAGAAAGCCTTGGTGCTGCTGAAAAAAACATTTTTGACCTTGTCACCCGCAGGTTCATGGCTGTTTTCGGTGAACCCGCCATACGGGAAAGCGAAAAAGTCACGCTGGGCGTCAACGGGAATGTTTTCTTCTTGAACGGCGTGCGAACGTTAAGTGAAGGATGGATCCGACTCTACAAGCCCTATTCTCAGGTGAAGGATGACCCTTTGCCGACGGCAACGGCAGGGCAAAAAGTGACTGTGAAACGGGTAATTCTCAAGGAGAATTTTTCTAGGCCGCCGCCGAGGTATAATCCTCGTAGTTTGCTCTTGAAAATGGAGAAGGAAGACGTAGGAACCAAGGCTACGAGGGCTGCGATTATACAAACCCTGTATGACCGCAAGTACCTCTTCGGAACCGATAATCTGAGTGTTTCCGACCTTGGCTTTGAAGTTGTCGAAATCCTAGCAGACCATTGCCCCGCGATTATTTCCCCTGAGCTGACCAGAAGTCTCGAGCATGATATGGATGAAATCCAGCAGGGCAAGGAAACAAGAGAAGCCGTGCTGCAAAACGCGATTTCGATTTTAAAGGCTGTTCTATCGGAGCTAAAAGCGAGAGAATCAGTTGTAGGTCAGCGGTTAAGCCAGGCTTTAGGCAAGGCTTGGCTTGACGAAAGAACAATCGGCTCGTGCCCAAAATGCCACGATGGAAAACTGGTTGTCTTGCGCTCTAAAACAAGTGGCAAACGTTTTGTCGGCTGCACAAACTTCTTCGAAGACAAATGCAACGTTACTTTTCCACTGCCTCAAAACGGGTCAATCAAACCGTTAAGTAGCCCTTGCAAAAGCTGCGGGTTCCCAGTGATAAGTGTGTGGCTGAGGGGTCGTCGATCTTGGAAGCTGTGCTTAAACCCTAATTGTCCCTCGAAAGGAGTGAGCAAGAACGGTGAAGTGTAAAATCTGCAGCAGGGAAGCCGTGGAGAACGGTTTTTGCACGTTGCATTTGAGGGCCTACCAGAATGTCCTGGAAAAATTTAATGCGTGGAAGAAAGCATCAGGACTAGTTTGGCGAGAGTATCTGGTTGAGATTCAGAAAAATTCATTAACTGGAGAATGGGCTAAAGATGTGGTAAAGCACTTAATCGAGGATGAGAATGGCGATGTCAAGTAAACTAAAGAAGCGGTCTTCAGACGTGTCCTTTGGGCTGAGTCGATTGTTCCGAAGAATCCAAACAACTACCCCTTCACTCCTAATACTCACCATCGCAGGAATCGGGTATTCCGTGTTCCTTTTCGGCGGTGGCTTGTACACTCTCATCACGCACCCTGCTACAGCTTATCTGGGTGAATCCACAATTTACTTCCTGTACCCCAACATCAGCGGACAATTCGTTTCTGACACCATCATCGCGTGCATACTGTACGCTTTCGGTTTTGCGGGTCTATTCGTAATTTACCAAAGCACTAAGAGCGCTTATAAGCCGAGGCAAGCCTACATGCTGCTTATCATAGGCGTGACGTTTCTGCTTCTGGCATACATATTCTTAGAAGGCTCGATTAGATTCAAAGAAACAGGCTGAGCTTAAATCTGCCTCTCCAAGTTTTCCCTTTTTACCAAGGGTGTCTTTTTAGCTTCATTTTGTACGCTAAATAATTTGTGAATAAATGAATAGGCGGAGTAATCAGCAAGACTGCAACTGCTAACTCCCAGCTTACAATGGCTAAAGGAAGAGAAAACACAATTGCGCCAACGACAAAGTCAACTTGGTCAACGACAGGCAATAAGCCGCCCGGAGCAATCCCTATCCGTCGCTTTATGAAGGCGCCAGCTAAATCTCCCATTAATGCGCCCAAGGGAATGAGCAAGCTGAACAAAACTGAATAGTTTTGAAAACCGAAAACCAAGCCTTCAACTAACCCTACACCGAAGCCTACGCCCCAACCGAAAAAGAAGCCCCTGAAAGTTTTGTTATTCCCAAGAATGCGTTTTCCATCGTAAAAGTTTTTTCCGAAATCCATCCGTGTTCCTCCTCCGGCAAGCACTGGCGTGGCGTTTGCGCAGTAGGCTGGGAAAATAAATTTCAGCGCATTAACGATTAGTAGGGCTATGTCCATGTGGTCAACCGTCGTTATTCTTGGAATTCAGTATCATGTATTCCAGACTCGACTATTTGTACATAACAGTTAGCTTCTTGAGTTTTCTCCCGTGTTTTTTCAACAACGGCTTTTATGGTTTGAGGGTACATGGTTGGTTTCAAAGCGATTATGGCGTCAGCCCAGAATTTTAAAACTCTGTTTGCGACAGGTCTAACACTGAAATTCGAGTCGTCAATGACGCTTCGAACTTGGCTTGTTATTATCACGGGGATTTTTTGGATCTTTGCTGTCTGCGCCAGAATGGCTATTTGCCTGTTTAACTCGCGATTCACGCTAAAGGCTTTGCCTGAGTACTCAGCGACTTCTGCCCCGTACAAGGATGTCAAAGTGTCAACTATGATTAACCCAAAATTCTTCTCCGTGTAATCCTGAATGTGATCTATAAGAGCCGCTTGCTCACGGAAATCTTTAGGCTTAACCAAAATAATTTGGGCAGATACTTGGTCAAACTTGTCAGCTGAAAGCTGCGAAAGCCTTTTTGTTGAGAAGGTGTTATCGCAGTCAACAAAGAGAACCTTGTAGTTCAGAACTGCACAGTTCACGGCGCACTGCATGGCAAGCGTTGTTTTTCCAGTTTCAGGTTCCCCGTAGATCAAAGTCACGCTTTCGGGCAAGATGCCTCCGCCGATGTTGCTATCGATGCATTTGGAGCCAGTGCCGATTGTAACCATGTTTATACCCAACTTTTATTAAACTTGAAAACTAGTATTGTGTTCTACACTTAAAGAATACGTAAGGTTGATTAAGTGAAAGAAAAAGTTGCGATTGCAACCGTAAAGGGAAAAGCTTACTTTCTCATCGTTAACGAGTTACGAGAGCAACGCATCCCCTTTGTAAGTTTGGTTCCAGGCGAGCCAGTGCCCTCCGAAGTGAGGGTGGTAATAACGACTGAGCGGGAAAGCCGCCTGATAAAGCATGAAAAGATACTGCTCTTCAACGACGAGGTTGAACTCGACACTTTGATTAATGAAGTGAAGCGCATTCTTCAGGGGAAAGAAGCGTACGAAAAAATAACAGTCGGCATCGACCCAGGCGAAGCAATCGGGCTGGCGGTAATCGCCGACGGCAAAGTCATTGACGAGGGCAACTATTTCAGCACGCCCGAACTAGTCAACAACGTACTTAAGATCATAAGAAACATTAATTTCTCAGTGACAAGTGTCTCTGTTAAAATCGGCAACGGTGTTCCAGTCTACAAGGAGATGGCTGAAAGCTTGGACGATGCACTGCCGCAGCAAGTGACACTAGAAGTCGTGAGTGAGGCGGGAACGAACCGCCCTCTGCAGGAGAACAAGAGAAGCCGAAAAATCAGGCATATTTCGTCCGCTATACACATAGCCGCAAGAACAGGCTACATCATTCCGAGGAGAAGAACAATTGCAACAGACAGTCGAATCCAATAGGACCCTACTTGTCGACGGTCCCGCATCGGTGAAGCTTGTCTCTGGAAAGGCTGAAGTTTTCGGCTGCCAAGTCAAGCCGAGTCAGAAGGTTGTGGTGCGCGAAGGAAAACGGCTGCCATTCTTTGTACAAGAAAAAGCAACGTTTGACCTATCATTAGGCGCCAACGCATCCGTGGAAGAGGCTGCTGGAAGCACCATCCCAGACTCTTGGAATAAACCTCTTGAAGCACTTTTACTCGTGCAAAAAAAGCCCGCGGTCGTTTTGGTTTTGGGACAAAATGACTCTGGGAAAAGCAGCTTTTCCGCTTACTTGGTAAACAAGCTGGTGGATAGGAAGTGCAGGGTGGCTGTTTTAGATGGGGATTTAGGGCAGTCGGACATCGGGTCATCAGGCACAGTCGGCTACGCCGTGACCGTCAAGCCCGTCGCGGAACTGTACGATTTGAAGCTTGAGAACGCTTTTTTCATGGGCGTTACCTCGCCGACAACGGCTGCTGCTAAGGCAATCGAAGGCTTGGCTTGTTTGAAGGCTGAAATCCTCCAGAGACCAGTTGATTTTGTCGTGGTGAACACGGACGGCTGGGTTTCAGGCGACGTTGCAATGCAGTACAAGGCGGCGTTGGTTGAAGAATTAAAGCCTGATATTATAGTGGGCGTTCAAGTGGCGGATGAACTCGACACGTTGATTGCAAGCTTACAGCAACCAGTGCTTACAGTTGAGCTTTCTTCATCCCTGAGCCAGCGCACGGCAGAGAAACGGAAAAGCCTACGGGAAATGACTTATGCAAGGTACCTGAAGGACGCGAAACTTCAGTGTTACCCCATGAGCCAGTTGACTGTTGAACCGCGCGAAGCTATTCCAAAATTTCAAACGCCTGAAAAGGGAGTGCTCGTCGGACTATACGGGTCTGGAACCAAGTTCTTAGGAATCGGCGTCTTGCGCGAAATCAACCAGACGAGAAGAGCCCTTAAAGTGCAGACGGCTGTTTCAGCCAAGCCCTCAAGGATCGTTATAGGGAAAGTAATTTTGGACGAGAAATTAAGGGAAATTCAGGATTGAGCGCTGAAAAACTCGTTTATTTCCCTTGCTAAAACCCCTTCTTCGTTAGGCAGCACCTTCATGCCGTCCGCTATCCACGAAGGCAAGAAGCTTCGGCAGTAGCTTGTGGCGAAGCGGTAATCCATGAAGACTATGGCTCCCCTGTCCTCCAACGTTCTTATCGGTCTGCCTGCAGCCTGAGAAGCCTTCTTCATGGCTGGCAAAACGTACCCGTACTCGCGTCCCAACCCTGGGAAACACTTGTCATAGTACTCAATCTGCGCCTTCACCCTCGGAGTCGGCTCAGCATACGGGACACCCACGACCACCACAGAGTTCATCTGGTTGCCTGGAAAATCCACACCCTCCGAGGTTCTACCACCCTGCACACCCAGAAACACAGCGCCGCCCTTACCTCCGCATGCCTTGAAGTTCGACACCATTTTCTCGTTTTGCTCCGACGTCATTTCCCGTTTTTCATGAAACAGAGGTTTTCCAAGGGCGTCCTCCAGCCCTTCGGAGAGTATCTGGTTTAGCACTTCGAATGAAGCGGCGAAAACCCCCGTGTTGGTCGGCGTGTTCTCCGCCACCTCGTTTATCCGTTCAATGATGGTTCGGTACATGGCTGGGGTTCTTTTCTCCATCGACGTCGTTAACCCCTGGCAGACGGCTGAATACACGTGCTCCCTTGGAAAAGGCGATGGCACAACACACTCCACCGTGTTCAGCGGAAGCCTCGTTATTTTCTCGTAAGCCTCAAGCGGCTGAAGCGTGCCCGACATTATCACGTTGGCGTAAGTTGATGAGAAAACTGGCTCAGTTACTTTCGCTGGGTCCAACGCGACGATTTCCAGCCTTGCCGTCCTGTTCTTTTCCCTGCTGAGGTAGCTGCTTGCCAAGTTTATGAAGGAATCATCGTCCGACGTCTCCATCCACCTGAGCAGGAAGTCACCCATCGAATGGACGTACGACCTCGGGTTTTTCCCCTCTGCCAGCAGGCGCTTCTTGATGGCGTTGCCTGCCTCGCACATCCCCTCAAAGAACTCCTTGGGGTTGTCAATGCCCGACTTCTGGATGTCCTCGATTACTTCGGTGGGGGAAACCATTTTTTCTCGGCTGACGTCCTCCGTCAACTTGTCGATGGTTTCCTTGAAGGAGCGAGCAAACTTCTCGACTTCCATGTTGCCGAATTTGTTAGCTTCCAACTCAGCCTGCTTGACAGCGAAGGAAGATAGGCTGCTGCTTGAAATGTCGATGGCTGTTTCGGGCAGGTTATGTGCCTCATCAACAATCAGGATGACCTTTGACAGCTCCGCTTCCATGTTCTTCATGAAAGCCATTCGTATGTTGGGTTCAAAAACGTACAGGTAGCTCAGGGCGATCACACGCGCCTCTGACACCGCCGACTTCACAAGCTCGTAGGGGCAAATCTCCCTTTTCATGCAAATCGACAGAATATCCGATGCAAGGTAGGGGCGGACAGCCACTGCGCGGGCAAGCTCCATGTATTCAGGCGACTTCTTCTGAACGTTGAGGAAGTATGGACATCTGCCCTTTGCCTTCAGCAACTCGCAGACTTCCATCATCGACTTCGAATCAAAAGCGCCGCCCTGCGCGAAGGCGTTGAGGCACATTTCGCTGCGTCCGCGGATGGAGACGCCGACGACAGGTTGCTTTCTGTGGATGGCTTTGAGTTCTTCGATGACGCGGTCGTGTTGCCGATGTGTTCTGGCGACGTAGAGTATCTTCAGGTCTTTTTCCATGGCGACGGGTATGCAGGCGGAAAGAGCTGAGATTGTTTTTCCCAGTCCGTTGCTGCCTTCGATGAGAACCGAGCGCCTCTCGCGCACAGCGTTGTAGACTGTGCTTATGAATTTGTCTTGGTAGGGTCGGACGCTCAGGTAGGGGAAGTACCTTTGCACTGGATTCGGGAGCAGCTTAATCATGGCTTGTCCCTCAACCAGTTTGATGGGCAATAATCGTGAACTGGGCACTGGTGGCAGCGTGGGTGCCGCGCCTTGCAGAATTTTCTGCCGTGTGCAATAAGCAGCAAATGAACCGCCAAGTAATCCTTCGGCTTAAAAAGCCCCTGCAGGCTCGTTCGTACAGCCTCGTAGTCGCCGTTTGCGGGTGCTAAGCCGAGCCGTTTTGACACGCGGTTCACATGGGTGTCCACGGGAATCGTTGGCTGGTCGGCTGAGAAGAGCAAGACAACATCGGCTGTTTTCGGTCCGACACCAGGCAACTCCATAAGCGTTTTTCTCGCCTCGTCCAAGGGCAAGGACAAAACAGGCGCAAGAGAGCCATTGAATTTTTCGAGGATGATTTTTGAGGCTGTCTGTATTGTTTTGGCTTTGCCCTTGTATAATCCTGCAACGTGAAGGCAAGCTTCAATCTCGCTTGCTTCCGCGTTAGCCAGCGCTTGGGGGGTGATTTCGAAGTGCTTCGAGAGGGCTTCGAAGGCTCTTTCGGTGTTGGCGTCAGCCGTGTTCTGTGAAATAATCGTTACAATCAAGGTTTCGAATGGGTCGTTTTTTGGTTTAACCAGTTTAGGCACGGCTACCGTATCCTGTAATATCTGCAAGATTGTTGCCGCATGAGTATCAGCCATCATCGTGCCTTCATAGGTCCCGAAAATATTACCCTCCAACTATTGATTTGCTAAGTTATAAATAAGAACGGAGTAAAACCCGAAAATACAGATTCGGATTTCAGATGAATAAAAAAGCCAACAAGCCACATATGTCTCATGGTGGAAAAGCCGAAGCACATCTTAAAGTGACCAGATAAACAGTATTGATATTAATTAGACATCATAGAAGAGAAGATAACACAAACCCTTGAATGTACTCGTTAATAGCCCTAACCGTTTAATGTTCTTACTTAGCCAAATGCCTTAACAAATTCTCCAAGAACCCAAACCAAAGTATCGCTTTCAATTTGTTTCTTTTCGTTCAAAGGGTCTTTGGGGTTTTCTTTCCTTTGACGATCTAAAAGATTGAGTCTTTCAACAATTTTCATTCTAAATTCTTCGAGTTTGGCTTCCCGTCTCTCATCCATTTTTTAACCTCAGTTCTATTTCTACGCTTTTCAGATTTAAGGCTTATCAAAAAGTCAAAAAAATAAAGCGGTAAGGGCTATTTTGGTTATGTTGTTGGTTTCATCCGCCACAGAGTTCTTCGAATCTCTATTCTTCCATCATTCGCATAATCTTTAACCGTCTGAGGCACCGCGGTATCATTAGCTATGTAAATTATCGCTTGACTTGCCTTTGTTTTTTTCTTGTAATCCATGACTTGGTCAATATCTTTAGGTTCAAGGTAAGCCTTATCTTTTGCATCTATAACAGCATAAACCTTTCTTTTTTCACAACAGAAATCGGGTCTGATTTTCGAATTACCAATCCATATATCTTCATTTGCACGAATAATAAATCCTTCATTTAGCGGAAAGTGGTTTCTGACAGTGGGATATAAGTAATTTTCAAAAGGCGTTCCAGAAATCCTTTTTTTCATAGTGCTTTTCACTTTGCCGAACATGATGAGTTTTTGATTATCTGCTTAATTATTTATTTTGGCTTTTAATTTTTTGCGTTAGTTGTAAATTAGGAGAAAACGGCAAAATATTGAAAAGGATTAAACCTGTTCATTTTTATAGCAGAATAGAGAGATAAAAATTATGGATAAGGAAGAAAGAGAATTACAGATTAAACTTGCAAAACTCCAAGCTGATGTTCAGATATGGCTTGCGACTTCTTTGGCTTTAATAGCCGTATGTGGCGGTCTTCTAATAGCGGGTTATCAAATAGACATAACTTCGGTTACTCCTAACTTAAACGGATTAAAGACAATTGAATTCATTATAACGGGTCTTGCGCTCGTTGCCTTTGGTGTTTTAGCTGCTATTAGTGTAAATAAAACGGATAAATACAGAAAGGAAATGGACAAACTATAATTAAGCAAACGGTGAAAGTTCTTAGTCCTGTACTTACCATCTTAGTCCATTTTCAGTCTCTACCTGTCAAACACTAAAAGGAAAGAAGGCTAAACTCTTAATATTGTGGCCGTTATAAAAGAAACTTGGATACTATTTCATTCGAAGTTTACCCTTAGTGTAGGGGGAATGTTCCTCAAGTTTAGCTTTAGGAGTAGGTACTTCTGTTTGAATCTTTACATTCTTCGAAAGTTGTTTTGGCAAAAGATTCCTTGTAAAGAGCTCTTATAACCTGTTTAAGAAGCCTACCGTCATAAAAAAGCAAATAAACGAATTGATTGATATTTAAGCAGCTTATGGGTGGCTTGCAAAGAATTTGGCGGAGTAGAATAAATTGGTATATGAATTGAAAGCCCTCATCGATCGATTGAAACCAGTAGCGTTTGTTTTTAACTTTAGGGATGAGGATCCGCCAAGAGTGGACAGGTTTTTGGATGTTAGCGCTGTACTTAAGATGGACGGTAAATGTGGTTTTTTCACTTTTTGGTTTCGTTGGGACCATGATTGGGAAGGCGATGGTGTGGAGGATTGGGAGCCAGTGACTTATGTTCTCAAACAGAACAGAGTAGTCGATATACAAACGCGAACGCACTGGCACGTTACTTGTTGGCTAACTGATGATCCTGTCCTAGATGGCGCTGAGAGAGCAATCCTGTTTTTCAGTAAGCACGGTCACGCTCCTTACATGCAAGTTAGGTCCAATATTGGCTGGCTGAAAAGCGCATTGGGCAAAATGAAGACTGGTTATGCTACGGTGGACTTTCTCGAAGTTATGGACGAAAGAGATCAATACGTGAATGTGGATGACTATGCGGTGATTGAGAATCGTGAGCCGCCAAATACTTCGAGGGCAATGACTGGCGTTACAATTCTTGGCAAAAAATTCTTTGTAAGTTACTATAAAACGCCAAAGAACGTTTAGGATTCTTCTTTTTTGGCTTTATATTTCTTTAAGACTTCATCAACTGATTCTGTATCTTTGCTTTCCTTAAGAACTTGATATCCAACTGTCCAGTGCTTAAGAGATTCAGCTATCCTTGAAACGTCTCTTCTTATGGTTTCAGGAGATTTTCCCTCAGTTAATTCTAAAGCTTTAAACATATAAGAGAATGCTGCCGCTAACAGTTCCTCCTGATGTAACATTATCCATTTCTCTACTGTATCTTTGATTGCAAGCAATTCATCCAAAAAGTCCTCTTTTTTCATTTCTTGTTTACCTATCTTTTCAAGTTTATCGATCATAAACTTGCTAAAACCTACTGCTTCTAATCCCAGCGCCTTCTCGTAAGGGTCTTCAATAGTTTTGGTAATTTGGAGAATTTGCTCAGTATCTCTGACGGGAATTGTAATTCTGAGTTGATAATTTACAGGGTACTTTTCAAAGATAGTTCTAACTTCTTCAAGATTCCTTTGAGAGATCTCTATTACACCATCGGTCAATTTTCGGTGAGGTATTTTAGAAAGAAATCCATCTTTGTTTCTACCGTATAATTCATCATGAAATTTAGTCTTAAGTTTGGCATCTTCTGAAGAGAGGCCATATATAATTATTATATTGGCCTTTGTTAATTTCTCGCATCCCTCTACTTGCATCTTATTTGCATCTCTGCTCGCATTTACTATCATAGTAGTAATTACTTGATTTTATATAAGTGTTTCATTGCAACACAAATAAAACTATTGTGTTTTCAACAAGATATTTGGGCATCCTAAATGAACTTCCTTGACCCTTCTGTTTCAGCCATATCATGTCGTCGTGGCTGTTTTGCGGGTGGCTGAACTGTAAGTGTCCGTTTTTGGCGTATTGTTTGCTTTGAGCTGTTGAGTTGAGTTTAGCACCATTTTGTTTTCAGGTTCTCTATTTCTTTAAAGTGATTATCATCCGAAAAAAGAGAGCATTCATAAATTTGAGCCGTAGCTGCGATTACGCTATCAGCCATCGGCATCTTGTGCTTGATCCTGATTTCTGCACTTTTTACTGCTGTCTTGTAATCGACGTCGATGACTTTAAAGTCTCGTCTTATCGTGTTGCTTCGCAGGGCTGCAACATCTTTTCCTTCCTTCAAGAAATTAATTCGGTGAATTTCATGGACTGTCAATGATGAAACCATCCTTTCCTTAACCAGCCGCAGTTCCTCCTTAAGCTTTCTTAAAAGCTCTGTATCCTCTGAATAGAAATACTCAACAAAGAAGCGTGTGTCGTACAATCGGCGGTCAGGCATCTTCATCCCTCATTTGATCCAGCATCCTCTTTAACTCGTCAACGTTGCCTTTTCCAGCGCCGCTTCCTGCCAAATCAAAAATGCTCGGGCGCTTCTTAATCACGATCATGCCGTCTTGCTCAACAATCTCTACTTTAGAGCTTTCTTCTATGCCAAACTTTCTTCTTATCTCCACGGGTATGGTTACCTGCCCCTTACGTGTAACTACAACTTCAGTCATACCTTAACACAAGTACAACTTAACAGAAGTACTACTTAACTTTTCCCCAAAAAGAATCCGCAAAATAAGCTAAAGCACCTAAAAAGGAGGAGACGAAAAGGCTTAATCTTTTCTGAATGGGGAAGCATGACGGCACCTGCTCCTGATGAGAGTACTTTTACGCTGCGGGAAACTGCCAGAACCAGCGCCTATGTCATTTCGTCGTGGCTGTTCTGGGGATGGCTAAATAGTAGGGTCCGTTTTTGGCGTATGCGTATTGCTGCTCGTTTAGTTGTTGGCATAGGTAGCGATGGTAGGAGATTGCGGGGCTGTTTGGTACGGCGTATTTTGATAGAATTGACCTTGGGAACAGAAATAGTTAAGTTGTACCAGTTGCAATTGTACTACTTGAAGGCTGAAGTTGAACATGGAAGAGGTACTTGTAACTCGCAAAGGGCAAATTACAGTTCCTATTGCACTTAGGCGCAAATACGGGATAAAAGAGGGCATGAAGATTACCGTTGAAGACTCAGGCTCAAATATAGTCCTCAAAGTCGTGCCCCGATTTGAAGATCTAATAGGGATAGATGCTGGCAAAATAGACTTGAAGAAATCTATAGAAATGTTGGATAAAATGCGGTCAGAAGACCGATATTAATGAAAGCCATAATTGACACGCGCCTTTTTATCGAAGGCTTGACAAGCGAGGACGAGCAATTCAAAAAATGGTCAAGAGCAACCCTTGAGACTCTTCAGAGAAAAGAAAATTTAGGCGTTGTTCCGTCGATTGTAATACATGAATTTTACAGGTTCCAGCTTCAAAACCTTGGAAAAGCTGTAGCCGAATCAAGAGTTGCCTCCCTCCTCAAATTAAACCTTAGAATAGCAAATCTTGATGTGCCTATTGCAATAGAAGCCGCGAAACTCCGATGCAAATACGCTGAGTTGCCTACGGCTGACGCCATAATAGCTGCAACCGCGATTGCAATGTCCTGCGACTACGTCTTGACCGACGATAAGCACATCGGGCAAATAAAAGAAACCAAAACAAAATGGATATAGCTGCTCGCTAACCCACAATTTTGTTCCCGCTGCCCAGCATCGCCGCCGCCCAACCGAAGAACCGCCAACAACCCGCCGACAGTAGTCAGCAAACCCGAAAGTCGCAACCCACAGAAACCTTCAAGCCTCGCAAATTGCAAAACCAAAACCCAAGCAAAACCGAACCTGCCGCCGAGAAAACCGCCCCGCCCGAAACCGACAGTAACTTCAACATGGAAAGTCGCAACCCGCCCAAGAAAAAGTCGCAACACACAAAACGGTTCAAACGCTAAACCAGAAAAGCAACCCAAAACACAAAAAGCCGAACTTGAAAGTCGCAACTTTCCACAGGGCAAAAGTCGCAACTTAAAAATTTCAAAACAAAACCCCACCAAAAAAAACCGCGACGGAATTGATTTCGGCTAGGAAAGGTTTTTAGTGTGGTTATTATATGAGACTGTGAAAAGTGTATAGTGTAAAGTGAGGTATAGTTATGTCAGTGTTTGCAGCACCAGGAGCATATGACCGTGCAATAACCGTTTTCTCACCTGACGGACGACTCTTCCAAGTCGAATACGCAATGGAACTCGTCAACCGCGGAGCCACCATACTCGGCATCCAAAGCCCAGAAGGGTTAGTCCTCGGCTCAGAAGAAAACATCGAGGTCCTTGAAGAAGCAGGTTACTCATGGAAAATCTTCAGGGTAGACGACCACATCGGCGCGGCGATAGTTGGTTTAAGCTCAGACGCCAGAATACTCATCGACCAAGCGCGAATTTACGCTCAAAGTAACAAATTAACCTACGATGAGCCCATAGACGTGGAAGTCGTGACAAAACGCATATGCGACATCCAGCAGATGTACACGCAGCACGCGGGTGTAAGACCGTTCGGAGTATCTATAATCTTCGGCGGAGTCGACAAAACCGGCACACGCGTCTTCGGAACACATCCAAGCGGAACCTACAGGGGATACAAGGGCACAGCGTTAGGCGCAGGAAGAGAAACAGTTCAGGCTATACTCAAAGAAGAGTACAAAGACGACCAAACACTCGAACAGAGCATCAAACTAGCGGTAAAATGCTTAGTTAAAGCCTTAGAAGCACGGCAGTTGCCTCCGAGAATCAAGATTGCAGTCATACCTGTATCGACTAAGAAGATGGAAATGCTGGGCGACGACAAAGTAGAAGGCTACATCAAAGAGCTGGGTTCAAGCAAGTGACAGAGTGATGAGTGAAAAGTTCACCGTTGCACGCTTAACAAAAGAAAACGAGCATTTTGAAGTCTTAGTCAAACCTCAAAAAGCACTCGACTACCGCAACGGAAAAATCGCGGGAATAACCGACGTCTTAGCTGCAGAAATGATATTCTCTGACGCAAACAAAGGAACCAAAGTTTCCGAGGAAGCAATGCGCAAGGCTTTCGGAACCACCGACCCATTAAAGATCGCTGACGCCATACTGAAGAAGGGAACACTTCAGCTTACAACCGAGCAGAGACGCAAAATGGTTGACGATAAAAGAAGGCAAATAATCGATTTTATCGCAAGACAAGCGGTTGACCCGAAAACAAACCTGCCTCATCCTCCAATGCGCATCGAGAACGCGATGGAGCAAATCCGCTACCCAATCGACCCGTACAAACCAGTTGAGGAACAAGCAAGGGAAATAGTCAAACTCCTGCGGCCAATCTTGCCCCTAAAGATAGAGCAAGTCATAGTCGCGGTGAAGGTGCCCGCCCAGTACGCGGCAAGAGCCTACGGGTCCGTTAAAACCTTGGGCACCATAAAAAGGGAAGAATGGCGTGGAGACGGCTCATGGTACGGCGAACTTGAATTGCCGGCTGGGTCCTACGCCTCGTTGCTAAACAAACTTGGCGACGTAACCAAAGGAAGTGGAGAAGCAAAAATAATCTCGTAAAAAATATGGATGGTGAAAGATTTATGCCAATATTCTTTGAGAAAAAACAGCTTGTTACGCCAGGAGAACTGCTTGCTGAAGGCGAATACTTGCCTGGCGAAAACACGTACATGGAGCAAAACAAGATTTTCGCCTCAAGAATCGGACTTGTGGATACCGATAACAAGAAAGTAAACGTTGTTGCACTTAGGGCTTTTTATGTGCCTAAAATCGGAGACATCGTGATAGGGACTGTCCTGGAAGTTGGATTTAACGGCTGGACGATCGACATTAAAGCACCCTACTCGGCACTCCTACGTGCATCAGACGTCTTAAGCAGGCCCTTTAAGCCTCAAAATGACGAGTTATCCGCGGTCCTGAACGCTGGCGACTTGATTGTTGCAAAAATCGCCTCATACGACAGAGCCCACGACCCACAGCTCACCGTGGGAGAGCCAGGGTTGGGAAAGATAACTAGAGGGCAAATTCTTCATGTGACACCGACAAAGATTCCTCGGGTAATCGGCAGGAAAGGCTCAATGATTTCCATGATAAAACAGGAAACTGGCTGCCAAATCATTCTGGGATTAAACGGTGTCATACTGGTCACTGGAAAAGCCCCCGAGGATGAAGAACTCGCGATAGAAGCGATCAGAAAGATCGAGCAAGAGTCCCACACAAGTGGTCTAACAGACCGCATAACACAGTTGCTTAAAGAACGTAAAGGTAAAGTTGAAGAAAAAGTGGAGGAAAACAAGAATGAATGAAAAACCC
Source organism: Candidatus Bathyarchaeota archaeon (assembly GCA_963768345.1). Taxonomy (GTDB): domain Archaea; phylum Thermoproteota; class Bathyarchaeia; order Bathyarchaeales; family Bathycorpusculaceae; genus Bathycorpusculum. The sequence goes on along the minus strand of CAVYHL010000006.1, from coordinate 326,318 downwards.
GAAAAACTAATCGATAAGAAAGGTATCAGATCAGACGGTAGGAAAGCAGATGAGCTTCGACCCCTAAAGCTTCAGGTCGGAGTGTTATCAAACGCTGACGGCTCAGCCTACATTGAACATGGCAAAAACAAGATTTTAGCCGCAGCCTTCGGTCCGCGGGAAATGCATCCTAAACACTTGGCTATGGCAGACCGCATGGTTCTGCGGTGCCGCTATCACATGGCTCCGTTCTCCGTGCAGGAACGCAAATCACCCGCGCCTTCAAGAAGAGAGGTTGAACTCTCCAAGGTCATAAAAGAATCCTTAGAGCCAGCCCTGTTCTTGGAACTTTATCCGCGGACAGGCGTCGACGTGTTCGTTGAAGTCCTGCAGGCTGACGGTGGAACCCGGTGCGCGAGCATCACTGCCGCTGCCTTAGCAATTGCCGACGCTGGCGTTCCGATGCGCGACTTGGTTGTTGCGTGCGCGGCTGGTAAGGTTGATGACACAGTTGTCTTAGACCTCTACGACGCTGAAGACAAGCTTGGCGCGGCAGATGTTCCAGTGGCTTACATGCCTAGCCTGAACGCGGTTACGCTGCTTCAGATGGATGGCATTCTGACGACGGAAGAATTTGAAAAAGCCATGAACATGGCGATCGACGGATGCAAAAAAATCTACGAGATGCAGAAGGAAGCGTTAAAAACAAAGTATATGGTTGTTAAGGAGGCTGGTGAAGAGTAATGTCATCACTTGTTACTAAAGTTAGGCTAAAACAGATTGAGCAGCTTCTGGAAAAAGGAAAACGCCTAGATGAGCGAGGCTTACGTGACTACAGAGAAATCAAGATTGAGCAGGGCTTAATCGAGCGCGCTGAAGGTTCAGCAAGGTGCCTGCTTGGCAAATCAGAGGTTCTTGCTGGAGTAAAAGTTGAAACTGGCGAGCCGTTCTCGGACACGCCGAACGAGGGAGTAATGACAGTTAACGCTGAACTCGTCCCGCTGGCTTCACCGAACTTTGAGCCGGGACCGCCAGATGAGAACTCCATCGAGCTTGCAAGAGTTGTTGACAGAGGCATACGCGAGTCACATGCAATCGACACCGCAAAACTATGCGTCGAGCCGGGCAAGAAAGTGTTCGTGGTCTTCGTTGACGTTTACGTGCTGAATCACGATGGAAACCTGATTGACTGTTCAGCATTGGCTGCGATGGCTGCTCTGCTAAACACTAAAATGCCCAACTATGAAATTAAAGATGGCGAATTGAAAATGAAACAGGGCTACACTCCGCTGCCCATTAAAAGCCACCCCATAACAGTGACAATCGGCAAAATCAACCACACCTTGATTGTTGACCCATGGCTTGAAGAAGAACAAGTAATGGACTCCCGAATATCAATGGCAATCAACGACGAAGGCAACATTTGCGCTATCCAGAAAGGCGGCTCAGGCTACTTCACACCGCAACAGATTTTAGAAGCATCAAAGATTGCTCAGGAGAAATCAGTCGAAATACGCAAAAAGCTTGATTGGTGAAAAAAGTGCCCAAAACCAAGAAGGTCGGTCCAACAAGAGGTTTAGGAACACGTTACGGAGCCACAGTTAGAAAACGCTACGTCAAAGTAGTCACCGAACTCAAAAGACCCCACAAATGCCCAAACTGCGGCTTCGTCCGGGTGCATCGTGAAAGCGTCGGCGTCTGGAAATGTGGCAAATGCAGCTTCACCTTCGCGGGCGGAGCCTACACGCCAGCAACAAAACTTGGCGCCGTAGCGAGACGAGCAGCTAAAGGTATGCCAGTAGAGGAAGCAACAAAAGAAGCAGCGAAAGCCTCTGCTGCCACCGAGCCGACAACCGAAGAAAAAACCGACTAAACTCCCCCCAATATCGTTTTTAAAATTTTTTCTCTATTGTTTTCTTCATGAAAATTGATGTATGTTTTAGTCAGTTATTCTTTTGTTTCACCTAAAGAGTTCCGTTGACGGGTTTTGGTTTATGTTTGTGTGCGCACAACGAGGGTATAGGGGTCAATTGCATCTACGGAAAGCATCTACACTTTGCATCTACAAGCTTCAAGGTTGGGTCGATTTAGAGACCGACGCTGTTTATTATTTGGCCTGAGTTGGCGTCAATGACCAGCACAATTTTGTTTCCCTTATGGTCGAACTTCGAGAACCATACTGGAACGTGAAGTAACTCTACATCCCCGACATCCGAATCCGTGTGAATCGACTGGATCATGTGATACTTCGCGTGCGCCTTCTGTGATTGAAGCTGATCGACCAGCGTTTTTGCTTGCGACTTCGCTACGTCTTCGCTGATATCTCCGTTTAAGATTTTGACTCCTTTTGGCAGCTTGGAAATGTCGAACAACTCTCTGCCTTCGAGGTTGAACAGGTATTCCCTCGGCTGATAATCCGTAAGAGCCTTTAACGCAATCACTGGAAAGTTGTAGTTCTCATCCATCTGCTGAGCGTTCCTGTTTCCACCGCCATACCCCATTCCCATGCCCCAAGCCATTATTCTTATACGCTTCAATCCTAGAATGCCCGCAAACGGGTTGCTTACTGCAAGTTCCCCTTCGAAGGCGCGTCTTCCTCCAAAGCCGCCGCCTCGTCTTCCCCCGCCTCCTCCAAAACCGCCTCCCATGCCGCCGAATATCACACCCATCAACGCGGCGGTTGTTGCGGTCTGCGCGATTTGCGCGGTTTCATCCGTTGCGACGACGCTGGTTCGGGCTGAAATGCTTACGATCCAGTAAGGCACGTAGGTTAGGCTCATTTCTTCTTGCGTTGAGTCCTCGTGAAGGTGCCTGTGCAGGAGACCTTTATCCATCGACGGCTTGATTATTGCGTTCACTTGGTCCTCGGTGGCGACCTTTAGAGGCAGCATTGTCTGCTTCTGAATGTTAGTCCAGCCTTGACTTCCTAGAGTAACTCCTGTGCCGCAGTACTCACAGGTTATGACCATTTCCCCAAACTTGGGCGCGATCGGCGCTCCACAGCTGGGACATTTCAGGGATGTTGCTCCTGAAGGGGCAAGAACAGGTCCAGTTGAGGTTGGCTTTGCCGAGCTTACTACTGTGCTTGTTCCACACTTAACGCAGAATTTTGCGTCGTCAGAAAGTTGAGCACCACAGTTATGACAGTACAATCTTTCCACCAACTCTCTAAGTAAAGCATCTTTCTCTTAAATTTACCTCAATAATGCCTCTTTTGTAAACGGTTAGCTCGCTTTTCTGCCAAGTAGGAAAATTTGGCTTGCTGATGAGTTTTTGGGAAAAAACTAAATACCTGACTACTACACTTCTAAGCCATGTACGCTAGAAAGAAGAAGGGTTCACATAAGAAACTAATTGCCGCCATCGCTCTTGTGGCTATAATCGCCATCGCAGCTGTCGCGATTGTCTATGCAACCCAAAGATCCTCTGGTAAGGCGTCTTTGGTAGGAGTCCACGTTGGTGACACCTTCACCTACAGCATAACGGGAAGCTGTTCGGACCCAGTTCCCAGTTCATATTATCCAGGCTTCTACCAGCTCAATGACACCAACTACTACAAAGTAGCGGTAACAAGCATTGAAGGCTCCTCAGTTACGCTTAGCACAGATTGGGTATTCAAGAACGGAACAGACAGCCCGGACTCACAAACAATCGATTTATCCACTGGAAGCATGGCTAATCCAAATGGGTTTTTCGGTCTTTATCCTGCCAACCTCAAAACTAGCGAGTCTATTTACCCTCACATAAACGGTACGACTGTTCCCGTTAATGAAACCTTGACTTGGACGTATGGTAGCAGTACAAGACAGATAGACTACTATCATGTGGGAACTACCCAATATTACAGCCAGGACCCGACCCAGAGCACAGAACGTTATCTGTATGATCAAGTTTACTTTGACAGGTCAACAGGAATGCTTACTAGCTTTAGCGAAATACAGGAATACAACAGTCCTGAGCTGGAGCTAGAAGTCATTTACACGCTCACAAACACAAATGTTTGGGGCGTCTAAACTGTTTTTCAAGGTTTTTCTTAATCGTTCAGCCTTGCGGGCTATTTGTTTCATTGTCTAATGACCGCTGACTCTGCATACTGCATTTAGCTATTCTACAACAAGTAGCGAGCACCCTTGGTATTGCTCTGGACAGGCGAAAAAATGAAATAGTTTATCGCTCAACAGGGTACAGTGAGAAGGCACTCGTCTTGTCCTTTAGAGCGAAAATGTTGGAATCGTCCGAAAGCAAGGGTTCACGGATCGTCTTAGCCTTGGATGTCCCCTATGAAGCTCCAGACAACCGAAGCAGAGTTTTGGCTAAAGCCCAAAGCATTCTCAAAGCAGTTCATCCCTACATCTGCGCCGTCAAGATAAACCACCATCTTGTTCTTCCTTTGGGCACCTTCGACGGCGTAGCGCAGCTTGTGGAGCAGATTCGGGGGCAAGGGCTGCTGGCGATAATGGACGCGAAAGTCAACGACATCGGAGCCACTAACCAGACCATAGCGCAGTATTATTTTGCGGCGGGTTTTGATGCGTTGATCGCTAACCCCTTCATCGGTTGGGAAGAAGGCTTAAAACCGCTCTTTGAGGTTTCCCAGCGGCTTAACCGCGGCATGATACTTCTCTGTTACATGAGTCATAGAGGCGCGGGTGAGGGCTATGGTCAAACCATAATCGACCCTGAAACAGGCGAGAAAACCCTGCAGTATGTTTCCTTTGCTAGGAAAGCCCTGAAGTACGGTGCTGACGGGATAGTGGTCGGCGCAACCTACCCGCAGAAAATAGCCGAGGTAAAACAAATCGTCGGGGAAAATGTTCCGATTTATTCGCCAGGCGTTGGTGCTCAGGGCGGAGCGGCAGAAACGGCGCTTAAAGCAGGCGCCAACTACCTCATCATCGGAAGAGAAATCACTCTGGCGGCTGACCCAGCTAAGGCGGCAAGCCAGCTTTTGGATTCAACAAGAGGGGTATAAGCGGCTTATCTTCCGCGTTTGTTCTCCCAGAGCTCTTTCTTTAGCAGGTCACGCACCGCTGACCTTATGACGCTGCTTCTGCTCGGGTACATGTTCGCTCGGACAAGTTCATCTAAACCTTCCAGATACGCTTCTGGCAACAAAACGGTTACAAGTTTCACTTTTGTATGTTCCTCCCTCAAACTATGTTAGCCATATAACATGTGGCAAATATAAGACTTAGCCACCAAACCCTGACTTATCAGCCAATCATTTAGGGAAATCGGGAAAAGTTGGCATCATCCTTTTTTTACAGTTTGGCTCCGTATCTGTTCCAGTCGGTCTTTTGCCTTGGGCGAATAAGCATGAATACGCTCCAATTTGCCGCAGTCGTATTCACTGCAGTATGCACAGTTTTGAACTTTTTTCTGTATTCCACATTTCCTTATCTCGCAAATGGCGCAGGATCCGTAGTGCACTCCATCAACGGCCACACAGCCTACACAGGTCATATCCTCTGCTTTCAGTTTGCGACCAGATAACCTTGACCATTCCTAAGCAACTGCTTTCTTCATCTCGGCGCTGTCATTCTGCGTGGGCAATAAACACCTTGCACTCCCCGCAGTCCAGCCCACAAAAACCAACCAAACTTTTCGTTGGTTTAAAACTAAAATTTTTTATCAATTCTTTCCGCCATTTTGACGCCATGCGTCTTGGCGCTAACCAACTATAAGTCTCTTTCTAATAGAACGCCACCTAATACATTCCCATTTTGCTCAGCTTAGAGATTTCTAAGCTGGTTTAAGGTTCCCAGGTACGTGCTATCCAAAAGGTAAAGTTCCGAGTTATCCACATCCACGGCTTCCGAACGCAGCACGGGTCCAATCAACCCTTTTGACCCGATTTCTTTTCTGGGTCTGGTTTCGTTTACTGGTCTGCCGCCGAGGAAATCGTTGAAGCTGGGCATTATCAAAATCTCCCTCGCCCTAAGCCCGACCCCATAGTGCCTACGTAGAGTTTCGGCAGTCGTGCCTTCGATTTTTACCTTGTGCTTTTGCAGGAGAATCTTCGCTAAGGCTTCAGCGTCGCACTTTGCCCTCATCCACACCTGCCTCGTAATCTTGAAGCCTGCTGGGTCGCGAAAGACCACCGCGGGGTGCAGGTGTCCCATGACCAGCGTTTTGCAGCCCAACAGAGCAGGCGAAGGCCACTTGTGCCCGTGGAAAACGCCCACGTCGCCCACAGCCACGCCCGTAGCGGGCAGAAGCTTGACGTTTTCTGGAAGAAGAGGCTCAATGTTTGCGTCGTGGTTCCCGCGCACGACCGCGATGTCGCCGATGTGGCTCTGTAGCTTCGTAAAGAAGTCGGGAACATCATGCCACTCGCCCAGTTCGCTTGAAACAACCGTGTACTTGACGTCTCCGATTATGATTAGCTGCTGCGGCTTGTACTGGTCGATGATCGCCGTCAGCTTGTTAAGAATCTTGGGTGTCTGGCTTGGGACATGGATGCCTTTCTGCTGAAGCTCCATCTCCCAGCCGATGTGGGGGTCAGCGATAAGGAGTGTTTTGGTTTTCTCCGTTTTCACCATTGCTGCGGGGTTGGGCCAAAGCAAGCTTATCATGGGTATTTGATCAGGCTCAAGATTTTCTCGTGAATTTTCATGTTTCCTGAAGCTATGAAACTCAACGTTTTCTTCGGGTCCAACTCAACGTTTAACGCTTGATTGTCTGGCGTTGTTACTATTCCGCCTGCCTCTTTTATGATGAGAAAGGCTGCGGCGACGTCGGTGGTGCGGAGTTTTCCGCGCATGTCAACGAACGCGTCTGTCAAGCCGTCTGCCACGTAGCATAGTTCCAGGGCGTTGGCGCCGAAATGGCGGATGTGCTTGGTTTTCCCGATGAGGTCGGTTACTCTAGGCGCCACTTCCTTGACCTTGTAAGTGTTAAGGTCCAATCCTACCACGGCGTCATCCAGCGAAGCGGTTTTTGACGGCTCTATCTTTTTGCCCTCTCGAAATGCGCCTTTGCCCTTGAACGCTGTGTACGTCACGTCGCGAGAGAGGTCGGCGACCAAGCCTGCGTAAACATCTGCAAGCCACGGCTTCTCTGAGACTGCGATGGAGCAGGCGTAGAAGGGTAAACCATGCATGAAGTTGGTGCTTCCGTCAATCGGGTCAGCCGTCACGTAGCACTCGCTGGGTGAGGCGCCGAACACTTTGACCCCTGACTCTTCGCTGATAAGCGTGAACGAGACGCCGCGCCGCTTAAGGGTGTCAACGATGGCGTTTTCCGCGGCTAAATCCATCGGCTTCATGGCGTCGCCGCCGGCGCCCATGCCCAAGTTCGGCTGAGGCTGCCTTATGGTTGCTAGGAACGGTTGAATGCCGGTCAGAACGTTGTTTTTGCATTCGAGGAGGATCCGCTGCCAGTCTTTTCGTGTTTTCATTTTCCTGCTTCCTGCTGTTCTATTGCACGGTCAGGTTGATAAAAATATACTCTGCCACTCAGCTAAGGCATCTGGGGGGAATTTTGGAAGTCCACGTAGTACCATAAGACTGTGCTGTTTTCAACCGAAAGTGTGCGGTTTCCGCTTTCATAGGGTTCTCCCACCGTGATGCTGACGAACCTGTCCCATTGCGGCTCCACAAAGACGATTCCCCTGTCCGTCGTGTTGAAGCAGTCAAGCACATGATTCTGGGAGTCTGGAAAATACACAAATGCGTACCCGCAAAGGTACCCTGCCTTCAGAGCCGTGTTTCTGAAGTCGGTGGCGAAATTGACGCATGTGTAGCTTCCTTCCACGTATTGGTGGCTGTTGGTTTTGTCTGACGCGACGAACTGCTGGGCTTGAGCGTAGGTTGGGTTCGTTGGAGCGGCGCTGCTAACCAAGGTTGAGGCTAAAACAAATAAGAGGAGAACTGACAGACCGAGACTCCAGAACTTGCTCAATCTATGAGCCGCAACCCCCACCTTTCTCACCATCCCACCAATCCTATTTTCGCCGAACTCAGCAAAGTTGAAGCGTCCGCGCAGATGCTGCACTAAGAAGGCTTCAAAGGCGGGGTTGCCTTTTACTTCGCCTAGGGTTTTTCGTTGTCGAATCAGGAACCAGCTAATCAGCAGCGTTGCGAAAGCTAGGCAGTAGAACTGCAGAGTCCAAGTGGAGAAGAGCAGAAGAAGGAAGATTCCGTAGAACGGCGTAAGCAGAAGTATCCACATGAGTTGAAGCAGGTTACGGGCTTGAAGCATGACAAACCCGAAGGGCGACAGAAAAATCAGGGAAGCGACAAACCACTCGAAATGCCTATGATACAGGAAATTGAGGATTTTGTAGAGTGCAAAGTAAACTAGCCCGATGGTGATTAAAACAGCAAGTATCGGAAGCCACAAATTCACGTTGATTCCTTCTTGCCTGAGTTTCGGGATAAGCTTGCCGCGTGTTTCCTAAAATAACTGTATCGAGCTGTCTCTTAGATTTTTCTGATTGCTAAATCTTGCGTGTTTCAGATTTTTCAAGCCTGCATCTGTCAAAAGGCTCCAAACCGCTCTTGAAGAAGCCAAAGCAAAAGGCTTTCGCGTATTCTAAATCCGAAATGCTTATATTTTCTGGTTTCTTGCTCTTTGAGCAAGGTTCGAAGCTTCAATGTCTACTCTCGCAGGCAAGAAAGAAAACGTTGCATCATGGTTCCAGAGCTTCGGCTATTTCTTTTATTTCTATTATCGGTAAGCCCAGAACTAAAATTTGTTTTTGATTTAAGTTCTGGGCAAAGCATGGGTGTAAAAAGATGGGAAAAACTGACTCTAACAAAAAAATTGTGGTTAAATTCGGCGGTTCTAGCCTAGCGGACCACGAGAGGCTCTTAAAAGCCGTTGTCGCTGTGGTTAACGAAGCCAAGAAGGGCACGCGGGTAGCCGTGGTAGTGTCAGCCATGGGCAAGACAACTGATGTCCTCATGACGACGGCGAAGAACGCTTCCAACGGGAAACTGGAGAAGAAAGACTTAGATGACATCCTCTCGATGGGCGAGCGGACCAGCATCAGAATCTTCTCGGCGGCGCTAAAAACCAACGGCGTGGACTCCTGCTACTTCGATCCGATCGACAGCAACTGGCCAATAATAACCGACTCAGCCTTCCAGAACGCCAACCCAATCCTCAAGGACTGCGAAAAAAATATCCGCGAATGCATACTGCCACTCATGGAAAAAGGCGTTATCCCCGTGGTCGCAGGTTTCTTGGGCAAAACCAAGGACGGCAAGATCACAACGCTTGGCAGAGGCGGAAGCGACACCACCGCGTTCGTCCTCGCCGAGGCATTGGGAGCGGACGAAATCGTGCTGGTAACCGACGCTGACGGCATAATGTCGGGAGACCCAAAAATCCTCTCCAACCCGCAACGCCTCAAGGAAATCGACGTTAACACTCTGGTGGGCCTCGCCGATTCAGGAGCCAAGTTCATCCACAGCAAAGCCCTAAAGTACAAGCCAAAAAACATCAATGTCCGCGTAATCAACCATGCCCGCGGCAGTCTGTCCGAAGAGGGTACCTTAGTCACGGGTGGGTTAGCAACTGAGCTTGACGCGGAAATAGCCCATCCCTTCCCCGTGGCGGAAGTCACCGTGGTTGGAAACGGCATCTCCGCAAACCCTCAAATCATCCAAGAAATGATTGAAGAAACCAAGCTGCACTCGCTGCTGCTGGGAATGTCAATGAACACCAACTCGGTCATCCTGTACATCTCCCAAGAGAAGAACTTGGATGCACTCTTCAACGACATTCACAACATCACGAAAAGCAACAAGGAAACAATCGCGATGGCTGTCAAGAAAGACTTGGTTTTCATAAAAACAAGCGGCGTCGGCTTAGAGGAGACACACGGAGTCATCGGAAAAATCAGTGAAGACCTAAGACTGAACGGCATCAACATTTCAGGCATCCTCACCATCACGTCAAGCATCCTGCTTTTTATAGATTGGAACGAACGTGAAAAAGCCCTCAGGCTAATTAAAAGCTCTTTAAGGAGCGCTAAATAAGGTGAAAATATGAATCAAGGAAAAACTCGAAGATTAAAAAGAATCATGCAGCAAGACAACAAAACAGTAATTGTACCCATGGACCACGGCGTCACAGTCGGCCCTATACAGGGCTTAACCAACATGGCGCAGATAATCAGCCAGCTCATCAGCGGCGGAGTTGACGCCGTCCTGGTCCACAAGGGCATAGCCAAGCACGTTGACATCGGAAACACGGGCTTGATAGTTATGTTGTCAGGCATGTCAAATCTCAGCCCCAACGTGAACGCTAAAGTGCAAGTGTGCAGCGTGCAGGAAGCCATCCGCCTTGGTGCAGACGCCGTGTCAGTCCACGTGAACATCGGCGCCCAAGACGAGGATAAGATGCTGAGCAACCTCGGAGCCGTCGCTGACGAATGCGACATCTACGGCATGCCGCTTCTCGCGATGATGTACCCGCGGGGACCAAAAATACAGAATGAGCACGCAACCGAAGTGGTGGCTCATGCGGCACGTATCGGCGCCGAACTTGGTGCGGACATCATCAAGGCAAACTTTACGGGCAGCACGGAGTCCTTCAAGATGGTGGTTGAAAGCTGCCCCGTCCCAGTTGTGATTGCTGGAGGACCAAAATGCAAGACTTCTGAAGAGGTTCTGCAAACCACGTTTGACGCGCTCAAAGCTGGCGCTGCGGGACTCTCAATAGGGCGCAACGTGTTCCAGCATGAAAACCCAACCCAGATGGTTAAGGCGCTGTCAGCAATCGTTCACAAGGGCTCCAGCGTGGAGCAAGCGCTTAAAATTCTCGGTGAAAAAACGTGAAGGAACTATGGTTAGAAATTGAACAAGCGGCTTCACCGCAAGAAAAAGAGAACCTGCTAAGCATCGCTCAGGAAAACGCGGACGTAATTCTCGAGGGCACCCAAGCGAGCAACAGCAACGGCAAGTTAGACATGACATTCTTCGCCGAACTAAACGAGAAAAAAATTGCTCAAGTCAAGAGCGAGAACAGAAAGACCGCGCTTAAAATCAACATAAAAGGCAAGGAGGACGAGAACAGGGCGGCTAGGGCGGCGGAGCTGGGCGTTGACTACATAATCATCAACACGCCTGACTGGCGTGTGATTCCCCTTGAAAACCTTATTGCAAAGGCGCACGGCGGAAAAAGCAAGCTTATCGCCGAAGTCGCCACGGCACAGGAAGCCAAAGTTGTTCTTGAAGCCTTAGAGTTGGGAACAGACGGCGTTCTCCTTAAAACCTCGAACCCAAACGAGCTTACCAAAACAGTTAAGCTCGTCAAGGGGCAAATGCCCAAGGTCGCGTTGACAACAGCGAAGGTCTTATCCATCCAACCCATCGGCACAGGCGCCAGAGTCTGCGTTGACACCGTTGACTTGATGGTTCCAGGCGAAGGAATGTTAGTCGGCTGCCAATCCGCAGGGTTCTTCCTCGTGGAGGCAGAAGTGAACGAAAACCCCTACGTACAGTCCAGACCCTTCCGAGTGAACGCTGGACCAGCATCGCATTACACGTTAACCTCGCTCCAGACGACAAGGTACCTCTCCGAGTTGAAGGCGGGCGACGAAGTCTTGATCGTTGACAGGGAAGGAAAAGTAAGAGTAACCAACGTGGGCAGGTCAAAAATCGAGTTTCGACCCCTACTCCTAATCGAAGCGCAGGCGGACCAGACAAAAATAAAGACCATCCTGCAAAACGCTGAAACCATACGCTTGGTCACGCCGAAAGCCTCCAAGCCCGTCACGGAACTGAAGCTGAACGATGAGGTCCTTGTGCATTTAGCAGCGAAAGGGGGCAGGCACTTTGGCGTATCCGTGCCTGAAGAAACGGTGATTGAACGGTGACACCGAGAATCTGTGTCTCGATTCTCCCGAAAACCAGCCTTGAAGCATCAAGTTTTATCAAGAAGGCGCAGAGAGCCCAAGCAAGCCTCGTCGAAGTCAGGTTGGACTGCCTTGAAACCACGAGAAACCTGCAGGAAATAACTAAAAACGCCAAGGTCCCTTTAATCGCCGCGAACAAGTTGATCAGTGAGAAGGGATTTTTCGCTGGAACGGAAGCTGAAAGGCAACAAAGCCTTCTAAACGCCGCCGAAAACGGCTTCGAATACGTTGACGTTAACCTGTCAAGCCCAAGCCACCGAGAAACAATCGATAAACTCAAGCAGTTGGGCGCTAAACCCATCGTTTCCCACCACAAATTCAGCGGCTCATTAAGCTTTCCAGAAATGGAGATGCTACTGAAGCAGGAAATCGCCTGCGGTGCCAACGTGTGCAAAATCGTGGGAACAGCCGAAAAAATCGAGGACAACCTCGCAGTGCTCAATTTCGTTGCTTCTAACTCAGGCAAGGCTAAACTTGTCTGCTTCTGTATGGGAGAGGCTGGGAAGGTTTCAAGGCTTCTCTCACCCATGTTCGGCGCCTTCTTCACATTCGCCTCGCTTGAAAACGACAGCCAAACCGCAGCGGGGCAGATGACGATTAAAGAAATGACAGTAGCCTACAAGCTCTTAGGAGCGAAATGAACCTATGACTATTTCAGGAAAAACCAAGGTGTGCGGCGTAATCGGCTACCCCATAGAGCACTCGCTAAGTCCAGTTATGCACAACGCCGCGTTTGAAGCTTTGAAACTGGACTACGTTTTCTTAGCCTTCAACGTGAATCCTGCCCTCGTAGGAGACGCCATCAATGGCATGCGAGCTCTGGGTATCGTCGGGTTAAACGTTACCATGCCCCACAAGAAAGTGGTCACGCCATACCTGAACGAAATAGACCCAGCAGCCAAATTTCTGAACGCAGTCAACACAATCCTCAACAAGGACGGAAAGCTCTTCGGCTTCAACACGGACGGCGTCGGAGCCCTCCAAGCCCTCAGAGAAAACGGCGTTGAACCAAAAGGCAAGAAGGTACTGTTGCTTGGAGCGGGCGGTGCGGCGACGGCGATCGCGTGCACGCTGGCGAAGGAAGCAGATGTCTTGGTGATTTTGAATCGGACACCCCAACCAGCCTTTGAATTGGCTAACCTTCTGCATGAAACGCTCAAAAGAAAAGTCGTCGGAGACGTACTATCGCCAGCAACAATCAAAGACAACCTTGCCGACTGCGACGTGCTGATCAACGCCACTTCCGTGGGCATGAAACCAAACGCTGGTCAAACCCCAGTGCCACCGCAACTGCTCAAACCCGACTTGGCAGTGATGGACATAGTCTATAACCCGATTGAAACCAAACTGGCGAAAAACGCTAAAGCCGCGGGAGCCAAAGTCGTCAGCGGAGTTGAAATGCTGATTTACCAGGGTGCGGCGTCGTTTGAAATCTGGACTGGCTGCAAGGCGCCAGTTGAAGTTATGAGGAAGGCAGCGCTTAATTACTTGCAAAGGGTGCAGAAGACTTGAGTGGGCAAGCAACGGCTGTAGCGCATGGAGCCGCAACGATCGTTAACGCGATGGCGCTTGGCAAAGGCGCCGCTTTCGGAGTGGACCTGTTCACCAAGGCAGAAGTAAAATTAACAGACGAGCCAAACCTCATCAGCGCAGAGATAACCTCTGACCCGAAAGAAAGCACTCTTCTTATGGAGAAAACGGTCACACGGGTTCTAAGGCGCTTCAACGTGCAGAAGAGCTTCGGTGCCAAAGTCAAAACTTGGTCTAATATTCCAGTCGCTAAAGGACTAAAAAGCAGCAGCGCCGCAGCCAACGCGGTAGCCCTTGCAGCCACAGCGTCTCTTGGGAAAACGCTGGGTGATTTGGAAGTTGTCAATTTGGGCGTGGACGCTGCTTTTGATTCTAAGGTCACTGTGACGGGGGCTTTCGACGATGCCTGTGCCTCCTTCTTCGGCGGAGTCGTCTTCACCGACAACATAAATCGGGAAATCGTCAAGCAGACGCCGCTGCCTGAAGACTTGATGGTGCTGTTTCATGTGCCGCCGCAGAAAGCGTACTCGGCTGACTCAAACGTGGACAGGCTAAGAACGGTGAAACCGCTTGTTCAAGTCGCCTACGAGCAAGGTTTAGCGGGCAAGATTTGGGAGGCGTTGACGCTTAACGGCTTGATTTACTCCTCCGCCTCAGGATACGACGCCTCAATCACGGTTGACGCGTTGGCTGCTGGAGCCGTAGCGGCTGGGCTCTGCGGCAAAGGGCCAGCGGTGACAGCGGTCACTCCAAAGGACAAGGTTGATTCAGTGAAGGCTGCGTTGCTGAAACACGGCGGCGAAGTTCTGAAGGCTCAATTCAACAGTGAGAAAGCCAGGGTGCTGTAGCAATGGTAAACGTAATCGTTAAGAAAACTGAACGTCTCAGCGGCGAAGTCTGTGCTCCCCCCTCAAAGTCTTACACTCAGCGAATGCTCATCGCCGCTGCACTTTCAAGCGGCGCAGGCAAGATTTCAAATCCCCTCCTCTCTGAGGACACTGAAGCAACGCTACGCGCAATTACAGCGCTGGGTGCAGAAACCAGTTTTGAGGAGAACTGCTGGGTCGTTAAAGGCGCTGTGCCGCTTCAAAGCGCGAAAGCGCCCATCGACTGCGGCGAGTCTGGGGCGACGTTGCGTTTCATGATTCCCGTGGCTGCCTTGGCGGCTGAGCCGTCAATCCTGCTTTTCAGGAGTTCTCTTGACCGCCGACCCATCGACCCCTTAATCAACAGCTTAAGCGACCTCGGCGCCAATGTGCACCGTAAGAAAGTCGGGGGAAACGACGCTGTGCTCGTTGAGGGCGGCGGCATTCTAGGAGGCCAAACTTCCATTCCAGGCGATGTCAGTTCGCAGTTTATCTCAGGCTTGATGTTTGCGTGTCCCCTCGCTAAGGTTGACACTGAAATCGTCCTCACGTCGCCGCTGGAGTCAACGGACTACGCCAAAATGACCGTTGACGTTCTCGAGAGGCACTGCGTCAGAGTGGACGTTTACGGGAACTTTGAACGCATCTTCATCCCAGCCAATCAAACTTACAAGCCTGTTGACTGCAGAGTGCCAGGTGACTTCTCTTCCGTCGCGTTTCTCCTCGCAGCCGCAGCCGTAACCAAGTCGAAGGTGCAGGTAAACGACCTTGATTTCGAGAGCGTTCAAGGCGACAAGGCGATTCTTGGCGTACTGAAGCAGATGGGCGTGGCTGGCAAAGTCTGTGAGAACAGTGTTGAAATAGATGGCGCAGGCGTCTCGCTAGAGGCTTTGAACCTTGACGCCAAGAACATTCTTGACCTTGTTCCCGTGTGCGTGGCTCTCGCATGTTTCGCGAAAGGCATCTCCAAAATAGGTGGGGCGCAGCGTCTCAGGCTGAAAGAGTCAGATAGGTTGAAGTCGCTTCAAACCGTGTTCAGGAAGATGGGCGCGCAGATTGTCGCAGACGCCAGCAGCTTAACCGTGAACGGAGCGGGTGGCTTGCATGGCGCGGTAATTGACCCTCATAATGACCATCGGGTAGCGATGGCTTGCGCGGTTGCAGCTCTCGGGGCGGGTGGGCAAACCACAATTCAGAACGCCCAGTGCGTTAGAAAGTCTTATCCGCAGTTCTTCATTCATCTACAGCAGTTAGGAGCGGAAATCGTTGGCGGGAAACTCGACAGGTAAAGAGTTCACTGTAACCACATTCGGCGAAAGCCACGGCAAAATCGTCGGCGTGCTGGTGGACGGCTGCCCAGCTGGTCTTGCCCTCTCGGAAGCGGACATTCAATTTGAACTGGACAAGCGTATCCCAGCCGACCCCAAGATCGTGTCGGCAAGAATCGAAAAGGACGAGCCCAAAATCCTCTCAGGCGTTTTCAACGGCTTCACCACTGGCGCGCCCATAGCCGTGACGGTTGAAAATAGGACGGTTGACTCCAGCGACTACGAAGTGATCAGGGACCTGCCAAGACCAGGACACGCCGACTACCCAGCGCGAGTGAGGTACGGCGGCTTTAACGATTACCGCGGCGGCGGACGCTTCAGCGGCAGAGTCACAGTGGCACTCATAATGGCTGGAGCCATAGCAAAGAAACTGCTGAGCCAATTCAACGTTGACGTTTTAGCCTACACCCGAGCCGTCGGCAAAGTTAGAAGCGACAGGAAATTCAGCACGGAAGAAATTCGAAAGAACCGCTATGCGGCATCCACGCGATGTCCAGACTTGGCATGCGCGGATAGGATGGAAGAAGCCATCGTTGAAGCCCGAAAAGAAGGCGAAAGCGTCGGCGGCGTAGTTGAATGCTTGGCGCTGAACGTTCCCGTCGGCGTGGGCGAGCCGATGTTCGATTCGCTTGACGCTGACTTGGCGAAGGCGCTGTTTAACGTTCCCGCGGTGAAGGGTGTCGAGTTCGGCTTGGGCTTCGCGATTGCAGAGTTGAAAGGCTCAGAAAGCAACGACGCCTACACCATGCAAGGCAGGAAAGTCACAGCGTTGACGGATAACATGGGCGGAGTCTTAGGCGGCATATCCAACGGCATGCCAATACTGATGCGGGTTGCAATAAAACCGACGCCCTCCATAGGCAAAGAACAGAAAACCGTTAACCTGTCCACGATGAAGGACGCGCGCCTCACCGTTAAGGGCAGGCATGACCCGTGTGTGGTTCCCAAAGCCGTGCCAGCGGTGGAAGCCGCGGTCGCCGTAACACTGGCTGACCATATGATCCGTGCTGGTTTTATCCCTAAAGTTTTGGAGAGGAAGAAATGATGGATGAGCTTGAACGGTACCGAAAAATGGTTGACCAAGTTGACGAGTCAATCCTGAAAGCGCTAAGCGAGAGAGCCAAGATATGCATGGCCATCGGCTTAGTCAAGAAAAAACGCGGTTTGCCAGTGAGGGACGTTTCAAGGGAAAACGAGGTTTACAAGAGGGTAAAAGAGAAATCCGCTGAATATGGTTTGGATTCCATTCAAGTTGAGGCAGTTTACCGCGAAATAGTTAATATGTGCAGTGTTGTTCAAGAGTAAGAAACACCGAAAAGGACGGTTAACGGTAATGCTTTACGAAATAAACGAGAAAGCCATAAGACTCGAAAACCAGGGAAAGAAGATTATCCGCCTAAACCTAGGTGACCCTGACCTAGCCACGCCAAGCGAGATAGTGGAAGCAGCGTACGCGGCGATGAAGGCTGGCAAAACAAAGTATTCTTCAGCTTACGGCGAGGAAAAACTAAGGAAAAAACTCGCTGATATTCACGGCGTTAAAGCGGAGAACGTAGTTATCACTCCTGGCTCAAAATGGGGCGTCTTCGCAACCCTGTATCTCCTGATGAAGGGCGGAGGAAACATCATCATTCCCACGCCTTACTGGACCGCTTACGAGTTGATGGCGAAAAGCCTCGGCGCCCAAACCAGGCTTCTAAAGACCGAGATGGAGAACGAGTGGAGAATCGACTTGGGCAAGCTAGAAGCCATGATTGACAAGGACACGCGGATGATAATACTCAACAACCCGAACAACCCGACGAGCAAAGTCATGGACTCCAAGACTTTAGACGGCGTCGTGGAAATCGCCAACAAGAAGGGCGTAACCATCCTCTCAGACGAAGTGTACGGGCCAATCAGCTTCGTAAAAACAAAAAGCATCCTTGAGTACGACGGAAACTTCACTCATATCCTTTCGAACGGCTTCTCAAAGATGTTCACGATGACGGGCTGGCGAGTCGGCTACATCATAGCGAGCAAGCAACTCATAGACAACATAACCAGACTAAACCAGATCACCATAAACAACGTTCCAGTCTTCATTCAGGAAGCAGCTCTGAGAGGGCTTGAAATGCAGAAGACGCTCACCACGACCATCGAAAAAGAATACGAGGAACGAGCCAAAATGGCAAGCAAAACCCTCACAAAAGCAGGGCTTTCCTTCACAAAACCCGAAGCGCCGTTCTACGTCTTCCCGAAACGGAAAGGCTTAGACTCGGAGAAATTCACCTTGGACCTGCTTGACGAGGGCGTCGCGGTGGCTCCAGGAACATCCTTCGGCGACTACAGAGAGCACTTCCGCATCTCCCTGACTGCTCCCAGAGAAGAAATAAAGGTGGGACTGGAAAAGATCAGCGAGGCCCTTAAATGAAAACCGCGGTTCTCGGCGCGGGAAAAATGGGCGTATGGTTCGCAAAATTTTGCATGGAGAAAGGCGACAACGTAATCCTATCAGACCGAAAGGCAGGGAAGCTGTCAAGACTCGGCAGGGAACTGGGTGTTGAAACAACCACAGACTTCACGGAAGCGGTCAAGGCAGCAGACAGAATTATGATCTGCGTCTCAATCAGCAGCTTCGAGGAAGTCGTCAAAAAAATCGGACCCAGCGTGCGCGACGGACAAGCAGTCATGGACATCTGCTCGATCAAGGAGTACCCCGTCAGGGTCATGCATGAGCACATCAAGAACGGCTTAGTCCTGGGCACGCACCCCGTTTTCGGTCCAGGCAGCGGAGGCGTCAAACACAAAGCCTACGTGCTCACGCCGACGAACGCAGCGGAGGAGAAGTACGCCGACGGCTTCAAAAAATGGCTGGAAAGCGAAGAAGCACATGTTTTCATAATGCCCCCCGAGAAACACGACCAACTCATGAGCATAGTGCTCGGGCTGCCCCACTTCCTCGGGCTTGTCGCCTGCGAAACCCTCTTGGAACAGAAGGATTTCTCAGAAACTAAGCAGGTTGCAGGCACAACTTACCGCATGCTCTTCACTCTGGCGGAAGCAACCGCTTTGGAAACACCCGATCTCTTTGCCAATTTGCAGATTAAACTGCCTGAACTGGGCAAAATCGAAGACCAGTATATCGCTAAGGCGCAGGAATGGCTGGACCTGATTAAGCAGAAAAACCCGCAGGCAATCGTTGACAGGATGGAGCAGCTTAAAACGAAACTCCTAAAAGCCGACCCCGAATTCGCCGAGTCATACGAAGTCATGTACCGCATGCTCGAAGCAACAGAAAAATAGGAACTGCCGATTTTAGCACTTTTTCGCTAAGTAGGTTCATTCTGTCAAGAAATTTTATTTTATCATTTTTTGTTCTTCAATTAGGATAAACCTTATTAGTTATTTTGTACCCTTTGGTACCAAAGAAGTTGTTCCTTATGGTGCAGAAGCAGAAACTCGCTGAGTCAGAAGGGCTTCAAGCAGCAGTCAGACTTTCCAAATCAGATTATGCGAAGGTTCAGCAACTCGTTGGTGCAGGACTTTACCGCAGTTTTGCCGATTTCCTTCGGGAAGCCGTACGCGATAAACTCGGCAGCCTGGAAATTGTCAGCATCAAAAAGGTAGAAGTCCACGATGCTGAATTGATGATTGAGGATTACTTGAAGGAGCATCCGGGTCCTAACTTTGCCAGTGAAATAGCCGATGCGCTTGGGCTAGACTTTGATGTAACGTTCAAGGCGATTAACAAACTACTGGAAGAGGGGCACATAAAGAAGGGGAAAAAATGACCACGCTTACCAATGAAGGCGACGCCATCGTCGGCAAACGCATAGTCTATGTTGCTCGCAAAGTTTCTGGACCAAGGCTAATTATGAAAAGCGGAAGACACCGTGGAATGGAAGGAACACTCTACGACGCTAGAGCGTACGTGGACATAGCAGTTGAGAAGTGAGACTATTAAATCATTGCTTGTTAATTGTTCTCTGAAAACGAAAAGCGAGGCTTTGGTTGAAGCCGTCGGAAAATTCAGCGATTGCCGGGTTGTCCGATTTAGCGACATCGACGGGAGCTACCGCGTTGGCGGGGACATTGATGCCGTCGTCGTCAGCGGTTCAGGCGCCAGGATAGTTGACCCTTCGGACAGACGTCTCTTCGACAGCGTTGCAAGTTTGCTAAAGCGCTGCGATTTACCTGTTTTAGGCATCTGCTTCGGTCATCAACTGCTCTGCTGGGCGTTCGGCGCCAAAGTAGGCTCGCTTCCTCAGCCCGTTCTTGACCAGTTTGAAAAAATTCGAGTGCTCGAGGCTGACGGGGTGTTTGGTGGATTTGCAAAGAACGATGGAATCCCGCTTTCTGAAAACCATTACGATTACGTCTTGAAAGAGAGCCTTGAGCAGGCAGGAATGACTTTGCTGGCTGATTCCGCATCATGCGAGGTAGAGGCAGTTAAGCATAAGAGCAAACCTTTCTATGGCGTTCAGTTTCACCCCGAACGGGTATGCGTGAAGGGCGAATTGCATCCTGAAGGGCACAGAGTCATCGAGAACTTTTACAGAAACGTCGTGAAGCGGTAGAAAACCTGTTTTTCGCCGATTGCTTAGTCTCTTTGTGAGCGTTCTAATAGCAACTGCTCGCCTGTGAAGCCGTACTTGCGGTAGAGTTTTTGCGCCTTGATGTTTCCGCGTTCAGTTGAAACATGTAGTTCAACAATGTTTTCTGCATCGGCTCGTTTGATTAACATTTCAAGAAGTCTTGAGCCTACACCTTTGTCCTGATAAGCGGGATGCACAAAAAAGTCAGCTATCAAGCCCTGCTTCTGGCCTTCCCAAAGAGATGGGAAAACGGCGCAGTTGACGAAGCCAACAACTGAAGAGTTAAACTCGGCTACTAACACGATGTTTTGCTTCAAGAATTTTTTTAGGCTACGCCTCACAAATGCCCTGTGTTTGTTCCACGTTTCCTCGTCAAGTCTCGTTGACTTTAGTACTTCAATTATTCCTTTTGAGTCTTTTTCAGTTGCTTCACGAACTATAATTTCTTTTTCAGCTAACAACAGAACTGTTCCTCCTTCCGTTTTGGTTCGTATTCACACTGAACTTTGTCATATCTTTGGATTTTAATAAAAGCTTATTCAGGCAAGCCGCATTGAAATTTGATTCTTAAAATGAGGCAATTTAACAATCAGAAAAATAACGCCATTATAATTCAAACTAATTCGAGAAACTGCTCCCTGTATTGCTTTATTTTCTCGCTATTCATTTTTGATGAGAAATCGAAAAGGCTCCTGTTGAATTCTCCTGCCGTCTCTATCAATTCGACGGCGTCGTGCCTTGTTACGTTAAAATCTACGTAATACTGCTTGTCAATTCTCTCGTCCTTTGCCAAAGATATGCTCGTGTTGTCGATGTCGAATAGAGCCTTCAGCAAGATTATGCTTGCTGAGTGGTTCTCGCATTTTATCCCAACCTGAAAGAGAACTCCCGTCAGCATATTGTACATGCTGTAATACGCCAGAGAAACGGATTCCTCAAGTCGCTCGTTTTCTAGAAGGATTTTTGCGGAGGCAAGATTGCTTTCAGATTTTGCAATGTATGAATCTTTTATTGTTTCGCTTGGTGAAACTAGCTTCAGTTTGCCTTCCCTTTTGAGTTTACTCAAAAAACTGATTTTTTTCGTAGAAGTACTCAACCCCCTTTACTGCTACATGGTTTTTTTCAATCTCCTTTATCAACGGTGCTGCTCTATCATAGTTCCCTATTTTTACGCTTAATCTTGAGTCGAGGAGCTTCAAGTTTTTTCTGAGATTCGTGTCACTGCTTTCCACGTAAATGTCGATATCGCTGTCTTTTGATGCGTTACTTTTAGCATACGAGCCGAATAGGAGCGCTAAACATATTTTGGGGTCTCGTTGGATTTTTTCGATTACACTCCGTAATCGCGGGTACTTTTCTAAGGTTTGAATCAATCTGTAGTTTTCTGCCATATAGATGGCTGCTTTTGCCTCTGCCGTTTTTTTAAGAAAGTAAGTCTTGTTTTTTCCTTCCTGAACAAAATCAACGATGTTTCCGTTGGCGAGCTCATTTAGTTTTCTTGCAACAAGCATGGGATTTGTGCCAAGTTTGTCTGCTATTCCTCGTATGTGCCCTCTTTCTTGTATGAGGGCATTTATCACTTCAAGTTTGTAATCTTTTTGTTGCATATGTAACAAATATGTTACAATCGACCCATTTAAGCTTATTGCATAGATTTGGCTTTAGGATAGGAGCCTAAGACTTTGATGAAAACGGCGTGTTTCTCCAGCGCCTTCAGGGCTTCACGCTTGGCTCGTGTGAGGCTCGGATCTTATCTAGATAACTCTTGGGTAGGATCCCAAGATTTTGACAAACGTGGCGTACTTTTCCAGTGCTGCCAAGGCTTCCGCGCAGCGTTTTTCGGTTCTGTGCCCTTCGAAGTCAAGGTAGAAGTTGTACTGCCACGCCGTGGTTTTGGTTGGTCTGGATTCGATTCTGGTTAGATTGATGTTTCTTGAAGCAAACTCCCCAAGAGCATGATACAATACTCCTGGAACATGTTTGGTTGAGAATATGATTGAGGTTTTATCGTCGCCTGTCGGTGCTGCGTCTTCAAGCGAAAGCACAAGAAAGCGTGTGTAGTTTGACAGGTTGTCGGCTATGTCGCGGGCAAGAATTTTCATGTCGTAGATGTCGGCGGCTTTTTCGCTTGCAATCGCGGCGGCGTTGAGCAGCTCTTTTTCTTTGATGATCTTGACGCTTCCAGCGGTGTCGTAAGCTGGGATGATTTCCCACTTGTGCTTTTCGAGATAATTTCGGCATTGGGCTAATGCTTGTGGATGCGAATAAACAGTTTCTATGTCCTCAAACTTGGTTTGAGGGTTAGCGATGAGGACATGGGCGAGTTTCACTGCGACTTCGCCTGAAACTTTTAGGTCATAGCTAAGGAACAAGTCGTAATTTTGGTTGACACTACCTTCAATGGAGTTCTCAATCGGCACAACACCAGCTTGAACCGTGCTGTTTTTTACCGACTCGAAAACATCCCTGAAATCCCTACAGGAGATCGGCTCTACTTTGCTGCCGAAGAACTTGTAGACAGCCATTTCACCGTAGGCACCAATTTCGCCCTGATATGCTACTTTCACTGTTTGTTCGCCTGTTTATGGCTCTTAACCAGAAGCTTGTTTATACCGTTTATCATCGCTTCAACGCTGGCCATCACGATGTCTTCTCTTGCCGCACGTGCTGAGACGATGTTGCCTTTCTCGTCCTCCACTTTTATGATGACTTCTGCGACGGCGTTTGAGCCGCCCGTTATCGCTTCAAGACGGTACTCTCTCAGGCGGATTTCCTCCAAGTTGCTGGTTAACCTCTGAATCGCCTTCAGCACCGCGTCAACTGGACCGACGCCTGTTTCCGCCGCCACGTACTCTTTCCCGTCCAGAACTAGCCGCACTGACGCTGTAGGAATGACTTTGATGCCTGTGACCACGGCTAGGTCGCACAGGTCAACGATCTTCTGTTCCCCAATGACCTCGCCCATCACCGCTGAAGTCAAAGCCAGCAGGTCAGCGTCCGTAACCATCTTGCCCTTATCACCAAGCTCCTTGACGCGCTGAACAATCTCTTTCAGCTGCTCCTCGCTCGGGTGGATGCCGACTTCTTCCAATTCCGCCTTGATCCCGCGCGTCCCCGCCAGTTTCCCAGCCACCAGCTTCCTTGTGCGGCCGACCAGCGCAGGGTCTATCGGCTCGAAAGTCAACGGCTTCTCAGTTACGCCTCGCGTGTGGATGCCTGATTCATGGGCGAAAGCGTTCTCGCCGACCAGTGCCTTGTTAGGCTGCACCGTTATGCCCGTTAACGCAGAAACCATTCTGGATGTGCTGTAGAGCAGTCGGCTTTTCACGCCTGTCTTGTACTTGTAAATCACATGCAACGCCATAACCACTTCTTCCAGCGAAGCGTTCCCTGCCCGCTCGCCCAGCCCGTTGACTGCCACATGCACCTGTGATGCGCCAGCCTCAACAGCGGCAAGGCTGTTTGCGACTGCCAACCCGAAATCGTCATGGCAGTGAATGCTTATTGGAACCGTAACCACGGTTTTTAGTTCTTCAATCAGTTTGGCGGTGGTTTTCGGGATCATGATGCCTACAGTGTCGGGAACGTTCAGCCTGTCCATGCCCGCGTCCTGAACCGCCCTGCAGATCCGCTTTAGAAACGGCGGTTCTGAGCGTGTAGCATCCATGGGTGAAAACTCGCATTTTATGCCGTGCTGCTTCACGTACTCAACGGATTCAACGGCTGAAGCCAAAACCTGCTCCGGCGTCAAGTTCACTGCGTACTTCATCTGCACGGGCGAGGTTGGAATGAAAACGTGAATCAAATCGACGTCGCAATCTAAGGCTGCGTCGATGTCTCCTCTTGTCGCACGGGACAGCGCGCAGATTTCAGAGTTTAAGCCCATCTTTGCAATTTCTTTGACGACTTTTTTTTCGCCCTCGGATGAGCTTGGAAAGCCCGCTTCGATGACGTCGACGCCCAGCTTGTCTAGCTGCCGTGCAATCTCAATCTTGTCTTCAGGGGTTAAGGAAACCCCGGGGGTTTGTTCACCGTCTCTCAGGGTGGTGTCCAAAATTCGGATGTACTTGTTTGTCATGTTTTCAGCCAGTTTTCACTGTTAAGGCTGCAGCAATGGCTTCTGCCATTCCCACGGTCGTTGTGTTGCCGCCGCAGTCTGGAACAGTTTGACCGTTACGTAACGCGTAAACCACTCCGTTCTCGATTGCCGCGCCTGCCTGCGTGCATTTCTTGTCGTTGTACTTTTCGCCCAGCCACTCCAGCATCATCTTCGCGCTTAGAATCATCGAGATGGGGTTGGCAGTGTGTTTTCCCGCTCGGTTTGGCGCTGAACCGTGGATGGGTTCGAAGAGTGCGAAGTTATCGCCTATGTTTGCGCCTGGAGCCATGCCTAAGCCGCCTATGAGTTGAGCTGCCTCATCTGATAGGATGTCGCCGAACATGTTGCAGGTGCAGAACACGTCGAATTTCTGTGGCTCCTTGATCAGGCGCATGGACGCGGCGTCAACGTACAGCTCGTTGAAGGCGATGTCTGGGTACTGCTTCGCCGTCTCTCGGCATACGCTGGCGAATAAGCCGTCAGTCACCCGCATGACGTTGGCTTTGTGGATGGCGGTTACCTTTTTCTTGCCGTTTCGCAGGCGTGCCATTTCGAAGGCTTTTTTAGCTATCCGTTGGCAATTCTTGCGCGTTATCACTCTTAGGCACATGGTCGTGTCGTTGTCGAGGGTGAATTCCAAGCCTTTGTAAACGTCCTCAGTGTTCTCCCTCACGAACAACATGTCAATGTCGGGTCTAGCCACGGGGACGGCTGGATAAGCCTTCAGCGGACGCAGGTTCGCGTACAAATCGAACATCAACCTGAGCTTGACTATGACGTCTGCCGCTGACTCGCCGACTGGACCCTTCAGGCAAGCGTGCGACGCCTTGATTTTTTCGACGCTGTCCGCAGGTAGCGCGGCGCCTCTTTTTGCGAGGGTGTCGTCGCCTGCTTCCGCGTCAATCATCTTCAGTTTCACGCCGAATTTTTTCTGAGCCGCTTCCAAGACTTTCAGGGTTGCCTCTGTCAGTTCTGGACCGATCCCGTCGCCAGGAATCAGGGAAATCTTGTATTCAGTCATTTCTTCTTCATTCTCCTTCGTAAATTCTCTATTAATCCGCCATCAACCAATATTTCCAGTATGAACGGCGGCAGCTTCTCTACTTGCAACTTCTTGCCGTTGGAGACGTTTTCTACCTTTCCTGCTTCGAAATCCACGGCTAACTCGTCGCCTGTTTCAACCGCCGCCGATATGCCTTTGCACTCGATTACTGGTAAGCCGATGTTGATGGCGTTTCGGAAGAAGATGCGCGCGAAAGATTCAGCTAACACGCATTTCACGCCAGCGTACTTTAGGGCTAATGGCGCTTGCTCTCGGCTGGACCCGCACCGAAGTTTCTGCCGCCCACCACGATCACGCCTTTTTTCGCTCTCTCAGCGAAAGATGGGTCCAACCCTTCCAGCGCGTGCTTTGCCAGCTCGTGAGGGTTGACCAGCGTCATGAATTGTCCCGGCAGAATAACGTCTGTGTCAACGTTGTTTCCGAACTTTACTGCTTTGCCTTCGAATTTCATGTTCATGTTTTAGCCTCCAGACTTCTTGGGTCAGTGATTTTGCCTGTGACGGCTGAAGCAGCAACCGTCGCCGGGGAAGCCAAGAACACGCTGGCTTGGGTGCTGCCCATTCTTCCAATGAAGTTCCTGTTTGAACTGCTGACGCAAGTTTCGCCTGCCGCCAACAATCCTATGTGACCGCCAAGGCATGGTCCGCACGCTGAACCGCAAACTATCGCGCCCGCGTCGGTGAAGATTTCCAGCAAGCCCTCGGTCAAAGCCTGCCTGTAAACTTCCTGCGATGCTGGAATCACAATCGCTCTGACCCCGTCTTTTACTCGTTTACCTTTCAGCACCTTCGCTGCTAACCGTAAATCTTCGATTCTGCCATTAGTGCAGGAGCCGATGAACGCCTGCTCGATTGGGACGTCGCCTACTTCCGAAACGGGTTTAACGTTGTCAACTGACGATGGGCAGGCAACCTGTGGCTCCATCTTTGAAACGTCAAATTCCACCGTGCGCTCGTAAACCGCGTCCTCGTCGCTTTTCAACTCTTCAAAGTTCGGCATCGCCTTGACCCTGCCCTGTAGGAACTTGAGGGTTGTTTCGTCGGGTTCGATGATGCCGTTTTTGGCGCCCATCTCCACCGCCATGTTGCATACGGTCATTCTTCCCGCCATGCTCATACCCTTAATTGTTGGTCCCGTAAACTCAGCGCTTTCATAAGTGGCCCCGTCAACACTCACACGTCCGATAATTGACAGTATCAGGTCTTTCGGGGTGACGAACTCTTGGAATTTTCCCGACACGTTAAACTTGACGGCTTTGGGAATTTTCAGCCAGATCTTTCCCGTCGCCATAACAGCCGCCGCCTCAGTTGAGCCTATGCCCGTTGCGAAAGCTCCGAAGGCTCCGTAAGTGCACGTGTGCGAGTCGGCGCCGACGATGACGGTGCCTGGTACCACGTGCCCTTTTTCAGGCATGACCTGATGGCAGATTCCGCCTCTGCCCACGTCGTAAATGCGCAGTTTTTGGTCTTTGGCGAATTGGCGCATGGTCTTGTGTAGTTCCGCGGCTTTAACGGATTCCGCTGGCACTTGATGGTCCAGTATAACCACTATTTTCTGGTTATCCCAGACTTTCTGTACGCCTATCTTCTTGAAGGCTTCAACGGCTAAGGGTCCAGTTAAGTCGTGCACCATCACCATGTCAACGTTCGCGTCGACGATTTCTCCTGGATGCACGGCTTTTTTTCCTGAGGCTTTAGCCAAGATTTTTTCGGTTATGTTCATTTTTACTCTCTTCTACTATCAATTAACCTTATTCACTGTCGATAACTATGACAAGTTTGTCACTTTCAGGAAACCTGAAGTTAAGGGTTTCCATCCGCAGATGCGATTTACTCGTTTATTCTTGTTGATTTTGCTCCTCTAGCCAAAGCGGTGATGCCTGTTCTTGCCAGTTCAATGACGCCGGTTGCTTTCATCAGGTTAAGGAACGCATCTAGCTTGTCGGGTGTTCCAGTGATTTCCACGGTTAAGCTGTCGGTGGAAACGTCGATGATTCGCCCTCGGAAGACTTCCACAGTGTTGATGATGTCTGAGCGTTCTTTCGCAGTCGGAGAGTTAACTTTTATCAAAGCTAACTCGCGCATCACAAAGTTTCCTGGCTCCAGTTCCTCCACATTGAGCACGTCTACGAGTCTTGCGACCTGTTTGACGACTTGGATGATTGTTTTCTCGTCCTCGTTGACTGTGAGTGTCATGCGTGCCGTGTCTTTCTTTTCACTCGGTCCGACCGTGATGCTTTCAATGTTGAAGTTTCGGCGTCGGAACAGGTTAGACACCTCATAGAGCACGCCTGGCCTGTTTTCAACAAGCACCGAGATTATTTTTGTCTTTCCAGCTTCCATTAGTAGTCACCTCTCTGTTGTGGTAAACCGCAGCCTGGGGGCACAAAGGGCTCAACGTCCTGCTCTGAGCCTATGGGCACATCGATTACCGTGGTAACTGTACTGTTCAGTGCCGTCTTAACTGCTTTTTGGAATTCCTCGATCGACGTCACACGTATTCCCTGCGCTCCGTAAGCCTCTGCCAGCTTGACGAAGTCAGGGGTTTTACCCAGGTTAACCGCCATGTAACGGCGTTTGTAGAGCATTCTCTGCCATTGAGCAACCATGCCAAGCACCGTGTTGTCCAGCACTATTACTGTGACTGGAATCTTCTCCGTGACGGAACATGCGAGTTCCTGTTCGCTCATTATGAAGCTGCCGTCGCCCGCTATGTCAACGACTGGCTTGTCTGGGCACGCGACTTTTGCTCCTATGGCTGCTGGAAAGCCGAAGCCCATGGTTCCTAAGCCTCCTGAACTGATGAAGGATCTCGGCTTCAAGGCTTGGAAGTACAGGGCTGACCACATCTGGTTCTGCCCGACCTCCGTTGTGACTATCGCGTTTTCAGGCAGCAGTTTCCTGAGTTCAATCAGCAGCGCTTTGGGCACGATGTCTCTGGGTCTTTCTTTCAGCAGCGGACTTAACTGTTCCTTCGCTTCCTTAACCCGCTTAGCCCAAACCTTACCTTCATCTTTACGCAGTTTATCGGTCAAAGCGGTAAGCAGTAGTTTCAAGGCGGTTTTGGCGTCGCTGACTATGGGCACGTCAACTTCGATGTTCTTGCCGATTTCCGCCTCGTCGATGTCTATGTGAATCTTCTTGGCATCAGCCGCGAAAGTGTCAAGGTTCGCGGTTGCGCGGTCAGAGAACCTTGTTCCAACAGCCAACAGCACGTCCGCCTCGGTCAACAGCCTGTTCGCCGCTGGGTTTCCATGCATTCCTATGCTTCCAACTGACAGGGGGTGACATTCGGGGAACGAGCCTTTGCCCATGAACGTCGTGGCGACTGGCGCAGTCAGCAGGTCGGACATCTGCATGATCTCGTCGGAGGCGTTTGAGATTATGACTCCGCCGCCTGACAGGATAATAGGCCTCTCGGCTTTTGCCAGCAAATCGGCGGCTTCGCTTATCTTGCTTAAGTCTATCTCGATCATTGACTTGTAGCCTCTGGCTTCGATCTTGTCGGTTACTTCAACTTCGCCCATGTCTGACTGCACGTTCTTTGGCAAGTCAATGAGGACTGGTCCTGGTCTGCCAGTGGATGCTATGTAGAACGCCGTGTTAACGATCGTGGGGATTTCAGCGACGCTTCTCGGCTGGAAATTGTACTTGGTGATGGGGGTTGTGATGCCGATGATGTCTGCTTCTTGGAAGGCGTCTTTGCCGATTATGTAGGACGTGTTAACGCCTGAGGATGGAACCTGCCCCGTTAACGCCACTATTGGCGAAGAATCCATGTACGCATTCGCTATTCCCGTGACAAGGTTTGTGGCTCCTGGTCCTGAGGTTGCCATGCATACTCCTACTCTTCCGCTGGCTCTAGCGTAGCCTTCGGCTTCGTGCGCCGCGCATTGCTCGTGTCTAGCGAGGATATGCCTGATTTTTCGGTTGACGCACAATGCATCGTACACTGGCAAGATTGCTCCGCCCAGTATGCCGAATATCACGTTTACGTTTTGCCGTTCAAGGGATTCTAACAGTGCTTTTGCACCAGACATTCTAGTCATTTTTCATCGCTTCTCCTCTTCAACAACTATACTCTCGTCCACACAAGAAAAGGCTGCAGATTTCAAGGTGGATTTTTCAGAGGTTTCCCTGGAAGACTCAGAGAATAAGTACCCGACGATCCCAGCTATTGAGGTGACGATCCCTCATTTTCCTGCCTCTTAATACCACGTACCCTAAAGGGTAATTCGAGTAAACATAAAAAGTTTACGGTGTCTGCAGGAAGCCACACTGAAAGTTTACACTTTTCCGCCGCTACTTTAACTTGGTAAAGGCGTCCCATCCCGAAAAACTGTTTTCTTCCCAGGTTCTGTTAACTTCTTAGGTGATGCCCAAACCTGTTAAAAATTGGGTGATAGATTTTCTCTTGGAAAGATGCCTGTTGATTTTCAGTTGATGGCATTTACTACATACATTACTATAATCATTGCTTTAATCTGTTTTAGTATTCATAATGAAAACAAAATAGCTATTTTAATAGCCAGAAGCCTATTTTACGAGTTCGATAATGCCCTTTTTCTCCAATTGTTGTAGAACTAATTTAACTTGTTGAATTGGGAGTTTTAGTGCTTGAGCAAGTTCCTCTTCATTAGCAGTATCGTGAATGCTAAGGTAGTCGGTAATTAATGTTATTGAAGTTTGAGTATTACTTGCAATAATATGGCTTAATGTACCTTTGTTGAAATATGCCCTAAAATGAAAACCGCATGAATTACATATATAAGATTTTACGATGTACCGAGAATATTTCCATTCATTAAATAATGTTAAAGATTCATCCTTACAATGTGGGCAATATTGCATTGTTTGCGTCAGAAGGTAATTAGACCGCTCAGAATTTAGCCTTTGCTTCTCTTAAATCTATTTTTTCGATGAAATTCACTTTTCAAATGATTATGCGCTTTGAGCTTTACCTGCGTTTTCTATTTTTCGTTTCCTTTGAAAATTATGCCATAAGCCACAAGTGTTATATACTATGTAACAAAATCTATAAAGTTGAATAGGTAGATTAAGTGACAGAAACAAGCACAATACGACTCTCAACGCGGAATATCAAGAGACTGATTTCGCTTGCGGGGGAGTTACAGATGAATAGTTCGGAAATGAGGGCGCTTGATGATGCCATTGATCACCTATTTGACTGCAAGAAAAGGTTAGAATTAATCAAAGAAGGAAAAATTAATGAAAGGTAAAATCCAAAAACACCTAACCTACAAATACAAAAGCAAACAGCATTTCAAACATGTAATTATAATTCCAGACGAGGCAATAACAGAATTGGAGCGGGTTGGTGGACAGGATTTAAAAATAACCACCAAAGATAACAAACTGATTGCTCAAATCAGCGAGACTAAGAATGTGACTGGGACCTAGAAATGCGGAATTGTTCTGTTTCTAGCAGAAAGTTCAATACTTCCGCTGGAAGAGTAGGTGTTCATAGTCAAAGAGTCAGTAGAAAATACTATGAAAGGCGGAGATGTCCACGTGGTCAAGTTGGGAGGGGATTTTTAGCTAGTATGGAAAATCAACAAATCTCGTCGCAAGAGAGGCTCTCTATTCCAACTTTCGGGCGAACCATCTGGTCAACCGCAACTAAATGGACAAAACCGCTTTATACAGTTTATACCAACATGCTGGCTCTTCCTAGCAATGACGAAAAAGAGCAGATTACGCGAATTTACGACAAGGTTATTTCAAAACAAAAACCAAATGAAAGACTGCCTTCCAAAGACCAGAAATTAAAGCTTTCAGCTTCTGCATTGCTCTCAGTATGGATGATTTCACAAACGAACCATGAAGCGGAAAAACCTAAGAGTATGATTGAAGCTGAAGAATGGTTCTTTGGCGGAAATTGTGAAAAATTGACTCAAGTATGCACAAAATGGCGTGATGAACGTATTTATCAAACACTGCACTCCTTGAGTTATGATAATGATTTCAAAGACTTATTTCCATACATAGTCGAGATTTTTGAGACTGAAAGAGTTTTTGAAGCGAGAAATCCAATACTAATGAAACGTTTTCAAGGTCTGTATTACACGCCTTCAGACATTTGCGATTACATTGTTAATAGCGTTCTTGAACCTTGGAATGGCGAAAAAGCCACTGACGCGGCTCCTCCAAAATGCCTTGACCCAGCTTGTGGTTCTGGAGCTTTTTTACGTGCTGTTTTGAACTGGAATAAACGCAAGTTGCTCCCATTTGAGGATTCGCGTATAGCTAGCGAAATTTACGGTATTGATGTCAGTCATCAGGCGATTCAGTCTTGTGCCTTTACCCTTTTGCTTGATTGTTGTGAAGCGCTTTCAAAAGAAACGTTGCCTTGGCAGATGTGGCAAAAAATACGTCGTAATTTAGCAGTCAATGATTCTACACATATCACTAACGCGATAGATACCCACTTAGTCTTAGGTCAAACTCTCTCGGACATATTTCCAGAAGTAACCGACGGGTTTTCTGCGATAATAGGGAATCCTCCATACATAGGGTCTGAATATTTACCATTTGTAAGAATGATGTGGGCTTTTGCCAACAAACATTACGCAAGAGCTGGTATGGTATTACCATTATCTATTGCCTATTGTTCAAGTAAAGAATTTATCAAATTGCGAAGGTCAATGGTGGAAAATGGGAATTGGCGCTTTGCCTTCTTCGACCGTTCCCCCGATTCCTTGTTTGGTGATGACGTTAAAACTCGTAATTGCATAGCATTAGCCGATTTTACATGTGCCGATAAAACAATACAAACTACAACGCTAAGACGGTGGAACAGTCAAAATCGGTCAAATCTCTTTGTGGATGTGCCTTTTACAAAGTTAAATGCTATACCGATTGATCACCTGATTCCCAAATTGGGTTCGGAACAAGAAGTCTTGATTTATAAGGAATTGAAGAGGCATAAGGAAAAACTTGGAAAGTCAGTTAGAGATTACTCAGGTTCTAACAAAAAGTTAGGCGATACTCAAGTATTTTTCCGCTCTACTGCATACAACTGGATACCTGTTTTCAGGAGTATTCCTATGATTGAAGGCTATGTAGGTAGAAGTGGTAGCAAGTTTAATGCTTTGACTTTTATGAGTCAATTAGAGGCAGATTTTGCGTTTGCAGTTGCTTCAAGCCATATTACGTATTGGTTGTGGCGTGTCGAGTGCGATGGTTTTCACTTAACTCGCCATTTTCTACTCAATCTTCCTTTTCACACAAAAAGTTTTCCAGATTCCTCAGTTCAAAGACTATGTCATTTCTCTCATCTATTATGGAATAATCTCAAGGCGACACCTATACAAAAAAGGAATGCTGGCATCTTAACCTTGAATTATAGTCCATATGAGAGCCAACCATTTATCGAGGAAATAGACAAAATCATAATTGAAACTTACAATCTTCCGAACACTTTTCTCCTTACGCTTCGTCAATTTGTTGTGGAAACGATAGAAGCTGGACGCAAACACTCATTAAAATTGCAGCCATTAATCGAAAAAATCAGAGTTGGATGAATATGGTAACAACCCAAATAGATAAAGAAAGAAGTAAGGTCACAAAGGAAGAATGGCGAGAATTTACAAAAAGTGTATGGCACATCGCCAACGTATCAGACCCGCGACACCCTGCGGTTTTTCCAGAAGAAATTCCTTTGCGCTTAATTAAACTGTTCAGTTTCTATGGAGAAACGGTCTTAGACCCGTTTGCTGGAATTGGAACGACCGCGATTGTCGCTAATAAACTAGGAAGGAACGTGATTTGTGTTGACCAAAATATTGATTATGTCTATAGAATTAGGGGCATATCGCCAACCACAGAGGCAGAAATCATTGCTGAACGCGGTGACAGCAGAAATCTCGCATTTTTGCCCTCTGATTCGATTGACCTAATTATTAGCAGTCCACCTTATTGGAACAAAGCTGATTACGGTTGTGGAATTGAAAACCTTGGGAACATAGAAAGGTACGATCTATTCCTTAGCGAAGTTCAAAAAGTATTTGCTGAATGCTACAGGGTTTTACGGGCAGGTAGAAAGATTTGCATAGTTACAGCAAATGTGAATCAATTCACTGAACATGGTCTCCTTACATTTCCGCTTGCTGCGGATTTTACAAACATATTGAGAAGAGTTGGATTCATGATGGTCAAAGAGGTCATTTGGGATAAAGACGGAACTGGTGGCAAATGGGGTTCTTATGGTCATCAAAGACCTATTTTTGGGAGTTACCCCTATCCGCCGAATTTTCTTTTTAAAACAGTACATGAGTACATTCTGATATTTTCCAAGCCAAACGGAGGCAAATCAAAAGGGCGACCTAAAGTTCGTTTAATGAAAGAAATTATCGGAGAAGCTAGCTTTTAACTTCTTTTGCAGTTTACATTTTTTACTTGTGCAATATCCGTGCATAGTTTTAAAAACAAATGATTGCATAACTAACTCTATTTGATATTAGGCGGGTTAGTGGTTGGAGATCATAAATCAACCGCATGGTTCCCAATTGGGAAATAGACTTAACTTGATATTGGAACAAAACGACGAAAATAAGTTTGAAACGTTTTTGATAGTTGTTGCTTACGTAAAGAGAACAGGTGTCGCTCATTTAAAAGAATCCATTGATAAATTTAGAGCCTCAGGCGGAAAAGTAAAAGCTATTGTGGGGATTGACCAACGGAATACTTCAGTTCAAGGGTTAAGACTACTTCATACTCTATGTGACGAAATCTGGGTATATCATAATGAATCTCTTGGTTATACTTTTCACCCGAAGATTTACGCTTTTGAGAAGTCCGGAGATAAAGCAATAGTGTTTATTGGTTCAAGCAATATGACGGAGGGCGGACTATATAGTAATTATGAGGTCAACTCGGTATCGGAATATAATCTAACGAACTCTGAACATGCCAAAGCGTTTGAAGGCATAAAACAGATGTTTGAAGACTACTCTAAACCTTCCAATATGTCCAAACCCTTAACCCCTGAGTTAATAGAGACACTATTTGATGACGGCTATTTATCAGACGAAACAAAGACCCAGAAAATCCTTAGAGCAAAAAGTGTAGCGACACCAAAAGAAAGAACCATTTTTGGAACTGAAAGAACCCCAGTGCCCCACGCTAGCAAGTATCCTGAACCGCAAGAAGCCGAGGAAGTAATTGTTGAAATAGAACCAGAAAAGGTAAATCCTCCAGAACAGGTAGCAGACCACCAAGTTTTAGTCCGATATATTCCCAAAGCTGGAGGTCGCGTTTCTCAAGTTCATTTTACACGAAAAATAATCGAGAAATTTTTCCATCTTCCGGTTGTTGGTGGTGGGCAAGCAACCCTATATTTGCAACAACGACAACCGAACGAAGAACCAAAAGAGACAGAAGAAAGAACATTAGTTTATAGCGAAATCAATGCAAACCCAAAGATTGAACTCAGTGGAGCAAAAGCACTAGTCTACACTTATCCCACTAGTGGAAAAGCGCCAATAGTTATTCTTGAAGAAATTAACCCAGACTTATACGACTACATGATACTATTACCCAATGATGATGGCTACAATGAGCTTTCACAGAAACTAGACAGTCAACCTCAAGAGGGAAGAGCGTTACACTTTTGGATAACGGATTTAGCTTCTCTATTACAAGTATGGAGGGGTTATCCCCTTCGCTGAATTTGTTATTACTTTATAGCCTCCTGACTGGTGAGGTTTAGCACCCTACTATTAATATGACCCCTGATACCCCTTTCGTCATCACCCAAATTTTAACAGAGAGAAGTTGCCCACGAATTTAACAGAACCTCTTCCGAAAAGCCTTAATTGCTCGCCTTCGTTTTTTGGTTGCTGTGAATCTTCATGTGTGAATTTAACGTTATTTTGGATGGGAAAACCCAGCTTAAAGACGTAATCTACGCTAAAGTGGAAGGCGACAACGTGACAGTCAAGAACATCATGGGTGAGGCGAAAGAGTTTAAGGGCTGCAAAATTGTGGATGTGGATGTGCCTAACACGAGGCTTGTGCTTGCTCACATAAAATCCTGAGCCACTTTGGGTTTCTCTGCACCCAAAAAAATTGTGATTCAAACGCTAAATCGGAAAAGCAATGCAAAACAAGCTCTGATCAGAAGTCGTCTACCCTATAGGGTACCCTACTATTTGTGACAAAATTCCAACACAAAAAGCACCCCACATTAGCGAACCTATAGGGGTCTAATTTTTGTTGACAGGAACCCAACACAAAAATGCTCTACAAGCCGCCTTAACTTGCGGGTCAGTCTTTTTCGAGCCAGTTCCTTGACTCCATCACCGTCTTGCCCGCCACCCTCAACGACAGCGCGCCCTCGTAGGGGCAGGTTTCTACGCATCTGGCGCATAGGATGCATCGGGATTCGGTGACGTCGCCGCCCTTCTTGTCGTAGACCTGCGTCGCCTGGGTGGGGCAGACGCGTTTGCAGACGCCGCATTTGGTGCATTTATGCTCGTCCTTCTCCAGGCGGGTCAGCGCCACCTGCTTGAACGGGGTGAAATTGCTGAACACCGCGATGAGGGCGCCCATAGGGCAGATTCGGCACCAGAACCTCCTGTAAGCCAAAGCCAAGACGGTGATGGCGATGAGGACGGCGAGGTTCAGGGAGGTAACGTAGCTGCCCAGCACCCACAGCGGCCCGTAAGCGATCTTGGACACGTACGAGTAGTTCATCGAGCCGACTGCGCATTCGATGAGCACGCAGAGAGGACGCATCGGGCAGACCTGACAGAAGGGCTCGTTAAGCCAAGCAACGTTGTTCGCTTCGGTTCCTTCAGGACCGCCGGGGACGGTGCCGGGAACCAGCTGGTAGCCGAAGATGAGGTACGAGGCGAAGATGACGCTGAGTATGAGGAAGACCGCGATGATTACGTATCGTGACTGCCCCAGCGCCTTGTTTGTCTTCTCCGAGACGTTCAGGTGCCTCAGCCGCGTTGCCTTCCTGATTTTCGTGAGCACATCTTGGTAGAGGCCAAAGGGGCAGAGCCAGCCGCAGAAGAGCCTGCCCAAGATGATGGAGGCTACCGCCACTAGGCCGATGACTATTCCTATCTTCTCCAGCCCAGAGGTGGAGTAGACGACGTCGTAGCCTCGTGGGTAATTCCAGAAGGGGAAGATGTAGGCTTGAAGCTGCCAGATTGCGCAGGTGACCGTTCGCCCGTTAGGGTAGTAACACGCCAAGATGGGCACTGAGAAGCCGTCTGGAAACTGGTTGCCCAGCAAGTTGCCGCCGACCAGAGCGCCACGCGGAGAAGACCCAAGCGGCTGGTACAGCGGCACGTTGAAAGGGCCCAGTATGAGCCCCATGAAGACGGCTACGGCGGCGGCTGCCTGGATGAAGAGTCTGAGGCGGCTGACCTTGTTGGTCTTGTCCTTTGCCAGCCTCAAGATAAGGTAGAATCCCAATAAAACCAGCCCGAAGAACACGGGCAACACGACGTCAGCGGGATTAGACCACGTCACCGCTTCGCCTCCTAATACTCACGTTGACCACAACGCCGACGACCACGGTTGCCGCAACGACGCCGATAATGACTATGGCTACTGAATGCTGCTCATAGAAAGGCAGGTTTGAGTTTTCCCCTAAGCTCGCGAGTTCGCCCTGATGCAGTATCGTGACGTTGCCGTTTGCTGCGTTAATACTTATGGTTCCATCGTGCGAAATGGTCCAACCTTGACCTTCAGAAGCGAAAACCTTGTTGTTCAAGAAAACGCCCCATTCAGCGTTCGTGACCAACCCACCATTCTCAGGGCCAAAGCCAAGGTTCAGAATCTGCACGCCTTTTCCTTGAACACCATACTGCAAGAATGAAAGTTGAGCTGTCGCGTCAAAAATCTCGTAAGAGAAGATGGTGACGTTGCAGTTTTGAGCGGAAACGGTGAAGTTCTCCAGAGGCTGGGAACCGTTAATTTGCAGGTCTGTGAAGATCCACAGGTTGTTCTGGAAAAACACGCTGGAGTAGGAGCCGTTCTCCGCGAAGTTGATGGTCCCGTTGTAGGCGGGGACGCTGAACGTGGTCGTGGGCTCAAATGTCTTCACGCCAGTTTGCGCTCGCGTTTCTGGGCAAGCCCACGGGAGAATGAGGATTGTGACGATTACGGCAATTCCAACTGCGATTTTAATGCTCTTGATTGTCACTCAGCCCCACGTTACTCATATTAACAATTTATTTCAGCTATAAGGCTTTCAGATTTTCATCCTTGGAAGACTTTTATCCTACGCATGCTTAACCAGACCAGCAAGGCGTGAGCTAGCGTGAACCGGAAAGGGGTCAGTTACGATGCTGGGCGAGTGATGGGGTTCAACTGGCGCCCACACTTTGAGCCGAAGACTGTGAAGCGAGAGTTCGAAATCATCAAGAACGATCTTCACTGTAACGCTGTGCGGATTTGCGGGCTTGAAATCGGTCGGTTGATGGCGGCTTCAGAGGCTGCGTTGGAGCAGGGGTTGGAAGTCTGGCTTTCTCCCGAAATGTGGGACAAAAGCCCTGAGAAAACGCTCAAATATCTGACGAAATCCGCTGCTGAGGCGGAAAAGCTGCGTCAGCGCTACCCAGAGCAGTTGGTGTTCAGCGTCGGTTCTGAGTCAACTCTTTTCATGCGGGGAATCGTCGAAGGAAGAAATTTCGCTGCACGCATAAAAAATCCTAATTTGATTTCTCGCTTGAAGGCTGGAGAACATAACAAGCCGCTAAACGCGTTTCTAAGCAAAGCAGTCGATTTGGTGAGAAAAGAGTTTCATGGAAAACTAACGTATGCATCGCTGGTCTGGGAAGCGGTAGACTGGAAGCTTTTCGACTTTGTCGGCGTTGACCACTATAGAATTAGTCGCATTGAAGATAAATACGTCGAAATGCTCAAGTCATCTTTCACACACGACAGACCAGTCGTCATAACCGAGTTCGGCTATGGCACCTGCCAAGACGGGCTCGGATCAGAAGGCTTCTTGAGCTCATCAGGCCTCGGCGGCGGCATCATCGACCTCAAGTCACAGTTCCTGCATCAGATGCCACTCTTAGGTCGGTTTGTTCGACCGCGCACAAAAGGGAATCACGTCCGTGACGAGGAATGGCAAGCCCGCAAGCTCAGTTGAAAACCTAACTGTTCTTGACGACACAGGCGTTGATGGCGCCTTCGCATTCCAGTTTATCTCGCAGATCACTCCCTACAGCGATAACCCCAAGTTCGATCTTGATATGGCAAGCTCCAGCCTCGTCAAATACTACGACGACGGAAAACACGGTGCGACTTATTCTGATATGCCTTGGGAACCCAAGCAGTCGTTTAAGGCTGTGGCGGATTACTATGCTAGACACTAATTCTTTGATGCAATTCTTCCTGCAATTTCATTTTGGGCTTTCTTTATAACTTTGATCTTGCAGTTTAAGCATAGGTATCACTACATGGCAAATAGCGCAAGAGCCAATCTACGCTTGAAACTCCAATCCGAAAAACAATTAACCACCCTCCTAGATGCTCTTGCTCCAGAAGCCAAGGCGCCGATGACAAGACGCGCCACGGTAAAACTGGAAAAAGACGGCTTATTCCTTGCGTTGGTGGTTGACGCTGAGGACACGGTTGCTTTGCGCTCGACATTGAACGCTTATTTACGTTGGATAAGCTCAGCCGTTAACGTCATGTCGTTGGTCGAGTAAGCAGATTTTCTTTGCGCTAGCTTGCGGTCAAGCGGTTTTGCCCGCGGAGTTTAACTGATAACTTATATACTTAAGCGGATCAAATCTCCGCTTGGCTGACTGGAAGTCGATGAGCAATACCAAAGGCTCGGAAAATAGCTTAGAGGAACTGAGCAAGAAACTAGACCAGATCCTAAACCGACTGAGCTTGCTTGAAGAGTTGATAACTGAGAAGCCCGAGTACGAAGGTTTGACCGCCGCTCTAAGGTTAACCCGCGTGGGCGTAGGCATGTATGGTGAGCCGCTGAAAATTGCCGCCAGACTGAGGGATGCACAAGCATTTCTGCAACAAAGAGCTATCGCGCAGGATGACATTTCACGTTGCGTTATTCAGGCTTTAGCCGTGCAGGGTGCGCTCAATATTTCAGCCATTACCCGTCAGGTGTCCGCTATGCGGGGGAAAGCGAGCAGGCGCATAGTCAGGCAGAGAGTGCAAAAGTTGCATCAACAAGGCATCCTTGTGAAGTTAGACGGTAAAACTCCAACTTACGACTTAGCCAGTAAGCCTGCCCACTAACTTGGTCACTTTTGCACAAAAGTCAGAAATTAAGTGACCACACACTATTTTTTCCAAAGCGAATTGGAGTAGAATTAGAAAAATGTCAAATATTTGGTTTAGACTGATGGCGTTGGAATTCAGAATTAGGGATTATCGTCATCCCCGCCGAGAAATCGTAAATGAAGTGGGACTGAAAGCTGGGTTTCAAGTGCTGGATTACGGCTGCGGACCAGGCGGCTATGTGCCTGCTGTCTCGGAAGCCATAGGATCGTCAGGTAAACTTTACGCGTTGGATGCCCTGCCGATTGCCATCGATATGGTTAAAGGGATTGTAGCAAGAAAAAGGTTGATGAATGTGAAAACGATACTTTCAGATTGCGCAACTGGCCTTCCTGACCAAGAATTGGATGTAGCTTTGCTTTATGATGTTTTTCATGATTTGAAAGACCAAAACGCAGTGCTGACTG
This sequence comes from Candidatus Bathyarchaeota archaeon, assembly GCA_963768345.1. GTDB lineage: Archaea > Thermoproteota > Bathyarchaeia > Bathyarchaeales > Bathycorpusculaceae > Bathycorpusculum. The sequence continues at coordinate 286,309 of CAVYHL010000006.1, read as the reverse complement.
AACTCCACCGAGTGCTGAAGCCAGGCGGTTTGCTATCCTTCAGCGATCATCATATGGAAGAGAAGGACATAATCTCTAAAGTGACGAGCAGGGGATTGTTTAAACTTCAAAAGATGGATAAATTTACTTACAGTTTTATCAAGCAAGAAGTTGCAGTTTAATCTCTCGCTTCAATCCTTAGAACATAAACGTTACCTTCTTTTTTAATTGTTCACGCTCTCTGGCGCTTTAGGGCGTTTTGATATAGTAATATACGGAGAGATGATATTGTGTCGAGAATAAAAATCAAACAGGCAAGAACTCAAAAAAAGATGTATTCCTGCAGCAGCTTAAGAATTTGACCAGCAAATTGGTCACTTTTGCACAGAACACCTAACTTCAGTGACCACCCCAATATTGTTCTGAGGCGAAAAAAACATGTCGCAAGAAGAAACAAAATTCAAAAAAATGGACCCTGAAAACATAAAGGAGCTACTCGGTGTTGTCTCGACTGAAATCCCTACAATGATAAAAAGCATTATCAGCACGGTGTTCTCTGAAGAGGCAGGACGCAACATGGGAAAAGCAGCAGCAGCCTACTACAAAGAACTAAAAGCAGGAGGATTACCCGAAGAAGTTGCGATAAAGCTGACACAGGAGTACATGCAGACGTTCACGAGTCTGGGCTCAATAATAAGGCATAGCGGAGGCAACTGGGGCAAGCATATGCATCCCGAAGGGGAAGACGAGTAGCTCTTCTCTTTTTCTATTGTGGGTGAGGTTGAAATGAGTGACGATAACTTGGTTATGACAGCGTTGAAATCGACACCGCATCTGGCACGCTTTTCTCTCAGCATCGCGTGGACATACTTTACACTCGGCTGGAGAGTGCGCAGGGCAAGACGGGCGTTCGAAAAGCAGCTAATAGCGCAAGGCATGTCCAAGAAGGATGCAAAGGAGCTTAGCAAATTTCTTGAGGATTTAAAGAATGGCATCACAGCCATGGTTAAACAAGGCATAACAAGTCGAGGATTTAGATGAACCTCTGGGTAGACAATAGACACGTAAAAGCCGTTCTGTTCGATTTAGATGACACCCTTTTTGACCACAAATTCAGTCGCCTGCAAGGTTTAGCAGCGCTTCAAGAGAAGTTTCCACAACTGAAAGCAACCCCCATTGAGGAGTTGGAAAAAGAACACGATGTACTTCTAAACGCTGATTATGGGAGGGTCTTGGATCGCAAGGTAACCATCGTCGATGGAGTAACTCAGCGAATAGCCAAGTTATGCGCTATGTATGGCGTAAACCTTGAATTGGAGCAAGCAAGAGCCACAGCGAGTGTGTATGAAGGGGCGTACTTGAAAAATAGACAAGCCGTTCCAGGCAGCAGGGAACTCTTGACTGTCCTAAAGAAGGACGTTGTGCTTGGCGTTGTTACAAACGGTCTGTTGGACCCGCAGGTTGAGAAACTGCGCGTGTGCAAAGTGGCTGAGCAACTTGATTTTATCGTGATCTCCGAAGCCGTTGGGCACAGGAAACCATCTAAAGAGATTTTTCAAGTTGCGCTTAAACGGGCAAAAGTTAGACCCAGCGAAGCCGTTTATGTTGGCGATTCATGGGTTTCTGATGTTTTGCCAGCGGTCAGCGTGGGCATGAAGGCTGTTTGGCTGAATCGTTATGGCTTGAAATGCCCTGACCCCAACGTTGCAAGAGAAGTAGACTCGTTTATAGATGCAAACGTTGACTTGTTCCTTAAATGGTAAATCTACTTGTACTTTGCTTTGAACAACAGGATTGTGAGCGCTTGAATGAAAGCCAGTGAATTTGCGAGTATGATGGGCAAATTTTTGATGTAGACTCCGTAGACAAACCATAAAAACAAGCCGCTGCTGTAGAGCATGAACATCCCCGTTGATATGTCTCTGGTTGACTTGGTTTTCCACACCTTCATCAACTGCGGAAGAAGCGCGATAGTCGTAAAGGCGGCGGCGATCAAGCCGACGATTGTTATGACGTTCATTATGCTCTTGCCTTTATAGCTCGCACTCGTCTAGTATTTAGGTTTCGCCTCATCAGGGGCACATTGATCTTGCTGATTTTTCGAGTGGAGACAAACGAAATGCTTCAACAAGAAGAGATGGAGACGTAAGAGACTGATCATGATTCGGTGGGGGCTTTTAGCAAAATTGCAATGAACTCTACGGCTAGGGAAGGTTTAAATAAATACTGCTTCATTTCGTATATGCTTTCAATAAATAACGGATGAAAATTTAGTATGTCACAAGAATATCGTCACATACTTCGTATCATGGGTACAGATGTTCAGGGTACCCTTAAGGCTTCTTACGCGATAGCACAGATAAAGGGTGTAAGCCTAAGCCTCTCAAACGCTGTTTTGAAGAAGGCAGAAGTCAACCCTGACCTGCGAGTAGGGTTTCTCACAGAGTCGGACATTTCAAAAATTGAGAATATTATTCGAGAGCCAGCAAAGTACAACCTGCCAACTTGGCTTTTTAATAGGCGAAAAGACTCGGACACGGGAAAAGACATGCACCTGTTAAGCGCTGATTTGGTTTTGAGAACAAAGATGGATATTGACGACGCCAAAAACATCAGGTCTTGGCGTGGATATCGCCATGCCTACGGCCTCAAAGTCCGTGGGCAAAGGACAAAAACCACTGGAAGAGCAGGCAAAGCCTTAGGTGTCAAGAAGAAAGCTATTCTGCAGAAGCCCGGCGCACCAGCTGAAGGAGGCAAATAAGCATGGGTGACCCGAAGAAGCAACGCAAGAAATTTGATACCCCCAGGTTCCGCTGGCGCAAAGATATCCTTCAAGAAGAACTCAAGCTTCTAGGCCAGTATGGCTTGCGAAACAAGCATGAACTCTGGCGCCACAAAACAATCCTGTCCAAGACCAGAGGCATCGCTCGTTCGCTCATCAGCAAAACTCCTGAAGAACGAGCAAAAATGGAGAACGAACTGCTGACAAAACTCAAGAAAATCGGGATACTGCAGGAAACCGCCGTCTTGGACAACGTTTTAGACTTAACTATTGAGGATATACTGGAGCGCAGGCTTCAAACAATCGTTTTCCGCAAGGGATTAGCAAGAACAATCTTCCAATCCCGCCAACTAATCACTCACGGGCACATAACAGTTGATAATCGTCGCGTCACAGTTCCAGGATACATGGTTGCGAAGCTTGACGAGCCCAAAGTCATCTATTCACCCGAAAGCGCCGTTGCAAACCAAGCACACCCACTACGCGTCGGCTTAACAGTCGTGGCTAAACAGCCAGAAATCAGGCAGCCAAGCCGCGGCAGAAGAGGCGGAAGAGGAGGCGGCAGATTCTGAGCGCCAACAGCAAACGAAACGAGAAGTGGGCAATCGTCCACATCTTCAGCTCCTACAACAATACGTTAATCCACATCACTGACATTTCAGGCGCGGAAACGATCGCCCGAACCAGCGGCGGCATGTTCGTTAAAGCTGACCGCATGGAATCATCACCATACGCGGCAATGCGCGCTGCAACGGGAGCAGCGGAAGTAGCCCGAGATAAAGGAATAACCGCCATCCACATCAAAGTCAGAGCGCCAGGCGGCAGTGGACCAAGAACTCCGGGGCCGGGCGCACAAGCAGCCATCCGTGCACTGGCAAGGTTCGGGTTCCGCATTGAACGCATAGAGGAAGTTACGCCGATTCCGCATGATGGTACAAGAAGGCCAGGCGGCAGAAGAGGAAGAAGAGTCTAACTTCAGCTTTCCTTCTTTATAAACAGAAAAATTGAAATAATGCACCTATATCTCTATTGAACGCACACCCGTATATCGACCTTATTGGAGTGTCTCAGCAAGTGAAAATGGAAATCCTTGAAAAAAACGATACCAACCTGCGCATAATCATCAGGGATGCGGATGTCCCGTTAATGAACGCGCTGCGCCGCATAGCACTTGCTGAGGTGCCGACCATGGCAATCGAAGAAGTTGTCATGATAGAGAACAGTTCGATTCTGCAGGATGAAATAATCGCCCACAGGCTGGGGCTTACACCGTTGAAAACGGACTTGGACTCCTATAACCTTCCCGAAGAATGCCAATGCCAAAGCGAATTCGGCTGCCCTCAATGCCGAGTAACACTCACGCTGGACGCCGAGGCGAAGGAGGGAACAAGAACCGTTTATTCAGGCGAAATCGTGTCTGAAAACCCTGAAATCATCCCGGTCTCAGACAAAATCCCGATTATAAAGCTGGCGAAGAACCAGAAGTTGAAGCTTGAAGCCTACGCGAGGCTTGGCAGGGGCAAAACTCACGCGAAGTGGCAGCCCGTATCAATGTGCGCTTATAAGTACTACCCGAAAATTACGCCTCCGGCGGAGAAATGTGAGGACTGCTCAAAATGCGCTGACATCTGCCCCAAGAAAGTGCTTACAGTCAAAGACGAGAAAGTTGACGTCCGCGACCTCTTGGCATGCAACCTCTGCATGGACTGCGTTGAAGCTTGCCCACAGAAGCCTTCACCGCTCAAGGTCGAGTGGGAAAAGAACGCTTTCATAATGAACATAGAATCAACAGGTACGCTTCCTCCCGAACGCATCCTCCAAGAAGCCACCAAAACGTTAGGCAAACAACTAGACGAAATTGAACAATTGTTAAAGGCTGAACCACAATGAAAGAGTCAAAAACTACTAACCCCGAGCTAATCCAGCTTATTACGTTGCTCAAGAAGGAAAGTCGAGAAAAACAAGCAGGCATCTGGCTTGACGTTGCCGAGTACCTCTCCAAGACCCGCAGCCAACGCGTCGCTGTAAACCTAAGCAAGATAAACAGGAACACGAAGCGGGCTGACACGGTGGTTGTTCCAGGCAAGATCCTGGGGTCAGGCAGCATAAGCCACGCCGTGACAGTGGCGTCGTTCAGTGCTTCGGAGAAGGCTAAGGCGAAGCTTGCCGCCGCAAAGGCAAAGTACGTTTCAATTCCAGAGCTCTTGGAGAAGAATCCTAAGGGCGCAAACATCAAGATTATCCGGTGAAAAACATGCAAACCACTAAACCCTCAACAACACTCGTTAACGCTGAAGGCTTGATAGTTGGCAGACTGTGCAGCAAAGTTGCTAAACGACTGCTGAACGGGGAAGAAGTCGTTATTCTTAACGCTGAAAAAGCCGTGTTCTCAGGCAAGAAGAAAAGCAAGGTTGCGGAAGCCAAAGAGTTCCTCGAAGTAGGGGCGCCTGAACGCGGTCCATTCCATTACCGAAGACCCGACAAGTACCTTCGAAAAACCGTCCGGGGCATGCTTCCGTTCAAGCAGCCCAAAGGCAAAAGCGCCTACAAGCGGCTTAAAGTCTTCATGGGCGTTCCCAAAGAGCTTAAGGGTCAAGAGATGATCACGTTCAGTGAAGCCTCGTCTGCCAACCTGAAAGGACCGCATTTCACCCTTGCAGAGATGGCGAGAGAAATAGGCTGGAGCAAAGGTGAATAGTTATGCCAGCAAAGAAGGTTTTAGTCGTCAGTGGAAAAAGAAAAACCGCAGTCGCCCGCGCCGTAGTCAAACAGGGCGTTGGGAAAGTGCGGATAAACAAGACGCCAGTCGAAATTTACGAACCCGACATCGCGAGAGCCAAAATCATGGAGCCGCTGCTGCAGGCAGGCGGAGAAGTCTGGCAGCAGCTGGACATGGACGTGCAGACCAGTGGCGGAGGCTACATGGGGCAGGCAGAGGCAGCCCGCATGGCAGTCGCGAACGCGCTGCTGAAGTGGACTAAGAGCACTCACCTGCGCACTGTGTTCAGCGAGTACGACCGAACCATGATCGTCGGTGACAGCCGAGCTAAAGAAACCAAGAAGGTCGGCGGGGCAGGCGCGCGAGCCAAGGAGCAGAAGAGTTACAGGTAAGGAGGCTAAAAGTAAGATGATTATCCCGGTAAGATGCTTCACCTGCGGCAAACTCGTCGGAGACCAATGGGACGAGTTCACAAGGCGCATCAAGACGGGCGAGAACGCAAGCGACATCCTCGACAGCCTCGGCATAAAACGGTACTGCTGCCGGCGCATGCTGCTCTCGAACGTTGAGATAATCGACGAGGTCCTGCGCTTCTACGAGGAAGCAGAAAAACGCAAAGAAGCACGCAACTTCTACTAGGACCTCCAACAACGCTTTCTATGTCGATTTTTGGTCACAATTCACTGGGTACTATGTAGAGCATTTTTGTGTTGGGTTTTTGTCAACAAAAATTAGACCCCTATAGGTCGTCAATGTGGGCGCTTTTTGTGTTGGTTTTCCGTAACAAATAGTAGACCTCCCTATAGGGTCGTTGGGGCAACGATCTCTTTACATTGGGTTTTTGATGTAAAAATGAGGTACCCTTACAGGGTCGGCTTTCTCAAGGTATCCCCTCGATCTACTAGATGCTTCTATTAGGCTCCAGCTATGATTCAACATGCTTCAACATAGAAATCGTGCTCGCGCTTTCCAGCGTAAAAATGTCATTTTCATGATGTTTCTATCTTGGTAATACTATCGGCTTAAGTTCAGTTTGAAGTCTTTTCTTACTGTCTTTATGGCTGTGAAGTGGCTATCTCTGGTGGCAAGGCTCAAGTTTCTCCTTATGCACATAGCAGCCAACAATATGTCTATCGCTGGCAAAGGCTTGCCTCTCTGCAGTAACTCCGAAGAAATCTCTACGCTTTCCTCGTAGTCTTCCAACTCAGGGTAAATAACAGTCAATTGTTCGAAATCCAACGCCTTTGGAAATTCAACGACGTTAAACACGGTTGTGAATCCAGGCAGGTCGCGTTTGCCTTTTTTCAGAAAGTCTATTAGTTCGTTCGTGTCGTAGACAGTCTCTTCCATTCCAGTTTTCTGCCCTCTTCATAGTATTTCATGGATTTCTCTAGGTCAATTTTTGAGGTGTCAACGCCGGCGTCTTTCAGTTTTCTGGCTAACTTTTTCATGGGCACGACGCCTCCTTCAAGTATTTCCAGTCGGTCAACATAGCTTGCTAAAGCTTTGCGGACGACTTCACTCCACTTTACTTCTGAATGTCGCTTCATTTTTTCGCTTAGCTCATCGGAAATTGAGATAGTAATGTTTACCATGCACATAATTATGTGAACTCACAGATTTAAGTATGATTATTTCGGATGCCCTCGCAGAGTTTTCTGTGCCCGGCAACAACGCTGCGTGTAAAAGTTTGCCGAAGCCTGCTATTTGGACATTGCTGAAATATTTATTTGAAATGCACTTATGGAGCCGCGTCGGGTTGTTTAATCCAGACCTTCACTCTGTTTTGCACTCTTACTCTTCCCTCTGTCTGCATCAGCCGAACTTGCGTTCGAACCAGCCTATCATCGGCAGTGTCGAATTCTCTTCTTATCGCGTCCTCAAGTTTCGGCACGTTGATGTGTTCGGCAGAGCCGACTTGATTCCAGAACCGTGCTTGTATCTTTTCTCTTTTTCTTCGGGCTTCTTCGTCTGCGTTTTTGGCCATTTTTCTTACCTTGCGCAGAACGGCAACTCGCCCTTTGCCTTGTGGTGGTCCACGCATTCCTGGCAGTTGCTGTGGCGGGGGCATTCCTTTTTTGGGCAAGGGCAATTGGGAGCCGACATAACGTAAGAGCAATCCTAAGCATTTCAATAAAGTTTTTGCCTATTAGAGGTAGGCGTCTGTTGCGTAGCTTCGCATCATGCGGTGAGTGTTGAAGTAATAAGCTATTTTGCCTATGGAGTTTCTCATCATGCCTACCCAAGCGTCTTGCTGTTCGTAGAATTTGGGGATAATCAGGTACCTCAGCTTGTTATAGAGGTCGTCTATTTCCTTTTTCCTTATAAGTTGCTCGTCAAACAGCTGGTTCGGGCGGGGTCCTATCGACCATCCTGTGAGTCCTTCCATGCAGCCCTCTATCCACCAGCCGTCTAAAACGCTAAAGTTGATTACGCCGTTGTGTGCCGCCTTCATCCCGCTTGTTCCAGATGCCTCGTAAGGCGGTAGCGGCGTGTTCAGCCACACGTCAACCCCTGAAGTTAATTTTCCAGCCATCTCCATATTATAGTTTTCAAGGTAAACAATGTCTAATTCGCCTTTCAAGCTGTCTCTGTATTGGCAAATTTCTTTTATCAGCTGCTTGCCTGTATCATCCCTCGGATGTGCCTTTCCCGCGAAAATCAGTTGAATCCTCCCTTCGCTTTTTGCTTCCTTGAGTCTTTCAATGTCTGAAAAGATCATTGCAGCTCGTTTGTACGCGGTGGCTCTTCGGGCGAAACCAATAGTTAAGACATCGGCGTCCATCTGGAGCCCTGAGGCGGCGTGGACAAAGTCAAGCAAGTCCTTTTTGGCGTTTACATGGGCTTCCCAAAGTTCATCTGCGGGTATGGCGTCGACTCTCACGAGAAGTTCAGGCTCGTTAGCCCACCGTGGAATGTACTTGTCGAAGAGCCTTCTGAAATGTGGGCATGTCCACGTGTAGGAGTGGACGCCGTTGGTGATTTCTTGTATATGGTACCCTGGGAAAAGCTTTCTCGAGTACTCCATGTGCGCCTCTGTGACACCGTTAGTGTACTTGCTCAGGTTCAGGGCTAAGAGGGTCATGTTCAGCTCGTCCTCTCCGCCGTATTGGAGCATTTCAGGAGACACCTCGCTTTCCAGCACTTCCGAGAGAAGGTCGTGAGGGAACTTGTCGAATGCTGCCGCGACGGGCGTGTGAGTTGTGAAAACGCAGAGGTTTCTCACTTTATCTGCGTCCAGCTGGTTGTTTTTCAGTAGCTCAAGAGTTAAGAGGCTAGAGTGCCCCTCGTTCATGTGGTATTTCTTAACGTTGATCCCCAATGCCTCAAGAATCCGCACCCCGCCGATGCCAAGAATGATCTCCTGCTTTAGCCTATACAGGTCGTCGCCGCCGTAAAGAAAATCAGTGATTTGCCTATCCTCTTGATTGTTACCCTGAATGTCGGTTGTTAAGAACAGCACGGGAATTGTGCCGCCAGTCAGGCTTTCCTGTTCATAGATCCACGCGCCGATTTTCACGTTCCTCCCCGAAATCTTAACTGACGCCGTCTGTGGCAAGAGTTTCATGAAGTTGGAGGGTTCCCATTCGTCCGGGTATTCAAGTTGCCAACCGTCAAGAGTTAACTTCTGCTTCAGGTAGCCTTTTTGGCTGACTAAAGTTACCGCCACTAAGGGTAATCTCAAGTCTGCACTTGACCTTACTACATCTCCAGCAAGGACACCTAGTCCTCCGCTGTAAGTTGGCATATCATTGTTTACTGCGATTTCCATCGAGAAATAAGCGATTTTAGCGCCTTCAACAAAGCTGATCAGGCAGTACTCGCTATCAAAATAATACTGATTGCCTAGAAATTCTGTTTTAAATGGCGTTTTTTCAGGGTCCAATCGCATTCCGCAAACAGGGTCTTTAACGGACAAGAAATTCAGGCTCCTTGTGAGAAGGATTTGCAGTCACAAATAATTACCTTCCCCTAAGTCCACTAAAAGCGTGTCTTGAATACTTGGAAAATGCGGAACATCAAAGGCGCGGATAGTGCATGAGCAGATGTTCAAACTGTGCAAGAAATGATATCGAGCCTGTGGGAGAAGTGCAATGCGTTTGAGTGCGAGATGGAGGTGAAAGACATATAAATGTCTCGGAGGATGCGGCTCCACAAACAGATGCAAGGGTTAAGCTTGCAGCTTTGGGGGGCTTTGGCGCCTTCTTGAGATACAACTTTCGTGAGAGGAGTACAGTTAAACCCGCCTAAGTCATTTCATATCGGCTAAAAATAAAAGAATGCTGAGTTTTTGAAGAATTGATAGGCGAATAAAAATATGACATCTGAAAGCTTAAGTCTCTACAATTTTACTATATGTATAGATAAAAAACTATAAATATAGTATTAATACTATAGTTGGGTGGGGTTGAACAGCATGACAAAAAAGCTATCTAAAGCTGAAATTCTTGAGCAGCACAAACAACTTCAAAGAGAAAAAGATCTCAAAAGAAAACAGAAAAAGCAAATAGGGCTTCCTGCAAGGTTCAAAAAGTAAGCCGTAGTCAGCATCTGCCATGCTTCTTCATCCATTTTATTCATTTAATTGCTTTATTCATTTTATTTGGCTGACAAGTAGTTCCTCAGAGAACAAAAGACACACTAGATTTACTAGACGCCAGCAATCGCTAAGGGCGATTTGTAATTTCAACGATTAAGCGATAATTATAGTTAATTGTAATAATTATTGATATAGAAAATTAATATAGCTGTTTTGTATAGCATATTTTATTGTGAGAAAGTGCAAAAACAAGAAAAAGAAATGGTTGTGTCTGGTGAAGAGGCGTTGAAAATTGCCGATGCACTCAATGCAACCACGTTGAGGATGCTTCAAATGCTTTGGCAGGAGCGCTTGGACGTTTCAACTATCGGGAAACGGCTAGGACTTAGCCAAGCGTACATTAGCGAGCAGGTTCGGCTTCTTGAAGAACTGAAGCTTATCCGCGTGACCTATGAACGGGGAAAAAGAGGCATTCGGAAGATATGCGAATCAGCCATTGAGAAAGTAACCATTGTGATGAAAGAATAAAAAACATTAACTGGCTTAGAGTTATTTCCGCCGACGGTTAAAGCACAGGCTAGTTTGATTCAATCATAGATTTCAGTGGGTTTCACTTGTTTACTTGATCTTAAACGGCCAGTAAAACTACAAAGAGATGTCAAAAGAGATAAATTAAGTAATCTTCATAAAAAAGTTAATTCCAGAGTTACCACTAAGTCAAGGTTGGCTACTCCACGATGAACGTAGAACTGGTGATATCGGCATTCTTGCTCTTGACTTTCATAGCCGCGCTCATATCGGTGCGCCTCAAAGTGCCATACACTATGATTTTAGTCCTCACAGGCGTCTTAATCACAGTAACTGTGAGTTTGCTGTCTTTTCAAGGCAGTCCGTTTCAAGCTCAGATGCAGAATGTGACTTTGCAGATTCGGTCGATCTATGATACGCTAATCCAAGGGGGCAGCGGCAGTCTCTTCGTGGGTCTCATCGTTTCCCCATTAATATTCGAAGCGATGATTCATATTCACGGCAAAGAGCTAAGAGAAGTAATCAAGCCCACGTTAGCTCTAGCAACTGTCGGTGTCTTGATTGCAACCGCAGTTGTCGGTCTGATCTTATGGGAAGGCGTTGGGCTCTCACCTTACGTTTCATTTTTGTTTGCAGGATTAATTGCCCCCACTGATGTAGTAACTGTATTAGAGATATTTCGACGTGTGAAAGTTCCATCCAAATTGTCAACAATCCTAGACATCGAGGCAGCGTTCAACGATGCTACCGCAATCGTCCTCTTCAGCATAATCCTCTCAGTCGTCAGTCTACAAAAAGTGACAGTTCTGGGTTCACTAGTCACTTTCGGTTTCACACTCGGCGCCGGAGTCTTGGTCGGGCTTGGCGTTGCTTTCGCTGGAGAAGTCCTGTCGAGCTTAATTGAAGACAAAGTCATTGAAACCATTCTGACAGTTGTGGTAGTCTATGGGGCTTACGCACTTGCTGCTGGAATCGGCGCCTCAGGACTGATTGCCGTGGCTGTTGCAGGACTGTACTTTGGTAACAATACGATTCGAACCGCGTTGGAACCAGCCACAAGAGAAGCGGTGACAACTTTTTGGCAGATAGCCGCCTTTTTAGGTAACTCAGTTGCATTTCTATTCATCGGGTTTCAAGCTAACATAATCACCTTTCCTCAATCAATTCTAATAATAATAGTGGCTTTTGGAGCAGTAACCGTGGCCAGAGCTGTGACTGTTTATCCAATACTTGCTTTTTTCAGAAAGATCAGTGGAAAAATGACGATTGTCTGGGGAAATGTCGCTTTGCTTGGCGGTGTACGAGGCGCCCTTTCAATAGCGCTTGCGGCTACAATTACAACTTCGGCGGTCATCTCTGAAACCGACTTGCACACGATAAACACAATGGTGTTTGGGGTTGCTTTTATAACAATCATGGTTCAAGTTCCCCTGCTGTTCCGGTATGTTAAGCGAAAAATGCCAGAATCCACGGCTTTTGAGGAAACCGAGTTAGATGAACAATTCAACTGGGTAGCTTCTTCTATAGAAGAAATACGCAGGTCGTGTTCTGAAGGTAAAATATCTAACGAAGAATTCACTGAAAGACTGGAAGAAAGCAAAGAGGAACTGGAAAAGCTAATTACAAAATCTCGGGTACTTCCTAAAACAAGGAAAATAATTCAAGCAAGAGCCGCCAGTCTTTTTCCGCCTCTGCCAGACAGATCCAAACGCAAACAAAAAACTGAGAAAACAGGCAAAGAAGCAGGCTCTGAAGAAAAGTCACAATCTTCTTAGCATCATATTCTATCGCTGTCCATTAGAGCGACAAAGTACAAGTAAATTCCGATCGCTCTCAAGATGTCGAGAAAGAGGCAAAGGCTCTTTGGATGCGTCGAAAAGTCCTTAAGAGATACCACAAGAAGTGGTATACTGTAAACTGCAACTACGTCTTGGTTGACTCCGCGCCTTCTGTTGCCTCAATAATTTTGTCGTACGCGTTTATCACATCTGTCCTAGTGACTATTCCGAGCAATTGGCCGGTCTGTCGGGATACAACGGGCAGTCTGCCTATTCCATTTGTCGTCATTTTATGAAGAACATCATGGAGAGACTCATCTGGATAGGTCACGAGAACCCTCCTGGTCATAATGTCGGCAAGCTTTGTTGAACCCATCTGCTCTCGAGGAACACGCATCACATCAGACATGGCCACTATTCCCACAACTTTTTGGGAATCCAAGATTGGGATCCCGTTGAAACGTTTCTCGAGCATCGTCTGATAAGCAGTCTTGACGGTGTCATCAGGGGCAAGAGAGATGCAATTTGGGTTCGTGGCATCCATCACCTGAATCTTCTTCAACAGAGGAACGTTATATTCGCCTCTATGAGCGGGAGAATCGGCTCTGCTCCTGACCTGACTGCGGTAGATCGTATACTTCGACCCGCAAACAAAAAATGCTATCACGACCGCGAGCATTGAAGGCCCTATCAGGGAGAGATTCCCCGTCATCTCGCTCACCATTAAAATCACTGCTATAGGAGCCCTGCCGACACCCGCAAACAAAGCCATCATACCCACAATAACAAGGGCTCCTAGCTGCGGGATGAGTCCAGGTATCAGTGAGCTGGTCGCAACCCATAAAGTGGCGCCCACAAAACCACCTATTCCTAATGCCGGCGCAAAGACTCCTCCGCTTCCTCCGGAACTGACAGTTACAGAGGTTGCGAAGATTTTAAGCAGAATGAGCAGAAAAAGAGTGATGACTAATGGGAGAGTAAAGTAGTTTGTGGTGATCATATTCAACTTTCCGTCTATCAAAAACTGAAGGAATCCGTAGCCCAAGCCTATAACCTGTGGAAAAAAGATCCCTATCACACCAGCGATAGCTGCTCCGATAACTGGCCTGAAGTATTTAGGGACCGACAAGGAGTTGAAGAATGACTTTACTGAGTAAAATGTAGTCGTATAGAGTCTGCCAACAAGACCACAGAGCAATCCAAGAAGTGCGAAGATTACGATGCTCCAAGGATTGCTGAATGAGAAGAGAGCTGAGGAAGTCCCGAAAACTGGAGTGAAGCCAGTGTAAGATGCAAATATAACATAGCCGATAGGTGACGCTATGAATGATGGGATGAGGGCGCTGACTTCAAAATCAGCGCCACTGTAAAGTATTTCTGAGCTAAGGATAGCTCCGCCGAACGGAGACTTAAATATTGAACCGATTCCAGCTCCTATACCAACTGCTACTGCTGTTCTCCTATCCGTTGGAGACAGTTTCAGAAAATCAGAAATTGCAGAGCCAAAGCCAGCTGCAATCTGTGCTGTTGGTCCTTCTCGTCCTGCGCTGCCACCGGAGCCTATGGTGAATGCAGAAGCGATGGTTTTAATGATCGGTACACGTTTTCTGATTATGCCGTTTTTCTTGTGAAAAGCTTCTATTGCTGCATCGGTTCCATGCCCTTCTGCTTCAGGCGCAAATTTGAACACTAAGAAGCCCGCGACCAGGCCACCGATTGCAGTTGATACGGGTATCAGAAGGTAATTAGGGTGAGAGGCAACGCTGGTTGCAAGTTCTCCCGCGGCAGTTGGAGGATAAAATCCCGCTATTCCGCCAAGCATCACGCCTGTGACAAGCTGTATCAGCGTGTAAAAGATAATTGCACCTACGCCTGCAACTATGCCTATTAGAAGACCAGTGATAACCCACTTTCCAACATAACTCTCGTGAAGAACACGTTCAAACATGCCTCTGATTTTCAGCATATGACGCCCCGCGAGCAAGTTTGAATCTTAAGCTTTATAGCAATTGAGCATGTTAGAGCCGTTTTCTTCAGGTTTTTACACGTTGAGTTTAGACATTGAAAAAACGTGATTGTGGAAACTGCTGATAGGCCGGTGCCAAATAAATAAGCAATAATGCGTGTCGTTATGCAATTGCCTCGTTATTAAGGGTCAAAAACATCAGCCCGAATAATATAAATTTTTTCCACCCAGAACATTCATTTCTTATTCTACTAGCCAAGCTAAAACCATTAATTTAACTGAAAAATAATTGCGTTACTGCCCTGATTTTTTGCTAAAAAGCACTAGAAATCAAGGCAAATCAGCAGATTTTCCCCGTACGCAGTAATACTCTAACTCAAGCTTATTCTGCGTAGCTACTGGACAGAAACTGCACATGCACCCAGACTCTAAAACTGTCTCTTCGGATTTTCCTTTCGAACAGTAAAGAGCTCCGCTTAAAGGAGAATTTTTATGACTGGGGCATTCAGAGCACGAGCACATTTTCAGGTTTTCATCTGTATCAGCAACTTCTTTTCCCATTCAATTTTCCTCTAAATCGGAATTTGACAAACGACTTGTTATCACTTGGTTGATTGCCACAACAATCTTTTAACTTAGGCAAAAGCTCCAATCCTTTTAAACTTTTTCAGTTTTTTATCAAAGAAGAAGACTGCATTTGAGGGATGACCGTGGCCTGGAAAATACTTAGGCTTGATGTCATCAAAGACGCAATAACTCGTTCGCTTCTTATCCCTGTGTTTATTCGCAAACGTTATTAGGTCTTACGCACTAAAAAAAATAATTGATGAGACTTGTTTGATTCCGTTTCTGTTGCGCTCATCGTAAGCGCTTTGATAATCCTGATTGGCTTTTTAGGTAATTATTTTTTTAACAAGACCGGTTTGCCTGACATGCTTATTCTAATATTTCTTGGCGCTGTTTTTGGTCCAATCTTAGGTGTGTTTAACCCAACTGAGGTCAAGAGTTTCGCACCTTACATCGCTGCTTTGGCGCTAGCATACATTTTGTTTGATGGTGGCATAGGATTAAACCTCCGAAAAGTTTTTTATAGTAGTTCCAAAGCTGGCTTACTGGCAATTCTAGGTTTTGTTTTCAGCATTTTAAGCGTAGCAGCATTTATGACAATCGTGTTGAGAGTGCCTCTTCTTTACGGGATACTTTTCGGAAGTATATTCGGCGGAAGCAGCTCTGTCGCCGTTATCTCATTGGCGTCTAAAATTAGAATAAGTGACCAAGGTGCCACCACGCTTATTTTGGAATCTGCGATTACCGATATTTTATGCATTGTTGTTAGTTTGTCGATAATTAATATCATTGTAACTGGGCAAACAAATGTTGTTACAATCGGTTTAGGGATCGCTGGTCAGTTCTTAATCGGCGCAGTGATTGGATTAGCATTGGGTTTTGTTTGGTTATTTGCGCTCAGAAGGGTGGGTTCAATGCCTTTTTCGTACATGCTAACATTAGGGATTGTACTGTTGGGGTATGCTCTCTCTCAAACTTTAGGCGGAAGCGGAGGTTTAACTGCCTTGATTTTTGGGTTGATACTGGGCAATGAAGGAGAAATCCTTAAGATTTTTAAGCAGAGCGGAATTAGTGATCAAAATAAAGATATAATTCCAGCGGTTAGTCAGGGTCTGAAACGCTTTGGGTCTGAAATAGCCTTTCTAATTAGGACATTCTTTTTTGTCTTCTTGGGCATAATCTTTTCAATTTCAGGCTTAAGCGTTTTGTTATATGGAGTTGCGCTCTCAATCATACTCTTAACCGTAAGATATGCCGCTGTGTGGATAACAACGCTGAAAAGCCCGCTAATTAAGGAGCGCCCAATAATGACCTCGATCCTGACTCGGGGTTTGGCAGCCGCTGTATTGGCAACCTTACCGGCGCAATACGGACTTTTGTACTCCAACTTATTTGTAAACTTGGCTGTTGTGATTATTGTATCAACGGCGATTATCGCCACTGCAGGTTCATTGCTTATTTCTCGCAAAAAGAATTAATGTCATAGTGAAAAGCTTTATGAACATCCGCCTCAACAATGGGTTACGCCTTGGCAAAACCTTAAACATGCTTGCAGATTATGGCTAGGAAGAATCAAGATGGCTAACGTTGTTTCGTCACTGCGGAGACTCTTCGTCTACTTGATAGTAATGTTACTCGTAACCATCGGCACGCTCTATGTTTTTCACCAGTTCATCGCGGAACCCATAAGCCTCTCCAAGCTGATAGAGCAGGCAGTTGAAGTAATCATCAGCGTGGCTTTCTGGTTAGCAGCCATAGCAATTATACGACATTTTAAGCCGCTTATGGCTCAAAGGATAGGGGTTCAAGCTGCAACACTGGTGCAGTACATCCTGCTTGCCATCGCGGTGCTGATAATGACTTTCGGAATAATGAACATCCTTAAAGTTTCCGCAACGGACCTCTTGGCAAGTGCAGGAATAATATCCATCACCGCCGGCATAATCATATCCACGTTTGTCGGCAGCCTCTTGTCAGGCTTCCTGGTTTTCACGACTTACAAGTTCAAAGAAGGCGACAACGTGATAGTAAACAACATTCCTGGAAAAATCGTGGAGATGTCCGCGCTCGTCATGAGAATCCAGACCGATGTGGGTCAAGTTACCATTCCAAACAGCGCCATCGCTTCAGGCGGAGTGATCATAACCGCTGTTCGACAGTACCAGCCATCCAAAGAAAGCCGGTTACACTACAGTGTCGGTGACCGCGTGATAACTTCTTACATGAACGAGCAGGGAGTAGTCAAGGAAATAAGTGCGCTCTACACGATTGTCCATTTGGATTCTGGCAAAGAAATAACCTTCATGAACACCAGCGTCATGTCAGGCGGAGTACCCATCGCGAAAATAACCACGTCACCAAGCCAAACCGAAACGAAGAAGGCGCAGTCTTAATTAGCTGCCACCGCAAAATACCCCGTTACATCGGTGATACGTTATGACCGCTGCCCCGTTTGCAAGCACATTTGTCGCTGTCGCGCTGATTCCCGTGGCATTCCTTTTTAGCCACGCCTATCTGAGTGGGAAGGGAAAGAGGCGTTTTCATCCTGTCACAGGAATCGCCGCCATCACATGGGACCTTTCCGTGTCAATCGGCTACATGCTTTACCGGACTTTCGGGGGCGCGGTGAACGGAGAGACACTTCAGATGACCCCGCTCATAAACGCATACTTCATGATTGTGCATGTTCCCATCGCAGTTCTCGTCATGTCCTTGGAGTTCACGGTTCTCGCCAGTGGCTTGTGGCAGCTCCATAGAAAGGCGCCCAACAAGTGGCATGGGAAACTGGCAAGCATCCTGTTCTTCATCTGGTGGTTCGCCTTCCTGTCAGGAGAAATATTCTACATAGTCTTGTACATGCTGTAACAACAACTGCGGCGGCTTAGCTTTTAACTGCCTAAATGTTGCGTTGCTTTAGTAACGGCTAAATAGTGCAAAGCCTAATTGCGTTGATGATTTAAGCGTGGGGAGGAAAACAAGAATGGATCACTTCTCAAATCTGTTCGAAAACCTGATTGAAGCAAGCCGCAAGCATGAGCAGTACCGCGACAAAGAATGCATAAACATGATTGCAAGTGAAGGGTTGAAATCGCCCGCGGTCAACCAGATGCTTTGCTTCTCGCATGACCTTGCAGCCAGGTACGCTGAAGGAGATAACGACGCTCAAGGGCACGTCAAGAAAAGGTACTATCAGGGACAGAGGTACATGTCCAAAATCGAGGACTACGCCACAGACCTGGTCAAAAGCCTTTTCAGAGCTGACTGGGCAGACGTACGCTTAGTCTCAGGCACCCACGCTAACCTAGCCACCTTCAAAGGCTTGTCTTTAGCCTCAAAAAACAACAAGATGGTCGTCACCCCGCTAAGCTGCGGCGCCCACATCTCACACGACTACACGGGCTTAGCAGGCAACATCTTAGGCTTAGACAACATCAACCACATCTACAACGTAGACGAATTCAACATTGACCCAGACAAGTCAGCCTACGTGATACGCGCCGCCAAACCAGGCATCGTCACGTTCGGAGGCAGCCTCTTCCTGTTTCCGCACCCAGTCAAAGAGCTAAGGGCGGTCTGCGACGAAGTTGGCGCATACGTCGCCTACGACGCCTCACACGTCTTGGGCTTAATTGCTGGCGGACAATTCCAAGACCCATTGCGGGAAGGAGCCGATTTCATCACTTCCTCAACCCACAAGACTTTTCCAGGTCCACAGGGCGGTGTCATAATGGGAAACCCAGACAGCCCAGCCTTGGAGAAAGCCGTGAAGAAAATCCAGTTCGCCATTTTCCCTCTTACCGCTTCAAACACGCACTTGGGCAGGTTGCCAGCGCTCGGCGTTGCGTCTTTGGAGATGAAGCTTTTCGGCGTGGACCTTGCAAGACAGACAGTGAAGAACGCTCAGACGGCTGGGCAGTACTTGTTTGAGAACGGCGTCAAAGTCTTGGCTGAGAAGAAAGGCTTCACTCGGTCCCATCAGATAGCGGTTGACATCCGAAGTTACGGCGGCGGCAACAAGGTTGCTCAAGACCTCGAAGACGCAAATATCATCCTCAACAAGAACCTGCTGCCGTATGATGACCAGAGCAGCAAGGAGAACCCTTCAGGCTTGAGAATCGGCTTCCAAGACGTAACCCGGCGGGGCATGGGGGAAGGCGACGTTAAACACCTGTGCGACCTCATGCTTGCCGTCATCAAGGGTAAACGCAAACCCGCCGAGGTCAAGCAGGACGTGCTGCTGCTCAAGAAGGAGTTCAGCGAGGTTAAATACGGCTTCCGAAACGTGGAAGAAGCGTTAAGTCACGTCAAAAAGCCGTAGCGTTCAACCCTTTTTAAGCAATTACAAAACCCTGCAGGTCCGATTATGAAAGCGAAAAACTAAGGCTAAATATTAATAAGCGAAATAATCGCATCTTGAAAGCTGAAGTGTCCCATGGTAAATCTTCTGGTAATCTACGTTATCGCCACGGCAGCAGTCTTCGTAGTCGTTTTCATGCTGCTTCCGCGTTACGGGCCGCACGCCGTGTCAAGGTTAACGTGCCCGAAATGCAAAGGGCAATTCAACTATCATTGGGTTCCAGGAGCCAGCTTCATCTCCCTCTACCGCGGAAACACGCGCCGCCTGCGCTGTCCCTACTGCCGTGAAGTCTCTACCTTCAACATTGCAGTCACCAGGCTGAGCAAGCAACAGGTCGCCGCGCTGAAGAGCAAAACGTAAAGTCATCGCGAAGCAAAAATCATCGAGCCGCTTGGGAATGTTTAATACTGTTGGTTGCCAATCAGCTTAAATCACCAACTTACAAGGCTTCAAGGGGAGTTGGCTGAAATGAAAGTCCTGTTAAACGATGGTTTAGAGAAGGAAGGCCTGCAGCTGTTCCAAAACGCTGGCGTAGAGACGGAAACGCGGAAAAGAGACGCGAACATGCTTGTCGCCGACATCGGCGGGTTTGACGCGTTGATCGTTCGAAGCGCCACCAAAGTCACACGGGAAGTCATCGAGGCTGGCGCCAAGGGCAAACTCAAGATCATCGGAAGGGCAGGAGTAGGCTACGACAACATCGACGTCTCAGCCGCTTCTGAATACGGCGTCGTCGTCAAATCTGCCCCTTACGGAAGCACCAACGCGGTGGCAGAGTTAACCATCGGCTTAATGCTTGCCATCTCAAGAAAAACTCCCCAAGCCCACCAGTCGCTGAGATACGGCGTGTGGAAAAAAGCCAAGCTCAAAGGCACAGAGCTCTCTTACAAGACCTTGGGAATTTTAGGCTGTGGAAGAATCGGGCAGAAGTTGGCGGAAATCGCACGCCGCGGCTTCGACATGGAAGTGATCGGCTACGACATCAAGCCATGCTTCGAGTCAGGCATAAAATTCGTGACGAAAGAAGAGGTTCTTGCAAAATCAGACTACGTGAGCGTACATACCCCCGGCGGAAAGGAAGCGGTCATCGGCGAAAAAGAACTCAGCCTGATGAAGCCGACAGCCTTCCTAGTTAACACGTCAAGAGGTAACAACATAGACGAAGAGGCACTCTATAAAGCGTTGAAGGAGGGGAAAATCGCGGGCGCCGCCCTCGACGTTTACGTTGACGAACCCAAAGCTGAAGGTGCCAAATTCTTGAGCCGGCTGAAAGAACTGGATAATGTGGTTTTGAGTAGTCATCTGGGCGCTTCAACGGTGGAAGCTCAGAGGGAAACGTCAACGGAAATTGCACGCGTGGTTTCAGGGTACCTTCTCGGCGGTGACTTCTTGAACGCTGTGAACGCTGGCGAAAGCATCGAGCTGGAGGAGAAACCAGTTTACACCCTGTTTATCCATCACCGCGACGTTCCAGGCGTGTTCGCCAACATTGACAAGGTTTTGGCTGACAACGACATAAACATAAGGGCGAACTACTCGAGGCAGATCGGAAACAGCGGCTACGCCATCTCGGTTTATGTGCTGCACAAGAAGGTCAGTCCAGAAATAATAAAGAGCCTCAAAGCCATCCCCAACGTCTGCAACGCGAAAGTCTAAGGAAAACGCCTTTCAAGCAGGCATATTAACCCGTTTATTTCTTTAAGGTAGCCATGCGACTTGGAGTCCTGTTTTCAGGCGGTAAAGACTCGACGCTTGCCCTTCACTACGCGAAAGAGAAGGAAGAAGTGGCTTGCCTCATCACGCTGCTGTCTGAGAACAAGGAGAGCTACATGTTCCACACGCCAAACATCAACATCACAACCCTTCAGGCGGAAGCCTTAGGTCTGCCGCGGATAGCGAAGACGACACGTGGCGAAAAGGAAAAAGAACTCCTGGACTTGAAGTTTGCCATCTCGGAGGCAACAAAAAAATTCGGTATTGACGGCGTAGTCACTGGCGCCGTTGAGTCGGTTTATCAGGCGGAACGAGTTCAGCGGATATGCAATAAGTTGAGTCTTTGGTGTTTTAACCCCCTTTGGAAGCATGACCAAAAAGCCCTCTTGGAGGAGCTTCTTGAAAGACGCTTTAAAGTGGTTATTTCGGGGGTTTTCGCCTATCCGCTTGACGAGAAATGGCTCGGGAAGCAGATCGATGTGGCGGTGATAAGCAGACTCGTGGAGCTTCAGCATGAGTACGGCATCAGCCCGTCTGGAGAGGGCGGGGAAATTGAAACCACAGTGTTGGATGCCCCCCTATTCAAGAAGAAAATCGAAATCCTCGACTACTCCACCGAGGCAAGGGGAAACTCGGGAGTATTCAAGATTAACAAGGCGCGGCTGGTTGAAAAATGATTTTGATCGTTGACATGAACTGGAAGCGGGATTCGCTCGGCTACTACGAGTTTGTGTTGCCCATCGTCTCAGTCGCCAAAGCCCTTGATGAGTGCAGAGTGAACCATTACCTTGAAGTCGCCAGCGAAGACCTAAACCGATGCGACAAAGTTATTCTTTCGGGCACCGCCCTCAAGGACACGGCAACCTTAAGCCAACTGGGCAAATTTCAGTGGCTCAGAGAAACGGAGAAGCCGGTACTCGGCATATGCGCAGGCATGGAAACAATCGGCGTGGTCTACGGCATGCGTCCGCGGCGCTGCGTGGAAATCGGCATGACGCCGATAAGCACCGTCAGGCAGAACCCGTTTTCCACGGGCAACTTCAAGGCTTACTCGCTGCATAGCCTCTGCGTTGACGCTTCAGACGACTTTGACGTCTGGGCGAAATCGTCACGGTGCATCCAAGTGATAAAACACCGGCGCAAGAACGTTTACGGAACATTGTTCCATCCTGAAGTTCGAAACCAAGAAATCCTGAGACGATTCATTCAAGCCTAAAAAGTGGAAAGGTTGAGATGGCGGTTTCTGTTTAGCCGGAATGAGGCTAGCAGAAACTTAATTACGCACCAGACCAAATTTAGAATATACTCAGTTTTGTGGTTGAAGGAAGTGAATTTGACATGGTAAACAAGTTGCCCACGGAAAAACTCAGAAACGAATGCGACCCTCACCTTATGCAGTGTGAATCAACAAAGGATCTTAATCCTTTAGTCGAGATCATCGGGCAGGAAAGAGCCGTGCGAGCCTTGAAATTTGGCCTCGAAATCAAAAATCATGGCTTTAACATGTACGTTGCGGGTTGGCCTGGAACAGGCAGAAAAACCGCGGTTAAAAATTTCGTTGAAGCCCAAGCCAAGACCCAGCCTGTGCCGCCCGACTGGTGTTACGTTTACAATTTTAGTAATCAGTATGAACCTATGGCCGTTCAGTTGTCGTCGGGAAAGGGTAAAGAATTTCGGGGTGACATGAAGAACTTCATTGAGAACGTTAAGAACACCCTTCCTAAAGCCTTTGAAAGCGAGGATTACGCCGCGAGAAGAGAAACCACCATCCGAGAGCTTGAAAACAAGAGGAAACAGCTGATTGAAGAGTTAAGCGTGAAGGCTCAACGTGAAGGCTTTGTCATTCAAAGCACGCCGATTGGTCTGCTGCTTATTCCAGTTTTAGACGGCAAGCCGCTCAGCGAAGAAGAAATGTTAGCTTTGCCTCAGAAAACTAAGGACAGACTGCAGGAGAAAAGGGAAAAGTTGGAAACAGAGTTCAGGAATACGGTGCGGCAGCTCATCGACATGGAGAGGCAGATTCACGACGCTCTGAAGAAGTTGAACAAGGAAGTCGCACTTTACGCCATCGGCAACCTAGTGGAAAACCTGAGCGAGAAGTACCGAAGCCTCCCCGAGGTGACAGCGTACCTCAAGTCCGTGGAAAACGACATCCTGGATAACCTGCAGCAGTTCATCAGACCAAGCGCCGGTGAATCGCAAGAGCAACTTCCGTTTCAGCTGCCCTGGATGAAGGAGGACCCGTACAAAAAGTACGAAGTAAACGTCATCATCGACAACTCTGAAACCAAGGGCGCCCCCGTAGTCGTGGAGACAAACCCCACCTATCCTAATCTTCTAGGCAGAACGGAGAAGGAGGCGCAGTTCGGCGCGTTAACCACCGACTTCAGCATGATCCGTGGAGGGTCAATCCATAAGGCTAACGGAGGGTACTTGATTGTCCCTGTTGAAGAATTGCTTCAAAACCCGTTCTCTTACGACGGCTTGAAAAGGGACCTCAGAGAGGGAAGCATGACTATAGCGGAACCTGAAGAACGCTACGGGTTCCTCAGCGTTAAAACGCTCAAGCCCCAGCCGATTCCTCTGACCGCCAAAGTGATCTTGATCGGGAACCCCTACCTTTACCAAATGATGTTTGAGTCGGACCCTGACTTTAGAGAGCTTTTCAAGATCAAGGCAGAGTTCGACACGGTTATGGACAGGACCGAAGGTAACGTGATGCAGTACGCCGCTTGGGTATGCACGCTTTGCGAGAAGGAAAACCTCAAACACCTTGACGGCACGGGCGTCGCTAGACTGATTGAGTACAGCTCGAGGGTCGCGGAGGATCAGTATAAGCTGTCAACGCAGTTTTCCTACATCGCCGACATCGTTCGGGAAGCAAACTTTTACGCGGTACAGGACAATTCAGGATTCATAACTGGAGTCCACATCAAGAAGGCGATAGAGGAAAAAGTTTACCGTTCAAAACTCGTTCAAGAAAAAATTCAAGAGATGATAAAAAGAGGATTCTTCCTGATAGACACCGTTCAGCAAAGGGTCGGGCAGGTTAACGGCTTGTCCGTCATGGGGATGGGTGACTTCGCCTTCGGAAATCCTTCACGCGTGACAGCAAGCATCGGCTTAGGCAGAGAAGGAGTGATCGACATCGAAAGAGAAGCCAAGATGGGCGGACCCATACACACAAAAGGCGTCCTGATACTCAGCGGCTACATAAACGACAAGTACATCCGCGACAAGCCGTTGAGCCTTTCGGCAAGGCTTGTTTTTGAACAGAATTATGAAGGCGTCGAAGGCGACAGCGCGTCAAGCACCGAGCTATACTCGATTTTGTCAGCGCTCTCTGGGCTGCCGATAAAGCAGAACATCGCCGTCACAGGCTCAGTCAACCAGAAGGGTGAAGTTCAAGCCATCGGTGGAGTTAACGAGAAAATCGAAGGCTTCTTTGAAGTCTGCAAGCTGCAGGGGCTCTCTGGGCAGCAGGGGGTAATGATACCTGAAAGCAACGTGCAAAACCTGATGCTGAAGGAAGAAATCGTTGAAGCGGTGAAAGCGGGCAAATTCAGCATTTACTCAGTTAAGTTGATCGATGAGGGCATCGAGTTTCTGACGGGGACAAAAGCTGGGGAAAGACGGACAGATGGAACCTTTGAAGAAGGAACAGTCAACTACCTCGTTAACAAGCAGCTCACAGAAATGGCTGATAAACTGAAGGAATATCCAGGCTTCGAAGTGCAGAAAAAGACTGAAAGCTAAACTAGAGTGCCTGAGGGAAACTTCGGTCTTTCTCTTTTTCTTCAACCGTGATTACTCGCAAACTGGCGAATTTGGCATTTCCTTAATTTTAAATCCAAAAGAATGATCGATTAGCGCTTCAAGCGCGGTTATTGATTTTGAATCATTATTTGAGATTATCAAAGCTTATCTTGCAACCTTGCAGATGGATAATCAGGTGTAAACTTGGCAACCAAGAAAGGCAAAGTCAAACGCAACAACACTCTTGTACTTCTACTTCTTCCAATGTTAGTCTTCATTTTCTTCATGGGCTGGAGCATGTACTGGATAGGCAACCAGAAAAGACCAAACAAAGCAAAACGTGAGGCTCCGAAAGAAGACAATGTCACCCTGCTGCCTGCAGTTTTCGAGGAACCGCAACAAATTTTAAATGAATGATGCAACAAGCGAACGCCTGTTTCTAATCATTTGCAAATATGCGGCTTCAATTATGCTAGCGAAGCTTGCATGCTTGTTGTTGCAATTACACAACCACAATTCCATTTATACCGCGCAAAGACTTGTAATCTTGCGAGAAATAGCCATCCAAGAGGTACACCCATTCTTGGCGGGTCAGCGGTTAGACGAGGCGCGGATTACCAAACCCTGATAAACAGGTGCTTATTTTGATTCGCGTCTTGGGTTAACGTGGGCGATCCGCCAAGACTACTTTTAGTTACCAAACGCGCATAATTAACCGTTTTCTTGTATACAATTTATTAAGGCTAAGATGCAATCCTACCTTTCGGGAAACAACTTGAGCTACAAAGCCAACATGCATCCTAAGGTCAGCCAAGCAGAAATCGCCTTGTTCAACGAATTAAGCAAGGCTGGGTTAACCACTGGCATGGTAACTCAGAAACCAATCATACTAAAATCAACCGTCCCCGACTTCTGCTGGATAAGCAAGCGCAAAATCGTCTACTTAGACGGCGCCCCCGTGCATTCAAGCGACAAACAGCAGCAGCGCGATAGCGAAATCGACGAGTTGCTGGAAGCTCAAGGGTGGGATGTGCTGCGGATACCTTATCAACCGCCTATCACGGAAAAAGGATTGGCTGAAATCATGGCAACAATAAAGGCTTTTTTGGGTGTTGACGAGGAAACCTGAGTTTTTATGGAGAATGGGTTGCCTGCAACTAAAGTTATAAAAACATATTTATCTCTTAGAGAGCACAATTTTCCGAATGCTCCGGTAGTATAGTCCGGCCAAACCTTACTAAGACTTCTTACTAAGGGGCTACGTATAGCGGCCTCTCGAGTCGCGGACCCGGGTTCAAATCCCGGCCGGAGCACCAAATCCCGCTTTCAATTCTTGTGTTTTTCTTGTTGGTTTTACTTGTAAGCAAGCGTCGAGCATTGTTCTTCTACGGTGCGGTTCAGGGTTAGTTCCGCCATGTTTCGGCTGTAATCCATTATGCGTCTTGAGCTGTCAAAAATCAGCCGCAGCACCGAGCCGATGTTCGGGTCAAGCTTCTTACTTGACATGACCATGATCAGCTCGTTGTCGAGCGGAATGAGGGATTCACGTTTTGAAATCAGCTTTTCCGCGTCTTTGTATTCTCTCTTAAAGAGCGCCTTTATCGAGTCATCGTAGAGTTGTTGCGCCTGCGAACTATAGTCTACGAGCTGATTGTAAATTTCCTCGTCCACGGGGTCTTTTATGAAGAGTGTTTGTTCGTTGATTAGCTTTTGAAGTGACCCCACATTGTTTATGATGTTCATCGCGTTTTGGGCGATGCTTTCGATGTCGTTCACTGCTATGCGGTAGAGAAGGAACTCTTTGGGTGTTCTGAAGCCGAGTTCACGGTAAAGGTTTCTTTCTATGCCGTACTTGAGCTGGCGGACAACGTACAGTCCGAGGCGGTTAACGTCGTTATGGGCGCTTATCACGCTGTCAAACAAGCTTGTGTTTCGTTCTTTCAATGCGGCGATTGCGTCCCTGTTCGCGGCCAACGCGACGATCGCCATTCTCCTAACGGCTTTTTCTATGGAAAACTCTGAGTGTTTTATGAGGATTTGTAGGGTGATTTCATCCGAAGTTTCGTCGATTATTTCTGAACCCAGAAAGCTTTCTCTAGCAAGGGTTTTTATTTCATTCTTGTACTTCACGGTTTCCTGCGGATTTTTGATGTGGACCCTGATTATGTCGGCGCCTATGGCGTATAACGCTTTTATCATTCGCAGGGTGGATTGGACGGTTTCTTTCGGGTCGATGCTTATGTAGTACTCTTTGGGTTTAGCCGAGTTGCCTCTTCCTTCTTTTTCCTGAATTTTTCTGGGAACCAGCATCAGAGTGGAGTCTGGTTCGACGTTAAATGCTATTTCACTGCCTCGTTTTAAATCGAGGTCTTGTACCCACTCTTTAGGGAGGGATATGATGTATGAGCCTCTTCCCGTGCATTGGACTCTTCTATACCCTAAATCTTTTTCTGCCAAAGCCTTCGCCTGATATATGTTTCATTTAGATAACATATTTCATGAACTACCATATAAATGATTAGCAACAAAGTTATATAGAATACATGCTATTCATATGGGCTAGCTCCTCAAAAAAGTGAAAAAAAATGGCAGCAAACACATGCAGAATAATAATGTCGCATGGTAAACAATCGACCACGACAAAAGGCATTCTATGCACAAGCGACGTTGAGCTGCACATTTTCATGCTCACTTGTCCACGCTAAACGTGAAAACTCGAGGCTTAAACTATGGTTAAGAGAATAATTGCAAAACAAGAAGTATGCATGGGCTGCGGACTGTGCGAGGTATACTGCACAACCCAGCATTCAAAATCAAAAGACATAATCAAAGCCTACAACAGCGAACGCCCCAAACCCATAAGCAGAGTCAGAGTGGAACGAAACAAGCCTGTCTCCTTCGCCATCCAGTGCCGACACTGCGACGACGCACCCTGCGTAACTGCATGTCTATCAGGCGCGATGCGGAAAGACGAAAAAACAGGCTTGGTCACGCATGACGCTGAGAAATGCATGGGCTGCTGGACTTGCATCATGGTTTGCCCGTACGGCGCCATAATAATGGATAAGGAAGGTCACGTCGTTGCGAAGTGCGACCTGTGCCAAGGCTTCGACGAGCCAGCATGCGTCGCCAATTGTCCCAACGAAGCGTTGGTTTTCAAAGAGGTGAAGCCGTAAAATGGCAAAGTACGTTATTGTGGGTGCTTCAGCGGCGGGTTTAGGCGCGGTCGAAGCTATAAGAGACTTGGATCCAGTCGGGACAATAACCGTGATTACTGAGGAAGCATGCTCCCATTACAGCCGCCCGATGATTAGCGATTTCGTCAGCGGCAAGGCAGACCTCAAGAAGGTAAACTGCCGAACCGAAGATTTCTGGAAAGAAAACAATGTGGAAGCGCTCTTAGAAAAGAAGGTCACAGCCCTAAACTTCGCTGAGAAAGTCGTTCAGCTTGAAAGCGGCGAGAAGGTTCCTTATGAAAAGCTGCTGATTGCAACAGGCGGCAAGCCGTTCGTCCCGAAGATGGAGGGCTCGGACAAGGATGGAGTGTTCACGTTCACAACCCTCAAGGACGCCCAGTTGCTTGCAGCCAAGATTGACAGCATAAACGCTAAGTCAGCCGTGGTCATAGGTGCGGGGCTCATCGGCATCAGCGTAACCGAAGCCCTCATGAAACGCGGCTTGAAGGTTACGATGGTGGAGTTGCAGGATAAGATCCTTAGTCTACTCTTGGACCCTAAAGGCTCAGACATCGTTGAAGCCGTCGTCCGCAAGACAGGCGTTAACATCATCACTGGCCAGTCTGTCCAGAAGATCATAGGCAAACCAGGTAACGATGGCGCGGTCGGCGGAGTAATCTTGACCAAGGGCGACCAGGTGCTCTGCGACCTTGTGGTGGTAGCCATCGGCGTTGTTCCACGCACTGAACTTGTCGCGGGGACAGCGGTGAAGATTAACAGGGGAATCGTGGTTGACGACATGATGCAGACGAGCGTGCCTGACGTTTACGCCAGCGGCGACGTGGCTGAAGCCTACGATTTCGTCCTCAACCAGAACCGCCTTCTGCCTCTTTGGCCGCTTGCAGTGCTGGAGGGTCAGGTCGCAGGCTGTAACATGGCGGGCAAGAAAACCACCTATTCAGGCGGCACCAACATGAGCAGCCTCAAGTACTTCGGCATACCAGTCGTCTCAGTGGGCTTGGCTAACCCCAAAGAAGACCCGACGCTGGAGATACTCGTCAAGTTTGAGCCTGAGCGAAACGTGTACAAGAAGCTGGTTCTAAAGAACAACGTCATCGTCGGCATGACACTTGTGAACTCCATCGAACGGGCAGGCATCCTGTTCTACTTGTTGAAGAACACGATAAACGTGAAGAAATTCAAGCAGCAGCTTCTCGAAGACGACTTCAGCTGGGCAGCTTTCCCAGTTGGGCTGCAGAGAAAGATGAGTGTGGTGCAATAGCATGAACCAGAACGATAGAAGAATAATCAATCCTTTCGGCGACGACAAGGACTTCTCAGGATGCGCCATCTTCGGCATGATGAACACAGAGGGCAAACGCTTCGGCTCTAAGGATCCCGTGCGTGCAGTAACGAACATGCATGACCGCGGTAACGGTTTAGGCGGCGGCTTCGCGGTTTACGGTATCTACCCTGACTTCAAGGAGTACTACGCTTTCCACATAATGTACCTGAGCAAGGACGCGAAGGAAAAGACTAACCGCATTCTCGCTTCGAAATTTGACATAGTTTACGATGAAGAAATGCAGACAAAATCAGCTGACGTTCATAATCCGCCGCTGGTTTGGCGCTACTTCGTTCAACCCAAGAAGCATAGACCTGAAAACCAAACGGAAGAAGATTACGTGATAGAAACCGTCATGCGCGTCAACACTGAAACTGGGAAGGCGTTTGTCTTCTCAAGCGGCAAAGACATGGGCGTGTTCAAGGGCGTAGGCTTCCCTGAAGACGTGGCGGAATTCTTCTGCCTTGAGGATTACCAAGGATACCTTTGGACCTGCCACAGCAGGTTCCCAACGAACACCCCTGGCTGGTGGGGCGGAGCACACCCGTTCAACATTCTGGACTGGACGGTGATCCATAACGGTGAACTCTCATCCTACGGCATAAACCGCCGTTACTTGGAAATGTACGGTTACAAGTGCACGATGCAAACAGACACTGAAGTGTTAGCGTACACGGTGGATCTGCTTATACGCAGACAAAAACTGCCGATTGAACTTGTAGCCCAAGTCCTCGCGGCGCCACTGTGGAGCGAAATAGACCAAATGGAACCCGAGAAGGCGCATCTCCTAAAAACGCTACGACAAACCTACGGCAGCCTGCTGATGAACGGGCCATTCAGCATAGTCGTCGCTCACCATGGCGAGATGATCGGGCTAACCGACAGGATAAAACTGCGCCCGCTGGTGGCTGGCACGAAAGGCAACTTCGCTTATCTGTCATCAGAAGAGTCTGCCATGAGGCTGGTTTCGCCGCAGCTTGACAAGTTCTGGGCTCCAAGAGGCGGAGAACCAGTCGTGTGCAGACTTAAAAAAACAAACCGCGAAAAAATCGAGGTTTTAGCAGGAGGGCAAACTCAATGAAAACCTACGTGATTCCCGAGTACATAGTTGAGCGCGACCAAAACCGCTGCATACGCTGCAAAGTATGCGTCAACCAGTGCACGTACGACACACATTACTACGATGAAGAAACCGACACGGTCTGCAGCAAAGAAGAGAACTGTGTCAACTGCCAACGCTGCGTCACCTTCTGCCCGACGCGCGCGATAACCATAAGAAAGAACCCTAACGCCAACCGCGACAACGCCAACTGGACGCTGGAAGCCATACGGGACTTGAAGAAGCAGGCTGAAAACGGCGCGATGATTCTCACAGGCATGGGCTGCGACAAACCCTACTACACTTACTGGGATCGACTATTGCTTAACGCTAGCCAAGTCACCAACCCGTCGATCGACCCGCTGCGTGAGCCGATGGAGATCAGAACCTACCTCGGCGCGAAGCCAGACAAGCTGGAGCTGGAGATAGAAAACGGTGAAACTGTACTGAAGACAAAGCTTACTCCACAACTCTGCCTTGACACTCCCATCATGTTTTCCGCCATGTCCTACGGCGCCATCAGCCTCAACGTGCATGAATCCCTAGCCCGGGCAGCAACTGAATGCGGAACATACTTCAACACTGGCGAAGGCGGCTTAGACCAGCGGCTGTACAAGTACGGCGCTCACACGATTGTCCAGGTTGCTTCTGGGCGGTTCGGCGTGCACCCCAAGTACCTAGACGTCGGCGCAGCCATTGAAATCAAGATCGGACAGGGTGCAAAACCCGGCATCGGCGGCCACTTGCCAGGTGAGAAAGTGACTGGCGCCGTGGCAAGGACACGTATGATACCGACAGGCACAGACGCGCTTTCACCCTACCCTCAACACGACATCTACTCGATCGAGGACCTGCGCCAGCTAATCTACGCGCTCAAAGAAGCAACAAACTACACCAAGCCGATCTCAGTCAAGATCGCAGCGGTGCACAATGCAGCGGCAATAGCCAGCGGCATGGTACGCGCAGGCGCAGACATAATCGCTCTGGACGGTGTCCGGGGTGCGACGGGCGCGGCACCTAAAATCATCAGGGACAACGTGGGAATACCCATCGAGTTAGCCATTGCACAGGTTGACCAGCGGCTCCGCGAAGAAGGCATACGCAACAACGCGTCAGTGGTTGCGGCAGGCGGCTTCCGAAGCAGCGCTGACGTGTTCAAGGCTATAGCGCTTGGCGCCGACGCCGTGTACATTGCAACTGCAGCTTTGATAGCTATGGGCTGCACTGTTTGCCAACGCTGTCACACTGGAAAATGCCCGTGGGGAATCGCCACAAGCGACCCGTGGATCAGCAAACGCATCAACCCCGACATTGCCACCAAACGGCTCGTTAACCTGCTTCAAAGCTGGAGCATAGAGATCAAGGACATGATGGGCGGCATGGGCATAAACGCCATTGAAAGCCTACGGGGCAACCGCCTTGCGCTCAGAGGCGTCGGATTAACCCGCACTGAACTGAAGATTTTAGGCGTGAAGATGGCAGGAGAGTAAAAGCATGCTTGAACAAAAAAACAGAATAGAAATCGAAGCGAAGTACCTTCAATACGTGAAAGAAGAGGGCAAAGTGCTGAAAATCAACGCGGAAGGGCTCTACTACAAAGACCTAAACGCCCTGCTACGGCAGGCAATCTGCACCGCTGTCGAAAGAATAGAAGTACACAACATCTGCGGGCAGCGATACCTCGGCACCGACCTTGACACAAACATCCAAATCGACATTTACGGAACGCCAGGCAACGACCTCGGCGCCTTCCTGAACGGCCCAAAACTGGTGATTCACGGCAACGGGCAGGACGGCTCAGGCAACACGATGAACGAGGGAGAAATCATCATCCACGGCCACGCAGGCGACGTCACGGGAAACTCGATGAGGGGCGGAAAAATCTTCGTCCGAGAATACGTCGGCTACAGGGTCGGCATCCACATGAAAGAGTTCCAGCGCAAGATTCCCATAATAGTCGTCGGGCACACGGCAGGCGACTTCCTGGCGGAGTACATGGCGGGTGGAGTTATGGTCATCTTAGGCTTGAACCTGAAAGAAGGCGAAAAATGCAAAGCCAGATTCGTGGGTACAGGAATGCACGGCGGAGTCATCTATGAACGGGGCGAAATACTGGAACCAGTTAACGGAACCAAAACCTTGGATGTCGGCAAACGGGATCTGAAAACGATTGAAGCATTAGTCAAAGAGTACTGCAGCCACTTCGGCGCTGACCCACAGGAAATCATGGCGCACAAATTCAAGAAGATACTGCCAGTCTCAAAGAGACCATACGAGAAACTGTTCTCCCACTAGCACCTTTTTCTTTACGCCAATAAGGGCACGTGTTTTTTTCTCGGTACGCTAGTTACTAATTCTCCGTTACGTGAAGGTCTATTCCTATGTTCTTGACAAGCCGCTTCAAATCCTCATCGCTCATCCACTCGGTCCGTAGGTAGCTGCGGATCCGCTCGTCGCTTAAGCCCAGCCGCTGAGCCTCTTGCACGGTGTACCGGTAAGCTTCCACTTCGGTCGGTCTGTCCACGTAATCGTATCCTGGCCTGAACAGTTCCCTACCATCCATATGCTGCTTGACGTGGCAGAGTTCGTGGACAACATCCAGGTAGATGTCAACTTTGTCGCCCTCGTTCAGGTAGCGCTTGTTAACCATTAAGTGTCCGTCGTCATCGTTGACGCCCATGTACCCGAACCATGTGAATTCCACCTTCAGGTTCTTAAGCACCTCATCGGTCTTTTCTCCGAAGATGCCGCGCACAGCCTGTGACTTCTCGAACCCGCTGAAGTAGTCGAGGAACATCTGGGTTGAAGTTCCAATGCGTAGCACTCCGGTAAGCTGCAGTTTCCTCATTACTCTGAATATCCTCCAGACGACGTACTCCATCCATGAAGCCATTTTCGTGCCTCTTCTTCCCAATATGCAGAAGCAGTATTTGAACGCTGACAAGGATAAGCGAGTCGCGCCTAGTCGGTGGCAAGTAACTTCAGGTGACAGTCTAACAAAATTTTGTGCATAAAATTCTTAAATTGAACAGCAGAGTAGTTGACGGGAAACTGATGAAGCCGAAAGAAGCAAGAATGAAGATGGAAATGTCTAATGAATTCTACAATTTCTTGTTCTCTCAGGTTGAAAAGTTAGAGCTTAAGCTGCCGGAATCCGCCACTCAAGACATGTTCAACAGCCTCAACAGCTGATCCGCTTAGGCGTGTAAGCTTGCGAGTCGAATCTGTGTCAGCCGCCCATGAAGTCGGTTAACGTCAAGTTTTCGGATGGGAGTTCAGCCGTGCCCAGCATGAAGGACGGGTGTTTCTCCAGTGTAACTTCGCGCGTGTACGCGGTTTTGCTGAATGCCAAGACGGTGTTGGCTCTTGCGCAGGTTATTTCCTGGAGTAAACTGTTTCTTCGGCTTTCCGAGTAGGGAAGGTAAGTTGCGACTACGATTATCTGATGTTTTCTGGCAAAGTTGGAGAGGTAACTGACGATCTGGCTGTAAACCCTCTGTGCTTCCTCGTGTGCGACATCTTTGTCTAAGAAGAACCCTGCCACGTCGGAGATCACGACGAGTTTAGCGTTGTAGGTTTTCACGGCTTCTTCCAGTTTGTCGAGTATAAGCGAGGTCAACTGGTAAGCGGTGAACGCTCTTGAGATGAAGATGCGCTCGAGCACTTCCCGCGGGTTAAGCTGGTGAAGCTGGGCTAAACGGGCGATCTTGTACAGCCTGAACGTGTTTCCGCCGTCGATGAAGACGACGTTGCTTCCTAAGCCGCCAAGCTGAACTGGCAACTGCGCTCGGATGCAAAGCAGAGAGGTTAATGAAATGACTGATGGCGACCCGTAGAGCATCGCGAAATCGCCTGGAGCAAACCCTGGAAACAACTCATCTACGCCGGGCATGTTTAGAGAAAATAGCGGCTGCGCCATCACAGGCTTCACGATTAAGTTTTGTGTCATTCTGCTTTTGCCTTCCTGTTCATGGACGGCAACTACGGTGTTTAACCCTTTTTAAAGCATCGCCGCAACTACGCCTAGGCGCAGGGGAGGGTAGACTGAAAGTGAAAAACACGCGAAGCTTAGGCTCTCTGCTGTTTGGCGTTCTCTTTTTGTTCTCTCATAATCTGAGTTGCCAGCGTCATCAAGAAAATGACTGTGAACACTATTACCGCGATGCCTACCTTGTACATGACGCTCATGTCAATGTACAAGATTGCAAAAACAGACACGAGCATCAACGCTAACATGAAGGCTTCTTGAACGCCGTTGAACACTTTAGATGTTCCAAAACTCATTAATTTACACCTTTGTTTCCTAAGTCTCTGCACAAGCGCACAATATTAATTTTCTGCCCGCAATCTAAGGAAAATCGCTGTCAAGGCAGCGAGTTTGCCGCGGTAATGATCCGTGGTTTATGCGCGTACTCTTTTTTTGGGGCTTATTGCCCGAGAAGAGAGGCGTAAAGTTATCGATCCTTTTTGCAAACCCCATTTTAGCCATGGATTTCAAACTTAAAACCCATTAACTTAATATACTTTTCAACCGACTAATTACTCTAAAATTAGGGGAGGAAGCTGGTTTGCTTGGTTACGCAGGAAAAATTTTACGCGTTAACTTATCTATAGGCAAGATAACTTTTGAAAAACTAGACGAGGAAACAGCCAAAAAATACATCGGCGGCATAGGCTTAGGCATGAAGATATGGCTAGACAGCTCGAAAGCAGGCGTTGACCCATTCAACCCTGAAAACCCTCTAGTTCTCGCAGTCGGTCCAGTCTCAGGAACAATGTTCCCAACAGGCGGGAACGGACACGCGTTCATATCGAAATCGCCTGAAACGGGTGGCGTCGGCGAAGCAGTGAGCCACGGCACCTTTGGAGCAGAAATAAAACGGGCGGGCTACGACGCCATAATCTTAACTGGAAAAGCCGAAAGGCCCGTCTACCTGTGGATTGATGATGATTCAGTTCAGCTTCTTGACGCGGAGAAAATCTGGGGCAGATCACCCTCTGAAACCGAAGACGCGATTAAAGATGAAATTGGCGATTACTACGTGCGCGTCGCATCAATCGGGTTAGCTGGCGAAAAACAATCCAAAATCGCTTGCATAATCAACGAGAAAACCCGCGCGGCTGGAAGAACAGGGCTCGGCGCAGTTATGGGGTCAAAGAACCTCAAAGCCATCGCCGTCCGCGGAACCAACGACATCGTTGTCGCCAAGCCCGAAGAATTCATTGAGATGGTTAAAGAGTTTCATGAGCGAATGAAGGGTCCAGCAGCGCAGAAATACCGAACTTTAGGAACCGCGGAGAACGTGATGATTCAGAACGCGCTGTACTGCTTGCCCACCCGCAACTACAATAACGCTTATTTTGAGCACGCTCAAAAAGTCAGCGGCGAAATCCTAAACGAGCGGTACGTCGCGAAGATAATCGCGTGCAACTCATGCGCCATGCGATGCGAACATGAAGCCGTCGTCCGGGAAGGACCGTACAAGGGAATCATGGCGCGCATGGAGTACGACAACATCTGGGCGCTAGGTCCGAACTGCGGCGTGGATAGGCTTGACGCGATAATCAAAGCCGCTGAACTCTGCAACTACTACGGGTTAGACGCGCAGAGCACGGGCGTAACCGTCAGCTTCGTTATGGACTGCCATGAAAAAGGCATCCTGACACATGAGGAGCTCGGCGGAATCGACGCTCACTTCGGCAGCGCAGAAGCCCTTCTGGAGCTTGTGGAGAAAATAGGCAAACGTGAGGGAATCGGCGATGTCCTAGCTGACGGCGTCAAAGCAGCCGCGCAGAAAATCGGCAAAGACTCAGACAAGCTTGCCCAAAACATAAAGGGTTTAGAAGTCACAGGCTACGACCTGCGATGCCTCAAAACGGCGGCTTTAGGGTTCGCGGTTTCCTTCCGCGGAGCCGACCATAACCGAAGCGGCGTCTACGCGGCAGACATGACGGGCAAAGTTGACCGCTTCAAAGCTGAAGAGGGCAGAGGTAAACTGGTTAAGGACTCCGAAGATGTTTACGCCTTGATCGATTCACTTATCATCTGCAAGAACTCCAAGGGCACGTTGTACAAGGAGTTGCCTGACATGGCGAAACTCTACAGGCTAGTGACTGGCTACGAGATGACTCCTGAAGAACTAAGCCTTGCAGGCGAGCGAATAAACACTCTTGCACGGCTAATCAACATTCGAGAAGGACTAAGCCGCAAAGACGACACGTTACCGTGGAAAGTCATGAACCAGCCCGTCCCCGACGACGGACCAGCAAAAGGCGCCGTCGTAACCCAGAGCGAACTTGACCTGATGCTGGATGCCTACTACGCAGCGCGCGGCTGGACAGTTGGAGGAGTGCCAACAAAGGCTTTACTCGACAAGCTTGGACTGGAAGATTTATCAAGTATAACTAAAGGAAAAGAGGATTAAGAAATGGTCAAACTTCACGAGAGAAAATTCGTCTCAGTTGACCCAGAAAAATGCGTTGGATGCCAAATCTGCGAGTACGCCTGCTCATTCACCAAGGAAAAAGCGTTCAACCCGCTCAAGTCACGCATACGCGTGGTCCGCATTAACCAAGTGGCCAACATGTCAGTCACGTGCAGACTCTGCGAGGACCCCGCCTGCGTCGCAGCTTGCCCGCGAGACGCTCTCTCACAGTCCCCAGACACGGGAAACGTGGTTCTCGACAAAGACAAATGCAACGGCTGCGGCTGGTGCATCGAGGCATGCGACTACGGCGCCATCATGCTGCATCCAGAAACCAAAGTTGTCTACGTCTGCGACCTCTGCAAGGACAAACCCGACGGACCGCAATGCGTCAAATGGTGCCCTGAAGAGGCGTTGACACTAGTGACCAGCGACGTGCTGGCTCAGAAAGCAAGAATCAGCGCGATTAAGAAGCTCTTCCAAGAGCCGTCAGAGAAAATAAGCTAAGCGGCCATAACCCGCTTTCCATCTTTTCGTGTTTTATTTGTTTAGCGTAAACACTTTTTGCGGAGTTTTACCGTAAAATTGAAAAGCCAAGCTTGCCATAACAAGAGAAAAGCAGAGTGAAACGCAATGGTTAAACTCAACAAAACCGACGAAAAAGTTGTAGCCGCCCTTAAGGCTGAAGGAAAAGAATTGACCCTGCAGGAAATAGCCGACAAGACAGGCGAGAGCCCGAAGAAAGTTTTTCGCTCGCTGCGAAAGTTGTTCCAAAACGGAATCGTGGAGACTCAAGCCCGCAAGTACAAGCTCACTGGCAAAATGCCCAGCGGCAAAGGTGACGAAGAAGCCGAAGACCTCCCAGAATAAGTCTTCGTTTCGGTTTGTTGTTTTTAGAACTATTTTGGTAGACGAAGCCAGTAATAATCCAACTTTTCCATTTCGCCTGCCTCCTTAACTTTTACTGCGTAATAAAATGCTTCGATAAATAACCCCTTAGTGGAAGTAAAGAATATAAGCGTGTGCTACGCATGCCAATAGTTGACCTATAATGGGTTTACTTGAACTTAGACTCTCAATGCTTGCCACCCTTACCATAATCATCGGCTTATCAACCCTTGCGTTAGCGGGGGTTATGCTTTACCTCGGCGTCTTTGACATCGTGACCATAGGCATACTCGTGGTGGCGATCAACCTTGTTCAATGGCTGATAGCTCCATACCTAGTCGGCGCGATTTACAAGGTCCGAAAAATCTCAGAAACCGAGAATCCGCAGCTTCACCAGATAGTGAGTGACCTTAGCCGCAAATGCGGAATCAGCAAGCCTCAGCTTATGCTGGCGCAGATTCCCGTTCCAAACGCTTTCGCGTATGGTTCACCCCTCAGCGGCAGCCGTGTCGCCGTGACTCCGGGGTTGTTGACAACTCTGAACACGGGGGAAGTTGAAGCGGTCTTAGGTCATGAACTCGGGCACTTACGGCATAAAGACGTGCAGATCATGATGGCTGTTTCCTTCTTGCCTGCTCTCTTCATGTACGTCGGGTACTCATTCATGTTTTCTTCCATGAGTTCAGGCGCACGGAAAAGCAACGGCAACGGCGCAATAATCGGCATAGCGTTTATGGCGTTTTCATGGTTGCTTAACCTGTTCACCTTGTGGCTAAGCAGGATACGCGAGTATTTCGCCGACAGAAACAGCGCATCCGTGGTTGATAACGGCGCAGCGAAACTTTCCACAGCTCTCGCCAAAATCGTCAGCGCCTCAAGAAATCGCGGCAAAACCCAAAATAAAGAACAGCAGCGAAGCATGAGCGCTTTCAAGGCGTTGTTCATCTCTGACCCAGACAGCGCAGCCGACGCAGCAAAAGCAAACTGGAACGCTGAAGTGATGGTTCAGGAAATCCTCTCGAAGAAAATAACATCCGCGGATAAAGTTGCGGAGGCACTGTCCACTCACCCCAACATAACTAAACGCCTTCGAGCACTACAACAGCTAAACCAGAACCCTAACGCTTGAGCCGACTCCGTGCATTTGGCATTTGCAGGCGCAATGGGGATGCTGATGATCACATATATCTTTGATGCAGGCGAATAAGATGAAAGGCGCTTTCTTATCGAAGACTTACCTGCTCGTGGTGCTGATAGTATTCTTAGTGTTGGCAGGCACAACGTACGCGTTGGCTGACCAAGCATACTTAACGACCACGCCGAAAGCAGCGAATCAGACTCAGCAGCACATAAACACCCTTCGGCAAACCATAACGCCGCAGAGCATTTTCTTGAACAATTTCTTGGTAAGCTTCTTCGCTATCCTTCCAGTAGCGGGCATCATCCTATTCGGCAGGATATGGATAAACACGGCGCAGACCATAGGGCAACTGGCTTACTCCTATGGCATCTCCCCGCTCCGCTACGTAATCGGCGTTTATGTTCCAGTCGGCACGATTGAAAGCTTGGCTTATTCAGTAATAATCACCGAGGGCCTCTTCCTGACCTACGCGTTGAAGGAAGAAAACTTTGTGGAACGCCTCAGAACTCAAACTTGGAAATCTCTGATACTCTATGTTGTTCTGCTGGCAATCGCCGCCACAATCGAAGCGGCATTGATAAAAGGCTAATTACCGAGAACCAAGTGATGCGGGCCCCTCACTCATAGCCGAGGAACATTCACCTGAAAACCAAGCCGTTGAACGTTAATCAACAAAAAAAAGTGGAGAATAAAATTGTAATTTTACATTTTTTCCTTTACTTTCTTTGCCTCTTTTTTAGTTTCAGAAGCTACTTTTTTTCCTGCTTTCTTTAAATCCACAGCGCCCTTCTTTGCTTCCACAACGGCTTTTTCTCCGACTTTCTTTGCTTCCCCACCGACTTTCTTAGCTTCTTCTTCAGTTTTCTTCTTCAATTTATCTAATGATGGCATGTAATTTGCTCCGTTTTTACGTTGTCACTTCCATGTTTAAAAAGCCTGTGCTTCTCCGTCGGCTCCAACCAACCGGCAACCTGCTCAGTGCTTGCTAAACAAGGGCATTTTTGCAGATTTTTCCGCCTTAAATGCGCTTGGATCGTTGCCATGCTCGTTTTTTTCACATATTCTCGACGCATGCGCCGATTTAGTTTGAGAAACCGTTCCTTTGGCAGGTTGCATGCATGAGCAGGCGGACTGCTTCGTTCGGCTACAGGGCTGGGCGCTTGAGCTTGTCTTTGACAGCCCATAATAGCCCTGAGATGAGAAGCGCGAATCCAGCGAACTGGAGATACATCAAACCGTTGGATTCCACTAGCTTCCCAGAATTGGAGAAGGCGTAACTCACCCCTTTCTCCACGTTGAAGGCAACCGTGTCCAGCCGCGAATACAGGTTAACGTAGTAAAAGTTTGAGAAAATGGCTATGACCAAGCAAGCAACACCCAAGCAAGCGACTCCAAGGAAAAGCTTGCTTCGGTTCAGCTTAATCTCTACTGCCTTAAACAGCGATTTGGATTTACTCAATGTTGAACCTGCAAGCAGACAAAAGAAAGGCAAAGCTTGGTAATCGTACTTCACTGCCGAAGCGAACGGCGCACTAAAATTTAACCCCCAGCCCAAGAACGTGTCAATTCCGACGACCAAAAGAATTGTCGCCAAACAAGTCAAGTCAGCAGTAAGAACGTTTTTGAAGATTTTGGTTTGAAAAGAGGAAACAAGCAGGGAAATAATCACGGCAACCAAAAAGAACGCGCCTAAAGCGGCATAGAGGAAGTTCAACGTGAAGAACCCAGAGGGCGTCAACCCAGCGCTGTTATAATTTCTAAAGTCATCCTGCCAAAAAATCGTCAGGATGTTGCAGCGAAGGGCTTCCTGATACCAAACCAGCAAGAAAGCAATTACTGGCAAAAAGAAACCTAAAACAACCAGCGGATGCCACAGTTTTTTCGGTTTGTGGCGAAAATAGAGAATGGCTAAGGGAAGGAGCATAAAAATCGCGTAATACTTTGTCAGGAAGGCTACGCCTAAGAAGACCCCTGACAGCATGAAGAGCCAGAGCGAATTTTTGCGTATGGCGTAGTAGCCGATAAACAGAAAGAGCAGGCTGAAGAAGAGGCATTGCACGTCAATCAAAAAGCTTCTTGAAAGGATAACCTGCCAAGGGGTTACGGCGAAGAGGGCTG
The DNA here is from genome assembly GCA_963768345.1 of Candidatus Bathyarchaeota archaeon. Taxonomy (GTDB): domain Archaea; phylum Thermoproteota; class Bathyarchaeia; order Bathyarchaeales; family Bathycorpusculaceae; genus Bathycorpusculum. Next base: position 245,432 of record CAVYHL010000006.1, on the reverse strand, counting down.
AGGCTACAAGCCCTGTTGTTTTGCCGTACCATGCTTTGCCGATCAAATAAACCAGCGCTATGCAGCCTAAACCAAAGAAGGTTATAGTGGTTACTCCGTTGTTGAGTGATAACCCGAAAACTCGGAAGACTATTGAGTCAAAGAAGAAGCCCATGGGCGGCTGATTGTACATGGTGCCTGCGTTTGCGTTGTAGGGCACTCCATACTTCATAACGGCTGATGCGGCTTGAAACTCTATGCCGGTGTCCCAATTTTGGAATGGGCCAGTTGCGAAGGTAAACAGGGCGGAGCCAAAAAGTATGCTCAGCAACGGAAAATTATTGCTTAATAGCCTCCTGAAGCCAGCTTTATCAAGACGATTTTGATTCAGCGCTTGCTCAGCCCTTCCCGCAATTAGTGCCTAACAGTTAGCAGCACGGCAAGCATTTAATTTTTCTCCCAGAAAAGCTTGATTTACAGTAAGCAAGACTTATAGGCTGCATGACCTATTTTCTTGCCCTATTTGCGTTGAAAATACATTGGCAAACTGGCATGAGAAAATGAACTCAATGTACTTGACGCAGGAAACAGGCTTCGGTCGAAAGATAGAGCATGAAGAAGAGAACGCAGCTGGTGGTAGTCGTACTTGCAATAATGATATCAGCAACATTAATCGTGAGATTTCAACCGTTAAGTCTGCAGAGGAAAGATCCAGCTACCCCGATTCGTGTGGCATGCGTCGGCGACAGCATCACCGCAATCACTGGGTACCCTTCTGACCTTCAAACGCTGCTTGGAGCTAACTATTCAGTAGGCAACTTTGGCCACAGCGGGTCAACCGTGCTTCTTAATTCTTGGGAGCCATACATGAACCAGTCTGAATTTCAGGAAGCCCTGGCTTTCCAGCCCGACATCGTAATCATCATGCTTGGAACCAACGATGACCTTCAGATGCTTCACCCCTACAACGCAAGCTTCGAAGAAGACTACGCTAAACTCATCGCCGCGTTCCAGCAGCTTGAGAGTAAACCGCAAATCTGGATCGCGAAGCCGCCGCCGATTTTCAGCAACAGCAGCGACTTAAGCATCCAATACTTCAACGGGGTTATTATTCCAAAAATCCAGGACTTAGCGAACAAGATGAACCTGCCAGTAATTGACGTGTACAAAGCATTCGGCAATCACACAGATTATTTCGTGGACGGCGTGCACCCAAACAGTAAAGGGGCGGCGCTTATCGCTTCTGAGGTTAATAAAGCGATTAATCCGCAAGCGTATTTTGCCACTTGAGAGAATCCTAACCTTAGCGAATCGTCAAGTTTTTACCTCTGGTCAGCGTATTTATTAGTCTGAGGGTGTGTTATGGCCGTTCTCGAATGTCCGTTTTGTTACAAGTCTTTCGAAGTTGAACCGCCTGATAGACTCCACACAGCATTTTCATCAGCAAAGCCGATAAGGAACAGCTACCATGGAGAGGTTGTTAAAAAAAAGGCTAAGTGCCCAGAATGCAACAACCCAGTCATCGTTTTCTGGTACGCGCCTCTGGAATACTTCACCAGAATATGATTACAGCAGAATCAGGCGAGTAAACAGGAACAAGCATACCTAACCCTATTATCAACTCTTCAAGAATTCATAATTCAATAAAAGACAAGCAGGTCGGGTCTAAGCCTTAAAGATGTTTCACGGCCCACTGAAGCCATGTCTTCGTCGCTTCATGGTCTTTCACCGTTTTGACCACGCCGCTCATAGCTTCACTGCACACATAGCATTGTCCAGCCCGTCGAAGCAAAGTCTTTGTCGCATGCCAATTTTCCGCTGTTTTGATTGACACGCTCCTTGCTTCAACGCATTTTGCGTTTAAAGCGTGCTCCCCGACCTGCCACCTATAATTAAGCTAGGTTTTATAAAACATGTTTTTGACATTTTCACGGCAAACAGACTTCTCTTCTTAGTATGCAAAGCCTTCTTTTCTATCTAAGTTACTGTCTCTCACCTTACCTCGCTCCGAGCATCTGTGGCGGTGGAGCTAACTACTTTTTACATGAATTGCGCAATTTGACATGAAGAGCGCAATTTTTTCTTGAATTACGAAAAACGCCCATGCCTTACGCCCTACGTTTTTTGTCCATGCAGCACAATTCTGCACTTGAGTTTGAGCCTCGCAGCGACAACGGATTAATGTAAACTTTAAAAATGCAGTCTCCCAACTATTTGCTTCATTAACACAAAGAGAACTCTTCATGTCGCTGATACCTCAAGCCACTAACCCGTTTCTGGCGGCGTTCGCTGGCGGCTTGCTTTATGGATTAGCCGTGTGCACCGCCTCCTGTATGCCCTATATCGCAAGCTACATCGCAGGTATCAACGCAGGTTTCCGCAAAAGTGTAATTATAACAATGATTTTTAGCAGTGGACGAGTGGTGGCTTACGCCTTAATCGGGTGCTTGGTTGGTCTATTCAGCGGTCTGTTCAGGCTGTTCGTGTCTAACGTTGCAATATCGCCCTTCCAGACCTACTCCTCAATCGCCTTCGGCGTCGTCACAATAATAATCGGCGCCAGCATCATCATAAAATCAAGATCCCCCTGCGAATTCAACTCTCCAAACGGCAAAAGCGTGGTCACGAAGAAAACGGGCAGGTTCGGGTTTGACTATACGGCTTTCACGTTAGGCTTAAGCAGGGGACTAATCCTCTGCCCACCCTTGGTGGCCCTTTTGGTTTACTCCCTCCCATTCTCCACGCCGCTTGGCAGCGTGGGTTTAGCAGTCTTGTTCGGGTTAGGAACCGCGCTTTCGCCGATGCTTCTGCTGGGAGGCGTTACAGGCTGGCTTCTTAACAAGGCGACGTTGCTGCGTAGGTGGATCTCAATCGGCGGCGCCTCAGTGATGATTCTGCTCGGGCTGATCGCTTTAGTGAACGCGATAATTCAAAGATAAACAACCAGAGTCACACGAGGAATAATCCAGCAAAATATGATTTTATTGCTGTTCTTGCTCATCTTTTAAGGCTTCGCCGAAGATACGTTTCAGGTCTCTTTTCATCGAGGAAATGTCATGCGCCAACCCGAAGTAGTCGGCGAAGTAGTCGGTAGTCTTCAAGGCCATGGTGCGTCCGCTCCTCTCAGCCATGATCAACCCCATGTCCTTCAGCATCTTCACGTGGCCATATGCATGCTGTCCCCGGACGTCGATGACGCGCTTCTGGGAAACGGGTTGCCGATACGCGATGTAGGAGAGTGTTTTCAGGGGTCCTGAGGATAGCAGTGGTCTATTTACAAGTCGCTTAATCAGCGGAGTGAACTCCGCTTTTACCTGCAGAACGTAGCGTTCGTCTTTTAAGGCGAGAATCTCAAGCGCCGTGTTTCTGGCGTTGTACTCTTGCCTTAGCGTTTCAGCATACTTCTGCGCTTTCTTCTTTGAGCGGCTGCCTATCACTTGACACAACTCATTTAAGTCCAAGGGACGACCAGCAATGTACAACGCCGCCTCTATGAGCGCCATAAGATGAGCTTGTCTTCCCGCTTCCTGCGCCTGTTCAGCTTCCGGGCCTGATTCAGCTGGTTGTTCCTTAGGCTTTTCCAACGTTTATCTTCCCCACTGCGATGTATAATTCTTCAGTTTCCTCGTTCTGCCATAAACTAACTCTGGCATCCTGAGCCAAAAACAACAGGTAAATAAACATTCTCAACGCTTCAATTCGGGTTGCATCCTTCGACAGGGTTGAAAAATCAATTATTCCTGAACCCTTCACTTTCTCGCATAAGATAGCGTACAGACTATCAATCTGCAACTTAAGCTCAGCGATAAACTTGTCAAACTGCGGCAGCAAATCCGTGAACGCGGGCAAAATCGGATGCTCAACCACGTGGTCTAAGTGAAGCAGTCTCTCGCCCTTCAACACGTCGTCTAAGACTTCCAGCAGGTGTTGAATGGTCGTGGAAGTTAACTCGTGCCTAAGCGGCAGAAACAGGGGCGGCGGAACATAATCCTGTAGTCCCGTCGGCGGCGGCGCAGGCGGCTCTTGCAGCGTAAGCAGTAGCTTAGTCTTCATTAAATAAATCAGGGCTGAAGAGTCCAAGGCGACGCCTGATGCTCGAAAATCCACCTTCTCGGTCCTCTCCATTTCGGCGAGGAACGACCGCAAGAGGTAGGCGATGTTCACGTTCCACGGCGTAAGCTTCTCAAGCTTGCTGATTTCAAACAGGATGTTCCATGGCGGACGCAGGTAGAACGGCCTTCTCAGCGGCGCCGACGATGCTGTCGACATTCAGCTAGGTGCCTCCGTGGGGAATTTTGCCGTCACAACGTTGGAGACTCCGTTGAGTTCGTAGACTCCGTAGACTTTCTGCGCTTTGTTAACCATCTCAGGTTTCAGTGTGATTGCTATGATCTGCATTTTTGCGGCTTCTTCGAGAAGGAGCTCCGAAAGTTTTGCCGTGTGGTAAGCGTCCAAGTGTGCGTCAACTTCGTCGAGGATGTAGAATGAGGCTGGCGTGAACTCTTTCAGTGAGAAAATAAACGCCACTGCCGCAACCGACCGTTCGCCGCCGCTTGCCCCGCTGACGACGATTGAGGGCTTGTTCGGGAACTGCACGATCATGTCTATGCCGCCGGTGAAGGGTTCATCTGGGTTTTCAAGTTTAAGAGTGGCTTCTCCGCCGCCTGTGAGTTTGGAAAAGTAACCTTTGAGGCTGTTGTTGATTTTGTCGAAGGCGTCCATGAAAACCTTGCGTTTTTTTGCTTCAATCTCATCCATGAACTGCACGATGGCTTGTTTTTCTCTTTCAAGCTCGTTTAGGCGCACTGACAGCTCACGGTAGCGTGAAAGCTGGTCGGCATAATGGGAAAACGCAAGCTGGTTTACGGCGCCTATTCTTTCCATCTCAAACTGCATCATTCGAATTGTTGTTTCTGCTTCCTCAACTTGCTTCTGGGTTGTTTCTTGAGGTTGCTCATATCCGAACTGGCGGAGTTGGCTCTGAAGCTGTTGCAGGCGCATTTGGTTTGTTTCTATGTTGAGTTGCAGTTGGTTTAGAAGTTTGTCTGCCTGTTCGTACTCTGAGTCGAGCAGCCGTAGTTCCGAGTCGATGACATCGATTTGTGCAGTAAACTTCTTGGATTCCTCGCGTGCAGAAAACACGGCTTTTGACAGTTCAACGCGGGTTTTATCCTGCTCGTCAAGCTCGTTCTTGATTGATTCACGTTCCTGCAGTGAGTCTGCAACTTCCTTTTCCAGTTTTCTCTGCTGTTGCTCAACCTTAGCTACTTGGATCTTGATGTTCTTGTAGCCGTTGCGGAGTACCCTGTCGAACTGTGACTGGAAAGTGGAAATCTCCGTTTGCGTCGACCCCGAGTTTTGTCGAAGCTTGTTCAACTCTTCCCCAAGTTTTTCCCGTTCAACCTCAAGCGCTTGGATGTGTGTCACGTCGGTTTTCAACCTCAAGTTGGCTATGTCCGCACGCAACTTTTCGTCTTCTCTCTGGATGCTGTTCCGTTCGTTTCGGTACATTTCCATGTGGCCCTTGTAAGCTGCCGCTTCACGCGCAAGTTTGCCGCCGTATTTTTCAGTGTGGCGAATGTTAAATTGGGTTCTTTTAACGCTGCGCTTGATTCTCACTATTTCCCTGTCTAAAGTTGCAATGCCCTCCGTGAGCCGCGTCATCTCGATTTTTGCTCGTTCAATCTCCTCTTCGAGACCCGTGATGTCGGTTCCTCTCTGCGTAAGGTGCGTTTGAAGAGCGTTCACCGCTTCATCCAAACTTTTCAGGGCGTTTTCGCTGGGGATAATCGTGGAGAAATCTATGGGTGCACGGTAGTACCCGCTTTCAAAAGCGCCAGGCTCGTACAAGTCGCCGTTGACTGTGACGGCACGGTAGCCTTCGTTTGAAAGCGCAAAAGCCGCCCTATCGTTTGACACGACCACCGTGTCTCCGAAAACGTAGTTCACAGCCAACTCGTAGCCGCTCTCGTACTTCATGAAGCTGGTAAGCGCGCCGATGATGCCTTCGCGGCTTGGTGTTCCCTTGCTTTTCGGGTTGATGGCTCCGTGCAGCGGGATAATTTTGATTCTGCCGAGCTTCATACGCCTAAGCGTTTCCGTGCAGGTGAAGGCTGAGTCAAGGTTCGCCACAACCAACGCATCAAGCCAACCCGTCGCTGCTGCTTCGATGGCTTTCTTGTAGTTCTTGTCAATCTTGATTAGATTCCGCAGCCTGCCGTGTATTCCGTTTATTGCTCCGACGTTGCCCATTTCCTCGATGCTTCTCAGGGCTTTTTCCTCCGCAGCTATTGTCGCGGCAAGGTCTCGCTGCGTTGCAAATTCTATCACGGCATCTTTGGCTGAACTGGCTATTTTTTCGGCTTCCGTGATTTCTTTTTCAACGGTTTCTTTCTGCGTTTTCTTGCGTTCGATCGAGTTTTCAAGGTTTTTAAGTTGGCTCTTCTGATCTTTTTGCACTTGCTCCAGCTCACCGAGGGATTTCTTGATTTCGGATAGGTTTGCTTGGAATTTTTCTTTTCGCACGTTTAAGTTCTTGATTCTTCCCGTGCACTGGCGAAGTGACGCTTTGTCTTTCGTGTACTCCGAGCGCAAGTACGCTATGCGCCTGACGTGGTTCTCGATTTCAGTCTGCTTAGCGTGTATTTGCTCGTTGTTATCGTCCAGTCCACCCCAAAGTTCGGCTGTTTGCTTCGCCAGCGCTTCATGTTCAGAAGTTTTTTGAGCTATTTCCTCTTGGATTTTTGCAAGTTCAGATCGAAGTGTCCTGATTTTTAGGCGGTTTTCCCTTATTTCGCTTCGAATGTTCTCCTGTTGGGAAAGGTTGTTTTCTCTCACGCGCTTCAGGCTTTCTAGGCTTCCCTGCCCAGAATTAATCTTGGTGGCTATCTCGGTTAACTTGGATTTCAACTCGCCAATGGTTATTTGAACCTTAAGAACCTGTGAGCCGCCTTCTTCAAGGTTTTCCCCGCTGAGTTTGCGCCATTCGGTCTCGATGCCGTGGCGTTTAGACCTGCGAAGGTCACGTTGATCTTTCAGCTTCTCAACTCTCGCCTTGACTTTTTCGGTTTGGCTCTGGGCTTCATTTAATTTGGCGTTTACTTGGGTTATGTCGCTTGAAACTTTGATGGCTTGAAACTTCTTTGTTTCTTCTTGAATGAAGTTGTGGCGCATGAGTTGGTTGCGTTCCCGCTCTAAATCGTCAAGGCGCTTCTGGACCTCATCGATTCTTCCCATGGCAGTTCGAATGGAAATGTCTCCTGAGCGCAGTTTTTCCTCCGCCTCAGCCTTCTCTGAGTCATATTGACCTATTCCAACGAGGTCTTCGATTATTTTTCGGCGTTCAAGAGAAGTGATTTCCGTTAACCTAGTCAGGGTGCCTTGCGGGATGATGTTTTGGCTCATGCTGCTTATCGAACTCATGGAAAGGGTCTCTGTGATGTACGCCCTTGACATTCTTCTGCCGTTGAGCCGGTAGACACTTTGCCCGTTCTTGAAGACCTCGCGGGAAATAGTCACCGTGGTCGTGTCAACGGGCATTGTGCCGTCTGAATTGTCAAATTGAATGACCACCTTCGCCATTTTTGCTTTTTCCTGCCCCGCTTTTTCTGAACCGTGGAAAATCAGTTGCGCAGCACTCTCGGCGCGAAGCCTTCTAGTGCTTAGTTCCCCGAGCGAGAAAAGTACGGCGTCGATGATGTTGGATTTTCCGCTTCCGTTTGGACCCGTTAAGGCTGTGAAGCCTTTGTCTAATGATATCTTGATGGTCTGCGGTCCGAAAGACTTGAAGCCTTTTAGCTCGATTTTTTTTATGTAGGGCATTTAGCCTTTGTCCTCACAGCAAGCGGTCATTTTATTTTAACATCTCATCAACATACGTATAAAAGCTTAATGCGTTTATTCCGTGTTTAGAACTTATCACTGCCCTCTAGTAGCTGTAGATTTAGGCGCTCTTTCGTTTAACGGAGTCTTCAAATGCTAAACTTTATGAAAAATTAAAAAAGGGGAGATGAATTTTTTATTGCTTGATTTTTATGGTTTCTTTCGAAGTATTGCTATTCCAACTACGGCTATTGCTATGATTATGACTATCACTGCGACGACCATGTACGTCATGAGGTCTGACGATGTTGCGAAGTTTGTTATGGGCGTGGCTGTCGGTGCGGGTGTCGGCGATGCTGGGCTGGAGTAGAAGGCTGTGTTGGAGGATGAACCATAGTAACCGTTGTTGCCTGCGAACGTTGCGGTGACGGTGAAGTTGCCTGGGATGTCCGGTGTCCATGTAAGGCTGTAGAAGCCGTTTGCGTTGGTTGTTGCTGTGCCGATCACTCGGCTGTTGTGGTTAGAGTCCACGACGCTTATAGTCACTGGGACGCCGGTGAAGTTGCTTGGGCATGGCTGCTGCTGATACACGTAGGCCATCCACGCGGTCATGCTTGCGTCTGACGCGCATGGGACGCCGCTTGGGAAGTCTGCTGCTTGCTCGGTTTGCTTTGTGCCTGCGGATATGTCCATGACTGCGCCGCTGATAACTACGGAGTTGCCGAAGGCTTCAGCGCTTGCTGTGGTTTGGCTGGGTCCTCTGCCCACAACGTAGACTTGGTTGTCGTAACCGTTGCACCATGTGTTGTACCCGTCTGCCAGAGCATATGATGTGGAAGCGGCTGAGGCCGATGAAAGCGTCCAGATTTCTTGTCCGGTAGTAGCGTTAATGGCGCGTGCTAATGCTCCTTTGTAGATTGGCGTTTCAAAAGTGTGTTCACCAGTAATTGTGTATATTACTCCGTTGGCTATAGCAGATATGTAAGTCGGGTAATTCGTAGCCCAGTTAAGGCCACCGCTAGTGCTGTTGCCTGAGCCGCCGTTACCGTATGTCCAAAGCAGTTTTCCATCAGTCAAACTATAACAGTCGAGTATTCCGCCCATACCGCCGATGTACAGTTTACCGTAAGCCAATGTAGGACCCGCACCGCTCCATCCCAACGCGAAGAAGTTTAAGGCTGTTTGAGATGATGTTGGACCCCACATTTCCTTGCCTGTACTCATGCTGTACCCTACGAACTGCATAGTTTCAGTGTAGTATTCAACGAAGACACCTGCGCCGCCATTAGCTGTTGGGTCGGCTCCGTCGTATGAGATAGTCAAGTTGCCAGCTGGCGGGGTGACCGTGTTCTTCCATAGTTCAGTACCGACTGTACCGCTAGTGGGGTTGAGGTTTATGCCGACGTAGGTGTAGGGAGTCCATGATGGTGTTCCGAAAACGCTGTCACCAGCACTTGGCATGGTACCAGCCTCGAGGACCGCCATATCGTTGTAGAAAGCGCATTGAATAGAGGGTGCTGCTGTCAGTGTGTCGAGTGAAGGCACTGAAACGTTCCAGTCAAGTAAGCTTGGATCGGCTCCGTTAAGTATCGGTGGAACTACAGAAGGAGTTGTTGAAGGCCCTGAGTATTGATCATCCCACAGTCTTGACGAGTTCCATTCTTGCAGATAGTATTGATTAGGTCCTACTTGATTGTATATCGGACCAAAAGGACCCATCCCGACATATACGGTTGGTGCGAGGTTTACTAGGCTAACTATCAGGTATTCGCCTTCTGGACCCATGAGTGCTGTGCCCGGTGGAACGTTAGTTACGTTGAAGAGGAAGTTTCCTGTGTCTCCGTCATAACACTCCCATATAACCGGTGCTGCAGCTGCAAAGAAGCCTCCGCCGATGATTGCAACTAGAATCGGCGGCCAAACTCCGTGTTCGTTGGGGTCTTGCATGTCGTATACGTAGCCGAAAGATAGTCCAGGTACCTTAGTGCTGCTCCAGATTTGCTGTCCCGTCTGCAGGTTAACGCAGACAGTTGGTCCGTAGGGGTTGGAGACCATTGCACCTGCAACACCTGCGAATGATAATGGTTCCGTGTAGTAGAGCATTCCGTCAATTATTATTGGATTTTGGTATCTCGTGGCGTATGCACTTCCTTCAGCATATGTGTCTCCCTGAATGATGAAGTTGTTTCCTCCGACGACTCCTCCACTCTGCAGCGGGTTTGTCCACATAATATGGCTAGTAAGAGATCCTACACTATAGGGTTGGACACTGCCGCCACCCACACCTGAGTAGCCTGGTGAGCTTGTACCCAGCCAGTTTGACGAGACCGTCCACCAATTAGTGTTCAAGCCGTATATTGGGCGTGTCCAGTATTGTGTTGGAAGCGGAGTTGTGGGGTAGTTCACTAACTGTGTCTGTTGCACGGTGAGTGTTGTTGATGCTGTGGCGCTTCCGTAGACGTTGCCGTATGCGTTAACTGGCCCGAAAGGTCCCATGAACGGTTGCCATTGGTAGGTTTGTCCTGGGAAGCTGAAGGTCAAAGTGTACGTTCCTGTTGCGGAGGGTGCGAAGTGGTAGTCTTGGTTTGCTGTTGAGTCCCAGACTATTGCCCAGTTTTCTGTTGTGTTTGTACCGTCGGGAGCCGTTATGGTCAGCTTGTAGTTTTGCCATCTGACTTGGTTGGTGGTTGCTGCGCCTGGCAGTACTCTGCTGAGCCACATGTCAACGCTGACTGGTTGACCAACACCTACCGGGTTGGGTGCCACATTAATGTACGCGTATGTCTTAATTGTTGTAGTCTGTGCTTTAGCATTTGGTATCAGTACCATTGAAGCTGTCATTGAAAACATGAAGAGTATAGCAATAGTTATCGCTAAAGTTTTACTTAGTTTCATTTTTCTCTTTTTCTCCTTTAGTTTTGGCTGAGAAGAGGTAGTCTTCCCAGCAGGCTAACCTTTATCTTTTTTGCCTTTAAATAACTTGTGTAAGAACAGGCGAGAAAAACATAATAAGAAAGCTGCAAGAGAGAAGAAATTAAAAAGATTTAATAAACACGGCGAAAATATTGTCAAAAGTTAACTAATGCAAGCGTAAATTTGTCGCTTATCATTCAAAACACGGCGACTTTTAGCCATTATCATCATACTTAAACCCAGCCTCAAGCGTCACATTAGTCACAGGTTCAGCTACGCACAATGCAAACCGTGCCTTTCTAAGCCAAGCAGATTGCCGCCATCAATGCGCCTATTCTGGTAGTTTTCTGATCCATGCCCTCGCCAAATTTCTTGCATTCTCATCGGCATCCGACAAATTTCTACGCTTGCTCCCTTCGGTAGAAGCGAAAACTTGGAAAAAGAAACGCAGCGCGATTTTTTTAAGGTGGTGCGACTGTCATTAGGCGACAACAGGTGACCTTATCTTGATACTTGAAGAATTAAACTATCAAGTTTACGGCTGCAGGAAATGCAGGCTTTGGCAAGGGGCAAAACATGCGGTGCCAGGCGAAGGGCCATCAAACGCTAAGGTTATGCTGATAGGGCAAAACCCAGGTGCGCATGAAGATGAGGTCGGCAGACCTTTCGTGGGGAGGTCAGGCAGGTTCCTCGACAAGGTCTTGGCTGAAAACGGCTTGAAACGCGAAGAACTCTTCATAACAAGCATCGTCAAGCATGTTTCGCCGAAGAATCGAAAACCCTACCCTGACGAGGTAGCAGCGTGCCTACCATTCTTAACCACGCAAATCAGCATTATCAAACCAAAACTGATCGTGCTGCTCGGCGCGTCAGCGAAGGCAACTCCGCGGTTAGAAGGGATAGAGTACATGGAAGTCATTCATCCCTCAGCAGCCATGCGCTTCAAGAGAATGAGAGACGAGTTTATGGAACAAATCGCGGAGCTGGCGAGAAGAAAGGCAAGCCTGAACGTTTGAAAACGCAAAAAAAGAGGATGGAACTACCATTTTTGAGCGTAATGCCAGTTGCCCTCGAAGCTTTCCATGAGGCATTTGGCGCATTTGCCGTATTCCATTGCCGAGACACCCAGGATTTTGTCGCCTATCCAGATGATGCTGAAGCTGCGGCTCGCAAAGTTGACTTTATCCTTCAGAATGGGCAACAACTCGTTCAGCAGCGGCATGGGAATGTTGCTTATCCTGATTCTTCGGGACTTCTGAATCATACGCTTGATTTCGTCTATGCCCTCTTTCGGCGAAGCATATGTTGTGGAAATTTTTGCTTCGTACTTTCCATCTACGATCGGCACGCTTTCACCTCCCTTACTGGCTTGACGAGCTCCAACTCAGGCCAGAGCAAAACGTAGGCAAAAGTCAAGATGGTTATCTCGGGATCGGTGCAAGAATTGAACGACCACAATTTAGTCTTAAATATAAGAACGAGCAACATGGAAACCATTAGCAGCCTACCCCTTGTGATCCATAAATGAGCAATATCGAAAACTTGACGGTAAAAGCTGGCAATCCCACTTCAGCCAACGGGCCGATGAGCCGAAGGAGCGTTGTGACCGTGAACCATCTCCGCAAACTCTATGGTCCGACGGTGGCCGTTGACGACGTCTCGTTCTCTATCACTGAAGGCGAAATTTTCGGCATCATAGGACCCAATGGAGCTGGAAAGACCACCATGGTTGAGTGTATTTCAGGGCTTCGTGTCCCAGATGCGGGGTCCGCGACTGTTTACGGTCTCAGCCCCAAGAACGATCGCGACGAACTGCGCAAATGCGTTGGGGTCCAACTTCAGGAGAGCTCACTACCTCCACGCATCAAGGTTCGAGAGGCTCTTGACCTGTTTGCGTCTTTCTACCCAGACCCTGTTGATTCACGTGAGTTACTCGGGTCACTCGGAATCAGTGAAAAACGCAGCGCTCCATTCAAGAAACTGTCCGGAGGGCAAAAGCAGAGACTTTCAATTGCGCTGGCGCTTATTGGGAACCCGAAAATTGCCATTTTGGACGAATTAACCACGGGACTTGACCCTGAAGCGAGACGTGAAACTTGGGGTCTTATCGAGCATATCAGGGACCGTGGCGTGACAGTGATCCTTGTAACGCATTACATGGATGAAGCTGAAAGACTCTGCGACCGAGTAGCCCTGATCAACCATGGCAGACTTATCGCGCTTGACACTCCAGCAGCTCTTGCCACGCGAGAAGGCGGCGAAGTGCACATGCAATTTGTGCCCTCTGAACCTGTAGATGACAAGGTATTGACCGCCTTATCTGGCGTGACGTCGGTTGAGCACAGAGGAACGCGCCTTGTTGTCGCTGGCTCGGGCGATTTGACTACCCGAGTGCTCTATGCGCTCCTCAACGTGGGGGTGCAGGCTTCGGATGTTCAGGTGAAAAGCAGCAACCTCGAAGATGCCTTCGTCAGGCTCACAAAGACAGATGACAGCACCAAAAAACGTGAGGTGAATCAACAATGAACACTCAGGATTCCAAAACCGAGGTTCAAAAGCCCAACAAGCCTTTCTGGGAACTTGTCAAAGTCCAGGGGAAGCTTGCTCTGAGGGAGCCGATCAGCGTAATTTTCGGCGTTGCACTTCCTATATTCTTGCTGATAATATTCGGCTTGATTCCAGCTTTCAACAAGCCCCTTTCCGGCACCAATCTGACAGTTTTCCAAATCTACATTCCCATCCTTATGGTAACTGCGCTGATAATGATCGGGCTGATAGGCCTACCTATTCCAATCGTAAGAGACCGCGAGATCGGCTATCTTAGGCGAGTCTCCACCACACCCGTGTCGCCGACAAAACTGTTGGCTGCGCAGGTGACAATCAACCTTATCCTTGCGGTGATAGCCTTCGTAATAGTTGGGGCTGGAAGTGTCTTAATCTTCGGGGTGAAGGTAGCGTTTGAGATTCCCGGATTCGTTCTCTCGATAGCGTTGGCTACGGCTGCAATGTTTTCTCTGGGATTGCTTATATCTGCTCTGGCGGCCACTCAGGGGACAGCTAGTGGCATGTCGATGGGTCTTCTGTACCCGCTGCTGTTTTTCGCTGGAATCTACGTTCCCATGCAGGTTTTACCTGGTTACCTGCAGACAATCAGCTACTACACGCCCGTGGGCGCGGCAGTGAAAGCTCTCACAAGCTCCATGCAGGGAACGTTCCCCTCGCCGATTCCGCTGGCGGTGATGGCTGCCTACTCAGCGTTCTTCAGCTACATCGCCGTACGATACTTCAAATGGGAATAAAAACCACGCTGAAACCCAAGTCCAAGGCTTTTTCCACATTTCAACGCTCATCCCAAAAGTCGCATCTCGACAAAACAAAAGTCGCAACCCACAAAAAGATTCAAACGCTGAACCAAAAAAGCAACCCAAAACACAAAGAACCCAGCCTGAAAGTCGCAACTTCCCCAAACCGCAAAGTCGCAACTTAAATTTTTCTTGAAACTTTTATATATTTCAGATGCCAATTCATTGTTGAGTGTCATGGCTGAAGTTTGTACAACATGCGGGCTTCCAAAGGACTTATGCGTTTGTGGAGAAATAGAGAAAGAGCAACAAAGAATTCGCATACGGCTTGAAACAAGAAAATTTGGCAGACCATCCACCATAGTAGACGGCATGGACGACAAAAACTCGAACCTGCCAACCATCGCACAGAAACTTAAGACGTTCTGTGCCTGCGGCGGAACCAGCAAGAACGGCCAAATCATGCTGCAGGGAGACCACAGGGACAGAGTGCGCGAATTTCTGGTGAAAATGGGTTATCCACAGGAAAACATTGAAGTACAATAAACGCAGGTCAGAATCAAAGGCGCAAGTAAATGAAAAAACTAGATGACGTTCGCGAAATGTTCAAATCCATAAAGCATCGCAGACCAACGATGATCTTCTGTCCAAAATGCTGTAGCCCAAAAATAAAACTGGCAACAGGTCTCACTATCGGCGGCTTAGCGCCTAAGCAGTATTACTGTGAAGAATGCGGTTACGTGGGAACCGTAGTCATGGAGCTTGAAGAAGACAAGAACGCAGAGGCTGAAAAAGAAAAAGAAGAAACTGGCGCTTGACTAAAAAAAGAAAAGTGCCTTTAGTCGGGCAACTCGAGATTTAGTTGTTTCTTAAGTGTCTTGTAGCGGTTACGTACTGTTACTTCTGTGACGCCGGCGGCTTCAGCGATGTCTTTCTGAGTCTTTTTCTCGTTATTCTGCAAGCAAGCAATGTACAGGGCGGCGGCAGCTAAGCCCATAGGGTCTTTTCCTGCAGCGGCACGTTTGCGCCTTGCATCTCTGAGAATCTGGATGGCTGCACCCTGAGTTTTTCCTGAAATCCCAGTTTTCTCCGCGATTTTTGACACGTAGGTCAACGGGTCAGCGATAGGCATGTGGACTTCAAGCTCTCGTAGCAGCAGCCTGTAGCATCTTGCGACGTCTTTCTTGTCAACGAGGCTTGCTTCAGCAATTTCCCTCAGTGTTCGCGGTGTTCCGCTTCCACGGCATGCAGCGTAAAGTGCAGCAGCAGCGATCGCGGCGATTGACCTTCCTCGAACTAAGCCTTTGTCAAGTGCTTTACGGTAAACTACAGCGGCTTTTTCCTTGATTGGGGGTGGAATGTAGACTTTGTCTGAAAGCCTGTCCAGTTCAGCCATGGCTTGAGCCAAGTTTCGGTCAATAGATGAGTGAACCCTGCTTCGTATCTGCCATTTCCTAAGCCGCCACATTTGCAGCCTTGTGGAAAGCGGCAGTTTTCTTCCAAACGCGTCTCGGTCTACTTGGCTAATGGCTGTGGATAAGCCTTTGTCATGAACAGAGTATGAAGTGGGGACTCCAACGCGGCTTCTTGACGCCTTCTCCTCCTGTGTGAACGCGCGCCATTCTGGTCCTTTATCCATCATTTGCTCGTACAGGACCAATCCACAATCGCCGCACACGGTTTCACCCGTGTCGTAATCATGAACTAGATTTTCGCTTCCGCATTCTGGGCACTTATCAACCAAGCGCTGTTGTGGATGGGCTTCTTTTTTGCTCAATTCTTTCTACCTCATTTCAATATGCATAGAGCCGTCACTAAGTCCAAGTTTGGGCTAGAAATAGTACATTCGGCCCGCGCAGTTTAAGCAAAGTTGATATTTAACTATTTAAGCTTTGTGGTATTAATAAACCTGTTGCACATAATAATTTCGATTATCCCACGACAGGCAACCCCATTATTGAAGAAAAGCGTAAAAAACTGTCTATTGCGGGGGACGCTCTAAACATAAGAAAATTTCGAGAAAGCATAACCCGCGGCAACCTCAAATTGCCCGCTGAAAAAAACGCCAAGATCACGCCGCTACGGCTTAAGTCTTATTAGCATAAGATGAGCCTATGTTCCTGTACTTCGGGAAAAGGGGAAAAAGGTGGCTAAAGAGACAGCATTCTCAGCTCCTGTAGACCTGATTCGAACCGTGGCTATAGTAGCAGTAATTCTGCTCCACGCCGCCAACGACTTGACCGCTCAACAGATGAGCTGGTTTGAAGTCATCCGCTGGAACACAGTTAACGTTTACCAGAGCATCGGAAGACTGGGCGTTCCACTATTCCTAATGTTGACGGGTGCCCTTCTTCTCCAGCCAAGCAAGCTCGGGGAGCCCATCGGAGTATTTTTCAAGAAACGATTGGCGCGGATAGGGTTGCCGTTCATTTTTTGGGGCGCCGTCTTCTTCGCATGGGACTTTCTTGTTGTCCATCAAATCAACAACCAACCGATCACTTCAAACTCCATTATCCAAGGCTTTCTAACTGGTCCTTACTACCAGTTCTGGTACCTGTACCTGCTTCTTGGGCTTTACCTCGTGACTCCAATCCTGCGGGCAATCATGGCACACGCAGACCGCAACCTCATAAAGTACATCTTGATACTGTGGTTCCTGGGCGCATCGGTAATACCAGTAGTTGACTTGCTGACCCCCTTCCGTTTGGACACCAACGTCTTAACCTTCACCAGTTACGCGGGATACTTCATCCTAGGCGCGTACTTCTTAACCGTTCAGATGCGCCGCTGGAGCATCGCGTTCTTCATGTGCCTGGGAATAGCTTTGACAGCCATCGGCACGTACGTGATAGCCGCCACCATCGGAGGAACAGAAATGTACTTCTTCCAACAATACCTCAGCCCAACAATAATCTTAGCGTCAGTCATGCTGTTCATGCTCCTGATTGCGCTTCAGAAACCAGCCGTGCAAGCCCCAGCGATTCAAAAGCCTCCAGTTCAGACCTTTTCGGTTCAGACATCGGCGGCTCAAGCAGCGGGAGTCCTGAAAGAGGCAAACCTGAATCCGCCTCGTCGATCCAAGGGAAGTAAGCTGCTGGCTTTGATTAGCGTAAACACTCTGTCGCTTTACTTGTTTCACGTTATTGTGCTTGAGACGCTGCAAAAAGGCTACTTGGGCTTTGCTATCAACGGCAACACCATCAACTCGGTCGTCGGCGTCCCCATTAACACGGTCATAACCCTATTCGTCAGCCTCGCAATAATCCTAGGGTTGAAAAAGATTCCAGGACTAAAAAGACTCATCGGCTAAACCCCGCCGTTTGGCCCATGCGATGCAGGCTTCAGGTTGGAGTTGCAAGAACGCTTATTAGGAAAAAAATTGTCCTTAAACTCTAGCACCAAGACAAAAGCGTCAGCAGCCCGGTGGTGTAGTGGTCAAGCATAGCGGGCTTTGGACCCGCCGACGAGAGTTCGAATCTCTCCCGGGCTACCTTTTAACTAATTTCGTTTTCTTATTACGGCTACTTCGTCGATTCGGCTTGGTCCTGAATTTTTTCAACGTTAACAACTAAACCTTTTAACGCCTTGACTCTGACCTGCTCGCCTTTTAAGATGTCTCCCGACAGTGATTCGGCACGCCAAGTTACCCCTTCCACTCTGACTTCTCCCTTAGGGTTAAGGTCGGTGATGGCGAGGCCTCTTTTGCCTATCAAGGCTTCGGCGCCTGTGAGTTTGGAGCGTCGCCTTAATGGTCCTATCACCCACCTGAGGTACAAGCCGGCGAGAACCCCGAAAGCAACGAGCAGACTAAGCTCCAGCACTACTATGTTCCCTATAGGTGACGGCGAAAACTGAAGGTTGAAGGAGAGGAAGTAGATCCCGATGGCGCCGAGAACCACGCCCGCGATGAGTGCGAAGCCGTGTCCAAGCTTCAACTCCAAAATAATCAGCGCGGCAGCTACGATCAGTATAATGATGCCGAGCAATGAGGCGCCGACCACTTCTGCCCCGACCAAGCCTGCAACTACGGCGATAACGCCCAGTATAGTCAGCACGATGGTGGGGTGGAAGAAGTCTAACACGATTGCGACGATTCCTATGAGAAAGAGGATTCCGTCCAGAACGGTGTTGCTTAAAGCGCTGAGCAGCTGCTCATAAAAGTTTTCGCTCAAAGTGACTTGGGTGTTCCCAGATAAGCCCCAGATACTAAGCGCATTCGAAAGCGACGTTGCTGTCCCGTCGACAACGTGGTTTGCCACCGCCTGACTCGTGGAAAATGCTTGGTCAGCGTAAACCATGTTGAAAACTGCGGTTTGGTTACGTCCCCACTTCGCCGCCAACCCCTGCATCAGACTTATCATGGCGTCTTCCGTGTGGTTTTGCTCGAGCGCTGTGCCGCCTTCCACAATCGGCGTGCTTGGACCTATCTCGGCGCCTGTTCCCATCAGGATGCTGTTTGATGCCATGGCTATGTAGCTGCCTGCTGAAGCGCCTAAGCCGTTGGTGACTATGAACGTGTAGGTGGGGATGCCTGAGGAGTTGGCATCGGTGATGGAGTTTATTATGTCAAGCATGTCGCTGAGGTAGCCGCCTGGCGTATTCATCTCGATAACTATGGCGGCTGCATGCTGCCCCTGAGCAGTGGAAACAACCCGCGCCATGAAGGTTGATGAACCTGGGTCAACAGGCAGCATGTTATTAAAGTCCGCGATGATAACTGGGCCATTCGGGGAAGCCACGGATTGAGCCGACGCGGCTGTGGTTGAACCTTGGAAGCAGACTGAGGGCAAGCAGGAGAAATAGTGCACAAATCAAACCTAAGATTGAAACCCGAATAACTCTTCCCCTATGTCTCAAAGTTTCATCCATTCTTGGCTATTCGGCAAGGTACCTATAAGCTTTGGCATTACACGGCTGCGCAATTGGCTTCGCGTCCAAGTCGAAAGAAGCCACGCTAAACTGGACTTATGGACGGTTACGTGGAAGCAGCCGACGGTTTCTTCCTTCGCCAAACAAGAAGCACAACTGCAACCAAAATCAACCCAACTGCGATGGCGGCGACAACAAGCGTGTAGAAAAGGGTTTGGTTTAAGCCGAAGATTTGGGGTGCCCAAAGGTTGGTTGCGCTCGTCCTCGTGTACATGGTGCATGAGCCGAGGTTTGAGGTTGCCGCAATCATAATGCCTGTTTGCGTGTCCCAATCGTAGGTACTTTCGCCTGAGGTGCCCAAGAGCACGGTTCGCTGTGCCCCGGCGGCTTCTATACGCCCAACACCAGTCATATTTACGACGCCCTCGTACTCGGTGCAGTATTGATCGCCAACGGTTAGGTTCAGCGGTATGAAGAAGCCGTCTCCGACTGCGCCAGTCGCCAGGTTGAGGGTAATCCCGTTTTCGGGGAAAATGGTTCCGTTCCCATACACGGTTACGACGTTGATGGTTATGTTTTCGCCCTGGACACCTACGACATCGATTCTCGCCCAAGTGATGTTGAACTCTGAGGGGACGTTGCCTGTTTCAGTCACCTGATACTTTATCCAGTCGCCCTTCTTGACAACGACCAAATTACCCGCTAAGGCAACTCCAAGTGACATGTTGATAATCAGCAAAGCGAGGGCAACCGCGAGGAAAGCTGACTTACGCATGGCAAATCAGGTTGTATGCTGCTTTACTGTTTAAAAAAAGTTGCCGTCAGTTTCTTTTTTCGCAGGCACAAAATTTTCTCGAGAAAAGAAACTGAACTTTAACCTTCTGAACCGTTAGCCATCCCCAATGTGAAGGTTAGGCTGGGCTGGTTTTTCCTTGGAGTTTGTCTGTGAAGAGCAGCGGTATTCCGAGCATGGGGAGTGACAGCATCCAGAGGTCCAAGTTGTGCCCGAGGAACCATGCGAACCAGTAGCTCCAAAGGTAGTCGCCCCCGAAGAAAATCCACGTCAAGTAGTTCCAGAGGAAGAACAACCCCAGCAGGGTGATGATGACGCCGGCGGCTTTCAAGTTCAGTTCCTGCAGCGACTGTGCCCCGACGGATTTTTTTGTGAAGTAGCCCGTGTAGATCGCCAGTGCCAGCATCCCGAACGTTGTTAATACGAAGTTAAGCATGTTTTCTGGGTACGTGGTCAAGTAAGACCACCCTTTCTGGTAGAGTATAACCGTGAACCACATGCCCATGTTTGTCAGCCAGAAGACCAAGATGTAGCTTACGCCCGTGATAAGCGCCCACTTTATCGCGTCGCCAGCAGGCTTGTTGGGGTTCAGCTTCCAGGCAAGAATGAACAGGACTATTGGGATGAGCACGGATTCTACCAGGCTGGGGATGGTGCTGATCGCCAGAGTCGTTAGGGCAGTGTTCAGTGCAACATCGCTCGTCAACTGAGAATACACGTTCACCACTCCGGTTGTGAGAAGGCTCAGCCAGTAAATTCCCTCAAGAACTAGTAATCCACCTGAGTATCTTGTAGGTTTTAGCGGTGGGGGGAAAGCCCTTGTTGAAGTAGAAAATGATTGACCCGAGGGCGATTATTCCTGCTGCAAGCCTGAATGGGAGGCCTGTAGCTCCTGAAATGTCGGTGATGAACACGTAGAAGTTAAACCCGCCGGGGGAACGATTCCACTCGCCGATCCATGACAGAGTGAACGTTGAGTGGAGGGCGAAGAGGAAGTACGATAACGCGACTATCAGCAAGCCTATCTTCAGCGGAGAATACAATTTTTCTTCAGCCATAACTTTACCGGCAATTAAGAAAAAACTCGTTGCCTTTAGTATATTATTCTTGCGGTTCAGCGCTGGCTTTAAGGTGGACGCTCAAACCGTTTCTGGGGAAGCGGAAGGTTAAGGTTAAAATACAAATCTACGCTTAACAATTCAACTCTGAAAGAAGGATAACAAAATGACGCTGGCAAACAGAAAATTAACCATAATGTTACTCTCTTTTGAGGGGGTAGGCGCGGTTTTCGTCGTCATCTTCTTAGCGGCTTACCTAGGCGGGTTACCGACGACTAACGTTCTGCATGACGAGCCAGCCTTCAGGATTCCGCTGGAAGTGTTTGGCATCTTGCTTCTCGTTCTTATTCTAGTCGCCCTAGTTCTTGCAGTCATGCACAGGAAACATTAGGCTTGCACGCCTACGGCTTCTGAATGTTCATCCAACAAAAACTCTTTATCGTCAAGAAAACGACGTTAGCCGGCTTTTTTTGCCGTTCTCAAACAGGTAAGCTTTCCCGATGAGCCCGCATGCCCCATTCTCGTAGATAATTGCTGATTTTGAGGGCACAGCGTAGATCTTTTCCTTCTCCGATAAAAACAGCAGCGCCTCGTCTTTTTTCGGTCTGTAATGAGCCTTAAGGGTAAGGTCGGCTAAGCCAAGCCCCTCAATCATGAGGGACTTTTGCTTCCAATGGCTGGTTATCACGCATTTCCTGCAGAGAGCCAACGCCCCCGCGCTTCTGCCCACGATGACTCCAGGGTAATCACGGAGTAACCCGTCTACGCCCATCTTCCTGAGGCGCTCAACCAAGGCGTTGACGAGTCCGCCCGTCAGGTAGATCAGGTTTGAAGACGCTGTTTTTTGGGCAATCGTCGCCTTTGAATCTGAATATTCTATGAAATCTACTGTGCTGGCGCCGAGGCTGATGAAGTAATCGGAAAGGACCCTGCGTTTGCTGTACAGCCTGTCGAATGACGCCCGCGCCCAAGGAAAAACAACGACAGACGGATGCTCTCCTGCGTCCTGGAAGGCTTTCTCGTTTACTTCCCAAGCGCTTCGTTTGTAGACGTTTTCTCCGCCTAACAGGTAAAGTCTGGGCATACATGCAACAACGTTAATGCTCTTTAAAAGCACATGCCACTTTGCGGCGGCAAAAAACAAGGCTTATTAGGCTTGAGCAGAGCATACGAGGCCTCTAATGCTCTTTGAACAGGTGACGCTACAACAAAGAGTATGACCCTATTTTCGGATGGAACAACACAGCCTTTTCTTGACTAGTTTTATATATCAAAAGGCAACAAAGTGGGTGCTTAGAGGGGTAAAAATGAAGGGCATACAACATTCAAGAAAAATAGCAGTTGCCATTACGTTAATTGCTTTAATGTTACTGCTAATACTACCGTTAAATTTAGTACAAAAAGCAAAAGCATCTGAAACAGTGGTTTACTCTCAGGGCTTTGAAAGCAGTGATGGAGGTTACACTCACACAGGTACTCCCGACGAGTGGCAATGGGGAACCCCCACAAATCCAAGTGGAACAACAGCTCACTCAGGCACTAAATGCTGGGCAACCGATCTCACATCAAATCCACCGGCGGATACATCATGTTACTTGACTTCGCCCGCGATCACGCTACCTTCAATAACAGCTACTCAGCGTTTAAGAGTCAACTTCTGGGCTTGGATCGACGTCTACTTTATGAGTCCACGCGGAGATTTTTCTGTATCTTCGGACGGAACCAGCTGGGTCACTATTGCTGAACTTCTAGGGACAATGAGCGGCAATTGGTCAAATTACGACTTTGACGTTTCAAGCTATGCAGGTGGCCAGATATACTTGCGATTCGCCATGCTTTACGCTGAAAACAGTTATCCAGGCTTCTACGTAGACGACGTGAAAATTACACAATACGATGTCCCCGCCCAAAATACAACATTAACCTTAACTGCAGAAGAAAGCCCAAGCTCCGGCGCTTCATGCCCGTGGGTGTTCAGTCGGACAGCGTCTGGTTTCGTACAGGACAACGACATCTACTCCACCGCACAAGGTCAGAGTGCAGAATACACTGATTACTACACTCTAAATGACCAGCCTATTCAAGTCAATGGTCAGTACCAACTAAACCTACAAGAGCTAACACAAGAAACATCATACACAGATTTTGTGCGACTTTTGGCTGTTGATCACAGCGCCGGCACAAAAATTGCTTCAGATGAAAACGGCAACATCTTAACCTACTCTAACCCAGTCGCACCTATCAGCGCGACTGACGAAAAAGGCAACGATGTACTAAACCAAATAGCAACACAAGATGGCTCAGGAGTCAGGGTTTACAACGGTGACACTGTAACACTAAACTTTTCTAACGTTGACACGTCCAAGGGTGCGACCCTTGTTCTCACAGCACAAGGATTCCTTGACGACGGCAATACGGGAACGTCAACAGGCACGTCCCCGCGGATATTTGTGCAAACTCAAGATACTCAAGGAAACTGGATAACTCGCAACAGCTTTTATCCGAGAAACAACTTCGCCACTGCAGCCTACGACTTGTCCCAGTATTTGGGCAGCGACAAACAAGTGAGACTCTACGCAACATCATGTTTGACAGGAAAATACCACTTAATTGACTACGTGGGCTTAGACAATAATCCCCAAGCTTCAACGGTCATCAACACATTGTCACCAGTAACGGCTGTTCATTCAGTCAACGGAGATGTACTCTCGAAATTAACTAACGCAGATGGCCAATACGCAAGCATGAGTCCAGGTGAGACGATATCACTATCATTTGCAGCGCCTGTTTTGCAAGGTCAAGTCAGAGACTTTGTCCTTGTAACTAAAGGATACTATATCCCCGCTGGAACTTTCTTCGTGGAGACTTGGGATGGAAGCTCATGGGTAGAACGCGACGGGTGGTCAGTACCCAGGAACTCTCCTGATATGGATTACACGCACACATTTGATTTGAGCCTATTCCTACCGGACGCAAACGGGAAATTCAATGTCAGAATCTGGCAAGATTACATCTATGAACCTGCATCCATAAACTACGTTGGACTCACCTACGCAGGCGTAGCAGGCAACTTAACTGGCGCATACGATCTAAAGAAGGATACAGACGTCACGTTAACATTGAACCAAACAGATAACCTCCGAGACGGCTGGACCTATCCCAACTCCTACCCTGGACCTAGAGATAGGGTGGTTGAAGCAAACTTCACTGTGGCAGGATACAATATCGTGCTTCCAGTCATAACGAAAGTGACGGTCAGCAACACACAGACCGCTAACCCCACAATTTCGTGGACGTACTATGATGCAAATGCGCTTCCTCAAGCAGACTACCAAGTTGAAGTTTGGGAAGGACCAGGCGGATCAGGATCGATTCTGTGGAATCCCTCAGCTGGAACAGGAACCACCAACAGCGTTGTCTACGTGGGAACTGCGCTGAACACAAACCAAACATACTACGTTCGAGTTAAAGCGTCTGATGGGACGAACTGGGGCTTTTGGAACGAGACGTCCTTTACAACACCCATTCAATTTGCTACGCCTACGCCACCGCCAACAGCTACAACTAGGCCGCTAACTGCTACAGCCACATCTTCATCGGGAACATCAGTAACGGTTGCAGCTGGAAATTCAGTGAAAATTACGGCTACTATTTCAGGTGGCACAGCTCCATACCATTGCCAGTGGGTCGTGTACGTGTCCCCGAATAGCACAGTAAACGGCTGGCTTACCGGGCAAACGTCCACTAAGCTGAACGTCTCACAGACAGTTCCTGGCACCTACATGTACTATCTGCTAGTATTTGATGCAAACGGACAGGTTGCAGTCACGAACAAGGTAACGTTGACGGTTACTCAATCGTCATCGTCTTCGACTCCAACACCCACACCTACACTCACAGCAACGCCAACGGCAACGCCACCTGTAATTGAAGCAGCATTCGTTTTCACTGCAGTTGACTGGTACATAGTGATCATCGTCGTCATCATCTTAGTGTTGATCCTCATGCTCCTAGCATGGTACAGACGCCGCCGCAATCTTACGGTGACAGTGCAAAACTCACGAACGCTATCGCCGATTTCTGGAGCAAATGTTTCAGCCAGCGGTCCGAAACCTTTGTCAGGCACTACTGGAAGCAATGGACAAATAGTTTTTAGCAACGTGCAAGCAGGCAATTACGAAATCAAAGCCAGTGCCGCAGGGTACAATCCGTCAATGCCAGCATCCGTTTCAGTGACAAACAAGACGAGCTACGTAATTAAGCTGAACTCAACTGCGTCTAAAACACAAGAAACTTAAACAAAGTGAAAGCACGTCCTCTATTTCCCTTTTTTTAATTGTTTTTAGAAGCACTTTGCAAACTATAAACTAAATCAGCCCTTTGCTTAAGACGAAGGCACAATGCAATGAAAGAGGCGCGGCGCTCAAAAACCCTCCCTCCATGAACAAGGCTTATTAAGCCTTAACGAGGAGTAAGCCACCGATGCAAAATGAGTCTTGACGGGTTTGTTGAATATAAACGCAGGGAGTTCTGCAAAGACGTAAAATGCCCCGTACAGATGGAACTAAACAAGCTAACAGAGGCTTCCTCAGCTTACGAGCAGGCGCGGCAGCGGTGCAGCAGCGGTTGCCTGTACACGACATGGCAGTTTCACCATTGGCTGATTGAGAAGGGCTATTTAATTCTGAAACCCGTTTCGAAGTGAAGGTTCGATGGGTCTGGAAATGGCGATGGTTCATGTTTTGTGGCGGTAACTGCTAAGTTTTAGGAAAGCGGTTGGCTGGCTGTTTTTGTTCAATCTTTAAATATGACGCGTGTCATGTTTTATCAGGTTTCAAATGCGCAAAAAACCCATTCTAACATTCGCAATCATAATCCTCGCAGCTTCAGCCCTGATAGTCATTAACGTAAAATCGCCAGCAAGCCGAGCGCAAACATCCAACCAGACATGGCAACTCACGATTACAGGGTTGGTTGAAAACCCCCTTAACCTGACCCTCAGCGACATCGAAGCTATGCCCCCAACCTCCGAATACGCCGCATTATTCTGCGTGGACGCGCCCACCACCCCCTTGGCGCAGGGCAACTGGACAGGCGTCCAACTCTCCTATTTGCTCCAGCTTGCGAATGTTTCCCCAGAAGCCTTCAAAGTCGCGCTCTTCGCACCAGACGGCTTCACAACAGACTTCACCGTCCAAAAAGCAATGCAGGACACTAACATCTTGGTCGCCTACCAGAAAGACAACGTGCCTCTAAGCGGGCTCCGATTAGTTGTGCCTTTCAACTGGGGCTACAAGTGGATAAACTACCTCGAAAAAATACAACTTGTAAACTACAACTTTCTAGGCACCGAAGAAAGCTTAGGCTACGCAGATGACGGAACAACAGCCGCTTCGGGAATCCAATCAAACCAATTTACGGCTCCATTCTCGCCATCCACGGTACCGCCAGATTCCTCGGCGACTTCTTCCCCGAATTCCTCGCCTACGCCGTTAGCCCCTCTTCAATCATCCACATACACAAGTAGCCCAACCGCTTCACCTGAAAATTCCAATCCAACACAGTTAAAGTCTTCGACTTTTGCCGAGGTCGCCATAGCATCCGTCATTCTTGCAGTATCAGCAGTGGCGGCGGCAGTTCTGATTAAACGAAAAAGCAAAGCGTCCAAGCATGGGGAAACCATTGACTTGTCGCGCCTAAATGGCTAAGAATAGCTAAAATCGCTAAGGAATAATCCAGTCTCTTTATGCTACTCTGCTTGGGCGTTTGCAAAAAGGTTATTTAATTCTTAAGCTAAAGGTTCGGTTGAGGAATAACGGTGGAGTGGGGTATGAAAAACAGGTTAAGCCGGCTTATCCAGAAGGATGGAAAAGCAGTCTTTTTGCCCATTGACCACGGCTACTTCCAAGGACCAACACATTGCCTTGAGAAGCCCGGCGAAACAATCAAGCCGATCTATCAGTACGCGGACGCGCTGATGCTTACGCGGGGTGTCTTGCGGAACTGCATCGACCCAGCCATTGAGAAGCCCATCATACTGCGCGTTTCAGGCGCGGTGTCGGTGGTGGGGGAAGACTTGTCTAATGAGAGCTTGGTGACTTCAATCCGCGAGATTCTAAGGCTAAACGCGATGGCTGTTTCCATGTCAGTGTTCGTCGGCACAAAAAACGAGAACAAGAGCCTGAGCAACTTGGCAAAGCTTGTCGACACATGCGAGGACTACGGCGTGCCCGTCATGGCGGTCACGTCAGTCGGCAGGGAACTGGAAAAACGGGAAGCCCGCTATCTATCGCTGGTCGCAAGAATCTCGGCTGAAATCGGCGCTCGCGTCGTCAAAACCTACTATTGTGAAGACTTCCGAAAGGTTGTCGATGGATGCCCAGTGCCAGTTGTCATTGCGGGTGGACCGAAGACTGAAACGCAGAAGGAAGTTTTTGACTTCGTGTATGACGGCATGCAGGCGGGAGCCATCGGCGTTAACTTGGGCAGGAACGTTTGGCAAACTGAGAATCCAGTCGCCGCGATACGCGGGATAAGAGCCATAATCCATGACAATTACACTTCGCAAGAAGCATTCGACCTGTACAATCAGGTAATAGCTGGCAAGGCTTAGCCAACGATTCTTTTTTGGTGAAACCTTTTGCTCGCCGCCGTCTACTACAACAACCATGACGTCCGCATTCATGAGATGCCTGTCCCGCAGATCGGGGAGGATGAGGCGCTGCTTAAGGTTATGGCAAGCGGCATCTGCGGCAGCGACGTCATTGAGTGGTACCGTGTGCCCAGGGCGCCGTTGGTGCTGGGTCATGAGGCGACGGGTGTCATCGACAAAGTCGGCGGCAAAGTCAAGAGCCTCAAAGTGGGCGACCGAGTTTTCGTTTCCCACCACGTCCCCTGCAACCAGTGCCACTACTGCAAGAGGGGCTACCACACAGCCTGCCACACGCTGCACACCACCAACTATTATCCAGGCGGCTTCTCGCAGTTCATTAGGATTCCAAAAATAAACATTGACTTCGGCGTCTACAAGCTGCCAGACGACATGTCTTTCGAGGAAGGCACGTTTATCGAGCCTTTGGCGTGCGTTTCACGCGGTCAACGATTGGCTGACCTCAAAAAAGACGGCACACTGCTCATCATCGGCAGTGGCATAGCGGGAATCCTGCATACACAGCTTGCCAAGTTCAAAGGTGTACAAAATATCATTGTCGCCGACATCAACCCTTACAGGATGGAGCTTGCCAAAAAATTCGGCGCTGACCATGCGCTGGACGCAAAAGGCGACTTGCCAGCCAAGCTCAAAGAAGTGAACGATGGGCGATTAGCTGACCAAGTTGTCGTCTGCACAGGAGCCACGTCAGCGTCCCTGTCGGCATTGGACTGCGTGGACAGCGGTGGAACGATCCTGTTTTTCGCTTGCCCCGAACCGACCGTGAAGCTGCCCGTGCCGATCACCCAGTTCTGGAGAAACGAGGTAACATTCCTCACAAGCTATGGCGCTGCGCCAAACGACCTTGAGGATTCGCTACGGGTCCTATCGACAAAACGGCTCAACGTCAAGGACATGATTACGCATAGGCTTCCCTTGACAGAGGCGCAGGAAGGCTTCCGTCTGATGGCTGAAGCAGGACAATCGCTCAAAGTCATACTTAAACCGAATAGACCCTAACTATCATCATGCTTAACATTGATCGTTGACTTATAGCGCTAAGCAGGTGTCGTTTCGCTTTTTTAGCTATATTTCATTTACGATTTTTTGTGGAAATCTCAAATACATTTCGACTTTTTCCTCGGTTGCTTCATTGGACAACTCGGGGAAAAGGTACCGTACCAAAATATATTTTTCCAACAGAAAGTTGTTGATTATTGCATCAAGTTTGTCCATAGGATTATCGGTTCCTTCTTCGATTTTTAACAATTCGTGGAAACCGAGCCCTTTTTCTTTAATTTTGAGAAATTCGATGACTCGTGTGTGAAAGTCCACAAGGTTACTGATATGCTGCTGATATTTTTCTTTTAGTAACCTGGAAATAGGGTAGTTCATCAGTGTTTGAACTGACGAGTTCAATTCGTCACCTGAGATATTCTCCTTTGTTAAAAATTCATGTATGAATCTGACCCTAAACTCAGGGCTTCTCAAAAACCCAATTTCAAGAACTTGTCTTTTTTCTGCCTTTACAATCTGTAAGTTGACAAACCATACACGATAACCTGCTATGTCTGGCTTCCTATCAAGGAACCGTTTATATAATTCACGAACAAAAGCAGCATCAGGATGTTTTGAATCATATATTTTTATCTTGAATCTCTGTTGTGAAATGGGCTTTCTATCGATGTTTTTACCCTCCTTATCGTCATACACCAAAGCCAGAACTTCGTATTCCCCCTCTGGCACCCAATCTTGAACGAAAGGAGCCCATTCTGTCCGAAATGGCCCAGCGCCACTCAATACACCTGTGTCTCTCCAAGGGTTCCAAGAGTTTTCATCCGGAAACCATAACCAGTATTTTTCATCAACTATTAGTGCAAGATCAAAGAAACCGTGAAGTAAAGGTCCTGAATATTCACAATATACACTGAGTTTTTCACCAGCCTCTATTTCAAGGGGCTTTACGCATGATTTAAAGTGGCTTTTTTCACTCATCTTTGTTCACCCACTTAAGAGAATGCCCAATGAAGGGGTTTTTTTCGATAATTTCTTTAATTTTATTTTTCAAAACTAAACTTTCTTCTGAGGAAAGAAAGACTGACTGTTCTCTTAATATCCACTTAGCTAAATTGTTCCAATCTGAAGGCAATTCCTGATTGCTTCCGAGATAAAAAATTAGGTCCTTTTTCCAAGCCAGAGCTAGTCCAACTTCAAAGAATACATTTGGATTTAATCGAAGTATAAAGCTACTTATGACAGGTATACCTTTTCTGTCGATAAATTGCGGTATCTGCTCTTCTTTTATTATAGCTAGACACAACCAAGATTCCTGAATAGGCAAGCAGACATTGTTGCAAAAATCAGAAGTGTTTGAATCAGTGAAATAAATTATGTTAAATTCTGAATTTTGCTCGGTCCTAATATGTTTTTTGAAGATTTCTCGAAACCAGTTGACTAAGCCCTTGAATTCAGATGATGAAATAACAAAGACATTAGGGTTGGGGGAAGTCTTGAGCCTATCAGGATAACCACACTTTTTGCTGGCATCGTATATGCAATTCGTTACTTGTGGCAATCCGATCTGTCCAATGCTTTCTTGTGGTTCTTGAGCCATCAATGAACTATCCTTAGTGCTATGTCTCAATATTATTCAATATATGGAATATAAAATTTACACCCAGAAAAGGTGAGGAGCACTTTTGCCCTGTCTCCAAATTTGCTGTATATGCAAACGCTAAAATGGTTTACCTCCCAGTAAGTATATGGAAGTTAATAACTGTGCCAAGCATGTTAGATTTCATAGGATTAAGGCGGAGCATCCGAAAATACCAAGCCAAATCTGTCCCAAAAAAAATGGTTGAAGAAATTTTAACAGCGGCAGGATGGGCTCCTT
Source organism: Candidatus Bathyarchaeota archaeon (assembly GCA_963768345.1). GTDB lineage: Archaea > Thermoproteota > Bathyarchaeia > Bathyarchaeales > Bathycorpusculaceae > Bathycorpusculum. The sequence goes on along the minus strand of CAVYHL010000006.1, from coordinate 215,155 downwards.
CGGCGCATAACGCTCAGCCGTGGCGATTCATAGTTTTGGATGACCCAGCAGTTAAGAGGCGGCTGGCTGAGGCAATGGCCAAGGCGTGGGCTTCTGACATGGCAAAAGACAGCTCAGCAGTTGAGCCTAAAAAATTCAAGCTTCGAGTTGAAAGATTTGCAACTGTACCTGCGCTGGTGATTGCATGTTTAAGCATGGAGGGCATGGCGAAGTTTCCCGACGAGAAAAGGCAAGGGTGCGAGCGGGATTTGGCGATGCAGAGTTTAGCTGCTGCCGTGCAGAACATGCTGTTGGCGGCGCATTCCTTGGGTTTGGGTGCATGCTGGTTCTGCGCGCCTGCCTTCTGCAAAGAAACCGTCAGGCAAGTGCTGAAAATTCCAAGCGACATCGAACCCGAAGCGTTGATTGCGATGGGGTACCCTGCTGAAAAGCCGCCTGTGCCACCGAGAAAGCCGCTTGATGCTTATTGTTTCAAGGATAAGTGGGGACGCTTAACTGAAGAATGAGCCCAACTGCGATTGTTTTACGGCACATTTAGCCTTAGCCTTCTTTTGCCCTTCGGTTATCAACCCTAACTTCTCAATAAGCTGAAGGCAATTCTAGGAGCATAACCGTGATAATGATTGTTAAAGTACCCGAAGACTTTTTTCACGCCGTTGGCGGCTTCTTGAACCTTCGGAACCCAAGCGTCTAACTCGCCGTACGCTTTCAGCGGAGACTTGCATGGGACGTTGAAGTATGCCCATCCGCCTGTTCCAACTAAATAGTCAGTCAACAGTTATCCTCTGAAGCTAAGATTTTATCATTACAAGGAGCATCTTGAACTTTGTCTTAGCCGCCAATGCATGGGGCTGGTCGGCGGGCATGATGGTTACCTCGCCCTGCTTCAGACGCAGCGGCTTGCCAGATATGGTGACGCCCACTTCGCCTTCGAGAACGTAAACCAACGCATCGTACGGCGCGGTATGCTCGCTTAAACCTTGGTTCTCGTCGAACGCGAAAAGTGTAACTGTCCCACCTTTCTTGTCGATTAATGTGCGGCTGACCACTGAGCCCTCTTGGTAATCAATCAATTCTGAGAGGCTTGAGGCTTTCCCTGCGAGTTTTGAGGAATCTTTGCTCATACTTTAAACTCTCTAAGATTCCATATTTAAAGCTGCAACGATGCAGCCAAAAACAGGGTCAAGAAGCATGGAAAACCAGTTTAGTAAAGAAACCTTGACTAAATCCCCGCTTCTTAGTCAAGAAATCTTGACGATAACGCTTTTAACCGCAAAAACAGCCAAGTAGAAATGGCGAAAAAATGAGGAAAACCGTGACTGTGCAGCTTGCTCTGCTCTTGGTTGTGGCTTCATTATTAGCCTTCTCCTCTAATGTTGAAGCCTCCCCACCCTTATCCGCCGCCTTGAGCAACGTAGCAAGCCACAGAACGGCTTCCTCCTCGCCGCGGTATCTTACTTCCAAGCAGGAAACTTCCCAATTGCAGGCTGCCCAAGCCGTCAAGTCGCCGTCTTTGCCGTCGCCGTTCTTGGTCGTTGCGTGGATCTTGGGCTTAGTAGCATTGTTTGGTGCTCTTCTTTCTTTTTTCCTGCGGAGGCGTCGCGGGAGCCGAGGCTCTGACAACAAGGTTGTGGAGCGCTTCTGGGCAATTGACCTGTCGCAATGCTGGTTGACGGTTTACTCGAAGAAGTCCGTCAAGATACCTATTCTTTGCATTCTTTGAGGTCGCGAAGCTCGGCGATGGTCTTGTTTAAGACAACGCTGTCCTGCACTGTCTTGACGGCGGACACGGGCAAACAGACCACCACTTTGCCAAGGTAGGGTCGCCTGAACCCCAGCTTCCTAGTCGCCTCGTCGGCCAAGCCAACGTAGAGACTGGTCACTTGCCAAGTGTTCATGTCTACCTCGGCGCTCTCTATGTCGCCTAACAAATAATTATCAGCGGTAAGGGCTTTCTTCCAGAAAATTCTTGTAATTTCAACCATAACAAAACCCACTAAGTACATTTGCCCTCAGCTATATTTGCTTGTCGGCAACGAGCGCTTGCGTAAAACCTTTTTACCCACCCAAATCATTGTTTAAAATGGCGGTTTTCATGTCTGCTTCTCAACAAGCCAGCAAGAAACTTTCCCCTGAAGAGGAACGCGTCATAGTCAACAAAGGCACCGAGATGCCATTCACGGGCAAATACTACGCTTTCTGGGAAAAAGGCACCTACGTGTGCAAACGATGCCGCTCGCCACTGTACCATTCAGAGAACAAGTTTGAGGCGAACTGCGGATGGCCAAGCTTCGACGAGGAAATTCCAGGCGCGGTTCGGCGGCTGCCCGACGCTGACGGGGTGCGAACGGAGATTCAATGCGCAAACTGCGGCGCTCATCTGGGACACGTGTTTGTGGGCGAGCACTTCACCGAGAAGGACACGAGGCACTGCGTAAACTCGATTTCCATGAATTTCATCCCAGACAAAAAAGCATAGCCGCTATTCGTCACCGTTCACTTTCACTTACCCCTCCACTCTGCAGCTTGTCCTGTTTTTCGGTTGTTTTAAATACCCAGACATCACATCATTTTGCAACGTGTGAACATCATGCCTGAAGAAGATGAAGACGTACAGAACCAAGAAGCCGAAACACAGCCTGAAGAGGCAGAACAGGAGACTGAACTGGGCAAGCCAAAATACGAGTTCATAGAAGACCTCCCAGGAGTCGGGCCAGCGACAGCGCAGAAACTCCGCGAGCTCGGCTACCACACCGTGGAGTCCTTAGCCATGGCGACGGCGCGAGAACTGGAGCCCGTTGGAGTAAGCGAGAAAAAGGCTTTCCAGATCATAGAAGCGGCACGCTCAGCCATCGGCATCTCATTCATCCGTGCAGACGAACTTTACAAGATGCGAAAAAACGTCCTGCGGCTGACCACGGGCAGCAAGGCGTTAGACAAAGTCCTCGACGGCGGCTTAGAAACCCAGACCATAACGGAGTTCTACGGCGAGTACGGCAGTGGGAAAAGCCAGATCTGTCATCAACTATGCGTCAACGTCCAGTTGCCCCCTGAGAGAGGCGGGCTCAACGGCGCAGCCCTGTACGTTGACACTGAGAACACCTTCAGGCTTGAACGCATAGTGCAGATGGCCAAGCACTTGGGCTTAGACCCTGAAGTAGTGGTTAAAAACATAATTTACGCTGAGGCGTACACTTCAGACCATCAGATGTTCCTTCTGGAAAACGCCGACGAAATAATCAAGGCAAACCACATCAAGCTGCTCATCGTTGACTCGTTGACCGCGCATTTCCGAAGCGAGTACATCGGAAGAGAAATGCTGGCTCCAAGACAGCAGAGACTCAACAAGCACATGCACAAGCTAATCGGCTTAGCCAGAGCGTTCAACGCCGTCGCAGTCGTGACTAACCAGGTTATGTCTAAGCCAGACCAGTTCTTCGGCGACGCAATCCACCCCATCGGCGGAAACATCGTCGGTCACACCAGCCACACGCGCATTTACCTCCGAAAAGCCCCCCACGGGCCGATACGCATTGCAAGGCTGGTTTCAAGCCCGTATTTGCCTGAAGGAGAGGAAATCCTTAAAGTAACCGAGAACGGAATAGAAGATGTCTCTGAAGAAGAGAAAGCAACCAAAAGCCGCGGACACTAAAACATGCCCATCTCACAAGCCCTAGTCACACGGTACTTCCAACTCATAGTCAGCAGGCAATTCACCGAGGCAGAACGCGAGTTGGAACGGGTAAAGCAGAAAATGCAGAAAACCGAGTGGAACAGAGGCTACTTCCGAGCACTCTACGGCATTTACCTTTCCCGCAAGAACAGCGCCACGGACGATTACGCCCTCTTCTCAAAACTTGACCTAACGGACAAGGTGGCGCTAAACAACTACAGGAAAGAGTTCCTCGCACACATGGGCAACGGCTTACACGGAGACTTCGACCGCGGCTACTTCTCAGCATGGGCAGACTGCATGCGCATCCTAACACGCATGGACATCCAGTCACCGCAGAACGGCAACGACAAAGCAAACGAGCAGGAAAAAATAGAAACCCTCAGAAGCGACAAGAGCCAGGCTACAATCGCCAATTTCTTTCAGAAAAGCGAAGAATAAATCTTTTCGTTTAGGAGAATTACGCGTAGAGTTTGAACACTGTGAAGAATAAGACGAAGAATGGGAGCCAAGTGAAGAAGTACATGATTATCGCTGTGCTCAGTATTTTTGATGGCTTGTCTATCCTTTTTGCATATACTGCCTTCAACGGGTAGTAAGATACCAAGTAAACCAGCAGCGCTATCGTGAAACTGTCGATCAAAGTGCTCAGGTCAGTTGAAGACAGGTTCAAAGCTAACGCGGCGCTTAACGCACCCGCAACTATCCCCAACACGACTCGTATCCAGTAAAGCTGAACCACAGGCGTCATCTGTTACGTGACCTTCGGCAGAGTATATTTTATTCTTACTTAAAAAACATGCCTAGATATAAATTCATTCTGCAGCTGAAACTCGGTATTTGGGGTTACTGCTTCAGTGAAAAGGTTATTTTATGTACAAGTTAATTACTAAAGCACCAGAAGCGATGCGCGTGTCGCGTAAAAAAGAATTCACCAGCTTCGACATAGCCGCTGCAACCAACGAGCTGAAGCCGGTAATCAGCGATTCTCGAGTGAACAACATTTACCAGCTTGACGAGAAAACACTGGTTTTCAAGCTTCACAAAACAGACGCGCCGCCCATAAGACTCGTCGTGGAGGCAGGCAGAAGATTGCACTCCACGGTTTATGCGCCTGAAAGCCCGGCTGCGCCGCCCGAGTTTTGCATGTCACTGAGGAAGTACCTGCGCGGGGCGTGGCTGACCGGCATCGAGCAGTACGAGTTTGAAAGGATAGTGACCGTGAGCTTCAGGACTAAAGAGGGGCTGCTCAGGCTGATTGTGGAGCTTTTCGGCGAAGGCAACATCATCCTGACGAACGAGAAAAACCTGATCATGCAGGCTCTATTCTTCAAGCGCATGCGCGACCGCAACATCCTGCGAAACGAAACCTTGGTGTTTCCGCCCCCAAGCGGCAAGAACCCGTTCAAAGTTTCCTTGTCTGAACTGCAGGAGAGCTTAACGAAGGCGGGTGAAGCCGAAGTGGTCAGGGCGACCGCGCGTTTCTTAGGCATCGGCGGAGTTTACGCTGAGGAAGTGCTGCTTAGGGCTGGGGTGGACAAAGCTAAGCCATGCAAAAGCTTAACGACTGTTGAAACCCAAGGGGTCTTTGATGCGCTTCAAAGCCTGCTTTCAAAGCTGGCAGGGGGCAGTCTGGAGCCCAGCATAATTCTGGATCAGGATGGAAGCTTTCTGGATGTCGTGCCACTCAAGCTTAGGCGTTATGAAGGCTTTAAGGCTCAAGGTTACGGCAGTTTTAACGAGGCGCTGGACCAGTTTTATCTTCGGGTGACCTCTGCTGAAAAAGCACTTGCCAGCGTCGAAGTTGACAAGCTGAAACAAGAAGCTGAACGGCTCAAACGCGTCATCGCCGACCAAGAAAAATCCATAAATGAAGAAGAGAAAAAAACCGAGCGAGACAAAACCATCGGCAACACAATCTACAGCCACCTAAACGAGTTGCAAGGCTTCACAGAGTCGCTTCTGAGGGCAAACATGGAAGGAAAGGACTGGAACACTCTGGTGGCTGAGGCTTTAGACGCTAAAAAAGCAGGCAGGTTCCCAGAGGCTTACGTTGAATCTTTCGACGGGCGCAATCTAGCGTTGAACATGTGCATCGACGGCTTGCAGTTTAGCATTAACCTGCGAAGATCGCTCTTCGAGAACGCCAACGAGTATTACGAGCGCGGAAAAAAGGCGAAACAGAAAACCGCTGGCGCCCTGGCAGCGCTTGAGGATTCAAAGAGGCGTTTAGCCCAAATTGAAAAAGAACTGCGTGAAGCGGAAGAACTAAAGAGCCTTAAGCCCGCAGAAATTATGGAAGCGCTCAATAAGCGTAAATTGGAACGGGAAAGTAAAGAGTGGTATGAAAAGTTCCGCTGGTTCAAAAGCTCAGATGGTTTTTTAGTGGTCGCAGGCAAAGACACCGTCAGCAACGAAGTCCTCATAAAAAAATACACTACCCAAGAGGACATTGTTTTTCATGCGGAAATCTCAGGCGCACCCTTCACCGTCGTCAAAGCAGAAGGCAAACCCATACCTGAACAGACACTCCGTGAAGCAGGCGAGTTCGCCGCGTCGTTTTCCCGTGCGTGGCGTGAAAACGCGGGGTCAGCCGACGTCTACTGGGTCAAAGTTGACCAGCTTAGCAAGAGCGGGCCCTCAGGCGAGTCTGTTCCGCACGGCGCTTTCTTTGTGGTGGGTAAACGCAACTGGACACGAGGGGTGCCGCTTCGAGTCGCCGTCGGCATGGTTGTGGGTGAAGAAACATGTTTCGTAGGCGGACCAGTTAACGCTGTCAAGGCGGAGACTAAAGCTTACGTTGTTCTCATGCCAGGCGATTACACCGGCAAGGAATTCCTCACGCGGGTTCTCAGGGCGTTAATGCTCAAGCTGCCGAAAGAGCAAAGAGAAAAAACAGGAAAAACATCGATTGAGCAAATAAGGGAATTTGTGCCCTACACCAAAGGAACAATAACAGAAAAGACAACTTAGGGATGGGCTGCCAAGCAGAGGGGTTCTAAAGTCCGATAAAGCAAAAATAGCATTGCGAAAAGAGCGCTATAAAAGCGCAGGGATTTTTATTTCGATTTGGCTTCTGCTTCTGCCTCTGCTGTTTGGAAGAGGTTCTTGACCGCTTTCTGCCTGTACTTCTGCGCCAAGGTTTCAGCCGTAACGTAAGTCAACGCTTCTTCTGGGCACCATTTGACGCACTGCGGCTCCTTATACTCGGTGTCTGTGCAGCTGTTGCATGTGAAGACAACTTTCTTGTCAGGGTGCACGTTCATCGCTCCGAATTGGCATGCGCTGATGCACCATCCGCAACCGTTGCATGTGTTCTCGTCAACGCGGATTATTCCTGAATCCTCTTCTTGGCTCAGCGCGTTCTTTGGGCACGCGGCTAAGCACGCGGGGTCTTCGCAGTGTCTGCATGTGACTGCCAAGTTCACGAGTGGTCCCATGCGCATGGCGCGGATGCGTGATTTGGTTGGGTTGAAGGTTTTCTCGTTTACCATGCTGCAAGCGTACTCGCACGTACAGCAGCCTATGCATTTCTCTGGGTCGGCTGTCACGAATTTTCTGTCTTGCGGGCGTACCAATTCTATTTTCCTCCGCTGGTTGCTTTTTCAGCAATGTACGCTAGGTTATCAAGGTTCAGCGCTTTAAGTTTGTCAAGTGTTGGGACGCCGTCTGCCGTCCAGCCGCGGACTGCATAGTAATCATCTAGACCCACTTGCAGTTCTTCGTCGTTAACGCAGGCGCCTTTAGCTGGTCCCTCGTCTGGGACTGGGACGTTCTCTATCTTCCACGGCAGTGTGTCATACTTGCGTGTGCCTTTGCCTTCTCGGATGTTGAAAAGTCTTGCGAGGTTTTCGATGCGTTCACCGCTTTTCGTCATTTCTTCGGGGGTCATAGGCAAGCCCGTTGCCAAGGTGTAATAGTTCGCCAGATCCTTCCAGCCGTCGTAGTATGTGCCCCTGCTGAACTTGCAGACAATCAGTGAGTCAATGATGTTGTACATGTTGCCTTCGTCAGCAATCATTTTGCCTCTGCCCTTCTCGATCTTGAAACGGTTCGTTTTGCCCTTAACGTCAGGCGAGTAAGCACCGTTTCTTAGGTGGCATGCTCCACGGAAAGACACGCTGAAACCGAGCGCCGCGGTCTTCAGGGTTCTAAGATCGTAGCCTGGAAGTTCCAAGCCCTTGATGTGGCAGGCGTACTTGTAGGCGTCTCCGCCGATTATCTCAGCGGCTCTAGCCACGCCTTCCGCAAGCGCGTTGCCAAGCCAGCCCTCGCGTTTGCCGATCTTGTGGATAATCGCAATCAGTGCTTCGGCGTTTCCGAATCTAAGGTCGATTCCATCGGTCTGTTCCTTGGTGATTATGCCGTGTTCATAGCAGTCCATCGCAAACGCGACTACGACTCCGATGGATATTCCGTCCATGCCGTACTCGTTAACGATTCGCATGGCTTCTATTATAGCGTCTAATCGGTCGATGCCGCAGAGTGGTCCCATGCTCCAGAGGCATTCGAACTCAAGCCTTGAAGTTGAGCCTTTGTATGGTCCTTCTGGAACGACGGCGATGTGGTCGCAACGCATGCCGCAGGTTGCGCATCCAACGATCTTCTTGACGTAGTGCTCGTTGAGGTATTCGCCGCTGACCTTATCCGCGCCCTCAAAAGTGGCGTTAGTCCAGTTTCTTGTGGCTAACGCTGAAAGCGAATTAAGAACGAGGACGTTTTCGGGAGTGCCCAATGTTTTGTATTTCTTGGTTGCTGGACCTTTCATGCGTTCATGAATCAACTTAATAAATTCTTTGAACCCTTCAAGGTTCGCAACGTTAACGTCATGCGTTCCCCTCACAGCGACCGCCTTAAGGTTCTTGGAGCCCATGACTCCGCCCATGCCGCTGCGTCCAATGGCGCGGAACTCGTCGTTTATTATGGCTGCGAACCTGCATAGCTTTTCGCCTGCTTCGCCGATGGCTGAAACACGGATGTAAAAGTCGCCTAGTTCTTCCCGGATTTTATGGTCCGTATCGTTAACTGTCGCGTACTTTAGGTGTTCAGCGTTTCGGATTTCAACTTTATCATCGTCAATCCAAAGGTAGGACAACTTCGGCGCTTTCCCCTTTATGACAACCGCGTCATATCCTGCGCGTTTGAGGTCAGGACCGAAGAAGCCGTGTGCCTTGGCTTCGCCTACTCCGCCAGTGGCAGGAGACTTGGAAACGACGGCGTAGCCGTTCCCAGCGGTTGGACCCATGGTGCCGCTGAGTGGACCCGTGCAGTAAATTATCGGGTTATCAGGGTCAAACGGGTCGGTTCCTGCTTTTGAGTTGTCCATGAGTAAACGGATACCTAAGCCTATTCCGCCGATGTATCTTTTAGCCATCTCTTCGGATAATGGCTTGGTGTGGTTTTCTCCCGTTGTGAGGTTGACATGTAAAATTCTTCCCGCATAACTGAACATGCAATTTATCCTCAAAGTAGGGAAGTTAATTGAAAACTATATTAAGTTAATGGAGAAGTTGCTTAGAATTCCAAGGGTTAAACCGAATTGTTTTTCAATACATAACGCAGGAAACAAGCGAAAACTTAAAGCAACTCAAAAGCCACTCTCCTAGCTACAAGGCGAAAAAAATGAACAGAGCAGACGCCCTAAAACAGTCAGCAGCCGACCAGGGAAAATCGTGCAACTTCATAATCTTCAACCCGACCAACTTGACGTATTTTACGGGTCTCTCAGGCGCAACCGCGCTTCTAATTCCAGACCAAGGCGAAAACGTCCTCTTCGTTTCAGGAGTCAACTATGAACAAGCGAAGACGGAAGCCAAGGGCTTAAAGGTGGAGCTCCTAAAACGGGGTGAAAACCTGATGAAGAAAATCGCAGAGCAGGCGCCTACTAAAAAATTTGCCGTTGACTCATTGCCGATTGAAAGCTGGCTTGCGCTTGCTAAAGTGGTCGGTGGAGAGGAGAAACTTGAGCCAGCCAACAACCTAATCACAAAGCTTCGAAGCGTCAAGGACGAAGGGGAAGTCAAGTTGATTCGGAAAGCATGCAGTTTGGCGTCTGTAGGCATGAAGGCAGCTGCCGAAATGATCCGTCCTGGGGTGAAAGAGATAGAAGTGGCGGCTGAAGTCGAGTACGCGATGCGGAAAAAAGGATCAAATGGAACAAGCTTCGACACCATCATTGCTTCGGGAGTTCACTCAGCGTTTCCGCACGGGTCTTGCTCAAGCAGGACCGTCAACAAGGGAGATTTAGTTGTGGTGGATTTAGGTGCAACCTGCGACTTTTACCGTTCAGACATGACCCGGACATTCACGGCGGGCAAGCCTGATGAAAAGCAGAGAAGAATTTATGAAACTGTGAAACAGGCGCATCAGCAAGCCTTCGAAACTTTAAAACCCAGCGTTTCAGCCATGGAAGTTGATGCCGCGGCAAGGCGGGTAATTGAAGCGGCTGGCTTTGGCGAGTTTTTCGTTCATAATCTCGGTCACGGCGTAGGCTTGGAGATTCATGAGGCACCGGTCTTGAGCCCTGACAGCAAGGACATTTTGGCTTCTGGCAACGTGGTGACGGATGAGCCTGGCATCTACCTGATAGAGTACGGCGGAATAAGAATTGAAGACACAGTTCTAATCACTCAGGCTGGCGCTGAGAAGCTAACGGTCGGATCGTACAGCTTGGCAAGTAAGTCCTGAGGCAAAGCTAAAAAGAGTGTGCCTTCATATTTTTTAAGCAAAAAGGGGTTCGTAAGGGGACTGTTATGCCGAAAATCTTGATTGTTTTCGATTCGAAATCTGGCAACACTGAAACGATGGCTTTAGCCGTGGCAAAAGGCGCTGAAAAAGCAGGCGACTTCGAAGTCACCGTTAAAAAGGCTGAGCAAACAACTAACAGCGACCTTCTTGCCGCCGACGGCATAATAATGGGTTCACCGACCTATTACGGGCTAATGTCGGCTAAGCTCAAGAAGCTAATCGACGATTCCGTGCAGATTCACACACAGTTAACGGGAAAAGTCGGCGGCGCCTTCACAAGCAGCGGCGGAACCGCCTCAGGCGCCGAAACCACCTTGCTGTCCATCGTGCAGGCTATGCTTATCCACGGCATGATTGTGCAAGGAAGAGCAGACGACAAGCATTACGGCGTCGCCGCGACGGGCAAGCCTAAGAAAGAAGACTTGGCAGAATGCGAAACGCTTGGACGAAACATCGCTTTACTAGTCAAGAAACTCCAAGCCTGACCAACCCATTGTTTTCTCGCGGTCTCGGCGGTTTCTGTTCTCTTCGAGAACAGCACTGGAACAGTTTTGTTCTTAGGGGAGAATTATTAGGCTGTTAGCCAGTTAGGTGAGCGGTGAAAAACCAAATGATCGAAAAGAAACTGATCTTATGCGGAATACTCGCCATAGCAATTGGAATAGCAACAATCGTACCACTGGAATACATGATGGCGGCTCAAACTCAAGCAAACGCTCAAACAGTCGCGCCATGGTTTAATGCCAATACCATATACGCCTACTGCAACCCTAATGATAACGGCGGAAACTATACAATGTCATTTTACGGCTCCATGATCCAAGTAGTCGCAAACTTCACTGTAACTCCTCTCGCTCTAAAGAATGCTGATGCTCAGATTGAATATTACCAATTTGCAGTTTCATCTGACCAAGGACCAATCGTCAACCTAGGCTACTACATCTTTGATTGCAAACAACCTGATGACGTTACCTACCTCTCAGGAAATGGCACAATCGGCTTCGCAAATGGTCTGATATATAACGGACCTGCTTGCAACGGTGGCACAGGCATAAATTACAACGTATTTAACACTAGCTACACTGTAGGATACGTTAGCGACTACATATTCGCATATAACGCCAATAATATGCCAAAAGCAGTCACCGAACTCAGAAATGCCCAAACACTATACATTAATGTAAGCAGAATATGCACAGTCACGGTCAACGGCAACGTAACCGTTACCACACCAGCAAGCCACCAAGTCCTACAGCACATAGTGCTAACAAAAGCAGGCAGCGACTTCGTTTACGGAACTTATACCGAGGGAACCGTACCGTTCCCAATAGAGACACCATAGAATCTCTTAGGTTGCAACAACCTTGACTAACGAAGAACTCGAAGGCAACACGTTAAACGTCTACGCGTACATTGTCCACGCTGCAAAGCCAGTGGGAACACGAGACGTTACAAGAGGCGCAAACCTTAGCAGCACAAGCGTCGCGTTTAGGCACCTGCAAAAACTCGAGGACTTAGGGCTAATCGAGAAAAACAAGTACGGCGACTACGTCTTAAAGGAGAAAACAAACATCAAGGGGCATGTGTGGGTTGGCCGAAACCTCGTGCCACGATTGATGTTCTACTCCTTCTTTTTTCTCGGCGCTTTCGCCGCCGAGATAACGTTAATACTGTTAAGCTACCTAATAAACGGCGTTGCCATACAAGTCAGCTTCCTTTTCCTGACAGGCATGACTGGGGTAGCAATGGTTCTCTTCCTAATCGAAGGAATACTGTTATACAGGAAACTTACCCCAAACCATACATAACCAGCGCTCTTTTTTCACTAAAAAGATTTATGGCAATTTAGCAATTTGGTAATTAGGTAATATGGTAATGTCGCTAAGAGTCCAAATTGACCCAAAGCTTGAGCGTAAATTTAGAGAAACGGCGATGAAAAAGTTTGGCTACGGAAAAGGAGCACTAAGTAAGGCTGCAGAAGAAGCAATACTTAACTGGATTTCCTGCCAGAAGGAGACTCCAATTTTTGAAGGGGACCCAGTTAAGGCCATAGAAGGCTTGCTCAAGGATATCGATATGGATTCAGTTACCCTTCAGCATGAAAGCCGCAAACTCTGGACCAAGAAAGTGCTTGAAAATGTACCTAGTTGATACGAACCAAAGGAAATGGAAAAAAAGTCACAAGAATACAAAACGTTTTCTATGTGTAATAAAATCTTTGAACACTCGTTAAAATAAATTTTGTTAATTCATCTTTTCTGGGTGTTTTTGATGGTATATGTTGCTGTGAATGTACAGTGAGACGCCTCCCGTTATCAAAGCTAAGAGGCTGCCAGCGAAAAGCGGCAGGACAAGCAGGTTTCCGTATTTCGCGATTATGTGTTGCCAAGGCCAAGGGTACGGCTGACTCCACAACGGCCAAGCTCCAATCACTTGGTACGTGAAACCGAGCGCCGTCACCAGGATTGCAGCGTATTCTTTATTGTCAATTCTCGCGGGCTGGATGTCTCTCACGCAATAAACGGTTAGCATCAACGTTCCAATAAGAGCCATCATGAGAAGAAGGGGAATTGTAAAAGTCCATTCAGCCATGAAAAGGTAGAATGCTTGCCAGTTCACGTAGTAGCCGGCGTAAGTGTCGTAAAGGTTCGGCATGATAAACCACAGGTCACTCACGCCGAAAAACACGAGCAACAAGCCGACGATTAACTGATGACTCTTGACAAACTGTGCTGCTTGGTAGGCTGGGTTTTTTTGATTCAGAGCAGGCTTCACCCTTTGCGATAGCTCCTTGAGGTTTGATGGTGGGCCCGGCGGGATTTGAACCTGCGACCAACAGATTATGAGTCTGGCGCTCTACCTAGCTGAGCTACGGGCCCACAGAGCTTTCGCTTAATATTGCTGTTTCAAACCCCATTTAAACATTTTCCGTTGCCGCAGCCGTGAAGACGCGCTCGGCTGAGTTTAGTTAGGCGTTTCCGTAGCAGATTTTTTGGTATTTTCCTCAAAAATTTAGGCGCGGTATCGTTGTAGTCATAACACTGGATAACGTCATCTTTTAGTCTCTGACAATTGCAAAAATTCATTTACTGAGACAATCTGTGTTTTTTTGTAGCAACCAATTTTGAGCAGGTGCCTGTCGCCGCTTACAATGTACTCTGCATCAGAGGATAGGGCGCATTCTATGAACTTGTCATCTGCAGGATGCTCGTTAATCACAGCCAGTTTCCTGTCAACACTGACAAATTTGCTTATCTTCACTACAGTTTCAATCAAGCCCTCCATGCCTAAGCCTTCTGCTAGGTAGGCTTTCTTGAGCTTGGGATAGGTTAACACCTGACTAATTTCAGCAACAATTTCTTCAGAGATTAGAATCCTGATTCTTCCTTGCTCGGCTGCTTTTATTATCGCTGCAGGTTTCCCGCCCCAAAGCAATGCTGAAATCCAAACGTTTGTATCAAGAACTACTTTTTTCCCTTGCTTCGTTGACGAGGGCGTTTATGTCTTCCTCCGAAAGACCCATTTGCCGAACTCTAGCCCAAACTGGCTTCATGGTTTCTTCGAATGATTTATCAATTATTTTTTTGAGAACAACAGTATCATCAATGGCTATTGCCAGAATCTTTTCGCCTTTCTTAAGCTTGGCAGCTTTTCGCACATTCGCGGGAATGACCAGTTGCCCCTTAGAGGAAAGTTTAGTCGTGGCGGCTTCGACCATGCTCTATCACACTCACAGGAATAATAGTAAGAATATTCTTACTTATAATGATGTTGTATTGAAAAAAACAGTGCCTTAGGTTTCTGGCGTTGATGTGTCAGTACGATCACTTGGGCTTAGCCTGACATAAACAAGCTGAATGTGAGAAAACACGCCAGTATCAAACGGATATGTTTATATGGAAATCCAATGTTTAAGTTGATGCTCGAATCAGAATTCGTTAGGAAATGTAGAATATGTCAGTTTGGCATGGCACTTTACGCAAAAGAAAACTCACAGGCGGCAAAAAAAGAGCTTACCGCGTCAAGAAAAAATATGAGGCAGGCGGGTACCCAGCCGAAACGATCCTCGGCGAGCCAAAAAGGAAAACCACCCGGGGCTACGGCGGCAACACCAAAGTCAGAGCCTTAAGCGACAAGTTCGCTTCGGTGACCGACCCTAAAACGGGCAAAACGCAAAAAGCAGAGATCACCCGTGTCGTCCGCAACGGCGCGAACGTTGACTACAACCGCAGAGGCGTCATAACCAAGGGCGCGGAAATCGAAACGGCTCTCGGCTTGGCGAAAGTCACCAGCCGCCCAGGCGACGACGGCATCATAAACGCGGTATTGATCGCGGGCAAAGAGAAAAGCTAAGATTTCTGCTGCGGTTTCGCGGGCGCAGACTGCGCATTCTTGATCTTCAGCAGTTGTTTGGCGATTTTCTGAAGAATCTTTTCTTTTGATTCCTTCTTTTCAACAAGCAGCATTCCCGTTTTTGCCCAGTGTACCTTGGGAAAATGGGTTTCCAGCCTGACCTCGTTCTTCAAGCCCAGTCGGTCAACTGCCAGTTTGATCTCGTCTATTCTGGGCGACTGCACCGCTAAGTTTTTTGGGACGCGGCGTCCTTCCTTGCGGGTTCTGGCTGCGTCGAAGTAGATTGGCCAGATTATTGCCTTGTCGAGTTTCCTCATGCTGCTTCATCCCTCACTTGTGCGCGTAGTAGGCGACCATTTTCTCGCCGACTTGGTCCACGCGTGTGAATCCGAAACGTTCAAACTGTATGATGGCGTCTGCCTTTAACTTTTTGCAGGCGCTCTCAGCAAAACCCTCTGTCACGGACGCGTCGGGCATCATGACTCGGCACGGGAACTCCGCGCCTTTAGGTATCCACTGGATGAGTTGAGCCTTGATTTTTCTCGCGTCCTCGTAGGATTCGCTTGCAAACGTCGCCGTCACCGAATCGCCTGTTCTGCCGCTGACTTGGACGTTGAAGAGCTCCATCAGCCTGACAACCCGTCCCGCCTCCAAGGCTTCAGCATCCTTCCTTGAAACCCACAAGCCTGCAGTCCTGTCTTCGCCCTCTGGCGCTACGGTGTATTCTCTGAAGCCGCGGTCAGGGTTCTCTGGGTGAAGCGGAAGCTTGGCGTGGAAGGTTTTCGGTACGTCTGAGACTTTGAGTTCAACTGGTTCAGGTACGAAGAAGTACCTGTTGCTAGCGGCGTCGAGGATTTTGCGGTTGTAGGCGTACAGGTTCTCCCAGCTTAGGGTGACATCGTTCGGTTTCGTCCCGACGTCGATTATCATTTTCTTGATGGCTTCAGGTGTTATGCCCCGTTTTCTCAGCGCCGCGAAAGTGCCGAGCCGCGGGTCATCGTAGCCCGTGTAGGTGCCGTCTTTTACGCCTTGAACGATTTTTGACTTGCTGAGGAAGGCGCCTGTGATTTTGAGCCTGCCGTAATGAATCGCTTCAGGGTATTTCCAGCCCAGATGCTGGTACATGTATTTTTGGCGGACCATGTTGGTGTAGTGTTCTTTGCCTCGGATGATGTGCGTCATGCCCATGAGGTGGTCGTCTAACCCCGCGGCTAAGTTGTAGAGGGGCCAAACGACGTATTTGCTGCCGACGCGGGGATGAGGATACTTCTTCGTGTCGATGATCCTGAGCGCTGGCCAATCGCGCACGGCGGGGTTCGGGTGCTCAAGGTCTGTTTTGACGCGAACGACGGCTTGCCCTTCCGCGTAGCCGCCGCCCAGCATGCGGTTCCAGCGTTCCAACTGGTCGGTCGCCGTCAGGTTTCGGCAGGGGCAGGCTTGTTTGGCTAGGGTTTTCTTTCGGAACTCTTCAGACGGGCATTCGCAGACGTAGGCGTTGCCGTCGCTGATGAGCCGCTGCGTGTACTCGTAGTAGATTGGCAGTCGGTCGCTCTGGATGTATTCCTCGTCGACTTTGCAGCCGAGCCACTTCAAATCCTGCCTGACGCTGTCGTAGAAAACAAGCGACGGCCTCTTCACCTTCGGGTCCGTGTCCTCGAAGCGCAGGATGAACTTGCCGTTGTACATGCGGGCGTACTCGTGGCTCAGCAGGATGGCTCTGGCGGAACCCAGATGCAGGACGCAGTCAGGATTCGGGGAAAACCGCGTCACAATCAACGGGTACTTGTCGGCGTTCGGCAGCGGCGGAAGCCGTTTTTCCTCAGCCTTCTCCCTCTTCTGCGTTTCAGGCCAGTTCTTCTCAACAATCGCCTTCTGCTCTGTCAGCGGGAGGCTGTTGACTTCCTTTACAACCGTGTTGATGACGCCTGAAAGCTCCTTCACTCTTGACCGCAGGTCCGCCCGCTCGCCGAGGATTTTGCCCACGATGGCGCCTGCTTGAGCCTTGCCGTCATGAGAAACCGCGTTCAACAAGGCTGCTTTCCTGACTTGCTCTTTAAGGTCAACGTCGTTTTCTAGTGCCAAACCGTTTACGCTCGCTGAAACTACTTATTTCTTTTAATCAAGAATTCGGCGAACGCTTTTAATTTTTCCTTAGCCTCAGGCGTCGGCAGCAGCTTTTCGGCTTCAGCCCAGCTTTCCTCAACGATTCTTTCCGCCGTGCGCTTGACATGTTCGATGGCGCCGTACTTCTGCATCAAAGCGATGGCTTCATCCCGCAGCGCCTGCTCGGAAGTGTGCATGTTAAGAATTCTAATCAGCCGCCTTTTGTCAGCGCCGTTAGCCTTTCCAAGCGTGTAAATAACCATCAGGCTCCTCTTGCCCTCGGTGATGTCTTGCCCGACGCCGCCCTTCTTCTTCGCAAAGTCAACGCCCGTCAAGTCCAAGATGTCGTCCTGCATCTGGAAGGCGACGCCGATGCTTTCTGCCAAACGTCCAAGCTTCTCCACTAACGGCTTGTCGGCGTCTGCCAAGACCGCCGCCATTTTCGCGGCCATCCGCGCGAGGGTGCCTGTCTTGTAAGCGCACATCTGCAAGTAGTCTTCTTCGTGCAACTCGTCGGCGTTTGCTATGCCTCGGTGCCACGCGATGTCCATGGCTTGCCCCATGCTGAGGTTAATCATCTCCTGCACGTACACTTCGTAAATGTCCCGTTGCATCTTGGGTGTAAGCTTGGCTTTTTGTGCCATCAAGGGCAGAAGAGGCAGGTAGTACATTGCGTTTCCAGCGTTGACGGCAATGTCCATCTGGAAAATCTCGTACGTGCACGGCTTGCCTCGCCGAAGCTCAGAGGCGTCCTCGATATCGTCGATGACCAGCGTACCGTTATGGATGACTTCGGGGATGATGGAGAAGTCCAAGCAGTAATCCGAGTGGTTCCCTAGCGCTTCGCATATCAGCAGGAAGAGTGCTGGGCGCCACCTTTTTCCGCCGCGGTCCAGCATGTCCCAGATGGGCTCTGCAATCGCCTTGTTGAGTGGCTCCAAGTTGTAGCTGTACATCGGCGGGTCAACCTTGAAAAGAATCGAGTCCTTGGTGAATCTGCGTGGAATGTACTTTTCGATGGCTTTGTCGATGAGAGGTGCCTTTTCTTCAAGAAACTTTTCAATACTCAAACGTTAACGTGCTCCTCTGGGCATACATTGCTGGGTCGAAGCCTCGAATGTTCAGCCACTCCGCAGTTTTCCCCGTTATCACAGCGGGCATTTTGGCGAGGGATTCAAGGTTTTTGGCGCCGACGAGAAACATGACGTTACGCAACTCATCGATTAGGCAAGTGAGCAACTCCTGAGTTTCTTTCGCGCCTTTGACTGCTGTTTCAAGCACAGGCTGGGAAAGGCTTGCTAGGCTTGCGTTCAACGCTAAAGACTTCGCTACGTCCAAGCCGTTTCGAACTCCGCCAGAAGCAATCACTGGAATCTTTACCGTCTCTGTTGTTTCAATCAGGCTTATGGCTGTCGGGATTCCCCAGTCCCAGAACGCTTCATCCATGAGTTTCCCGTTTTTCGAACGGTAATATTCGACTGCCGCAAAACTTGTCCCGCCAACGCCGCCGACGTCGATGGCTTTTACGCCTGCAACCTCCAGCGCCCTCGCATCCTCCGATGAAATGCCGCAGCCTGTCTCCTTAACGATAACGGGAACGTCCAATTCACCAGCGATCTGCGTGATTTTAGCCAAGACAAACCCGAAGTTGGTTTGCCCTTCAGGCTGGACTGCTTCCTGCATCGCATTCAAGTGGATTGCCAAGGCGTCGGCATCGATCATTTCCACGGCTCTCTTGACTTCTCTTAAGCCGTACCCATGCGCAAGTTGGACTCCACCGATGTTCGCGATTAAGAAGGCGGTTGGAGCTTTTTTGCGTGCTACCGCGTAGGTGCTTTCGAGTTTTTTATCTTCGATGGCTGCTCTTTGGCTGCCTACACCCATGCCTAAATGCAAGTTCTCCACGGCTTGAGCGATTGAAGCGTTTATTTTCGTGGCTTCTTCCGTTCCACCCGTCATGGCGCCGACGATCAGGGGCGCGGAGAGTTTTTTGCCGAGAAAACAAGTGGACAGACTGATTTTTTCGCGGTCGATTTCTGGCAGGGCTCGGTGGATAAGCTGGATATCTTCAAAGCCTGCCGTGGCTTTCTTAGCTTGAGCTTTTTGTTCAAGGCAGATTCTTATGTGGTCTGCCTTGCGCTTCTCTGTTTCTTCAACCATAATTCTACTTCTCGATCTCAGTGCCTAATATGCTTTGGTCTGTAAGCGCCCTGTAAATAGACTGCCCTTTGGTGGCTCCCGTGATCGTGACGTGAACGCCCGCCTCGACGGCTGGGATAAGCTCGGCGATTTTGCCTGCCATGCCGCCTGTAACATCCGTGCCCGATGCCTTGCCGAGTTTAGGCTGAATCTGCTTCAGTTCCGCCAGCGTCAAATGCTTGTACGGCTTTGCGTTGGGGTTTGTTTTCGGGTCTGAATCGAACAAGCCGTCGGTGTCGGTGCCGATAACGATTTTTTGAGCCTTATACCTTATGGCGAGGTAAGCGACCAGCTGGTCGCCTGAGAGAATCGTGAAGCCTAATTTTTCGTCTAACACCGCGTCGCCGTAGAAAACAGGCGTAAACATCATTTTCGCCATCGATTTGAGCACGGTTTCATCGAAAAATTTGACTTTGCCGTTCTCAGTTATGAAGCAGGATGATGGCGCGATGCTTACCGCTGGAATTTCATGCCAGATAAGCGCGTCCATGACCAGCCCGTTGAGGACGGTCATCATGTGGTGGGTTTCGGCGAAACCGAACTTCTGCGTAGGGTCGTCCTTGTAGCCATCCTTTAACCCGTACTTAGCCGCGGTCGGGTGACCGAAGCTGCCGCCGCCGTGCACGATGATGAGGTTGTCGAGGTCTGCCCGCTTGATTTCCTCCGCCAAGCGGTTTATGATTTCTGTTCTCGGGGCTGCCTCAGTCGTCTTGTCGGTGATGGCTGAGCCGCCGAGTTTTAGGATAACTGGTTTCGCGTCATTCAATCTTCCTGCACCTTTACATGAATATTTGATCACTCATTGAAAAGCATTACCGAGAACAGCAAAGAAGCCGTGTTTTTAGGGCGGGAAAAACTGCCATTCGATTCAGTTGAAAGCATCGCGTGGAGCAACTTTTCAAGTCTTGGATTTGAATTTCGAGATTCCTCTTTTCGCCGCGTATCCCAAGATCACAATCACCCACACTAGAGCCAGTATTACTGCCGTGGCGGTTGTGATCAGGTTCAGGTTAAGTATGGTGCCCACTTGGTAAACGAACGATTGCCTGTATTGATCTGGCGCTGGCGTCGGCGTTGTAACGGGTTCAGGCGTCGGCGCCGGCATCGTCGGGTTCGACGTCGAAATAGGGATGACGGTGGACGTGTAGGCTGGGATGGGCGGTGCCGACGAGCTTGGTTGAGTCAAGAAGGGCACGAAGAAGACTGTTCCGAGGTGGTAATCGACTTTTGAGTCGTAGATTGTTTGGTTAATTGTCGCCGTGTCGGTTGTTCCCCACCAGTTATTCTGGGCGTCAACGTTTTCGATGGTCGCCTGAATGCTGTTCTCGGTGTTACCCACGATGTTATTGTTGTTTATGGGGCCTGTCGGTGGATTGTGTATTCCCACCTCATTGTTGGTGATTGTGTTAGAATTTATGTTTCCTCCGCCGTTGATTCCGAAGTGAGAGTTGCTGTCGATCAGGTTATCAGTGATTGTCAGCGTCGCTCCATCTGCAATGTCAATTCCGTCGTATCCTTTCAGGATCTGGTTGCCTTCAACCGTTAATATGGTGTTGCCTTGAGCTGTGATGCCTGATGTGCAGTCTGTAAACGTGTTGTCGGAAACGGTGAAGGATGAAGAAGACGAGTCAAAGACGCCGGTGAGGTACCCGTTGCCTTGGAATTGATTATTGGTTATTTGTGGAGCGCCCGCAGTTACCTTTATGCCGACGCTGTTGTTACCGTACTGTGCCGTAAACGAGTTGCCTGTTATTACTGGCGCTCCTGAAATCAGGTTGACGCCGATGTTTGCAGAGCCAGAGAAACTCCCTTCAAATTGGTTGTTTATAATCGAGGGATTTCCACCGAACACGTATATCGTGGTTGTGGGAGAGCTTGGACCTGGAAGGTTGTAATTTATGATGTTGTTGGAGATTGTTGGTGAACCTCCACTGAGGTTAATGGGCGACCCATAGGGCGTGGCAAAATTAAAAACGCAGGTGTCTATTTCCGGCGATCCAGCAGCTACACTGACAGATATTCCATCAAAAACTGCGTTCTGAATGATTGACCCCGAATTGGCGGTGGTGCCGAAAGCCTGGCTCGCTTGAGCAAGAATCATTGACGCAGCGGTACCGTACGGTAAACTTGTGTTCCCTGAGCTGGATGAGAACACGATTTGATTGTTAGCGGTGCCTTGCGCGGTTAACGTGCCGTCGATTAAAAAAGGATAAATTCCAAAGTTGACAGCCACTCCAGGGTCAATAGTTAAGTTCACATTTTGGTTTACCGTTACGGTTCCATCGAAATTGATTGGGCTCTCCGCCGTTGTCCATTCCGTGTCCGAAGTGATTGTTCCACTTACAACGGTTTGTCCGTGCACGTTTCGAACAATAAAAAGCCCGCTGACCAAAACTGTCAGGATCAGAATTATGCAGGCGAGGCGTTTCATGCTGACACTGCTCTGGCTATTGGGGTCTCAGAATATAAATGACTTGCGCAGAACCGAGCCAAAATCATCTATCGCCCAGTTTTCTCTTTTTTCATTAAAATATAAAAGGAATAACGTGTTACAACGTAGGATATGAGCAAGCTTGCCTCGAGCCTGTATCAGGGTTTAGTTAGGTTTACGAACAAAAGCTTGGTGAAAAACCTCATCGTCATCACTCTTTGCGTGCTGTTTTTCTTAATCCAGATTTTTTACCCGTACGACTTTTACTCGTCGGCTCAGAGAAACTCGAATTCGGGCTTTCAAGTCGGAATTCACTATGTTTACGAGCAGGACAACCTCAGCGATATCTACGGGCAAGTTACGCAGATCTACGACTTAGGCTTCAAAGTTATACGTATAAACTTCGAATGTAACCCGCTTTACTGGAACGACCCGATAAACCAGAAGACCGACATGCTTTTCTCGGCTACCAGCCACTACAGGCTGCCTGTTGCTCTTGTTATACCTAATGACGAGACTGTTGTCAACGTCAATTATTACCTTGATCGCTGGGGAGGGAACTTGACTTATGTTCAAATCATGAATGAGCCTGAAACGTCCTCCAGTTGGGATGTTGGCGCACTGTTCACTGACGACGAAATCATTTCTAACTTTAATACTCTTTATGCAGCTGTTGAATCTCATCATCTCTCAGTGCAGTTGTACACTAACTTCGGTATCGGCTACACCCTGAGGAGCAACATTCCAATCGAGCTGAGCCAAAAACTCAATTTCGTCGGGTTAGATGTCTACATGAACTCGTTCCTCGTGCTGTCCCCGCTCTTCATTCAGAACCTGCAGACCATAACGCACAAGAACGTGGTGATAACCGAGTTCGGCATGTCAACGAACGACAGCGCCGCCCAAACCAACTACATCATCAGCGGGCTCAACCTTTTCAAGAGCATGGGGCTTAAAGGCTGCTGGATCGTGTACTGGAACAGCGAATTTGACAATTACGGAATTCGGGGAACGCCAACAGAAACTGCGGTAGGTGACTGGATTGCACAAAACGCCAAGTGACAACAAACTGGTCAACCACTTCAGGAACATGCGATTAGCCGAGAAACTGCTGATCCAAGGCTTGATAATAGTGGTCATTCTGATCGTGATTCAGGCTTGGCTGAGCAGCGTGCAGGACTCTTTCATGGATTACATGCCGCCGCTTGGCTTCGCGTTCCTGACGGTCCTCACGTACTTTATTCAGCCGCTGATACTAGGCGTGACAAACATCGCTGTGATTAACAGCCTGCACAGAACCAGAGGTTGGCAAGTGGGCTTCTGGCTGAACGGGCTTTTCTTGCTGCTCGCGTTCTCAACGCTCAACCTCGTCTTGCAGGTGACCTTCAGTCTGCCGTTTCTGCCAACCGTCGCCATAATCGACCTGCTACTGTCGTTTCCATTCGGTTGCTTGGCAAGGTTCAGCAACGGCGGATGGAACAAACCCTTAGACTGAAACCAAACTGAATCTAGAGCAGGGTGACTCTTTCGTTTTCTATTTTGATTTTGTCACCTGTTTTGATTTTGCCCACGTCGATTTTGTCTATGCATGGGATTTCGCTGATTATGGCGCCGACGGCTACGACGGTTTCGCATTCCTTGTTGATCATGCCTGCTGGCGCGGTGCCGTTCTTTTTCATGCGGTACAGTGTGTAGGAGCCAACTGTTGAGCCTTTGCCTGTTGGGAACACGAGGATTTTGCCTTTGACGCTTTGCCCCTGCAGTTCGTGCCCTTTCTCGATGACCACGCCAGTGTTCGGGTCTACTCCGCCGTAGAACGAGATGGGCATTGAAGTGACAAGTGCCTCTCCTTCGGCTTTGCCTTTGTAGATTATTCTGCCTTTCAATTGCTCCATTTTCCCGTCACCGCCGCCTGCACGCATTCTTCGATGCTGCCCATCTTTGTTTTCATGAGGTTCTGCCTTGAGTAGAAGCAGCCTTTCGCCGAGGTTGTCGCCAACGATTTGAACCTGCCTTTGAGAGGCGCAACCGCCATGCAGGTGTCGCATGCGAATTTGGCGCCAGCCGTCTCAATAACCGCCGTGTAGCCACGCTTGTCCGCGAGCTGCTTGGCAGTTCGTGAAGTTGCTACCCAAAACTCCGTGCCCGCCGCCACCTTTTTGCCTTTAACCAGCTCGGCAACTCTGGCGATTTCGTTGATTGAACAGTGTGGGCAGCCGACGCAAACCAGTTCGATTTCGCTGACTTGGTCGTTGATGCTGTCGTAAGCGTTCTTGATGTCGGCTTGCTCGATTGCTACGGCTTCTTTCGGCTGCTTCTGCTGCTCAGCCGCGGGCGTTACTCCCTTAATGTAGAAAAGCGGTTTAGCGCCGTAAGTCACCACGGAAGCACAGAACGATTTAAGCTCGTCCAAATCAGCCGCTTTGATGCCTGTGATGTAGGGGATCCTGTTTTCCGCCTTCTTGCCAATCGCGTAGCCCAAAGCGCCCCAGTCCGAAAGCTTCGTCAATTTCGCGTTCACCTGCACATGAACATCGGGGACGCGGTTCTCGTCCAGATGCAGCCCGTAACACGGCGTTTTGCCGACGAAAGCGGCTGCCAGCGCGGATGGTCCGCCTTCCTTGTTTGTTTTTGCGCCGATCACCGAGTTCGCGAAGGTGACGGCTGAGCTTTCTGACCATGCGATGTGCTCGCCGTAGAGGGGTAGGTTGCCGATCAGGTAGGGGGTGCATGTGCAACTGACGAGGATGCCCATGCGCTCGAAGGCTTTTATGACGAGGTTTTGTTTTTCAGCGAATTCTGGGCTGATTCCTAGTTGCCGCCAATTTTCCAAGTCCATGCCCGCAGGGTTAAGCGTTGTGAGAACGCGGACTTTGCCGTCCTTTGCCAGATCGTCGAGGAATTCCAGTCCAGCGTCGCCGAGGTTGTTGTAGGATACGCCTGAAACCTGCACGCTGCCCACGTCGATGAGGCTTTTTGCGCCGTAGATGTTGCCGAGCGCAACGAGGATTTCCATGCTTTTGCGCACGGCGTAGCCTTCAGCGCCGTCGAGCATTCTTTGTTCTTTTTCCGTCAGATGCATATAAATCACAAGAACTTGCTTAACTCAACTTTTCTGTATTGCTCTTTGGTGAAGCTTTTATCTGTTTTTCCAAAGGGTACTGTCGCGTCCAGTCCCATCTTGCAAGTGGTTGCCTTTTTGCCCTCAGTCAAATCTCCCGACGGATCCAGCGATGACCCAGGCTGGTTGGGCAGGATTACCGCGTTCTTGTCCGCTTGGAACCTTGTGGCGATAGCCCACTCCACATCGTTAGGGTCATAAATGTTGATATCATCATCGACAACAACGCAGTGCTTGAGCGATTTATGCCCTTCGAACGCGGCGCTGATGGCTTTTTTTCCGTCGTCCTGGTTTTTCTTTTTTATTTGCACGACTGCGTGAAGCCAGCTGCATCCGCCGGGCGTAATGTAAACGTCTTTGCATTCGCAGACTTTGTTGACTTCGTTGAAGATTGAGGGTTCCTTAGGCATGCCCATGAGAAATTGGTGTTCCCTTCTTCCTGGAAGCAATGCTTGGTAAATTGGGTTTTTTCTGTGTGTGATGCATTTTATTTCGATTATGGGTTGCTGTCTTATTTTGTCAATGGTTCCTGTCGTGTCGAGGAAGGGTCCTTCAGCAATTTTTTCCTTCGTTATTCTTCCTTCCAGCACTATTTCGCAGTCCTTAGGCACTTTAAGGTCAACGGTTTTGCATTTTACTAAGGCTGTTTCCTCGAGTGCATTTGCCATTCCCAACTCGTCAACGCCCATGGGCAGGGTTGTGGCTGCGGCTAGAAGAATAGGAGTTGAGTTACCTATGCAGATGGCTATGTCTAGTTCTCCGCCGGCTTTCTTGAGCGCCATGTCTGTTCCCCTGTTCTCAACGATTCTTGCGACAAACCTGTTCTTGTCCATCAGCATTAGCCTGTGGAAGCACATGTTTTGGGTTCCAAATTCAGGGTCCTTTATTATTGAAACGGCGGATGCAATGTATTTTCCGCCATCCTTCTCTGTGAACCGCATGACAGGCAGCTTTGTTAAATCAACTTCGCTTTCCACTATTTCTTGGCATTCACCTTTGCCTACAACTTGGGGCGGCAGCGGATGCGCAAGTGCAGAAGACAGCTTCGGCAGCAGCTGATTCTTGCTTATTCCTAATGATCGTGCAATCAATTCTTTTGAAGACACGAGTCCTGCAACGACGGGGTAAGGCGACTCCTTAACCTTCTCAAAATAGACTGGCTTCTCGCCTAGAGCCTCGATTATGCCAGCTAACTCGTACTCCGTGGAGACGGGCTTTTTTATTCTGGTTAATTCGCCGCTTTTTTCGAGCGTTTCGATGAAATTTCTAAACCCCACTTTTTAGCCACCTCAGTATTTTTCAACGCCAACCTTGGTGCTTAACACTTCGAAGCCCAAGTTCTTGATGGCGCTCGCGACTTTGCCCTGCAGATCCTTGCCAGGCGTCAACGCGACCATGCATCCGCCGCCGCCTCCACCCGTGAGTTTCGCGCCGAAAGCACCCTGCTTCCGCGCCAGATCAACCAGCATGTCCAGTTCTTTGCTTGACACCTCGATCTGCTGGAGCAAGCGGTGGTTTTCGTTCATGAGTTCGCCGAGTTTCTTCAGGTCGTAGGCTTCAAGCGTCTTTCTGCCAGCAACCGCCAAATTCTCCGCCTGCCTGAAGATCGGGTCGTACCTCTGCGGGTTTTTCTTCTTGCGTTCGGCGACGCCTTCCACCATAGCTTTGGTGTTGGCGACTTTGCCTGTGCTGCCTATCACGATTTCGATTGGTCTGCGCACGTGTAGCCGCTCGACCTTGTCTGGTCCGCCAGCCGTGTCCTTTTTGAACCACATCAAGCCACCGTACGTTGCTGCGGTGTTGTCGATGCCTGACGGGTTGCCAGCGTAAGCCTTCTCGGCTTCATAGGCAGCTTGGTTGATTTTTTCGTCGGTAACTTGCATGCCGAGTTCTTGGGCGATGGCTCTTGCGATGGCGACGCTGCTTGCCGCGGAGGCGCCTAGCCCGCTGAAGCCGGGCAGTGACCCGCCGATCCAGATGTCCAAGCCCGTTTTAGGGTCGATACCCATGGCTTTCATCATCCGCTCGATGGACTCGACCTGCTGCAGGCGTTTCTCTTCGCTGTAGCCCTTGGCGGTTTTCCGTTCGTCTCTGATGTTTAACCCCTTGACGGCTTTCTTGACTTCCGCGTCGGTTGCCGCGTCGATGGCTGAGACGATGCCTGGCGCGCCGTGGACGACGAAGTGTTCGCCGAACAAAATCACTTTCCCGTAGCCTGACCCTTTACCCATTAACGTTGCACCTTGAAGCGTAGCTATTGCGCTGTTTAAATAAAAATGTTCGTTTAATGCCGCCTGCTTACTCCCGCTATGGACTGCCGTCTAGAATGTGGAATTCGTCGGCCAGTTCAGTCCCTCGGAAACCGCGTGGAATTGGCAAAACAGGCGTTTTAACCTAAAATTATGTGGAAGCGGAATCATGACTGTGAATGTGAATTGGACTTACATAATCTTTTATGACTTAAACAGCATAAGGGCATACAGGCAAGGCATGTCTGCTGGGCAAGGTTGAGGTTTCCAAGGCATGAGCGAAGAAATCGACAGCTTGATCAAGAAGAAAGAAGCGGAGCTTGCACCTCTGCGCCAACGCATGGAAGCACTCAGAGGAAAATTCGCGAAGGAGACAGTGGCTTTCGCCATTGAATGGTACAGGAAAACCGCGAAGGATTACATCGCCAAGTACCCAGAGGTCACCTTAGCCTTGTCGGAAGAAAAAATCGCGTCTATGAAATCGCAAGTCAACGACTTAGCTAGAAACGCGGAGAAAATTGTCAAGGCAGAATTCTCAAATCCCGCGTTGTGGTGGCACATGGAGCCGCATCTTGGCGAGTCCATCGAACGTTACCAGCAGGTCGCAGACAAGTACCCTGAAGTTCTTGACAGCGCCGTGCGGCGAGTGCTCGGTCATCTGGGGGTGGTGCTGGAGGCGTTTGGTTTCCGCGTGACAGCCAGCGGCAACACGGGCGCGTACTATGAATTCTGGTTTGAACGCCCAGTCAACAGCCGCGAGTCGGTTCCCTGTTACCCGCATCTTCTCGACTGGACAGACGAGATGCAGGACATCATCAGGGAGTACGACGCGCAGTACGTTAAAGCCATGGGCGTTTACGAGGAGATACAGCTACTTAAGGAAGAGAAGAAGCGGCAAGAAGCCCTCCACCGATGGGACAACATCTAAAAACGGACAAGTCAAGAAATCTTGACTGGGTATAGTCAAGAAACCTTAACGAGAACCCTTTTATTGAAAAGGACTTCCATGAATGGAGTATGCTAAACCGCAACAAAATTGTAGCCTTAACGCTTACCCCTCTCTTTTTAACGGCTTTGGCTATTGCCTTTCTTGTTGTACCCATTCATGCTGCGCCAACATGGAGCGTTCAAATCATAGACAACAATACCCCTGACCTCGAAGATTATTGCCCAATCGTAGTAGACTCTAACAATATCCCCCACATAGCCTACACCACACGTATCGATGTAACATCCAACAACTCTGATATTGTTCAAGCTATCTATTGGGTGAAGTACGCAAGCTGGAACGACTCAGGCTGGAACACGCAGACAGTTGCGGCAGGAACAGTCTTTGCTCTTGCATTAGACACTAATGACAACCCGCATATTCTGTACGATGCAGGAGAAAACGGGTTAATGTACACTAGTTGGACCGGGTCGAGCTGGATCAGCCGAACCATAGACAAAAACGGCACTTACTTTGACCGCTTTGGGTCTCTTGCTTTAGACTCATCGGGTAACCCACATGTAGCCTATACAGAAAGCGACAAACAGGTGAAATATGCCAGTTGGACAGGGACGAACTGGAAAATCCAAACCCTGGGCACCTCCCAATCCGATTTCACACCAAGGGTATCTTTGGCAATAGACGCGAAAAACACGCCCTATATTTTGTATGGTTCAAAAGCGGATGCCAAGCTCGCAGTTCTTGGTAGCTCAGGCTGGGGGATTCAAAATGTCGCTTCTAACGTAAGCAGCATTGGCAATTTGGTGTTGAATTCTCATGGCAACCCCTGCTTTATTTATGCGATAAACGGTCAATTTGGCCTTGGTAGCAAAACCATTGTTTACGCTAGTTGGAATGGAGCAGCTTGGAGAACACAAGAAGTGGTTCCAAATGCAAGTGTGGGCGGTGTGGGCACAAGGGATGACTTTTTCACCATGGGTTATCTTTCGCTAGACTCACATGATGCCCCACACATAGCCTACGCGACTAACTCTTCCAGTTACAGTTGGGGAACTCTGGCGTATGTTAGCTGGACAGGCAAAGCCTGGGATACACAAAATGTAAACTCTACCATCGATGCCCAATCATGCTACTTAGCAGTAGACTCAAACGGCAACCCACACATAAGCCTAATCGGAGTCGTCGAAGGGTCACAAGAAGCACAATCAATAGGACCCTATGCTTTCCTTGCCCCAGTAATGTATGCCACAGTTACACAGCCCATAGAGACCGCCACTCCGGTTACCGTCCCGCCAATTCCCTCAGCTTTGATCTTGCCGCTGGCTTTGGCAACCCTTGTCGTTGTGGCAGTGGTCATATCTCTTATTTACGTTTACAAGAAAAAACGAAAGGCTACTTCCTAAAACCTACCGCAGCATAGCCTACCACGCTTGAGTGGTCGCCTGTTATGTCGCCGCTGTTATGGTAGTTTAACAGTTCAGCCTTAGCGCACACGCCACTGGCGTAGGTGATTAGGGCTGTTATAGGCGCGTAGCCGCAAGCCGTGATGTTCTGCGTCTCAACGGTCTCGTAGAAGCGTTTCGCATCCAAATCAGTGACTGCCTGCAGCGCCGCGTGATCTTTTGCGGCCGCGTTCTTTGCGGGTTCATAATGCGTCATGTCTGAAGAGGCGATGACCACCGTGTTTTCTGCGTCTAACGCTTCCTCAAGCGCCCTGCCCACCTCAACGGCTGATTCGTAATCCTGCATCAGAAAGCAGATTGGAACAATCTTGAACTCGCTGCCGTAGAGGAACTGGAGAAACGGCAACTGCACCTCGATGGAGTGCTCGTAGCGATGCGCGAGCTCGTCAACGTCGATGACGCTGGTTTCGCGTTTTATCTGGTCTGCAAGTGCCGTGTCGATTTCCACGTTGCCGAGTGGTGTTTGCCAAGTGCCCTGCCTCATCATGCTTAACGCGCTGCCGTACCCCGTGTGGTTTGGACCCATGAGGACGACCGTGTCAGGTTTGCCGTCTTGGGCTAACTCGTAATAAGCAGACGCCGCCACGGGACCCGAGTACACGTAGCCCGCGTGGGGGCAGATTAAGCCGACTATTCTTCGCGGTTGGGCATGCAAGTTTACTTCTGGAAGCTTCTGTGGACCTATCTTGTGGAGGAAACAACTTTTAATTTGTGCTCTAAGCTCTTCGGCGTCGCCTTCATAAAACTGTCCTGCTACGGTTGGACGCCGAACAGTGGGCAATTCTTTAGGGTTCCTCCTCCTCTTCGCGGGTGACCTTGGCTTCGAAGTCGTCTATGGTTGCCGGCGGGTCTTTGTCCGCTGCGAGTTCGCCTCTTTCCCGCATCAGTTGCCTTGCAAGAAGCCAGAAAATCACGGCTAACGCGCGTCTGCCCTTGTTGTTCGTCGGGATGACCAAGTCAACGCCTGCGAACTCGTTGTCTGTGCTGCAGAGGGCGACGATTGGGATGCCGACTTTGGAGGCTTCCTTCACTGCCTGCGCGTCCGCTCGGGGGTCGCTGACAACGATGACTTCAGGGTCGATTCTGCCTGGGTACTGCGGGTTGGAAAGCTGACCAGGGATGAACCTGCCGATGAGCGGTGTCGCGCCTGTTAGCTGACAGAACTTCTTAATTGGCTCCTGAGCGTACAGCCTCGTCGCCGCCACGGCGATCTTGGCGTGCTCAAAGCGTGACAAGAATCTCGCGGTGACTCTTATGCGGTCGTCCGTTTTTTTAACGTCAAGAACGAACAGCCCGTCTGGGCGGACGCGGTAGATGAAGGGCTCCATGTCTAAGGTTTTCATCCTTGTCCCGATGTGAATGCCTGCTGAGAGCAACGTGTCTCTTGGTAAGAGAAGTTCCTCCCCCGGCTGGGGTTCTGTAGTCGGGGCAGCTTGAGGTTGTTCGCCTTCGGCTGGTTGGGCTTCTTCGGCGACAGGTTGTTCTTCTGGGGCTTCTTCTTGGACTGCTTCCTCTTCTACGGCTTCCTCTAGGTTTTCTTCCTCGTTTTCTACGGGTTGTTCATCTTTTACTTCGTCTTCAGACATTTTTCCACTTCTTGTTAGCGTATTTTTAAATCAGCCATTTTGGCTCTGTTCCCAAGGAAATGCTCGATTCTTATGAGCTCGTTAAGCTTGGCTATCCGCGCGCCTTCCACCACGCCTGTCTTGATGAGGGGGCACCTGTAAGCCACCGCCAAATGAGCAATGTGCCAATCGCACGTGTCGCCTGAACGATGCGACACGACTGGGTCGTAACCGTACCTCTTCGCGGTCTCGATCGTTTGAGCTGCGTCGCTTAGCGTGCCAATCTGGTTGACTTTTATTATGATCGCGTTTCCAGCGTTAATCCTAATTCCATTATTTAACCTTTCAGTATTGGTTGTGAACAAATCGTCGCCGCAGATCAGGCAGTTCTTGGCTTTTCGGGTGAGCTCGGCGAAGCTTTCGTAGTCTTCCTCGTGGAACGGATCCTCCACGTAGGCGAGGTGGTACTTCTCGATCAGCCCAAGCATGAACTCAAGCTGCTCCGCCGTGTCAAGCTTCTTTCCCTCGCTCTCGTAAACGTACTTTTCGTCTTTAGGCTTCCAAAGCGAGGAAGCAGCCACGTCC
Source organism: Candidatus Bathyarchaeota archaeon (assembly GCA_963768345.1). GTDB lineage: Archaea > Thermoproteota > Bathyarchaeia > Bathyarchaeales > Bathycorpusculaceae > Bathycorpusculum. The sequence goes on along the minus strand of CAVYHL010000006.1, from coordinate 183,717 downwards.
ACGCCGAAGCCGCATTCGAAATCAAGCTCGTTGCCGACTTCCTCGCATGCTTTCGCGATAACTTCAAACGCGTCAGTCGTGTCGATGTTGGCTATCCATGCGCCCTCGTCGCTTTTGCCGCCGTTAAAACTTGTGCTTTTCTTCTTCAGCGAGTCGCCGATTCGCCTGTGAATCTGAGTGTTGGCTGTCTGCGCCTCAAGAAAAGTTTCTGCGCCATGCGGCAACGCAAGGTACTCCTGAATGTCAGGCGCCTTGCCCCGCGCGTGTTGCCCTCCACTTATGCAGTTGCCAAGCGGGTATGGAAGCATGGTTGCGGCGTTTCCGCCGAGAAACTGGAACATGAGAAGCCCGTGGCTGTTCGCCGCTGCTTCAGCGTTGGCGAGTGAGATGGCGGAGGCGGTGTTTCCGCCGATGTTCTTGAAATCCGTTGTGCCGTCCAGTTCATGCAGGGTGTTGTCGATTTCTTCCTGAAAGTCAGCGTTTAGCCCTGCAAGTTCAGGAGCGATAAGGTCGTCAACCTTTTTGATGGCTGCCTCCACGCCGCCCTGAGGGTAATAGGTCACTTCGGCTTTTCCGCGGCTTTTTCCCGCGGGTGCTGAGGCTCTGCCGAAGCCGCCGCTGGTAATCACGTTGACCTCGATGGTTTCTTCTCCGCGATTGTTGAAGACTTTCCGTGCGATGAGGTCTTCGATGATGGATGACAAGCCTTTAAACCTCAAGTGGGTACAATTTTGTTGCCAGCTTATTTTAGGTTTCGGAAAAGCCAATTTTCACGAGCCAAAAGAAGGGTTCTAAGGCTGGGGCGCCAAAGCTTGCTTTTTTAGCCGTAATATGGCGGCGAGAAACAGCACTGAAAGGAAAGACAATCTACACTGCCTCCGATTTCCCTAACTTGCTCTCAAGAACCCGAATTCGTCTACTAAGGTTGCGGATTATAACAATGACCAGCAGGGCAATCACGGCTGCTACTACAGCTACTGCGGCAATCGCTATCCAGCTCGACGTCCAATTGAGGTACAGTAGCATGAGCGCCTGATTGGGTTGGTGTTGCTGTCGGGTTCTCCGCGTGTAAAGCGGATGCAGTTGGAGTTGGCTGTGATTGAGAAGGTGTTGCTATCGGGTTTGTGTTGTCGCCAATTGTTATGGTTTGTGTGCTGCTCCAATCGCTTGCTGCTTCAGTGACAAAATTAGTCTGATAGCTTCCAAACGCAGGGTCACCAACATAGAGGGTTTGTGGAGGTATATAAAAGCCAGGCAAGTCCCAAACCCAAGTTGTAGCGAAGTAACCTAAAATTGCCTGCACTTGAAAATCAACCTGTCCACCAGTGGGATAATCGTCCGCTGACATTGACAATACGGTATATTTGGAATTTGATTCATTGTTATTGACAGAACTGATAGTCCAATCTTGGGAGAAATGACCTTTAGCCCTTACACTATAGTATGTGCTGAGAGTCGTTGAACCATTAGAATAGCTAAGATGCTGGCTAAAGATCCATAATTGAATAGAAAAGCTTTGCACGTGATAGCCAGGGGAACCAGAACTAACAAGCTGTTGCGCTCCTGTGTAAGGGTTTGTTGTGTAGGTTGGGGAAGTTGGGGGTACATCATAAGAGTTGTCGATGAGATACACTGTGAACTGAGGAACAGACGGCGTTGGTACCTGAGCGAATGCGGGTTTAGCCATAATTAGAGTGGACGCTGCTAAGCCAAGCACAAGAAGCAAAGCGAAACCTTTTCTCAAGCTGCCCATATTCAAAGCTTGATGCGAATGCCAATTAAAGTGTTCTCGTAAAGAATTTTTGACTGAAACAAGTCAAAGTTTCTTGACTAACCGCCAAAAGAACTAAGTCACATTACGTTTCCTGCATCTATGCAAGTTTCAGCAGCAAAGCCACGGCTTGGTAAGTGTTCACCATCAATGATATACCGAGGTCTCCGCGTGCGAAACCGCCGTTCCTATTCTGGCACGTCAAAATCCAGTCCGCCGTCTGCTGGGGATACCTGCATTTTTCGCCCAGCAAATCCAGCGTCATCGCACCGTAGTAGGTGTGTTCCATGTACGGCGTGTAATTGATGGGTACAATTGTGAAGCCACCGTGGGGTTTTTCGCATCCTCGCACAAACCTCAAGGTTTCCTCTCGACCTATCAAGCCGCGTTTAAGGGCTCCTAAAGACGCCGTCACATAATAAGTCGAATTGATGTCGGAGTGACCCTTCACCCCGAAGCCGCCATCAACATTTCGGAAGCTAAGCAGCCAATCAGCCACCCCGTCGGCTTCAACCTTCAATTTCAACAGGTCAGCCAACTCCAGCGCCATAAAAGTCGTAGTGAACTCGGATGAAGCCTCAAACAGCACCTCTGAAGAACCGAAAAACGGGTAGGAACCAACGGTTAACGCAGCTTTTTCTTTCATGCCCTCTCCTAAACGCCCCAAGAGCAGTATCGAAGCTTCAGCCGCGAAGTAAACTGCGTAGAGGCTTTCGAAGCGGGTTTCTCCTATGAAGGAAACTGTTCTTTCAGGGTTGGGAAAAGGCGAATCAAGCAGGCGCAGTATAGCCAACCCGTAATATGTGTCTTGCGCGTTTGACTCTGCACCTTGGCAAAAGGTGTAGCCGCCATCCTCGTTTTGCCTGTTAACCACATAATCTATAATTGTTGAGCGCAATGAGGGATTGTTTAGTCGCCTTGCTTCAATCAACGCCGTTGTCACTCTTCCATTTTTGAAATGGTAGAAGCTATCAGCCCCTGCAGAGAGAGCAAAGGCAGTTAAAGGCGAGCCTCATCGCCTACTTAGGGATTCTTAAAAGCAAATATAAGCCTTACCACCAAAAAACTTACGACATCAAAGCTAAATTATAGCAACGTCTTCACAAGTTACCTTCTCCGTTGAATGTTTGCCGAGTACGTCCCACATGATACAGGTAGAATTCTACGCTAAAAAAGAGCAATGAAAAAGTTGCTCGAGAGCCATAAATCAGCCTACTGCCATTATGAAAACCATGTTTTTTCTGTTCTTGGTCGAGACGGCAACTTTCCCGCCGTATTTGGACGGTGGTCTGCTCATTTCCCGATGGCTCATGTGGCATCGTACACCCATCGTTTTTTTGTCTGGCGAGACCCAGACCACAGATCCTATCGTTTGACATTCAGGACACTTTATCGCGTCACCGACGTTAACCATAATTGAATCCCCCGTTTTCGTCACTTTTATTTTGCGAGAACTTTCCCGCAGATTTTCTTCCAGAGCCCATGCTTCGCCCATAAAGTTCATGTTTTTTTACCCCTTTCTTGTTCTTCCTCTTAGAAAAGAATCAGTGACTCAATAGGGTTAGCCCAGAGAACAAAAGAAACTCTTCACGTACATAAGGGAGCCTCAAGCTTATAAAGGCAAGCAAAAATGGATACTGTTAAGTTACCTAATTTGGTCGCAGAAGCCTTTGAGCAATTTCTTAATTTCAGGGTTTTTTGCGGCTTCTTTTCCCAATTCGGTAAGTTGACCTTCGGATAGGTATAGTGGTCGTGTAATCAGTTTTCCAGTGTTATCGCAATATCCGAATCTGAGGTCAATTTCGCCTTTATGTTTATCATCTGTAAATTTCAAGATTTGAATAATAGGTGACCAAGTTTTATAGTCTACTCTTACTTCGTGGGTTACTACTCCATACCCGTTTACATTAAAATCAAAAAGCTTACCAACATTAGAATTTCTTGATGCCATTTTCAAATCCACCAAAAGCACTTCTGTGTCTTAACCTGTTAAGCCTTTCGATTAATAGTTACTGAGGCATCCCTATTTCAGCAAAAGGACCGAACACACGTTAAGTTACCAAACATAACACTTTCGCAAACCTTCTGTTTCATGGCTTGTAATCACCTCTTTTGCCAATGTCTGGTTTGTTTGGGGCGCGTTGGCTTTGATGGTTGTGGTTGCTGCTGGCTGTTTGGCTGGACACAAAGGACTGCTTTTCCTGTTGATAGATAGGATTTTGCCGTTAAAATTCGCTTAGAAGCCTATCAATAAGGGCTTTGCTCTTGGCGATTTCTTCCATCGACGTGCTATGATGCAGTTCAAGCGTTATTGGACCATCGTAGCCGTAGCCGTGCAGCTTTGTCAGGAAGGACATGAGTTCTGGTTTGGGTTCGGTGAAGGGGGCATGTGACTTGTTTGCCATGTGGACGTTGCACACGCGGCTGCCGTACTTGTCAAGTAGGCTGTCTGTCTGTTTGGTTTCCAGCGCGTGGCATAAATCAAACGTTATTCCCATTCCGCCATCATCAATCACGCTCAGGACTTCTTCAAGCTCCTCGACGTTCTTGCCGAAGCCAGTTGACGTGTAAGAGAGGTTCTCCAAAGCCAGTTTGATGCCCAGCTTTTTCGCGAACGGATTGATTTCCTCATTAAAAATCTCATTCAGGCACCTTTCCCGCAGGCTCCGCGGCATCTTCTTTGAAACGTCCGAATGCACGGTCATGAGTGAGACGCCGAGCGCGCGGGCGCATTCAAGCGAGATTTTCCCGTAATAAACCGCCTGATGCACTTCGATGGGGTCTTTGACGTGGAGAATGGCTGAGTGAAGGGTTAAGCAATCCAAGCCAGAAGCCGCTAGCGCTTTCTGTACCCGATAGACGTCCCTGTCATGTTCCTTCTTTATGGCTTTCATGTTAAACTCAATGTTCTGGAAGCCAAGCTGTTTGACCGCGGCAAAGTTCCCGTCTAAGCTTAGCCTGCTGAATAATCCGTTGGATAGACTCAACTTCATGCTGGTTCGCCTTCTGCCATTCAAGTATTCTTAATGCGTTTGCAAGATAAACGAGTCGGTCATTTCACCAGCAATGGTTATTCTTTTTGAGATTTTCCAGTACGCTTTGAAGGCTACCTGTCAAAATCTGCGTCACGGCATTTTTTCTAAGGGCTTCGCTTTTTTTAAATCATTTCTGAGAATTTCTTTCATTTTCCTGCTATTCGGGGCTTAACTGGGAAAAAATATATACGGCGTGAGTTTGATTATTGGGGATTGGCTGGGGAAATCTGGTTTGAATCAACGATCTTACAATCGCGATTCATTTCTTGCGTATTCTCCTTTTCCAGAGCCCCAGCCAACTAACAATAACTCATTAAGCAATTAACTTTTTTTCAAGATAGTTCTCCAAAACGGCTAGCCATCTTGCATCATCACGCCTCTAAGGCAAATAGAAAACCCAGTTTAACATTAAAACGCAAAATCGGCTTGCAACTTACGCAATGGTTATTTTCGGCAATTTCTCTATATTCAGCCTGACGGTGCGCTTCAGTGGAAGTTAAAGTTCGCTTCTTCACCAGCCTCAGAGAAATCGTGGACAAGAGAGAAGAAACCTTAACCTTCCCAGCGGGCGAAAAAGTGACGGTTGACTCGGTTCTGGGGAGGCTGGCTCAACAGTACGGCAAGCCCTTCAAAGAGTACGTTTACGACGGCGAGACGGGGCAGCCTAAAGGTTTCTTGCAGTTCCTCGTCAACGGAACCAGCACCACGGCGCAAAAAGGGCTGGAAACCGAGCTTCGGGACGGCGACGTGCTGGCGATTCTGCCACCAGTAGGCGGCGGCTAACACATCTATTATTGTCCGTCTTAGCAAAAGGTCAAGAAACCTTGACTAATTTTAGTCAAAGATTCTTTACGAATAGCCTTTTATTGAAAACTACCGCCAACTACAACAATGAACCAAAGTCAAAGTTTCGCACTCTTTCTAATTCTGCTAATTGCGATTGCAAGCTTAACAGTAGGAAGCATACGCTTCGTTTTAGCTCAATCTGGCACAAGCGTAGGCGGCTTAATTAGCTCAGACACTACATGGACAGCGGTGAACAGCCCCTATAACTTAATTGGACCAGTCGGTGTTGTTGCGGGAGTTACTTTGACGATTCAACCAGGGGTTACAGTAAACCTAAACAGCTACTACATGCAAATTAACGGCTCTCTATCCGCCATAGGCACAAGCACCAGCCCAATCAACATTACAGGGGTAACTCAGAACCCCTTAGGCGCCCCAACGACTCCTCATGGGTTAATTTTCCTAGCGGCAACCAACGGCAACGGCACCAGTGGACAGACGAACGGCGGAAGCGTGCTTCAGAACGCCAACATCAACACAATAAGCATTTCCACGTCCTCTGTTCAGATAAGCAATTGCCATATCGCAGATTGTCTCTTTATTGTTTCAGGGTCGCCGGTAATTACGGATAGCACGATTTGGGGAATCAACACAGGTGAATACGGTGGTTCACCAACGATTTCTGGTAACATAATAACTGGCGACGAACCTATTTTTGTTACTGGTGGATCGCCTCAAATCTCTAACAATAACATTGAGGGGGGATGCCATCCAGACCCCTATGGCAGACCAACGTACACACAAGCTGGAATACAATTAAGGGCTCCAAACAATGCCTCGATTACAGGCAACAGAATATATGGGGTTTTTGCGGTCGCTGGGATTTTGGTGGGCGATTTCGACTCGACGAGCCGCTACGGTAACAACCCAACAATCACGGGAAACTCGATTGCTAACAATTATGACGCTTACCTCAACGCCTATTGCACAGGCATAAAAATCACCGACAACGGTGCAACCCCAACAATACAGACTAACACAATCGCCGTCAACACAGTCTGCCCATACAATGCTGTAATAATGAGCAGTTCCTCGTCCGCTAAGATAAACTACAACAATTTTCAAGGTGGCAACCAAACGCTTTACTTATTATCCGGTGCGGCAAGCAACGTAGATGCCACCAACAACTGGTGGGGGACAGCCGACCAACAAGCAATCAGCCAAACAATCCATGATTTCAAGAACGACTTTACATTGGGCACAGTAAACTTCGTTCCCTTCTTAACCGCACCTAACCCTCAAGCACCCAGTCTACCAACACCAACGCCAACTCCGACACCAATAGCTTCTCCAACCGCCTCTCCGCCGCCTCCTTCGGCTTCAGCTACTGCAGCATCAACCATAAAACCCGCTGGATCGGGTCCTTTTGAGTTTTCTGTACCAGCCCCCGTTTTCGTTGCAGTTGTGGCGATTTTATTAGCGGTTATTGTTTTGTTGTTGGTGCTGCTTTATACAAGGCATCGAAAAACCTCCAAATAGAATCAATGACCCTTTCTAACATTCAGGCTAAGCCAAAAAGGAAATCGCCTAAATATTGAGGCACCTACTTTAGGCTGTTGCGGCTACCTTTTCAGCGTTAATAATTTTCGTCACTAGCTCTTTGCTCAAGTTCTTTGAAGCATCCAAGACCTCTATGCCTATGATGGGCCCGTTTTTATCTAGGTCGATAACGACGTTTTCTGCCAGTTCTTCGCTTATGTCATATTTGGCTTTTCTTAGCCAGATGTACATTGCGTCGGCTTTTTGGTCGTATTCTACTTGCACCATGAAGTCAAGGTCTCCTTGTCCAGTAAACAGTGATAACGGTCATTTTATCATTTGCCCCTTTCACAGATAGTAAACGCTAAAAAGTTGGTCTTCCTAATAATGTAGCTGTCTTTCGTTGGAGAGTAAACATTGTGCCGCCTGCAGTGGTTAAAACCGTTAGGGACCTGATTTTTTGGCAGTACGCGAAGATTATTGCTGACTCAGCAGGCATCGGCAAGAGAGACTACGGCTTCATCATGAACAAGTTTAAGCAGCTTAGGGCGGGCAGCATCAGTTGGAACGAAATCCGCGAGTACATCAAAGAGCGGGAGACGGGGGATAGGTGTGGTTTTTGTGGTGCCACAGCAGATTTGACGCTTGAGCATCTGCTGCCGCTTAAATTTAACGGTCCCAACACCGAGCGGAACCTTGTTTGGATATGCAAAAGCTGCAACTCGAAAAAGGGCGCGAGAAGGCTGTATGAGTACTTCGCGTTGGACGCGGGTGTGGAGGCAGCCAAATACGATGTGCCGCGCATCGCTGAAGGCAAATACCTCAAATTGGCCTATGAAACGCTCAAAGAAAAAAGCCTCCTAGCCACGACGGGAGCCCAACTGAAAAGCGCGGTCTGCCCGAGATGCGACATGAAGCCGCTGTGCATCAGGCAGGATACGGAGGGGGAGCTGTCGCCTTTCTGCATTGACGGCATGCTGACGCTGTGCTTCAAAGGAAAGGCAGCGTAGAGCAAAATTTTTGCCTGAATTTAGCGTTTCACGCTTACCGTTTCAATCCTATTCAAGCTCTAAACCAAAAAAGCAACCTGAAACAAGCCCTGACTAGAAACCGCCTACCCTATAAGGGTCTACTATTTGTGACAAATTTCAAACACAAAAAAGCATTGGCTTACATGACGCCTGCCCAGAACGGAATCTTCTTCCGCATGAGGTTAACGTACTCTTTGAGCACATCTTGCTCTTCCGCCGTTAAATCGTCCGCATGGGCTGTCAACAAGGCCTGCACATCCTTCTCGGGCACTTTCACGTACAGCACGTCCTTCTCGAAAACGTGCCTGCCTGCAATCGGCTTATCCATCGAAATCGCCACCTGCATACCCACCTTAGCCTCAGGCACCGCTTTGCCCTGGTCCTGAATCTGATCCACTTCACCTAAATCTGACCCGTCCTCAACGCGCATGAGCCCATACTTTGGACGCAGCCTACCGCCCAAAACTTCCACGCCAAAAATCGCTGGCTTAGCCCTGTGGAAAATGCAGCCGGGCAAAACCGTAACTTTCCCAGGCTTAACCAAAGCCTCAAACTCAGCCTCACTCTTCGTTTCACGCTTGTTTTTAGCCCACTGCAAGTATGCGTCAATCAGATTGTAAATAATAGGCTGGTTGAAAATTGGGATGCCATTAGCTGCGGCTGCTTCCTCCGCGTCGGGCAACGTTTTGACGCCGAACGCCAATATAGCGCCAACTAACGGTTCACGCGTCTTCACAACTGACGCCTCAATCACGTCGCGCTTACTAATGTCTCCAACGTCAGCAATACGCACCTGAACCTTGTTAGCCTTCAAAATCTCAGCCATCGCCTCCAAAGACCCGAGAGTATCAGCCTTAACAATGACGCCCTCAATCTCCTTAGCAATCCTGATTCTGCCTATCTCTTCAGTGATAAGCTTACAGTACTTCGCAGGGTCTTCCCCACTCGGCACACCAAACAGCGGCGCACCAGCCAAAGCCCGCTCCAAACCTTGTGCAACAACCTTAACGCCTGCACTGGCAAAAACACAATCAACAGACGTAAACTTATCCCGTGGGTCCCGCATCTCATCCAACGGCTTAGGCACCAAAATCGCTCGTACACGAGCTGAAATCGGTCCATCTCGCCCACCGACAACAATTAAATCATCTTTACGCAATGTGCCATCATAAACAATCGTGTTCAAAGTTAAGCCTAAACCGGGCTCCTCCTTCACTTCAAGCACGGAGCCCTTAGCCGCGCCCTCAGTTGTGTGCAAACGCTTCTTAAGGAACTGCTGAGTCAACCCGACCAGAATCATGACCAGTTCGGATAAGCCTTCGCCTGTTCTGGCGCTCGTCGGCACCAAAGCCACGTTAACCGTGAAATCCCGAATGTGGTCGAAACGGTCAGTCTTGAAGCCTTGGCGGCTGAACTCGCCCATGATGGTGTACAAGCGGTTATCTAACTCTTCACGCACAAACTTCGACTGGGAAGCGTAAGACTTCAAAAAAGGCGTCGCCCGCTGAGGATTCCAGCCTGGAACACGGTCAATCTTGTTAACAGCGACGAGGAACGGCGTCTTACGCGCTTTGAGGATTTCGATGCACTCGTAAGTCTGAGCCTCAAAACCCCGCAAAACGTCCACGACGAGAATCGCGATGTCAGCGACGCTTCCGCCCCTGCGCCGCAGGTTCGTGAAAGCCTCATGCCCGGGCGTGTCCACGATCAGCAAGCCAGGAATCTCTATCCCACTCTTGAAATTCGACAGCAACGGCCCGATAAGCTGCTTGAGCGTTTCAACAGGGAAGAAGCTGGCGCCGATATGCTGGGTCATTCCTCCCGCTTCACGAGCTTGCACGCTGGTTTTCCGCAGTTCATCAAGAAGTGAGGTTTTGCCTGCGTCCACGTGTCCTAAGACGCAGACTATGGGTTGGCGGGTAGGCATTGGCGTTCGCTTCCATTATAAACTTTCCAACTGTGTAATGTTTTTTAGGGTTTATAAATGATGGTGGCAGGACGGCAATGTTTCAAGTTGAAGAAAAGCGGGTAGGAGCGCTATTCTGTCGGTCTAACAACCAGCAGGAACAGGCCGATGGCAAGCAGGACGACGCTTACGATGCCGAAGAACAGGCTGAACGCTCCAAGTGTGTCCGTGCTCGTTGCGGTCATGTAGAGCAGTATTCCGCCGATTATTATCACGAGTAAACCGAGGAATTTTTCGGCAAGTGATACCCAGAACGTGTCGCCTTCTTCACTCATACCTGTTTCGCCCTGTCTCTCCGTGTTAATGGCTACATTAAACAAGATGGGTAATTTAAATTATTTGTTCTCCAGAGCTATGCTGACTTCAATGACGTGGGTTCTTAGTTCTTTAGCTTTGTCGGCAGATACTCGTCAACGATGTAGGTTAAGCCATATCGGCTGAAAGCCTCTTGTTCAGCCTTTCTTTTTATTTTCAAGAACAATTTTATTTCTTTCTGCCAGAGCGGGTCATTCTGGTATCGCGGGTCCTTCTGCAACTCGTACAGACGTTTGATGTCCACTTCGTCCAGTGGGTCAGTCGGCAGCTTGTACTCAATTATGTCGCTTGCCCAAACCCCGCTCCAAACCGCGTCAGGAGTGTTCAGGTCCCTCAGGTGAGCCGCGTTGGCTGAGCCGGAAATGATGACCTGCGCGATGTGCATCCCCCACGGGTCGCCGTCAGTCAAGATGTACACTGGCAGGTTCAGCTCGTCGTGCAGGCGTCGGATGAAACTGCGGGTTTGCCTCGGCGCTTGACCGCCGCAGGAAATCAGCAGCGCCTTATGCTTGTTATGCACGTTCTCTTCGATGAACCGGGTGAAGAGGGCGCCTTTCTCGATGGCTATGACCTTGTTGGCTTTCGTGCTCATGAGCTCCGCTGAGGTCAAAGCTGGTCCGATAAGCACGCCGTCGGGGTGGCTGGTTAAATTCAGGGTTTTGCCCTCGTAGCCTGGGACAGTGTAGCCGATTGTTAAGTCTCCGAATATTGCGCTGCGTTCCTCTGGGAAAATGTTGAAGTCTTCACGGGCGAAACCCGTCAGCGTTTCCAGGTCGGTGATGATGTTGTTGGATTCCTGCTGGTCCGTGAAGGTCATCTCGTAAGCCTGCGCCGAGTAGTAGACATCTCTGAGCGTGCTGGTTTTACGTTGGCTCGTGAGTTCGTTGCTGAACATGGCTGCCCATGCCAACTGAGTGAACGGCTTGATGTGCCGTATGTTTCGGGCGCTTCGGCTGACAGACTTGTCGCCTAAAATGTACTGTCGCACCACCGGGTCGTAGTTGATGTTGTCGGTGGAGCGGCTGGGCATGTTGATGGTTGGGAAAACCCCTTGGTCCAGCTGGTTGTAAATTTGGGTGCCGAAACTTCGGAGCCCGTTGATGACTTCGTTTCTTTTCTCAACTATCTTAGCTTTCTTCTGCGCCATACTTCTGCACACTCTTCAAGAGTTTATCTATGTCGGGAACCCGTTCTTGCCCAGCCAACGTGGTTGAGAACTGGGCGATTTTAGGCAGGTACTTGCCGAAGATTCCAAGCCGCTTCTTCTCCATGTGCACGTGCTCCTGCCGCGAAAGGAAATGCTGCAGTTGGCGGGCGACCTCGCGGAGCGCGTTTGCTTCTTCACGGCGCACTTCTGGGCGGTCAGCGATGAATTCTTTCCCAACCGTCTTGTAGGGCACTTTGGTGCTGCATATGTGCACGACGATGGCTATGGGCATGTCTGGGGAGACCTTGTAGCGGCGCCAGTTCATGGCTGAGATCACGCGGTAAGAAACGTCGCTTGCCTCATCGTACAGCAGCGGAATCTTGTTTGCGAAACGATAAATCACGAAACTGCCACGCTTGGGAACCCCGCCCCCGTAGGCGATAGCCATCTCGACGATGAAGGGGTGACCCGCATAAGTGGACGGCTTCCGCTGATGAACCACGAGGTACTCGGGGCTCAACTCTTTCTGGATACCGGCGCGGAGCAGTTCCTCGCCCAGCGGCGACAGGCAACTGGCGTCTGGCGGCAGGAACTCCTTGTACCTCTTGAGGTTCTGCATTAGGCGGACGATTTCCTCGTGGGATAGCCGTTTAGGGTTCTTGGAGCTGGACTGTGCTTCCTTGCTGCATCGGGGGCAGATTGGCTTGTTATCAACCCACTTTATCTGGTCATATGGAAGCTTGCCGTGCTCGGCGCAAGTGAAAGAAATCAAGTCGCTGAAAATCAAGAACCTTACCGCCGTCACGTCGCCGACGCGGTGAAAGTGCCCCGTCAAGAAATCAGTCATGTTGTTGTAGGGCGTAATCTGGATTAGACGCTGCAGAAGCTCCACGTCTACGCCGTAGGGGTGCGGCAACGTTTCTTTGGGCGGGTCAGGCATGTCGGTGGTTGCGCGGGTGAACTTGTAGAGCCTGCCTTTGGGGTCAACAAACGTCAGGTTCGCGTAGGGGTTCACCATGGCTGTCTGCTTGAAGTAATCGAGAATCTTTGGCATCGCCCTGAGGTAGTCGCCTTCAAGAGTGAACTCGACGATGGTGCCGCGCCAGTTGTCCTTGTTAATCATGACTTTGCGGTCAAGAATTATCGGGCGGTTCCTCTGAATGTCAATCATCAACTTGAAACTGTAGATTTTCGCCTGCCCCGTGCAAGAGGTCACGAAGGCTGGCTGATGCGTAGTGATTTGCCCGTAGAGAACAGCCATCTTGCCGCCTAAGCCGAAGGTTCCGCGCGTCTGCTTCAGCTTGTACTTGCTGCCGAAGAGTACTTGCCCAAACGCGGACGGTATGAAACGTGGCTGGATTCCGCTGCCGTTATCTTCCACCCTGAGCTTGTAGATTTGGGTGTCTTTGGTGGCTTCCCCCTCGAAGGAGAGGCGCACGTAAATCTCGGGCGGGATCTTTTCGCTCTCAGCGGCGTCCAAGGAGTTTTCGACTAGCTCGCGGATGGCGGCGAAAATTGCTCTGGACGGGTTGGTGAAGCCAGCGATGTCTCTGTTGCGATAGAAAAAATCTGAAGCGGAGATCTCTTCGAAGGTTGCTTGAGCCACTTGCTGCTTACACCACTTTTCCCTTTCTTTTTCCCTTTCGAGTGCTTAGTATATTTGCTGCTTGTTCTTTAAGTTAACTGCACCCTGAAAAGAAAACCTTTAGTTGCTGTTACGTGGGAAGGCGGAGAAATGATGACTTTTGCTAGAAACATGTAAATTTTGAATGCAGAATCGGTTGTTCTAGTGGCAAGCGGCGCGGTCACTTTTTGGCGGGTTCTGGCTTGGTTGTTTTTGTGTAGTAGAATTCACCGATGCCTTTTTGGAACTTATCCATCTGTGAGTCTTCCTTGTTCACTCTGGGACGCCTCGTAACCGAGTCTCTGCGGAAGGTTACGTCCATCTCCTTGAGGAAAGTGTTCATGCCTCTCCTCAGGCTTGTCGGCGGATGAGCTTTGCCGCTGACTCCTGGCTCTCCGTTGAAAACCATGAGGCGGTCAGCGATGAAGTCCTGCGTTACGACATCATGCTCAACCACGAAGGCTGGTATGCCGTGCGCTTCAACAATACGCCGCAGCGTTTTAGCCATGTTGAGGCGTTCTTCAACGTCCAAGTAGGCGCTTGGCTCGTCAAGCAGGAACAGGTCGGCTTTTCGGCTGAGGCAGGCGGCGATGGCGACTTTTTGCAGTTCTCCACCGCTGAGCTCCATCACGTTTCGATCCATCAGAACCTGAAGCCGCAACGGCTGGGCAATTTCGGTCTTGTACCAGCTTGACGTAAAGTTGTCCTTGGCGACGCTCATTAGCAGTTCCTGAACGGTGCCCGCGTAGTCGGGTGCGATGTACTGGGGCTTGTAGCTGACGGTTAACTCCCCAAGCTTCCGCTTATCATCAGGCTCCTCGATGCCCGCAAGAATCTTTACAAACGTTGTCTTACCGATGCCGTTAGGACCCAGAATGCCGACGAGCTCGCCGACCTTAATTTCGCCTGGCTCAATAGTCAGCTTAAATTCCTTGAAGGTTTTCTCCATACGCTCCCATTTCAGGATGGTTTCACCCACATTGGTGCCTGCGGTCGGCGGCTTCTCGTGGAAAACGATTGCTTCCCTTCGGAACATGATGTTCTCGTCTGGAATGTAGCCTTGCAGGTAAATGTTGATGCCTGTTCGAACGCCGTGCACGTGTGAAACCACGCCGTAGACGCTTGGTTCGCCATAGAAGAGGCAAATCTGGTCTGAGAGGTAATCAATGATGGCGAGGTCGTGCTCGGCGACAACGATGGTTTTCTGCTGTTCCTTAAGGCTGCGTATAGCCCTCGCCACGACAAGCCGCTGCTTCACGTCCAAGTAACTTGACGGCTCATCAAAAAGGTAAACGTCGGCTTCTCGGCTAAGCGCTGCGGCGACAGCCACCCGCTGAAGCTCCCCGCCGCTGAGAATATCCAAGGGTCTATCCCACACTTTCTTAAGCTCAAGCTCCTCAGCAATGGCGCCCAGCTGCTTTCTCTCATCAACCTTTTCCAGCAAGTCGCCGACTTTGCCGCTGACAGCTTTAGGAATCTTGTCGACGTACTGTGGCTTGCTGCTGACCTTGAGTTTCTTCTCGCTCATTTTCTGGAAGTAATCTTGAAGGCTTGAACCCCGGTAAAACTGGATTATCTCAGGCCAATCAGGCGGGTCATCGAACCTGCCAAAGTTCGGTTTGAACTCACCCGAGAAAATCTTAAGCGTCGTGGTTTTGCCAATGCCGTTTTGCCCGAGCAAACCCAGCACCGTGCCAGGTGAAGGCATGGGTAAACGGAAAAGTTTGAAGCTGTTTTCGCTGAAGCGGTGGCTGCAATCCTTCTCCAGCTCGTCGGGTAGATTCACGATGCTGATGGCTTTGAACGGGCATTTTTTGACGCAGATTCCGCAGCCGCTGCAGAGGGTTTCGGATATGACGGCTTTGTTTCCCTCGACTCTGATGGCTTCCACTCGGCTGCGCACCATAGGGCAGAAGTTAATGCACGGCTGATTGCACTTCTTGACTTTGCACTTGTCTTGGTCGAGTACAGCGATTCTCGTCATAGGTAAACTCCTATCTATCAAGACAACAACTAAGTTATAAATTTAAAAATTGCAATTCAATAACTATTCATAGTCCCTAAGATGTATCAGCCTAAAATTGTCTTTGGCTTTTTCATACATTTTGTCGTCAGCAGTAATTACTTGCGCTTGCATTTTTCTGGATAAGAAGAGGTATGTGGCATCATAAATCGTTAGGTTTGTTTTACCAGCTATTGTCAATACAGCAGAAACATCAGACCAATTCAACTCGTGAAGACTAATATGCAAGTTATCTAAGGTTTTCAGGGCTTCGTGGGCATCTTCTTGATTGATTCTTCTATGCTTAATTGCTTTCCACAGTGAATTGCCAACTTCAAGCACCATAAGCGAAGGCGCCATCATAGTGGCAATTCCCGACGCGTGATTTTTCTTTGCAATTAAGGCGTTTTCTTCATAGGGTTCCCCGGGCAATACCCATTTGACGACAACACTCGCATCTACCACGTACATAAAAGCGCCTATCTTTCCCTGTCTTCGCGAATCCAGGACACTATTTCCTCAGTCGATACGGGTTTGCTACGTTTTCGGATTTCGTCAAGCTTGTCTGACGCTGCTTTCATTTTTTCATAAGCAATTTTCTTTTGAACGCATTCGCGGATGTATTCGCTCCAGTTGATATCCACTTTCTTCATTTCTTTTTTCATTTTTACTGGAATCTTGACAGTGATTGCTGTCTGTTTATCCGCGGATTCAGGTGAGATAACTGTTTTTTGCATATTTACTCAACGTATATACTCGCAGTATATACTTTTAAACTTATCCAACATCTTCCTTTCCAAAATCGATTAGATACAAATAACCCCTATATCCATATACAAACACGTCATTGAAAAAATTAGAAATCTAAAAGAAAAATACAAAAATTGGAACTTAGCACTTCATTTTACCATTCTTCTTCTTCCCACTCTTCATCTTCGCCTTCTTCCCATTCGTCTTCCTCTTCCAGTATCATGTCTA
The DNA here is from genome assembly GCA_963768345.1 of Candidatus Bathyarchaeota archaeon. Classification (GTDB taxonomy): domain Archaea; phylum Thermoproteota; class Bathyarchaeia; order Bathyarchaeales; family Bathycorpusculaceae; genus Bathycorpusculum. Next base: position 167,523 of record CAVYHL010000006.1, on the reverse strand, counting down.
CGTTCACCTCCAAACAAGACCCATAACCTATCCTAATCTTGCGTCAGCTTAAACGTTTAGATTCGTCAAATGACGTTAATAGCGGATGGTGCCTATGGCAGAAACGTGTAAAATGCATCGATTTTCCACCTAAATCTTCCAACAGGAAGGCTCCTCAGCCATGACTCACTTTATATACCAAGCTAGATAAGAAAAAACGGTGTCAGAATGAGAAAAAGAACCAAAATAGCACTCACAGTACTAGCTGTAATCATAGTCATAGCCGTTATATTAGGATCAATAGTGTTCCTCGATGTCGCAGCCTACACCGCGACTGGAGCCAAAACCCTCACACCGACAGGAACCTCACTCGGGAAAGCCATCGTCATTTACGACCCAGGATTGTCAGGGGCAGCCAAAGGCGTCGCAGATAAAGTGGCAGCTGACCTGCAATCAAGCGGTTACACCGTTACTCTTGCGGGCATAAAAAGCTCAGCCGCAGCCCACACGACGGGTTACAAAATCATAGTCGTCGGCGGGCCAGTCTACGGCGGCTCACTTACCGCTTCAGTCAAAGCCTGCCTGAACAACCTCAAACCCGACCAAGGCGCCAAGGTCGGTGTCTTCGGCAGCGGCGGCTTCGCGACAACCCCCAGCGAGATAACCATGATGAAAAACTCGGTTTCAGCGCTCTCAAGCACCGGCACCCTTTCAAACGCCGTAATGGTGAAAATCGGGCAAAACGAAAACCTCGCCACGCGAGCCCAAGACTTCGTAAACCAACTAACGTAAAACCGAGCCCACAACCTTTCCATTTCCATTCGCCATCAAAATAGATAAATTTCTCCAGAACCATTTAGATGGCGGGATGATGTGAGGCGACGGCTTCGAGCCTGCGCTGTGAGAAATCGTCAAATATCACTGACCCAAACTACGCTGAAATTCTTCGGTTTCAAGCAGTTTTCCGTTGTTTTTCATGTTGAAAAGCATCAATTCAACATGCAATACCGCGCGGCAAATTCTATGTTGAAACATGTTGTTTCATATTTGGCGCCTATTAGGCTCATCTAGTGGACCGGGGGGTAGACGTTGCACGCGCTGACTTGTTCCTAAAATAAAAAGCTTATTTTTAGAAGAGATTTCCGTATCAAATGACTTTGGCTATTTGTGCGGCTAAAAAATTCGCAACCTCAGAGACCCTGAAGGGCCACACATACAGAATCGGCGTTTCAGGGTGCTTTGCTTGCACTGTTTGTACTGCAGCAGGTATGTCCACTTCGGAGTGCTCACCCCCACGCGTCATCATCGGTGTGATAACAATGACTTTCTCGGCTCCCTTGGCTATGGATTGGTTAAGTGCATCGTCCAGACTGGGAGCGCAAAACTCGTTGAATCCCACGATCACCTCACACCCAGTGACCCTGCTTAAGTTGGCTGCCAACTCCTGCGACCCAACATAGAAGGGATCATTTTGGGCTGTGCGCGGCCACGCGCGCATCTTAGCGTCTAGCTCTAGATGACGACGTTCAAGCGCCAATCGCTCCACCTTAGTGGCGCGTTTCAGTCGAGCCTGCAAGCTAAACAATTCGGCCATGTCATGTTCAGGGAAATTATTCGGTGGCACACCATGCATAACGAGCACAACGATAGCTTTCATAAAGGGTCAGTGTATTTTAGCCCTTTTCACCTATTATAGTTTTATACAGTGGTTCCGCTGAGTGCATCATGCCCACAATCTTTGAACGTACCACACTGATTGTTTTTTTGCAAGAATGCCAAGTTGCAGATTTGACAAGAGGATATATCCATTGAGCGTAACGTCGAGGTCAGTACCGTCAGCTAGATAGTAAGCGTCTTTAAAACTGCTCTTGCCCATTTGGCAAAGAATAAATATACAGAGGGCGTAGAAGGAGCCTATGATAGCGCCTCCTTTTTTAGTCTCATACGCAATCACGAGGAAATGTAATCTCAAATGTAAGCACTGCTACAGTGACTCCAATGATACGCAGGCGCCTGACGAACTCTCTACTGTAGAGGCAAAAGGACTCCTAGATGACCTCGCGAAATGGGGCATACGGCTTTTGATTTTTGATGGAGGTGAACCTCTTTGCAGGGACGATTTCTTCGAGATTGCCAAATACGCAGCAGAGAAGGGCATGAGAACGGTAGTGGGAAGTAACGGCGTTCTTGTTGATGTTGAAATGGCTAACAAAATGAAAAACTGCGGCATCAAAATGGTGCAGATCGCTATCGATGGCGCCAAACCAGAGACTCACGACTCATTTCGAGGTGTTGAAGGAGCCTTCCAAAAAACAATGCAAGGAGTCGAAGCGTGTAAAAAAGCGGGTCTATCTTTCCAGTTTGGCATGGGCATAAGAAAACAGTCCTTACCCGAAATTCCAGACATGCTGAAGTTAGCAGTTGAAAGCGGAGCGAGCGCCGCCGAGTTTTTTGACCTTGTGCAGGTTTCAAGAGTTAAGGCAAATTGCCCGGAAGAAGTCTTGAATAGAATCGAAAGGAAAAATGTTATGGAGTGGCTGGCTGAAGCCCAAACGGACTGCCCAATCGTAATTAGAGTCCCAGGTTGCCCCATGTACACTTTAGTTCTAAAGGAGAGAATAATTCAGCCTAAACATTTCCCAGCTCATTTACTGCAAAGAATCCCCTATTATCAGCGGGGATGCGCTGCTGGGATGCCGAATGGCTATGTCACTATACTTCCAAATGGTGACGTAATACCATGTATGCTTCTACAGATAAAGCTCGGCAATGTCAGGGAGAAAAGCATAATTAGTATTTGGGACGAGTCGCCGATACTATCGAAGCTTCGATCAAGAAGCCTCCTAGAGGGCGCGTGTGGAATATGCTCTCATAGGGATACTTGCACTGGATGCCGAGGCAGAGCCTACGAAGAAACTGGCAACATTCTATCCTCAGATCCTGGATGCTGGCTTGTTTGACCCCTATGGTCGATCATCAACACACTCATAGTTGAACGTTTCCAACTGCTATCCCTCTCTATATGGTTCTTTTTGAAAACACTTTGTTTATCTTGTCCTGCTAGGACTCGCCTCCTAAGCTTGGACGCTTATTTGATTACGAGACCCCTCTATCAAAATAAGCTTTTCAATTTAGGGACAAACCAGCGCGCGTGTCTTCCCGCCCAGTTTGTTGTTGTTGATGTTGTTGTTGATACAATAATTTTCACCTCGCAACCGCAAAGATCAGCAGAAGGCTGGCTTTAACGATTTATTTTCGTTGCAAGGGTAAAAGCACAAATAACCATTCTGCATCTTTCCCTTCTGAGAGAACCGTCATGATCAGCGACTTTAACCTTGTTGCGACGACTTCACGGGGTAACGAACGCCCGATGTGCAACGAGTTGTACTACCTGCTTAAGGAAGAGTTGGGCGATGCGGAGGCGCAGACGAGCAAGACTAAGATCAGGGGGCTCATCGTCGCCAAAACCGCCTTGAACCCGTTCGAAGTCATAGAAAAATTCCGAGCTATCCTAAAGGAACGCCCCTACGAGTTCCGCTACGCCCTGAGAATCCTGCCCATCGAGCGAGTTGTACCGACCGACCTTGACGAGATTAGGCGGGTAACCATGGAGTTGGCGGTTAGGATCGGCGAAGGGGAGTCTTTCCGTGTCACGGTTGAAAAACGCTTCACCACCCTGCACTCGAAAGACATCGTTGAGGCAGCCGCTTCAGAAATAAAGCGCAAAGCCGACATGGAACATCCCGACCGCATCCTGCTCATCGAGGTTCTCGGCGCCCTGACAGGCGTCTCACTGCTTAAACCAAGCGACATCCTGTCTGTCTTGAAGGAGAAGATGCTGTAGGTTCAAAGCTGGGTCGCCAAGAGGGCTACGCGTTCAACAACGAGGCTGACAACCGCCGCGTCAACGTCGCCGCCCTTCATCACCGCCTCAATCTCCTGGGCTTTTATTTGGAAGGCTTCCTTGATACTCTCAAGCTTATCCCCAGTCATCTCCAGCACGGCTTCATCGGTTTCCGCGCCGACGCACGCCTTGACAGCCTCCAGCGCAGGCTTGATTTCAGCCGGGTTTTCGCCGATGATGACGACCGCCATGGCTGCGGTTTGGGGTTTGATGCCGCAGAGTCGGATGGCTTTCTGTATCTGACGCTGCGCGGAAGCGTAGAGCATCGTCTCCACGGCTAAGCTTTTGGAGATGTTCGTTTTATTGTGGAAGGCTTGCAGCGCGTTGAGGACGGCGAAGTACAGGTGCTCGCCCGTCGCGATTAAGCCCGCGTCAAAAAACTGCAGTTCAACGCCGTGATGGTTTTCCTTTCGGTACGCTTTCAAGAAGGCTTCGGCGTCATGGAACTTTGCGTTCTTGAACCCAGTTATCTCCGCGTACCTGCCGTGCTCCCTCATGCGATGCAGCATCACGGGTTCCCGTCGCCGTTCTTGAGCAGTTTCTCAGCCAGCTGCTTGGGCAAGCCTGCTCTTACAAGGTTCGTGATTTCTCTGCCCACTTCACGTTTGCCCTCGGTTTTCTGCGTTATCTTCGTCATGGTTTCTCGGGCTTCCCACGGAAAAACAATCCAGTGGCTCGTCTGCTTTGCAAAATAGTCAGGCGGCGTGATGGTGCCGGGCTTGCAGTAGATGGTGGCTATCTTGATCTCCTTGGCGCTCTGCTCCTCAAGATGCTTCTTGGCAAGCTGCAGGCTTCTGCCGCCGTCGGACACGTCGTCGACCAGCAGGACCCTCTTGCCCGTCAACTGCGTGTGCAGGCACTGCTTCAGGATGGGCTCCCTGCTCTTCGCGTTGATGCCCGTGTAGTACTCGATCGTGATTATCGCGAAGTCACGCGTTTCCAGAAGGTCAGCCAGGATGCGTGACGGCACCAGCCCGCCGCGCGCGATGCCTACGATTATGTCGGGTTTGTAGCCGTCGCCGCGGATTTTCTGCGCTTGGTCCAGCAGCATCTCGTACACTTGATTCCACGTTGGAACTTCGTATTCAGTGTTGGCAGCCACCTTTCACGCCTCCTCCGAAGATTGATTTGCAGGCTTATTAGTTAAGTTTAGCGCTGTTAAGTCTTTTGTTCCCCCAAAGCAGCCCCCAAAAGACGCCAAACGAGCGAAAAAACAAGCCGTCCCGAACGCCAGCCTGCAAGCCCCAAAAACCATAAGGCTTTATTGATTTCAATTCCATTTCTAAGCCGAATGTTTAACCTCAATCACGTTTCCACCCGCTTGGTACAATTTATAAGCAAGAAGCGCCTTAGTTGATTTCGGAAGGAAGGCGTCTGCAGATATGTTTCACGATTCGCAATATGCTTTAAAAGCATGCGACGCCAACTCATGATTCAACAAAAGATGAAAGGACAAAAGGTGTTTAAAAAAAATGGCGAAGAATGAAGACGAGAAGATCAAGCACATCCTAACTGACCCTAAACTGTCCGCAATCAAAACCATGCTCGAAAAAGACCACGCCATCGACTGCCTGCTACTGCTCTACGCGAGCCGCGGCAAATGGAAAGAGGCAAAGGACTTCATGCGGAAGAACAAACTGACGCTCAGCGACGGCACGTTCAGGGCAAGGATGATCGAGATCGAATCGTTGGGTTTAGCCAAGAGCGAACGCATCGACCCGCTCAAGAAATACTACATAAAGACTGAACTCGGCGAAAAAATGGCGAAGCTTCTTCTCGGATTTTTCGATGAACTCGGCCCTTAAGCCATAGATTCCGCAAGTTTCTTGTTTTCCGCTCTTTATGTTTCTCAAGCAGCAGCTGAAAGTCTGAGCCAATCAGACTTGCGAGTGCATCTTTGCTGACGTGGTTAGTGTAGATGCGTTCTACACATCTAAAATATTATGTATTAAGTCATAATATTTATTAACTTATGGTCGGAACGTATATTCCAGAAACCCAAAGGAGGGTAATGAAACAAATTGAACTACAGGAAATTTAGGAAAAATGCAAAAGCACTAAGCCCCGTAATCGCCACAATCATACTCATCGCCGTGACCGTTGCTGTCAGCGTCGTCGTAGCCGCATGGATGGGAGCCTTAACAATCGGGTTCATGGGAAACGCGGAGCAAGCGTCAATCACAAACACTGTTTTAGCTAATTATGCCACCGCCGGAACAGGAGGAAGCGTTACCTGCACCGTACAGAACACAGGTTCGTCAACAGTAACCATAAACTCTGGAACAGTAGATGGAGTTAGCTGGAATATTGCTAAGGCAGTGTCAATCGGCAAAGGCAATACAACCGACGTAACAATCACCACTTCAACTGGTACACCATTCAGTGTTACCGCGCAGTACACGATAAAATTGATGACCGCCAAAGGCAACACACTAACAACCCAAGCTTCATACACTGGACCATAAGCAAATAGTTTCCTCAATCTTTACACTTTGGAATGTTCTGGGGTACGGTGAAGTTGCATTACCACTTTTTTCCTTTCTCTTTAGTTTCACTTTGGGAGGCACAAACATGGTAACACAAATACAAGAGTACAATTCCGCACAGGCAATAGCCGACGCCTTAGACAAGGACCTGTCCGAAACCAAAAGCGTGCTGGGCGAGTACCTGCGCCGACTGGACGAAATCCGCACGTTAGCGGAGAAGTCAAAGAAGGTCCGCGAGGTCGTGATGAAGTTGGCTGGCAAGAAAGCCAGCACGGAGAACCCGAGCGAAATCACAGTCGGGACTCTGAACATCATCTTAGACGCCAACGCGTTCCACGAGTTAACCGCCATAGAAGCGGTCGTGCGCAGCTATCAGGAGCGACTCCTGGTCCTGCAGAAGGTTCGTGAAGCGTTAAAGTGGCTGGACCAGCTCGGCGACACCGAGGGGCTCAAGTACCTTGTGCTGGAAGACGAGGGGATTCCACAGCGGATTCTTTTCAAGATAACGTAATCTGATGGGCTGGCGGAGTGGATAGTGACCCAAGCCTCTTCTACCGCGTTGCAGGCAGTCATAGGTGAATTCAAGAACATAAACCCAGAGCTGACGAGAGCCGTCGTGTTCAGGAAGAACGGGGAAATTTTAGCGAGTTCCGAAGTCGTCCTCACTGAGGATCGAGCTAAAAGAGTAGCCGTTGCGTACGATGAGTTAGTTGACCAGTCGGAAGTCATAGGCCGCTTGGAAACCCTTTGCATCCAAGGCGTTGGCAGCCAACTCAACATGGCGTCTGCAAACGACCATTACGTCGCGACTGTTTCTTCCCGCGTGGCAGATGAAAAAATGGTTAAGGCGTTAACCTACATCGTCGTGCCCACCGTCATCAAACTTCTGAACCAAATTAATCCCGCGTTGCCTAACAACCAGCCAGCGGACCCTGCGAAGCCTGAGTTTAAGGAAGAGGTGGTTCCGCCGCCTGAAGAGCCAACGCCAGCAGCTTCCTCTGAAACGGTTTTTCCGAAGCCGCCTGTGAACCAGTTTATGGTTGAGAAAATCAGCGGTTTGCTGGTCGCTTCTGACACCGTGCACGTTGACGGTGACGTGGTCGCAAAGTGGAGGGACCTCTACGGTGACAAGGAAATCACGCAGGTGAACGTTGAGACCTTGGAGGGCAAAGCCGTCATATGCAGGTTCAAGCCGATTAAAGAAGCCGAGAGCAACGCCAAAGGTATCATCCAGATTCCTGAAAGGATCCTGCAGATCCTGCGTACGGGCGAAGGCAAACTTGTGATGGTTAAACCAGTAATCCCTGAAGCGAAGGAGAAGAGACGTTGACCCAGGACGCAAACGCCAACCAAGCCGAAGCCGTGTTGACAGACGTGGCTGCCATTGCATCAGCTATCGGTGAGGATTCTGTTTTTGCAGGCTTGGGTGCGAGTCTTGCCGAGATACGCAAGCTTAAGGGCGTGGTAGGTTACATTCTGAGAGGCAGCACTTCAGCCATCGTAGACTTATCTGAACTTGAAAAGGTAAGCCAGTACGCCATGTTTTCTTATCAACTGTGCGAGTCCAGCTTGGAGATTGCAAAACAATTGAGCGTGGCTCAGGTTGAAAGCGTTCTGGTTGAGGGTGGAAGCCTCAAAGTGCTCTTCATAAGGATCGGGGAAAACAACATAAGCGTGTTCATGGATAAAGGTGCCAGCCACGCGTGGATAATCAAGAGGATTCTAATTTAGCCGTCATTAAGGCTTAGGCTTGTAAAGTTTTCAAGTTATCCATTCTCTCCTATTGTGTCACTCGAAGCAGTGAACACATAAAAACGCATTCATCATTAATATACCGAAAGCTGCAAGGGCGTTCCAAGCTTGCAACTGCGAATAACTGATTTTGGCAACGTTGACCTTCGCCAGAGCCTTACTTGAAAGCTTTGCAGCCGAGTTTCTTTGCTGGAAAGGAGAAAAACCCGTTTTGCAGAGTAGCCAAACAGTTTCAAGTAGCTTATTCTTGATCTTCATGGGCTCCATGGACTGCTTAACCACGGTAATAGGAGTCCTGTTCTTCCAAACGCGTGAGCTTAACCCCGTGCTTTCAGGGCTGGTGACCTCTGACCTTCCAGCTTTCGTGTTCGTAAAATTGGCAGTGACTGTTGCTGTCGGCTTGATTTTCGTCTCGGCACAGAAAACTCTCATGCGAACGTCTGACAGGAATTCCGCCTCGTTCAAGGTTGCGATGCGAACACTCAAAATCGCATATTTCGGCGTCGTGTTGGCCCTTGCCATCGTAGTGACCAACAACATCCTTGTCCTGCTCCATCTGATTCTTTGAAAAACGTGGGGCGTGGTTTTGCTTGGGCGGGAAGTGCTTTAAAGCTGGTTTGCATAGCACTAAAATGTGAGCCCTGTGCCAAGACAATTCATCCTGTTCTCGCGTCTGGGGAAAACCGACGTGCAGTTTCAGAACCTGCATGACGCTGGACGTTTAGACATAGCTTACGAGTGCATAGTCGCCAGCCTCTTCCTGTCCCACGGCATACGCAGAGACGTAACCTTCCACGCAGTCTTGAATGGCCCGCCCAAGCCTCCATTGCACATAAAAATTGACGGAAGCAAGCTGTATGACGTGCGAACAGACGTGGACACGTGGCAGCAGATCCTAAAAAAAGCAATCGCGGGCAAATCGCACCCAGGCGTGAGCGTTGATAAGACAAGTTTTGAAGCCCTGCTCAGGTCTGAAGCTCAAACTCGCCCGGTGTACGTTCTGGAAGAGGGCGGAAAAAACGTGGCTGACCTTGAGTTGGCTGATGACGCTGTTTTTGTCCTCGGCGACCATGTTGGGTTGCCCAGGAACGTGGAGAGGTTCGCGCTTAGGTTCGGCGAGAAAATCAGCTTGGGCAAACAGCCTTACCTGGCGGCTTCATGCATCACAATAATCAATTATCTGCTGGACAGCAGGGTTAAATCTTACTCTTGAAATGCTCCCAGCCTCGAGCCTCAACAGGATGTTTCTGCCCGTCAACGTCCAGAAGAAGCTGAGTGTCTCTCGTGACTTTCCCGATGGGCAGCAGGCTTCCCCCAGCGGCTTCAACCGCGGCTCCGGCTTCAACCCACCTGTTAGACTTGACTGTCACGACCAACTCGTACTCTTCCCCGCCGTAAAGCGCCAGCTCACGGGGGTCAAGATTGTTGAATTCCGCGAACCGTTTAACCTCCTCGGCGACTGGAAGGGTGTTGACGACGAAGCCGACGTTGCTCATCTTCGCGATTTCGTGAAGGCTCCACGCCAAGCCGTCGCTTGAATCGATGGAAGCCGACGCCGCGCATGAATGGCTAAGGGCTAAACCCTCTTTCAGCCGAGCGTTAGGCATGCAAACCGCACCTGACAGGATGTCGCGCAGATGAGGCGACGCTGAGCAGTTGGCCATCAGCAAGCGAAGCCCAGCGGCTGGTTTGCCGAAGAACCCTGTGACCGCCAACACGTCGCCCGGCTTGGCTCCGCTGCGAAGCATCAGGCTTGTTTTCTCGGCTACTCCGAAGAGGCTGATTGAAATCGTGAGGTCTGACGCTTCGCCCGTGTCGCCGCCGATGATGTAAGCGCCGTACTCCCTCGCGCCCCGCGTTTAAGCCTCGCGCGATTTCTTCAATGTCCTTCTGCATGAAGCCTCCGGGCAACCCGAGCGCCACAAGCGCGGCTATGGGCTGAACGCCCTTGGATGCGAAGTCACTGATGTTCATCACCACGGCTTTCCGAGCGGCTTGCCACAAGCTCATGTTCGGCGGCACATCGGTTTTGCCTACAAGCATGTCAGTCTTGAGCACGGCGACCTGTTTCTGGTCCAAACTGACGGCGGATACATCGTCTCCGAAGGGGACGGGCAGGTTAGGCATGGGTTCCAGGTGGCGGGCGATGATGTCAATTATTCTCCGTTCACCTAGGTCCGTGCTCTTGCCTTCTCGGTTACTTCCCATCTTGTCGTTACCCACCGCAGAATCAAACAAAACTATAATCAAGATAAGGGTGCTTAAGCTTTTTAAGATTGACGCTTACCCGCTTGAGAAACATGTGCGTGCAACGTCAACCCCTCGGTCTACTAGATGCTTCTATTAGGCGCCAAATATGATTCAACATTCTTCAACATGCTTTTACGGGCTCACTAATCCACATGAAACAATGCCTTTCAACATGGTTTTCAGCGATAAAACATTTAAAAACTTGGGTTTCACTGTTTAGCACGCATAAGCTGTGCGCCTCGATGGCTCAGACTGGTAGAGCGGCTGCCTCGTAAGCAGCAGGCCGCGGGATCAAAGCCCGCTCGAGGCTCCACCATTAAACAACTAGAGCCTCGCCCAAAAAACTCTGAAATGCTTGGAGATTCTAAACTTTTTTGGGTTTATAAACTTTTTTAGGATAACTAAAGTTTATAAAAAAAGGGCACCGCCCGTAAAAAAAGAGCTTAAAAATACTCTTTGCCCGTCGGTTGGGGTTTTTATTCTACATGGAGTGTTTATTAATCAAAACTTCATGTCTGGCTTAGGGAGCAGAAGTTGTGTCTAAAACAAGAAACGGATTTAACTCTCAAACGCCAAAGCCCGCTCGAGGCTCCACCCACTCCAAATCAGACGATTTGAATATCCTCGACATCTTTCGTTCTTAGAGCCGACTTACATTTCTTGAGTAGTTCCGCGTCTTCCGTGACCAGCTTCAAGTCTTCCTTTTCGGCAATGAACACGTATGATGCATCGTAGAATGTAAGGTTCCTCTCTACAGCTATTTTCAGGACTTCACCTATGCCGTCGATGCCGATCTTTTTCAGTTCAGATAATGCGTCTGAAAAGGTTCTTGCAGCAGCATTGAAGTCGATTCTTTTGGTTTTTGCTTCTTTCCAGAGCACGTTTCCCAACTCATACTCCGTCAGGGAACTCACTGCACACTGATCCAGATTGACGCCTTTTCCAGAAAGCAAAATAGGGTACAGTGAAGACGTGTCTAGAAGGTATTTACATTTCGTGCCTTGTTTCTTTGACGTCTCTTACCCACTCCTCCACCGTGACGCCCTTCATCGACTGACGGAGTTCTTCCGCACGCTTCTGCGCTTTGGCTTTTTTCTCGGCTACCAGTTGCTCGAGGAGCTCTTCTACGGCAGCTTTTATGTCGACACCCATCCTTTCAGCTTCATCTTTCAGGCTTTTCTTCACTCTAACAGACAAGACTTCTGTTTCCATAGCAACCATCTGTAAACAATTAATAAATAATGTTTACAAGTAATAAGGATATCTGTCAAGTGCCTCGTAAGCAGCAGGCCGCGGAATCAAAGCCCGCTCGAGGCTCCACCAATTCCAATAAGCCTTTAATTAAAGACAAAAAAATCTTTTTACGTTACGCTTTTTCTGAATGCATTTTGCCGATGTAAAATGTGTTCTCTCTTTCATGCACCCATAGTGTGATGTTTACGAATTTTCCGTTTTTTCTTCTTTTAAAAGTGACTTGGAACCTGAAATCATCTATGTACTTGCGCTCTCTTGTTGGGCAATTTAGGATCACGCCTATTATGACTTCTTCTGAGATGAATTTGTGTCGTTGTAGCCACCTGTAAGCTGTGGGGCTTATGAGCACTACTTTGGTCATGGCGTAAGCTTATGGCTTTTTTGTGTTAATTTGATAATCGTTTGGAAGCTTCTAAACGCTTATTAGCAACTTTTAACATTAATTCTACAGGTGGTTGATTTGAATAAGCAACTTTCAGGAGCCCCAGTCGTGATGCATGAAAAAGGGCAATCAACTGATGCTTTAGTCCTTAAACAAATTCTAAACAAACCAGGCATCATGATTTCAGAAATTGCCCAGAATCTCGATTGCACAAACGGAAAAGTAGATGGAAGTGTCAACCGATTAATAGCGCAAGGCAAAGCCCTAATAAAACACAATTTGAAAAATGGCGTACTTATCAAAACAGTCTACCCAAAGGACTACGAGAAACAACCGATAAATCAGATTGAGATACCGTCTGAGATGGTAAACTTGGACTCTTGGACAGAAAAAGCGTACGTCTATGCATTGTCGAGGTCAACCATCGGGATTGCTGATCACGAAATAGAGGAGTGGAATAAAAAGGCATTTTCAGTAGCAACGGTGCCCACAAAGAAAACTGCTGAAAGCCTTCTTTTGTTGCTGCCTCATCATTTTTCAGATTTCTATCAGCTTGCAAATTCGCAAACCAACTTATCAGCAATTGGAAACTTGATTCTCGTCACGGTGGAGTCAGTTTTATCCGTTGACCTTTCAGCCAACTATTCGGAAGAAAAATACGCAATAGCCTCTGCCTAAGCATGCAACCATTTTTCCTTCTTGCAAGGCATTGTGCCACGGAAAACGAGAATTGATCAAGCGATATTGAGTTAGCTGCAATCGGCGTGAATGGCGGGTTGCTGCTTGAAGGGCTTTTTCTACACATGTGGGAAGAAGATGATTTCTCTTGTCGAGTGCTTCCTTTTTGTGGGGAGTGTTGTTTTCTTCATTTTTTTTAACCAACTTTTGAAAAACGATTTGTTTGGGGTTGATAATAGGATAGTTGAAATTTATTCATAAGGTTTATGAATTGTAAATAACCATTTTTTTGATTCCGCGCCAAAAAGCGAGGGGCTGCTAGAGCGAAAAGTTGCCTTCTATTTTGCCCTGAAAATGAGTATGCAGCAAGAAACTTGAGGGGATATGCAGCAAATGGGTGTTCGCATCGGTTTACCTGTTAACGTTTTTTGATGGGTCATCTCCTTTTATTTTAGTTTCAACTGGAGCGGTTCAGGCTCGATTTTCGCGAATGAATTTTCGGTACTTGATGTTATAGTAAATGAATGCCGCTGTTAGCGAGGCCGTGCAGAGGACAAAGAACGGAAAACTTTCAAAGATCATATTTGGTCACCTATACGTGTGGAAAGTACAGGATTTCTTCTCTGACCGTTTTCTTTGCAGATGTCTTTTCCATTTTTTCACCATTCTTTTTTGATATTAATTAGGCGTCAATAGGATATAAGGGTGTTTGAGATTTGTTCATAACTTTTAGGAAAAGATGGATGTATTGCATGTTTCAGCTCATATAATTAGCTAATTGTGCTAAATATCTTTTTTCACCTGAACAGTTGGCTATTTTTCCCATTGCATGCTTGGTGTTGTATTTGTGTTGTACTCTGGTTTTTGGCTGGGTATTCCGTGAAAAAGTTTATTAAATATTACTATACCTGATGTTAGATAAACATGGGAGGCTAATGACATGCAGCTTTTCCATGGGCACCACGAGCAAAAACTCAAATGCCCCTACAAAGGATGCGAAAAGGTATTCGACAAGCCGACCGTCATAACCGACGCCTCCACGATCCCGCGGCAAACCCATTTCGCCTGCCCCTACTGCATGTCCAAGCTGACTCTGATAACCGAGAAGAACAAGATCATCGAAGTCAAGCCAACCGAGTACCCAACCGTGTTTGACAGCCCAGCCAAATGCGCCCACTACAGCAGCCTACTCCACATGCCAGGAGAAACCATGCTGACACAAGACGAATGCCTAATCTGCCCCAAAGTACTCCAATGCAACATACGTAAAAAATAAGTCGCTTGTTTTTGCAATTCTAACTCTTAAGGGTTGCTATTTTCGGTTCTGTCAAGTTCTCGGTTATTTTAGGGTTCATTGATAAAATCGGTTATTATTCGTCTGCTATCTCATGCAAAAACTTAAAACTTCTTGCTGTATATGGAAATGATGAGGTGAAAAAATTGTCTGATAATGAAGAATTAGAAGCCTTTGTTCGTTCCGCATGTATCAGTATTCAAAAAGGATTAGCCGAAGGATTACAGTTACGAGATACTATTGATTTTGAAGTTGCAGTTGTCAATCAATGGAAGGCTGGTATTGGAATAAAAATGTTCATCGTTGGTGCATCAACAAAGTATAAGCAAGAGGAAATAACTAAAATAAAGTTTAAAATAAGTCCAAAGGGATATCTCTATAGTAAAGTGCAATAGTTTTAGCTGAGGTCTTTTACTTTACTGGCATTTTGTATTAGGGTTAGCCACTTGTTTTCGCCTTCAATGGTTATTCCGCATGCTTCGCTTGGAGTTTTGCCGTCTAATACTACCTGTAGCCTACCCTCAAGAAGTTTGCAGAACTTTAAAATCTAATGTTAAAGTTGCTTGAGGAAGATTGTCTTTCTGTTACTTCTACGTGTTCTATCACGATAACCGCGCCAATAGCTATTAGGTGGTCGATGTTGCCTGTTATTGACACTCCCATTTGGTCTCGCAGCGACACCCATTTCCTATGCACAGCGGCGACGGTTAGCCCAGCAGTTTCCATCTGGTACTCGTGGCTTGTGAAGTTTCCGTAGATGCGCATGAACTCTTGCCCGTCTTTTTCCACCCAGTATTCCTGGTGTCCGAACGTTGCAACTTTCTTTTTTATGGTTCCCAGCGTTTCGCCGCTTGGGCTGAAAAGCGTGAATTCGTGGTGCAGGGAGAGGGTTTTGCCTTGCAGGTGCATGAGTTCGATGTCGTGGGTGTCTTTGACTTGGAATTTGGGCGGGATTTGGATGAGGTTTTCGTCGGCTTCGCCCAGCTTGTTGCCTTGCAGGTCCAAAAAGTCGTAGTGTACGTGGGCTGAGAGGATTTTCTTTTGGATTATGAAATCGTTGGCTTCTTGCAGGCTCATACGGGTCACTGATGCTAAAGGGGCGGTTTACGCTAAAAAGCCTTTGCAAAACCTCAAAGGCGACTTGGAAACTTTTTCCGCAACGCTTAAAAGTAATACGCCGTAAAAGTAATACGGCGTTAGAAGTTGGAAACTGAAGTTGTAGGAAGTCAAGTGGCGGAAGCTGAAGTTGTCGTCACAAAGAAGGGTCAGACAACCATTCCTGTGAAGCTCCGCAAAAAATACAAGATAGAAGAAGGCACAAAACTCGCAGTAATCGACACAAAAGAAGGCATTCTCCTAAAACGCATAGAATCCTTCTGGGATAAGCTCGGCGCTTATTCACAATACGGAACACCTGAAGAAGTGAAAAAAGAACTTGATAAGATGAGAGAGGAAGATGAATAAAGCGGTCTACGACACAAGATTTTTCGCCGACGCTTATTACTCTAAAGATGAGGCGCTACTAAAGAAATTAAGGGCACTCAAAGCAAAAGAAAGCTACGTTTCGGCAGTTGTGGTTCACGAAATATACAATCTTGCCCTGTCACGCGAGGGTAGACAGACGGCAAAAACTAAATTGGCTCACATACGGTCAGGATTTAAAATTGTTCCAGTCGATGAGAAGATCGCATGGATTTCCGCCGAATTGAAACACAAATATCGGCTACCAATGGGCGACAGTATGATAGCTGCCACAGCGCTCGCACTTAAGGCGGTATGCATCACAGACGACCCACATTACAAGCAAATCAAAGAAATCCAAACAGCATGGATCTGAAAACACAGCAACTATTCAGTTTGCGTGATAAGAAAACTAGGAGAGATTAGGATGAGAAAAAACCGGATTATGGTGGCAAAAAGGGGTAACGTTAGAATCCCTCTTTGGCTGCGCAGGAAGTACAAGATAGAAGACGGCAAGGCTTTTCTTGTCGTGGAGAAGAAGCAGGGCTTGCTTCTGAAGCCAATAAACTCAATTTGGGACATGATAGGTTCAGATGACTCGGAGACGGCGGAAAAAGTGAATATGTTACTTGATAAGCTGAGGCATGAAGACGACGAAGATGATCTTCAACCCGCGGCCCAAAGTTAAGCCACGAGGTCTTCAATACATCTTGGGCTAAACAAAAGCATGTTTTCCTTATGCAAGCTTTTTCTTTCTGTTCACGAATAAGAGCGGTCGCCGCCGCTGTATAATTCAAACTTGTATAATGCAAATTATATAGATAGACCTTGGACGTACCCCAAACATTAACCGAGCAAGCCCCGCCGTCATGCAGCCAAGCAAAACAGCCCTGCAATCAAGAAAACGCCAAGCCAAAAAACAGGTATCAACGGATTTATACCTGAAAAACCAGCAAACACCCAGCCTAAGGCGTTGGAAAACAAAAAACGAATCAACTCGATTTAAGCCCTAAACCAAGAAAGCAACCCAAAAAACGCCCTGACAGAAACCAGCCTACCGAGGGAGGGGGTCTAGTATTTACATTAAAATTTCAACATAAAAATGTCTCCGAAAGCTGACCTCAATGAGAGAGGGGTCTATTTTTTGTTGACGGGATTCCAACACAAAAATGCTCTACACAAAAAAAGAGAAAAAAGGAGCGGAGGGTGCCTCTACATGTTCATGGGGTACTCTTTGATGGCTGTCGCCGGCATAGTTATGGTTTCAATCACGCCTTCGATGGAGCGGATTTTCTCACCGACAAAATGCACCGCGTTCTCATTCGTGTCCGCCTCAAACCACACGGCGAAATCCCAGTTCCCGAAAACGCCGCCGCAACTACCCGTTGACTTTTCTGACGTAGGCTGAAGCACGCATCGCAGCCATCGCGCCTTCCCCAGCCGCCGTAACCACCTGCATCCCCCGCAAGTGCAATCTCCAGCGGCAAACACGCCTTCGACGCTTGTTTTCTGCTGCCGATCAACAGTTAAGCAGCCGGTTCTGTCAGTGGCTACGCCAGCGTTTTTCACGACAGCCGTCATGGGAACGCCTCCCAGAGAAACAAAAACGCCCTTGACGTCCCTTTCCACCTCGCGTCTTGACCCAAACTCCAGTATCCTCACCGTCTTAACAACCTGGTCGCCGACGATCCTTTCAACCTGCCCCTTGATGACTTCAACGTTCGGCTTGCTTCTGAGCCTATCCATCAAGGCGCCTTCAAAGTTGAGTTCCTGCTGCTCGCTGATCAGCAGAACCTGACCTGCCAAGTCAGCCATGAACAGCGCGTCCATCGCCGCCTCCTCCCCGTTGCCCACCACCGCCACGGTTGCGTTCCTGAAAAGCGGCCCGTCACAGGTAACACAGTAGCTGACTCCACGCCCCACAAAATCGGTTTCACCCGCAACCAGCAGCTTCCTCCTCTGCGTCCCAGTTGCAATAATCAAAGCCGAAGCCTCATAGGTTTGCCTGCGCGAGACAACACGCTTGAGTTCGCCCTTCAAGTCTAACCCAATGACCTCTTCAGCATCCCGGATCTGCGCGTGGAAACGCAGGGCTTGCAGACGCATCTTTTCAACCAGCTCGCTGCCCTTGACTCCGAACTCGAAGCCTGGAAAATTCTCGATATTAGGCGCCAACCAGGCTCTCCGCCGACGATGCCTGCTTCCAAGACAACGGTCAACATTCCGAGCCATGCAGCGTAGATCGCCGCCGTTAAGCCGGCTGGTCCACCGCCGATGATTAAGACGTCGATTTTTCGATTTTCCTCAATCAATCTTGCGTCACCAAAAGAACCTGCCAAAACTCCACTAATTGAATTGGGCAAGCTGAACTAATAGGTTTTGATTTGGTTTTCCCCAAAAAGCTGCGGTTGATAATGCTGTGAGGCTTGAAAATTAAAGAAAAATTGTTGGGGGTTGGTTTATTCTTCGCCTTCAGGGCCGCCGGGTCCGCCTGGGCCTGGTGGTGCACCCTTTGGTGATTTGGCTGTTATGACGTCGTCTATGCGCAGTATCATGGCTGCTGATTCGGCTGCTGACTTGATGGCTTGCTCCTTGACCACGATCGGCTCGATTACTCCGCATGCGATGCTGTCCTGCAGTTTGCCCGTGAAAACGTTTATGCCTATGTTCTTGCCGTCTGCTGCGTCGTGTCTTGACCTTAGCTCGACGAGGATGTCTATGGGTTCAAGACCCGCGTTCTCTGCGAGTGTGCGTGGGATCACTTCAACCGCATCCGCGAACGCTTCAACGGCGAGCTGTTCTCTTCCGCCGACTTTCGTCGCGTACTTGCGCAGTTCCTTGGCTATCTCGATTTCGACTGCGCCGCCGCCTGGCACGATCTTGCTGTTCTCGATAACGTCCGAAACCACTGATAAAGAGTCGATCATCGCTCTTTCCGCCTCGTCCACGAGCCGTTCTAAGCCTGCGCGGATGAGTATGGCTACGCTGTGCGGGTCCTTGCATTTCTCGACGAAGATCATCTTGTCGTCGCCGATCTTGCGTTCCTCCACGAGGCCCGCCAAACCGAGGTCTGCTGGTTTGAGGTCGTCGAGGTCGCTGATTATTCTTGCGCCTGTTGCCCGTGCGAGTTTCTCCATGTCGGATTCTTTCACGCGCCGCGCCGCCATTATGCCTTCTTTGGATAGGAAGTGCTGGACCATGTCGTCGATGCCTTTCTGGCAGAACACTACGTCTGCGCCTGAACCCTTGATTTTCGTGACCATCCTCTGCATCATGTTGTTCTCCTGGTCGAGGAAGGCTTTCATCTGTGACGGGTCTTTGATGCGGATTTCCGCGCTGATCTCGGTTTTCTCGATTTCAAGCGCCGCGTCCAACAGGGCGATTTTCGCGTTTTCCCTGCTTTTAGGCATTCCCGGGTTGACGACTTCCTTGTCGATGATTATGCCGCGGATAAGCTGGGTTTCAAGGAGGCTTTTGCCCGTTTTCTTGACGAGTTGGATGTTGTCGATGTCTGCGATGGCTTTGTCTCCGCGTTTTTCGGCTATCTGCTTGACGGCTTCTATGCTTATCTCAGCGAGGTGTTCGCGTGCGCTGCCCACGGCTTTGCTGCTCATGCTTGTCAACGAGACTTTGAGCAGTGTGTCTTTGTCGTTGACGTCCAGCGGCGTGGCTGTTTTGTTTATGACTTCGATGGCTTTCTGGCTGGCTTTTCGGTAGCCGCTGACCAGGATTGTGGGGTGGATGTTCTGGTCGAGGAGTTCTTCGGCTTTGCGGAGCAGTTCGCTTGCGAGGACTACTGCGGTGGTTGTTCCGTCTCCGACCATGTCGTCCTGTGTCTTTGCGATTTCAACCATCATTTTTGCGGCTGGGTGTTCGACGTCGATTTCTTTGAGTATGGCTGCGCCGTCGTTTGTGATTGTGATGTCGCCCAGCGAGTCGATGAGCATCTTGTCCATGCCTCTTGGTCCGAGGGTTGTCTTGAGGACTTCGCCTATGACTCGTGCTGCCATGATGTTGTTTCTTTGGGCTTCTTTGCCCCTGCTGCGTGTTGTTCCTTCTTTAAGTATGAGGACTGGCTGTCCTGAACCGGTTGTTGTTAAATACGCCATATGTTACACCCTTCATTGTAAAACTTATTTTTGTTTAATCGGAAATAAGCAAAAAGTCAACGGAAATATAAACTTTTAGCTTTGATTTTGGGTGGTTATGGTGCCGATTTGGGGTTGGAACCATTTTTGTGTTGGAGTTCTATCAACAAAAATTGGACCCTATAGATTCGCCAATGTGAACCATTTTTACAATGGAATTTTGATGTAAATACTAGACCCCTCCCTCGGTAGGCTGTTTCCTATCAGGGCTTATTTTGGGTTGCTTTTTTGGTTCAGAGCCCAAGTCAAGCTGAAACAGTTCTGTCTTTTCAGCGAAGAAGACAAGGAATTCATGGGAAAAACAGGTATCAATCCGTTTATACCTGTTTTTTGGTTCGGCTTTGGCTGTTTGCATCATCCTCAACGCATCGAGTCTCTGAAAACTTTATTAAAAACACAACCTATCTCTCTGCCTACTGAAAAGGCAATAAGGCGTCAACTGGCTCAAGCAAAGAATGAGGCCCAGTTGGCTCCAGAAAAAACCTTACTCAGCAAAATGCAAGGGGCTGTCGGCTAGCTTGGTCTAGGCTTGTAGACTTGGGCTCTATAGACTCCGGTTCAAATCCGGGCAGCCCCACCAGTTCTATTTTCGATGTTTCCGTTATTGGTTATTGTATTGGTTTTAGCAGAATGGATAGCAATGTTTTAAAGTTTCATTCTTCATATAGAATGCGTGATGTAACATGCGTGTTGTTCAAACAACTTTGACTGAAGCCGAACATAAACTTCTAGAGGAATACGCCAAGAAAAACTCCAAGACAATCAAAGAGGTTCTCAGGCAATCGATCAGAAACACTGTGGAAGGCTGTGTAGACCCACATGACCCTATATTCACTGAACCCCCGAGTGCAAAACGGACGGGAAAACAGGAGAACATTTCAGAAGACCATGACAAATATCTATACAGTGAACCTCATGATTTTTGTTGATTCAAGCGCATGGTTTGCCATAGAAGCGGAAGATGAAATCAACCATCAAAGTGCGCAAAAATTCCTAGTCGAAATAGCCTCTGGAAAGCACGGCATACTTATCACAACTGACTATGTACTCGATGAAACCCTGACTCTTCTGCAATCCAAAAAAGGGCTTCTTGTTGCCCTAAATTTTATTGACAAGATAAGGAGAAGCAAAAGCATACGCATCTTTTGGATAAGTGAAAACATATTCGAAGAAGCATTAGATATGTTCAAGAAAGCAAGCGATGCATGGAGTTTCACTGACTGCACAAGTTTCGCCTCAATGAGAGACCTTTTAATCACCGAAGCATTCACTTTTGATAATCACTTTAGGCAGGCGGGTTTTCAGAAATTACCCTGACTGTCCACTTGCATGGTTAGGCTTGTAGACTTGGGCTCTATAGACTCCGGTTCAAATCCGGGCAGCCCCACCAAAAGTTTTGAACCGTTTCGGGTTTAAGTACCTTGGCGAAAATGTAAGGAACCTCTACTGGAGAATCTTTATTTCGCTTTTTTCGTTTTTTGCCTCAAATGACGTGACTTTTTCTTCTTAATAATAGCATTTTTTTGTTTACAAAGTTGGCTCATAAGAAGGCACAGAGAGAAGTGTGCTTTTAAATAACCTGTTTCTTCTTGAGAAAAGATTAGTCTTCTCTTCTTTTCCCTAATAATTTGATCAGATCCAAGAAGAGATTCACGAAATCCAAGTAGAGATTGAGGGCACCCAGTATTTCTTTCTTTATAAGATCTCCATCACTATACATCAAAGTGTTCTTGATGTTTTGCGTATCATATGCTGTGAGACCTGAAAAAACGAGGACGCCCAAAATACTAAGTATCATGTCAAGAACCGAATTCATTAAAAATAAATTAACGATTAATGCTAGAATAATCCCAAATAAACACATTGTTAAGATGCTCCCTACTGAAGTAAGATCTGTTTTTGTCACGTAACCGTAAAGACTCATAAAGCCGAACATAGCGGCGGTAATTAAAACTACATAAGCGATGGAGGTTATTGAAAAAGCCAAAAAAATTACTGAAAGGGTAAGCCCCGTGAGAAAGCAGTATAATCCAAATGTAATTTCCGCAAGATTATCCGGTATTCTCTTTATAAAAGCAACTATGCTGACGATAGCTAGAAACTGTGCGATTAATAACCCATAAAAAACAACATCATTACCCAAAATCACGTTGTACAGGTCTGGATCTTGCGAGACAAAGTACGCAGTAATGCTGGTTATTATTAACCCTATGAACATCCAGAGATATACTTTCTGAATATACGTATTGATCATTTTAGTTTGGCTTGAAACTCGTGTCCACATGAGGATCTCTCCAACATCGATATCTTATCAGGTTTAACTTCAAAGAAAGGGTGGACTCAAGAAGCTTGTTTTCTTGGGGCTTCAGATTTTCTACGATCATGTTACTTCATGATTGTGCCGAAGGCTTCGTTGAGTTTTGCTTCTTGTTCAGTTGATAGTGAACTGCGGATAACTTTTGGATGAAGTGGGCTGAGCGCCTGAACTACCTTGTCAACGGTAACGTTTGCGGCTAGGATTGCAAGGGCTGAGGTCCCCGGCGTTACTGAGGTTTCTATTTGCTGCAAATAATCTTTGCTGACGCCGAAGTGTGCAAAATGGCCTGCGATGGCGCCTGAGACGGCTCCGACGGCAAATCCGAGTGCTGGCACGAAGAACAGAAGACCGAAAAGTGTTCCCCAGAAAGCTCCGCCCATTGCTCCGATGCCGGTTAGGTTGCGAATATTCTTTATCTTGATCTTGCCATCCGTGTGTCTGACAACTTCAACGGCATCAACGAGGTTAAGCACGTATTCATCGTTCAGTTCTACCAGCTTCTCCCTTCCCATATCTGCACCACCTTCACTATCAAAAGCAAGTACTACCATATCAGTCAAACTTTTTCACCTCCATATCATTAGTTACGTGTGTAAGCGTATGTGTGACTTGGGTTGTCCTGAGTCGAGCGCATTTCATATTTCTCATAATTTCCCATCCATTTCATCCTCTGCCGCTTTCACAAGATCTCCGAGCCATGTTCGGCCAATCGCCCCAGAGACAATCATCTCAGCCCCACTCACTAGTAACACCACCGAGAGGATAACTGCGAGCGTAAGCAATGCGAGGCTGGACAGAGCTAGTACTAGGACTGATAGGACGACGTCTACCACGCCTACAGCCACGATTGTTCCTCTGAGCCAGCCGACTGTCTCTTTTAGCGCGTAGGCTATGAATATTCTGCCGACTCCGTACACCATTAGGCCAAACGAGACAAATAACATCAGTGTCAGAACCCCATATCCTGGGAAAAGCAAGACCAGCAGCGCAAGTATCAGAGAGATGATTCCCGCTATCGCGCTTAATGCCCTAAGACCCTTGGAGACCCGCTTGTGACCCACAAGGGAGATTGACCTGATACCGACGAAGATAAGACCGATCGAGAGCAAGACGACAAGAGTTGTTACTCCCAATTTTGGAAAGATAAGCACTGTAGCTCCGAACACCATGGCCAACAAGCCAGTTACTACCTCTAATGCTCGGAGCCAACCCGGCTGCTTCAACAAATTCAAGTAAGCTCTTCCCCGTTCCACCATTTGTCAATTCCTTCTTGGGATTTTTTCTCTGTCTCTTTGATTTCGGCGATCCTTGCTTCAATTTTCGCCTTTACTTCACCCTTCGCCTTTGCCGCTTTCTTTTCCAGAGCCTTCACTTTAGCTTTGGCTTCCTTTTCCTGCTGTTCCGATCTCTGCTTAGCTTGCTCTAACTTAGCCCCTAGCTTCTTATTCAAGTTATCAATCTTAGCCTGCAGCTTGGCCTTTTGGTCTGCCCGCGACTTGGCTTGCTCTGCCTTCAGCTGGGCAATTTCTGCTTTGATGGCTGCCACGTCCTTGGCATATTCTTCGTGTTCAACTCTCCTTCGCGTGGTGCGAAAGACTGTGCCTCCAAGCGCTTCCATTCTGGTGTCGACCGGAGTTACCCAGTCCTCGCTGATTTCTGAAACTATTGCCCATTTGCCAGGTGTAAGTTTGGCCGACACCTCATTTAGGAAATCAACGTTGACTCCAGCCCGGTTTATGTCCCAGACGCCTCCGGCAAAAGTCCCAGCCACGGCACCGACAGCCAATCCGATTGGTCCTCCCAGAAGTCCGATCAAAGCACCGACTGCCGTTCCGCCAACTATATGAATCGGAAATTCGTCTCCTTTCTGCTTTATGGTGACCGTACCGTCATCATTTTTCTTTATTACTGCTTCGGCGTGAACAGAAATGCTCCCTTCAGAATCAAGTGCCGCTAGCTCTTTGGATCCGTCATACGCTTTTAGTTCGTTTTCAAAAACTACAACCAACATTCTTTCCATTAGTTAGTTCGCCTCCTTTTCTATTTTATTAGCTGGAGCATTCGCTCCTTTTCTTTTGATTTCGTTTTCACTAATGTCAATTCTCAAAACGCCTTTTCCACCCACAACTTCCAAAACCATGTCCTCGACAAATCCGGCGTGTTCAAGTTCGCCTATTGTTCCCTCGACAATGGCATTTTCCTGGATGTTATTGTTCAGAGTTATGTTCTTGAGATTGGTTTTTGATTTTAGTTCAATGGAGAAGGAACGTTCTTTTCCCGTCGGTTTTTTTTCATTCAGCATTTTTATTTCCTTCAGAATGCAATTAGGTCGTTAATACCCATTAGTTTTATTTGATGAGCGTGTGTACTGGTATACAGCAGTGTGTTGCCGTTAACATCGGTGACGGAGCATGGAAAAAGGCAAAGGAATAGAAAAATTGTTTTATGACCTTGCAAGTGAAAGCAGACTCGCCATAATACGCGAGCTAAAAGAAGAAAATCTCAAAAATAACGAATTAGGCGGAAAACTGGAGCTAACAGCCACCGAAGCCTTCAGACAACTTCAACACTTAACCGAAGCCCTCATAATTCATAGGCTGCCTGATGGAACATATGCAATTACAAACTACGGTAAACTGACTCTGCAGCTTCTTCAATCACTCGAATTTACCTTCGAGCATAAAGAGTACTTTGTAAATCATGACGTTTGGCGACTTCCATACCAGTTTGTTAATAGGATAGCCGAACTTTCGAAGAGCACACTGAACATGGACACAATTGAGAACATGAACAGAGCATGTCACATGTTTAGCGAAGCCGAGAAGTATGCGTGGGCGATGGGCGAAAAGCTCTTAGAACCATTAGGTCCAGCGATGACGGACCCAATCTCCAAAGGAGTCAAATTCAGGTTCATGGGTTGCGAAAGCAGGCTTCCCAACTTCAATCATGTTCCTGGAGAAGCGCCACATGTTGAACTCAGAACTCTCACCGACGCC
This sequence comes from Candidatus Bathyarchaeota archaeon, assembly GCA_963768345.1. Taxonomy (GTDB): domain Archaea; phylum Thermoproteota; class Bathyarchaeia; order Bathyarchaeales; family Bathycorpusculaceae; genus Bathycorpusculum. The sequence goes on along the minus strand of CAVYHL010000006.1, from coordinate 142,622 downwards.
CCAATAACAGTAGTTTGCACAGAAAAAGAAGCTGCCATATGTTTGCCTTCAATCGAAGGAAGAATGGACTACGCTACCTTCCATGGTAAAGACCAAACGTTCGTAAACTGGGCAAGGGACCTTTTCCTTTACTACTGGGACAAAGGAAAACCGAGCAACCTACCATAGGCCTAATTTTCCGACGCAGCACGGTTGGGATATGTTAATTAGGACACATTTTTTGGCAGCGTCGCGTCTATTCGATTGCGTATTTTCTTGATAAACGTTCTGTGGCAGAATGGTTGATGAGCGGACCGCTCGCGAGCTGAGAATTGCTGATGACGGCAATCTTGCCCGAATCCATCTTGATCCACGTGTTTCTCATAGCGAGGCGCACGACCTTACCTTTAACGCTGCCATACTCCACTGTGTCGTTCAGGTGAATTACTCCGTCAATTAAGAGGAGAAACCCTGAGATGATGTTGGAGAGAGTGGTCTGTAACGCGAGCGAAACGGCAAGTGCGCCGATTCCAGATATGGTAAGGGCTGTGAACTCCGATGCTAGACCCGTTAATGAGAGAATTACTGAGATGATTATAAGAATCGCTATTACTCGCATTGCAACTCCGATATCACGGATTACGGTGGGGCTCGTTCCAGCCGCCTTTGCTGCATGCCTAATAAGGGAGTTGATAGCCTCTTCAATCAGGACTGTAATGAAGGTGCCAACAACGACGCCTATAGCCAACTCAAGGATTGAGATCATTCCAGTTAACTCCATTCTAACTTTAATTATAGGAGTGGGTCAACTTTACTTTTAAGTATATGTGACTCAACATGAGACAACAGAAGGCTGTGTTGGATTTTCGTAAATTGCATACAAGAAAAAAGGGACTTGAGAGGTAGAAAGTAAGCTGCCTTAAGAGAGCTAAAGTTTCTTTTTGGCTTTTTCCTCTAAGACTTTCAATCGAGCCTCGAAGTCGTCTAGCCTTTTCTTATCCGCATGCTCCGCTGCAGAAGTATGTTTCTTAACAGTCGCTTCAAGCTCTTCAATCTTCTTCTTAATTTTCTCAATTTCACTAGACATTTCTTATCACCCTAAGAAATTCTTAATTGCATACGCTTAAAAGCTTTCACTTAACAAGTCTGGCGCAGGTCTATGACTACCCGATAAACATATTCAATTAGGAACCTCATACCCACAACCAGAGTTCTTCAATATGGTGTAATATCCACTTTATCCCACTCAAAGCCAACCGATATATGGACCGCACTAATTTCAAGCTTCGAGAGAAGCTGGCGCAAATCAGTTATCGTTTCTCCCTCACTACCCTTGTCGCAAGCCATAATTGCAATCAGATTATGAACGCCGTAGCATTTCCAAAGAAGCTTAATATGCGGTAATTGCTTGAGAGCTTCAATGACTTTTTCAGTGTCATCGTAAGCTACCTCCATGCCCAAGATGATAGCGGAGGGATTAAGGACCTTAAAGTTTGGTATTGCCATAATTTTCTTTTCGATGACCTTGTTTTTTTCAAGCCGGTCTATTCTTCTGTACACCGTTCCCCTAGTCACATTTAGGGTCTTAGCCAAATCATCATAAGAACAAATTCCGCTACAAATTTCATGAAGAATCTTCTTGTCCAATTCATCCAAAACAACTGACAAAGTGATACCTCACAATTACTTATACTTCTCGATAAGTTACTTAAAAAATATTGCATTTTCACCCTCACTTTGTTTCAATAGAATATCGAAAAAATTCAAAGAACCAGCATTTTTCTATGATATTTGTTTCATAAAACGCCCAAAAAACATGACTTTGTATCACACGGTAAATATTAATTGCACATTCATCTTTAAGTTTCTCAAGAAAGATGGCCTCAATGGAAGAACCCGCGCGCAAATTCAAACGTATCAAACAGGACATGAAAAACAGGATACAGACTCGTTCCATGAAAGCAGTGGAATCGGAAGTTAAAGCAAGCCCTGCAAAGAGAATAAGAATCCTCCATGTGGATGATGATTTTTCTTTTCTGCAAGTTTCGAAGACGATTTTGGAGTTAGAAAACAAATTTGAGATCGACACGGCAACCTCGGCTGATGAAGCTTCCTGCAAAATGAAAACGCAAGCTTATGATGCTGTTGTCTGCGATTACGACATGCCTCTGAAAAACGGTTTAGATTTTTTGAAAGAACTCAGGAACCAAAAAAATAACATTGCCTTTATCATTTTCACGGGCAGAGGCAAAGAAGAAGTGGCGATTAAAGCATTAAACCTGGGCGCAGATTACTACATCAACAAGAGTGGTTCTCCAGAGGCGGTTTACTGTGAATTGGCGCATGCAATTCGCAAGAATGTGGAACGCAAGAAAGGAGCGGGCGCTCAGGTCAAAATCGAGAGCGCGTAATGGTATCGAGCGGCATGGTCACAAATGACGCCCATGGCAACACTTGAAACCGATCCATCGCAAATTACCTAAGTCCTTTAGAAACGCTTGGAAGTTTACTATTCTATTAAGATCGCTTCTCCAAAGTCAGCAGGCGTCTTTCGACGAGCTGAAATTAGGTTTTGAACTCAAATGGGTTCAGGGACGGGCAGCCCCACCACGGTTCGATTATTGGATGGTTTTGAAGCCGTTTGGGTATGCAACCTACTTTTATGGCGATTTTCGTCGGTTCCGCACCCCATGGTGTACGCGTATTACTTCTTTGCACGCTGAACGCCACTCATTTTCTTGTAAACACTTTCCAGAGAAGCGAGACTCGTCACCAACAACGTTCCAGCTAAAACAAAATTACCAGTTGAGTTACTTCCCTGCCTCAGTGAAGTTGAGAAGATAACGCACAAAAAAATGTACAATGACATAAAACCTAAAACGACCTGAACAATGCTAATCGGTCCTCGAATTCTATAAACCTTCGACCGAACAAGTCTCAGAACAAACGTCAATCTTTTCGAAATGTCAGCAAAATCGTCAATAAACAAAGTTAAACCACCCAAAACAAAGAAACGCCCAACATTAACTCCAAAGCTATATCCGTTGCCAACAAATATGCCAAAAAAGGAAATGGAACCAAACAACAAAAGCAAGGCACATGCTAAGACGAACAGGACAATCCCATAAATATAATGATGAAACCACAACCTCCCTGTTTTCACCATACCCATCCTCACGACAAAATAGATGTTGAGCATTGCAGCCAAAACCGCGAGCCAAAAGAAGGAGCCATTAATAAGATACGGCGGATAAGGTTTCCAGTAATACCTTGCTGAATAGAAGCCCTCCAAAACGCCCAACACGGAAACAACGGTAAGAAGAGAATTGAAGGTTAATGCCACGCTGCAAATCTTTTTTCCATAAGCAAAGGCAGTAGTCATCAAACATTCACCTTTCGGTCTTCTTCACTAGCGCATTATAATAATTAAATTATCTATCTTAGCTAAGAATCGCTCGCCAGCATTTTGCTGATTCGATTGGGTTTGTTAATTTCTGCCATTGTGTGCGCTTTCTTTTCATTTTTTATCCCTGTAATTTCCAATGATACATTTTCCAAATATAAGATACCTAGCGTGAGGCAGCGCGCCGAGAATGATCGATAGACGAGAAAAAAATGTATGTGCGGACGCAGTCTATTTTGGTGTAAGATATTGAGCCGCACGGTGTCGAACCCGGATTCAAATCTCGGCGGACTTACTTTGCCATTAGACTTAGGAAAAGAATAAAATTCTTGAAGTTTAAGCGAGGGGACCCTTTTGGGTTTGGGGACGGGCAGCCCCACCACTAAATTCTCAAAAGAAGCTCTTTTTGAGCTTGGTCTTTCTTGCGGTTTCTTAGTGTCAGCGCAACTGAAAGGGAGACTGTTAACATGAGGAACAGCGACAAGATTGCAAACGACGGGAATTCGGGAACTTTAGATGTTGATGACCCAAGTGCTATGACAATTGTGTGGCTGCTGTGATGATATGTAAAAGTTAATAGCCAAACATTGCCCTGCGAAACCGAAGTATAATTAATTGATGCGCCGTCTAACATGACATTAAGTTTCGAAATGTCAGGGATAAGTGATTGTGGAATGCAAACTTTTGTTAGCCCTGTTGTTCCTGAAGGTCCCGAGACGCTGAAGCTTAACTCGTTTGTTGTCGAGTCAAACGTTAAGCTTGTAAGCGTTGAATTTGAAGTAACAGAGAAGACATTTTGACCTTGATTGTCGAAAGGTGCTACCGCAAAGTTGACTACCGCGCTTACACCTGAGTAGGCGTAATTGCCCGACCACGTGGCTTTAATGACGTCGTTACCTGAAGCAGAAGGCAACCACACAACAGAGAAACTTCCATTGTCACCTGTGTTTACATATGCTAAATCTTGCCAAGTGGCTCCGCCTGTGACACTGTCAGAAAGCTGTATTCCAGCACCAGACAAGCCTACTCCATCATATGTCAATGAACCCTGAATTTGAACGTTAAACCCAGAAGTTGTCGTAGAACTTATGCAATAGAATGATAAGTTCGGGGATGGCAGTTTTGGTGCTGGTGTTGGTGATGGCGTGGGTGATTTGGTAGAAGCTGGAGTCGGGGTTGGTGTTGGTGATGGCGTGGGAGAAGAGGAACCAGAACCCGTCACTAAGAAGTCGGCTGTTGCCTGTTGATTCGCCGCATCGGTGGCTTGTATCGTGTAGGTGCCTGGTGTCGCAGTCGCTGGAATTTGCAACGTCCCGCTAATGGATCCTGATGGCGCTTGTACAGTAGTCACTAATTGACCGTTAAGGTAGATATTCGCGTCCACAACGAACCCATTGCCGGTGTAGGTGACTTCTGTGCCTGCTGGACCCATGGAAGGATTCAATGTTATTGAAGGGTAGGCTGATGTAGGTGTTGGAGTTGGTGTTGTTATTGGAGGTGCAGTTGGATTTGGGGTGGGCGTCCCGTTAGGTGCAAACGTCGCTGAGATGGTAGTTGCTCCCTGAATGTTTTGGACAGTATAAGAGCTAACAGCGCCAACAGAAGTCCCGTTAACCAAAACATCAAGGATGCTATAACCAGTAGTCGGTGTTATATTGAAAGTTTGACTGCCACCATAATTAACGCTAATATACCCACTTGGGCTGATGGAACCGCCAGCTCCAGCTGAAGATTCAATGTAAGTTGGTGCAAAATGATTTGGTGCGTCCAAGAAGGGAACGAAACTAACTGTCCCTGAGGTGGAATTATCTTTGAAATCATAAATCGTTTGATTGATTATTTGGGTGTTTGTTGTTCCCCACCAATTGTAAGCAGCATTTATGTTATATGAAACTCCTGAATTGATGTTATAGTTGGTGTTTGAATAGATATTGTTGGACATAATTATTGGCGAGATCATCGAAGGCGATTGCTCAATGAGCGAAATTCCTACAGTATTATTTGTGATGGTATTGTTTTGAATTACTGGATTGTATGATTGTTCGCCGTTACTTGCCTCATCTACAATTTGAATTCCTTCCGTATTGTTAACTATCAAATTTCCCATCAGCAAGGGAGGATTAATGCTGGTGTTGGGTAAACTAATCCCTATTGAGCAACCTGATATTGTATTGTAAGAAACGGTTGCGCTTCCCACAACAGAGATTCCTTGACCCATAATTGTATTATTCGAAACCATGGCGTCTCCTTCAACGCTGACGCCGCCAGTGATAATGTTGTCTGAAATCAATGCTGAATCATATAGTGTCATGCTCGAACTTAGAACTGATAAGACAATTATGGAACCGCTACCTGTTGACGGATTCCAGCCGGTGCTGTTTTCTGCAAATGTGATTTGCCCCCCGTTAAAAGTAACTGGATTGCCGTAGTTCCCCCATGCTTGTAATATGCCATTAACCAGTATGTTGTAGCTACCAAGATTCACAGCAACCCCCGCATCAATTGTCAAATTTACTCCGTTATTTACAAATACGTTTCCAGTTAGGGTGTATGGGCTGTTTGCCTGCGTCCATGTTGTGTTATTGTTTATTGAGCCATTGATGTTTGTACCGCTTTGAGCCGTGCCTGAATACATAGTACCGACAAAAGCTGATCCGCTAATCATAACGGCTATCAAGAATACGGCAAGGAATGACTTCTTCATAGCTTTAACCACTGATATAACAAACGTATTGACTCGATAAAAGGGTTCTCGTAAAGGTTTCTTGACTGAGTTAGTTAAAGTTTTTTGACTAAACTCTATTTGCGCTTTCTAAATAGCTTCACCGCATCCATTTCTGTGCCTTAATGAAATGTTAAAAAAAATTTTAGTAAAAATCAGCTTCTTACGGCTCGCCTTCAGGGTTATCAGGTTCGTCCCGCCATTCTTCATCTTCATCATTATTATCATCTTCTTCAATTGCATTGTAAGAACTTCCACTGATTTTTTCAACAAGTTTAATTTTTGAAGCGTAGGTATTATTCTATAGATTTCCCCGAAGATTTAGTGCTCTATTCAAACCCTTCAAAAATGAAAAAACCAAGCCCTTGTTCGTTTTTGATCAAGTCTTCGATTTACAACGTGTACCAAACTTGATGGGTTGGATTCCTGTTTCCTTTTGGGGAATTGCTTAAATTAAGACCCACCAATACTTCCTTCCATCAAGGGCTGTCCTCGATGGCTGTCAATGTCCGCCAATTAAAATATCTGCTCGGATGGTTAATTGCAGGATCAAGAGGCGGCCCGATGCGTGCCAAATTGATCGAGATTCTGAAGGAGACCCCGCAAAACGCAAACCAGCTCGCAGCCACTCTAAACGTCGATTACAAGACTATACGGCATCATGTCGAACTGCTCGAAAGGAACCACATGATCACTGCAGCGGGGGATCTGGAGGATATGGAGTTACATACTTCCTGTCGCCAGCATTAGAGGACAATTACGCTGTGTTTGAGGACATTAGGAAGAGAATGTGGAAAAAGTAGAAAAAGGAGAAGAAAGAAAATGGAGAAACATATGTACAAAAATTTGAAAATCGTTTTATTACTGGCTATTTTGATAATTGTGGCTATAGGCACAGCCGTTTGGGCTTCATACGCGTTTATTAAGCCATTTAGCCCTTTTAGCCCGTTGCCACCGCCGTCTCCTTCTCATGCCAATCAGCCGCCTTCTCAAGGCCTTCCTGGTGATCTTGAGGTATTTTATGCGGCAGAAGCTGTGATTTCCTCTCTTAATGTTGCACTTCTAGTTTTCCTTTTGATCACAAACGCCGATGTGTTCCGCAAAACGCGTTCTAAGTTCACATTTGGTTTGCTAATTTTCTCAGCGGCGTTTCTTGTCAAGACTTTAACGTCCAGTCCACTGGTGATTTGGCTCTTTGGTTACCATCAGGAGGGTTTAGGGCCATTTGCGTTCGTGCCGGACTTGTTTGAGTTTGTAGTGTTGTGCGCCCTGCTGTATATCAGCCTTGAATAGGCGGATTTCACTCTTAATGGAAGTTAGACGCATTCGCGTTAAGATCGGAGACCAGTTTTCTGTGGGCAAGCGCCAGCCCTATGCCCCTAAACCACAGGCAAGTTACTCCATTTTTTCTTTGCCGTCTGCACCAGAATTAAATCATAGTTGAAACGTGACGATGCATTATTTTTGCGGAACACATTCGCAGTTAAAGCGGCAACTCGGTCAACTGTGCAGTGCTTTGGACTTAATTGTTGCTGTATTTGGGGGTTTGTTGGAATTTAGTTAGAATAGACGTGGTTGAGATGTTGAAAAATTGTTTAATAAACGTTTTGACAGGTGTCCTTTTCAAGGAAAAAAGGAGGCGAAAAAAATAGAACGAAAAACCTTGGCGTTGACTCTGCTGCTAATAACAGCCTGCGCCGCAATCATCGGTGGATTTATAGTGACAGCACATGCGACTGATACAAACTCGACCACATCATCAAGCACAACCTCTGCAACCTCCACAACTTCAGAGAATAACGCAACCAGCCCACAGCCATGGGGAATGGGCGATATGAATGCATTTGGCCAGGGATTTGGCGGATCAATGGGTCCAAGAGGGTGCTCGGGAGGATTCATGGGAGGCATGAACAACATCGAAGTCAGTTCAGATTACATCGCAAACGTAACCGCAGTGCTAGATAATGACACTAACATACAGACCCTGCTCTCAGAAGGCTATAACGTGACATCAATCAACCCAGTGATTCAAAGCGTCATCAACGGCGACGGAACAATCACCACGCAAGCAACCACCGCGATAGTTACATTGCAAGACGGAACCTCTGACTACGCAACAGCCCACGTTGACCTTGACTCTGGAAAAGTCACACAAATAGTCATCATCACAAGAACAGTAATTGACAATACAACCACCAGCAGCGCAACCGATACAACAAGCAGTACCGGCAGCTAAACAACAAATGTGCAACCAAAAACAAAGCCAAAAACGGGATAGCCCCACGCTATCCCACACCACCCTTTTCTGTCAATAAACAACAACCCACAAAGTGAAATTGGGCTGAGACTATTTCCTTTGGAAGACATTTGGAAAAGTCTTGGAAATTTAATTAAATAACAGATTGTAACTTTCGTAAACTAAGAAAAATTAAGGGGAAAATTTGACAAAAAAGCTAACAATAGTCATTGTTCTTACGCTTTTCCTAGGCTAGCGCGCTCTACTATTACTGGAGCATGGCTCACACTTTTATCATACCCTCTATCGATGGCCCTTTTTACTACATTCAAGTAAACAGTATTCTGCACACTGGCAAAATCCTATATCAAGACCCCCCGCTAACCTTCTATGCCTTCACCCTCTTCACGTTAGCAGTTCGTAACACTGTGGTAGGTGTAATGGTGGGTTCAGCTGTTTTTGCAGCCGCAGCCTCAGTTGCAGTTTACTTATTGTTCAAACACATGTTTAAGTCGGAGGTGCCAGCGATAGCGGCAGCACTTGTCTGTGCCCTGTCCGCTGAGCATATCGCAATGGTCTCAAACGTCATGAAAAACTCTCTGGGCATTCTCTTCATCGTCGGCTCAGTGTTCTTTCTTCAGAGAATTCTTGATTCGGATAAACAGGTGAAATGGAACGTTGCAGGCGCTGTTGGGTTTTTCCTTCTGGCAATGTTTACGCACGTTCTGGACCAGGGGATAGTTCTCCTCTTCATGACTTTCTACCTAGTTCTAAGCCTTCTGTTTTCAGAAAGAAGAAAATTGTTTTTTAGATATGGCGTTATCTTTGCCGTCGCCATAGTTTGCTCGGTAGCTGGGTTTCTTCTTTTGCCAAGTTTTTTTGGAACTTTCCAGAAAGGCTTAGTTTTTCTCTCAATGGTCAGCGCCTCTACGGGCTCCGCGACTCAGTTAGCTGCTGGCGGTGGCGCACCTGCAGGGGCATCGGTGACAGACCCATTGATCTATGGCTTTTTGATCCTTGGCGTGGTCTTATCGATCTATGAGTTCTTAAGGGGCGACAGAAGAAAGTTTGTTCTTCTTGCATCCGCTACGGCTATGGGTATCTTGCTAATGCTGCCCTTTATTCCATCGGATTTCGCTTGGCGGTTCCAACTCATGGAGTTCCTTCCCGCTTCAATAATCATCGGTTATGCTTTTGCCAAGATAAAAAGAAGGGACCTGCTCGTTTTAGCTGCGTTCATCCTGATTGTGCCAGTCGCCGTGGTTGGTTTTCAATCTGCCAGTGCTTTGACGCCTACGATTTCTCAACAATCCTACGCGGGCCTCGTACACATGTCAACCTTGGTTTCAACCCAGAATTCAGTTCTACTCATTGAGGGAGGAGGCATGGCTTATTGGCCTGAGTACATCTTGAATCTCCCGGTGGTTTCAAATTCGAGTCTCTGGCTTCAAAAAGGGTACACCGTTTACGTACTCACAGGCGGACAAGGTCTAGGAGGCATACAGAATGGGCCAAACAATGGATTTTCGTCAGGAACGGCAGGGCCAGGCACAGGCAATTTTGGGGGACCAGGAGCCTTAGGTCAACAGGGCGGCATGCAAGGTGTTCCTAGTGGGGGCGCTTCCTTAGGTGGAGGGCCTCAAAACCAAAGTTTCGCAAATCAAACCTATGACTTGTCGAATGCGACAGTGGTTTACAAGGGCAATTCCTACACACTTTATCAACTGGAAAACTCGACTAAATAATCAAGAAGGGAGTTAGCCCACATTCTCATAAAAACTTATTATTTAGTTTCAAGCTTAGTCAAAGAAACTGATCATCAATGACCGTTAAGATTCGCAGTTTCCAAGAATCCGATGTGCCCTCCCTTTTCAGGCTGCTTCAAGGGCCACATGCCGAAGAGAAGCTTCTCTACATGCACTATTTTGAAGGGGACCTTCTCTCTTGGGTCAGAGAACGCAAGCTGGAAGTTATGATGGCTGAAGATGACTGTGGAATAATCGGGTCTACGGCTTACCATGATGGGTTCTGGGGTGAAGAAATCGAATGGCTCATGTTGTCCGAGGCTGCGAATCGAAAACTTGTTGAGGACATGTTGCTCCGAGAAGTTGAGAAGTACGTGAAGAGGGGCACGGTTTTTACCGCTGTCACCGTTGGGAGCCCAAGGGCTGAAGAATGGGTGCAGCGTGGGTATCGTCCGAATGGGGGGCTGATGTACATGATCACGAAACTTGGGAAGTTGACTGCTGTTCCCGAGGTTCCCGAGGGCGTCGTGCTGCGAAACCTCAGGCCAGACGAAGAAGACGAGTTTATTCAGCTTGTCAACGTAGGCTTCGCGCGGGAAAGAGTCAAGGGGGGTGACATTCAAAAGTGGAAGGCAGTCAGCCCGCCCTTCGATGAAGGCTGGATTCATGTCGCAGAAGCCCATGGGAAACTTGTTTCAGTCGTTGTAGCTAAACCCGACACGGGGTATAACGGTTTTTTCAAGGCAAGAAGGGGTTATTTAGGTCCTGCAGCCACGCTTCCTGAGCATCGGGGTAAGAACTTGGCTTCTGCGCTTACGGCACGCGCATTGAATTCACTGTTTAGTTATGGGATGGATTCTGCGTGTTTGTTCACTGCTGAAACGAACGCTCCTTCTCTGAGGTTGCTGGGTAAGATCGGTTTTGAAGTCGGCGTTGACTGGAAGTTCATGACGAAGCATTTCTGACTATACGCTGCCAGCCAATCTATGCGCTTTTAGATTTTTAAGGAATTGAGCATTTGGGGGTTTTTGGCGGTTATCGCGCCTACATGATTGCTGCTTATGGTGTACTTCTTGATTTGTGGCATCGGTGGTTCTTGCGGGTAAAGCAACGCTTTAAGGTAGAGCCATGTCTCAATGAATCTTTGCCCTTCCAAGGTTGTGATGTACTTTCTTGTTTTGGTCTGCAGTTCTAAAAGCCCGGAAGTCTGGAGCTGCAGCAGGTAATTCTCAAGCAGTTTAAAGCTTGTATTTGTGTTTCGCAGGATGCAGGTTTTCGCCTGAGGTAACCTGCATAACTCGAGAATTTCTGACAAAACCTGCAGATGGTTTCTTCGACCCTCAAAAACTAGATTTTTTTTCAAGCGCTACACCGCTTGGAAAATCAACAAGCTAGTATTCTTGGCGATGTTCTTAAACTTTCTGTGACCGCCGTTTTTCTTCATGTCTCAGTCAAAAAAAGCCTTGAAAAACCTTTAAGCTAATGGTTTTCTGCTGATTTTTCCAAAGAATTTTTTGCATGGTCGATTGGTCAATAGGATTATTTTCGCGCGCGCGATTTCCAAGCGAGATATGAAACTGCAGAGATGAGAAACGCCGAGTCTAGAATGTTTGGAAACGAAGGGAAGTAGACCCATTGATTGAAGAACGTTACGAATTTTAACGCTATGCCTATTGTTCCGCAAACAAAAATCACTATCATGCAGTCCTGAAATAGCTCGTTCCAACGGTTGTGAATTGTCTTCACTTCCCCACTCCCTCGGGTGGGGGGTTTGTATCTTCGCCAATAAAAAACTTGTGTGATTAACGGCTTTGAATGGATATTTGCCTGTTCACTTGGGCAAAGGCTTAGGTTATTCTGGTTGCTGTTTCTATAATGAACCCTTTTTTGCCGATTGAGTACGGCAGTCTTCGTGAAGGCACAAAAGACCCCCTCATCTTCTTCACCAAAATGTCCCTCTGCGCCGTGTCAGTACTCCATGCTGTGTTGAAGATTATTACGCCTTCTGAGAAGTGCTGCATTGCAGTTTCAACTTTCTGGTCCTGCATTCCCTCAGTCAACAAGAGCAGGTGGTATTCCTCGCTGGCTTTGTTTTGATGGGACATTGCGGTGAGCAGTTCGATGCCCTTCTCGACTTTCCTGTTTAACAGCAACTCTGAAAGTGAATCGACAATAACGGTTCTGTGCTGCTGAGTCATCTCTCCGACGACTGTTTCCACCAGATCGCCGTTTTCTCTTAGGTTTTCAAACTTCCATTTTCCTTCGGCTTCGAGCGGTGAAATATCCCAGTTATACTGAGCCATGTCCTCTCTCACGTTGTCGGCAGTGGCATTCACGGTAAAGTAAGTGATCCCGACTTCTTTTGCTCTTAAGTAGGCGATTTGTCTAGCGAAAACCTCGTTGCCTGAACCTGGCGCGCCGCTCAGAAGCAGTATCTTGGGCGGTAAACCACCAGTTAAGAATTCATCGAGACCAGCGATTCCCGTCTTAACAAGCTTCATGCTTCAATCCTCTCTATTTCTTGAATATTTTTTTAATCTTTGCAAATTGACGCAAGTCAAGCAGCAGCGACGATGTGGGTTTTCCTTCTTGACCGATAAAAGTTAGCGTTGACTCTTATAGCAATGTTTCGTTTCTTGCCTTATAAGAATTTACGTGGAACAATGTTTCATGGAAGATTGTTTCATACCGATTTTTAAGTTAGCGCCCGAAAGTTTCCTTAAGAAAGGAGAGCTTTCTATATGATTTTTCGAAGAATTTGTAAGAACCTAAAGGGCATATCACCCATCATTGCAACTCTATTGCTAATCGCAATTGCCGTTGTAGCTTCGCTTGTAGTTTACGCTTGGGTCATGGGATACATCGGATACCAAACAAGCCAGACAGGCAGCGCAGTGCAGATTCAAAGCATCACTTTCTCTGGAACATCTCCAAATGAAAAAGTCGCAACAGTATACCTGCAGAATGTTGGCACTAACACAGTTACCTTGACGCCGACAACATGTCTCTACGTCAATGGCGTACAAGACACAACCGCTTCTGGTCCCACCTCGTTGGCCCCCGGCAGTACCGCAACAATTGTTTCAGGATCCACGGTCGCCTTAACAAGCGGACAGACAGTCACAATTAAAGTAACCACAGCAGGCGGAACCTACAGCCAAATAACGGAACAGGCTCCTTAAGCGTAATCGAAGTTTTCTGAACTTTTTGCCCTTTTTTCTTTTCTTTTTAGTTAACACGTTGAATGAGGATGATGGTAACGGTATTTAACAAACAGATGGGAAAGCTGTTCAACCGAAAAAAGCCTGCGGCAGCAACGGAAAGTACGGTTGTTGAAGATAATGCTGCAGCGCCTTCAATTTCTTCCACAGGTCAAAGCGGAGAGCTTGAAGGACTTAAAGCTGAGACGCAAGACGCAGCCGAAGGGGTTGTAATTGAAAGTTATCCGCTTAATGCTCCCTACGCTTACGTTCAGGTCTTAAGGGACACAGTCAGAGGAAGCATAACTTACGTCGTGGAGGAGCCAGTCCTCAACAAAAAAGACTTGGCAAATCTCGATCGCCTAAAGTCGATTCTGAATGATGTACTGGAGTTTCAGCCTAAAGAGTTGAAATCGAAACAAGCCGCTGGGAAATACCTGGTGGAAAATTGTAAGGAGATAGTGGATAGTTACCACTTTAAGCTGAACCCTGAGACGCTGATGAAGCTGCTTTATTATGTAGTCAGGGATAATCTCGGTTTCGGAAAAATAGACGCGCTTATGCATGACCCGCTAATCGAGGACATCTCATGCGACGGCGTCAACGTGCCCATGTACATTTGGCACCGAAAATTTGAATCCATCCCAACTAATCTTCGTTTTGAAACCGCAGAAGAGCTTGACACTTACGCATTGAGGCTTGCATACCTCTGCGGAAGTCACGTCTCAATAGCGCAGCCGATGCTGGATGCAAGCTTGCCTGACGGCAGCAGAATCAACATGACTTATGGAAGCGAAGTCACACGCAGAGGCTCAACCTTCACGATTAGAAAGTTCAAGCTGGACCCGCTCACAGTGACAGACCTTGTCAGTTTCAAGAGTCTCTCGGCTGAGATGGCTGCGTTCTTCTGGTATGCTGTGGAGAACCGTGTTTCGATTCTGGTGGCAGGCGGAATAGCCGCGGGCAAAACCACTCTGCTTAACTGTCTAAGCATGTTCATTAAGCCCGACTTGAAAGTCGTTTCAATTGAGGATACTCCTGAACTGAACCTTCCGCATGAAAACTGGATTGCCGCCACGACGAGAACTCATTTTGGTCTTTCCACCGAGAACGCTGACGTGTCGCTTTTTGATCTGCTCAGGGCTTCTCTTCGGCAGAGGCCCGATTACATTATTGTTGGTGAAATCAGGGGAGCCGAGGCCTACACGCTTTTCCAAGCCGTCAGCACTGGTCACCTTGGAATGTCAACGGTTCACGCTGAATCTGTCGAGTCTACTGTTTACCGGCTGGAGTCAGCGCCCATGAACATTCCAAGAACTCTCATCGCTGGAATAGACATAATTCTTGTTCAAAAAAGAGTTGAGATAGCAGGCAGACCTGAGAGAAAAACAGTTTCGACCGCTGAAATAGTAGGCTTGGACCCTCGTTCAGGAGAAATTCTGACAAACGAAGTTTACAAGTGGAACCCTCTTGAAGACTCTTACGATTTCACGGGCAGAAGCTACATTCTGGAAAAGATAGCTGAAAAAACAGGGGTGACTCCTGAAGAGGCAATCGAAGAAATCCAACGGCGAGCCAAAATCATCGAGTGGATGGTTAAGACAAACGCTCGAAACTACAAAGATGTTTCAAACGTGATCAGAACGTACCTTGAAAACCCTGAACGTGTTCTTGCGGAGGCGTTGAAAAGCGAATAAACAATTGCTTTCGTTGTCTTTGCGAATGTCCAGCATCATACCGGAGGGCATTCTCTCCGAGTTTAAAGGCATACAAATCAACTTGGCTAAGGCAAGCATGAATATCACGTTTCAAGCTTACATGGGTTTAACTCTGTTTGCTTCGATAGTTTCAGGTCTTGCAGCCTTGTCGTTTTCAATTCTTCTATCATCCTCCGTTTTCCTGTCTGTTTTTGTCGGTCTGATGGTCTTTCTTTTGTCAATTTGCATCTGCTACTTCTACCCCGCGCTCAGCATTTCTTCAAAAGCGAGAAGAATAGACGCAAACCTTCCGCTCACCGCGAACTTCATGGCTGTTCTTGCAAGTGCTGGAATGCCGCCTGAGCGAATTTTCCGTTCCTTGGCTAATGTGGGGGATGAATTTGGTTTAGGGAAAGAAGCCCGCAGGATTATCGGCGACATTGAAGTGCTAGGTTTAGACCTCAACGAAGCCTTGAAGAGGGGTTCCTTGCATTCAGCATCACGGAAGTTCGGGATGTTGCTTGACGGCGTCGTGACCACTTCGCATGTCGGCGGCGACTTGGCTGCGTATTTGCGGGAAGCAGCAGAGAAGTACACGAAAGCAAGGGTTTCATCCATGAAGAGCTACTTGGAGAGCTTGGCAGGCATGGCTGAAGTGTACGTTAGCTTCCTAATCGCGCTTCCCCTGGCTCTTGTGGTCATGCTTGCGATAATGTCCTTCATAGGCGGCGGCGCCACGATGCTTGGAAACATCAACCCACAGTTGATACTGACACTGTTAGTTTACGTCATAACGCCTGTAGGCGTTTGTGTAATCCTGTTGATTGTTGATTCGCTGACGCCTCCAAGGTGAATGAAAATGCGCCAGATTTCAAAGAAAACAAGAGAGATGACCGTGGCTGTTTCTGCCTTTCTAGTTTTCCTAATCGTTATTGTACTTGCGACAATAAATTTAGCCTCGATAATCGCCTACGCCAACGAAATATTCCTAGGAGCCGTCTTCGGCGTTATAGTTCCTGCCGCGATAATGGATTATGAGAACCAGAAGTGGATTTCGGCGATAGAAGACCAGATGCCCTTGCTTGTTCGTGGAATTTCGGAATCGCAGGAGACAGGGTTAACCCTAGTTAAATCGCTTGAAAAAATCGTGGAGAACAAGATGATTGACCATCCCCTGTCTGACGAAGTCAAGAAGCTGACTGTTCAAATGGCATGGGGAGTCTCCTTCGAGCAAGCATTGACCAACTTCAAAGAGCGGATTAATTCGCCGATAGTTAGCCGTTTCTGCGCTCTGGTTCTTGAGGCAAGCCGTTCAGGAGGAACGATAAAGAAGGTTTTCACTGAAACGTCAGGTTTCATTCAGGATATGAAAGACATGGATAAGGAAACGAGCGCTCAGATGAAACCGTACATCATAGTTATTTACTCGGCATTCGCCATCTTCCTGGTTGTAGCAATCCTGCTCATCAGATCTTTCTTCGCGCCTATGCAGAATGCTCCAGCATTAATGGGTCAAGCATCAGTAGGCAGCATAAGTGGGCTCAAAGACTTCTTCTACAAGGACATGCTGGTCTCCGCGATCACCGGCGGGCTGGTGGCTGGGAAACTTGGAGAACGAAGAGTGGTTGGCGGCTTAAAACACGCGATAATTCTGAGTGCCGCGGGGTACTTGATATTCTTCCTCGCAATCCCGCCGAGTTGGGTGTAACTAACATGAGGAAAATCTGTTGAACACAAGAAAGGCGTTTCGCCTGTGATAGCCACCGTCCTGATGATGATGATCGTCATGGTAGGCATGAGTTTGGTCTTCGCCTTCGTCACCGTTTACACTCAGAACTACCAGAATGGGGTAGGCAGCTCGGTTTTCGAGTCTTTGACAATCGAGCATGTTTGGTTTGGTGCTGCAGGGCTTGCTTACAGTAATGAGGTTACACTTTGGGTTTACAACTCGGGAGAAATCGACGCCACAGTCAACGCCATCTACATCAACGGCGCAGCGGCAACGAATGGCTCCTCAAGTTTTAACTACAATATTCCTGTACGAGTCGGCCAGCACATACCGATTACTGTTCAAGGACCATATTGGCAGAGTAACGTGACTTACCAGTTCAAAGTAACAACTTTAAGAGGCTCCACTTTTGAAGAATCGTTTACTGCCCCGTAAAATAGGTGAGAAAGCTTGAAGAAACTGCTTGAAAACCGGAAGGGAACTGCTGAAGTGATAGGCACGATAATGTTTGTGATGATTCTAATGTTCTTTTTCACCAACGTCTACCTGTGGCATGATGCGGCTACCAAGAAGATGGACGACATGTACGTTCAGAAAATTAACACTCCCCTCACCGTAAGCCTGATGAACGGCAACACGCAGCTCAATGTGACTGACAAAGGCGGGGAAGATATCAAACTTACCATGCTCTGGGTCGATTGCGGTACTGGTCCAGACCAGACGTATTCAAACTTCACGGTTACAAATGTGGTGCCCGCGGGATCATCAATAGCTCTAGCGTTGCCTTCGCCTTATGACCCACCGTCGCAGGAGACGGTTTTCACAGTCATAACCACCCTAGGAAACTCTGCCTCTTGCCCCTATCCGTCATAGCAACAAAAAACCTCTAGCAGCCAACCCGAGTGTCTTCTAATTTAGAATCTTCAGAGTGATGTTTTGCTGTGTGTAAACGATTAGTGAAACGGCTCAGAATGATCAACGAGGCGGCGCAAGCCACTGCAAAAACGCTCGCGGCGGCTAATGTCTTCTTTTGAACCATTGCATTTCACGCCTCTTAACAGTTTATTTTGGCTTTGAGAAACGGTCTCTAACGTGAACTTTCAGGGGGCGCAAAACGTTCAAGCCGTTGATTACCCATTCGCCGACGTGTAAGCTTGAAAGCTGGCCGTCGCTGCCCTCGGTTATGCTTTTGAGAAGAGCCAAATCCTCGACGTCAACGGTTCGCCCAGCCATCTGGTAACCAATTTTAGAGAGAACCAAACCGCCGAGCGCGGCTGAGTGGGACGAGATTAGAATGGCTGCTATTCCATTTCTTGAACCCAGCACCTCCAAGACAACTTGAAGTGGAAGATTTTCCGCGTCCTCAACCACCAAGAGGAATGGCTGCGTGGTGTTTTGCCGCCTGCTGTCAATCAACGTTTTTAGAATATTTGCGTAATTGACGCTTTTTTCGGTGAGGGACATGCTTTCCGCAGTGACCACGGTAACCTGCCCGTTTCTGATTTTTTTGGCGATTGCGTCTGAAGGGCTTTTTGCGTCAGCGTTGACTATTTCAGTGTGAAAAATGAACGGGTAATTCTTGTCTGACTTTGAAGCCGAGCCTACCGAGGCGTATTCACTGTTTGGATCCAAGATTACTATTGGATGAGCAGTCTTGTTGGCGACTTCTTCAACGATTACCGTGGCAAGATGAGTTTTTCCCGCTCCGTCCACGGCGCAGACAAGCGTATGCTTGCTGGTCAGTTCAGCAGCGTCCAAGTAACAGCTTACTGGCAGGTCGCCAGCCTCTTGGGAAGCACCAACGATTTCTGTCACTCCCAACCACAGCGGCTTAGCATAGGCTTCTCCGTTTGAGCCTCGATTCAAAACGTCTTCAAGAAACGATGCGTAGGGCATGTAGACGCGGCTGCCAGGGTTCGGCGGCGCAAGCAACTTACGCATGGGTTTGGCGTCGCCTCGCAGGTCGATATAGCCGATTATTCTTGCTGCCGCCAACATTTTGCCCACGCGTTCGCCCATGGTTGACCCTGCGACCTCCTCGTAGCTGGTTATTTCCCTAACTTCAGCCAGCACTTGGCAAGCTTCGCCGCATTTGGGGTGGTTAAAGCAGACTATGTCGTGTTTTTCGATGGTTTCACGGTTTTTCGGAGGGCTAATT
This sequence comes from Candidatus Bathyarchaeota archaeon, assembly GCA_963768345.1. Lineage (GTDB taxonomy): Archaea > Thermoproteota > Bathyarchaeia > Bathyarchaeales > Bathycorpusculaceae > Bathycorpusculum. The sequence continues at coordinate 123,753 of CAVYHL010000006.1, read as the reverse complement.
AGAAAGCTGAACTGGGTGGTGCTCGTGTCGTTGGTTACTAATCCAAAATGTTCTTTTATGCGTACATCCGCCAGATCCATTAGCGGTAACTCCTAAAAATTAGTCGTTACCTAGTTAGCCTAGCCACGAATTTTAACTTATCGGAAAACCAAACACCCATCTAACTCTTAACGCAGGAATGGATGAATGTTGGGGATTTTTTGCGTCGAATATAAGCGTGCGTCTATTTTGCTTGTGGAACAATCTTCCTTCCATTTTTATATATTTCAGCAGCCTAACTAGCACCAACTGGAGAGAAGCATTTTAGCGATTACTCTCTCCAAAAAAAACAAAAACATACGGAGATACTTTTTTTGCGAAAAATAACTAGATTTAGGAGATCTATTAAAGCTATATCGCCAATAATATCAGTTTTACTGCTCATTGCAATCGCTGTCGTAGCTTCATTAGTCGCTTACGCTTGGATTATGGGCTACATGGGGTCCAGCACCCAAAAAATAAGCGAAGCAATACGAGTGCAAAGCTTTGCGTCAATAAATGGCACCTTAACGGGCAACTTAACTGTCTATGTACAAAATGTTGGTCAAGGAGTAGTGCATCTTAAGCAAGATGGCAGCGTATACGTTAACGGCACACTTAAAATGATTACTCAGAGTCCAAATGGGACAGCGGCACCTAATTTAATACCGATACAGATAGGTCAAACCGTTCAAATTGTCACTGATTTCCTGTACACCCCTACTGATTACATAACAATCAAGGTAGTCACCGCCGAAGGAACATTTACTCAAGTCTCTGGCATTGCGTCACATCCATCAACTCCAAATGGCGGAACTTCAGGCGGAACATCTGGCGGAACAGGAGGAACAGGCGGAACGGGTGGAACAGGAGGATCTTCAAACCCAACCCTAACTAGCTTTTCCTTTGGCGCAATCGATACTCAGACGGCAGGCACTTCATTCAGCATATCAATCACGGCAGATGACCAAAATGGAAAAACATTAACGAGTTACAGTGGAACGCCAACCCTTACGTACTCGGCAGGAACAATCACCGTATCATCAGTCAGTTTCAGCAGCGGAGTTGGAACCGCCAAAGTCACTGTGACGACGGCTGGTACAGGTGTCACTATCACCGCTACTGATGGATCAGCCTCTGGCAAAAGCAGCTCATTCAACGTTAACTCGGCGCCTGCTTCTCAGTTTGTCATTTCTGGTTTTAGCAGTTCTCAGACGGCTGGCACACCTTTCAGTATAACCGTTACCGCGGAAGACGAATACAATAATGTCGATCCAAGCTACACTGGTTCGGCTACGTTGACTGATACCACTAATTCAATTACTCCAGTGACTACTGACGCGTTTACCACTGGCCAATGGACTGGTCAAGTGACTATCACAACTACAAACGCTACTAACGCAGGCGACGTCATCACTGCCTCCGATTCAAACGCGGGCTTGATTGGGCAAAGCAGTCCATTCGCCGTTAATCCTGGTAGTATAGGCAGCTTCGTCTTTGGCTCAATGAGTACCCCGCAGACTGCTGGCATATCTTTCTCTGTAACTATCACCGCTTATGACGGAGACGGCAACATCATAACTGACTATAATGGTCCCGCCACGCTGAGTGATGCATCAGGAACCCTCACGAGCAACGGCGCCTTCGCTGACGGTGTCTGGAGCGGTCAAGTGACGATAACAGAAGCCTCGCCCACTGATGCAATCACCATTACCGATACGGCTACAAGCATAAATGGACAGAGCGGCGACTTCGCGGTTAATCCTGGTGCTCTGGCAAGCTTCGTTTTTGGCTCCATTAGTAGTCCGCAGACGGCTGGCACAGCCTTCAGCGTACAGATAACCGCCATGGACGCATACGGCAATGTTCAGACTGATTACACTGGCCCTGCAACGTTAACTGACACTACCGGAACCCTGACGAGCAATGGCGCGTTTAGCGCTGGCGTCTGGACTGGCTCTGTGGCTGTCACTCAGGCAACAGGCAACGATGCTATCACCGTGACTGATTCCGCGACAAGCTTGACTGGTCAGAGCTTAGGGTTCGCTGTCACCTTTGGATCTATTGATAGATTTGTGTTTACCGACATTGGTTCTCAGACTGCTGGCACGGCTTTCGGCATGATTGTTACGGCTGAAGATGCAAGCGGGAACACTGTTTTGTCATACCAAGGTTCAGCTATCCTCGTTGATACTTCGGGTTCGATCAAAATGATAGGTTCAGGCGTGTTTACAAATGGTGTCTGGACTCCTACAGTGATTATCACCACGGCAATATCGAATGACGTTATCACCGCGACTGACGCAATTACAGGAATGTCGGGAAATAGCAACGAGTTCAATGTTACTGCTGGCTCCGCAACTCAACTTGTATACACAACTGGAACAGGCCAATCAATTCTTACTAACGCGGTTTCTTCAGTGATCACAATTCAATTGCAAGATGCGAACGGTAACCCAGTCACTGCTGGAAGCAGCGGTGTTACAGTCACCTTGGCTACAACCACATCTTCAACAGGCGCTTTCTATCAAGATTCAGGCGGTAAAACAAAGATTTCCTCAGTTACCATTGCAAGCGGTCAGACCTCTGCAAGCTTCTACTACAAAGATTCAGCCGCGGGAACACCAACTCTCACAGCCTCCTCAGGAAGCTTTACACCGGCAAAAACGACAATCACAATCGCCGACTACCAATTGACTTTCTCAGCCGGCGCAGCTCAGAAGCTACCCTCAGGGCAAATATCACAAGCCATCACAATATCGCGTGGATCAGGATTATGGCTCAGCACAGTTACTATTCAACTGACTTCAAGCTCATCCACAGGCAAATTCTACTCATCCTCCTCAGGCAGCACTCAAATAACCAGCATCCAAATAGGCCTCCTCGCAAGTACAGCAACTGTCTACTACAGCGACACAACCGTTGGGACGCCAACACTCACAGCCTCCGCCCCAGATTACACTTCAGCAACGACTCAGTTCACAATTTACACTGCCACTTTCAGCGGCTTCAAAGTTACAGCGTCAAGCTACAGTCAGGTGGCGGGCGATGTATTCACGTTAACGGTTACGGCGGTTGACCAGAACGGCAACACTTATGTTAGCTACACAGGCACAAGCACTCTAACAGCATCGTCAGGAACCATCAGCCCACAAACTACTGGCGCGTTTACAGCAGGCGTCTGGTCAGGATCAGTTACACTATCAGCTGCAGGCTCAATTACGATCTCGACAAGCGACGGCAACGGCCACACAGGACAAAGCAGCGCTTTCACTGTTGCTACACCTGTTCTAAGCGGCTTTAGCTTCAGCACCATCGGCACTCAAGCTTCCGGCACGCCCTTCACTGTTACCATAACCGCATTAGATCAGAATGGAAACAAAATGACGAGTTACTCAGGAACGCAAACGCTATCTGGCAGCGGTATTGGAGGCGGCAGTGTTAGCCCCACGAGCGTAACTTTCGTGAACGGCGTCTGGCAAGGCTCAGCAACAGTCACTGTCAGTTCAACTCAGCGAAGTGTTTCTCTATACATCAGCGGCTACCAAAGCGATGCGAGCAACACATTCAGAGTTAATCATTCGTAGACTGCTAAATCAAATCTCCCCCATTTTTTTGTTTACTTAATCGTTGCAACTTTTTTTTTAAAGAGATTCCCCTATCACCTTATGAATACCTCTCATCCCTCATGCAATCTTAGCTCAGGACTACACAAGAATAAGTGTTGAAAAATGCCCTTTTTCCACCCAACTTTAAGGCTTAAGGCATTGTAGAATCTTTGACGCCGCCCGCTTCAAAGAAATTCAGCGTTAGTTAAATGGGTATTTTGTGATAAGGCTATTTGGCATAATCAACAAAGAGGGGCAGAACTGGTTTTTCTGCGTGCAAGAATAACGGTACTGCAAAAGTTTTAAGTATTAAGCCAAAACAAATTTATAACAAATTTTGAGCCCAGGAATCACTCGGAATTATGCCCACATCGCAGGGAAGTTGTTCTGCCAGAATCAATTATGCAGACGCGACTTTCGGGAGGTTTAGTACCTGAGGCGAAAGCGGGGCAAATGAAGACTCATAATTGGTCTAATACATAAAGAGAAAAAAGCACTAGCGCTGGCATGTTTCCCTCTTTGCCTTACAATTTTCTGCTAGTGCTGAAGATCTTGGTCAAGATCGGCAAGGCATCAGAAAGTTTGGAAAATTAACAGAGTCAGATAGGCTTTCTCAATGTACCGAAATGGTCAAAGTTCCGCCGTTGAAGATGCCACTGGTTTTATCGTCGCCCATATTTTGTGTTTGTATCTGTTCAACGTTTTGGAAAGCGATGCTCACAGGAACCGAGTTGGCGCCGCTGATGAAGGTTATCTGAGTACTGGTTGCTTCAACGAAGATTACACCGTTAGTGACGGCTAATTGACCGTGAGGCCCATTGCCTGCTCCAGTATTCACCCAGTAATATGCAAAAGTACTGTTCATGAAGTTTACATTCCAAATCCAGCTTTGCGTATCAAGGTCTGTCGAATCGTACGCCCATACTCCCAATTGTTGAGCTCCTCTGGTGACAGTCATGGAATCGCTAAGAGTGACATCGTAGCTTGTTGTTAGGCTGACATTCCAGTAATCAGTCCAGTCTCCCGTAATCATCGTGTTGGAAGTCACCGTGTGCGTGGAAGTTGGAGCCGGAGTCGGCGTTGGTGTCGGCGAGGGCGTCGGCGTGGGCTTCGGGGTTGGTGATGCTGTCGGTGACGGCGTTTGAGTTGGTGTTGGTGATGGACTTTGACTTGGCTGGGGTGAAGAGCTTGGACCCGGAGTAGGACTTGGAGTTGGGCTATACGAAGGGGTTGGAGAAGGCATCGTTGAGGGCGATGGGGACGGAGAAGGCGTAGTTACAAGCGTAGATGATCTTGAAGATGCGGGTGGCTTAAACGCTATGTAGGCTATTGCAGTGCCGCTCAAAAGGATAATTACTATCAAAGCGATAATTACTCTTGCCATGCCTGACTTTGAAAAAAATAGCAACATCTTAGTCTTTAGCTCTCCTAAAAAGCGCTCTCTTGAGCTAATAGCTAGTTGAAAGTTCGGCTTTTTATCCTTTTTGCTCCGAAAAAATCTGGCAAAAACAGGATCCACGAAGCCTGCAAGCACACTTACGTGAAAATCAGACTTAGCCACAAAAACAACGAAGGATAATATTTTTAACAAGCCTCGACAGAATTGCTGTGAGAGTGAATTGTTTGGTTAAAGCGCAGAAGTACTTGGCTATGATTAGAATAAGCCCCAACATGGCCGCGAAACTGTACGAGCCACTGATGGAGTTCAACGAGAAACCGATTCAAGGGGTAACCCTCGAGGAGGCTTATCAAGTGTTCGGCCGATGGGATTTCGCCATCCTTTTCCAGGCAGACACCAACGAGAACGCTTTGCACTTTGTCGGAGACAAAATCCGCTTGGTGGAAGGAGTCATGGAGACGCACACCATTCCGCTGACGCCCATAAAGAACTATCGCAAACAGTAAGCGCCGAAATCTGACATAAAAGCACATAAAGATAACAAGAGCGGTTAAAAAAACCCGCGATCAAGCCAACTCCAAACTGGAAGGAACGGCGGTGGGCTGCGAAAGAGACCTGACCTCGCGCTCGATTTTGGATTTAACATTTATCTCCTTGAGCCTATAAACTACTCAGAGGTCGCTTTCCCATGAGAGAATCGCCAGCACTCGTCAAGCAAATACTTGATACATGCTTGAACGTGAAAAAGAATGAAAAAGTCTGGATCCAAACTTGGGATCACACCGTTGACTTTGCCTCCGAAATAGCGTTTGAGTGTCAAGCAAGAGGCGCATATCCAATAGTCACCATAACTTCAGAAGAATCCTGGATGCGCGCCCTCGTCGAAAGCCCCATACAGGTTCTTGAGAATCTTCCATCAAGCCAATCTGCCCTCTTGCAACAGACCGACGCTTTCATCTTCATGCTGGGTCCAAAAACCCCCATTAACTGGCAACAGATACCTGAGGAAAAGCAAGGACTCGCAGACGTCTGGTACTTGGGTTCAAGCAAATACATGGAACAATGGCGGCGGATAGCGAAAGAGAATTCCACTCGAATGTTAGGCGTCGAGTATTGCTTGGCGACCGAGGAGAGGGCGCATACTCTAGGCATTAACCTGCAGGAATGGAAAGCAGTCATGCTCAAGGGCTGCCTGGCGGACCAGAACGAAATCGCCAAGAACTGCGAAAAAATCGCGCAAAAAATCGAGCAGGGCCATGAGGTGACAATTCAGACTTCTCTTGGTTCCAGCTTACGCCTAAGGTTACTTGGGCGAAAAGTCAACAAAGGGGACAGTGTCGTCAGCAGTAAGGATGCTGCAAATGGGGTGGTGAAGTTCTTGCCCTCGGGGTTCGTGGAAATTGCAGCCGACGAAGACAGCCTTGAAGGCACCGCAATCTTCGACGCGCCCATCATAACGGGAAACGGAAGAGTTGAAAAGCTTGTCCTCGAGTTCAAGCACGGCAAGATCACTCGATACCACGCCCAGTCAGGAATCGACTGCTTTAAGCGCTACCTGAACTCGGGTCAGGGAGACTTGGACAAGTTTGCCTTCTTCGGAATAGGTCTCAACCCAGGTCTGAGGCATGGTTTCACTCAGGACGACAAGGTGCTGGGAGGCGTAACAGTAGGCGTCGGCGGGAACGAGGACAAAGGCGGCAAGAACAGGACAGCAGGCAACAATCATTGGTGGGCGTCAATGCCCCAAGCCACGGTTAAGGTTGATAATGTTCCGCTGGTTGAAAATGGACGCGTCGTATGATCTTTGCTTGGAGCAAGGCATGCTTTGTTCTGGCTTATTGCGAGAGCTTGCCTTAGAACAAATTTCTGTTAAAAAATGGCGGGCGAGAAGGAACTTGAACCTCGACCCCCCAAACTCAGGATGATACAGAATGCGAAAGCGAGGTTATTGTTTTGCCTGCGTTTTCCTGCGCCTCTACAAATATAGATAGACGGACGCCACGACCACCGCAACTACGCCCACAACTATCAGTGTCGTATAGTCGCTGACCGCTTGGGTTGCAGGCGTTGGCGAGGAGGCAGGTGGCATCTAATCCATCTTCAGCGCCCATCTTTTGAGCATATTCTTCTTTGGTGCAAATTTGGAAAAAGATTCATATTTCTAGTTAGAATAGTGAAAGATGAGAGTATAGGAAGCATAGTCTGATGGCTAAATGTCCTTTTTGTAGCAGCGAAGTAAGCAAACCGTCCAAGGTGCTGAAGAATCGATACTTTACTATTGAAGCATATGATTGTGAAAATTGCCAGAATCAATTCAAAGTTACGATTAATCAAGAGTTCTAGTTTATCAGAAATCTGAGCGCATGTCAAACACAGCGTTTGAGCTTGCTGGGCACGCAATCATTTCGCTTCTGTCAACTACACTCGATTTCCTCATTGCAATAGCCGCCGCTTGAGTTTATTCTCTTTGGAAAAAGCTTCACCGACTTTCGGCTTTGGCTCAATTTTCGTTAACGGGTTTTTCAATCAGGATTAAACAATCAAGTTTAAATAGTAAACATGACAAGAGTGAAGTTATAAGGAATTTAGGGCTAAACTTTTGGTCAAGCATTCGCTTTTTGGGTTGACCTTCTCAGAAGAAAACGACTACAGGAAGTTTTGTATCAGAGAAGATGCCAAACTAGCAAAATTTGGTCTCCTGCTTGTCGCCATCGCGTGGCTTGTCTTTATTTTTAATGATTATCAAATTTTTGGTTTATCTTCAACGCTCCTTGTTTTTGCGGCGGCAAGAATAGTTCTTGCAGCTGCCACTGCGTTGGTTGCAATAAATATCACAAGAATCAACACTTATCAGGGCTACGATAGAGCCATATTCGTTTGGGTGCTTATTTTGGTAGTCGCCATGCTGGCAACAAACGCAACGCGCCCTCAGAATTTTATTACACATTCGGTAATTGCGGCAGCTGCGATAACCCTAATTGGACTCTACATACCGACAAAATTCCTTAACCAAGCCGTACTCGCGTCAGTCTGCGCAGTGGGCGAGATAATGACAGTCACTTACAGTTTACAATGGGCAAGTGGCTTATTTACAATCATTTTCAGTTTGGCAGCTGTCCTCATCGTCACTGTCGCGTGCTCGTATAGACTACAAAGCTATCGCCGTAGGAATTACAAGAACTTAATTGACCTATCCAAAATGAAAAACAAAATGGAAGAACATTCAAAAGACTTGGAAAAAATAGTCGAAGAAAAAACTGCCCAACTCAAACACTCGGAAAGGCTCAGCACAATCGGTATGACCGCTGGAATGATTGGGCATGACATCCGCAACCCCCTGCAAGCCATAGTAAGCGACATTTACCTTCTCAAAACAGATTTAGCAAGCACTCCTAAAAGCGAAGTAAAAGAAGACATAATAGAAAGCATAGACAGCATCGAAGAAAACGTTGCTTACATTAACAAAATCATTGCTGACCTGCAAGATTATGCGCGCCCCCTAAATCCCAACTGCATCAGCGTAAACTTGCAAGGTCTAGTCACGAACACCGTTCAAACAATCACCATCCCGAAAAACGTAACGTCTTTAGTCGATATTGATGCTACCCTGCAGATGGAAATTGACACTGAATTTTTTAGGCGAATACTTTCTAATCTGGTTCTCAACGCGATCCAAGCTATGCCGAACGGGGGCAACCTGACAGTAAGTGCTTATGAAAAGGATGGCAATGTGCTGATTAACGTTGAAGACACAGGCACGGGCATTCCAGAAGAAATTAAACCTAAATTGTTTACGCCGATGGTCACGACTAAATCTAAGGGTCAAGGCTTAGGATTAGCAGTTGTCAAGCGCCTAGTTGAAGCGTTGAACGGCACAATACGCTTTGAAAGCCAAAAAGGAAAAGGAACAAAATTCGTAATAGAGATGCCTTCAAAGCAGTCTGTGACCTGTCGCTTGAACGCATTTTCCGCTAGGGACCCAGCTTTAATTGATTTTTAGTCTCATTTCCGTAGTCAATTTGAAGCCGAAGCGTTCGTAAAGCGGGATGCCTGCCCCTGAAGCGTGAAGGCTAATTGTGCTATAACCATGCGATCGTGACCATTCGATGGCGTTTTGGACAATCAGGCTTGCCACGCCCTTTCGCCTGAAAGCCTCTTCCGTGTACATTGACATAAGATAAGGCGCCTGCAGCAGTGAGTCAGAAAATCGGGGTTGCTGTTCTCTCAGCCAGATGCAGCCGCTGCCCGCAACCTGCTCGGACTCAGTCTTGGCGATGAACCCGATGAGACGGCCTTCCGACAGCATTTTCTTGATCCAATCTCGTGTCAGAGCTGACATTTCTTGTGCCTGCACACCTAATTCAGGGCGAATAGCAATCCACATGCTGACCCGATGTCTAACCAGTAAATCAAGATCGCTTTCCGTGGCGAAGGAGACTTTGAAGCTAACCATGTCTACACTGCCCCGTCAACCTCTATTGCCCTGCAAGTAATAAACGATTTTCAGTAAAGCAGGCGGGGATGGGTTTTAGCCCTCGTTTGAACCCTCGGGCAAAGCACGAACTTAACTTTTTCTAGTATCTTCGAGATTGACATTTTCACTTAGGTAAGGAGATATCCTTTTTAGGTAAGAAAGTAAGATTAAATACGGTAATGTAAATGGCTCGGAACAAAAAGGCCGACCTTACGATTCTCAGTGAAAAAGGCCAAGTTGTTATACCCGCAAAAATAAGGTCACGAATGGGCTTGAAACCTAAAACCAAATTCCTCGTTTATGAGTGCGATGACTCGGTGATATTAAAGAAATTTGAAGAGCCTGATTTATCAAAAGAGCTTGAAGCCATGTACAAAAGAGTCGATGAAAGAATCGCAAAATATAGCGAGCTTTCAAACGATGAGATAAACCGAATAGTCCATGAGCATAGGCAAAAGAAAAGACTTTCAAAGTGACAAATGAAGAATGAAAGTGGTTCTTGACACAAACGTCTTGGTTTCGGCTTTGATAAAGGCTGGTAAGCCACGTGACCTGTTTAATAAATTATCAAAAGATAATCAGATAGTTTTGTCCAGAGCTATTTTGGAAGAGTTCCTTGATGTAATCGAAGACTCTAGGATTGCAAAGTATACAAGTGAACAGGACGTAACCATCTTTCTTAACGCATTGGGAAACGCTACGAGAATGGTGCAGGTGAAGTCTAGGTTCAAGGCTGTTGGGGAGGATCCTGATGATGACATTATTGTGCGAGCAGCTTATGATGGTAAAGCTGACTATATTGTTTCGGGCGATAGGCATCTGCTTGCATTGAAAGAATTCAAAGGGATAAGAATCCTAACTGTTGATGAACTGCTGAAGGTACTGAATAGTTAGCATTATTTTATACTATGATGAAAGTTGGGAACAGCTTGGACCTATTGGTGGCGGGCGGGGAGGGATTTGAAGCCGATCTCGAGTGGAAACATCGCTGTATCCCTATTTTTTTAAGCGTTCGCTTTTGTCATAGGGCTGTGATCAGATCAGCTCCGTTAGTTTGGGGAGATTATCTCTGTCCACGATATGCCAGAAAACTCGCTGTAACGGTTTTCCGTTGAAGACTTTAGGGACGCCCAGCTTAGAAAGCGAAATCATTTTTTGTCTCATAATACTGACTTCTTTTCCCTCTATTTTCCCTAACGCATTGTCACACTCAATAGCTGTGATATAGTTTTGTGACGCTTCATCGGGTGAAATATGTTCTGTAATTACACCTAAGATCAGCTTTGACAGAAATCGTATTTGAGTTATTCTTGTACACCAGCCGTACATTTTCTGTCTTTGTGACTCTCTAACATACGCTCCTTGGAAAATCTCTAATTGTCTTTTCAGGTCAGTATTATCATTATTTAGGTCCAGCGCTGAGTACTTATTCATTGTATTTATAACGTCCGAAACTGCCTCTTCTGGCGTTATTTTCATTTTTCGATATTTTGCTTCTAAAACAGACAATTTCTTTATTGTTTCAGCGATTTCAATGAATTGCTCTTTTGAGAGTCTGAGGCTAGCGGTTATTTGGTATACATCATAAAGGTGTTTTGGCAGGTTGTCTACAACTTTTACGCCTATTGTATTCTCCGCCAAAGCTAGTAGCTTGTCTCCAATCAAACTAGTCGCTGAGTAGCATTTGAGTTCTTTAACGTCTACTGCAAAAGTTCTTACGTTGCGAATGATTTCAGTAGGCGGAATTGTTTCTTCCATTAGAAAGTCGATCTTTATGCGATGATAATCGTTCTCACCGCAAACTAACGCTGGAGTCTTAACAAAATAAGTCAATAAGTTTAATTCGGTTGTAGGGTTTTTGGGAGTATAGACCTCAAATTTTATGTCACCTATTCTTTTTTCAATGTTTGACACTGCTTTTTCAATTGTTGCCTTTGTTGTGGCACATATTACGTTAACATCAATACTGCCTCTTTGCTTCTCAAGCGGAAGATGGAGCTGTACGGCTGCTCCCCCTTTCAGAATAAAACAATCTGACTCGCTGTGTAATTGAGAGGCTATCTCGCAGTCCCAAAGAAACCGTTCGACGTTTAAAGGTTCCGAAAAGCCATTTTCTTCAGCCTTCTGTCGAATGTACTTTTCATTGAAACATGTTTCATCGTGTATCCAAACCATTTTCTAATAGCCTCTAATTCCGCTTCTTATTCCATCGATAACCTTTTCGGTTGTTTTAGTCGAGGATAGTTCTGAAGAAAGCGGTATTTCTGGTTCTAATTCTTTTACAATTAATTGAAACTCCTTTTTTATTCCCCGTCTATCAGCGAAGTATAACAGTTGACTTAAACTCAGTTTCTCTGTTTTGAAAGCATTTGCGATAACGCGACCGACTTCCAATTCTGAAAAAGGTATCCTATTTCTAGTTGCTTCAAAATAGGTATCCACAATAGCTCTCTCTACTGTAGCGCGACCGTCAATGTTTCCTTCAAGCTTTGCATACTGCCGAACAATAAAAAAATCCATAACTTCAAAAGTTTCAAGCAGTAAATCCACTTGTTCTCCTGTAGGGTCAAGAAACGCACGCAACTTGTGCTCACTCAGGGCAGAACAAGCGTAGTCTCCAGCCCCGTTAATCACGTAAATTAGGTGTATTAGCTTTCTTGAAAGATGTTGATGAAATCTAGCTAAAGCTGATGGACCTGTAATCATATAATCGATGCCTTTTTCCTTCAGGATGTTTTCCGCTTGGATTAAGGCTCCTGAGGTGAACATAACCGTAACGTTATCTGATAATGTTACACTGTTGCGATTATTGGCTAATCCTTTAGGCTCTTGAAACTTGTACATACCTCGCCCCATTCGTATTAGGTACCCTTCTTTTGTCAATTGATAAATTGCTTGTTTGATCGCAGTCTTTGAGTAAACTGTTTCCTTTTGTAGAACTTGGGTTGCTTCTGCCGCAACGAAAGGTTTGCCTTTAAATGCTATCTTAAGTCTTTCCAAGATTGCTTGTGTCCATCGCATAGATACTAACTAACTTATTACAAAAATATAATTTTTTTGGAATAAGTTACTAACTAAATACTAAAAAACAAATTTTTTGATATTGGCTAGTGAGTCAGGACTTTTTCTTTCTTATCACCTTTAAAAGGAAGATCCAAACATTTGTTCTATTCATCCGCCAAAAAAATGTGCTACGCTAAGCTGAGCCAACCTTGCCCTACGCAACTAATCGAGTTCAAAGAAGACGAATTAATCCGCAACATAGCAAAAAATAGAGCCTAAGAATCAAGCGAGAGGATAGAAAAGGGCTTTGAATATGCATGTGCGTTTGATTATATTAAAATTCCGAAAACGCAAAAAAATCCTCCCAGACGTTTTAGTGCTCCAAAACGGGTGGGATTTGTCCATGGCGGGCGGGGAGGGATTTGAACCCTCGACCCCCAACTTAGGAGGCTGGTGCTCTATCCGTACTGAGCGTCGAGAAAGAGCTATGAAATGGCGCTCTTTACTCGCCCAAATTTCCCGTCCAAAGCCTGATTAAGCTTGTCGGGTGTTATAACTGTAACGTTTAGGTTTTTGTTCAAGGCTTGATTCATCCCTGTTTGAAGAGGTGCTACTTGCCGCCGAACCCGAAAGTCGCAACCCGCAAAAAGATTCAAACCCCAAACCAAAAAAGCAACCCAAAACACAAAAAGCCAAGCCTAAAAGTCGCAACTTTCACGTAGCCGAAAGTCGCAACTTAAAAATTTAAGAAAAAACACGCCAAATATCGAGAAACCTGATTTTTTTCAAGAAATTTTCCTGCATTTTTTCAGTTGCCATTTTTAGCTGGACAAAGTTTTTATTAGCGTTTGAATTTTAAACTTCGCCGTTAAGAGCAAAGGATGATTCAGGATGACCTTTCAAAAAGCCGATTTTGTAGTAATCGACTATTCAGCAAGAGTCAAGGAGACAAAAGAAGTCTTCGACACAACACACGAAGACGTAGCAAAAAAAGAGCACCTGCACAAAGAAGGCGAAACCTACGAGCCTAAACTCGTCGTCATAGGCGAAGGCTGGGTACTTAAAGCCCTAGACGACAGCCTAACAACCATGGAGATAAACAAGCCTACAACCGTTGAAATCCCACCTGAAAAAGGATTCGGACAAAGAGACCCACAAAAAATCAAGCACGTACCACTCAGGCATTTGTTAGCGAAAGACATAAACCCAGTCATCGGCGCACGCATAGAGTATCAGGGCAAGATGGCAAGTGTCCGAGCAATCGGCGCGGGAAGAGTCCTCTTAGACTACAACCCCACATTAGCAGGAAAAACCCTGATTTACGAAGTCACAGTCAGCAAGAAGCTTGAAAACAACGAAGAAAAAATCAGCGCGCTCATCCATCGAAGAATACCCCAAGTTGAAGAAAACAAGTTCAAACTAGCCATGCAAGACAAAACCTTAACAGTTGACATGCCAGAAGTAGCCTTCTACATTGAAGGAATCCAGATCGCCAAACGCGGCATCGCCATGGACATCCAGAAATTCATCCCCGACCTAACTGAAACCAAATTCGTTGAATCCTTCAAGTCTGAACCTAAACAGGCACCAGAAACGCCAGCCTCAACCCCAGCAGCAGCACCAACAACCGCGCCAACGACAGATGCAAGCGCCGCCACTCCCTAAAAAAGAGCCAGAAAACACTCTTCAATCTCAAAATCAGCCATTTTTCACTTACTTAGCATTGGATTTTAAGCCGCAGCGGTTCAAGCTTCAGCCGGAGCACTTTGGAGACCAACGGCGTTTAATCGATTATTCCTGTTGCCCTTGCCGTTTTCTCGCATGCTTCAAGGTCAAGGTTCAGCTTCTGCAGGATCGTGTAGCGTTCAGGCCTTATTTTCCCCGCTAACTCCAAAGCCTTGACCACATCAAAATCTCCCACACCCAGTTCCTTAGCGGTAGTCGGGGCACCAATCGACTTAAGAGTCTTCCTGATTCGACGCCAATTTGCCCCGTACAAGTAAGCCGTCAGGATTGACCCTACCCCGCACTGTTCACCGTGCATGGCGTGATGCGAATTCACCATGTCCAACGCATGGCTGAACAGGTGTTCAGAACCGCTGCATGGGCGACTGCTTCCAGCGATGCTCATGGCGACGCCGCAGCTGATCAATGCTTCCAGTAGCACACGCAGACCCTCGTCTTCGTGGCGTACGATTAATTCTGCATTCGCAATCACGAGTCTTGCGCTCATGAGCGCCAAACTGGCGGCGTATTCGCCGTAGTACTCGTTTTGCTCCTGATGCGCCAGTTTCCAGTCTTTGACGGCTGTAAACTTGGCTATAACGTCTCCGCAGCCGCTTATCACAAAACGCCAAGGAGCCTTAGAAATTACGTCTGTGTCGGCGATAATCGCCATCGGCGCCTGAGCCAGCACCGAGTAAGGCTTGTCTGAGCCTTTGATTGAGGCTAGAGGGCTCGCGATGCCGTCATGAGAAACGGTGGTTGGCACGCTGATGAAGGGTATGTTTTGGCTTTTTGAGCTTACCTTTGCAGTGTCGATTATCGTTCCGCCGCCGACGCCGAAGAGCACCTGGGGCTCCAACTCTTTTATTTGATTTTCAATGTCTGACACGTCTTTCGCAGTCATTGTCTTAACAAGGAGAAAATCGACGGATAAGCCTGATTTTACGAGAAAATCAGAGACCGCTTTTCCAGCGACGTCGTAGCATATTGCGTCGGACAATACGAGCGCTTTTCCTTTGAGTCCTAGACGTTTCGCTACTTCAGGAATCCGCTGCAGGGTTCCTTTTCCAACGATGACTTCTCGTGGAAGCTGCATGTAATGGTAACTTAAAGCCAAACTGACCACTGTTAACTTGCAGACATTAATCTGCTTGCAAGGGTTTAAAACTTTGGGAAAATTGAGGCAATTTTTCCGTGTTTTACCAAGCGCTGGTTTCCTCGGCTTGATCAGATTAGTAAACAATAAGAATCTCAACGTTGGAGATATAGTTATGGTAAAAGTAAAAGAAAGAATGGTCGATATAGAAGAATTATTGAACCGATTGGAGCCTGAACAAAAAGAGGCGGTGCAAAACCTCCGTGGACTAATAAGTAGCGCTGTTCCAGAGACTGTTGAAATCGTGAAGCAGGGCAAGATCACCTATAAGCTCGACAACAAAGACTTTGTTTGGATAAGCCGTTACCGGGGACATGTGGACTTGGATTTTTTCATGGGTGCAAGTCTTGACTCTGACCTTTTGAAAAGCAGGGGAACGGAGAAGTCGGAGAACATTCGGCACGTCACAGTGAGGGATTTTGAGAAGGTTAAGCCTGAAATCACGCGGCTGTTGAAAGAGGCGGCGTTGTTAGGGTTTAAGCATTGCTCGACAACTCGTTGAAGGCGAAGGGCAATAGCCTATTTGGGCTTAATTATTATTTTGGTGTCTACGTTCAAGCCGTATTCTCCGTCTGCCGTTTTGCTGAAGCTGAAATTGAAGCTGTCTACTTTGACATCCATGGGTTTGCCAGCCATTTCCCTAACTTCACCCACGAAATCCTTGACTTTTTGTATTATTTCTGTAACGTCGATGTTTGTGCTTGATTTTTTCTCGGCGTTAAGCTTGGGCGTTTGCGGTTCTGTTTCAACCATTCATTTCACCTCCGAGAAATCTAATTGTAGTTCACTCAACTACCGTTTTAAACCTACCTGATTGCTCGCTGCGGATGTGCGTTTTGGCTGGTTGTTTGCCATAGAAATTTAAGTTGCGACTTTTGCCTTGGCGAAAGTTGCGACTTTCAGGCTTGGCTCTTTGCGTTTTGGGCTGCTTTTTTGGTTCAGCGTCTGAACCGCCTTGCGGGCTGCGACTTTCACTTTGGCGGGTTGCGACTTTCCATGTTGACTCCATGTTGAAGTTACTGTCGGTTTCGGGCGCGGCGGTTTTCTCGGCGGCAGGGTCGGTTTTGCTTCGGCCATTAGCCAACAGGTGAATTGAAGATGAAATTCCTCTCCGAGTGCTGTTTAGTCAAGAATTAGGGTTTTTTTGGGGCTGCAAGACCTTTAGGAGTTGACTTTGAAAATGCTGGATTTTCAGTTTTCAACCGTGCCATCGGTCACCAGGCGGATTTCGTAGTGGGTGAAAAGCCGCCGCAAGGCGTCCTTCATGATTTCCGCTTGCGTCTCGTAGAGGCCGTCCTTGATCAGAAGGTCCATCCCTTCGCGGTAGCAACTGGGCATTGAGACCCTGACCCGTTTCTTTTGGGCTACAACCAAAACATCACCCGCATCCCTGACAATTCTAGAATTAGCCAGCTTATAAGATTAAATTTGATTCGGAATTCGAACAAGAACGTTTGTGGACGCAGAGCCGACGGTGCCAATCAGGATTCCGCCGTTTTCGTCGCGGACCAGGTTCATCGAATAATTCGCAATTGAACCGTGAACTTCACTGCAACAGTGTAGCCCACGCAGGCATTCAACTCTCAGCAGGTCATTAATGCAGAACTTGCTCGCAGCTATCTGGCGAAAAACAGCCGCTTGGGAGGTTTCAACTTATTTCAGCCTCGGTTTTGTGGGGTTTCATCACGTGAGAGTTAAGGAGTATAAAGGAGATTTCTACCGTTCAACCCTTTCACACCTTGGCTCTGATTGAGGTTCTGCACTAAGAGGTTTGAGTATAGTGAAACCGATTTTCTGTTCATCGTTCAGTGACGGCGCGAAAAAATGGAAGGCTTCGCACAGTGACTATGGTGAAGTATTGGGTGAAATCTTCAGCGCTTACCCATCTTTCTGCGCGTGAAATCTCGTTGATAATTAATTCTGTTCCAATTTCGTCCTTCTGCTGTTTGGGAGATTGGCTAAATTCAGGAGACAATGCCATGCTTAGGCCTCAGAAGCTTCTGGTTTAAGCAAATCATTCGATTTCGCAGATGCAGCTGCTCGCCTTAGACTCTTAGGTTCCTCGACAGTGCTTATCTTTTCTTTTTTAATGTCATGTTTTGATTTGGATTTTTTCTTCGGCATGCTGGATTGTATCTCTTCCAAGATGCTTGTACAGATGCTTAAGCAGTCTTCACAGAGCGTGAATCCGTATTTGAGAAGAAGAACTTTTTTTGTTCTTTTGCATATGTCGCATTTCCCCGTCTTCGTGCCTATGAGCAGAATTTTTCTGGAAAAAACGCTGCGATGCTTGGTTTGAACACTGGTCATTGGCGGTCATCCTTGTGTTTTGGGCGCCAACGGCTTTTCGTTGAAATGCGTTTTCGCGCCTTCAGCAGTTGTTTCAGGTTGTTGTTTAGCAAGTTAAACCTCTCTTGGCAGACAAATGGTGTTTATTTGTCCTTCGTAGCATATATAATTTATTGTGAATGTTGAAGAGAGCTTGAAAGAAAAGGGGTAAGGCAAGATTCAAACAAGCAGGCAAAACCCTCCTGCATGAACGCTTAGGTAAATGCAGAATTAGTCAAGATTGAATTAGCAAAATGATGGTTCCATAAACCTTTAAATTGTGCTAAAGTCAGAGAAAAGGTACAAACCAGCTTCGAGCAGAGTTGGTTTCCGTTGCCGGGGTCTCCTAGCCAGGCAGGGAGCAAGCCTGGAGATGTTTGCCGATGGCAAGCACCAAGCAGCTTGTGGCCTCTCGGGGCCGCGGGGGTTCAAATCCCCCTCCCGGCGCCAATTTTTAGAGCTTTAATTGAGGTTATTTTGGTTAAATAGGCACAATTTTGGTTTATTTGTCAATATTTCTGAAATTAGGCCAAAAATTTTTACTAGTAAAAGCGGACTATTTTTTCAGAGTTCCATAACAGAGGCGCGGTGTGCTCGCTATCTTTAGCGCAATCCAAGAAGTAATATAAAAATCGATATTTTTCCCCGGTAATTTAGTTTCCTCACTCAACTATGCCTTGGCTATGGTTGCTTATTCAGGGTTGCGTTATGCTTCTTGCTATCTCAGATATTCAACTTTGCGCTTGTGATACTGCTTGCATTCTTTGACGACTTTTTCCATGTATGGCGGGTACATCATTCCTATCCCTGACAGCAATGTGAGTTGCATTGCCTGATCTTGCCTTGTTTCACTGTATGCTGGGCATCCTACGCATTGATCGGGGAACTCATTGAAGCACGCAGATTGTACTTCCAACCTACTTCCCCACAATACTAACTAGGCGAGTTTAAGTATTTAAACCAGATTTCTATAACCATGCAAGAATTTACTACGGGGTTGTTGAATCCTTTTCTGCATTGTCCTCTATGAATTTGTGCGCGCGCTGAAAAATCAGAAATACCATCGGGACAAACAAAAGCCTCCAAGATTGAGGAAAAAGAAATCTTGATTGCCAACATAAACGGCGCCTACTACGCGCTAGGAAACATGTATACTCACATGGGTGGAGATCTTTCAAAAGGAACACTTGAAAGAAACGGCGTTACCTGTCCCAAGCATAGAGCAAAATTTGATGTCACAACCCTAAAAGTAGTCTCAGGACCAAAAATGTCCCTTATGCATCTAAAAATACAGGAGAAACCGACCTACATCTTAAAAATCGAAAGAAATGATACTGATAGAAGATAATCTATAGACTTTTATTATCGCGCGCTCGAATTAAATAGCAGGTCAGCTTAGACTTAAATAGTTTACAAAACAAAGTTGCTTTATAAGTCTTGATTTAAGGGATGTTGAAATGTCTGGCATCATAGATGTCAAAGATCTTGTTTTGGTCTATTCGGACGGAACAAAAGCAGTGGACAGCATTTCTTTTGGCGTTCAAGAGGGTGAATTCTTCGGTTTTCTAGGACCTAACGGCGCCGGAAAAAGTACTACTATTAAGATTTTAACCACTCTTCTAAGAAAAACATCTGGCACCGTTACTGTCGCAGGTTACGACCTTGAGAAGCAAGCAGCTGATATCCGCAAAATCATTGGGGTTCAAAGCCAAGAAACAACAGTCGACGGCGACCTAACAGGCAGAGAAAATATAGAGCTTCAAGGCCATTTCCACCAGATGAACGGAGATGAAATCAAAAAACGAGTAAACGAGCTTTTGGGCCTAGTGGGCCTTGAAGAAGCTGCTGAAAAACGCGCCAGAAACTACTCTGGCGGCATGAAAAAACGCCTCGACCTAGCCACCGCCCTTGTCCACAAACCCAAAATCCTATTTCTAGACGAACCAACAACAGGTTTGGACCCACAATCGCGCACAGCAATCTGGAGTTATCTGGAAAAACTAAACAAAGAAGAAGACATAACTATCTTCTTAACAACCCAGTATCTGGAAGAAGCCGACAAACTATGCAAACGACTTTCAATAATCGACGCTGGAAAAATAGCCGCAAGCGGCTCTCCCATTGAGCTAAAGCGGGAAATTGGAGCAGACTCTATCAGAATCTCACTGGAGAACTGCCAAAAAGACAAAGCTAATGCAAAGGAACTTATCAAAAGCCTCACCGACGTCAACGAAATAATAGATTCCGAAGAATGCCTCACAGTTTACGCCAAGAACGCTGGTCTGCTAATAGCTGATATCGTGAGAGCATTAGACAGTAGCGACATTCGGATTGCGTCAGTGACGTTTTCCTCGCCTTCTCTGGATGACGTTTTCATAAAACACACCGGCAGAAGAATAAGATCCGAAGACCTCGTCAAGGCTCCAAGTGCCATGATTAGTGGAAGATTTGGTGGAAGGAGATAAAAAAATGACCCTACTTTCTGACACCCGCTACATATTCATAAGATACCTCAAGAAACTTGTTCGAACGCCTATCCTGCTGTTCTTTTCCCTATTTCAACCCATTTTATTCCTTGTACTATTCACACAGCTGCTAACAAGGCTTTCCAACTTTCCAGGAATATTACCACCTGGAGTAAGTTATCTAGAGTTTGCGACCGCGGGAATTCTGATGCAAAACGCCTTTGGAAGTGCACTGCAGTCAGGAAACTCGATTGTGGCTGACATTGACTCTGGATTTTTGCAGAAAATGCTCGTGACACCGGTGAGCCGTCCTGCAATTCTGCTGGGCAGGTTAAGCAGTGACGCCTTTAGGGTTGTTATCCAGACAGCCATAATTCTTGGCTTGGCATTCGCTTTGGGTGCCAACGTGACCACTGGAGTCATCGGAATTTTGCTTATCTTCTTCACGCTTGCGTTCTTTGGGCTCGCGTGGTCAGGAATTTCTTTAGCGTTAGGCATGAAGACGAGAAGTTCTGAGACAGTTTTCGCGATAGGCGGAGTCATCACTTTCCCGTTGCTGTTCTTGAGCCCGGCGTTGTTCCCGATCAGTTTCCTGCCGACATGGGTGAAAGATGTGTCAATGTTTAACCCTGTAAGCTACGCTGTTGACGCTAGCCGAGCGTTTATGATCAACGGTTATCAATGGGGTACTATACTTCCCGCCTGGGGTGTAATTGGGTTAGTTGCTCTCATTACCATGAGCGCCACTTTGTACCAGTTCAGAAAAGTAGTCAGTTGATATGCTCGTGCAGCGCAGAAGATTCGTAGTTAAGACAGATAACCCGATCGCGCGCGCTAAGGTAAACCTTTGATTATGGATTCGCTTAAATAATTAATCGCATCCCATCGAGTCCGCATCTTAAGAAATTCATCAAACAGTATTTTACTGGTAAATTGGGGCTAGAGTCCTCCTCCCAGCGCCAGTTTTAAGGCTATTTTTGAGCCGATTTTATCTGAACAGGCGTGATTTTAGCCTTTTAGCGCGCATGGTTGTTCCGAAATTGGTTAAAAGTGGTCATAAGCGCGCGCTAACCATTTAATTGAATAAGAACGATGCCTGGTTCCAATATTATTTACATTCCGATTACGCGCGCTAAGAAAGACGTGCCAAAATAGTAAAATTAATAATCCAGTTTATGACACATTGCTCGGAACAAGGAATCACTAATGGATGATGGAGACAACGATAGTCCAAGTCATAGTCAAGAGAAGACTTTTGACGGGCCAGTGAAGAGTAACGGCTCTTCATCGCTTTTGGACGCCGCCACTGCCCAAAACCCGGTCATCACCCCTGAATTGTATCCTCTGAGCAAGATCGCATCTGACCGCACAAGGTCACTTCCGGAGCGGTTGGAGAGCTATGAGATAATTCTCGACTCAGAGGTTGGTGACACTAGTCTTACGAGAGCCAGAAACATAGAAAGAGAGATCGGGCTCAGGCAGGTATACTTAAAATTCGAAGGCGGAAATCCGACTGGAACACAGAAAGACCGCATAGCCTTCGCACAGGCTTTGGACGCATTGCGAAGAGGTTATGATGAGATAACAGTGGCTTCATGCGGCAACTATGGTACGGCGGTGGCGCTTGCTGCATCCCTAGCAGGCTTGCGCTGCATAATTTACATTCCAGGGGGTATTACGCCCACAGGATTAAGGAAATTGCACGTTTTGGGGCCGAGATCATCAGAGTACCAGGAGACTATGAAGAAGCGGTGAAGGTTTCGCGCACTGAAGCGGAAAAAGAAGGATACTATGATGCCAATCCAGGGGGGCAAACACCAACCTGCAGTTAAAAACATACGGTGAAATTGCCTACGAAATTTACGACGAACTTCGCGACGCCCCTGCGGCGGTCGCTGTTCCAGTATCGAATGGATCTACATTGGTAGGGATATACAAAGGCTTTGTAAGCCTATACAATCGTGGAAAGACATCTCGTATTCCTCGCTTTATCGCAGGCTCTTCATACGGCATGAACCCCATAATTCACTCTTTCGTCAAGAATGCTGCAAAGTGCATCGATCTGAAGCCTGAGCGAATAAGGAACACTTCAGTTAATGAGCCCCTTATTAACTGGCGCTCAATAGACGGAGATTATGCCCTCTCAGTCATCAGACAGACTCGAGGATGGGCATCCTTCACGACTGACAAGATACTTCTGGATTATGCCCGATTAATACGCGAAAAGGAAGGCTTGAGTGTGCTGCCTGCGTCGACTGCGGGTCTTAGTGGCGCTCGTAGATCGCCATCGAAAGGAACCGTTCCCAGGTGATCGATACGTGGTAATCTTAACCGGACGCAAGGCATGACCCTTATGACCGAGGGAAAGGCGTTAGTCTACTGCGAACGTGAATACCTAACTGCTAACGGTAAGACCGCCCACGGACTTGTGCGTCACACGGTCAGATACGACATTGTTGGAGTCGTCGATTCAACAGCGCCTTCCGGTGACGCAGGAGAAATATTGGATGGAAATCCCCGAGGCATCCCTTTGTTTTCCGATTTAGAAGAAGCTTTCAGGGCAACCAAACCAGAAATTTTCATAGTTGGTGCAGTTTCAGAGGGCGGATTCTTGCCGGAAGGGTACGACAAAGCCATCACCTGGGCTTTGTCACATGGACTTGACATCGTTTCCGGGCTGCATCATTTCATATCTGATGATGAACGATTTACCGACTTAGCCGCGAAGAACGGCTGCAAGATCGTGGATGTTCGCAAATTGTTCCGAGATCACAAGCGATTTTACACCGGTGAAATCAGCCGCGTTGACTCAACCAGGATTGCAGTGTTGGGAACCGATTCAGCAATCGGCAAGAGAACTACATGTGTAATGCTGGTCCAGGAGCTTAGACGCCGCGGTCGAAAAGCAGACATGATATTTACTGGACAAACAGGATGGATGCAAGGTTGGTCACACGGCGTAGTTATGGACGCAATGATAAATGACTTCGTGTCGGGCGGCATTGAAGGCGCCATACTGGATTCTTGGAAGGATGAAAAACCAGACTTCATGATAATTAATGGTCAGGGCAGCCTCGTACATCCTTTCTTCCCAGGCGGGTTTGAAATAATGGCGGCTGGCCAAATCCACGGTTTCGCCCTGCAAGATGCTCCTGGACGGCCACATCTAGACGGATTCCCAGGCTATCCAATGCCCGACCCGAGAAGAGTGATTAAAATTGCAAAGTTGCTGTCCCAGTGTCCTCTTATTGGAATAGGATTAAACCACGAGAACTTATCACCAGAGGAAGCGCGAAAAGCCAAAGCAAGACTACACAAGAGATTCAAAGTTCCAGTGGAAGACCCAGTTTCTGACGGCGTAGGAAAATTGGTAGACGCTATCGAAGCTCTCCCGAGAAGGTGATTAAACGAATCTCCAATGTTTTCAGTCTATCGAAGTTTCGGAGCCTATTCTCCAAGGGAAAAGAGTGACCATTCAAATATCGTGCACTGACATTGAGGCAAAGAAGCACAATTTTTTCCTTTCATTTAGATATGAAGAGCCTCCTAATGCGGAAGACTTGCCTCTAATACATCTTGCCTCGGTTATGCCGGTTCTCAATTATGGTCTGTTCTCAAAAGAAATTAGACTGATGTTTCCTGTCAGCGCTTCGGATATTTCCCTCCTAAATGATCTCCTCGAAATATTCACTAGAGACATTTTCGTCAACAAACTTGTTCGGAGGAAAAACCCCTACATTTTACCCCATTTTCTACCCCTTGAATGCGAGGTAACGCCTGAAAATGTCCGCCCCTTAGCAAAGATAATTCCATTAGCACTTTTCGAAGATGTTCCAATCTCGCGGGGATGCAACGACAACTCTTGTGGCGTGCTATCCAGCGGAGGAAAAGAAAGCTTATTAACATATGCGATGCTCAAAGAAATTGGCGCTGAAGTCCACCCCTTATACGTCAACGAAAGCGGAGGGCATTGGCGAACAGCATTAACAGCTTACCGTCAATTTGTAAAAAATGAACCGAACACCACGAGAGTGTGGACCAATGTAGATCGTTTTTACACTTTCATGTTGGACCACATGAGAATCATACGACCTGATCACAGAAAAGTCTGGTCAGATACTTACCCGATAAGACTCTGCATTTTTCCGGTCTACGTTTTTCTCCTCCTTCCTGTTTTTGTGCATAGAAAAATAGGGAATCTCCTAATCGGAAGTGAACTAGATGACCCCCGTACCTCACCCCTTTTCAAGGGAATAAAACACTACTTCGGTGTCTACGATCAGACACAGGATTTTGACTTGAGAATGGAACAGTGGTACATGAAGAGGCTGCCAGGGACGCGACAGTGGAGCGCCGTTCGACCAATCTCTGGGTTGATCGTCGAAAGAGTACTAACAAATAGATACCCTGAACTGGCGAGAGTTCAGCGTTCATGCCATAGCTGTCGCTTCGAAAAAGGCAAAATAGTCCCCTGTGGCCATTGCAGCAAATGCCAAGGAATACTCCTCTTTCTTTTGGCAAACCAAGTGGACCCGTCGATTATGGAATACCGCAAAGAAGACATCATCGCCCTTCCTAATCGAGTGTCAAAAGGCACACTCAGACTCGATGAAGACGAACGAGAGCACTCCCTATTTCTTTCAAAACTACTTGGCTTAATCGGAAAAGAATATTCTCACATAGAAACAATACACTTGAATAAACCCACAAGCGACATCGAACTCATACCGGCACGTTTTCGAGTCCCTCTTCTCAAAATCATGACAGAATACACAAAGGGCTCAACCAAGCTAGAAGGAGACTCTTGGAAACCCTGTGAATTATCCTAAAGAGCTTTGACCATGCGGATCGCATCGTGGGTACCTCCGTGTTCGTACCTATAATATCGTTTGACCCTTTCCTTAAGCGTATATCCAGCTTTTTTGTAAAGCTTAAGTGCAACTTTGTTGCTTTCTGAGACTTCCAACTGTGACCAGCGTTTCCCCCGTTTCCGCATATCCTTCTCCGCAAATGTTAACAGCCTCAAGCCTATCCCTAGTTTGGTGTAGGTCGGGTCCACATCAATGGTTTCGATGTGACCGGTTAGGCTACGGTGGCGATAAGTTACTATTACGAATCCTCTTATCACGCATCCGCAGCTTTCAACGAAGCTAGCACTGTTAGCGTGTAAAATTAGGTACGCCAATTGACGTTTGGAGTAGGCAATTGGTCCTGAAAAGCATTTTTGCTCTATTTCCGAAATAGCATCTAATTCGTTGCCACTGGCTGGCCTAATGATTGAGCGATGTCTTGTTTCCATATTCCTCGCCATTATTACAATAAAACTTGTCTAATAAAATGATGGATTACCTCTGCCTATCTCCCAATAGCACACGCTGTGCAAGCCAGATTCACTTGGCTGAACTAACACCTTGTTTCTTAAGCTTGTTTAGTTTGGCTTTTGTTTTTCACTTCGGGCTTCCGCTTCGGCTCCACAATGTTCACAGGTTCATGGTGTCTCATCTTAAGGTTTCTTTCAAGTTTCTCGAGGTCTTGTTCAAGCAAATAGAATTTCTCATGCAATTCTGCTTTGCGGTGTGCTTGCTTGTATGTCAAACCCTCTGTTTCCATCAACGTGAGCTCATATTTCTCGTGGCCCTGAAGAATACGCTCTCTTCTTTTCGGATCGTCATACACATCCTCTCGTATCCAAATTTCATCCTCGGGAATCTTGTGACGCAGGTTCTCAGGCAACTCGTTCTGCGGACATAAACCGTGAAGCGCAATGTAATCGCCCATAACCGACCGCGGCTTTACAACAACCTTAAACGGTAACGTTTCCCTGCCACGACCATAAGGGTCATACCTGCTTGTTTCAGCTTTCTTTTTGTTCTCCAAATTCGTCCCTCTTGGAAGACCAACTGAACTATGTGATTGACTGGTAGTTATTAATTGTGACGCGCGCGCAGAACAATTATCAAGGCGTATTGCAGGGTAGCTCGATTGTAACGGTTTCGGCTTCTTTCTCAACTTTTGTTGGTTCTGTTTCGGCTATTTTCTGAGCGGCTGCGGCAGTAGACTTTGTTAGCTATTAGCGTGCTCTTATTGCGTTCTTTGAGGCGCTTTTTGGGCGTTCCCAAGCAAACACCTGCATCTTGGTAATGATAGCAAACGAATTATCAAAAATCAACCACCTACAACTAACAAACTGAGACAGGTGAAAACCAGATATGGCTTTTTCTCCGGCTACTGAGCCAAAAAATGTTAGTTCACGACAACAACAAGAATTCAAGGCAACAGCATGCCTTATCAACGAAAAACAGCCCGATCAGGGCTTAAACAGCAAAGTTTTACCCATCGTGGTTGCTCCGTGCTGAAGGCGCTCGTAAGGTTGATTTCCTCCCCATTTACTATGTAGGCTTCTATCATATTCGGGCATGTTCAAATTTTCCAATGTTTTTCAAATCATTACTTAAGCAATTATTTACAATCCTTCACTGCTTATGCTTACCTTTCTTATACTTCCCCATGCCACAATCAAGGCACTTAACGCCATCTTCATCTTCTTCGAGGCGAGTGCTACCACAATAAGGACACTTTGGGCATGAAACGTTATTCAGTTTTTTCTCTGCTGTTATTTGGCTTCACTCTTCATAAGTGTTATTTATTTTCGCCCCTCTTTTGGGTGTCGCTGTAGGTTTTCTTTTTCACTTTCTTTCTAATCGGGCAATTAAGTCGAATACTCGATTTGCACCTGCGACAGTTCTTAACTAAACCTGCTCTATATTGACACATTTTCATTTACCTCTTTTCTCATGTTTATACTCATTGCTCTTATGTTTATACTCATTGCTTTTTTTCAGCTATGAAGCACTCGTATTCTGGACAGTGACCGTTCTGCATCTTCGGGTCAACTGAACAAGTCTTGAAAGTGTGGCAGTTAGGACATATTCTTTTTATCATTTTTTCATCTGCCTACCTTTTCACCTAAAATTTAATGCGTTGCTTCAGCGCGCGCTAAAGAAAAAGCGAAAAGTTTTAAATCTGCATAACGTGGAAGGTGAATTGACTGATTATGAAATGCCCTGCTTGCGGTCAAATGCTTAAACGAATAGAGAGTGTATGCGGCGAGTACATCTGCATTAATCCTGAATGCCTTGAAAACAAGAAAGCACATGTGCAGGCACACGCAGAGTTTTACGGGCTCACCCAAGCAGAAATAAACGCAAACTATCGTAGAGCACTTGCCAAAAAATAGGAAGGAGAAATAGCCAAACACTAAAAATAAGGTAAACAAAACATAAATAAGGTGAATAAACAACCTGTGAAAAACCTGAATAAAGTTTTACGTCCAAAGTGTCCTCGCAAGATGATATAAGAACTTTGAATCAAAATTGTTTCTTTTTTAAGCCAATATATTCCTGCTCTTGTGCGTTTTTGGTTTTTTGTTAAGTGAAAAGTCTTAAAATTTATCTAAAACCGGCATCTAGATAAGGGAGCTGCACTGAAACATCCTCAGGATGATATGTTGTTTAATCGCTTTATAAGAAAGGTTGCGTAGTATAGGCAGTAATGTTATGATTAAATGGTGATTGAAAATGTCGGAAAAATCTAAAATTGTTTTCGTTGGAAATAAGATGCCAATGGACTATGTTCTGGCGATTATCACAGGTCTATCGGCGAGCGATGGTAAAGAGATAACCTTGAAGGCTAGAGGACAGGCAATAACTACAGCTGTTGACGCAGCTGAAATAACGAGAAACCGCTTCTTAAAAGACTTAAAAGTGAGCAAAATCGCAATAGGAACAGAGGAGATGCCGCCAAGAGAGGGCGAAAGCAGAGCTCGGATGGTTTCAACAATTGAGATAATGCTTACAAAAGAGTAGGAATACTTTGGGAAACATGCGCGCTAAGTAAACATAAAGGCGCGGTGCGTTTTGGTCTTCTGCTGTCCGATTGAAAATCCATAGCACGCCTTAGCGGTATAGAAGAAAAGAGTTAAGACTGGTTGAGAGAGCGTAATTACCTTGCGTTATGAAGAGTGAAAAGGATGAAGAACCTTGAGACATAAACGGTCAATGGGGCCATATCTTGCTTTTCTTTCAGTAAAATATGAAGTTGACCCTGAAGAGTTTTTTAGCGCACTGGTCAAAGCTGGAGAAAACAAGAAATCCAGATGTGACCCCATTTCAATCGAGTGTCGCGGCGAGATAAACGCAAAAAAAATCTTTTTGATGACCAATGATGTTGGAGTCCTTGCGCAATTTCGGGTCCCTGAAGAGTTTCTATCGGAGAGAAATAATCCGCTTGGAAAATTCTTGGAAACCGACACGATTCTTAGATATCTTTCTAGGAAGAGGCGTAAGGCTCAGGGTCGCTCCATCAAGGATTTGCGGTCTGGGATGAACCACGTTAGTTTGAAGGCTAAGATCTTGGAGGTTGCAGAACCAAGGCGTGTTATTACTAGGTATGGCAACCTTGCAAGCGTGGCTAAAGCTTTGATAGGGGATGAAACGGGAACAATCAACCTTTGTCTGTGGAATGAACAAATAGGCTCTGTCTCCGTTGGGGATACTGTTCAAATTGAGAACGCGCGCACTTTTCTGTTTAGAGGGGAAAGGCAATTAAGCATTGGAACGAGAGGACAGCTCAATAACGTCGAAGACATTACATCGCAGAGTGCATCAGCAGATGCGGACGTTGTGGGGGATTAACGATTTGTGGGCATGTTTAATCTAATAATATATGAGTTAGATCAGGGAAACATAGACAGGGCAGGGTCAGAAGTCCTGTTTCTTAGATGTTTAGAATGTGAAAATGCGTCCAAAATCGATGTGATTAAGCATGGAGAAGTGGTTGCTTTCCCGCGCGCACTTGCACCAACCAAACGTCTGTATGTTGGTTCAGCACTCTCAAAATTATTCACCTTTTTTTAGAGTGCCTACGATGAATCTTTCGAGTTTTCCGATTACTTCGCTTATAACTCATTTTTCAATCTTCTTTGTTTCCTTATTTCACCATTCCGATGATCATCTTGCATAGTGTTTAATTGTTCATTGCGCTTAATAATTGTTCACGCGTGCGCGAAGACCAATTCAGGGGATTATAAGAACAATCGATGGGTCGCAAGGAAATCGTCTTTAACCATTTAACCTTCGTTGCATCCTTTCTATTTAAAAGTAATGGGGCGATTCAAAATGACTGAGAAACATCTAGAAAATTCTAAACATGAAGAGATAATTGAAACGCAAGAAGAAAGCGAAGAAGATGACGAAGTGACCTTTAGGTTTTTTGTCAATGGAAAACTTGTTTCTTGGGCTAAGACCTTGCTTTACAGTTATTTGGAAGAAATCCATACTGCCATTGGGGAAAAACGTAAAGGATATGGTAGAAAACTACTTTCCCATATAGAGAAAAACGCTAAAGCGCATGGTGCTACTGCAATGAAGACATGCTATTATGACTCTTGCAATTATGAAGCAGCGGGTTTCTTTAGAAGTATGGGCTATGGGCTTAAGCCAATTGAGAATGATGCACCCAGATTTTTAGAGTTAACCAAAAGACTTTAGAAAAATTGCTTCCATTTATTTCCTCAACTGCAAGTAGATTTGCTTTTCCTATGGAAATATTGCAATTGTTTGGAGTAGAGTTCAAGCTTTGAGGAAGATAAGTGGTTACTTCAATTGTTGTTTGCGTAATAGACCATTACTTTAGAGATTAAACATATAAACGAATATCTTTATAAGATAGTAACAACATAATAACTTATGTGGATAAGTGAATTGGAGTGATGAAAAATGATGACAAAAACAAGAACAAAATTAAGCGCTCTGCAGTTCATTTATTGGAAGAACATATGACACGTGGGAATCGTGTATAAAACTCTAAAAATAGGTGATTAACTATGGGTCGCGTCAGCGTAGATCTCCCCGATGAGTTGGAGAAGCAGTTAAGATTGAAAACTGTAGAGAAATTTGGCGGGAAAAAAGGCGACTTATCTCGAGCTGTCGAAGAAGCAGTAAAAACATGGATTACCAAAAAAGAGTAAGCCCATTTATCCCTGTTACCTCAAAGTAACTCCATTTTGAGTATCCTTTCGTGGAAAGGCATTAGGGGAAAGCCGGCTAGCCCTCGATACGTGAAGGCTGAGAACGCGTGAGGGGCTATAGCTGAGGTCCCCCCGTCATCAGAATGTGGCGTTGAAAAAGCTTTTGAATTCCGCCGTGATAATTGAAAGCAGCATAGTACAAAGAGCTCATGTCAAATAGTTAGGTTTTCGATGGTGGTGAAACATTGGTTGATAGAAACAGAAATTTTGAGCTTGCATTCATCGACAAAGAGGGCAAGTTTTACCCATTAGCTGAGGTTGACAGTTCAGAGTTAGCGAGGGGACTAGAAAAAATCTCTAAAGAAACTGCAAGAAGACTGCAGTTGCAGAAAGAACAGAGATAGCGAACAGTTGAATTCTAACAATAGATTAATCGAGGTGAAAAAAGTGATTAAAGAAGAAAAAAAGGTGCCGGTAAAGGCGATTACAAAAGCTGGAGTCGCAGTGAAACTTGTTAAAACTGTTCCTGCTAAACATATTTCTGCCAAACAAGTTCCTGCAGTTCATGTTCTGACGACCTTTGACAATTTGATGGATGATTTTCGCAAAAATTTCATTGAAAGTATAGCTTTTCCATTCGATTGGATAAGTCTTGAACCTATTGTTCCGGTTCGGGAGGCCACTGTGGATCTGGTTGACGAGGGAAACAGGTTTGTGGTGCATGCTGAGATGCCTGGCGTAGCTAAAGACAAGATCGACGTAGCTCTGACGAAGGATGGTGTCGAAATCTCGGCTGAAACAGATGTTGAAAAGGAAGATAAGCAGAAGAACTTTGTTGTCAGAGAACGCGTTTACTCGCATATTTACAAACAGCTATCCTTCCCCGAAGAAGTAATCCCTGAGAAAGCTGAATCAACATTTAGGGACGGATTACTTGAAGTCTCCATCCCAAAGAAGACGGTTGCACCTGCGCCTAAGAAGCACAAAGTTGTAGTGAAATAGTTGATACAATAGCATTTTTTATGCTCACTCACTATTACCTGCAATATTTTTTAAGAAACCAATTAAGCCTGACCTCGTTAGAACTTAGAGAAAAAGAAATTATCAGAACAAAACGGTTACTACAAATGAAGAGGAACAAACGATGACGGATGAAGAAAAGATGGTCATACTCAATGCAAAAATTGCCGATTATAAACAATAATGTTCTGATGCTTAAGCGTTTTCACCAAACGCCCTTTTTAAATATGCAACTTTAGCTTAGATCTGTCTTCTCAAAAAAATTAGATGTTGACATGAAAGGCCCAATGCATGTACGCTTTAAAATCCCATGAAAGCGCCAAAGAAGGCTCAACATAACAGTGAAGGCTGCATTTTTGGCAGTTTTTTATTTTTTCCCAGTCAAACTCAGAAGCCGCACTCTTAATGCCTGTTTCAAAGACAGAGATGTTGCTTGCATAATCATTGTAGACATAGCAAGGCAAAACTATTTTCCCGTAAGGATCAATGTTAACCATCGCCCATGGCTTGCATTGCCAGTTCTTTTCTTTAGCTATTATTCTAAAATAACTAATTGAATTCATAATAGGATAGCCTTTTCTCTTTAATTCAATAAGCTGTTTCGCAATCTTTTTAATTTCATCGGCTTGAGGTGCAGACGCGTCGGCGTTGCAATACTCGTAAGCTACCGACAAAACTATTCTTACGCCTAAGTCTTTTGCCAGCTTCACCGTGTCTTCGATTTCATGGACGTTGTCAGCCATTATGGTCGTGTTAATTGTTACAGAAGCCTTCTCTTTTGCTGCATTTATGCCCTCTATCGCTCTTTTGTAACAGCCATCTACGCCTCTTATCCGGTCATGAGTTTTCTGCAGGCCGTCTAATGAAACAAAGAGGATACCGTTGATGTAGGGTGCTATTTCATCTATCCTTGATTTGAGGAGAGTGCCGTTGGTGACTAGGCTTGTATGTAGAGGCAGAGAACGGGCGTAGGCTAGAATTTCAGGTAAGTCTTTTCTTAGGAGCGGCTCTCCACCTTCAAACCCGACGGCGCAGACGCCTGAATCGTAAATTTGCTTTAGAAGTTCTTTTTCCTTCTGGGTGCTTAAATTTTCGCTGGATCGCCTCCAGAAAGGGCACATTTTGCACTTAAGGTTACAGTTATAAGTTAACTTATGTCCACCGAACAATGGGGCTTTTCCTCCGAACGAGTTTAAAAGTAACCCACGATATAGTCTAAGACCTATCCTCAAGGTTTCCTGATACCCTGGTGCATTATTTTTCAAGATTTCAACCTCAATGGTCATTTACTGCTTTGGCGCCTTTCTTGATAACTTTTGCCGACTGCTTCTCCAGTTTTTTCATCACGTTTTCAACTTTTATCTTCTCTTCAGGCATTCCTGTCGCCTTTATCTAAAGGTCGTTTATTGCAGAATTAAGTGTGTGTGACTAGCGCGCTCTTATCCTCTGTTGGGGAAAAGTTTGAATTGCC
Organism: Candidatus Bathyarchaeota archaeon; assembly: GCA_963768345.1. Lineage (GTDB taxonomy): Archaea > Thermoproteota > Bathyarchaeia > Bathyarchaeales > Bathycorpusculaceae > Bathycorpusculum. Next base: position 91,059 of record CAVYHL010000006.1, on the reverse strand, counting down.
GTCTTTGTTTTTTCCCTCGAGATCTACGTGGCCCTGTTTGCGATTCATTGAGCTTCGGAGTTACTTTTTTGTTCTTCTCACCTGAGTACCGTTTCACTTGTTTTTTTTCATGATGTTCTGGTGGCGTTGTCTCTTGCTCGTTAGCCTTCGGGCTTTCTTTTTCACTCATGTTCTTTTCACTTCACCTAATCGGGTTTTCTTTTTCGAGCGTGCGCTACTGAAAACTGCACCGGTTAAGGCTTTGGTTCTTTGTCTTCACTGTAGTCTCTATCCTCATGGGCTTCCTCTTCAGCTTCATCTTCGTTTTCTTCTTCAGCCTCGCTTGCTTCTTCGCCCTCAACATGCGCCCTATCTTCAACTTGACCTTTTGGGGGAAAAGCATCGTCCAGCCATGCTTTAAACTGTTTTGTGCCTTCAGGACTGGAAAAAGCCCAAGCGCACAATTCACTGATAACGCCATTCAGGTCAACTTGGTGATCGTCCGCTAACTGTCTCAGAAACTTTTCCCACTTTACAGGTAGAGATACGTTAGAACTAACCATTTTAAATTTTCACACTCCACGTTACCCAGATATTATCTATATTTCAAACGTGCGATTCATGTTTGGCTTATTTAACAAGTTTATGCTCTCTTCTAGACTCATAGCCAGCTTGATTTCGTTTGTGTTCCACGCCATCCATTTTATCATGTCGGGTTCCATGGAGAATTTCTGGAGGCTTTCTGAACTTGGGGCTTCATACACCCAAACAGTCAGATGCTCGGGAATCACTGTCCACACCCCAATTCTCTTAAGGGCATGCTTCTTCTCTAAGTCCCCCAATTTTTCTGGTAATTCCAGTGTTATTTTCTTCATTTGCTCATTGTTTATCGGGCAGTTCTCAGGAGAATGCCTAGAAACTATCAAGAATATAGCCATAAATAATGCTCTCCAAAGAGAATACTCAAAACTAAAATATAAACCATAGCAAACTTAGTATGACGTGTAAAAGCAACTTTGGTCATTAGAAATAGGCTCAGAATAGCGCGGAATTAGGTTCGGAGCAAAACTAGGAAAGCCTTAACTGAATCATCCTTACAAGGATATATGGAGGAATGGGTTTTGTCTTCGCAAACAGGTGGCGTGCCTGTTCTAATTATGAGAGAAGGATCTGAAAGATCCAAGGGCAAGGATGCCCAACGAAACAACATTATGGCAGCAAAAACAATAGCGGAAGCCGTAAAAAGTTCATTAGGTCCCAAAGGTATGGACAAGATGTTGGTGGATAGTTCTGGCGATGTAATCATTACCAGTGATGGACGAACTATCTTAGACAAGATGGATATTGACCATCCAGCTGCTAAGATGATGGTTGAAGTAGCTAAGACCCAAGACGCGGAAGTGGGAGACGGAACCACTACATCGGTCATAGTTGCCGGCGAACTCTTAGGAAAAGCTGAAGACTTGATAAACAAGGGCATACACCCCATCCTAATTGTCGAAGGATACAACAAAGCAGCTGATAAAGCTCTTGAAACCCTTGAAAAAATTGCGTTTTCCGTTAATCCCACAGGAAAAGAGTTTTTGATGGAGGTCGCGGCAACCTCTATGGCCAGTAAGCTGGTAGCTGAGAACAAAGAGCAACTTGCGGATATAGTCGTTAAAGCTGTTCTGCATGTCGCCCAAAAAGTTGGAAACGAGTACATTGTAGACTTAGACGATATTATGGTGGAGAAGAAGCCAGGCGAATCCATGTCTGAAACCACACTTATTGAAGGGTTAGTCCTTGACAAGGAGGTTGTACATTCGGACATGCCTAAACGGGTGGAAAAAGCAAAGATAGCATTATTAGAAAGCGCACTTGAAATTGAAAAGACCGAGTTCGACGCTAAAATCAACATTGAACGTCCAGAACAGATGCAGTCTTTCCTAGTGGAAGAAGAGAATATGCTCAAAGCAATGGTTGAAAAGATAGTTTCCTCAGGCGCCAACGTAGTTTTGTGCCAGAAAGGCATAGACGACATGGTCAAGCACTTCTTGGCTAGGAAAGGAGTCTTAGCCGTGCAACGAGTCAAGGAGTCGGATATGAAGAAACTATCAAAAGCCACCGGCGGAAAGCCTGTTACTAACATAGAAAGCCTCTCAAAAAGCGACCTAGGCTTTGCAGAAATTGTTGAGGAGCGCAAGATCGGCGACGACAAGATGACCTTCATCGAAGGGTGCAAGAACCCGCATGCAGTAGCTATTCTCATACGAGGTGCAGATAAACGCTTTATTGACGAAGCTGAACGATCACTTCACGATGCACTATGCGTAGTTCGAGATGTGGTTCAGGAGCCCAAGATCGTTGCGGGAGGGGGATCTCCAGAAATGGAGATCGCTAAAGCACTAAGAGGCTATGCTGAAACTCTGCCAGGCAGAGAACAGCTTGCCGTCCGAAGCTTCGGCGAGGCCATGGAAATTGTACCGTTGACATTAGGTGAAAATGCAGGTCTTGATCCTATTGATTTTCTATTAGAGCTTAGAACCCGCCATGAGAAGGGCGAAAAATGGGCAGGCGTTGACGTTTTTGAAGGCAAAATCAAAGACATGAAAGACCTGGAAGTCTACGAGCCTTTAGCTGTTAAGAAACAGATTATCAAGTCTGCCAACGAGGCTGCCTCAATGATATTGAGGATTGATGATGTCATCGCTAGCTCGAAGATGAGGGCCCCGTCTCCAAGCGGTCGTGGTGGGATGCCAGGCGGCGGCTACGGCGGCATGCCTCCAGAATACTAAGGCGCATTAACAATTATTTCAAGTGACCCTATTTTAAAAGAATTCGGTATAACCTGGGGCGTTATCCGGTTTGACATTTTCCCCTCTACCCTACAGGGTTGGGTCTCTTTATGGCAGCACGGTTATTTTATAAAAAATTGGGGGTGATTATTCTTCGCCTTCGGGACCACCAGGCATTCCCCGCCTGGGCCACTTGGACCACCTTTGGGTGCTTTGGATGTTATTACGTCGTCTATGCGCAGTATCATAGATGCGGATTCGGCTGCTGACTTTATGGCTTGTTCCTTGACCACTAGTGGTTCTATGACTCCATTGTCGATGCTGTTCTGCACTTTGCCCGTGAAAACGTTTATGCCCATGTATTTGCCGGTTTCTTTGTCGTGCGCTGATCTAAGTTCCGCTAGTACATCTATTGGATCTAACCCAGCGTTTTCTGCGAGTGCGCGAGGGATTACTTCCATTGCATCTGCGAATGCTTCAACGGCTAATTGTTCTCTTCCGCCGACTTTTGTTGCGTACTTGCGCAGTTCTTTAGCAACTTCGATCTCTACTGCTCCTCCGCCTGCGACGATTTTGCTGTTTTCGACAACGTCTGAAACAACTGAAAGCGCGTCGATAATTGCTCTTTCAGCTTCATCCACCATTCGTTCAAGCCCTGCTCGTATCAGAATAGCCACTGAATGAGGATCTTTGCATTTTTCAACGAAGATCATTTTGTCGTCGCCGATCTTGCGCTCTTCGACCAAGCCAGCAAAACCCAAGTCTGTCGTCTTCAAATCGTTCAAATTGGAGGTAACTCTTCCGCCTGTTGCTCTCGCGAGTTTCTCCATGTCTGACTCCTTGAGACGTCTAGCAGCCATTATTCCTTCTTTAGATAGGTAGTGTTGAACCATATCGTCTAATCCTTTCTGGCAGAATACAACATCCGCGCCTGAAGCTTTGATCTTGGTCACCATGTCTTTGAGCATGCTGTCCTCTTGGTCTAAGAAAGCTTTCATTTGGTTCGGATCGCGTATGCGTATTTCGGCGCTCATTTCGGTTTTCTCAATTTCCAATGCAGAATCCAAGAGAGCGATTTTCGCGTTTTCTTTCTTTCGTGGCATCCCCGGATGGACGACTTCTTTGTCAACGATTATGCCTCTGACGAGTTGCGTCTCGATGAGGCTTTTTCCCGTCTTCTTCACCAGCTGTATGTTATCTATATCTGCTATCATCTTGTCTCCACGCTTCTCAGCTATCTGCTTTACAGCTTCTATGGCGATTTCCGCAAAGTGCTCTTTAGCACCGCCCACCGATTTGCTTCCCATGGATGTCAAGGCGACTTTCATCATTGTTTTGTGATCTTCCACATCGATGGGCACCCCGATTTTCTCTATCACTTCGATGGCTTTTTGAGTTGCCTTCCGGTATCCACTGACAAGTATGGTTGGGTGGATGTTCTGGTCCAATAGTTCTTCGGCTTTCTTGAGAAGTTCACTGGCCAACACCACGGCGGTTGTGGTTCCGTCGCCAACCATGTCGTCCTGTGTTTTGGCGATTTCAACCATCATTTTTGCTGCTGGGTGTTCTACATCTATTTCTTTTAGGATTGCTGCGCCGTCGTTGGTTATTGTTATGTCGCCTAAACTATCAACGAGCATTTTGTCCATGCCTTTTGGGCCTAAGGTGGTTTTGAGTACTTCGCCGATTACTCGTGCGGCCATGATGTTGTTTCTTTGGGCTTCTTTGCCCCTGCTTCGAGAGGTCCCCTCCTTTAAAATGAGTACAGGTTGACCACTTTGGGTTTGAGTTAAATATGCCAAGTTATTCTCTCCTTAATTCTATTCATTAATGCTCTTTCCTTTTAGTATAGTAAGCGTTTTTGTCACTTGCAGAAAACGCCCAAATCTCAGTCACGCTGAATAAGATGGATTTGATCAGTAAGAGACTGGAGACTGACATTTTCTGCTGTTCCAAAACTGCTTACTCTGTAATTTAGATATTGCCACGCAGGGATTTAAACCCGTTTAGAAATTACAGCGCAATTTCTAACTAACTATTTTCTGTCAAAACTGTGCACGTTAATTTGTCCAAAATTACTTGTTTTCAACTTTCGGGGCTGAATTCCAAATCAGGTCAAAATGATTTTGAATTATACCGACGAAATAGGCATTGTCCGACCACAAATAAATAGCTCTTTGAAAATCAATAGCTGTTCCAAAGAATATTTCTTTCTTGTCAATCAAAACCGCCGCGGCTGGAATGGATGGCGCAGCGTAACGTATCTCAAAACATGGGTTCTTAAGAAGAGCCCTAGGTGGCTCCAGTCGAAATTCTTTGCCTTTAAGGTTTTCCATAAGGAAACGGAACTTGACACCTCTTTCCATCGTTTTCTTTAGAACTTCTTCACTTGAAACAATCACTTGTCTGAAAATCTCGGGCGTTGTGAATGAATCTACAACAGTTTCTGCGTTATTGACGGCCTCTTCTATCCTAAGAACTCGCGCTTGCCTTTCGGATAACAAAATGAATTGAGCCTTCTCTTCTTGGCATGTGGTTTCCCCGTAATGGCTAAGGTCCCGAAGCAGATTTCTTGTTTTTATCTGCATTTCGTCGTATTCTTTAGTTTTACGTTGTATCAATATGTCTAGACTTTTTTGTATAGGCGTGGCTCTGAACATGATTGGCTTGGTTATTGCTTTCTCACATAACCCCATTCTTTCAAGGATAGCCACAACTGTGTAGACATCTTGACGTGGAACCATCGACATTTGCGAGATCTTTTTGGCAGTTGACATTCCGGAAATCAAGAGAGCAAGGTAAACTCTTGCTTGTCTATTTGATAGCCCCAGTTGAGTGAGGGTCTGTATGTGCTCGTGCAGAAGCTTTGTGTTCTCCAACTCTTTCAGCACAATTTAATCCTTCTTCTTCTGCTTGAATTTGGAAATTGGGTCATAAGCTTTTGTCCCTCGGGTTTCGAGCTACAAATAATTAAAAGTGGCGAATTATATCTTTCCCCTTGCTATGCTTTCTGGACGACTTTAAACATGACGAAACCTCTCAATCTAAACAAGTCATTAATTACGAAATCAACCGCAGAAAAAATTTTAGCAACGGTCACATACGTTAATGGCTTCCATTTTTTCAATTCGATAGGCCAATACACGGGGGAAACTGCTATCAGTTTGGAAAACTTCGCAAAAGAAGTTGAGCATATACCAATTGAGTCAATTGATTTTCATTTTAAAAGAGCTGACTTTCAAAAGTGGATAGCAGATACTATTGGAGACGCTGAATTGGCAACTGCGATCGGACACATTGAGAAAGAACTCGCTGGGGAGCCGTTGAGAAGAATACTTCTAGAGATCTTAGATACAAGGATAAGAGAACTTGAAAGTAAAATCCAACATGCAAGCACTGTTGGTAGCAAGAAATAATCAAACAGGTTGCAGATTCGTCTGGAAATAGCTTTTGATTTTTTTGCTTCGATGGGGGGCGCGGGCTGTGACGATCAGTGATAGCGCGCAAAAATGTTCGATTCGGAGAGGCTTTTGGGGGTGAATTGGAATATGGGAGTGAATAGCAAAGGTGAATTCTTGGAAGCTGCTAAAGTCAGCGATTTAGAAAAAGGGGCTATGAAAAGCGTGGAGCTAAAAGGGATTTATATTTTGATAGCCAATGTGGATGGACGATTCTACGCTATAGACGACAGATGTGGACACATGAACGCTTTGCTTTCGATGGGAACTCTTAACGGGAAAATCGTAACTTGTCCGTTTCATTATGCTCAGTTTGACGTTACTACAGGAAAGAAAGTGAAGGATCCCGTGCAAGAAAGCTTCAAAGACATGGATAAGCTTCCTGAAGAAATGCAGAAATTCATGATTTACGCAAAAAAACTTGTCGATCCCGTAAAAACTTATGACATGCAAACACATGAAGTCAAAGTGGAAGCAAACAAGATTCTGGTCAGAGTATGAAAGCAGCTTTCAAGACTTAGACAGAAACCTTCTGATTTTTGAATTTTCCGCAACAGGAAAGTCGACCCAGAGGGTGCGTTACAAACGAACGCGTATGCCCGCATGAGTGTGTGGACTTTACTTCCTGAGTCTGAGCCAGAGTTTAGGCCGCTGGATTTGAACCCCAGTGTACTATTAAACGGTTAAAATGTGGGATCCCCTCTCATTTGGGAGTGAGCCCAGCGGAGACATTAGCCAGCGAGATCCGGGCTCAGTAGGAAACTCATGAAGCCATTTTCTTAAGTGAGTTTAAACCCCACAGGAACACCAGAATTGCGAGGACACCGATAACGGCGAATCCTTCTATAATAGCTATGCTTTGAAAGTTCCCAGCAAATAATGCGCGACTTGCATTGACTGCGTAAGAGAACGGGTTTATCTTAGAAACATCTTGAAGCCACAATGGTGCAAGTGCAAGAGGGAGAATTATGCCTGATAACAGAGAAACGGGCAGTGTTATGGTGTTTAAAGTGGGCGCGAGGGGATCCTCGATTTTGTATATCAGCGCGAATCCGTATGAAATGGACGCCATGGTAATTCCGATTAAGGCATAAAGTAATAGGGAGAGCAGAAGTCCGTATATGTTTACGCTCAGACCAAAAGGAATAGCGACTAAAGTAATCAAAACGCATTGAATTAGAAGGATTATAGCATCTCTCAAAACTCTACCTAAAAGAATAGCAGAACGGTTCACAGGAGTTATTAAAAATCGTTCTATAACCCCGGTTCTGATATCATCAATGAGTGAAAATCCAACAAAGGCTGCGCCAAAGAGCGCTTGCAAAACCAAAAGCCCTGGAATAAAAACATCCACGGTTTTCCCAGCTGGGAGCCCAGGAACACCACCGATACCGTTCAAAAGAGGCATAAACAAGATCAAATACATAAGGGGCTGGAACATACTTACGAAAATAAAAACTGGGCTTCTGAGAGTATGCTGCAAGTTACGAATAAACATCAGTTTTGTGTCGTGTAAAATTTTCATTTTCTTTCATCCTCCCTAAGTGAACGACCCGTGTATTTTAGGAAAACATCGTCTAAGCTTGGCCTAGACAGCGTTACGCTTTGCGCTTCCAAGTGTTGTGAGTCGAGTGAACGCAGTAGGTCAGGCATCATTTTCTCTCCGTCTTTAATGGTTAGATGGACCGTGTTGCCTTTAGTTTGAATTCTTGCTCCCTGAATCTTCTCGGTTAAGTATGCTTCAGCTTTTCGAGCAGTTTCTTCTGAATGAAAACTAAAAACTATTGCATCTCCACCAACGGAGCTTTTCAATTCCTCGGGAGTTCCTGTCACGATAATTTTTCCGTTATCTATAATCGCGATTGTGTCGCAAAGCTTGTCAGCTTCATCCATGTACTGAGTGGTTAAGAAGATAGTAACGCCGTCGGCTTTCAATTTTTTTATTTCTCCCCACAAGTATGCTCTGCTTTGAGGATCAAGACCTGTTGTTGGCTCGTCAAGGAGAAGTAGTTTTGGATGGTGAATCATTCCAAGCGCAATATCCAGGCGGCGCTTTTGCCCCCCGGAATATGATTGTGCTGGTCTTTCTACGAATGAACTCATCTGTAACCGCTCTATGAATTCGGAGGCGTATTTCTTTGCAGTCGCAGAATCCAAACCATAAAGCTGAGCCATTAGGACTAGGTTTTCAATACCAGTAGAAGACAAGTCTGCTCCTCCTGCTTGACTGACACATCCAACATTCTGTCTAATCTGTTCCTGATGCTTGGCCAAGTCGTATCCGAGAACCTTGGCTTCTCCACCTGTCGGACATAGCAATGTAGAGAGCATTTTCTGTGTGGTAGACTTGCCAGCGCCATTTGGACCTAGAAAACCGAAGATTTCCCCTTTCCTAACAGCGAGATCTATGCCTTTAACTGCTTCTACCTCTTTATTTCCGCCTCTTCCTTTGGAAATGAAAGTCTTCCGAAGCCCCTTGGTCTCAATCACAAAATTTTCCATCATCCAGAGTTCACCCATAAGTAAGAGAACCATCGATATTGTCTTATCGAATTGGTTAAGCGAAAATATAAGTATTTATCTATGCCAGAGTTCTCGCAGAGAGTTTTGAGCAAAACTGATCAAAATAAGAACAAGGCCAATTCGGATTGAAAGAGTATGTGCGCACTGATCAAATCTCTCAGCATTCACGAGCCCAGTCAGGGAAAATACCTATTCAGGATGATAGAAGACGCCAATTACAATTTAGCTTGGGCTTTATTGATATTTTGTGGCTCGTGTGCGACGCTTGTTTGTTATCTCTTCCATCAGCTTGGCTTCGGACTTCTCCAAGATGCGTCTCTCCGAGAGGACCCCTACAAGTTTGTTTTCCTCCATGACGCCCAGCCGTCTTACTTCTTGAGTTTTCATCAGTTTAAGCGCTTCTAAGAGATTGCTGTCTTTTCCGATTGTAATCAAAGGCGAAGACATGATTTCTTCGGCAACGGTTTTTTGAAGGTCAAGCTTGTTGCCCACCGCTCGGTTCAACACATCTTTCTCTGTTATTATCCCTACAGGTTTCTCGTTCGCAACGATTACGACGGAGCCGATGTTATTTGACCGCATTATCTCGACTACTTTCAAGGCAGAATCGCCTGCGGAAACGGTAACGGGCGGGGACCTCATCGCCGCGCCAACATTCAAATCAGAGACGTAGGGCGCTTTATCCCACAGGTCCTGCAGCACGCTATTTATACTCTGCACGTAGCCTGCGTCGTTGGTGTACAGCGTTTGCTCAAGATACGAAGAAGCCTTGGTTTTCTTCCCTGTAGGCATCTGTGTCTTGAACATAAACAGGTACTTGCAGTCGACCACAACCGCATCCATATGGACGGAGCCAGCATGTTTAACGCGAAAATGCTTGGACATTTCCTCTGCAACTTCCAAGTTGTCTATGTCCAATGAAACCATTACGTGCGTCACCAAGTTTTTCTCTGAACGTAGCGGAACCAAGGAATCCATTAGGAATTTAGTCAGATCTCTTGATGCTGAAATTGCCGTTATTTCCAATTTAGCCTGTTTTAGGATCTCGCAGAACTTTCTATGGGCGACTTTTGCGTCTCTGATGATGAGTGTTTCAGTGATTGCGGCGCCAGTTTCCAACTCGCTTATCCTTATTCCTAAGTCAGTGGCTTCAGCCCAACAGGTCTTGAAGAAGAGTTTAAGAGCTGAGACAATTTCAGCGCTGTTGGTCCATAAAATCGTGTCTGAACGACCAGACGAGGAAGATTCTTCCTCAGGTGTCAAGAAAAAAACGATTTCGTCATCGTCTTTAATGACAAAACGGGGATATGGCTTAGCTCCCAGATCCTTATGCCGCCCTTCAATTTGAAATCGCCGCTGCAATGTTTTCTGCAACACCATCTTGATGAAGCGGTAGTTCTCCTTGGAAACGCTTGTCAGAATCTGGAAGCTGGCGTCTTTCTTCTTTGTCAGGTCAAAGACCCCTGCCTGCTCTGACCGAATTATTCCTATGCTATCAGTCATCGCGAGCACTTCGGTTTTTGCACTCTCGACAAGCTGGAGAATCCGAGAGTACACTTTTTCCCTTCCTTTCACTACAGTAAACTTTGCCTGTTGGGGCAAAGGCTTCTCTGACTCAAGAGACTGCCAAGTAGTCAAGAGCTTGATTTTCTTTGCTTCAAGCTGGAGCGTTTCTTCCTTCTTGGTTTTGATTGCCATGTCAAGGAAATGCTCGAACGATATTGGAACGAAAAGCGATGGGAAATCCAAGGTTTCCTCGACGAATCCTCTGTTACGCAGGACCTCTAGGATGCGGTAGACCTGCGCTTTGTGCATTTTAAGTCGTGCTGAGACTTCGCTGGCTTTCTGAACCCCGCTCTTGGCTAGAAACATGTAGACCTCGGCTTCTTTCTCGGTTAAGTCGAAGTCTCTGAGAACTGAGATTATTTCGCGTTCCGTCACAGCAATCACTAACTTTTGTGACTCACTACTGATTTTATAGAACAAACCTGTATTATTAGTTTGCCGTGGATGGATAGTTCAACGACGTGTGGCTTTTTTCGTTTTTGTCGGAGGCTAGAACATGCAAGCTGTCGAAATCAACCTATCAGAAGTTCTCGAGAAATTCTTCGAGTATTGCGCAAAAGTGAAACTATGGAAAGTGTACCAGGATCAGGGCTTAATCCAGACGAAGAGTGGCTTCCACAAATTCATTAGACTTGAAAACCCTCAATTACACTGCTTCGATGAAGTAATGAAGCATCCCACAACCCTGATAAAAGACGGAACATGTTACAGGCAAGTAAGATACGATTTCGTGGCCCTGATTTCTTATGAGCACGTTTCTGCCCACATTTTGCTGTCGCTGAAAGGAAATTCCAAACTCGCTGATTTCATAGCCTTGTATGACTTGGCAGACGCGATGGAGCGGTCTTTCAATTTCAACCAGACGAAGAGCGAAGTCTTCCAGGAGTTCGAAAAATATTTAGCTGAGAAATATCAGCTCAGCCTTCGTGCGTTTCAGCTTTCCGAAAGCGTCGAAAGCCAACTTCCAGCCATCAATTCTGACTATTTGTACCCAGTGCAGACATCGGTTGAAGCGCCAGTGAGAAAAGACCCAAGACGTGCCTTCTTGAACTTTCAAGATTCAGTCAACCTAAGCAAAGAAGTTCACTTGAGCCCATTCTTTGACTCACAGGCTTACTGCTCGCCGAACGGTAGCAGCTACGGCTCAATCGCGGTATTTTCCTCTCGCATACGCCCACTAATAACTTAAAAAACACTGGCGAGTGCTCGCTTGAAAGATTAGTTCGTGTCGATGGCGATTATTCTCGCGGCCGTTTCCTACGTCTTCAAGGCTTAAAAACAGCCTACCTGTGGCTTGCAGTCCTAAACACCTTTGCAATAATCCCCTCAGTTCTAGGGGGATAAGACAAAACCCAGGAGCCCTGCGAAACCGCAAACACGATGCTAGAAGCGCAATGAAGATTTTCCGACAAGTCAAATTCGAGCTCTAACAAAACCTCAACTTGGCATTACTTGAGCTTCTTCCCCGACGCGCTGAACTTTTGCGACAGAAGAGGTAGCAGCTTTACCGCAACCACAAAAGCCACGGCAGCGTAGGCGATTCCGCCTAAGATGTCTGTAACGTAGTGTTCGCCGAGGTAGACTGCGCTAAACCACGTTCCGATCGGAAGCGCCAGCACGGGCAATGCTTTGCGTTTCCAAATCTTGAACGCGAAAAGAAAGACTAGCCAGGGCAGCGCCGAGTGAAGGCTGGGGAACGCTGCGTACAGGTTCGGTCCCATAAAATCGTAGAGTGTCTTGTAGGCTGGTACGCCAAGGCTCTTGTCTACGGAGGAAGAAAGAATCCGAGTAAGCCCTTGAGAAGTCAAGTTGGTGTTGAGCCATGGGGGAGCAACCGGGTAAAAGAGGAAAGTGACTAAGCAGCTGTAAGTTAACACGCCAAGGGAGACGAGGTATTTCCAATAATCTTTGTGGCTTTGTCTCCATACCACGAACCCGAAGGCTGTGGGAACGAAAAAGTAAATCGTGTAAAAAAACGCGCCCACGAAGTTCAAAACGGGCGTTCTCAAGTAGAACTGCAGGATAAGGTTGGGGTCTCTTCCGCCGAAAAGCGCCAAGTCAAGATTATACGGTGCATAGTGTATGTTGAATTTGGAGACGGTGCCAACGACGCCGTTGAGGGTTTCATACGAGACGAACACGAGAAGGAACGGAACCCAGTCTTTCACGAACATCCATGTTTTCTTGCTGTAAGCGGCGTAGATTAACAGGACCAAGATTACGAATTCGGGTCCAGGAATGATGTCATGCGTCAAGTAGAGGATGGCTATCACCGCGACGAAGACGGCTGAGAAAAGGACGGCTAGGAACCTCGGCAAACCGTGTTGCCGCGTGGAGTTAGCTGTTTCTTGCTCAGCACCCTTCTTGACAGCTATGTTTAACCCTAAATGCCTCATTGCACCATCGTTTGTTACGCTCTAAAGCTTGTTTTCCGTATCAACCTTTCGCAAGGCTTGATTCCGTCTTGAGCCGTTTTTATTTTATTCGTGGCGTTCTGTTCATAGCTGTTTCAAGGCACGCATCGTTTCGTCGAGGTAGTAACTTTTATTTGGTTAACCTTTTATGTGATTGTGTAAAGCTGGTTAATCCAGCAGTGCGCCTCGATAGCTCAGCCCAGTAGAGCGGCTGCCTTGTAAGCAGCAGGCCGCGGGAGCAAGGCCCGCTCGAGGCTTATCACAACCAGCTTTCACTTCATTTAGCCCTTACTAAGAGCATTGCTAACCTACGTAATGCTTGAAACGAAAATGGAAAATTCACAAAAATCAAATAATACCGCGTAGTAATCTAACTCGGAGTATCCTCACGTAATGGGTAGAGGCTAAATCAAGAATGGTCACTAGAAACCTCGACAAGATTTTCAACCCGAGAAGCGTAGCCATCATAGGAGCAAGCGACGTTGAAGGCTCAGTAGGCTGCCTAATAGTCCAAAACTTCGTACGGTTAGGCTACGCTGGCAAATCCTATTTCGTGAACATTCGAAAACCAGAAATTTTCGGCGTCAAAACCTACAAGTCTGTCGAGCAAATTTCTGAACCTGTTGATTTAGCCATAATCGCTACGCCTGCCAAAACCGTGCAAGCCGTCATGGAGGAATGCGGAAGGGCACACGTCAGGGGAGCCATCATCGTTTCCTCAGGATTTAAAGAGACGGGCCCTGAAGGAAAAGCCATGGAAAACGCGATTCTTGAAATCGCAAAGAAATACGACATCAGAGTCATCGGCCCAAACTGCATCGGCGTCATCCGACCGAGAAACAACCTGAACGCCACCTTTCTGGACAAGATGCCTAAGCCAGGCAACATAACCTTCCTGTCCCAGAGCGGGGCTTTGGGCTCAGCGATTCTGGATTGGGCAATCCACGAGAACATCGGCTTAAGCAATTTTGTCTCCGTCGGCTCAATGATCGACGTTGACTTCGGCGACCTGATCGATTACTTCGGCTCTGACCCAAAAACCAAGAGCATCATAATGTACGTGGAAGGCATAACTGACGCTCGAAAATTCATGAGCGCCGCAAGACACTTCTCAAGAACCAAACCCATAATCGTGGTGAAAGCAGGCAAATTCCCCGAAAGCGCAAAGGCAGCAGCGTCCCACACTGGCTCAGTTTCCGGCGACGACGACATTTACGACGCCGCCTTCAAACGCGCTGGCATAGTCCGAGTTGACGACATAAACGACTTGTTTAATGCCGCTCAGGTTTTAGGCACCCAGCCCCTTCCGAAGGGGTCACGGCTTGCCATAATAACCAACGCTGGCGGGGCTGGAGTAATGGCCACTGACGCTTTGATCGCTCAGGGCGGCAAACTGGCTAAACTAAGCGAGAAAACCATGGATGTACTCGACAACGTGTTACCTCCATTCTGGAGCAAGGGCAACCCGATCGACGTTGTCGGCGACGCAAAAGCTGACTACTATAAGGCTGCGGTTGAAGCTTGCCTTGACGACGAAACCGTCGATGGAATACTCATCATTTTCACTCAGCAGGCAGGCTCGGAACCTGTCGAGATAGCGAAAAGCATAGTTGACCTCGTCAACAGCAGAACCTACAAGAACAAAACTATCCTGACGTCTTTCATGGGTTTTGAGGGGATTCTGCATGCAAACAAGATCTTCAACGTCAACAACATCCCCACCTACTCTACTCCTGAACAGGCTGTAAAAACGTACATGTACATGTACAATTATCAGCGCAACCTTGAACTCCTCTACGAAACACCCGAGGAGCTGCCAGTTGAACGCGTCACCCCCCAAACGCCCCGTCATGGCTATAATCAGAAACGCTGCTTTCGAAAATCGCGAAGTACTGACCGATGAAGAAGCCAAGAACATACTCAAGTACTACAACTTTCCAATCCTGGAAAGCATGATTGCCACTAACGTTGACGAGGCAATTGCAGCGGCGCAGAAAATGGGTTTCCCAGTGGTCTTAAAGATTCTTTCGCCCCAGATCATCAACAAGAGAGCCGCAGGCGGCGTCATATTGGACCTGAGTTCGCCTGGCGAAGTTCGTGAAGCCTACCAAATCCTGGTTCAGAGGGCAGCCTCGTACAACCCGAAGGCGCAGATAACGGGCGTAACAGTGCAGCACATGATTGATCAAAAAGGGTACGAGATAATAATCGGGGGAAAAAAGGACCTGGTTTTTGGGCCCGTGATCTTGTTTGGGATGGGCGGGGCAAGCTTGGACCTTTTCAAGGACTTTTCCATCGGGCTTCCACCGTTAAACATCACGCTTATACGTCGCATGATGGAGGAAACCAAGGTTTACCAGCTTCTCAAGGGACATTACAACATGCCTCCCGTCGACATAAAGAAGGTTGATGAAATCCTCCTGCTTTTTTCCAAGTTGCTCGTGGATTTTCCGCAGATAAAAGAGATCAGCATTAACCCGCTTCTTGTAAGCGAAAAGGAAGCCTGCATCATCGACGCGCGTATAGCCATCAGCAAAGAGGATGTCTGCAAGAAATTTGAGCCTCATGAGCATATGGTGATCAGCCCCTACCCGAAAAAGTACGAGACGATTTGGAATCTCAAAAACGGACAGGAAGTTCTCTTGCGACCTATAAAACCCGAAGATGAACCGATGTGGCTGGAGATGTTCCAAGGGTTCTCCGAGGAATCCATACGATACCGATTCTTCCAGATACTCAGGGACACGCCGCATGAAGTTCGCGTGCGCTACTGCAACATAGATTACGACCGTGAAATAGCAATCGTCGCTGAAATAGCTAAAAACGCACAGAAAAAAATTCGCGGCGTCGCCCGCGTCAGCATCGAATCCGACGGGAAAAGCGGCGAGATCGCTTTCATTGTAAGTGACCATTGGCAGGGCTTGGGCTTAGGCACAAAAATGGTGGACTACGTGCTTGACATAGCCAAGGAAAAAGGGCTCGAAGACGTTTACGCAATAGTGCTACCTGACAACTGCCGCGCGTTGAATCTTATGAAGAAGATGGGCTTCAAGTTTGATTACTTGGGCGACGGGACAGTCAGAGGAACCTTAAGCCTCAAAAACGAGGATTTAGACGCCCAATGCCTTGAGCAAACCAAGGTTTCAGAGAAAACCGAAGCGGAGCAACCCACTGCCGCCTCAAAACAAACCAACGAGGAGAAGCCGAAAGCGGTAACCCCCACTTAGCCTTTCATCTAGACGTTTTTTACGGGTAACGAAGGAAAAGAAAAAAATTCGCGAATTCTAACCAAAAAGAAAGAAAAAACTATTTGGCTAGTTGCTTTCGCAGTTCGTTGTATGTTGCTTTTATGTCTTCGATTGAGCCTTCGTCCTCAAGCGTTGACACGTCGCCCAGTGGCGCGCCGATCAGTACGGCTTTGAGCAGTCTGCGCATGATTTTGCCGCTGCGTGTCTTCGGAAGCTTGTTAACGATGATGATCGCATCAGGAGTCGCTATCGGACCTATCGAGTCTCTTATGTGCTTAGTCAGCTCAACGAGAAGTTGATCCGACGGCGAAAAGCCGCTTCGCAGCGTCACGAACGCGACTGGAACCTCGCCTTTGATGGCGTCCTCTTTGCCCATGACGGCTGCTTCTGAAACTGCTGGGTGCGCGACCAGTGCGCTTTCAAGTTCCACTGTGCCTATGCGGTGCCCTGCGACCTTTAGGACTTCGTCGGCTCTGCCGAGGAGCCAGAAGTAGCCTTCAGGGTCTCGGATTGCATAGTCACCAGTGTAGTATACGCCTGGCCACCTGCTGAAGTACGTTTGCTTGAATCGGTCTGGGTTATTCCAGAGTGTCTGTAACATTCCAGGCCACGGCGATTTAATCACGAGGTAGCCTTTGGTGCCCACTTGGACGGGTTTTCCCTGCTCATCGTAAATGTCTGCGTTAACGGACGGCATCGGGAACGTTGCTGAACCAGGCTTGAACGGCGTGAGTTCTATTCCTGAAGCTGCCGCAATCATCGAGCCGCCTGTTTCCGTCTGCCAGTAAGTGTCGATTATGGGGAGTTTCTCTTTGCCCACGACGCGGTAGTACCACTTCCACGCTTCAGGGTTTATGGGTTCACCAACCGAGCCCAAGACGCGCAGGGTGCTAAGGTCATGCTTTATTATCCATTGTTCCCCGAATTTCATGAACATCCTGATTGCCGTCGGCGTCCCGTAAAGGATGGTTACACCGTGCCTTTCAATCATGTCCCACCACCGGTCTTGCGCTGGGTAGTCGGGTGTGCCTTCAAAGAGGAACGCGGTAAGCCCCAAGCTTAACGGCGCATAAACGTTGTATGTGTGCCCTGTGATCCAGCCGATGTCCGCGACACACCAGAAGATGTCTTCGTCTGTCGGGTTAAAAGCCCACTTGGACGTCCAGTAAGCCCACACAAGGTATCCGCCCGTGGCATGTTGGACCCCTTTCGGCTTTCCCGTTGTTCCTGAAGTGTAAAGGATGAATAATGGGTCGGTTGATTTCATGCTCTCGGGTTCTACGTAGGCGCTTGCCCCTGCGCTTGCAAGAGCGTCATGGTACCATACGTCCCTGCCTTCCACCATATTAACCGGTTGACCCGAACGTTTAACCACGATAACTTTCTCAACGTTCGGCATGTTCGCAAATGCTCTGTCAGCGGTGTCTTTGATGGCAACTATTTTCCCCCTTCGGAAAGACCCGTCAGCCGTAACCAGGATTTTTGCTCCGCAGTCATTAACTCGGTCAGCTAATGCTTCAGCGCTGAATCCTGAAAAGATCACTGTGTGAATTCCCCCGATCCTTGCCGTTGCCAGCAAAGTAATCGGCAACTCTGGAATAACCGGAAGGAACACTGCTATCCGGTCGCCTTTCTTGACGCCGAAATCTTTGAATGCTTTTGCAAGCTTGTTCACTTCGCGGTACAGTTGATAGTAAGTGTAAGTTCTTACTTCGCCCATCTCGCCTTCCCAAATGTAGGCAAGCTTGTTTTTTCGATAGCTGTTCACGTGCCTGTCGAGCGTGTTGTAGGAGATGTTGAGTTCTCCGTCGGGGAACCACTTGTAAAAGGGCGGGTTGGAATCATCAAGAACCTTGCTGAACGGCTTGAACCAATCGATGGCTTTAGCCTTTTCAGACCAATATTCCTGAGGGTTACTTATCGATTTTTCCCAGTCCTTCCTTCTTTTCTCTCCAGAAGAAATTTTCGATGTACTTGGACAATATTTCTCATCAAACGGCAAGCTGGTTTCCGACATGTCACTCAACCTTAATTTTGTTTGAAAAACCCTATCCTTAGAGAATATAAGCTTTTTCCCGTGAAAATGAAAATAAAGAAAGAATTCATGTTGTTTTTAGCTTGTTGGATAAATCGGCAACACGTTTTTCTTGTAAGATTCATTCAGGATTTCCGCTACTGCAAGGTACACAGCGCTTAAGCCGCATATGACGCCCTCGAAGCCAGTGACTTTTGTAAATGTTGCGTTCGCCGCGAATTGTCCGATAGCCAGCATGAAGAATAGTATCGCTAAACTCATGAAGACGAACTGTAGTGCACGGTTGACTTTCAACGTGCCGAAAAACATCGCGAAGGTGAAGATCCCCCACATCACGAAGTACGAGGCTAAGGAAGCAGATGACGGGGAAGCGAACCCGACGATGTTGTGCAGAATCAGAAGCATGACAAAGCTCCACCAGAATAAGCCGTAGGACGTGAACGCGACCGTCCCAAAAGTGTTGCCTTTCTTGAACTCCATGACGCCGACGATGATTTGCGCTACTCCGCCGTAAGCGATGCCCATAGCCAAGATCATCGTGTCCAGAGGAAAAGCGCCAGCGTTAACCAAGTTAAGGAGAACAGTGGTCAAGCCGAAGCCCAGCAGACCAAGCGGTGCAGGGTTTGCCAGTTTAGCTATTTCGTTGCTCATTTCCGTAACCCCAGTTTGAAGCAATATTACCCGTTGGAGTGTGGGCTAATTATAAAAGCTTTTTGAGTTACCGCTTGAAACAGTTTCATTGCCGCGTTATGAAACCTACTAGTTGCCAGCGGCCTTTATTGTGGGTTAAGTTTATCAAAGCAGCTGTTATTGGGCATTCCAAGCGTTTGAACTGACAAGTTGCCAAGTGATTGTTAGTTCAATCTCGGGGTTAGTGAAGAATTCTATGCGGGTTAGCTGGTCGAGGATTCCTGTTTGTTTATCGAAATAGACGGCAATATAATCGTCACGCAAAGTATTCCCTGTCTGGTCGCTTGTATTGATATACTCGTCCTCCGTTGTCCAGTAGTTTGTTGCCCTGCTTGAATCCCCAAATCTTTGTGTGCTTGTGCTGTTGACCGTTAACTTGCTAGTCTCCTGAGGATAAAGCAGGTCAGAAACGTTGAGGTTTGAAGGGTAAAGATAGGAAAATACTGTCGGATCGACTGTTGCTCCAGTTGACAAATCAATTATTTGAGGGTTCGTTACCTGCGTTCCGTTTTTGAACTGCCAAACGATGTTGAGAAAGACCTGAGTGCCCTCGATTTGTGTTACGGTCACTTGATAATAGTCAGTTTCGTTGTACTGCATGAACTCTTGAGGAATTAATACGTCTGAGTTGCCTAAGGCTGCGGAGCCTGAGAGTTTGTACGTGAATGTGTCTCCGACTGTTAGAGGGGAACCTGATGTGGCGGCTGGGGTGTTCCCCGAGTGAGAGCTGTACTGGAGAGCAGCGACCACCGTAACTAGAATTATCAATACCGCAACGGTAATCCCGATATTTCTCTTCAAATGTGACTTCTTTCGTCGAGGCATCTTGGCATGCTCTGAAAATACCATTTGTTTTGTCTGTGGATTTAACGTTATCTGATAAATGGAGGCTCCTAAGGCTGTTCAGCATGGATTATCAAAACCTGTTAAGGAACAGTAAACGCCGCTGCTATTGCAGGGGGTGGGATTTGAACCCTCATCGCAGTGGAGATATCACCCGCTTTTCCCTTTTTTCCTAACTGAGCCTGTGCTAAGGCTTTGCGATTGACACATATTAAACCAAAAAAGGAATTGGGTTTGAATTTTTGATTCTAAAAAATAGGTGGCTATTGTTCTTTTTCTTTAGTCTGTTTGTTGTTTAATCGAATTAGGAGTTTGTGGTTTTTCTTTTCAAGAACAACATCTTCCTTTGCAACGTTATCTACAACTACTTCCCCATTATACAACATGCGACCAACATAGCCTAGTTCTTTTAACTCTTGCATGAGGCGTTCGCGAGATTTTTTCAGAAGATCGCTTGATGTATCAGGGCTTCTGTTGAAGCAGAATGTAATTATCTTCTTTGCAGGGTCATAGTTGGCTTTTGTGCCCTTGCCGATTTTTTCTACTTGCCCCCATACTGCTTCTTCATTTGCATCTCTCAAGTTTATCGCCTTCCATTATTCTCTTTTAAATGAACAATATCCACTCGCTTTGGGAATGTTTGTACCAAAAAGGATACCTGTTGCGTGGAAAAAGAAGAGTCCCTTATTCCTTCTTATCTAATTTGACAATGTAAACATCTTTATTGCGGATTCTAAGAGCTACGTTGAATTTTCTGTCAGGTTTCTTGTTGTATAACTTAACACGGAATGAGAATGGTGCATACATTGATTTTACTGTCTTACCTTCAACCTCAATCTTGAACATTTTCTCAGGGCTCTCGATAACCTGTTTGAACACAGCATCATACTCAGGTCTCTTAGCTAGTTTTCTTCCTTCAGGTATTTCTTTTACTGGAATTGCTTTTGCCACAATTTTTCTATTCTTACTTATTTCTTGTTTGGACATAAAGATTACACTATATACATGTCAGTCATACTATAAAGGTCTATAGCAGATAATAGTAAATTTTCTCATTAATTTACTAATATTATAATCAAGATTAACTTATGTTTATAGCTAGTTAGAAGTATTGGCCAATTTTTTATATTGGTGCAGGGGGTGGGATTTGAACTCCCAACAAGCTGGCGACATCGCCATCTTCACGTTTTTTCCGCAGCTTCTTTCCATTTTTTCTTTGTAAGAGTTAGGCTTCAAATTTTTGATAAGGCGGTGTTTCAGTGAAGGTCGTCTATCGCAATATTACTGAAGATTTGCTCTGCATTTGTCATCGATAGCATCGGAGAAATCTTTGAAGACATCGCTAAGGCGCATGGTTTGGACTTCAGATGTCTAAAAGAGGACAGAAACTTGCAACAGTATCCCAACGATTTTGATTAGTTGCGCTAACTTCTCAGAGTCGGCATTTTCAATGCCTTTGAGGTATAGTTAAGGACTAACGGATCAGGTATGGACATGGCATGATTTTTACACAAAAAATTAACTATCGCCAATTAGGACACTACCTATTCTTCTTTTTTAATCCTATTTTGCTAAAAAATGATTGTGACTCTGTTTTATTTTTCTGTTGTTGATTTTCAGCTTGATTGGAAACCATTGTTTTTTGGTTTATTCTTTGTTGAATTTCGTTTTTGATTTTTTGTATGCTTTCTTGTCCTTCAATTTGACCTTCTATTAGCAGTATGTTGTGGCCTGAAGCGATTTTCTTTCCTGTTTCATTTAGTCGGGGTATTGCTAAAAAGATAGGGATGTCAACTTTTATTTCTGATGTTTTATAAATGTATAAAATTAGTGGTCCTGTGTGGACTTCGGTGTCGCTTGTTGAATGATTTAGTGTTATGATGATTTCTTGTTTGTTGATTATTTTTTTTGCCATTAGGCTGAATTGGTGTCGCACTCCACTTTTTTGACCTACTGCGTAGCTCGGTATTTCAACGGTGAATCCTATATCAACTAACAATGCTCGAATTTCTTCTAGGCTTGCAACGTTTTGTACGATTTCTTTTTTCCTGGAAGGGTTAAGGGAGAATTTTGGGATTTCTATTACTTTTGCTTCTTTTATTGAGAAATTTTTGTTACAGTTGCGGCAAATATGGTCGAATTCTGGGTTCTCAAATCTTTCCCCGCATTGTTGACATACAAACCAGCTTCCCATGTTTCTATATTTACCTTCCAGAAGAGGATCTCCACATTTTGGGCATTTGTGATCTATGTATTTTTCTCTTTCGTCGATGTATCCACAGACAATGTGTTCAGTTAGGTTTTCTTTGTGCACGTTGTGACTTTTACATTTCGGACATCTGTTGTGTAGTGTTATTATTGCTGATTCGCAGTTAGGGCAAGATGATACTGAGTCGTAGAAGACTCTTTTCAGTATATCTAATCTCGTGAGGGTTTCTAAGAATTCTCGCGGTATTCCATCGTTTTCGCTAGATTTTTTTCCAGTTATCTGGTAAATGAATCCTAAGCCCTGAGCGTAAATTGGAATTATTTCTTGAGTTTCTTCGCCTTGGAGAAGTTGTCTAAGGAGATCACGTGTTTTTGGTTCGATATACGCTTTTTTTCTTTCTATTTCTGTCCTGTCTTCGTCTACGCATATTTCTTTGGCGGTTTGGCTTTTGGAGGAAGGCATATGTAGTGATTGGTTTTGATCAATTTCTTTTTTTGTTTGATCGTTGCTTTCTTCGTCTTTATTCATTTTAGCCTTCTTCTTGTTCTAGTTATGTTTATGCCCTCATAATTTTAATATGATTCGTCTTATTGAAATATTATATAGAATGCTACACCCGAAATAATTGTTAGAACTGCAGCGTGTTTAAGTCCGTCGAGGAATGTGTCCTCGCTAATTTTTCCGGCGATGAGTCCTCCAAATACCGATTCTAGTATCGATGTATGGAGGAATACTCTTCGAGATTGTTCAGTTGTTAGTATTGGTTTGATAAAGGATATACCGTTAGCTGACATTGCGCTCATAGGTCCAAACAACATTTTCGATATAATGATAATTATAAATAGAAATATGAAAACGGAGAAATAGAATATTGCGACGTAAGGCATCGTTTGCATTTTTCTTTTTTCTGTCCAAGCGTTGACGTCTTGAACGTATTTTGCTGTTGATTCAAAGATAGTTGATAAGTCTCCTCCATGTTTAGCAGCTTCGTTTATTAGCACTTCTGCCTTTTTGATCAGGGGTATGTCTATTCTATCGCTGAATTTTGTCAGAGCTTCTTCGAAGTTCATACCCCAACTCATGTGTGCTACTAGTATTCTTAGTTCTTCGGTTAGCGGTCCATACATTCTTTTTGAAGCGTGTTCTAGTGAAACTTGGAGAGGTATGCCTGTTCGTGATGCGGTTGCGAGATCCCCTAGAAATTCTGGGAGCGCTTTTTCAATTCTGTTCTTCCATCTGGTATGAATTATGCCTGCTATGCTAGAAGGGACAACTGCAATTTCGAAGGCTATAATTATCATATAGTCTAATATGGGTGAGGTAAGGTAAAATATCAGTGATATAACAAAAAAAATTATTGCTGATATTGTTGATATTATCGATAGTTTCTTTATTGTCTTCCTTGTTATCCTCGTATACTATCACTTCTCAAATGTTTCCATCATAACCATCATTATAACACCCATTATCGGGATTCCTGCGTAAGTTATTAAATAGAACAGTGTTTGCATACTTATTCCTCCGATTCCAGCTCCTCCGCCTATCATGCCTAAGGTTGCGAATAGTACTGCGAAAAGCAGTGGAGCTGCGACTAATACCATGATGTAGATTTCTGCCATGGCTGACAATGATTCTAGCATAGTGTCTAGTTTGGTCATTCGGTCTTTTGATATTTTTTCTGACGTTATTTTTAGATATTCAGTCGGGTTTCCTCCCGTTCTGACTGTGGCTACATACCCTACGAGTATTTCGCTAAGGTCTTTATTGGGCGAAAGTTTTGCGTTTTCCATGATTGCAGTCATTAGGTCTTTTCCAAAAACTTCCACGTCTCTTACTATGTTGCCAAACTCGTGATGTACTTCTTTTAGGGTCTCGATTCTTGACATTGACTTAAATATTGTGCTTGGTGGCACATTTGAGTTTGAAAGAAGGGTCAAAAAGTTTGTTATGTAGGGAAGGTTTCTGTCTATTGGTCCTTTTCTGTTGCTCGCTTTCGTTCCAGGATAAGTGTACATTACAAGCATTGTTATTAATGCGGCGGCTGCCGCGAGTACTAAACTGAATAGAAAGTTTAGCGCTGATAAGTACGGGATTCTTAATATGAATGGCAACAAAATTATTGATGTTATAATTGTGGCTATGAATGCAAGTATTGAGGTCAATATCATGAAGGCGACGTATGCTTTATACGCGATTAGTACGCCTCCTTTTTTGAGTTGTAAATGCAGTTGTGTAAATTTTGGGTAAATTTTTGATAGCTTTGAATTTAGCAAATCATAAGCCGTGATCCATGGTTGAAATTTTGATTTTATTTTAACCATTTCTAGCTCACCTGAGCTTTGCGGTAGATTTGTTCGGGGTCAGAGAAGTAGTCTAGTACTAATTTTGAGACTTCTTCGTATGAGCGTATGTGCTTTCGAACCATGTAATCTAGTATAGTTTTTCTCTTTTGAAGTTCTTCATCTATTTTATCTAATTTGTATCCCCATTGTTCTGCTATTCTGTCTAGAAGTGGACTTCTTCCTACTGTAAGATAGATGTCTTTTTCGGGGTCCCATCTGAAGATTTCTTGAGTTTTAAAGTCATTTTTTTCTTTGTCCCAACCGGCCAATTCTGATACGCTTATGGTTCTTCTAATCGAGACGTTGTTTACGACTAGTTGACGTACGATTGATATGGCGTTTAGGTTTTCTACGTGGGTCTGGGGGATGTTCATGGGTTTTGTGGTTAGTCTGTGTAGAACGCCCTTCACGTTTTCTGCGTGTATAGTTGTTAAACCCAAATGTCCTGTTGCCATCGCTTGAAATAGCGCGTAAGCTTCTTCTCCTCGAATTTCGCCGACTATAATGAAGTCTGGTCTTTGTCTTAATGCTGCTCGGAGCAGATCAAACATGCTGATGCTGCCTATCCCTGCTTCACCTACTGCTCCTGCACCTGTACCCAATCCTTGTCTTGTCACCATCATTTCCCAGTTTTTATGAGGCAGCCGGATTTCTTGTGTGTCTTCGATGCTAACTATTTTTAAAGTAGGTCTAATGAAGAGACTGATGGCGTTAAGCATTGAAGTTTTTCCTCCGCCTATGTCTCCGCCAATCATGACTGCGTGTCTGTTTTCAATTAGGAACCAATAGTAAGCGGCCATTTCTAGGGATAGCGCCTTGTATATTATTAAATCTGTAATGGTGAGCGGGCTTTTCATGAATTTACGAATAGTAAAAGTGCTTCCTTTTGGCGTTACCTCTGTTCCGTAAGTTACCTGGGCGCGGCTGCCATCTGTCAATGTTCCATCCAGGATTGGTTGTGCAATTGAGATGTGCCGTCCACATAGGTAGGCTAGCTTGAATACGAAGTTTTCTAATTCTTCGGCGGTATCGAATATTATGTTTGAAGGTATCGATTCGTATTTGCGATGCCAGACGAAAACTGGTATATTAATGCCGTCACAAGAGACATCTTCGATGTTTTGGTCATGCATTATTCCATCCAGTTTTCCGAACCCTAAGAAGTCTCTGATAATATAGTACTGGTATTTTCCTAAAGTATTAGCGTCAACGTCGATATCGTATTTTATGGCTGTCTCTAAAACTTTTTCCTTTAAGAAATCTTCACTTGATGTCTTATCTTCAAAACTTTTTGTATTTATCGAAAGCTCGTCCCAAAGGATGTTTTTTATTTCGTCTATCCACTGCCTATCTATATCTGTTAGGGTTGGTTCCAAAATGGAGTATTTTACCTCGTTTTTTTCGTCTTCAACGATTGCAGCATACGCAAAAGGAAACACGAGTGGATACTGTTCCTTAAAGGTTTTTTCAAGTTCAGGGTTTTCAGAAATTTGAGTAAGTAATTCGGCTGTTGTTGGGTTATTTTCTATGGTCGCTGCTTGTTCTTTGGTTAATATAAGAGTTTGTTCTGTTTTTTCTTTGTGTTTCCAAAAATTCAAGTTGGTTTACCTCCTTGTTTTTAATTTCACACTTGTTAACAGTGTGCTAGTTGGCAAGTATAATTCCTATGAACGGAAGATTTTGTCCATAAGCAGTGGTAATTGTATTGCTGGTCATTGTTCCTATCAAAAGTAAGTTCATTGCAGCTGCACCGTTAGTGAGAATATTTCCGGGTCTTGCAGGGCCAAAATAAACAGTTACCGTATGGTTGTAGGGAAGCGGTACTGTATCACCACTAGGAAGGTTAACTATTTGCCCACCACTTGTCACCTTTGCTATTTGCCAGGTATATCCTTTGATTCCACCGCTGCTATCTGGAGGGTTATATACAAAAAGGCTTGATTGAGAACTCAGAGTAATAGCGAAACCATTTGGGTCAAGATTAGTAATGTTCACGCTAAAGGCAGAGTAGCCACCACTTCTGCTAACCGTATAGGAAGTTGATTCTAGTAGTAATCGACACAAAAGAGTTACATCCGTTATTTCCGGTGGTAACGGTATCATGATAAGTTCTAAATGATTTAAAGTCTAACGATATAGACCCTATTCCTTGGGCAGTTAGTGCACCTATTGCATTCATTGAGTCTATGCCATTTGTTCCGTTTACACCCGGTTGTCCTGTTGCTCCTGTTGGTCCTTGATTTGTATATTGGTTAAATTGGTTGCCTCTGGCTGTCACGAACCAAAATACAGTTTTACTAAGATCGGAGATGAGTATTTTAACAGCCTCGTTATAGGTTTTTACTTCGTTTTGTTGAAATATGCCTTCTGTGCTAGGGATAGATAGGGATCCGACATTATTTGTTGATTGGTCTTTAATCCATAGCCGTACGATTTGAACTGGGAATGTACTAGTATTGTTAATTATACAAGAAACAGTTAGTGTAGTGCTTCCTGAATTGTAAAAGAGGAATTGTGAGTTGCCTTGGATGGGGTAGATCCTAAGTTGCTCTCTTGCAGCAATATTATCTATTTGTTGTGTCTGCATAGTGGTTTGTTCAAGGCCAGTATTTTCATTTAGAATAACAGTAAAGTTTGCAAATATAATCATAACGATTAGTAGGAAAAACATCATTCCAATTATTGTACTAATACCTTTGTTGTTTCTTCGAAAATTACGCTGTAAATACGTAGTCAAAGCTACTCCCACTTTGAGTTATTAGATGAATAGTATAGATAGAACCTGATACTAGAGCTTGACCGCTAGGTTGAGTAACCTGGGTTACTGTAAAATACGCCTCCATTCCCACATTCAAGCCTGTAATTATGGTCGGGGTAGGGGTCGGCGTAAGTGAAGCATCAAGAATGGGGTGCAGAGGCGATATTGAGCTCCCGGAGTATGGTTGTCCAACAATATTATGATTTACATCATAGATGAAAATCATATTGATTCTTATGTTATTAGCACTTCCAAAATTAATAATCCAAACGGTTAAGCTTTTTGAGGTGCTGTCGTAAAGCACGTTTTCAAAGCCTACTCTTTCAGAGACTGCTTGCTGACTATTAGCTATATTACTAGAATACTGATCTGCCGCAGTTGTAGTTAAATTGTATGAAAAGTAAAACGCTACGGAACCTAATACGACTACAATTGTAACAAGCATCATTGTAGCAAATATTGGGCTAAGTGCTCGCCTGTTTAGCTGTAGCTTTTTAAGCAAAAATTCCGCCTCTGCGTATTTCTTTGAGGCATTAATTATTACATAGTTAAATTTGTCAATAAACCCTGTGCGCACTAAATCAACAAACTTCAATTTAATTACTTGCATATCCGGGTCATCTATTAATTCTATCAAACGAAATTCATCTTGAGTGCATCAGGTTATTTAATCAATTTTGAAAAATACTTTCTCAATAAAAAAAGACAGTGTATGTTGGCATTCACTTGTTTATCACTAAGTTGATGATGTTGCTTGAGTTGCTGCTGAATTGAAGCTACCACCCTTGGTTGTTGTCAAAGTCACTGTATAGTAATTTCCAGGCACAATGGCACCGGCAGTAGTATCCTCAGTTATCGTGGCAAGTGTACCGTCTTTATTCAAAACTCCATCAGCCACAGGAACGGTGATTGTATCTACTGTTACGCCTGATGAATCCTTGACAATTATGGCATTTACAGTAGCACCAACACCATTGGTGGTCTGTGCATAAACAGATACTGATGCATCTGTTATTTGGAGTCCTTGCACTGCAACTTTTTCTTGCGCTGCCGTGGCGCTTCCAGTCATAGAAGAGATAGTTCCTGATGTGTACATATATACAACTATGCCTGCAATTACAGCGATTGCAATTAAAATTAGCGTGGCGAAAATGGGTGAGATTGCTTTATAATTTCGATTAAAATTTTTCATGGTAGGATTTATCTCCTGTATAAATATGTATCCACCACCCACTTATACGATAATGCGGCGCTGTGAACTACACAGTACTATTCATAAACTATTAGTGATTCTATCTAAAGAATCAAAGAACAAAATCCCCGTGGCGGCATGATGCTAAATAAGAGATTGCAAGCAAAAGGTTTTTCAGTATCCCAGCGATAACTAGTATGCTTTTTATGCTGTGTCAAAATGCCCACGGCGCTTATTCAACCTAACCGAGACGAAAATGCGCGCCAACAAATATACCAGTGTAGTTGAAAAACATGTCAAAAATTCTTGGCACCATTATCATTCTGGTTCTCGTCTCTTCAACATTTATAATAACAGATAAAACAACCTATACAATAGGTGCTATTCCTTCCAACCTCAATATCCAAATCAGTCCAACCAACGTTTTAGCAGACAACAACACATACAACTGCATTTTTGTACAATTAGAAGATTCAAATGGACAACCCTATAGAGCATTACAAGACACAATTATAAGTCTATCATCCAGTGACACTGACATAGGAACCGTGGACCAAACAACTATAATACATAAAAATGCTACATACGCATCTGCTAGCTTTACTTCAACATTTATTCCGGGAACAACAACAATAACCGCCACAGCGCCAAACTATAACACCGTAAGCTCAACTTTAACCACAATTGGACCATATCCCTATAAAACAACAGTATATGGACTTCCATCCATCTTACCAGCCGACGGGGGAACATACAGTGCAATAATGGTCCAACTACAAGACTTAAGCGGTTCACCTGCGAGAGCGCCAAATGATGTTCAAGTATCACTCTTTTCTACAAACACCTCCATTGTCAATGTCACTTCAGACATAATCATTCCCCAGGGTCAAACTTACGCACTATCAAACTTAACCACAACCACAATACCTGGAACAGTAATAATTACTGCCTTAGGACATGGATATGCATCCACACAAACAACAATAACAACACAAAACGTAACTGCGTCTGGCCCAGCAAAACATCTTAAAATATTCCGCGGCCCCCCACAAATTCTTGCGGATAATAATGCATACAAACAGATTGCCATTGAATTACAGGATGCCTCAGGAGACATTGCAAACGCTACTTCAGATACAACAATAACGGTAGCATCAACTGATAATAGTATAGCTACAACAGACTCACAAGTAACCATCTTACAAAACTGCACTTACGCTATAGCAACACTTTATTCAACCTACAGAGCAGGCAACGTAGACATAACTGTAGCAGCAAATAATTTCCAAATCGATCAGCAGTCCATAAGCACAATCGGTTTTACTCCATCAAAATTAGCAGTCTACTGCGCCCCATCAAAATTGCCCTCAGATGGCTCAACATACACGGCAATTCAGGTACAACTCCAAGACGAACAAGGAAGGCCAGCGAGAAATCCAGACTCATGCACAACAATTAGATTATTCTCATCAAACTCAACTGTTGGAAGTGTCACCTCGGAAATAACAATTCCCTTTGGACAAACACAAGCCACAGGCGACTTCACCGTAACATACACACCAGGCGTAACCACAATCACAGCCATAGGATCAAACTACACAACAGGTCAAGCAACATTAACAACCTACCTTATTGATTACTTAGAGATAACAGCAACTGTGGCTCCACAAAACATCGACAGTGGGAACACTACAGTAATAACGGCAAGCGTAACCGCTGACGGCACTCCAACAACAGGTGCAAACGTAACCTTCACATCAGACAAAAATGGAACATTCGCCACACTCATAGATGAAGGAAATGGAACTTACACAACAACATTCACAGCGGGAAACTTCACCAGTATTTCAAATAGCACAATTATTGTTTGTACAATTACAGCAAACGCCACAAAAACTGGATATCTGAGCGCGCAAACAACAACACAAGTAACTGTAGCGTCCATCATAATACCAGCTCCATCACCTTCGCCTAGTCCTTCTCCAAGCCCTTCACCTTCACCATCCGCAACGCCAACACCAACTCCAAGCCCAACTCCAGCACCGTCGCCAACACCTACTCCAACTCCAGTTCCGACAGCTGTTCCAACACCAACCCCAAGCAACACAGCAGCACTAACACTGCTCATAAAAGACGAAGACAATAACCCTCTGAACGATACCTATGTATCCTCAATAACTCAACCCATAGGAATGAACGTTTTAACTGGTTTCACAAACACAACAGGATACGTAGTATTCCAAAACGTCGCAAATGGCTCATACACCTTCAAACTCATAAAGCAAGGATACAAACCAATGAACGCAACAATCGACTTCACTGGTCAAACAAGGGCAATAAACCTTACGCTTTTCAAAAATATCGCTTCAACAGACAACACAATTATCATAGTAATAATTGCTGTCGTAATAACCTCTGTCGTTATAACAGCAACTAGCATACTGTTTGTAACGAGACGTAGAAAATCATCAAGAAAGAGAAGGTTACAGGAATTACAAAAAAAACTAATGTACCCCAAGTCAAATGTCAAATAACTCTAAACCCCAATTTTTAGGGTAATTCAGCGCACGTGGTGGGTGAATTGGTATTTTTCAATTATTTCCAATTTCTCTCTCTAACATGCAAAAACCGAGAAACCGTCGCCAGCGGGACCATAGGCCTGTTTATTTATATATGGTGCAGGGGGTGGGATTTGAACCCACGAACGCCTGCGCGATAGGGTCCTAAGCCCTACTCCTTTGACCAGACTTGGAGACCCCTGCACATCGCCAATGCAAAACTCAAAACCCACATATTAATATGAAGCTATCGACGGCGACTGGGGCGTCGGCGGGCGGTTTTTGATTGGTATTTGTGGTTGCTTCTTGTTGTAAATAGTAGACCCTCTCCCTCGATAGGCGGCTCTGCGTCAGGGCTTGCTTTTTGTTGCTTTGTTGTTTTTGGCTGAGGTTCTTTTAGATGTTGGCTGCTGGAAAGGCAAGAATTGGAGGGGTTTTCGGCTTGATTTTTGGAATATTCCAAAAACTGCTGGCTTGCAAAGAAATCGCCGTTAGTTGGGCATAACCGATTTACGTCAATCTTCCCGCTCGCTGCATCGTCTCCGCTTGCATTCTATTCAAGTTCGAACCGTAAGCATTTTATTGGCTAGCAGCGTTGTTTCACGGGAACAGCAATTCGCGCCTTCGTAGCCTAGCCCGGTGGGGCGTTACCTTGGTAAGGTAATGGTCGCGGGTCCAAATCCCGCCGAAGGCTCCAATCATTATTTTTCGATAAGTTCCAAAAATTCTTCTCTTGTTAGTCCTGATTGTTGGATGATTGACAGCAAAGTGCCTTTCTTTAAAGGGTCATGCCGTGGAACCGTAAGTTTATGTTTTCCATCAGTAAGAAATATGTGGCTGCCTCTTTGACCCGCGACCCTGAAGCCCTTTTTGGTAAGAGCCTTAATTACCGTACGCCAAGAGACAGACGGCAGCTTTTCAGACAGTTATCTCCACCAGCTCTTTTTTGCGTTTAAGCTGGTCAACCTCTTCGGGGAAAACTTCCAAGTAACCTTCGATGGCTTCTTTAATGTTGGCAAGCGCTTCCTTGCGGCTGTCGCCTTCGCTTATCGCTCCAGGAAGTTCCAGGCATTGAGCTGAATATCCACCGTCAGGCTCCTCTCTTAGGATTACTGTGAATTTTCTCCCGTTGATTTTTACCATAAACTGTCACTTACCATAGAGAGCATCTCCTTGACCATATAAGCTTTGATACAAGACAGAATTTTTCCATCCAATCAACACTGCACGACCCTGGTAGGGTAATGGTCGCGGGTCCAAATCCCGCTCGAGGCTCCACTTCTTCAAAAAATGCATATATATGCATATGCACATAGAATTGTGCATGACCAAAGTAATATCCCTCTCAGAAAAAGCCTACGAAACTCTGAAGAGCATGAAGAGACAAGGCGAATCGTTTTCAGATGTCGTCATCCGGGTAGCAAGCAAGGAAAAGAAGAAATCGATACTTGAATTTTCGGGAACATGGAAAGGCGACGACGCAGATGAAGTCCTCGCGCAAATAATGAAAGATAGAGAACGTGCAAAATCAAGAGAGTTTGAGCTGTAAATTGACCATTATCGACACAAACGTAATGATCCAATTCTTGAATGGATCGCCCGAAGCGTTGGAAAAGATACGTGACATTTCAAATTCAAATGACCGAGTTGCAATTACGATAATCACCGTCTACGAAATGCTGAAGGGCGCTTACCTCTCATCGGAGAGAGAAGCCAATCTGAAAGATGTCAAAGACGCGATTTCTAACATACACGTTTTTGATTTATCTCCAGAAGCATGTGAGGAGGCATCACGTATCTTTTACGAACTGAAGAGATCGGGCAAAATGATCAGCGAATTTGACATTTTAATTGCTGCGATAGCTAAAGCAAATGGCGAAGCTATCGTCACTCGGGATCAGCACTTCAAATCCATCAAAGGAATCGAGCTAATGCAGTTGTGATTAACTGATAAAAGTCACGGGTTCAAATCCTTCCTGAGACACTTCCGAAAGCGCTTTTTAAGCACAAGTCTGATTCACGCTTCGTTGATTCGATTGGCTATTCACAATTTTTTGCTTGCTTTCCTCAAACACAATGATGTAGCCGCGAACATTATGACCAATATTACTACAGCCGATAGCACGGATGGAAACTCGGGCGTAGGCTCTGGTGTGGGGCTTGCACTTTGAAATGGAGACGGCTTAGGTGTTTGAGTAGGCGCTTGAGTGGGAGCGTTTGTTGGAGCTGTATTGGATGAGGATGTTTGGCTTGAGGTTTGCGTCAGTGATGCAGTAATTGTCCCTGGTCCATTCACATTTGCCGTTGTGGACGCAGAGCTAGCGCTGTTAAGGGTTATTGAGCCACTGGCTGTCCATTGTGAAAATGTGTAGCCGGAGTTCGGCGAAGCACTGATTGATAGTGGACCCGCATTTTCCCATAAGTTGCTGCCTGATGGATTAGTGGTCGCACCACCTGAAGGCGTCACGGTGAACGTTACCTGATACTGAGTTGTCCAGCTTGCAGCTTCAGTGATGGCATTGTTCATAATTACGGAATCAGACGTTGCTGAACCGCTGTACGATCCTGTCCCTGTTCCCGTCCAAGAGTTAAGGAGGTACTGAATCCCAGTGCCGCCTGAAAAAGGGGTCGTCACATTAAAAGTTGCTGTTGCACCTGAGTTGTACCAGCCTGCACCCATCGGAGAACCGTAAGATGAAGTTACTGTCAGGTAGTACTGCGTGTTCCAAGAAGCAACTTCAGTCACTGGGGCGTTCATCGTGCAGCTTCCGTTGGCATCGCTGCCACTGTAAGAACCAGAGCCGCTCCCTGTCCAGGAGGCGAAAGCATATTGTTCACCTGGAGCAACGCTAACGGTGCTAGTCACGCCAAAGTCAGCCATGGTTCCAGCGTTGTGCCATCCTGAACCTGTTGTTGGTATATTTACTGGTGCCGGGGATGTCACAGTCAAATAGTATTGATGAGCATAGGTCGGGTTTATTACGATCGCTTGTGTCATCGTTCCAGAATTGCCTGTAGAACAAATCCATCTTTCTGTTCCTGATAGTGCTGTTACATTAGTCAAAGACCATTGGGTGTTCTTATCTAACCAAGCGGTCTGATTTGAAGTTGTAAGAGGAATTTGAAAGCTTGACCCGAATCTTGTTCCCGTAAGTAACGGTGAAGAAGAAGGAACCGAATTATCTGCAGTTGCATAGCGAGCAGTTACTCGGTATTGATGATAATAAAATATGTCAGCATAAATTTGGTTTGCCTGGCTGATTGTCCATGACGAGGTTTGAGCAGCCCATTGGTCCTGCGCTGTTCCTGCAATCGTGCTGTTGACTGTAACTGTTGTGCCTCTTTGAACCCAGATTGTTTGCTGCTGGGAATAGGGTAACAGACTTGTTACGGCGCTGGGAGAAGGTGCTGTTGACGGTCCCCAGAGGAAGGTTGGGGCAGTAATGTAAGTTACATATGGGTTGATGGCGTTACTGTCTGCCGAGTAAGCGACCTGTTGGCTAAGAAGGTCGTAGTAATAATAAGTCAAGCTCGACCCTGCTGGGACGATTGCAGGTTGGTTAAAACCGTTTAACACCCATTCTTCAGTTGAGGAGGAGCCGGCAGAGTTTCCAGAAATTATAACGTTACTGCCAACGTCTGTGAGCAACCAGCTACTGGCTTGGGCAGACATCGTTTGATTTTGGCCATATACGGTGTAAGTGACTTCAAAATAATCGCTGTTAGAAATGGGGTTGGCTATATTAGCAGGAAGCAGCGTTATCGTTGTTGGTTCTTGCATGGAGCCGGTGATGAACTGGTAGGCACTGCCATATTCAGTGGCTCCATTATAGGATAAATAATGCAGTTGAGTTGGGTTCGATAAGAACGATATTGCTGTTGGAGTACTTGTACTCCATGCTCCTGCCCAATTAGGATTGCCTGGTTCCCATTCATCCATCCACGGCCAAGCAGACGATAGAGCAAAGCTGTTATCTGTATAATTGACTGTTTGCTCGTCGCCAGAGTATGGGTTTGCGTGCCACCATTCTGTCATGAGCCCCGTGAAAAATCCATTGCTAGCAGGCTCTGACAATCCGATAAATTCCTTTGTTTGGCTGTCTGTGTAAGTTTGGAACGCCGTAGCGTTCGTGTTCCAGTCTAATGCATAAAAGGTTACAGCGCCGCCATAGCTGACGTATAGATTAAGGAGCACTAAATCGTCTGAATTGACAGTGCCTGAGAAAGATTCTATCCCTCCACCCCCATTAGTCGGGTAAATAGATTCTCCAACTGAATTGAATACCTCATAGACAAGGTTAAAGCCTTGGTTGTAGCCTCCTCCGCCAAACAAATCTGTGTATGGCCAATTGTAAGCCAAGCCAATTTGATACCAATAGCCATCATCAGATAACCCGTTAAGAAGATATGCTGGACCATAGCCGTTTGTGTCATTTTGGGGTATAGCCGTTACATTATATGCTAGGCTAACAAAACTCTGTGTGAAGGTTAATCCAAGCTGTTCGTCATAAACCGCTGGTGGAAGACCAAACAGCGGATTCTGGCGTTTAAGCTCACTCGAATTGTTTGGTTGTATAGGTAACAATGTGTCATGTGCATTGGTAAACTTGGGCTTAGTTGTTGTTGCATTTACCGTTTGAACGTGTAAAGCGTAGGAACAGGCAATAGTAATAAACAAACCAACTAAGAATAACGTTAGAAATCGAGAGCGGTAAGTTTTGAGGGCCAAGTCTCTAAGTCGCCCGTTTTTTAGGCTTGTTTGTATAAATCAGCTTATATAGCTTATGAACGGATGCTACTTTAACTTCATAAGCCCGTTATGGGTCTATGGCGTACTAGCGCACGCTGGTTAGGCGACAACGTTGACCAAATTTTCTTCTCAGTACGGAAGGATAAAGCGTTCAAGCCACGGAGAAGGATAATTTTCTATCAACTTGATCCGCCTTTTTTCTTTGCGGATTGTACCATTTCCAGATCCTATCCGTCGCGTTCTCAGAATACCCAGATCTGGCAAGCGCCCTCTTCAGGGTGCCTTCCGAAGGCGGTCTTTGCTTTGGGTCATTCCGTCGCGGGCGCATAGCTTGTCTGTTAATGGAAAAATTATAAAGGTTGCGGAATGAGAATCAAACCCGTAGATGTGCACGACACAACTACATAACATGCACTGACAAATTTTCTTCAGAATTATCTGCTGCTTGGGTGGAGAGGGCAAAGGCGTTTGGGGTTGTGTTTGTCGCGGAACTGCGTTGGGCATCATCATAACTTTGCTGCTTGCTCTCGGTTGACCGTGCCACTCGATTCTATGGCGCGTGGAGCCAGCAGTTTTTTAGCTCCAAAGATTTGGACAATCGCGTAGCCCATTATGAGAGGCACCCAGAAGGTCACGCTTCTAACCAACGCCGCTGTGATTCCGCTTAGGGCAGGGTTCAACCCGTAGAGAATAAAGATGGTTGCTAAGAGTATGTCGAGGGTGCCTACTGAAAAACTGGCTGCGGCGTCCGTCACCGACCCTGCTACAAAGTATATTACGATGAAGAAGGCAAAGGACTGGTTGAAGATGCCGAGGGCAAAAAACACCAGAACATACTGGGTAAGGCTAAACAGCCATGCCAGAGCCAAATAAATGAAGGGTTTCACTAGGCGGCGGGGTTTTTCGCGGAAGGTCTTGAATCCAGTATAAAAAGCGGCGAGGGTCCGTTTTGTTTCCTCAGAGAGGTCATTTGAGCGATACTTTTTCGGTCGCAGAATCCTCAGTATTCTTAACCCCAACTTTGCAATTTTTCCTGCCGCTTGCTCGCTAAAAGCTAAGTACAAGAGAACGCCGAGGTAAAGCGAGGCGCCAATCAGGATCAAAATGAAGACGCTCAGAACAATTCCCGGGATGTTAGCCCTCAGGAATAGCAGCCCAGCGCTTGAGTAAAGTCCTGTGACCACGATTATGTAGGCTATGATGCGGTTGGTGACTCCTCCGGCAGCGATGACGCCGTAATTGTCGCTGGTTTCTTTTTGCACAAGGACCAGTCTTGTCACTTCGCCGCACACCGTTTCGCATGGCACAACCAGGTTGACGAAGTAGCCAGTCCAGTAGTACAGAAACGCGTTTTTCATGCTGATCTTGACTGAAAGAGTGCTCAGCACCTTCCTCCAGGAAGCAAGCCAGAAGAAATTGCCTAGCATGACCGCGCCGATTGCCAGGGTATAAAAGAAAGCGTATTGGGCTGGGTTGACTCCGCTGAGGACAACCACTATTCTTTTGAAGCCCGCGAAAAAGTACAGGTATAAAACGAAGATAGCCAGCCCTATGAACATGAAGAAAAAAGCTTTCCGAGTTGAAAGATATTTAATCGCTGACGCTGACAAATCAATATTCCGCTTCTAGCCCATTGGTTCAACCGCAATGATTTGTTCAATAAGAGACGAGAATTTTAAACGTAACGCTCAGGCAGGCTCGGATTGTACAGCGACCGCCGAATGCGAAAACCATAACGTTTCAAAAATTCTCACGTGTCCTTTGGCTGTGGTTTGTCTGCCTGTCTAGCAGAGAGCAAAGTTCTGTAGGCAAAAAAAGAGGGGTTGTTGGTTGCTTAAGCTTACATTTTACGGTCCAGCGTTTGCCCACGTAACGGTGAAGCTTGTTCCGCTCGTCGATAGTGCTGAAGTAGAATCCTTAGCTACTGCGTGGCTGGTGACCATGTTTATCTGCTGGACTGCTGAGCCGAAACTGCTGATCTTCCCAGAAATGCCGCTCACTGTTGCATAGCAAGTTCCCGCCACGGATGTGTAGTCAGAGCCGAATTTTGCTGTGCCAAAGTTTGCCAATGGTAGAACCCCGCGGTTCGAGGAGGGTGCCTCTGCGATCCATTCTGCTGAAGTCCTCGCAGCGTTTGCAACGGTTGCGGTCTTGGTGAAGGACTTTCCTGTGGTTTTGTCGGTGATAGTGAGGGAGAATGTGCTGCTTGATCTGCCAAAAAATCCTTTAGTGGACCCCGTGTACGTCACGGTCGCCGATATGTTGTCGCCTGGCTTTACTGGTACCGAAGTAATTTGGTACATCGGGCTTGGGTAGAACTCGTACCAAGCATAATAAACGGCTCCGCTTGCCGTGGTCACGCCGATAGTTCCAGTTTGTTCAACGGTGCTTGAACTGAAGCCATCAATGCCTGTCCAGAACGCGGCGTATGCCCCGCTTGCGCCAGAAACCGTCGGCACAATCCAAGATCCCGATGCTGAAGATACCGAGCCGCTGGCGCCTGTCACTGCGTACCCGCTCCAGTTCGTGCTTGTCCAACTGCTGCCGCCTAAACGCATGATGCCTGTTCCCGGCGGCGCTGTTAGGGTGGGCATGGCTATTGCTGGGCTGAAAGTGGCTAGTAGCATGAGTGAACCAACAAGTGCTATGGACAATTTGCTGCCATTTGTCTGCATTTAAAAACGCCTTCTTAATGGTTGAATGTTGATTTGCTATATGCTTAAACGTGGACTAGAATTAAAATATTTCCAATATGAGCTTAAATCGCTGAATTGAGACTCAAGCGAGCCTGCGGTTCAAATTCATCCTTTTTTATCGCTTATTTAAACGCAATAGTTTCAGCTCGCCCATTCAGGCTGGAAGAGGCAATTGGTCGATCTTGAAAAACGTTCTTATTATATGGCTCCAAGTGTTTTCCATAGGACGGAGGGAAACGCGGTTAACTTGACTGCAAAACGGGAAATTATAATCTTAGCCGCCGTGCTTGCCGTTTCTTTTCTGGTGAGGCTTCTCCTGTTCCCGCTGCGGGGATACCCCATTGACACAAACGACTTCCTCTCCTGGTTCAACACGGCGGCAACGCATGGCATACGACAGTTCTACAGTGCCACAGGATGGACCGATTATCCGCCCCTCAACGTGTACATCTTCTGGTTTTTCGGCTCCATAGCCAATGCAGCGTCAAAAGCTGGCATCAGCGCGGTGAACATCGTAAAATTGGCGCCAAACCTGTTCGACATGGGCACCGCAGTTTTAATCTACGTTTTTATCCGTAAGCAGACAAGTTTCAAACTTGCTGTGGCGGCAACGGCGCTTTATGTTTTCAACCCAGCCGTAATCTATGACGCGGCAGTGTGGGGACAGTACGACGCCATCTACACTTTCTTCCTTGTGCTCGCTCTCTTGCTCGTTCTGAGAGGTAAGCCTAAACTTTCCGCGGCAGCATTCGCCCTCGGCATCTTAACTAAGCCGCAGGGAATAGCCCTTGCGCCGCTGATTGCATTCCTGATTTACAAGAAAAACGGTTTGAGGGAGCTGCTGTTTTCTGTGCTCGCGTTTGCCGTGACGGTCTTCGTGGTTATTCTTCCTTTCAACTGGGGAGGCAGCCCAATCTCCTTCTTGACCAACATCTATTTTGGCGCTTACAAGGGGTATGCTTACACTTCAATCAACGCCTTCAACCTGTGGGGCTTGATTTCAGGCATGTGGGTGCCAGATGGAAACCTCTACATTTTGGGCTGGGCGCTGTTCGGAGCCTTCGCCGCTTTCACCCTTTACATCCTGAACAAACGGTTCAAGACTTCAAGCGAGTTTCTGGCTGTCTACGCCGCGTTCATGCTTTTCTTCGCGTTTTTCATGCTTCCCACGAGGATTCATGAGCGATACCTGTTCCCTGCGATAAGCGTCTTAGCCTTGATGTTTCCCTTCATCAAGAAGGCAAGACCCTTCTATGCGGTTCTGACGGCGACTCTGTTCGTCAACGAGGCTTACGTTCTGTACTGGCTTAACGCGTCTTATCCTAATGCTGGTCCGAACCTGACAGGGGACCCCGTGGTTCTGGCGGTGAGCGCGATTAATTTATTAATGCTCGTGTACGCTTCGATAATCATGTGGGATAAGAGGACATGGCTTAAGACTGAACCTGTGCAACCCAGCCAAGCTGTCGAGAGGTGAGCCAATGGACTTTGGATTGAACATCAACAAGAAAGACGTGCTGACTATTGTCTTAGTCTCGATAGTTTTCTTCGGTATAGCCGTTTGGAACGTTGGTTCAATTAGTTATCCAGTTACAAACTGGCAAGCCACCCAACCCGAAAGCTTCTACGTCAACCTGAGCAGCGTACAGCAAGTTCAAACTGTGTACTTCTTTGTCAAGAGTGGAAACGCGTCAGTCGCAATATACTCCGGCTCACCGGGAAACTGGGTTAATGATGGAAATTTCTCTCTTCAACGAGGAGGCGCAGATTACTCCGTCTTCCAACCCTGCACCATCAATTCGAAAACTCAGTACCTAAGCTTCGACGTTCAACCAGTCACCTACGATTCCCAGCCTATGTTCTCAAACTGGGGCATAACCAACCCGTCTGACCAGCCGCCGTCTCCTTTCATCCAGATCTCTGAGATTGGGCTGCAAAGCCAAAGCAACCAACAGATTCCGATTCTCAGCATCACAGGCGAAAACAACACGGATCAAACGTTGTCTAAGCTGGTTGACGAGCAGAGTTCCCTGCAGATTCCGCCTGATTACATGCAGAAGATGTATTTTGATGAGGTCTATTTTGCCAGAGCCGCTGAAAACTACGTGAACCATCAGATACCTGACGAGAGAACTCATCCGCCCCTTGGAAAGCTGATTCAAGCTGTCGGAGTGGCAATTATCGGTGAAACGCCTTTTGGCTGGCGAATCATGGGCGTAATATTCGGAACTTTAATGGTGCCCCTGATGTACCTTCTCGGAAAGAAACTGTTCAAAACGTGGATCGGCGGTTTTTCTGCTTCCTTCCTGTTTACGTTTGATTTTATGCATTTCACCATGGCTAGGATAGGAACTGCTGACACTTACGTTGTATTCTTCTCTTTGCTGTCTCAACTTTTCTTCCTGATCTATTTCATGAACGTAGTTAAAGACGGGTGGAAGACGTCGGTTTTGCCCTTGTTGCTAGCGGTGATCTTCTTTGCGCTGGGCTTCTCAACGAAGTGGTTCACGATTTTCAGCGCCGGAGGCATGCTGGTTCTACTCATAGCTTACAGGTTCAAAGATGCTATCAAAACAAAAGGCGGTTTGGGTGACAAGTATGCCGCCTTACTCGACTATCCTTTCCTATTACTGCTTGGTTTCATCTGCCTATGCGTCCCAATTTATTTCGCAACATACATCCCTGAGATGCTTGACGGCGATTCTTTTATGACGATTTTAAGGCTGCAGAATGCGATGTTTTCTTTCCAGTCAGGCATCATAAAGGACACTTCTTCGTCTCCATGGTGGTCTTGGCCTTTTATGACGGGTATAAACGGGTCTGTTCCTAAATGGTTTGATGTTACATACTTGCCGAACAACGTGGTTTCTACAATCACAGCGATGGGTAACCCAGTGGTATGGTGGATCGGCTTTGCCTGCATAATCCTGCTGACTGGGCTGGTGATATATGAAACTGGGCTTGTTCAAAAATTACGGAAACGGGTGGCGGGGCAAAAACTGGGTGAGAAAATTAGCTCGAAGGGTTTTGACTTGTCTGGAGTGTACATTTTAGTCGTGTTTTTCTTCGCGTGGCTTCCTTACGTCATAATTTCCAGGGCGACTTACATCTACCATTTCTACTTGAGTGTGCCGCTTCTCTGCTTGGCAACAACCTACTTCATCAACAAGTTCTGGAATAAACCTCTCGGAAAAGCTGTTGCCATAGCCATATTCGCGTCAGCAGTAATCTTGTTTATAGTGTTTTACCCGGTAATCTCAGGCATGCCAATCTCCGAATCATACGCTGAGAAACTAAAGTGGCTTCACGGCTGGTTCTTCGCCCCATGACCGAAAAGAGCAGCCCCAACAACGCAGCAATCGTGGTTTCCGTGGTTCTTCCAGCTTACAACGAAGCAAACCAGCTGGAAACCGCCGTGACACAGGTAAGCCAAGCCCTACAGCAGGCAGGCTACACCTTTGAAATCGTCATCGCTGAAGACGGCAGCACCGACGGAACCGCCGAGCTTTCTGAACAGCTGACGCAGAAGTACCCGTTCGTCAGGCATATTCATCGTGAAAGGCGGCTGGGCAGGGGAACAGCGCTTAACAACGCGTTCAGGCAGTGCCGCAGCATGGTTCTTGTTTACATGGACTTGGACTTGGCAACCGACCTTAAATCGCTCAAGCCCCTTGTCAACGCCATCACGGTTGAAGGCTACGATGTTTCAACGGGTTCAAGGCTGCTGCCTGAAAGCACGGTTGAACGCAGCCTCCGCAGGAACATAAGCTCTAAAAGCTACAATTTTCTTGTCCGCCACATGCTCGGCTCCAAGGTCAGGGATCACCAGTGCGGTTTTAAGGCTTTCAAAAGAGAAGCCGTTTTGGGTTTGCTGGGGGAGGTGGAGGCTACTCATTGGTTCTGGGACACCGAAATCCTCGTGAGAGCACAACGTCGCGGGCTTAAGGTCAAAGAGGTCCCAGTCGAGTGGACAAGCGGCAAAGACACCAAAGTCAACCTTGCCAAAGACTCCTGGAACATGTTTCTGCAGGTAACCAAGCTCTGGTGGAAGCTGAAAACAAAGAGCCAGAACTAGCGGTTTGCCATGAGGACAAAGGACCTGGCTACCAATGCCAAACCGCCGATCACGATTATTCCAGCCCAGAAGACAAACCATTCGCTGATAATCGTGATGTTAACGAGGTATGTGAGCACCAAATAGCTTGTTCCCAGCCAGAAAACAAGGTTTTCGACGGTTTCTGCTTTTCTCGTAAGAGGCGAGTTTAGCCATACCCTGAGCACCAAGACTCCTATCTCCATTAAGCCAAGACCCAGGCAGAGCTGGAAGAGGACGTTGTAGAGCAGAGTGAAACTGGCGGGGTTTCTTGGGGCGGGCAAGTATATGCTTGTGCCTGGAACCGAGGCGAGAATAAAATTGTTGATGAAAGCGACGAAGTTGCTCCAGATGCTGGTGTGGACGTTGACGTAGTAGATCACGGCAAGCAGGACAAAAAAGAACCCGATGTATACGCCCAATAGTAAGTTCTCTTTTTTCCTTTCAGGGAGCGC
This sequence comes from Candidatus Bathyarchaeota archaeon, assembly GCA_963768345.1. Classification (GTDB taxonomy): domain Archaea; phylum Thermoproteota; class Bathyarchaeia; order Bathyarchaeales; family Bathycorpusculaceae; genus Bathycorpusculum. The sequence goes on along the minus strand of CAVYHL010000006.1, from coordinate 48,473 downwards.
CTGCATGTTCAACTTCATTAGAAAACCTCGTGTTACCCATTCGACTATTGTTCTTCGGCAAATATATCTTTCTCCCCGTGGAAGAAGTGCATGTTTTTATCTTTCTGACCTGATAAAATACGGATGCTAATGGAGAATCTGCATGACGTTCTGTCCGAAATGCGGCAGCAAAGTCGAGGAAACCATGAATTTCTGCCCAAACTGTGGAATCCAACTGAAAACAGCGGCACCGAGCCAACCATCACCCGCCGCGCCTCCTCAAGAACAACGGAAACCCGCGGAGAATACGAGACAAACTGAGCAGGAGAAAGAGCAGAAACATGTGAAGGCTGAGTACGGCTTCATGTATTATCTGGTCGGTGGGTTAGTCCTGATTACGATAGGTGTTTTTGCGATATTGGAGCTGACAAACCCCGCGTTGACGGCAGGTCAATACTTAATCGTCATGCTGCTCACAATCGGCGTAATCGTTATAGCCGCCTCGATTTACGTGGCTCTCTCAGGGCGGAATCGGATGCCCTCTAAGCCATCGAATAAGCCAGCCAAAAAACAGCCCCCGCCGCCTCCGACTGTCGCCTCGGCTTTGCATAACGTCGACGCTGGCACTGTTTCCTAATGCTGAATAGTGCTCCAATGTTGTGGCTTGTTACAAATCGGCTTATATGCTTCTTTTCTGAATAATAAGTCAAGCAAACGGTGATAGCCTTAGGGTTTGAAAAACTTGAGTGACGTAGTCCAAGCAACGGCTGAAAAGATAAGGAAGCTGGAAGTTCAGGGCGCAAGAAACGTGGCAATAGCCGCCATCAAAGCAGTCCAAACGTTAGCGGAGCAGACACGGGCAAAAACCAAGACTGCCTTCCTCGGCGAACTCAAAGAAGCTCAAGCCGTGCTTTTCGCGTCGAGGGAAACTGAGCCGCTGATGAGAAACGCGGTGCGCTACGTAATCGCTCAAGCCCAAGACAGCAGCGCCGAAAATGTTGAAGTCCTCAGTGAACTGGTCGTTTCAAACGTCGGCTTGTTCCTGCAGAACCTTGAGGCTTCAAGGGAAGCCGCGGCGGAAATAGGCGCGAGAAAAATCCGTGATGGCATGCTGATTTTTACGCATTGCCACTCATCTACGGTGACGCGGATGATCGCTAAAGCCAAGGCTGACGGCAAAAACTTCAGCGTTATCTGCACTGAAACGCGACCTGCCTTTCAGGGGAGGATAACGGCTCGGGAGCTGGTTGAGCTTGGCGTTCAGACCATGTTTATCGTGGATTCAGCCGCGCGGAGCTACATGGGCGACGTTGACCTTGTGGTTGTCGGCGCGGACGCCATCACTTCTGAGGGCAACGTTGTCAACAAGATTGGCACCAGCGCGATTGCCGTGTTGGCGCATGAGGCTAGGAAGCCGTTCTACGTGGTTTCGGAGCTGCTCAAGTTCGACCCAGAAACGCTTTGCGGCACTCAAGAACGCATCGAGCAGCGAAGCCCCAGCGAAGTCTGGAACGAAGCGCCCCAAAAGCTTTCGGTGCGCAACCCCGCCTTTGACGTTACCCCCAGCCGCTATATTCACGGAATAATCTGCGAAGAAGGAATAATAGCTCCCCAAGCCTTAGCTGAGGTAATGCGTAGAGCGTATCCATGGGTGTTCAAACAGTAAGTTGATTTCAGGTTTGACTTTCTCTGTAAAAGATCTTTTATTTGAGCAGAACTATCCATTTAGTTATCATGCGCCTTGAGGATAAGCTTCCTGAAGTACATTCAGATTACCTTTGCTCAAGCTGTAAGTCTCCACTATACGTTGAGATTGGCAAAGACCCAGTCGAAGCGGTCTGCCCAAATCTAAATTGTGGATTGCATCCCAAAGATCTTACTTTCTTAGATTTAACTAAAGCTGAGACTCTCAAAAAGGAATTTGGTGAAAGAGCTAAGACAATTTACGACCGCATCGCTAAAACAAATCGAACGATATTTATTAACTATATTTATGGAGAGAGATTATCGATTACCAAAGAGGTACTTACAACAGGTAAGGTGGGTTTCAGAAAATGGCTCGCAATAGACGACCTACTCGTACATCTCAGTAAATTTCCGCCTACCGGTCAAGAGAAAGACCTCTTGAAATTTGATGCCCTATTAACTGATTACATTGATTTATTCGAAAGCCTATGCACCATAGAAAATGTATCGAATGAGAGATATCTAATTTCAACAGACAAAAAAACATACATGATAAAATACTGGAAAATAATATTGGAATTCTACGAAAGCCATGGCATTGTGGCAGGCATGGACAAAGCAGCTACTCAAGTATTAACTTATGGAGAAATAGATAACGCAGTAAAAGAAAAAGTGGATCTGACTTACGAAACAGATTGGGGTAAGTACTTTCAGCAAATGTTTGATTTTGCCATAAATTTGGGCTATATGTTTGATTCGCAATATGTAACAAGCAAACAACACAATTACAACCCTACTGGTCTGGACATAACAGCTCTTCTAGGCCTTTTTTTCTCTACGGGTCAATATATAGAACGGTGGTCAATGGATGGAATTATTAAGCATTTCGTGAACAATGCAATAGCTGCAAAAGCGTCCCAAGAATCATTCGAAAATTTCTACAACAAATACATTTCAGGGCAATCGTTAGCTCCACTAATAGTATATGATGGGGAAAGTTGTCTTTTCGATAGATTTACTCTTTTTTGTTATTTATTATATCTAATAAAAACGAATAAACGGCTATCTGCAGGTCAGACTTCTCTAGGCTCATCCAATATTGCTGCAAAGAGAGAGGAAGCAAGTTTAGTCTTTGAAGATAGAGTAAGAGCGCGGCTTAGGGAGTCAGGGTATTTTGTTCCAGACAAGTCAATAATTGCTAGAGAAGAAAGTGAAGAGCATGAATATGATGCAATAGGCGTAAACGAAAAGGAAAAGAAAATAGTTATCATAGAAGCTAAATATCGAGACTTTTCGCCATCGTCCATCTCTGGTAGAACTCTTGTCAAACAGGAACTGTTAGGCGAAGACCGACTCCTAGAATGGGTTGTTGATGCAAACGATAAACTAAAGTTCTTCCTTAGCCATGCAGATAAGTTCAAAGGGTTGCTTAAGTTCCAAGATAGTCTCAGCGATTATAGTATTACCATGTGGATTGTAACAAAGCATACTCCGTTAATATATAGTTACCAAATGGTAAATGTGATTCCATTCTCAAGATTTTATGAGACCTTCAATAGTAAGAATAAAAAAGAAACTAGAGTAAGCTAAGCTAAACTTTCCAGTGTTCCAATGCAACTTTGAGCTCTTTGTGAGTTTTAGCGTACTCTTCAAGCGTTGTCCCTATTAGTGTTGCGTCTACGGCTTGTCGCATCGCTTTCGCGCCTGCAATTGTTCCGTTTGGATGCCCGTGAATTCCGCCGCCAGCCTGAATGACTACTTCATTTCCGAAGGTTTCAAGCAGCGCGGGAACCAGAGTCGGGTACAGTCCGCCTGAAGCGACGGGCAAAACAGGCTTCAAACCGCCAAGCGGAGCTTTGCAGGCGTCGATGTTTTCGAGCACTTCAGCTTTGGTTTCGGACATTTTGCCCACGACCGTGCCCACGTGGAGTTGGTTGACGCCGATGATGCGTGCAACGGTTGCTATTGGACGCATGGCGATGCCGTGAAGCGGGTTCTTGGTGAAAGCCGCGTGTCCCGCCCGATGAGCGTGAATGACAAGCTTGTAGTTTTGGTCTCGGAGGGTTTGGAGTGCCGCCCAACCCGTGGTTAAAATGTCAACCATGACGTATTCGCCGCCTTGCGCCACAACCGCCTCCGCCCGCTTCAGCATCAGGTTGGTTTCGGCGGTGACGTTGACCATGTAGACTTTGCGTTCGCCTGTTTCCTGCTGTGCCCTGTCGCGGGCTTCTAGCGTCTGCGTTAGGCGGGCTTCGAATGGGTTGAACGCTTGGCTGCTGAGGTTTTCGTCGTCTTTCACGACGTCGCATCCGCCGCTCCAAGCCTCGTAGGCGACTTTGGCGTGGTCTTTCGTTTTCAGCCCGAGTTTAGGCTTGATTATTGTGCCGACCAGCGGGCGCGTTGGGACTTTTAGGAGGCTGCGGATTCCCGCTATGCCGAAGGCGGGTCCTTTGAAGCTGCTGAGTAGAGCGTTTGGTATTTGGATGTCGAGGAGGCGTAGGTTTTTTAGTGCTTTTAGCCCGAAGACGTTTCCTGCGACGCTGCTTAGGATGTTGGGCATGTTGGCGGGCTCGAAAAGTTCAATGGGGTAAGCGATTTTGATGACGTTGCCTTCTATGCTGAAGACGTGGGCTGCCAGCCGCTTCACGTACGGCTTCTCAGTCGTGAGTTCTGTCCATGTGCCAACGGAGCTTTCCGCCGCGACACCGCCTGCAGCTTCTCTGAGGCTGATGCCCTCGGGTTCAACTTGAAAAGTGCAGGTTAAATCGGTTTCTTTGGGCTTGTAAGTTGGGTCAACAAAGTCAAGGTACTTCAAGGCTGTTCCTCTCGGGATAATTCCAACTGGCTTTACCTTAAAATCTTTAACTATTCCTATTTGAGCGTAGTTAAAGAAACTCCTCCTATGATTGACCATGGGAAATCAGAGAAGCAATTGAAAAAGAGTTCAGTCAAGAAAATTTGACTTAGCTTAGTCAAGAAAATTTTACGAATAGATTTTTATCATCTGTTCAAAGCTAATAATAAGCATGGGTAGAATAGGCAAAGCTTTCGCATTTGTTCTTGTTTGTATCTTGGCTGCGTCATGTTTGACCTTGTTGGTGACTAAACCTGCAAATGCTCAGTCTGTACCTACTCCATCTGTGCCACAGTTTACTGTTAAATTTGTAAATGCTTCTTATAGTGTCACTACAACGAATGTGTATACTGGACAAAATGAAACTCAACAAGTTAGTAATAACTCAATTGAGATTACAATCAAGAACCAGCAGTTTGATTACTCAAATAATGGTCTAACATACCAAATATACTTTAATGTTAGAGCTAAACCACACTTTGCAGATAACTGGACAGAACTCTACCCATTGGAAAACGTAACAAGTTCAAACGCTTTTTCTTATGCCCAATATATTGACGATTCTCTGCCCCAATCAAACTCAAGCTACACTATTAGTTCTTTCCCTGTAGTGCCAACAGGCATTTATGGGGCATCGGGCTATGATATTCAAAGGTATTATTCTGGAAATGCTGGAAATGAAACTCCAATCATTTTATTACCAACATTTTTGACTGCCATTCCTTTTGGTGGACAGATTGACTTTCAAGTACAAGCATTAGTTGGACACGCCTTTCAATATTGGGTTATTCAACACCCATTTTATCCTACGATTGGTGGGTATTCTGCGCCTGCCATTGCTTATGATTCTGCAAGTGCTTGGAGTGACATACAAACAGTAACTATAGGTCAAACTTCACTAACTCCATCATCAACTGCTGCCGTTCCAGAGTTATCTTGGTTGGTGATTGTGCCTTTGCTTCCATCAATATTCTCCGTTGCTATGATATTTAGGCGTCGGAAAAACCACTAACTTGAAGCTTGGCATACGTCACCTAAAAGAGATTTGCCAAAACTGAATTGTGACAGTTTTTAAATCTTTAACTATTTGTACCGCTAAGTAGTTCAATGCGTGGGTCCAAGATGGAGTTAAAGGTTGAAATTCTGCCCATATTGACGGGTGGGAACAGAATCGCCATCCTGAGCGAAGAAACCGCCAGCCTGCTGGGCGTACACAGTTCAGATAGAATACGGATAAAATGCGGCAACAAAGAAACGATTGCCATCGCAAACATCGCTGAAGTTTACCCACAGAAGCGCATCGGGCTATACGAGGAAACTGCCACCGCGCTCGAGGCAACAGGGGACGAAGTTGTTTCAGTGGAGTTGGCTCCGCTTCCTGAGTCGCTATTTAATGTGAGGGCTAAACTGCATGGGGAACGCCTGCGGGAGCAGGACCTTGCCACCATCGTTAAGGATGTGGTTGAGAGGCACCTGAGCTCGGCGGAGATAGCCGCTTTCTTAACCGCCCTGAGCATTCACGGCTTGAGCACAAGCGAGAACGAGGCGTTGTCGAGGGCTATGGTTGCAACGGGAAAAACGCTTAGCTTCGGCGAAGGATTCATACTTGACAAGCACAGCGTCGGCGGGATACCTGGCGACAAAACGTCCATGTTAGTTGTTCCCATCGTCGCGGCTGCGGGGTACACTATTCCGAAGACTTCTTCTCGGGCAATCACGTCGCCTGCTGGAACCGCTGACAGGGTGGAAACCCTCTGCCCCGTTAACCTGTCCATAGAGGAGATTAAGGCTGTCGTGGCGAAAACGAACGGGTGCCTTGTCTGGGGCGGCGCCTTGGAGCTTGCGCCAGCCGACGACCTCTTCATCCAAGTTGAGTACCCGCTGGGCATTGACCCTATGCTGCTGCCGTCGATTCTCAGCAAGAAAAAAGCCATGGGCACCACACACGTGGTCATCGACATCCCGACGGGCATGGGCGCGAAAATCAAGAGCCGAACCGAAGCATACACCTTGGCTTCGGACTTTGTGGACTTGGGAAAACGTTTAGGGTTAAACATTCAGTGCACCCTGACTTTCGGGGACCAGCCGCTTGGCTGCGGCATCGGACCCGCACTAGAAGCCAGAGAAGCGTTAACCACCCTTCTAGGCGGCGGTCCGCCTGACTTGCGGGACAAAGCCACCAGCCTTGCAGCGATACTTTTCGAGATGGTCGGACTTGCCAACGGTCAAGCCAAAGCCGAAGAAATGCTCGACTCAGGAAAAGCGGAGGCTAAGATGCGGGAAATCATCGCGGCGCAAGGAGGCAACCCGAAGATCCAGCCCGACGACATACCTGTTGGTCCCGAGTGCGCCGAGGTGAAGTCTGAGCGCTCTGGCAAGGTCATCTGGCTCAGCACGGAAGACATCGTTCGGGTTGCAAGGGAAGCCGGCGCGCCGAAAGAGAAAGGAGCAGGCATGATCTTGCACGCCAAACTCGGCGAGACTGTGCACAAAGACGATGTGCTGTTTGAGATTTACGCGGAGCGAAGCAGCAAGTTGGCTTCGGCGCTGGAGCTTGCCAAGCAGTTGTCGCCTGTCGTGTTGACAAAGAAGCCCGCGGCGAAGATGATTCTGGATCAGGTGCCTGAGAAGCTTGCACATGAGAAAGCCTTCAGCCTCGACAGATAAAAAACCAAGCACAATTTAACATTCAAAGCCGTTTTCTGCGTTTCCCAAAAAGACTGTAGGCAACATTAACAAGCCTTGACTGAAAAGGGGGGGCTATCTTGTGATTGCTCCGCCTATCAAGCCGCCGACTGCTGCAATTATGCCTGCAAAAACCGCCAACACGAGATCTGCAGCACCTTTTTCCAGACCTTCAATAGCTCCGAAGAAGGCTCCTGAAAGTCCGCCTGAGATTCCACCCGAAAACGCGAGGCCGACGAAGGCTAGAATCGCGATTATTATCGCGCCGAATATGCCTGCGAGAAAGCCAGCAGCTAACCCTTTAAAGACGCCTCTGGCAACAAGCCCAGCAACCAAGCCGCCGACGAACACGGCGATGAGGTGACCAACGCCCTGGAAGAGATAAGCGATAACGAGGATAACTAAGAACCCGACGAAAGCTCCAAGCCATGTGCTTCCCATTTTTTTCAACACCTATACAGGGCTAATGCTGACTTGAAAGCCTATAAGGTTTAGCCATAAACAACATCAATTCTCGAGATAAGCCAGTGCAATATAGACTATATTAGGAACCGTTAAGTATTTTTTCATTACTCAACATACGTTAATTATAATAAAGGGTGTTTGCAAGTATCATTAAAAACATAAGCACAGGAAGAAAAAAGGGGTCTTTCAAGATTTGACAAAGCGCCAATCGGCTTGGGTACTGGCAAAAAAGGTATTCAGCCTAACACTAATACTAAACGCGCTCATCACGCTCACTACGCTTACAGGAATCCTCTACGGCTTATATTTTGTCTGGCCCTGGTGGAGACCTTACTACCCCGCCCTGATCAGCGGCAACCTCTTCCTTGTTGCAGGCGTAGCCGCGTTGATCAACATTTTCCCAAGCGCAAGCATCGGGCGAACCCTACACACGGGGCGATTCCTATTCCACCATTACGTCTACGGCTTTTTTGTCCTATTTTCATCAGCCATCTACGTCGTCGCATTCACATCAGTTTCTTTAGTCATGCTTTTTCTAGTGAACTCTTCAAGCATCGCGGTTAACGCGGGACGACTTTTCCTCTTGGCAGGATTAACGTTGGTCTTAGACGACCTCCCAGACGTTTCAAAGAGAGTTGAATCCTCCCTTAACAAGATAAAATCAGGGGTTTACCGAATACGGAAAGTCTTTCATTTTCTGCAGTTAGCCACGGGTGCCGTTACATTCTACATTTTTCTCGCCATCGCCATCTTTGAAGTTTACCATCCGTCAACAAACTTCGCTAACTACCTTACCATGAGCACCCTGATGATAACAAGCCTCACATCGTTCGCCTGCGCTAAGCGAAAAACATGGCTTAAAATCACCAAACCAGCCCCGAGTTAGCATTAGCCTTTTTGTCTAAGGATTTCTTTTCCAATCTCTTCAAGCTGCCAAGTGGAATAACCGCCCGAGCCTCTCTGCGCAGTTATGTGGCTGGGCAGTTGAGGAAGCCTAAGGATTGCAACCGTCGGGCTGTTCAGGTGCAAAACAGTATGGTTATTCGTGAAGACCAAGACGCCTTCAACCCAGATGCCGAATGACCGCAAGGACGGGGAAGAGTCAATTATGCGTTTTATTTTGGTGACGTTGCGTTTTACCTGCAGGCTTGGGCTTCCCTTGAAGTTGCGCTTGCCGCCTCTTTGCCACTCGTCGCCTTGGCAGGTTACGTCGCCGCTCCAGTTCTTCGTCTCCAGAACGAAGATGCCGTTTGGACCCAGAACGACGTGGTCGATGTCTCCGCCGCCGTTGCGTAGGTGCAAGTCGTTCAACAGCAGATAATCGTCGCTTAGCCTGTTGCTTAACAGTTTAGTGACTTGTTTCTCGCCTGTCCAACCGCCGTTGTAAATTCGGTACTTGCGAAGGTAATAGAAGAACGCGGCTAAGGGCGCTAGGGAGACCAGCAGGCCGACCGCGACAAGAATGTTCAAACTCAAGGTAATGAGTGCGCTTAGGCCCACGCTGAAAAGAATTAGGCAGAACAGGGCTGCGCTGAGGACTGCCTTCGCAAAGTTTTTCATAACCTGGTTCCTGAGGTAGTTGCCTGAACCTTTCATCTTCCTCATAAATCAGCCGCTCCATTACCCTTTCGTCTTAATGCTATATTACTCTAGTGCATGCTCACTTAAAATTCCAAATAAAACCGGCTTGTCCCGCTGTTCTTCTCGGAGAACAGTCTGTTCCGCGGGGAGAGTTATAAGACTCACAGGTAATGGTGACTTTACAGTGATACTGTATGGTGTTTACCCCTTTCAAAGGCACCTTGAAAGTGTTAACGTTGGGTTTACTAGCCGCAATCATACTGACTCCGGTCTCGTTAACAGGAGTCCATGCTCAAAGCAACGGCGTCACCGTTGGCGACTGGCCTTTAAGCCAGATTCAAGCTAGCGGCTACGAAACCATAACTCCCGACACTACAGGAGTGAACCCGGGCATCGTGTCTGGCACCCCGCAGCCTTCGCTCGTAGACGGGAAATTTGGCCAGGCGATGCAGTTCAACGGGAACAACATCGTTTACATCCCCATAAAATTCGTCGTCGGATTTCCCCCCATGCCCCAGCCCATGTACATACCAATCTCGCCGAACCTTGACATTCAAAAGTACTTCCAAGTTGACGCTTGGATTAACGTGCCAGGATACAAAAACGCAACTTACAACAACATCCTCGTCAAATGCAATCACCCCGACCAGGCATGCTCATGGCAGAACACCCAAAGAATCCTCGGGCTAGCGATAAGGGCAGGCATACCGCAAAACGGCGTTGTTCAAGGGGCGCTTAGCGGTTTCCTGCTGACAGACAGCGGAGGAGGCAACGAGATAGTGACGACACAGGCTGTTCCCCTTAACCAGTGGGTGGAGGTTGAATTCACAAGAGACGCAACAGGCTTGCACCTTTACCTAAACGGCTACCAGCAAAGCGTCAACGTGGTTGAGGGCATCCAGAACCCGCAGGGAAACATAGTTAACGGGACAGAATACTACATCGGGCACGATGGATTAGCCACAATTCAGGATGTTAAGCTGGTCGATTTGGACCCGCCTAAGGTGTCAGAATCTGCCTTCGACATTGGACCCAACATCATGATTTCAATAATTGTCGTTTCCATAATATTCGCTGTCGCATGGCTCATGCGCCGACTGATTCAGCTTTGGCTGATTCGCCCCAAAATCTAAGAACCCTCAAAAAATCAAAACCAAGGTGGGTTGATGTGGGAACCGGACTCAAATTGCTCGAGCTGCTCTTAAGGCAAAAGCTGCTAGGGCAGGGTCTAAAAGGCGAACCCAACACTCCCCTCATCGTCTCGTACGCAGTCACCAAAGCCTGCAACCTTCGCTGCCTGCACTGCCACGTTTCAGCCAGAGAAGCCATGCCTGATGAGCTCAACGTCAGAGAAGCGATGCGAGCCATTGACGAGATGAAAGCCCTCGGGACTGAAGCTTTAATTTTAAGCGGAGGCGAACCGCTCCTTAGGAAAGATTTCGTCACAACCCTTACCCAGTACTGTGACGACCATGGAATCATAACAGCCATGCTGTCAAACGGGTTACTAATCGACCACCGAGTGGCTTTGGAGCTGAAGGATGCAGGTTTGAAAGCAATTGGGATACCGATTGACTCAGTTTACCCTGAAGCCCACGACAAACTGAGAAACGTGCCCGGCACCTTCAAAAAAGCGGTTTCGGCAATTCAAGCGTGCTTAGACATGGATTTAGAGGTTGTTGTAACCACGATGGCGCTGAAAGACACCTTCGGCGAGATGTCAAAGCGGATAGATTTCTTGGAAAGCTTAGGAGTGGATGAAGTCGCAGTTTATGACTTAGTTCCAGTGGGAAGAGGGCATGACGTCATGGACTTGGCGATGACTCAGGAGCAGCGAGTCAACTTGATCCGTTACCTGCAGGCGAAACAGGAAGAGTCAGAGATGGTCTTCACCATGTCAGGCGGGATACCGCTTTACCCAGAGATCACGTTAGAGATGCATAAGGCGCACGACAGCAAACCAAAGGACCTGCTGCTTAAAGAGTTCTGGATCCACAACTCAGTCGGATGCCACGCGGGCATAATGTACTTCAGTCTGAGACCAAACGGGGACGTCTACCCCTGCACCTTCTTGCCAATAAACGTGGGAAACATCCGCGAACAAAGCTTGGCGGAAATTTGGCGCAACTCAAAAACCTTAAACACCCTCAGGCAACGGAGCTCCTTGAAGGGGCAATGCGGAGCTTGCGAGTTCAGGGAGACATGCGGCGGCTGCAGGGGCAGAGCGTACGCTTGCACCGGAGACTACTTGGAGACTGACCCTGTTTGCCTGCGCGATTTAATGTTGGAAGAAAAAGTTTATCCAACGGATGTGAAACGGTTCGGCTTTTGTGTAGGATAGTTCAGCATGGCTTGTTCAATTAATTCTTCCTGCGTTTCCATGAAATTTGCAACCTTTTAAATATCGCTTGCTTTCAATGAAGCGAGCATGACCGCTGAAAAAGAAGGAATTGGGGGCTCGGGCGCGCTGGGTACAGTAATTTGGGTTTTTCTGGTCAGGGATCCATGCAAAGCATAAAAACAGAATTCTCCATCATAAAACAAAGGTAAAAAAGTGTGAATCAGTGGCTTTCAGGTAAGGCGGTGTTATTTGATTTATTTCTTGTTCATCAGGTATTCGTGGATTGCTTTTGCCGCGCGTTTGCCTGCGCCCATTGCGCTGATGACTGTTGCTGCTCCTGTGGCGACGTCTCCGCCTGCGTAGACGCCGTCAAGGCTGGTTTTGCCGACTTCGTTGACGCATATTGTCCCGTGTCTGGGGTCGCTCTGCAAGCCCTCGGTTGTGCGTTGAATGATCGGGTTGGGCGTTTGACCGATTGCAACGATGACCGTGTCCACGTCCATCGTGAATTCCGAGCCTGGAATCTCTTTCACTCCGCGTCTGCCTTTCGCGTCTGGCTCGGTGAGTTCCATTGCGATGACTTTCATGCTTTTGACCCAGCCTTTCTCGTCACCGTAAAACTCGACTGGTGCGGCGAGGAACTTGCAGACTAAGCCTTCTTCTTCCGCGTTTTCGATTTCTTCATGTCTGGCTGGCAGCTCTGTGCGTGAACGCCTGTAGAGCAGGCACACGTCTGAGCCGAGTCGCATGCTGCTTCTTGCGCAGTCCATGGCGACGTTTCCGCCGCCGATCACGACGACGTGTTTGCCGATGCGTATTGGTGTGTCGTAGTCTGGGAACTGGAACGCTTTCATGAGGTTGACGCGTATGAGGAACTCGTTGGCTGAGTAGATTCCGCCGAGGTTTTCTCCTGGGCAGCCCGTGAACTGTGGCAAGCCTGCGCCGCTTCCGATGAAGACTGCGTCGTAGCCGCCTTCCTTCATGAGTTCTGGAATCGTGTGTATCCTCCCGATTAAGTTGCCGAGGCGTAAGTCAACGCCGAGTTTCTGGATGTAAGAGACTTCGTTCTGCACTATTGCCTTCGGTAAACGGAACTCAGGGATACCGTATGATAATACCCCGCCGCCGACATGCAGCGCTTCAAACATTGTAACCTCGTGACCGAGCTTTATCAGGTCAGCCGCAGCTGTTAAGCCTGCAGGACCAGCGCCGACAATGGCAATTTTCTTGCCTGTTGATGCAGCCTTTGGTGGAAGGGCGGAACCGTTGTCGCGTTCCCAGTCTGCAAGAAAACGTTCAAGTCGCCCGATACTGATCGGTTCACCGATTTTTCCGAAGATGCATGTAGATTGACATTGTACTTCTTGAGGGCAAACTCTTCCGCAGACAGCTGGCAGCGCATTCTTGGCCTTGATTAAAGCGATGGCTTCAGCGTACTTTTTTTCCTTGAGAAGTTTAATGAAGGCTGGAATAGGAACTTCCACGGGGCAGCCTGTTATGCATTGGGGCTTCACACACTGCAGACATCGACTGGCTTCTTCAAGCGCTTGCTCTTCAGTGTAACCTAAGGCGACTTCGTTGAAGTTTTTAGCTCTAATTTTAGGTTCTTGCTTAGCCATTTCAACGGCTTTCTTCTTTATCTGGGGTCTAGGTTTAGCTTCCGGTTTTGCTTCAGGCTTAGCTTCTGCCACACTTACAACCTCCTCGCATCTCCCACAATAATGAGCTTAACCTTTCTTCAGGCAACATCGTGCGTTGCCGAAGGATCAGCCCGTCAAAATCTACTTTGTGACCGTCGAATTCTGGGCCGTCTACGCAGCCGAACTGCATCTTGCCGTCCACTGTGACTCGGCACACTCCGCACATGCCCATGCCGTCGATCATTATCGGCGTGGTCGTTACAATCGTCGGGATACAGTAGGGCTTGGTGATTTCGCTTACGTCCTTCATCAGGATGACTGGACCCATAACTACGCAGCGGTCGAACTTTTCCTTCTTCAGCAGTTCTTCAAGGAAATCTAAGCCTTGATACCCCATAGTGCCGTCGTCAGTTGCAACGTAAACCTTGTCGCTTAGCCGTTCAGCTTCTTCCTGCATCATTATGAAATCTTTTGTTCGCGCGCCAAGAATCGTGGTTACGCTGTTGCCTGCTTCCTTCATGGCTTTAACCTGCAGGAGCAAGGGCGCAATCATTACGCTTCCGCCGACGCATAGGACTTTACCGAATTTCTTGACTTCAGAGGGGTTCCCAAGTGGACCAGTGACGTTGTCTATGCATTCGCCCTTTTCCAGTAGCCCGAGGGCTTTCGTTGTTTTGCCGACTTCATGGAAAGCGAATGAAACGGTTCCCTTCGCCTTGTCGTAGGCGCAGATTGTGAGGGGTATCCGCTCGCCTTCTTTGCCGTTTATGACTATTACGAATTGTCCAACTTGCGCCTTGGCGGCGATGTCTGGGGCTTCAACTTCAAACAGTTTTATCTTTGGGACCAGTTCTTTCTTGGTTACTATTTTGTACGTTTTGCAGTCGCCTCCACAACCAGTTCTCTTTTGGGTAACGCTGAAATCTTCTTGTAGAAAGCGTCAAGCTTCTGGTCGAAATCGCCTGCACATCTGGGTGATTCCTCATAGAGTTCGAACCTGTCCAGCAGCCCCTTCTTCTTAAGCACGTTCAGTAATACGCCCAAGTTCCGTTCAGCGGTGTCTCTGCCTTCCTGAAGCTTGCAGTCCTTGGACGGGCAAACTACCGCCATGACGCCGTCGAAACCGCAGTTCAAAGCGTTGACGACGTGCACAGGGTCTAAAGATTTGAAGCATGGGACTTCAAGGGCTAAGACGTTCTTGCCCTCGAACGCTTTCTTGGGGTCATCTAAGTCCGCGAACTCTGACCATTGACAAACAAAAGCCAGAATCGCTGGAGCATTGTTTTTAGCCTTCAACTGTTCCGCCGAGGTGCCGTAGCGGTTCAGCACGTTTTCAAACTCGAAACCTTTAACCTGTATGGCGTGATGAGGACAAACCAGCTGGCATGCGCCGCAGCCCACGCACTTCTCAACGTTCACCTTCGGAGTGGCGAAGGGCTCGAACTCCAGCGCCTTGTAGGGGCAGATGAAGATGCATTTGTCGCAGCCGACGCATTCCTTCACGTCGTAGACTGCCTTGCGGGAGAACTTTACGATTCTGACCGCGTTCTCGTCGAAGCCCAGCTGCTTGAGGACATCTCTGGCTAAAACGAGGCGTCTGGTGTTGATTTTTGTGCCTTCCTTGTATCGGCAGAACGGGTCTTCGCATTGAACCGAGACAATGTTCTTGATCCCTAAGTTGAGTGCTTCAAAAATAAAATCGGTCGGAACCCGTCCAGCGCAGGGGATGCGAAGCGGAATGTAGCTGCCGACGTTTAATCCTTGTTCTTTGAGGATGTCTTGGACTTCGCCTGTTGACGGCGAGTTTCCTCGGCACATTAATACAAGGGTGTCAACATTCTTGGCTTTTTCAAGCGCCTGCTTAACGTAGTCTGATAGTTTATCGTAAGTGTAATATTGCGATTTAATGGCTGAAACCGGGCAAGCACTGTAGCATATGCCACAGACCTCGCATTCTTGACTGTTGACCTCAACTTTTCCTGTCGAATCGCGTTTTATGGCTTCATAGGGGCATATTGACTGGCAAACGTAACATCTGCTGCATAAATCTTGGTCTATTTCCACCACAGCGAGACATTTTTCGCTCATTCTGAAACCTCTTTTCATACACCGCTGCCGCTTTAAACCGAAACATGTTGGGCATGGTGGCTTAAAGCCCTAATTGAAGGCTGGAAAGGGTTTTAGAATCATATAATCCTTTCCCTAAAGTTTTGACAATATCTATATAATTTTGTCGGTATCATTTCCTCTTCCTCAGGACTTTTTGTCCTTTAAAGTCAGTAACGTATTCGAACCCAACTGATAGCAAACTTTGAAATTTGCGCTTCCCGAGTACGTTTAGGCGGTCTGCTCGCACTAGGAGCCTGCTTAGCGGCCTGTGTGGTTTTCAAAAAGCGGCGAAGCCTTCCACTTTTTACGGCTAATTAAGGTTGCAGCGGTTTTTCTGAGGCGTCCTCAATTCACGTTCTATGCGCACTAGAATTGGCGCTTTAGAACGGGTAGGGTTTTTTGTTTTCTGTTTCTCCATCTAAGGGAAGCACTTCTTTGAACTCTCTGAAATACTTGAGCACTGTCACGCCGCGTTGCGTGATCGCATAGACTGATCTTTCTTTTCTAATGATTTTCTCTTCAACCAGCCCCTGCTTAGTCAAGAAGTCAAGATACCCCTTCAGCACGCTGCAGTCAACGTTAGCCTTGTACATGACGCGTGTCAGCTTTGACGGACCCCAGTGAGCCAAGACCTTCAGGATATCCACATGCATTTCCAGTTTAGATCTTCTCATACATTGTCTTTTTTTTTGACGCGCATTTTTTTAAACAACGCGCTTCTATTCACGGTGTTAGTGTACGCTTCTCCGTGCACTATAGTGGTGATATAAGCTTAAAGGCGTAATGGTCTGAATAGAAATGCGATGTGCGGTGCGCTACGAGCTTTTTCTCTTAACTGAGTGTATGCCTAACAATTGCTTCAAATGCGTATGTTTTTCACTACGCACAAATCGTTAATACTTTTTTCAGCTTTACCTGTGAGATGGGTTAAGTATGAAGCGTTCCAAACTTGAAATGTATGTTGATATTCTGGAGGTTTTAGCGCAAAGAGAATCGTTGGAGTTAACGCATATCGTGTACAAGGCAAACGTTAGCTGCGATGTTCTAAAGGAATACTTGAGCTTTCTCATTAAGCAGGGACTAATTGAGGAGAGAGTAGTTGGAAAAGGCAAGGTAGTTTACGCAAATACTGCTCGCGGAATATCGGTTCTCAAATTCTTTAGAGGAGAACTAGACAATCCGCTTCCAATTATAGAAGAAGCCGGCAAAATCTTGCCAGCGCCCTATTGAAAAGGCAAGCTTCTTTTTGCGGAAACTATAGCGCGCACTCTTTCTCAACTATAACAAGAATCACAGTTTTTTTACTGTAACTTAATTAATAGAGAATCAAAATAAGGAAGAATTGAGGTTATTTTTCTCTAAGCTTCATCTGTTTCCTAAAATTACATTATAGGAAATGACAAATCTAAAATATCAAGCGCATTATAATTAAGATTAGTTGCATGAAGGAGGCTAAAGGCGCTTGACTACTTCTATTGAGTATCTAGAATCACTAGGTCTGAAAAGAAATCCTTTTGATCCAGCCCCCTTGGACTCAACCGAAACAGATATGAAAATGTTCGTTGGAAGAGAAAGTGAAATAAAACAATTAGTAACCAAACTGGCAAGCACTCCTAATGGATTATATCGGATCGTGATTATGGGAACCTATGGAGTGGGGAAGACAAGTCTCTTAAACAGGCTTTTTTGGGAAGCTGCTACCTATCCGAAATGGAAATTTGCTATAGCTAAACTTGCCGGAAAAGATGACATGACTTTCTTGGACTTTATGTTAACTTTAATGGATGAGCTTCTGAAAAAACTCCCATTCGAAAAAATGGAGAAAGAGGAACAGAAAACGGCGGAAGAGATTAAGCTTAATCTCGACTATGAACGCCAGGCTGGCGTTGAATCTTCAAGTGAAGTTACAGGAACATTAAGTATAATGATTGCGTCGCTTGCGGGTAAACTTGGAGTGAAACAGACTGAGATTAGAACTCCTCTACCATGGAACGAGCGTTCTGCGATGCGAGACTTAAAAACAGTTATTGACATAGTTTTGAAACATTACAATGGAATAATTCTCGGCATTGATGAGGTGGATTATTTAGCTTCAAAAACAGCCCGAGAAGTCTTAAAAAAAGGGCGAGAAGAAATATTTCAGCATAGAAATTTTCTTTTCGTTTTTTCTGGAACCACTAGATTTAGAGCTTTATTGGAAGAAATTGGTTCACCAATAAGAGAAATTATCGATAGTTTCATAATTCTTGAGCCTTTCAGATATCCAGAAGAAAGAAATGTTCTCGACGAACTAGTTGAATTAAGACTGCAAAATGTTGCAATACCTGGACAAACTCCAAAATGCCCATTTGACAAGGGTTCTTTGGAATTGATCTTCACATTGGCAAATGGAGTTCCTCGGAGAATTTTACGTTTTTTGCAAGCTAGCATGGATGCGGGGATAGGCGCCCAGAAAATAGTTGACACTGAATTGGTTTTGTCGGCAGTTCGTGATCTTGGCAGGGGTCATTATGTGGGCTTAGCCCTGCGAGAAAGAGATGTAGTCAAGATGCTAGCCAAGAAAGAACTATTTAGCGAAGTCGATTTTGCAGAAATAAGGCAAAAATTCTCGCTTTCAGAAGAGACAGAGAAGAAGATGAGAGCTTCTCTTGAAAGTCAAGGGCTTCTTAACTCAGTTTTTGTTGGTAAAGATACCTATTTTGCATTAGCACCTGAAATTCGAGTTTATGTTTTACACGAATTTAAATTGGCGACACCAATATATCAAATCGAAGCTGCTCAGAAAATAACTCAAACCATAACTGATGAACAAGATGAAAAAGTGAAAACGGCTCACCTTAAGACCGCTAATCTTCTTGAAGGACAAGGTCATCTTGGATTACTTAACATAGAGTACAATTCGATGAACAAAGAAGAACGAATAAGCAACGCAGAGAAATCTTTGGCTTGTCTTGATGCATTATCAGATCCAAAGCTTTCGTCGATAATTGGAGGTATCAGGCAGATAGTTAATGATACCAAAGAAGGCAAACCTAGTAAAGAAATTTTGGAGAAACTTACAAGATTGATTTCACAAGTTAAGGAATATTCAAAGTCAGTTTTTGAGCCTTCTGCTTCTAGAAGAATTGTTTTTGCTCCTTATCACTCCAAAGGCGGGGTAGCTATCGAATTGGATGAGCCCATATCTTACCGTCAAATTGTTGTTTACGAAGCCATGATGCGTCACGCCATTGAAACGGGCGAAATGGAGAAAATTAGAGTTCGAATTCCTCAAGCTGCCCCAAACAAAACGAAAAAAGAAGATGAAAAAAGAAAACGCCACTTTTGGTCTAGAAAGAAAAAACAATAGAAAAGTCATAAAACATGTTCCAAAACAAGTTCTATTAATAGAAACCCTTAGCTTTTATGAAGACACCGCTGAAAACGTTATAGCTCTTAATGTCTACCAGTCGTCTGTTTCTATTTATTCCTGAAATAGGATTTTAGGAAACCAGATGTTTGTAGAATTGTTGCTTAGGGACTAGCGCTCACAAATTTAAGAAAAAAAAGGTGTTACTTTTGACAATTGTCATCGCCTATTACTTTCTCAGCAAACTGACTGTCTGTCGAGAATTGAATGAAGCAAGTTTGTAAACCACAGACTAATTTATGCATTATCTAGAGATAAATTCATCAGCGATATGAATTTTTATTAAAATTTAGTAACAAAAATTTTTAGGCTAGTTATTACAATTTATTAATTGAGGCGAGAGGTGTGAAGGGGCTAGCGCTTGCTATCGCGTTTATGTTATTGGTTTCTACGCTTGCTTTCTCTTTGCCAAGAGTATCTGCTGTTACACTTAACGTTTCGGTTACAGCTACTCCACCAACAATCAGCGTTGGGCAGTCTTCGTCAATTATGGTTACAGTGACCTCTGGAGGTTCGGGAGTAGGTGGCGCATCAGTCTATGTGAGTGTTAGCGGGGGGTCCTTAAGCCAATCTACTGGATTAACTAACGGCTACGGTCAGTGGGGGGCTTCGTTCACTGGGCCAGTGGGGACGTTTAACATTATCGCAACTGTTTATCATGGCTACGATACAGGTTCAGGAAGCACTACCGTTACAGTAACAACACCACCAGCTTCATTAACTAACGGATATGTTAACCCGAGTTCCGGGACACCATCGACCCTCTTCACATATTATATTAATTTTTATGACCCCTCAGGTTTGGCACCCGAAATAGGCTGCGTTGTTATTGATAGTTCTAGTACACAGATAATGAAGCTTTATAGCGGTTCTGTATCAAACGGCGTCTACAGTTATTCGACGACACTGCCTGTTGGAAGTCATTCGTACAAGTTTTGGTTTAACACGGCTGAAGGTAAAGAGTTAACTTATGGCTACGTTAATCCTTTATACGGTCCGACCGTTACAGGACCAACACCGTTGTCTGTTACTATTTCCCCATTGAATCCAACGATTAATCTGGGTCAATCTCAAACTTTCACTGCATCTGCGAGTGGAGGCACGCCTCCTTACGGCTACAGCTGGTACGTCAACACGGTGCTTATGTCCTCTGGTCGTAACTCTTTTACCTATACGCCGCTAACTTCAGGTTCATATTTAGTGGCTGTCCAAGTGAATGACGCAGCGTTTAATTCAGTTCAGACCAGCACTACATTAACTGTTAATCCTCCGTGGATTCCTTTGTCGGTTTCTATTTCTCCGCAGAACCCGTCGATCACCTTGGGCAGCTCTCAAACATTCACTGCATCTGCGAGTGGAGGCACGCCTCCTTACAGTTACAGCTGGTACGTCGGAGCGGTGTTTCAGTGTTCGGGTTCCAGCTTCACTTTCACGCCGTCTGAGACGGGGTGTTTCTCTGTAACTGTTAAGGTGACTGACGCAGCATTTGATACGGCTCAGGCCAGCACAGGGGTGACTGTTAATCCCATTACTTGTTCTGTAATTTTTTCTGAAAGCGGTCTAGATTCCGGCGTATATTGGAGTGTCAACTTTAACGGTCAAACTGGATCATCAAACTCAAACTCTATTTCATTCGCTGTTCCTTCAAATGGCCAGTATTCTTGGTCTCTTTCCCCACCTAGCGGTTATACATCACCTACGTCATATGGCACAGTAAATGTTAACGGGGCAAACCTCAACCAGCAAATAATCTTCCAGAAAAAGGCGAATGTAATTACCCCCTCCTCGATAGTTGTCACCTGTTCCCCAAATCCAGTACTGGTCAATTCAGCCACAACATGCAAAGTCATCGTGACCGGCTCCAACCCAACAGGAACTATTACATGGACCACGAACAGTAACAACGGGCGCTTCAGCACTTCATCTTCTACACTACTATCAGGATCCAGTTCTGTGAAGTACACAGACACAAATCTAGGCACCATAACTATTACAGCAAGCTATAGTGGAGATTCAAACAACGCACCCAGCAGCGGTAGCGTATCCCTAACAGTTTCAGCCTCTCAGACTCAGTACATAGATGTCGAATCGTTATACAGCGGATATTTCTTAGAATATTTGCCAATCAAAAACACCTTTAGCGTGTTCACAAGCCTCTCTGGAAATCCTCCAGAAAATGTTTACGGAGTCATAGATGGAACAGAATACCCATTTTCCAATCCCACAAGCGATGGTGGTCCATACACTCTTACGGTGAACATGGGTTCTTTCACCCCCGGCTCTTCCTTAGAGGTATATGCTGATTATTCTAGCGGTACAGTGCTTACCGCAAGTTATCCGTTACAGATAATTGATACTCCATCGTGGCTGGCCTCAATAATAACACTTTACACAGTTCAGGAAACCGCGTGCACGGATGTCGGCCCAATTTCTATTCAGCAAAGCGCAAGCGGGTATACCGCAACGTTAAGTTTAGATTTGGATTTATACGATAGCTTTGGCACGGTAGACATTAATTTACCAGCTTTTGCAGGTGGAGGCAGTTATGGATTGATTCCTAATGCCACATTAGCAGTTTCCTTCTCTTCAGATGGAACCTTGGAGTTGTCTTCCAAATTTAACCTTGAAACAGAAGGCCTATCTTTTGGTCCAGCTGATTTCAGCGCCAACGTAGAAATAAACGCAGCCGGGAACTTCCAACTGCAAGACAATAGTATTAACTGGCTATCTGCCTCTCTATCTCTAACAGTGGGTGCCTCCGCCGCCCAAGATATACCCATTGCCGGGTACACTTTTACCATACCAGGCTATGGACCCGTAACAATAGGTTTTACAGCAACTGTCAGAGTAGACGCAAATTTTGCAGTTAATATGATTCTAGCTCCGACGCAGGATTCTTCTCAAGAGTTAATTCCGGATCTTCAAATCATGATCCAACAAATAAATGGCCAATTGTCTTTTGATACGGGAATCGCAATTAACGCAGGGATAGGAGCCGCATCCGTTACAGGCGGAGGAACTCTTACTTTTACAATGGATCTTGAATCTGAACCTCCATACATCTCAGGCGGCACCATTACTGGAACAGTAGAGGTAGATTACAACGTGTTATGGTGGAGTGGCACAATTTGGAGTGCTACGGGAACAATATATCAATGGCCAACTGATCCGATTACGGTTGACCCTTCAGATTTCATAGTAATTCCCCAATATTATAATGCTTCAAATTATGAGAGTGCTACATGGGTTAATGGTTCTTTGACAGGAATTGCCATGCACGATATTTATCCATTCACAAGAATCGCTGTTTCCTCATACGGCGACAGCGCCTATATTTTATACTCAACCGAAAATATGTCTGCGTCTGAACAATACGGATTAACCATAACGGGTTACGTGTTTAATTCAACCCAAAGAACAATACAACCTCTTGTTTTGCCCTTGGTCTCTAATGAAGTACTCTTCAATCCCGATATGATAAGTCTGCCTGACGGGAGACTTCTAGCAATGTGGGATTCTGTTCCTTTCAGCGAGATTACTAATGCGTCTAACCCATTTAACATCACTGAAATCATACCGCAATATTCATACTTTGACACTAACACATGTTCCTGGGGACCTATTACAAATCTAACATCAAACGGAATAGCAACTTCTTATTTACTATCTACCGATCCAACAGGTTCATATGCCCTTGTTCTTGAAGGCAACAGCGTACTTCCATCTGCTGAAAGCTTGGTAGAATACAACATCCAAAATGGCTCTGAAATGCTCAACATCGACGTTTATAACGTCTCAAGCATAGTTGCCTTCAATAGTCTCTCAACTATGGCATTGCTTCAAAATAATGATGGCTCATACCAATTGTTAAACATCTCATCTCTCGCATTTATCAATTTACCCATCCTAAGCGGGTATCAAACAAAAAATATCCAGTTTGCAGAGAACTCGACGAACACCTTGGGAATAATATACAGTAATTCTACATCCTCTATTTTCGCAATTTACGATTGTTCCTCCAACACCCTAACGTTCAGAATGAACGTCTCTCCGAGCACGACCAACGTAAATCTTATTCAGTTAACCTCTGGATATCAAATTATTACCGCAGATTCTTCAGGCGTAACAAGTTACTTGGTAGCAAACCAAAATCTAGAACAAAGCATATTCTACTCAATGTTAAACATAACCTCTATAGGCACAGTTGTCACTAGCCAAGGTACACTTGTTTACATCACAGAAAACTACGGAAATTCTACCGACCCCTTACTAGACCTTTCATTGATTTTGACTGCTAACTCTGTCTTGTCTGCTCCTTCCACGTCTGCTTCTGTCAGCACTGTGGATCAGGGTCAGACTAGCATTTTGACTATGACTGCCGCTGCAAGCGGGAGTAAATCACCCTATACGTATCAGTGGTTTGAAAATGCTCCTAACGGGACTTCTTACATGGTGGGTTCAGGTTCTGACCCTTACAGTTTTGTCACTACAACTGCTACGGCTACTGGTAGTTGGTGCTTTATTCTTCAGGTGACTGACGGCATGGGTGCTTCGGTGAACTCTACTGCCGTCACGGTAATGGTGAATTCTGCTTTGGCTGCTCCGACTGTTTCTGCTTCTAAGAGTACGGTTGATCAGAGTCAAACTTCAGCTTTGTCTTCGTCTTCAGTGACTACGGGCACTCCAACTTACACGTATCAGTGGTTTGAGAAGGCTCCTGGTGGAAGTTATGTTATGGTGGGTTTAAACTCTTCAAGTTTCAGTTTTGCTACTTCAGGTTCTACGGCTACTGGCAGTTGGGGTTTCATTTTGCAGGTGACTGACGGTACGGGTGCAACGGTAAATTGTACTGCTGCATCGGTTATGGTGGATATTGCTCCGACTGTGAGTGTGTTGCCTGCTTCGTGGACTTTGGATGTTGGCCAATCTAAACTGTTTACAGCTGCTCCTGTCGGTGGTTCAGGCGTTTACTCTTCTTATCAGTGGTATGTAGGTGGCGTAGCTCAGGGAGGCGCGACTGCTTCAACGTTTAGTTATTCTCCTGGCTCCTCAGGTTCGCCTTCGATTACGGTGACGGTAACTGACAGTTTAGGAATAATTTCTGTTCAGTCTTCAGCACCTTCCGTTACGGTGAATTCTGCGCTTGTTGCTCCGACTGTAACGCCTTCGCCTAGCACGGTGACTCAGGGTGAAACCTCAGCCTTATCATCATCGGCCGTGACAACGGGCACTCCGTCCTACACGTACCAGTGGTTCAGCCAAGCCCCCGGCGCCTCATCCTACACGCTCATCGGCAGCGCAACATCATCAGCCTACAGCTTCGCCACCACATCGTCCACCGCCACGGGCAACTGGAACTTCAAACTCCAAGTGACAGACAGCGCGGGCGCAGCAGTCAACACCACAGCAACATCAGTAACAGTCACAGCCCCAACACCGACGCCCACCCCAACACCAGCCCCAACAGCCGCACCCACCGCCGCACCAACACCCACTCCAACCCCAAAACCGTCTCCAACGCCCACTCCAACTTCCGTGCCGAGCGCCAGTTCAACAGCCGTGGTGAGTGGTAATTCCGCGACGGTTGACCAGTCAGCAACCACAGGCGTCAGCGTTACAGTCAGTGGCTCTTCGCTGCAGGACAGCACACAGTTAAACGTCACTTCAGTTGAATATGGCAGTACCCAGCCCTCGGGAACAGGCACAGTGTCAGTCAACGGAGCAGCCTTTTACGACGTCAAAGTCACCTCAAGCAGCGGCGCGTTAGGCTCGGGCGTGAACGTGGCTGTGAGCATCTCGAACCCGAGCTTCACCAGCGCCAGCGTTATCGAGTACTGGGACGGCAGCAGCTGGGTATCCGTCGCCACGACCTTCTCTGCGCCTGACACGGTGTCCGCTAACATTCCCGCTTCAGCGCTGACTGGGGCGCCTCTGGCTGTGGGTGTCCCTGAGTCAGGCGGCAACGGGTTGACGTCAGGTGGCGTTTCCCTGTTGGCCGTGGTCGCGGTTACGGCAGTGGTTGCAGTCGCAGTGGTCCTGGGATTGCTCGTTTATATGAGGCGGCGAAAATTACAGGTAATCGTCGTTAAATGAGAAAGGACCAGATAGGGTCTACTCCACGCAAACGAAAATACTCGTTATCTAAAGCATTAGCTTGGTCCAATGTCTTGCCCAACTCCATTTTCTATGACTGTTTCGCGGCTTTCCCTGAAGGCGCTGTTCCTCACACGAGTCAAACAAATGCCTCCAGCATAAACGCTATCTGAGAAACAAAAATGAGATAATTATGAGAAATTGGTTTTTCTTTAGCCAAAAGAAAAAGAGGCAAGAGGGCGCGGATGAAATTGCCAGCTGAAATAGGTATAATCCTTTTTCTCTATTTTCTGTAATATGGTTGTCGAATGAAGCTGTAGGCTTCGAGGGCTGCGGTGATGCCTTGACCCACGGCTGTGCCTACCTGCTTAATCGGCTGGTCCGTAACGTCGCCCGCTGCGAAAACTCCTGTGAGGTTTGTCTGCTGCTTCACGTCAACTTTGATGTACCCATGCTCATCCGTCTCGACACCGGCGGCTTTGGCGAGCTGGCTGTTTGGCGCTTCGCCGATCTGCACGAAAACCGCGTCAACCGCCAACTCGCTTGTTTTGCCTGTTTGGTTGTCGATTAAGCTTACCGATTTGACTTGCTTGTCGCCTTTGATTTCTTGGGCTTCTGTGTTCCACATCACTTTGACGTTGTTCTTAGTCTGGATGTCAGAGACCAGTCTTTCTTCAGCCCTGAAAGCTTGCCGCCTGTGGATTACTGTGACTTGGGAGGCTATCCCTGAAAGGTAGAGCGTGGTGATGCAGGCGGTGTTTCCGCCGCCGACGACAAGAACTTGTTTGCCTTTGAAGAATGGTCCGTCGCACACGCCGCAGTAGCTGACGCCTCTGCCCCTGTATTCTTTTTCGCCTTTGACCCCGATTTCCCTGTAATGCGAACCCGTGGAGTAAATCACCGCTTTAGCCTCGTAGGTTGACCTTGAAGTTTTCACGGTTTTCTTTTCGCCTGCAATGTCAAGTTCAGTGACGGCTTCTAACTCGTGGATGGTGGCGCCGACCTTTCTGCAGTGCGACGTCATTTTTTCCGCAAGCTCTCCGCCGCTGATCTCGGCAAACCCGGGGTAATTCACCACCGTTGACGCGTCGGCGATTGTTCCGCCAGACAGCTTCTCATCCAAAATCAGCGTTTTCAGCCCGCTTCTCACCGTGTAAATTCCAGCGGACAACCCGGCGGAGCCAGCGCCGATTATTATTACATCCAAACTCTCCATGACAAGCATCTCTTTCATGAATATTGGATTAAGGCGGTTTATGAATAATTCGATTGCATCCACGGTTTCCAATAAGCTGATAAGAGCGATCATAATTTAGTTTTAACAGCATTTTGAAGGTGCAGCTTTTGGCGAGATACAGGTGCATAGTTTGCAACTACGTCTATGACGAAGAAAAAGAAGGAAAGAAATTTGCTGATTTGCCCAAAGAATGGGTTTGCCCAGTTTGTGGAGCGCCTAAATCAGCCTTCGTTCTGTTGACGGAGCAGGTTAAAGAGAAAAAGGTTGAACATACCGTTTCAGAAGTTTTGATAAACCAGATTGCCGAGTGGGGCGTCCAGTACGTTTTCGGCATTCCCGGCACCTCAACCTTGGGCGTCGTGGATGCCATACGCAAAAGCAACGGTAAAGTGAAGTACATTCAGGTTCGGCATGAACAAACCGCGGCGTTCATGGCTTCAGCCTACGGCAAGCTAACGGGGCATGTTGCCGCTTGCCTTGGCATTTCTGGTCCAGGCGCCACGAACTTGGCTACTGGCTTGTACGACGCGAAGCTGGATCACGCGCCTGTTTTGGCGTTGACTGGTTTAGTGGCTCGGCAACAGATTGGTCCAGGTTCGATTCAGGAGATTGACCAGTACGCCTTCTTCGAGCCGATATGCGTCTTCAACAAGATTTTGATGTCTGAGGACCAGACCACGATGTTGGCGACTCTGGCGATTAAGCATGCACTCTTAGACCAGGGCGTTTCCCACATTGGGATTCCCAACGACGTGCAGAAGCTGCCTTGCGAAGCGGGCATCTTGCCGTTTGAGGGCAGAATGCCTAATCTCGCGTACGGACAGGAAGAATGGCTTATTGAGAAGGCAGCAAAGGTTGTTGACCAGGCAGCGCGACCCGTGATTCTTGCAGGCTTCGGAGCAAGAGGTCAAGGCGGCAAACTGTTGAAGTTGGCATCGAAGATTTCAGCGCCCATCATGACGACGTTCAGAGGCAAGGGCGTTGTTGACGAAAATGAACCGCTGAGCGTAGGCTGCCACGGCGACCTCGGCTCAACCGCCTCCGCGGAGCTTATGGGAAAAGCGGATTTGCTCATAGCCATAGGCTCCTCGTTCTCCGACTTGACTCATGCCCCGAGGAAGAAGACCGTGCAGATCGACATTAACCCCCTTATGATCGCGCGAAGGTACCCCGTCGAGGCGGGGCTACTTGGCAACAGTGCGGTGCTCATTCCAAAGTTGACTGAGAAAGTGCAGGAGAAAAAGAACCCTGATTACTTGGCTGAAATTACGGGGCTGAAGCAGCATTGGCTTAGCCAGCTGGAGAAAGAGTTTGATTCGAAAACGAAGCCGATCAGACCCCAATATATAATCAAAGTCTTGAACGATAAACTGGCGGACAACGCGGTTATCTCCTTGGATGTCGGCGAGAACTGCTGGTGGTTCGGCAGGAACTTTAGGATGCGGAAATCGCAGAAGATGGTGATGAGTGGCACTTTGGCGACGATGGGCTTCGGCTTGCCCGGCGCACTTGCCGCGGCGTTAGCTTACCCTGACAGGCAGGTTGCTTGTTTGACGGGCGACGGCGGCTTAACGATGGTTTTAGGTGACTTCTTGACAGCGCTGAAGTATAAGTTGCCAGTCAAGGTTTTCGTGATGAACAATGAGCGATTGGGGATGATCATGCAGGAGCAGAGGGTTGAGGGCTACCCCAGCTGGCAGACCGACCTGTTCGACTTCAGCTTCGCTGATTTCGCGGAGCATTCGGGCGGCGTGGGCGTCAGGGTTTCTGAGCCAAGCGAGCTTGAGGCAGCCGTTGACAGGGCACTCGCAGTTGACAAGCCAGCCATCGTGGACATTGAAACCGATCCGAGAAGATTTCCAGTGTAATTTTTAATTTGAACTCGCGGTTTCTTTGCAGGACGAATGAATCTGCTTGGAATTCAGCTCTAAAAGCTGTTGAGGAAGCCTCTTGTTACTTCCCTTGCTGATTGAAGCAGAGGATGCTTAATTTTTGAAGGGTCAGAGAGGTTTCGCAATCTTGCTATTCGGAAATAAATCGGCGGGTGAGGGTCCCAGTTTAGCCATTCTTGAAAACGGAAAGAAGGTACACGCTCGTAAAAGAGTCTTTGGAAGCCTATTTTCTCCAGCGAATCAGCCAGGACCTCCGGTTTACCTATGACCATCGCCGAGATTAAGTCGGCTCTCGCCTCAAAGAACTTGGAGATAAAATAGGTCAACGACAACAGTGCCCATAAATAGATAATAATCAAAAACAGTGAACCCGTGCGCAAAAACCCGAAAATTATGAAGAACCAAAACAGGTACTGGACTGCTGATAGCCCGTAGAGCCAGAGGGGGTCGTGTCCTCTCAAGTGACCGAACTCATGTCCCAAGACGCTTTCAATTTCCTCCTCATTAAGCTGCAAGAATGTTCCTGTCGTTATCAAGACTATGCCTCGGCTGGGACTGGGACCTGAGGCTGCCGCGTTAGGAAGCAACGTGTTGGATACGATGATTTCAGGCACTTTATAACCGAATTTGTCGGCAGTTCTCTTTACAACGTCGTAGACGTTCACTTTTCTCGCGATTAGATCTTCCGATTTGCAGTCAATGCCGAATTCGGCGAATGCTGCGTGTGCTTTTTGACAGTCGAGTTCGCCGTTCTCAGCTATTGTTATCTTGTAAATTTCCTGCTTTAGCTTGGTCAGGTCTTTTTTCGGTAGCTTCTTGGTGGATTTATCCAGTCCCGCGGACAAGGGGTACTGCAAGATGTGGATGTAGGGGTTCTTCTCGGTGATGTGCCAATCTGCCGACCTGGCGATTATCTTGTTTGAGTAGAAAACGAAGATGAATTGTATGGCAAGCAGCGCAATCACAACCAATGGTCCAATGATTAGGAACAGCAGTATGCCAACAGTCATGAAGGCAGCCATAAGCAGAATCTGCGTCTCCAAGAAGATGCGCCGTAGAGACTTGTTTTCTTTGCCTGAAACCGTTTCAGGCACTATCGATTCCCCCTCCCTCCAGGCGAAGAACAAGCTGTTGTTCCTGACTTGTTCTTCAAACGCATTTACTGCAATTTCAATGTCTTCTTTAGATTTTGAAACGGCGTCTTCCGTGACTGTCTGGGTGAGAGGCTGAATAACCGCGTTGATTGATTCATTGCCTGAAGCCTGAACGCTTAGGATTTTCTTTCCAGAGGAATCCAAAACAGAATAGCTGACGGAAAAGTTGCCGTTAGAAATGTCGGCAAACCGGTTCTTTTGAGCGGGAAGAAAAACCCTGTACATGAACTCGTAGAACTTGCCGATGTAATCTGTCGGAATTTTAGGAACGATGGTGAATGAGAGTGTTGCCTCAGGCAAACTCGGCACCCACGCGGCTTAGAATCAGGAATTCCATTTTGCTTCGAATACAGTTAATCATTTGGCATTATTATCTTTTGGCACAAGCAAAAGAAGCTGCATCACTTAGCTAGTTGCAGGCTGTTCTTCTGCGCGCTGGAAGGTTTTTGGGTTTTCACTTGGGTCTGGCACAGTCTCTTTCAGTTCGGTAATCATATTGGGGCTTGACCTTATGACGGGGATGGCACGATTGAAAACTATTGCTTGGAAAACAACGAAAGAAATTAGTACCCTGAACCAGAAGGTTGGAAAAGTCGCCAGCAAGCTTGACGCTGCACTCACAAGCGAAGCCGTGCCCAGCATCCTGTAGAGCACCGTCGAAAGAAGCGGCAGGAACCCGGCAAGCGCTAAACCTTGAGTTTGAAGGTTGGTGGTTATCGAGTTTGTTATTATTATTTTTTCAGGGTTTATGATGTAGCCGATTGAAGCGAAAATCAGGAATAAAGTCAGTATGCCAAACATCCACGAAATCGACTGAAACACCAGCGGCTGAAACATTTTCTTCGGGTTTGTTTTCAGCATCATTATCCCATCGTGAAATTCGGCAATCGAGTGTTTAAGGCGGTTCTCCATTTCTGGAGTGTCTGACTTTTTTCCTCTTATGAACGTGGAAAAACGACGGACCAAGTTGAAGACTGTCTGGCTTGTTTTGGCGCTTAAGCTAAGATAGAGAATCAGGACTAAGGGCAAAGAGAGCAGAACCATCATGACGCCTATTACAATAACCAAGTTGTTGTCTAAAGAATAACTGAAAATTAAAAGAGCCAAACCGACAACCAACGCCCCCAAAGTAACCAACAACTCAAAAACTTTCTTCACCACAATCGAAGCCGCCGTTCTTGAGCCGTCAACCCCGTGATCTTTAGACAGCAAATAAGCCTTCAAGATGTCTCCCGACCAGCCGCCTGGAACGATGGCGTCAACGAATATTCCTACCCAACTTAAGGTGAAAACACGGCGATACGTTGTTTTTACAGAGAGCCTGCCGAGTATCTGGTGCCACGTTAGAACATCAAAAACTACTCCGAATAGAACGCAGATAAACGCTAACATGTAAACGGGGATGCTTGTCCTTGAAACTATGCCTATTATTCGACCCAAGTTTGAGAAAAATACGAGGAAAAGAAGAAAAACGGAGAAACCGATAAAAGACGTGACAGCAACGTATTTTGGCAGTTTTTCCCGCATTTTTCCTTACACTTTCCTGTCCGCTATCAAACTTGTACGCGGCGCGAGATTAACTAAAATTATACAGGTAGATTGTTAAACTGAAGCACTTAAGATAATGTGGTTGTAGTTTGTGACAACAAACGTGAGTCAACCAAGCCGTGAGAACCGCTTGAAGAAACAAACTCAAACTTTATTGGCGGAAAAGAATTTTCGTTAAAAGAAAGCGCAAATTTCCAATTTACAAAAGGCAGATTAAAACGGTTAAGGAAATTAACAAGAGAAAAAAAATTAAATTTTAATCCAGAGCAGGATTCCCATGATTAAACCGTAGATTGCCAGTGCTTCAGCCAACGCTACGATCAGGAAGCTTCTGAAGAACGTGTCTGGTTTCTCAGCTAACGCGCTGATTGCCGCGCTGCCTGCGCCTGATATGCCGATGCCTGCGCCCAGAGCCGCTAAGCCGATGGAGAGTCCAGCGCCGACTGCAAGACCGAACGTGTTGTAGGTTCCAGACGAGGTTGTGGTGGTTGCTTGAACTGTGGAAACTGTGATTGCTGCTGCTAGTCCTATGGGAATAAGAAGCGCTAGTGGAAGCACGAATAAAGCGATTAGTCTTCCTTTCATATTACTCTAGCTCCAATAAATCAGAGTCAACTCATCGCTAGCTATTAACCTTTTTCCTTCCTTCTTTTCCTTCGCTATCCTTAGCGGAGAGCTCGACGGATTCGCCGATCTTGCTGACTTCCGATTTTATCGCGTCAGCTTTTTCTTTAATATTCTTCAGTTCTTCATCTGCTGATTTTTCAATCTGCAGGTTAAAATCCTGAAAGTCTTTCTCCAGCTTTTCTTTCGACATGCACTTCACCGTCTTCCAATGTTCTTACTTAATGACCAGGACAGGGCAACTCACGTATTCAATGACCCGCTCAGCCACGCTGCCGATAAGTATCCTGTCAGCGCCCCTTCGCCCATAAGTACCCATCACTATCAAGTCAGCGTTCAAATCCTTTGTTAAGTGCACAATCCGCTCAAACGGCCTTCCCTTCTCAACCAGAGACGAAGAAGCGACGCCTTCTTTCCCCGCCAAGCCAGCAACGTAGTCAACGTAGCCTTTTCCATCTTCCTTCAGCTCTCGTTCGACAGTTTCACGTTCAGTTATCTTCGAGATCTGGTCAAGGACAAGTTCATCGACGACGAAGACAATCACGACCTGCGCGCCAACCATTTTGGCGATGCTTATTCCATACTGGGCGGCTCGCATGCTGTAATCTGACCCGTCTGTCGGGATCAAAATCTTCTTGATATTCTTAAAGTTAAGACTCAACTGCTCCATGCTCCCTAATCATGTGTTTAATCCTTTTAGTGCGAACGAATTCCTCACGGTCTTTTTCTTCCAAAACCATCGCAATCTGCTTAGTAATATTACGGTACATTGGTATAAGAACGTAGTTTAAAGCGTTGACCCGCCGCTGCGTCCTTTTCACGTCGTTGGCAATCTGGAAGGTTGTGCCTTCAGCCCTGGCTAAGTCAGCGATTAACGCCAGCAGACCGTAAAATTGCTTAAACGCCCTATCCAATTCGGAACTAGTGTTGGCGAAACCGTAATCGGGTTTTACTTCTTCAGCACTTTGGAATTCAACAGCGGGGACGACAACGCCCATTATGCTCTTAAAATCCATTAGGAAATCAGCTTCAAAACGGGAACCGCAAGCGACGTTGGCAATAGTCTCCGAACCCTTAGCCATGTTTGCCTCTTTTATTTCTTGATAAGCCTTTGCAAGAGCCTCCAGCAAGTCCGCGCGTGCCCGCTCAGACTCGTAGATGCTGTTTCTGAGTTCGCGAATCAGAATGTCACGTTTACGTTCAAGTACGTCGCGTCCTGACTGGGCAAGGGCTAAGGTTTTTTTCGTCTGTATCAAGTTTATTCTTGTGGGGCTGATGTTTTCAGCAGACAACTGCTTACTTTACCTCTTGAGCCTTTTTCGGATAATACTTTTCAATGTACTCGGGATGCACGTGTATTAATTCTTCATCAGGCAAAACTGACAGGATATCCCATGCAATGTTCAGGGTGTCCTCAATTGTCCTGTTCTCATCCTTGCCCTGATTAATCAGCGTCTTCTCGAAGCGTTCACCGAAGCGCAGGTAGTCCCTGTCTCTCGGTCCTAACCCTTCTTCACCGATAATCGTGGCGAGGGATTTTACAGAGTTGTACTGTGCATAAGCCGCGTACAATTGGCTTGCAACGTCAGCATGATCCGCCCTTGTTCGTCCCTTCCCGATGCCGTCCTTCATGATTCTGGACAAGCTTGTGGTGATGTAGATTGGCGGGTAAATGCCCTGCTTCTCCAAGTTGCGGGACAGCACGATTTGCCCTTCAGTGATGTAGCCTGTTAGGTCAGGGATAGGGTGCGTGATGTCGTCGTTTGGCATGGTTAAAATGGGCATCTGGGTGATTGAGCCTCTCTTGCCGCCTACTCTGCCCGCGCGCTCGTACACGCTTGCAAGGTCACTGTACATGTATCCTGGGTACCCTTTCCTGCTGGGCACTTCCTCCATTGAAGCACTCACTTCTCGCAGGGCTTCGCAGTAATTCGTCATGTCAGTCAAAACTACCAGAACATGTGACTCCTGATCGAAGGCTAAATACTCAGCTAAAGTCAAACCAGCCCTCGGCGTGATGATACGCTCTACAGGCGGGTCTTCAGCTAAGTTAAGGAACATCGCCACGTTCTTTATCGCGCCAGTCTCCTCAAAGCTTCTTCTGAAAAACGCCGCGTCATCATGCTCCAGCCCCATCGCGATGAAGACGACGAAGAATTCCTCGCTTGCGCCTCGAATGGTTGCTTGCCTGACGATTTGTGCAGCAAGCTCGTTGTGGGATAAGCCTGGGCCGCTGAAGAGAGGAAGCTTTTGTCCACGCACGAGACTGTCCAGTCCGTCAATCGCCGATATGCCTGTCTGAATGAACTCCCTCGGGTACTCTCTGGAAGTAGGATTCAGCGGGAACCCGTTTACGTCCCGTCTTTCTTCAGTGAAAAACCTTGGGTGACCGTCGATGGGCTCGCCGAAACTGTTCATCACGCGGCCAAGCATCTCTGTTGACACTGGCACTTCCAGCGGTTTTCCAAGAAATCGAGTGCGCGTTTCAGAGGGCGATAGGCCCGTGGTGCCTTGGAAAACCTGAACGGTTACGGCTTTCTGAGTTACCTGAATAACCTTGCCTAAACGGATTTCTCCTGTCTGCGCCCGCACAGCTACGAGTTCGTCGTAGCCGACGTCCTGCACGTTTTCCACTACGATGATTGGGCCAGAAATAGAAGCGACACCTTTATACTCTAATCCTAAACCTGCCATAAGCCTTACCTCAAGCTAGCCTCCATCTCTTCGAAGTGCTTCTGCATCCTGTTCGCCAGATCGTCCAAATTACTTACTTTTTCGTTAGGTACCGAAATTTTCATGCGCATAATCTCCTCCATTATCGGCAACTGAGTTATCTTGAAGATCGGCGCGCCCTTGCTTACAATCCTGTCAGCGTAGTGATGGAAATCAACGATGACCTTTAACATCTTAAACTGCTTCTGCGGAGAACAGTAAGTATCCACGGGGTCCAAAGCGTTCTGCTGCAGTAGGGCAATGCGGAGCATTCGAGCCGTCTCCAAAATCAAACGCTGCTTATCAGGCAACGCTTCTGGACCGACCAGCTTAACGATGTTTTTCAAGTCATCCTCAGCCTGCAGAATGCGCATCGCCTCCACCCTATACGTGTTCCAGTCCTTATCCACCTGCGTGTGCCACCAGCCTTCAAGCTCCGCGATGTAGCCGCTGTAACTCTGCATCCAATTGATGGCGGGGTAATGCCTGGCATCGGCTAACTCAGAGTCTAAAGCCCAGAAAACCCGTGTGAAACGCTTAGTGTGCTGTGTGACAGGCTCGGAAAAGTCGCCGCCTGGAGGCGAAACCGCTCCGATCGCGCAGATCGAGCCCAACCGCTTCTCGGCGCCTAAAGTCTCAACGACGCCTGTGCGCTCGTAAAACTCCGCCAGCCTTGACGGTAAATAGCTTGGGAATCCTTCTTCAGCAGGCATCTCTTCGAGCCTTCCTGAAACCTCCCTTAAGGCTTCAGCCCACCTGCTTGTGGAGTCAGCCATCAAAGCCACGGCGTAGCCCATGTCACGGTAGTATTCAGCCAGCGTGATGCCCGTGTAGATGCTTGCTTCACGAGCGGAAACTGGCATGTTGCTTGTGTTCGCCACCAGTATGGTTCGCTCCATGAGCGGGTGTCCAGTGGTGGGGTCAACCAGCTTGGGGAAACTAGTTAGCACGTCCACCATTTCGTTCCCTCGTTCCCCGCAGCCCACGTAGATTATCACTTTCGCGTCTGACCATTTGGCAAGCTGCTGCTGCATGACGGTTTTGCCAGTGCCGAATCCGCCAGGGATAGAAGCGCTGCCGCCCTTAGCGATGGGGAAGAAAGTGTCAATTATCCTTTGCCCGGTGATTAAAGGGACTGATGGGGGAAGCCTTCGAAGGTAGGGCCGCGGTTTCCTCACCGGCCATTTCTGCAGCATTGCGAGGTCGGTTTTTACTCCGTTTGATTCGAGAGTCGCCACTGGCTCCGTAATCGTGTAATCGCCCTCAGGGGTAACGCTCACTGCCGCGCCTCGCATCAAGGGCGGAACCATTATGCGGTGCTCAACCAAATCAGTTTCCATCACCGTGCCGATGATGTCGCCGCCTACAAGTTTGGCTCCAACCTCAACTTTAGGTTTAAAATGCCATTTCTTCTCTTTTGAAAGAGGAGTCACACCGCGCACTTTCTTAATATACATGCCTGTAAGCGCCCTCAGCACTTCTAAAGGTCGCTGAATGCCATCAAAAACGTTTCCGACCAGTCCAGGCGCCAACTCCACCGAAAGCAGGCTTCCAGTACCCAAAACGGGCTCGCCGACTTTAAGCATGGTCGTGTTCTGGTAAACTTGAATTGTCGCGTGTTCGCCTTCCAACCGAATGATTTCGCCGATTAAGGCTTCGTTTCCAACCTCAACCAGCTCATACATTATTGCTCCAGCCATATCTTTAGCTTCAACGACTGGTCCTGCAACGCGGATTACGCTACCTTTAGCGGGCATGTTTCTCAAGTTTCCTCCTTAAACATTATTTTTGCAAGTTCAACTCTTAAGAGAGGCTTCAACTCGGCTAACTTGTTGTCGATGGTGCTGTCGTACGTTATCTTGCCGTCCACGGTCTGCGTTTTGAAGCCGCCGATGAAATCTCCTGCCTCGTCTAATATTTTCAGTTCACAATTTAGCTTTTTGGATAAGCGGTTCAAGTTGTCTTGGGTGAGCCATTCTTTGTCTTTAGCGTTAACCTGTACGACCAGGATTTTTTGGTCTAACTGCTTAGCCACTTCCCTCAGGAGCTTCTGCAGGTAACGGTGATACTCCTCAGTTGCAGCGAATTCTTTGAGTCTGACGAGGGCTTTATCGAAGGCAGCGTTAACCAGCTCCTCTTTCGCTTGTAGCAGGCAATTCCTCATTTCCACCTCAGTTATGGATGCTATTCTTCGTTTCTCAGCTTCTGCCTTAGCCGAGGCCTGATTCAGTATGGTCTGGTAGTTCTTGTCTGCTTGTTGTTTAGCCTTTTTCAAGGCTTCTTTCGCATCAGTTTTAGCTGTCAAGACGATGGCTTCAGCTTCTTTCTGCACATCCGCTAAAACTTCGTTTGCAATCGCCGATAGACCTTCTTTAACGCTCACTCTCTAACCATCCTTCCTAAATTCTGACACCCAAGGTTTTGCTGATGAGGTCCGACATTCGGGCTTCGCTTGGTTTTCCTTTGCTTCCAGGGACCTCAACGACTAAAGGCTCTCTTCGTTCGCGTCGTACCTTCTCGATAGTCTCGTGCAGTTGGGGTTGTGTTGAAAACTCTTCGCTTATTATTATAATCGCGAGATCGTTGCGTGCAAGCGCTTTGTTCAGGGCTTGCCCTGCTTCATCCACCGAAGTTGTTTCGACGCCTTCAACGCCGACAAGTCTGAAGCCCGTTACCATGTCGGCGTCACCAATTACGTAGCCAAGCATGTGATCTCTTGATAAAGCTTAAATTACTAGTTAAATAACGTTATGGCTCATATGCTGCGCCCTGAAAGAATGACAATTGCTTCCGTTATATGCGTGAGGCAAGACGTTGAGTCGTTGCTGGAGGCGCTTAGTAGTTTTGGTGAGTTCCACATCGAGGAGGCAGAGAACGCCAGTCCCCTAGAGTACAACCAGGAAATCCAAAAGGCTGAGGAGTCGCTGACAAACGTCAACGAGTTACTTAAGCAACTTAACCAAGAAAAACCAGGGACGTTTGACCTTTTCAAGGCGTTGGAGCCTACAAGGGTTCAAGTGACCGCGGATAATTGGCAAGTACTCGCCGAATCCACAGGCCGAGAAATTTCAGCGCTGAAAAAAGAAGTTGATGAACTTAACAGTTCCTTATCCAGCCTTCAGGAAAAAGCCGCGCAGCTTAACAACATCAAGAGAATGCTCACCATAATCGATGAAAAGCACGCGGACCTTGAGGCTATCCAGACGTTGGAGTTAATCCACGTGACAGCAGCTTCCGTGCCGCATAAAAACTTCCAAGCGTTAAAGGCGGAGCTTGCAAAGTTCCCGCTTATCCTGAGCCCCGCTTTTCTAACAAAAGAAACAAGTTTCGTGAGCATAGCCGTTCCAAGCAAGCAAGGCGCCGAGGTTGAAAAAATCGTCAAGGCGCACCATGCAGAAGTCTTCTCGATCCCCAAAGATTTGCCTCATAACACAAAGGATGCACTCAAAGAAGTTAATGACCGCTTAAAAGACGGTTCAGAAAAGGAAAAAGCGATTTCAGATTCACTAAACAAGTTAGGCAAGGAAAACAAGAGCAGCCTTCCAACATGGAAAGAAACCGTCGAAAACATTCTGGCGTTGCTCAACGCGAAAAAGAAGATGCTTCAGTCGGGCAAACTCGCTACCATCAAAGGATTTGTGCCCAAGAAAAACTTGGCGGCGCTCAACGAAAAAGTCCATTCCCTGCTCGGGGAAAAAGCCATAATTCTGCATGAGGAGGTTGTTGCATCAGAAGCGCCGCCGACAAAAATCAGCAACAACCGCTTTGTAAAGCCGTTCGAAGAAGTCACGAAGCTTTACGGTTTGCCAAATTACGGCGAAGTAGACCCCACTCCCTACATGGCTATATCGTTCCCGATTCTTTTCGGATTAATGTTCGGCGACATGGGTCACGGCTTAATCCTTATGGTAGGCGGCTTCACAGTCGGGATGCTTGTAAAGAAGAGTCAGGGAATAAAGAATCTGGCATATATCTTAGCAATGTGCGGTTTAGCCGCAACCATTGCAGGCGCCCTTTTCGGCGAGTGCTTCGGCAAAGAACTTTTTCCACCCCTATGGTTCAGGCCATTTCTTGTCACCAACGTCTTTGCCTTCCTAGTCTTCGCCCTGATCATTGGCGTAATACAGATAGTCAGTGGTTTAGTTTTGGAAATGGTAAACTTTGTCCTTAAACACCACTTGGTTGACGCTGTTTTAACATCGATCCCTAAAATGGCATTCTACCTCGGCGGGGTTTATTTAGTCCTGGTTTACAAGTTAAACTTTGGAGCATGGTTTTCAGGTCCCGTACTGCTATTAATTGTTCCATTCATTTTCGTGGCTTTCGCGAAGCCTGCTTTTATGGCTGTTACGAAAATTTCAACCCACACGGCAGTTGCGCATAATGAGGAAAAGCCGGAGCCTTTGGTTGAGAGGATTTTTGAGAGCGGAGACATGGTGACACGTTTACTCAGCAACAGCATTTCCTATGCTCGAATTCTCGCCTTGCTTATGGCTCACTGGGCACTGCTCCTCGTAACCTACACCGTCGCGGCTTTAATAGGCGGACCCACAGGTTTCGGCTTGATCATCAGCGGCATAATCATTGTCGGCGGAAACATGTTCGTCATCGCGTTCGAAGGATTAATCGTTTTCATCCACGCCTTAAGATTACACTTCTACGAGTGGTTCAGCAAGTTCTACGCGGGAAACGGCACAGAGTTCCATCCGTTCAAACAAAACTTCGTCTACACCAACGTCGTCATAAACGGAAACGGGAAAAAAGCTTAAGCCTAAAGCAGCATTTGACTCTGGATATACTCCATGTTGACGCCGCCTTCGACGCCCGCGCTTGCCGCGATAAGGTTGCGCACTTCCGCTTCCTTAATCATCATGAAAGCAAGCGGCGCTCCAACGTTGAAGATTTCGCCGATGGTGCATACTTTAGCATGCTGAAACATTGCTTTCTTGAAGGCTTTTTCAGTGGCTGCCAACGTGTCCTCTGGACTTTGAGCTTTAGCTATGAACTTTCCGTAGAACGTTTCAGACGCGACTTTAAAGGCTGAGTCGAAGTCGGCTGCCATCAGTAGAGCCTCAACCGTTTCCGATGTTAGTTTGAAGTTTTTAGGTGGAATCGCCCCTCTCAGCCAGTTTGCGTCGTAATTCAGGGTTTTTCCTCTGAGAACCGTCAGCAGCGTGAAGCTGTCGTTTTCTATGGCGGCGTAGAAGTGCACGTGAGATTTCTCTTTTCTGGGCAACACTTCGTAGGCGTCGTGTAGGCTGTCATAGAACACCTTATCAAGCAGAATATCAAGTGCTGACGTTGACCCGTTTTCCTCGTAGACTTGCATGCCTCTGCTGAGGGCTGAAGCATACATCGAACTCTTGATGGAGTTCTGCATCTGCTTTAAAGTCGAAGCCTTAGCCGCCTCTTCCAACATCACACGTTTCCTAAGAAAATCCTCTGCTGAAAAGTAGATTCTACTCAGCTTCTCCTCAGTGCCAAGCTCCCCGTTCGTCGCTTTTATGAGGGTCTTCAGGTTTTCTACCTCAAACCGCAAGATGTAAACGGAAAGAAAATTCGCTGCCTTCGTCGGCGTGTTTTTAATCATCTTCACGTGGGATTCAATGAGGTTTTCATTGAAGGCCCGCTCCAGCTTTCGGCTTGTCAGCGGCAACGGCGCCTTTGCGATTTGCGTTTGATAACAGGTGTCTCGCAGTTGAGCCGCGAACGCAGGCAGATTCTTGCTTTCTGCCAACGATTTGATTTTTGCTTCGCTGAGAAGCTTGCTTTTTTCAGCCCCGATCTTAGCTAGAACAGCAGCGTAGCGTGTTGTCTGACTCAAGATTAAGCTTCCTTAATGATTGCGTTCACAACTTTAGCGATTGCTGGCTCCAAGCGTTTTCCTGCTTGAACTTTCAGCTTCTCAGTAGCTTCTTGGTTAGCTTTCAACTGTTCATCCCGTTTGCGGTTAGCTTCCTTAACCGTGCTCGCATAAAGCTGCTGCCCCTCTTCCTCGGCGTAGGCTTGACTGTTGGCAATCAGTTTCTCACTGTTCAGCTGAGCAATAGCCGTCATCTTCTGGGCTTTTTCCTGAGCGTCGCTTCGTATCTTTTCTGCTTCAGCTTCGATTTTTTTCAGTTCGTCCCACACTTTTTCCATTGTTCCACAGGCTACCAAGTGCTGTATCTGTTCAAAAGCCTTTTGCTTCTCAGGGCAGAATTATGTCCATCTGTTCCCAATTTCTGGGAACGTTGCATTCGGCTTTTTGGAGCCCACGCAGATCTGTGACTAAGTTGTGCGGTTCCTTAGTCAACAAATACTATTTTGCCATATATTCTTGCGGTGAAAAACAAAATGAGTCAACTAGTTAACCCGTTAGAAGTTCTCAAATCACTCTCAGAAGCAACAAGTATGCTGATAGGCAAAATCTCAAAGTCCGTTGTCAGCGTTAAAGCGCAGATGTCACACGGAACAGGCGTCATCTTAACCAAAGACGGCTACATCGTCACCTGCAACCACGTACTCTCAGGATGCAGCACAGTCAAGATAGGCCAAGGAGAAAGAACCTTCAACGCAAAAATCGTGGGCACAGACCCCTACAACGACATAGCCCTGCTGAAGGCGGATAAAGGCGAATTCACACCCATAGAAATGGGCAACTCAGAAAAACTAAGCGTAGGCCAATACGTTCTGGCTCTCGCAAACCCTTTCAACAGGAACCAGCCGACCGCCACAAGCGGCATGGTGACAAGCGTGAACAGCACAATCAGGGGCTGGCGTGGAATGACGCAGATGGAAAACGTAATCGCCACCGACGCGCAGCTCAACCCCGGCTTTAGCGGCGGGCCACTCATAGATGTGGAAGGCAGAATCATCGGCATAAACACGGCTTACGTCTGGCAAAGAGGCATCGCGATCCCCATCAACAAGGTCAAAGCAGTCGCAGACAGGCTGATGACTGGACGCGTAACTCAGAGGGGCTACTTAGGCATAATCGCCAACACAGTCGCCATACCCGAGGAAATCGCTGAACAAGCAGGCTTAGAACAGGAGACAGGCGTGATGATCTTCAGCGTCGAGGCAGGGTCACCCGCACGCAAGGCAGGCTTAGCCATGGGCGACGTACTCGTCCAATTCAACGGCAAGCCAGTCACCGACTTCTACGACTTACCAAGGCTACTCGCAGAAGACGTCATAGACAAGGAAACCAAGCTGACCATCATCCGCAGGGAAAACCTCATCGAACTAACCATAGTGCCGACTGTTCACGGAGACGAAGAAGATTGATAGAACACATTCCCCTAATGCTTGAACCGCCGGAGCCGATGCCGTCGCCACCGCTGAGAAGACGACCCTCCCCGATGCCTCAATTCAGCACCTCAACGGCTCCTTTCCCGTCCATTTTTGATTAGACGAGATAAGCCAATTTTCATCTCTCTTTTCTTTTTTTAACAAAGCAATTTTCTTTAATTTGGACCGCGTTTTTGTAAATATTCCCTTATTCTTTCCGCATCCTTCTCGAGCAGTTCCGGTGGACGCAGTTCGTTTTCGAACCTGAGGTGATTGTGCGGCTTCATCGGGATGATGTGCACATGCAGGTGGAAGATGACTTGCCCAGCGTCCGCCCCGTTGTTCTGCACTATCCTGACGGCTTCGATGCCTGTTGCCTCCTTGACGGCTTGGGC
The DNA here is from genome assembly GCA_963768345.1 of Candidatus Bathyarchaeota archaeon. Taxonomy (GTDB): domain Archaea; phylum Thermoproteota; class Bathyarchaeia; order Bathyarchaeales; family Bathycorpusculaceae; genus Bathycorpusculum. The sequence goes on along the minus strand of CAVYHL010000006.1, from coordinate 6,797 downwards.
TACCTGCTTGGCTGCCTTGAAGATGTAACCTGCTTCTTGATCGGAGATCTCGTAGATGTCAGTGTAATGCTTCTTTGGGACGACGAGCGTGTGCCCAACGTTCACTGGTCGATTACTCAGGAAAGCGGCCACCTGCGCATCCTCATAGACGACGCTTGCAGGCGCTTCTTTACGGATTATTTTACAGAACACGCATGCAGACTGGGACATGAATCACACCTTTCAGCGGTTTAATGGTAGGGTTAGCTTTAATAGAATTTCCACGATCAATGCATTTTCATGAGCACTTTAATTGATGATATCGGCAGTTTCCCGTTGCCTTCAAACGTTGACAATAACAGCTACGTGAGAGCCTACCAGCTTGCAAGGGAAGCAGCGGTAAACGGCAAAAACCTGTCACAGGACGATTTCATACAGAGAAACTTCTGCGTTCCCGTTCTGGATTCTTTTCGATTAAAGGTCTCTTCAGGCTTAGACGTAGCCAATTTTCCTCAGCAGTACGATGGCATGAAACAGGTCGGCGACGTGTTGCATGCAGCGATGGAGAAGGGCTCGTTTCTTGTGGAGGAGAAAGATGCTGTTCTGCCAGAAGTGTACTTGATCAATCAGGAAGCTAAAGCGCTCAGCGAAGAGTTCGGCAGAAAGATCCAGCTGAGAATCTCAATTTTCGGTCCGCTTGAACAGTACCTGCGCGAAGTCGGAAACACACCCTATCAAGACGTCTTGGACGGGCTAGCTGAGACAATCAGGCGTTTCGCGAAAAACAGCGTCCTAAACAGCAAGTACATCGAGACGAAGGTGGTTTCAATCGATGAGCCAAGTTTCGGCTTCAACAACATCCAAGCTCCGTCAGGGGTGATTTGCGGCGTGCTTGAGAAAGCCTTCGATTTTAAGGGTGCAGTTCGGCAGATTCACCTTCATTCGGCGGCAGGAGTCGGCGATTTGCTTTGCGTAAAAAACCTGGATGTGCTTTCGTTTGAGTACGCTGCCTCACCGAAAAACATTGAAGCTGTCCCGAAAAGAATGCTTGAACGGGCAGATAAGCAGATTCGGGTAGGCATCGCCAGAACGGACATCGACGGCATTTTGGCTGAGCTTTACGAGAAAGGCGTGGGGAAACCTTCAGCTGAGCAATTGGTTGAGCCAGAGGAAACAATAAGGAAAAGGTATAGGGTTGCTAAAGAGAAATATGGTGAGCGGATGACTTTCACGGGTCCCGACTGCGGTTTAGGCGGATGGCCCCGCCAAGAGGCAGCACAGCTTTTGCTAGTGCGCACGGTGAAAGCGGTGAAATCAGTCCAATAGACTAACGAAAAAGAAAAAAAAGAAAGTGGTTTTCTTACTAGGGCTGTTCGGATGGCATTGGTCTCTTCTTTGCCATTTCCTGCTGCGCTTTGGTCAGATCTTTGAAGCCGTAGGTTCCGACTGGAGGCCAGCCTGCTTCCGGCATCACCGCTGGAATTAACATGATTGTGTTTGTTTGCGATTGTTGCCCTAACTCGTAGAGGATGTTCATCCACCTAAGTCTTAGTCCGTCTGGGCTTGCCTCGTAAGCTTTTGCTGCTTCAATCATTTTTTGTGACGCTTCGAACTCGGCTGTGGCTAAGGTTACTCGTGCGATGCGTTCCCGTTCTGCCTGTGCTTGACGTGACATTGCATCTTGCAGGTTGCCTGGTATGATGACATCTCGGACTTCGACCGAGGTGACTTTTATTCCCCAATTCTCCGTTTTTTCATCGATTATTTCCCGGAGGGTTGCGCCGACTTTTTCGCGTTCCGCGAGCAGCTCGTTTAGGCTTTGTTTGCCGATGACTTCTCGCAGGGTTGTTTGTGAGGCGAGTTGTGTTGCTTGGTAGTAGTTTTCTACTTGCAGGACGGCTTTCTCTAGGTCCACGGGTTTCATGTAGAGTACGGAGTCAACGTTTACTGGGACGTTGTCTTTGGTCAGGGTTGATTCTGTTCGGAACTGTATCGTATCCAGTCTGGTTGAGATTTTAAGCGGTGCCCTGTCGATTATCGGGACAAGGTAGATGATTCCTGGTCCTTTTAAGCCGATGTAGCGTCCTAGACGCAGCACGGGCATTCTTTCCCATTCTTTTAACACTCGGATTCCGCTGAGTAGGAAGATTATTACGATGAAGACTATGAAGCCGATTAGGCCGATTAAAAGTGGATCCATCTTTTTCAAACCTCAAATAGCTATTCAGCGCTCTACAGAATTAAGCTTTTTGCTCGGCTGCTTTAACCACAAGCGTCAGACCATCCATGCCGACGACTTCCACCGTTTGACCAGCTGCTATTGCTGCGTCTTTAGCAGTGGCTTCCCAGAACTCGCTCATAACACGGACTTCGCCTCTGGGTTTAAGGTCGGTTGTCGCTGTGCCTCTGGCGCCGATCAGGGCTTCTTTGCCTGTTTTTACTCGCCTAAACTGGGCTTTGAATCCCGCGGCGAATATGAGAACAATAATGGCTGCAACTGCAAAAAGCGTGGCGGCCAACGCCACTTCATCCAACACGGCTAATCCGATGAAGGTTATTCCATAAACGGCTACGTAAACCAGAAAGGCTCCAACGGTCACCAAGACGCCGACGACGAGCGCGAGTGAAACATGCATCCAAACCACCGTTTACTAATTCAATAGTCAGGGTCAGCTTATAAGATAATTGATATGCTGCGTGAATTACATTTGTTTTTGTTCTTTGCGTTTTTTGTTGTTTTCATTTTTGTGGTGGTTTCTTGTTACCAATAGGAAGTTCCCAAATGCTTTTTCTCACGAGACGCATTTCATCCCACCCCAGTTGATTTTAAGGAGCATCAGCAGGAACGAAGTTTCCCACGAATGAGGATTTGCCGAAAAGGTTTTTCTCGGGCACAAATATAAAAGAGGGAAAAACAACATGCTCATCATCAAAGCTGAATAACATGACCGAGCAACCAAACGAATCAAACACCAGCCAACCCCAAACAGAAAAACTTTTAATCGACAACCCCTCAAACTTCCAGTTCCACGCCGCCTACATCGTTTACTCAGAAGTTTTTGACCATGTGAACGAGGAAGTAAGAAAGGAGCTGAACCAGAACCTTGAGGATTTGCACTCAAGCAAAATAGACCTTGAAACCTTCTACGCCAACATTTCACGGCACCGCCATCTTGAACAGATGCCGCGGCAAGGCGGAAGATTAACCGTCACGACTCAGAGGAAGAAAGATTGGCGCATGAAAACGCAGCGGCAGGAAAGGATCAAGAGGCACAAGAAATAGTCTGTTAAGGCAGATTCAAAAAGTTCTAGGATTCTTCTTTTCAAACTTGAGAGTTTATGGATATGGTTAGAATTTGGTGTGTCGCAGTTTCAGAGCTTGACCGCCAACATTTGCTGGGTGAACATGCTGCGCTTCACTGTATCGTTGGGGCGTTGTTAGGGAAGTACAAAGCCTTCAGTAATCACCCTGAAACCTTGCGCTTCAAAGACCGCATAGACCATCTGTACTTTAGGCATGACGAGCAAGTCCGTGAAATGATAAGACGAGGCTACAGGCACAATACACCGTTGCCGCATAGTGACCGCCCATACGTCTGCACTCCTGAAGAGTGCCAGCGTGACCGTGCAGAACTCATGAAACGGCAACTAACCAACTTGGCAAAGGCGTAATTCAAACGCTGACTAAGGAGCTGCATAGGCATAGAAGGGGACTTATGTTTAAACGTGTTTAAACAATTCATAGGGAAGTTTTATCTATAAAACTCGCGTTTCACCACGGTTAACCTTCGAAAAACGGAGCAAAATTTAATGCCTAAATTTAAAGCCTTTAACATCGCGGTGATCGCCTTGTGTGCTGCCCTTTACACTGTTATTGGTTACCTGACAAGTTTCAACTTAAGTTTTGGAGGCGTCGCCTTTTGGCCCGCAGCTTTTGTACCTGCAATCTTTGCCGTCTTGTTTGGGCCATGGGAAGGCGGCATTGGCGCTGCCATCGGAATATTCATCCGCGACGTCATAGTTATCGGGCAACCCCTACTCAGTTTAACCGCGGGGGTCACGGCGAACTTTGCGATGTTCTTCTTAATCGGGTATTTTGCGCATGCAAGGCTTAACAGGAAAAAAACCGTTCTCAGCTTAATAATTGGGGCTGCTGTTGTTCTTGCTGGTCTTTTGTTGCCGACCGTGCTTCTTCCAAGTGAATCTGTAGGGTACACTAAATTGTCAACTGAAACCATCGTTATCCTTTTCAGCGCCCTGATGGCGGTGTCTTTCATCCTGTTCGCAGGTATCGCAAAGAAATGGAAAGAGTTCAGAAGCTTCGGCGTGGGCGCAATAATTGGGCAAGCAGTGGGCGCTACAATAGTGGCGTTGGGTGTTTGGGCGTATAGTCAACTGTTCTTTTCGTCGAGCGGGTACTTCACTTCTCCCTTGTCCGTGTCTTTGGTGCCCCTAATCTTCGTTTGGACTTTCGTGACTGAAATTCCGTTTGTTTTGCTTGTGTCGCCGCCGGTTGCAAAAGCATGTCAAGCCGCTTTTCCATTCCTTAGGTTGAACATGCCAACACAAGAAAAGGCGGAGAAATGAACAAGACGAAAACAGCTAAAGCCTTTGCGCCAGCGGCAATCTCCAGCTTTTTTGAAATCCACGATATCGAAGACAACAAGCCGATTGTTGATTTGGAAAAAGTAGGTGCCAGAGGCGGAGGATTTGGGCTTCAAAAGGGTGTTTCAACCAAAGTTACCGCTGAAGAGGCAGAGGACAACAGGGTTAAAGTCCTCATAAACTCGATGCCCGCGCCAGAAGCGAAAACAACGATGAAGGTTGTTGAAACGCTTCTGAAGGGAATTATGGAGAAGTACGCCGTTACTGTTGAGCATCAGGTTGAGGTTCCCATCGGGGCAGGCTTTGGCACAAGCGCTGGCGGCGCTTTGACGGCGGGCTTGGCACTGAAAGAAGCGCTGGATTTGCCGTTAACCTACAATCAAATCGGCAGAATAGCCCACGTCGCGGAGATTCAATGCCAAACAGGCTTGGGCACGGTGAGTTCGTTAGCGTTTACTGGCGGTTGCGTACTTGTCGTTGAGCCGGGCGCTCCCGGTATTTGTCAGCTCGACCGCATCCCGATAACTTCTGACTATGTGGTTGTAGCCGGCTTTTTCCAATCGAAGATGCCTAAGACAGTGTTAGCTGACCCTGAAAGAAAGCAACTAATCAACCGCTACGGCAAAAAAACCATGGAAGCAATTCTCGCAGAGCCCACGTTGAGGAATTTTCTGGATCGATGCTGGGAGTTTTCTCAGAACGCCGGCTTCGCGACGCGGAATGTTCGACGACTTGTCAAGTTGGCTAAGGAAGCGGGTGCGGTCGGTGCAACGCAGAACATGCTGGGCGAAGCGGTGCATGCGGTTGTTCTTGAAGAAAACGCTGATAGGGTGGCGGAAGCTTTTAAGGAAGTCTTGCCCTCTGAAAAAGTGATTACTAGCAAAATCGATTTTCAAGGCGCTAGGCTGATAAAATGAAGAAATTCAAGAGAGTGGCGGTCGGCGGAACGTTCGATGAACTGCATAGAGGTCACGAGTCGCTTTTGAGAAAAGCTTTCGAGGTTGGAGAGAAAGTCGTGATAGGCTTGTCGTCTGACGAGTTCGTGTCGAAGATGGGTAAGCCCCATATAACGGCGACGTATGCCGAAAGATTCAAGGAACTTCACGCTTTCTTGGAGAAATCAGACTGGGCTGAGCGGGCGGAAATTGTCCCGTTGGATGACCCCTATGGCTTAACTATTTCTGGCAAAGGCTTTGAAGCTTTAGTCGTGAGCGAAGAAACCGAGTCAACAGCTGGCAGAATCAACGAAATACGCGGCAAAGCAGGGCTTCCTCCGTTACAGATCGTCACCGTGAGCATGGTTCCAGCAGAAAACTGCATCCCAATCTCCACAACACGAATCAGAAAAGGAGAAATAGACAGAAACGGGCACTTACTTAAAAGAAAATACCAATAAAGGCAAGAGAAAATGATCTACCCAGCCGTTTTCGTCTTGTTACAGTATTTCTCCTACAACGTTGACGGGTTTGCTGATTAACGCCGTTAAATCTTCAAGCCTTTCTTTGTCGACGGTGGCTAGCACAACGGTGGCTGGTCCGGCTGATTTGTTCAAGTCCAAGCCCTTGACCTCTGCAAGTTTTAGCTGCCTGCCGACGGCAAAAGCAATCATTCTGGCTTCATCCGCGATTCCGAAGGTGCCGACGGCAGCGATGTCATGAACATATTTTCTCTGTGAAAGCTGCATGACATTTTTGAGGTCGGCAATTTCGCCCTTCGCCTCGGCTAAGATCACTTCATCGCCGACCTTCGGCTTGCCGATGGCAACAATCAAGTCGCCTGGGTTCGTTTTTCCAAGCCTCAGTTCTTCCTCGTTTGCGAACCCTATCACTGTTAAGCCAGCGCCAGTCTGCACAGTTTCAAAGTTGTCTTCCGTGTTCTCCATGAGCACTTGATTCGGGTCAAGACCTATGCTTCTTGCTTCCCGTCGAATGCCTTCCAAGATATCATTGCCTGTTGGCTCCTTCTCCACGCCTAACGTGACGGATAAGAGAACGGGGAAAGCTCCTGTCGCTATCACGTCCATCAGGCTGACTCTTGCCAGAAACTTTCCCAGCACGTGACCGTCAACTTTGACTTTATCTTCTTCCTTCGGTCCGACCGCGCCTGAAGAAGTTGAACCGGCTACAATTGCGTGTCCTGTGGGAATTTTCACTATTGAAACGTCCCCTCTTCGCGTGTAAGTTATCTGGGCAGGCTTTACTTGAAAAACTATG
>CAVYHL010000005.1:0-900798 GCA_963768345.1 Candidatus Bathyarchaeota archaeon | reverse complement strand
AGCTTCGTTCATCCGCTGACTATTATCTCGACGCTGCCGTCGGCCAGCGTCGGAGCCATGCTCGCGCTGATGATCTTCCACAACGACCTCAACGTAATTTCCATCATCGGCATTGTGCTGCTGATCGGCATCGTAAAAAAGAACGCCATCATGATGATCGACTTTGCCCTCCAGGCCGAACGCGAGCAGGGGATGACAACCCACGACGCCATCTTTACCGCCTGTATGCTTCGGTTTCGTCCCATTCTCATGACCACCATGGCGGCGTTGTTCGGCGCCTTGCCGCTGGCGTTTGGCACGGGCACAGGCTCTGAGTTGCGGCGCCCGCTGGGCCTTTCCATTGTCGGCGGGCTCATCGTCAGCCAATTGTTGACACTCTATACGACTCCGGTAGTGTACCTGTTCATGGACAGGTTGCGGCTGCGCCTGCTGGGCAAAGAGCGCGACACGTTGACTTCGCTGCCAGAAGAAGGTACGGCATGAGACGAGGTATCCAGATGTCAAAATCAAAGGCGGCCTGGGCAATGGCAGTTGCAGCCTTGCTCTGTGCCGGCCTGATGGGCTGCACTCCCGGCCCGGCCTATCACAGGCCGTCCGTGCCCACGCCCGCCGCTCCCAACTACAAGGAATCGCCTGTCAACTTCCAGGACGCCGAGGGCTGGAAAGTCGCTTCGCCGCACGACGAAATGCTGCACGGCAACTGGTGGGAAGTGTTTCAGCAGCCTGAACTCAACGATCTGGAACAGCAGTTGAACATCAACAATCAGACGATCAAGGTCTACTTCGAAAATATCTCGCCGCGCGCGCCGTGCTCCGCGAAACCCGCGCGCAATATTGGCCCACGGTTACCACCAGCCCCTCGTGGCAGCGCACCCGGGCCCTTAAAATCTGCGAAACACGTATAACACCAACGCTCCCGGCTCTTTAATCTGGAAGATCAGATGGCACCCGCCAAGCCGCTCAGAGACATAAGGGAGACTGAATCCCACGCGGCTGCATTCTTGCAAATGCTAAAGTGTGAAGAAGAAGTGTCAAATGAGCTTGTGTTGAATTGGCACCTGCAAATCTTCAAAGACACAAAACCTGACATTGCAGGAAGCTTTCGCAGTTACCCTGTAAGGGTTGGACTTTATGTCGCGCCCAGCTACGAGAAGATCGGGAACATGATGAATCAGCTTACGGCTTTCGCGAACGGGTCAAAGCTTAACCCCGTTGAGGTTGCAGCTAGAGCCCACTACATGTTCGAGAAGATTCATCCTTTCGGAGACGGCAACGGCAGAATCGGCAGGCTCCTCATGAACTACATCCTCTGGAGAAACGGCTACCCAATGCTAATAATTGAGTACACGAAGAGGAAATCCTACTACAAGGCGCTGGAGCGAACCGAGGAAGACTTCGTAAAATACTTTGCAAGAAGGTACTTGGCTGTGCATAGGCAACGCCTAGAGTAGTTGTATTGATGTGGGATTACCCAATTTGGTTATTAAGGGAATTGAGGAATTAGGTTAAGTTAGGCGTTGAACGCATGAAGGTTTACGTTAAGGCTCCAGCGAGGCTTCATCTGGGAATCATCGATTTAGGAGGCGACTTGGGGCGGCTCTTCGGCGGCTTGGGCGTAGCCATAGACTACCCAAACGTGATTGTAGAGGCTGAAAAATCAGAACGGCTTATCGTAAAAGGCGAGAAAAGCGAGCTGGCGAAACCTTGGGTTGAACTTTTCCTTAAAAAATACAGTTTAACGCCTGAAGTAGCCGTTAACGTTGAGCAGGCTATTCCTCAGCATGTCGGGTTAGGCTCAGGGACCCAGCTTGCCCTGGCCACCGCGACTGCCCTTGCGAAACTTTTTAGCGTAAAGGCTTCAACGCAGGAACTTTCCAAAGTCATGGGAAGGGGGAAGGTGTCAGGCGTAGGAACAGCCCTTTTTGAAAAAGGCGGTTTCGTCGTTGAAGGCGGCGTCAAAAGCCAAAAGAACAAGCCACTGGCATCTAGGGATAATTTTTCCCCAGTGGTTTTTCAAGAACCTTTCCCCCGCGATTGGTTCTTCACCGTCGCCATCTCGCAGGTCAAAAGCGGCTTATCAGGCGAGGCAGAGGCTCACGCATTCAGCGGTTTGCCGCCTATGTCCAAGGAGCAGGCTGGGCGCATCAGCCGCTTGATATTGATGGCTCTTTTACCTGCGTTGAAAGAGAAGGACATTGCGGCTTTCGGCGGCGCCCTCACGGAAATTCAAAAAATCGTCGGCGACTGCTTCTCCTCGGAACAGGGCGGACGGTTCTCAAGTTCCCCATCAGATCAGTGCATTGAGTACATGCTGAAGCATGGGGCTTTCGGGGCAGGTCAGAGTTCCTGGGGACCAACCGTCTACGGGCTTGTCGAAGGCAGAAAAGAAGCGGAAAAGCTGTCGCTGGAAGTGGAGGCTTTCTTGCGGAAAAACGTGGGCGGGCAAGTTTTCTGCACAGACGCGAATAATAGGGGAGCTTATATCAAGACAACCCCTTAGTATCAAAATGAAAACAACAGCGTTGACCTAAGGCAGGTTGGAAAGGCATGAAGCTTGAACTGAACGATTGGTGGCCGTGGTACCGCAGAATCATTGAAGCCTTCGGTTACCCCCAGGCAAGAGACCAGTACGCCGCTGACCTGCTGAGCACCCTGCTGGCTGGAAAAGCTGCTGACCTCTCCGAGCTTAGAAAACGTGTGGCAAATCAGCCAGTGCTGGTGTTCGGCGCTGGGCCTTCCCTTGAAGAGAACCTAAGGCAAGTCATGCATGAAGGGGTGCTTCGGAAGTTTGTGACTGTCGTAGCTGACGGCGCGACAACTGCGCTGCTTCATGTGGCGAACGCTGTTCCAGACGTGGTCGTAACCGACTTGGACGGGACAGTAAGCGACATCGTTTCCGCTCAGCGGCAGGGCTCAGTCATAGTTATCCACGCGCACGGCGACAACATTGAGCAGCTGCAACGTTTCGTCCCCGATTTTTCGAGCGCGATAGGGAGCACACAGGTGGAGCCGCGCCCCAACGTCTACAACTTCCTTGGTTTCACCGACGGGGACAGGGCAGTTTTTCTCGCCGCCGCGATGGACGCCAAACTGATTGTGCTGGCGGGAATGGATTTCGGGTCAACTGTGGGCAAGTACTCTAAACTGCAGGTGAAGTCTCTTGCTGTGAAACGGGAGAAGCTGAAGATTAGCAGAGAACTGCTTGAATGGCTGGCTCAGCGAACGCAAGGAAGCATCGGGCTTTACAACTTGACGGCGAAGGGAGAAAAAATCAGCGGATTCAAAAACATCAATTCAGCCGACTTGAAAACGCTGGTTGGATAGGAAAAGGCTACGGCTTCTTGAAGACGTCAAGTTGCTTCTTTGTTTTCTCGTCCAGACGCACGTGGTCAAATATTCCGCCAGTGCTTTCCCTAATCTTCATCACGTTGACAATCGACTCGTACCTTCCATGTGCTATGCCGTTTGCTATTATCGCCGCGCCTTCAGCTGCGCCTTTTGCGACCCTTGCGTTGGCTTGAATCTTCACCACATCAATTTTTGACCCGATTTCTCTGAAGAAATCCGTCAGCCTGTTTTCCACCATCGCGTAGAACTCGGGAATGCTTGAAAATCTTCCGCTGAGCATTATTTCCTTAGGCTTCACTGAGGGCAAAAGCGACGCGACGTCCTTAACCACGGATTCAAGCATCAAATCCAAACCAGCTCGGATTTTCCCGCTGGTTTTTGCGCCATCAATGAATTCTTCAAGAGGCTTTGAAGTGTCGAACCCCGCGACTGCCGCCGCTCCGCCAGCGAACAACATCAGTTTTGAAAAGTCTTCAACCGTGTTAACTAAGCCGTACACGAGTTCCCCGTCTAGGAATCCCATGCCCATGAAGGAGGGAAAACCCGCTGTTCCAGCCATTGCGTTGACGATTTGACCGTTCTTCACAGCCATTGCCGACGTGTACGCGAAGCCTATTTCCACGACGATGAGGTTTGTTTCGGCGTAGCCTATTCTTAGCCGTTCCGCTTGGTCTTTCATAGCTAAAACCGCGCTTGGAACCTTATCGTTCGTGCCCATGTCTATCCTGTTGGCTTTCCTGTACTCGGGAACGGTGGGCAACTGAATAACCGAGGGAGTGAACCAGATGTTCAGGTCTTCCGCCGCCTTCATAAGCTGCATGAGTTGCCTTAAACCGACGATTTTCAGTTTTCTTTCAACGTCAGCCTGCGTCACGAATGTTGCCAGCGCGATGTCTTCGTAGCTGGCATCCTTGGCTTTTTGAAGTGGCAAACCGTAACCCGCAGGTCCCGCAATCGCATCAATCTTGCCACAAGCCTTCTGAACTTCTCTGAGCTTGTCGATGACGAGGCTGGGGTTCTTAGTTACTTCCTCTCGGGATAGAGCGACGTCAACCAGCACTTTCCCGTCTGTGTCGTCGAACCCGTAGATGTCCATTGTTTTTGTTCCCGAGTCTATCCCGACAGCTTTAACCATGGTTAAGCCTCCAAAATGGCGGCTCCCCGATTGTTGGCTTGTGTGACGAAGACTTCTCCGCCGCCATTCCTATCCAGAAACCGCCTTAACTCTTCCGCCAGTTTATCCGCGTCTCGCTTGCCCTTCACTATTGAGTAGAAGGTTGGGCCCCAAGAGGTTTGGCAAGCTAACGAGCCCTTGCTGAGCATGATTCTCACTCCTTCTTCTACGACTTGGTTGCAGTAGGTTCCCTCTTGGTAGTCCCTCCAGAATTTCCCTAGCTTCTGGTTAAACGAGGTCAACGCTTCACCGAAAGTCTTGAGGTCCTTCTCGACGAAGGCAGGCATAAGCTTCACCAAAACCAGCCTTGAAAGCTCGTCAGACAGCTCCTTCGGCATGACCTCGAGGTTGCCGAGGATTTCGTCCTCGTTCTCCCGCATCTGGGCTATTTTTTGCCTTGACTCGTTAGGAATGGCAATCACGAAGATCCAGTTCTTGGGCACTGCGCCGTGGAATATGAGCGGCGGCACCATTTTTGTTCGCTTGTCAACCTTAAAGCCGCCTTCAACGATGAACCCGCCCGTTTTGAAAGCGTAAACTCCCATCGCGGTTATGGTTCCTCTGCCCATGACTAAGGAGACATCCTCAACGTTTAGGTTAAGGTTGTAGAGCTTGGATAACGCGACGCCGATTGAAAGCGCCAAGGTCGTGTGGAACCCAACGCCCACAAACTTCGGAATTTCCTTCTTTATTTTGACTTCCGCGCCTTCCAAACCGAACTTGTTGACGAAGCGCTTCGTGAACTTGTACGCTGGCTTGTCCTCAGCCTTGATTCCCTTAGCCTTAGAAACCTCAACCTCGAGGGGAAGGTCCACTGCGAAGCCAACCGTCCCATAAAGCCTTCCCAAGTCGCCTGTTAAATCAAAATTGCCCGCGTGCAAATGGGCTGGAGCAATAATTGTTACCCTCTGCAAATAATTCACCGTCAAATTTCGAAGCGACGACTAGAATATTTGAGTCTAATAAACATTAGCTCCACTAAAAACTTCTGGGGCTCATATTTTCTGGTTTGCAGTTCACATTCTAGCTTTTCGTTTTTAACAAAAGCAAAATGATTATAACATTCGCGTTCCTATCGAAATAGTTGCTGAAGTAAAGATGGAAGTCGCTGTTGAAAGCTACGTGAAAGGAAAGACCTCTTTGGAGAAATCAGACTGAAATAGCTGGCGTGTCACTTTGGGCTTTCTTGGATGAGCTTAGAAAGAGGAATGTTTCTCTGAAGTATTCTGTAGCGGATGCTGAAAACGAAATACGCGCCATAATCGAAAGAAAGCATGCAAAACCATAAAGCTTCGTGGGCGTTGGAGCCATGGGCACCATTTTCGGCTCCGCAGCATGAGAAATCCATTTAAAATCGGCTTGTTATTAAGTAAATATAATAAGCAACAAGTTCTTTGTCCTCAGTGCGATTCGATGAGCGTGGCATTCATGGGCAGAGTGCCTGTCTAGAAGTTGAATGGGGATTAAAAGTTTGGTCGTCAACGTTCAAAACCAAAGACCAGAAAACGAAATCGAACTGGAGAAGGTGGGCGTAGAAGGCCTCCGGAAACTGGTGATGCTGAAAAGACCAGACGGCACCTTCAACATTATAGTCACCATAAACAGTTACATCTCGCTGCCTTCTCACTTGCGCGGCGTTCACATGAGCAGGTTCATCGAGACCGTTGAAGAGGTGCCCTCCGAAGCCGTGTCCATCGAGAATTTGGCTGTTCAGATCTCAAAAACCGCGTTTAAGAAACATGGTTTTCACTGTCAAACAGAAGTCTTCGGTGAGCTCCCTTTTAACAGGGTGAGACCAAGCGGCAAGAAGGAAAACTCGATCGCTCAAATGTTTGCCCGCTACTCTACTAAAACGGGGAAGAAGATGGCGGGTATCACCATTAACGGTGCCTTAGCCTGCCCATGCTCAAAGGAGATGTGCCATGGGCTGACGCATAACCAGAGGGGCTCTCTCAGCGTGGAAATTGATGTGACCGAAAACACGGACCTGCTTGACATCCTTAAGATTTGCAGCCAAAGCTTCAGTTCACCAACATTCTCTCTGCTTAAGAGGCCTGAGGAGAAAAAGGTGGTTGAGCAGATGCATGAGAACGCCAAGTTTGTCGAGGACGTTACAAGGGAATGTGTTCAGTTGCTGAAGGAAAAGTATCCTAAGCGGTACTGCACGGTTAAATGCGTAAGCTTTGAATCCATTCATGACCATAACGTCTGTTCAGAATGGCGCGGGTTCCTTTAGCGGAGGGTTAAGAATTGTACAGGCTCAGGGTTGAAACAACGTTTGCGGCAGCGCATAACGTGGTGGAAAGCAGCGGCAAATGTGAAAGACTGCACGGGCACACTTGGAAAGTGGAACTTTTCGTTTTAGGTGAAAATACAGAACCGAACGGAATGGTCATCGACTTCGCTGTGTTAAAGGCAGCTTTAGACCAAGCAACCCAAAAACTCGATCACACCTACCTTAACGAAATAACTGAAATCGGCAACCCGACATCTGAAAACATTGCGAAGTACATTTTTGGTCACCTGAAGAAAAGCCTGCCAGAGACCCCCAAGCTGGAGAAAGTTAGGGTCTGGGAAAGCGCAAAGAGTTGGTGCGAGTACCTTGGGTAAAGGAAACGGGAAAGAGAAAATAGCAGTTGCCTTGTTAAGCGGCGGATGCCTACTTAATTTTGCTTAATTATGTCGAGTAATGGCGAAAAGCGTCTTCCTGCCCCTTCAATGTCAAGCGTAACAATGAGTATGACCATCAAAATAAACTAAGCAGCATCTACAAAAAGTAAAACTCCCTAAAAAAATTAGGGCTTTCAAACAAATGGGCAGTCAAAAGTTAATGAACGTTTACGACAACTGCAAGTGGATTTACAACGCTGGCATTGTGCAGCGAACCCACTCAATCGATAATAAAAAATGTGAGGAATAAAACTGCACCTAAATTGGTAGGAACACGATAAGGACGATTACTTCGATGATAAGTGCTACAGTAAGGATTCTATTTAATCGTTCTATTCTCTTAACCGTTTGTTCAAGGGTGCTATCCATTATTTATCGCCTCTTAGAGTTATTTTCTGGCTTTCCTTCATTTTACAATATTATATAGAACACTACGACCACAGCAAGGATGGCTACACTAACACCTGCTATAGCATAGGCTAACTGTTCGGTGCGCTTCATCGCTTTTTCCAATCGCGCCTGCATGTCGCCGGTGCCGACGTCTCCAGACCAAGTTGTCGATGGCTGAGAAGACGTTTGGGGCTGGTCAGACTTGGAAGTTGTCGGCGAGTTTAATGTAGCTCCGCAGTTACCACAGTAAACGGCGCCCTCAGGAACCGTGGCACCGCAACGTGGGCAAGTAGGCATCTTAATCTATTCCTCCCGTAATACATGAAACCAACAGAAACTAAGCGTAATTAAATCTTTCTGCCTGCAACCAGCGTTATTCAACGCCTCCCCTGAAATCGTCAACAACGAGCGGCGCTCAACGATTAGGCAGCAGTCGGGAAAGAGCGTAATCAAGTAGCAGTAATGGTGGAAAAGGTCAAAGATATCTACGCCAACGGCAGAAGAGCATTGCTGAAAGAGGAAGAATTCAAAAAAACCTACGCGTTCTAAAAACCCTGCCCAGAAAACAATCATTAGCAAAATTTTTTACCCCATAAACTGGTTTGCAATAAATTTAATAGTTTGGATGAATCATAGTGTTTATGGTGATATTCTTTGACTTCTGGAGTAGAAGTTAAAAAAGTGGATGAACAGGGTCGCTTCATCCTTCCTGCTGATTGGCGTGAAGAAGAACTCACCGGAAACAAAGAAGTCTACGTTATCAAGCGGAAAGGATACCTGAAAATAATTCCTAAACGGCATGTTGACTTGACCAAATACTTTGATAAGGTTGACTTTGGCGTAGAAGCTATCGGAAGCTGGAAACAATTCGAGAAGAAGTTCTATGAGGGACGAACATGAGGTTTCTTGACGCAAACGTTTTCATTTACGCTTATTACAAACCAAAGAAAACGCTAAGTCAGAAAGAGATGGATATGAAAGACAATGCAAGAAAAATAGTTACAAGCATAATCGAAGGCAAAGAACACGTGTTAACCACCGTTGTTCATCTGTCAGAAATGGTCAACATCCTCAAACACGTCATGCCTCTGGATGAAGTGAGTGAAGTCATCCGAGGGCTGTTTATGTTGGACAATGTAAGAATCGCTGATGTCACTCGGAATATGTACTTCGAAGCAAGTGAATTAAGCAGTGAATTCAAGCTTGACGCTAACGATGTATTAGCCCTCGACGTGATGGAGTTAAATGGCATAAACGAAATTTATTCGTTTGATGAAGATTTCGACCGAGTGGACAGGATAAAACGATTACCCACATGGTGAACTACACTTTTCATAAATCGCAACTGATTAAAAAATCAAAAAGAAAATTGAAATTAGGCCGGTTCGCATTTTTGGATTAGTCGTTGCCAGTTTTTGTCGGTTAAGAGTTGCATTTCATCGATGATGTGCTGGTTTTGTGGGGTGAAGAGGTGCCTGAACCTGCCCTGACCTGCAAGGTAGTCTTTGACGGGCTTTTTCTTCTGCGGCGCTAACGCGATGAGCTTGCTGGGCGTTGAAAGTTGCCGTTCGCCGTTCACCGCTTCCCAAACGGGGAACACGCAGGTTTCAACCGCCAGTTTTGAGTACTCCATGGTTTTGCTAGGTTCCGTGCGCCAGCCTCTAGGGCAAGGAGCGAACACATGCAGGAACGCGGGTCCCTCAACCTCTAAGCCTTTGCGGACTTTGGTCAGCATGTCCTTCCAGTAGTAGGCTGTTGCCGTCGCCACGTACGGCATGTCGTGTGCCAGCATGATCTCCGTTATCGGTTTTTTCTTTTCCAGTTTCCCAGGAATCACCGTTCCAGCAGGGGTGGTTGTTGTCGCCGCACCCATCGGGGTTCCGCCGCTACGTTGAATTCCCGTGTTCATGTAGCCCTCGTTATCGTAGAGCACAAAGAGGAAGTCGTGTCCACGTTCAACCGCGCCTGATAACGCTTGTAAGCCGATATCATAGGTTCCGCCGTCGCCAGCCAACGCAATTATGTCAATGCGCTCCTTCGTTTTGCCCTTCTTGCTCATGGCCTTCAACGCAGCGTCAATGCCTGAAGCGTTCGCGGCAGCGTTCTCGAATGCCGTGTGCAGCCAGGGTACAGCCCAAGAAGTGTACGGGTAAATCGATGAAACAACTTCCATGCAGCCTGTTGCTTCAGTCACAATCGTTGGACCACGAGTTGCCTTCATTATCAAACGCAAGACTGAGGCTGGTCCGCATCCTGCGCACGCCCTGTGCCCCGAAAGGAACAGGTCCGGTTTACTCGCAATGTCTTTGGCTGTGAATTTCCATTCTTGTGTTGTCAAGTTTTTTTCCTCCTTTACTCCCTTAATCCTAAATAGTTCACTTGCTTTTCCACGCGCCCGGTCTTGGCAATTTTCATGAGGTCTTCGAAGACCCCTCGTAGTTCACGTGGACTTGTGTCTCTTCCGCCGAGACCATAAATGTAATTCACGATGGGGGGATGTTGCTTTTCATCGTACAGGGCATGTCTGACTTCACAGAAGACCGCGCCTCCTAGACCCCCAAAACTCATGCTTTTATCCATAACCGCGACGGCTGCGGTTTTAGCTAATGCTTTTCGAAGGTCTTCGACTGGCAGTGGTCTGAGCGTTCGTAATCGAAGGAGACCAGCTTTAACGCCCTCTTGCCTTAATTCATCAACAACTTCTCTAAGCGTCCCACAGGTTGAGCCTACGCAGACCACGGCGACTTCAGCGTCTTCAAGCCTGTAAGTGTCTATGAGGCCGTTGCCATAGATTCTGCCGGTTAGTTTAGCATATTCACTGTTGACTTCCTGTATTCGCTTTAATGCGTTGCTCATGCCTTCTTGCTGTTGTCTCTTAAACTCGAAATAGTAGTCTTGGAAAGCGATGGGCCCCATTGTCATGGGGTTCTCTGGGTCAAGCTTGAATGGCGCTGTCTTGCCTTCATGCGTAGTAACTATAGGCAGTTGCCTGTCTCCGACAAATTGTTGTACGTCTCCCTCAGCGAGCACATCAACGTTCTCAAGCGAGTGGCTTAACGTGAAACCATCTAAGCCCACCATAATCGGTAAAGACACGTCAACGTCCTCGGCGATTTTGAACGCTTGAATAATTGAATCGTATGCTTCCTGAGCGCTCTCGACGTAAACCTGAATCCATCCGCTGTCGCGTTCAGCCATGCTGTCTGATTGGTCACCGTGAATGTTCAGCGGCGCAGACAACGCTCGGTTAGCCACCGCCATTACCACTGGCGCTCGACAGCCAGAAGTGACGAAAAGCATCTCATGCATCAACGCTAAGCCTGCCGAAGCGCTTGCCGTGAAGGTTCGTGCTCCTGTTGTTGCAGCAGCAAGACAGGCGGTCATTGCGCTGTGCTCTGACTCGGTGCACACGAATTCCGTCTTGACCTCCCCGTTTGCGACGTACTCGCTGAATTTCTCGACTATGATCGTTTGCGGCGTAATGGGGTAGGCCGCGACCACGTCAACATCGCATTGTTTGGCTGCGAGGGCGACCGCTTCGTCGCCATTCAGACCCCTCGTTTCCTGTTTTATTTTCTTGCTCATCACTGTTTTTCCTCCTCCTGCGGAAGCTTCATCGTTATGGCTTTGGTTGGACACTCGTTTGCGCATATGCCGCAGCCCTTGCAGAAGCCAAAGTCGAATTCAATGTCGCCTTTTTCTGGACGCCACCTGATCGCGCCTTCAGGGCAGAACATAACGCATGTCAAACATCTTGTGCATTTTTCTAAGTCTCGAATCGGCATGTAAGTTTTCCAGTCGCCTGTCATGAACCCGACGCTTGATTTTGAGCATACGCCCGCTATTGAGATCTCTCTCCAAGTTTTCTCTTTAGCGCTCATTCACTTTTTGCCTCCATGTAAGCTTCCTTAATAACCGCGAAGTTTTTCTCAGCTAAGTCCGCTCTGAACCGACTCTTCAACGTTTTCTCAATCCCTTCCAACGTGACGATTCCAGTTGCTTTGGCAACGCAGCCGAGAAGCGCCGTGTTAGTGATCGGGACTCCCAAAATCTTCAGGGCAATTTCAGTTGCTGGAACCGTCCAAACTTTGCCTTTTGCCACCTTCAGTTTTTCTCCTAGGGCGGCTGGTTCCTCCGCGGAATTAATGATTAGAATGCCATCGTCGCGGTTTAACCCAGCGGTCACTGGAACAGACTTCAGCAGGGTGCTGTCTAACACCACAACGACGTCTGGCTCGTAGATTGCACAGTGCAGCCTTATCGGTTCAGTGCTTATCCTTGTAAACGCTGTGACGGGGGCTCCCATCCGTTCAGGCCCAAACTCAGGGAACGATTGAATGTACTTGCCCTCGTCAAGAGCCGTTCTAGCCAACAGTTCGCTGGCTGTCCATGCTCCTTGACCGCCCCTACCGTGCCACCTAAACTCCATCATTTTCTTCAAATAAACTTCCACCCGCATGCTTTCTCTTTAGATGAGTAAATACCTTCATATTAGATTTTCCTACTAAAGTTCTGAATCGCGTGCTTTATGTAAAAAACCCAGGTTTCATTACTTGACAAAGGTATTCTCTTGGGTACTATTATCAGCCGGCTGGTGAAAAACATCATCCAAGCGTGTAGAAACCAGGCGAGCAATAAAGGTTATATCTGCCCCACACTTTCTAAACAAGATACCTTTGGGCGTTTCCATGAAGGGTGGTCAAGGGCCATGACAGACGTAGTTTTGACTGCTGACAGAACTCTAATGAGCAATTACCACAACAACGAGTTTCTGGGATTCGGCACCTGCGCCCCTCCAAACTTCATTCCAGAGTGGCTGTACAGCTACCTTTTCTTTCCACCCCTAAAATCAAGCAGGGGCCACCCGCTGGCCGCGCCGTATGGATTGAGAAAAACTGAGGCTCAACTTCTCAAGGAAGGATTCAACGTGGAAACGGTAAGCCCAAACCACTTGGGCAAGCACCTCAAAGACGCAAAGGTTCTGGGAATCCACACGATGGACCCATTCGGGCTGGGACCAGCCTCAAGCACTCTTGCAGCCCTATTCAAGAAAGAACCGTACCTCGCCAAACACTTCCACTACTTACTGAAAAGCGCCGCCGTCCAAGAGGCAAAGAAAAACGGGTGCAAAATCATCGTCGGCGGGCCTGGCGCTTGGCAGTTCCACTACCGAGAGAAAGCCACCAAGGACTTAGGCATCGACTGCGTCCTCGAAGGCGAAGGCGAAAACGTTGTTGGGAAAATCTTCAAGGCGGCTCTTGAGGGGCAAGAAATCCCACGACATTACGAGGTTGAAATCGGCGAAGCGCCCGCGTTAGAGGAGATCCCCGACATCGTTCAGCCCTCGATCAACGGTCTGGTCGAGATCGGCAGGGGCTGTTGCAGAGGATGCCAATTCTGCAACGTCACGCTGAGGCCCCTTCGGTGGTACCCGATTGAAAAGATCAGTCGAGAAATGAACGTTAACATGGACGCGGGCAACACTCAGGTCTGTCTCCATGCGGAGGACGTCATGCTTTACGGCTCCAAGAACACGACGCCCGAGGGAGACAAACTCGTGCAGCTGCATGAACTCGTAACCAAGCGTTGCACGGATTTAAGCTGGAGCCACTGCTCCCTAGCTGCCGTGGCGTCAAACCCAAGGCTTCTCCCAAAACTTTCAGAGCTTATCCTGCAAAACCAGAAGTGGTGGGGCGCCGAAACAGGCATCGAAACAGGCTCGTCGGAAATAGCCAAGAAAATCATGCCTGCGAAAGCCCACCCGTTCAGCGCTGACAACTGGCACGACGTTGTCGTCCAAGGCATGGGCATAGCGCATGACAACATGCTTGTTCCCGCCTGCACGATAATCGTCGGGTTGCCCGACGAGCAGGAATCTGACATCCTCAAGACAATGGATTTAGTCGATGACCTCAAAGACATGCGTAGCCTCATCGTACCCCTCTTCTTCGTTCCGCTCGGTCATTTGACAAGCGAGGACTGGTTTACCCGAACCAAACTGAACGAGCTGCACAAGAAATTGCTGATCCAGTGCGCCGAAAGGGATTTCCGCTGGGTTGATTCCTTGATTGATTTGTCATTTTCAGGCAAATGGTACCAGCACATTACCAAAGAGTTCTACAAGGGCTTCACCGCGATAGCAAAACGCAAAGTGCGACAAATAGAATAAGCTGCTTCTGAGAAGACTAACCTTGATAGCCGTAGATCACTTCATATTGAGCAAATCAATGTTGGGACATATTGCGGGTTCGCAGGGCTCTCGGGTTCTGTTTTGTTTTCCATTTACAGATACAAGTTGTGACTATGCATAAGCCAGTTCAAGACCTTGCCCATACCCAGTTCAACAAAAGGATATACCGCCATCGAGTAAGCAAACATGAAAGTCGGCAACAGCCAAGAAGGCAGACCGGTGGCAGCTGCGAAGCTGTACAAGAACAAATACGTTTGACTGAAAAATATCAGCGGAAGACTCAAGCATCTGACATAGATGCTCAACCGCCAGACCTGTTTGAAGTTGAAGTATTCGAATGCGAAGCCAAAGAGCAGAAAATCAAACCCAGTCAAAACAAAAGCGATAACTGGATTCCCGCTCCCCATGCCTATGAAACATGCCGACAGGTCTAAGGCAACAAAAACGAAGAAGAGGCTTTTATTCAACGTTAGCACCTTACTGTTCTTAGCCGTAGTGTCCTCCCCAAACTAAAGCCATATTCTCTTTTGTACCATTATAATTTTTGCGATGTACGCATTCATATTTGGACGGAGCTTCGTTTTCCTCAGAGGGCACCCCGCTGCGCCATCAAAAACTTGTAAATTCCCCGAATTTTTCCATATGGACCCTGTCTTTCAATAGTCTTTTCACGGAGTATGGCTAAACTTAAATAGTATATTGGAACTGAAAAGTTGCAGGTGGGCTTTATGTGCGCCGTCGTGGCTCAGCCCGGTAGAGCGGCTGGCTGTTAACCAGTCGGTCAAAGGTTCGAATCCTTTCGACGGCGCCACTTCCCAGTTACATCCTGTAAAAAAGATAGTTTTTTCTATTAAATATTACCAACTTTTCCATATCTGTTTTTATAGTCAAGCAAGCGATTATTGTACTGCAAATTGAGAAGATAGTGAAGAGATTAAAAAATACAAGAAAGGGAAGAGAGAAAATGAAAGCTAAAACTAAAATTCTGACGCTGTTAGCCATGGTTGCATTATTCGCATGCTTCGTCTCAACTGTAGCTGCACAGGACACTAACAGCTACACTCTTGTCAAAACATCGCCTGCCGTACCTGATAATCAAGTTCCATTGGGAAGCACAGTAGTAATGACCGCGGAAACAAGTAACACGGCAGTCAATACGGTGGTTTTCAACTGGTATGCGCCGGGGAATTACCCTAACGGTCCAGTTGCTTTCACTTCAACGGATTCTGATGGAAGCGATGGCTTCACATCCACGTACGTAGTCAATTCGCCTGGCCAATGGACCGTAAATTGCACATTTGAAAGATGGTACACTGTGGGGGGAGGACAGGTTCAGAAATATATTTATGACGAATCTGTTTTGACAGTTACTACGCTTACTAACATCTTCGTATTGCCAGAGTATCCCTTGATAGGCACTGCAGGCATAGGAGTCGCAATGTTACTCGCCTTGCTAGTCTTCCGAAAGAAGCAAATAAGCAACCAACTCAAAACGGATTAGCTTAAAGTTAAAGCAACCAGAAGCGTGTTAGCTTTAACAAAGCTATTTTTTCCTATGAAAAAGAGCGCTAACTTTTCCATATTACTTCTTAAGCCAGAGGCAAATTGTTGTATTAAACATCTAGGAGAGAGAGGAGAAAATGAAAAAAATTATTAAAACATTACTCTTATTAAGCCTTATTTTACTTTCAACAACACTAATAACAGCAAGAGCCTATACTTGGCCAACCCTACCGTCTAGCCCCGTCAGCATGACCATTTCAACCAGCTCTACAACATTTCTGACGATAACTCTGAGTGGGGTACCCTCAGGTTACAGTGTTACCAATACGAACTACCCCGGATGGTGTGGAAACGATAACTACGGCATTGGGAGTGGTCCATTCACTGTCTACCTGTATTCAAGCCTAAGTTCCTCTCTGCCATCGTCTATAGCAGGAACCAACTATAACGAAATAAACTACATACTTAACCACAAACAAGGCACCATAATGGATATCCAAACAGCACTATGGGTTATTATGGAAGGTGGTTCACCACCAGCGTCACAAACCGACACATGGGCAATGATCAACGCAGCAAGAGCGGATCCGACGTATCAAGTGAGTCCTGGAGGGATCTTTGCAATCATTTGCCTTACTAGTGATTGGGTAACGAACACAATGAACACTGATTCATCGATCCAACCTGTAATATTCGAACTAACAGCCCCATCGTCTTCAACCACAACCACAGCGCTATCAAGCTCCACTATCACGCTCGGACAATCCGTAACTGACACAGCGACTGTTACCGGTGGTGCAACTGGTCAAGTGAATTTTGAAGTCTCAACTGACAGCGGCAAAACATTCACTCTATTCAGCACAGCGACGTTATCAGGCGGCAATCCAAACACAGCAACATCCGCCAGTTATACGCCGTTGGCAGCAGGCACCTACTACTTTATAGCCGTTTACCAGGGAGACAATAACTTCTACAATTCACAGAGCGACAACACATCGGAGCCTCTGATTGTCAATGCAGCAGTTGCAGCGGTGACCACAACCCTGAGTGCAACAAGTGTTACTTTGGGTCAGGCAATCTATGACACTGCTACGGTTACTGGTCTTGGCGGTAGTTTCCCTGCTCCGACGGGTTCGGTTACCTTCTGGGTTTCAACCGACGCGAGCACATGGAGTCAGCTTGGCGGTTCAGCCCCGTTAGTTGGAAACACAGCGACATCAGCGGTCTACACACCAACAGCCGTGGGTACATATTACTTCCAAGCAACATACTTAGGCGACAGCAACTATAACGCAGCAACCAGTCAAGCAAACTCTGAAGCATTCAGCACAACAAAAGCTACACCAGGCATTGCAACACAACTATCGCAGTCCAGCATCATACTAAGTACCTGCCAATGCAGTTGCCAAGGCGATTACCAATATGGTTGCCAATGTGGTTATCAGTGTGGCTACCAATGTGATTGTCAATGCGGTTGCCAAGGCGGAGGTAGTACTGGCCAAAGTGCTTCGGTAACGGACAAAGCGATAGTCACGGGTCTCGGCGGCAGTTTCCCAAGTCCAACTGGAACAGTGATCTTCCAAGTTTCAACGGACAATGGAGTAACATGGACCAGTTTCGGCAGCAGCAAACCGCTGTCAGGCGGCACAGCAACCTCAGACAGCTACAAAATAACCTCAGCAGGTACCTATTACTTCAGAGCAATCTACAGCGGAGACTCCAACTACTTAAGCATGCAAAGCGGCAACAAGGATGAGCCATTAACTGTAACAACAGCTCAAAAAACCACAACGACAACAACCTGCCTGTCCTGTTCAACGATTACCCTTGGCAAATCAGTGACTGACCAAGCATTCGTGACAGTCGGAGCGACTGGTCAAGTGATGTTTGAAGTCTCAACCGACGGAACCAACTTTGTACAGTTCGGCAGCCTTAAAACCTTATCAGGCGGCTACATGAACTCCGCACGGTCAGACCCCTACACTCCAACCTCAGTCGGCACATACTACTTTAAAGCAGTCTACCTTGGCGACAACAACAACTTAGGATCTTCGAGCGGCAATAAAGACGAACCACTCTGCGTAACAAAAGCTACACCATGCATTTCAACGCAACTATCACAGACTTGCATCACACTCGGTAGCTCGGGCTCAGGTGGGTGCGGTGGTGGCGGTTATTGCCAATATAACTGCGGAAGCGGGTGCGGATGCGGAGGAAGCAGTGGCCAAAGCGCTTCAGTGACAGATAAAGCGATAGTTACTGGTCTTGGCGGCAGCTTCCCAAGTCCCACCGGCACAGTGACATTCCAAGTGTCAACGAACAACGGTGTCACATGGACCACCTTCGGCGCTGTTAAAACGCTTTCAGGCGGCACAGCAACATCGGACAGTTATACTCCAACGGCGGCTGGCACTTACTACTTCAGGGCAGTCTACAGCGGAGACGCCAACTACTTAAGCATGCAAAGCGGCAATAAAGATGAACCATTAACTGTAACGAACAGTTGTGGTGGCGGCGGCTGCGGTGGAGGCTGTGGCGGCGGCTGTGGCTGCTCAGGACGCATTTGCTAAGCATGCAACAACCTATAAGGCGACATAGACACACAGGGCAAGTATTGCCCACCCTGCTTTTCTTTATTTGAACTAAGCCTTTACTTACTAGGACGATGCCAGAGGAAAGTGTTTTACGCGAAAGGCGCTCACGCCATGTTATGAGCGCGTTGATGTAACTTAACCTAGCTTAGTTGTAACTTCTGCAGTAATTGCGGATAAATAAGTAACACGCGCGTTTGATGCAACTATGGAATATGCTTCTTCATCAGAAGTTTTATAACATTATTCAACAGAAATAGAACTGATGGAATTATGGCAGATGAAATTGTAAACTTGTTGAATGAAACGATTGCAATGGAACTAGGTGCTAGCATAAGTTACATGTGGGAGAGCGTGATTTTAGAAAAGACATTGAATCCTAACTTAAAGGATACTTTCAGAGACACTTCAATTGAGAAACTAAAACGGGGGATGGCGCTTGGCGAACGCCTCTATTCTCTTGAAGGCGTCCCTACAACCCAAGTGTCACCTGTTAACATTGGAAGTTCGCTGAAAGAGATGATTGAGCTTGACGTCAGAGCAGAGAATGATATCATATCAACGTTTAAGGAAATCATTGGATTGGCGACGAATGAAAAGGATACAGACACACTCTTGCTTTGCGAGAAGATTCTTGACGAAGAGGAACAACTGAAACGCATACTTGTGTGCGAGCTAGGACGCTTACATTCAAAACTAATGAAGTAACCTCGCGATAAAGGGAGCAGAATCAACAACGTGTCGCGCGCGCTAAGTCTGTTGGCTTTAACAAAGGCTAAACTTTTCTATTAAATTGTGTTAACTTTTCCATATCAGTTTTTAAGTTAAGCAAGCGATTATTGTATTAAAGCACACGTGCTAAAATTTAATTCCCAAACCCGCGCGCGAGTAACATTTAAACAGCAGCGTCAGTATTAATTGACTATAGTAGCTACTAATAAGTTATTGCGAAGGAGAGGTTGGCATAGAACTCCAAGGCGTGCTAAATCAGGTGAAATATGGAGTGCTTAACCTAAAAAACAAAAAGATATTGGGTTCCATTTCAATAGTGTTATTCCTTTTGTCTTTGTCTTTTTGCTTAATTCCCGTATCTGCTCCTGTAGTATCAGCACAAACATCAACAGTGTTGTATGATGGCAGCAACCCTTCATGGTGGAGTTCAGGCGGAACTCTCTCTGGAACATTAGGTGTTTCCATTTCCCCCTCAACTTCAATTGTTGAAGGCAGTTGTCCTGCCAGTTTACAGGTCAATTTAACTTCAGGCTCTTACGGTCAAATCGAGGTGGGGCATAATTATCATACATCACCGCAAAATTGGTCTACGTACACTTACTTAAGTTTCTACTTTTACGGACTTAACTCTTCAAACGAAATTGTTGTTGGACTTGAAGCACCCAACCAAAAGAACCTAATAGACTATTTCTTCACAGACAATTTTCTGGGTTGGCAACAAATGAACTTTCCAATTCAAGCAAATACCAACACTTCCCAAATTTTAGTTGTTGGAACACCTAATCTTTCAGACATCACCGAAGTCGGATGGTTTTTCTATAATGAACCATATGTATACTACATAGATAATGTAACATTAGAGGGCGCGCCCACCGTATCTATTTCGCCTACGTCGGCCACTTTGGATGTTGGTCAGTCTCAACTGTTTACTGCTACCCCTAGCGACGGTTCAGGATCTTACACAGGTTATCAGTGGTATGTGAATGGGTCTGCTCAGTCTGGTCAGACTGCGTCAACGTTTAGTTTTGTTCCTGCTTCTGCAGGTTCATACTCGGTCACTGCGACTGTTACTGACAGTTTAAATGAGATTTCGGCTCAATCCAATGCTGCAACGGTTACGGTGAATTCTGCTCCGACTGTTACTATCGCTCCTGGAACTGCTACTTTGGATGTTGGTCAGTCTCAACTGTTTACTGCTACTGCTAGCGGCGGTTCAGGGTCTTACTCGGGTTATCAGTGGTATGTGAATGGGTCTGCTCAGAGTGGTCAGACTGCGTCAACGTTTAGTTTTGCTCCCGTTGCGGCGGGTTCTTACTCGGTTACTGCGACGGTTACTGACAGTTTAGATGCGACTTCAGTTCAATCCAATGCTGCAGTTGTCACGGCTTCGGTCATCGTGACTCCAACGCTTGTATCAACGCATCCACTAACTGTAACAGCAACATCATCATCGGGAACATCAGTAACGGTTACAGCTGGAGCTTCGGTAACCTGTACGGCTACTGTTTCAGGTGGGACAGCTCCATACTATTACCAGTGGGTCGTGTACGTGTCCCCGAATAGCACAGTAAACAGCTATCTTACCGGACAAACGTCCGCCAAGGTAAACGTCTCACAGACAGTTCCTGGCACCTACCATTACTTCGTGATCGTCTTTGATTCAAAAGTGCAGATCGCAACCTCGAACTACGTAACGCTGACGGTTACTTCATCGTCTCCAACGCCTTCGCCTACACCAACCACGACACCTACGCCAACACCTACGCTAACGCCAACAGCAACTAAAACAGCATTCGTTCTCGTTGCGGTTGACTTGCTCATAGTGGTCATTGTCATCATCATAGTGTCGATCTTCATAATTCTTGCATGGCATGGACGTCGCCTCAATAAAAAGACTCAACAAACCCAAACAACATAAAAGTGTCTCCGCTATTCCCCTTTTCTAATTGTTTTTGAAAGCACTTTACAAGCTGTTAACTGTAGAATGTAACCCTTCATCTTATATTAAAAGTCAAGATTAGAAGTGCGTTACCTCTTAGCTAAAAGAGACACGTTTTCTTTTTCTGTTTCAAACGATTTGAAGAGTAGTGTTTCGAAATATAATTCTATATACTCGCTTCTTGACCTCTTCTGCTTTAAGGCTTCTCGGTCCATTTTTTGCAGTATGCGGTTTAACGCACGCTCGTATCGCTTAGCGCGCGCGAATATCTTTATCTCGACTCGCACGCTGCCTTATCCCGAAATTATGTGATGTGGTTATTATTATCTATTTTTGGTAAACGCCTGCTAAAGAAATTAGCAAGAAGAAAAACTGCGTAACAAGCGCCAAAAATTTCTGTTCCAATTTCTTGGGTGCGAATAAAAGGATTTGGTTCCAGAAAAAGCATATAAGAACCGTGAATTTGAATATTAAGCATAACAAACGCCATTAGTAGAGCGCAAGCTGCTAATGTTGTTATACCTAATATGTGAACAGCAAGCTTCAGTGTACTAACAACTTTTAGCTTCTTCATGGTTGATACGGAGTCTCCTACCGTTCCCTTATGAACGCGGACACAAACATCCAAACCACCATGCCTACTCTTATGACTACGACGGCTGCGCCTTGCGTCTGCGTCATTTTGGGCAGATTTTTTCTTTTTGATAAACCTGTCCCCACTTATACGTCCCTCTAAGGTCTCTTGCCAAGATACTCCACATTTGAATTTGGGCTTTATGAATTCAGAATATAGATTTGGGTTTGGGGTTAAATTTTAATCCCACACACACTATTACCTTGGCGGAAAGTTTAGGGTGCTATGTAGTGGCTTCTGGTGTTGGCTAAAAAAATAATATTCAATTCTTTTCTATGATATTGGTAGGTAAGAATAATGTATGTGTTAATTAGAAGTTAAGACATACATTTCATTAGGACATACATTATATTAGGAAAAAGAGAATGTTTCAAGTTCCAATATGCATGGAACTATATGGTAATTCCTATTCTGGGGAGCGAGTCTTTCTTTTCATTTCCTCGATGAATACGTATAATGCATTTTGTTTAGGATGTTTCCAATTTGGATATATGCTTGCAGTTGAAATAAGTGATTTATTAAGATATCATATTTATTAAATGTTGGCGAAACTGAAATGGAAAAATTAACAGTTAATTTGATTGAACTTTCCGATTCTCAAAGAAACGAAGTATTGACACAAGCTAGAGCTTATCTGCAACAGCAAGTAGAACAAGAGAAATATGACAGGTATGTTATAACGGTTCTCCAAAAACACGGACTTATAGAATAGGCGAAGAAAGCTTGTTTTCTCGTAGCCATAGTTTGAAGTTGGTTGGATTAAATTTTAATCCAGAAAACAATTTTTCCCAGTTGAATTATGGCTTTCGGTTAACTACCTGAAAACAGCTTTTTCCAACTCTTTAAGATCAGCTATAACCTTGTTCGTTAAAGTGTTGAATTTCTCAGGGTTTTTTTCTTAAACTTGATTAGTCGGCTCCGTTTTCTCATAAACTTATTCCAGCCTTTCTTATGCCGGCTGCTGTAATCATCCACAAGCAAACTTGGCAGCTTACGCTTAACCCTATCAGCGTCAACCATTATTAGAAGCCTCTAAAAACATGATAAAAAAGGTGGGAATGAAAACGAATAACATAAAATGTGTTAGCCAAGCTGGATTTTGCCAGTTTTTCTCTTCGCGCGCGCTGTGGCGGAGGCTGTGGCGGCGGCGGAGGCTGCTGCTAAGGATAGGTGCGGTTGTTAAAGGTGAAAATCCGCTAAAACCCGCTGAACTGCAAACTTATAGCCGCTTTTCTTGAACTAAGAGTTGAGAACCGTCGCCGTAGAGTCTTTGAGCTCCTTTGTCTCGGCTATAAAATTACGCAAATAAAGAAGCTCGCTGAGGAGAAGCGGTCTTGGAGTGAAGACACGATCGAAGGTGACTTAAGCAGCGCGCGCTAACTTTTACGAATAAGCTTTTATCCCATGTAGACAATCAATACTGAGCATGGGTAAAATCCGCAAAAGTTACGCATTAGCTTTGATTCTATTAATGGCGGTTTCAAGTTTAACTCTGGTAATGGTTAAACCTGTAAATGCCCAGTCTGTGCCTACACCAAATTTCAGCATAAATGCTTTTATTGATTCTGCTATCTCCACATTTAACGTTACAATAACTGTTCAAAACAATCCACAAACTACAGCATACCTTTTGGCAGTTAAAATTCATTACTATGCGACTTGGTATAGTCCTACCCTTGATGATTACAACATTACATCTTTTGCTTCTTCTGGTCCTCAAACGGCTATAACTCTTTACGGTAACATTGAAAGTGCAGCTAGCCAGATATACCTGCAATATGGCAATAATTGGGGAATGATTGTACCTTTTGGCGATCAATTGGATTTTCAATTGGCGTCAGTCAGTGGACATGTCGGAGAGGGATTGCTTAGTGGTTTGAATTACGTTGGTAATATGAGTGATTGGAGTGCAGTGCAAACTATAACAGTACCTGATTTTTCTACTGCTTCAACCGTTTCTCCAAATCCAACTCTAACACCAACCTCAACTCCTTCCTTAGCTCCTTTTCCAGACTATGGCTTGTTGGTCGTTTTACCCGTGTTCCTGATCCTGCTCGCCATTGCTTTGATACTTCAGCGTCGAAAAACAGCTAAAACATAAGTAAATAGAATTCATTGCTGCTGGAGTAACTGCACTTATCGAATGTTGGCTTCTGCGGGGCTTTGGTTGATGGCGCCTGAGGGTGAAAATCCGGTAAAACTCGCTGAACTTTTCCTAAGGTTGTCTACATAGTAGCCCGCATAGTAAACGAGTCTACAGTCAATGGAACTATTTATTTCCAGACAAAGGGCGACGCGAACGGAAACCCCTACCCACAAACGCCAACTTGGCTTAGATCCATGGGATGACAATACGCCACCAGGAATCCCACAAGATTTGGTAATTGGAAAAGTCATTGACACAAACTACAAGTGAAAACGAACTGCTGTTTCTAAGACGCAAGTGTTTTTATTTTCAAGCGTAGAATATTAGATTGTTGTCTTGTTTTGTGGTGTCTTAAGAGCTAAGTTGCTTAAGGTTGTCTTTTCTCCACGTGTCGGAGCTAACTCAAGAGGCATCAAGTCTTGGGCGCGCTATCCTCCAGAAACAACCCAAGCGCATGCGCGTTCAATCAAGTTTTTGCGTTGGTTGGCACTTGACTTTCTGCTCTGTAGCCTTTCTCAATCATAACGACAAGACCCTTCAACGTCTTCGTGTATCTGCTCGTTCCTCGCGATGTCTTCTTACTGACATTGATTTGATACTTGATTACACTTTGCGCTTAATAGGTGTTCAACTGTAGCACTGTTCCGCGTCAGCCCGCGCACCTGCGCAAAGGCTATAAGCAGTCGGTTATTATATCTATTTCAAATTTATTCCGTAGCAAAGGAATGGATTTGGTGAAAATGAAAGCTAAAGTCTGGAAATCTTTAAGTTTAGTGCTTATCACAATTTTTGTTTTAGCAGTTATACTTAGTTCCGCGCGCGCGGCGGACCCGCTTGTTCCTCCGACAGTGACGCCTACTCCCAGCACTGTGGATCAGGGTCAGACTTCAAACTTGAATATGACCATTGCCGCGAGTGGTGGCACTCCTCCTTACACGTATCAATGGTTTGAAGTGGCTCCTAACGGCACCTCTTACATGGTGGGCTCAGGTGACGGTTTCTTCAGTTTCGTCACTAATAGCTCTACTGCAGTGGGCGATTGGAGCTTCATTCTTCAAGTAACTGATGACACGGCCACGGCTGTTAACTCTACAGCCGCCACGGTAACGGTTAATTCTGCATTGGCTGCTCCGACGGTGACACCTTCAGCTGACGCGATGGATCAAGGTCAGACATCACTCTTGTCTTCCTCTGCTATCACCTCAGGCACTAGCCCATACAGTTATCAATGGTTCATGAAATGGGAAAACGGTAGTTACGCAGCCGTTGGCGTGAATTCCGCGAGTTACCTATTCAGCTTTACGGTAGGCATGAATGTGGGCCAATATGACTTCATTCTTCAAGTGACTGACAATACTGGAGCCGCAGTTAACTCTACCATGGCATCGGTACTTACGAACGTACCTCCTTCTGTTTCAGTGACTCCGGCTGGTCCGTTAACGACGGATGTTGGTTATCCTCTGACTTTCACGTCTTCTGCCGAGGGCGGTTGCGGCACGCTTAGTTATAACTGGTACCTTAACGGCACTCTGGTTGGAACTAACAGCGTTTACTACAAATACACTCCTATGTCAACTGGTGCGTATTCGGTTACATGTGCGGTAACTGACAGCGCAACTATTCCAGTTACGTCATCTCAATCTGTAGCTGTTTCAGTAACTGCAAATACTGCTCCATCTGTTTCAGTGAGCCCTGTTGGGCCACTCACTCTAGATGTTGGTCAATCTCAGGTTTTCACGGCTACCGGTTCAGGCGGAACTGGCACACTGAGTTACCAGTGGTGTGTGGGCGATTCAAAAGTTAATGGTCAGACAGGCACAACCTACACGTTTACTGCTTCTTCTGCAGGTTCATTTATCGTTTACTGCAATGTAACTGATCAAGCGTCTAAACCTGTGACCGCGCAGTCTAACACGGTGTCCGTTACAGTGAATACTGCTCCATCTGTTTCAGTGAGCCCTGTTGGGCCACTCACTCTAGATGTTGGTCAATCTCAGGTTTTCACGGCTACCGGTTCAGGCGGAACTGGCACACTTAACTATCAATGGTTCCTTGATGGCACCGCGGTCGGAACTGACAGCGCAAGCTACTCTTACACTGCTGCGGCTGGTTCTCACTCGGTTACTTGCAAGGTAACTGACAGCGCAGACACTCCAGTTACGTCGCCTGCATCCAACGCCGTTTCAATAACAGTGAACTCTGCTTTGGTTGCTCCGACGGTGACACCCTCACCCAGCACAGTTACTCAGAGTCAAACTTCAACCTTATCCTCATCAACCGTGACAACGGGCACTTCACCCTACTCATATCAGTGGTTCAGCCAAGCCCCCAGCGCCTCATCCTACACGAAGATTAACGGCGCAACTTCGTCAAGCTACAGCTTCGCCACCACCTCATCCACCGCGACGGGCAACTGGAACTTCAAACTCCAAGTAACAGACAACACGGGAGCAGCAGTCACCTCCACTGCAGCCACAGTAACAGTTAACGCCCCAGCAGCCACGCCTACCCCTACAGCAGCTCCAACAACCGCGCCGACCCACGCCCCAACAGCAACGCCTACTACCACTCCAACGCCCTCACCTTCACCGACAATCCCAGAGTACCCAGCAGCAGCCCTAACGCTAATCGTCCTCTTAGCCTGCTCAATGGCAGCCATAATCCGCACACGAAAAACCAAGAGATCAGCGAAGCGCATTTAAATCGAAAACAAGTAAGCACTGTTCTGCGTAAAGCAGAGGCCGAAGAACAAGGAATCTGTAGTCAATAGTACCCGTAAAGCCATTCTTGTTACTGTTGGCTAAGAGAAACTGCGTCTTTGGTTTCTCAATTTTTAGATATTTTTTTGTTTGTTCTGTATCCGAACTATTTTCCTATGGCTGTTTCCAGCACCGAAATTGTAATGCAGTTTTTAATAATTTGATTTTCCGGAAATATTATTTTAGAAAATAGAAAGCTGACCAAAATTACATATTAGGAAATAATGAAGCTCTACCAAAGACAAAGCCTATTTTTTGTTATGTTTTTTCAAGTGTGCTCCCAAGAATGTGTCTAAGTCTTTACACACACGCGCCTATTAGCTAAGGGAGGCTCCTAAAATAAGGGCGCATTTGCCTTAAAAGAAAATGAGTAGAAACACGGTATGAAAGTCAAGGTTTCGAAGCTTCTTTGTTTGATATTCACCATAATTCTTATCTTATCAACAGTCCCCATGGTTTACCCCGTTGGAGTAACTGGCACCATAAAGGTGGGAACCAAACCCTACGGCGTAGCTTATGATTCTGGTAAGGGCGAGATCTTCGTGGCCAATTACGGAAGCAATACTGTTTCAGTCATTTCAGATAGCACCAACGCTGTAGTTGCAACCATAAACGTGGGAAATTCCCCTATCGGCGTAGCCTATGATTCTAGCAAGGGCGAGGTTTTCGTAGCCAATGAAGGCTCCAAAAGTGTTTCGGTTATTTCAGACAGTACCAACGCTTTGGTTACAACCATAAGTAATGTTGGAAATTTGCCGTGGGGAGTAGCTTATGATTCCAACATGAGCGAGATCTTCGTAGCCAATTGTGGAGATGACACTGTTTCGGTTATTTCAGACAGTACTAACGCTGTGCTTAAAACTGTGAATGTGGGAAGTTCGCCGTGGGGAGTAGCTTATGATTCTAGTAAAGGCTGGGTCTATGTAGCCAATTGGAATTCCGGCAACGTTTCCGTCATATCAGACAGCAGCAATACTGTAATTGCAACAGTAAACGTAGGAAATAACCCCGAAGGCGTAGCTTATGATTCTGGCATGGGTGAGGTTTTCGTAGCCAATGAAGGCTCCCACAATGTTTCAGCAATCGCAGACACCAACAACACCGTGGTTGCAACTGTAAATGTGGGAACCGACCCTTGGGATGTAGCTTATGATTCTGGTATGAGGGAAGTCTTCGTGACCAACTCTTGGGATAACACCGTTTCAATTATTTCAGACAGTGACAATACTGTGGTTGCGACCATAGATGTAGGGACTCAACCCTACAATTTAGCTTATGATTCTGGCAAAGGCGAAGTCTTCGTTGCCGATGGTGGAGAAAGTTCAGTTTCGGTGATAATGGATCATACTCCTTTGGTTGCTCCTTCGGTTTCTGCTCCAGTTGTGGTGGATCAGGGTCAGACTATAAGTTTGACTTCGTCTGCTGTGACGACTGGTGTTGCGCCTTACACGTACCAGTGGTTCCAGAGGGCTCTTGGCGGCAGTTATGCAGCGGTTGGCGGCAACTCATCAATTTATTCTTTAGCTACCTCTATTTCTACTACTTTAGGCAGTTGGAGTTTTATCCTTCAAGTAAATGATAGCACAGGCACAGCAGTGAACTCTACCCTAGCAATGGTAACAGTGAATCCTTCGCCATCTATTTCCGTTGCTCCTGTTTCGGTTGTTTTGGATGTTGGTCAGTCTCAGTTGTTTACGGCTTTTGCTTCTGGCGGTTCTGGCGCTCTTAATTATCAGTGGTATGTGGGTGATTCGCCAGTTTCTGGTCAGACTGGTTTAACTTACACGTTTACTGCTTCTTCTGCTGGTTCGCCTGTAATCTACTGCAAAGTAACCGACCACGCTTCCACACCCATAACAGTGCAGTCTAACACGCCCTCAGTAACAGTGAATACGGCTTTGGTTGCTCCAACAGTGTCTGCCCCAGTTGTAGTGGATCAGGGTCAGACTGCCACTCTAACTTCTTCCGGACTGGGCGGCGGCACCTTGCCTTACATGTATGACTGGTTTGAGAAGACTCCTGGCGGAAGCTACGTTATAGTATCGAACTCTGCGAGTTTCAGTTTTATCACTTCAGACACCACGACCACAGGCACGTGGAGTTTCATTTTTCAAGTCGCTGATCATACGGGTGCAACGGTGAACTCTACAGCCATTGCAATTACTGTGGATTCTGCTTTGGTTGCTCCTTCGGTTTCTGCTCCGGTTGTGGTGGATCAGGGTCAGACTATAAGTTTGGCTTCGTCTGCTGTGACGACTGGTGTTGCGCCTTATTCGTATCAGTGGTTCCAGAGGGCTCCTGGCGGCAGTTATGCAGCGGTTGGCGGTAGCTCATCAAGTTATTCTTTCGTGACTTCGACTTCAACTGCTTTATGGAGCTGGATTTTCGTTCTTCAGGTGACCGACAGTACGGGTGTGGCGGTTAATTCTACTGCAGTTGCGGTTACGGTGAACGTTGCTCCAACTGTCAGTGTTGCTCCTGTTTCGGTTGTTTTGGATGTTGGTCAGTCTCAGTTGTTTACGGCTTTTGCTTCTGGCGGTTCTGGCGCTCTTAATTATCAGTGGTATGTGGGTGATTCGCCAGTTTCTGGTCAGACTGGTTTAACTTACACGTTTACTGCTTCTTCTGCTGGTTCGCCTGTAATCTACTGCAAAGTAACCGACCACGCTTCCACACCCATAACAGTACAATCGAACACGCCTTCAGTGACGGTGAATTCTTCATCAACACCTACTCCCACGCCGACACCCACTATTGCACCAACAACTACGCCCACACCTGCTCCTACAGCCCGTCCAACAGCAGCGCCTACAACTGCGCCAACCGCGGCTCCAACCCGAACCCCGACAGTAACACCGACCGCTGCCCCAACAAACACTCCCTCACCCGCTCCAAAATCGCCAACACCAACCCCGCCATTAACCGCAGCACAAGCTTCACTGGGACAATACATAGCAGTAGCAGTAGCCATAGTAGTCCTTGCAGCCCTAATAATCGGAGTAGTTGCAAAGAGAAGAGGAAAACACTCAGGTATCGTCATAGTGAAATAAGCAGAAAATCAATCCAGCATCTTTTTCTGTTTTGTCCTTTCAGATAAAGTGTTCGAATTATCTGAGGAAGGTTAGGAATAAAGGGGTTCCCTAAAGGTGAGATACAGTAAATGATATGATCATTAATATGCATAATGTGATGCAAATAGGTGGACCAGCTTTTCGTGAAAAGATAGTAACATAATAATCAGAAATCTCTCTCTTGATTTCTCGCTTAAGCTCTTCAAAGCACCTACTAATATTAAAATTCAATTCGCCCTCTCCAATCCAAATTAACAAATACTGCCTAATAAGCTTCATTCCAAGCCCGTAACAGCAGAGCGCGCCTATGTGAAGTCTGTTAATTAGTCTTTCCCTTTTTCATTCTTATCCATCTTCACTTTTTCCATTCTCTCCTCGCTGATTTGAAAGCCACGAGCCTCGCCATAGAGAACCATGTAGACTGGCACCGCAAACGGGAGAAATGTCAAGCGGAAGCAGAGGCGGAAGAAAACCGACTCAAGGATGCTTTAATCGTACAGGTGTTGGAAAAAGCAAGTGAAAGCGCACGCCGCGATTTCTCGACATGTTCCTAAATTCGAAATATGGCTTATATGCTCTTTGGGCGATTGCTTGCTTGTTTAGTAAGAGGAGAGACAGTAGATTGAAGACAGCAGCAATAACACATTCGAAAAAAACCGCCACTGGCAGTTCTCTTAGCTGTCTGCTCGAAGGTTTTTTACGGAAAACGATTTTAAGCAGTTCCGCTAAATTAAGTGGTTCAGAAGCAGGAGGAGAGGGGTAGCTTAGAGTTCAAGTAGGGTGACCCTTGGTTTCTTGTCCACTTCCGTCAGGAGGGGATTTCGTATTGGACTTGCTAAATCCCATGTTTGATTGGTTGTGGCTTTAAGCTTCGGGTCATTTCTGGAGTGTTTATGGGGGTGTATGTTTTTGGGTAAGAATCGTGATCGCCTGAGTATAGTTGCATCTATCTTAGACGCGGCGAATTCAGGCGCAAGCAAAACTCGCATCATGTTCAGAGCAAACTTGAGTTTTAAATTGCTTGAGAAGTATATGGATTCCGTAGTTAGCGCGAGTTTGGTTCGGGTTGAAGGCTCAACATACTTTGTAACCGAATTGGGCAAAGAATTCCTCAGGCGGTTTAAGAATTATCATGAGCGTTACGTCGAAGCTGAAAAGTTTCTTGAAAACTTGAGTTCAGAACGTGAAAGCCTAGCACGTTTGTGTGATAACAACAATGCAGTTGCTGGGCGCATTGACTCAAATTAGACGGAAAAACTAATGATCTATGGAAATAGTAAAATATAAAGCCAAAAAATAACAATTAAAAATGTCTATGAGGAATAAGAATGAGTAATGGGAGAAAAAACCTTGTTAAATCTTCTATAACATTAACGATTGTGTTGGCTAGCTTAGTAGCTTCAAGTCTCATTCTCACGGCGTTCGCCGACACAACTATCTTTGACAATCAAGGTGCCGCCTACTGGACCGTCTACAACAACGGAGAATCAGGAATGTTAGCTGCTTCGATAAACACATCCAACAGCGTGGTGCACAGTGGGGCATCATCCAGCCTAGAACTAGTGATTTCATCAGGCGCCAATGCTGTCGTTGGGTTCTACCATGTTTATAGCCCCACCGTTGACTGGTCCAGCTACAGCGGCATATCCTTCTGGCTGTACGGCTCAAACTCAAATGGATACATATACTTCGTCGTCTTTGACAAAAACTACCACTATTATCTCGACATAATCAAAGACAATTTCGTCGGTTGGCAGCAGTTCACGTTAGATTTTGCAACTGTCTTCGCATCTGGCAGCGTTGACCTATCCAATATTTATGCAATGGAATTTTCCTTTGGCAACCCAGCGCCTTCCACACTTTACCTAGACCAAATAGTTCTTACCGGAGGTCCATCTGCAACACCATCTGCAAGTCCCTCTACGTCGCCGACATCTTCTCCAACGACTTCTCCGACAGTTTCCCCTAATAGCTCACCAACGCCAGCGCCTACCAAAGGCGTGATTTTCTTCCCGCCAGAACCCACACCAATCACTTTTTCGTCCGCGTCACCTACATATAGCACTGCCAAACCCACGCCAGTTCCAGGCTCATCTTTAAGTTTGGCTGTTTACGTCGTAAATGGCACTACCCCAGTAACTGACGGCGTTGTAACAGTAGGCGCTACCAGTGTTTCACTCAATTCCTCTGGCATTGCATTCTTCAACGATTTGGTGGCAGCGAGAATTTACCATATATCCATCGTAGTGAATGGTGTCAAAGTCTACGATAACGCGGCCTTTGCTATTCCAGCAAGCGAAACGTTCACAGCGAACTTGGCACCTAAGAATGCACCAGGAATATTTTGGGCTGAAATTGTAAGTATACTCGTGGTCGCCGTGGTCGTAATTATAGCCATAATTCTCGTAATAATCATATTGCGCAAACGAGCGAAACACTAGTTTTCCAGATTTTTTAACATGCCCTAGAGAACATATGACACGGGTTTCCATAATAATTTATAAGCAAGTTAAAGCTAATATAACAACCAACTCATTAAAAGAGAAAGGAGAGAAATAAATGAAAATTAAAACAATAGTTATGCTAAGCCTCGTTGCCTTACTTGCTTTCGCCGCAGTCGCCACCTTTGCCCACGCTGTTGCTCCTCCCGCTCCTCCCGCAAATGTTGCCCAAATATGGGCTTCAAGTTCAGGACCTGCTTTCGGCGGCGCCGCAACACTGCAATTTAATCCAGGTCAAACCATATACCTCGACTATGTCGTACAATCAGGCCATTCTGGCACGCTATCTCTATATGACACGACAACGTCAAGCTGGATATTCCAAAACGTTGCCGTATCTGGAAGCGGTGTTTACACAATTGTCGGTGGTCTGGCCCCAGGTATTTACCAGGCTGACATCAACGGTGTAACGTTAAATATCGCAGTCGCCTCAATCTTCGTCTTACCTGAAAGCGTCATCGGTGCATTAGCAGCATTAGGCGCAGGTCTAGCAGCGTTCGGAATATTCCAATACAAACGCAAGAAAAACTAAGTCAATTTTTTTCCCCATTTTTTCGAATTTTTTTTGGGAAATCGGAGTTTACTTTATGCCATTAGCAATTGAGTTCATATTTAACCCGCGACTAAAAACTGATTCTCTGAAGAGAGAACAGGTATGCTACGGCATTGACATATTGTGCAGATTTCCATATCGTTTTAAATAAGCGTTTCATTAACGAGTTAACGGCTTAGAGAGGGGACATATTGGGAAACGGTGAATTGCGAAGTACTCCTTCTACGCAGGTGATTATTGCCGCGTTGAACGAGGAAGAAGGAATCGGACCCACATTAGCGGAGCTCAAAAAGTACTTGGCATCAGCGAAGTTTTTAGTGATTGACGGAAAAAGTACTGACCGCACGGTTGCAGTGGCCAAAGTTTTTGGCGCTGACATTGTTCTGCAGGATGGCAAGGGCAAAGGAGACGCGTTTGCCAAAGGCATAAAAAGCATTGCCCCAGACGTTGAATTTGTTGTAGTCACTGATGCTGACTACACCTACCCAGCCGGGTACATCCCCCTGATGATCCGCATTTTGCAGCAGAATCCAGGAGTCGGAATGGTCTGCGGCAACAGATTTACAAACGATCTGGATTCACGAGCCTTGTACAACGTGTTTTACTTAGGAAACAGACTGATAGCTTTCACTCATAACTTCCTAAACGGCGTACAATTAGTTGACCCCTTAACTGGACTGCGCGTCGTGCGAGCTGAAATTCTGAGAGGCTGGGAAGTAAAATCTAAAGGATTCGACCTAGAGGTAGAACTCAATCACCGTTGCGAACGCAAAGGCTTCGGAATAGAGGAAATACCAATCAGATACCGCGAAAGACTCGGCGAAAAGAAACTAGGCGTAAAACACGGCGCAGAAATCTTAAAACGCATAGTGCTAGAAACAACATATTAGGAAAATCGTTTCGCATTCGAATTTATTTTGCGCTTGGCCCTCCTTTTCGTTTTTTTTTGAAGTGATTTGACCCTTTAATTTCCTAGCATGACCGCTAGATTCTTCTTGCCTTTCACTAACCCATAAAACTAGCGTATTTTCCTCACTGTTTATTAGGGTAAACTTGAAAGGGTTGGTAACTGAGGGATGGATAAAGGGCATGTTCAGCAGTTAAGAGCTTTAATGTTTCTTATCTGCTCTCGCCAGAGGGAGATTCATTAGGTTCCACTCTGCTGGCAAACCATACCTAGCAGCCAACTCAAATCGGGTAATGAAAGTAGAAAATTAGATTGGTGAGTGATAACAAATTAACAACCGCTTGAAACTTCTCGCGGCCACTTTGTTCGTCTTTTTGGCGCTTGGTTCCTGCCTTTGCAATGGGCATTATGCTTCCGCCCAAACGGAACCCAATCTTCAGGCAGCCAACACAGCCGTTGGACAAGCGTTCAACGCTGTTTTAGATGCAGAAAAAGCAGGCGGCAACGTATCAAGCCTATTAACGCAACTTAACACAGCTGAATCGTTTCTAACAGAGGCAGAGACCGCTTATAACAATGGAAATAATGCAACTGCAGATACAAAGGCGAATCAAGCCAGTAACATTGCCCAAAGCGTGCAAAGTCAAGCATTAGCTTTAAAAAGCAAAAGCGCTAGTGCGGCCCAAAATAATTTTGAACTAATTTTGACGTTTTTTGTCGGGGGATCAGTAGTTTTTGTGCTTTTGATATTTTTGATATGGCGAAAAGTTAAGGGTACATATATCGAGAAAATGCTGAAGTCGAAGCCTGCCAATGGTGTGCATGAATGAATCTTAATCATTACAAGATTTTGTTAGTTGCGATAGGATTGGTCGGCATCCTAATTCTTGCTACCCCAGTACTGGGTACACTCATAGTTATTCCAGGATCAGAAAGATATTCAGAGCTTTACCTTCTCGGACCGCAACAAACAACTTCAAACATACCTTACAATGTTTTGCCAAACCAAACTTACACAATCTACTTAGGTGTAGGCAATCACATGGGCGAATCGCAATATTACCTTGTGGACGCTAAGTTGAGGAACCAGTCACAATCTTTCCCAAATGAAACAAGTGACACATCAAGTTCATTACAACCTGTTTATCAGTACCGAGAATTTATTGGAAACGAAGGATCTTGGCAAACACCAGTTGATTTCTCAATATCCAATATTTCGGTCGTTAAAAACGAGATGGTACTAGGAACAATCTCAATTATGAACTCAACTTCCACTGTAAACCTAAAAGCCATTTATGATACTAAAAACCAAGGGTACTACTACGAGGTCTTCTTTGAGTTGTGGTCTCTTAACCCAAACACAGGCTCATTTCAATTTCAAGATAGGTCAGTTTATTTCTGGATAAGACTTGCAGCAACTTGATTATGTTGCGTATAACAATGGAACAAAGACTAAATTATAACTTACAACTGGCGA
Source organism: Candidatus Bathyarchaeota archaeon (assembly GCA_963768345.1). Lineage (GTDB taxonomy): Archaea > Thermoproteota > Bathyarchaeia > Bathyarchaeales > Bathycorpusculaceae > Bathycorpusculum. The sequence goes on along the minus strand of CAVYHL010000005.1, from coordinate 866,213 downwards.
ATTGAACATTTAATGAGCGCTGCCCGTAGTATTTACCGCTACTCTGTTGAGCAAAGAAAGATTGGTCGATCACCTATAATTTGAAAATCAGCATTCAAATCCTATTGAACATTCTTAGTTCTTCCCTGGAAGTACTCCTTATAAGCATTAACCTCTCATGGAAGCTTTTTTGCTTCTTTTTGGAAGCGTCTCCAAATTTTCGCGCTTGTTATGTAACGATGAACAGCTAAAATTGAAGAAACGAAGGAATAAACTGGAACTCGGCGGCTTTCAATGAATATACTTCAAGTTGCTGAAAGGACGTTGCCTGCTAAAGGCGGTGTTGAGCTTTATACTGCTAGGATATCTGAGGAGCTTGCTAAGCTGGGACACAACGTAACCTTGGTAGTTTTCAACTCTATTGACCCAAGAGATTGCGGATTCGGGATAACTTACCAAAAGCCACTTCTAGTGAGTACCCCAAAAAAATGCACGCTTTTGGAAGAAGAATATGTTAATGGCGTTAGAATTCTCCGATTTGAATCCAAACTTCAGTTCTTTTCGTTTTATTGGTCGCCAAAAATGCTTAGTTGGCTGCTAGCAAACTCTGTCAACTTCGACATAATAAATACTCATACATACCGTTTCAGTAACAATGAATTTACGGCGTTTGCTCAACTTAGAAATAAAATACCGTTTGTATATACCGGCCACGATAAACTTAAACTCGATTACATGAACTTTCCATTAAGAGCTTGGGACAATTTGTACCGCTTTTCCATTGGTCGCGCAATCTTTAATCAAGCATCGAGGCTAATAGGGGCTAATAAAGAATATATGAACGATTATATCCAGTTGTTTAATATTCCGCCAAATAAAATTAAAGTGGTTCCATTAGGCTTAGATTATGATAAGTTTGCCAGTTTGCCTCCAGCCAAAGATCTTCGGGAACTACTTGGCAATCCCCAAAAAATAGTTTTGTACATTGGAAGATTTATAGATTACAAAAGGCCCGACATGGTTGTGCAAGCCTTCAAAAAAGTTTTGGATAAATATAACGATACGTTTTTAATCATGCTAGGAAAAGACTACGGGCTTATGTCTGAATGCAAGCGTTTGGTAAGTGAATATCACTTGGAGAAGAGAGTTATATTTTTCGAAGATGCCCCAGAGAGTCTGAAGTTTCAGGCACTTAGCATAGCTGACGTCTGTGTTGTGCCCTCAGATTATGAATCCTTTGGAATAGTAGCTCTCGAGGCACAAGCTGCAGGAGTACCAGTTGTGGCAAACAATTGCGGAGGCTTAAAAGACCTAGTTAAAAATGGAGAAACAGGCTTAGTGTTAGAAAAAAGGACCTCGGATGAGATTGCAGAGAAAGTCCTTACTATTCTGCAGAACGATAATTTAAGAGCCTCGATGAAATCTAACTCTAAGGCCTTTGCAAAAGGTTTTTCATGGCGGTCAGTTGCTTCCCAACTTTCAGATATTTATACCGAAGTACTGGATGAAGAGGGTTAACTAAGGAGTGACATTGATAAGTGCTATTAATGGTGCTAGTAGATGCGCTTAGACCCGATTTTGTTTCACCCTTGAATACACCATTTATTAATTCTTTGGGTAAAACGCTCCCTATGAAGACAATACTTGGATATAGTGATGGTGCAAGGGCATCAATCTTTTCGGGAACATACCCAGAGACACATGGTTATTGGATAAAGTGCTGTTATAGACCTGACAATTCTCCCTACAAAGCACTAGCACCCTTAAGCTTCCTTGATAAAGCTCCAAATTTTTATGCTAGACGGCTTCCGAAAATGGTTATAGGCAAAACCTTATGCAAACTTTTAGATTTCGTTTATGGTTATCACGGGATAGACATATACAATATGCCAATAGCTCAGTCTCGCTTTTTCGATTTGAGTCTTAACGGAGAACCCTTTTTCGGCTCCCGGCTTAAGGTGCCGACAGTTTTCGACCTGTTTGAAGAGCGAAACGCTAAATTTAGGTATATAAATTCGGCTCACTTGGCTTTCGAAAACCTGTTTAAATTGGAATCCCCGCTTTCGTCCAATGAACTTGTGGTATACGATATTCATTATCTGGATTACGCTGCACACCGATTCGGTCTTAACAATCCAATATATTCGAAGTATTTGCATTTTATAGATGATGTCACCAAAAAGATAACGAAGAACGTTTCAGCGCTTTCCAAAGAAACTGTCGATACAATTGTTTTTTCGGATCACGGAATCACTGAAAGTGATAAAAATGCGAACTTTGATTTCTTGTTAAAAGACAAATCCTTTGGCAAAGAGTTCGTTTGTTTTCTTGATTCAACCATCATCCATTTTTGGTATCTTAACTCAAGCATTAAAGGGAAGATTAGGCAGCTGCTAGAAAGTTATCATGTCGGCTCATTTCTCTCTAAAGAGCAAATTCATGAATTGCACATAAATTTTAGTAACCGCCTGTATGGTGATGACGTTTTCTTAGTTGATCCCCCGTACAGTTTGTTTCCGAATTTCATCTCTTTAGTAAGACCTAAGGCTATGCATGCGTATCACCCAATGTATGCTCATCAGCATGGGATGTTCTCTTTCAAATCTGAAACTGCCGAGATAAATCCAGATGTCAAGAAGGTTAACATTGTCGATATCATGCCTACTATGCTAGACGCTATGGGTATAGCTGTTCCAGAAACGTGTGAAGGACGGTCGGTTCTTAATCATTGATTAAAACTAACGAAATACTTGACGCTATCTGCACAGAGATCCGCTCTAACGTTCCCTCTATTCGATCGATTCTACTTATAGGTGGAAACGCTATTGGCAACTATGATAGCGAGATTGGCGACTTTGATATTGTAGTAGTCATGAATACAGCCCTTCTTCCCATTTATTATAAGCGTTTGAAAAAATCTGAGGTAGCTCTCCAAGAGAAGTATAGTATCAATGTTAGTATTAACCCGTTACCAGACTTTAATGTTAGGTCTTGTCAAACTAATTATTTTTTATTCAAAATTTCAGAGTATGCTGTTGTTTTGTGGGGCGAAGATGTAAAGTCAAAGCTCAAAACTAAAATTTTCTGCGTTACCGAGCATGCGATTCTTTCCTACATTTCTTTTCTTACCAAAGAGCTTATCGAAAACTCTATGCAATCCAACTCGTCAGAGAACAAGAAAAAGGTTCTACATTGCGAGCGAAAAGTTCTCATAGGTTGCGCCGAAGTTTATTGTCTTCTTACGCTTTCTAAATCAAAAATAAATCCTCAACAAATAATAAACTCTTTGAATGAATCAGGAGACAATTTAGACAACTTCGGAAAGGACATTATCCAATCGATAAACGAAGTTTATTCGGCAAACCCTGATACTGTTGATTTATGGTTTAAGGCGCGGTCACATATTTTGCGTTTATGGCTGATGATACTTCGCAGGAACCCCTCTCTTTCTGAGAGAGCTGACTTCAAAGAGTTGACAGTTTGTTATTTTTTGAATGAACCATTATCGGTTATACATAATTTTCAATGTATAGTGCTTGGTTTTTTGTATAAAAAAAAGGTGTACATATCGCCGTTTCTCAGTTCAAAATCTGCTACGGCTCGCTTGTATACTTCCGCAATTCTTCTTCTTGCGAGTCTTGAAAAAACAGGAATAAACCACGATTATTTGCAAACAGCTATGCGTTTGCTTGAGAAGAATGCGGTTTCTGGGCGACAACTGGACTTTAATGCTTGGTTAGAGACTAAGGATTATCTTCTGGATATTTGGGAAATAATTGATGCCCATATGGGCTTCTAATGATAAATCGTCGCTAAAAAGCTTGGCTCTGTACGGTGCGAGACATGATAAATCAGGCTAGACGTAACCTACTGTGCCTTAGCTTATTGGTAGGCGGCACAATCATATGTATAGCCTCAATGCTGGCAATTAGAAATGTTACTATCGGGCCTAATGCAGAATTTGGTTTAATGAGTTATGCGCCTTGGTATTTTTGGTTAGGCTTTTTCTCAGTGACGACAGGCGCAATACTGGCAGGCTTTTCACGTGATAAGAAATATCATTTGATAGCTTTACTGCTACTCGCTTTGGTAATATGGTTTGTTCCTGGGCTCGCAGATGTATTACCCAGAAGACCTGATGCATATTGGCATTGGTCCACAAGTGCTTTCGTGATAAATAACGGTCATTTCAACTTAGCAACTTTGCCATCGAGCGCTTCCTACTTACAGTATCCAGCCGTTTTCCTTCTTGGCGTAGCCTTAAGATATGTTACCGGTATCGATCCGTTGACCATTCTGTTAATCTTCCCCGCTTTGATCACAATCATTTGGTCTTTGGGCTTTTACCTGCTTGCTTTAATGGCTACAAAATCGCCTCTGAAAGCCTACCTAGCTGCCATCGTCGCTATTGCAGCAAATGTAATCCAGTTTGTTAACCATTACTCCCCTCTGGCGCTCTCTGTCAGCCTGTTTCCTTTAATTCTTTTTCTAGTGCTTCATAGAAGCAGGGACCGTCGATTTATATCGATAACTTTCTTCCTATGCATTATCTATGCTCTATCGCATCCAATATTCCCACTATTCGTTTCACTGTTTGCGTTACTCCCGTTAGCGCTGTACTTTTTTGTTAAGAAAGGAGAATATAGTAGACCTATCTTGATGGTTTTTCCACTGATTGTCTATCTATCTTGGACAATGTTTGTCGGCAATCTTGCTTTCGATAACTTGGTTAGCCTCGGAAGGGAGGCTTGGACCAGTATCTCCACTAGGTTTGCAGGACATCAGTTAACTCAATCCCTTGTTACAAAGTTTCAATATTCTCCCTTTGCCGTTACCGCTTTTCGGTGGGCAGTACTTATTAGCTTTATTGTGCCAGCGTCTTTAATTGGGTTAAGAGGATTTATTAAAAGGAAAGCAGACTGGCTTACGCTCGCATTCCTCGCGACTCTTTTACTTGTTGTCCTCTTAGCAATTACTAGCTTTGGCACCAGTATTCTTCCTAGAGCTGGAACCCTCGCGATACCCTTAGCAGTTCTCATAATTTTCCGGGCAAAACTTAACAAAACGCACGTCAAAGTTTTCTTTATTATAAGCCTCCTTATGCTTGCCCCACTTAGCCTTCTAGCTTACTATTATGGAGAGGCAGCCCAAGTCACTACGCAGTCACAATATTCTGGCTTTATGTTTGTCGCTCAATATACACCAAACCATTCAGGAATCCTAATTGAGAATTCCCAAACAATGCCCTTTTTCACTAACTTTACCAAACAATTCTCTCTTGTGTCAGAACACAATACTTATGCTATAGAAAATCTCGAGTCGACACCAATTGTAACTTTATGTGCATCGGCGCTTGGAAGCATTACCGTTTCAGAGGGTCCGACTAATAATACATTTTCCCAAGCTCAGCAATTTTTGCAAAATAACACGAATTACAACTTAATATATGACAATCCCAGTATGCAAACATACACAAATTCGTTGCAAAATAAATAGTCACGAGAAAATAGAGGGAGAAGAGTAGTCCATCCGTAACAAGATATGTTCCTTAAATGTGGAAAAAGCTTTAGACCAAATAGTCGATACTTGAAATATCAATACGTATACTTAACCAAAAAAGGCAGGGCTGTTAGCCTTGGCTGAGATATTCTGACGTTATCTGTTTCATTGCCGATATCTGTTCTTGGGTTGGATTGTGATTGCATGTGGTCATCCACCAAACAATTGTATTGGGCATTGGCGTCGCGTGACTCTGCAAAGACTGATAGAAGTACGCTATGTTGGCAGGTGTTGTATATTCAACTATTGAACTGCCTACAGTTCCATAAGTCTGCCAATTATTCGAAGTCCCAATAGTAGTTACGGTCTCATTATATACGCATTCATAAGCCCACACGCTCGGGAGGTGCCATGTGCCAGGCTTCCAAAGTCCTGTGTACCAAGCAGCAACTGTCATACCATAAGAAGCGGCCAGCGTTGCATTCACATTACTTAATCCGTCTCCGTCATAATACGAAAATTGCTTGCCTTCTGACTGAGCTTGGGTGCATAAAGCGATTATACAGCTTTCTTGCTGCGCCTCTGTGTATGTTCCGAAAATATCGACATTAACCCCTGTTATGGGAAGTTGACAGAGGCTTGATATGTCAGATGGCACAAGTAGTCTATTTGAGCCGATGTTGATCCAAACTATGAGCCCGTTTGCTTGATATTGTTGGACATACGAGGCGATGGTTGGTATATTTGAGAGGTCGTTAACGCTTATTACGAGAGAAACTGCGCTACAGCCGATGTATTTTGTCACGTTTATTGCATAAGCAACATTTGTGACATTTAGGATTTTGTTTGGTGATATACTCCATTCAATCATAGCTTGTGATTGAGTATTTGTGGATACTATTGTTCCAACAGAACTTATAGTTAAAACAGCTGTTTTCGTTGTTCCGGCGGCAGATGCAAGGCACGTAAAGTTAGGTAGTATTACGATTGCTATCATTGCAAGAACCATTGGAACTAAACGTATAAAACATTTGTTTCTTTTAATTCCACCTACTTTGCGTCTCATTAGACACAAGCTTCCTATGTTAAAAGCATCCGATAATCCTGTTTATTAAGATATCTTGTTTATTAAGATATGTGTCATTGCGACCTACACAAATACACGATTCAACTTAAATTACCCAAGTTCCATCAGAACAAATAGCTTGACGTATCCGTAAAACAAGTCATACAATGTTCATTTGCTTATTGAAGACCGAAGCTAATTTTGCTTAACGGGTTGTCTCACAAAAAAGCTATATTACCAATTAAGAGGATTTATTAGCCTATTAATTTCAATAATACAAAAAAGGTGCTCTTGGATGCAATCAAAGACTTCATCAAAAATGAGTGTGCTAAACTATAATTTCATTCCGTACCTGGTTATTCTGTTTGGCTTTCTTTCAATAGCAGTTTCCATAATCTATACATCATCAATTACAGCTTTAATAGGGCTCGCCCTAATCTTTTGGGGATTAATACTTAGGTACATAACGCCAATCAAGCATGTTCCATTCAGATACCTCCTAGTTTCATCATCAGTCCTTATGAGCAACATCCAAAGAACAATGTCAGAACACTCCTTTACTGGAAAAGGAATCTACCTGCCCCCAAAACAATTGAAAGAAGTTGAATCCTCTCTTGTACTTATCCCAAAATCAACTGAAAACCAACCTGCCCCAGACGCAGAAAAGCAAAACCAACTGCTAAATAGCAGCAGCGACGGCTTATTCTTAACGCCCCCAGGTGCCGATCTATGCCGATATTTTGAAAAAGAACTCGGTATCTCATTCCTAACAATTGACCTGTCATTTGTTCAGAATAAATTCCCCAAGATCCTCTTTGAAGATTTAGGCATAGCACAAAAAGCATCCGTCAAAATAGAAAATGCAGACGTTACCTTTGATATCAAAGGCACATTTTTCATGGAAGACTGCGAGCAATCACAAAAATTTAGCGTTGCCCATGATGCAGTTGGCTGCCTGCTAAGTAGCTCCCTTGCATGTGCATTAGCTAAGGTAACAGGAAAAGGAATAGCTATAATGCGTGAAGAATGCAAAGGTGGGCAAAACATGCTTATTCAATATAAGATTTTGGAGCAATAAACCATGCAATTTCCCCCTATTTCATTTACTGATGTAAGCCTGATGTTTGCCATAGGCGCTATAGTTCTTCTTATAACAGCAGAACTCAGCTCAGTGTACTACGGGCAAACCAAGATAATATTAAGTACCAAAAAAATTCAGCGCGTTGCAGTTGTCGTAATGTTTCTTTTTCTGATAAGTGTAGCAATCAGATTAATTACGTATGCGTAAGGAAGATGAACAAATGGTTACTGATAAAAGCGAAAGCAATGCGATAGAAGATTTTATAATTGAAACAATAAAGGTTCAAAAACCCAAAACAACAGGTCAACTAGTTGAACTCGTACAGCAAAAATATGCGCTATCTGAAAAAGAAATAGTTAGCCTAATACTAAAAATAGAGGAACAAAACAAAGTTCACTTTGAAGACAACGCGAATGTAAAACCCACAAGCGTACGTCAATACTTTTTTTCCACTAAATCAGCATGGTACTGGTTAACAATAATTCTTGCAATCGTAACCGCAATAAGTGTGTTTACGATACCTGAAAACTTTTACCCAGTCGCTTATGTCAGGCAAGCTTTAGGGATCCCTTACGTTCTGTTCCTTCCAGGTTTTGCTTTCATAAACTTGCTATATCCCCTTAAAGATTCCAGAACAAACTCTTCCCATAATATGATTCCAATTGAACGTGCAGTATTAAGCCTTGGAATAAGCATAGCGCTTACCGTAGTAGCACTCTTGAGCCTAAACTATACACCTTGGGGCATACAGATAACCCCAGTTACCCTAAGTCTGCTCGTTTTAACTGTCCTTTTTGCTACGGCAGCGGTGTTACGAGAGTACCAAACTAACAGCAAAACCAAAAATATCAACCTACTTGAGCCCAAGTAACTTAATAAAAATAGTTGTTACCTGGTTTTTTGAAGTCAGTTTTTCTTTCAGCTATCAAAGAATTTTTTGGTTTGCCATATTAGCAAAGCTTCGGAAATTTAGTTTCTTGATTAGCGTTACTATTAGCCAAAACGTTTGGTGCATAGTAAAGGCTCTGACGCCCTAAAGGTGTCTATCTTACCACGGGAGTCTGCTTATTGCATGTGTTGAGTAGCCATCCTAAGCCAAAGAGGATGACAATGCCAGGTAGACTTACGCCGAGTAAGATATGGTTGGGACGTTTCTTGAGCGGTTTAGAAATGAAGTTACAATGACCTTTTAATCCCACTTTTTTCACCAGTAGTAAAATTAGCTTTCGGTGCATATTAGGGATATCCAAATAATCTATTGAGCCTTTTTCAAACTATAGAATCTATATATCAACCTCTCATTATTGGCTAATAAAATCTTCTAAAATTGTACTTATTTTTAGTAAACTTTCTGCCATAAAGAAAGGCATTTACAGTGATTGTTAAATCGCATGTCTCAAGCTAAGCTCGTCGAAAAAAGCTTTAGCAAAGGCAAATCAAAACATGATGTCAAAAGTTTTAGTTTTTTTTGGTCTGCAAAAAAAAGAAAATCAATAAGGTTACCTTACGAACAACTGTTAACTTACAACTTGACAGCGGTATGGTGGAAATTCGTGACTACGGCTAGCGCGTGCCTAGATTCTTAAGGCAGAAGGTTGTAAAATAGTAATAATTGTTAAACCTAAAAAAGGCGGTCGCATAAAGCGAATATTCAAGATTTAGAAGCGGAAACATGTCTTTTCCTAAAGTAGGAATAATAATACTCAACTGGAACGGTTGGCAAGACACAATTGAATGTTTAGAGTCTCTGTATCAAATAAATTACCCAACCTATCACGTCATCATAGTCGATAACGGTTCAAGCGACGAATCCTTAGAAAAGATAACAGAATATTGCGCTGGTAAACTAACTATAGAATCAGACTTTTTCAAGTATAAGCTTGACAACAAGCCAATAAAGGTCACGCAGTATACGAGAGAAGAAATAGAGGCTGAAGAACTGCTCGGAAAAGACATTCCTAATTCATCTCTAAATAGGGAGCTAGTAATCATAAAGAACGAAAAAAATTATGGTTTTCCTGAAGGCAACAATATAGGTATAAAATATGCATCAAGAATGAATACAGACTATTTCCTTCTATTGAATAATGACACTATTGTAGATCCGAATTTCTTAACTGAACTGATCCGAGTTGCTGGGAGTTCCCCATCGATTGGATTGTTAGGGCCAAAGATATACTTCTACTATCGACCTAATGTTATCCAAGCCACTGGTGGCAAAATAATTTGGTGGGCTGGGCTCATACTGGTTTATGGCAACAAAGAAGATCGTGGTCAGTATGATGAGATAACTGAGCGAGACTTTTTGTTTGGAACTTCCTTTTTAATCAAAAGAGTTGTATTAGAGAAAATATCATTTATGGATCCTTACTTCTTCTTTGGACTTGAGGAATATGATTACTGCCATAGAGCAAAGAAAGCTGGGTTCAAGATCCTCTACGTCCCCAAATCAAATGTCTGGCACAAGGTAGGCGCGAGCAGGGCCAAGGTCCCTCAGTACAGTGAAACAGCAGAGTTGATTACCAAGAAAGCAGGACGACTAGAAAGTAAGTATGTCTACAGACTATTTCGTAAAAATTGCGGCATACCAATATGTTTTTTTGCATTTATGGGATATTATATCGTATTTATCTTCAAATTATTTAGGGGTATTCTCCAAATTATCCGTCGGAGAGAATGGGAAAAGATAAGACCAAGTATAGCACAACTCAAAAGATGGGGACCAGCAATGCCTCCAGTTCGATGAAGTATCACATTTATTACGGTTTTGCGCTTTTCTTTCTTAGCGCGCGCGCTAAACATGGGCGAAGAAGAAAAAGAAAAGGGGTTCAATCCTACTTTTGAGAACGGTGGTTATTGGGTAGGTCAAAGAAAAGCAACAGACGAATATTTTAAAAACAATAAAATTACTATGCTTCTTAACAGAATAGACTCAGCGGCTCGGATAGGAATTAAAACGTAATTATTAAGCCAACTTAGTTTATCACCCTTTCTGACGAACCACCAATAATTGCTTTTGTTGCGGCTATAGCCGCATTAGTTGGATTCAACGCATTCAAACGCGACCGTACAAAACCCCAACCAAGGTAAAGAAACAAATTTGCCTCTTTTTTGGAAAAAAAGCCAATTCATTTTATGCAAGATTGACCGAGTGCACGCTACTAAACGGAAAATTATTGTTTTTCTTTGCTCGCATTCTCTTACCTTATAAAAAACTGTTGATTTAAAATTTGTGAGCGATTGGGTGTACTTTCGTGACTAAAGCTGCAGAGATGGCGAAGGTTTCGGCTAAAGGCAGTTTTGACATGCTATGGGGACTTGTAGTCTCAACAGTGATAATGTCAATAGGCATGATATTTATCGCTCGGCTGCTAGGCCCTGACCAATATGGATTATACACTGTTATTCTTGCTGCTCCTCTCTTCATAGGTATATTCAGGGATTTCGCGGTAAACTCTGCAATGGTAAAGTTTACGGCACAATTCCGCGCTGAAGGAAGGATGGATGAAGTCAGAAGCGTATTCTTATCTGGCGTGATTTTCGAATTAGTGGCAGGCTTAACGCTTTCAATCCTTTCGTTTCTATTAGCAAATTTCATTGCCAGCAGCGTCTTTAACCGCCCCTCCATAGCGCCATACATCGAAATTGCATCTTTCTCCATATTGGCAACTGGGTTAGTAAACGCAGCCACAGCAGCCTTCACAGGCTACGAAAAGATGTCACCTAACAGCATAATGATTATATGCCAAAGCATCTTCAAAACAGCCTTAATAATCGGTCTTGTAATTATAGGTTTAGGCGCTCCTGGAGCCACCGTAGGCTTTACTGCTGGAACATTTATAGCAGGCTTAATTGGCATAGCGTTAATCTGGACTATCTACAGGCGTCTACCTAAACCATTTTCCCACAAGCACCACATAAACGCTTACTTGACAGCAATGATAACCTACTGTTTACCTCTCTCGTTTGCCACAATCATATTGAATCTTTATCCGCAGTTCTTTACCTTCCTGCTGCCAATACATTATAAAACCAGTAACGTGATGATCGGAAACTATGGCATAGCTGTCAACTTTGTTGTCCTCATAACCTTCTTTGCTACTCCAATCACAACAATGGTATTTCCAGCGTTCTCAAAATTTGATGCACAAAAAGAAAAAGAAGGGCTTCAAAACGCTTTCAAGTACTCAGTCAAATACGCCTCCCTCATAGTAGTGCCGATCACAGCTTTAGTCATGTGTCTAGCTAAACCGGGCGTTACAACAATCTTCGGAGCCACATACACCAGTGCGGCGCTTTTTCTTGCCTTGCTAGCGATTCAGTATTTATATACCGCGTTTGGAAACCTAAGCCTGCGTCCCTTCTTATGGGCTCAAGGACAAAATGGTTACGCTTTAAAGATGGCAGTACTGGCAGGAGCAATCGCCTTCATATTCGGTTACTTTGCGATAATGTACTTTGGCGTTCTAGGCCTAATTGTTGCAACGCTGATAGCGAGCGTACCGAGCACACTCTTCGGGTTAAGTTTCGTTAAAAAAACTTACGGGGTCACGGTTGATTGGGCGTCCTCTGGAAGAATAATGCTTTCATCAGCCGTTGCAGGCTTTGCAACTTTTGGGGTAGTTTCGCTGCTAAACTTTTCCAGTTGGGTTGAGCTAATCATTGGCTTAATCATCTTTGTAATTATTATCGTTCCAGCTGCCATTCTGACTAAATCCATTAACATGGCTGACATCAAAAATTTGAGAGACATGACTAGTGGCTTTGGAACAGTTGGAAAACTAACAAACACTTTCTTGAACATCATAGAGAAAATCATGGCAACGCTAAAAAGTTAAAAAATTGAGCTTTTTCTAAGTCGCCTTACTTTTGCTTTTTCACCGAAAATCGTCTCCTCGGAAATTTCGTCTCCAAAATTTTCTGCTTGAACCCAGTTTGGAGTAATAGTTAGTGGAAAAACGTTAAGCATAAATCAGTTGATGTACTAAGCGTTTGACAATTGATTGTGTGGGCAACATGCAAGAAACCAAAGTCTCCCTCACGGCGAAGATAGCTGCAGAGTTGAATCAGCGTTGGTTAGCTGCCGCAGTGAAATTCTCAGTTATAGCCATTGCGGTCATTGCGCTGTACCAGCAAGACTTAACCATGGTTTTCACGGGCGCCTTAACCAACGAGGCAACTTACCACATTTTAGCTATACCATTCCTTTTCGGGTACCTGATTTACAGAAAAAGGAAAATGGTTTACGCCAGTCTCCAGACCAGTCAAATAGGAGCAAGCGGATTTCAAAAATACCTTTCAATCCTAGGCAGGCATATCGTTATGCGCTGCCGCTATATTTGCGTACTGGTATGGAAGCTACAGTTTCACGCCAATTGAATATCACATGCTAACCTTGCCTTTTCTAGCCGCAGGACTGGTGCTTATACTATTCGACGTTCAAACGTTAAAGCAGCTGCTTTTCCCCATAGCATTCCTTTTCTTCCTCACGCCGCCTCCCGATGAAATTCTTTACGGCTTTGGGTCCTGGCTCGCAAACCTGAGCGCCTCTGCATCAAATGGCCTCGCAAACGTGTTCGGTCTTCATGCATCACTTTCTTCAAGCACTGCGGGTCCGGTAATAACAATTTTAACTCCGAATCATACAAGTCTGCCTTTTAACGTGGATGTGGCGTGCTCAGGTATCTACAGTATCATAGGCTTCACTATTTTCGCAGTGTTCATAGCCTACATAACAAGGGGCAGTGTGTGGAACAAAATTGCCATTCTCATAATGGGTATTCCTTTGATTATGGCGCTAAACATAATCCGCGTAACAGTCTGTCCTCGGGATAGCGTACAACTTTGGCGAAGACTTGGCGCTCACATTTTTCCATGACATTGGCGCAACAGTGCTGATGTTTATCGGAGTCCTTGTTCTGCTGACGATAACTGACAAAGTCTTCAAAAAACCCAAACCAACCCCACCCTGCCCAACATGCACCCCCGTCCCAACAAAACCAGCCCAGCCTTTCTGCCTGAACTGTGGAAAGCTCCTCAAACTCTCGAGAGTTAAGCTAAACTTTGGTGATATCGCAAAAATACTCGGTGTCATCTTAATCGTGATTATGCTCTTATCTATCCAAGCGCCAATATTCGCTCTAACAAAGGGTCCACCCGAGGTCATGGTTCAAACTCCGTCGGGCACTAAGGTAAATGCAACAAACTCTATGCTTCCAAACATCCAAGGATATACACTAGACTACATATACAGGGATACGGCTTTTGAACAACAGTCAGGCGACGAAGCAGCTCTCGCCTATGAGTACACTGCAGCCAACGCTACAGTTTCAAGCATTTGGGTATCTATACAAATCGCGGCTAGCACCACATCCGAACACCGTTGGGAGACATGCCTCATTAACTTCCCACTAAGCGAAGGAAACACGGCAAAGGTAAACCAGCTCGACCTAAGAGACATCCAACTGCAGACTAACCCCCCGATCTCGGCACGGTATTTTGCCTTCCAATACAAAAACTCAAACGACACGCAAGTCATCCTGTACTGGTATGAAACAGCGGTATTTAACACAAACAGCACAGCAAGCACAGTACAAACGAAAAGCGTCATGATAAGCTTGATTATGTACCTGGGATCCCCCCAAAACGTAACCGCCGCTGAAAACCAATTAATGCCTCTCGCACAAGACATCAAAAATTACTGGACGCCTATCCAAACTTGGAGCGTGGTAGCCCTATCTCTTTCTTATAACGGTTTAGCTCTATCAGCCACCGCCACCGCAATCTTGGCAGTTCTAATTTTGTATGTTGTTTTCACTAATAGGCGAGACAAAAAGATGCTTCTTAACCTTTGCAGGAAGTTGCCGGAACAAAACCAAAAGTTGATCATGGCGGTAAGAAACGCGCAAAAACACGGAAAGGCTACTGTCGAGGGCATACTCACCGAATTGCAGAAGCTTACAAACGAAGCGGTAGATAAAGATTGGCTGATGGGAAAACTGGCAGACGCAGAGAACGCAGGATTAATCACCAGAACGTTGGCTAATAGGAATGACGTACCTTCAATCTTATGGAAAAGCCAAGTGCCGCTAAAATAAACCGTTTGCAGATACAGTAGAGAGAAGCAACAGTAGTCGCGCGGTATTTATCTAGCCAAAATCCGATAAGAAGGCAAGCCAGAGTTTTTTCAGACTATTTTTAGATAAATTTCGCTTTTTGCGAACGGATTTAAAAGCGAGCTTGTTTTTTGTCAATTATTTGGTTCGCTAGCGCATGCTATTTATCTCGATTCAGCGTAAGATAAACGAGAGTGCAAACTATTAGGAACAGATTTCTTAATGAAACCTAAAAAAGCTCCTTAACATTTGAAAAATTCTTGTGCTTAGTTTCCAAAGAAACAAGCGGTCAAAGGATTGTATTGCGACTCACGTTCACTCTTAATTAGTAACTGCAAGATGCTAATCAATGAAAATTTTCTTTAGGGCGTTTTGGTTATTTCAAAATTCGTGGATTGTTGATCTATTGATGAGCTCATTAAGCGCATGCTATTTTGAGTGAAGGTACGAACGAACGGCGTAAAAATTAGACGGGTCTTGAGTTGAATTTGACTAATGGAAAACCAACTTGGAAAAAGCGTAAGGGAAAAAGGGTTTAGGTTAGTCTTGATTTTTCTTTTTTTGTTTTCACTATGGGTTTATCGGCAGGCTGATGAGTTGGAGCTGGACTGTTACGGTTGCAGTGGTGGTTGAGACCAGTTGGACGTAGATGGAGGAGCCTTTGGGAACGTTGTAGGGGAAGCGTAGTTGTCCGTTAGCTGAGGCTTGGTTGTAGAGGTTTCCGGTTGGGATCTGGTAGGTGGATGATGTTGAGGTTGGTGTGTTGGTGAGGCTGACGTAGAGGACTCCGTTGGTGACGGTTCCGCTGGTTGAGGACACTGAGAATCCTGAGATGGCTTCTTGAGTTGAGGCGGCTGAGGATACGAGGTTCCACTTCGACGCAGTCGTGCTAAAGGCGGTAACCGTGCTAAAGGAGGCGGAGGTTGCCACGGTGGCACAGTTGCTTGTTTCAACCGTTGGACCTGTAGTACCGATCTTTGCGATGGCAGACGATAGGCTGCTGAAGTCTGAGGCGAGAGCGCTACTTAGAGAATTGACTGATGCTTGAAGATTTGAACTCATTGCGGAGAGAAGGTTGTTCTGCGTGCCAGTAAAAGAAATGTCATAGACCGTGCCAGCGCCCTCGTTAGTCACGTATATATCGTTGTTTGATGATGCACAGGCAATTCCAGTAGGGTGCGTGCCTACTGCTATGGGATTTCCTGCAACTGTGTTTGTCGCCGTGTTTATCGTGACGACTGTGCCAGAGAGATGGTTGGTCACGTATAAGTAGCCAGTTGGTGATGAATATGCAGCTCCATAAGGACAACCGCCGGTCGAGATAGTTCCGGTAACCGTGTTGGTTGCTGTGTTTATCACTGAGACTGTGCCAGAGCCCTCGTTGGCGACGTATATGTATCCATTTGATGATGCATAGGCGACTCCAATAGGGTTAGTACCGACTGTTATGGGCTTTCCTACGATTGTGTTGGTTGCCGTGTTTATCACGGAGACCGTGCCGTCGAAATTGTTGGTTACGTATATGTAGCCGTTTGATGGTGCATAGGCGGCTCCAAAGGGCCAATTGCCTACTGTTATGGGCTTTCCTACGATTGTGTTGGTTGCCGTGTTTATCATAACGACTGTGCTAGAACCACAGTCGGTCACGTATATGTAACCGTTTGATGGCGCATAAGCAACTGCATAAGGATTTCCGCCTTCCGAGATAGTTCCGGTAACCGTGTTGGTTGCTGTGTTTATCACTGAGACTGTGCCAGAGCCCTCGTTGGCGACGTATATTTCGCCGTTAGGTGCATAGGCGACTCCCATAGGGTTAGTACCGACTGTTATGGGATTTCCTACGATTGTGTTGGTTGCCGTGTTTATCACGGAGACCGTATTGGACATGTAGTTGGTTACGTATATGTCGCCGCTTGATGCTGCATAGGCAACTCCCTCTGGGTAACTGCCGACGGCTATTGTTGTGTCGGCGCGGGCAACCGGTGTCAAATCCATTGCGGAGACCACGAGGATCCCTATTAACGCTGTCAGGAGGATTGCGTATGTTCTTTTCCTGTGTTTAATATTTATTTTCATTTTTTTCACCTCCCATCAAACCTGCTTTGCTTCTCAAGGAGTGTAGGTTCCGCTGTTTGCGGCTTGGCCTTGATTATTTCGTCTCATTTTTTTGGAGCGAGAGAATCAGCGTGTTATGCGGCTCACAATCAACTTGATTGTAAGGTTGTTGAGTACGATTCGCTTGAACATTAACTATGCTATCCGCTCCTTTCCTTTCTCTGCTCCTCTCTATGCTTGTATTGTGGAACTACTCTTAAAGCTTTATGAAAAAACTCATCATGTTTTCACTATTCATCTGATTTTTTTCAGGTGACAAGTTACTTTTGGCTAGCTTGCAGCGATTCACTTTTCATGTGCATCCATATGCTTCCATTTTGCCACGTGCATTAATTCATGCTCCAACGGTTTGGGTAAAAAGATACGTTATCTGTGTGTTGATTTAAAGTATGTTCCGTATGCATCGCAAGTGTAAGCAAAAATAGAGAAAGCATTGTTTTGGAGTGATCTGTCAGGTTTTGAAATGTCTTTTCCACAATTAGGACATTTAGCCAAAAAACCGTCCCGTCCTACTTTAACCAGTAAGCGCTAAATTGTTATAAAGATTTGTGGGCACAGAATGATACAACAAACACTCGCTTTACCATCCGAAAGTTAACATGACTAAAACAGCGAGAAAAATATCCCACGGCAATTAACAGAAAAACCCATCCATCAATAAGTCAACAGAACCGAAAACCGCATCATTTACAGTTGAGGATGCTTTAGAAGACTTAACGTCTAAGAAAATCCTCGAAAAAGCCAATTATGATTACATTCTTACTAAATCTGAAATCGGGAATGCGCCAAGAATTGAATTAATGGTTTACTACAAAAGTTGATTCAAAACGCAGGCAAGAGATAAAGCTATGTTGTACGCGATTTTACAAATCTTTGTTTTAGCTCTTGTTTTGTGCGTGGTTGCTCCGCCACAAATTGAAGAATCGCCTTAATGTTTTCGGCATCTTTCTTTTGTTTAGCGGTTACTCTTTTTGCCATGTTTTCTTTAATGCCTTGAACTTAGCTTAAGCCTTGTCATTTCAGTTTTTCACCGCACATAGGGCAAGTTAACGGTAACTTTTTTTGTAGATAGATTTGTTCAACCATACATGCGAAGCAAAAGTAGATGTTGCATTTCAAGCAGTGCGTTCCACCGCCTACAGGTTGTTTTCCGCATGCGTCGCAAGGTCGCGTTAAATCAACGGTTGCCATGGGGAAACCGCCTAGAGTGTATTTTACATAAAAAGCGTTAGTTCAAACGACATTACCCAACAGTGGAGAGTGAACTTAAAGTGTTCATCACCCGAAAGTTAACAGCCCTTTTTTGAGAGATAGAATTATCACCCGAATCTTAACAGCCTTCGCCATCGCCCATGAAGTTAACAGAACCCAAAGAAACAAGCGGTTAAAGGGTCGTCATTACAACTCATGTTCACTCTTAATTAGTAACTACAAGATTCTAACTAGTGAAAAGTTGCTTTAAAGCGTTATCGTTATTTCAAAGCTCTTGGATTGTTGATCTTTGGTCCGCTCTCTCAACAAAAACATTCAAACTTTTCCGGCTTTACGGTTCCAGACTTAAAAGACTGGAGCAAACAGACTTTTCAAGTCAAGCTAAACCATTAGCTTGTGTTTAAGTTAGTGATTTTCGCTATTGTTTCTCCGCAGCAAATTACTGGTGCATATCTGGTTGTTAAGGTTACGTCCACGGAATCAAACTCTTGTTTAATTTCAACATCTGACATCAATGGGCGCTTTACTTCGCCGTCGCTAAGGTGCATAGCTAACGTTTACGAAGAATCCCATTGGTGCGTATGATGCTGACAAGTTTTGTCCGGTGCTGAGCATATAGGCGTTCCCTGCTGGGACGACAGTGCTAATGTAGACATTCATGCCATAGATTGTCCCGATCTCTCCGCTCTGCATCGCGCCTGGTTCCTCGCCATATTGTGCATACAAAGAAAACTGTGGAAGATACATTACATCTCTTGCATTTACTGGATTTAGCAATATACCGTCAGGAATGAAGTTGTAGCTTTCAATAGCAGTCTTGCCTGCCAAAATATCTTTTGTGCCTAGACCGCCAGTAATTGTGAACTCGGTTCCCGTGGCGCTTAAACTTTTCCCAGTCGAAGCAATTGATGTTGCAGCGGCAGAATCGATAACCGTCATGCAATCTTTATCAATAGTGTAAGCCATGCGTCTTGCTATGCGTCTTAGCTGATTTTCAATCACTGGAATGTAGAGATCCTCAATATTTTCTCTGCTGATGCGCTCACGTAGTCCTTTTTTGTAGGGTGTCACTGTAATAGTTGTGTATGGCGTAAAATCAAGTTGGAGTTCGGCTCCTTCCCCGATTTGGCTTATCGCGGCTGCACGGCTCCCATTTTCCTTAACGAATGTGGCAGTTTTCCCAGCGACTAAAGGAAACTCTGGAAAAAGACCTTTGACTCGCAATGCGGGCATCGTCAGTTCAAGAATCTTCTTGTGGAGGGCAGGATAAAGAACAGCCCCTGTGTCGACATAGCTTAAAGCATTTTCAACGAAGGCCATCTGAATCACCTATGGTATGCAATAGATTAAAGCATAAATGACGTCGCCAGAATTTACTGCAGCTGATAGTGCCCTGCCAATCCATTGTTCAGTCTTATCGAGCTGAGCTTGTAACGCGGAAGCCGTTGTCGTATCATAGTATTGGCTTGCGCCGCCTGTCGGTGCAGTCATAGCCGAAACAGCCTTAACTTGTCCATTTGCATCACTGACAATCCTTGAGGCCACAGATATGACGCCTGAAGCGGTAAGACGAACTAAACCTCTGCAAATGACAGTAATTGTCTTGCCTGCAGTTCCGCCTGTCAAAGCAACACCGATAACGTCCTTGCGTGTTCCATCAGTGGGCTTAATAACTGGGATGAATCCGGCAGCGCTAACGTAAACCACTTGACCAGCATTGACAGTCGAGCCAGTATCCACCTGAGCAGATATGAGATAGCGGTCGCTAACCAGTGCGGTCGTTCCCTCTAGACTCAAATCAAATCACCTTGTCATCTAAACCCAGTTAGCTTCTTGTGCGCCTTCAGCAAATCCTTGAACCAATCGTAATTCCCCAGAACATCATGCTGCAACTCGTCAACTGCAACTATGCCTTTACCGTTTGCGCGCTTAGCCTCAACTTCACTAGCATCATCGTCACTATGATAGTCGTCGTCTTCTTCTTTATCTTCGTCTTTTTCCTGTATTTCAGAAAGTTGCTTCGAGAGCTCGCTAATCTTCTTGCTTAAGTTCTTCTTTGTTGCTTTCTTCGAAATCTCTGCTTCCAGATCTGCAACCTTCTTCTGCAATGCATCTATCTCAGCCTCCGATGAGGCTGCCTCCGTTATTTGTTTCTCCAGTTGCTGTAATTGATTCATTAAGTCTTCGTATGTCACCTGTTTTGGCTCTGTTTCTCCTGGTGCAATGTTAACTACACTTTGTGCTTTCTGCGGAGAAGCCTCTTGCTGAGCATTAAGTTCAGACAAAGACCTCACCTCTCCTTTGCTTTTCCGTTTGTTTTTTGTCGGGTTCTTGCGGCTTCAGCCTAGAACCCCCATCTGCTACCGTTCATAGGTAACTGTAAATTTCCCGCCAAAAGCGCCGATAAGAAGCGGGGACCTCGACATATTAAGTTCGTTTTCGTGCTTAGTGACCTCTATCGCCACTCAATGACGGCGGGACGGGAAGGAATATGTATCATCAATGTTATCATCAATGATACATAGATGTTTACTTACTCAAAACTATTTATACTTTTCCAACAAAAAGTTTTCAATAACAAAAAAAGCTTTTCCCTCTTTTATGGACTTTGGTGCAAATTTATGTTAATTACGGTGACTCATTCAAGAGTGATTCAGTAAGTGCTGTTTCGGCTGTATGTTACAGTCGAACGTTTTGGAAGTAAACTGATGCGTGTTAGGAGTGTTTCGTCTGGGAGAAGAAAGGCACTATTACCTGAGGGCGGCGTTTGTTTCAGCTGCCAGGCTGCTAATGCGAGTGCAATGACTGCGTCATCGTGGTAACCTTCGGGCGCACCGTACTGGAGGTTGCCGCTTGGAGATGTTTTATAGCCGTACAGCTTGAGCTCATTAATCAACTCTGGAATAAATGGGATGGAAAGTCTCCCACCTTGAATCATCAGGCTCAAGTTTTCGATAAGGTCTTTTTTCGTTGAGCTGGTAAACTTGTAACCCTCAACACGTATATTTTCACGCTGAAGCTCATCGCAAACTGGGTCGCCGACGCCTGAGCTATCAACAAGTAAACGAGCATTGTACCGTTTTGCTAGTTCAACAATTAATTTACGTTGAAAAACCCAATCTAATCGGCTGAATCTGTCAAAAGCACATAGGTGTCCGTCCATGTCTAAAACGCATAGAACAGTGAAGTCCTTAAGCTTTGCAAGGTCGCCGCCCATTACGTACTGCTTGTGCGGTTCAGGTGGCTGAAGACTGCCTTTGACTATGCTGTCTACGCCTCGGAAGACACTGCCAATGTCCTCAAGAAATTCCGCCATAACCTCTTGACGATAAGCCAACTCGGGCATGTCACGAGCGAAAGCTGCGATCTCCACTGGGTCTATGTATGGGTTGCTGGCACTTGGGAAACTCCAGCTCTTGTAGTCGGTCTGGGATTGGTCTTGCCCTCGTGCCCACAGTCTGAAGTACCAGTTGTGCCCTCTTGGCGTGCCAGTGAAGAAGGCTATGCCTTTTTCATCCATCATAGCTGGTCTGAGCGCGAGAGTCCAAGCTTCCTCAGCAATCTGGGCGCCCTCGTCCACCCATAAGACTTTAATGCCTTGGCTTCGCAGTGAATCTGGGTTATCGGCGCTCCTAAACCAAACTTGGCGTTTTCCTTTGAGGATAATATGCCTGTCATGGTGGTGAATTTTCTCTATCAGTTCACGGGGACAAAAATTTAGGAATTCAATCCACTGCCGCTCCGTATGCCAATAAGTGGGCGCAACCGCGAACCCTACAATGTTTGTGCCATGCTGCAACATCTGCCTAACCAACTCGTTAGCGCCCGCCACAGTTTTTCCCCATCTGCGTCCACAGTTAAGCACTCGAAACCTGGCTGGATGAAAATGAAAGTCAGCTTGTCCAGGATGGGGTTTGTACCTGATGACTAATCTTTTTTGCGTTCCTCAGGATCCTCCCATTTGATTACAGTTTCCTCAGCCTCCGCTGAATCTTCCGAGCGGATGCCCGTTAACGTAGCAAGGTCAACGTTTATCTGCCGCAGAAGATTCAAAGCGGCTATCCGAGCCCGTTCAGACTTGGCTTGCATGTATGCAACCATCGCTTTGCGATACAACTGCTCATGCCGGTTTCGGATTTTAAGAACGAACTCCTTCGCCTCCTCTACCTAGAGGTTGCCAGCTGCTCCGAGACTCAAAATCCATGTAAACCGCGCGTGTAGTAACTCCGTACTTCGCGCTCAAATCATTCACGATCTCGGAAGGCTGTAAACCGTTCCCTTCTAGCCTTAACAGGTCGAGGCGTCTCTCAAGCGTCTTATCTTTCATGATCAGGTGCCTCTTGGTCTGATTGTGTAAGGCTGTTTATGGCGAACGTATTCCAGAGTAACGGTTAGGCGCCCCCGACTGAGTGACTTCATTAATCCTCGGTTTATCGGGTTGTCTTCTTTTCCATGGCTGCCATGGCCAACTCGTTTTACTCGCCAGTTATCCAGATTTCCACGGACAAGCTGAGGATTGCTCGTGACGAGGTAGAATGGTAAGTTCAGTTGAGAAGTGTAGAGTTCTGAAATAAAATTTAGTAAGCGCTTCCCAATGCTGATGCCTTGGTAATCTGGCAGGACCACTAGGCGAGAAACGCGAAAGTAGTTGGATTTCATGTGGATGTGAGCTACAGCTACAAAGGCTACGGGCTTATTCTTGTAGACTGCTACGTAGCACCTAGCTGTTGAGGGCAGAGAACTGTTTAGATAGTGATAGTGCCGAAACATTTGCCATAGCTGAGCGCCGCACCGATAAACCTTGAGTTCAACGGGCGGCCGTGTTCTTTTTTTCGTTCAAACTCCATCGTGTCAGTGGAGAATACCCAGTCTGGTTCCAGCCAATCGACAATGTCATAGTGGCATGTTACTGCTATGAATTTCTTCTCTTTCTGGCGCTTGATCGCCTTGCTGATTGCGTAAGAAGCGACTTTTGCAACTTCTCGATCCACAACCGACGTGAATTCGTCAAAAACAATCACCTGTTGCGGAAGGCACAGTGCGCGTGCGATATCGACACGCATTTTCTCCCCTTGGCTGAGGCAGCTGTAAGGTTTAAGCCAGTCGGGAGGTGAAGCGAAGCCGACGCTGCACAGTGTACGTGTTATCTTGCTTGTTTTTAGGCTTTCGGGGAAATCGTCGAGGATGCATTGGCGCGTGTAGTCGAAGCCTCTGATGTAGGAGTCTGGGAAGAGGCGTTTCGCTATGCTTGATTTGCCTGAGGCGCTACGCCCAACTATTACGCCGATCTGCCAGTTGTCCTCTTCGATTGGCAAAGAACCCTTGAAACGCTTCTGTAACTTGACATCGCACAGCGCGAAACTTCCGACTACGCTTTGGGCTCGAAAGCTTTTTGGTTCGCTCCAACTGTTGACAAAATCAAAATCCAAGAGTCAAGCCTCCCTTAAAGGTTAAGAACCCTGACGTGGTAGCCTTCATCCTTGAGTGTTTCGAAGAAGAGTCGCTGTTCAGCTTCATCCTTGCACTCGATGATGAGTTCGTAGCTGTCAGGTATGCTGTTCGAGCCTTCTGGTTCTCCGCCGAGTTCTTTTGGGAGTTTCTCGCCGATTGAATCCAACAAGTCTTTTAGGCAGTCTTTTTCCCCTGCATCAGCGATGCGCATGTACTCGGCGCCGTCAAGCTCCTTGCTGTGTTTGCCTTTGAGCTTGTTGAGGATCTGCCGCAGGATTCTTCTGTCAACGTCGGAAACGGGCAACCGAAGAACGGGACCAAAAAATTCGCCGTGTGACTTGCAGACTTCGGCTCGTTGCTCGCCGTCTGCGAAGACGCCGTTCTTGTTGGTTATTAAGGGGTAGGTCCACCCGTACTTTTGGAGGCTGCGCCAGACCTGCTCCTTCTGCTTGTTCGTCATCTTGTTAGGGTTGTTTTCGTCGCTTTTTAAGAGGCGGAGGTCTTCGATAAGCGGCAGGTACGCGTCAGGAACCTTTATCGACGTTTTCTCTTGCATGGCTCTTCACTCGCCATAAAATTATAATCCTAAGTCGACTATAGGTTGTTTTTGTGAAATGGTAAACTATGGATAAAACTTCACCTCATGAAGTCCTTCTTAGCTATGGCAGGTGGATAGGCTCCACTGACTTCGCTGAGTTGCTCGCGAAAAAGAGGAATATATCGGTGAGGCAGGCTAAGACGCTCATCAGCAGGGCTTGCCGCAAGAACCAGATCAAGAGGCACGTTTTCTCTGATCGAACGGTGGTTTATGGTCTTGTGGAGTTTGGTCCTCCCACGGGCGCAGCTGAAAATGCAAAGTTAGGAAAGGCTGACGTTGAAGATGTCAAGGAAGCGCTGGAAGCGTTAAGATGTGAATTGAGGTTTTTCAGGGAGCCAACCGTGAAGGAGGTTGCCTGTAAGGTTGGTAAGCACCCGCGGCTGGTTGAGGGCGTTCTTTACGCGCTTGCGCCGCAGACGGGATGGCGGGAACCCAATGAGCTTGCCGAGAGGATGGCTGAGGACGCGGTTAACCTGGCTGGTTGGCTTCTCTGGAAACAGAAGGGATTGCAAGACGCACGGCTGGAAGCGTTATCCGCGGACGCCACAGCCAAGGCTTCACCTGACACGGAAAAAAGGGCTCAAGCGATTCTCAGGAACTACCCTGAACTGGTACCCAGAATCAACGGGGCAGAGCTTGAATGGCCAGAACAAGCCAAGGTGAAGTGGCGACAAATCTTCGGCACCGAGCCTCCGGCGCCAGTGTACTGGGGTGCTGGAGCGTTCGTTCCCAGAGGCTAAGCGTAAAGATCAGGACCCGTGATTTCCTGCAGGAACATGCAAGTTGACGCAGAGAACACGTCAGTAACCGCTCATTTCACGTCCAATTACTTCACAGCCTGCAAGGTTTTTAAGCCGTTTCCTCCAGTCTCTAAGCCATCCGCGCCCTTTTACAGCAGCTTTAATTCCGAAAAGCAAAGATTTTTGAAGATTTAGCTTCAAAAAATCAAAAACTCAAAATCCACGCCAACCTCGTCCGCCCGCGTTGAACAACGGACTCGATCCAAAAAATATTCTCAGCCCTTGAAAGATAAAGAAAAAGGAAAACGGAAAAATTTTTTTGAAAAACTCTGCATCAGCTCGTGTCATCCTGAGCCAGTGACTATTATATTGTTGCTGAATGAGGTTATGCTGGTGCCTATACTCGGGGAAACACTCAAAGTAAGAGTTGCCTGCACCACCTGGCTCGGAGTAAGTACTACGTTATTTTTATCCCAGCTTATCGTTATGTACTGAGAAGCCGTTGTCGG
Source organism: Candidatus Bathyarchaeota archaeon (assembly GCA_963768345.1). Lineage (GTDB taxonomy): Archaea > Thermoproteota > Bathyarchaeia > Bathyarchaeales > Bathycorpusculaceae > Bathycorpusculum. The sequence continues at coordinate 840,848 of CAVYHL010000005.1, read as the reverse complement.
AGACCAACTACTTGTCGTCATACTGAGAGTCGTGTTAGAGTAACCTGTGTTTTTAACGTAAAATTGGTAAGTCGCTGTGCCTCCAACTGATATGTTGCCCCACGCAATAGTAGAAAGCGGAATAGTACAGGCGCTGTCAGAATAAACCCCTACGCCGGGGTTGGATACTATCATGCCGCTTGAGGGAACTGACTTCGTAACGTTGGTTAAAGCGTAGGAAGTTAACATCAAAATGCCGATCAATATTGCCACTGTGACTAAAAAAATCAATTTCTTCTTCAATCTTTTTCACCTCATAAAGTTGGTGAAAGTGAAGAATATTATATGATTTTGACATTGTGAGTTACACAATAGCAACATGTAAAGCTACTGACTTAAAGAAATGCGCAACATGCCAAATCAATAAGTCACTGAAGAAACAAATAAAAGACGCCCATCCTTAATGCTGAAGAACATTTACAAAAGCGCCGTCAGAATCTCAAAGTAGCGAATATGATTTGACGATTATCCTGTCGCTGTTATTACAATGTTAACTTTGAAAGCTGCAGGACTCATTTTTGATGAAACAGCCAAGTTTAGAGTTGATTGCACGACTTGATTTGGGTTTAATACTTTATTGTTTTGGTTCCAGCTTAATGATATAAACTGTGAAGCGCCTGTCGGCGACCAATTGCTCGTTGTCATACTCAACGTTAGTTTAGAGCCGCCAGTGTTCTTAACCCAGATGCTGTAAGATGCTGTACTGCCCTGTTTCAAACTTCCCCAACTGATGGACGAGACAGGAACTGTACAAGCGCTATTACTGTAAAGGCCGATATTCAAGTTTGAAGCCTTTATCGATGCGCCAGACGCAACCAGCGGGTTATCATTGAACCTGCTGTAAATGTTTGCGGCAAACATGATGCTTACTAGGAAAACGCAAAAGAACATAGCATATCGCTTCTTTTGATTCATCCTTCGACTTCCAAAATGGGACACTGGATCGACGATATTACATTTTTTGATAACTGGAACTACAAAAGCACACTAAAGGTCCTTTCCAATGGTAGAAGTTTGACGGCAGATTAGTTATGTCATTTGAAAGAGCCCAGTTAGTATTAAACTTTTTAATTCTTAAACAGCAAAATCCAAAGAATAAATGGTTCTGCAGCTAAAGGCTGCTGATCTTTTTAGGCATTCACTTTTCATGTTAGCGTAAGCTATGCATGTTATTCTTTGGGCAAAAGACGCTTTTTGCTCGCAGAGAGGAAGCATGCTGGGAAGCGCTTGGATGTAAGAAGGGCTTTATTGCAAGAATCTTTTGTTTCAGGCATTCAGGAAGAGAGCGGGGTCAAACGCTGTTCGCGCAAATGGGTGAGAGCAAGCTTCGCTTGTGGGACGAAATAGACAAGAAATAAATGAAAATGACAGCTACTAAGTTGAGTGAAGCCAGCCTCGCCCGCCTTTCTTGAGATGTTGGGCTTCCCGCTTCTCACCAACGTAGGCTGCAGCGCGTTTGTTTGCCTTGGTTTTTCGGCTGGTGATCTCTGTTTTTATGAATTTGGTCCAGCCGCCGACGTTGACGTCTGGTTGAATGAACCGGTCGGGCTTTTCGATCATGTGCTGCTCCAGAATATCCCTGAAATTCAAGACTTTGTAGTTTCTGATTGCTTGAATTACCGTGCCACGCTCAACTCGCAAGGATTCATAGTCCCTCATCGAAACATCCTCAGCCCGTACTCTATCGTTAAAGCATTCACTCCACAAGAGTTTCCAATCGACCTTAAGACACTCGACCAATTTCTTCTGAGCGTCAATCTTGCTTTCTCCAGAGCCGTAAGCGAAAACTTCAGATGAACTACTACTAACCTGCAATCTCTCCACACTCATACCGAGCAACTTTCAAATTGAACTATTTAACAGTTATTCTAGAAAAAAGAATATGTTTTTCTATGGCAATACCCGAATTGAGTTAAAGCAGATTTTAGTTTACCGTTTTTTCGATGAGAATACTGTTTTGGGAGCAAGATAAGACGATGCTAAAAGAAGTGTGGGAAGACTTCCAAGAAAAGTACGTTTCTTAACTGGTATCTGAGCCTGATATGACAATGTTAAAGCTGAAATCCGTCAAGTTGCCTGTGTTGGACGCAACGGTAAGCGTAAGGGTTGCAGAGACGACTGAACCTGCAGGAAGTACGGTTCCTACTTGGTTCCACGTTAAAGTTAAGTACCTACTGGCTGAAGCAGGACTCCAGCCTGAAGTGCTCATGCTGAGTGTCTCAGTCGTGTTGCCGGTGTTCTCGACGTACACGGTTCGGTCTACTGCGCTGCCTGGCGTTAGAGTTCCCCACTCGATGCTTGTGCAATTGAGGGTTGCTGCTTCATCAGTGTAGACTCCAATGTTTACCGAGCTGGTAATGCCGCTGCCCACCCCGTTTCCCATAAACCCGATTGTCAAGACTCCCATCCATGCGGCTACGACGACGCTGACCGTAACTGTCACGGCGATGAGTATGATCGTGGCGATTACGGGGCTCAGTGCTTTTGCATTTTTCCTAAATTTCCTGTAGCCCTTGCTACCGTTGGATGATGTGGTTTTTTGAGCCGCCAATAATCCTGTGGAAGCCGCTGCAAGGGTGACTCCTATTAACACTAATGCTGTGATTGCTATGATGGGCACTTTTCCAATTTTCATGTTGGTGTCCTTTTCTTTCACAAAATCCTGTATAGCGAGTATTAATAAACCTTATTCATTGATAAACCTTATTCATTGTGCTGCAGCCAAAATAAGTGTACAACTCAAAAACAAAAAAGGGGCGTAAACCCACATCAAGATTCCCGCGGCACAGACGCATACTACGGGTCTTCCGCATCAGCAGCCTTCAACGCAGCCGCCGCAGCACCAACACCCGCACCGACGGCTTCACCGATCAGTTTGGCATCAACCCAGAATGACATCATAACCATAGGAATCGCCATGATTATCGTTGTAGTCATAATCGGCGCGGTTCTTGCAATGCTAGTCCTCAGAAAACGACCATAAGCTGAAAATCCAAAACAAAATTCCTTTCCCTTTTTTTAATTTTTAAGTGCCAGAGAAATGATGGTGACTGAGCGGGCTCTGGATGTAATTCACAGTATTTAGCCATTTATCGTGACAAAAAGCGTTAGCAATTTGCCTTTTCTCCTTAAGCTTCCGGAGCCTCAACAAACCCCCATTTTGTGAAGCTGTATCATGAACTATCTGTCTGTAGTCAGGCTTCATACATGATATATATTGATTTTGATATCTCAAATTGAAGATGTGACCATGAAGGGTAATGCGCGAATATTGTTGATCGATGATGATAAAAACATTCGTCAAACGTTAGCCATTGTACTTCAGGAAGAAGGCTACGTTGTAGACACGGCTGAGAACGGGAAAGAGGCAATTGAGAAATCCTTTGCTAACTTCTACAATCTTGCAATCGTTGATTGGCGTTTGCCTGACATTGATGGGACTGTACTTATAACTCAGCTGAAGGAGACAATGCCGAAGATGGTCAAGATGATGCTGACGGGTTATCCCTCTATGAATAACGCGATAGAAGCCGTTAACCTGCACGCTGACGCTTTTCTAATAAAACCCGTTGACGTTGAGGAGCTGTTGAAGAAAATTCATGAGCTTCTCATCCTGCAGGAAGAGAACAAGGAGTTCTGCGAAACCAAGATAGTTTCATTCATAGAAACGAGAACTAAAGAAATCCTCCAGCACGACGGCTCCTAAACCGAACACGTTAAAGATGCGCAGTCGACTTCAACGGTTCGCTAGATGATTCAGGTACGCTGGTTTCGGCTAGTGGGTTGGGTCGAGCGCTTTTCGCCGTGAAGCTTTTCACGTAAAGGAAAATGGGATAAGAACTAATAATGAGTTTGACCATTCTTTAATTAGGCTTTTTATGAAGGAGAAACCACTTCTAGTTGTTTTCTTGATCGTTCTGATGGTTTGCGGTTCTGCATTAGTTACCAGTGTGGATTTAGGCAGGGTAAATAAGGGTGCAAACGTCGGCGGCGACGTCGCTGTCCAAAGTAGCGACCCTGAAACCTTTGCGTCTTCTTCGCAAGTGACGTTCAGCGCGCCAAACTATAATGCTACGAGAGCTAGGGATGTTACGCAATTTCAAATAACCGTAAACGCGTCAGCGGGAGTTGCTGGGTACATTTTCTTCAACGGCGTATCAAACTCGTCTTACACGCCTGTCGGTGGCGCTCCAACATCGTTGCTGATTAACTCGACCGTAGTTGTGCCGTCTTCCAGTTCTGTTTCTGTCGAATGGTACGCGGACGATGAGGACGGAGTCTGGACCAGCAGCGGGTTATATTCGTACCCAGTTTACCAGATGCCCTCTTCAGTTTTGGCGGCGAACGGGAACATGCTTTACTTGAGTAACGGGACAAGCATTGTTCTGCGAGGTGTAGATTACACTTACTTTGCGGATGACCCTTACGGCAGCTGGATGATGCCGGACGGCTCAGTGGATTGGCAGAGTTGGAACACGGCAGGAGTGGCTGACTTTGTAAACCTCTGTCAAACGTGGAAGGTGAACGTAGTGCGTGCGTTTCTAACTGTTCAGTTCTGGGAAGACGCCAACCATACGACGTATCTTGATCATCTTTCCTATTTTGCCGATGCACTTAAAAACGCAGGCATATACGTTGACTTTTGTTTCTACCGCGACAACGCAACAGATGGCGAGCCGGCGTTTCTCCCGTGGGAAGACAGCGGAAACGGCTACATTAATTCGCCACAGGACTTTGTTAATTTGTGGACAAGTTTCTCGGCTGCGTTCGCTAATGCTCCAAACGTGATTTTTGAGCTTTGGAATGAGCCACAAGGACCTGGCAGTGATGATAAAGCATCATGGTTTAGCGCGACCCAAAACTGCGTTGACGCAATCAGAGCTGCAGGCGCGTCGAACCCGATAGTTGTCGGTTGGGGTGTAGGCGTAAGCTACGATTTTTACGCCTATGAAAGTGACCCCACGGCTGGAATCTACGAGGACATGAGTTTTATGACACAGTACCCGTTGAGTGACCCAGCGGGAAACCTGATTTACACGACGCACATTTACCGATCTAATTTTTTCAACTCCGCAGACGACTATGCTGAGCCGTACCTCTCGACTGATTCGGCTGGCTTTAACATGTTTCAAACGTTAAACTTAACTGGCGTCTTTTCGGCTGCTCAAAATCATGTTGTTTGGGTTGGTGAAATAGGCGACAGGTTGTACGGTATGCTTGACAGCCAAAGCTATGAGGACGAGTGGTTCAACAACACGCTTTCACTTCTCAATCAACACAGCATAGGTTATGCTGGGTTTGCGGCTCCACCCTGGTCTGATGGTTCAGGAAACCAGTTTGGCTTCGTTACTCTTGGAATGCCAAATTACACGTTAGATAACTCCGGCATAATTCTTGTCGATAGTCTTGAGGGAAAAGTTAACTCACACCCGTCTCCTTCGCCAACTCCCAATCCAGCATCCGCTCCCTCGCATTCTGAAACCGTTGCTCCTACTCCTAACCCTTCTTCTACCCCTTCACAAACCCCTCAGCCTTCAGTGTCTCCAGCGCCTTCTTCCCCGTCTCCATCGTCTCTTAGACAAAAGTTTTCCCTAGAAGCATCTCAAGCGATGCTGATTATCGGTGGAACTGCCGTACTAATTGTCACAGGTGCAACCGCAATCGTGATGAAAAGAAGGCATCAGTGAACAAACCATTTCCATTCCCGTCGTTGAAGGAGCGGAAGGATGAGATAAATCAGTTTCTGATGTCAGTTCCACAATAGGGGCAGAAATTGTTTTTTGAAGCGATGATTTTGTTGCAGGTGGGACAATTTTTCCCGTTGCTTGGTGAAGCGCCGGTTGAACTTGTCGCTTGCAGGTACCTTTTGCCATTCCGGTACAACTTCTTGTAGAAGCTCTGCTCTTTCTCGCATTGAAGTCGGCACAGCCATGAAACTGGAAAAGCCAGCATCAACGTGCCTGTTAACATTAAGTCGGGCGGCTTGTTAAACCATGAGAAGGCTATCAGCAACAGTATTCCTATGGGCACGTACGGTAAACCCAAGCATGCTTTCGCTAAGCGAAGTGCCGCCTTTAACCCCTTAATGACCCTGTTCATCGTCCTATGCCTCCTGCGGGGAGCCCTTGTTCTCTGGCTGGGCGTCAACCGTTTGCGCTTCGGGCTTGAGTGATAGTATGAACATGCCGATCAGGATTGTCCCGATTCCTAGGATGATGTACAGAACCGGCGCAGCTCCACCGTTCATTGAGTAGACGTCATCGACTAACCCCCAAACGGCTGATCCGCTGAGAAGCACTCCGAGTAGAATGATGGCGAGTCCGCCGAGTAAATTATCTGTGCGCTCTTCCTTCCAACTTGACATTTGGATGGAACTCCTCTCCCCGCATATCATACTAGCTGAATTGAATACATTCTAAACTTGCGTTCGGGTAGAAATTCTTTTGCATTTCAACATTCAGTAACTCATCATCATGTGCCATCAATGCTTATTAATGGTGCTCAGTTGACGCTTTTACTTCAAAGTCCTTTTTCCAGCGCCTCAATTATCTGTTTGTAACGGTTGTCGGTGAAGGTTCGGTCGTACTCCTGGAATTTCTGAAGCATTTCTTCCTGTTCTTTTTCGGTAAGGTACTGCATGGCTGGGTAGAAGAATTGTTTGTCTTCTTTTTCGATGTGTCGAGGGTAGAGTTCGATAAGGGCATTCAGCGATTCAAGAATTCCGTTTAGCGACTCAGCGTTGCCGCTGACGTAGCTTTCCTTCATTTTCTCGAGGCTGAACACTGTTTTTCTCGCAAAAGCATGCTCCAGTATGAGTTCACGCATCATCGTGGCGTGGGCGTCCGACAAAGGTCTTCTTGAAAGACCGTTGAAAAGGATGCCTTCCTCTTTGCCGTGGTGGTACCTGTCGGCGTAGGTTCGGAAGAAATCGACGACTGTGACAATGAAGTCCGCGTCAACTTTGCGGGTGTCAACGATTTTCTGCTGCTCCTTCTTCAACACGCCGACCGTGTACAAGATCAATCTGTGCTCGTTGATTAGAATTTCGACAGGTAACATTGGATTGTAGGTCCCCTCTTCAAGAATCATCTTTCAATCCTAAAATGTTTTGCATAAACGCATCTTCTGGTTCAGGTTGATAGGCAAACCAGCAAAGAGAGAAAAACCTTCGTGTGGATTATTGCGTTTCGCTGTTGAGTTGTTTTTTAAGTTCTTTTTCCCTGAACAGAACCTGGACAGCGACAACGCCGAGCACAACTGCAACAACGGCGAACATGATAAATAGAAAGTCTGTGGAATTCGAAATAGATGCAGGGACTGCCGTGGGACCTGCCACGGGTGGGACTGAAGATGTAGGCGCTGGCGTCTGCACGTTATAGTTGCCAGTCTGAAGGACTTGCGGGCGTAACTACAAAGTTTGGGGCAGGGGTTGGCGAGGCTGAAGACTGGTTTTGAAGCGCTGTCTGGGCTGAAAGAGGCAGGTAGCTTACGGCTGCTGCAAGCGACAAGACTAATGCAACCGCCAGAATGGGCGCTATCAACATTTTCTTGTTCAGCAAGCTCACAACCTTAAACCGTGTTTTCTTTTGCCCTGATTAACGATGCAAACCGTTATTTAATGTTATATTTTAGATTGGCTGTTCTAACATTTCGAACGTTAATTTAATAGGCTCAAAGGATAGTTCTTAAATTGCTCAGTGTGCCTTTGTCAGGATTTGTGAAGAGCTTGGCTGCCGACGACTCCAAAGAAGTGCTGAGGGGAACGACACTTGAAGTTTACCGTTTCCTGTTGAAAAGCAACAAGCCAGTTGGAACAAGAGAGCTTCAGAGAGCACTCAGCTTGAGCAGCCCCTCGGTGGCGACATACCACCTGTCGAAGCTGGAGGATGCGGGTCTCCTTAAAAGGGAAGGCGGCGGCTTCACTGTAAGCAAGTTCCTTCTGGAGAACAGCGTTAAGGTGAACCGTTTCCTGATTCCGAGATTCCTATTCTACGCAATCTTCGCAATCGCGGCTCTCGCAGTCGAGTTGACGCTGATGATGCCAGCAGTCTTAACCCGTGAATACGCGTTTTCCGTGCTGGCAACAGGCATACTTGCGGTTTTCTGCACCTACGAAACAATCAAAACATGGCTAAGGGGCAACTTATAGGCTTCACAAGCATGTTGTTTAAATGTACGTTTAAACATAAATGATGCTCAGTGACAAGCGTGGTTAAAACAATTACAATCCGAGATGAAATTTACCGAAAGCTGTTGTCGGCTAAGAGAAAGGATGAAAGCTTCAGCGAGCTCCTTGACCGTTTAACCGAAAAAAATTCTACTGCTGAGATCTTAAAAAAAATCAGGGGATCAGTTGAATTTAGCGAAGGAGAGAAAGAAGAGATGCTTTCTGAGATACGTTCTAAAAGGGCTGAGCGGCGTTATCCATGATTCTGCTTGATTCGGATGTCCTGATAGAAATTTTAGATAAGAAGTCCGAAAAAGGAAATCAAGCTTTGAGGCTTATTCTTGAGAGCGATAAAGAATTTTTTACAAGCGCCATTGCTCTGCATGAGGTTCTGTATGGTCTGCATAAGAGGAGAAAATCAGCCGAAGACACTCTTTTAGTCCCTATCTTAGACTATACCAAGACAGATGCCTTGCTTTCCAGCAAGATTGAGCTTGAAATGGAAGAAAAAGGGACGCCGATAGAGCGGGCTGACACTATGATAGCTGCAATCGCCATTACTAACGAGGCTGAACTTTACACCTTTAACGTTAAGCATTTTAGCCTCTTGAAATCGTTTGGACTCAAACTCTTTCCCTAATACGAGTTACGTTACTCTTCTGAATGAAATCCCCACATCAAGACAGCGAAAAGAGCCACTGAATCAAGAAATTAAGGTTTTAGTTAACTTTAAACGCTTGCGTCTACAATTAGAATGGCACCGATTTGGGAGCGCGTGGGGAAAGGGTTTATGGTTAATCAGCCGCCGCTTCGTACACGCGGCGTAAAAGTGCTTAAGGCTATTTCTTCACCGCTAAGGCTGCAAATCCTAAACCTCCTCTTCGACAAAAGCGCCCTCAGCTACACTGAACTCATGAACGCGCTGAAAATGAACCCAAGCCGAGACGCAGGCAGGTTCGCTTACCACCTGAAGTTCATGTTGAAGGCGGGTTTGGTTGAGGCGGACGTCGAAGCGAAAAAGTATTACCTCACCGACCTCGGTAAGATGGTTCTTGACGTGGCTGACCGCGTGGAGAAAAAAGCGGTTAAGCCCAGAAGCATGGTTGTTCGCACCTCACACTTGACTCTGGAAGAGTTCGACGCCAACAAAATCGCAAACTCGCTTATTAAAGAGGCGAAGGTGCCCGCAGAGTTGGCGCAGAAAGCGGCTAAGGAGGCTGAGAAGCGCCTTATCAAGTCAAAAACGAAGTACCTCACCGCCGCGTTGATCAGGGAAGTCGTCAACGGCATCTTAGTTGAGAAAGGCTACGAGGACTACCGCCATAAACTCACCAGAGTCGGCATGCCTGTCCACGAGGTCACCGCAGCGATTGAAGCGAAGGACCCGGCTGCAGACTCAGCAGCCATAATCACCAAGGCGGGGCAAGCCGTCCTCGAGGAGTACACGCTGCTCAACATTTTCCCAAGAGACATAGCCGACGCGCACCTGTCAGGTTCAATTCACGTGGACTGGTTAGGCACATGGATAATAAAACCGAACGAAGTCAACCATGACCTGAGGTTTTTCCTCCAGAACGGCGTTAAACTGGAGAATCTGATGCAGACCTCCATTGAGCCGCCAAGCGACTTTGAATCAGCCCTCGCCGTCGCCCTGAACGTCCTGCTGCATGCCAGCAAGGAAGTTAACCGAGCCCAAACGTACGGTTACTTCAACGTTTTCCTCGCGCCCTACGCGAAGAGCGTTGATGCGGCGCGGCTTAAAGAAAACCTGCGCTTGTTCATCCTGAACCTCAGTCAGCACGCGGAGACGACGCTGACGCTTCAGCTTTCTATTCCGAAATCGGTTGCGGCGAAGGAAGCTGTCGGTCCCGGGGGAAAAATCTGCGGCAAATGCGTGGACTTCGCCCAGGAAAGTCAACAGTTAGCCGCGCTGGTGCTGGGAGTCTTTTTGGAAGAATGCGCCAAGAAGCCGCTGCTTAACCCCAAGCTGATTGTTAAAGTCGATAAGGAGACTTTCGCGGATGAAGGCGCCAGAAACCTTCTTCTCAAAGCCCACCAGCTTGCTGCTGAAAAAGGAACACCTTACTTCGCCAGCGCAGCGGGGAAAGAAGCCGAAAACGCGTTTTTCTCCTCCTCGGGAGTTAAGCTTGCTGCTGACTTGACAGGCGAGTGGGAAACCGACACGTTGCGCACGGGCTGCCTCGGCAGCGTAACGATTAACCTGCCGCGGATCGTGCTGGAAAGCGAGAAGGACAAGAACAAGTTCTTCGACCTGGTTCAGGAACGCTTCGAGCTTGCCGCCCGCGCCCTGGGAATAAAAAGCAGTGCGCTCAAGCAGTTCGGGAAAAACTCGTTGCCTTTCCTGCTGAACAGCTGCAACGGCGACGTTTACTTCAGGCTTGAAAACAGCTCACGCGTAATCAACTTGGCTGGGTTCCGCGAAGCCGTGGAAGCCTTCACTGAAAAAGGCGTGAACTCTGAGGAAGCCCGGGCTTTTGGCGATGAAATCATCCGAACCGTTTTGGCGTTTAAACAGAAGCTTGGCAGAAAATACGGCAAACGCTTGTACCCCGTGATGCTCTGCGACTCTGAAGCCGCTGAAAGGCTCGCGCAGCTGGACATCGACAAGTACGGGGTTGCCAAGGTCAAGTTTTCGGGGACAAGAGAGAAGCCCTACTATTCAACCGCAAGAAGGTTCCAGGTTAAAGTTGCTGGCGAAACCCTATCCCTGCCGACTGAGCAGCTTGAGACGGCGCAGAGAATGAAGGGGCTGAACGCTGGCGGAACCTTGGGCATCATCGAACTGGAAAGCGCCGACGTCAAGCCTGAAGCGCTGATGGATTTGACCCGTCGCCTGATTGAAAACCAATCCTTCGAGTTCTTCACCTACAACCGCATCGTCAGCTACTGCGATAACTGCAGGAAAAGCTGGTTTGGAACCCTTCACAAGTGCCCGTCATGCGGCTCCATGAGCATGCTTACAACATTCAACCGTTTCTCTTCAACATGAAGGCTTACTTGACCGCGCCGAGGACGAGCGCAAGAAGCGCCATTCTTACGAGGACGCCGTTGCTGACCTGCCTAAAATACCGTGCCTGCGGTGCGCTGTCAACTTCAGGGGCGATCTCGTCCAGCCGCGGAAGCGGATGCATGACTATCATGTCTTTCTTGGCGTTTTTCAGGGTTTTCTGGTCTATCTTGTAGGCGCCCTTCACCTTGGCGTACTCCGCCGCGTCGGGGAACCGTTCCTTCTGGATGCGTGTAACGTACAGCACGTCGATTTTGGGCATTATGGCTTCAAGCGTCGCGTCTTCGGTGACGGATATCTTGCCTTTCACCGCTTCAAGAACGTCTTTGCGCATCCTCAGGCTTTCAGGCGAAACCAAGAAGAGCTCGATGTTGTAGAACGCGAGCGCGTAGGCAAGCGAGTGAACCGTCCGTCCGTAACGCAAGTCGCCGAGCACGGCAACTTTTAAGTCGTCAATCCCTCCTTTTTCCTTGCGTATAGTGTAGAGGTCAGTCAGCGCCTGCGTGGGATGCTCTTCCGCGCCGCTGCCCGCGTTTATGACTGGAACCTTCGAGTATTCAGCAGCAAATTTTGCGGAGCCTTCCAGACTGTGCCTCAACGCGATGATGTCAGCGTAGCTTTCGACGACGCGCACCGTGTCCGCCAAGTTTTCGCCTTTCTTGACTGAGGCGATGTCAGCGTCTGCGAAGCCGATGTTGCCGCCGCCGAGTTTAAGCATCGCTGACTCAAAGCTTAAGCGCGTGCGCGTGCTGGGTTCGTAGAAGAGGGTGGCGAGGATTTTTCCTTTGAGCATGTCTGAGCCTTTTTGGGCGAGTGACTCCATGCTTTTGCTCTTGTCCAGAATATAGTCGATTTCCTGACGGGAGAAGTCCTCGATTGATATTATGTCTCTTCCCTGAAACTCCATTTAAGGGCACACCTAAACCCAAGAAAGCTCTTTACTGCTAAATATAATTTCCCATTGGCGCTGGCGGATTTCAAGCCCTTGCGGTTTTCTTAACGTTTGATGTGGTATTTCTCTATGGTGTCTTTGGCTTTTTCCCGCCGTTCCCTGTGCTGTTCGAGGAACTTGTTGAGTTTTTCAGCGATGTCTTTCTTGCATTCGCCGCACAGTATTTCGCCGCCTCGGCACTTGCGTTCTCGCTCGGCAAGTTTGCCGTTATCCTCCTCGAACAGGTAGAAGTAGTACTGGAAGATGCTGCAAACCGTTGGGTCAGCCCCTTCTTTGCGCTGCTCCGCCGCCGTGCCCTTGCCGCCTGTGAAAGCGTTCCAAATCTTCTTCTTGACAACGTCAGGCGGGTCCATGGTGAAAATGCTGGTTTCAGGCATACTGGCGCTCATTTTTCCGCCTGCGCCCAAGCCTGGCAGGAAGCGGCAGTGGATCTGCGCGGGTTTGTAGTAGCCGAGTTTCTGGGCTATGTCGCGGGTAACTCGCCAGTACGGATCCTGGTCGATGGCTGCTGGGATGAGCGCTGGCACGTTTTCGCCTGTGAGTTTCTTGTGGATGAAGCATGGGGCGGCTTGGACGGCTGGCCAGAAGACCCAGCCGATGTTTGTGCTGTCTTGGAAGCCGAAGCTGCTTCGTGCGGTGCTGTACGTGATGCGTTTGGCGACTTCAAGCGTGATGTCGTAGAGCAGGTCGATGTCTTCTGTGTCGTAGATTATGAAGGTGTTTTCTGGTTTGAAGCCGAGCGCGATGAGGTCTAACGCGTTTTCATACGCCCACTTGCCTGTTTCTTTGAGGTTGGCTTCGTCGTCAATCAGGAATTTTTCGTCGTCTGTCATCTGGAAATACAGTCGCGTGTCGAATTTTTGTTGGAAATGAAGGGTGAATATCCATGGGACGAGGTGTCCGATGTGCACTGGTCCCGACGGTCCTCTGCCCGTGTAAAGGACGAATTTTACTCCTTTATCGTACAGGTCAAGGACAGTGTCCAGGTCTCGGTGGCTGAAGAATATGCGCCGCTCAAGCTGCAGGTGCAGTTTGTCCGTGTGCTTTTCCAGTCTTTCAAGAAGCTGGTCGGTGAGGGGCTGGGTGCCGAACTCGCGGATCAGGCGTTCATAATCCACTTTGCCCTTCACTTCCCAGGGTGTAACCACCATTTCATTGTTGTTTTCTTCAGCGTTGGGTGCTGCCGTAGCGTTTTCACCAGTGCTTTTTATTCAACAGATGGCGTCTCTGGTCATATATGTTTTTGCGCGCTTTTTGGCAGTCTAATCCCAATGAAGTCTGGTTCTTGGCTAACGCGTGTTTCATCAGAAGGATTCTTTGTACATTATCTCGCTTAGCGGTCGCCTTCCCCTAGCCTTCGGCTTCTCGTCAGGGTACCCTACAGGAATCAGAGCGACTGGTCGCATGTCCTTTGGAGCTTTAATCGCTTTTCGCGCCTGCTCCTCATTGAACGCGCCAACCCAGCATGAGCCTAAACCAAGCGCGTGGGCGGACAGAAGGATGTTTTGAATCGCGGCGGCGGTGTCCTGGATGCAAAAAAGCGTCTTGCCCCGTTCACCGTAGCTTTCTTCGGCTCGCTTTTCATCAGCGCAAACCACGATAACAACCGAAGCTTCCTCAACGTCTTTCTGGCTGTAAGCCGCCAAAGACAAGCTTAACTTCACGTCATGCGAAGAGGCAACGACGAATGCCCATGGCTGAACGTTTCCAGCCGAAGGCGCCCACCTCGCGGCTTCAAGGAGTCTCTCGACGGTGCCCTCTGACAAGTCTTGTTTCTTGTAGACTCTAATGCTGCGTCTATTCTTGATGGCTTCCAAAAGCTCCACGGTCATCTAGCTCCAACGGAAAGATCATCGCTCTGGAAAATAAACGGTTTCCTGTCTAACTGGCGGTGATCAGCGGAAGAGTCTTAAGCCCTGTTGTCAATCCAGTTTTTGGATGATGAGCACTAGAGTCACTGAGCCTTAAGCGGTGATATTGACTCGACGGGCGAACTGACGAAAAACTGCCACGGGCAGACCGAAGCAGAGAGGGGGCAGTCTGCTAGGCTACAAAGGCGTAGCTGTGAGCTCTGTCCTTCTAAAGTCAAATTAGCTTTTTGTTAGCAACCATTAAATACAACTTTTTTGCCATTGCTATCGTCAAGGTTCCGCTCGAAAACTCCAAAAAGGCAGTAGGCAGGTGATTCTCAAACGGCGAAAATAGGCAAAATCGACTTGATCATGTGGACTTACAACAGTGAAAAACTTCTACCAAGCGTGCTCCAGAGAATCTCGGAAGTCATACCTGCAAACTGCATCCACAGGAAAATCATCAGCGACGACCACAGCACCGACCAGACGGTGAAGATCGCCAAAGATTTCGGCTGGGAAGTCCATGTTAACAAGGGCAGGGGTTTACAGGCTAACAAGCAGACGGCGCTGAGCCTTGTGTCCACGCCTATCTTCGCGGGTTTCGAGCATGACGTAATCTTAAATCGGGAATGGTGGACTAAGGCCTCAGCATGCATGAACGACCCGCATGTGGGCGTTGTTCAAGGCATACGGCTGTCCACGGAGCCTAGGCTGAGGAAGCTTGATGCCTACGAGTACCAGAGAAGACCAGACAAACGCAGCGTCGACAACAACCTATGCAGAACCAGCGTTGTGCGGAAATTCGGCTTCGACGAATCTGGAAGCCCTAGAAGAATGGCTAAGGATGGGTACAGGTGGGTCGTCATGCCCGACGTCGTCTCAGACCACATCACGAGAGGCAGCTTGCTGGAAACCATTCAGCATGACATGCGAATCCACATGCTGTCGTTGCCCAGCTACACGCGAAGCGAGAAAATTGGCTGCTTCAAAATATTCCTTCACAGCCCAATCCGCGCTTTAGATGTCGCTCGCAGAACCCGAGTTTACTCTATGCTGCTTTTCTACCCGATTGACAGGTTGGCGATTTTTTCCGCTTACTTCACGAGGAGCCAAAGGGACTAAAAAAGCAGTTTAGGAGCGGCTCAACTGGGTTGATAAGCCAGTGTTGATTCTTCGCCTGCTTTCTCTTGATTATTGGGGCAACGGCAGCGGAAAACTTATCAATGAAGCAACAATCAAAAACTATGCTAAACGAAAGCTTATAGTCGCACGTGAATCGAGGTGAACAAAAAATGGTTGAAGCGAAAATCGTTGAAATGAAAGTTAACGCGTCAGAGCTTAAGGGCGACGAGAAGGACCTGATTTCGAAGCTGTCAGATTTCCTTAAGGAGAAAACAGGCGGTGAAGTAACCTCTGAAGGGACGCTTGTAACGGTGAAAGGTCAGGGTGAAGCTTTAAGCAAGAAGTATGTGCGGATAACCGTGAAGAAGTTCCTGCACAAGCATGACCTGACAGAGACTTTCAGAGTCATCGGTGAAAAAGAAAACCAGTTGAAAATAAAGAACAGGAACCTAGGCGAAGAAGACTAAAAACCCTTTTTCCTTTTTACATGTTTTGAAAGCCATCGCCTCTTGGTCAAGGGGTTAGACTGTTGGGGGTTCTTGGATTCCATTCTTTCCGTTCATTTCTCAAATACATGCGGTCAAAGTGCAAAATGCGTATTAGTTAAACTCAAGATTCTAATCAGAATAGTGGCGAAATGAAAACCTAATGGAGACTCATAATAGTGCGTTCACTCACATCATGTAACATGGGAAAAGTAAGGTAATGCATACAAAATTAAAAGCCAAAAAAATATTAGATTTCGTTTTAATAGTGCTGCTTCTTTTGTCTCCTTGTTTAATTCTGGCGTCTATCCATAAGCATGCACAATCAGCAACGTCAACAGTACTGTATGATGACAATACTTCATATTGGACTGCAGGTGGCGGCGGCTCTGGGTCGTTAGGTGTTTCTATTTCTTCTTCAACTTCAACTGTTGAACGCGGTACTTCTAGCCTCCAAATCAATTTAACTTCTGGTTCTTACAGTGAGATTGAAGTAGGACATGACTATACTCCATCAACGCAAAATTGGTCCATGTACACTTATTTAAGTTTCTACATTTATGGATTGAACTCTTCAAACAATATTATTGTTGGGTTAAGAGCACCTGACCAAAATAACTGCATAGATTATATTTTTCAAGATAATTTTCTAGGCTGGCACCAAATAAATTTTCCACTTCAAACAAATACCACTAATGCACAAGGAACACTCCCTGAAACATTCGCGATTGGAACACCTAATCTTTCAGACATTACCGAAGTCGGATGGTTTTTCTATTATGAACCGTATGTATACTACATAGATAACGTAACACTAAACGGTAATCCCTCTACACCATTGCCAACCCCATCTCCAACTCCTTCGCCAACACCAGTTCCTACTTCAACCTATTCGCCAACAAATAATTCGCCCAATGAAAATCTAACAATCATCTATGGCAACGGTGGCTTAAATGGTGTCGAATAAAGATTAAAAATTAGTTTGGGTTTGGGAACTAAATTTTAGCAGACTCTACGTGTGCTACTAATTGAACAGCCTGTTCTAATGCGTAGCATTAAATCAAAAAACGCCTTTTCTAAGACTGTGCATGAGTAAGCAGGTTGACGTTGAAGGTGAGCAACAAAGCATTAGCCGTCAATACGGCGATAATAATTCTACTGATAGCGTTAGCGGCGATTTTAACTGAAACCTACACGGCAGTGCAAGTCGTCAATCCCGTAGCTGCATTGGCAGCCGTGACCGTGGCATTAATAGGCGTAGTCTGGTTCAAGAAAACAAGCAAAAAATAAAAAGAGAAAATTTACTTTCTCTTCAGCATGTTCTCGAGTATCGGTTTGAGTTTGGTTATTTGATTTTTAACTTTTTATAGGCGTAGAAAAATACTTTTTCGCCTTCGGGCACTGGCTCTTTGAACTTGACTGAGACTTCGCTTGGTGACAGTGAAGCCCTGATTTCGCCTGTAACTCCTGATGCAGTAACAACTTGTTTTCCCACGAATTTGGAGGCAGCTTCCGAGGTGCTGAAGAGACCGTTCACTGAGTACTCGTTGGCTTCTCTTTTCTGTCTTACAGTTCCTTCCTTGGTCTTTTTTGAGAAGAATTCTAATTTGCTGTTTGTTTCAGTGATTCTTCCTCCACCGATTATTCGGAATTCGCGGCCTTGGAGTCCAGGGTTCATCAGAAGGACATGGTCTCCTCTTTCCGCCACGACTTGTTGCCTGAGTTCTATGTAAACTAGGCATTTTTCAGAAGCCCTCACCGAGGGCTTCACAACGAATTTGCCGTCTTCCATGACCCCGGGCACAACGTTTCCCAGCACTTCATAAGACCCAATAAACACGTCTACATCGCTGTACGGTGTCAACGCACGTAGATAGTATTTGTCCACTTCCAACTCGGTTACCACACGACGGGTAGAACTGATGGAGCCAGGAGAAACAGCTACATAACCCCTGTGAGCGTCATCAGGTTTTAGGTCTTTGACAGCGACGCCCACCCTGTCTCCAGCGATAGCTTCCTCTTTGTCCTCGCCGAATGATTGCAGCGAACGTACCTGACCTTTTTTGTCGATGGGTTTGATTTCAACAGTATCTTTCACCTTAACTTTCCCACGGTGGATCGTGCCAGTTAAGACAGTTCCTACTCCGGCTATGGTGAATGCGTGGTCGATAGGCATCTTGAACGGACCATTCCATTGGCGAATAGGCGGACTGAGAGAATCCTGCAGTGCGCTCTTGAGTTCATCAATTCCCTTACCCGTTAATCCTGAGACCTCCACAATCTTTGCCTTCTCATATGGGGTTCCTTTCAGAAGAAGTATGACTTTCTTCTTGACTTCCTCAATTCTCTCTGGAGAAGCCAAATCAACCTTGTTCAGTGCAACTATAAGATTCTTTATTCCGATGTCTTTAATTATAGAGAAATGTTCCACGCTCTGAACCTGGAGGCCGAGATCAGCGGCTACAATCAGCACTGCTGCGTCAATTATGTTAGCACCCGCCACCGCATGCCTAACCAAGCTGAAGTGCCCTGGCAAGTTGACGAGAGTGACCCGATACTGACCTAAGGTGAAAGCGGAGAAGCCCATGTCTAGTGTCATTCCTCGCCTGGTGGAGTCTGGGGCCTTGTCAAGAGCAGCTGTCGAAGGTTTTTCAGTTAGCTGCCTGGCAAGCATTGTCTTGCCGTGGTCAACATGCCCGAAAAGACCGACGTGAACGGGGATGAGACCCTTGCCTTCAGTCATGGTGTAACTTTTTGCCACCGCATTGGCCTCTCTAAGGAATAATTCGACCGCATCCACAGGCTTTGAACCGTCTGCCAGCGCCTTCTTTACAACTTCTTTTCTGATTCTTGAAAGAGAAATGCCCAAGTCTGGATTCTTGTACCGTGTCATGACCTCCATCATGGACTTTCGGGTTTCCCTTTCGATGCCTCTTGCTCTTAGCGACTTCTCGTCTTCCACAATCTTTCTGGGCTTGGACCTGATCGGGTTTTCAAGTCTCTTGAGAACTGCGGTAACAATGATGTTGGCGATCTCTTCGGAACTTTGCTTACTTGGGTCGACAACAGCAAGGGGAGTGTCCCATTTGTAATCACCCTTCGGTGGGTCAAGTTTCTGATTGATTTCCTCAATGAGGGATGACGGTATCGGCGATCCTCGTTCTTGGTTCCATTTGATGGCTTGTTCAACGGGTGTATCAACAAAGACTATGTCATAGTCAGAGCCTGATCGTTTGGCAATCTGCCTTAGGTCGCTCCTCATCGACTTGTAGTAGTTTAGGTCATCACTGATTACGAGAAAACCATTCTCCAAACCAGTTGCAATCGCCTTCTCATAGAGAGCCTTTACCGATGTTTCTCTCTCAGGTTTGAATCCTTTGGAGGAATACGAGAGCATGTCCCGAAAATCGTCCGAGCTGATTACCATGGTTGATATGCCGTGTTTATCCTCGAGCAAGGAGGCGACGTTTTTGCTGATGGTGGTCTTTCCCGAAGAAGGCAATCCACACAGTATAAGCAGGTAAGGATAACTCTGAGACACCTGTTTTCCCCTACTGTCTATCCCGCCTTCACTTAATAATTCTGTCGCAATAGACTATGAGGATTTCAGGACGCCCAGTTAGTTTGATAGAACAATACAATATTTCCGCGCGTGATAAAAGGTGGAAAACATGAAGAAAGAAAAGATTGAACGAGAAACCTTAGAAGAAATAGACCTCTTAGACGACATGCACTCAGCCTTAGTTGACTTGCTTATCGAGAAGGGTATCATCACGGAAGACGAGTGTGAAAAGCGGATCAAACAAAGAGTCAAAATGAAATCGTTTATTCTTCTTTATTCTTGATTGCCTGCCATATAGCCACGATTACCAAAATAATGCCTGGAACTGAAAAAACCCAAAAGCCTGTCCAATTATATCCAATTGTGACGAGGGGACCCCCTGTGGATTCGCCGTAAATTGGATTTTGAGATACGATATAAACGCCTAAAAGAATCAACCACAGACCTATAATAATAAGCACCCAAGCACTTTGTTTAGACATTTTGTGGGATTCCTCCGTAAGCCTTCTTTCGTTATGCTATCGGTCAGAATTTAAAATTTTGGGAGCCTTTTATTTTGGGTAACTTAACATTATCCGAATATTTTCGCCGATTCGCTGCAGTAGCATTTTGTCAAAAACAATTTACCCTGCAAAGCAAGCACAATATACAAAGCAATAAAAGAACAGTCTGAGCATTAATTTCTCGGCAGGGTGCCAAGAAGCCCGAGAGCGCTGGAGGTATGTTTCATGTTACCGTTTGATAAGTTGAAGGACACAATTCCCAAGAGCATACTTGATAGAGGCCTGACAGTGTTAGGCACAGAGTCCCAGCCGATAAAACTGCTTTTCGAGCAAAGAAGAATACCCCAAGAAGGGTGGAAAGACAGCCAAATCGAAGGATTGCTGAATTTCCTGTCTACAATGGATTCGGACAAGGACAGCAAAGCAGTTTTTCTTGGCGAAAGAGAGGGCAGGGTTGCATCCCCAGCAGTTTCAAAGCTGGCATCTGGATTTCACCATGGGGTAGGAAGGTCAGGTGACCTGACCGAAGCCCAGCCTAAGGCGGCAGGTGCATCTCTGATGTATTTCTTCGCTAACAAATTAGCAACTGACGCCCTCAAAAGGTTCGGGGTTCCAAACATCAAGAAGGCAGTGATCTTTCCTACGGCAACGGGAATGACGCTGGCTCTTGTCTTGTGCGCCGCAAGAAACCGCACCAAGGGAAAAGAGGTTGTTTACCCACAGATTGACCATCAGACTCCTTTGAAGGCGATTCATCTTGCAGGTCTCCAAGAAAAAATAGTGCCAGGAGAGGTCTGCGGAGACGCCGTAAACGTTCCTCCAGAAGAGATAGAAAAAGCAGTTAATGAAAATACTGCCGCGATTCTGTCAACAACCACCTTTTTTGCACCAAGAGAACCAGATAAAATCAAAGACATTGCAAAGATCGCGGAGGACAAAAAAGTGCCCCATATCATAAATAACGCCTTCGGAGTGCAGAGCCGCGAGATCATGAAACTCGTAAGGGGCGCAGTCGACGCAGGACGTGTGGATGCAATAATCCAGAGCACAGACAAGAATTTCCTCACCCCAGTCGGAGGCGCAATAGTCGCTTCGCCTAACGAAGAATTCTTAGACGCCGTGTCTGAAACCTATGCGGGAAGGGCAACAGCCGCTCCCATAGCGCAGTTCCTAGCAGCCATCTTGTCGATAGGATTAGACGGCTACGAGAAGCTGAGAAATCAGCAGGAAGAAAACCGCAAGTTCCTTGAATCATCCTTGAAGGAGGTTGCAGAAAGGCATGGGCAGCGAATACTGGATGTTTACAATCCGATATCTGTGGCTATGACGCTGGAGGGAAGAGACGCCAAGAAAATAGGCAAAGCCTTGTTTGCGGCAAGGGTTAACGGTGCAAGAGCGCTGGAAAAAAACGATTTCGGAGTGTGCTGCCCACAGTACGTCTCATCCTACATCAACTTCGACGCCAGCATAGGAATACAAAAAAACGAAATCACCACGGCGGCAGAGAGGCTGGACAAGGTTTTGAAGACCGTGGTTTAGTGGCGCTGGTTTTCACATAAGTTTTGGAGTCTTTGGGTAAAAAATTATATTCTGCCCAACTCATTGGATAAATGGCGAGTGCATGGCTGAAACCACGTTCTATAAAGACAAAATATACCTGCCACGCGAAGTTCAAAAGCAGCTGGGGTTGACTGAAGGCGACGTGTTGCGCATCGAGGTCGTCGAAAAAGGAGTAGCCAAATTGGAAGTTACACGCAGCTGCGATGCATCAGCCCGAATTCTTAAAAGACTTAAGAATCCGCCTGACTTGGGAAAATTAAAAGGGAAACTTTCGCGAGAGAAAATCTACGAAGATATTACGTCGTAAATCCTTTCAAGTAAATTTCATGCCAGATTTTGCAGTGGTATAGTGGCGGCGTCCAAGGGGAATCGGACCCCGAGACCTTGCGGGCTCACCGGATTTGAAGTCCGATGCTAGGACCACCTAGCCGTGGGACGCCCTCAACTGATGCCTTCAACTGTTGAATAATTTGCCTCGAAGTGCGATTTCTGTATTCACTCGCCAAAATAAACATATTCCGCTCAGAAACGCGCGTTGGGTGACTTTAATGATTAGATTAAGAAAAGTCTCCCAGAAAACTATCAAGCCACAAGCTTGGGATTGCGACATCCTCAGCAAAAACAACAGCGTTCTGCCTTGTAGGAGCTTTCTTGGAAAAATGAAAAACCAAAGGCTTGCCTGGCTACACGTTTCGGAACGAACATCCAACCGGAAGCAAAGATGTAAGAGCCTGGACTCTTCAGCACGGCAGCCGAAAACAAAAATGTGCTTCTGGTTAGAGGCGACTGGATTAATGCTTTCCTTGATGAGACAGAGGTTTTTCCTGAAAGAGAGCATGATGACCAAGTAGACGCTTGCAACGGTGCCATAAATGTTCTAAACACACGAGCCCCACCGTGAGTCGGTGTTGGCTTTGTTCCTCATTAACGGCGTTTCATGGTGATTTGTTTGAGCGCGCGCGGAAACTATTTTACCATTCAACTAATCCAGCCTTTGCCTTTACACACTGGACAACGAATACGCTCATTAAAGGCAGATCTTTCTTCAGGGTCTATTCCAGAACCGCTGCATCTAGTGCATAAATCAACTGGACCTGTGAAGACATTCCTAGTAGTGCCGTGGCAGACTTCACAGGTAATTTGACCACCAAGAAAACCTTTTACTGTACCCTTTCCTTCACACCAAGCACAGACTTTTTTCACAGGATAGCTGTTGGATGCATTTTGGCTTTTTCCACACTTGGGGCAGAAATTTGCATCATCAGCAATGACTTGTCCACAATGCTGGCATACTTTCAATTTAATCCACCATTAGAATTGAGATAGCGCTGTTCAGCTAAAAAAGCTTGTTATAATTGGTTCTGTCAAGTCTGCGGTTGATAGTTATTCTTGTTCTCGCGGTAAACTTTCGGTTGACAGGTTACTATCAAGAGTCGGTTGAAACGATTACAAGCTTTCCTGCAAAACCATTTAAGTTAGCGTAGGCTAACTCAAGCGTTGAAAAGCACGGAAGGCTGAAGGTCATCATGGTAGGGGTAAATAGCCTGTATGATTCATTCATCAAACACCTTCGAGAGCAGAAAGAGGAGCAGAAAAAGATTTCGGTTCTACAGCTATCTGGAAAAATAGAAGATTTTCTGGTAAAAGAGTTCGTTTATCATGTTTACCAAAAAACGCAAGGAAAAGTTTTCTTTGCGCTAAATTTTGGCAGTAAAAGTCCGCGTCAGCAGGAAATAGATATATGCTTAATTCGAAGAAAAAGCCCATACGAGATATATGGAATGATTGAAGCAAAATACATCAGCAATCGTCAAAAATTTCCTTATCTAGCTTCTCCTGCAACGGACCTGATAAAGCCTATCTTGAAAAGCCTCAAGAAACAGGTGCATGTTTTTAAAGAATCGAGCCACGTAGGAATCGATGTGAATTTACTATCCAAGGCGAACATCTACGGATTAGTCTTTGCTTCCTATGTAAGCGAAAAAAAGGATAAGAAAGAAAAGAAGAATTTTTATAAAAAGGTGAGGGATAAGGCAAGTCTTGAGAATTTCAGATACCGCGACCATCCTAAACCTTATTTTGACCGCATTTTTGATGATGTTGAAGTAAATTTCTTAGGGTCTACTTTCTATACAACCTTAAGAGCAGGCTTGTGGGTAAGCACTTAGAACGCCTCTGACTTGCTACCCAAACACTCCCAATCCTCATCAACTGACTTTTGACAGCCAAAGGAAAACTAAGGATTAACCGCAGACTTGCGCGCGCTTTGGATTCCTGACTTGCTCAAATAGTGATTAAGATGGAAGAGGAGATATTTTGTGCAATTGACAAAGACAAGGTCGTTAAGACAGTGGGCATTAGGGTGAATTGTGCTCCGCAAGATTTGCACGTTTACATCAATGGTCAGGACTTAACTAAGAACTTGGTTTTGGAAGAAATTAAAATCACTTTTGAGCGGAAGGCACAAGGTTAATGCCGTGGCAAAGTCAAGTTAGCAGCATCAGTATTTCTGGTGGCGAACGCAACGTTCCTGAATCCTTAGCCATTAAGCAGATGGATGAGCAAATAGGCTTTGGCTGGCGCGGTGACAACGAACTTGCAAGTTATGTCATCAGCAAGTACAAGTTGCCCGCGAGCAGAGTTGGCTTTATCACTCTACCGTTCACGGTGCTATGGGATTTAATTTAGGAAGTAACGCCGATTGAAGAGCTAGCAAAAAACATGGATATAGCAAATCGAACATCCCATACTGCCACAAGAACCTTCCACCCAACCGCAATGTCTCAAGAACGAATCCTTTGCCTACTTTGCCGCTGCTTGATCGGCGGGTTTAGCAGCAGGGGCTGGGGCGGCTGCTTTGCGTTTCAGCATGTTCTCTAAGGTTGGACGAAGCTTTGCGTTTTCCGTTAGTATCTTGTCTTTTCCCAGGTCCTTCAGTTGTCCGCTCATTTCCTTGACTATTTCGACGAATTTCTCTCCTTCAGCTGATGAAACATAGTCTACCCTGAATCTTTCGCGGCTCAATCCAAGCTTTGTCAGCATGCCAGATAGGGCATCCATGCGCGCCTTCATCCTAACGTTTCCAGAGATGTAGTGGCAGTCATTGGGAAGATGGCAGGCGGTAATCAGTACCCCTCCGGCTCCCAGCCTAAATGCTTCCATAACGAAGTCTCTGTCTACCCGTCCTGTACACATTACCCGAATAGCCCTCGTCGTCGGAGGGTATTCAAGCCGGCTCGTCCCCGCTCGGTCCGCGCCGGCATAACCTCACCAGTTACACATAAACGTCAGTATAATGTCTTCAGGATCCCTTTCCAGTGCGGCTCTGATTTGTGAGGTTATTTGTTCATCCGTAAAGTGCATCTGAGTTATAGCGTCCTGTGGGCATTCAGCAACGCATGTTCCGCAGCCATGGCACTGCGCCGCGTTAATCTGAGCTGGTTGCCCCTCCACCGCAGTTATGGCTCCGAAGGGGCAGCTTTTCACGCACACACCACACTTTGCTTTCGGGTTTCTGCATTTGGCGACGTCAACGATGGAGACAATCGGCTCTATCTTCCACTTCGGTTGAGAAAGGATGGTGGCAGCTCTTGAAGCCGCGCCGCTTCCTTGGGCTACGCTGTAGGGTATGTCCTTTGGTCCCTGGCAAGCGCCAGCTAGGAACACCCCGTCCATAGGCGTGTCCATTGGTTTGAGTTTCGGGTGACTTTCCATGAAGAACCCGTCTGGCCCTCGCGTTATGTGAAGGATGCTGGCCAATTCTTCGGCTCCCTTGCTCGGTATGGCGGCTGTGCTTAACACAACCATCTCCGCTTCGACTTCGATGGGCATTCCAAGCTTCGAGTCCTCTGCTCGGATAATCAAATTTTTGGTCTTTGGGTCTTCCATTATTCGGGACGGCTTTCCCATGATGAAGGTAATTCCCTTTTCACGGGCTCGTCGATAGAATTCTTCATAACCTTTGGTGGGAGTGCGCATATCCATGTAGAAAATGTAGACTTCCACGTCATCATGGTAATGTTCTTTCAGAAGGATGGCTTCTTTGAGCCCATACATGCAGCAGAAACCTGAACAGTACTCGTACTTGTTTACGTCCCTTGAACCGACGCATTGAATGATGGCAACGCTTTTCGGTGTCTTTCCATCGGATGTGCGGACTACGTGTCCACTTGTTGGACCGCCCGCTGTGATGAGTCTCTCAAACTCCAAAGCTGTAACTACGTTATCGTATCTTCCATAGCCGTACGTGGCGTCATCATATGGTAGATAAATGTCACAACCTGTTGTTACTATGATTGCTCCAACGTCCAATTCAACTTCTTCTGGCTTTTGGTCAAAGTTGATGGCTTCACGCGCGCCACAGGCATCCACGCATTTGAAGCATTCTATGCAGTAATCCCTGTTTATCGAGTAGATAAGAGGCACTGCTTGGTCAAACGGAATGGAGATGGCTTTTCTTACGCCTAAGTTTCATATCCCACTCATTGGGATATTCAATTGGGCAAGCGTCTTTGCATTCTCCGCAGCCAGTACATTTTTTGGCATCAACGTACTTTGGGTTCTTGCGAATTTTTACTTTGAAGTTCCCTACGAACCCCTCTACGTTGAGGACATCTGCGTTGGATATTACTTGGACCTTAGGATGGCGCATTACCTCCACCATCCTAGGTCCTTCAATTCATATGCTGCAATCCAAAGTTGGAAAGGTCTTGTCGAGTTGTGCCATGTGACCTCCTATGCTCTCGTTTTTCTCGACAAGGTAGACTTGGTAACCCATATTCGCTAAATCCAGAGCGGAGTTGATGCCGGAAATGCCCCCGCCGATAACCAAGGCGTTTTTAGTTACAGGGACCTCCATGGTTTCAAGAGGTTTAAGCAACCTCGCCTTAGCCACAGCCATCCTTATAATATCTTTTGCTTTTGCTGTGGCTTCTTGTGGAGTACTGGGATGGCACCATGAATCGAACTCACGTATGTTCGCCATTTCAAACACATAGGGATTTAACCCTGCTTCACTTACGGTTTTCCGAAATGTTGGCTCATGCATCCTTGGGCTGCAAGCGGCTACGACGACACGGTTCAAGTTGTATTCTTTTATTGCTTTTCTGATTTCTTCTTGTCCAGGATCAGCGCATGTGTATCGGTTCTCTTTTACGAACGACAACGTCAGGTATTGTTTTGGCGTATTCAACTACCTGCTTAATGTCTAATGTTCCGGCGATGTTCATACCGCAATGGCAGACGAAGACTCCTACTCGCGGCGGTTCTACCTGTTTAGGAGCTTCAACTGGTTTTTGTGTTTCTGGATTGCTCATTCTATAACATCCTCAATAACCATTCTTCTTTCTACCGCTCTCCTACTTTTTTGGGAGGCAGTCGATATAAGCATTGCCTGAAAATGGCAGTCGCAGATGAAGACGCCGATGCGCGGTTCTTCAGGAGGTTGACTTGGTGTTTGGGGTGTGCTCATTTGGATGCCTCCTCAAAGGCTGGGAATCTTGAAACTACTGCTTTTCGCCTGCTTGCGCCTGCTACGCTTCGGAACTCTTTAGCGGCGTCAGCTGGCGAGGTTATCCGTTCTAGGGCTTTGTTCCACGCGCCAGAACGGATTGGCGTGTGGTGTACTGCTGTGCGTTTAAGCGTCAGGGCTTCAGGGACGGGGCAAACGTTTTTGCAGGCGCCACAGAAGGTGCAGAATACATCGTTAACATGAACCTTCTTGTCTTTCTCGAGCGTCAACGCGCCTGGGATGGGGCAGACGTCGAGGCAGTCTGTGCAGCCTTCAGGGCACTTCTCCTGTGCGATGGAGATTACTCCTTCGAAGGCTTTCTTGACTTTTATCACGCCTGGGCTGCATTTGAACTCGCAGACCCTGCAGGTGGGGCAATACTCCTTCTGAATGTCAAGGTTGACTTGAACGCGGTCTTTGGCGGTGGGCGACAAAGCCTTCACGTTTTCAACTGGTTTGTTGTCAAAACTGACTTTAGAAACCTTAATCAGCCCGAGGGGACAGGCAGTTTCACATTCGACGCATTCTTTGGGGCATTGGCTTGTATCAACTTTTATGTCCCGAACCAGCTGTGGGAAACTGTCCTTCGCCAACAGGGAAAGGTCATGGTTGCCGTTCAAAGTAACTCGGATTGCGCCGTAGGGGCAGGTGACGTCGCAGATTCCGCAGAAATTGCATTTAGCCAAGTCAACGTCAACTTTGGCTTTTTTCGCTTTTTCCCCCACGTTTTTCGGCTGCTTTTGCGTGGTTATCGCCTCTTTGGGGCAGGCTAAGGTGCATATTTGGCAGCCGACACAGCGTTTCTTGTCAAGGGTTAGTTTGTAATTTTTGACTTGTAAGCCCCACTCTATAGTTAGGGCATCTGCCGCATCTTTCTTCACGGTTTTAAACGGCATTCTTTACACCAAGAGCTCCCACTCGCACCGAGCAGACCCACGGCGACTGACAGTTTAATTGTGAGGGAATGTGGTGCTTTTGATATAAATATTGCTTGAAAAAACCCGAACTTTACATGATGCAGAGAACGAATCATCGTGAATCCCCTGCTTATAAAGGAGCGGCAATCGACAGACGGAGCGCTTTCGGGTTCTGAAGAGCAGATGGGAGCCCGAGTCCTGTCAAGGGAAATTGACAAGGCTCTTAGTGCACGCTTTTCTAAATCGGGAAGCGTGTTCGGCATGATGAAAAAGGTAAGCCTGGAGGGTTCACGGTGCCACGCCGACAGCTGCCGACTAGATGCGCCCGCAACACGCACGTTCTGCGCTTTCCCGTATCGTTTTGCACCGTTTTGAACCTTTTTACACCCTTCCCAACCTTTCTGCACCCTAACCTGAACACAAACCAAACGCCAAACCAAAAAAGCAACCCAAAACACAAAAAACAAAAACGGGAAGGGAGACCCCCCTATTTCCTAGCTGAACCAGACACAATAAGAAAGAGAAAAGCCAACATCCGCTCAGACGCAGAGAAGGCTAAAGTCAGCTTTCTTCCTGAGGCAGCCCAATCTTCCGCAGATAATCACGCGCGTACCGCGGGTTGTAAGCCAGCAGCTCCTTGCTCCTCAGCAGCCGGCGGTCAAGACGCTCCAACGCCACCCTAAACGTCGGCTCAACCCCCCAGCCTTCACTCGCACTGTAGAACGTGCCCCGCACGGTTCGAAACTGCAGGCGGCAATGGATCATGGGCGTCCCACGCAGGCTCGTGTTACCGTGACTCTTCATGTACACGAACAGAGTCCCCAACTGGAACGCATCCTGATACTTCCGCGTGAAAGAATCAAACTCATCCATCATGAAAGCCTGCTGCTCAGGCGTAATATCCACCTCTTTAACGCCGAACTGCACCGACAACTTACGCTCAACCGTCTCCAACTGGGAAATCGGCTCAAGAAAATCAAGCTTCGTCACGACACCGACAAGACGCTCGCCCGAGGCGACAGCTAAACAGGAAACGTCACGGTCATGCATCAGCTTCTCAGCGTCACGCAGGCTTGTCTGAGGCTCAACGGTGATTACTGGCCTGCTCATTATGCCCTTGGCTGGAACGCTCAGGGTTTCAATCTTCTCGCCAACTATGTCGCCTGTCGTCTGACGCCTCTGCGGCCAATAAATGTTCTCCAGAACATCCTGAATGCTAATGATGCCCACGAGCTTCCCCGCATCCATGATCGGAACATGCGAGATACCGTACTCCCTCATTAAACTTAGAACAGCCCCGACTGAACGGGTTGTTTCAATAGTATGTGGCGCTCGAGTCATGATCGTCTCTATCTTGGTGCCGCCCCACTCCTGCATCACAGCAGCATGAATAACGTCCTCGTCCGTCACAAACCCGGCGAGCTTGTTTTTCTCAAAAACAGGAAGCTGCCGCAGCCCACTCTCGATCATCAACTTCGCAATCTTGCCCATTGAAAAGTCAGGAGCCACTGGTGGCGCAACTTTCATCAGCGTTCTAACTTTTGTCGTGGTGGGGTCGAGCCTTGACCTTAAGATGGCGCGGCGGGTAATCATGCCTTCATACTTGCCTTTATCATTCAGGACAGCCAAGACAGGAGGCATCCCTTTTCCAAATGCTTCTAAGCACCTGGAAAGTGTATCGTTTTCTTTGACTCCGCTAAATCCCTTGGAACAAACATCCTCAGCAAAAACTGAACGTACCATAACAATCCCTTCTGACTTAATAGCCAAAGTGGAATTTAAACGTTGCAAGGAAGCTAAAGGCATAATGAAGCCAACGATAACCTTTGTCAAGACAATAAAGCCAAACTAGTAACATAATTTCCATC
The DNA here is from genome assembly GCA_963768345.1 of Candidatus Bathyarchaeota archaeon. GTDB lineage: Archaea > Thermoproteota > Bathyarchaeia > Bathyarchaeales > Bathycorpusculaceae > Bathycorpusculum. The sequence goes on along the minus strand of CAVYHL010000005.1, from coordinate 811,283 downwards.
AAAAAAACTGGTGGCAAACGGGTTTTTCATCTTTGCAACAGATATCGAAAGCTAAGACTATTCTGTTACAAACATGTGATTGTTCTATAGCAAACAAGAACATAATCAGCCGTAAAATGAAATAATATACAGAAAAAAACCCCCAATTTTAGATAAGAATAGAACAATTCTTCCTGTCAATTTAAATAAGCCTTGCAGCCTTCAGATAATTGAGGAATAAGTCCTCACATAGTTTTATCGATAAAAACAAGCCTTTTTCTTATCCGCTTCTATCATGGAGGGATCTCTCAGCAGTGCCTAGAGAGCAAAAAGAGTTCGTTGAAGAACTAAGAAACGAATGGAAAAAATTGTGGAGAGAAAAAATAGATGATAAGGTCCGAGCGGAAGGCATAGCAGTCAACGACTATGATCAGTTATTCATCGACAAAGGAACGATAATTCATGCAACGCGAGATTTCAAGGCTCTGAACTTTAAGGAAATCCTCAAGGAACACGAAGTCTTAAACGGGGATAAGTACGTCCCGCCTGACCCCAACGTTGGCGGATGGGCAAAGTTTGTGAAAATGAACATAACCAGCCAAAAATCGCAAAGAAAAAGGTCTGTCCCACAAGATCCAGCGGAACAGAAAGAAAAACAGCAATTAAAGAAAAAGGGCAGAGGCTGGCTGCACATCTAAGTTTTGTGAATTTTGTTTTTAGGGGAAACCCGGCTTGGGTAATTATAGGGATAGATTAGACATAATAGCTGACATTCTTAATGTTGCAAGTCAAGCCGCCAAAAAAACTCAGATAATGTATCAGGCTAACCTAAGCTACAAGGTACTGCAGCGCTACCTGAACGAAATCATCGATGCCTCACTTATAAACTTCGAAAATCATGATCAACGATACAAACTAACAATCAAAGGCTACCAATATTTAGATGCTTACAAGGACTACGCCCGATGCAGCAAAAACATGGAAAAGCACCTTAATGATTTTTCTGTAAAAAGAAAAGTCTTAGAAGACTTGTGCCCAGTCAAACGATTCCTATCCGAATCAGCGCAGCAAGCGATAAACATCTAGTCCTTCGAGGTGTCCGCTTTTGATTAAAAGCTTAAAGACTTACAGCGTGGCTATCGTAATTCTCTTCGTGGCTACTGCATCGTTTGCATCTCCAGTTTCCGCCGACCAAAACATCGCTCAGGCAACGATTGCCTCGGCGCAAAACAACCTTAGAAACTGTTATGAGGCAGCTAAGCAGGCGCAGTCTGCAGGAGCAAACGTCGATTCATTAATGGCCATCCTTAACGACGCGGCTGAATCGTTATCCGAAGCTCAATTAGCCTACTCCAGCAACGACTACGGGTCGGCCTACACTTACGCCGCCCAAAGCCAAATCATGCTAGAAGGTTTTATTCCTCTAGCTTCAGCGCTGCAGGCAAATGCCAACAATGTTGATTATCAAAATTTTATCACCGCCGTCTTATCGATAGTAGCTTCCGTAGCTGTTTTAAGCTCGGGGATAGGCGCCTGGGTCACTTTAGACAGGAAGGGCAGGAAAAGCTGAATGGCGACCCAGCAGTACAAGACGATTATACTTGTTGTCACCGCTGTTTTGGCATTATTTGCTGCTTCGCCTGCTATTCAGCAGTTTGCGGTAATCCCACGAACAACTCATCTTACTGAACTGTCAATTTTCGGTTCTTACCATAACGCAACTTATCCCTTCAACGTTTTAGTGGGTAAGAATTACCCAATTTATCTCGACGTCGCCAATCACTTAGGGTCCTGCGCCTATTATCTGATCGAAGTAAAATTCAGAAACGAAACGCAATCTGCACCAAACAGTTTCAACCAGACAAGCAGCAGCCTTCCATCGTTAGGCGACATTTCATTCTGCGTGGCTGACAACCAGACGTTGGAACTGCCTGTCAATGTTTCTTTTGACTACAAGCTTGACCCAAACAACTTCAACCAATTGGACATGCAAAACATAATCGTTAACAGCTTCCCCTTAAGCCTAAACACGACAACAATCACTTGGGATCCACAGAGAAGCGCATTCTTCGGAAACCTGTTCTTTGAGCTGTGGATTTTCAACGACACAACTGACGCGTTTCAGTATGATCAACGTTATGTAAGCTTATGGCTAAACATGACCATCTAACCCGTCAGTTAGCCAAATGGTTTTTGCAACATTATTGCTGCGTAGCAAACAATGAGCCGGGGTGGCTGAGTGAAGCAAGCGACGGCCTGCAGAGCCGTTTACGCCGGTGAAAACCCGACCCCTGGCTTCATATGCAATTATTCGTTTTTGAATCTGCTTTTAGGGATTTAAAAAGAGCACCTGCGAGGCTGAAAAATTATCTTGCTGAAGCGGAGAGATGGGTGTCAGAATGAAGGTTGCTTTGATCACGTGCTGGTACAAGGACATTTCAATGGCTAACTATTCGACCAACCTGCAGAATGCCTCAAGCACCACAGTAGATTGGCAAGTAGTCTCATCTCACTGCGGCTGCCAAAAAAGCTACTACGGCAGAAAGCATTTTCTTCAGGGAAATTGCAAGTTTGTTTCCTTTCCGCCCTACGTTTCCGCGTTGGAAATGACTCCTGCGCCTCGTGGTCTTCGCATGTTGCTTTCGGCGTCCTCTTTGTTTCTCCAATCACTGAGGGGAATCGCCTATTTGGCAAAATGCAAGGACAGTGACATAATTCATTATCAACTGAGTTCTTCACAATCGTTTGGGGTAAGCTCGCTTCTCGCACTTCTCTCAATTCCAACTGCAAAGAAACGTATAGTCACTGTTCATTCAATTGACCCTTTGAACAGATTCAGATTGTACAGCCGATCGTACAAAAACGCCGACAGAATACTTGTTCACTCAAAAGAAATGAAGGCGAAAATGCTTTCTTTAGCGGTTCCCGAATCTAGAATAATACTGGTGCCTCATGGAGCAAAACTTCCGCCACTCTTGAAAACCACCCGGAAAGAGATAACCTTCTTCGGGTCCCCAATTAGGCGCAAGGGCTTTTGGACAATTCTACAGTCAATGAAAATACTCAGAGACCAAAATCGGGAAGCCCACTTGCACGTTTATGGCATATACAGCGAAGTAGAGAAAAACGAAGCTGTCAACGCGGCGATGCAAGTGGGGGTTGACGATCTGCTCGTTTGGGGCAATCGACTTAGTGAGGGGGAATTTGAGCGGAAGATGCAGGAGAGTATTTTCACGTTGGCGGTTTACTCGCTTACTGTGTCGGGTAGTAGCGTCATTACAAGAGCGATGGCTAATGCAACCCCGATCATCGCGTCAAACATCGGCGGCATCCCCGAGTACTTGGGAGATGGAGGATTACTGATTCCCCCAAACGACCCACAAGCCTTGGCTTTAGCCATGGTAAAGTTGCTGGATGACCCATTCTTAAGAGAAAAACTTTCGGAGGCAGCGAGAAAAAGGGCTGAGAATTTCACTTGGAATAAGGTAGCTCAAATAACTACTGGAATTTACGAAGAATGTTTGCGGCTTAGCCAGCGTAATTAGGGGAATACGGATTCTAAAATTTAGCATTAAAGCGAGAAACGTTTTATGAAAGTAGCAGAATTAACCTTTGAGCAATTCCTGAATTACAAAACTGAGTGGTGCGAAGCACTTCAAAGAAGCTGTGACAACCACATTTTTCTCACGTGGGAGTGGCTGTCAACCTGGTGGAAACATTTTGGCGACGAAAGGATATTCACTTTGATAACAGTGTGGGACGAAGGAAAATTAATTGCCGCCGCTCCCTTGATGAGCTCTAGTTACAAGTTAGCGGGGCTTAGACTGAGGAAAATAGAGTTTGTGGGAACTCCTGCAGCCGACTATCAAACCTTCCTCTTAACGGACAACAAAGTAGAATGCGCAAAGTTGATTGTTGGCTACGTGAACAGTAAAGCTTCACGTTGGGATTGCATCGAATTTGAAGATGTTCCTGAAGAATCCGAGACCATGAAGATCTTGAATACCTGCTCCACGAGGAAACTCAAATTTGAGGAAAGAAACCTCAATATTTGCCCTTACATAATTTTGCCAGCCAAGTTTGAAGATTACTTCCAAGGACTCGGCTCGAATTGGAGGAGAAATATGCGCCGATGGGAAAAAAGACTGAAAAATGATTACAAAGTTAATTTTTATATCCATGAAGATTTGGATTCGCTTGACAGAGCTATGAAGAAGTTTTTTTACTTGCATCAGAAAAAATGGCAATCTGAAAAACGCGTCGGAGCTTTCGCAGACCGCAAATTCCGAGATTTCCATATGAGCGTTGCCAGATCTTTCGCGGAAAAGGGCTGGTTAAATCTTTGTTTTCTTACATTAAACGATGAGCCCGTTTCGGCAATTTATGCGTTCAAATACAAGAATAAGATTTTCAATTATCTCACGGGCTTTGACCCGAAATACTCCGAATATCGTGTTGGTCACCTTCTTTTCCTGTACTCGATAAAGAATTCCATTGAAAATGGTTTAAAGGAATTCGATTTTATGAGGGGCGGTGAAAGCTACAAGCAGCAATGGAACACGTTGATAAGGAATAATCTTGAGGTGAGAGCCATAAAAAAGCGGATTCTTCCTGTTGTTTATGATTTTCTCACTAAAAGAGATGTGCTAACGCCGTTGACGACAACCCTGGGCAAGCATCTTTCAATCGCAAAAACACAGTGATTGAACTGCGAAAGGCTGTGGAGCAGAAGCTTTGCTACGGAGTGCATAGGTGGGAAACATCATAGGGATCTTTAGGAGATAAACAGGAATTTGAGTCAAGCCATTAGGAACTGGGGTTACAAGGCTCTACGCCTTTTACATTTAGAAAAGCAAGCATTAGCTATTCTAAACAGGGTTGCATCTCGGTACGAATATCCTTATCTGAAGAATGTTAGATTTCGAGGGGAGGCTCTTTTTAACATAATGAAGTCGAATCTTGAATCAGGCGATAATTTTCTGGATGTAATGTGTGGGTATTCCCCGTTAGCAGGACCTTTGCTAAAATCAGGATACCAAATAACAGGTTTTGATGATAGCCGAAAAGCGGTAAAAGACCTAAAAAAAAATTATCCACAGGGCAAATGGATTCTTTCTACATTTGAAAACTTTAAAATTCCCTCGGAAGCTGGTCACCCGTTTTCAGTGTTTCTTCTTCTTGGAGCACCCGAGTTATGTTGTCAACCGTCTTTTATAGGTGCTATGAGCGAATTGTTGGATGTTAACAAACCTCGGATTTTCTTTCTGGAAACGAATAAAAGCATCGAAAAAGCGCCGTCCATAGCCAGCCCCTTCATGGAAGAATCAGCGACAAGACGGTCGGTTCATCTTAGAGGATACAATGCCATGCTTAAGTTCTTGATTAATCATGGTTACGAAGTGACAGATGTAGGTCAATACGATGCTCATTTTAAGGAGAAATGGGCAACGATTAGGATATACGCAATTCTCAAGGTAAAAAACTGAAACAAGGTAATCGGAGCGGCTGCCTCTTGCCAAAGAGAGGCTAACTTGAAGCCAAGTTGGTTGCATTCGACATGTCAAACAACGGCGTTTTGATTGCGGAAGGATACAACCCAACTAGCCTCCCAATCATGAGGTCTCTGGAAAAAAAAGGCATAAACACGGCTGTCCTGACAAGTTTCCCCGTGTACACTTCCCGTTTTTCAAAGTACTGCCAAAGACAGTTTTTGGTTCCATCAACCAGTCTTGAAAACGAATGGGCTCAAGCAGTGGAAAAAATTGTTAAAAGTGTGAAGCTTGACGTGTTTTTTCCGCTTTCTGAATGGTCGTTAATGCCGATTTCTAAAAACAGAGATAGACTAACTCCCTATGTTAAACTGCCAATTGCCAGCCATGACTCAATTCTGGCATGTTCTGACAAACGTTCGACCCTTGAGTTGGCCCTTGAAAACGGCGTGTCTATTCCCGAAACGCGTTTTGTGAAGAATTCAACCGAGCTGAATCTTGCCGCTCAGGAAATGAGTTATCCCTGCGTTGTTAAGCCCCGTTGGTCGGTGGTGTGGCAAAAAGACCGTGCATTTCACAGGCGAGGAGGATTCGTCAACTCTTCCTCCGAACTTATTGCAACTTACAACAGTATACATCAGTATTTTCCATATCCACTAATTCAAGAGTATGTGCCAGGATTCAACTATTCTGTGGCGGCAGTGTACAACATGGGAAAGCCGAGAGCTTTTTGCTGCATAAAAGTTCAACGGGCTTGGCCTCGCAACGGCGGTAACAGTTGCTATCGCGAAAGCGTTAGCCTTGACCCTCGTATGAAAATGTACGCTGAAAAATTGCTTGAGAGCCTGAATTGGCATGGCGTCGCTGAAGTCGAATTCAGACTTGATCCTCGCGACAACACTCCCAAGCTAATGGAGATTAATCCGCGGTTCTGGGGCTCCCTTTGTGTCGCGATGAAAGCTGGAGTGGACTTTCCATATCTACTGTATAAGATAGCCATGGATGGAGACACGAGAGGAACGTTCAATTATAAAGTGGGTGTCAAAGGAAGATTATTAGAACAAGAACTCTTCTACATCGTAAGTCTAATCAAGGATTCCTCATCGAACATCAATGGGCGAGTTGGCTATTTGGATTCGCTTGCCAGTTGGCTTAAATTTTATGAACCAGGCTTGTTTTACGACTTGTTCGAACTGAATGACCCTTTGCCTTTCTTCTTTAGAATTGCTTTGTCTCCTTTCGGCTTGGTTCATGTGCTAAGAGACAAGAGCCGTGCGTGGAGTCCTCCAAGGGTTAGTTTTTGATTATGAAAGCCCAGAAAACATCAATGATGACGTGAAGGCAATTTGACCGAGCAAATGAGCTTCAGGATTCTAAAATCCGCCGACGTGGTCGGCAAAGCTTTCATCGATTCCCGTTCAAGCGACCCCCACTGCACGTATGAGTGGTTTAAGACGATGGAAAACATCATGAAGCAAGACATGTACTACGTAGCAGTTTATTGCGGCGGAAACCCGGTAGCCTTCGCTCCGTGCTTCGTTGACCAAAAAGACATCTACTTCAGGCACGGACCGAAGATTTTTCCTATGTTGGAAAAACTGTTGATTGCAGCCAACCTTTTCAATTTGCACAATCGCCACGCATTGCTTTGCCATTCCCCTGCTGGCTGCTGGCGCACCGAAATCCTCATCGACGAAAACTATGACAAAAACCTAATAATGGACAAAATATCTGAAGGAATTGACACCATATGCAAAATGGAAGGAATCACTATCAGTTGTTTTATCTGTGTTTCAGGTTCAGAAGCAAACATTATGAACTGCCTGAATGATTTTGGATACTGGAGGTATTATTGGAGAGACACGCATTCTATCAAGATCCGATGGAAGACTTTCGACGAATACCTCATGAGCCTTAGCAGTAAGACCCGTCAAAATATTAGAAGAGAGCTAAAGAAATCAGAGGAAAACGGCGTGAAAATTGAAGAAATATCTGAATTCGGAGGTCTTTCATCCGTGCTATCAAATTTATATTCAAATCTTTTCACGAAATACAACGACTCAAATTCCAAATACAACAAAAACTACACATCTGACTATGACGCTTCTTTCTTTGAAAGCTTAAGCAAGCACGCAGGAGAGAGAGTGAAGCTGTTTGTTGCCAAAAAGAATGGCAAAATCATAGGCTTTGCTTTATGCATGCAACAAAAGGAAAATTTGGAAGGCTTCAAATGCGGATTCGATTATTCAGCCTTATCTAAGAATGATTATTTGTACTTCAACTTGCTGTATTATGCCCCAATTAAATGGGCGATTGAAAACGGCATAAAAGAAGTTTACTGCGGACCAGGTATGGATAGAATTAAGTCAAAGCGAGGCTGCACGTCTGATAAGACCTACTGTTTCGTAAAGTGCCACAATGTGATTCTGGATTTCCTTGCCCGTTTCTACAATGTGATGCCCTCACCTTTAAAGAAGAAGCTAGCTTAACTGACCAGAACTCAAAGAATCATTAAGGCTTAGACGGCTACCCCGAAGAAACATCTTTCTCAAGCCAAGATTAATTTGATTTCCTAGAGTTGGCTAAACGATAACCACCGACTGAGGTCATGTTCTTGAAGCAGATTAATTTAGGAATCATAGGTTTCGGTAACGAAGGCAAATTACTACTTCATAACGCCCGACGAATGAAAGAAGCGAGAATCGTAGCTGTAGCAGACTTATCTGAGAAAGCAAGAAGCAAGGCAAAAAACTGCGGCGTCCAAAAAGTCTACCAGAAATACGAGGACCTTCTCAGAGACGATAATATTGACGGGGTCATCATCAGTTTACCCAACTTTCTCCATGAAGAAGCAGCCGTCAAGTCAGCGGAATTCGGAAAACACATTCTTCTGGAGAAGCCGTTCGCGAGAACCGTAGAAGAGGGCGAGAAAATCCTTTCGGCAGTCAAGAAGAACTCTGTTAAATTGATGATAGGCTATAATATGCGGTTCGATCCTGTTCTCAGCAGGATTCATGATCAAGTAGCTGATGGCTTCTTTGGTGAAGTGCAACTTGCCGAGGCTACGAACATAAGCGGCGGACCGTTCTCTCCGAGAAATGACAACGTTGGACCTGTTAAGGTGCCTTCTTGGTGGCTTAACAAAGAACTCGTTGGAGGAGGCGCCTTGCTGGATTTAGGTTCACACCTCATCGATTTGCTCACGTGGTATTTTGGCGAGGTCTCCTTTGCGAACTGCTACCTAAAATATATGTTCAGAACAGACCTAGATGACGCAGCGACCTGCATACTCAAATTCAAGAATGGCCCCATTGCAACTGTGGAGGTCGGCTGGTTTTCAAAGGGTTATATTCAGTCACTTGAAATTTGCGGTACAGCTAAGAACATGTTGGTCCATTTGGCTCCTGAGAGCACTTCAAGCATTATATGGAAAGGCATAGCGAGAAAAATTGGGTGGAATAGAGACGATTCGTATTATTTAGAACTGCAACATTTCGTAAGTTGCCTACAAACGGATCAACAGCCACATCCCTCTGGAGAGGAAGGTCTCAAGAGCTTGCAGGTTATCTCATCCGCCTACACGAACGCCCAAACGGTCATTTAATATGCAACTGATGTCGCTGAGGGAAGCATACTTTGAGCCTGGTCAGTTTTGTCCGCGCAGAAAACGGCGAGCCTGAATCATTGAAAAGCGCGATTACACAATCGCTGGGCTTAATTAAGTTCGATTTTTGTAGAAAAGCCAAAAAAATCATAATCAAGCCAAACATGTGCTATTACTATCATCCTTCAACGGGGGAAGTGACTGATCCACAGTTCGTCAGTGCATTAATAGATGTTCTTAGGGAAAAATTGGGAGCATCCGAAATTCACGTGGTCGAGTCAGATGCTTCAGCCATGAGATGCAAAAACGTGTTTAACATGCTCGGATACGATAAGATGGCTGCAGAAAAAAATGTAAACTTGGTAAACTTGACTGAAGAAAAATTCAAGGTAGTCAATAAAAGAATTGGCGGTCAAAGCTTCAAGTTTCATATACCTGAGTTGTTTTCTGAAGCTGACCTAGTTGTAAACGTTCCTAAACCAAAGTACATGGATATTGTTAAAATCAGACTGCGCACTCAAGAATTTCTATGGATGCAACGCTTACCCGAACAAGTTCATCTATCATGGAGTGTTGGATGAAGCTATCGTTGCAGTCAACGAAAGCATAAAGACGCATCTTGTTGTCCTTGACGGTATAGTTGTGTTTGGAAAATACACAAAACGGCTAAACTTAGTAATGTCCAGTGAAGACCCTGTCGCGGCGGACAGCGCAGTTTCAAAGATGATGAGACTTTCACCGCGGTCAGTAGGCGCAATTGTTTTAGCAGCAAAAAAAGGAATCGGAGTTTCCAACTTTTCTCCAATAGGCGAATTTGACTATTTCGAGAATCAATTTCCAAGTAAAACCCTCACGGACGATTTACGGGCGACGGCTGCTAACATTTATCTGCAAATATTCAGCGAACAATAAATCCGCGCGAGCAGGAGAGTTGAAAAGAGCTTGAGAGTAACCGAAGTTAGCGACTTTGAGAGTATTCGAGACGTTTGGGCTCAAATTCTCGTGGAAAACCGATTTGGCAACAACGTTTTCTTGACAGCCGATTGGTTATCAACATGGTGGAAGCATTTCGGAGAGCAAAGAAAACTCCTTCTCTTGACGGTGGAAGAAAACAACCGAGTTCTGGGAATAGCGCCCCTGATGTTAACCAAGTACAAGCTGCCACCCTTCGGCGCAATTAGAAAAATAGAATTTTTGGGAACCCGCCATTCTGATTATAACAATTTTATCATAGCTAAAAAGGAAAAAGAGTGTGTGAGGCGGATAATAGATTATCTCAACGGGGCTGAAGAGTGGGATTGGATTGAACTTAAAGAGATTCCCGAGAGTATTAATTATTCACGACTGCTGTTTGCAGGTCCAAATTCAAAGTTGGAGATAAGAGAAAGAGTCTGTAACCTATGCCCTTACATTCCTTTGCCGAAGAAATTTGAAAGTCTAAAGGAAACTTTTAGCCGAAATCTTAGGCAAAACCTAAATCGATACTTCAGAAAAATCCAGGCAGAACACAAAGTAGATTTAAAGAGATTCGATGAGGCAGGGTACTCGGTCAAGGAAGCGATGAATCTTTTCATCAAGTTGCACGAGATGAAATGGAACTCTGAGGGTAAACCTGGCGCGTTCGCTGAGGAAGCTTTTCGGAATTTCCACATGGACGTGGCGGAGTCTCTTGCGCGAAATGAGTGGCTCGGCATCTATTTCCTCATGTTAGATGGAGAGCCCATTGCAGCTCAATACAATTTTGAATACTATCAAAAAATGTATTATTACCTTGCAGGTTTTCTTCCGAGTTATTCCAACTTTTCTGTTGGAAACCTGCTTATCATGCTTCTTTTGAGACGATGTATAGAAAGAGGATTCACGGAGTACGATATGACAAGAGGAGGCGAACCCTACAAGATACAGTGGACGGCCAAGTTCAGGAGAAACTTTGAGGTTCGGCTCATTCACAAAAAGATAACTAGCGAACTTTACGACTGGGTTACGTGGGGAGATACAGTCGAAAGTATCGCCACCAAACTGAAGATTTCTTTAAGAAAAAGCGGATAGAACGACGCCGGCGGATCGTTCCAGCCTTTTTGGCATTTTATTCTCAAGAAATGAGAACATGTTGATAGGTTTCAAGTTGTTTTGATCGGGGATTTGGCTTAACGTAATGCTGTTCTCTTACTGTGACGGGGTAGGCCATTCATGAACAATAAAGTAGCGATTGTCTTCGCTCCACATCCTGACGACGAGACTCTAGGTTGCGGAGGAACCATAGCGAAAAGAACGGATGAAGGGTACACTGTTTTTGTCGTGATCTTAACTGACGGCAGACATGCATTCTCAAAATTGTTAAACATAACTTCAAACCCGACTCCTGAAGAAATAAAGAAAATTCGAGAAGAAGAAGTGACGGAAGCTGTTTCTGTGTTGGGAGTTCCGCAGTGCAACCTGTTTTTCTTTGATTTCGAAGATCGTACCCTTTCAGCACACGAGAAGGAAGTCGAAGAAGCTGTGACAGCGTTCATAAAAAGCCATTTGCCAGACGAGGTGTATTATCCGATAAAGCGAGATGGGCATCCTGACCATCAAGCGGCAAACAGGGTAATTAGACGCTGCCTCAAAAAATGTAACTTGGAAAATTGCGGGTTTCAGTATTCTATCACCCATAAACTTTCGCATGTCGGACCGCCAATTGAAAAAGTGCTTGGTTCTTTGAGTAACCGAACGAGAACCGTGGACATCTCAGAATATCTTGATCTGAAGAAGCAGGCGGTTGAAAAGTTCAGGAGTGAAATTTTCATCTACTTGAGCAATCAGAAAAAACCCATTGTGAATCCCAAGGGTCACCTTGAAAAGAAAGAGGTTTTCTTCAAGTAATGATAAATGCTAAAACTTGCCTCGTTCGATTATGACCTGTCAAAGTTACTTTTTTGTTCAGAAAGAAAAAAATCATCATCTGGTCTTTTTGGGGCAGAGTGAAAACAACTGTATCATCAACAACATCAACAACAACAACCAGCGCAATCCTGGACTCAAGCTTTTTCAAACTCCGAGCTTGCGGGACCACTGATGTAGAGTTCTTCGAAAAAGATATAGAACATCTGCCGATTGTTCGGTAGCCCAAGTACTTACGGCTTTAAATGTCTGTTGTCCGTGCCTATTTCATGGCGCTGATTTTGCGTTTTTTGGTGGTTTCCTAAATGGCCGAGACTCGGCTGAATATTCCAGTTGTTGTTTCTTCACTTGACCGCGAAGACAACTTGGACTCAACCGTCAAGGATCATCGGTTAAACGTCTCAGTAGTCATTGCAACGCTCAATGAAGAGGAAGGAATAGGGCCAACCATCGATGAACTGCAGAGAGTTCTTGACAAGCCCTACTTGGTTATTGTGGACGGCAAAAGCGTTGACAGAACCATCGAAATAGCGAAGAACATGGGTGCAGATGTATTACTGCAAGAAGGGAAAGGAAAGGGGGATGCGATGTTCCAAGGTTTCCAGAATCTAAGCTCAAAAGTGCCCTTCGTTGTTTTTACCGATGCTGACTTCACATACCCTGCCGGATACATTCCGAGAATGGTTGAGATTTTGCAGCAGAACCCCGACGTTGGCATGGTTATTGGAAATAGGTTTGAGGGCACACATAACCCTAACAAGTCGGTTACAAACCTGTTTTACGTGGGTAACAAAATGCTGGCGTTTGCCCAGCTAGTACTTAACGGCGTCAGGCTCTGCGACCCTTTGTCTGGCCTACGCATCGTTCGAAGCGAAATATTCGACGAGTGGAAACCCAAGAGCAAAGGCTTCGATGTGGAAGCTGAATTGAACGCGACTGTTGAGCGTAGGGGTTACCGAATTATCGAAATCCCGATTGATTACCGAATCAGGTTGGGTGTGAAAAAGCTCAAGTTGAGAAATGGCTTGGGAATAATGAAGAGAATTCTCGCAGAAAGTGCAAAATTCTAAACTGTAATTAACAAGATGATTTTCAATTTCTTGTTTTGAGAAGCATGTTTTAGAAATTAAGGGGCTGAAAATTTTGGTGAAAGTAGGAATAATTGGGTTAGGCCACATGGGTCAACTTCATCTGCTCAATGCAATGCGTGTCAAAGCGGTTGAAGTCGTCGCTGGAGCTGACAAAAACGAAAAAAATCGTGGCTTTGCCGAAAGATTCCATTTGAAGACCTACGACGATTACACCAGTTTAATCGATAGTGAAAAGTTGGATGCCGTCATTATTTCACTGCCTAATTTCTTGAAGAAAGAAAGCGTATTTTACGCTGCAGAAAACGGCTTGGACATCTTTCTGGACAAGCCTATTTCCCGTAACCTTGCCGAAGCGCAAGAAATAGTTAGAAAAGTTGACAGAAAAAATGTCCGAATGCTTGTCGGTGTAAATTATCGTTATTTTCCATGCATACAGAAACTTAAGAAAAAACTGGACGATGGAGAGATCGGCGACCCGCTGATAACCACCTCTGAATTAGTTCTTAACGGGCCTATTTCACACTCCATTGTGCCTGTCCCAGTTCCTGAATGGTGGTTAACCAAAGAGTTAGCTGGCGGTGGAGCCCTCTTGGATTTAGGTTACCACTTGATCGACATCTTAAGCTGGTTGATGGGAGACTTCGATGTAGCTTATTCAAGTTTAGGTCACAATATGCATTTGCCAGTCGAAGACGCGGCCACGTTAGTCTTGCAATCAAAAAACGATCACACTGGAATCATTAACGTCGGCTGGTTTTCCAAATCGATTTTTCCAGATTTCAATTTCAGAATCAACATGCATGGAACTGTTGGTTTCGAATCAACTGACCACTATATTCCACGCGATCCGCGCGTCAACGCTGTTAAAGAAGGAGTACTTAATCTCATGCGCAGGGTCGCAATGCGAAAGCTAAGCTACCTTTCTTACACTTACTATTACTCTTCATTCTACACGATAATTGACCTGTTTTTTAACGCCCTAAAGAGTGGTTCTGAGTTTCCGATTTCGTTAGATGAACAGTTGAAGGTTATGCGAATAATTGATTCTGCCTACCAAATGAAGAGAATGGGCCCGCTTGAGAAGCCGCTTATCATGCAAATGGTCGATTCAAACTACCCCTTAAACGAGGCCAAATAGATGGCAAAAGTCACCCTCACGTCGGTAAAGTGCCAACGGTTCTCCAACAGTGAAATTGACGACGCTGTTGAGAGAGCGATTGATAACTTAAACTATGATTTTGCAGGCATAAGGAGCGTTTTCATCAAGCCTAACCTGTGCTATTACTGGAACGCCTCGACAGGTGAAACCACTGACGGTCGCATCGTTTGCGCAGTAATCAAGTATCTTCGGGCGAGAATAAAGAAAGACATCGACATTACAGTCGCGGAAGCCGACGCATCGGCAATGAAGACAAAGTATGCATTCAGCATTTTAGGGTACGACGAGCTGTGCCTAAGAAACAACGCTGCCTTAATGAATCTAAGCGATGGAAAAGTGGTCGAAAAAACCGTCAAAGTCGGCAAAACCGACGTTACTCTGCCCTTCAATGAAAATCTCTTGAATGCTGACTTAATCATCAACGTTCCTAAACTAAAAACGCATAATCTCTTCGGCGTTACCTGCGGAATGAAGAACATTTTTGGAGCGATCTCCAAGCCGAGAAAATATTCCTATCACGACGACATAGTAAACGTGATTGTCGCCGCGAACAAGATTGTCAAGTCAGACATAGTTGTAGTCGACGGCTTAATAGTCCGAGGCTCATGCCCAAAGAAGCTTGGCCTCGTGATGGCAAGCGACGATGTGGTGGCAAATGATTCTATAGCGGCCAAGATGATGAGTTTCAACCCTAAGAAAATTCCTTACCTCAACTTGGCTTCAAAGGAAAAGCTTGGCCAAACAAAAAACATCAGTGTCATTGAAGAAGGGGTCAAAATGGCTGAGGTCATAAAGAGTTTTCCGCATTACAGTCACCGCATGCACTCGCTTTCTTGGAATTTGCAACTAAAGCTACTAAAAGCCTACACAACCATATCAGGCGACGTCCTCCCGCCTTTTCTCGAAAAATGAATAAAACCCAAAGAGTGAAGCTAATGCTTCTATTCCTAGCAGTCTGGTTTGTGTTTGGAGCCTTAGCTCTTGGACCACCCGCATTCATTTTCTTATACATGAAACATAAGTCCAACGCTTCTTGGCCTACCAAGGTGGACTACGCCTATAAGCCGAAGGTTTCAATCATTATTCCAACATACAATGAAGCGGGCATAATCCACTACAAACTGGAAAACTCGGGCAAGTTAAATTACCCAAAGCACCTATTGCAAATCGTTATCGTTGACAGCAACTCCACCGATGACACGGTTGGAATAGTCAAGGATTTCTCGGAAAGAAAGAAAGACGTAAACATCAGTTTAATGGTCGAAAACGAAAGGCACGGAAAGTCGCACGCCTTAAACGAAGCACTGAAACTTTGCAGCGGCGAAGTGGTCATAATTTCAGATGCCGACTGTTTTTGGCCGACAGATATCCTTGAGAAAGCCTTACCCTACTTGGCTGACACGTCAGTCGGCGCCATCAGCGGGCCAAAAATTCTTTTCAACTCAAAACAGACCTGGATAACTCGGATGGAGGAAAAGTACCTAAGATCCGCAAATTACCTGAGGGTAGGAGAATCTAAGGCTGGATCAACAGTCTTTTTTGAGGGCGGCTTCAGCGCTTTCAAGAAAGAGGCTCTCGAAAAGTTTGACCCTTACGCGACAGGTTCAGATGATTGCGGCACGATAATCGGGGTTATTGAGAATAATTACAGAGCTATGCTTGTGAAAGAAGCTGTGTTCTATTCTAGCTTTCCAGCGACCTTGCGGGGTAAAATCAGTATCAAGCTTCGAAGAATAAACCAGCTGATCAGGGTTTTCGCTAAGTATTTTGATTTGCTGGCTAAGAACAAGGTGAAGGCGACAAAAAGCACCGTAATTCCAAACGCTCTTCTTTACCTTGTGTCGCCGATAGCTTTCGTCATCTTTTCTGCTCTAACAGTCTATTTGGTGATTTCTTACCCTCTGCTCTTGGTTTTCTGTTTGCTTATGCTTGCTCCTCCAGCAAGGTTCTACGTTTACCAGATTCTTGAAAACAACATGCTGCTTTTCGTTTCAATCTTTGCGGTTCTATTCGGTCAAAAGTTTTCGTTGTGGTCCAAGCCTGAGGATCGTGATTGGCTAACTGCAGAAAACCTGTCTAATTATCAGTTAATCTAGAAGGAGAAACTTTGCCTCAGTTCGCCGTCAACGTTGAAGTTACCGTGGGCTTATGCGTCAAAAACTCCGAATCTACCGTTCAGAAAGCCATCGACGGAATAATCTCTCAAGATTACCCGCTTGAATTAATGGAACTCCTAGTTGTTGACGGACAAAGCCGCGACAGAACAATCCCGCTCATAAAGGAACGCTTGCGCGGAACAAGCCTTAAGCAAAGATTTTTCTATGAAAAACAAGGGCTAGGAAAAGCAAGGCAGACAATTGTTGAAAACGCTTCAGGACGCTACATCGTCTGGGTTGATGGCGACATAGAGTTGCCGAGCAATTTTATCCGCAAACAGGTTGAATTCATGAATGCCTACCCTTTTGTCGGAATTGGAAAAGGCAAGTACTCCATGAATAGGAAAGATAACCTTGTAGCCGCCCTTGAGAACATGGAGTTTCTAATAAACTTCCATGATGAAGGAGAAACAGACTCCAAATTCCTTGGAACATCTGGCTGCATTTACCGCACGCAAGCCATCAAAGACGCTGGAGGTTTCGACGAGAACTTCAGAGGGGTCGGCGAAGACATGGATGCAGAATACCGTGTTCGCAGACGCGGCTGGAAACTTTACGTCACAAACGCCGTTTTCTATGAGAAGCGCCGTCAAACTTGGCGGTCCCTTTGGGACGAGTACTTCTGGCATGGTTATGGCTGGCAATCGCTGCTGAGTAAGAACCGTGACATGGTTAACTTCAGTAAGCTTTTGCCCCCCGTCGCCGTAATCGCGGAAATAGCTCGGGTTCCTAAAGCATACAAACTAACGTGCCAGAAGGCAGCCGTCCTGTTACCTGTCCATTACGTCTTCAAAAGAGTGGCGTGGTTTCTTGGATTCATGAAAAGCCGCAGATAAGCTGCTTGGCGACAAGGTCTCGAACTTTTTTCGCGGCTGAACTTGGTTATCTTGGAAGGGCGATAAATGGAGACTCTTGTAACCGTTGGCATCTGCGTGCGCAACGGAGAAAACATGCTTCAAAACGCCGTTGAGAGCGTCATCAACCAGGACTTTCCTAGCGAACAGTTGCAAGTAATATTCGTGGATGACGAAAGCGAAGACAGAACTCCAAAAATAATCGAAGACTACATGCGTTTCTTTGGCAAAAGAGCAAAATTCTTCCAGAACTCAAGAAAAGGCTTGGGTCATGCAAGAAACCTGGTTGTTAACAACGCAGACGGAGACTACCTGCTTTTTGTCGATGCTGATGAGATACTGACAAGAGGTTACGTGAAAGCTCAACTGGAAGTCATGGAGAACTTTCCCCAAGTTGGAGTAACTGCGGGTCTTTTCAAGACAGTTCCAGACAACATGATTTTGAACTTCGAGGTCATCCCTTACATAGTTAATCAAAGAAACTACCTTAAGCCGCGAAGTTTCATTTGGAAAACTGACAAGCTGATAGGCACGGGCGGCACAACCTTCCGATTGAAAGCCTTAAAACAAGTCAACGGCTTTGATGAGCGAATCAAAGGCTCAAGTGAAGATACCGATTTGGTTTTGAGAATAAAAAAAGTAGGCTGGCTAATACGCCCCAACACGGCGGAGCTAACTGAGTTGCATGGTGGACTATCAAGACCCAAGGACCTGTGGAAAAAATATTTCTGGCACGGCTATGGCTGCCAAAGAACTATTCGTCAAACAAGAGAGGCGTTCTCGATACCTCGCATGTCACCTATCGCCGGTTTGGTCGCAGGCGTCTTTTACTCGTTTCAAGCATACAGGTTCTTGCATCAAAAACGCGTGTTTCTTTTGCCCTTTCACTTCGGACTGAAACTTACCGCTTGGACCTTCGGCTTCATCAAGGGGCAAATCCAAGATTCAATATCCAATTAAATTTTTTGCGATTTGGCAGTGAGCCTTATATGCGTATCCTCGGCGCCTGATTGGAAGAAAAACAAGGTAAGGCGGAATGGTTAGTCTAAGGGTTATATTGACCAATCTACTGCAAATGAGAAGGTTCCCAAGAGGCAATGTAGCAATCGGCAAGCATTGCTGGGGCATTCCATACATCGTTAACGGTTCGCCCTACGACACTGTGACAATCGGCAACTACTGTTCTTTCGGAAGAAACTGCGTGATAGTTCCCAATAATGGGCACTTACCCGATGTCAAGCAGTACGAGCGATTCAGAGTGTCAACTTTTCCCATAGCCGCAACTTATGGCGGCTGGAAAAAACAGTATTCTCTACCGATGAAACATAACTTTGTTGTTATTGGCAACGAGGTCTGGGTAGGAGTAAACACCATCATACTTCCAGGAGTGAAGATTGACAGTGGTGCCATAATAGGAGCAGGCTCAGTTGTCACTCATGACATCCCAGCATACGCAATCGCAGCTGGCGTCCCAGCAAAAATCAGACGTTACCGCTACAATGAAGAACAACGAGCTAAACTTCTCGAAATAGCCTGGTGGAATTGGCCTGATAAAAAAGTAGCTGCAAACCGCGATTATTTCTACAAAGACATTGATGTTTTCATAAACAAATTCAAGCCGAAGCAGGAGCCAAACAAGCCCGAATCAAAGAGTAGCCCTACAGTCAATTGAAACTGACATGTGTTACTAATTTAAAGAAAAAGATGGAAGTTGAAGGGAAAAAAGAAGTGAAAGGCAAATAGATTCCAGTAGCGTATTCCTCTAGGATGCCGCAGATGATGCGTATTAGGCGTAGTTGGCGTCGAGCTCGGGTGTGGTTTTGGCGTGTCGGTGGGCGTTGGTGTTGAGGTTGATGTTGACGTGGGGGTTGGTGAAGCAGTCGGCTTTGGCGTTGGGGTAGGGGTAGGACTTGGGTTTGAAGTTGGCTTAGGAGTCGGTGTTGGCTTCGCTGTGGGTACAGGTGTTGGTGTCGGCGTTGGAGTTGCAGTTGGTTTGGGAGTAGGAGTCGATGTTGGGCTGGGTGTGGGCGTCGGAGTTGGTGCTGGGGTTGGTGTCGTCGAGGGCGTCGGTGTTGGAGTCGGTGCTGTGCAGGCGTTGATATATTCTTGTCCCATCGTGTTCGGCGTGTAGCCGCTTGTTATGAGTTCTTCGCCGTCGAAGGTTCCGCCCAGTCCGCTGCTGCTCAGCCAGTAGTATGCTCCTGCACCGATTCCTAAGGCGTCTTGAGCTTGAAGCAGAGTTTTCCACCAAGCGTAGTCGTTCTGCACGTTGCTTGACGACCCGAGGCAGGAACCTTCCTCGTTGATGACTAATGGCGCGTTTACTCCCATCGTTCCTTGCAGGAGTTGAAGTGCGTTCTCTATCGATGTTGCGCCTTCAAACTGGGAGGGGTTGTTCCAGTAGGACGTTAGGTCGCTGGGTGCGTAGTAGTAGAAGTGCGTGGTGTAGACGACATTCGTGGGGTTTAATAGTGCAGTGTTTAGTTGGGATGCCCAGCTTAGGTTTGAGCCCCAGCCGTTTGGTTCCCACCCCATTTGCCACTGCATCATGATCAAGTTCGTAGCGCCTGTTGCTCTGATGGCATCGTACATTGTTGTCAGGTAGGTTACGTAGCCTGAGGGTATCGTGTTGCTGTTGCTGCCCGTGCTAGGTTCGTTCCACGCTTCAAAGATGACGTTGGGGTAAACCTTCAACGTGTTTGCCATGGATGTCCAGTACTGTGTCCAGAACGACTGTTCTGTTAAGCCTGTGCTTGAGAGGAAACTCTTAGCTGCAGAATCCCAGTTGTTCATCATGGGGAGTCCTTGTCCTCCGCCCTGGTTGGGTGTAAGGTATGTGTCAGATGTGAAGGAGTTTTGGCAAGCTGTGAGTTGGTAGGGTACGACGTCTATGTAGATGCCGTACTGTTCTGCTTCGCTGGCTAGAGTTTCCAAGTAACTTTGTGTACTTATGCCGTTTGAAGGTACGCTGTTCAGCCACCACCATTCAGGGTAGACGAAGACGCGTATCATGTTGACGTCCCAGACTGATGATAGTTCCTGGAAGGTTTGGGTCACTGCCGTTGAAGAGGCTGAGACCCATTGGTCACCCCAGCTGTCTGAGCCACCTTGACCCCACAGAATGAGATCGGGCACGTAGCCTGCTATGCCCATGCCGCGCAAATAGACCAAGTTGTTGTTTGAGTCAAGAATCTGATCTCCAGAAGTATGCAAAGGAAGCGTTGCCGATACTGCGTGAACTCCAGTTGATGAGAACGCTGCCACCATGCTTATGATGAACAGCGTGCTTATGCATAGAACCGCCGGTTTTGCGAGCTTTCTGAGGTTTAGGGTGTTTACTCTGTTCCCTAATCTATGTTTTTTCATTTTTCTCTCTCTTCCTGAATTCTGAAACCCCTTATCGTCTTAATCAGTTTTATAAGTTTTTGAAAAATCCGTTAACGTGCCTTGTCAAATTTGGCTAGAATCTTGCGAACTCACCTTGACAAGCTTGCAAAGTACAGTATGCATGGATAGCTGACATGCGCTCCACTGCTAAACCAGTTAAAAAAAACATGAATACCATCGACCGAACGGATAAGCCAAGGCGTTGAAAACTGGAACCAACTAAAAAAGCAACGTTTTCCGAAAACTTGCCTCCTAAACGGCTAAAAACGCCCAAATTTACGGGTTAACCATAGAAAAACACCTTGATTTTGGTGAGACAGGAAGATGGGTCTTAACCAAGAATATCTTTCAAAGCGCTTTCTGGGCATCGTGGTTCTTCTGCAAGTTATAATGTACGCCTCGCTCATTCTTGATTTCACGTTTGTCAGGGAAATAGTGGGACTTATTTATCTGACTTTCATCCCAGGCTTCATCTTTATCAAACTTTTAAAACTGGAACTTGGCACCCTTGAATTCGCCCTTTACTCTGTCGGCTTCAGCGTAGCTTTCCTCATGCTTTCAGGATTGGTGATAAACGAGTTTGGTTCACTTTTTGGGTTTAGCTTTCCACTTTCAACTCTGCCCTTATCCTTGTTTGTGAATACGCTGATACTTGCAGGCGCAGCCGTCGCTTGCCTGAGACGGGGAAGGGAAAAACAGGATTCGAACCCTCAAAATCAAAGCTTTCCGCCATCGTTTTTGCTTCTAGCTTTAATTCCCATGTTGAGTTTAGTGGGAACGTACTTTGTTAACGCAACAGGAAACAACTCCCTCTTGATGATCGCGTTAGCGTTCATCGCCCTGCTGTTCACTGTTGTAGCTTTCAACGGAAAGTCTACAAGTATTTACCCCTTCGCCATACTCATTATAGCAATAACGCTGCTGTTCCAGACCACTCTATTATCAAACTACATTCAACCCTACGGAAGCGATTCCGCAAACGAACTTTACGTCGCCACAACAACCCAACTCTTCTCCCACTGGAACCCAATATTCTCCGTGGCATCCAGCCTAGTGTACGGCAGATACAACGCGATGCTCAGCGTCACCGTTCTCCCAACAGTTTACTCCAACATGCTCGGGATGCCTATTACTTGGGTATTCAAAATAATCTATCCTCTCATCTTTGCCCTTGTGCCTCTCGGCTTATACCTTCTGTGGAAGCCCTACATCGGACAGAAATTCGCTTTCTTCTCAGCTTTCCTGTTTATGGCTGATATAACGTTTTTCACTGAATTAACCGGCTTAAACCGGGAGATGATTGCTGAATTATTCTTTGTCTTATTGCTGCTTCTACTGTTAAATAAAAAGATCAAGGGTGAAGCTAAATTCGCGAGTTTCGCGATCTTCAGTCTCGGCTTGATTTTTTCTCATTATGCAATGGCGGAAATTTTTCTCTTCCTGATTTTTGCCACATGGCTTGCATCCGTGTACCTGAAGCGTCCAAGCTTTAATCTGCAATTCAGCATGATTCTATTCTTGTTTGTGGTGATGTTCGCTTGGTACATTTTCACTTCGGGCGCAGTAGTTTTTAACAGCTTCACAACGTTTGCAAATCAAATTGCTGCTCAATTCAGCGGAATTTTTACGCCAGCATCTAGGGGAACAGAAGTTTTGAGTGGATTAGGCTTGGCACAGTCGCCTTCAATGCTGAATACAGTCAGCAGAACATTCGCCTACTTGACTGAAATCTTCATTGCAATCGGCATAATAGCTTTGATTTTGAAAAAGACTTATTTCCGTTTCGAGAGAGACTATACGATATTCAGCGTGCTTGCTGCAGTCTTTCTGGTTGCGTTAATTGTGGTTCCAGGGCTAGCTAACACTTTGAACATGACGAGGTTCTACCACATACTGCTGATGTTCCTAGCGCCTTTCTGCATAATAGGCATGTGGTCATCCGTCAAGTTTCTCTTCAAACATGAGAAAACGATACTGCTTTCACTGCTAATTGTTGCCATATTAGTTCCATATTTTCTCTTTCAGACAAATTTCGTTTACGAAGTAGCCAAAGCCCAGAGCTGGTCCATTCCGCTGAGCGGGTACAGAATGGATCCTTTGCAGTTGTACGTGAACTACGGTTACATAGACAGTAACAGCGTGTACTGTTCAGAATGGATTTCTGGCAACGTGCCCTACAAAAATAACCTTGTAGTTGACTATGGACTCGACAACGCGTTAATTGGCTATGGTCTTGTCTACCCTGGCTATTTTGGAAGCATCACGAATTACACCGTTGTGCAGCCCGGTGAATTCGTAGGTTTGAGCGTCGCTAGTGTAGACTATGAAAAACTAATTTGGAACGGCACGTTACTGCCGATTCTTAATCAAACTGACCTGATTTACTCAAATGGCGGAAGCCAAGTCTATTGTGGAACAGGTTGACAGAAAAATCCACGCGGCAGACCCTGCCAATATGAAAAACAAGGACATTTGAAGTTTTGACCAAGAAAAATCGGTTGATAGACAAATGAAAATCGGTATTTTTCATCCATCCCTTGATTACTACGGGGGCGCCGAAGTGGTGGCGTTAGCTTCTGCAAATTCTCTGGTCAAGAACGGTTACGAGGCAGTGCTATGCATTAACAAGGAGGTTGACCAGCGCAGAACCGAAGAAATGGTTGGTGAACCGCTGGACCCATCTGTCAAGGTAATTGTGGACCCAGTTTTCCTTCAGCCTCGCGGCAGCTTCCACGTTTACGAGTCAGCAATCAGGTCACTAATTCTCAAGTCGAACTGTGACATGGTGATGGATACGTATTCCTGTTGCTGTTTCCCATGGCTTGACGTATGCTACTTCCATTTTCTTTGGAGCCGAGACCCAGACTTAAGCCACAAAGCCCGTTTCTCAACTTTACGACCCCACCTTCGAGACGTCATAGGGTTACCCTACAACCTTACCGAAAGAAGCCTAGAACGGCTTAGCAACAAGCTGATTCTTGCAAACAGTTTTTTCACTGCGAAGGCGATAATGCGTTTCACGGGTTTGAATTCTAAGGTTCTTTATCCGCCAGTGCCGAACTCTTTCTTTAGCGAAGGCTACGGAGACTTTGAATCTCCCCGTCAAGACTTGGTAGTCTCGGTTGCGAGGTTTGGTCCTGACAAAAACGTGGAGTTGGTTCCAGAAATTGCATACCTCACCGACAAAAAGATCCGCTATATTATGATTGGGCTGGCTCACGACTCACAAATAATTCTATCTGTCAAGAGGAAAATCAAGCAGTTGCATGTCGAAGACAGGGTGCAAATCTTAACAGACGCCTCCAGAAAGGAGATTAAGTCATACCTTAGGGCGGCTAAGGTTTACCTGCACGCCATGAAGTTTGAGCATTTTGGGATATCAATCGCTGAGGCAATGGCTATGGGCTGCGCGCCTGTGGTTCACAATTCAGGAGGCGCAACAGAATTTGTCCCAGACAGGTACAGGTACAATAATCCTCAAGAAGCAGCAACGATAGTTGAGAAGTCGATGCAGGATTGGACGCCCAATGAAGCTGCTCGCCTCGCTCGCATCGCGGAGCGTTTTTCTCAGGATAATTTTTCAAAGAGATTCATAGCGCTTTTCTCGGAGTACTGTTCGTCTAGGCAAAAAAGCTGATGTAACAATCATTCAATCGCTCCATGCTGTTCTTCACGCGTGAAGTCTTTGCGGGTAAACCTTAAACTTGGCGCGTGATACTATTGTAACGATAAGCAAGTGCTTTTTTAGACTGTTCATCCGTGAAGGTGTTTATGTTTTGAGTCTTGAGCGTAGAAAACGCCGTAACTCGTCAAGGATTGCCGCTTTATTCTTGGTCGCAGGCGTCCTCGTGCTTGCTTGCGCAGTGGCTTTTGAGTTGCAGACCGCGGCTTTTATCGGGTTAGGCTTGACTTTCTGGGGTGTCGTTTTTGCCCTTGCAAGAGACAGCAAGTACATTGAAATGGGGCTTCTGGACAGCACTGCTAAATCCGCTTACTCCACGTTTGAAAGGGTGATTAAGGACTTGAAGTTCAACGTGCAAGGATACTACATTCCGCCTTACCCTCAGGACGCAGCGTTGCCTGAGTACCTCAAAAACCTGAAGGAGCCCGTCGTGTTTATCTCTGAAAGCTTCGATGGAAAACCTTCGGCTGATGAGTTGGCTGCGGGAACGTTCTTGTCCAAGACTCAAGGCGTGTTTCTGACGTGCCCAGGCGCGGAGCTTATGGCTCAGATGGAGAAGCGGTTAGGCTGTGACTTCGGCAAAGTGGAGCTTCAGGAGCTGGTGGGGTTCTTGCCCCGATGCTTAACTGAAACGTTTAGTTTGGCTAAGTCTGTCAACATGTCCCTTGTAGCGAACGGCGTCAGCTTCGAGGCGACGGGGCTTCTGTACAGGAGCCTGTACCGGGCGGAGCCGCCCATGAAAAGCGTCAGCATCCTCGGCTGCCCAGTCGTCAGCGCAGTGGCGAGCATTCTTGCGAAATCATCAGGCAAAACCGTCGTCATCAAGGAACAGGTGCTGTCGCCTGGCAACTGCGGCGTCCATGCACTGTTCAACTTCGTTCAGGTGTGAATGGCATGTTTTTCCCCTTAGGCGTGTCTGACATCAGCCTGTGGCTTGCCGTCACAGCCGTCATACTCATCGTTACCTCCGAGCTTCTGGATAGGCAGCCTGAGTTCGCGGCGACCGTGGCTCTTGACAGGAACGTACTGCGGACGGCTGCTCTAGGCTGCGGCTTAGGATTCTTCGTCACGGTTGTCATGCGCATCATGGGCTACTCGTGAGTTCAATTCGGCTTTGTTCAGTGTAGTTTGTGTTCGTCGGCTTTTCTGTCAACTTGTAGCTGGCGGCTGGCGTTCACCTATACTTGGCTCCGCTCAACTGTTTTTGTCGTGGGGATTCTCGTGTAAAAAGTGGGGTAGGGCGCATGGATGCCATTTTTGTGATGGGCTTCTGTCAACAAAAATTAGACCCCTATAGGTTCGCCGATGTGGGGCGCTTTTTGTGTTGGTTTTCCATCACAAATAGTAGACCCCCTCCCTCGGTAGGCGGCTGGCGTTCAGGGGTTGTTTTGGGCTGCTTTTTTGGTTTAGCGTCTGTTTTGGGCTCTGGTTTAAGCGGTTGATGCTGAACCCCCTGAAAGTCCCGAGGCGAAGCTTCTTGGAAAAATCAATGGTATACGAAGAAATTTGGGCTGAATGTTTTTGTTTGGCACCTTAAGCTTTAAATATATTCAGTTACTGAATAATTCAGTTAGTGAATATAATTGAGGTTCATTGACCGAAAAGCGGAACTCGACGAGCTAAACAATCTCTACAAGCTGTCCCAAAACAAGCTGTTCGTAGTCGCTGTTCATGGTCTTCGCCGAGTCGGAAAAACTCGGCTTCTACTAGAGTTCCTCAAAGAACACGGCATTTATTTTTTTGTAAACCGAAACAAAACATCAGACGACCTGCTTATGGAATTCCAAGACATACTCAAAGCAAAAAAGGTCCTGGGCGAGTTGGAGGTTTTGCCTTCATGGGACAAATTCTTTGAAATTTGCACTACCAGAGAATTACCGCCCATCGTGTTCGATGAATTCCAAAACTTTCTGGACGTTGACCCCTCCATCTTGGGCACGTTGCAGAAGCATATAGACCTGCATGAGAGCAATCCTGGCTTGATAGTTCTAGCCGGGTCGTTGATTGGTTTGATGAAAAAAATGTTTCAGCAGTCAAAGGAACCCCTTTATGGAAGAATAAAACGTGGCTACAAGATTAACCCGCTCAGCCTGTCTTCATGCTTTGAAATAGGGCAAGAACTCAACTTAGAGAAACCTGAATTGTTAAAGTTGTTTTTCTTATTCGGGGGATACCCCAAGTATTATGTTGCAGTCGAAGACTTTGACCTCAAAGGAAAAACAGCCTTAGAAATCATAGATTATCTCTTTTTGAGCAAGAGTGCGCCTCTCGAGGAGGAAGTAAACGCGATTTTATCCCAGGAGTTTGGGGGAAGAAGCGGAATCTATTACTCAATTCTTGAAGCCATAGCCATGGGAAACAACAGATTATCTTCAATTGCTGGCTACCTGAATGTTCCTTCAACATCTATAACCCGACAAATGGGCGAGCTAAAAGATAACTTCGAGTTGATAGATACTGAGATGCCGTATTCTGGCAAAAGAGGAATTTATGTAATAAAACATCCGTTGCTTGAATTCTGGTTCAGCCAGATATACAAGAACTTCAGCGATTATGCTTCCAGGAATCCGCAGTTCACCAGTAAGGTTAAGGAAAACCTCAATTGTTACTACGGAAGAGCCTTTGAAAGAGCCGCACGGGAGTTTCTAGTTACAAAGCTAGATTTACTCAAAGCACACAAACAATGGGGAAAAATACCAAATGCAACAAAAGGCAACGACACATACGAAATCGATCTGATAGGAACCAGCGAAAAAGCATCCTACGCGTTCGAATTCAAATGGCAAGAACTTGAATACACCGACAGCCTAAAAATTCTGGACCAGCTTACCGCAAAAGCCAAATTCGTCCAGAAACTGCCCCCAAACATCCAATATGGCATAATAGCTAAAAAAATCGATCAAAAAGACAAGCTTAAAGCCAAAAAGTACCTCGCCTACGATTTGGATGATTTCTGAGTTCCTCGCAAACATGGCGGCTGACGGACGCTTAACGATCCCCAAACTCACCCTGCAAATCCTGACGGAAAAAGAAGAAAAAGACCTCACTGGCAGCATACTCGAAGTGACAATCAGCCCAGCAGGCGAACCAGGCGGCGCCGCATCCACGGTTGATTCTGAACCCGCTGAAAGTCCCGAGGCAAAGCTTCTCGGAAAAATCAACGACATACGAAAAAACCTAAACAAAACAACCCCAAATTAACTTGCCTTCTTTGGTTCAAAACAATTTCAGGAGAAGCACGGGGCTGAGAAGGTTCTGGTCAAATTCGTGAATAGCCAAAGTTTCGTGGAAGCAATTGCAATTTCTTTATTCTCCTATGTTTCCAGAGCCTCAGCAAACCCAAAAAATAGCAAGTTTCACATTTTTCCAATTGTAACTTAATTAATGTACGCGAGAAAGAACTTGAATAATCTTTGTTATTTGGAAAACCATCCTATTTCCTAAGATTACATTAGAGGAAATAGACAAAAAGTCTAGTAGCAACAGGTGCCAAATATGTTTACGTTTTCCAAAACCTGCTTCATTCTTGATGAGCAGACGAAACAGGCGAACAACATTGAATACGTGCTTGGATTAGTGGTTACGTGTTCTCTTCAGTTGCGTTGCTCCACAAGAGTTCAAAATAGTCTTGAAGTAGACCGACTAGCTTTGAATTGTTTGAAATTAAAGCAGGGCATCGTGTGGCATAATTTGTTGATTCGATTCCCACCCTAACTTGCTTCTTATCGACAATTACAAATGTGGATGGAGGAGGGGCAGTTATAAATTTTAGTTTAAATGTGTTCTTTTTCTTCAGTGTTTGAACAATTTTAGGTATAGTTTCTCCTTCGCAGGGTTTGTCGGTGATGAATCGGACGTTTGATTTAAGTTTCATGTAGACATTCCCATAATCAACAATGACGTGCTTGAAACTCATCCAGTAATCAATAATGTCTAAACTCTCTTTGGTCTCTTCTAATAAGTTTTTCACAGCATCAAAATTGTCACCGGCACTTCTAAGCAACTCAAATTCGCACTCGCTGTATACTGTTCTTCTATTTCCATAGTTATTTTCGAATTTTTGGATTAATTTTTTTATTCTTTTCTCTGTTTCTTCACGAACAAGAGCATTATGTCTCAACAGACATGAGAGTACGTCTTGTATTGGGATAATTTTGAATTGAGCTGGCGAAGCTATTATTTTTTCTATAAAGCCTTTACTTTGTAGTTCGTTCAGTATTCGGTAGATGTCTTGTCTGGAGGTTTTGGAGTTTCTCCATATGGTTGAAGCTTTAGCTTGTCCTAAGCCTGCTAGGGCTAGATAGACTCTAGCTTCAGCGTTGCTTAGTCCTATGTTTTCCAAGTCTTTAACATCGTTTTCGGTCGTCCTCATTTTTTGACCCATGGAATTCATAGGATAATACTGTTTGGCTCATCTTTAAACTTATCACATTAGGTTTTTTTGTTTTTGTGCTGACTTGTTTCAGTCGTCTTAGACCATGTGCACTTGTTTTTGTCGTTTGATCCGCTTACGCTAAATGCTTAAGAAAATACGCGCGCTTCGTAGGCTACGTAGAGAAGAGGCGTCTTCACTTCTTCTCAACGCAAAATAAAATTAAAAGGAGAAAGAAAAATGAAAAAGCTGAAAAGTAAAGCTATGGATATTCTTATTGCAGCACTTTTAACATTTTCAATGACAGCTTCATTGACGCTATTTCCAACTGCTGGAGCAGCATCAACATCTATTCCAACCTATGCTTTCGTTAATGTTGCGCCTGACCCTGCAGGTGTCGGTCAAACAGTTAACATTGGCTTCTGGCTCGATATACCGCCACCCACAGCGTACGGAGCACTGGGGGACAGATGGGAAAATTTTAAAGTAGTAGTTACAACGCCTTCTGGAACCACTACAACTCTTGGACCATTTACATCCGATGATACAGGAGGAACACATGCGAGCTACACGCCCACCGCAGTCGGCAACTACACCGTTGCGTTCAGCTTTCCAGGACAGACATTAAGAGGCGGCACGTATGCAGGCGAGCCACCCAGCTATTTGGGCACCGCGTTTATTGGCGATTATTTTGAACCTAGCAATGCAACAACAACGCTTACAGTGCAATCGACGGCAATACCCGCTGTTCCGCAAACTCCGCTTCCAACAAACTACTGGTCGCGTCCAATCGAATCGGTGAACGACTTATGGTACACTATTAGCGGGAACTGGCTTGGATTCGGCGAAATTACATTTGCCAATACAGGAGAGTACAATATCACAGGAGGCTATAATCCCTACAGTTCAGCGCCGACCACCGCGCACATCATCTGGACAAAGCCGCTGGCCTTCGGAGGCTTGGTTGGAGGAGAATTCGGTGGAACCAGCATAAGCAACTTCTATTCGACTTCGCAGTATGAGCCTAAATTTGCTCCGATAATCATGAACGGCATCCTCTACTACACTTTATACCCGACCACCTGCACTGCCCCAGAAGGCTGGGTTGCCGTAAACTTGCAGACGGGACAAACACTATGGACAAAGAACACCACTGATGTGCTAACATGCGGTCAAATACTCGATTACGTGTCACCCAACCAGTATGGGTCAATTGCGTACCTATGGAGCAACCCCTTCGTTGCTGGCGTTGCTGCAGGCACTGGTCCGAACATTGATGGTAGTACTTGGGATATGTGGGATGCTATGACTGGAAACTATATTCTGAGCATTGTTGGCTGTCCAGCGGGGACGCTAATTGCTGGCGGTTCAGCGATGGCGCTTACAGAAGATGCTGGTGGAGACTTGATCGGCTACTACGTTAACGTTACTTATGCTGTGCCTGGTAATCCTTACACTCCCGTTGTTGCAGAGTCGCTGAACATGTGGAACTCAACCCAAGCAATTCTCTACCCCACAGGCTACGTACTTGGCGTTACTGTGGCAAACTGGTACTGGAGACCAGTAGTAGGTAGCACCATTAACTTCAATGCAGGCATAGTGTGGTCAGTACCGCTGCCCTTGAGTCTTTCAGGTGTTCCTCTACCTACAGCTCTCTCGATCACAACTGTCAATAGCGGCGTAATACTTCTGACTGCTAAAACCTCCCCAGATGTCGCCGGATTTTTCAACACTGGCTTTGCGATTCAAGCAGGCTACGATGCAAACACTGGAGCACAGTTATGGATGACTAACCGAACCCTAGATCCCTTCGCAAGAGACCAATTTACTGCAGCTTCAAATGGGCTCTTCTTTTATATAGATGCATTCACGGGTACACTAACTGCTTACAGTATGACCACAGGTCAACTAGCGTGGGGTCCGGTTAAACTCACAGGTAATAACGGAGTCTTCCCTGTTCCAGATCCTTATAACAGCATCGGCGGCTACGAATCTCTTCCTGCTAATGGCGCACTTTACATATACGGCTTCGGAGGAGACATCTGGGCTATTAACATGACCACAGGAACTACCTTATGGTACACAAACACAAACACACTATCTGGCCTTGCCGGGTCTGATACTCCTTACGGCATATGGCCATTATGGATCTTTGGCGAGGAGAGCATTGCTGGCGGAGAACTTTTCCTTAACGAGGGTCACGAGTATAGTCCGCCGCTTTTCCGTGGAGCTAGTCAGTTGGCCTTGAACATAACTAACGGGAAGCTAGTATGGAGTATAATGAGCTTTGATGTTACGAATCCCATGGCCATTTCAGACGGCATTGGAACAGTGCTCAACGCCTATGACAACCAGATATACGCGTACGGTATGGGACCGAGCAAAACCACCGTGGCCGCACCTGACGTAGGCGTTACAACTGCCACACCGATAACGATAAGTGGCGCAGTCACAGACATCTCTGCAGGTTCACAGCAGCAAGCAGTCGCAGCAAACTTCCCCAACGGCTTACCATGCGTGTCCGACACGAGCATGAGTCAATTTATGGAAGCGGTTTACATGCAACAGTCAATGCCAACCAACATAACTGGAGTTCCAGTGACAATCAATGTTCTCGATTCCAACGGCAACTACAGGACAATTGGCACAACCACAACTGACGCAAGCGGTTTCTACAGCTTCAATTGGAAGCCTGACATCACAGGCAACTTCACTGTCACTGCCACGTTCGCAGGTACACAATCATACTATGGCTCTTCTGCTCAAACAGCTTTCTT
Source organism: Candidatus Bathyarchaeota archaeon (assembly GCA_963768345.1). Taxonomy (GTDB): domain Archaea; phylum Thermoproteota; class Bathyarchaeia; order Bathyarchaeales; family Bathycorpusculaceae; genus Bathycorpusculum. The sequence continues at coordinate 779,850 of CAVYHL010000005.1, read as the reverse complement.
CGCTAGTGTTCCTTCGGCAACAATAGCACCGACAGCAACACCACTCACTGGCTTAGCGTCAAACACCACCGTTGAATACGGAATCGTCGCAATCATCATCGTCATAATCATAATCGGCGCAGTCCTCGCAATGCTCGTCACAAGAAAACACCCATAAACAAAAGAATACAAAACACACAACTTTCCCCTTTTTTAATCCCAAAAAAGTAACGGAGAAAAAAGATGCGGGCTGAGAAGGCTCTGGTTAAATTCACGAATAGCCAAAGTTTCGTGGAAGCAATCGCATTTCTTTATTCTCCTTAAGTTTCCAGAGCCTCAGCAAACCTTTTCTCACTTCAACGAGTCACTTATCCGAAAAAACCTCAACTACAAAACCCCATAATCAACCTTACTCCTCTTCCAAGACCCACCCAGAAAGACGCTTGAAAACCAAAACAATTCATCAAAAAAGCTTAGGATTCGGCTGAGGAGCTGGGAATGGGAATTGAACCAAAAATATATAACAGCTCTGCAGGCATCTATTGTTGGTGCTTACCTGTGGCTATTCACAAGTGTATTACTCGAGAGAGTTTCTACACCTAAATTTTCTGCAGCTTTAACAAGTTTGTTGTCGTCAGTAACCAAGATTTTGCCGTTTTTCTTTGCCTCTACAAGGTAAGCAGAGTCATAAAATGTTAGGTTGAATTTATGCGCTGTGTCTAGTACTTCGATTCCTTTTTCATTATCCAGCGAGGCTACCTGCATACATGCAAGCATTGTGTACATTAAACTTAACGATCTTTTAGCTTCCACGACGCTTATTCTTTTAAGCAAAAGGCATTCTCGCCATAAGGCGTTGCCAATCTCGTAGTATGCTAAATAAATTGTTGTGCCTTCCATTAGCTTATCCAAAGCTTTGTCAGGCGTTTCTCTTATGAGCTTGTATATGACGTTAGAGTCAAACAGCAACTGGGGCTTTGTCATCTACTATCCCTTGAGGCGCGAATAGATTCAGCGAATTCTTCAGGCGGGATCTTTTTAAGGATAACTGATACCTCTTTGGCGAGCTTGTTTAGCCGCTCTCTTTCCAACCGGTCTACTTCTGATTGTAAAGATTCGCGTATTACTTGGCTTACGTTCACGCCTAGGCTGGATAGCTTTTTCTTGAGCTCAGCTGGAACCTTAGCACAGACGGTTTCTTCCATTGCCACTGGTATTACCAATATAGTATAACAAATGTGTATGATAAGAAGATTTCGAAAAAGATCCTAAAATCTGCACACAAATGGAGCTGGGGATGGGAATTGAACCCATAGAATGTCTCTTTACCGAAATAGAGCCTCTGCTGAGAGAAGGGCGTTATTTTCTTGTTTTAGGTTTTCCACTTTTAAATCACTAAGTGTCGTCTATGGGTCGTTTGTTTTTGGCTAAAATGCCTTCTCATAAGCTTTGACGCAGCAGAAAAGGTGAGCAAACATTAAATATAAAATAGCAGAGTAGCATTTGCTTGTCAGGATTGTTTACGATGAAAAACTCTAACCACGTCACGGCCATTTTGACTTTTGTTTTGACTTTTTCGATGTTTTTCTGTCTTGTATTGTCTCCAGCCGCTGTTGCATACGCTAATTCTTCCTCGGATGATTGGCCAATGTTCCATCATGACCTGACCCACACAGGCTACTCAACCAGCACCCCAACCCTAACCAATGCCACTTTGCTTTGGAACTACACGACCGATAGCGTAGTTGGAGCTTCAGCCGCAATAGTTGATGGGCTTGTGTACATAGGTTCTGACGGCGGGGTCGCTTACTGTCTTAACGCGTCAGATGGGTCCGAAATATGGAGTTTCACGGTTCATGCCGCAAACCCAAGGCTTCAAGCATTCGGTGTCACGGCAATAAGTTCTTCGATGGCGGTCGCTAACGGCTACGTCTACTTTGGATGCTACGACCGAAACGTGTACTGCCTGAGCGCCTCAACGGGCAAGCTAGTCTGGAACTTCACAACCGGAAACACTGTGGAGTCATGTCCCTCAGTCGCGAACGGCTACGTGTACGTTGGTTCATGGGATGGGAACGTTTACTGTCTTGATGCTGCAAACGGCACCAGAATATGGAGTTACACGACTGGTGCACTTGTAGAGTCCTCCCCCGCAGTGGTCGACGGCCAAGTCTATGTTGGTTCTGCCAACGGCAACATTTACTGTCTCAACGCTTTATCCGGCGCGAAAATTTGGAGCTACCCCACTGGGAACATTGTGGAGTCTTCTCCGCGGTTGTTGGCGGTTGCCTCTTCATCGGGTCAGAAGACGATAATGTCTATTGCCTTAACGCGTCAGATGGAATGAAGATGTGGAGCTACCCAACTCAAGGATGGGTTGACTCTTCCCCAGCAGTCGCCAACGGGTATGTTTACGTTGGAACTGGAGTGTCCGCAAGCCCAGACAAGAACGTTTACTGCCTCAACGCGTTAACTGGAGCGAAAATCTGGAGCTACACCACACGAGACGGCGTGAGCTCCTCTCCTGCAGTCGCTGGCGGCTACGTTTATGTGGGAGGCTGGGACGGAAATGTTTATTGTCTAAACGCGTCAACTGGAGCAAACATATGGACGTATGCCACTGGAAGTCACGTTAGTTCTTCTCCTGCCGTTTGGGACGGGATTGTTTATGTGGGCTCGTGGGACCACCACGTTTACGCTTTCGGCAATCTGCCCGCGCCTTCGCCGAAGGCAACGTTGTCCCTTCCAGCAGAAATCATTTACCCATTGGCTGCTGCGGTTACTGTGGCAGTCATAGCTGCCGTGGTGATAATTCTTCGAAATAAGAAACGTACAATGACGTAGACAAGGGACTTCGGCTTCTTTTCGTGGATTAAACGCTTGAATTCTTCCCATCTTCTAATCCTAACGTTCCCATCACTCATTTTCGTCAATTAACCTCTTGACTTTGCGCTCTATTTCGTCTCTGATTTCCCGCACTTTCTCAATGGGCTTTCCTTTAGGGTCTTCAAGCTTCCAGTCAATTGTCGGTTTAAAGAAGGGACCTGGACAGATTCCTTGGTCGTCACAACCCATCGTCACAATCAGGTCAGACTCCTGAGCCATTTGGAAAGTGAGCAGTTTGGGCTTGTTTGCAGAAATATCAATGCTCTTCTCTTTCATGGCTTCGACCACGACGGGATTAACTTTGTCGGCTGGCTTGTTCCCAGCACTTGATGCGATGAATTTGCCTTTTCCATACTTTGCAGCGAAAGCCTCAGCTATTTGGCTTCTGCCCGCATTTTCAACGCAGACAAAAAGAATTCGTTTCATCATACAATTCCCCATAGTTTTTTGACTCAGCCAGAACGATTTATGGGTTCTCTGTGAGTTGCATGAGCTGCTTCTTCGTCAGTCCTTCGCCTGGCGCGGCATCCAGCCGTTTAGCCACTTTGCCTTTCTTGAAGAGCAGCACGGTGGGGTAATAATCGATCGAATACTTGTCGCATAAGTCGGGTCTGTCATCGATCACCACGCTTACGCACTCGTCGGGATGGCGTTTCGCGTACTCCTTGAAAACGGGCAGGAACGCCTGAGAAAAATGGCACCATGACGCGTAAAAGAGCACGAACGCCTTCTCCTTAGATTGCAAATCGCGCTCGAAATCTTCGACCATTCATTTCATCTCTCTGTCCTCTTCCGGGTAGTGGCTGCTGTCGCAAAACGGCTTGTTCGTCGATTTTCCGCATCGGCAAAGGGTCACGCGGTTTCGCTCCTCGTAAAGTTTTCCGTCAGCGGAGTAAACTGGGATTCCGCCGCGCACCCAGAAGGGTCCACTAGTTCCTATGCTCGGGTCTTCAATGGCGCCGATCGACTTCTCCAACACGGGCTCAACAGTCACGCCTGCTTTCTTGTCGTAAGCCACAAGCCTGCCAGAGGGGCAGTCGGAGCAGTTTTCGATGACGTTTTTCTTAGCGGCGGGAACGTTAGTGCGGTAAATGACGTCCCACACGTCGCCTCCTCGATGGCAAAAACGCGCTGAGGCACAAAGAATCACCGCGTCCTTCAGCTTCACTTCTGGACCATCGAGTTCCTTCGCCATCTTCTCGAAGGGCTCATTGTCGCTTGTCTCGGTGCCGTCAAACTTGGCGTTCACGTGGCTGCCATCGCAAAAGGGCTTTTGACTTGAATAGCCGCAGCGGCATAACGCATAGTTTTTGGGCGTGTCCAATCTTTTTCCGATAGCCCATCTAATAGGGGTCCCTGTTCCGTCGCATTTTATTATCATTGGGAACAGGGGGATGGCTCCAGAAACAAGGTAGGGTCCATTCTTGCTAACCTTAACGTAGCAGTCAACCGCTTTGCCAGAATTGCTTTCCATCTTGCTGCCTCCCCTCTATTCAACAAAAATGATGGTAATAAATTTACTTTAGCGTGGATTGCCAAAAGGGTTGGTGAGAAATGCTGAAGTGGCTGAATCTTGGCGTGTTACTGGACATTTAGCATTTCGTACTGCAGGACCACTTCTTCTATCAACGGCACACTTGAATGGCTGTCTAATTTTCCCAAGTGCCAACTGCTTGGCCAAGCGCCAGTTAAATGCACTTCTAATATGCCGTTGCCCTTTCTATCCATCACGATTATGGCCATGTCCTTTTTTGCGGTGTCGTCTCCATTAATCACCGCTTTTATCCAGTTCCAGAGGTCCTTGTTGCATGTGTTATTCGCGTTACTCACTATAGGATTCTTTAGGATAAGTGGGCCGTAATGGATTATGCCTGGAACCGTTCTTGAAACCGCGGGATTGTCCGTTCCCTCCCTGAATTCTTGCGTCTCAATGTTGACGCATAGCCCTTCGACCTCTCTGAATCCAGTGTTAACTATTCCGTTGATTTCCACGCGGAATCTGTGTCTGCCGCATACGTTTAATATGTTACCGACTGTTGTCATGTCTAACCTTTCCAACGAAACAAGAGTGCGCTCTCTTGCATTATAAGATTTTCTAAAAGACGAGAACAAAGATTGTTTTAGGGCAGAATTATTGCAGTTCAGTTATTTCCGCTTGTCTTATTTGGCGTCTCGCTATCCCCGCGAAGACCTTGTAGAGCTGTTTGAGTGGAACTCTGTACCCCTTGTCTTTGAACGACATGTCCAGCAGGTTGTCCACCCAGCGTAGGCTGTGCTCTGCGCATAGAAACATCAGTTCCTCATGAAGCTTGTTAACTTGCGCCTTCCGGAACCAATCCTTGTCTTTCAGCCTGCCCAGCGGAACGAAGAATAAGGGCACGATGAGGCTTCGGCAGTCTTTGATATCCTCCACTAACTCCATGGTTCTTAGGATGTCGTCCTCAGTTTCCTCAGGAAGCCCGACGATGAGAGTTGCAGCAGGAATCAGCTTGTGGTCATGCATCACGCCGAAGCCCTGACGGGCAACCTGCGGCCACTCCTCGGCTTTGAACGGGAACGCTTTTGCAGGCATGATTTTCTTGGCAAGCTCGGCTGAGCCAGTTTCAAGCCCGATTTCTGCTCCCCACCATGCTTGGTTCTGAAGTATGATTTCTGAGAGTTTTCCGACGAGCTGCGGTTTTGAAGCGACGGCGGCGAGTGAACAGTGGCTCCAGCTTATCGCTTGAACCTTGCTCATCACCTCCTGATGAAGCTTCAGCAGTTTTTCATCGTTGGGAATCGCGTTTGGCGAGCCGTACAGCATGACGTCTTCAGAGTGTAAGCAGATTACTCTTTCTTTGCCGACTTCCACGTTGACGGTTATTTCCCTGATTATCTTGTCCAGAGGATACCAGCGCAGCGGTCTGAGCGTGACGTTGCAGAATTCGCATCCTCTGCAGCAGCCTCTTCCAAGCTCAACCAAGCCGTTTACCGAAGGCTGCACGATGTCGGGTATGTCATCCAGCTTCGGCGCGTCCTTAGCTGCAACTTCAACGTGGGAAGGCAGGGGCTCGCCATTCAAGGCGGCTTTGAAAAGTTTTCCGATGACGTTTTCCGCTTCGCCCTCTACGACGCAGTCTATCACTCCTTTTTCAAGGAGCTCAGGTCTGTAGCTGAATTGCCACGCGCCTGGACCGCCCACTATCACTCTTGCCCCGTTCCGTTTTGCTTCCCTGATGAGGGGGCTTGTGACTAAGCCCTGAAAGTGCCTTGCTAAGAAGGGCTCTTTCTTGAACACGGAGGCTAAGGTTGTTGACGCTGGACCGAACCCGAAGGGGTCCATGGTGTGGACGCCGATGACTTTGGCGCTTTCCACGTATTTTCGCAGGTGCTGCGGGCTGACTGTTAGAACGTTGAAACCTTCCTTGAGGAGTTGAGCCTCGATTTTTCTTAAGCCGTAAGGCGCAGCAGTCGGCAACCCCTTTCTTGTTCCTATAGGCGGAAAAAACAGGTAGCTGTAGAGTGCGTCTGGGATGAAGTTGGATGGGGCGCATGTGCCGAAGCCTAAGAATTCGTTGCCGTGGTAGTTGCTCATCAGTGTTCTGTCGGCTGTCAAGATGACTTCTGCACTGCGGTTTTCCACGGGAACTATCCTCCTGAAGGTTTTAAGGGTTGAATAGTTTAATCTACTTAGCGGTAGAGTCTTTTATATTATTCGCACATGGAATAAATGTTAAATCGGCAAGGTGTTTTGGCTCTGTTGTTTTGACGTATTGTTTGGTAAAGACGGTTGCAGCCGTTCTTGGCATGTACATTCGTCGTTTACCCATACATCGATTGTCTATTTAGAGCCGCTGCTGACCTGACTAATGTTTACATTATTTCAGTTTTTCTGCGGTGATGTTTATATATACGTTGATTTACTAAACAAACGTCACGTGAACTGTCAGGATGTGGGAAATTTGGGCTTAAAACCCAAAAAAAGCCCAAAGAGCAAATTGGACTCCATAGACATGCAAATCATTCGAGTACTAGAAGAGGATTCACGCGTAAGCCTACGTGAATTAGCCAGAAAAGTCGGCGTAACCTCAAGCATCCTTCACAACCGCATCGCAGCCCTCGAGCAAGGCGGCGTAATCCTGGGATACGTGCCCATCATCGACGCGGCAAGAATGGGGTACGCCTTGACAGCTATAATCATGATTCAAGCCGAGGGCGGACATCTCTTGGAAGTTGAAAACGAAATAGCGAAAGAAAACAACGTGCTGTCCGTGTACGACATTACTGGGGAGTACGATGCAGCCGTCTTCGCCAGGTTCCGAGACAACTCGAGCCTCAACGCCTTCTTGAAAAAACTGTTAACTGAGCCGTTCATAAAGAGAACCACCACGCTCGTCTCGCTCAACGCTGTGAAGGAGTACAGCAAAGTAGTCTGATTCAGATCAATTTTGCCTTGTACGTCGCGGCTTTTCGTGGTCCTCGGCTGTTGCGGCTTCTTGGGCTGTTGAGAAAATTTTTGAGATTGTAAAGTTTAATATTGCTTCGCATCGTCTATATGCTTCATTAAGGGAGAGGCGTGTGGGTTGAAGAGTATCAAAGGCATCTTAGTTGTTGGCGAAAAAAACATTTTTGGCGAGCTTTCCCAGATAGTTGACATAGCCGCGGAGGCTAACGCGCTTCTGGGAAAAATGTTCAAAATGTCCCCTACGGACAGCCAGCTGACTGAATCTTTGCGTGCAATCCAGACGCTGCAGAAGAAAACCAGTGAAGTTGGCTTCAAAGTCAGCGAAGACATCACAGGAGGCGCAGTCAGCCCCAACGTCATCGACAGCCTGCTCGCATGCACCGCATCAATCGGCGATGTAGTTCACACGTGCCTTCACATCAGCCGTGAGCTTGATAGAATGGCTATAGCGTATTCCGCTGGGCTTGAAATGCACCATGCCGACTGGGACTCTGTGTTTGATAGCATGCTTGAACTCATAGAAAAATCGCTTGCAAAGCTCAAGCAGGCGCTTCTCTCTTCGGATATGGCGGAGATTTTCAGGCTGCATAAGGAGGTACAAGCCTTAGAGGAGCAGGGAGACGACATCAAGGACCAAGGATTCGACAGGCTGTACGGCATAGCGCCGCAACTGAATTACCTTGAATTTTACCACTACCAAAAAATGCTACACAACTGCGAAGACATCCTAAACGACTGCTCAGACTTTGCCGCTCTGATTGTGTCTGTGGTTACGTCAATCCTTAAGTGACCCTGATGATTTGGCTCTCCACCGCAGTTGTCATCTTAACTTTTGCCGCCGTTATGCTTGTTGCAGGCAACAACCTGTCAGCCTGCGTCGGACCAGCAGTGGGCGCAAGAATCATCAGCAAACGGTTCGGTATGCTGCTGGCCGCGGCAGGGTTTTCGATCGGTCTGCTGGTTCAAGGCGTAGGGATGACAAAAACGGTCAACATGCTGCTGCCAAGCGGGGCTCTGCAGTTTCGGGCTGAAGCATTGGCGGTTGCAATATTGATCTTCGTCATCGCCGACTTGATTAGGGTGCCGATGTCCGTCAGCATGGCGCTCGTGGGCATGCTTGCAGGCTTGTCAGTTGGGCAGGGCGCCTTGAGAAGCGGTGGCTACGTGGCTGAGGTCGCTATCCTGTGGGTTGCGGCGCCCCTGATTGCCATCGGCTTGTCGTTTTACCTCATCCGACTGATCAATCGGGGCAAGCCGAAGAATATCTGGCGGAGGCTGCAGGCTTACAAGGTTCTGCTCATTGTCTTGGCGTTTTCCACATCTTACGTGCTCGGCGCAAACACCCTTGGCTTGATAGTTGCAACAGGCGGGTTTGACGTGGCAGCCGTTGCAGCGGCAATCGTCGCGATTTTCGTCGGCGCGTTCTATTTGAGTGCGGGCGAGATCCGCAGGGTTTCGGAGGAGCTTTTTCTTATGCGGTACCCAAACGCGATGGCGACGCTTCTTACCTCAACCGTGCTGGTGGAGGCGGCCACGGTTCTGAATGTTCCGCTTTCTAACACGCAGGCTTTGGCGGCGGCTGTTTTCGGCGCGGGGGTTTCCTATAAATCGAAGTTTGTCTCGACGAAGCCGTTTCTTTTGACCGTTGCAAGCTGGGTGATAGCGCCGCTTCTCAGCTTCGCAATAGGCTTAATTCTGGGCACCGTTTGACCATCAGTCGGTCACTTGCCAAATTTTTCAGCTCCAAAAATAAGGGGTCTTTATCGCAAAAGCGGAATTTGCGGAAGCCCAAAAAAATCGTGGCGGCTCGCACTACACGGGTGATAGAACGATGGATGTTTCCGTGCGGATTACGCTTGGGTCTTTCTCGATGATTTTGTAAACTAGCCTGTTTATTTGTTCAAGCTCCGGCGACTCCATTACTACGATGGCGTCGTATCTTCCGAAGATGGCGTCGGCGACGATGACTTCTTTGACTTTTTCTTTTATCCTCTTGACTACATCCAGGGATGTGCCTGGCTTAGTGCTTAATAGTATGTAGGCTTTCATTTTTTTCATTCCTTTTTCTTCTTGTCAGGACTTGACTTATTGTACGATTGCATATAAGTTTTTCGTTTTTCCAAGACATGCGTTTAGCATTTATGAAAAATTATGAACAAATCACAAGCAAATTTATATTTCACTATACAGATTGATTTGGTAAAGGTGCAAATGGTGAAAACATGATCGGTATAATCGATTTAGCCTCCTTAACAGTCATCTTTGCCTCAGTCGCAGTAGTCCTGAAGAACATTCGGTCAGAACTCAAAAGCTAAAAAGACGCACTGCTGAGGCATGGCTAGAAAAGCGCAAAGACCCTGCCGCGACGCAGAACTCCGATGGCTTCAGGAAAGGAGTCGATGAGGTTGATAACGGCAAAAGCGCTGTTTTCAGCCAGTGCCAATGTGCAAAACTTTCGTTTCTGTTAGAAAATAATTCTTGGGGTTGGCGACCTCTTTTTTCCTCATAAAGCAAAAGTGCAAGAAAGTCTTGCGCGTCAAACTGCCCTATATTCTCTGTACGTTGGGTTTGATGGTTACTCTGAGTTTGGTCAGGTTCTCTTTTATTTCTGCCTTCACACCCATGGCAGCAAAGTACTCTTCGAGGAATATTCTGATGAAGTCTTTCGAAGCTTCCGAGACCAGGACCAACGTGTAGTCGTTTGGAGCGTTCTTTGTTAGGCGGTAGAAGTTGCAGACTTCTAGTCGAAGCAGCATTTCTTCTGGCGAGTGCACTTTGGTTTTCAGTTGTTCCCAGTGGGCGCGGGCTACTTCTTTGTGCTCGCTCCAGAATTTTTCCCGTTCTGGTGATGAGCCGATTAGCCGCAGGAACATGAGCCAGTGGTTGACGTCCAGGATTATGTGCTCGCCGTTGAGCAGCATGTCTATGTAGGAGTGGACTTTTCTCTGTGTCACGGGGTCTTCGAGCGGCTTGTTTTCGTTGTAGAATTTTAGGGCGCGCCGCATTACTTCGCTTTGTGATACGTGGGCTTCGTCGCTTATTTTTTCCAATAAATCAGCTGTCACTTTATCGAACGCTACTGTTACTCTTGTAGGATTCACCATCAGCCTAACCCGTTGATTCGACATGTTTTCAAACTATTGGAAATTATATAAACATTTCTGTAATTCTTCATAAAAATTATGAACAAATATTAACTATATTTATATTTCTCTAAACAAATCAATGGAGACAAATATTGGTGTTTATCGTGAAAAAATCGGCAGAAGCAACGATTCGAAACGTTGAAGAATTGATTATTCTTGATGCCCAAAAGCAACCGCACAGTATCTACAGAAAGAGAATCCTGGGGGAGAGCGATGGCTGCTGAACCTAACCCGCCGAAGATGAAGCAGACCCTAAGCCTCATGGGACTAACAATCAACGCGATGGCTCTGATCGCGCCCGGCGCCTTCCTCTGGCTTACTTACGAGCTGCAGGCGGCTCAAGTGGACCCTTCAGGCGTTTCCACGGCTCCCGACATTTGGACGGGCTTGTTCCTTGCGCTGATACTATCCTTCTTGACCGCGGCGTCCTACTCGTGGCTGGCTCGACGCTACCCAGACGCGGGCGCTGGAAGCTCATACTATTTTGCTCAGCGTGCTCTACTTGACAAGGGCAGCAGCAACAGGACCGCTCGAAACGCAAAGTTCATCGTAGGCTGGCTCTCGCACCTGTACTACTGGGTTTACCCAGGCGTGATGGTGGCGATGATGGGTTTCTTCATAACCTACATCCTGTCAACGGTGGGCATCATAATAGCGCCTTTGACGGAAGTCGCGATCGTGGTTGCGTTCGCCGTGCTTGTAGGCTTCATAGCTTACAGAGGAATCAACGGTTCAACTCGGACAAACCTCATGATCAACATCGCGCAGATCGGCATGCTTGTCGGCGTAACAGGAGTCGCATTGGCTTATCGTTTCCTAAACCCTCAACACGTGGCATTCTATTACTCAAACCCCGTTAGCGTCGTCATACCGGCCAGTGCAAGCCACATGCTGTTTCAAGCCACCATCGCCATCCTAGTCCTCGTGGGCTTTGAGTCAGTAACCGCCTTAACTTCCGAAGCGAAAAACCCAAGGGACGTCCCGAAAGCAATCATCCTCTCACTGGTAATTCAGGGCGCATTCTGTTACCTGCTGGAGTACTATGGCATGCAGGCGTGGATCAACTCGAAATACACGTTTGCCACGGCGGCGGCTTCAAACTCTCCGATAGGTGACATGATCATCCGGTCAATAGACAGCCTGTTCGGAGGAGGCGGCTTCATCGTTATGCTTGTCGTGGCGGCGGTCGTGGCGGTGGCCATACTTGGGACGACGCTGTCATGCATGAACACAGGGGTAAGAGTGACATATGCAATCAGTCGAGATTCGGAGGTTCCTGAACCGCTCGGAAAACTCAACCTCAGGTATGGTACGCCCGCTATCGGCGTATGGGTGATGACTCTTGTGACTGCTGGGATAGGTGCGTTCGGTGTGCTGTCGTTGACGAACCTGAGTGCAATCACGTATCTATCTAACTTCGGAACATTCCTGCTGTACGGCGTCACGTGCCTAATAGCAGTGTACGCGCTCTCCAGGGAAAAACGTTCAGTGCTGACAAAATACGTAATTCCGCTTGCCGGACTCGCAGCCAACGTGGTCATGCTAATCGCAGTCATTTGGCTAGCGTCAATAGGCGGAGGAGCAACGCAGATGGCAGGGTTCATTGCAGTGGCTGCAGTCGCCGTATGGATGGCTGTAGGACTTGGATACTTCGCGTTCAACTCAAGAAGCAAAGAATCAAGGCTCTTCCCCTTCCCAGGAGGGAAAGAGGCATGATTGCTGGAAGAACACGAGCCAGGAATGCTGATCAGTCGGCGAAGTCGTTCGGAGCATGGACAAATGATGCGAAAATTGACAAAATGCAGGCGAACTGGGCAAGTTGCAAGCGTAAAATTGATTTTTCGTTCAGCATTTCCCCCGACAATACTGATAAACTTTCAAGAATGTTCGGTTTTTTTATGTTTTTTTTCATTTTTTTTAAGGTTTTTATAGAAAACATTCAGACATTATTAAAAAGTGTGAACAAATCACAATCAACCTTATATAATAGTACTAATACCCCCTATTGTTAAAAGGAGAAAAGAAGGCAAATCAATGAACTACGCTAAAATCATCTTTCCCCACAGTAAAATTAGAGGAATCAATGATTTTGCCTTCTTTGGTCACATGAGAAAGAACCTAGAAGAGGTTCCGTAAGACCCTCCTTAGGAACTTGCTGATTATTATGTTGAACCTGAATGGTTTTCACATGTTTTCTATGTCGATGGCGTGTCGTTTCATACGCTGCTTGTCAGTTTCCACTCTCAAATTCAAACGCAAGCAGGAGACGCACCGAAAATGAGCAAGTTCTTAGCGTCAGTCAACATCTTTGCCGATACATCCCAAATAGACCAGGTCATCTCTGCCTTGCGAAAGCTTGAAAACATCGAAGAAATCTACGAAGTCGCTGGCGAATATGACATCGTCACGTTGGTTAGCACTTCGACCCTTGAGGAATTCCGCGACGTAATAAATAAACAGATTTTGAAAATTGAGGGTGTGAAAAGCACCATAAGCACTATTATACTGCATAACCATAAGGGACACAGACGTCAGCAAAACACAACTATCACATCATCCACTAGTTGAGGTAGGTAGGAGCCATAGTGAGTACAAATGCGATTTGGGGTTTCGGAATAAATGATCGACGCAGTTCAGGCGCTAACGGTCATCCTTATACTTGGAGTAACCGTGCTCCTAGCGTGGCTGATAGCGCCCTACATCACGGGAGTCTTTAAGCGAAAACCAAGCCGCCTAGACAAGGTACTAAACCCAGTAGAGAATTTTATCTACAAGATCACAGGCGTGAACACTGCTCAGACGATGGGTTGGAAGCAGTATTTCCTCTCAGGCTTGCTGCTGAACGTCGTCATGATGATTATCGCTTTTATAATACTTGTTTTTCAGGGTAGTTTGCCGCTTAACCCGATGGGGTTCCCGGGCGTCAAGCCCGACCTCGCCTTCATGCAGGTGGTCTCCTTTACAACAAACACCGATTTACAGCACTACGCAGGGGAAACCACGTTTTCCTATCTGAGCCAGATGGGCGTGTTGCAATGGTTAATGTTCACTTCAGCAATAACGGGGCTGTGCATGGGAATCGCGTTCATACGGGGGCTGGTTGTTGACGCCAAAGACATGGGCAACTTCTTCGTTGACTTCACCCGTTCGATCACAAGAATTTTCCTACCGCTTTCCGTAATCGCCGCAACCATCTTCTTAGCTTTGGGCGTGCCTCAAACCCTCAACGGATACACCGCCGTAAAAACTGTTGAAGGCATCACGCAGAAAATTTTTGTTGGGCCCGTTGCTTCGCTTGACTCTATTATGCAGTTAGGCACCAACGGCGGCGGATACTATGGGGCAAACGCCGCGTACCCCTTCATGAATCCCTCGCCGATTTCAAACATCCTTCTAATAGCTCTGATGCTTTTCCTTCCCACAGCGTTAATCTTCGTTTTCGGTCAGATGATAGGTAAGAAATCCGAGTCTAAACCGCTGCTCTGGGGCGCCTACATTCTGTTCGGCGTCAACTTGGCTTTGGCATTCATTCCAGCCCTGCCCTTGGTGGCTCCAGGCATAGAAACGCGGTTCGGCGGCTTCATGTCAAGCTTCTACACGGTCACAACCACCGCCGCCACAACAGGCTCATTGAACTCGGCGCTGCTGGGGAACCATCCCCTGACGGTTCTTTCAGGTTTTCTGGGCATGTTTATCCAGTCGATTCCAGGCGGGAAAGGTGTGGGCCTGATGTACATGGTTATGTTCATCATAATAACCGTCTTCATCGTCGGCCTCATGTCGGGGCGAACACCTGAATACTTGAACATGAAGATCACGGGGCGCGACGTTAAGCTCGTGATGATCGCCTTTCTCATCCACCCCATCATCATCCTCGTGCCCACCGTTTTAGCCTACGCCAGCGGCGCCGTAAGCGCAATAGGAGTGAGCGGAAGCTCCGTTGGATATACGCAGGTACTCTACGAATTCACCAGCGCCGCCGCAAATAACGGCTCAGACTTTCTGGGTGCCTCAGCGAACACACCGTTCTTCAACATAGCAACCGCCATTGTGATGCTTGTTGGACGCTTCGCCCCCATAGCCATACTGCTGGCGCTTTCTGGGTCGATGATCGGAAGAAAACGAGGCGGCACGACTTCAGGTCTGAAGACTGACACGTTGATATTCACTGTAGTCTTGGTTGCTTCCATCATCATACTGGTAGTGTTGACTTTCTTCCCGTTCCTAGCAATAGGACCGATAGCATCATTCTTCAAAGGATGGGTGAACGGATTTGGTCATTGAAAAACCTGAAGAGTCAAAGAAGACTAAGGATTTGGCGCCTAGAGGAATGCGTTCCGCCCTCTCAGGAAAAGTCTTAGTTGACTCTGTAGTTCGCCTCAACCCTAAATCTCTGCTGAAGAATCCAGTGATGTTTATCGTTGAAGTTACCTTCTACATTGTGGCAGCGATGGCTATAGTTCCAAAGGCATTCGTGCCAGTGGCTAGCCCTAGCCTGCAGATCTTCTACATTGAAGTCGCCGTCATCTTGCTGATCACAGTCTGGTTTAGCACGCTGTCTGACGCGCTTGCGGAGCAACAGGCAAAAAGCACCGCTGGCAGCCTCAGAAAACTGGAAACGGAAGTGCCCAGCAAAAAAATAGTCACTGAGGAATGGACTAGAAAAATAACTGCCGTGAAATCAACTGACCTGAGAAAAGACGACTTGGTCCTCATCGAAACCGGCGACGTGGTTCCCTTAGACGCTGACGTTATCGAAGGGATAGCGATGGTTGACGAGTCGCTTGTCACGGGTGAGTCAGCTCCTGTCAGGAAGGCGCCTGGCGATTCGCTTATCGGAGGCTCAAGAGTCGTCAGCGACACTTTGACGGCGAAGGTTACAACCAACCCTGGAGAAACCTTCATTGACCAAATGATAAAGATGGTGGAATCTTCCAAGAGGCCAAAGACCCCGAACGAGGTTGCGATAACCATTGTTCTCATCGGTTTAACCGCCATATTCACCATAATCATAGTTGCACTGCTTGGCACGTCAGTAACGCTTAGTCTCGGCGCCGATTTGTCCGTGCTCATTGCCCTGTACGTTTGCTTACTGCCCACGACCATAGGCGCCCTACTGCCAGCCATCGGGCTCTCGGGCATGTCTCGACTTTACAAGAGTAAAATAATTGCGAAATCAGGGAAAGCCATAGAAACCGCGGGAGACGCAGACGTCGTTCTGCTTGACAAGACAGGCACAATCACTGTGGGCAACAGGCAAGCCATCGAGTTCGTGCCGTTCGAACGCTACAAGGAAGAGGACGTGGGCGAAGCAGCGTTCCTGTCCTCATGGCATGATGTCACCCCTGAAGGACGCAGCATACTGAAGCTTGCCTACGAAAAAGGCTTCGTGCCCAAAGAATTAAACTCGCTTGCAACTTCAGAAGTCTACGCGTTCTCAGCGACCACTCGCACCAGCGGCGTAAAAATAACTCATGCAGGTCTCACGCTGCCCAAAGGCGGAAAAGGCATGGGTGAACGGACGAGAATGAGAAGAAAAACCTCGGCAGTAGGTGGGGAAGCTGAAACTGCGTTGCTTGAACCCGAAATTGAGATAATGAAGGGCGCGCCTGAATCCATCAAGCAACAGGCAGATTGTGTCCCAACAGACTTCGACTACGTCGTGAACGGCATATCGGCGGCAGGCGAAACCCCCATAGCCATCGCGCGGAACGGGCTAGTTATCGGAATAATCAGGCTGAAAGATGTTCTGAAAGAGGGCATCAAGGAGAAAATACAAGCGCTCAAAGTCATGGGAATACGCCCCGTCATGATCACAGGCGACCAGCCGCTCACCGCAAAAAGCATAGCGGCAGAAGTCGGAATCGACGAGTACGTTGCCCAAGCCAAGCCTGAAGACAAATACCGAATAGCGAAACGGGAACAGGCTGAAAACAGAATCGTCGCCATGATCGGTGACGGAACCAACGATGCCCCCGCATTATCCGCCGCCGACGTTGGGTTAGCAATGAACTCTGGCACTGAAGCGGCAAAAGAGGCTGCAAACATGGTGGACTTAGAATCAAACCCAGCGAAAATCATCGAGGTAGTTATGCTGGGAAAACAACTGTTGATGACTAGAGGCGCGGTTACAGCTTTTAGCATCGCCAATGACGTGTCAAAATACTTTGCAATCATGCCTGTGATCTTTGCATCGGCCCTTTCACAGCTAAGCGGTCTCAACATCTTGCATTTAGGCGACATGCAAAGCGCTGTTCTGTCAGCTCTCATCTTTAACGCGATAATCATTCCGCTTCTGATTCCACTTGCCATGCGCGGCATCGCCTTCAAGCCGACAAGCACGATGAGCCTATTCCTGAGGAACACACTGATCTACGGTGTAGGCGGAGTCATCGTGCCCTTCATCGGCATCAAACTAATCGACCTGCTCATCCACGGAGTATTTCACGTCTAGGAGAAAAACGGCATGACTGAACAACAAAAAGAAAAATGGAACTTCAAACCGATCATCGGATTAGCACTGGTCTCGCTGCTGATCTGCGGCATACTCTACCCGTTCTTAATCACGGGCATAGGCCAAGCCTTCTTCCCCAACCAAGCAAACGGCGACATAGCTAAACTCAACGGCAAACCAGTAGGCTCAACACTCATAGCGCAGAACTTCACTCTGCCTATTTTCTTCCATACACGAAACGAAACCTCCGACCCTTCGGCGTCAGGCGTAGACCCAGACATCACGCTACAAGACGCCCTTTCGCAAGTGCCTTCCATAAGCAGTGCAACGGGCATTTCCCCAAACGCGTTGACGAGCCTCGTTAATCAGAACAAGCAGGGAACGCTCTGGTTTTTCGGCTCCCCCTACGTCGATGTTTTGCAGCTTAACCTGTTGCTGATTAAGGATTACCCCTCCGTTTACGGCAATTTCACCGCCAATTCTTAGGTTGACCATTTTTGGGCGCTGGTTGCTGGGTGCTAGAATGTTAGCGCCAGCTTATTCCATGTTTGTCCAACTCATCAGTTAAATTAAGTGCATTTGTCTTGTAAAAATTTAAAATTTTGTCCGCTTGAGCAAGCAAAGTATAAATATTCGCAATGCGTGCTCAGTAAGGCAAGACGACCCATATGCCAAGGCTACTAGCGTTCGTGGACATATTCGTAGAATCCCCAGAGATGGACAGCGTCCTCAATTCACTCGCCGAACTGGACCACCTCGAGGAACTGTACGAAGTCACAGGGGAATTCGACATAGTGACCATGGTTTCAGCCGCCGACATCGAAGAGTTCCGAGACATCCTCAAGAACAGAATTATGAAGATAAAAGGTGTAAAAAGCACAGTCAGCTCAATCGTCCTCAAAGCTCACAAAGGACCCAAATGCATTGAAGAAAACGTTCCACCCGTTTAGCCTCACCTTAGCCACGATTAAAACGGAATAGTTCTCCTCAGAACGCCTAAATTTTAGCACTTTTCATCCTCCAGATAGACATAACACAATTCTTGGAGATAATACGAAAAAACAAAAGTCTAATCCTTACCTTAGCAGGATTGCAAATCTTTCGGATACGCCATATGCTCAAATACAGCTTTAACCTCAACCAAAAACAATTATTTATTAGGTTAAACTGTTGACTGTACTTAGTTTATCGGGGCTTAAGAAACATGAATGCGTTCATAGTTCAGTTCCCATTCGGCGTCGTAGCCTTCGACGACAAGAAAGGCTTAGTCGAGAAAGTCCTGTTTCCGAAGAAGCCGCAGGCAGCCGCGAGGAGCTTGCTGAAAACCGAGACGGGAAAGCTGTCCGACGAGTTGTTCTCGCTGGTAACACTGCTCAAAGGAGCGGGTTACGACCTTTTTGTTTTTGAAAACGCCAGTTTGGCAGATGAGGCTCAGCGTAAAATGAACGTTAAGGCTGAAGTCGCCAAGTCTGCTGAGGGGGATGATTTGCGTTCGCTGATGAGTCAGGTGGCGGTTGAATCAGGCTTTGCCGCTGACGAGCAGGAGCTCAGCCTTTGGAACCGCAACGTCAGCTTGGAGCTTGCTAAACTGCGGATCAAGGGCGCCGCTGAGAAAAGAGACTTAGTCGTTGCTCAGGGTATTCAGACGCTGGATGACTTGGACCGTACAGTCAACCTTTTCATGGGCAGACTCCGAGAGTGGTACGGCGTCTACTTCCCAGAGCTTGACCGCTTAGTCGAGAAGCACGAAACCTACGCGCGGTTAACCGTTAACTTGGGCTACAGGGAAAACTACACCGCTGAAGCCCTGGAGAAAGAAAACATTCCCAAGGAGCGTGCGCAGCTGGTTGCGAAGGCGGCAGAGTCGTCCATGGGTGCGGACATCGCAGAAGCCGACCTGCAGCAGATACAAGCCTTAGCCAAAAACGTTCTTGAATTCTACGAGCTGCGCAAGAACATGGAAAACTACGTTGACCGAACCATGGAGGAGATGGCGCCAAACGTCCGAGCCGTCGCAGGGGCACTCCTCGGGGCGCGGCTAATAGCCATATCTGGGAGCCTGCAAAACTTGGCCATGCGTCCAGCCAGCACCATTCAAGTCTTGGGCGCGGAAAAAGCCCTCTTCCGCTCATTAAAAACGGGCGCTCGACCGCCAAAACACGGCTTAATCTTCCAGCACACCCTTCTGCATGACGCGAAAAGGTGGCAGCGGGGAAAAATCGCGCGTGTCATCGCTGGAAAACTCGCCATTGCAGCAAGAGCTGACGCTTTCGGCGGCAGATACATCGGCGACGACTTAAAAGCGCAGATTAACAAGCGGCTTGAGGAGATCCGCGAGAAGTACAAGGAGCCGCCTCCTCCGAAGGAGCCTAAGCCTCGAACTGAGCGGCGCGAGGAGCAGTTCAGAGAACGCAGGGAAGGCGGAGAACGCCAGTTCAGGGAAAAACCAAGACAGCGACCGCCCAAAGGCGGGAAACGCAGGCGCAAACAGTGGAGAGACAGGAGTGCCCGTGAAGGTTAAGCCGCACCCGAAATTCAAGGAAATCTACGAGGTCACGCTTGAAGACGGCGCAAAAAGGTTAGCCACAAAAAATTTGACACCCGGCTTGAACGTTTACGGGGAACGGCTGGTCAAGTTTAAGGGCGTGGAGTACCGCGTCTGGGACGCTTTCCGCAGCAAGCTGGCGGGAGCCATCATCAAGGGCTTGCAGAACGTGCCCATTGAGCCTGGCAGCAAGGTGCTTTATTTGGGCGCTGCTTCTGGGACAACGCCGAGCCACGTTTCTGACATCGTTGGCGAAGGGGGGCATGTTTACTGCGTCGAGTTCGCGCAGCGGTCGATCCGCGATTTAGTCAACAACGTTGCCGCTTACCGCCCGAACATTTCGCCGCTTCTTGAGGACGCACGCATGCCCGAACGGTACGCGATGTTCATTTCGGGCAAGGTGGATACGATTTACTGTGATGTGGCTCAGCCTGAGCAGGCAAAACTGCTGGCTGACAACGCGGACGCTTTCTTGAAACATGGCGGCTGGGTGATGATAGCGGTCAAGGCGCAGAGCATCGACGTGACGATGGCTCCGGAGGCTGTTTACCGTCAGGAAGCAGGCGTTTTGCGCAAGAGGGGTCTTAACGTGGTTGAGGTTGTGAACTTGGAGCCCTTCGACAAGGCGCACGCTATGATATTGGCGCAAAAACCGTGACTGCAAAAAAATAGGATAACAACCCAACGCTAAGCATGCCCGAAACGTGGCTTAACCAGCAGCACGTCTTCCACGTAAGCCCTCAGCGGCTCCGCGACGCTCCAAGCCTGCGCGATGCAGCCTCTGGGTGTATTAGGCGGGTCAGAATCGCATATTTCGCCGAGCGTGCCCAGCCCAGCTTGCTTGATCCCGACGGTGAAGAAAGGTAAAACAAGCTTCTGCAGGATGCGTTCGCGCGCGTGTTCGCTGTAGCCTCGGGTTTTCAGGTAAGCCGTTATGAAGGGTCCCAGCAGCCAAGGCCAGATTGTCCCGTTATGGTAAGCCCTGTCTCTGGCAGCTCGGTCGCCCACGTATTTCCCGACGTAGTGGGGGTCACTGGGCGACAGCGTCCGCAAGCCGAAAGGCGTCACGAGTTCACGGTTCAAGGCGTCAACGACCAGCGTGCGTCGGGATTCGTCGAGGATCGGAAAGTCAAGTGAGACAGCGAAAACTTGGTTGGGGCGAAGCGACGCGTCACCGTTGCCATTTTCCAGAACGTCAAAGAGGTAGCCGCCGCTTTCGTTCCAGAACTTCTCGTTGAAGCTTCCAGCCGCCTTGTTCGCCATATTAGCGTACTCTTCAGACAGGCTTTTTTCTCTGAACTTGTCGGCTAACAACTGCATCGTCTGGAGAGCGTTGTACCATAAGGCTTGGATTTCAACGGCTTTCCCAGCTCTAGGCGTCGCCGCATCCATCCACGTGAGCTTCGCGCCGTGCATAAGCAAGCCATCGTCGTCCATGCGGATGCCAAAAGACGTACCGCGCTGGTGGCTGCTGACTGTGGCTTGCAGGTTGCTCCAGAGCTCGGCTTCGACGAAGGCGTAGTCACCCGTGTACTTTAGGTACTGCAGCACGGCGTTGATGTACCAGATTGTGCCGTCAACCGTGTTGTAGACTGCTTCGCCTGTCTTGTCCGCCAAGTAGTTTGGGATAAGCCCGTCTTGGCAGTGCTTGTTGTAAGCCTGCAGAATACCTTTTGCCTCTCTGAACCTTCCTGTGACAAGGAGCAGACCAGGCAACGAGATGAAAGTGTCTCTGCCCCAAGGCTCAAACCAGTGGTAACCCGCGATAACGGCTTTCCCATCTGCACCGTCCTGAACGACGAATGAATCCGCGGCGGAAAGAATCCAATTGAGCCAGTCAGCCTTTGAGGCTTCAGGATGCAAACCGTAAAAGTCCCCAAGCAACCTCTCCCGCCGCTCCGATTCCCTCCTGAAAGACTCGGAAACCTCACCCACCGTTTTGCCCAAAGAATCTAAGGCTTCCTGTGCGGCTTCGTCGTCCAAGCCCGCGGCTGCGTTGACCGCAAACGTTCTTTCTTCTCTGACGGGCAGGCTAAGCTCGAAGAAGCCTGGTTGAAAACAGGCATCTCTGCTGGCTTCGCCTCTTGCCGCTTCCACGCGGTAATATAAGGCATCGATCCAGTTGAGTTTCTCATGGAACGTGCCGTCGGTTGCTTGGCAGATGACGGTGGCTTGGGGGCTTTGAAAAGCAATTTCTGATTCTTTGCTGCTGCTCTTCTGATCGAAAACCAACGGGTTTCTCTGCCTATCCACAACTGTGTGAAAGTGGCGGCAGGTCAGCATGGGGAAGATTCTGATTTTGGCGTCTGCCCCATGGTGGTTTGAAACCTTGTAGATTACTGAGACGGCGTTGCTGTTTTTTGGCATGAAAACTGTTTTGTTGAGGGTGATGCCGCCGAAGTGGTAGGTGAAGGTTGGGAAAGGCGAGATTGAAAAACCTCCCAGAAACGTGTAGCCTTGAGGATAAATTGAACCTGCGAAGTCGTTGGCGCCTAGCCTGTAGACTTCGCCGCCTGCATAGATGTCCTCATCAAGCTTTGATAGGCAAACAGTGCGGTCAGCAGGCGGATGAAGAGCAGCAACCAGCAGCCCATGGTACTTCCTCGTGTTTATGCCCAGAACGGTGCTTGACGCGTAGCCGCCCAGCCCATTGGTTACCAGCCATTCCTTGCTCAAAGCCTCGCCAAAACGGGAAAGCGCATTTCGGTTAAAGGCTATGGCGGGCAACTTCATTTTCACGGCATCAGCTTGGCGATGTTCTTGTCGCGCGGAGCACAGAAATAGTTGGCTACTGGAACGCATTTTGTCCTGAAAAGCAGCAGGTGCGGCTTCGTTAACTTGTATTCGGTGAGGGTTTCAGCGTACCCCATGCCCTTGGCGAAAACCAGTTCGGCGGCGTCGTAAACGCGGAGGAACTCGGGTGAAACCTCTTTCTTCAGCAGCCCAACCGCGTCTGTCCCCGTGGTCAGCACGTCGTCGGCTATCATGTCCATGCCTGAGAGCGCGACGTCATCCATTGTGGCATCGTTTATGACGGATCCGCCTTTAACGACGAACGTCACTTTCAAACCCATGTTTTTCAGCTGCTCAACCAGCAGCCTGTCAAAAACGATTTCTCCCGCGTTGTCCGCCAGGTAAAGGACGCTGTCAGCGTTTTTCGCTATCTCCCATGCCCTGTCAATGTCATCGATAAACAGGTCTTTGGATGCTTCACGGATGGCAGAGGATAGACAGTTAAGGGTGAAATTGTGCCCTGGAATGTCAAACTCCATTATGTTGCCGACAACGGCGCAAAGACAAGCCTTCTTGAACCGCTCCTGCTGATTGTAGCCTGTCTCAACGAGTTTTCTAGCGTGAGGCAGAAGTTTTAGCGCTTTCTCGTTAGCAGCCTTCTTCGTTCGGCTGTACGGGTCTTGGTTCCCCGTTAACTCCTTGATTAGGCGGTCTCTCTTCGTGCCTAAATCAGCCGCCACGGAAGATGACTTAAACTCCCGATTCAGAAGCTTAACAACCTCGGCGAGGCATCGGAAACGCAGGGCAGGGTTAGTCGTCGCTTGGTAGGTTTCCGTTTGAGCCCGCGAAAGCAGGCAAGATTCGCATTCAGGTTCAACCTTCAAAGCTGATCACGTTACTGCTACTTTGTTGCGTCAGCAAACGCACGCAGAATCATATATGGGTCTTTCGCCTTGACAATGCCGCTTGCAACAAGAACCCCGCTGGTTCCCAGCTTCAACGCTGTCGCAACATCTTCACTCTGGCTGATGCCTGCGCCGCATAAGATCGTGATGTCGGCGTTGACTTGACGAACCAGGTTAACGGTGTTGGTGATTACTTGGGGCTGCGCTTTTGAAACCGCAATGCCCGTTCCTATGAGTTCAGGCGGCTCAAAAGAAACGATGTCAGGACGCATCGCAGCCACGCCAGCGCTTGTAGTCGGGTTGTTAGCGCAGACGCAGCTGGCTAAGTCTTTCTCGCGGCAAAGCTGGATAATCGCCTCTATCTCTGAAAGCTTCAGCTGCCGTTCAGAATGGTTGATCAATGTGCCGACGGCGCCTGCTTCTTTTACTGCTTCAGCGAGAACGTGTCCTGTGCAGTTTCCAGGCTTAATCGGGTCGATGTGCTGGGCGAAAACTGGAACCTCAACTGCTCCTGCCACCCTTGCGATGTCCACGAACTGGGGCGCCACCACGATGGACGCGCCCGTTTCCTTGGAGACTTTTTCTGCGGCTTTTGCGAGCGCGACCGCTTTTTGACCTGTTGATTCCAAGTAAGTCTTAAAATTTACGATTATGATGGGTGTTTTTACTTTCAAGCTGATTCCCTCCCGTAAAGGGTTAACGGTTTCCACTAATATCGTTTGTCATTCTATTAGGCGACAAGAATGCTGAAAATAAAAGGCTGTTCCTGTTAGGCGGCTGCTTTGACTTGGAGGGGGGCTCTTTTCGCTGCTGATTCTGTCAGCATGCCGATGAGTTGCCCGTTTTTAACCATGGCAGCCCGCTTGATGCCCTTTTCCTCCATCAGCCTCATGGCTGTAATCATCGTCTCGTTTCCCTGCAGAATTATCAGCGGCGTGAAGTTGAGGTCTTTCGCCAGTGTTATTTCTGGTTCTTTTTCCTCGTCAACAATGTCTCTTAGAAGTTCACGGTCGTTGATGACGCCGACTGGTTTGTCATGCTCCGTTATCAAGACTGAATTAACACCGGTTTCAAACATCTTAGCAGCTATCGTGGCGACAGTATCGGACGTTGAAACTGTGACGGCGGGAAGCTTGGTGCCTGCTTGGTTGCTGATTTCCGCTATGTCGGTGCCTCTCTTCCAAATGTCGGTGAGCATTTCACTTACTCTCTCGATCTGGCTGGGGTCAGTGGAGTAGAACGTGTCAGGCAAGTAGAACGCGGAGGCGGCTTCAAACCCGAAGTCGCTCAGCGGCGGCATCTTAAACATGAACAGGTGCTTGTTGTTGACAAGCATCATCGTCAGGTAGCTGATCGGCACATGCTTAACCTCATATTGAGCTGCTAGTTTCTGCGCTGGCTCAAGGTTGTCAAGGTCAATGGACGCCATTATTCGGATTTTCAAGCCTTTTTTGAAATAATTCACTAACGGGTTTACCGCTGGGTTGTCTTCGGCAAGGCGGGTTATGCTTTGTGATGTGGTGATCACCATGATCTCTTTCTTGGCTCCTTCAAGAACCTTAGTAACCATCGACCACGCTTCTTCTTCGCCTTTAATAACCATCGTTTCGCCGATGGAGACTCCAGTCTTCAACTCGTCTATCCTTCTTGACGCTTCAACGCCTGTTTGCCACATCTGAACAAAAAAAGCCTTCAGGACGGAAATGAACATTTTATCGTTAATCCATAAGCCCTCGTCCTCCAAGTTCAGCACGGACGCCTCGTTCCCGAAGGGCGCGTAAAGCATGGCTTCTTCCTCGTCTTTGATTAAGAAACGCGGGAAAAACTTAGAGGACATGCCGACGTGGCGAATTTTAGTGTTCAATTTTTCTTCCATGATGGTGCGGTCTATTCTTTCGACGACCTTGAGGTTTTCATGAGCAATGTCAGTTATTATCTGCAATTGGATACTGCGTTCCTGGGATGAACTGATGGCGGAGTCGAAGACCCCGGCGATGTCTTCCTGAATAAAGCCTAAAGCGGTGGTTAAAATGATGATTTCGGAGTTTGACTCTTCGATCATTGACAACATTTTTGCATGAATCTTCTTCTTCCCCGTGATGATAGAAAACTTCGCGACTGGGTACTCTGATTCGGGCGCGCTGATTGACTGCCAAGCCGTCAGCAGAGTCTGCTTCTGGTCGGTCAGGTTGGTGACCTCGTTCTTCTTGGCTGTGATAAACGAGTCAACCAGAGACTCGAAAGGAACAATCGTGAACCTTGTTGGCCTCTCCAAGGTTGCCTCGATGAAGCCTTTCTCCTGCAGCTTCTTGAAGGTGCGGTAAGCTTGAACGCGCTCCATCTTAAGCCGTTTAGCCACGAAGCTTGTCGATTGGACGCCGCTTTTCGCCAGGAACATGTAAACCTGTATTTCTCTTTTTGAGAGACCGAGAATCTGCAAAAACTTCGTGACGTCTTTTTCGCTCATCAGGCAGCCGCCGTTTAAAACCCGCTATGTTCCCAAGTTAAGGATGTGTCTAGAAGTTTATATAACTAATGTTTTCTTGTAGACTTTTCACCTAGCCATTTGACTACAAAACAAGACACGTTTATGCTTAAACTGGCTAAAATAGGGTTTTCTGAACCATGCCCCTTTCGCTTTTCACCCTCTTCGCGGGCTTCCAAGATTTCCTGACAAAACTCGGGTACTCATCGTTCTTCTCCATCAGCCGCCGCAGGAAAGCCAAGGTTTTGTCGTCAGTCAAGTAGCCGCTGCCGAAGTCGCCATGCTCAGCTCGCAGGTTTGCGACTTCCCTGTCTCGCTCCACCTTCGCGATGATGGATGCGGCTGAAACAACAGGGTAAATCCTATCTGCCTTATGCTGAGAGACAATGAGTGTCTTAACGGTCAGGCATTCCCGGATGTGGTTTCCGAAGCGGTGCTCAACCGTGTCTGCCGCGTCAACGTAGACTTCGTCAGGCTTCAAGGCGTCAATCACCTGAGCCATCGTCTGCGCTTCAAGGCGGTTAAGCTTGTGCAGCCGCCGGGCGCTTTCAACTGCCCTGTCAATCTCGTCTGGGAGAACCTTTATTGTCTGGTACTTTTCGGCTAACTGGATTATCGCGGGGTACAGCAGCTCCCGCTTCTGGGGCGTCAGCAGCTTGGAGTCTTTCACGCCTAGCTCCGTCAGAATCGGCAGCGCCTCAGCCCTCATCATGACGCCAGCGACGACTAAAGGTCCGATGACGCATCCGCGTCCAGCCTCATCCACGCCGGCAATCAAGGTTTTAGCCAAACCATCCACTCGACAACCAATGGGTTTCGCAAAACTAAGCTATAACACTTTTCCAAGAACTGCGCCCGCTGAAAAGAAAACCCTTTAGAGCGGATTCGACACGGAGAATGAAATGAGGGACCCTTTTAATAAAAGAATTTTCGCAAAGTTTCATTGACTAAAGGGGTGTTTTTTAGTCGATTTCTTGACTTGGCAAGACTGAAGCTTAGAGTTTTATTGTTTTTCTTAGGGTTTCAGCCGCGGTTTCAGGCGTTACAGTGTTGATGTAGGTTCCCGTGCTTATCTCGAAGCCTGCCCAAATCGACAGTTTAGGGTAAACCTCCAAGTGCCAGTGATAACAGTCCTCTGCATCTGCGCTTGCGGCTAGGTGGAATCCGTAGTTGTAGGGCGGGTCATTCACCAAGTCCTTGAGGGCTTTTAGGCTTGCCTTAAGCGTCTTAGCCAGCGCTGCCACTTCGCCGTCGCCGAGGCTGAGGATGTTGGCGGCGTGCTTTTTGGGCATGATCCAGAACTCCATCGGCGTGATGCTTGCGTAGGGAGCAAAAACCGCGAAGTCAGCGCCATCGTAGACGAGCCTTGGACCCTGCATTTCCTGCTTGATGATGTCACAGAAAACGCATTTCCCATGTTTCCTGTAGAACTTTCTGCTTGCGTCCAACTCTTCCCGAATCACCGCGGGAACAAAGGGGGTCGCGATCACTTGGCTGTGCGCGTGGCTGAGTGATGCTCCAGCCTGCTGCCCGTAATTGCGGAAAATCGAAACGTACTTGACGTAGGGTTTCGAGCTTAGCTCCCTGAGCCTGTCGATGTACGCGTGGACAACAAGCTCCAGCTGAGCCAGCTCCGCGTCCGCTGGGTCCTCATCATGGTTCGGCGACTCAACTATGACTTCATGATGCCCCACAGCGCAGCCAAAGTGCTCATCCCTCAAGACCTGCACCGCGTCTTCAGGCTGCCTCGGCGGGCCAAACGCTGGGAAAAGGTTCGGGATGCAGCGAACCAGCCAGTTCTTGGGGCGTTCACCAGCCGCGGGGTCTTGAGCCGTGCGCAAACCGTCGCCGTCCTTCAGGTAAAGCATCACGGCAGGCGGCGTCATGTTCTCGTTACCGGTGCACATGGGGCAAACCGCCGCCGCTTTCCCATCTTCGGTTTTCGGTTTAGCAAAATCGGTCGGTCTGCGTCCCCGTTCAGTTGCTATGACAACCCAGCGGTTCAGCAGGTAATCTTTTCTAAGCTCGTTGTACGGCATACGTCAAGCACTCTCACAAACAAAGGCGCTGAAGTATTTTAGCATGACAAGAAATCGAATATTGAAATTTTTCTCATTGGAGGTTTTGATAATCAATTAACTGGATCTCCATTTGGCTGTAATATCCTGAAGCTAATTTATTAGTTTTGCCAAGTACATCCTAAGGCTTTGACCTAATTGGCATTCTTTGGTTTTGTCTTCTATGAACATGTCATTTCAATATACAGTTTTTGAGCGTTTGCATGAATTTGGGTGATGAGTAAATTGATAAATACAACTTACTCTAAGAGCTAAAAAGGCTTCAAAAATGAGTAAAAAGAAAATTTTTGACAATATTAATACAACTACAGTAGTACTAGCAATATCATGCATAATTTTGTTAGTATCTCTTATCGTGGCTGTTGCTTACTGGAATGTTTCAAACGCAGCATATAATACTTTGCAATCTCAAAATTCTGCGTATGTCAACGACCACTCTCACAGTAACCAAGATTATGAAAGTCTAAAAAGTCAATTCTTAAATGACGAAAACCAACTTTCAACTTCGAATAATCAATCGGTTGTTAGTAAACTACTGAGTCTTCAAAGTCAACTTAAGAACGCGACAAGCTTGGCAGACCTTCAAAATGTTACAGATTTAGCATACGACCAAAATTTTACTCAAGGTGCCAATAGCTATTCCCAGTATTCATTCCTAATCAATTTTTCTGGTTGTATCTATGTGACTGTATATTCAAGCAGCCCTGACATGTATGTAGAAGTATCGTGGTCCTTTAGTTCCATTAGCTCTTTTCATCCCATCAACTACGATAACACAGTTACTATTGGTACGTATGGAATTGTAGGATTCCCAGTGCTTCCATCTACTGTACAAATTAGAGTCGGCAATACAAATTTAGCGAATGGAGCAACTGGAACTGTATACATAAGTTACACTTGCTAAACCTATGTCTGATATGGTCACTCACCAAAATCTTCACCTTCTATTATTAATTCTCTAAATTCTCAACTTGGGTAAAATTTTATTAGCTAATCGAGGCAGAATAGGTTCAAGGGGCGATTGCACGGTGAGTCTTCATCTTCTTGGAATCCGCCGCGCCTCTTGATCCTGCTCTTGAGTGTTGAAGGGCCAGGGATAAATGTTTAAGGATGAAATCTTACAAAACGAAAGAAGAAGAGACCTTTACGCAGTCATAATGAAAAACCCAGGCTTGCACATAAGGGAGCTTCAAAGAATCGTCGGAATCCCCCTGTCGAGCCTCCAGAACCACCTGAACTACATGTCGCGGAGAAACATCACCAATGAAGAAAAATCAAAGCATCATACACGGTGCAGCTTAAATTCTGATCCCGAGGTTTTATACCCACGCGACCCTGCGCTGATTAACCAGCTAAATCCAAAGCGGCTTGTAGCCAAAATCAAGACGGGGCTGAACAGGTGGCGAGCAGCCTTCTTGGTTTTTGCCGTGGTCTACGCCGTTTTGCTCGTAATAAACCTCTCCAAACCACCCATGATGTGGGATGAAGCCGTTCACCTCAACAATGTTTTCCTCTTGAAGTCGGGATACAACAGTTTTGTCACCAGTTCTTTTTATCCGCCGTTTTTTGAGGTTGTCACCGCGTTTTTCTTCAACTTTTTCGGCATAAGCCTGTTCAATGGCAGGCTGGTCACGGTTATCTTTTCCGTCCTGACGCTTTGGGTAGTTTTTGAACTCGCCTACAGCATGTACGGCAAAAAAGCCGCCTTGCTCTCAGCCGTCCTGTTCGGGGTCATGCCAGGGTACTTTTGGCTTTCTGGGCTGGCTTTGCTTGAGGTGATGCTTCTTTTCTTCTTCATGCTGTCACTTTTCTTCTTTCATCGTTGGCTGCAGAACGGGCAGAACAGGATGCTGGTTTTCAGCGGCTTAGCTTTAGGCTTGGGTTTTTTGACGAAGTATCAGGTGCTTGCCGCTTTAGCCGTGATGGTTTTTAGCTTACTGGTTTTAGGGTGGGGTCAACTTAAGCGGCTTTTTTCAAGGTTTACGCTTTTGGTCGTTACCGCCGTGATTGTAGCTATTCCGTGGGTAGTAATGGTTTACCATGTTTACGCTTCTCAAATTCTAAGCCAATGGGCTTACGCTTTGCAAGTCGGTAACCCTGCTAGGTCGCTGTACAGCGGGCGTTTTCCGTTTCCCCTGTTTTATCTTGTGGAGATGACTTGGCCCTACAGTGAGGTTCACCCGATTTCGCTTCTTCTCTACATTGCGGGTCTTCTCGGTTTAGGGTTGCTTGTGTGGCGGTGGAAAAAAGCAGACAAGTTCGTTCTCATCTGGTTTGCCAGCGTTTTTATCTTCTTCACTTTGATACCTAACAAGGAATGGCGTTACGCACTGCCGCTGTTTCCAGCCTTGGCAATCTCCGCGTCAGCCCTCATCATGTTCGTTTTCGGTAAGGCGCAGAGCGCTTGGCAAGGGCAAGTAAGAGCAAGGAAGAAGCGTGCCGTTAAAGTCGCTGCTGGGTTATTCGTCTTGTTCTTGGCGGTGGCTTTTGCTTACAGCGCGTACGACTCTTACTATTGGGTTGAATCGGACAACTTCCAAATTGACATCCAAGCCGCCACAAACTACGTGATTGCGCATGACAACGGCAGCCAAGCAGTCATGGTTCTTTGCCCATTCGACTATTTCAGCCAAGACATGGTTAACTTTTACCTTTGGGCAGCTGGAAACACTCAAATAAGAACCTGCCAGTACCCCCAGCTGCCCGTTGACACCTACACGCCCACTTTCAACATAACGGAGTTCATCAGCCTATGCAGCCAGAACCACGTGGGCTACGTTTTCACCTACGAGAACGGCGGCACAGTTCCCTACTTCAACACGACGCTGAACCTAATGCAAATCTACACCCAACTCTACGCCTCAGGCAACTTCACGAAGATGTGCCCGCAAGAAACCTTCGGCTCCGACCCAAGACGAGTCTGCATACTAAACTTCACAGGCTGAATCCCCTGCTTTTCATGTTGCCTTATCGATTTATAGGCTGGGTTCGGGGTTAAAATTGGGGTGCGAAGGTAAAAGCATATATCTGTTGACTTATCATTGTTATTTTTCAACTTCAGCGCGCAACAGGCAGAAATATGGATTTATCCGACAAAATCCTAAGGCTAAAAAAGGAAAAGAAAGCCGTCATCTTGGCTCACAATTACCAGAGACCAGAGATCCAGGACCTGGCTGACTACGTCGGCGACAGCATCGAGCTCAGCCGAAAAGCAGCCGAGGAAAAAAAAGCTGAAATGATCGTTTTCTCAGCGGTGGATTTCATGGCTGAATCAGCCGCGATCCTGAACCCTGACAAGAAGGTTCTTTTACCCTGCCTCGGCGCGCGTTGCCCCATGGCTCAGATGCTCACGGTTGACGAGATAAAACGCGCCAAAAAACTGTACCCGAAGGCTCCTGTGGTGCTGTACGTTAACACCTTGGCTGTCTGCAAAGCGCAATGCGACATCTGCTGCACCAGCGCCAACGCCGTGGAAGTCATAAAATCCCTCGATGCAGAAACAATACTGTTCGGTCCAGACAAAAACCTCGCCGAGTACGTCTCCGAAAAAACAGGTAAAACCCTGATTCCGATCCCTGAAAACGGGTTCTGCCCGACGCACCTGCTCTTCCAGCCTGAAGACGTGACGGTCCTGAAGATGCAGCATCCAGACGCAACCGTCATGGTTCACCCAGAATGCAGCTCTGAAATGCGCAAAGTCGCAGATTACGTCGGCAGCACCTCAAAAATGTGCCGTTATGCCAAAGAATCCAGCGCCGAAAGCTTCATCGTGGGCACCGAAGAAGGAATCCTGCACCGCCTGCGCAAGGAAAACCCGCAAAAGAATTTTTACTTGGCTTACGAGGGCGCGATATGCCCGAACATGAAGCTGACGACGCTTGAACGGCTCTACGCTGCATTGAAAGAGGAGAAGAACGTGGTCAGTGTGCCCGATGCGGTGGCTAAGAAAGCCCGCGGCTCACTTGAGCGCATGTTCGCGGTTTAGATGGTTACGATCGTTGTTTTGAGGATTTTTACGCCTCTTCTCGTGGTTAACTCGTCGCTTAGGTGCCGTATTTCCGAGGCTTTACCCTTGACCGCTATGGCTTCTAGACAGTCTCGTTCGCTGACGTGAACATGCAGGGTCGACGTGATTATTGACATATGCTCGTGCTGTGTTTCAGTTAGTTCGCTTTCAAGGCCTTTCACTTCATGATCGTAAACCATAAGTATTATGCCCGTTTGGATGGTGTCCTCTTCCTTGAGCCATTTCCGTTCGGAAACGTATAGGCTGACTGCGTCTTGTATGGCTTTGCTGCGGCTTTCGTAACCCATTTTGCTTATGATTTCGTCGAAGTCCCTGAGAAGTTCAGGCGGGAACGTTACACCCGCCCTGGTAATTTTGGTCACTGTAATCCCTGTGTGAGATTGTAATCATTTGTCCTAAAAAACTTTTTATCCTCTGCAAAAGATTAATATGGGAGTAACACCTTTCTGAAATAAAGTGTTACTGAAAGCGGGGAGAAAAATAAAGTATGCACATACCTGACGGCTATCTAACTCCTGAAGTCTTCATACCAGCATATATAATAACCATCATTTTTTGGATAATCTGTTTAAAAAAAGTCAAGCTTGCCGAGAAGCAAGTGCCCATAATGGGGCTTTTATGTGCGCTTTTCTTTGCAGCCATGATGATGAATTACCCTGTCGTCGGCGGAACCACTGCCCACCTGCTCGGCGGTGCCTCCATGGGTCTAATTCTTGGACCTTGGGCAGGCGGCATAGGCATAACCATAATACTGGTTTTGCAAGCGCTTCTCTTCGGTGACGGTGGGCTCACCACCCTTGGGGCAAACGTCTTGAACATGGGCATAATCGGCGTCTTAGTGCCTTGCGCCGTGTTCTTAACACTCTACAAGCTTGTTGGAGTTAAAGGCAAACGATTTTATGCTATACTTTTCGTTTCAGCGTTCGTAGGTGACGTACTAGCCGCTATCGCCACAGGCACCGAGCTGGGTCTTTCTCAACCAGTCTTTCAGTATGGACTCAACGTGGCGGTCCCCGCCATGGCTATGAATCATTCAATCATAGGCGTTGGAGAGGGCATAATCACAATGATCTTAGTAGGAACGCTCCTCAAATTACGACCTGACATATTGCAACAAAGCCCAATCCTTAAGCGACTCCCCATATTCAAAAACATGCAGGATCCTGAGGAGCAAAACAAGAAAGATGCGGAAGGTCAAAAGAAAGAGTCTGCTGAGTGAGGTGAAAAACTTTGGCACCCATATCCACCAAGAAAACAATCATAATCATCTTGGCAGTAGCCATGATCTTTGTCTTAGTTGGCGTCTTTATACTGTCCTACTCATTTGAGACCTTGGATAAGCAAGCTGGAAAAATGGGCGATACAGAAAAGCCCGTTTATCATGCGCCGCTTGATGG
The DNA here is from genome assembly GCA_963768345.1 of Candidatus Bathyarchaeota archaeon. Classification (GTDB taxonomy): domain Archaea; phylum Thermoproteota; class Bathyarchaeia; order Bathyarchaeales; family Bathycorpusculaceae; genus Bathycorpusculum. The sequence continues at coordinate 746,771 of CAVYHL010000005.1, read as the reverse complement.
CTATAATGTTCCAGGGTTGGAGAACACGGAAGGTGCTCTCCTCGTTGGCGTCGTCGGGACGCTGCTGCTATTTGGTCTAGGCTTAGTAGTGGCTAAAATTATGCACAAGAAAAAGAGTTAATGCAAATGAAAGTTCCCCAATCTTTAAGAGATTTAGCTGAAAGCTCGGAGTCACTAGTCTACATTGAAGACTTAAGCAACAGGTCAGGTCTACTGCAAAACATAAACCCGCTGATCAACCTACTTGTGGTTGTCTTCATGATAGTGGCTTCCCTATTCATTTTTTCCCTTTCTTACTTAGCCTTGATCTGCATAATCCCATTCATTTTGGCTTTGACATCAAGGATTCCTCTAAAATATCTTCTTTCCAGAACCATGTTTATCCCAGCCTTCGCAGCGTTAATTTCTATACCTGTATTGTTCATAACTCCAGGTCACGCAATTCTTGCCACGAATATCGGAGCTTTCACTTTGGCAATTACGTCTCAAGGAATAACCCGTTTTCTGGTATTCTCAATTCGTGTGTGGTTCTGTGTAGCATCCTTGACTCTTCTTATAGTTTCCACGGGCTTTGATAAAATACTAAAACTTCTCTCTTCATTGAAAGTTCCGCCTCTGGTCGTTCAAATGTTTAGCTTAACGTACCGGTACTTTTTTGTATCAGTGCACGAAGTGCAGAGTTTCTTAATAGCTAAAGAAGCCCGAACATACATACACAGGCGAACGATGAATTATCAAGCCCTGAAAGACTTTGGGGCTATTCTTGCGGCATTATTCATTCGTACTTATGAGCGTTCGGAGCGGGTTTATTTGGCGATGAAATCGCGTGGTTTTTGCATAGATAACAATGCTAAATTAGAATTACCTGCGATTAGACTGAGAGATGCTTTTTTTGCGTCAGCGTTAATAATCCCGTTTGTTCTGCTTGTGTGGTTATAGAAGGTTAATTGCATGTCAGAGCCTATTGTTTCAGTGAAAGATGTTAGATTCACATATCCCGCAGGTGTCAATGCCATAAAAGATGTTTCGTTTGAGATTCGTCAAGGGGAAAGAGTGGCGCTATTGGGCCCTAATGGTTCTGGAAAATCAACATTAATCCTTTTGATAGCTGGTTTGTTTTCCCCAGAAAAGGGAGAAATCAGTGTCTTCGGCGAAAAGACCAGCTCAAAAGATTTTCAAAAGTTCAGGTCAAGAATAGGTATAGTTTTTCAAGACCCAGATGACCAATTGTTTACTCAAAGCGTAATCGAAGACATTGAATATGGACCTAGAAACCTAAAGCTTCCGGAAGAAGACATCAAACAAAGAAGCGTGCATGTGCTTGAGAAGATGGGAATCCAGCATTTGAAGAATCGTCCTCCTCACAGGTTGAGTTTTGGGGAGAAGAAAAAAGTTTCGTTGGCTACCGCGTTGGTTCTTAAGCCTGAGATACTGATTCTTGACGAACCCACCGCGAATCTTGACCTTGTTTCTAGAAGAGGTCTTATGGAAACTTTGAATGAGTTAAACAGGGCAGGAACAACCATAATCGTCTCAACGCATGATGTGGAAGCATTGCCTGAACTGGCAGATCGAATAATCGTTATCAGCCACGGTTCTTTGGTTGGCGAGGGAGAAATACATGCGGTTCTGCAAGACTCAAAGCTTCTTGAATCATCAGGTTTAGAACCACCAACTATTGTTAAAATGTTTATGGAACTGAAATCTCTTGGATTAATCAGTCAAGTGCCGCTAACTACTGCTGAAGGAAAAGAAGAAATCATTAAACTACTGAAAAATCGTGGTAAAAAGAACTTAAACTAACTATTTTTTATTTTGCTTTATCGCCTGATGGCGTGCATGTAACCTTTGACATGGGTTTTTGCTTGGTGAATGTTATTTTGTTGTACCTAAACACTTTTATATTTTGGTAAGAGGATTTTTATTAAAAGTGTTACTGAGGAGACAAAATTCAAAGTGACACAAGAAAACGAAAAATGCGACAGACTCGGCTTAACATTCAAAGAGAAGGCAAAGATAGGCGCCATCTATGCCTCTCTAGCCATCGTCACAGCCGTGCTGATACTGCTCGCAACGATAATCGGCTACAAGTACGCCATCCTCGCAGGGCTCGGGCTCGTGTCCTACGTGCTTGGCCTCAGACATGCCGTTGACGCCGACCACATCGCCGCCATCGACAACACTACCCGAAAGCTCCTGCAGCAGGGAAAACGCCCCGTGACGGTTGGAATGTGGTTCTCTCTTGGGCACTCAACCGTCGTTATCGCGTTGACAGCCGCTTTGGTGCTTGCGACCAGAACCGTGGTGGATGCCGTTCCAGCCTTCCAGAGCGGCGGCGCCATAGTGGGCACTTGGATCAGCGGGGTTTTCCTCTTCATCATTGGCTTAGTCAACGTTCTCATAGTCTTAGACGTGTACAGGACGTTCAAGGGCTTGAAAGAAGGCAGGCTCAACGAAGCTCAACTGGATGATGCATTGAATAAGAACAGTTTCATGGGCAAAACTTTTGGGAAGCTATTCAAGATTGTTAACGAGCCCTGGCAGGTCTACCCTGTCGGCGTGCTTTTCGGGTTAGGCTTTGACACGGCAAGTCAGATTGCCCTCATCGCCATCAGCATCGGCGTCAGCGGCAGCGTGCCATTCTGGTACGTGCTCATAATGCCGCTTCTGTTCACGGCGGGGATGGTTACGATCGACTCGTCAGACGGCATCTCGATGCGATGCGCGTACGGCTGGGCGTTCCTCAAACCCATAAGGAAAATTTACTACAACCTGACGATCACGATAATCTCAGTTCTGGTCGCCTTCGCCGTCGGCGGCATCGAGCTGATTCAGGTGATTGCGAGTGAAGTCGGCTTGACAAGCGGCTTCTGGGGATGGCTTGGCAACCTTGACTTTGAAACCATGGGCTACGCTATCATAGCGATCTTCCTCATTTCATGGCTCGTCGCCATGGCTTACTACAGATACAAAGGCTACGAAAAAACCACCCTTCCAACAAGCACACCATTCTCTGCTGGCGTTTCCGAAAATGAAGTCTAGCTTCGTTGTGGAATTTAGCTTTGGTTAATTAGTGCTGTTAAATCCTTTTCGTCCCTTGGTATATGAAGAGCTTCTAAGCCATTTTTTCTGCTTTCATCCACAAGTTTTTCATCACCGCTTATTAGGGCATCATTTTTGCTTTCCATGCAAGTCACTATTTGTAGAGCATCTGCTTCGTATAGATGGTGGGTCATCAAAACGTTCCATGTTTTTGTAAGTATTTGTGTTTGAACTGGTACGATTTCAATCGATTTCAGTCGAATAAGTTTAAAAAGTTCGTCCGCGAAATCTTCCTTCAATCGCTCGAACTCTTTTTCTGGTAACCAGCCTCTTCTTCGCTTTTGATCAAGAGCGCCCAAGAATTCCCCAATGTTCCAAAGAGAAATCGTTATACCAAGGTCTCCCGTTTCAGCCTTATCGTAAACTGCATCCATGATTTCTGTACCTAGTTCAGTAACATAGTGTTTTAGCATTGCACTGGTGTCGAGGTAGAATCTAAGCAAAGTCTCTTACTCCTCATTTCCCTAATTATTTCTTCGGATGGGGGTCCTTTGAGTTTTGTTCTTTTTTGCTTGATTTCCCGTGAAGTAATTGTTCCCTTTGCCGTGATTCCCATTTTTCGGAACCCTGATACAACTTGGTCTTCCATGGCTTCAGCAGCGAGAAGATTTTCAACTTCTCTGCTTATGCTTCTTAGGTTTCCGTTTTTTTGAAAGACTTTTTCTTTGAAGGCAAGCCACACATCGTCATTTACATAGACGCTGACTTTGGTCAAAGTTAATACCTCTTAAGAGGTTTACTGGTAAACCCGCATATAAGGATTTATCCCCCTGATTTCAAAATATGATTCCCCATAAACGAAAAAATTTGTAAAGAGCAAAATAAACAAAAAATTATTTAATGGGTAGTGCTTTTGTCATAGCGTTAAGGTGAAAATTGAATGGCAAGCAATGTTCTCGTAAGAGACATAATGACAAAAGACGTTAAAACCGTCCGCAACGACACAACCGTCAAAGAAGTCATTGCATTAATGACGAAATTCGACAAAGACGCAATCCTCGTCGAGCAAAGCGGAAAACCAACAGGAATCATAACCGTCAAAGACCTTCTTGTGCGAGCAATCGAGTTTGGCGCGCCGCTGAGCACGATCATTGCAAGAATGGTCTACACGAACCCGCTGGTGACAATCGATGAGAACGCCACCGTTGAAGAAGCAGCAAAACTGATGAAGGAATGGCGAATCAAGCACTTACCGATCGTTGACAAGAACGGCGCCCTCGTTGGCATGGTAAACGACAGGGACATAGTCTACGCGGTTCCAGCGTTGATGTCCACGATGGAAGAGTTCTGCCGAACAAAGTAAAACGCAAACGGCAACCTTTTTTTATTCTTCAAGATTTTTAGTTAAATTAAAAAGTAGATGTAATTTAGTTTCGTGAAAACAGGGTTACGTGGGCATCTATGGTTTTTGCTGTTTAGCCCATTCTTCCTTAACGAGCTTCGTTATGTTGTCAAGGTTCGGCTGCGCGGTCAAGTCGGCTATGACGTTGTTCAGCTCGTTCCTAATCAGCAGGGCTATTTCGCCTGGCCTCAGTGGTTCTGGACGGGTGGATTGGTAGACCCGCAGGGCACGCATGCAAAACCGCACCATGATGTCTTGCAGTTCATTCTGCAACTCTGAGAGTTCGTTCTTGCTGTTTTTCATCAGTTTGTCGAAACCGTTTGAATCCCATTTCCTTTCTTCTGCCATTTTCAATCAAATCCTAAGGTTTCATGTAAACCATGCATAATAGCCTTTTCTAATAAAAGCCCGCTGGACGCCTAAGAAATTGGGGTTTTCGGTTTTCCAAGCTTCTTGTCAAGGCATGCTTGGATAAACCCTGCGTATTCAGGCTCAGGCCTTCCAGGTCGGCTCTTGAATTCCCCGTGGAACTGGGACGCGAAGAAGAAGTATTTGTCAGGCAACTCCAAAGTTTCCATTCTTCTCCCGTCTGCGCTTTTGCCCGTGAAGCATAACCCGTTGTTCTTCAGGTTGTCCTGGTATTCAAGGTTAACTTCGAAGCGGTGCCGGTGACGCTCGTAAATTTCTTCCTGCCCGTACATGCTGTAGGCAAGCGTGCCTTTCTGCAGAACGACTTTGTGGGCGCCCAGACGCATCGTTGCACCCTTGATCTCTATTCCCCGCTGTTCAGGCATCAGGTCAATGACGGGGAAGGGGGTTTCAGGGTTGATCTCTGTGCTGTTCGCGTCTTTCATGCCACAGACGTTTCTTGCGTACTCGATGACGGCTAGCTGGAAACCGTAGCAGATGCCTAAGAAGGGGATGTCGTTTTCCCGGGCAAACTGGACAGCTAAAATCTTGCCTTCAGTGCCCCGCGGTCCAAAGCCGTATGGAACGAAGATGCCGTCGAAGTTGGCGAGGTCTTTCACGCATTGAGTGTCATGCTCGAGTTTTTCAGCTTCAAGATAAGAAATGCAGACTTTGGTTTTGCAGGCGCCGCCGCCGTGCCGAAGCGCCTCAGTCATGCTTACGTAGCTGTCTGTTAACCCAGCGTATTTGCCGACTAACGCTATTTTAACTTCATGCTCAGGGTTCACCAAGCCGTCAACGTATTGCTGCCAAGCGCTGAAGTCTTTGCCTTCGCATTTGATGGCTAATCTTTGGCAGATGAAGTCGCCCATGCCCTGCTTATCTAAAATAAGCGGCACCTGATAGACGGATTCGGCGTTAAAAGAGCAGAAGACGGCGCTTTCGGGAATAGTGCCGAATAACGCTATTTTTCTGAGGGCTTCAGCATCAATCATTTTGGGGCTTCTAGCCACTATAGTATCAGGTTGGATACCAATGCCTCTTAACTCGTTAATGCTGTGCTGTAAAGGTTTAGTTTTCATTTCACCAGTAACATCTAAAATTGGCACCAAAGCCAAATGTACATAAAGCGTATTCTCATAGCCTTCCTCCATGCGCATCTGGCGAATAGCTTCCAAAAACGGTAACCCTTCAATGTCGCCGACCGTGCCGCCTACTTCAGTGAGAAGGATATCGGCGCCTGATGCTTTGCCAACGCTTCTGATGCGGTTTTTGATTTCGTTAGTTATATGCGGCACAATCTGGACGCATCGCCCTAAAAAGTCTCCCCGCCGCTCCTTCTCAATCACCGCTTTGTAAACCATGCCTGTGGTTAAGTTGTTTTCTTGTTTGAGGCTTAAATCTAAGAAGCGTTCGTACCAGCCGAGGTCAAGGTCGGTTTCGCCGCCGTCGTCGGTAACGTAGACTTCGCCGTGCATGTACGGGTTCATCGTTCCCGCGTCAACGTTGACGTAGGGGTCGATTTTTACCACGGTGACTTTTAATCCTCTTGCCTGAAGCATTTTCCCGATGGAAGAAGTCAATATTCCTTTGCCCACGGAGCTTAACACGCCGCCCGTAACGAAAATGTACTTAACCATGGCTTTTCCCCGCAATAGCCTACAACTTTCATGCTATCTTAATATAACTCTTTTGTGTGCGAAGCTGTAAAAATGTGCAATCAGGCATGGTCGATAAGGAAAAAGTAAGCAGGTTGATGGGTTGGCGGTTGCCTGTGTGTGCGGTCATGGATAAGCGAAATGCCTATTGGAAGGTGTATAGGCTGCTGAAAATTGAAGAAAAAGCAAAAACCACGTTGATGCGAATGCTGCAAAAAAATTTTCCGTGTTTAAAAACTGATAAATTTTCTGGCGGCTTCCAACTTGGGCAAAAAAGTTTGCTTTATCTTCAGAAAAATTTTAATTGAGATCGCACCAAATATGATTGGAGACTAAAATGCCTAAAGCCTTTGTGTTGGTAAATGTTGAATCAGGGTCAGAGGAAGAAGTTCTTGAGGAACTCAAGAAAGTCGAAGGGGTAAACGAAGCGTACTACTCTTACGGCGTGTACGACATCATCGCCAAGATAGGAGCTGAAACCATGGAGAAGCTCAGGGAAACGGTGACACAGAAAGTTAGAACCATAAACAAAGTAAGGTCTACATTGACGCTTATAATGATTGAAGAATAAGAAAGATTTTTTGTTCAAAGATGGTTTGCAGGCGCAATCGCCTGTCTTTTTTCTTTCTAAACCAAACTGACCCGTTATTGCAGTTTTTACAAATGGCTTAATAGCTTAGCCGTTGAAACATAAGCAAGGCTTGAAGATTCAACATGGGCAACGCTCAGGAAAGACCGCTGAGTCATAAATTAATCATCGCAGTCTTGATTTTGGGTTTGGCAGCCTTCATTCTTTATTTTGTCCTGTTTATCAACCCGGTGCAAGTTGTCGATATACTTTCAAAGACTGACTTGCCGCTGTACGCAGTCGCCTTCGTCACTTACTCCTTGTACGCTCTCTTCTCCTCATTCATCTGGCGCAGCCTGCTCAGCAGCCTCTCCGTGAAAATCAGCGCCCGAAAGGCACTGCTCTTCACGTGGGTCGGATTGTTTTTTGAAGCCACGGTTCCGCAGCTGGGCTGGTCTGGAGAAGTCTCGAAAACTTACCTGTTGACTAAGGATTCAAGCGTTGACGCAGGAAAAACTGGCGCTTCCGTCGTCAGCCAGAAAATCTTTAACATGACAATCACCGTGGTTGCCATGGCTCTTGGTTTAGGTTTTGTGCTTACGAGTTATGCCTTGCCATTAGTTGTCACCTTATTGATTTCTCTTGTTCTGGGCTTGTCTATCTTGACTCTGATTTTAGTCTATTACATAAGCCTCAAGCCGTCAGCAACCAAGACTTTGCTAGGTTGGGCGATAAGAATAATCTGTTTTTTCCGAAGAGCTTGGAACCCTGAAAGCTTCAGGGTAAGGTCAGAAGGGCTTTTAGGCACGTTCCATGTTGGGATGCAACAATTGAGGGATAACCCTAAGGAACTGGTTAAACCCATCGTTTATTCAGTCACAAGCTTCATCTTTGAGCTGTCAGTCACGTTCATCACCTTCGCCGCTCTACATTACCCAGTGCCCGTGGACAAGGTGCTGATAGTGTTCACCTTAACGGGCACGCTCCAGACGGTCGGCGTAACCTTCTTCGGTTTTCCCGAATTAATTATGAGCGTTTCGTACACGGCTCTTGGAATCCCCGCGGCGCTCAGCGTTTCAGTCACCTTATTGGTCAGGGTTGTGAGCCTATGGTATCGCCTCGTCGTATCTTACGCCGCCTTGCAGTGGGCAGGAATCAAAATTATGCGAAAAAAGTAAACGGGTTCTTTTACTTTAACTAATGATTTTGGTTTGTGTATGGCAATGCAAGCGCTAACTTGAAAGGCTGCTAGCAAACTTTTTAACGCACCCTAGGCTAATCAGTTTACTGTAGGAAGGAGTGATATGCCAACAGCCTTTGTACTGATAAACACCGAGATTGGTTCAGAAACCGACGTGTTAAAAGAGTTAAAGAAAGTCGAAGGTGTAGAGGAAGCATCAGCCGTTTACGGCGTCTACGACATCGTAGCAAGAGTCAAAGCTGACACCATGGACAAGCTGAAAGAGCTTGTAACTTGGCGCATCCGCCGCCTAGACAAAGTGCGGTCAACACTAACAATGATTGTAGTGGAAGAAAGGTAGCCACTTTTTAATTCCCTTTCTTTTAACATAAAAAAGTAAAGATTATTTTTTTGTCACTTTATGCATGCACACATGCTTAAATCAAGACTGCAAAGTCTAGATAAAACGGATGAATGATGAAAGCAGAGTATAAATGCCCTTGGTGCGGAACAGGCTTCCGAAAAGGAAAAGACTTAGACGCTCATGCAAGAGAGCACTACGCCAAACGCAGTCTTTCTTAGACGTGGGCATCCAAGATAGCGCTAACTTGTGACTGTATAGGCACAGTCACATAATTTTAAATTTTCTACTTTAGAATTAACCTTCCTGTGCGTCTGGAATAGGAAGTAGCAGAAGTATGAGAATGCAAGAAATTTGTGACGCGGCAGGAAGTAGCAGATATACAGTAGCGGATGCCTCCATTTTTAACCGGCGCACACGGTTTTTTTATGGATTGGTCGAAGAGATTTGGACACATGTCAACCTCTTTTTCGTTCCCCTTGAACATGAAAGAGCACCCAAATCTCCGAGGCCAATCACCTTTAAATGAACGGGAGTTTAAGAGGGAAAATGCCAACAGCTTACATTCTCTTAAATACGGAAATAGGGGCGGAAATTCAGGTACTGAAGGCTTTGAAGAAAATCGAAGGCGTCGAGGAAGCTCACAGTCTACTGGGAGTTTACGATATTATTGCAAACGTTAAAGCTGAAACCATGGAGAGACTCAAGTTCATAATAACCAAGAGAATCAGCAAGATCGGCAGAATAAACTCTAAGCTAACCATGATAATAACGGAAAAACCTCAGCCGACACTGGAAGAACAAGTGTTCTACGGGCAGAATCGAATGGGAAACGCGCTGGTTTTTTCATCCCAAGCCTAATTTTTTTCTTTAGGCTAAACAACATTTTTTTACCCTTGTCGTTCATTCTCTAACTTAGCTTGGAGAATAGCTGCTTTGACTACGCCACGGGTAATGCACATCGGGTTAGACGACACAGACTCAACCAAAGGAGGCTGCACCACTTACCTTGCAGCGTTGCTCCTCGAGAAACTCGCCGCCTTCCAAGTTCAATTTATCGATTATCCAGGCTTAATCAGGCTTAACCCGAACGTGCCTTGGAAAACAAGGGGCAACGGCGCCCTGTGCCTAAGATTCCAATATCCAGCCGCTCTTGAACAGGAGATAAAAGAGACAGCCTTGGCGTTGTGGGAAGAAAACTCCGCCATTAAAGAGAAAGGCACCGACCCAGGCATAGTTTTTTTCGGTAAGCAGGAAATCCCCGAGGAGTTTACGGTTTTCTCCAAAAGGGCTGAAACAAGCGTCGTGATGCTCAAAGAAGCCTTATCGCTTATCAAGAGGTTCGGGGCTGAAGCCTGCGGCTTTAACACCTTCAGGGGCATCATCGGCGCCTTGGCAGCCGTCGGCGAAACCCTCAACTGCGACCACACATACGAGCTAATCGCTTACAGAACCCCGCAGAACTGGGGTACAAAGCGGCAGGTTGACGCGGCGTCAATCTTCGCGATGGACAAACAGTTGGCACCCTACACTTTTAACAACGTTGATACTGAGAAGCGCCGAGTAATCATCACACCTCGGGGTCCAGACCCGATCCTCTTCGGAATCAGGGGCGAAACACCCGAAGTAGTAAAGAAAGCCTACGGGCTGGTCAAGCCGCTTGAACCCGTGGAGCGCTGGGTTATCTTCCGCTCAAACCAGGGAACAGACGCCCACCTCAAGCATGCCCAAGCGCTAAGCCTGATCCAGCCGTACAGTTCCGTCATCGCCAAAGGCGTCGTTTCCCAAAACCCAAGGACGGTTCCCTTGCGCCACGTCATCTTTGCAGTGCAGGATGATTCTGGAGAAGTGGACTGCGCCGCCTACGAGCCGACGGGTGACCTTCGCAAAATCGCAAGGCAACTCATCGTCGGCGACACCGTCGAGGTTTATGGAGCGGCGCGAAAGGCGACGAAGACCAAGCCGTTAACGATCAACCTTGAAAAAATCAATGTTCTAAGCCTCGCCCCGAAAACGCTGCTGGAGAACCCGCTGTGCCCAAACTGCGGCAAACGGCTAAAGTCCATGGGCAAAAACCAAGGGTTCCGCTGCGAAAAATGCGGCGAAAAATTCGACGACTTGAAGAAAAACGAGGTGTTGTTGTCGCGGGCGCTGAAGCCTGGGTTGTACGTGACTTCAACGAGGTCTCAGAGGCACCTTACTAAACCGCTCAGGCGGTACGGTCAAGAAAAGCGTGACACTTCGGCGGTGCGGCTGATTGACGAATGGCACGTTCCCTGAAGAATTGTCGTGACTGAGCCTAGCCGCAAATACGCATTTTTCACTGAAATCCTTTAAATCAGTGAAATCCATAACCTCTGCCATAACAAGCTAGCAGTTAAAAAAGAGGCAGACGTGTATGGTTGAGAAAACGTTCCCGGCGGAAGCTTATGCCCTTCCATTCTTCAAGCAGGAAGGCTTCGTTAGGAAGCATTGCCCAAAATGCGGCGAGTGGTACTGGACCCAGAACCAAACGCAGGAAACCTGTGGCGAATCCAGCTCCGACGAGTGCGGGTTCTACACTTTCATCAACAGCCCCGCCACACGGAAAAGCTTCACGCTACCCCAGATGCGAGAGGCGTTTCTGGGCTTCTTCGAAAAAAACGGTCACGCCCGCATCAAGCCTTACCCCGTTGTTGCCCGATGGCGCAAGGACATTTACCTGACGCACGCTAGCATCATTGACTTTCAGCCCTACGTCACCGAGGGCATCGCGCCGCCGCCAGCTAACCCGCTGGTGATTTCTCAGCCCTCCATCAGGCTCACAGACATCTCTAACACGGGACCCACGTTTGGCAGGCACTTAACCATCTTCGAGATGGGCGGAGCCCACGCCTTCAACTACCCAGACAAGGAAGTCTACTGGAAAGACGAAACCGTACGGCTCCACCACCGCTTCGCAACCGAGGCGCTGGGCATAAAATCCGAGGAGGTCGTCTACAAGGAGGGCGTTTGGGTTGGCGGAGGCAACGCAGGCCCAGACGTGGAATGCATCGTCCGCGGCTTGGAAGTCAGCACGCTTGTTTTCATGCAGTACAAGGTGGTCGGCGACGAATTCGTGGAGTTGCCCATCCGCACGGTGGATACGGGCTACGGGATTGACCGTTTCGCATGGATCAGCCAGGGAGTGCCGAGCGCTTTTGAGGCGATCTACGGCAAGATGCTGGAGAAAATCTACCAGATGGCTGGCTTAAGCAAGGTTGACCAGGGCTTCTTGGCTCAAGTGGCGAAGTACTCGGGGCTTGTGAGCGTTGATAAGAACGCGAACAGGATGGTTACTCGCAGGCGCGTCGCCGAGCTTTCAGGCATTGACTTGGAAACGTTGGAGTCGGTGCTTGTGCCCATAGAGAACGCTTGGGCAATCACGGACCACACAAAAACTTTAAGCTTCATCCTAAGCGAAGGCGTCGTCCCATCCAACATTCAAGAAGGCTACTTAGCGCGGCTTCTTTTCCGACGGGTATACCGTCTGCTGCGAACGTTAAACATGGAGCCAGCTAAGCTCTACGACATCGTGGACATGCAGGTTGATTACTGGGCAAAAGACTTCCCCCACATCAAAGAGATGCAGAACGAAATCATCGAAATGCTCAAGGTGGAAGAAGAAAAGTTCCAAGACACCCTTCAACGCGGCGAAGGCATGGTTAAACGCATAGCCACCGAACTCAAAGCGAAGGGCACAGGCAAAATTCCCGATGACACCCTCACGGAGCTCTATGATTCGCATGGGCTTCCGCCTGAAATCGTGAAGCAGGCGGCTGAAAAAGAAGGCGTTCAAGTCGAGGTTCCCGAGAACTTTTACGCGCTGATCGCCAAACGCCACATGCAGGCGTCTAAGCCCGTGGAAGAGGAAGAAGCCCAAGCCGAGAAAAACCTGGCGCAAGTGGCAGAGCAGCTGCCCGCGACCGAGCCACTTTACTACGCGGACGTTTACATGCGCGAGTTCGACGCCAAAGTCCTCAAGATCGTCAACGAAACCTATGTCGTGCTGGATCGAACATGCTTTTACCCTGAGGGTGGCGGTCAACCAGCCGACCACGGGTGGCTCACAACTGGCGACGCAAAATTCGAGGTCGTTGACACCCAGAAGATCGGCAAGGTCATCGTTCATAAACTCAGCCCAGCGCCCACATTCAAAGAAGGCAGCACCGTGCATGGGGCTCTAAACTGGGATCGACGCTACGCGCTGATGAAGGCTCACACTGTCACGCATCTGGTTAACGGCGCCGCGCGGCGGGTGCTGGGCGAGCATGTTTGGCAGTCTGGCACCCAGAAGGGCTTGGAAACCTCACGCCTCGACATAACTCATTACCGCAGGCTCACCCAGGAAGAAGTCCACAAGATTGAGCAGCTGGCTAACCAAGCGATTGAAGCAGACATGAAGGTGACGACGACATGGTACCCCCGCAACGAGGCGGAAGCGCGCTACGGGTTCAGGCTCTACCAGGGCGGCGCCGTCCCAGGCAAGGACATCCGCGTCGTGAAAACGGGCGATTGGGACGTGGAAGCGTGCGCTGGAACCCACTTAGGGAGCACTTTGGAAGTGGGCTTCGTAAAAATCGTGTACACTGAACGCGTGCAGGACGGGGTTGAACGCCTCGGCTACGCAGTCGGGTTAGAAGCGGTAAAAGCAGTGCAGAAACAGGAAACCATGCTGTGGAAGATTTCTGAGGTGCTGTCGGCTCCCACGGAGAAGCTGGACAAGACGGCTGAGAAACTCGTCAAAGAACTCAAGGAAGCCAATGTTGAGAAGCGCAGGCTGATCAAGGAGCTAGCCGAGAAAGAAAGTACGGCAGGGCTAACGGCTACACCCGAGGCAATGGTTGATGCAGGCAACGGCATCTCGATGGTCATACGGAATTTTGGCGACGTCATCGATGTTGACCGCATGGTGCAGACCGCCACGGAAATGATAAAACGCAACCCTGCAAGCGTGACGCTGTTCTACGGTTCAGACGGGAAAACCTGCAGGCTCATGGTCATGGCAGGCGACGAGGCGGTCCAGAAAGGCGTCAACGCGGGCAATGTGGTCAAGGAGTCAGCGCCGATTTTCGGAGGCGGAGGCGGCGGCAGACCCAACTTTGCGCAGGGCGGCGGAACAAAAACCGAGAAACTTGCAGATGCGGTTAAGGCGGCGGAAGAAGCGGTCAAAAAGCAGGTCAAGGCTTAACAATCTACTTTTCATTTTTCAAATGTGGTTGTGTCGGCACAATCACATCACTATTTATCATTCAAGAAGCAGTTGTTATCATGCAAAGGGGGGTTAACTAAGGGGCAGTAAGACTGATTCCCCTCTCTCTTCCCGAATTTTTCGTTTGCCCTAAGGTTAACCCTTCCCCCTCAAACCAGCAGTACCTCTTAATTTTTAATCAAGAAACGTGTGGCATTTTGCCGTTGTTTTGCCTCTTAACTCGCAGCTTATTTTAGCCTCTTGGATTGGAGGGTTGATTTGGGATTTTGCTTAATTTTTCTGAATTAGAATGTTTTTTGTGGTTTTTTGAAGCAGAAAATTTATAAGGGGCGCATGCACACCTGTGCTTCAGGTGAAGCGGTGCAATAGTGCATCTATACATGTTTGCTGGTGAAGTGTATGCGCAGAAGTTTAACAGTAACCCCTGAAAACGACAAAAAAATCCTGCTTGCAAAGGGGCGATTCCTAACCGGAGACGCGCCCTTCGACATAGACTACACGACGATGGTCAACATATTCATAGAACTAGGCCACAAGCTAATGTCCCAAGCATGGAACGACACTGAAAACCCAAATGTAGTCATAGCCAAGAACGAGATAATTGAATCCTTCAAGAAGCACTTCTTCGACGCCGAACTTAAGGAAGAAGCAGTCGGAGACCAAGTCGCCGAAATAATATTCAGAAAACTAGTCGAACAATCCAACATAGCGGCCTGCAATCAAATCGAGAAATATCAAAACCCTGGGTTGCCTGCAGAACAACCAAAATTTAAGGACACAAAAAAGCAAAAATACATCGCATAAAATAAAACATGCAGAGGGACAATCCAAAAATGGTCAATGACAAGGAGCCACAGCCGCCAGATTTTGAGGAGCGACTTGAATGCGAAAAGAAGCGATCCGAAGACTACCTGACTAGGCTGCGTTACATGCAAGCGGACCTTGAAAACTTCAAGAAGCGTTCAGAGCGTGAAGCCGAACAAATCAAAAACTACTGCACTGAACACTTAGTAATTGGACTCTTGGATGTGGTGGATGAGTTGGAATTGGCGGTCAAAAATGGTGAAATCTCAACCTCGCCTGAAACTCTCTTGGAAGGCGTTGAGATGACCCTGAAGAAGCTCAGAAAGATTCTTGAGCAAGAAGGGGTTTCTCCAATTGAGAACCCTGAAGGCAAACCTTTTGACCCCTCAAAACACAACGCCATAGTCGCCGTAGAAAACAGCGATGTTGCCGACGGCGTAGTCCTTGAGGAAATAAGGAAAGGCTACACGATGAAGGGTAAAGTCATCAGACCCACCATCGTTAAAGTAGCAGTTAAAAAATCAAACAATCAATGTAACCAAACGGAGGAAAAAACAAATTGAGTAATCAAAAAACAAATGAAAAAGTATTAGGAATTGACTTGGGAACAACCAATTCAGCAGCCGCCATCTATGAAGGCGGACATGCCACTGTTATTCCAAGTGCTGAAGGCCCGACAATGGCTGGAAAAATGTTCCCCTCGGTCGTAGCCTTCACAAAAGATGGACAACTACTGGTAGGTGAACCTGCAAAACGCCAGGCAACCACCAACCCAGAAGGAACCATATTTGAAATAAAACGAAAAATGGGAAGCGACTACAAGGCAAATATTTACGGCAAAGAGTACAGTCCCCAGCAGATATCAGCGTTCATCCTGCAGAAAATCAAGAAGGACGCTGAAACGTACCTTGGCGGCACCATGCGCAAAGCAGTCATCACCGTGCCCGCGCACTTCAACGACAACCAGCGCCAAGCCACTAAAGACGCGGGCGAAATCGCAGGCTTCCAAGTTATGCGTATAATCAACGAACCCACCGCTGCCTGCCTCGCCTACGGCATCGACAAGGTCCAGCAAGAAATGAAGATCCTCATCTTCAGCTTCGGAGGCGGCACCCACGACGTCACAGTCATGGATTTCGGCAAAGGAGTCTTCGAGGTGCTCAGCACAAGCGGCGACACCCAACTGGGCGGAACAGACATTGACAAAGCAGTCATGGACTACATCCTGGGCGAATTCAAACGCCAAAACGGCATCGACCTCTCAAACGACAAAATGGCTATGTCCAGGCTGAAAGAAGCCGCGGAAAAAGCCAAAATCGAACTCTCAACGCTCATGAGCTCGGAGATCAACTTGCCCTTCATAACGGCTGATGCCAGCGGACCAAAACACCTCACCCTCACGCTGACAAGGACGAAACTTGAGTCTTTAGCGGAGCCGATAGTGCGGCGAACCCAGCCGACGATTCTGAAGGCGCTTGAAGACGCGAAGCTTACGCCTCAGGGAATCGACAAGATCATCCTCATCGGCGGCATGACCAGAATGCCCCTCGTGCAGCGGTTCGTTGAACAAATCGTTGGCAAGGCTCCTGAACGCGGCTTAGACCCGATGGAATGTGTCGCCATAGGCGCATCCATTCAGGCAGCGGTCATCACGGGCGAAGTCACAGACCTGCTGCTACTCGACGTTACCCCGCTGAGCCTCGGCGTTGAAACCATGGGCGGCGTCCACACCAAAGTCATGGAGAAAAACACGACGATCCCAACCAAACGCAGCCAAATCTTCACGACGGCAGCCGACTTCCAGACCGCAGTCACAATCCACGTCCTGCAGGGCGAACGCGCCATGGCACAAGACAACGTTTCACTGGGCATGTTCAACCTCGTAGACTTGCCGCCTGCACCCAGAGGCGTCCCGCAGATCGAGGTGACCTTCGACATAGACGCCAACGGCATCCTCAACGTGACAGCTAAAGACTTGGGCACAGGCAAAGAATCAAAGATACGAATCACCGCATCCACGAAACTGTCAAAAGAGGAAAAGGAACGCTTAATCAAAGACGCAGATCAATACGCGGAGCAAGACAAAAAGAAAAGAGAAGAAGCAGAATTACGCAATAACGCCGACAGCCTCGTCTACACGGCGGAGCGGACAAAAACTGACTTGGCAGGCAAGCTAAGCAGCGAGGAAACAGGCAAAATCGACGCAGCCGTCACCGAACTCAAGAACGCGCTGGCAAGCAACGACATGGCGCAGGTTAAAGCGAAATCCGACGCGTTGCAGAAGGTGCTGCAAGATGTTGGAACCAAGGTTTACCAGCAAGCGGCACAGGAATACGCTAAGCAGCAAGGGCAACAGCAGCCAGGTCAAGCGCCGCCGGGAGCAGGACCACAGCCACCGCCAAGCGGAGGCCCAGAGGGTCCAGGTGAAGAAAAAGTGGTTGACTCAGAAGACTACAAAGTGAAATAGACCTCTTCTTTCCTTTCCATTGTCACACCTCAGGAAAAAGGTGCTCTTTAACCATAACTGCCAGCTAAAACCTTAACGCCGGCGCTTACCAAGTGAACGCTGAAGCAGCGTTGGGTTCCTACCCGTTTGGCTGTCCTTCAAGATAGCGGTCAACTGAGAGCTCTTTTCTTTGTGGCGTTTCCTGACTAAAGCTGTCTTGGGCTTAGCTGCGTGTGAAAGGTTTTGCCTTTGCCCAGAAATGAAAAGAAAGAAGGGAAATGGTATAAATTCCAGTCGTGAACTATACACAAAGTCAAGTAAAATGTTGATTTAGCGGTAAATGGCGGATGGCTGAAAAAAGAGACTATTACGAGGTTCTAGGCGTTCAACGAAACGCGTCAAAAGACGAGATCAAGGACGCTTACCGAAAGCTGGCGCTGCAGTTCCATCCTGACCGCAACAAAGACCCAGGCGCGGAGGAGAAATTCAAGGAAATCAGCGAAGCCTACGCCGTGCTCAGCGACGACCAGAAGAGGCAGCAGTACGACACGCTGGGGCACACCGGCTTCGACCAACGTTACACTTCAGAAGACATCTTCCGTGGAGCCGACTTCGACTCAATCTTCAGGGACATGGGGTTCGGCGACATCTTCCGCACCTTCTTCGGCGGAGGATTCGGCGGCGGGGAGCGAATCAGCAGGGGTCAGGATTTAGCTTACGACCTTCAAATCACGCTTGAGGAAGCCGCCCGCGGAACCGAGAAGGACGTGGAAGTGCCCAGAACCGAGAAATGCGACGTGTGCGGCGGCTCAGGCGCCAAGCCTGGCACTCAAGCTAAGGTTTGCCCAAGATGCGGCGGAGCGGGTCAGGTTCAAAACATGCACCGAAGCGCCTTCGGAACGTTCGTGCAGGTCACGGGCTGCCCGCAGTGCAAGGGCAAAGGCAGAATCGTCGAGACGCCGTGCAGCAACTGCCGCGGTTCAGGCTTGGTGCGGAAACGCAGAAAAATCAGCGTCCGCATCCCAGCTGGCATAGACGAAGGCTACCAGCTTAGGCTCCGCGGCGAAGGCGAAACGGTGTCGAACGGCGGCGAGGCAGGCGACCTCTACGTTGTCGTCCACGTTATGCCTCATCAGCAGTTCCTGCGTGAAGGCGACGACTTATGGTATGTTGCTATGGTTACTTTTCCGCAGGCAGCGTTAGGCGCCGACGTAACCATCCCGACCCTTGAAGGACCGACAACCCTCAGGATTCATCCTGGAACGCAGGCGGGCGAGGTCCTAACTTTGAAGGGCAAGGGCATGCCGCGTTTCAGAGCCTACGGCAGAGGCGACCTGCAGGTGCGCATCGGCATTTCAGTGCCCGAAAAACTGACGAGCCAGCAGCGGGCGCTTATCGAGCAGTTAGCCAGAGAATTCAACACTGACGTGCAGAAACATAGATTCCCATTCTAAAACGGAACTTGATGAACTTCCATTGTAGCCGTAAGGTTTATTGTCGTAATACTCTTTAATACATATCAATTTTTGTGGAGTTTGATGTTGATGAAGTTTGAAACTGAAATTCAGGAAATTATCCCTCGAACCGCTGACATAACGAGCTACCGTTTTCTGAGACCAGCCGACTTGACCTATAAGCCTGGTCAATTCTTCTTCGTCACCATCAAACAGGACGGTAAAGAACTAATCAAGCATTTCAGCTTCAGCAGCAGCCCAACCGAAACACGCTTCATCGAGTTCACCAAACGGCTCACTGACCACGAGTACTCGATGGCTCTCAAAGCCGCGAAGGTCGGCGACTGGGCGAAAATCGACGCGCCGTACGGGCAGTTCACTTTCGAGGGCGAATACCCCAAAATCGCCTTGCTCGCGGGCGGCATAGGCGTAACCCCGTTCATAAGCATCTGCAAAAACGCTACCGACAAACGCTTGCAATCGGAAATCACTCTTTTCCTCGGTTGCCGCACCCCAAACGATATTCCCTTCAGGCAAGAACTCGAAGCCATGCAGCAAACCAACAAGAACCTCAACCTCCATTTCGTCGTCAACCAGCCTCCTCCCGACTGGAAAGGCGCAGTGGGCATAATCACAGCGGAGATGATTCAGAAGGAGTTGCCTGACTACAAAGACAACATCTTCTATTGCTGTGGACCGCCTGGAATGGTTACGGCAATGGAAAAACTGATAGACAGCATTGGGTTACCTAAGGTGCAGTTGAAATTGGAATATTTCACTGGCTACTAAGAACAAGCCATTTCTCGCTTTTTGACCTTTAGAAAGCCAAAACGCGGGTTGATTATGGGTAGAACCTGCGGGTTGTCCTCGGGAACGGAATTGAGTCGATGATGTTGTCCAAGTCAAGCATCCACGTTAAAAGCCGCTCCAGACCCATGCCAAAGCCGACGTGGGGCACGGTGCCGTAGCGACGTAGGTCAAGGTACCACTCGTAATCCTCGGGCTTTAGACCCTGCTCTTTCATGCGCTGAATCAGGATGTCCTTGTCTTCTTCCCTTTGGCCGCCAGTGCTGATTTCGCCGATTCGCGGAACCATCATGTCCACCGACATTGCAACCTCTGGGTGGTCGCGGTAGGTCTTGCAGTAGAACGCCTTAATCGCCGTCGGGTAATCGTAAACGAAGAAGGGGTTCCCGAAGTCTTCCGCCAAGACCTTCTCGTCCTCGTAGCCCAGGTCAGCGCCCCAGCTTAACGCGGGGTTCTTCGGTTTCAGTCTGTTGATTGCTTCGGCGTAGGTTATGCGTGGGAACGGCGTCTTCACCGCCTTGAGCTTTTCGATGTCGGCGCCGATTTCCTTAAACTCTTTTTGGCAGGTGTCGCCGATGGTTCGGCAAACATGCGTCATCAAGCCCTCCTCGAACCGCATCAGGTCGTTCATGTCGGCGAAGGGCCACTCGGCTTCCATATGCCAGTACTCGGTCAGGTGCCTGATTGTTCGGCTTTTCTCCGCGCGGAACGACGGCGCGATGCAGTAAACGTTTTCCAAGGAGTAGATGAGGATTTCAAGGTAAAGCTGGCTGCTCTGTGTCAAGTAGAGGTCTTGGTCGAAGTATTTTAAGCCGAAAAGGGTTGAGCCGCCTTCAACCGCGGCGGAGATGAACATGGGCGGCGAAATTTCCGTGTAGCCTTGGCTCTTGAAGTACTGCCGCGTTGCCTCAATCGTGTCGGCGCGAACCTTCATCATCAGGTTCATTTTTCGGCTGCGAAGCCAAAGATGCCGCATGTCACGGATGAACTCTTCACTCTTGTCCTTCGCAATCGGGAACGTTTCCGCTAAACCGATGACCGAGATGTTTTCCGCGCTGATCTCGTACCCGCCTGGCGCCCGCTTGTCTTCCCTTGCGGTGCCATCAAGCGTCAAACTGGATTCAATTGTCACCCGCTGAGCATCAGCCCATGCGGGGCAGGCTTTTTTGACTGTGCACTGGATAAAACCTGTTGAGTCGCGGACGAGCAGGAAAATGAGTTCTTTGCCTTCCCGTTTGCGGTAAACCCAGCCGCGCACCGCGACTTTCTGGTCCCTAAATGTGCCATTCAACACGTCGCCGATTTTCACGAAACCCATCTGAATCAACCGTTCCCTTAATACCTAATTTCAAACCTAAATGCCTATCGATTAAGAAAAACGCAGTTTTCCTTTCACCGTCGGACATAAAGGGTGAAAAAAAGAAGTGATTTATTGCTGTTTGGCTTTCGCTTTTCTGCCGTTTATTATCAGCATAAGCGAAATCAGAACGGCTGCTACGACGGCTACGCTGACGGCTGTTGCAATGATTATTTCGCTTAGGCTGCTTGATTGCGAACCGTGGCTTGTTGGCGTGGCAGTCGGCGAGGTTGATGTGAAGGTGATTGATATTTGATGCGAGCTGAAATGCGTTGTAAACCAAACGTAGTAGTTGTTGCTATCTTGCGTATAGCCTTGGCTTTGGGCTGGTTGACCATCGATGTAAATTGTCGGTGAGGTTCCGTAGGGGACATCGTTTTTCGGTAGGGTAATGTTGCCAAACCCAGTGGTGCCGCTTGCCCCTGTCACGGTGAAGGACAATGTTGTAGATTGGGACGTTTGATTTGTCGCGAGAGTGAGGTTTGAAATCTGCGAACGTGCAATGTCGCCGTTGATTGTGAGGTCAACTTTTCCGCCATTGCTTGTCGTTGCCTGTATGGTGCTAGTAGTGTATGGCGCGGCAGTTGGCGTTGGACTTGGCCTTGAAGTTGGCGTCGTCGCCAGAGAAGGTGAAGGAGTTGGGCTTGGAGTGGGAGTCGAGTTAGGCGCAAAAGTGGCTAAGATGGTTGTTGCGCCATTAACGTTTTGGACATTGTAAGTGCTGACCGCCCCGACAGAAGTTCCATTCACTAGAACATCCGCTATATGGTAGCCAGTATTAGGTGATATATTGAAAGCTTGACTACCACCACAGTTAACCCTAACATAACCGTTCGGAGTAATAGAACCACCAGAACTTGCAGAAGCGGCAACATATGTCGGAGCTTGTGTGTTAGGTGCAGACAGAAATGGGCTAAAATTAACAGTCCCATCGTTGAAATCATTCTTGGTGTCATAAATTGTCTGATTTATTGCTTGGGGGTCTGTTGTTCCCCACCAATTATACGTAGCATTTAAACTGTTTCCATTTGCATTTTCAATATTGTATTGTATATTTCCGTAAATGTTGTTAAAGCAAACATCGCCAGATGGTGAGGAAAGATTGATTCCAATAGTATTGTTTGTAATAGTGTTGTTTTGGATTGTAGGGGAATTGTTCGAGCCTACCCATTGGGTAGTGAAGATTCCGTTTGTATTATTTACTATCAAGTTGCCTTCAATCAATGTTTCCGAATCTAACCACCATGTTGATATCGAGATTCCAGACCCAGTAATAGTGTTTCCTAAAATGTCTGCAAATCCTTCGGGTCCAATGGCGATTCCCCCTTTAATGGTATTGTTTGAAATTACGGGATTCCCATTATACTGAATTCCATTGTAGAATTGCGATGACGCTGAGATTGCTCCAATAATAGTATTGTTATTGAGAAGTACGCCATCATCAATTGATATCTCAGAACTGATAAAGGCATTTTCAATTATTGAACCAGTGCCGGTCGATTGGTTCCAGGAAGTACCATACAATGTGAAGGTAATTTGTCCACCATTAAAAGTGATGGGGTTGGCGCTGTTCCCTATTGCTTGCAACGTGCCGTTTACTTCAATATAATAGCTTCCGAGATTCACAGTTGCTCCTGATTGAATGGTTAAATTTGCGCCATTGTAAACGAGAACGTTTCCTGTAAGGGTATATGGGCTGCTTGCTTGAGTCCAAGTGACGTTGCCGCCGATTATGCCGCTGACGCTTGTTCCACTCTGAGCCCTACCAAAATGAATAATGTTAGCCGTAACTATCGAAAAAACCATTATCGCAATTAAGATTAGACCAAAAAATGATTTTTTCATTCTCTCAACCTTAATACAGGCTTGTTGGCGCTTGCTTTTTAAACTTGCCATTTTGACGTTTTTTCGCTGGAAGCTGAAATAGACTTGAAAACACCGGTGTCACGCGTAGAACCTTAAACTGAGAACCTTAATTCTGAGACTTACTCTAAAGCATTTCCGAAATGGTTTCGTTGATCTGTGTCCCGTAAAGCTTAATTCGCCCTCGCAGAGACCTTATTTTAGATTGGGTAAATGCAAGAACCTGTGGATGGCAAGTATAAGCTTAGGGCGCTGAGAATTGCAGCGGTCGCGATCTTCAGCGTCGTGGTTGTTGAACTTTCCATAGGCTTCTTTGTTAACAGCTTAGCCATACTGAGCGACGGCTTACACGCGTTACTAGACGCCTTAACAACCATCATGTTGTTCTTCGCCGTTCGCGCCGCGATCAAGCCGCCAGACGAGGAACACACTTACGGGCACGAGAAGTTTGAAACCATAGGCGGGCTGATCGGAGGGGTAGTCTTGATTGCGATAGCCTTCTTAATTTTTTATGAAGCCGCATTGAGATTGACAGGGTTAGCGAACGCGCAGATTAATCAAGGCGTGGAGTTTGCGGGTTTCATCGCGATAGGTTACGCTATTTTTATCGCTTCTTTAAGAGTAACTGTCTTCAGGAAAGCTCAGCACATCGAAAGTCCCTCGATGAAAGTAGGTTTTTACGATGCTGTTTCAGATTTAAGCTCAACTTTTCTAGCCCTGATAGGGTTCAGCTTAGCTACTTTAGGCTTTAAATACGGAGACGCTTTAGCATCAATCTTGCTTGGCGCCTTGCTTAGCTACTTAAGCGTTAAACTTGTGAGAGCAAGCGTGATGGAGCTCAGCGACACCGTGTCAAAGGAGCTCTTGCAGAAAATCAGAAAATTAATTGTCTCGCACGATGGTGTCGTCAAAACGGAAAACCTTAAAGTCCGCAAAGTAAGCTCCAAAATCTTCATAGACACCACCATCTGTGTTCCAAGCCACATGCCGCTGGAAGAGGCGCATGCGTTGGCATCCAAGATTGAGGCTGACTTGAAACAGGCCTTCGGCAACGTGGACGCCACCATCCACATTGAGCCTTCGGAAAAGGAAGCCAAACTTGACCAGCTGGTTCTGAAGTTGGCGACGGTTGACGGCGTGAAAGAAGTGCATGAAATCTCCACCATTTACACTTGCGGCAAGTACTACATCACCCTGCACGCCTACGTTAACCCTGAACTCTCAGTTGAGGAAGCACACAAAATAGCGGAAACCATCGAGGGAAAAATACAGGCGGAAATCAAGCCGCTTGAAAACGTTACCGTGCACGTGGAGCCTTCAGGCATAGCGGTTCCCGCCTCTCAAGTTGACGAGTCGCAGCTTAAAAACGTCGTTTATGATGTCGTCAAAGCCGTTGCGGGTAACCTGCGCATAAAGCGGATAGTAACCTATGCCGCAGAGGGCAAACGTTACATAAACATCGACTGCTGCTTTACCAAGCAAATTCACATAGTAGAAGCGCACAAGATTGCGTCGCAGGTCGAGAAAGAAACCAAAGAACGATTCGCAAACGCCGTTGTCACCGTACACATCGAGCCAGAATGCGCCTAAAACCGCAGAAAAAACGACGAAACTAAGCAGAAAAATGTTAGGTTTTCACGTTCTTTTCTTGTACATCAACAGTAAAAAACCAATCTTGACTTGCCCAAGAAGCAAAAAGGCTTTAATCCCCATTATGCATAAGAATATGAGTAAACTATGAGAGTGCACTGATGTTTTCCCGCTCGGCCTCCGTCAAATTGAAAGCGATACTTGTTATTGACTTACTCATCATCAGCGGAGCCGCAGGAGCCTACTTATACCTTCAAGACAAAGGCGTCATAGGCAGCGTGAATAGACCAGCCAAATTCACACTGACAAGCCTAACCATCAGCCCCTCTAACGCGACTCTAGGCGACGCCGTGCAGATTTCAGTAAACGCAACAAACATCGGCGATTTAGAAGGCAACCTCACGGTGAATTTTGAAATCAACAGCGTCGTGAAGGACTCGCAGAACATCACGCTTACAGGCGCAGAATCCGAGAACGTCACCTACACCGACATTGAAACCATGCCGGGCAACTACAGCGCCCAAGTCGACGACTTAACTGGCGCCTTCACGATTAATCCTCCGCCCCCAGGCTCAAGCAGCATAATCCTGTCCAACATAAACGTTAACCCCTTCGAAGCATGGTCGAACCAGCAGCTTAACGTGACCGCGACAGCCACGAATCCATCACCGAAAGCTGACCAACTCTTCGTCACGGTCACAGTTGATAAAGTCTTCGTGGAAGCCAGGATGATTCAGATGAACGCCAGCTCATGGGAGACCGTCCTGTTCACGATTAACTCAACAACTGTTGGTGACCACACCGTCAGGCTGAACACTCTAAGCGCACCCTTCACGGTCGTGCAGACTGGCTACCACACTCTCCTAATTAACAGGAGCGGCGGCGGCTCCATACCCCTTCATTTCACGCTAAACGGTGTTGGTTATAACACACCTTACGACCAAATTGTGCCAGTCGGGGAATACACCGTTTCAGTGCCCAACCCCGTTACCCTCCCAACTGGCGTTTTAGCCTTCCAATCCTGGCAAGACGGCGATACCTCCTCGACCAAGACCTTCAACGTAAACCAGTGGACAATAATGATTGCAACCTACACAATAGTCAGCGGGTACGCATCCTGCCCGTCACTCTTCATATGGAACGGAACAGGATACTCCTACGTAACTGACGTTTCTAACTCAGGCTGGCTCGGCTACATGAACTACATGACAAGCAGCGGCACCATCGTATACGGCGGCGGAACCCCATGGGACTACGTGAAACTTAACCCGAACCTGATGGCTTTACAAACCGTCAACGGAAACCGCTGCTACGACATGACGCTCTCCCAAGCTTGGGACGAGATATTCTACTTGGACACGGCTTACCTGGTGGTGGTTGACCACCCCGTCGGAACAGACGTCTACTCAACCATGAGCAACTACGTTAACCAAGGCTTCAACGGGCAAATCTACACGGTGAACCCGAGTAGCCTTCTCACGCCGCTCAGCGCAACCTACGTTTGGGGACCCGCAGGCACAACCGCTAAGGGCGTAAATGTCCTGTCTCAAATTTCCAAACTCGACGGCGTCTTCACGCCTGGCAAGGGCGGAGACCTCAGCCCCTCATGGAATAACATCGACCTCAACCAGTTAACCCTAGACTTGGGCAACCTGTCAGGCGCAAAAAACATCAAACTTGTAATCAACGGCATAGTAGACTGGGGCAACTACCAAGACTACAACAGCTGGGTAGCCCAATTCAAAGGCGCCGCTTCAGCTGGGCTGCTGACCAACGGCACGCAGATTTACCCTGGTCCCTACATGGAAGTTAAGGATGCGAACGGCAACTGGGTAAAGGTGCCGCAGGATAAGCAGATCCCCATGCCGTCAGACTCTAACGCGAGAACGTTCGTCGTGGATTTGACAGGCGACTTCCCCAAGGGCATAACCGACTACCAGGTTAAGCTCTGCAACTTCTTCAACGTAACCTACGACTACGTCGCAGTCGACACGTCAAGCCAGCAGAACACGACAATTCAGAAAATCATGCCGACCGCCACCCTCGTACAATGGGGACCCACCGAGTCAACGTCCTCTGGAAACTTCACAAGGTACGGCGACGTTACGGCGCTGCTTCAGAGCGCAGACAACATGTACGTGATTGGGCGGCAAGGCGACGAGGTTAACCTTGAGTTTTCAGTAGGCAACCTGACGAAGCTTGCCCCGGGAATGGAGAGAGACTACTTCCTCTTCGTAGCCTGCTGGTTCAAGGACCCGCCTGGGCAGTGGGGCTACGGTTTCAACTTTACCGTCAACTCGCTGCCGTTCATCGGCATGAGCGGGTACCCGTACACGGCGGCTGTAAGCTACCCGTACGACGCGGCTCACCTTGCATACCTCAAAGCGTACAACACACGATACATTCCGCCCCCGTCATAGCTTCTTCTTCCTCAAGCTTCGAAGGAAAAAATTCTGCGCGGAAGTATGCAAGATTTAAAAGGTTCACTCTGTATTTTCTTTAGTCAAAACTTCCGTCAGGACATGTGCATGTCACACATAACTGAAACCTCTAATCCGGACCTTCGCGCGCGTATCGGCTTCATGCGGGGATTAATCGTGTTGCTGACGGTTTTTTCGGGGATTAGCGGAACGGTTAACTCATAATTAGTCTCAAAGTAATCAAGATGGCGAGAAAACAATGGCTTGGGCGTACGTAGGGGACATACTAAGGTTAATAGTGCTCGGCGGGCTCGGAGCAGCAGGCATACTTGCAGTCCTGATCTGGAAAAAGAACCTGGCGACAAGAATAACCTTCATGAGGCTGGTCATCCAAGCAGTCGCCTTCGCCGCCCTCTTCTACGTCTTCACCCTATCCATCCCGCTTCTCTACTTCTTCATATTCATCTTTGCCATAACGATTTTTCTGGGGCGCATCTACTGCGGTTGGCTTTGCCCCTTCGGCTTGATCATGGATCTTGAAGTCATGCTGCGAAAAGCGTTCGGCATGCGGTACCGAAGCGTCCCCGAAAGGCTCAACAAAGCCCTGCACAAGTCAAGATACGTCATATTCGTGGTTTTCCTGTTCTTGCCCGTGGTTGCGTGGATTCTGCAGCCGCCTCAAAACCTCGACTTCGCAGCGGCTATGGCGAAGCTTCTGGCTGGTCCCTTTCGACCGTACACCGCCCTCATTGACCCGATGATTCCCGTGGTTGTTCCATGGACGAGCAGCGCAGTGAGCGTTTTCAAGGTTAACTTCACCTACCCCTACGTTCAAGACATCATATTCTGGGTAGGCCAAAACATAGGTCAAGCAGTCGCCATCGCCTTCATCGCCTTGACGTTGGCTGGCTCCTTCTTTTTCAGGCGGCTCTGGTGCCGTTTCTGCCCGACAGGCGCCTCGTTGGCAGTTGTCAACAGGTTTAAGGGTTTCAAGTGGGCACCTCTACTGCATATTGAAAAGAACGAGGAAAAATGCACCAAATGCGGCGTCTGCAAGAGGGTTTGCCAATCACAAGTGCAAGAGGTTTACGACCAGAAAGGCGGCAAAATAGAGACTTCAATGTGCGTGCTTTGCCTGCGCTGCGTCGAAATGTGCCCCTATGAAGACGCCTTGAACCTGCGTCTTGGAAACAAAACCTTGTTCAAATCAAGAAACTGGCTTGAACCATCAACAAGTGAGTGAGAAAACAATGGAGAGCGAAAAAACAGAGAAAAAGTACACCCCTGAAATCTCGTCGAAAGAAGCAGAGGAACTCAGAAGCACCATCAGAGCCGCTTCTGAAAAGACTATGGCTGAGAACATTGAGCGGATGAAAAAGGCTGATCCCAGCAGGCCCCAAGCCATGAAGTACTTCGATGAAATCTCAAACCTGTTCGGTCAGAGGCAGCGGGAAATCTCGGCTGAGAAGCAGAAGGGCAAGAAAGTCATCGGCTACATGTGCCTCTTCGCCCCGACAGAACTGATCCTAGCCTCTGATGCCATCCCAGTCCGCGTTAGTTCAGGCTGGTACGACAGCAGCAAAATCGGCGACCGCGTCGTGCCCGTGGAGGTTTGCCCCGTTATCCGCTCGACCATAGGCGCAAAAATGATCGGGCTTTCTCCCTTCCTTGAATTAAGCGACGCGTTGATAAGCGTTCTGACCTGCGACGGCATGACCAAGCTTAGCGAGATCCTGAGCGATTACACGCCGATCTGGGGCATGAACATTCCAAGGGTCAAAGACGCCGCGCATTCCCTCCGCTTCTGGGAAGACGAAATAGCGCAGATGAGAAAGCAGATTGAACAGTTCACGGGCAACAAGATCACTAGGAAAACCTTGAAAGCCGCCATCGAGCAGACGCAGAGCGCAACGAGAGTTTTCCGTCGCCTGCAAGAACTGCGCAAAGGCAACCCCGTGATCATGGGCAGAGACGCCATGCTTGTCAACCAAGCCTACCTGTGGGACGACAAAGCACGGTGGACCGAGAAAGCCGAGGCTTTATGCAACGAGCTCGAGCAGAGGGCTCAACGGAAAGACTGGGTTTGCCCGCCCGACACGCCCAGAGTCATGGTGACGGGCACGCCGATGTTTTGGCCTGACAGCTGGAAAGTGCCGAACCTAGTTGAAGAAGCGAACCCGAAAGGCATCATCGTCGCCGACGAGCTTTGCTCGGGCGAACGCATACTCAACGACCCCGTCGGCGTCAACGAGTGGACCATGGATGACATGATGAGCGCTATCGGAGAACGCTACCTTATGGCTTCCACCTGCCCCTGCTTCACCTCCAGCGACGGCAACGAGGACAGGATTAACTGGCTTCTGAACAAGGTTAAGGAATGGAACGTTCAGGGCGTCATTTACTACGTGACCCGCGGCTGCATGCTCTACGCGATGGAGTACAGCCGAATCAAGAAGGCTCTAGACAAGATAAATATCCCCATGTACTACCTTGACACCGATTACACGAGGGAAGATGTTGGTCAGATGAAGACGCGTGTTGAAGCGTTCCTCGAAATGTTAACTTCAAGAGTGGACATGTAGGCGGTTTCATGATAACTGTCGGAATGGACTTGGGCACTCAAAGGGTAAAAGCAGTAGTTTTGAAAGACGGCGCCGTCGCCGCAAGAGGACAAGCGTTCTCAGGCTTCGACCCCGCCAAAGCCGCTGAAGAAGCAGTCGCTGAAGCCCTAAAAGACGCGCACCTAAAGCTTTCCGACGTGGCTTACTTTGTCGCTACGGGTTCTGCCATGGAAATCGCGCCCTACGCTAACAGCACCGTAAGCATGATGGGCGCCGACGCTAAAGCTGGAGTCTACCTGTGCCCGAAAGCCCGAACGATAATCGACATAGGCGCGGAAGAGGCAAGAGCCGTCAAATGCGACGACAAAGGCTTAATGGTGGATTTCGTCGTCAACGAACGCTGCGCCGCGGGCGCGGGCGCTTTTATCGAAGCCATGGCGAGGGCTTTAGAGGTGAAACTTGAGGACATGGGTCCGCTCTCACTCAAAGCTGAACGGGCAAGCCCCATAAACGCTTCCTGCGTCATCTTCGGCGAATCCGACGTTGTCTCGCTTATTCACCGTCAAGAATCTAAACCTGAAATCGCCCGCGCCGTCTTCGACGCGATGGCTGACCGCATCTCATCAATGGTTCAACGGCTCGGCGTGAACCCCGACGTTGTTTTGATCGGCGGCGTCGCGAAGGATGTCGGCTTCGTCGCGTCGCTCAAGAGGAAGTTGGGGGTCAACGTGTTGATTCCTGATTTTCCCGATTACGCAGGCGCTTTGGGCGCGGCTCTCACGGCGGCAGCTCGAGCTAAGGAGGCGCAGAAATGAAGGAGCCAAGCAGCGTTAACGGCGATTTGGAGTTTTGGCGTTGGCGGGAGTATCACCGTGTCGTGAAGGGCAAGAGCTGGACGAGTAGGGACGTTATCACCGCAGGTGTCGATGTCGGCTCAGTCGGTTCCAAAGCCGCCATCATGGTCAACGGCGAAGCTTATTCATGGAGCGTAGCCCGCACAGGCTCCAACAGCCCTGAAAGCGCCAGCAAAGTCTTAAGTTTGGCTCTGGAGGGAACAGGCTTGAAAGCCAGCGACCTCAAGTACATAGTCGGCACGGGGTACGGGCGGGTCAACGTTCCAATGGCTAACAGAGCCATCACGGAAATCGCCTGCCACGCGAAAGGAGCAAACTACATCTGGGGACCAACCGTGCGAACCGTGCTTGACGTGGGCGGGCAAGACATCAAAGCCATCCGCAGCGACGAAAAAGGCAGAGTCGTCTCCTTCCTCATGAACGACAAGTGCGCGGCTGGAACAGGCAGAGGCATGGAAGTCTTCGCCGACCTGCTCAAAATCCCCATCGAAGAAATCGGAGCCATGTCGCTACAGGTTGACAAGGAGCCAGAGCCTGTAAGCTGCACATGCGTCGCTTTCGCAAAAACCGAAGCCATGGGGCTCCTCCGCAAGGGCTGGTCAAAAGAAAAAGTGCTGGCTGCCTACACGCGGGCTATGGCGGTGCGCATGGCTAACCTGATCAACAGGGTAGGCTTAGAAAAAGAGCTCGTGATCACCGGCGGGCAATCCAAAAACATCGGAATCGTCAGCCGAATCGAAGTCATTTTAGGCGTGAAGTGCTTGCCGATGCCTAACTGGCGCGACGACGGCTTAGACCCCATGGTTGCAGGAGCCTTCGGCGCGGCACTCTTAGGCAAAGCACTCTACGAAAAAGCACAAAAAGGCTAGGAGGCGAAGAACTGTCATCACGCATTATGGCTACAGCGACGGGTCAGGCGACTACTACATAACTATCGACGCTGACAAGTGCACGGGTTGCGGCAAATGCGTTAAAGCCTGCCCACAATCGGTGCTTCAGTTGGAAGCGATGTTTATAGACCTTGAAGACAAAACTGTAGCTTCAGTCACAGAAGAGCAACACAGAAGAATAAAGTACACCTGCTCACCGTGCAAACCCGAAGCCAACAGAACACCCTGTGTGTTAGCCTGCGAAACCAAAGCAATAAACTGCACATGGAAACCCCAATGAATTCTTGATTTGTTGATTAGCTTTGACCCTATGGTTAACGTTGAAAGGATTAAGGTTGAAAATTGGCAGACTATTGATACTTTGATTAGCGAAGAGACTCTGCTGTTTGCGAAGTATCTTAGGCATGAAAGAAAAGAATGGATTCCCCGACTAGTTAACCTTAAATTAACTAATTCTTATATTAGCACTTGTTTAACTGTAAAAGGTAATAATTCATAATTGGCAAACGTGATAAATCGAACGAAATTTTCAAACTGCTAACAGATAGCTGGAAAGATTTTAAGACCTACTATAAATCTGAGAAAGACAACTTATCTAAAAATGGTGTTAAGGGGCATCTCGTATGTTGGAAAGAGGATGACATAGTTTTACAGTTGAGTAGATTTTTCTATAAAAGACTAAACAATAGTGAACTAAAAGATGAACATATAGAAATTCATTCGCAAACAGGAATATCGAAGAATAAATTTAAGGGCGAATACGATTTCCACGATAACATTGATATTTTAAATGACAGATTAGGATATAAAAAGGAAACAAAAAGGGGAACAACCCCAGACTTCATAATAACCAAAGAGGATTACCTTCATAGTTTATGGTTAGTTGGCGAAGTAAAATATTTTAGAACTTGGCAGTGGAAAGATAGGGTCGAAAAAGACGTAAAAGAGTTAAATTTGTTAAAGGATTTAAAAATCTGTGAAAAAACAGTTTATTTCGTTGCTGATGATTTTCTACACGAAAACAATGAAAACGAATGGTCAGATTTGCTGAAAAGGTTAAAAGAAGAAAGAGAAAGGAAAAATCTGGATTATGTGGACTTTATGATAATGTGCCATAAAAAAACTATTAACGCAACAACACCTCTCGCAACGATGAACAAGGACTATTGCAAACAGAACGATTTTAATTTTGATAATTACTGCGATAACAACAAATGAAGATTCTCAACTTCTATTCTTTTTCAGTAACTACCTAATTTTTCTTGGTTAAGGTCTAACATTAGTATCTGTTCTTCTGTTTGTCTGTCTGTTTGTCTGGTTGTCTGTTTGAGCGAGCGAGCTATCGAACTAACGAGCGAGCTAACGAGCTAACGAACGAAAGAATGTGTGGGAGAGAGTGATAAGAAGAGACGGTTAGAGTTTTAGGCGTAGCGAGTTAGAGATTTTGAGAGAGAGAAAGATTAAAATTTAATCCCCAACTGTGTGCCTCAAAAAACTTGATTTTCCCTTTTTAGCGCTTTTGGCGCGGCACTCTTAGGCGAGGCGCTCTACGAGAAGGCACAGAAAGAAGAAAGGGAAAAAAGAGCAAGGGAAGAGGTTCATCGGAGAGAGAAGCGATTCTTAAGGAGTTATTTTAGCTTTAGTGTTTGGAGGTACTGTTAAGTTAAGTGACCATTGCGAAATAAGAAAATTATGAGAATCTTTGTTTGAAATATTTCTGTTAAAAGTAGGTTTTATGTGTGAAGATACTACTTTCTAGGTTTGAATGTGTGGCAATGGTAGACTCTTACCTTATCGGTTAAAAGCTCAAATTTAATTAATATTATTAATGGCTTTATTCCTTCGAGGACCTTAACCTCAATACTGAAATGATTACTATATCTAGTGTCTTCGACCCATAATCCGAATTTAACTTGACTATACAGCCATTCATAACTGGCAAAACTCCTGTGTTTTCTTATCCAGTTCCTAGGCTGTGATTCTAAAAGTATAAAACCAGTATAATGCTTTATTCGGGGTTGATATGCCGTCATACAGCTTTCGTTCTATGTCCATCTCTGGTATTTAATTGTACGTAATTCTTAGAATATTCTAAAACTTTATATACTGAACAATATTATCATACTGATACAAGAGTATGGGCACAGTTTTGCCACACGCCAGGCGGGACAATTATGAGCAAAAATAAGAGTGGAAAAGAATCTGACGAAAAACTTTTGGGTGTTATCAAGCAATATCAAGGTCTCTCTCTGTATGAGCTAGCAAGAAAACTATCTTGGAATAGTGGAAAAGTGGACGGTTCGATAAGAAGACTTCTCAAGGAGAAAAAAGTCATCATAAGAGTATTGGAAAGAAATGGCAGAAATGTCAATTTAGTCTATTCAAGCGACTACAAGCCTTCCAGTTCAATTGAGGTTCCTACAGAATTACTTCAAGTTGGAAATCCATCATGGCTTAGCACAGCTTACGTTTATGCGCTAGACAGTACAACAATCGGAATTTCGGGCAAAGAAACTGCTGAATGGAAAGAAATAGCTTGCTATCACGAAAAAATACCAATCCAAAGAACCAACGAAAAGGTTACTTTACAAATCCCGGAAAAAATCAAGAATTTCTACAGCATGGAAAAGAAGCACAAAATTGTTTCAATTAATGGAAATAATCTGTTAGTAACAATGTCTGGCAATATAATAGAAGAAAAGAAATAGCCGACATATTTTAGAATTTATTTCTCTTTTCCACTTGATTAATAAAGAAAAACAGTTGATTTTGCTGTCGTTGTATGCTGAAAACATTGTCTTATGGGAATTGGCGTGTTCTCGTAGGCACGTTAAGCCATGTCGGGTCATATTCAGTTCTAATTTGGTGAGCCGCTGAAAATGAGGTTCTTGAGCATTGGGTCAGCTATTTGGTAAACCCTGTCTTTCCGTTCTATCAATAGTCCATCTTCTAGACTTTTCAAGGCACTTTGGATAGTGGAATCTGAGACAGGGGCACCTTTTCTGGCTTCGATGGAGTCTTTGATGTCGCTCCATCTAGCGGGGCTGGTCATTGTGGATAGGGCAGTGATGTAAAGCTTTCGCTCTCTGCCCTCAAGAAAATGCTCTAGTTCCTCCCTAACAACCCTTGAGCCCTGCTCGACAGTTTTTTGCAATGCTTTCTCTGCTGAAAGTCTTCCGATAGCAATATTGTTTCCGTATAGGGTGAGCCAGCCAGGTGTGCCATCAAGTTTTGACTCAACCTCTTGGCTCATCAGGTTGGCGGGTGGATTAACCTTATACTCTTTGAAACCTTGTCTTAGGAACTCTGTAGCTTGTTCCTTGCTAAATCTGTGAAGGTAAAGCTCAGCAGGCGGACGACCATACATTGGGCTTCGGGAAGATTCTGGATTTAGAAGCGTCCGAATAAGCCCAAACATTGACCCTGTAAATACAAAAACAACACCTGGGTGAGTGTTGAAAATATTGGCAAGAACCTTCAAAAGCTGGCCTGAAACAGCAGACAATTCTTGAACCTCATCCAGTTCAATGACCAAGTTCTCATCCTGCCTACCCAACAAGTCAAGCAGGTTCCACAGGGTAGTCAGAGGTTTGCGGGGCATAGTGACTGATAAACCGCTCGGGCCAATCGTTAGGCCTTCTATTCTCGAGGCTGAATCTTTGATTTTTTGAGAGAGGCTCATGGAGGCGTTGATGCTCTGCACCAATGCGTTAAGCAACCCTTGGACTCCCCTCGCACCCCACAAGTTGACGTAAACGGTTTGTCGATCAAGGCGGGCTCTTGCTGCCTTTATGAGACTGGTTTTTCCCACCATTCTCGGACCGAGCACCGTTACCCATCGACCTGCTTTGATTAAGCGTACGAGTTCAGCGATTTCTTTTTCTCTTCCAAAGAGGGCTTCGGGCGAGTCTTTAGGCGTTAAGTCGAACAGCATTTACTACACACCCTGTAGTGCTACAGACCCTGTAGTAAAATAATAAGGTGTCGGTTAAGCTCCTAAAGTACCATTCACTTTCAATCACCCCTCCCCTCATTGGACACGTCGGTTCCACGCTGGATTAATAAGGAAAAACAGTTGATTTCGTTGTTATTTCATGTTGAAAAACATTGATTTCATGTGGATTAGTGAGCTCGCAGAAGCATGTTGAACCATGTTGATTCATATCCAAAGCCTATTAGAAGCATCTAGTAGACCGGGGGGTAGCTGTTGCACGCACACAAAAGCCGTCTCTTTTGAAATTCTGCGTACAGACGTTTTTGTGTTGATTTTGGCCTGTTAAAGCTTTGAAATTGTCATCTACACATTAACTTTGCTAAGCAAATATGTTAATGATTTTTCCAACTAGATTTGGCACGTCGTTCTGTCAAAAAAGATGTTGGCGTGAAATCTTCTACACGCGTTTTTTCACTTAAGCCTGACAGCAATCGACTTAAACTTGCATAGTATTACCTAATAATTTGCGTGGTAGCGTCATGCGGAGGCGCGAGGCAATTCAACTTTTCAGAGAAATTTGCAAGTGTATGCCAGACGCGTTCATAAGCAGCATCTCGCTGTCGCCAAACACACCCTCAAAGAAAGAATTTGAGCTTAAAATAAGCATGGTTCTAGACAGAAAAAACCTCAAGAACGTGGAAACCCTCGTCAACAAACACGGATTAATGTTGAAACAAGATAATGGATCCTTGTTGATTTCTGGGTCCGCGCCGAAACCGAACGTAATGGCGGTCCCGCTTAGCATAGATTGACAAAACAGTTACTCGAAGATGCTTGTGAGCTATGATGCACCAAAAAGAGTGAAACTTGGGAATAAACGAGATTTCATGGGTTTATGATTCAGATGTTCGCAAGTAAGGATTTTGTGGTTGACATGTTGCTTACTGGGATTTCAGAATCCCGCAAGAATAGAAATTGGCTTTGATGCTGCTGTCAGTATAGCTGGTTGCTTTCGATTTTTTTAGCCATCTCTAGGAGGATTTTTGTGAAGGGGTGGTCGGGTTTGTCTTGGGCGAAGATGAAGTTGCCTTCGGCTCTCAGGACTTCGCAGAAGCAGGGTACTATTCCCAGCATGGGCACTTGATATGTAGCTTTGACTTTGGCGCTCATCTCGGCTTTTTTCGCCGTGGCGGATGCGTCAAGCACTTTGTTCAGCACCAGGCCGGTTTTTTTCTCGAAAAGGTTGTACAGTTCTTGGAGCATGCGTTTTGTTCCGTCGACGTCGGAGCGGTCGCTTGTCGTTGCCACTATCACGAAGTCGGCGGCGACGATTGCGTTTATCGACGAGTACTGCAGTCCTGGGCTTGTGTCGAAGAACAGGTAATCAAACTTTTGGCTTCCAAGCAAGGTTTCTCTAAGCGCGAGCAGCCTTGCCAGCGCACGCATTTCCCATTTTCTATCCTTCGAGGACATGTCCCTGATCGCTTCGGTTGCAGGGTTCGCCAGTGCAGCGTAGAATTTGCCGTTTCCTGAGAGTCTGCCGCTTAGGTCTATGACCACCTTGCTGATGTCTGCGGTGTCGTTTAGGTAATCGTTAAGCCAGTACTCCGTGTTTTCAGCCTTCATGATGGCGAATAAGCTTGGAGCGCGAAAGTCAAGGTCGAAAACGCAAACTTTCTTCCCAGCTTTGGCGAACGTTGCAGCCAGGTTCACGGATATGAGCGTTTTTCCTGTGCCGCCTTTGTAAGAGTGTACGGCGATTATTTTGCTCATCTTCATCATCTCCGCGCTTCGCTGTCCACGAAAAAGCAGGCTTTTCTGCCGTCTCGCTCCTTCTTGAGGTAACCCATGATCACGAGCTGATTCAAATAGGCACTTTCCACGGCTCGAGCCCTGTTTGTCTGCTCGGCAATTTCCTCAGCCGTTGCTCTTCCACACCGGCAGATCGCCATCGCCGTCTTGCGCAGGTGATCAGGCATCGAAAGAAGCGTCATAACATCAAGGGATGCGTCAGGTAAAGCCACAGATGACCGTTGGGAGTCGCCACTGTTCTTCTGAATCTCAATCATAACTTCCATCTTCTCGTTAAGCCTCTCAAGACTCTCTTCAATCTTCTCAAGGATCGCAATGGGTTTTTTCGTCAACATCTGGTCCTTAATAATTAGACCTCCTGACTTGTTTTGCACAAATACAGTTCCGCCCAACTGTTTATTAAGTATTACGAAACACCAGTATATATTTCAAACAAGTAAATTACAATCATAAAAACGCGCCTAACCAAAATGGCTAGCAAAAAGAAAATGCTAAACTCTGAAAGTCAAAACTGGTTTTTGGCTAGAATTAAAATTGGACAAGCGTGGGGTTTAGTAGGGAATTGGTGCTTGATTTCGGGCTTCCTCTACTATGGGCAACACTTGTTTTAGTTCCTTGAAGTATTTCAGGACTGTGATGCCTCGTTGGGTTACGGCGTAAACCACGCGGCGTTTGCCCACGGTGCGTTCTTCAACTAGACCTTGCTTTATGAGGAAGTCAAGGTACTCTTTTAGGACGCTGCAATTAACGTTTGCCTTATACATTACATGTGTTAGCTTCAGTGGTCCTCTGTGAGCCAGAACCGAAAGGATGTCTACATACATTTCCAGTTTTGAACGGCGCACTTGTTACTCCTCTTTTTTTTAGTTAGTGATTGTTTTATATATAAATCATTTATGTATTATTAATCAATATTATAGTCCATTGTTGGAGGCTAATTGGGGTCTTTTCCGCACGCTTGGTTTAACACGTTTAATCTATTTTCGAAGGCTGTGACCATGTCATCTAGCAATATTTTACGCAATTCTGTCGAAAGTTGAGCAATATTTTCTTGGAAGACACCTGCCAGTTTGGCTTCCAGTTCTTTCCTGTCTTTTTCGCCCATATGCTTCATACATTTTCCTCCAGATTTAATACACCACAGAATAGCGAACGGTATTTAACTAATTTATGAAATCGTTCTACGTATCCAAAATAAATACCTAAAAACAAAACCAAGCCGTGCTTTGCGTGCCCTGACGGTTTTCCAGATGATCCAAACAGGCTTATCTAGAAGAGCCAAATAGAAAAAAAAAACGACGCCTCGCGCGGCGTTGTGTGCGTGCAACATCTACCCCCCGGTCTACTAGATGCACCTAATACGCTTCAAATATGATTCAACATGGTTTAACATGCTTCCAAGATCGCAGTAATCCACATGAAACAATGCTTTTCAACATACAGAAACAGCAGAATCCGCTCTTTTCGCTTGGCAAGCGCTGCTGAAACAAGATGCTAAGTTGGGGAAGGACTGGACGGCCTCATAGTTAACCAAGAAGGGCAGCCAATCCAACTCAACCAGAAACTCCAACCGTTAAAAATGGGTGCTCTAAGCATACTTTGATTTTATTATTAGTTCTGAATGTCCCGTTCTCAGATTGCCTTTGCAATTTATTGCCCGCATAGCCGCCACCGTCTTAACAACGAATCTTTCCGTATCAGCGTACAGCGACAGAATGTCTTCCGTGTTCGAGTTGCTTACCAAAACCTTGCAGCCGCGGTCGCTGAGCTCCTTACATAGTCTGGCCAGCTTCTCCTGATCTCTCGCTGAAAAACCGTTTTGAGTGTAACCCGTGAAATTTGCGGTTTTGCTCACTGGCTGATAGGGAGGGTCAAAATAAACGAAATCGCCTTTCTTCGCCTGCTGAGCAGCCTCTAAATAATCTAAAGGAACTATCTTTGCCTTGAACCAGCATAAGGCGCTGCTTACTGACTTCAGATTCTCTTTGTCGCAAATTGCAGGGTTCCTGTACCGCCCGAATGGCACGTTAAATTTCCCCTTTGAATTCACCCTGTAGAGCCCGTTGAAGCAGGTTTTGTTGAGAAATATTAGCCGTGCAGCAATTTCAACGTTGTTGGTCGGCTCTGATTCTCGGACGGCGTAGAAGTAGTCTTCTGGTGCCCTCTTATAGCGGTCCTTGTGTCGTACGAGTGTTGATATTAACTGCTCAGGCTCATCTTTAATCACGTTGTAAGACGTGATGAGCTCCTCGTTGGTGTCTGATAGGACGGCATCAAACTGTCGGCCTGATGCGAGGAGGCTGAAAAACACTGCTCCGCCGCCTAAAAAGGGCTCAAAATAAGTCCCAAACTTCTCAGGGAAAAAAGGCTTAAGCTCGTCAAGCAGCTGTCCCTTTCCGCCCGCCCATTTAACAAACGGTTTAGGTGGGGTATCCCAAGGAACAATCCGTGAAGACGTGAGCATAACCTCTCTTGGCTTATCGCTGATGGCTTATTAGATGTTTGGCTGTACGAAGATTATTATTTTTCTTCGAAGGCTTAACTGTTTTAAGCTTGATTGACTTGTGTGGTTTTGTTCTCCGATTCAAAAATGCCCTTTTAGGCTTCATTTGGTTGTGGATGCTTCAGCATGTTTTTTTAACTTGTTCGGTGACTTAAGGGTGGAGACGCGACCTATTTGGATAGAGCAGCAGTTATCCTCGCTGAAGATTCGCAAGGCAAGTTCAGTGAAGACAGGGCGCTTTTGAAGCTTGACAATAAGCCTTTGCTAAGTCACGTTGTTAACGCTATTAAAGGCGTAGTTGATGAAGTAATCGTTGTTACTTCTTCCAAAGACCATGAAAGCGCGTACGCCAAAATTGTTCCTCCCACCGTCCGATTCGCTGTCAACTTTGACCCAGCCAAAGGCTTGTTAGCTGCCGCCCAAACAGGGTTTGAGGCTGCGAAAGCTAAGTATTCGCTGCTTTTGCCGTCTGATGCCCCTTTCGTCTCCAGAGATGTTGTGTCCTTGCTTTTCGAGCTGTCCTCGGGAAAGTCAGCGGTGGTTCCACGATGGCCAGCCAACGAGGTTGAGCCGTTGCATGCGGTTTATCTCACTGGGCGAGCGTTGGAGGCGGCGAAGAAAGCGTTGGCTGCTGGCGATGTTGATGTGGGCGCGATCGTGTGTGGCATGCAGGGGGTGCGTTACGTTTCGACTTTAGTCATTGAGCAGTTGGACCCTGATTTCAGGTCCTTCTTCAGGGTGAGAACGCCGTTGGATCTAAAGAAAGCGGCTGCCTTAACCGCGAAAAAGGCGAGAAAGCGCTGAGCTTGTAGCTTGTTGTAGTGCTAGCACAGTCACATTGTTTTTTATTGCTGAAGAGGGCATTAATGCTTATTAAACGCACGAGGATGCGGTAATCCGAGAGCGTTTAACAAATGAATGGTTGACTGAAGCGCAAGCGGCAAAGTCATGTTCCCCACTCACTCACCGAACACTCCTTTGAACTTGCGCGGAAGTCAAAACCATCATTTGCCAACAATTTCTTAGAGGCAGAATGAAAGAATGGAGTTTTGCGCTCAATGCGGTTCACGCCTGGTTCCGAAAAAGGTCAGCACGGGAAAACAAGAGTTAGTCATGCTGGTTTGTACGAAATGCCACTTTAAGAAGCAGGAACCCGCTCGGGACGTAAAAATCAACGGCAAAGTGATCGAGCATAATCCCAAACAGTTTGTGGCTGTCATCGGGAAAGAAGAGCAGCTTAGCACGTTGCCGACTCTGCAGGTAGAGTGCCCAAGATGCGGCAATAACATCGCTAACGTTTGGCAGGTGCAGACCAGGTGGTCAGATGAATCGTCGACTCAGTTTTTCCGCTGCGTCAAATGCGGCTACACTTTCAGGGAGTACACGTAAAGCTGCCAACTTACGCAGTGAGGCAGGTTCAGTTGTTCATGCTTGGTTTACGCTCTCTAGTCAGGAAAACAGCTGCCAAGACAGAGACGACAGCCAGCAACACTAAAACCGTTGCAGTGTAAGCGTAGCCTATCATGGATGGGAGAACGTCGTAGATTCCTGCAAGCCCGAACACGATGAAGATGGCTGCTGAAACCCATTTGATGGCTTTTTCTGGAATGTGCTTGCCTAAGACCACGCCGACGCCGATTCCGATTCCGTCTGCAACCAACATGCCCAACGTTGCCCCGAGCAGCACGGCTAAGGCGCTTTGGTATTCAGCGGCAAGGCTGACCGTTGCAAGCTGAGTCTTATCCCCGAACTCCGCGATGAAAAAGGCGATGCTGACGGTTCCGACTACGCCGAACCTTGACGCCTTCTGCTTTTCCTCCTTGGGTTTTTCAGGTCTCAAAGTCCACAGTCCGAAGCCGATGAAGGACAAGGAAGCCGCCAGCGAAATCACGTCTATGGGCACGACCGTGGTTAGAAGCTGGCCTATGACGACTGTGATTGCGAAGTTAGCTATGGTTGCCAGGAAGATTGCGAAGAGCACCTTGTAGGGGTTGTACTTGGTGGCGAAGGTCATGGCTATGAACTGGGTTTTATCGCCCATTTCTGCAAAGACGATCAGGGCGAGGGAAGCTGTGAAGGCGGCTACGCTGAACTCCAACAAGGCTTTTCACCAACAGTTTTCGTTGCTTCTTTATTTATCTTCCACTCGGCGCGAGCCTGCTATAATGGAGGCTTTGCGATGCTTTCGCTGTTCAGCGTCTTCATCCACTGCTTAAACTCGCCTGAAGGTGGAAAATCACTGTAAAGTTGCCTGCGCTCGGCTTCTAAAAAGCAGTTTTCGTTGCCCGCGTACTCCGCCGCCGTCAAGACGCTGTGCCCTGCCTCTGAAGCCTGCTGGAAGACGCCGCTTAACCTCTGTCTCCACGCTTCCCCCCTCAACGCGTGATGCTCAACAATGACCACCGGCACCGCCTCGGCGACGCGTTCAAGGTTCCGCAGCCCTCGCTCAAGTTGCGCCGTGTCAACCCTTGAGCCTTCCAGGTAAAGCGGCGGTCCACCCACCATAATCACCGTCGGGTCCGCCTTCAAAATCAACTCAAGCGTCAGCTGCGTCATTGGCCCCTGCACATCGGGGGCAAACATGAATCGTTCATCCACGTACTCCACAACCGCCATGATGACCCAGCCAAGCCCCGAATCCTGTGAGCCGTGAGCGACAGGTTCAGAAAAACGCAGCGAGGTTTTCCCGTAAGTGAAGGTTTTTCCATCAGCCGCCACCAGCGCCTTGGCGTGTTTGCCGCCTGTTTTCTCGAACATCCATGCCCGCTGCCTCTGGCTGGGGTTGATTTGCTCTTTCGGGTTCTTGGCGAGCACCGTTTTGCCCTGGTAGATTTGTTGTGCCGTCACGTTTGCCTCTGTCCAGTTGACCAGCCAATCCTCGAAGGACGGCGTGTGATGGTCAAAGTGATAATGGCTAACCGTGACCACCTCTGCCTTGTCTGCTGCCTCAGCGATTTTCAGGCGCAACTTGGCGATTGTTTGGAACTCGATGAGGTGCGGCGGCAAACCGAAGCGGTAAGGGCAAAGTGAGACCCCAGCGTCCAAAAGCACCACTACGTCAGGCGTCTCAACCAGCGTGCACATTGAGCGGACGCCGAAGCTTTCCGCCGCCAACGGAGTAACCATGATGCTGCTTAGGGGGCTGCTCGTCATCTTTTTTGTCATCTGTCTGTCACGCCGAGAAATCCTTGTTAATTGCCTATTGCCGAGGGAAGTAAAATGGCTTGTGCTGATTATGTTTGCTTTTCCATTGTCAACAACAATTGACCTACCCGTGCGCTTTTTGAGCTCTCTGGAAAAAAATTGTATCATCAACAACATCAACAACAACAAGCCGACAGCAGGTTTTGTGTGCGTGCAACATCTACCCCCCGGTCCACTAGATGCTTCTAATAGGCACTAACTATGAATCAACATGCTTCAACATGGTTCCAAGAACTCACTAAATCAATGAAATCAATGCTT
The DNA here is from genome assembly GCA_963768345.1 of Candidatus Bathyarchaeota archaeon. GTDB lineage: Archaea > Thermoproteota > Bathyarchaeia > Bathyarchaeales > Bathycorpusculaceae > Bathycorpusculum. The sequence continues at coordinate 704,162 of CAVYHL010000005.1, read as the reverse complement.
TTCCACATGTTTTCGGGCTTTTTTCATGGCGATTTTTATTAGAAGAACTGCCAAGAAAGGCTCATAGCTGATTATTATTTGGGTCGGAAAAGACTTTTGCCAGAATTCAACTGAGCTTTTCAGCCAGCCCCTCAACGGGAACGACCGATTGTTCTCTTTTCGCCAGATTCCTAAGCATCACACCGCCATCTTTCAACTCTCGTTCGCCAACGATAACCGCGTAATCCACTTTGCGTTTGTCCGCGTCCGCCAGCGCCTTCGCCATCTTGCGCCCCATCACCTCGAACTCGACGACAACCCCTGACTGCCTAAGCATCTGGGCAACCTTCAGCGCTTCAACCTTCAAAACGTCGTTTACGGCGAGCACAAGAACCCGTTTCCCAGCATCGGCTCCGACGGCGGCTTTCTGCGCTTGAAGAGCCAATGCGATGCGGTCAATCCCATGCGCGCAGCCCACCGCAGGCGTCGCCTCTCCGCTGAACAGTTCGATGAGCCTGTCGTATCTGCCTCCGCCGCCCAAAGCTATGTCCAACTCGGGAACGTACAACTCGAAAATCATACCCGTGTAGTACTCTAGCCCACGTGCAAAAGCGGGTTCAACCGACTGGACTGGACAGCCGCTTTCAACGATGAGTTTAACGATTTCGCCGAGGTTATCCGCCGCCGCCTTTGCCTTCTCGTAACCTGCCACGTAAGCCTTGATTTTTTCAACCGTCTCAAAGCAGTCACCGCCCTTCAACTGCAAAAGCCCCTCTAGCATGCCTCGGCAACGCTCCGTCGACGCTAACTTGAACGCCTCCTCGTATTCTTTCTTGTCCATGCGCTGCAGGATGGCATTCTGGGTTTTCTCGTCAACGCCTTCTTGGCTAAGAATTCCCCGTAGTACGCCCACATGCCCGATTTTGAAGGCGTAGCCGCGTAAGCCCAGAGACTTCATGAAGCTGTCCGTGAGTAGAACGATTTCAGCGTCGGCTTCAGGTCGGCTGGAACCCATCAGCTCCACATTTGACTGCCAAAACTCCCTGTATCGACCCTTTTGCGGCTCGTCGTAGCGGTAAACGCTGCCTGCGGAGAACAGCCGAAGAGGCTTAGGCTCGTTTTTGAGGTCTGTCGTTACCAGCCGCGCGATTGACGCGGTGAATTCAGGTCGCAGGGCAACTTGGCGGTCGCCGAGGTCTTTGAAGATGAACATCCGCTGGCGGATTTCCTCACCTGACTTCGCGCTCAACAGCTCAAACGACTCCACAACGGGCGTAATGACCTCTCGGTAACCGAAGCGCAGGGCTGTTTCCCTGGCTTTGCCGATGATGCCTATGAAGGCTGCTGCTTCTTCACCCAGCAGATCGCGCATTCCGCGGACAGTTTGGAAAGTGGGCATGACCGTTTTCTCCGCTGCTAAAAAGGCGCAATTATTCTTTTAAACTCTCGCCTTAAGGCTTGAACACTTACAGTTCAATCATAATGGTTTTGTCTTTGCAAGATGGCTTTAGTTATAGTTTCCCATCTCACTGCATCGCTTGGCGAAAGGATGAACTTCCAGTATTGTTTGAAGAAGACGCAGACGACTATTCTATTGCTTCTGTGCTGGTTCCAAAACACAAATAAGCTTATGTTACATTGCATAACATGACGTTATGTCGCATTACTCTAGGCGAAATTTATGGTGAAAAGCTTAATAGAATTAGATGAGCGTGAAAGCAGGGTAATTAACATCGTGAAGGCAAAATTCGGTCTCAAAGACAAAAGCCAAGCCTTGAGTGTAATAATCAAACGTTACGAAGAATGTGAACTTGAACCCGAGCTACGACCAGAATTTATTAAAGAAATACAGGAAACCCGTAAGCACGGCAAATTCATAAAGGTAAAAGACTTCGCGGAAGAATATGGCTTAAAGTGATTGCTTGTACAGCTTAGAAATCGACGATGCAGCAGACAAAGCATTCAGGAAATTAGCCAAAAAAGACAAAACGCAGCTAGAGGCAATATACAAGAAAATCGACCAGATACTGAGGGATCCATTTCAATTCAAACCTTTAAGACACCCTCTGGAAGGCTTGCGAAGAGTCCATATTGGAGCATTTGTGCTTATATTCGAAGTCTTTGAAGAATCCAAAACTGTAAGAATATTAAAGTATAAGCATCATGACGAGGCATACCTGTAGAACACAAAGTTGTTAGGAATCACTTGCCTCCCAATTCTTGCTTATGGTTTATGTGCTTCTACTTCTATGCGCATCATGCCGACGTGGACCACGCCAGCGGCATCAGCGGGATGCCCTTTAAGGTAGCGGTCAACGATTTCCTGCACGAACTTTGCCCTGAGCTCATCGGGGAGCCTGTCGGTGAAGGGCAGCCAACAGGTCCGCACCCAACCAGCCAAGCCTTCGACGCCGTCGTGCTTCATGTCCTTGGGAAAGAGCTCAACCCGCTCAGCCGCCAACCCCGCCTCCCTCAGGAACGCCCGATACTCTTGCGGGTCGTAGAACCCGTAGGGAAACGCCATGCCACGGAAAAACGGCTTCCACGGCTCCAAATCTGCAAGCTCGTTTATGATGTTCAAGATGCCTTGGGCGTTGCCTTTGCCCGCCATCTGGAACAGCAGCCTGCCGCCTGGCTTCAGACTTCTCTTGACGCCTGCAAGAATGGGGCGATGATCAACGATCCAGTGCAGCGCAGCGTTGGAGAAGGCGACGTCGAATTCGTTTTGGAAGGTGAGTTCTCGGGCGTCCATCACTTGAAACGTGAGGTTCGGGTGTTCCGTGCCTGGGAAGTTTTTGTTGGCTAAACGTATCATTTCTTTTGAGCTGTCAACGCCGACCGCTCTGCCGTCGGGTAGGCATTGTGCAAGTTCCGCCGTGATTTTCCCGTCGCCGCAGCCGATGTCAAGCAGCGCCTCGTTTCCTCGGAGTTTCAGTTTGGGGATTAACTCTTGCGCCCATCGGAACTGGTTTTGGCTGTTCCTAGCGTAGTCCTTAGCATCCCAATTGTAACCAGCGGTCGCCAAGCTTTTCGCCTCCTTACTTGAATGTCAACTGTGAGACGGAGTAGTAGACGATTTCGCCGCGACGGTTCATGACGGCGAGGACAAGCTCTTTCTTCTGGCTCTGGCACTGCTGCAACGCGTCCGCTAACGCGTCGATGCCCAGCGGCTTCCCTTCTTGAGTGCTTAGCACCAGGTAGGGCGCCGTGTCGCTGCCGAAGCCGCCGCGTTCGTAAACGCGGAAGTCGATTCCGCCGCCGAAGCCTTCCCGCGCGACGTAGCCGCGGCTTCTCAGGTCACGGTAAACCATGTAGCTGACCCAAGCGTTCTCGTTTTGGGCTTCGTAGCGGTGTAGGAGCGTTTGGAAATCCACCGTGTTGCCTTTTTCGTCTTTGACTTCTAGCATGCCCTTATCCGAGAGGTAAAGGGCTTCGTAGAGGGTGAGCGTGAAAACCTCGTTCTCCAACGTGCCATAGCCCCGTGCAGTGAGGGCGTCGATGCTGCTTTTTTCAGCTACCCGAACTCCTTTTTCTGCGAGGATGCCGTTTGTTCGGAACTCTGGAGGCTGTGTCTTTTTGTTTTCTGTCATTTTGCTCTTTTTCCTTCAATCTTGAATTTGCCGTAATCTTTAGGATAATAAACTTGGGTTTCGCAGATGATTGCTGAAACGTACTTCAGGGGGGTTATGTCGAAAGCTGGGTTCATCACGCCTACGCCGTCAGGCGCGATCTGCTGCGAGCCGATGTGCGTGACTTCCTCGGGTTTGCGCTCCTCAATAATCACGTCCGCCGCCTTGTGCGCTAGGTCGAAGGTGGATTTTGGCGCCGCCACGTAGAACGGGATGCCATGCTCATGCGCGAGAACCGCGACGGAGTAGGTGCCGATCTTGTTGACGACGGCGTCCTGCACGATGCGGTCAGAGCCCACGATGACCTTGTCGACTAAGCCTTTGCTCATGACGTAGCCCGCCATGTTATCCGTTATCAGGGTCACGGGTATCCCGTCACGCTTAAGCTCGTAAGCAGTAAGCCGCGCCCCCTGAAGCAGCGGTCGGGTCTCGTCGGCGATGACGCGGATTTTCTTGCCTTCCTCCCAAGCCGCGCGGATAACGCCCAGTGCGGTGCCGTACTCAACGGTTGCCAACTCGCCCGCGTTGCAATGCGTCAAGATGGTGTCGCCGTCCGTTATGAGCACGGAGCCGTTCTTGCCGATGGCGTGGTTCTGCGCAGCGTCCTCGTCGGCTATTTTCTGCGCTTCCAAAATAACCGCCTGCTTGACCGCTTCAACGCCTCCTTGAACGCTTCGGGCTTTGCCCAGCACACGATCTACGCCCCAAAACAGGTTCACCGCCGTCGGACGCTGCCGCTTGATAGTTGCGCCCGCATCCTCCAGTTCAGCCAACAGTTTTTCCCTGCTTTGCGCTTTTGAGTGGTAGGCTGCCAACGCGACGCCGAAGCCTGCCGCTGCGCCCAGCAGTGGTGCACCTCTGACGCGGAGGGTTTTGATGGCTCCAGCCATCTGCTCAACCGTCTTGATTTCCAATGTGACTTCTCGGAGGGGCAGTTTTGTCTGGTCAGGTGTGATAACCGTCCCGTTTCGCCACTGTATCACCCGCATGTCTCATGTGCCTCGATGTGACTTGTATAACTGCTTAGTTGCGTGCGGCTCCGTTAAAGATTTTCTGTACCTATCCCCTAAACCGTTGAACCAGATCGTAGAGGTTGCCGTAAAGGTCACTGAAAACGACCTCGACGCCCCAAGCCTGCTCCGTCGGTTCGCCGTAGAACTTCACGCCCTTCGTCTTCATGGCTTTGTAGTCTCGCCTGCAATCGTCAGTTTCCAAAGTCATGAGCACATGGTCGCCCGCCTGCTTCCCAACCACCCTTTGCTTCTCCTCAGTGTCCGCCAACACAAAAGTCAACTCAAGGTCAGGCTGGTCTCTGGGCGAGACGGTGACCCACCGCCTGTCTTCCCAGAACTTGGTGTCCTGCCGCTTCAAGAAACCAAGCTTCTCAACGTAAAACCGCAGGGCTTCATCAAAATCCTTGACTAACAGTGTAACGTGACCAATTTTCATTTTGTTGGCACCCGAATTTTTCGTAAGCTGAAAAGAAAATGTTTGGCTTGGCTAAAAAGCTTAGGCTCAGCTTTTACGCTGAGCTGTCAAAGGGGGATTTGAGGTACGTGACGACTTCGACGGGTTGTTCTTCGCCTGACTTAAGACGCTTCTTCCATTCTTCCCCGACGGCGATGAGCGAGAAGATTCCTGAAACCTCGGCTTTCGATTTCTTCACGAGTGTCACGAGGGCTTCTTGGGTTTCGCCGCTCTTAATCATGTCGTCGACGATCAGCACGCTGTCCCGCTTCTTGATGGCTTCCTTAGGAATGTACATGGTAACGGTGACGCCTGAATCCTTGCCGAGAATGTATGTTTCGTCAATGAAGGCTTTAACGCCGACTTCCTTGTTGCGCTTCGCCACGATGAGGTTCACACCGAGCGCGTTGGCAACCATGGTGGCTAACGGGATTCCGTCAACCGCCGCCGTCAAAACTTTTGTCACACGTTTTCCCGCGAAATTTGCAAGCGCATGGTTGGCGGCTTGCTGCAGGATGTTGTAGTCTCCGACGATTTCTGTGTTGTCAAAGTAGCCTGCTTCGTCGAATTTTATTCTGCTGCGCAATTCCGCTTCTAACCCGACCATCTTGTTTAGGACTCGCCACAGCTGCTTGGCTCTTGCAGTGTTCGGCAGCACGTGCCCTTTTGCGTAGCGGCTTAGCACAGTGACTGGCAAATCAGTTTTTGAGGCTAACTCGCGGTAGGTGATGTTTCGCTTGTACTTTGCCGTTCTTAAGAGTTCAATCGTCATTAGACGAAGCTTCAAATCTTCTGCGTGAGTGCTCAACTTTCACCCAATCCCCATTTTTACATTTATAAGTATAATATTCCTTGTTTACTCATTATTGCAGGGATTCAATTTATAGCTTTCTGTCTAAAGAAACTGCGGGATGATAGAAATACTTAGGCAACCGCAATTCTCAATTCTCTATCAATCTTGCATAAACTTTTTAGACAGTAAAGCGAAGTCCTACGTGTTAAGAAGGGAATGGTGAAACGCAGAGGCTCAATCGACTGTTCATAACCGCGCTTTTCGGCTCCATAATCTTCGTCATCAACGCTTTCCTCCCGTCCCCCATAAACTACGTTTTAATCGTTGTCCAAGCAGTCGTCCTCGCCTTAAGCGGCTTATTCGTAAAAAGACTAGGCGCAACCTACGTCGGCGCGGTCGGCGGGCTCCTCACGGCGCTGGGCAGCCCGGCTTTGGGTCCATTCACTTTCCTGTTTTCCTTCCTCTTCGGCGCCTTAACCGACGGCTCCCTGATCCTCTTCCGAGTCAATGCCACCTCCGAGGGCGTGAACCGCAACAGGCTGATAATCGCGATGGCGCTTGCCACCATGATGATTGGGTTAATCAGTTACTCGACGTTCGCGCTTTTCCCACAGTTTATTCCGTTGGCAAGGGAGTTTTCAAGCGTCGGCTTATTCATCCAGAGAAGCACCATGCTTGATGCGCTCGTCCTGTTCATGGGTCCAGCCACGGGCGTGGTGGCAGGTTACGCCGCCGCTTACCTGTGGAACAAGTACCTGCGGCACATCCGCATCTAAGGGCAGAGCTGCTTGATTTTTTCGTCAACCAACTTTGCAATCATCAAATTAGATATGAAGACGCATTTTACGCCTAGGAGTTCAGCGAGCTCGGCGGGTTTTTGGTCCTGAGTCACCAAGAGCAAGTTGTGCTTGCCAGCGTACTCGACGACTTCTCGATCTTTTGCGCTCTTCAACCCCGCTTCTTGCGCCGTCACCACTTCGTAGCCTAAAGTTTCAAGATACTCCTTCAAGCCAGCGTACATCTCATCAAGCAGAATCTTCATCCGTCATCGCTTTTTGTTTCAGCGTTGAAGTTATTTAGCTTTTACCTTCATCTTAAGAAACTGGGTTAGCTGAACACGTCAGGGAAAGTTCATGTGCAAAATTTTTAATTCTTTTAAGAAACAGACGAAAATAGTTGAATCACCAGTAGGATACTCGTGTTTCAACTGTTAAGAATTAACCTTGAAAAGACGCCACAGGGCTTCTACGTCCAACAAACAAAAACTAGAACAGCTGCTGAAATCGCCTTGACAAAGCCAAACTGAGCTAAAGAAAAGCCCGAAAAAGAAACTGCTTAGTCTATGAGTAGCAGCGCGAACGATTCAGGCTGCTTCGCGAATGGGAAGGTAACTTCGATTCCCGCGTTAGCCGCCGTTTTTTTCACGTTGACTCCGACTGCGTCTTCTGACCAGCGCGCCAGTTCGGGGTGCACGCAGACCCTTGTTTGTGTGTTGCATTTCTCGCAGAGTTGGCAGGTTCCCGATGCGAACGCCAGCGCCAAAATGTAGCCTTGCTTCATCGCCGCCTTCTCAAGGTCAACCACGTTCTGCAGCATTTTTTTCTTGTCTTCCCTCCAGTCTGCCCAAAACTTCGCCGCTTTATCCTTGGCGTCTTTCGGCACCGTCGGGTCGGTTTCAGCCACGGTGAGCTTTTTCAGCACTTGGGGGTCGGCTTCGGCTTTAGATTTGAACTTCATTAACATCGCATACGTGTATTCGCTGACGATTTTCCTGAACTCCTCAGCCGTCGGCGTGAAGGGCGGGCAAACCAAGGTTTTCCCGTAGTTGTTGCATCCTACCTTGCACTTGAGAACCACGCGGTCTTCAACCACTATCTTGTCGGCTGGGATGATTTTGGCGTCGGCAGCCCCTTTCTCCAAAGCTAATTTGACGAGAAACTGGAATTTTTCAGCACCCGTTTGCGAGGACATTGTTTTTCACTAAGCTCTTGGGCTGAATGCTTCTTTTGATATAAACATTTAGCGTGGCCTCTGTGAAAACCGCGTTGAAAAGGCGCTGGAGATGGGCAGCAAGGGGGTAGGTGGCTTTTTCGTGTGCTAACGAGCGCAAGGATAATATAGGAAGTCGATAAATCATGTTTTTGCACTGGGGGGTGTGTTGGTATCAAGAGCAAAATCAGCAGCATCGGATACGTCAACAAGATCCAGGATAACATTCTTAGCATCAAGCACCGAGAGCTTTCACCCTTATTCAACGAGCTTAAATCGGCTGACTGCGTCGTCTGCGGGGGGTCAGGCAGGTCACTTTACTCCCTGAACGCTGCTTTAAGCCAGATTGCGCTTAGCCAAGCGGGCTGGCGGAACAAGGTGGTTTTGACGCCGGATGACCCGGGTTTTCCAGGGAAAAGCATGTATGATGCGGCAGCTGACCTTGAGAGGCGTTACAAGAAGACTTTGCTCTTGATTAACAGCGGCAGTGGTTATTCTGATGATCCTTTGGTGATGGCGCAGGATTTAGCCAAGTACATTGAGGAGAAAAAGACGAACAGGTTTTCGATGGGTCTTTTCACTTCTGCGCCTGAGTCGCCTCTGGGCGAGCTAGTCAGCAAGTACGGTCACGTGGTTGAGCTTAAGGGTCGCGGCAAATCGAAGCCCGGCACCGAATACAGCGAGACAGGCATGATGGGCGACATCTTCGAGCTTGGAACGCTTGAGCTTTTGAACAGCATGGTTGAAGCTGTTTTTCGGAACCTTGATGTTCAAGAGGTTTTCCAGATTTGCGTTGAGGAACTCGAAAAAATCGGCGACATCATCGACTCTAACGTTAACTCGGAAACTTATACGCAGCTTGTCGATTTGCTTGAGAAACGGACAAACGTTTTCTTCGGCGGAAAAGGCACCGCAAACGAGATCGCCAAAATGACTGCCGTCAGGCTGTTTCATATCAAAAGCTTCCTCGGCGACAACGTTTACATCACAAGGGGCGTGAACACTCCGCATCCCCGCGCGGGCGACCTTGAAATCCTGATATCCTACTCGGGCGAGACAAGGCCCGTCATCATCTGGGCTGACGTTATCAAGAAATTCACTGGAACCGTCTTCGCCATTACAAGCGCAAAAGACTCAACCTTGGCGAAGAAGGCTGACCTTAAGCTTGTCCTGCCTGAAGAAGCCAAGCCGCTCACGCCAAGACGCTTCTACACCCGAGCAGCCTACGTGCTGAGCCCCGTTCCCGTCAAGCTGGCTGAACGGCTCGGTCAAAGAGGCTTAAACCTGCCAGAGTACATAATCAGCTGGTACCACTCCGTAACCCAATGAACCAGCCGCCCCTTCTTTCCCGCAAAAAAACTGCTGGCTAGCTGCCTTTCCGCAGCCAGAACAGCTTGTTTCTGAACACTAACACGATAACGCATGATGCAGCCGCTATGACCAGCACCGCGAGAAGAGTTGTCTTCACCATGCTATTTGTCGGGTTGGGCGAAGGCGCGGTTGAGGGCAAAACAGCTTTGGAAACTGAAGTCTGGTTTGCTGTCGGCGTCGCGGCAGCGGACTTTGCAGTGGCAGGCTGGTTGCTGACGGGCGTCATGAGTGGGTAGCGGTCGATGACTGTCGGGTCAACGCGGATTAGGTAGGGCGTGTCGCCGATACCTGATTTGCCTATTTCAGCGGCATCGGGGTATTTCGTGGCGTAGTCGCTCCAGTAGTTGCCTAACGAGCCGTTATCCAATGGAGGCAACGTTCCTTCGTCAACAGGTCCCAACGCGTCCGAGGAAGTTGCGACAACAGTTGTTTTTGCGCCTACTATGAAGTTGTTGTCGTAGATTTGGTAGCTGAAGTCCTCGTACGTGCCGACGTTTAGGTCGATGGTGTTGTTTGAGAACGTGTTTTCTGTTATTGTAGTCTTTAGGCTTGGGCGCATCATTACTCCACCGTAATTGTCGGCAATCTGATTTTGCGAGACAAGGTTGTTGTTGCCTTTTATGTAAACGGCGTAGATGCTGCTCGCCAAATAGTTGCCGCTGACGACGTAGTTGTCGGCGTAGATGGCGATGGCGTCCTCGGTTCTGCTGATATTGTTGTCTAAGACGCGGTTGCTGTTGTAGGTGCCTGCCACGCCGGTTTCCCAGCCTGAGATGTTAAAGTCTTGGACTGTTACGTTGCTGCAGATGAGGTTTATCGCCGCCGTTTTCTCCAAGCCTGGGACTCCTGGCGTTCCCCAACCGCCTGCGCCTTGAAGGGCGTAGCCTTCGCCGTAAATGACGACATTGTTGCGAAACACGGTTATTGGCTTGTCATATATGTTGCCAGATAGGTGGTAGATGCTGCCGTCCCTGTCAATCTGGTTGGTTCCAGACACTGAGCCGTCAGGGTTAATTTCGATGGCTCCCGTGGGCTGAGCTTTAACGCCAAAGCCTATAATGTTTAGACCAATTAGGCAAATGAAAACACAAGTAATCATTAACTTCCCGTTTGTTTTCATCACAGGTTCTTTCCTTTGCCTAAAAAGAAAGCTGCAATCGTTCTAATAGCTCTCCTCAGGGAACAACCTGTTCTTTAAGAAGAACGGATCAAAAAGGGTTATCCTTCGCCATCCTTTACATGCCTTTTAGCCAGAACGGCTTGCCACTGAGGAATTCAGTTAGAAACTCCGCGAAATCGCCGTTCTCAACGTACACACCGCTTATTTCGCCGTTAACCATGACTCTAAGGTTTTTACGGATTGATTCTGCAATCAGGTCGGCGACGCCTGCGTTTTTGCCTCCGTCCGCAAGCTTCTCCCGTAGGAGCGCGGCGGCATCCGTTGCTCTCCGCGGCAACGTGACCACCCAGCGCCCGTCCTCAACGAAGGGTCCTGAAACGACCTGCGGGTTGCCCGTGTACTTAGCCAAGAAAGATTCGCATTCGGGTTCCCGTTCAAGGGGCGGGCCAAGGTGCTTTTTGATGTTGGGCAGAACACGCTGCTCCAGTTCGAAGACGAAGACGCTGAGGGTTTTTTCGTCGCTCCAGACGGCGTCTTTGAGGATCTTGTAGTCCTTTAGCTCGATCAGCCTGTGCAGTGCGCGCCTTGTCCTGTACAGTTGACCCCACATGACGTCGGGGACAGCGGCAACTTGGTTGACAACGAGAAACAAGTTGGATGAGCCGCGGCTTTCCAGTTGGTTTTTCAAGTGTTCAAGCGGCAAAGGCTCGGTTTTTGGCGGGTAAAAGAAGGTTGTGCTTGGGGTTTTCAGGAATGCTCTTGCGGCGGCGACGAAGTTGTAGAGTTTCTCGGGCTGCACTGCGGAGGCAACGTTTCTTCCCTTGTCCACTGGGTCAACGATCACCAGCGGCTCGGGGAAAAGTAGGCGAAGGTCGTTTTGCCTTTCAGCGTAGTGGTTTTTAATGTCCACTATCACTCGCCTGTTGTAGTGCGCGAAGGACTGTATGGTTTCCGCGAATGACCCGTAACTCATAGTCAACAACTCGCAGAGGTAGCCGCTGAAACCCCCGACCTTTATTTCGGCACCGTAGACGCCCGTGCCCTGCATGAACTTTTTGAGGAGCCTGACCTCACCGCGCAAGCCCTCGGTTAAATGCTGTTTTATGTAGTCGGTGTGGTAGGGTGTGCGGTCAGTGGCGCTTTGCCACTCGCCTGGCTTGGCGTCGTAGCAGGGAACGATGTCCACGCGGTAGCCCCCAACGAAGATTTCAAGGTAGGGGTGCTCGGCGAACCGTTCAAGTTGCTCGTAGCTGCCAGCCGCTTTCCTCGCAATTCTTAAGCCTACTTCACCGAGGTTCTTCCGCGGAATCGAGGTGGGCAGCCGCATGAAGATGTCAATGTCTGGGTTCTCACGGATCCACGTGTCTTTGGCGACGGAGCCTTCGACACGCACGACCGCGGGTACCCCTTCTTCCTTGCAGGCTAAGGCTACTTTCTGCTCCAACTCGCGGATTATGGCGTCAACTTTGGCGCGGTCGTCTTCAGTTGGCAAGATTTGCTTGAGAATTTCCTGCGTAATTTCCTGCATGGTCATCATTTTTGTTCCTGCGCTGGGCAATATTCTCTGAGCGTTGAGTAAGTTGGACCTTTAGGTGAAAGTTGGCTTTTCTTTAGCCTGAGGCAGTCCGCTTTTATCGTGCCGAACTCGTAATCAGCCTTTTTCGTCACGAACTCGGCGAGGCGTTGCTTGTTAATTCCCGATCTCACTCTCGCGATTGTTAAGTGCGGGCTGAAACCGTAAGTGTCCGCTGGAAAGCCAAGCGCGCGAATCTGCGGTTCCAACTGTGTGAAGATGCTCTTGAGCTGTTCAACGCCTTGTGTCATTCCTGCCCAGACAACCCTTGGGTAGTTAAGGCTTGGAAAGACTCCTAAGCCGTGCAACAGGACGCTGAACGGGGTGAACTTGACGTTCTTCATCGCCGCGTAAACCTTGTCAACCGTGCTTGGGCTGATGTCGCCGAGGAATCGGATGGTCATATGGATGTTCTGCGGCTCCACTGGTTTCAGGTCTGCGCCTGTTTCGACAAGCAGTTTCTGAGCCGCTGAGAGCCTGCTGAGCACCTGCTCGTTTTCCATGTCAAACGCGATGAAGCTTCTAATTTGCTCGGACATTTTACGCTTCCTTCAGAGTACTTAGCGAATAACACTCATAAATGCTTTAAGCATTCGCAGACGCCGTCAAGGTTCAAACGCTTCAGCTTTTTTTCGCTGGGGGGCTATACTGGAAGTTTTCGCTTCTTGGCAGCTGGCGGCTGTTTTTTTCTGGGCCATAGAAGGTAACCCGACGCTAAAACGATGATTACTGAAGCTGAAACTCCTACAATCGTGAGTGTGGGGAAAGGAGCTATGTTGAAGTAAACCGTTTTTGAGCCTGTAATCCCGAACTGGTTAGTCGCGTAGACGGTTACGTGGTGTGACCCGTTGGATAACCCTGGCAAAGTGACGTTTCCGACTATGGTCACGTTGGCTTGTCCGTCTAGGCTGTATTCAAGTTTGGTGGCGTTCTCAGCAATGTTGAAGATCAGCTCGATGTTTGTTGAGCCGTAGGACTGGTTTTGCGGCGTAAGCATCATGATGGCTGGGGGAAGCGAGTTCACTGAGAAGAAGACCGTATTGGAGGAGCCCATGTTACCGAGGCTGTCGTTGCCGTAGAGCACTATGCTGTGTGACCCCTGCGTCAGGTTAAACAGCTCAGTGGCTCCATACACGGTTACGTTCGCGTGGTTGTCTAAACTGTAACCAACCCAGATGGTTTGCCTGTTAACACTGTAGTCCAAGGTGACCTTAGCGTAGGTTTCGTTCCCGGGCGATGTTATCTGAATCAGTGGCGGAGCTGTTCCGTAACCTACTGGCGTGTACTGTTCAACCGTGTCCAGCCAGTTTGTGCCGTCGAACCCGCCGATCGCATATAAGATGTCATTTAAGGCGACAACGCCTAGGTACGCTCGAGCTGTGGGCATCGACGCGCCCTTAGACCATGAGTTGCTGCTTGCGTTATACACATGCACGGAGTTGCTGAAGGAATTTATGAAGAATCCGCCGATAAAGTACAGCAGTGAAGGCGCCAAGTAACCGTCGGTAGTCGTGGCTGCTCCGTAAGTTGCGAAGGAGGGGAAGTTTGCAGCTAAGCCCCAGCTGTTAGTTTGAGGGTCGTAAACTTGGTTGGAGTTGACAAAGTTGCCTGTTCCCGCAGTTCCAGGGCTTTTGGAGCCGCCGATTACGTAGATTTTCCCGTTTAATACCGCCGAAGCGTATCCGTACACCGCTGACGGAATGGATGTAGCGGCGCTCCAAGTGTTATTGGACGGATCATAAACCTCGTTCACGCTGGATTCAACGTAATAGGGGCTTGTGCCTGAATATACCATTCCGCCGATCAGGTAGATTTTGCCATTCACAACGCACACGCTTAAGCCTGCCCTAGGAGTAGGCATGGAGGCTTTTGTTTGCCAAGTATTCGTTGATGGGTCATACACCTCGTTGTTCCCCACGTACTCGTTGTTGCCAACTGTCCCGCCTATACAGTAAATCTTGTTGTCATAGACGGCGACGGCGAAGCCGCTTCTAGCCGTCGGCATGGGCGACTTACTCGTCCACTGGTTTATAGATGGATTGTACTCCTCGTTGGCGCTGACCGGTGAATTGTCGTTTAAGCCTCCGATCGCAAAGATTTCTCCGTCAGCAGCCGCAACGCCGAGCCCTCCGCGAGCGGTTATCATGGGCGCGAGTGAAGTCCATGAGTTTTGCTTTTGGTTCCCTTGGGCTTGCGCCGGGGATAAATTAAACGCTGGCAAGATTATTATTGCAATAATAAGCATGGCAGTTACGATTTGAAGATGCTTATTTATCTGCAGTCCCCTCCGCATGCGTTTACGTACTAATTAGCGTTTTATGCTTATATTTCTTCAATAAATCGGTGGGAAAAGGTTTAATGGTTATTCTAGGGATAAGTTCCTTGGGGGCTTTCGATGATTAAGAAAGTTTTGGTTGGCGTCAACGGGTCTAAAGACTCCACTAGAGCGCTTGAATTCGCCTTGGATTTTGCTGAAAAATTTAGCGCAGCTGTCACTATTCTGAACGTTTCAGAGTCGCTAGTGATGGGTGCGGCTCCTCCTGAATCAGCTGTTTACCCAAGCAGCAGCACCGTCGTCGTCGCCAAGGACTTAAGGGCTATTCAAGAGGCGATAGTAAGCAAAGCCGCTGCTCATGCGAGGGCAGTTAAACCTAACTTGGCAGTCTCCGCCATGACGAGGGAGGGAGACGCAGCTTTAGAAATCGTTAACACCGCGAAGGACGAAGACTTCGACGTTGTCGTCGTGGGGCACAGAGGAGTAGGAAAGATGAGGGAGCGCTTCCTAGGCAGCTTAAGCGAAAAAGTAGCGCATTCCGCAGCCTGCACGGTAATAATAGTGAAATAACAATTATCTTGCGACCGAAAAGGGCAAAAAAAGGCTGCCTCCGGCAAGAATCAGAATATGGAGCGGTTCTTGGCGAAAATCTATGCGGCGCGCGAGTTATATCTAAGCCTTCAATCATGTCTAAACTATGATAACCATTATCGGCGCAGGCAAGGTGGGAAGCACAGCCGCGTTTGATATTCTGCGGTACAAGATCAGCGATGTAGTTCTGATTGACTCGAACGAAAGCCAGGCGAAGGGGGAAGCCTTGGACATGATGCAGGCGGCGCCAGCCATCGAGTTCGACGGCAAAATCATCGGAACCAGCGATTACAAGGCGATGCAGGGCTCCGAGCTTGTGATTGTAACCGCTGGGCTTGGCAGACGCCCAGACATGACCCGCATTGACCTGATGAACACGAACGCGCAGATCATGCGTTCCGTCGCGAGAGAGATTGTCAAGTACGCGCCCGACTGCAAACTCATGGTCGTGACAAACCCCGTTGACATAATGACTTACGTTGCTTTTCAGGAAACTGACTTCCCACGTAGCCGCCTGTTCGGCATGGGCAACATCCTTGACACGATGCGTTTCAGAACCTACATTGCCAATGAACTGAACGTTTCAAGGGAAGACACCAGCGCGTTGGTGATTGGCGAGCATGGCGATTCGATGGTTCCGCTAGTTGAGTACGCTTCTGTTTCAGGCGTCCCCATCACGAGCTTCCTGACGAAAGAGCAGATTGAGAAAATCGTGCATCTAACCATAACTTCAGGTGGGGATGTTATCAAGCTTAAAGGCTCAACGATTTACGCTCCTGGCGCCGTCATCGCTATCACCGCCGACGCGATCTTGACAGGCAGAAACAGGGTGATGAGCGTTTCCACCTGCCTAGATGGGGAATATGGCTTCTCACAGGTTTCAATCGGCGTTCCCGTGGTCCTCGGAAAAGGCGGCGTTGAAAAAATAGTTGAGCTTGAGTTGTCTGAGCAGTCAAGAGAGCGTTTCAGCAGGTCCGTTGCCCTGGTTAAAGAAGCATTAGCCATGTTGAAGAGCTGACGCTGTCAATCACTACACGTCTTAGCCGTTGCCTGAAAAAACCCGCTGCCACGCTTCAATTGAAATGTTGATGTTTTAGCTGTGGACTTTTTTCGTCCGGGCGCAATAAAAGTTCCCGTTGAGCCTCACGAACGCTGGACATTTGCCGTCGTAGCAGTGTTCGAGCCACTGGCAGGGTGACCTTATCTCGTACACTCTTGGCATGTATCCCATGGAATCAAAAATCTCTTTCGGCTTTTCTCGCTTGTTGATTTTCTCCAAGATTGCTTCCACAAAAACACCTTTCAAAACTTTTTTGATTGTTCGCTTGAGATGTAATGCCGAGTTGTCGTTATTAAAACTGTGTTGCAGTCGCTAAACAACAACAAAAGCATATAAGCACTAACAAGCAGAAAAAAGCCAGCGGAAACCATTTTGGTCAAAGGAAAAAGGAAATCGGTGCTTCAGTTTTTTGGGTTGCCCAAAGCTTTACCTTAACCAAACAGCACTCAGTTACGGAAAATAATAAACGGTAGACCGCTGCCTTGTCAATGCGCCGCCGATGATACCGCCGATTAAAGAAACGATGGCTCCTGAAGCCGCTAGGATGCCGCCGATGACCCCTATTGCAAGTCCAACCAAGCTGCCGAAAGGCCCGTGGATGACGATGCTGAAGAGCCCGCCCAGCAAGGCAGCGCCCACAAGCGCCAGAACCACTATCACTGCGGCGCCGAGTAACCCAGCCAGCAACCCCACGATTGCGCCACGGAAGACGTCTCCTGCTATGGCTCCTGCCGCTAAGCCGCCGACGAACATGCCTGCCAAGACGCCGATGAAGGGCAAGAACAAGCCGAGAGGCACCCCTATGATTAAGGAAATGGCGAAGCCTGCTAGAGCGCCAAGCAACACCTGACCGATACTGTTCATCCGCTCACTGTTCGCTGGGTGAAGTCAAACTGCAAGATAAAACTTTCGAAAACATCAAGTGCAACTAACGCGCACTTTTTGACTGCCATTGGGTAATCAGGCTCAGCGGGCGAGAGGATTTACGACTTTGATGAATTTGTAACTCTGAAAATCAGAAACGTTCTCGCTATAAATAACATCTATTTTGTTTTCTTTTGCGGTCACAGCTATTACGCAGTCAAAGATTCCGCCTTTAGTCAAATTCAGTTCTTTTGCTAACCTCAAGACCTCATTAGGAGTAACCTGTGTAGGCAGCAATTTTTCGATGTTGCGGCACTCCCAAAGATCTAAGCATAAATCTGCAGCTTCTTCTAGTTGCAACGGGGTTCCCACCCGCTTGGGATTAGTTATGACAGCAAAAAATTCGTAAATAACCTGAGAAGACAAACAAGCGTCAATGTAGCCTTTTAACGCTTGCCTCACTATTTCGCTAGCTTGTTTCTGACTGGGCGAAGACTTGTTATAGGCATGAACAAGAATATTTGTGTCAAGTAATATCTTCATAGATTTCTTCTCTAGATAGCCGTCCCTTTACTTTCCCGAGGTCAGGCGGATTATCCAACATTTCAAGGGCTTTTTTGCCAGTTCTGCATCCGCGTGCAATCCTCAACTTTGCAACACCCTTGCCAACTACTTCGATTTGAACTATATCGCCATCAACGAGGCCTAACTTTTCTTTGACTTCACGCGGAATATATACTTTATCTTTGTAGTAAGTAGTCTCAGTCAAATGAACCACTGGTTACCCAATGATTTGGGTAAAATATAAGCTTTGCCACAGATTCACGCAAAAAAAATAACGTAAAGAAAATAAGCCGATAAGTACACCTCTAAGTAAGGTGATTTATGTGTCTGCAAAAACTCAAGTAAACATTTCCTCAGCGTCAAGGCTGCTTCACCCAATGCACACCGTGCTGGTTTCATGCGTTGGCAAGGCGGGGAAGCCCAACATCACGACCCTCGCGTGGGCGATGCCGACCTCGATTCACCCGCCGCTTGTAGCCATCAGCCTCGCGCCAACACGGCACTCTCACCTGCTGATCGAGGAGTCAGGCGACTTTGTCGTGAACATCCCGACGCTGGAGATTCTTCAAGCCGTCTACGCGTGCGGCTCATTGACGGGCAGAAGCTTCGACAAGTTCAAGAAAACAAACCTGACACCCCTGCCCAGCAAAAAGGTGAAGGCGCCTGCCATACGGGAATGCGTCGCGCATCTGGAATGCACTGTTGAAGACAAGTTCACAACGGGCGACCACACGGTTTTCGTGGGTAAAATAGTGGAGGCGTACGCTGACCAAGGCGTCTTCACTGAAATTTATGACCTGAAAAAGGTGCGTGTGCTCTACCATCTGGGCGGCAACAACTTCGCCGTGCTCGACCCTAAAATCTACAAGCCCTAAGCAGAAAATACGCATCGGCTCAGCATTAACATCGCAGCTAGGCTGTTTGGTTCCAGTAGTAAACGTGTTGGTAACGTCCCGCCGTCGGGTAGGATGGGTCATCGTAGACTATGTCGAGTTTTGACCCATACCTGCTTAGGGAGGTTTGCAATACATTCCAGACTTGGTGTGAAGAGTTGTCGCTTTGCCATAGCCCCCAAATGTTGTCGTTCGGGTTTCGCATGCCCCATCCGTAGTCATTAGGCAGAACTAACGCGTCTTGCCCTTTAACGTTGTTAGTTTCGCTCTTATTTTGCACTACTGAGGTCCAAAAGGATTGTATCGCGTCGAATTGCTGGCTCTGTAAAAGTCCAAGAGTGCTATCGACGTCGGGTGCGTAATTGAAGATGACAACGTATTGGGCGCCGCTTTCGTAGGCTTGCTTCATTTCACTGTACATTTGGGTGCGGTTTTGCAGGTCGGATGGCGAGAGGTTCTCCCACGTTATTATGGCTCCCCAACTCTTGTCTTGCATGTCGGCAGCTCCTCTGACTAACGCGATGTTCTGCGTGGTAGATTGGTTCCATCCAAGCTGGGCAAGCACAACGTCGTAGCCGCCTTCGTAGTCGAACCAGTCGAGGGCGTAGTCTGAGGTGAAGAGCTTAACAGCTGATTGATTACGGATTGCGCTTAGGGTGGTCTGCTGTGTTTTCACGAAGTTGTCTGCCGCTTGGGAGTAGGTTTGGATTGGTCGTGAATCCCACAGTTCTTGGTAGGGCTCAAACTGGGAAATGTTGCCTTCACCAGTCACGAGTGCGCCATTGTCGGTTCGCACTGTGCCGTCTATTTCGTAAATCAGTACTCGGCTGGTCATTGTCCCACCCGTTGCAGGCCAGGTTCTTGTGGCGTAGGAGATCGTGCCGTTGAGGTAGTAGAAGGTGGAGTGGAATTCAAACGAGTCGGGCAAGTTCTGGCTGACGTCTACTTCGATTTCTCCTGAACGCAAGAAATCGTAAGTAGTGCTTGAATTGGTCGATTGGTCATTGGTCTGTACGTACAAGGAGCCATCTTGACCTTTTGAGACTGTCTCATTAGGGCTGGAACTGAAAAGGTTGGCGTGGGCATCGAGCATTTTTCCGCCTGGCTCGTCGTTGTAGTACAATCCTAAGAAATGGCTGCCCCACCTGGCTTGAGCGATGGTAAGCAAGGAGTCGCAGGTACTTAGTGGGTTGTTTGAGCTGTAATACAATATGACACTTAGCCCCGAGTTAACGGCGTAATCGCATATCTGCTCTGTCGCTGGAACATTTTCTATCAAAAATCCAGAGTCCAGAACAAACAAGTTAGTGTAATTCTTGACCTTGTCGATAAGCTGTTCCGCCTCTGTGACTGAGTCGCCGCAGTATGTCACGCCAACGTAAAAAGGCTTCTTGGCTGCAGCGGAAAAGGGCTTGCAGGTTTCTGTGGCGGCGAAGGCTGAAACCGCGACGATGACGATTATGGCGGCTGCCGAGGCGAAGACTAAACTTTTTCTCATATTACACTTCTCTGAATTGTTCATTGCTTCTCATGGACGTGCCTCACTTGGAAACGGTTGAGGAGTACTTTTGTTTTGGCGGCGTTCTCTTCAAGTAAACTAAAGCACCTGCCACGATCGCAATCGTTATCGTTAATGCAATAAAGGTTATCGTGAATGAACTGATGCCCTTAGCGGCGTTTGCCGTTGCCGCGATCGTTGTAGCGGCGGTGGAGGTCGGCGTTGAGGCTGAAGCCTCCAGCGTGTTTATAGTTTGTGTACCGCTCCAGCCGCTTGCGCCTGTCTCGTTAAAGATGCTGAATTGCGGCAACCTCCAGCATGGCGGGTTTTCCTGAGTTAGTTTTGTGTAGAAGCCGTTGACTCCCTGTACTTGGAAATCTACTTGGTTGCCATTGGTGATGTTGCCTATCCAGATGCTGAAGCCTCCTGGGTCGGGGTTGACGCTGCCCAGCCCGAACTTTACGATTGTGTAGTTTGAGTTGGATGGGGCGAGGTTGGGGGAGACGGTGCAGTTTGCCCAGGTCTTAGAGTGGTCTTTAACTCGGATGTTGTAGTACTGTTTGACGAGGCTTTCGTTGACCACGGCGTAGAATGAGTATGTGTTGTCGTTCTTTATGATCACGTCGATGAACTCTTTGTTCACGTGGTAAGCTTGGGTCGTGCTGGTTGCGGGGACATCGTAGGATTCATTGTCAAACTTCAAAGAAAACGTTGGGACTGGCGGGCTATACTGAGCGTGTGCTGGATTTGCTAGGAGGAAGCCTGATGTTAATATGACGAGGACAATTGACAGGGCAAGTATGGTTCGCATGGTTCTAAAAGGTGGTGAATTTAGATAAAAACTTGTTAGTCAAGAAAGTTTGACTGACTTCAGTCAAAGAATCTTTACTACAAGCTTTTTATTCGATGGGCTACATGGGAAAAATCATGAAACCCATCAAGATATTCCAAGTAATGATTGTTCTAGCACTGATGATCTCCACTGCGATAATGGCAGACTCGGCGCACGCGCAGTCTCCCCCATCTGTGCCGCAGTTTACACTGCAATACGTTGACAACTCCTATTATGTAGCGCCAACCTACTCAACAAACCCATACACCGGGGAAACTCAAGTTTCCTCCCCAGGCTACACCGTTCAAAACCGCTCGCTTGAAATGATAATTCAGAACCAAGGTTTTTCGTCCTATTTCGATGGCAACAACACTATCCAGCTATACTATAATATTCGTTGTAAGGGGCACTACGAACAGTTCCAAAGCAATACAGACTTAGGCTCTCACGGGATAGGCAACGTCGCAGCCTCCAACTCCTATCAAACCATTGTATCTTTCAACATAGACAGCTGGGGGGTCCCTGTGGGTGGACAAGTCGATTTTCAAGTGCAGGCATTCATAGGTTACACGTACTTCAATGAGGGCGCATGCTTCACGCAAGACGTCGTAACGGTCGGTGAATCCGCTTGGAGCCCAATAGAAACATACATCATGGGCAGCGGGACTACCTCCACATCAACGCCATCGCCGTATGTATTCAATCCAACTCCGACGCAGGCTCCGTACAATCCCTTCACTAACTACACTAACCCCTACACCAACCCAACCCGTACACCAACCTCGATCGGCACAGGCGCGCATGGAAGCGTGCCGTTTGTGTCACAGCTTAACTGGCAGGAAGCCGCTCTGATAGTTATGGCTGCCGTGATTGCCATCTTGTTAGGCATCTTAGTTTCTGTAATCAGGTGGCGTAAAGCAGCCGCCAATAGGTAGCAAGAGGCTTTACCCATCTGATTTTTTCTGTCCTTCTGTCTACAAATGGTTTTTAATGTGTACTTATGCGATGGCAGAGTTTGTCTCTGTGGTTACGCATTTAAGCATGCACCGCATTATCCAAATCCGTACAGCCAAGTGATTTGCCATGCCCTACGACAAGGAAGAACTCGAGAAATTCCGAAAGTCAGGAAAAATCCTTCGGGAAACAAGGGAGGAAATGAGAAGCCAAGTCAAGGAAAACATGCTCGCGATAGAGGTCTGCGAAAAAGTGGAAGGCTTGATCCGTTCGAAAGGAGGCAAACCAGCTTTCCCATGCAACGTCAGCATCAACGAAGTCGCCGCACACTACACTTCACCCCCAGGCGACACCCTCCGAATTCCTGAAGGCTCAACGGTTAAGGTTGACCTCGGCGTCCAGGTTGACGGGTACGTGACTGACACCGCGTTCACAGCGTGTTTTAACTCGGAGGGCAGGGCAATGGCGAACACGGCTGAGCAGGCTTTGAAGGTAGCCATAGAAAACATTCACGGGGACATGTCGCTAGGAAAAATCGGCGCTTTGATAGAGACCACGATTAAGAACCGCGGGTTCAAACCCATCTCCAACCTTACTGGGCACTCAGTTGGCAGGTACCTGATTCATGCTGGGACATCTATTCCCAACGTGGCTCAACCGATGTCGCTGACTAAGGTTAAGGCTGGCGAAGTCTACGCCATCGAGCCATTCGTCACCTTGCCTGATGCGGACGGCCGCGTGGATGACAGCCCACAAGCGACGATTTTCCGTCTGCTCAAAGCAAAATCCGTGAAGACTGAATCCGCCAAGAAACTGCTCAAGCATATCGAGGGTAATTTCAGGACTTTGCCGTTTGCTGAAAGATGGCTAATCGGCGTTGTTCCCAAGGAGGAGCATGCTGCCGCGTTCAAGGAGCTGCTTTCTTCAAAGTCGATAATGAGTTATCATGTGTTTGTTGAAGTAAGCCGACGACCTGTGGCTCAAGCTGAGCACACCGTGCTGCTAAAGGAAGACGGCTGTGAAGTCTTGACTTAGGAGCCTGAAGCGATGCCACTTGAGGAGTCAGTAGCTTATGAGCCGAAGGACATCGCGGATTTATCGCGTTTTCTCAAGAGCAACAAGGATGCGTACCATGAAATTTGGGTCGTCTTGGTCAAGAAGAAACATGCCGACCCGCAGCCTGTGTCCTTCGATGAAGCAGTAGGCGAGGCGATTGCGCAAGGGCTCGTTGACAGCCGCATCAAAACTTTGGATGAAAAAAGGTACGCGGTTCGCTTCACAAAAAGAAAAAAGTAAGAAAAACGGCAGTTTAGACGCCGTATGTTTTTTCTTTCTCTTTGACTTCCTTGTAGATTGCAGTTATCATCTGTCTTCCACCGCATTTTTCGCATGGCGTGTCAAGCTCCTTGTAGACGAAATCGCCGCGTTGATATTCGCGAACGGTTTTGGCAGCGCAACCTGCTGTGACGCACCCGATTGTTGTCATCACTTTGGGGATGTCAATTTTCATTTCTGCTATTTGCCTCTTTGACTGGAAAAGTGTGACTGATGACATGGTTAGTGCGATTAAGCCGATTATCGCAAGGATTCCTGCGGCTGAGTAATCGCCTGCTTTAATTGAGCCAGTGGAGGTTGAACCAGTATAGGCAAGGTTGACTGCCAGCAAAATAGCGATTACGGCAAGCGCCATAACGACAACAACAATCATGGTTATGTAGTTTGAGATTTTCTTGGTGGTTGCTGATGGTTGGTTTTGTGACATTTGACTTGTCCTCCTTACTGTCCCACTCCAATGGAGTTGCCGACGCCTACGATTATGATTTTGTCGCCTTCCTTGGTTCGCTCCAAGACGACGTTTCTGATTCTTTCAATGGCTGGGTCAACTGCGTCGTTGATTTCTTTGCGCAGCGGGGACACCGCGTCTCCGATATCTTCCTTGATTATTACGGCATTTATTGGGATCTTGTACTTTGTCAGTTTCTCTTCAATCTTGTACTGGTCAACGCCAGGTCCGCCGATTGCCGCGCCGATTCCTTCTGCGACTTCGCCGACTGGTTCTCCTTCCAGCTTTAAGCCGGCGTCAATCATGATGACCATGCCGATTTTGCCCTCGTTTTCCTCGATGACAGTTTCAACGGCGTCGCCTGGCTTGCCCACGTTGCCGCCTGGGCCTTCAGCTTTGATTACAAGTGCGGTGCGTCCTGCAAACGGAACAGTTGCCATGACGCAGTCTTTATACAGTTTGCGGGTTTCGTAGCCGTGCATGAGTTTCGCCGCGATCAAGGGTCCAGCGCCGTCGCCTATTGGTTGACCATACGCGAAGGCTTTGAGGGCGCTTGCATACGCCTCGGCTTCTTTCATGATCATCGGCAGTATCATTTGTATCTGCATTATGACGTAGAGGCTTAGCGTTTTCTTTCCTTGAATGTAGTAGTGCCTGATAACTTTGTAGATGAAGTTCAACGCCATGGCTGCTTCCAGAGTGTTTTCCAAGTTGTTCACTTGAACTTCGTCGCTTGCTGGTGCCATGAGCTTAACTTCGTCTTTCATCCGTTCGTCTCTTACGTCGAGGATGTGGTCAAGCTTGTAAACGATGCCTGCGGGGTCCATGTTTTGCGGACCAATCGTGAAGTACTCTAAGTAGCGGTCAACACGGGCAGAAGGGTCAGAGGTTGGCTTGCCGATTTCTTTTATGGCTTCAATCGTGACTTTTCGCCCTTCCTCCTTGATGTACTTGAGTTTATGAAGCGAGTTCTCTACCTCTCGAATCATCACGTACATCTGGATTCTTTGACCGTAGAAAATCAAAACTATGAAGAACACGTAAGAAAGAAGGCTCAAATAAGTTAACCAGTTGTTCGAGCCGCCGCCAAGCTGGTTGGCACTTACCGGCAGCGCCGCCGACAATACACGTGTAAATGCGCTAGCACCTGTGATAAGACTCAACTATTGCACCACTTCTCAAAAACAATTAAAGGTTAGTTATAAATCTATGCCAAATCTACCAGATTTTTTAAAAGTGGGCTGCCAGCTTTCCCAGGTTCACGTGGCCTAAGACCACACTACAGCTGGAAACGGAACACGGTTTAACTTCTGAGTTCGGAATGGGATCAGGTGGAACCCGTGCCCTTTGACCGGCAAACCCAGCAATACACATTAACTTTCCTTCATATACCTTTCGCTTCTACGTTCGCCTAAGCGTCTTAATTAGGTCTTTTTTCCCTGATTTGCGCTATGAATTTACTGGAGCAGGACGCCTAGGTTGCGGGGTAATTCGCTGCTGTAATCTATTAGGCTCAGAACCTTCATCTTAGCAACGGTTTCCGCTGGCATTCCCGCGGGAGACGCCCCAGCCAACAGCAGTTTCGTTTCTTGCTCTGTAAATTCGGCTGTTTCACCGACGTTGTTGAGGTAGGGCTTGTTTTCTGGGCATGCAGCTTGGCATCGGATGCAGCCTACGATGCAGTTGTGCCATTCAGGCTTAATCCAGAATGGAAACGGGATTTTGCCCTCTTTCTCGTTGTGGAATGTGAGGCACTTCTCAGCGTGGAGGAGAAATCGGTCTGGGGATATGGCGCCAGTCGGGCATGCTTTTTGGCAGAGTTCACAGTTTTTGCAGCGTTCGAGCATTTTTGCTTCTTGCCAATTGTCGCTTTCACAGGGCATGTCTGTGTAAACCGCGGTTAAACGCATGAAGCTGCCCATGCCCTTGGCGTAGGTTATGTTGTTTCTTCCGTACTCTACCAAACCGCTTCGGCTGGCAAGCAGCTTCAACGGAAGCTGAGGCGTGGCAATCTTGTAGCCTTCCCTGCCCACGGCTTCAGCCACCAAGCGTTCAACGTAAAGCCGTTTCTCATCGTAGGCAGTGTAAGTCGGCGGCAGGATGAAAGACCGCTTTTTTCCCCTCCAGTTGAATGTTGCCTTTGTGACTGGTCGGGGCATCGCGACGATGATAAGAGATTCCGCGTCTTTCAGCTCGTCTGGCGACTTGAACTTGAACCTGCACAAGTAAGTCTGAGCAAATTCCAAGTCGAATTGACCTTGATCTCGGCGGGTTTCGATTTCCAGTTGCAGCTCGGGCAGATGGCTTGTTGACACCGTGCGGAACTTGCAGTTTTCCTGTGTCAGGTTGTGGAATGTTTCCTTGACGTTCATGAGCCATTTTATGCCATGTTTAGCCTTATTTGCTTATGCTTAGCCGGCGAAGGACAGTTTCCTAATTACCTTCTGATGTGCTTTGTCGGGGGTAAAAATTCTTAAAGCAGCCAGCCGCCATTAAGGCTGAGGGACAAGGGGTGCCGTCTGGAAGCCTCACAAAACAGAAAATAGGAGCAGCCGCGGGAATAGCAGCGCCCATACTTGCGTTCACCTGCATTCTGCTTGCCGTCGCGTCTTACCCACAGTTTAGCTGGATAAACAACGCCTTAAGCGATTTAGGCGTAGCAAAAGGCTTAACTGGACCGCTTTTCAATTTTGGGCTCTGCTCAAGTGGGTTTTTGGGGTTCATCTTCTCAGTGTTTGGCTTGTTCACCTATCTCGGGAAAAGTTTCATCGGTAAAGTTGGGGCTTCCGTATTCGCAGCTGCAACCATTGCACTTATTGCTATAGGCGTTTTTAATGAAAGCTTTTCTGGAACGCATTTTATCGTTTCCGTATCGTTTTTTGTGCTGTCTCCAATTTCACTGTTCATCATAACCTGCGCTTTCGCGTTTTCACATCAGAAGCGAATGGCAGCTTTCACCGTTGGAATTGGATTAGTCGCGGCCTTGCCTTGGATTCTGCAGTTTGCGTTCAACTATGTGACGGGCGTGGCTATTCCTGAAACCATTTCAGCGCTTGCAGTTTCAGCGTGGACCATTGCACTGAGCTGCAAAATGATGAAACAAGCAGGAAAGTGATTATTCCTTAGTTTTGCAGGTGGCGTCCAAGTACATTTGAGCGCAGCAGTAAGAAGAAAACGAAGTCTTCCACATCATGCTTTCAGCGTATTCCACCGCTTCTTCACTGGGG
Source organism: Candidatus Bathyarchaeota archaeon (assembly GCA_963768345.1). Taxonomy (GTDB): domain Archaea; phylum Thermoproteota; class Bathyarchaeia; order Bathyarchaeales; family Bathycorpusculaceae; genus Bathycorpusculum. The sequence continues at coordinate 677,700 of CAVYHL010000005.1, read as the reverse complement.
AAAGCAACGGCATCCACCCCAGCTTTTAACGCTAAAACGTCTGTCTGCCCACGCGCTGCGCCTTTTGGTCTCATGCAGCCTAGAATCAGAGGAGTCTTGGGAAACATCAGTCGCGCCATTGACGTGACTTTGGCGATGTCCGCTGGCTTTGGAGGCGGTGTTTTTTCCATGGCTGTTCCGCGTATAGGCATGAACGCAATTATCACCAGCGCGGACGGCTTAACTTCCCTTATCATCCTGAGCGCGTCTAATTCGCCGTCCAGTTTGCCCTCGTTTAACCCAACAATGACATGTGGCACAAAATTTAACCCTGATTTTTCCAAGGCCTTCAGAGAGTCAGCATAATTTTGCGGCGTAACATTGAGGTTGAGGGCTTTCTTTATCGTTTCCACTGAGCCGATAACGTCGATTAACGCCGCATCGACCCCAGCCGTCTTCAACGCAACGGCTGTTTCAACGTTTAATATGCCTGTATGGACGAAGACTGTCAAGCCAAGCTCCCGCTTAACCTTCTCAAGCGCCGGAATGAAGCCGTCAAGAGGCACAGAACCGTCGGGTAAGCATCCGCCGCTGACGAGGCAGCCAACGGCCCCTTCGCGCTGAAGCCTCGAGCACAAATCAAAAAGCTCAGTCGGCTGGAGCGCTGGATGCATGGTTTCAAGGACTTTGCCGCCACAGTGCCTACAGTTTAAGGCGCAAGCCATTCCCGTGACGGAAATTGTCGGAAAGCTCGTCGGGGAAGAGCAGTAATATTTTGTTTTGTAATAGGTGAAGCTCGGCGCGTAAAAACGGATTTCTTTAGGTTTCGGCGTGAAAAAGCCTGATTCCAACAGGCTTAACAGTTCTTTTTGGCTTAATCTCCAAACTGCTTCAGGGGACGGCTGCGGCATACTTTTCAGTCTAAGAACCTTCAGCCTCGCTTAATAGGGTAGCGTCTTAGAGCCGCAATCAGAGAATATGCCATCGTTTGACAATTTTCATAATCAACAAGAGAATAGAAAATAAAAAAGGTTGTAGTAAGCCTAATAACTGCAGAATAAAAACCCTCTCACTCTCTTTTCGATTGCCTTTTTTAAAATTAAGGTACTACTTTGCTTTGCGAGCGCTTTCTATTCTTTAAAAATGACTCTTAAAAAAAGAAAAAGAGGGAAGGTTTAATCTATATTCCATCTTTTAGCTACCTTCACTATGAGGAACACTATAAGTGCCACTGCAAGGAAGGTAATTAGAGCTACTAAGAAGTCGCCGATGTAAAACGACTGCTTCATAACCGAAACTGCATATGTAGCCAAGTTTGACATGCCTGGAATTGCTAAGCCTAAGAGCGGAATAATGAAGTCTGCGACAACCGACTTAACCAAAGCACCAAGATACAAACCTAAGACGAAAGCAACGGCTAAACCAAGAACTTTGTACGATGATAGGAAGTCTTTGAATTCGTTCCATAAGCCTTTTGGCGGTACGGGTGGTGGACCTTTTTCAACAGCTTCCCTAATTTTCTTCAGCTCTAATAGCATTTCATCTTCAGTTGCCATAACAAATCCCCTTGTTACGGTTATTCGTCGGGTTGAAATTTTAAGCTTTGCGGTTGCTTGCCACCTTAGACTTTTCGAGTTTTTCGTCTGCTCGCCTGCTACCACAATATAAATATCGAGCCGTGAATATTGAAATTCTAAATAGTGTTTTCAAAAAGATCTTATTTAGGCTAAACCATGAACCGAAGAGAGCTTGCCAGTTTATTTAAAGTCTCATTCAAAGGGTGGATTGGAGACAACGCACCCATAAGAGCGGCAGCCTTGACATTCTTCATAATTCTGCCGTTGCCGTCACTCCTCCTGATTGTAGTAACTGTTTTTGCGCAGTTCTCCGGGCAAAGCACCGCCACCCAGCAGTTAATACAGATAATAAGCTCGCTTGCGGGGCCAGTGGTTGCCGAACTATTCAAGGAGCTGCTTGCAAGTGCAATGTCACCCTTCTCCACCGTCTGGTCTTCCATCACGGCAGTAGGGTTTACTTTAGCTGGAGCCATCGGCGCCTTCGCAATTCTAAGAGACACGATGAACGTGATATGGGAAGTCAAGCTGCCTAAAACCAAAAAGTTACTGGACAGAATCAGGCAGACGATTGGCCCTTTTCTTCTGGTTTCCTTGCTCGGGTTGATTGTTATCGCGGGAACCATTATTTCGACGGCTTTGTTCAGCGCGATAAGAGTCTACTCCATAGATCAAGCCCTAACCCTGATTTCCCTCACGACAGCCCAAATCGTGTTGTCGTTCGGCTTGTCATCGCTGCTTTTTGCCATAATCTACAAGGTTCTTCCCTACCGAGAAGTCCACTGGAGGGACGTGGCGTTTCCAGCGTTAATGGCGGGCGTTGCATTCACCGTAACCAACTACATTCTAGGCGCGTACATTCAGACTTTCACTGTAACCACGATCATCGGAGCGGCTGGAGCTCTGATTATCATTTTAATCTGGATTTATGTGCTGACCCAAATCTTGCTTTTCGGAGCTGAACTTTCAAAGGTTTACGCCACCAGCTATGGACCGCACCCAAAACTGCATCCGACGCTGTCAGCCGTGCTGAAGCCTTTAGAGGTGGCGGGAGAAAAAATCGAAGAAGCCGCGTTTGGGCCCCCACCTGAAACCCCCGAAAAAGCAGCTGAGAAAGATGAAGCTGAGATAACAGCAAAGCCTGAAGTTGAAGAAGAGAAGAAGGAAGCCGTTAAAACTCAGGAGCCTACGTTGGAAATGAAGGAGGAAGCGGCTGAACCAGAGAATCCCGATGAAGGCGTGGTGGAAGTCAGCATCAGAATCAAGCAGCCGCGTAAGAAACGGAAAAGCGAGGATTAGCTGGTGGGCCGAGCCGGATTTGAACCGGCGACCTTTCGATTATCAGTCGAACGCTCCAGCCGTGCTGAGCTACCGGCCCGCTTAAGGTGACACAAGTTTAATATTATGTTGCTTTATAAGAATTTTCGTAAAGGCTTTAATGCAACACCATCCATGTGTTGTCAAGTCAAGGTTGGGCTCGTAGCCTAGCACGGATTAAGGTGTCGGCCTTCGGAGCCGGAGATCTCTGATGATCCTCAGAGACCGGACATCCAGGGTTCAAATCCCTGCGAGCCCGCCAATCCCTTCGTAATGTTTCAGGAACGCGTCCAGTTTTTTGCAGCCAGCTAGTTTGCCTGCAGCTACGATACCATACCTATGTTTAGAGGTTCAAGCCGAACCTCTCCATCAAACACTATCCAATAACAAGGTTTAAATTGGCTTTTTGGAAAGATGAAGGGTTTGCTGAGCTCTGGAAATCTAAGGAGAAAAAACGAAAATGCTATCGCGATTGGACAGTACTCGTTAATTTAACCAGAGCCTTCTCAGCCCCTGTGTTTCCACATGGTTTTTTAGAGACTAAAAAAGGGGAAGGTGATGTTTTGTTCATATGTTTCACCTTATGGCCGTTTTCTCAGCGTCAGCATTGCCAGTACGGCGCCGATCACGATTATGATGACTGCAATTGCAGCTATTCCTAACTCGAGATCGCTTGTCGTTGCGAAGCCTGTGATTGGTGCAGCTGTTGGTGACGGAGTGGCTGCAGCATTCATAACGTTAAAGTGTGTTTCTGCGCTTGACCCGTAATAACCGTTGGTGCCTGCGAAGGTTGCGGTGACGGTGAAGTTGCCTGGGATGTCTGGTATCCATGTTAGACCGTAGGAGCCGCTGCCGTCGGTTGTTGCTGTGCCGATTACTCTGGTGTTGTGGTTAGAGTCTGTGACGCTTATCGTGACTGGTACGCCGGTGAAGTTGCTTGGGCATGGTTGCTGCTGGTAAACGTAGCCCATCCACGCCTCCATGCTTGCGTCAGATGCGCATGGAACACCGCTTGGGAAGTTGGCTGCCTGCTCAGTTTGCGTTGTGCCTGCAGAAATATCCGTCACTGTGCCGCTTATCACCACTGATTGTCCATAGGCTAAGCCGCTGTCTGGTGCTGTTACTGTGGTTTGGCTTGGTCCTCTGCCGACGACGTAGATTGAGTTGTCGTAGCCGTTGAACCATGTGTTGTAGCCGTCTGCCGCAGCGTAACTGAAGTACTCAAATTCGCCAGTGTAGTCTGAAACTGCCCAGATCAGTGTTCCCGTGGTAGCGTTGATTGCACTTGCAACTCCGCCTTTGAAGAGTGGTGATTCAGGGGTGTGCTCAGTAGTGACTAAGTACACTACGTCGCCGCCGATTGCTTGGACGAAGGTTGGATAGTGGGCAAAAGGAGTTTCAACTCCGGAGCCGGTGTTGTTGCCTTCGCCGCCGTTACCGTACGTCCATAGTATGTCGCCTGTCTTTGTACTGTAGCAGTAAACGATTCCAGCGTATGCACTGCTGTACATGTTTCCATAGGCAAAAGCGTTAGCTAAGCTGCCAGATGCTGGGCTGCCATAGTAGTCAAGGTCCGCTTGAGCTACGGTTGGACCCCAGAGGTGCGTGCCCGTGGTTAAGCTGTAGCCTACGTACTGCTGAGTTTCTCTCCAGTTTTCAACGAAAACCATGTTTACTGGGTCAATTCCAGCTTCCATGACGGTTATGTTTCCTGCTGGTGCGGTTTCAGTCTGGTGCCATAGTGGCGTCGTAGTTGTCGATGTTGAGGTCAATCCTGCCGTGTCGATTGCGACGTACTGGTATGGTGCAGTGCTTTGTCCGCCTGCGAACAGGAATTGTCCTGATGATGGTAGAGAACCGGTGTAGCAGAGTAGCAGGTCGTTGTAGATCGCTCCGACTTCGGTGGGTGAACCGGCAGTGTTTAGATACGGCACTGAAACGTTGAAGTCATACATGCTCGGAAGCCACTCCTGTACTGGACCAGCGAAGGTAAATACTGTGATATCGCCGCCGGGCCAATTTGCTGAACGACCATCTTGAACGCTTATCAGTGGAACGACTGGTGGAACTGTAGATCCACCTGAATAGTCGAATCCCCACAGCCTAGACGAATTCCATTCTTGTAGGTACCACTGTGAAGGTCCTATTTGAGTGTATATCGGACCATAAGGACCCATCCCAGCATATTCGGTTGGTGCGAGGTTTACGAGTGACAGTTTGAGCATTTCACCGCTGGGACCCATTATGGTTGTGCCTGATGGAACGCCAGTTTCGCTGAACAAGAATTGTCCAGTGAATGCATCATAAGCTTGTGCAAAGCCGGCTGTGAACAGGATTGGCGGGTAAACTCCGTGGTCGTTAGGGTCTTGAACGTCGTAGATGTAGGCGAAGCTTATTTGGACTTGGGGACCTACCCAGACTGTTGCGCCTGTCTGAAGGTTAACGCAGGTGAGGTTTCCAGTGTTTCCGTCGGCGAATGATAGTGGTGGGTTGTAGTAGAGCATTCCGTCGACTATTATCGGGTTCATGTATCTTTGGCAGTATGCTGATCCTTCGAAGTATGAGTCTCCTGCGATTGAGGTTTGGTTTCCTCCGACTATTCCGCCTGGGCCGATTGGTTTGGTCCACATTATGTGGCTGGTGAGTGATCCTACAACGTCATTTGCTCCGGCTAATTGTTCGCCGTTGCCTCCGAGGTTGTAGGTGCCTGCGAAGCCTGTGTATCCAGGTGCGCCGTCACCGAGCCAGTTTGACGAAACGGTGTACCACGCGCTGTTCTCGCCGTATATTGGCCGTGTCCAGTAAGCTGTTGGAAGCGGAGTTTGGGGTAGTGCGGGTATTGCGGTTGATTGGACGGTCAGGGTGCATGATTTTGTGCTGGGTTCATAGTAAGTGCCGTCGTATACATTAACTAAACCACCGAATACGCCTGGGTAACCCGTCCAGGTGTATGTCAGTCCTGAGAAGGTGAAGGTCAACGTGTATGTGCCTGTTGTGGAGGGTACGAAGGAGTAGTCTTCTGCTGATGTTGGGTCTTCGACGGTTGTGAATGGGACTGATGTGTTTGTTCCGTCTGGTGCTGTTATCGTGAGTTTGTAGTTGGAGAATCGGATTGGGTTTCCTGGTTCTGCGCCTGGGAGTACGATGTTTAGCCACATGATAACTTCTACATTTTGGTTGACGCCGACTGGGTTGGTTGAAACGGATATGTATGCGTAGGTTGGTACGTTTGGTCCTGTTGCCGCTTTAGCGTTCGGGATAAGCATTGAGGAAGCAGACATTGAAAGCATTAACAATATGCTGATAGCAATAATTGCAGTTTTGCTCTTTCTAAAGTTCATTTTTCTTATTCTCCTATTTTTTGTGAGTAAGTTCTCCTTTTGTTTCTATATTTAAGACTTTGTAAAATTAACAAAAATGCCGAATAGAAATGCCATTTTTTACGATAAAAGGCAATTTTATAAGATGACATAAGGGGAAAAGCAGAAAATCCATAACTACTAAAGCGATAGGCCAGAGCAACATAAGCGACGAATCAAATAAATTAATAAAAAGCACAATTATCCTCAACGAGAGCAGTAGTGCGCACCGAGCAAGTTAGCGTAGTTTAAGCAAAAAAGAAAGTGTTAACATGGAATCTTTAGCTGAATGAAAATTAGGAACCAGGTAGAGAGAAACTTGCGAGTTTCGTACCAATTAATGCATCATCTGTTTCTTCTGTGATTATTCGAATTTTTGCATCCTTCTTTAGGGCGGTCGCGTTTCCTGCCAAGTTAAAACTCCAATCAAAAGTGTGTTCTGTCTAGTGTCAGAAAAATGAAGCATACAAAAAAAGGACGAATCGCTTCTTTGCTGCCTGCTTTATAGGCCGTCTATTAGGTGGGCTGTTCCGTCTGGGCAGTATACGCAGCCTGCCTTTTTCAACGATGAAGTAGCGTCTTCCGCATTCTTTCATCTGCGAGCATCCGTCGCAGTCTCTTGACAACATTTCTTTTCCTCCTTTTGTTATCGTAATTTTTCGATTATCTTGAGGCAAGCTTAGCATGTTTTGAACTGGCATCCGATCGATTCGCACATGAGCCGTTTGCCTCTGATAGAGCCAAGCACGAACGGGAAAGCCGCTTTTAAACTTTATTGCAACAGCGCAAGCAAATTGTTAACGGACATATCGAGAAACCGCCGTAATTCTTGGCGAAATTTTCACAGGAGGTCTTATTCGCTTTCTTCTTCTGGCTCTTCTTGAGGCAGGGCGGCTTCTGCTTTTTGCGTTTCGCTTGCGAGCAGCATGTTAACGAGTGCTTTCTGGTCCACTTCTGCCCCTGTTCGCCAGTCAAGGAACAATTGCCCATTGTCGTCTTGCCCAAGGTATCCGTAACGGATGTAGCGGTCGATGTTTAAGCCGATTTTCCAGTTGGGCATTTTCTCGCCGAGCAGTTTTTCAACGTCTTTCCGCGGCGCCTGCCCTTTTTTGCTGATGATGTATGAGATGGTTATGGCTAACCCCGCCAAGTCGTCGATGCGCCAGCCAATCAGCTTATCCTTCGTCGTCAAGCCCCCGCGCAACGCCACGTAGAACCTTGCCTTATCCAGCTCCTCCAACGTTGGCTTCTCAGGCGTTTTTTCCTCCTCGAAAACCGTTTTAACCTGCAAATCAAGCGGCTTCAGGTAATCGTCGAGCAAATCGAGCACTTTGGGGTAATCCGCACCCAACTCCTTGTGCAGTTCAGAGCCTCTCACGCCTGGCTTCAGGTGCCGCTTGTAAAAAAGTATCTGGGTTGCCTTCTTGATCTTGCTGCCGTAAACGCCCTTCCTGCTCAATCCAGTTCGCCTCTTCTCCATTTCTGCCAGTCTTCACATGAAACCGCTATGGGCACCGACGTTGACTGCTGCGTTAAAGGCTCGGTTCTCGGCTTCTCGAATGGCTTAATCAAGACAAGCTCTTCTAACGGGTCGATTTCCAAGGTTGCGTAACCGTAAGTAACCAAGAAACTGGTTAAGAACGCCCTTTGAACCGTTTGCTCGTAAGTGTCGGCGCCGACGAAATCCCAATACTTGATTTTTCCGTCCTGCCCTTTCACTGCCACGCACTCTTTGAGTTCTTGCCAGTAACCGTTGAGTTCTTCAGAGAAATCTCTGTCGCTTAGGATGCGCTCCTTAATCAACTCGTCCCTGCTTGCATAAATGTTTGCGGTTTCAGTTGCTTCGAAGTCTTTCCATCGGTCAGCAATGGGCGCCAACGCTTCCCAGTACAGCAATCCCTGCGCTAAAGAGTTAAGGCTAACCTGTTCAAACTCAACCAGCGGGCTCCAAGCATGGAGGAAAACGTCAACCATTTCTTCCTTGCCCATTTTCAGGATTTTCTCCTCAAGAAGAAACGGGTCAGTGTAGAGCATATTTGACCGTTGCTTAACCCATTCGCTCTGCATCTTGATCACGGTGGCTAGATGATGGAGAGTTTCAGCGTCAAGTTTCAGTTCTTCAAGGTTCTGCCACTGCGGAAAATACTGCTTAATCACCTGAATTATTTCGTCAATGTCCAACGTGAAGGGCTCAGCGGTGCGGTTTTCGATGGCGACGCACATTTCAATTATACGTTCAAGCCTTTCCCTACCCAGAACCTTCGCTGCCTTCGCCCTCTGCATCAAGCAGCCACCTCTCGGACAACTGATTTTCCTTCCAGGTTCTGAACCGTGATTACGTTGGCGTCTTGCTGGGCAAAAGTGATTTGGCTGGGCGTGATGACCACGTACTGGGCGTTTGCGTCCTTGATGACGGCGAGAAGGATTTTGGCGATCATCTCGCGGTTTTTAGGGTCCATGTGAATGTCATACTCGTCCACTGCGCGGAACGGCGAACGCACATGCTGTTGCAACGCCAGCAGAAAACTCATTGTTGCAGTTGTTCGTTCTCCACCGCTTTGCGTGTACGCGTCGAGCGCTATGGGTTTTCCGCCTTTGAAGCCGACCAGAATATCTAAGCCCGCGGCTTCGATGTCCTGGGCGTTCGACAACTGCACTTCGCCAGCCGCCAAAGTCTGCGTCATGATTCGCTGGTACTCCACGTTTACCCTTTCGAGGAGGTTTTCCATGACTGTTCGCCAGGACTGCATTCGAGTTTTCACTTCCGCAAGTGTTTTCTCGCGGTTTTCAGCCACAAGCTGTGCTTTCTCCTTGAGTTCCAAGTAGAGTTTCGAGTAAGACTCGTACTGGCGTTCAATATCCTCTGAAACGTTGGCGAGCGCCGCCAAGTGTCCGTCTGTGAGGCGGATTTCGTCTTGAATGTCGCCAGCGCTTTTAATCGCTGCTATTCGTTCACCCGACTCCTGCGCCTTTTGAATCGTCTGGCTGAGGCTTTCTTGGGCTTCCTTGAGCGATTTTTCAATGTCCTTCAGGTTCACGATCGCGTTCGCCCGCTTAAACTCCAGAAGCGCAAGCTTCACCCGTTGCTCCAGCATTTCGTCAGACACTTTCCCGGCAGACTCTTCCAGAAAAGTCATTTCCGCCTGATTCTGCTTAACCCGCTCGTTTGCGCTGGAGAGCTCCAGTTCTGAATTCTTGAGCATCTGCCTGAGGTTTTCGCTTCTGAGTAGCTTCAGTTGGCTTTTGCTGGCTTGGATCGCCTGCTCCACCATTTCGGTTTCTTCAAGCAGTTGGCTGATCAGCGACGCCGTGGACTGGTTCTCGGCGATTTCACGCTCAAGGCTGAGTCGCTCGTTAAAAACGGCTTTCATGTTCCCCCTCAACGTTGCACTTTGACTCTGATGAGTGCTCAGTTGGTTGGCTACTTCCTGTTTTTCAGCTTCAATCTTGTCTAAGGCGTCTTGGTTCTTGTTGAGGCTCGCCTGCAGACTTTTAATTATGCCTTCTCGCCTCTCCACTTCCGCCCAAGTTAATTCCCGATCCAGAAAACGCCGTTTAATCTGCAGCTGCTTTTTCTCCTGGTACTTATCGTACTGTTCTCGCCAGTAATTGAGCGTCTGCTGCGCCTGCTCTAAAAGCTTAGTCACGGACTCTTCCTGTGTGAGAATTCGGGTAAGCTTGATTTTCGCCTGCACAACGTTCTCGCGGAAAGGCTCCAGCCCCACAGCTGCCTCAACCATCCGCAGTTTTTCAACGTTGCTGAGGACAGTGAATTGTTCAACCATGTTCTGGTGCATGATGATTAGCATGTTGTCAGGGTCAACGCCGAACCTGCCCAGCAAGCGTTCAACGTCCTGTTTGTTGGCAGCCCGATTTTCAAGCTCAAACCAGTATTTGCCGTCACGCCGAAGCACGCGAGTGAGGAAAAGCTGGTCTTTCGGGTATTTCGGCACTGGACGCTTGATGCCTTGCTTGCTGTTATCCAAGATAAGCGTTACTCGGGCTTGGTCCTTTCCCCACCTGATCAAGTCACTCAGCTTCCTTGAGCGTTCAGTGTAAGTTTGACCTAAACCAACGGATATCGCTAATAGAAGCGAGGATTTTCCCGCCCCGTTGGGTCCCCCGATGACGTTTACGCCCTGTTTAAACGGTACTCTAGCGTACTCGTAACTCATGAAATTTTCAAGTATAACTTCTTGGATCAGCATTAATCTTTCTATGCCTCTAAATTGAGCGTCCCTAACTATTGAAAACCGTGTTATTAAAACAATTTGACACGTTAGTGCTTATTGCTTCCATGCGACAGAACAGGATTGAACCGTTTTCCCATCTTTAGGGGACATCGCATATTCTTGATTTTTAGGATTTTCCTGTTTTCCAACATGTATTTACGCAAGTTTTTAATTTTCAATGTTGTTTTTCAATTCATAAGAGTCTTTTATGGGATGTTACAATTACACCTGCATACACATGTACTATGAGAAGGAACGAGAATTGTCGAAGCAAATAAACATTAAAGATAGAAAAGCGCTCAGGAACGAAATGGCTGAAGTGTTCAGCGACAGAATCAAAGCGTTGCCGTCTGAAATGCAGTACATCTTGCTGGATGATTTAGTGACAGCCTTCGAGAACCGACTCTCAGTCTTCAGCAAGGTTAAGTCGAGCCAGCCTTCAGTGGACTTTGAGTTGACGGTTGACAGTGAACAGGTTTTGGCTTGAAAGGCTTGCTGCCGTTCTTTTCTGTGCCAGCATAGGGAGCATCGATAATCCATAAGAGAAAGGCTTTACTCAAATATCTACATGGAAAGGAAGTTTTTCTCCATCGAAAGGTAGATTGCTCAGAGCGGCAATTGTAGGTGCCCAAACAAGAAGGTGCTCAACGTTGCAGTTAAAGTTCAAGAGTGAAGTCTTAGCGTTGCTTTTCGGGGTGCTCGTCATAATGTTAACTTTCGGCGATGACCACACAAGTCGAACCATCGGCAATCTAGACACAATTTTCGGGCATGCACTTTGGCCTGTGATGGATGTCATCTACCCGTTAGCCACGATCCTGATTTTCTTAGTCTACGGCCAAGTGAAAGGTAATGGAAGCCTAAAGTTTAACGCCAAAACGGTGTTGCCGCTTATAGCCTTCGCGCTTGCCCTTTTCCTGATCAGCGTCGATGATGTTTCTCAGGTTCTGAACTTTGGATTAACGCTTCCAGAAGCATACTGGATAGCGATGATGTGGCTTTACCCGATCGTTTCGTTTTTCGCCTTCTTTGGCTTTGGTATGGCAAATGAAAAAGCAAGCAAGACACATGGCAAGAGCGAAAGTCCATAAGACCGCTTGTGGGTTGTGGCGTGCAGGGTTCCGAAGTAGCTTGAATATGAATTGTTAATAAGTAAGATATAACTTGTCTAAGGAACAGATAACTGATTATTTCCCAAGCAGGCGATGTAAAATTGCAGAGAAAACTCCCTTCCAATTCTGAGCCCTTGATTGAAACATCAGGACTGACCAAACGGTTCGGCTCAGTTCAAGCCCTAAATGACATGAACTTACGGGTTATGCCAGGCGAAATTTACGGTTTACTCGGCCCGAACGGCGCTGGCAAGACAACAACCATCAAAACCATCCTTGGTCTGCTAGAGCCTACTTCAGGCTGGATTAAAGTCGCTGGGTTTGACCCCGTCAAAAACCCGATTGAGGTTAAGTCAAGAATCGGGTACGTGGCTGAAAACCCGATAGTCTACGATTCTTTGTCTCCGAGGGATTTCTTGGAGTTCGTCGCGTCCATCAGGAAAACCGACCAAAACGCCACAAGCGGGTTGGTTGCCCAACTCGCGAACGCTTTTGACATGGCGCAGTACTTCGACTCGCCGATAGCCACTCTCTCCTTAGGGATGAAGCAGAAAGTCGCGTTGATCGCCTCACTTGTCCATCAGCCGCCCGTGCTGCTGCTTGATGAGCCACTTAACGGCTTGGACGCCAAGAGCAGCCGCATCGTCAAGGAGCTGGTTTCGTTTCACGCCCAGAAAGGCGGCGCAGTGCTGTTCTCGACACACATCATGGAGGTAGCAGAGCAGGTCTGCACTAGAATCGGCATAATCTACCATGGCAACGTGATAGCTGAAGGCACCCTTGAACAGCTCAGGGGCAAAACTGAAGGCAAAGGCGGCACGCTGGAAGAAGTCTTCCTGAAGCTGACCCATGAGGAATCTGAGGTTGCCGACACCATGAGGATGCTGAGGGAGGCATTCTTCAAGAATGAAGTTAGCTGAAGCTTGGCGCTTGAGTCTTGTGCACTACAGAGAAATGGTTTATCGTTCACTCGCTGAGGAAAGAGGACGCATGTGGTGGGGCGCCTTCGGAAGGAACAACCAAGGCAAGGAAGCCCAAGATGACCTTGAACTAACAAAGAGGGCGCTGAGAATCGCCAAGTTCGACAAAGGCGTCGTGGCTGTCTTCAACGTTGTTGTTGCGCTGGCTCCCTTTTTCTCGCTGTTTCTTGGGGGTTCATCGTTCGGCTTGACGAGTGCAGTCTCGCTGAGCTTAGCCGTCACCTTCGGGTTCACTGCGCTGTACACAATCCAGACTCTTTCCTCGTTCATGAGCGTGGAATCATCAGCTCTACTGTCGACCATGCCTCTGGGTCGGGATGATTTTTCCATTGTCACACTGTTTTCCTTCATCCGATCTTTTGACTACATGGTGGCGGGGTCAATCATCAGCCAAGTCGTGCTGGTGGCTTACCTGACAGCCTCGCCAATCGCGACCCTGATAATGCTTTTAGCCTCCACGATGAATGCGCTGTTCGCCGTAGCCGTCGCCCTCTGGTTCTCCAGAATCTTCCAAAAGAACATGATGCGGGGAGGCAGGTCAAAGGCTAACACGGCGTTGCGGCTGTTCTTCATTTTGATGTGGGGCATGCTGCTTGTCGCTGTGGGCTTTTTGTTCAGCCTTCCGTTGTACATTGTGCCTAACCTGCAGGGTGTGCTTCTTGGCGCTGGGCATGTTTGGAGCTTATTGCTGGGTCTTCTTTATCCATTCTCGTCGGGCATAGTCATTACAGGCGCGGCTCATTCATACGTGGCGTTTGGAACACTACTGACGGCTTCCATTGCCATGGTCGGGTACGGGCTGCTCGCAATCTTCGCTGGCAAATGGAGTTTAGGAACCGTGAGACGCGTGAGCCAAGGTGTCGGCATCAACGTAGCAAGGGTAACAGCCCGCGACTTTTCAGTCAAACCGCGCGGTCCGCTGCTGGGCTACGTTTCTAAAGACCTTAAGGTGGCTTCCAGAAACCCAGCTACCGCCTTCTTCTTCGCCCTCCCCGTGCTGGAAGTCGTCATCGTGACCCTGTTGGACTCTAATTTCGGAACGCTGCGAACAGTTCTGGTGCTAGTCGGCACAGGGCTGGGCGCAATCTTCGCGCTGTTTTTGCCGCTTGCCCTCTTGAGCGCGGAGGGAAAAGGGCTGGAATACACCAAGACTCTTCCAGTCAACTCTCGCGGAATCATCGCTCCAAAGGCGCTGATTTCCACCGCAACCTACGTTCCCGTACCCTTAGCCTTAGCCGTCTTATCCTTGTTTAAGCCGTTGACTTCGCCGTCCACGATTCTTGTTCCCTTCTTAATCATAATGGCGGTGGCTTCAGCGAGCGTCTTCGAAATCAAACTGTTCCTGAGAACCGCAGCCAAAGGCAAAATAGCCTCAGTCGTCAACGATTTTGAGAAATTAACCGTCGGCGTCCTCATCGTACTGGCACCTGAGGCAGCGTACGCAGCCACGTTTCTTGCGACGTTCAGCCACGTTTTTCCGCTTCTTGCTATGGGCGGCGTTGCAGCGGCGGAACTTGCGGCAGCCTTTTTCGCGCTTAGGCGTTGAAATTGATTCTCGAGACTGCCTGAAAAACTTATATGTTAATCCGCAAGACATGTTCGTCTAAGAAACGGTGAGATTAAGACGGCTGCAAACAAACGGGAACGCTTCTCGCAAACAAGAAACGTGACTTTCCATGATTGACCAAGGCACGGCTCTCTTGTTTATTACTGTCGCGCTGGCAAGCATGGTTGAAGCAACTGAGGCTCTCACTATTCTGTTGGCGGCAGGCATTACAAGAGGTTGGCGCTCCACGTTTGAGGGTGCATTGCTTGCCCTTGCCTGTTTGGCAGTGATCGTGGCTGGGGTGGGCACCGCGCTGATCCGATATGTTCCGCTCGATGTTCTGCGGACGGTAGTTGGAACGCTTCTGCTTATCTTTGGGCTACAGTGGCTCACTAAAGCCATACTTCGCCAGACAGGCTTCAAGGCGGCTCATGATGAGCACGATATTTACGACAAAGAGGTGGCGGCTCTCTCCAAGGAGAGCGGAATCCGAGGGCAACGGGACTCCTTGGCTTTTGCGGTCAGTTTCAAGGGTGTGCTTCTGGAGGGCATGGAAGTCGTCATGATTGTGATTAGTTTCGGCTTAGGCTACCGAAGTGGCGACCAACTGGGAACCGCCGCGCTCGGGGCTTTTGTCGGCGTAGCTGCAATGGTAGCATTAGCTGCCGCGGTTGCGAAGCCCCTGACTAGAGTGCCCGAGAATTACATGAAGCTGGGCGTGGGCAACCTGCTGACCGTTTTCGGTCTTTTCTGGATGGGCGAAGGAGTCGGCGTCCAATGGCCTCTAGGCGACGCGTTCTTGCTGGTGCTTCTAGCGATAATTTTCCTGACGACCTTGGGGTTAATCGCCTACTTTAGGCGCGTTTACGAAAGCGGCATGGAGGTTGCTGCATAATGCCTCATGATAAAACATCAAGCGTGGTTTGGAAAGCAGTTCGAGGCTTTTTCGCGTTCTGGAAGGACTTTCTAGTCGGCGATTCCCCAGTGCTTGCGCTGGGCGCAGTGGTCATCCTATGTGTCGCGTATCTTTTGCGTGCTTCTTCTGTCTTAGCCCCAGTGATCGCCGTCACTCTTGTGCTGGCTCTGATGACGTTCACGGTTTGGCAAAAAACATGGAAAAAACGTCAAGCGCCCCCGTAAGGGCAAGAAACAGTCAAATCAGATCGCTGGCAAGGGGGACGTTTTTCTCTCTTGTTTGTTTTTTGAAGTTTTGCCCCGGGTTTTTTCAAGGGTCAATGACCAGTTAGTGAAGCAGTCCCAGAGAAGGCTTGAGTCAGCCTCGTTTTTGTTGTCGCTCATCGCGTCGCCTTGAGGTACCTGTTGAAGAAGGCTAAAGCCATAGCCCAAGCGTCCTCAGCCGCCGCCTTGTTGTATGAGGGTCTGTTTTCGTTGAAGAAGGCGTGCTGCGTACCCTGGTAAATCTTTAGCTGAAACGTTTTCTTGTGCGTAATCATGCTTTCCACCAAGGCTGGAACGCCGCAGGTTATTCTCTGGTCCTCGCCAGCGTAAATTCCGAAGACGGGACCGCTGATCTTCGCGACTGAGTCAAGCGGCTTGGGGTTCGCGCCGTAAAAGGGCACTGCGGCGCTGAAGGGGTACATGGTTGCCAGTTGGTAAGTCAATCCGCCGCCGAGGCAGAAACCCGTGATTCCAAGTCGTTCAGGGTCAACGTTTTCAAAGGCTTTGACGCAGGCTACGAGGCTGAGAATGTCTTCAGTCATTGCTTTTTCTGCGGTTTCTCGTCCAGTGAAGAAAAAGTTGACTATTTTTCGCTCGTTTTCAGAGAGGCTCGCCATTAGCGCCTGTATTGCAGTTGGGTCGTTTCGTTTTTCAGGCGGAACTTGCCACATGCGCATCATAGCTTTCTCGATAACTTGCTCGGTTAAGTCCTTTTGTCGGCTGAAAAGATGAGGAGCAACGGCAACGAAGCCTTGTTCCGCGTATCGGTTCGCGACGCCCTTAATCTGCTCGTTTAGCCCCCACGCTTCGTGGACTACGATGATTGTGGGATGGCTACCTTCAGCCTTGGGAGCGGCAACGTGAGCAATCATGTCAGCGCCGTCGGGGCACTTGAAGGTTACAGTTTGTTTTGAAAATTCCATAATAGGTCAAATTAGAATTTCACTGAGTGAATATTTAACCATTTCCTACCGCGGTTTGGATGCGTAGCCCACAAGCCTTCTTTGAAGCTGAAGCCAATCACTTGACGGTTAGAACAGCGACATAACACTTCAAATCTTCTCTGTCAACAAAAGCAGCCACTTGCATGGAAGCGCCGTTAAGAAAATCCATGAACGTGTTCAGAGGAAAAGCCTTCTTCAAGCCCGTTACCACGACGTTTCCTCTTGGTCTTATGACCCTTTTGAGTTCACTCAGAGTTTCCGAGGGCTCGGGCATGTTCTGAAGAACAGTAAACGCGAAAACAACATCGAAAAAAGCGTCCCGAAACGGCAAGTGGTCAGCGTCAGCATGCAAGACAAAAACTTCGTCCGCCCCTCTCGCCTCATCTTTGGCTTTAAGCAGCAGCTTGCGTGAAATGTCAACCCCCACAACCATGCTTGCGCGGGACGCGACTTGGCTGAAAAACAAGCCTGTGCCACAGCCAACATCCAAAACGGCGCCGCCGACCACGTTGACGTTCTCCATTGCTGCCACGTACTTTGCCCGCTGCTCCTCCGCGTACCGCTCCTCGTACATGTCAGCCGTCAAATCGTACCGTCGCATCACCCTGCGTTTCTCTTTCCAGCCTGCCACTTGGTTTTCCTTCAAGAAATCTTATCTACCCAAGCGCTGTCTAAAATAGTTGGCTGAAAAAACCTTGCAAAAACAAAACAAACTCAACGTCTTAACCCTGCCGACGCTGGCGGAGGCAGCAACGCTGATCGAGAAAGCCTTCGCTCAAAGAAGAACCCTCATAATCGCTGGCACATGCAGCGTGCACTACGTTGGCAGAGCAAGCTCCACGCTTGAGCCAGGCGAACGCATCCTAATCATCAAGGCGGACGGGTCACTCCTTGTCCACCGCCCAGTCGGCTACGAACCAGTCAATTGGCAGCCCTCAGGAAGCATCTTCCATGTCCAAGCGGACGAAGGCAGCCTTGAGGTTCGCGCTGTCAGGCAGAAGCCAAGGGAAAACGTGAAAATCACCTTCACGGACGTACTGATGGTTTCAGCCCTAACTCTTGATGATTCAGGAGATTTCTCTCTTTTTGCATCGGAAGATGACATGCACCGCGCAATCTTACTCAAGCCTGAGCTTATCGAGAATGGCTTCAAACCGATTAGCTGGGAGAAAAAAGTTGAACCAGGCTTCGTGGACATATATGGTGAAGATAAAAACGGCAAGCTCGTCATAATCGAAGTGAAACGCAGAACCGCGTCGAAAGAGGCTGCGCTACAACTGGCAAAGTACATCGAACCCATCAAAGCCAAAGTCAACCGTGAAGTGCGTGCACTGCTGGTTGCTCCTAGCCTCGGCAAGGACGTGCAGAGACTTCTGGTCACACTTGGTTTGGAGTACAAGGCGCTAGACCCGAAAACCTGTGCTGAGGTTCTCAGGAGAACAGAAAACTCCAAACTGGAGCGTTTCTTCGCTCAGAAAGCGCAGTGACTTGCGGGTTTGTTTCCTTTGCCAAGGACAGTTCGGTCTAAAATGTAGTGATAAATAGCTTGACGGCTGGCTTCTCGTTTGCCTAAGCCTGACATAAAAGCAAACACGGTAAAAAACATGACGAAAGACTTAACACCACTATGGAAGCGCTAACTTTTTATTGAATCAGCATTTAAGTTAACTTGCTTCTGGAGAATGCCAGTTTGGAGCTAATCTCAGAGTTAACCAGAGCCATAATAGCTCTATTCATCATCGTTGACCCGCTCGGCAACATACCCATCTTTATAGGTTTAACTGAAAATGCAACGGAAATTGAAAGGAAGAAAATATTCAACACAGCCACTCTTGTCGGCGTCATTTTGCTTCTTGTCTTTGCTTTCACGGGCACAGGAATCTTGACGATTTTCGGGATATCAATCGACAGTTTTTATGTCGCAGGAGGAATTTTGCTTCTAATTATCGCTATAAGAATTTTAATAACGGGCAGCATGCACGAGAATGCTGAGTCTCCTGAAAGCTTAGGCGCCGTTCCCATCGCGATGCCGCTTCTTGTAGGGCCCGGCGCAATTACCACAACAATATTAGACCTTCAAACATACGGTATAATGATAACCGTTCTGGCAGTTATAATGGTCTTGGCTGTAACATGGGTCATTCTAAGATTCATTAATCAAATCTACAAGCTTCTCGGCAAAACTGGATCATTGGTGATAGCGAGAGTCATGGCGCTCCTTATCGCCGCCATCGCAATCCAGTACATTCTCACAGGCGTGACCCATTTCGTCTAAAACTTGATTAGGCACCGAAAAATTCTCTTTTTTCCCAAAAGCTTGACTCAAATCGCATTTCAGCTTCAATTTTCGAAGGCTGTGGACAAATTTGGGTCTAAGTGAAATCTAGCGCCACATTATTTGCCAGTTTGGTTCTGTCCCTGCTATTTGGCATTTTGGTTCTAAGCGCAATGCTTAAAAGAAGTTTAGTTGAAAAATGGGGGCTATGCCCGTTTGTAAGTATGCGTGATTCAATACCTGGCAATAGGCTGCACGCCTAAGCCGCCACCAAACGCTCCAGTTTCTCGACTTTTCCTCTAAGATCAGCCTCGTCAACTGGCAGTTTTCGGGTTTTGCAAAACTTATCTCCGCTCCAGCGAACGCTATCTTTCGGGTCACTAAGCAAAGCCTTCATTGGGAAGATGCATCACGCGCTTTTTCAAAAGCTAAAACCAGAATGGCGACAACTAAGAACTCGGCTCAAAACGGGCTGGAAATGAATTTTTTGGGTCAGCTTGTGAAGTTTCTGTTTTTGCACAAAAGTTAAATCTGCAGACAATGATAACCCTAACATATGGTAGGGATTATTGTTGGAGAAACAGCACGTTAATCTGAAGCAAACACTTACTATGGTTGTACTTGTCATGTTTGTTTTTTGTACAGTGGCTTATGTGGTCCCAACTGTGAAGGCGACAGTAAGCTTAAGCTTGACCCCAAATAGTGGCCCAGCAGGCACAGAAGTCACCTACCTCGGCACCGGGTTCGTTGCGCACGCGAATATCTACATCAACGGCGTATTCTTTACTACTGTTCAAGCACAAACAGGAACCATCAGTGGACAGCTACAAATTCCAGCAAATGCGCCAGTGGGCACCGTCACGATTCACGCCGTCGACGCGGTACCCCAAGCCGTAGACGCTATCTTTCAAGTGACTAGCTCTAGTTCCTCTTCCTCCACGACTTCCAGTTCTCCAGCACCATCATCAACTCCTGTAGAAACTCCGAGTTCGCCCCAGTTGACCACATACACCTATCCAACCCTTGTTCCTACGCAGACCCCTATCGTTCAAAGCAGTGGGTTCTGGTCGCCTACAGTGGTGGCGGTCGTCGGTGTCGTTGTCGCCCTGGCAATCATTATTCCGTTAGGCTTCTTCTTTACCAGAGGCCCGAAGAGGGAAAGGTTGCTTGAACGGGAGCCTTTGCCAATTCAGCCTGTTCAGCCTCCGCCAGCTTATGCCCCGCCAACCTCTAGGTATGGGCAATCAACGTCAAGCTATCAGCCGCGGTACAGTTCATACATGTCCCGCTACAGCTCATCAGCGCAAACGTCGAGGCCAACCATGACGAGCCGCTACGGTCAATCAACCGCTCCCAGCATTCAGCAGCCAACGGCTGTCGGCAAAACGTGCCCACACTGCCACCGCGCCATAAGGGGAGACTACAACATCTGCCCCTACTGCTACAAGAAGATAAAGTAGGAAAAATCCTCAGCTTTTTCTTTTCCATCCATGCTTTACGGGAGTTGCCCCGCGTCAGCGCGTCTCTAAGAAGCTCAATGACTGTTGTTTTCTGGCAGGATCTTCAGGATGCGCAGGATCTTCTTGAATTCTTCCTCTTTAAGCGATGCCCTTCTGCCGTTGGCGTAGATGTCCTTAACTCGCTCAACCACCGCGGCTAAGGTCTGGTCGTCTGGCTCTTCCCCTACAAGTTCAGTTATCTTATGCTTGACTATGCCCTTTCCCGACTGCTTCCCGATGGTTAAGCGTCGCTCGTTGCCGACGAGTTCAGGCGGGTAAGGCTCATACGTCCACGGGTCGTTCAGGACGCCGTGGGTGTGGATTCCTGACTCGTGAGCGAAGCCGTAGTCGCCGACGATTGCCTTGTTCGGCGGGACGACGTAGCCTGTTGCCTTGCCGATGTAGTCGGCTGTAGCCTTGAGCTTCTGGGTTTTGCCTTCGAACTTTTTAACGCCATAATGCAGGTAAAGATTTAAGAGCACTTTTTCGGTTTCAGCGTTGCCCGCGCGTTCGCCGATGCCAAGGTAAGTAGTGCTAGCGTACACTTTGTCCCATACGCCTGAGGCTGCCTTTATCGCCGCCATAGTGTTCTCAACCGCGTTTCCGAAGTCATCGTGCGCGTGAATCTCGATGGCGCCTATCCGTGTCTCCTTCTTGATGGCTATTACCTTCGCTGGCACGCCGTTAGGCAGGGGCGCCGACGGGTCAGATAAGCCTATGCCGACTGTGTCGCAGATGCGGTAACATTCGGCTCCAGCGTCAGCCACCGCGTTAATCAGTTTTCTCTCAAAACCCCAGTCCGCCCTTGTGCTGTCTTCGCCGTGGACGAAGGTTCGAAGCCCACATGTCTTAGCGGCATACTCCACGACGTTGACGATGTTGGCTAGGATCTGTTCCTTGGTTTTTTCAGGCCACTTAGCCTTAAAATGCAGTTCAGAAACAGGGTGGGAAATGCCTACCTCCTTGAAGCCGCACGCGACAGCGCTGTCAATGTCCTCTCTTAGGGCTCTGCACCAGCCTGCCACGCGAAGGTCAAGGTTTAGGTCTGCGATGAGCTTTGCTGCTTTCTTGTCTGGCTCTTGGTAATGGAATAGTTCGATGCGTTCGACGCCGATGTCGGCAAGGAACTGGGCTATCCTAGCGGAGTCTTTGGGTCCCGCTGCTAAGCCAGGCATTTGGATGCCGTCGCGGAGCGTGGTGTCGTCTATTATAGGCTCCGTTTTCAGGGGCAACTTGAAATAGTAGTCTTGTAAGTCCATATTTTACACCACTCTGTCTCTTTTTTGCTTCTCTCTATGTATTTATGTAATGCCAATTATTACCCTTGCATGCTGTTGATAAACGTTTCTGTAACTATTTTGTATATTTGTTCAAGATAATATGAGACATAAAAGTAAAATGTCTTGTCTAAAGTAAAGAAAAACTTTACACATAAACGAAGCAAAAGCTATTTTACGTGCGAAAACAGGGCTTTAAGCGTTCCTGAAACAGACAAAACCCGCACTGAAGCTTCCTTGTCCGCTATGCTTGTAATCGCGGCCACCGATACCCTGACCACTTTCAAAGCAGCCAACGAAACCCGCAGAACCGCAATTTGCCATTCAGCGTCAAAGTCGATCAGGGTCAACCCTGTCTGACTCGCGCCCACTTCACCGTAAAGCCGCGTCACCGAACCCCAAACCGCGTCAACAAATTCACGTTCAGTCGGAAAGACTTCACGTTCAATCTGCAACGCCAAGTAGCGTCGTTTTACCCGCTTCATGGGTCTCTGCCCTCCTTAACTATGCTAATGCCTGGCGCAATGAACCTATCGCTAAGTTTTTCGCGGTTACGCTTGACCATTGCGGCTGGACTGGTTGACACTGCTTCCAAAGCTTGGGCTTCCTCCAGCCCGAACAGGTAAGCCATACTTGCCATGTCCCTTGGCGTGCGCATTAGTCGCTCCTCGCTGACGCCGCTGGAAAGCACCACTGGAACCTTAAATTCCCGTGCTAGGGCAACTTCTCGACGCAGACTATTCATCAATCTAACCCGTGGCGGGCCTTCCAGCACCAAGAGCGGTTTAACATCCACTTCTAGGGCTACTAAGCTGCCGCTTGCCAGTTCGGCTTCGGCTCGGTCAAAAAACCGCTTACGATAGTCTAGGCTACTGAAGTTTAGCAGGTCGACTCGGTGGTCTTTAGCAGCTTGCCTAGCCACATCCTTGTTATCGCAGGAGACACAGATGACTTCGAAATGGCGTCTAAACCTTCGAAGAAGCTGTGTCAACTCACTTTCCGATTTTGGACAAAAATCAGCGCGAGAAACCAAATCCACCCCTGCACCGTCGCACATCGCCTTGAGCTTTGCCAACTCATCTTGCTTCAGTCTTGCAGCGAGCGGGATGGATACTTGGCTGTAGCCGAAGCGTGCGGCTCTGCTGATTAGCCTTTGGGTTACCTGTTGATCTGCGGGGTTGGCGCGTAAATGGAGGTTGACGAAGGTTCGTGTCATGGCAGCAACCCAGAAGTCTGGCATACTTCAGCTATTTGCTCAGAGGATTTATTCTTGAAATGAATTTTAAAGTGGATAGGGTCGTTTTGCGTAAACTTGAACGCCCCCAAAAAGGCTGATTGCTTGTCGAAACGCAGGTAAAGGTTGTTCTTTTCCAGATGCAGCTTCAAGCCGCTGCATAAATCTTCTTTGTCCAGCGAGTTTAAGCCTAACCCGATTTTTTCCAACGCCTTCGGAAGCAGTTTCTTGTCCGTCAAGTTGGCGGTAAAAAGAATGATGGGGTTTCCATGGTGCCCCTCTAAAACGGTTTTTTGAAAAAGGATGGTTTGAGCCAGCTCTTCTGGCAGCAGGTTTCTCACGGCAGTTTGAACTTTTTCTGGGTCTTCCGTTGCGTGTGCGAAGACTCGTATATCCACGTAGGCTATTGGCGGTTTAGAAGACATTGGACACCGATTGTGTCTTTGGGCTTCTAGCTTTTAGCTTTTTTCTTTGGTTTTTTGGTCGGCTTGGTTTCTGGCTCTTTAGGTTTCGCTTCTGCCTTCGCTTTTTCCGCATGCGCTTTCAAGGCTTCAACGTTTTCGTCATGTGCCGATTTGCGTTTTTGGTCGAGCGGTATGCCCATTTTTTCTGCGTCTTGTTTGGTTAAGCCTGCCTTTTGCAGTTCGGTCCTGCTGAATCCTCTGCTTGTGCTTTTCTTGCCGTTTCGCTTGGTTATTGTTGCTTTGATTTTCTGCATTTTATTTACCACCTTTGTAGTTCTTTGTGTCTTGCGCCTCTCAGGTGGCTCGGTCGCATTTTTTCTGCGCCTCTCCCGCGGTGTCTTAAGCCTCTGACGTTCTTGCCTGCGCTTGTTAAGCTTCTGAAGACCCTGCCGTCATGCTGCTTCTCCGTGATCCAGTTGATGTCTTTGTCGGATTTTATGACTGGACTGTTCGGGTCAACTAGGATGATTTCGAACCATTTGTGTTTTCCGTCTTCGCCAACCCAGTAGCTGTTCAGAACTTCCAGGTTGGGGAACTTTTTTGCCGTGCGTTCTTCAGCTATGAGCCTGATGCTTTTGCCGGCTTTGAATTTGGCGACACCCATGCGTTTGGGTCGTCTCCCTGAGCGCGGTCTGAGCTTTCGCAGTCCGCCTCTTCGCACTCTCGTGCGTGCTATTACGAAGCCTTGTTTGGCTTTGTAGCCTAGTTGGCGTGCCTTGTCAAGTCGTGTCGGGTGCTCGATGCGTAGGGTTACTGGCTGTTTGCGCCATTGGACCATGCGTTGCCTGTTGAGTTCTTTGACGAAGGAGTCTTCGCGGTCTGCCCATTCTTGAGCTATGTACTTGTATGCCATTTTTCTTTTTTCCTCCATGCAGTTTATGCTTACGGTTCAGTCCACAAAGGGACCACATCCCAACGGATAATGGTTATCCGTCAGCAAGTTCCCAACAATAAAGGATGCATCAAAATAAACCTTTCCAGCCAAATGGCGAAGGATTCTGACCTTTCAGGCAATTAAATCTTCGTAAATGTTTGCTTTCGGCCCTGCTGCTTTTCTCGGTTTTCAAAATTCCGCTGCTGGATTATTCTTTTGTAAAAAATAATCTCAGGTTCGTTACACTAGTTTGTAATCCATATGATCTTATATGTAAGATCGCAATTAGGATTCACAACTAAAAAAATAAATAGGAAAAGAGAGAGGGGGAAATTCGTACGAAGAAGATTGTACTATTAGCAACGCTAGTTCTTGTGCTAATGGCAGCATCAATTGGCGCAACAGTTTATGCGCAAACAGTTTCAGTATATATTGGATCACCTACGACCGACACAGCCGTCCAAGCAGGCAGCTACTGGGTTGGAGCATTTCCAATCACCATAACAACTGGCAGTAACCAGCAATACTCAGGCGAAGCATACTGTTTAACGCCTGGCGGCACAATCGGCATTGGCAATAGCTACACAGCAGACGAATCCGCAGCACCAGACACTCCGGCATTTGACGCGATCAGCTATATTCTCAGTTGGGACACCCCAACCGACGGCACTAGCGCAGCAATTGACCAAGTTGCAATCTGGGAACTCTATGGACAATATCCTGACCCGAATACCGGACAATACTCTGACTTTTACTTAGACCCCACTACGATTATGGCTGTTGCAGCAAACCTGAAAAATGAAGTCAAAGATTTGAACGTTGCCTATCCACAAGGCAGCACATTAACGTTATCACCCAGCACAAGCTCCACATCCCCTATATCGGCAAATCCAAGTGAAACAGTATATTTCCAAGTAACACTCAGTCCAGCACGAACAAACGTCCGGATCGATTTCAGCGCGACGCTTACACCTCCAGGTTCGACTCTGTCTACACCATTAGGCTCAGCATACGTTAGCCCGACGGAAGGCTTTACAACCAGCGACGGAATAGTAGATCAAGTCAGCGTTACAGTCCCACCAGACGCGCCGTATGGCTCAATAATCACGCTCACAGCCCACACCCAAACCGTATGGCCAGAATTCTTAGACCTAACTCAAATACCTGGGCAAGGAGGTACTCAAGACATAATCGGAACAACCATAGACTTAACGTCGTCATATAGTATCAATGTCTCAGGATACATATTTGTGCTTCCAGAATCAGCCTACGGAGCACTCAGCGCCATAGTCGCATGCGCAGCAGGCTTCCTAATCTACTACAGAGCAAAGCTGCAAACGAAACAAAAAGCCTAAGCTCGAAGAACGTTCCACGATAGCTTCAAAGCTATCTCCATTTTTTTATTCTTCTTTGCAGCGGTACTAGCGGTACTTAGCTGGTTTGAACTCTTTTTTCACGTCATCAAGCTTTGAGCCTAAGATTTCTATGTTATCGATGTTGCCTAAGCCTTTCTCGGCGGCGGTTCGGATGTGACTGATTTCGTGGGGGTCGAATCCCATGGCTCTTGCGGCTGTTGCGTCTGTGGCGACGACGTCTTTGCCCGCGATTATCAGGTCCATCTTGACGGGTGTGCCGTCGGTTGGGCCCCTGCCCTCCATCGCGACGAACCCGTCGATAACTGTCAGGGCGGGTTTGATGACGGTGTTGATGTCAACGATGACTTTGCTTATGCCGTTCATGTGGTATTTCCCCTTGAACTTGTCAGGCAGCAACCCGAACATGTTCTTCATGCCTAACGTTACTTTGGTTGCCGTATGCGTCTTCAATTTAGCTGCGCTTATGATGGCGGATTCCATGACGATGCGCGGCACGGTGATGCTTTTCAGGGTTTCGCCTTCTGGGATGGGGATTTTGACTTTGTCCTTCTCGTAGCGCAAATTCAGGAATTTGACGCCGTTGCGTTCGCACATTTCCTTCATGCCTGTGGCTTCGTAGGCTTTGTCTGCGCTGGTTACGGTGGCGTCCGATTCGACAACGTTGACTTCGACGGGTAGGTCTTTGAGTTTGAGGATTATCGCTTCTACAACGGTGGGGTCGGTTGTGGCTCCGCTTTCCCAGGTTTGGGTGTTTATGAAGTTGACTTTTATGAGAACCCTGCTGTACCCTGCCAAGGCTGACTTGTAATCGATCAGGTCTAGGGCTTTAAAGACGGGTTCGTGTCCCCGCTCGCCCTTGACAAGCGCAACGGACGATTTCTCCATTGATGACACCATTTCCCTATGGCAGAAGCAGCCTGAGCCATTTTAACCTTTCAGTTTTCCATGCAAAATCCAGCCAAGAGGCTTCTAATGTGAACTTAAATTTTTCGTGGGTATGTCCTAATGCCGATTCGTTAATAATGATGATACAGCTATGGTATGCGCTAACCCTGAATGTAAAGCCCCAAGAACAATGTAGTTTCTTCACAGTCACGGTTAAGACAATTTTTCTGTTTCCAACTTAGCCAAGACAAGGGAAAAGCTAACTATTCTCTTTTTCCCCTTTAACAATTTTTTATTAAATTAGTCAAGTTTTCATAAAGATAAGTCTTAAATCTGCATAGCGTAAATAGCATCTGAAGGGAAAAAATGGTTCAATGTGCAAAATGTGGGAAAGAATTAGACTCAGGGGAAGAAGAAAAAAGTTGGAATTGCCAACTTGAAAAAGGCTACATTGAGGAACCGATATTCGTAGACAACCTCTGTGCGTTTCTTGGGAAGGAGAGAGAATTTCCAGAATACAAAGGCAAGAAAATCTGCAGAGAGTGCGCCATGGGATTATTTGGGTACGAAAAAATGAAGGAGAAAGAGTACAGAGTGAAGCATTTGACAATACGAGGGGGAACGTTCTTTCAAGAAAAAGGGCATTTAACTCTTTACGATGATAAAGTCTTATACAATGCTGAACAATACGTGGAAAAATATTCTTTATCGATTCCCATTGATAAAATTGAAGATGTCCATTTGATAACAGATAAAGAAATTACTGCTTTCAGAGTATTTATGATTGGCTTTTGGGGTTTACTCTTTAAGAAAAAAAGAGATTCATTGACTATAGACTACAAAGACAACTATAACATTATGCAGCATGAAACTTTTCAAACATTAGACTATGGAGATATTGAAGAAATTCAACAGAAAATCTATGAAAAGCGAAAAGCTCTGAAAATAGGAACACCTCTACCACCTAATAGCCACGAAATGCCTCCACCGCCTTAATTTTTTGACTTTTTGAAAGCACGATAAATCTTAAATCTGTACGGCGTAGAAATGATTTAGCATGATAATAATCGCTCAAGTGCTAATAATTGCAGGACTGATTCTAGAGATTCCTTCTTTATATGTGGCTGGTCGAGACATTATTCCAAATATCTTCAACTATAAGAAATGGCATGATGCTGACATAATGAAAAGTGCAGAAACTGATTATCAAAGATGGAAAAGACTAGTAAAGGAACAGACTCCTGTTTTAGTCTGTTTAGCTGTAGGAATGATTTTGCAAGGCATAGCTGTTTTCGTTTAACAAAAGCATGATAAGTCTTAAATCTGCACAGCGTAGAAAATAGCTAAACATGCCAAGAGATAAACTTAGCAAGAAAGAAATCGGAAATATTGCAGCAGCTTGCATTTTTATTTCGCTAGGAATAGGGGCAACATCTATTATTGCTTTAAGTTTTCAGAGTATTTTCAGTGATAACTTCATTTCTTTTCCAATATTATTTAGTGTTACTACCTTGCTTTGGGCATTACTCCTCTTTGCACTTGTGCTTATTTCAAAGCCTTTCAGAATATTTTTCCTGAGATGGTTTGCAGTTAGTGAAGAAGGCAATGAGTCAATAGAAATCTTGAATAAAGTCTTATTGGAACAAAGAGAAATTAAACAACAGTTAGAGAACTTACGAAAAGAACTAAAAGAAAAAGAACCGCAAAGAAAAAAACAGCTTAGCGATGCAAAACCTTAATACTGCAATATCCCAAATACAAAAATCATGGGTTACGGTTCAATAGTTGCTGGTGTCGGCGTTGTTCTAATTGCTGTTGGTTTCGTTTTTGGCTATTTCGCAGGTGTCCACATGGAGCATACCGTAACTACAGTTAACATTCTTTCGGAAATAGGCTCTTATTTCTGGGGCATTATCATAGCCGCTGTCATAGTTGCAATTGGCGGTCTCATGGTTATTTTTGGAGTTAAAAAGTCTTAAATCGGCAAAGCGTAGAAATAGGCTGATAATAACAAAGCCTTGGAATATTTAACCACACTATCAGCTTTATTAGAAATTGGAGGTGATAAATTGGCAAATATGAGATATTGCCCACAATGTAAACGTATGGTGAATGCTCAAAAACGTGGTGCGTCAGCTACAAAACAAGTTGCTGCAGGCGCTCTATTTGGCTTAATTGGTGTTGGTGTGACAAGACATTTACAACCATTTGAATGTCCTATCTGTGGCTTTGAATTTCCTAAAGACTCCCCTAAATATGAAAACCCTGCAAGAACAATAAGCTACACTGAATTTATGAATGCTAAAAGAACAATAAGATATTGTTGGCAATGTAGCCATTTTAATAAAGACTGTCCTTCTAATTCAAAATCCCCAACACATGAAGCATGCACAGAAGGTTGCAGTTCCTGATATACTAAACGGTTAACCAAGTTTTCATTGATGATAAGTCCTAAAAGTTAAAGGGATGACCTTGTTTCTTTGCGTTGCCGTTGCAAGTCAGTTATTTTTTGAAGTTCAATCTCTAAGCTTTGCTTATATTTAGCTAAGAAATCATCTGATAAATTCTCAAATTTTTCGGCTTGATATAAAAACAAGGATTTATAAAAATACTTTTCAATATCTTGCCAATGTTCTAATTTTTGTATTGCATCTTGAACTGAAGGTAGACTTTGATAATCTTTGTTGAGTAAGCACCAGTATTTCCTAAAGTTTGTGGTTTCGTTTAATTTTCCAGCTGCCCTTGCTTGGTCATAGGCGTTATGATAGACGTACAGGTACATGTACCGATATTTTTTCTTGGTTACTGTAGTCTTTTCTTTGATTTGACCTAGCTTTCCACAACGGGGGCATCTTATAGTTTTCGCAAGAGTCAGTTTGTTGCCAATTTTCATGAAGATGTCGGGAAAAGTGCCGAAGATCTCAGAATACTGTATACTGTTAAAATAATATTCGTTATTGAGTACGTAGAGTTTTCTCAGGTAATCAAGAGTTTCATATTTCGGAGGAAAGGAATTAGAAGCCATGTTTTTAATTATTTTCGGTTTAAGTTAAAAAGTTTGTGTAACAGTTTGTATACAAAACGGTAAATACGCCTTTACCATAAGAGAAGGGTTGACCACTATGAAACCAATAATTGAATTAGCCAAATTCGCTGACGGAGACCTTATGGTAAGAGTGCGCTTTCGTAGAAATTCAAATTTTTGGTTTAATGGGGAAGAAACCACTTGGGTTCCAACTCTTGATGAAGCGGATTTGATAAAGGAAGGCGTTTATATTGTGGATAAGCGCAACGAGGAGAAAAGAAAAGAAAGACAAGAGGTCAGATTGAGTAATATAGTGGTCGAGCCTTGAACTGCGCTACCTACCAACGAAATTTTACTAAATGTTTTAAGCAGTTAGAAACTTGGTAGAATGGGGAAATCCCTTTTATCTTTTAATCTGACATTTCTATTCCTTTAACATTTCTACTAAAACCTAATTACTAAAAGTGGCAACGATAGACAGGGATACAGTGAGAAGCGGTTAAACGCTTTACTGAGTGGGGTAGTACCATATGGCATCGATGGTGAAAGGAAACTTGGAAGAAACGGTTAAAGTCCAGCAGCATAAAGAGCACTTAGCGGTTTCTTAACCGATTTGTCAAATTCAATGTTTGGTATAGTTTTTTTGCGTTGAAAAGTGATTATCTCGCCACTTCAAATTGGTTTATGCCTGAAAGCAGGTATCAATTTGTTGACACCTGTTTTTCCAGTGAATTCTTTGTTTTCTGTAAAGAAAACCGAAAACTGTTTCAGCTTAATCCAAGCTCTGAATTAAAAAAACTGCCCAAAATAAACCCTGACTGGAAGCCGCCTACCGAGGGAGGGGTCTAGTATTTACATCAAAATTCCATTGTAAATATGGAACATGTTGACCACGGGAGGAGAGCGGGGTCTAATTTTTGTGACTAAAGAACCAACACAAAAATGCTCCACCAAACCCGACCAGCCCCCATCCCCACTATTTGCAACCAAACCGCCAAGGTAAATAGTGGCGGCGCCAAGAAGGGGAATCTTTTAACGGCGGCAAATGTTATAACCAGAAGCGACAGCACTAAATGCACTGGCAAGTTGAGGTTGAGATGGTATGAAAGCTGTTTTACTGGCGGCTGGCGAAGGCGTTAGGCTCCAACCATTAACCGCGACGCGTCCCAAGCACCTTATCGAGGTAGGCGGCAAACCGATTCTTCAGTTCTGCCTAGAAGCAGTGAAGAACGCGGGAATAACCGACGCGGTAATCGTCACGCATTACATGGGCGACGCCATACGCGGACGCTTCGGAGGAGGCGAGAAACTCGGCTTACACATCAGCTACGTTGAGCAGAAGGCGGTGCTGGGCACGGGAAACGCCACGGGTGTGGCTGAGCCTTACGTGGATGACGATTT
Organism: Candidatus Bathyarchaeota archaeon; assembly: GCA_963768345.1. Taxonomy (GTDB): domain Archaea; phylum Thermoproteota; class Bathyarchaeia; order Bathyarchaeales; family Bathycorpusculaceae; genus Bathycorpusculum. The sequence continues at coordinate 647,168 of CAVYHL010000005.1, read as the reverse complement.
TGTTCTCGTCTACGGCGACCTACTTTTCGGGGTTGATGCCGTAAAAGACGTGCTCAAGATGTTTGAGGGGGAAAAAACAGCGGCGGTCGTCGGCGTCGTTCCCGTTGACAACCCTGAAAGCTACGGAATAATCGAGTTAGACGAGAAAAAGAGGGTTAAGCGTATAGTTGAGAAGCCTGCCGCCGGAGGGGCGCCGTCGAACCTTGCTAACGCAGGAGTCTACGTGTTTTCACGTGAGGTCTTTGACAAGATAAGGCAGACTGAGGCTTCAGCACGGGGCGAATGGGAACTAACTGACGCCGTGACTCTTCTTGCGAGCGAGAGCAAAGTCGTCTTGGCAGCTGAGCTTTCGAAGGACGACTGGTTTGACGCTGGGAGACCTTGGGACCTGCTGGATGCTAACAACTGGGCGCTCAAGCGCATGGATCACCGTGTCTTAGGCACCGTCGAGCAGGGAGCCCACCTCATAGGCCCAGTTACCGTGGCTGAGTCGGCGCGAATACGCTCAGGAGCCTACATCGAAGGACCAGCCTTCATCGACGAGGAATGCGACGTCGGACCGAACTGCTTCATCCGCCCGGGTACAAGCCTCGGCAAAAGAGTCCGCGTCGGGAACGCTTGCGAAATCAAGAACAGCATCATAATGGCTGACACTCACATCGGGCACCTGTCATACATTGGCGACAGCATCTTGGGCGAGCACTGCAACTTGGGCGCGGGCACCATAACGGCTAATTACCGGCTTGACGCGGGCGCAATCAAGATGATGGTGAAAGACCAACTGGTCAACACGGGCAGGCGAAAACTCGGCGCAGTTCTCGGCGACAACGTGAAAACGGGGATTAAATCGCTTTTCATGCCAGGCGTGAAGGTCGGCGCGAACAGTTGGGTGGGACCGAACTTCATGGTTGAGCGGGACTTGCCAGAAGACACGATGGCATTCCAAAAACAGAACTGCAAAATCGTCGAAAAAAAACCCTAAGTCAAGGTTTCAACCCCTTACTCGTGTTCTATGCATATTAAAGATAAATAGTGGTAGTGCAATCTCGTTACCTTAAGGAGACAAACAAACTTGTCTGTAACGCAAAGAAAATACTTCACTGAAGTCGCGGCGTTGGCAGATAAAACAGTTTCTGTCGTGACAACAACAGGAAAAACGTTCAACGGCACACTCATCGGCCTCAACCCAGACAACATGAGCCTCTGCATAGCTGATGCGAGAGACGAAGCTGGGAAGACATTGCACAGGGTTTTCTTAAACGGCAACGTCGTTGCTCAAATATCAAGCGCGGAAAAACCCTTCGACCTCAAAGCTTTAGCTTCAAGGCTGGAAAAGGTCTTCCCGACAATGGTTAAACTATACGATGACAAGGGCTTCATCTGGGTCATGGACAAAGTTAAACTGACAGAGAAAGGCGTTGTCGAAGGTTCAGGTCCAGCTGCCGACCGAGTGCAAAAAGTTTACGATCAGTTCATGAGCGAAGTTAAACCCTAAATAAACCAGCGCAGTTGTTCTTCCTCTTTCTTCTTTTCTTCTGTTATGCTTCTGATAATGCCGAAGGATTCTAGGATTTTCTTTATTTCTCCGTTGGTTTCCTCCAGCGTTGACAAGTCCACGTTAAGATTCAAGTATTTCCCAAGCGTGGTCAACGCGTAGCGTGCAGCGTTCACGTCAGGGTTCATCCCGGGTGTGTCAACGAGCAAGGAGAAACCCTTCATTCCCCTGATCCTTGCTAAGCCAACAGACAAACCTGCGATGCCGAAAACGTGACCAACCATCACTTTCGTTCCTAAATCAAGCGCTTCCTGCATCGTCTCTAAGTCCGTTGCTGTACTGTAGATTCCCGGTACGGGTTGAGCTTCATCCTTCTTGAAGCCGCCGATTGAAATCACAAAGTGACAGCCGAACTCCTCAGCTAAGTCAAGCACTTTTCCGACAAGCTCGTATTGCCCAACGGTTGTCAGCGCCTGAGTGTTGCCGTACCAAATAATCAGGTCGCGGCGGCTATCCTCCCGTTTGACGTAGTAGAGTTCATTCACGGGTGAAAGAGCTCCGCCGTTTGCCGTCGTCACTGCGAAGTCTTGGAATGATGAGGAGAATATTTGGATGAAACGTTTGGCTTTTAACTCTTTTATCAGGTGCAGCGCCGTGATATTCGCTACGAATCCTATGCCGGGTAGCCCTTCAATGAGGATTGGGTCGTTGAGTTCTGGTTTTTCGCTGATGGCTATTGAGCAAACCATGGTTCAGCATCTCTTTTGTCAAGTATAGGCGGATTATGCGATATAAGTATGTTCCACATCTCGGTTTTCAGGTACCTGTCTGGTAGCTGTGATTCTTGAAAAAATATTGTATCATCAACAACAACATCAACAACAACCGCTTGGACAGTTGGCTTTCCCACCAATGAATGTAGCTAAAGTTCTTTGGCTGAGATGATTTTCAAGTCCGCAATTTTTCTAAAATGCACCATATTTTGTGTTGCGATACTGAATTACCATCGAGGAGTACAAATGTTTTAGGCTACAATTCAGGTATAAGCTTAAATTTTTAAAGAAAGCACTTGGTACTCTGGTGTAGAATTTGCGGAAGTTGGCATGCATAATCCTGCTTATTGCAGTCATGGTTGTGGGGCTTGTGTATGTTGATTTTGGGCATGCAACTTATGAAAATGAAGCCATAAATACGAGCGCGACTTGGACGACTGCAGGTAGCCCTTACATACTCACAGGAAATGTGATAATTGAGAGCGGCGCAACATTAACCATTCAGCCGGGAGTAACAGTAGATTTTGGCAATTATCAAATACAAGTTAATGGTGTCCTAGTTGCTCAAGGGTCAAGCAACAACGTGATTGTTTTCTCAGGCGACGGCAACTCTTCAACAAGTGTCGTTTTTGATTCTTCAAGTTATGGCTCAATAATTAGCTACGTCAATTTTTACGCGGTTTGTGTTAACGTTCAACTTGGCTCCCCAACAATAAGTTTTAATTATTTCGCCAGCGATCCCACCCAGACGCCAACCATCACAGTAAACAGCGGGTCGCCTGCAATAAACAACAACATCATTAACATGGTTTCTAAGGACGGCATCGACGTCGAAGGTGGCTCAGCCACGATTTCAGGTAACGTAATTGACGGTTCAGACTTAAATGAAGGAATCTACGGAATCTACGTTGCAAGCTCAGGTTACGCTCAAATCAGTGAAAATGACATTACCGGTTGCTACTCGGGCATTTGGGCTGTGGGACAATCAGACATCCAACGAAACAACATCATGAACAACGTCAACGATGGAGTGTGCAGTCAAAACCCTGACTCAACAATTGAGAGCAATGCGATTGCCGACAACCTGTGCGGAGTCAGCGGAGAGGGATTCATCGAGAATAACACGATTACGAGTAACTCCGTCGGACTTTGGAGCCCTTCAGGAACCATACAGTACAACAACATATACAACAATTACAACTCGTCTGGCGGATACACCCAGAACATTCACTTAACTAATTCTGCCAACCTTGTAGCTATCAACAACTGGTGGGGATCAACCGATACACAAGCAATTAACCAAACAATCTGGGATTACAAGGACGACCCCACCTATCTAGGCCTAGTCTTTTTTGTTCCATTCCTGAACGCGTCAAACCCCTTTGCTCCCTCCATCCCAGCTTCTATCCCAGTTCCAACGCCGCCTCCGACGCCGGCTCCCACCAGCACGCCATTTAATACGCCGTCTCCAACTCCCTATGTAAACTACTCTCAAACTCCCACGCCTACCCCAACGCCCTCGTTGCCTCACTTATCGACGCCTAAGTCAATAATAGGCAACCTCAAAAGTTCCGACATAGACAACATTCTGGTTATAGCTGTAGCCCTCATTATAGCCGCTGTAACAATCGTCGTCTTAAACCTGAGGTTCGGGACACGAAAAGCGCCCAAGCCAAGCAAACGTCGAAAACGTAAGCGGAGAGCCGCCAAAGGAAACTTGGATAAGCCAGCCGCCCAATCTTCGCAGGGCTAGTGTTTTTTATAAGCGAGCCGTGATTCTTGTTTAGGTTTCAGCGTTGAGTTTCGAAATAAAACAAAAAGATCTGCTCGGAAGAATAGGTAAACTTAAGACTAAAAGCGGAGCAGTCGAAACTCCGCTCCTCTATCCAGTGATCAACCCCAGCGTCCAGCTTGTAACGCCCAAGAAGCTTAAGGAAACGTTCGGCTTTGAAGCAATCATAACCAACGCGTACATACTGAGAAAACGGTACCAGAACAAGCCCATTGAAGAAGGCTTACACAAGTTTCTGGGTTACGACGGCGCTGTCATGACTGATTCAGGCGCCTACCAAATCCTCGTTTACGGCGAAGTTGAAGTTAGCCAAAAGGAAATCGTTGCCTACCAAGAGGCTATCGGCAGCGACATCGCCACCATGCTTGACATACCGACAGGATGGAAAATAACCAAAGAACAAGCGCAAGCCACCGTGGATGAAACCTTACGTAGGGCAAAAGACTTCTTCAAAACAAAGATGCGGGACGACATGTTATGGGTTGGACCTGTACAGGGCGGAAGGCACCTGGATCTTGTGGCTAAATCAGCGGCTGAGATGGGAAAATTGCCCTTCCAAATCCATGCGCTGGGAAGCCCCACTGAAGTGATGGAAAGCTACCGCTATGACGTCTTAGCCGACATGATTTTAACCGCCAAAAAAGGCTTGCCAGTTGACCGCCCACTTCACCTGTTCGGCGCTGGACACCCCTCCATGTTCTCTTTGGCGGTGGCGCTTGGATGTGACCTTTTCGATTCAGCCGCTTACGCATTGTACGCGCGTGAAGACCGTTACATGACCGAGAACGGCACGTGGCGCCTGGAAGAACTGGATTATTTCCCATGCTGCTGCCCCCGCTGCTCAACGGAAACGCCGAGTGAACTGGGGAAGAAGCTGAAGAAGGAGCGGGAGGTTTTCTTGGCGGAGCATAACCTGTACGTTTGCATGGCTGAGCTTAAACGCATCAAGCAAGCCATAAGGGAAGGCAGGCTATGGGAGCACACGGAAATGCGAGTTCACGGTCACCCAGCACTCCTTTCAGCCCTCAAACGGCTTAGGGAGCACGCAGATTTTCTTGAGGCTCACAGTCCAGCCGTGAAGGGCAGTGGGTTCTTCTATTTTGACTCGGTGGGTCTCGTTCGTCCAGAAATCACTCATTACCGCAAACGGCTAACCGAACGCTACAATCCGCCCCAAGACGCCAAGGTTCTTTTCCTCGTTCCCCAGACGAGAAACAAGCCGTTCCATAAAGCGCCTGAGTTCAAGAAGATAAGGCAGCTTATGCGCAGTTTAGGGGAAGAGTTAACAGGGAAAATTCACATTTGTGTCTACGCTGCACCCTTCGGCATCATCCCGCTAGAGCTTGACGAGATCTACCCACTGAGCCAGCATGAAACCGCGCTGCCGCTTGACTTGGAAACTGTGGCTTACGTTGCAAATCAAACGGCTGAGTATGTGAAGCGCTCTTCTTATCAGGGTGTTGTTTTGTTAAACGACCCTAAACTCTGGCGAGACACCGTTAAATCCGCGGTTGCGGCAGTTTGCAGCGCGAAAGACTTGGCGTTTGATATTGTTGAAGCAGACACGGCGAGAAGCAAAGAGATTTTAGTTTGTTTAGAGAACATTCTGCAAAAACAGTTGAAGGAATAACCTTGATTCATGCTGACCTTCACGTGCACACTGTCTACTCTTCTGACTCGCTCATTCAACCCAAAACCCTTGTTGACATGCTTTCAGCCCACAGTTTCATCAAGGTCGCAGCCGTGACTGACCATGACAGCGTAAGAGGCTGCAAGGCTACGGTTGAGTTAGCCTCGGCTTACCCTGACATCCTAATCATTCCAGGCGTTGAAATCAGCACGCAACTTGGCGACGTGTTGGTTTTGGGCACGGATGAGTTGCCGCCGAAACCTTGGAGCCCAGAAGCACTGGTTGATTACGCGAAAAGCATCGGGGCAGTCACCGTGGTGGCGCATCCTTTCCGCGAGTACGGCATGGGGAATTTGGCGAAGAATTACAACTTCGATGCGGTCGAGGTTCTTAACGGAAACTCATCGAAAACAGCGAACAACGAGGCTAAAGCACTCGCGAAAATCATGGGTTTGCCCGGCACAGCCGGCAGCGACGCGCATCAAGTTTCAGAGTTATTCAACGTCAACTCAAAAATCGACGCTATCCCGAGCGTAGAAGCTGTCTTGAAGGCGATTAAGAAGGGTTCTATATCGGCGCAGGTGACAAGAGGATGAATATGTTTTTAAAAGGGCAGAGTTTAATTTCTAAATGTTAAGGAGACTCACGACTACAAGGATTGGTCTTATTGCAGGTTGGATTTTTAGGTGGTGCAAGGGAAGTCGGCAGGATCGGCATAAGCGTCAAATCTGAGAAGACTCAGGTCGTTTTAGACTACGGTGTTATGCTTGATCATGAGCCTGGTTTCCCGATGCATGTTCCCCCGAAGGATGTTGACGCTTTGATTCTAACTCACAGTCATCTAGACCATTCAGGCGCGCTGCCAATCTTCTACATTAACGACAAGAAGCCCTTGTACACGAACAAGCTTAACCTTGAGTTAACGCAGATTCTAATTGAGGATTTTATTCATTTGTCAAGTTATTATTTGCCGTTTGAGTATCTTGAACTTAAAACCTTGATGCGAAGCAACCATCATCTGGATTTCGGCGTCGAAGAAACCATCGGCGACATGAAGATTAAACTGTTTGATGCTGGTCACACCCCTGGAAGCGCGCAGGTGCAGGTTGAAGCAGACGGCAAAAAGATTCTTTTCACCGGCGACTACAACATGGAAGATACCATGTTGTTAAAGGGCGCATCAATGGATTACGGCGACTTCGACGCGGTCATAACGGAGAGCACCTACGCAAATGAAGATCACACGGCGCGTCCTGAGCTCGAAAAAAGTTTTGCTGAGGCGGCGACTGACATAGTTGAGCGAGGAGGGACTGTTCTGGTGCCCGCTTTTGGTGTAGGACGCGCGCAGGAGATTGCTTGCGTGTTGGCAGCGAATCATTTTGAGTTTCCAGTCGTTTTGGACGGGATGGCTCGAGAAGCCAGCAGAATAATAATGGATTACAAGGAGTTTCTTAGAGACCCGCGGCTTTTCACGAACGCTATGCACTCGCTTGACTGGGTTGACGGGTGGCGTGACCGTCGGAGGGCGTCGAAGGATCCGTGCGTGATCATTTCGCCTGCAGGCATGTTAAAGGGTGGTCCATCCCAGTTTTACGTTTCTAAGGTAGGTAAGAAGGCGGGTAACGCCATTTTTCTGGTTAGCTATCAGATTCCGGGGACGCCTGGCAAACAGCTGCTGGAGAAAGGTGTCACCACGATTGACGGCAAAGTGCGGAAGGTTAAGGCTCAGTACAGGCATTTTGACTTCTCATCTCACTGTGGGGCAAGCCAGCTTAAAGAGGGACTAAGACGCCTTGGCGGCAAACCTAAAGTTTTTGCTGTACACGGCGCAGAGGGCAACTGTGAATTGTTCGCGAACTGGGCGAAAACCGAGTTGGGGCTGGATGCTGTAGCGCCGAGGACTGGAGAAACATACCAGGTTTAGGCTGTCGCTATGAAGGTCGGCATTTTACCCGTCGGGCACGTGCCGCGAGAGGTGCTGCTCGAGCTCATGTGGAAGCTGCCCAAAATCTTTCCTGACACATCCTGCACGGTCATTTGGGAGCCTTTGCCCATACCAGCTGATGCTTTTGTCAAGAAACGCAACCAGTACAACGCCAGCACAATCCTCAGCCGCGTCAGGGTTTTTGCATCGTCCAACGCGGCGTTTGATCGGGTTTTAGGCGTGGTTGACGCTGACGTTTTTGCGTCTGGGCTCAACTACGTCTTCGGTGAAGCGTACACTCCAGGCAGTGCGGCTTTGATTTCGCTGTGCAGGCTAAACCCCAGCTTCTACGGTGAAACGTCTGGTTCGGACGTTTACATGCTGCGGGCGTTGAAGGAGGCTGTTCACGAGTTGGGGCACACGCTGGGCCTGCAGCATTGCACAAGAGGCTTATGCGTCATGCATTTTTCCAACTCAATCTTTGACACGGATAAAAAGGAAAAGTTATTCTGTGAGAACGACTATTTGCAGGCATCATTAGCCATTAACATGCTAAGGTTGAACCCATGACTGAGCAGACTCAAGCCAAAGAGCAGCCGAAAGAGTTGGACCGCTTCAGGTTCGAAGTTGTCTATCTTGTTCCCGTACTGGTAAGCATCCTTTTCGGCTTAGCCTGCGCATACCTTATAATGCCTCAGCCCCAGTCGTCGGCTCCTCCAGTCACGCCCATCACCGGGAACAACCCTTCAGCGTCCCTTGGCAACGGACTCTACTTTGTCATTCTCGTGGGCATCAGCGCAACCGTCTTTTACATCCTGCTTAAACGACGCAGCAAAAACATCATAAAAGGCTTAATCGTCGTCGCCATGACCGCAGCTTCCATGCTGTTGTCCCTCTTCTACCTGAACACGCTGCTCACTTACATTCCAATCTTAAACAACCTCTTCATCCTCGTGGGCTTATCCTTGGTCATCACAGTTCTTTTTGACCTTGCCATCTTCCGCTTGGGCAGCCTGCCCAGAAACGTAGCTGTCATAGGTGTCGGCGGTGCCTTGGGCGTCTTCTTCGGCTTCGCCCTTCCCCTCTGGAGCGCGGCAGCAATCCTTGTCTTCCTCGCCATCTACGATGTCTTCGCGGTCTATCGGGGTCCAATCGGGAAGATTGCATCTTCCTCCGAGAGTTTCGATCAGCTTCAGGGCTTAAGCTACTCTTTCAAGGACATTCAAATGGGGCTAGGCGACCTTGTATTCTACTCGATGTTGACGGGCGCTATATTCTTCGGCTTCATCCACTCAGGCAGCGGTTTCCTCGGCTTTCTTCCATGCGTAGTGTCGATTGTGGGAATCATGGCTGGCTCGATCATCACAATCTTTATGCTTGAAAAGAAAGGCATCTTCCCAGGCTTACCATTCCCAATCGCACTTGGCTTGGCAGGCGGCTTGATCACTGGGATGCTGATTCTGCCGCTTATTTAAGCCGACTTTATAGCGCCATTTTTGTGGTGGTTTTTTGTTGTAAAAATGAGGTACCCCTATAAAGTAGGCGCCTCTGCATCTGAGCTTGTTTTAGGCGCCAGATTCCTACTCAAATTAACTTTTATGAGAAGCGACAAAACATTCAAGCTTTGCTGAAGAACTCGGACAGTTTCCCCCAATTCGGGTGTTTGCCTTCAGGGTCAGAGAGGTAGCAAGCGGCAACAGCGTTCGCCAGCGTCAGGCGGCACTCGTCGGAAAGCCCGTTTCGTTCGCCGATGATGTTTCCCGCTGTCCAAGCGTCGCCCGCGCCCGTCGCCCGCAGAACCTTAACCTTGAACGCGGGAGCCACAGCCTCCGCCTTGCCTCTAAGCGACGCCGAGAAGTCAGTGGTGTGCAAGTCAATCCTCGCGTGCAAGTTTTTCGCCAGAACCCATGCTGCTTCCATCGCCAACTCCGCGAAGGGCATCTGCTGCTCTTTTTTGTCGTTCAGTGCGTTGTCAAGCAGGCTGGCGTAGGTGATGGCTTCGTTCTCGTTGACGCTTAACACGTCGATGAGGTCGGATTTGAGGACTTTTTCCATCAACTCAGGAATCGCGGTCCTGTTCGGCGTCGGGTCAGCGGTGTCAAAGTAGGTTTTGCCTCTGCCGCCTTTCTTTACCCTGCCAAAGACTGCCTGCGCAAGCCGTGTGCCGTTTTTCCGTGTCCCAGCCCAGTTGAAGAGGCACGTGAAATCCGCGTCTTCTATTGCGGCGTAGTCGCCCTCGTTGAGGTCTTCCGGGCTGAAGTTGGCTAGGGCACCGAGGTCACGGATCATCACGTTCGCTTTCTCATTTTTATTCTTGAACTCCAGCGCTGTTGTCACTGAAGCTTTGCCCTGCACTTTGACGTGTGAAGTGTCCGTTGCCGCGTCTTTGAAGTAGTACTTTATCTGTTGCAGCCCGTACTGGCTCGTGCATACAATCGGTGTAACCTTGGCGCCTAGGTTTGCCAGGGCTAATGCCACGTTGATGGCGTTTCCACCCTGCAGGTCAGCTTGCGGTATGCCGTCGAGGCTCCCGCCTTTACGCTTTGCCACCTCCGCGACTAAACTTGAAAATTCAATGGGGCTCCATTCAAGGTTTATGAGTCGGTCAAGGAAGAAATCGGGCAGAACCACGACTCTGCATTCTTCTTTTTGTTTTTGCTCTACAAAATTTTTTAGCTCTTTTTTACATTGTGATACGGACATGAGAAGGCTCCTACGCCCTGTTTATCCAAAAAGCTAAAATAACCTAACGATTAAAATGTTTGCATCGCGGGGCATAGGGTAAGGGGTAAGGGAGATTGAAGTTTAAAGCGGAAGTTTGTGTTCTCACACTTGCAATATCATTATTTGCGGTCAGCGCCTTCTTCTATTCTTACCAAACTACAAGCTCAAATCTGACGTTGAACTTGGTTTCGTACCCCTATCAGGGATACAGCATTATGATGGTTGCTTTTGGCTCCGTCCTCACGGTGGCTGCTTTTATCTCTTATTCAAGACGCGGCAAGAGCATTTACAGTGAAAGTTATGAGCCTTTAAGCGAGGATAAACCTAACTAGCAACCAGACTAGGTCCCCGCATACTAAGGCAACGATTAAGCCCAAAGTTATGAAGATAAGCATGGGTAAACCTGGGGTTGCCCACACGTAAGTGTCGATTTTTCCCGCCTGAACCGCGTTGGACAAGCGTTCAACGATTCCTTCTCGTCCCTCGTCGCTTGGAATAACGATCAGCTTTCGTTTTAGGGCGTTTTCTCCGTCTGGCTCGACGTCTTCCATCGGGAAAATATGCCATTTCTCCTTTAACTTTCCAATAGTCACTTTGTAGCCTGTTATGAGGATGAGGACTTTTTTCCATGCTGATTCATGCGCGAGTGTTCCCGTGAACATTTCTTTGCCGTTCTTTTTATGCCAAACATAATTACGCAGGAGCATGTAGACGCAGCTTGCGGCTGCGAAAAGTACGCCGTTGCTGAATATGGTTAATGGAAAAATATACTGTGAGATAGGGGAGAGGCTGTTGGCGATTAAGGGTGTGAACAGGGTTATGGGGGCGAAGGGCAGGGAAAAGGCGATGCACATGAGCGCTTTGGAGTCTGCGCCGCCGAACGCGCCTGAATAAAACAGTAGAAACGCTAACATGACTGTGAAGCCCACGCTTACGCCGAAAATTAGGAGCTTTGACTGGTCGAAGAGCAGCAAGTCTGATAGGCTGAGCGCGATTGCTATTGGCGCGTAAACTGCCCAGACTCGGTTGCTTACTTCACGGGTCTTGTAGTCGCTCCATGAAGCGTAAATAAGGAAAGCTGCGGTGACCGCCACTTGTGAGCCGATGAGGAATAATTGGGGGTTCAAATTGACCACTTGCTCTGTTTCTTCTCATTTCCCATTTTCGTTGATGCCGACGCCGTTAACTGTTGAACTATTGTCGGCGCAAGGAAAGCTTTAGTTGCTTGCCTATTAAATGCCATCGGCTTCACCTTTCAATTTAACTAAAAATATTTGTTAGTATATGTATCCCTTGTTAATTTAAAATACTTAGCGATAATAAGTATTAGGGAAGTTAGTTGCCGCAGGTAACGTTGACGGAGGGCGGCATTTCAGCCAGCACCCAAAGCCCAGGCTGGGTCCCGTTGTAGATCGGCAGCACTGAGGCGTCAAAAGTCACCACTGCGCCGTACCATGAGACATCTAAAGCGTTTTGGAACGTCACTGAATTGAGTGTGACTGGGAGCAACGAGATAGTTGGAGGAGACGCTGAGTTTGCACTTAATGCGCCTCTTGCAGCGACGGGCGTCATGCTGTCGAAAACGTAGAGCCCGTGGTTAAATGCGTCAGTAAACATTATTCCTGCACCGCTGCTTCCGCTGATGAATTGGCTCCAGTGATGTACCCAGGTTTGTGTGGCGTTGAAGAGTTGTGTTCCGCTGGCAACTACTGGGTCGCCTCGAGATGTCCCGTTTTCGGTTTGCAGTTGGTTGATGGTTGAGGTTATGGAGATTGGGCATAGCTGGCTTATTGTGCGAGTTTGCGTTGAGCTGAGGAACATGAGGCTGAGTTGGTAGGTGAAGTAGGTGGCGTTCGCTGGCAGGGTGAGGACGCAGTCCGCGTAGAGGTTCGGACAGCCGCTGACTCCGTTATCCCACTCAGCTTCCTGCTGCACGATGTCCCGCACGACCCCCCTGTAGATGACGTAGTCCACTCCTGACCCGTAGTCGCTGTTTTGCCCGTTTATCTTCATGAAAGTTGTCTGGCTCTGCGTGCCGGTGTCGAGAACCGTGGATGTTGCGGTGAAGGAACCGCTGAATTGGACGCTTAACTTCCCGTTGGTGAGCAGGCCGCTGGAGGGGTTGTCGTTCGTGAAGTATTTGTCGGTGTATGCCAGCGGCGTTTGGACTGCTTGGCTGCTGCCGTTCCACCACAAAGTGAATGCTGACACATGAGTGTTTACTAGAAAAACAACCATTTGTCTGTTGCCGAAAACCGTTGCATTGTTTGTCAAGCCTAACGGCACCGTGTAGGAGGATGCCCAATCTTCAATTTGGAAGGGCACCTGCCGGTTGACGCCGTTTATAGTTTCGTTGACGTGGATGGCTTTGACGGGTACAGGCGGAACAGGAATTGTTTGGGTGGTTACCTGCAGGTTTTGTCCAAGCCAAATCATGGTTCCATTCTGCAGAAGTTCAACGGCGACTGTTGCTGCCGGGTTAGTCAAAGAATTGAACAGGTCTTGGTTAGATTCTGGTCTGATTAATGCAGAAGCCACTTGCCAGGTGTTGTTTACGTTACCGTTTGCAGCGGCAAATCTTATAGTGAACGTTGTTGAGCCAGCGGCCAAAAATGAATTAATGGACATGTTATTCCAGCCGTTTACGAGCCCTGACGAAAGAGGGTGCCACGTATTGTCGTACCAAGCGTAAACTGCAAGGTTGCTTGAAGCTACATTGCCCGCGTAGATGCAGAGTGCGGGGTGAAGAAGCGTTGTGGTGTTCAGGTTTGTCCACTGTTCCTCTAGGTTAAGCCCGTATACTGCTTGGCCTGGGGCGTAACGTGCCAAATTCAAGCTGACGGTAAAGGGCGATGAGACGGATGCGGTGACTGTGACGCTAAGGTTCCAGTTTCCGATGTTGTCCCTGAAATTGGCTGGGTTGGAAGTTATGGTTTGTGGCTCAGTGTTATTTGCTGTTCCAAAAGTTCCTTTCATGTAACCGTCACCTGAAGTTGGATATAGTCCCGTATTGTAATTCATAAGCTGCAAGGTGACGCTTGAACTGACGCTAGATGAGCCGTCTATTGCCCAGTAAAGGTTGTTCCAGTTGAACGCGTTTGAGGAGCCCAGAAACTCCACGGCGCAGCAATATTGGCTTGGAACAGAATAGCCGCAGTAAATGCTGTATTTATTGGTGTTATGGCTAAAGTTTGGGGATGCAGGCCAGCTACCGTAAGTTTGAGAGAAACTTTGACCTTGATTTGAGCTGCCGGCACTGTAGCTTAATGTGAAGCCGCCTCCTGAGGTTGACCAAACAACCAGAATGTAATTCGTGTTTGCAGCAAGAGTCGGTAGCGGGCTTGAAAAGCTAAAGGTCACCCATCCCGTGGCGGACACCGTAGCCTGTTGCGTACCCGCAATAAGGGCGTTCGCGCTTGAGTAAATCGCGGCTTTAACCTGAGCGGTCGGCTGGTATGTGCAATAAATGTCGTATTCGTACTTGCCGGTGGTGAAAGGCGGTTGGGCGGGCCATGCGCCGTAAGGTTGAGAGTAGCTATCGCCTTGGTTGGTGCTGACGCTCTTGTAGTACAAGTTCGCGTTCCCTCCACTACCGGATGCTGCCCAAACAACCAAAATGTAAGTGTTGCCAGCAACGAGGCTTGGACCGCTGGAAAAAGTGAAGGTTACCCAGCCAGTTCCTGGACTGACTGACTGCTGGTTAGTTGCTGCAACTAGACTATTATCAGCGTTGTTGTATATGGCTGCCTCCATGTTCTTTGCATACGAGGAACATCCGATGTAGGCGGTTATGCTGGTGGCAACGCCATTGTACGTCGGTGCAAACTGACTGCCTCTTATCGTGTTCATAATTGAAGCGGTCGAAGAGGAGGTAGATGTGTAGCCGAACGTTTGCGCTGCCGCTGCTTGGATATGGGCTGTAATGTTTTGGGCTACAGCGTTTGTTGGCACCGTAAAAACGGATCCGACAATTGTGTTCTCGGTACTTTGAGTAGACGCTCCTATGCTGGAGTAACCGAAAGTGGATGAGCTTGAAAACCCTGAGGGATAAGAATTAAATTTCATGTAGTTGCCATTATTGGTCTGCAAATTGCCCAATCCGCCTGAAACAAGGGATGTCCCGCCTATCGAGTTGTAACTGGTAGGATAACAGTTTTGGACTTGTGTGCCTATGTTTGCTTCGGTTAAGCTATCGTAAACTCCGTCTGGGGCTGATTGTTGCGCTGAGAAGTTGCTGTGGATTCCCTCGTCAGGGACGCCGTCAATGCTTGAGTTGTAATGGTTCACGTAGTCCCCTCCGCTTACCGTTGTGCTGTTGAAGGTTAGGGTTCCAGTGTAGTGGCTGAAGGAGGAGGCTGCAACCATGATGCCGCGTGAGTCCTGCACTTGGATGATGAAGGATTGGGGGTTAATTCCCTTGGGAATGTCGAGCGTATATGTTCCGTCGCTGGAGACTACCGGGTCATCGGGCGGATACACCATTCCCCACGTCAGGTTTGAGTCTTGATAGAGGTAGAATTTGAAGTTGGAAGTGCCCAAGGTGACTACTGGTTGGTTTCCGTCTTGGGTGACGGTTACGGAAACTTGGTTGCTCGAAGAGGAATGTTGAACTTGCACGCTGAGCTCGGAGGATATCGAGTAGGCAATGCCGTATACACCGAGTCCAAGCAGATTGTACGTGACGTTCAATTCGCCCTGGCTATAACTTGAGTTTGTGAACCAGTCGGTGCCAAGCGACAGAGTTGAAATGTTGAAAGAGGAGCCCCATCCAGGGTTAATGTCGGCAATGTTGTTTAAGCCGCTGTTAAGGTAGGCTTCGGATTGAGCGTAGGCGTAAGAGCTGTTCCCCGTGACCTGCAGGATAGAGCCGTAGTAACCCACCGTGAAGCCGAGCACCTGTTTTAGGGCGAGGTTGGTTTCGTCGATGGCGTTCATGATTTGGGGTTGGGCTACAGAGGTGTTGTACCGTATGGTTGAGTACGTTACCATAACGCTTGAGATGAGGATGACGGCGACGAATAGAGAGGCGATGATTGAAAACTGGCCTTTCCTGTTCATTCTAAGGCGTTTCATCTATGAGCCTCCCACTAAGCCAAGCTGCAAAACCACTAAGAGCGAAGTATCGTAGCTCGTGTAGTCTGAACTATAAATCCGAGGCTGATAATATGAGAGAATAGCAAGAGCGCTAATCCGTACGTCCGTGGACCTTGTTAACCCAATGGGAATCAATTTTCCGCAGATTTGCCCCTTATTGTTCAAATGAGCAAATGCGGTTCCCGCCAGCCAAGTTTGCCCTCCATCCTTAACAGGGGTAAAAACTGACGATTCCGCAACCAAGTTGTAACTTGTCTCGATTGATGCCGGCACAGCTCTTGTCGCGGTTTGATATGTAGACGGATAAATTCCATAATAATTCATTAAGCCTTGCGTTACAGGGGAGATTGTTACTTGTTCACTTGATGGATTTGAGCCTCCACCCAACGTTATCCATCCGATGGTGTCAGGGGTGTAACTTTGACCGTTCAAACCCTTCAAGAAGCTATTGAGACCTGCAGCTCCGACACACTTCATACCGAAGATTCCCCAACCGTTCTGGTCAGAAGATCCTGTGAAATATCCTGTATTAGTAACATAGTAGAATGGGTACCCCACAATACTGGTCCAGGTCCAGTTGTACTCGTTGACTTTTTGACCCAGAAGATTACAGTAATAAGCGTAAGTTCCCTCCGAATAAGGAGTTCCAGCATAGACAGTTGGAATCGGCACTGCTTCCCCGCATGTGTTGATAATGACAGAGTTGTTCACGGGTTCACCTTCCAACGATTTTCCGCTTAGCAGTTGACCAAATTGAGTGGTGTTCTGGACCATCACTGTCCGTGCAAAATAAGGCGAGAGCAAGTTGTAGAGGTCCTGCGCTAAACTCTGAGCGCTGTAGCCCGTGATCCACCACCCGTTCGAGTCGCTGCAGTTCAGGATGTACAGGGTGATTCCGTTTCCTCCAGCGCCAGTTTCACCGATTTTCTGTGGCTGAGGGTTGAATGTCACGTTGGAGGATGAAACCAAGTATGAGGCGGCGTCTGAGCTGATGCCCAAGTTAGCTGCGTTTGACATCGATTGCTTGGCTGTGTACAAGGTGGATCCGCCTTGACCGCTGCCCACGTTGTAAACGGTGAGGTTGTAGAGCACGTTGGGCGGCAGCGAAGCGGAAAGAGCGACCTGCAAGTTATCCCAAAGCGTTGCGTTATTGGTGTCGAAGGCGGCTTGGCTCAGATCATTCTGCGAATTCAATGTTTCTAACGTTGTAAGCGAGAGACGCCCGAGATCCAACGGTGACACTTGACGGGGCCAAGGCAAAACCTCGAAATACGAGGACGCAATGAAAGCACCAGTTAAGATAACGATGACCATTATGACTTCAACGGTGCGCATCATCTTAGCTTGTCACCTGCATGTGTGTATCACTCCAAAGCGACAGCTTCGCCTGATAGGAAACGTCGCCAATCATAACCTGCCGCAGGTCGGTTGCGACCCATTCTTGCTGCGACGGGTCCCCGCCGAAAGATACTGGAAACGCCAGGGAACTTACGCCCCAAGGCATCAGAACCACGCCGCCTTGACCAGAGCTTTCCTGATAGGTAACTATCAAAATACCCGTTGTGCAAGTTGGTAAAGTGATGTTTTGAGTTGGATTCTCTTTGCCAGACATGATGACGCCGTAATTTGGGTGGGTGGAGTCAAGAGATAACTCGCTCAAGGTGTAATCTTGGGTCGCAATCACAAACGTCGCGTTGTACTTCAAGCTGGAAGTGGGCGCATCAGAGTTATTCAGGTCATAGTTGTGGGCTAACACAACCGTCTGCGAACCCATGTCTTGAAGAACTGGAACCACGCTCTGGCTATTCTCGGTGACACTTGTGTAATAACCCACCCCTACAACACCATCCAAATGTGCATACGCAATAAATGCATAGATTTGGTTCGAGTCTGTGACGGTTGGAAACGATATGTAGGGATGCCCGTTTTGAACCGCCACTCCCTGCTGGTTCGTGGTTGCGGTGCCATTCAGCATCGTGCAGCTTGGGTACTGAGCGTCAGTTTGCCCTAACTCAACGAGGATGAGGCAATAATTTACAGTTGCACCCGCGAAGGGAAAACTTGCGCCCGTCGCCGTCACAGACAACTCCAATGGCGAGCATTCCGTGAGATTCCTTATTGACAGCGTGGCATCTGGGGTTAGAGAAAGTTGAAAGCCGTATGTCCCGTTTATTCCAAGCAGTTTCAACGCTTCAGAATAATTTAGGGCGTACGAGTTAGGAGTCACCAAAAATGCCCCATTAGACGAAATCTGCGTGTAAAACGTGTTGGGCGTTTTGTCGTACTCGACAAGGTCCCCTGCCGCCTGTAACCTCATGAGCGAAAAGGAGCTCAGCTCATACTGAGTGAACTCGGGGTCTTGAACGCCGAAGCTTGCTAGGGTCGAATTGCTTTGCCCCCAGTAGCTTGGGCTGCCAGGGCTAAGTAGCATGTTGTCAAGAAGGTCACTGCATTTTGTGGCGACGCCTTGGTGCTGCTGGTAGATGACTGCGGTTTGGGCGGTTTGGCTGAAAAGACCCACGAAAAGCAGAATTGCTGCTAAGAAAATGATTATTGAAACGATGTGGTCAATTGCTACTCCTGCCAAATCTTTGTCCTCCGCTAGCTGCCGAATGACAGCTGGATGGTTTGATTTGCGAATTTCTGAGCGATCAAGCTGGTTGCCGGTGGGTTACTTACGAATTCGGAGTTCACCCACTTCGCGTTTTGCCCCAGCGTGACTGTAGTGGTTGTTGAGGCGGTTTTACCCACGAAGCCCAGCGTTACGGTTAGCACTTTGCTTGCGCCATAATCAACGTTCGAAACCGCTTGCAGGATGGCGCTTGCCGTATAGTTGTTGCCTTCTATTGTGGGTGGAAAACCCAGAGTGCTGCTGAATTTGCAGCTGAGAATGGATGTGTGATTTAGTGAAAGGTACGTTTGTTCTATGATGCTGCCCAAGTTGCTGGCGGTTTGCTGTAGTTCAAGCGATTGTCGTTCATTCGTCCACTGGCCCATTGCTACGCTGACGAACATGGGGAACAGGAAAATCTGAAGGATCAAAACTGGAATCAGAATCATGTATTCAATCGTAGTATCCATGCATCATCACTCCGCTTAGCCGTACAATCCTATTGAAACCGACACCTCACCAGCATACACCTGCACAGTTGAGCTTGAGCCCAATGTTCGAGTCACTGTTGAACTTTGAAACGGGAAAAACCCTGAATTGAAGCCCTGCGAAGCCAAGGGATAGGACACGGTGAACTGAACCTGCGTGACGCTGCTTTGCACGTACTGGTTGACGGTTTTGCAGACCAGAGTGACTGACTGCGAGTACCCGGGGCTCGTGCCGTTTACAAGCGTAGGCATGTAAAACTCAGCGTAGCTTTGGCTGCCGATCTGGGTGGTCATCATCCTGATCGTCGGGACAACGACGATCCGAAGGAAGTTTCCGTCGCTCATTGGCACCTTCTCAATCGAGTACACGTAGGTGTCAGGCGCGGCTGAACCGACCTGCAGAAACGAGCTGTTCGACGATGAAAGACCCTTCACGTAGTTGTTGCCAAGTGAATACTCTTTTGTGGGCACGTTGTACAGGATGATGCCTGTTTGAAACGTGTATGCCGTTACCCAGCCTGAGCCCTGGTTGACTTGCATGGTGTAAGTTAATGCGTTAGGCAGAACAATCAGGTCGCCGTACGTGCTTGAGTACTGTATTGTTTGAGCTCTGCCAATCATCCAAGCTACATTGTCGATTTGAAGACCCGTAGTAACCATGAATTGTTGGTTGGTGCTGAACTCGTTTTGAGCCATGCTTGACGAAAGATAACTTTGCCCGTAACTCATCGCTATCAGGACCATGACAACGATGGCGGCGGTCATGATTACGGTGGAGATGGCGGGGCTAATTCCTCTGCTGTCTTTAAGCAACCGTTTTCTTTCATTCTCAAACATTATTGCCCCCATCTTATCAGCTCCAATCAAAGTTTGATAAACATGGGTATGAGTTTTGCAGCAACTACAGCGATGACCACAAGGATTGCAGCGTGCTTGAACCCAGCAGCGATTGATTCCTCGCTTATTTTTCCAGCAACGATACCGATGAGGTAGCTGTTGAAGACCACCGAAGTAAGGAATATCGTTTGCGCCATACCTTTTGCCGCCTCGCTTGACGCTGCGACCCCTGAGGCTGAAACGTTGAAACCCGTTGTGAAACCCAACATCATCGTGGTCGTTGCCACGAGAAGAATCGCGGCTAAGTAGGGCATCATAACGTATGGGCGAACCGACATTTTCTTTTCTTTCTCAACTTCCTCAGTTAAATTGTTAAAGTTGGCAAGCGATTCAATCATGGCGATGGTTCCTCCGCCTACATCAATGGTTTCCACCAGCAGAAACATCACGATCTGAACCATCCAGCTTTTCGTGCGATGCAGGAAATCCATCATAACCTTCTTCAGAGCAATTCCCCAGGAAATTTCAGCGCTGATTTTTCGCAGTTCTTTGCTGAAGGCACCGTAGTCGCGTTTGGATAAGCTTTCGATGCATTTTTCTGGTGACAGACCCGTTTTTCGAACTTCTGTTAGGTCACGCAGGAAACTGGTGACGCCTTGCTCCAAGCTGTCTTGTTTTTTAGCCATTTTCATATGCACGATTCCAGCTGGCGCCGCAGTGATGCAAAGCGCAGCTGCTATTGCTATGGGCAAATCAAGACCCCACGCCTGCAGGGTAGTGAAGAGCGGCAGTCGGGTTGCGCCCATAAAGTTAGTGAGCAGCAAGAGCACTACCACGCCAATAACACAGGAAACGCCAAAAACTTTGTAGGGACGCATTTCAACCACGGGCGTTTTCGGCTGCATGCTGTGTGCTAACCACACGAACATCACGGAAAGCAGTGGCGTGAAAAGGTAAGTGTACATGAGCACTCCGGAGTACGTTGAAAGGCTTGCGCCGGCAGTGGCAGAATTTCCTTGAATTTGCTGGACGGCGAACAATATGTAAAAGCAAAGTGACATCATCACCATGACTATGATGAAAGTTTCCAGCAGCATGCCGAGCCTTTCAGCGGCGGCTTTAACGCGCATAGCGCGAGCTTTGAATATGTCTTCTGCTTTTCGTTCAAGAAAGTGCCCTATGTCTCCGCCAATGATGACGGTGGAAGCGTAGCCGCTTAAGAAGTCTTTGAATATGTCCAGCGGATTCTTTTTTGCAGCCTGTTCAAGAGCAGTCAAAGGATCTACGCCGAAGACTTCCACGTCTTTCATTACGTCCCTTGCTTCTTTACGCATCGCCGGCATCAAGTCAACGTCTGAAAGCCGCTTGAAACTGGTGTACGGTGCTATGCCTCCTGACGCCATAACGCTAATGTACGCTGCAGCAAAGGGCATCTCACGTTCCAAGCACGATGCTCTGTCGCTTGCGTTTGACGATGGCATAAACAGGAAAGCCGCAACGACAAACAGCGGAATCGGAACCAGAATTAGCAGTGGCAAAAAGTGGGTCAGAATAACAGCCACTACACCAATCACTGACACGGGAATGGTCAAGAGCGCAGCTAGGAACATCATCGAAATATACGTGTCATGGAAAATTCTTATTCGTGCCTTTTCCAAGGAGTTTTTAACTGGGAAGACTTTTTTCTGAAAAGATGGAGCAAACCGTCCGAATAGGCGATAAGACAGAGCCTCAAACTTCTGGAGCAGCGGCAACTAACTTTACCTCCTCGCTTCCCTGAATTTTCTCGTAAAATTCTTTCGGTCTCGCGTAGTACTCTGCGATTATGGCAGCTACTTCCTTGTAGCTTCTGATCTTCTTTTGCCGCATCCAACTGAGAACCTCGCTACGCCTTTTCAACTCTTCAATCAGACTCTGTGTCGATTGGCCTACTCGGTTAGAAATGGAGGCTAGCATCGCGCTTTTATCAAGAGATGCCACTTGCTGGTCTGCGATTGGGTCCCAGCTGAAAGTGTTCACGTAGTCTTCATAGTTCACAATTTCATTTGTGGATAATATGCGTCTGTAAGCCCTCTTCACGCCGTTCTTGACAAGGTGCACCCGCTGCACCGATATGACTATGTTCATCAACGGAATGTAGGCAGGAGAAATTTCCATCGGTTTCTGCGTTAAACGTTTTACCGCTGAATCCAAGTTTTCAGCGTGCATTGTACACATGCCACCGTGACCTGTAGCGAGCGCTTGGAACAATACATAAGCTTCTTGACCTCGGACTTCGCCTACAATCAACATGTCAGGGCGATGCCTCATTGAGGCTTTCACAAGGTCAAACAAGGGGACTTCACCGACGCTGCTTCCGCCTAAACCGTAGCTTTGACGAGAAATCAGTGACACCCAGTTTTCATGAGACAGGTTCAACTCAGCGGTTTCTTCGATTGTGATGATTTTACTTCCGGGCTTAATGAGGCATGCCAAAGCGTTCAGCGCCGTTGTTTTGCCCGCTGCTGTTCCGCCGAGAATCATGATTGAAGCGCGGTTTTCAAGGCAAATCCAAAGGTAGGCGGCGAGTTCTTCAGTGAAGGTGCCGATGTTGATCAGGTCAATTATTGAGTAGGGGTCATCTCTGAATTTTCTAATGGTGAAAGCTGTGCCGAAAGGGGTGATTTCTCGGCGGTAACAGACGGCCAGGCGGTGCTTGCCAGGGAGCGATGCGTCGACTATCGGGAAGGCGGAACTAACGTGTTTTCCAGCCATGTGAACAAGTTTTCCCACCATGTTATCGAGTGTTTCGTCGTCTTCAAACTTGACGTTTGTTTCGATGCTTTCAAAGGTTCGATGCCAAACGTAGACTGACCTGCTAACACCGTCACAAGATATGTCTTCAATGTTAGGGTCGCGCATTAGGGGGTCGATTTTGCCGAAACCTACGAGGTCCCGTTCTGCATGATAAAGGATCTTATACCATGAAACGTCGGGCAGCCAGCCGAGGCTGATGCGGTATTTATCCACGATTTTTTTTGCTTCCTGAGCGAAAAACTTTCGGGGGTCAGCGATCTCTTCTTTTGGCGACTCGATTTCAGCGAGCAGCATTTCAAGGACGCGGTTGTATATTCCCCGTTCAAAATTGTCGAGTTGTAGTTCGTCGAGTATGTACTTGTATTCGCCTGTCTTGGGTTCCTGAACTATGAAAACTTGCGCGAATGGCTCGTAAATGGAGTATTTGTCCACGATTTTCAGACTTTTAGGTAATGCTTTGTTTACGGTCGGAAGGTCTTGCTCGGGGGCTTTCTTGTGTAGGCTAAAACTTATCTTTGGCAGCTTGAACTTTTTTTTGGCGCCTTGCTCTTTGTCTTCTTTGATTTTGTTTTTCAGCGTTGCTTTTGGTGGTTTGCTTGTTTTTGGTTTTGGCTTTAGTTTGGCGAATGTTTGTTTAAGTTTTTGCATGAAGCTTTGCTCTGGCATGGTTGGTCTGTATTAGGATTCGTGTTGTTCACTTATTAAATATTATGTCTCAATACATGCTAATGTTGACGTGTCAAACACAGATACAGCAAACTACAACATGCCAAGCGCCAGTAACCAAAGAAGTTGCAGGTTGTATCGCAACAAATTTAAACTAATAAGTTATGTCACTACTCGAATATTACGAGTAGTGGAGGTTAAGCGCTTTGAAGCAGTCTCAGAGAATCATTAACTGGGCAAGGCTGGAAGGGAGGCGTGCGCTTCTTGAGCCTGAAGCCAAGCTGGTCTGCATGGAGTATGGCATTCCAGTGACCAAGTTCAAGGTTGCGTTGACCGCGGATGAAGCGGCAAAGTACGCGGATGAAATCGGCTACCCCGTCGTGCTGAAAATCGTTTCGCCAGACATCATCCACAAGTCCGACGCGGGCGGGGTCATGATCAACCTGCAGAACCCGGCGGACGTCCAGAACGCCTACGGCAAAATCCTCGAGAACGCCAAAAACTACGATGCAAACGCGAAAATCGTCGGCGTCCTCGTGCAGGAGATGGCTCCCCAATCCACCGAAACCATCGTCGGCGCCATCAAGGACCCGCAGTTCGGGCAGACGATAATGTTCGGTTTAGGCGGCATCTTCGTCGAGGTTCTCAAAGACGTAAGCTTCAGAATCGCGCCCATAACCGCGGACGACGCCAAGGAAATGATCACGCAGCTTAAGGCTTACCCGCTTCTGAAGGGCTTCCGCAACACGCCGCCCGCAGACATCGACGCGCTCGTCAGCATACTTTTAAGCGTTTCGCGGCTGGTGATGGAGAACCCCCAGATCAAAGAGTTAGACCTCAACCCCGTCCTGGCCTACCAGAAAGGCGCAAAAACCGTCAACGCAAGAATAATACTCGAATAGCCGCGCAAACTGGGCTTTTTTTCCATTTTTGTGCTGGAATTTTACCCTTCGATAGCATGTTGCCTCTTACCTGACGTGTCCGCTGGAAACCGAAAAAGATGCTTCATCATCAAGCCTCAACGTAACCCTGAGTCTTCGCTGCTACGGCGGAAAAAAATTGTATCAACAACAACATCAACAACAACAAGCCGACGGCAGGTTTTGTGTGCGTGCAACAGCTACCCCCGGTCTACTAGATGCTTCTAATAGGCACCAAATATGAAACAACATAGTTCAACATGGAGCTGGCGCGCGCATTTTTCATGTGGAATAAGCCTTTTTTAACATGCAAATAGCGCTTTTTCAGCATGGTTTATGAAGGGTTAAACTGGAAAAGCCGATGCTTAGGTTCTCTGTTTAGCTTTATTTTTTTGGGAGCAATAAGTGTTATAAGCTAAAAAATTAATTAAGTTCTGAGAAAAGCAATGACAATTGAAGTTGATTTAAAAGAAATAAAGTCCCTGCTTTGCGAAGTCAATAGCAAACTCGATTCGTTACTGGAAGAAAAAGACACCTATGCGCTCATGACTCTGGAAGAGAAATCTCTCAAGGATTTTCTTGAAGGGGAACCTGACGTTTACTCAGTTAAAGATATCAAGGTAAAGGTTAAAGGTAATTGAAGGGAAAAATAGTTCTTATTCCTTTTCCGTTTACCGATTTAACTTCAACGAAGTTAAGGCCTGCGCTAGTGCTATTTGAAGGCGAAAAAGATGTTGTAGTAGCTTTCATTTCCTCACGAATAACAAAGACAAGACCTTGCGACGTACTGGTTGATGAGGGGCACTCAGAATTCAAAAAAACAGGACTCAAATTATCATCAACTGTGAAACTTGACAAGATAGCAACAATCTCGAAAGAACTGATTCTTGGAGAACTCGGCGAAATCGGCCCAAAACTTAAGAAAGAAATAAACGACAAAATCTCTAAAACACTCAGACTTTAAACCCAGAAAAGAACTGAATGAAAAGGTTAGACCTTGTTTGGATAAAACAACCGTGTACTTGGGCTTCAACAGGCTTCTTCCTTCAGAAGCGTCCGCAGCTCCTTTACTCTTCCCGCTTTAATGTCCTCTTGCCCTTCCTCGATAGCCTTCACCATTTCGTGGTCGCTTAAAATCTCGAAGGTTTCCATCAGTTCCCCCATAAGCTTGGTGGCTTCATCAAGCTTCTGCTTGGTTTCAGCGAGAAGTCTACGATCTTCCTCGTCTAAATGCACAGTCTTAGCCATCAAAGACCACTACAGCATATGAAAGCAAAACGCGCCTTATAAATTTGAAAAAACCCCCTCTTAACCAAGCCTCAAAAACCGTTGACACAAGAATAATACTCGAATAAGCCTCCGCTGGCTTGGATGAAGCTTGGCGTGAGATGGCGGCTTCGACAGGGCGTTTGTCTGCGTGCAACGTCTACCCCCCGGTCCACTATATGCTTCTAATAGGCACCAACTACGAAACAACATACTTCAACATAGAAGTTAAGTGCGCAGAATTGTATGTGGAATTGATGTTTTTCAACATGGAAAACGCTGGTTTTTGCTGTATTTTCAATGGTTTAGAATGCGGTTTATGGCAGTTCTTTTTGCTGAGCGGTGGTTTTTGCCAGCCGACTAAAAACGTTTGAAGTTTCAAGGGCGGCATGACGGTAGTTTCGCATGTGTGTTTTCAGAAAATGTTATTAGTATGCCCCCCCATACTTGGTATGGGTACCCATACTTGTTTTTTTAGTGCATTTTAAAGAGTTGATTATTAAATTTTGGACAAGATTTTTGAGCTCGGGCGAGACTGGTTCTGTAACATACGAAATGGACGACACCAAGAAAACTCACAAACAACCCTAACAAGCTACCCCGTACAAAACACAAAACGGAAAAATAAACGTTGAATTGGTTGGTAAGTGTACCGTCAAATTTAGCTTTGGGTTTCTGCCCAGTCTTTGCAGAGCAGTTTTGCTTGGTCAAGCACGGTGTCGGTTGCTTTCTGCTGTTTGTCAGGTGGATAACCGTACTTTTTGAGGATATGCTTAACCATCACCCGTAGTTTCGCTTGAACGCTGTCTCTGAGTGTCCAGTCGATGCTCACGTTTTTCCTAACGGTTTGGACGAGTTCTCTGGCGATGCTTCCCATTCCTACTTAGGGCTAAGCTGCTCTGCCTGTTTTTTCAATTCTAAGAAGTCCTGCTCAGAAATATTTCTTATTGCCATTTGAAAACAACCCTGCCATTCATTCTTTTTCTTTTGAAACGACAACTTCTTCCTAATGGTAGAGAGCGGCAAAAATTTTTTCCAGATATGCAAGTGGGATAAAAGAACAAAATCGAAAAGTTCCTTATCTGAAGGTGGCCGAATGTCGCTCGCAAGAATTGCATCTCCAACAAACCTGCGACCACCTTCACCAGCTTGATAAAGGATAACATTATCGCTCTTTTTGATTTTCTTTCTATTTTGGGTGCCTCTACCAATTTGCCACTTTCCGTCTTTTTCGAGTTGACGAAATAGCTCATCTGCGGTTCCTATTGAGAAGTCCGTATACTCGGAAAACGTAAAAATCCAATAGGAAACTGGAGGTTTCACATCGCCCTTCATCTTTGTTGTCATAAAACTCCAAACGATATTATTATTAGTTTAACATTTTTTCAAGTACAGGAAATATCGATGAATCGATCTCGAAGCTAGTAAGTCTTGGAAATTTTTTTTCCTTTATGTCAGTCTTTAAAAATCCAGATATCCTCGATAGTTCTATCAAATTTTCATCGAGGTGGTGAGTTCCAATCTTTTTTTCCTCCGCATACTCTTTTATATCAGCAAATGAATGCCAACCCTTACCCATTTCAACTAATAATTTAAGCAACTGATATTTAGTATTCGGTCTTCTGCTTTTTAGTGTAGCTAAAAAATTTTGCAATTGCTTTTCATCAGTGTTATTCATTTCGCTTATCCTCGTCATGTCTTCTGAATAATAGCGTTCTAGTTTTTTTAAATATCTATCACAACAAGAATTAGGTGCTTAAAAAATAAATCTCTACCTTAGTTTTGCTGCTTTTATTGGTTTTTTATATAAAACTTTTAAATTGTTGATAGAAAATAACTACAAGCGATAAAAATGACCGATATATTTTCGCCACAAAAGAGAAGCGAAATTATGTCAAAAATTCGGGGAAAGAACACAAAAATTGAAGTGAGCTTTAGGCATGCACTTTGGAAGGCAGGAATCAGAGGTTATAGACTTGGAGTCAAGATCGCTGGCAAGCCCGATGTCGTTTTTCCGAAATATAAAGTGGTGATATTTTGTGATGGGGATTTTTGGCATGGGTATCAGTTTGATAAGTGGAAAGACCGATTACAGCCTTATTGGCTTAATAAGATTAAGGGTAACATGGAAAGAGATAGAAAAAACGAAAAAATCTTAGAGGAACAAGGGTGGATAGTAGTCCGCCTCTGGGAGCATGATATAGAGAAAGATATGAAAGCCTGTGTTAACAAAACAGTACAGGCGCTTGAGCTGAGGGGGATGAAGAGAAATGAAATGCTACATGCTTGACCTTTTCTGTGGTGCAGGTGGTTTAAGTAGCGGCTTGAAAGCTGCAGGGTTTGACGTTGCTGTTGGCATAGATGTTGATTACGACTCAATTCAAACATTCAAATTTAATTTCCCCAAAGCAGTTGCTTTGACTAAGAATTTAACTAAGTACTCACCCGTAAAATTTTCTAAGGAATATGGTTTCAAACAAGGCGATTTTAAAATAATCGTTGGTGGTCCACCATGTCAAGGATTCTCCCTATCAGGTCAAAGACGCTTAGATGATCCACGTAACAAGTTGTTTTTAGAACTCATAAAGTATGTTGAGTTTTTCGCACCTGAAGAGTTTTTAGTTGAAAATGTTCCTGGACTTATAGGTCTCTATGAAGGTAAGATTAAAGTCCGAATAGCCAAAGCGCTTGAAGTACTGGGGTATGATATTTTTTATAAAACAATGCTAGCTTCCGATTATGGTGTTCCGCAGGACAGGAAAAGAGTTTTTTTTGTCGGCGTTCAAAAAGGGAAAAAATTCAAATTTCCTCAAAAGACTCATGAA
Organism: Candidatus Bathyarchaeota archaeon; assembly: GCA_963768345.1. Lineage (GTDB taxonomy): Archaea > Thermoproteota > Bathyarchaeia > Bathyarchaeales > Bathycorpusculaceae > Bathycorpusculum. Next base: position 619,327 of record CAVYHL010000005.1, on the reverse strand, counting down.
GGAAAAAACAAGCAAATAGACGGTATTTGTACAAAAATAACGGTTGCTGATGCAATAAGCGACCTTCCTTTACTAGACTCTCAACTGGGGGCTGAAGAGATGGATTACCTTTATGATCCACTGAATGCTTATCAAGAATATTGCAGAAAAGGCTCAGAAAAGGTTTACAACCACACAGCCCCGAAGCATGCGCTGAAAACTCGCGAAATAATCGCTTTGGTTCCAGAAGGTGGTAACTATAAATTGTTGCCTCCCGAGCTTCAAAATATCCGAAGATTTCACGTCGCTTGGACAAGGATTGACAGCACTAAACCTGCGCCCACTGTAGACACAGGCCATCGTCACCATTTCCATCCATGGGCCAATAGGGTTCCAACAGTTAGGGAAAACGCACGCTTCCAGTCATTCAGTGATACATTCATATTTTCGGGGTCAAAAACTTCACAATATAAGCAAGTTGGAAATGCAGTGCCCCCATTGTTGGCCACGGCAGTTGGGAAGGAGTTGATTTTATAAGATGACATACAAGGTGCCAAGGGGACTTTATTTTAGAATTCATCACATTAGACCACGTTTCAAAAACGACGTTGAGAACGTCCTGATATTTATATCAACAGAAATCAGCAGAATACCAAAAAGCCAAAAAGACGCATTTATGGAAAAAGTCAATGAAGCAATAAGTCGCTATCCGGGGAATGCTCCTAAAAAAAGTAAAACAATTAACAATTGGAGGACTGAAATCTCTTCATTATTCGGCCTAATAGAGTATGATTCCATAAAAGGCGAGTGCTGGTCTAGCGCTATGGCGAATAATCTGAGCACAAATCAAGATCTTGTTGAGTTTTTTAAGTATTTTCTATTCTATTTTCAATATCCTGGTGGGCATCTAAAGTCTCATGAGATTCAAAAATTCATTCAAGCCGGTGTTAAGTTCAAACCTGCACAATATTTGCTCCGTCTACTAATAGAAGGAGAAAAGATAACTGGAAAACGATTTGGTATAACAAAAGCTGAATTTACCCATTGTGTTTTCAACGATTTGAGAGTAACTAGAGATAATCGATCCTTAAAGGAAGTTGTTGATCTATTACAAGTCAATCGTGCGAGAGATATTCCATACGACTGGTCAGGAGACGTAATACGCTATGCAGGCGATATCCTCGATTATCTATTGATTGCTGATTTGCTAGTTAAACATGGTAATACTTATTATATAAACTGGAATGAGAAGGAAAGCGTTGCTGCGTTCATTGATAGCCAACTATGGTTTGGTAAATATGATAAACTATATGATAAGAATGGTATGACGGTCAATGAAATAAATTCCTTTCAAGATGATTGGTTCCACTATGTAAATCAAAAAATCAAAAAGGATATTTTCAGGACTAACTTGTTCAAATATTTGGAAATAAATGAGCAATTATATTCTGAATTGCCTGCTGACATGGATGAATATGTTACTAGCCTTAAAGAAAAAGGGTGTGTACTTACAAAAGAAGTAGGTGATATTGGCGAGTACCTTATTCATGGTCATGAATGTATGAAGCTTAAAACTGCTGGAAGGCAAGATTTAATCGTATTGGTAAAAAGGATCCCTTCAGCTTTTGGTCTTGGATTTGACATAAGCTCCGTTGAACTTGATGAATCAAAACGTTATATCGAGGTTAAAACGACTATTAGTAATAGTAAGATTGACTTTGCCAGATTCCATTTAACCCCTAGTGAATGGAAATCAGCCGAAACAAATGACGGGCACTATTTTATTTACAGATTGATGGTTAGTAAAAATGCGACCCGCCTTTTTATTATACAGGATCCTGTAGGTAAGTACAAGTTAAACAAGCTTAGCATGGTTCCTGGCAACGGTGCTGATATTACATTTCAAGAGGACGCTGGTGCATGGGAGGCGTTGCTCATATGGAAAAAATAAGAGTCGCGTCCCTTTTTTCTGGATGCGGCGGAATGGATTTGGGTATGCTAGGCGGCTTTAAATATTTAGATTCGTTATACGCTGAAAATCCAGCTGTTATTGTTTATGCAGTAGATAATGACAAGTACGCCATTGACATATATAACCAAAATTTTGAACATAAATGCGAGAACAGAGATATTAAGAAAGTTATGCCTGAAGAAATCCCCCCCCATGACATACTAATAGGTGGTTTCCCATGCCAGTCATTTTCTATCATTGCCCAAAATCCGATAAGGCTGGGGTATAAGCATGAAATAGGGAGACTTTTTTTTGAGATGTGTCGAATTCTGGAAGCAAAGAAACCTCTGTGTTTCATTGCAGAGAACGTAAAAGGAATTCTTTCAGCGAATAATGGTGTAGCTTTCCCTCTTATTCTTAAAACATTTGAAGACGCCGGTTACCACGTGAGATATTGCTTGTTAGATTCCTCAAATTTTGGCATTCCTCAAAAAAGGGAACGCATATTTATCGTCGGGTTCAAAAACATAGAAGCCCTTTTAAGCTTTGATTTTCCAAAACCCGTTACTGAAGAAATCAAGATTCCTCTTTCAACAGTTCTATTTCATGAAGGGGAGGTACCAGAGAAATATTACTTTAGCGAAAAAGCAATCAACGGAATGGAAAAAGTTAAAGATAAAATGAACAAAGGAAGGGTGCAAGATCCTAGCAAACCTTGTAACACTATTGGGGCTCATCTTTGTAAGGTGAGCCTGAATAGTACCGACCCAGTGCTAAAACCTAATGGAAGGTATCGTAGATTTACACCTCGTGAAGCTGCTCGCATTCAGTCCTTCCCAGACAATTTCGTTTTAACAGGAGTTGATGGAAGGCAGTACCGCGCGATAGGAAATGCTGTTCCGCCAGTATTAATGTGGTATGTTGCAAAAAGCGCTATAGCAGCTCTCAATAAGGTGCAGATTGAAATTCAACCATACAAAAGTTCGAGAGCAGTTCTCGAAATCAAAGTAGAACAATTGTCTAACTCCATTAAAGTAGCAACATTGCCTCAGGTTGTCTACACGGTGAAAGAAGAAGGAACACCCAAAAAACAATTACAACAGAAGATTCTTATAAATAATGGCGAAAATTCAAAAGATGTAAAAAACGGCGACAAAATTTTTATTCGATTAAACTTACAGAGCGAACTAAAATATGCCTATTTCCCACTTACGTAGAAATAACCGGTGGTTTTTCCCTGGTTACAAGGAGGCTTTTATCCTCGAAACTGATGTAGGCGATATTAAGACGCAGGTGACAAGCGCAAAAGCAGGAACCAAAAAAGGGGACCGCGCTGCTGGCGCTATAATCCAAGGTGGATTGAAAGACTGGTATGAGCATCACTCTGTGTCACCAACGGAAATCTGCCTTCAATGCATTCAGCCATATAAAAAATATAAATTGTCAGTACTATAAGGCTCAGGTGTTAATGCGTTCGGAAATCTGCCAATAATCCTAAAACCACGTGTTGTTGGTGTTGTTTGAGTGGCTTTATATGTGTCTGACGGCAGCGTTGTTCGGTAACCTAATTTTGAGGGGGCTTGGAAGGCAAACAAAACAATTAAAGACTTTTTAGTCATCATAACCTTTTATCCTGTCAGGCAAGAGCGCTATGACTTATAAAATAAAATACGATGATGACTCCGACGTGCTTACCATCGTTGTGAAAAAAGGTAAGCTTTCTCATGCTGAAGAGGTAGGCGACATGGTACTGCACGTTGATGATAAGGGTGAGCCGCTTTTCTTGGAGATTCTTAAAGCCAGCAAGATAGTTCCGCTTATGGTTGAGGGCTTAGCGAAAAAAGAAGTAAACGTTGCCTAAACCAAACCGCCAACTTGTCCTAAAAAAACAACCGAGCACTTAATTTGATTTTGGGAAGACTTAGGAGGCAAAAAGACCAATAGGCGAAGGTTTAAACTGCTGGTTTCTTCATGAGTTGGTTAACACCAAAAATTAAGACGTCTTTATCAGAGAGAACCTCAAACCCCGATTTTGAGAAAAGCACAAACTTAACAGGTTTCTTGGTCACCGCAACCGCTTGGGCAGACTCTTTTAGCCAGTTTAGTTCTCGCTGCCCCACTTTCTGCTGGGTCCACTTGCACTCACCAACATAGACGGCTTTGTCGGTTTCTATGACCAGATCTATCTCGCGTTGCTCAGACCGCCCTTTAACTTTCACTGTACCCCACCATTTACCAGCCGCCAGCAGCCTCTCACCTTTCCCAATCACGAATTCACACAAAAACTGCCGACACAACATCTCAAAACGCTTACCAATAAACGAACTCAAATCTTCTGTACGTGGCGCAGATAGCTTCCCATAGACCTCCGAAAACCAAAAGGCAAGCGTGTTATCCAAAATAAAATACAGCCCCTTCTTGCTTCTAGCAGGTTTTTCTCCGAAAGGAACAATGCGCTCAACAATTTTGAAATCATGCATAAGAGCCCTCAAATACTTGGTCAAAGTCGTGGAACGAACTCCAACCTTCTGGGATATTTCATTCATAGAAACGTAACCAGCGCTAATCGCTTCTAAAACAGCATAATACTTCGCATAGGCGTTTCCAAACTCCTGCCTTAAAACGTTTTCACCTTCCTCTTTTAGTTGTGCACCGACCTCAAAGAACAACGAATTCACGGCACTTTCAAAAGAACGATTATCAAGCTTTTCCAAAAGAACATAGTAAAAGGGAACACCGCCAAAAACACAATAGAAACTCACCTGCTCAGAAGGCAATAAAACGCCGAAATCGGTCAAAATATCCACGACAGTCCTAAACGAAAGTTGCCCAAGATTTATCGCCGATGTAGCACGATTAAAAAGAGGCGCTTTCTTAGCGGCAAAAAGACGATTCATCATCCCTGCATAAGACCCAGAAACAACCAGCATGACATCCTTGGAATCCTTGTACTTATCCCATAGCCTTTGCAGCTCGTAAGGAACCGCCTCATTCACCGCGAGAACATTAGAAAACTCGTCAAGACATATAAGACCAACATTCTGCTCAAAAAGATACTCGAAAGCATCCTTCAAAGAAACAAAAGACGGAGAATACCCGAGCTTGAGCCGAACCTCAGCTTCAACATCGCCAGCAACCTGCTTTTCCTCCTTAGGCACTATGAGCACGTTTACTGCATTTTTTTCCTTAACAAACTCGTCGATAAGGCGACTTTTCCCTATTCGCCGTCTCCCGCTGACAACGATAAAGTCGGAACCTGACCTCAAATAAGCCTTTTCTAAGGTCTCAAGCTCTGTTTCCCTATTGTAGAACCTCATGCAACCAACCAACCAACTTTATCCAGTTTCAGGATAATCCTATAACTGGATAATCCTAATAAATCATTCGCCATAATTTGAAAAAACCACAAAAATTCAAACCAGATCAACCACAAAAACAGCGGTTTTGGTGAAAAGTCTTTTTAGCTTCTTCTGCACACTATGGCATTATGCCATCTTTAAAAAAGAAGAATGCTGCGAAAAAAGCAAAGCATGAAGCAAAAACGGGCAAGTAAGATATAGCTTCCGTCTTTACTTTTTCTGCTGTTCGCGTAACGTCAGCTGAGGCGGTCTAAATTACTGTGCTCATCCACGTTACCTTTTCCAGCGCCGCTTCTCGCCAAATCAAGAATGCTCGGGCTTTTTCGGATGACGATTACGCCGTTTGGAACGGAGATTTCCACTTTGGGGTTCTCTTCTACGCCGAACTTTCTTCCTTTGCGATGGATACTTTTTAATGTTAGTTATCGCCATAGAAGCAAAAAAGGGTATGCTATGAACGCTGACGGGCTGGTTGTTGGTTTAGCTGGGATGCCTGGGTCAGGCAAATCCCTGGTGGTTGAAACTGCACGCGAGCTAGGCTACGCCGTGGTTGTTATGGGCGACGTGGTCAGGGAGGAAACAGCCAAGCGCGGCTTGGAGTTGACGCCGCAGAACGTGGGCAAAGTCATGCTTCAACTGCGCGAGGAAGGCGGAAACACCGTAGTCGCGGTGAAGTGCATCCCCAAGATCGAGGAGCAGGCGGGCGGCAAAGTTCTTGTGGACGGCTTAAGAAGCCTCTGGGAAGTTGACGCTTTCAAGGCGCACTTCGCCAAGTTCACCGTAATCGCCGTGCATGCGTCGCCCGAGACCAGGTTTAACCGCCTTTTTAGCCGCCGCCGAAGCGACGACCCTGACGGCTGGGAAGTTTTCCGCGAGCGGGACATGCGTGAGTTGGGCGTCGGGTTGGGCAACGTCATAGCGATGGCTGAAGAGTTGATAGTTAACGATAATACTGCCGAAATGGTTAAGGGTGCAGTTAAGGAAGCGCTGGGAAGGATTGAGGCTAAATGGCAGAAGTAACTGTTCACGCAGAAACCCCCGTCAACCCGACGGAGGACGTAGAAAAAGTCAAGGCTGCCGTCTGCAACATGCTGGGCAACGTTTCCATCACCGTTAAGCCTGAGGGCAAAGGCGGTGTTTTAGTGGCTGAAGCGTCAGGGCAGGATTCTCTGGTTAAACTTCGCCGCTTGCTGCGCTCCGACAGGATCCGCGACGCCGCCCGAAAAGCCCTGTTTCACAGCATAAGAGGCGGCACAATTAGTTTCTGCCTGAACAAGCAGGTGGCTTACGTGGGGCACGTCAGCTTCTCGGAGGAAACAGGGGAGTCGCCGTTGGGTCCGATACGCGTGACGGTTACGAGCGCCAACCCGAGGCAGCTGGTTGAGTGGCTGGCTGAGAAAACGGCTTAGGCAGGAGAGGCATGGGATGGCGGCGAGGGCTCAGGTGGCGAAGAACGGTGCGGTTCTGCTGGGTGACAGCGTTGCATGTGACGCTTTCGACGAGAATCGGCCCTTGCGGGTTGTGACGCACGCGCACGCGGACCATCTTGGCGGCTTGCGGAAGAGCCTCAAGTGCTGCCAGAAGGTTTTGATGACCAGCGCCACGAGGGACCTTGCGGAGAAACTTGACTACACGCTTAAGCTCAGGGGCAGCCCGATTGAGACGTTGGAGTACGGCAAAACCATCGTGCACGATGACGAGCGGATAACGCTTTTGAAGGCTGACCACATTTTGGGTGCGGCGCAGGTTCTGGTGGAGGATGCAGGCGGGATAAGGATTGCCTACAGCGGCGACTTCCGCATCGACGGCACGCCCGTGGTTGAATGCGACGTGCTGGTTGTTGAGGCGACTTATGGAAGCCCGTCTTGCAGGCGCAGGTTCAACGTGGACGTGCGTGAACTTTTTGTCTCCATGGTGGAGAAGCGCCTGCGCGGCGGCGCAGTCTACGTTTTCGGGTATCACGGGAAACTTCAGGAAGCCATGCAGCTTCTAAGAGACGCTGACGTTTCAGTGCCCTTCGTCATGCCTGACCGGGTCTACGAGGTAGCGCAGGTATGCGAGCGGCATGGGATGCGGCTGGGAGGCAGGTCGCTTAGCACGGACGCTGACGGGAGGGAACTGTTGGAGGGGAATCTTCCATGCGTCGCTTTTTACCACATGAACGCCCGCGGGTCCGTGGGTTTGCGCAACTCGCGCATTTGCCTCAGCGGCTGGGAGTTCAAAGCGGCTTGCAAGCCCATCGGCGAAAGGGAGTATTTGGTGGCGTTGAGTGACCACTCGGATTTTGACGGGTTAATCGAGTACGTGAAGCGTTCAAAGGCTAAACAGGTCATCACCGACAACTACCGCAGCCAAGGCGCGGTTTTAGCCAAGGAAATCCGCAAGCGCTTAGGCGTCCACGCGGTGCCGATGCCGAGGACTCCAGGACAAACTACCCTGTAATTCTTGGCTCTCTCTACCACGAGAATGGTAGATTAGGAATAAGCCTAGCACTACTAACACGGATAAAATTGTAGGGCAAAAACAAAAGCACAATGCAAATTCCGATGACTATCAGGATTGTGAAAAGTAGTTCAGGCATTTTTGAAGGATTCTTTACTGGAAACAAAAAGGGCACTTTATCCTTATACTCCTTGTATTGTGTTCCGAACCGTTTGGAGAGGCTGCGTTCCTCAAACCAAGCTATGATAATGTAGCCTATTACCTGCAAGAACCATAAGTCTGCAAGTGTGGGTATGCCTACGTCTAATTGACGAAGAATGGATGGAGATTGGAAATTAAGGTGCAAAGTGGCAACCATCAAAGTTAGCCCCAAAGTAACAATTATTATTCCTGTAAACTGCGGGTGCCTTAGGTGAGAGTACAAGCCCTTTTTGAATAACTCCATATGGTTATGGTGATACCACAGCCATTGGGCGGTAGCGACCAAAAAAACTATGGTTCCAACCAAGACAACGATACGGCCAACAATAATAGAATTGTCAAAAAGAAAAACCCAAAACTCAAAACTAAGCGCATGCCGCACATTTTCGTCAACGAAGAAAAGATAGAAGTAGCTTAACAGCGGCAAAGCCATGATACTGATAAATACACCAGCGTTAAAAATTGTCTGCATCCCAAACAGCAAGGCAGTAAACAGCCCCTCCAAAAACGGCCTGATTTTACCGCTGATTTTGGATACAGACATCAGAGCAGCCACTCCGGCAACATGCTCTAGTCAAGCAACGGCTTTTTAATACTTGGCATTAGTACAGTCTTCGGGAACAAATTAGCTAAAGCTTAAAAGCGAAAAATCGAACTACAATCTCACTCTACAGGAAAGCAAAGGAATGAGAAATGACCAAAACATCTGTAATTTCAGGTTTCTATAAATTTCCGCTGAAGGAGCGTTTGGCAATCGTTAAGGATTTTGCAGGTTTAACCGACGAGGAAGTCGCACTGCTGGAGAACACTGGTGCCGTTGCCTTTGACACGGTTGACCACATGGTGGAGAACGTCATCGGCGTCTTCCCTGAACCCCTCGGCTTAGCGGTTAACTTCCAGATTAACGGCAAAGACTACCTTATCCCAATGGCGACTGAGGAGCCAAGCGTGATTGCCGCCTCCTGCTACGCCGCCAAGATGGTCCGCGACGGAGGAGGCTTCCACACGAGCAGCACCGCTCCCGTGATGATCGGGCAGGTGCAAGTTGTCGGCTTAAGAGACGCTGCAGAGGCTAAAAATCAGGTCTTGGCTGCCAGAGCGGATATTCTCAAGAAAGCCAACGACCAAGACCCAGTGTTGAACTCTTTCGGCGGCGGCGCAAAAGATCTTGACGCAAAAATCATCGACACCACCATGGGCCAGATGCTCATCGTCGAGTTGTATGTTGATTGCCGCGACGCGATGGGAGGAAACGCGGTTAACACCATGGCTGAAGCAGTAGCGCCACTTATCGAGCAGCTTACAGGCGGGCATGTTTACCTGCGCATCATCAGCAATCTAGCAACGAAGCGCATGGCGAAGGCATGGTGCACCGTGCCCAAGGAAGCGTTGGGCGGAGAAGCAGTCGTGGACGGAATCGCCTATGCATCAGCTTTCGCGGCTGCTGACCCTTACCGGGCGGCGACGCACAACAAGGGCGCGATGAACGGCATCATCGCCGTCGTTCTCGCAACGGGCAACGACCACCGCGCCATCGAAGCTGGGGCCCACGCCTACGCCGCGTTGAAGGGACCCTACACGAGCATTTCTAAATGGACGAAAAACGCAAAAGGCGACTTGGAAGGCGTAATCGAGTTGCCCATGGCTGTGGGCTTAATCGGCGGCGCAGTAAAAACCCACCCGACAGCCAGAGTAGCCATGAAAATCCTCGGGGTTAAGACAGGCAATGAGTTCGCTGAGGTTCTCGCAGCCGTCGGCTTAGCCCAAAACTTGGCAGCCCTCAGGGCACTGGCGAACGAGGGCATCCAACGCGGGCACATGAGCCTGCACGCAAGAAACATCGCAATCACAGCGGGCGCAAAAGATGAACTAGTCGATTTGGTGGCTGGACGTATGGTTAAGGAACGCAAGGTTAGAGTGGACCGAGCTAAAGAAATTCTTGAAGAGTTAACACAAAAATAATAGGTCTTTCCACCCTTCCTAGCGGTCGAGCGTCTAAGGATTAAGCCACACAAGTAGTCTGCCACTTAAGCGTTAGAGTGACTAGCAGAATCTGTTCCCTCAAAAGTTAATGGTCACCGAAGAAGCAGCTCCCGTTACCGTGACTTCTCCAGTTGATGTAGACGCATACCCTGTGGGTGTGACTTGACTGCTAGAGTAGCTCCAGCCGTCGCCAAGGGCGGCGGGCGTGCCGTCGATGATTACTGATGAAGGCTCTGTGGCTGCTGAGAACATTTGGCTGCCGCCGCTGCCGCTGACTGTGTAGGCTATTTGGGTGGCGTTATAGTTGGTTATCACCACGTCAGCGCCGACCGCGGTCACCGTGAAGTTGGAGGTGGCGCCGTTCATGGTCAAACCGTTAAATGTGAGTGTGTTGCCGTACTGAGTGAAACTTTGCAGTGTTGATGAATTTGCGAAGCTCACGCTGTAGCCGTCTGATCCCAGAAAGTCGTCGCCGACTGGAATGCTGGCTTTGGAAGGTGTATTAGGCGTAAGAGTTGCTGGAAAACTGAATTGATTCGTTGGGTCGGTTAAGAAATGAGGCGGTAGATAGGTTTGATAAGTGTAAACGTGTACAACGGCTTTCGTTGAGTTATTGATGCTGAAGGTGTAGATTCTCGCGGTTGCGGCTCCCAACTTATTGTCCAATTCTTGCCTGTTGAAGAAGATTTCCTCTCGATTTCCAACTTTATGGTTGAACGCAGCTGGGCCTGCATTATCATGACCGTTTAAGGTTAAAAAGACGTTTGGAAACTGATTCAGCCACTTTTCAAAGTTGGTAGCCCAAGCGACGTCGTAAGCATTATTAGTAAATCCATAGCTTCCATCACCATCAAGGAAGTTATGCGTGGCAACGATCACGTTAACTGTCGGGTTCGCGTCGATAAGGCTCTTGGCCCAAGCGAGCACTGTCTGGTTTGCGTCGTATTCAATGTTAATGATCATGAAGGCGTATTTGCCATGGGCGAAGTGTACTGCTGTGTTGGTTCCGTTGAAGATTGAAGACACCCAGTAAGGCTCGTCCTTCATAACTGTGACGTTAAAAGCTGGATACTTCCATCCGATCCAAGGTCCATTGATTTCACCATTGATGCCTCCCTTTAGGTTTATTAGGTCATGATTGCCAGCGCACCAGCAGTATGGGATGTCGTTGTTGTAGAGCTGTATCATGGCTGTGTTGGCGGCTTGCCAGTCCATGTTGCTTTTTGCGACCTGTACTATGTCTCCAGTATGAACAACCATTGCGATGTTGAGGACACGGCTGTTATTCACAATCCAGCCGGTCAGCCCATCATACAAGCTTGGGTTAGAGTCACTCAAGAATTGTGTATCCGTGATCTGAATCATGCTGAATCCGCTTCCGATCGTGTTCTGGCTAAGCAAAGAAACTTGAGCCTGCAAGTTATTCACGCTATCTTGCAAATTCGACACTTCAATATTGTCCGCAACCACAGTGTTTTTTTCAGTCTGCAACGCTACTGAATCACTTGCCACCGAGTTCTGGGCTGACGATAACTCTGACTGAGTTTTTGATAGACCTGCTGTTGCTGCCTGCGCAGTCGAGTTCAGAGAATTGCACGTCTTAACTTCAGATTCAAGTTGGTTCTGGAGACTTGCTATCGTCGAGTTCTCCGCCGCTGACTGGTTCTGAAGATTAGCTACTTTAGCGTCCAAGGAATTAATTTTAGAGTTCAAAGAGCTTATGGTCGCGCCTTTAGATGCCTGACTTTGGATGGTCGAGTTTAGATTCTGCAGGATAGCACCCAAAGTGCCTACAATAATGATGCAGAAAATCGCTAATGCTAAAATTACTTTTCTATCTATAGCCCTTTTTTCACCCATAAATTTCCCCTCTGCGAACCCTTCTCCTCATTCGGACTATGGTGCGTTGTCTTTTTATATTTTACTTGAAAACAAACCTCTGAAGAAATATTATCATGTACAATGTTTTTAGGCTCAATCTTGCAGTTTCGAACGTGCCTCGCCTGAACCATCAGACTGCTCACGCGGCAAGACCTGCAAGATGCATGTGACACGTCAAGAATGAACGAAAACGTCAATCGCTCTTCTGTCCATTGTTCAAATCTAATGATGGTTCAGTTGCTTGCTGCGGTCACGTTTAAATCGGTAGGAAAAACGATTTCTAAAAGAACAGAGAACGCAATTTCTCCATCAGTGGCAATGGCTCATTGACGTTTTTAGCGTGCTTTTTGTTTTCTGGTTTTTCTTGTTTCTTTGACTGTCTGGTGGGGGTTGCCTTTTCTCATCATGAGCAGGGCTGCGGCGGCTGCTACTGCGATTATGACCACTGCGACCGCTGCAATCAAGATTTTCGTGGAGAGCGAGGAGTTCTCGGGTGAAGGCGTAGTTGATGATGGGGTGCTTGTTTTGGTTGGGGGTGTTGAGGTGCCAGTGCCTTGAGAGGGGGTGGGGGTGGGCGGGGTTCCCTGAAGAATCGGTTCCTGCGCTTGGATTAACAGTGCATAATTGCTTATCTTCATGCTTGCAGGTACAAGTGACTGGTTTAAGTCGAAGGCAGGAACTTGGAATGTAGTCGTTTGGGAAGGCTCCAACGTAACGGAAGTCAAGGTGTCTACCGTGTTTCCTACCGCAACCACGCTTCCCGTAGAGTTGTAGAAGGTCGCGACTACGGTTAAGCCCGAAGCGGCTTGGTTGCCTGTATTCTTTATTGTGCCGTCCACGTAATAGACATCTGTAAAGTTCCCGCTGGTGCCAAGTATTCCAGTGTGCTTTGTGATGCTTAAGCCTTGATACTGATAGCTGCTTGTCGCATTAGCAAGGGTAACGGCAACGTAAGGGTAATAAGTAATTGATGGGTCCCAGTACTTGGAAATGCCCTGGCTTTGAGTGTTCGGCTCATAGAATTCCATGTAGAATGGCGCTTTCTGCTGTGGGAGCAGGTCTGTAACCCAAGCGTAGCATCCGTAATCGTCAAGGTCAACTCCTCCCAATTTTCCCCCGTACACTGTCCCACTCAAGTAGACTGAGGAAATTACGTTTGAACCCACATTCTGCACTTCACCAATCACGTCGAGTATGCCCTCGGGGTCGATGTAATAGGTGTAACTTAAGATTTTGACGTCTTGAGTTCGGCTGTACGATTTTGGAACTTGAGTTAACCCTAAAGACAGCAGTAACAAAGCAACTAAGAAACAAACCGCTGTCTTTTTTCCCATGAAACTTCTCCCATCCTAACGGAATTCAATAACGCATCCATAACAACCTTGTAGTATAAAATGCTTTTTCAAAATCTAAAATCGGAAAACCCCGAGTTTTTTCAGGAGTATTCTTGCTTGTGTGGCTCTTGATTTTTTCTTTTACGGCTTCTGCAAATCAGACTGAAAATAATTAATTGACGTTTTTAGCGTGCTTTTTGTTTTCTGGTTTTTCTTGTTTCTTTGACTGTCTCGTGAGGTTTGCTTCTTCTCATGGCAAGCAAAGCTACAACGACCGCCACTGCGATTATGATCACTGCGACCGCTATAGCCAAAATCCTTGTCATAGGCGGGGAAGAGTTTTCGGGCGTGTTCGTGGTCAAGGTCGATGTCGGTGTCATTGTCGGAGAGCCTTTGCCACCTGAAGATGACGAGGGCCACATGACATTGTTTGAGGCAGGTGGGATTCCCTGAAGCATCGGGCCTGTGGATTGAACTATTAGCGAATAACTTGAAATCCTCTCCCATGAAGGTACCCCTGTCATGTTAAAGTCACTTGCGTAAAGTTGGAAGTTCACGGTTGCGGAAGGAGCTAGACTGGAGATTATCCATGGGTTGCTGGGTTCGTATGTGGTTCCTACTGCGACGACTGTGCCGGTGGCGTTGTAGAAGGTTGCGGCAACTGTTAGGTTGTATGCTGTCTGTGTTCCAGTGTTTTTGATGACTCCATTGACTTCATATGCACCGTTATATGCTCCTGCAAGGACTGATCCTGATGACTCTGTGACTTTGAAGTCTGAATATTGGTAGCTATCTGTTTCGTTCGACATGAGAGTGAAGGTCACATTTTTTATGCTTGAGATGCTCCAAACTTCGACGCTCTGCGGAGGCTGAAACTCCAAGATGAACGGCGCCTTCTGCTGAGGAGCCAGATAGCTCTGCCAAGCTTGAGTGTATGATAGGCTTGATACATCACCGGACGGCGTGTGGGCATAAGCTGCGGCAGTAATGTAGACTTGATGGACTGTGGTGGAACCAGTGTTCTGGGCTTCTCCGACGACGTTTAGGAATCCGCTGCTGTCGATGAAGTACGTGTAGCTTAGAATTTTTACATTTTGAGTTTGGCTTGACACATTTGGGATTAGATTTAGCCCCAGAGATAGAGTTATCAATGTGACAAGTAAATAGACAGTGCCCTTTTTCATCAATGTTCCCCCTTTCATCCGCACAAGATGCAACGATGACTCGATAACGAATCCCATAACAACCTTGTGATATAAAATGTTTTTTCAAAATTCATGACTAAACGGCGTTGCATTTTCTTTTCAATCCTTCTCGATTCTCGCTTCAAGCCCTTCGTTAACCTTAACGTAGTTTTCGCGCTTCCAAATCAGGAAAAGGAAGCACATAACCCTTTTAAGAACGGCTTGTTTAATTGCAAAAAGGCAGTAAAGGTAAGTCCGAGTTTACGTCTTCATCCCAGGTGCATTTAAAGTGCAGTACAGAGTAGTTCCCAAGAACGGCGATAAATTGTCAATTTTAGGGTTTGGAGCGATGCGATTGCCTTTAAAGGGGCAGGAGATCGATGAGGAACGCGCGATAAAGCAAATTCGCTACGCCATCGACCACGGCGTCAACTACGTTGACTCAGCTCCACCGTACCATAACGGCGAGAGCGAAAGGCTGGTTGGGAAGGCTCTTCTAGGCGGGTACCGTGAAAGAGTGAAAATCGCCACTAAACTCACGTCTTTTCTGGTGAGCAGGGCGGAGGACATGGATAAGATGCTGAATATCCAGCTGAGAAAACTCCAGACAGACCACATCGACTATTACCTGCTTCATGGGTTGGAAGAGGAAAACTGGAGAAAACTGCAAGGCTTCCATGTCCTAGAGTTCTTGAAAAAGGCGAGGGCTGACGGAAAAATCATCAACATGGGCTTCTCATTCCACGGTTCACTTAAGACCTTCAAGGAGATCATCGGCGCCAACGACTGGGCGATGTGTCAGATATTGTACAACTTCCTGGATGAAAAATTGCAGGCTGGAACAGCGGGCTTAAAGTACGCTGCTTCAAAGAACCTTGCCGTTATGGTTATGGAGCCACTCAGGGGCGGAGCTTTAGCTGGCAACCTTCCAGACGAAGTAAAGCAGCTTTATGATAATGCTAAAATACGAAGGTCAGCCGCCGAATGGGGTCTGCGCTGGGTCTGGAATCACCCGGAGGTCACCGTCGCCCTTTCAGGGATGAACGAGGAAAACCAAGTTGTCGAAAACATCAAAGTCGCCGAGAACGCGCTGCCCAACCAGATGAAGGCTGACGAACTTGCCGTCATAAGGAACGTGGCTGAATCTTACAGGCGTCTGATGAAAGTTCCCTGCTCAGGCTGCCAGTACTGCATGCCCTGCCCTTTCGGGGTGAACATTCCCAGCAGCTTCCGCATCTACAACGACTATTACATGTTCGGCGACGAACAGAAATCTCGTGCAATGTACGCGAGGATGCTGATGGGCATGTTGACGGGCAAACGGTCCGACGCTTCACTCTGCCAAGAATGCAGAAAATGCGTGGAACGTTGCCCGCAGCACATCGCAATCCCTGAGAAGCTCAAATTGGTTTCAGACGCTCTAGGCGGTCCCAAAACGGAGGCGATTCTTGCCATGCAGAAAAAGGCGGTCGCTGAGCGCGCGAAAGCCGCGTAAACAGCGCGTGCTCTTAAACATCAGCATCAGGCGCTATGAGGTTTTATCTGGCATCTTTATGATTCGTGGAACTTTAAGGCGGCGGCGGTGGCGGAGGGGGCGGCGGCAGCCTTTGTCGTCTTAAAAGTAACACCCAGATGGCGACAATCACTATGACAACCGCGACTGAACCAGCTATGATTACAATCATGTACTGTGAGAGAAGCGGGCTCGGAGAGGGCGTAGCGGTGGGTGTAGGCGTAGGCGACGGGGGCGGCGTCGGAGAAGAGGGCGCGCTAAGAGTTACAGTGGTCGTAGAGGAGTTAACTATGGCTCCCGCGCTGTCTGCAACTTCAGCCTCAAAAGTCCACGCTCCTAGCATGGCAGAAGTTGAAAACGAGTATTGGTAGCTCGCTGAGTTTGCGCCGCCAATCGTCGCGTAAGAGGATTGGCCTGGCGCCTGAAGGAGCCACTGGTAAGAGTAGGGTAAGGTGCCTGTTGTCAAGGTTGAAAGCGACAAAGTCGTGCTTTCCCCCTGCGCTACAGAGCTGGGCGACGCAGAAGCGGTAGGAGCAACCAGAGGAGCGTTAACTGTCATCGCTCGGGCGGTAGAGTTCAATACGCCACCGGGGCTATCGGTTACCTGAACGATAAAGTTCCATTGCCCTTTAGTGGTGGAGGTCGAGGTTGCGAACGTGTATGACGCCGAAGTCGCGCTCGTGATCAGCGTGTACGAGGAGGCGCTTGGGGCTGCACTGAACCATTGATAACTGTACGGGGAAGCACCCGTTGCAATGGATGAAATGGCTAAAGTCGCGTTCATTCCTTGATCAACCCCCGAGGCAGACGCGGAAGGTGTGGGTAAAAGCGAGCCGAAAGCGTATACGTAATGGTTCCAAGAGCCAACATAGACTATGCCGTTAGCCACCGCTGGCGACGACTTAACGCCGTTACCTGTATAGTAATTCCATAGCTCGCTGCCTGTCGTCGCGTTCAAAGCGTACATGTTGTTGTTGTCTGAGCCCACGTAGACTATGCCGTTCGCAACCGCGGGGGACGACCAAACGAAGCCGCCAGTGGAGAAACTCCACAGCTTGCTGCCTGTCGTCGCGTTCAAAGCGTACACTTTTCCATTGTTGGCGCCTATGTAGACGACGCCGTTTGCTACGGCAGGGGACGACCACACAGAGTTGCCTGTTGCGTAAGGTAAGCTCCAGTATGACTCGCCAGTTGTCGCGTTCAAAGCGTAAACGTTTCCGTTGCTTGAGCCCACGTAGACGACGCCGCCAACAACGGCAGGAGACGAAACCACCGACTCGCCAGTCGAGAACGGCGAACTCCAGTATGCCACACCAGAAGTGGCGTTCAAGGCGTAGATGTAACCGTCCTCTGAGCCAACGTATACAACACCGTTTACAACTGCGACCGAAGAATTCACTGGACCGCTTGTTGGGAAACTCCACAGTTTGTTGCCTTTCGAAGCGTTAAAAGCATAAACGCTATTGTCCCCTGAACCCACATAAACTATGCCTCCGATGACCGCTGGGGACGATTCGATGACGCCGCTAGTTGAATTGCTCCATAGCTTGTTGCCATTTGTGGCGTTCAATGCGAATAAGTTGCCGTCGTACGAGCCTACGAAGACTATTCCGCCTGCAACAGCTGGAGACGAACCTACCACGTTGCCTGTCGTGTAATTCCACAATTTGCTGCCGCTTGTGGCGTTCAAAGCGTACACGCCATGGTCGTACGAGCCCACGTAGACTACGCCGCCGACAACAGCAGGAGACGAAGTCACGTTGTCCCCCGTCGCGAAGCTCCACAGAGTCTTATTTGACACTGGAGCAATGGACAAGGAACTGCCCGCGTGGCTTAAATTATCATGAAACATCGGCCATGAGCTGGGTTTTCCGTTTGAATCGCTGCTCTGGTTGTTTGCGCTAGTTCCAACGAGCACAGAGAAAACGATGCTGGCTAAAAGAATAACCGTAAGGACGGTGAATGCTGCTTTCCTGTTCACGGTTTGCTCTCTCCCTGTGTTCATGACGCGGAGGCTCAATAAAAGGTTTCAGTTTATGAGGTTTTTTTATTCTTAACGTGTTTCTCAAAGCAGGACGCGTTTGAGGAATTTTCTGTTCAAGTTTCTTCACTGACGCTAAGGGCGAAGTTTTTGAGTTTTTACTTACGTAAGATTAAAAAGTTAGCTTTTCTAATCATTCGAGGGTGCAATTAATATGTTGGATACTCCAGAAGAGGCAGCCAGCGAGCTGCTTGAAGTTGTCCCCCTGATAATGAGGGAAATACGGTCAGAGATGCGCAGCCAAACCTCGCCTGAGCTGACCGTCCCACAGTTCCGCGCCTTAACCTTCGTTGACCGCAACAAAGGCGCCTCGCTCTCAGCCGTGGCAAACCACATAGGACTGACTTTGCCCTCCACGTCGCGGCTTGTCGACGTTCTTATCGCCCGCCGACTCCTAACCCGAGAGGATAACCCTGCTGACAGGCGAAGAGTAAAACTCGGCGTCACGAACCGTGGATTAACGCTTCTGGAAAACTCGCGCCGAGGCACCTTAAACTATCTCGCCAAGAAACTAAGCGGCATCAGCGCAAGCGACAGGAAAGTAATCGTCGAAGGCATGGCGGTTATGCGTTCCGTCTTAGGGAGCGGCACAGAAAAAAGCGCGGTGGTGAAGTAAAGCGCCCATCCTAACAACCGATCATCTTACTAGACGCTTCGGCGAACTAACAGCCGTTGACAACCTCACTCTAACGGTTGATGAAGGCGAAATCTTCGGTCTTCTAGGCCCAAACGGCGCAGGCAAATCCACCGCCATAAAAATGATCATCACCATCCTGCCTCCCACTTCTGGGACCGCAACTGTCGGAGGCTTCGACTTGGCGCGCAACCCAGGCAAGATAAGAAGGCTGATTGGCTATGTGCCCCAGATTCTCTCGGCTGACGGCACCCTCACGGGCCGCGAGAACCTCATGATTTTCGCCAAGCTGTATGACATTCCTAAGTGTGAGCGGGCGAGAAGAATCGAAGCGTCGCTGGATTTCATGGGGCTTATGGACGCGTCTGATAAGCTTGTGAGGGATTATTCAGGCGGCATGATTAGACGCTTGGAGATAGCCCAGTCCATGCTGCACCGCCCTAGGGTCCTGTTTCTGGACGAACCCACCATCGGACTTGACCCCGTTGGGCGCAGAGCAGTGTGGGATCACATTCAAAAACTGCGAATGGACTTTGGAACCACCATCTTCCTCACGACGCATTACATGGAGGAAGCCGACAAACTATGCTCCAGAGTAGCGATAATGCATCTTGGCAAATTGGCTGTTGTCGGCTCGCCTGCTTCTTTGAAGGCGTCGCTGGGAAAGGAAGAAGCCACGCTTGACGACGTGTTTGTGCACTACACTGGGGGAACCCTTGACAGAAGCGAGGGCTTCAGGGAAGCGTCAAGAACAAGAAGGACCGCGCGGAGGCTCGGCTAAACATTGACCCTGGAACAGTTGAAAGGCGCAGCCGACGCGGTTGTCAGCTTCTTCGGCAAAACTTTGAGCATCGCGGAAATGGAGGTTCGGAAGCTTCGCCATGACCCAACCGAACTGATCACTCGTGCTGTGCAGCCAGCACTCTGGCTGTTGATTTTCGGCGAAGTCTTCACAAGAATACGTCTTATCCCGACTGGCAACTTATCCTACTTATCCTTCATGGCGCCAGGAATATTGGCTCAAAGCGTACTGTTCATAGCAATATTTTACGGCATCGCGGTCATTTGGGAACGGGACCTAGGCATCCTCCACAAGTTCCTAGTCAGCCCAACTCCGAGGGAAGCATTAGTTTTAGGCAAGGCTTTATCAGCGGGCGTTCGAGCGCTCTCCCAAGTCGCAATCATCTTCGTTCTCTCCGTACTCATAGGAGTTGACATCAACTGGAACCCAATCAACCTGTCACTGGTGCTGGTCGTTGCAATACTGGCATCGGCGCTGTTCTCAACTTTCTCGCTTATCATCGCTTCGCTCGTAAAGACGCGGGAACGCTTCATGGGAGTGGGCCAGATACTGACGATGCCCCTGTTCTTTGCAAGCAACGCCATTTACCCGTTGTCCATGATGCCTAGCTGGCTGCAGACGGTTGCGAAGTTCAACCCCCTC
The DNA here is from genome assembly GCA_963768345.1 of Candidatus Bathyarchaeota archaeon. Classification (GTDB taxonomy): domain Archaea; phylum Thermoproteota; class Bathyarchaeia; order Bathyarchaeales; family Bathycorpusculaceae; genus Bathycorpusculum. The sequence goes on along the minus strand of CAVYHL010000005.1, from coordinate 599,381 downwards.
ACCTATGCGGTGGATGCCATGCGTGGACTCATGATTGTGGGCGGGGTCAGCGCCTACGGCGTCGGCTTCGACTTGCTTGTGCTCTTCGCGGTCATGGTGACGCTGGTGCTAATCGGAGCCAAAGTCTACCCGAAAGTGGTCACTTAAGCTTATCAACTTGGCGATTACTTTCTCTACCCTTGGGAAAAACTTTTTCTGTTGCATGACAATGATTTGTTCAGCCTGCAACTAGGCATTGCCAGATTCGCCGTTTGAGCAGTTTAAAAGACGAACATGAGGATTACAGTTTGAAAAAAGAAACAGTAGCCAAAGTTTTCGTCGCCTTGCTAGTTGTGATTGCAGTCGCCGACGCTTTGGGCGCCTACGCGGTTTACCAATCTGCGATCATGAAAGACAGCGGAGTGTCGCCAAAGCCTTCGCCCACGCTTCTCCCACCAAGCATCCTCAGCACGCCCTCACCGACACCGACACCGACACCGACACCCACGCCCACATCAACACCAATAACAACGCCCGCGGCAACTCAGGCAGCGGCTCCAACGCCGGCTCCGACGCCCACCCCTTCAGCAACCCCCACTCCAACTCCCTCGCCAACTCCCACGCCTACTCCCACGCCGACCCCAACTCCGATTCCCGCGTCAAACGCAACTTCGTCTCTAAACTGGTCAGGCTATGTCGTAGCCTCCAACTTTACAAGTCCTCAACCCACCGTGACAAACGTCAGCGCTTCATGGATTGTCCCCACGGTGTCGAGTTCAATTGGTGACACTTATTCGTCTGTCTGGATTGGGATAGGCGGAAATGGCAACGCTGACAGCACGCTCATCCAATGCGGCACCGAGCAGGATTACTCTGGTGGTGCAGAATATTACGCTTGGTACGAGCTCCTTCCAGATTCCGTGATAAGCATTACTTCGATGAATGTTTCGGCAGGAGACCAGATTCAGGCTTCCATCCAGCTTGTGAATGTGACAGCCAGCCTGTGGGCAATCAACATCACCGACACAACTTCACCACAGCAGTCTTTTCAGACTACAGTTACATACAACTCCAGTCAATTGTCGGCTGAGTGGATAGTCGAGAGACCTTCGCTGGAGGTACCCGGCGGCACGAGATTAACGAGTCTAGCCGATTTCGGAAGCGTTACTTTCACGAACTGCACCGCTCAGATTGGGTCAACCACCGGCACCATAAGCAGTTTTCAGTTTAAGCCGATCGTTATGTATTCCCGTTCTTCGCGGCAGATGACGACTGTCTCAGAACTGACGCCTGACGGCTCAAGCTTCACAGTGACTTATCTATCCTCGGGATAAAAACAATCCCGTTTCGGAGAGCATGGTATTTTTTGCCGCTGCTTTTGTCATTTTGAGAGTTGTTCCACGGTTGACGCGTCTTCCTTCATGATTGGGCGTCCATCCCGATAAGAGCATTGAATCCCGTACTTCTTCACGCAGTCAAGGCACAAGGCAGGGTCACACAGCGTCGTGCTAAGGTATTTCTCGCCGCCGTCAGGAGCAATCGCGACAATCAGTCCTTTTTCGATTTCCATGGCTTTTTTGGCTGCGATGGAGAAAATGGCTCCTGAACTTGACCCGACAAATATGCCCTCCTGCAAAGCAAGCAGCCTCGCGGCTTCATCAGCCTGTCTGGGGTGAACATAGTGAATTTCGTTGACAAGTTCCTGCCTCCAGATTGCGGGGACGTACTGGGTAGTCAAGTCTTTCAAGCCCTGAATGGCCGTTTTAGATTCAGGTTGAACGGCGATGACCTTGATGTTTGGGTTGTGCTCCTTGAGCCGTTTCGAAACACCCATCAACGTTCCACTTGTTCCGATGCCAGCCACGAAATGCGTCACCAAGCCGTTTGTGTCGCGCCAGATCTCCTCGCCCGTCGTCTCATAATGCGCCAGCACGTTAGCGTTGTTGGCAAACTGGTTGGGCATGAAGTATCTGTCGCGGTTTCGATTTACAATTTCATGCGCTAAGTCTTCTGCGCCGTCCATGCCTTTGGCTCCGTCGCTGAGGAGGATTTTCGCGCCATATGCTATCAGTGTTTGCCGCCTCTCCAATGACATGGTTTCAGGCATTACAAGGACGAGGTTGTATCCTTTGGCGCGGCAGACCAACGCCAGCCCTATCCCCGTGTTTCCGCTTGTGGGCTCAATAACCGTTTTTTCCTTTGTCAATTCGCCAGACTTTTCTGCCTGCTCAATCATGTACTTGGCGATTCTGTCCTTGACGGAGCCGCCTGGGTTGAGTTTCTCAAGTTTCAGGAATATCTGAACGTTGGGGTTAGGGTTAAGCTGTTTAACTTCCACTATTGGGGTGTTTCCGATAAGGTCAAGAATGCTTGTCACTTTCATCAGAAGCGCATCCTAAATTGCAAGATAACACTTATGCCTAAACCGCCTTAAAACCTTACGCACATGTTAAGGCTCTGACAGCAGAAATCAATTAAAATCCTCCTAATTTTGCAGTCAAAATTTTCTCAATTAAAGTTTTTAACTTCTGGCATGGTTATCCATGTAGGGAAATTGATAGAAATGTCCAATAAAAAGAAGGTAAAGATAAAGAAAAACCAGCGCTCGATGTTTGGGTCAAACCGCAATCTAAAATCTTTTTCAGAAGAGGATGAAGCTGAATTTCACGAGCCCTAACCATTCACGATAACTTCAGCTGAAGGTGTCTCTTGCTTTTTCTATAAACACATAATGGTGCTGCGGGCAGGATTCGAACCTGCGAACCCCTGCGGGAAAGGATACCCGTAGCGGCGCCGAGACAAAGTGTCAATATGTGTGCCGCATTTTGTCGAAATCTCGCATGGCGGCATCTAATCTTTTGGGGGATACTTGGGATATTTTCCATGATTTTTCCATTCCAATCTGGTAGCGAAATGTTGTTTTCTCAAAACGACCGAAAATCCGAATTTTTACATTATTGATATTTTTTTTGACTATTACCTGCTCTATTCAATTTTAAGGAAATGAATTTAGTGAAAGAAAAAGTGCTATTTTGAAAAAACGTGGATATGGTACACTTTTGATGTTTACCACCTTACCAAATTCCTGTAGAATATACCGCTCGTCAACATAACCTAAATCCTACTTCGAACACTTTGCAACATCATGTACCCGAAATGATGTTCAATTACGCAGGAAACGCGATTTATTGAAGCTATGATTAACCCATAAAACAGATAACGGATAAAAATTATAAGTATATCTGGTGAATGTATGAGCGAAGTTGTCTTTGAAGTAATCTCAAAACTCTCAAAAAAGATTGCTTTGACAACCCATGGGTATGAACACATTTCTGAAAGACATCCCGAGGTTTCGGGGGAGTTCGAGAAGATGAAGGAAACACTGGTTAACCCCCAAATGATCAGGAAGAGTATCTATGAAGACAAGGTTTGGCTGTTCTATAGGCTATTTAGTAAAACACCGGTCACTCGGAAATATTTAATGGTCGGTGTGAGATTATTCAATAATGAAGGAACTGTCATTACAAGTTACTTCACGGACCAAATCAAGATGGGTGACGAAATTTGGAGGGAAGAATAAATTTCTTCTTTGACGAGGAAGGCGACGTTTTAGACATAACCATTGGAAAACCGAAGAAGGCTGTAACCAAGGAGCTGAAGGATGACATCGCTGTCAGATGCGACCCTGTGACTGGTGAAATAGTGGGAATAGTAATATTGAATTTTAGAAAAAGGTTTGAAGGCAAGAAGAACCATGAGAGAATCGACCTACCCCTTAACATAAGCATAACACCGAGCTAACGACTGTTCATTTTACATTTTTAAAATAACAAACCAGAATTATTCACATTTTGTAGAATAAAAAACTCGAAAGAATTCTGTGGTGCTGCGGGCAGGATTCGAACCTGCGAACCCCTGCGGGAAAGGATTTCCCATCTGGGCGCCTTGGGTCAAAGCGTCGATCTTGAGTCCTTAGTGGAACACGCACAAGGCGTATTCTTTCACCTTTGACCTGGCTTGGTTACCGCAGCCCGATGCAGCCTAAAATGTTCTCGGTTCTTTCTTATTAATCATTTCTATGGTTGGATCGGCTGAAAGACGCCGTCAGCTATAATGGTCGCGGATTCGCCGTTTTCCCAATGGGCTTTCACGGTTGGCTTATTCATCAAGAAGTCCATGTGGTTTGCTGAGTTGTTCTTGCCGCCGGGCATGTCGGTGTTGTCGCCGAAGGCTATGTGTACTGTGCCGTGAATCTTTTCTGTCTCCAAGAACTCCTCGACGACACGGGCTTTGGGGTTTATTCCGAAGGCAAACTCGCCGACCACGCTGGACATTGCGTCCGTGTCGAGGGCGGCTTGAACCTTCTTGAGCACTTCCTTGTTCTCAGCAGCCGCGCTTTCAACCCTGCCGTTTCTTGCTTGGATCGTCACGGGTTTTTCGAGGAGTCCAACGCCGCCGACTGCCATATCACAGACCAGCTTGCCTGTTAAGGAGTCCTCGACTGGCGCGACTATAACTTCGCCCGTCGGTAGATTCATCCACTTCATCCGAACCCAATCCATCATCGTGTCCGTGTAGAACGGCCTCGCAGAAACGCTTAGGCTCAGCTTGGTGCCTGCGGGCGTCGTGAGCTCCAACTGGACGGCGCCGCTGAGCCGCTTTATGAGGTTTTGAGCGAAGCCTTGCATCTGCCTGTGCTCAGCCGCCGTCAGGGCAAGCGCTCCTCTCGTGAGCATGTCCATGGTTACGCCGGGGCAGTGTCCCAGCCGGGTTTTATGGTCGCTTGTTTCCGAATGTATGATTTTTATCCTGAAGGGCGTTTCCTCGGCGCTTCCCCTGAACAGGTTAACGTAGATGTCAGCGTGCTTTTTCTCTATGAGGTCTTTTACGTGAGGGGGCATCTCGGTTCGCGTTGCCTTGCCCGTTTCTAAAACTGCCAGTTTCACGCGTAGGTTCAGATTTGATGCGCCTTTTTCGAAGGCTTCACCTATCGAGGCGCGGGTGTCGTCACAGATTATGCATAGGCTGTCGTTTTCTCTTGCGTCCAGCACGCATTTCAGGGCGTTTTTAGCTGATTTTGATGCATCCATAGTGAAAACCAACTGGTAATCTGCTGTTTTTGCTCATAAGTTTTAGGTTACTTTTTCCAAGTCCACAATAAAGCGTTCGAACACTTTCAAGCCGCCATCCCAGAAGGTTGGGTGTGCAACGTCGAGGCCTACGATTCTGCCGATTTCCAGCGGCGAAACGCTGCTGCCAGCCGACAACGCCTCAACCAGCTTGGGAACAAACGCCTTGCCCTCTTCCAAGTAGCGCTCGTAAAGCGCGTAAACGAACATCTGGGCGTACACGTAGGGGTAGTTGTAGAAGCGGTAGTTCGCCATGTAGTAGTGCGGCTTCATCGTCCACTCTGCCTCCATCTCAGGCAGCCACGTGACAGCGTCGCCGTAGATGCGGTCTCGCGCCTGTGTCCAGTGGCGGCAGATGGTCGGGTAATCTAGGAACTCGCCATGCTCGATGCTGCTGTAGAGTGCCTGCTCGAACCAGACTCGCGCGGTAACTTGGAACGCTGTCATGCCTGCTTCGTCGAGAACAAGGCAGAGAACGGCTTTTTGTTCCTGTTCCGAACGTGCCTCGCTTAGCAAGAGGTCTGTGAGGAGCAGTTCTCCGAAGATGGAGCCTGTTTCGCCCACGATTGAGGGGATGCTCATGTTCATCAGCGGCTGCTTCCGTGAAGCGTAGTAGTCATGCGTTGAATGCCCAAGCTCATGCGCGAGCGTATAGACATCGTTAAGAGAACCCGTGAAGCTTTGAAGTATAAAGGCGGATTTGCCCTTGTACCAGCCAGCGTTGAAGGCTCCGTTACGCTTGCCAAACCTCGGCGACGCATCGATATGCCGCTTGGCAAACATCTCCTTCACCATCGTCGCGTATTCTGTGTCAAAATGGCTGTACGCCCGCGTGACCAAGCTTTTTGCCTCGTCAAACGTGAACTTCCGCTCGGGCGCATCAGGCAGCGGCGCGACAATGTCATGGTTGCCAAGAAGCGGCAGACCCACAAGTTTAGCCTTAAGTTTCAGGTAGCGCCGATATGTGCCAGCCTGTTCCTCCATCGCGTGCAAGAGGTTGCCGATGATTGCCTGTTCAGTGTCGTTGCTGACTAGGCTTGACTCCATGGGCGACGCGTACTTTCGGCGCTTGGAAACCGCGACCCAGTCGTTGCAGATGCTGCGCAGCGCGGAAGCGAAGATTTCGCCGTCCCTGCCGAGCAAGCCGTAAATCGCGCAGTTTGCAGATTCCCGCGTTGCCCTGTCAGGGTGCGTCAGCAGCCCGTTGGCTTCGCCGTAGCTGAGGGTTTTTTTCTCGCCCTTGACGGCGACGTCGAACATGCGGGTGTTAAGCCACTTGCTCTGCAGCTCCTCCCACGCTTGCACGCCGAACTGGTCCTTCTCGATGATAAGCTGCTCCTCCACCTCGCTGAGCTGGTGAGGCACACGCCGCTGGACACGCTCCAGCATGTGACGGTAATCAACCAAGGCTGGATCAGCGATCATTTCGGGCTTCGCCTTAACCAGCGCGCCCAGCTCCAACGAGAAAAACGCCAACTGCTTCCCCAGCTCCGCCTCAAGCTTGCTTACCCTGTCGAAGAGCGCCTGCGTCTCTGGCAGAGTCATGTTTGCCGAGAAAGAAAGGCTTGCGAAAAGCGAAATGTCCTCAGTTTTAACGTAGAAAGACTCAAGCTCACGCAGACAACGCAGCAGAAGCGACGGCTCGAGATGGGCAATTTTTCCTCGGTAAGCCTTCTCGAAGGCATCAGCCAAAGTTTTTGCTTCGCCGATTGCTTTTTCAACGGATGGGTCGTTTATGCTGGGGAAAAGCTCGGTTAGATTCCATGTTACTTCCTGCTCCTTGCTTGTCATATTTCTCGCCATAGGATAGGATTAAACATGGTTCTGTTATTTTGGGTTTCCCATCTCTCAGCTTTCTCCACGATGGGTTACTCGCCGTTACCGCAAAAGTAAAAACGCTGACTAACCGATACATACGGGAGCACGCATGCCAACCCAGCACAGAATAATCCTCGGCAGCAGCCAGCAGATGCCAGAACTCGCCGACGGCAGCGTCCACTTGATGGTGACTTCGCCGCCTTACCCCATGATAAAGATGTGGGACAGCCTCTTCGCCGAAGCCGACCCGAAAATCGCCGAGTTGTGGCGGAAACTGGAGGCGGACGGGCAGGAGGAAACGGTCGGGCAAATCTACGATGCAATGCACAATTACCTCGGCGAGGTGTGGCGGGAAACCTACCGCGTCCTCGTCAACGGCGGCATAGCGTGCATAAACATCGGCGACGCTACGCGCACGGTGAACGGGGAATTCAAGCTTTTCCCGAACCATGCACGGGTAACGGAGATTTGCGAAAAAATCGGCTTCACCACGCTGCCCTACATCCTGTGGAAGAAGCCCACGACGAAGCCGAAGTACAAGGGCAAGGGCGCGTTTTTGGGCTCAGGGTTCCTGCCGCCGAACGCCTATGTCACGCTTGACTGCGAATTCATTCTCATCTTCAGAAAAGGCAACCTGCGAAAATTCCCGCCTAAAGACCCCCAGCGGTATGGCAGTGCGTTCACGAAGCCTCAACGTGACGAATGGTTCAGCCAAATATGGGCACTGAAAGGCACGCGGCAATCGGCGGGCGAACTGGAAAGGCGAACTGCAGCTTTTCCAGATGAAATTGCTGAGCGCCTTATCAAAATGTTTAGCATCAAAGGCGACATGGTGCTCGACCCGTTCTTAGGTTCTGGAACCACGATGAGAGTTGCCATGCAGAACGAACGCAACAGCATCGGATTTGAGACAGATCAAAACCTGCTTTCCATCATAACGCAAAAAACCTGTAATAACAGAAATGTAGGCGTAGATTTCGAAATAATCAAACGGTAAACATGTTTAGCAATTCAAACCTGTGACCCCCAACCCGCTTTGGGTCTGGGCCCATAAAGACTCATACTGCTGAGGGTTTGAATACTTGAGTTTTGCAACTCATGATAGAAAATCTTTTAATCCTTTTCAAAATGCCTGCCTTACAAAAGGCGACTATTCAATCTTAAAACGAAAATAAAAATACGGAAGAGGCTTTTGCTTGTCATGAGTCATTTGTATTCCTCCCTACTATTTTGCAATCAAAAATCGGGCGTTCTTCTTAGATTGTTTATAAGCTTAAGAATATTCAACAGGCAGCGATAATGAGCTGTCAAAAAAATAATCAATCAATATTTCAGATTAATAAAAATTAATAGAATGGAGTGATTCAAAAGATAAGACAGGTTGAAAAAATTGAGAACAGAGAAGTCATTGACTTCAAGTATCATAATCCCTCTGCCTACCAATTTAGCCTCGGAATTCTTCAAAGAAAGCGGCGATTTGCCGATAACAAAATTCCCTGCGACCACTGAGTTGGCCAACATCATTGGAAAAACTCTTGATCTCGACTGCGTTGAATATGCTGGAAAGCTAACTCTTGAATCTTTGAAAACAAGTAAAAGACCAAAAACAAGACCTTAGTTTGTTATCGCTAGTTAGGATTATGACTTTTTGGAAAAAGAAGGACAATATTATTTTTTTTCTAAGCGAGCTGATTTCGCTTTTACCCTCAATCCATATTGAGCGTTCATAATAGTTTACTACTCAAGTGTCCAATTGATTAGCGAAGGTTAACCTAATGTCAAGACTTACAGAGCAAACTGCAGTTTTAACAAGCAGAAAAGCGCATAAGCACATCCAAAGTGAAGTCTGTTCTCAAATAGACAGAGTTTGTTTCTTTACCGAAATAGAATCTGATGTCAAAGATTGGCTTTTTGAACTTCAAGATGATCAACGACTGAATGTAGCACTTAAGGCATTCAAAGCAATCGATCAGCAGATGCAAATTGGAGCAGATGTTCGTGAGGTTGTTGGGCAAGCGCTCAGAGAAATCAGAAGCAACTTTGGAGAAGTTAAAGACAATATGACCGGAGCAGTACTTGACATAAAAGATTCCATGGACAAGTCAGTAAAAGATTACCTTAAAGAACTTGTTGAACAAACCGCCAAAAATAGGGAAGACACAGAAAAATTTGTCAAACAAAACATTGAACTACAAACTGCTAACTTGGTAGGAAAAGTAGAACTACTTCTTAACCAAGGCAAAGGAATTGAAGAAATCCAAAAGGCGCTCAAGGAAGACACAGAAAAATTCGTTAAGACGCTTATAACTAGCCAAATGGATTTAGTCGTTGACAAAATTGAAACACTTCTAAAGCAGGAAAAAGGCATTGAACAAATTCAAAAAGAAATGAAAGAAGACACAAAGACTTTCGTGAAAGAAATAGTAGAAGGGCAAGTAAAGGCTCTTGTGGAGAAAGTTGAGTTACTTCTAAAACAAGGCAAAGACATTGATGAAATTCAAAAGGAGCTAAAGACAGCACTTGGAGAAATAGGCGCTGCCACGGGTGGACTGAATACAGTTTTGCAGAGCTTTAAGATTGGAGCGGTGAAAGGTGAAAAAGCGGAATTGGAACTCATCGGCATGATTAACGAGGCCTTTTTAGCCAATAGAAATGTAACGGTTAAGCCCATCGGGGGTCCAGATGCGACGGACATTATTGTTAAGTTTTCTTATCAGGACTTGGAAATAGGCAGTGTATTAATCGAAAGCAAAGCTAGCGATATGTGGAGCAACGATTTCCTCGAGCAAACAAAGAGAGATATGAATCGTTATGGCATAGCGACCGCTATATTATCTGTTAAGAAAACGCCCAGAGGGGCAAAGGTCAAAGGCTATACGGTTGATGATTCTTTAGGAATAGTTATTATTACAACGCCAGAGATGGCAGTGTCTACGCTGGCTATGTTCTATGATCTATATTTGGCGAATTACAGACTTGGAAGGAAGACTTTCAACTTGCAGGCAATTATGGATGATAAGGACATTATCTGTCACATAAACGATAATATGAATTGTCTGGACGATTGCAAAAAGATTAATGACTGTAATGACAAGTCGCACAGGGACATTCAACAACTAGTAAACGCGATAATGAAGAGACTGAAGGATAACAATGAGAAAATCGCTTTGCTTCTCGCAAAGCACGGACAAAAGCCCGCATCCGAAGATGCAAGATAAATAGCGAATGATATAATGGCTATTTGTCCTTACCGTGCAAAGATTCAAAACAAAAATCGTTGTATGCTATTTAACGCGCCTGGTTTGGATGAGGTTGGAGATTTTGGTGCGAGCGGGCTGGAATGCGACGGAGAATGCAAGGGTGAAATCAAAGAGCTACCTTGCCCCTCAGCAAGCTGCAATTATACAGTTCAGCGGTTCACAATTCTGAAGGGGAAATATGGTTGTTGGCATTGTTATATGGTGTACGGCTCTCGGTATGAATATGAAAATTATGATCAAATACTCTATGCGCAGACGCATAATTACCAATATGTCCAGCAAGCATCTCAAACTGAAAAGAAAGACCTTATAAACGAAAGAACTTTCGGGCATCTTTCAAGTAAGATACCATCGAAAACTGATAACGAAGAAAAGATAGACGCCAATATTCTTCAACATGATTTCTTGAGTCACTTTCAACATTCTCCATTTCCTCAACACTTCCCTTTTACAATTAAATTACCTAAAAGATATTACCTCGAAAAGGGATGCATAATTGACTTGGAAACAACATCATTGTCGCCATTATCTGGGCACATAGTTACTATGGGAGTGTTGGAAAAAGATAAAGCCTTAGTTCATCAATTAACAGTTCCTAATTACGAAGAATTTCAAGTTTTTTGTATTCAAAAAGCAAGAGAAACCCAAGAACCACGTTACTCCTATAATGCCCGATTCGAAAGCGCGTTTCTTCAAATGGAACATTGCTGGATCGACCTAATGCAATATAGACGGGTTGATCGATTTCCCGTTTGTGCAAGGGGATTGGAGATTGCGAAAGCAAAAGAAAGTCAGATCATAGAAATCGACAATTTTAATTACAAAGTTCGTTCGGAGAATGGCGATCGGTGGTACGCTGTTGATCTTTCAGGAGCCCCTTGGAATTGGAGTTGTGAATGCCCCTTTTATACAACGTTTTTTGAAAGATGCAAACACATTTGGGCTGTGGGTTTTGCTTTCAAAGGGGTGAATATGGAACACGTGAAAAGGGATGATTTGTTTACAGAGTTTCGAAAAAGCTTGGGTCAATGCACTTCTTCTGCATTTGAAGAGCCAGCTATAAGCGGAGGAAATGTCCCTCGAATCTGGCAACAATGGCTGAATACAAATAAACCCGAAATTCTCGCAAACATAACGCTTCATTGCTTGTCCGACTTGTTAAGAGAGAGGCAATTGGTGAAACAATGACAGCGCAAAACCGAGAAACCTCAGCAAGAAACCTAGAGGTTAAGACAAAATGGATAGTGATCTTTTCTTCATTATAATTATCTTGTTGGTTGTCGTGTTTGTTTAAGCGTTAATTCAAGTCTTTAAGATGTCAATGCCAAAGAAGAAAAGACAACCCCACGACCCGGAACGGTACGACAGCGCCTTCACCAAGCCTCAGCGAGACCGATGGTTCAGCCAAATCTGGGCATTGAAAGGGACACGGCAGATGGCAAACGAATTGGAAAGACGAACCGCAGCCTACCCAGACGAAATCGCCGACCGACTCATCAAAGTGTTCAGCACAAAAGGCGACACAGTGCTCGACCCGTTCTTAGGGTCTGGAACCACGATGAGAGTTGCCATGCAGAACGACCGCAACAGCATCGGGTACGAAATAGACTCTGACATGCTGACAATTGTCAGCGAGAAAATGGGAATAGGCAAAGCCGATGTGGAGACTAGCGTTCAGATATTTAAACGCTGAAAAGCAAGGTTTCTTTCGCTTTTAGAGGTCAGTTCTGTTCCGCTGAAATTCGGCGCCACAAGCTAGTATTTCGTTTAGGTGGTTTTCAACGAGGAACCTGTATGCTTGGGCGTTTCCCATTTTTTCTTTTTGGGGCTGCTAACCCCATTTTCTCCAGTTTTTGAAGGGCTGCTTATGTAACATGGTTAATGCTTTTATCTAGTTCTTCGAGAACTTTTTTGAATTGTGGTCTTAGGCTTTTCAACGTTTGAGCTGTTTTCCAAATAGCCGCAGTATTTACAATGAAGTATTCGTGTGTTAGATCGGTTCGCATATCCGCCAAATCGATGTACGGAATGTGGAACCGATAAAATAATTCTTTTACATTTCGGTGCTTGGCTAATACCCGTACTGCTTCGCCGATTTTCCGTTCGTTGGTGTCTACTGCGTCGATTGTACGGTTATCCTTTGCAAAATCGTCATACGACATGCCCTTGACGTAAGTGTCGATTTTATCGATAAAATCAATGATTTCCGTTAAGTACAGCTTAGGGTTTCGTTCCAAATGATCTCTTTTCACACGGGCACAGCGTCCTCTAACACTTTTTCTTTAATGTATTTATTAAGAAACTCTTTTGAAATTACGTCAACTTTCATGTGGAGTTTGCGTCTCAGGTATCTCCGTAAGCGAGCAATTAAAAGGAAATCAACCATTTCAGAGTACGTCACTAGAATATCCAAATCGCTTTTTTCGTTCTGCTCTCCCCTAGCAAATGAGCCGAAAATATCGACTGTTTCCACTTTGAATCTTTTGTTTAGCGTGGATTTTAATGCCTGAAGCTGCAGTTTTACTTCTTCAAGTGATTTTTCCATACGTGAAATCTCATGCCACTGTGTTTTATGACTCTTTTAACTGTTTGACCTCTTTAACTTTATGGAAAAAATGTCAACGTAGCCGTCAGCGGTTTGTTCGGTTTCTTTGGAATTCGGCGCTGCAAGCCAGCAGTCCGCTTAGGTGGTTTTCGACTAGGAACCTGTATGCTTGCGTTTCCTGTTCTAGTTGGGACCACAGATTCTGTTTTTGCGTCTTTTCTAGGAATAATTTATAATATGTGAGTGACCTTATTGGTTCCACGTTAAGACTCTTATTGGTGACTGATGAATGGAGAAGTTAATGGACAGGATTGTTGTAGACCCTGAGATTCTTGTGGGAAAGCCAGTTATAAAAGGCACACGGATTCCAGTTTATCTCATTATCGAATTTTTAGCTAACGGATTGACAGAGGAAGAGATACTTTACCAATATCCTACATTAACGAAAGAGGACATTAAAGCCGCTCTTCTTTATGCGTCAAAATGTCTTGACCGAGAAGTCACAGTTACAATGTAAACTGGGTGCAAATGCTTGCCTCAATTGCTTGTTGACGAAAGCGTGACAAGAGGCATCAAGGAATGGCTCAAGAAGCAAGGTTTCGATACAATTCCTTTGTTGGTCGCGCATTGCGCAAATTATTTAATACTGTGGACGCTTGTAAATAGATTGCTTGGTGGAGAAGTTTGGTTGAAGTCGTTTTCACAGATGAGGACAAGAAAAACCTCAAGGTCATAGCTGAGGAGCTCCCGAAACTCCGCACTGTGGTCGAGGAACTCATGGAAACTCTTGAAATTCTAGGCGATGAAAAACTGATGAGAAGTATTGACAGAAGCCTAAAAGACCTCAAACAAGGCAAAGTGCTCGGCTACAAGGAAATGCTGAAAGAGCTGAGCATTGATGAAAAAGACCTTTGAACTGATCTTCACTAAGGAGTTTCTGAAGAGGCTCAAGCGGCTTGATAGGCTGGCCCAAATTAGGGTAATGCGAGGCCTCAAAATCCTAGAAGCAAAGCCTTTCGCCAGCAAACAGCTGGTAGGACGTTTGAGTGAGCTTAAATCTTTTCGAGTAGGCGACTACAGGATAATCTATCAAGTATCCGAGCAAAAGGTTATTATCCGCACCATCGGTCACCGCAACAAAGTCTACGACAAATAATCTAAGTCCTTTTCCGCAAGGGTTCGCAGGTTCAGATCCAGCCCGTAGCATCGACAAGTTTCTCTTCGTTAAGTTTTTGGCTGTCTTATTTGGGATTTTAATGCCTAATCTTTGTAAAGTGGCAATCTGTTGAATTAGGTTCGCGTGTTCGGCAAAGCTGGGAAACGCTTTTTTTAACGCGGCGAAGGGGCCAAAGCTAGAAGTCGCAACTTAATCTAAACAAAAAAACCGTGAAAACCAAAACCCGAGCAAACCCTAAACCAAAGCCCAACTCGGAAACTCGCCCAAAACCGATAATAACTTCAACATGGAATCAACATTGAAAATCGCAGCCCGCCAAAGCGAAAGTCGCAACCCGCAAACGCCTTCAAACCCCAAACCAAAAAAGCAAACCAAAACACAAAAAGCCAAGCCTGAAAGTCGCAACTTAAAAATTTCCAGAAAAATCATTTCTCAAGAATCAGCCGTTAAAAAAGACGTTTTCAGTTGAAAATCCCGTTTCATCCTTGTTTCCCGTTTTTCTTCATTCAACGGCAACTCCCTAAACATTTTTTCGACGGAAATATTCATGAAACTTTAACCAGCCTTTATTTATGCCCAGATACGCATGGCAAAGTTTATTAGCAAGCTGCGTAGCATGTGTTTGTGCTCTTAGAAAAGTTAGGAGAATCCTTTTTCAAGTTGGATAAACCCCACATCTTTGGAGTTGAAAGTTTGAACAAGACACACTTAACTAAATCACAAATTGTTAAAATTTTCGGAGAAATGGCAAAGTGACTGCAACCATCCAGAAAGAAGACATCCATGACCTGCTGCAAACCTTTTTCCGCGAGAAAGGCTTAGTCAGGCAGCACCTTGACAGTTACAACGAGTTCATCGACCACGGCTTGCAGGAAGTCGTGGATGAAGTCGCTGAAATCTCAATCGAAGTTCCAGAAAGCCCGTATAAAGTCAAGCTTGGGCAAATCTGGGTAATCGACCCGCAATCAAGAATAACCGGCCCATACGTGACCGAAGTAGACGGCACAAAACATGAAATCTACCCCATGGAAGCCCGACTCCGCAACCTCGCGTATTCGGCACCAATCGCCCTGGAAATGACCCCCGTAATCGATGGCAGAGAACAAGACACTGAACTGGTCTTCATCGGCAACATCCCCGTCATGCTTAAATCGAAACTCTGCTTCCTCTCGCAGCTTTCACGAGAAGAACTCATCGCAGCAGGAGAAGACCCAGACGACCAAGGCGGATACTTCATCGTCAACGGCTCCGAACGCGTCATCGTCGCAATGGAAGACCTGGCGCCAAACCGCGTAATCGTCGACATCGACGAGAAAGGTACCTCACCTGTTTACCAGGCAAAAATCTTCTCAACCACTGTCGGCTTCAGAGCAAGAATCGAGCTTAAACTCAAGTCAGACGACGCAGTCTACGTGACGATGCCGGGTGTGCCAACGGAAATCCCCTTCGTCGTCATCATGCGCGCACTCAGCCTCGAAAAAGACAAGGACATTGCAGAGGCAGTTTCGCTTGAAGGCGAAATCCAAGGCCAACTTGCCGCTTCATTCGAAAAAGCCATCGGCGTCGACACGCCCGCTGACGCAATCCTCTTCATCGGAAACCGCGTCGCCCACGGTCAAGTTGAAGAGTACCGTCTGCAGAAGGCTGAGACAGCCCTTGACAAGAACTTCCTGCCGCATCTTGGCAGAAGCGAGAAGAACCGCAAGGACAAGGCGATATTCCTCGGCGAAATGGCTTACCGCGTCTTACAGTTGAAGACGGGCAGGAGGCAACCTGACGACAAAGACCACTTCAAGAACAAGCGACTTCGCCTCGGTGGCCCACTTCTAGCAGATCTTTTCCGCGTGTCATTCAGAAACTTGACAAGAGACATAAAGTACCAGCTTGAACGCATAGGCGTAAAAGGCCCAATCATAACCGTTTCAGCCGCCGTTCGCCCAGGCATAATCACCGAGCGTTTCCAGCACGCGTTGGCAACCGGCAACTGGGGAAGAGGCAGAGTCGGCATCACCCAGCTGCTTGACCGAACAAACTACATTTCAACGTTGAGCCACCTGCGCAGGCTTCAGTCACCGCTGAGCAGGAGCCAGCCTAACTTCGAAGCCAGAGACTTACACCCTACCCACTGGGGACGCCTTTGCCCGAACGAGACTCCTGAAGGCTCTAACTGCGGGCTCGTCAAAAACTTGGCGTTGTCCGCTTCCATCGCGGTCGGCGTAAACCCTGACAGGGTTAAGCAGCTGCTTTTTGAGATGGGTACGGTTCCAGCGGGAGAAGTTGCCAGAGAGTTGCGCATCTCAGGAGCCAAAGTTTTCGTTGACGGAAACATAATCGGCTACTGCAATAACGCAGGGGAGATAGCGAAGGTTTTTCGCGAGAAAAGAAGAGTTGGTGAAATCTCAACTGAAGCCAACGTGACGTACTTCACGAAGCAGCAGACTGAAACTGAAGAGTTGCATGCTAACTGTGACGAGGGCAGAGTCAGGCGCCCGCTCATAATCGTTGAGAACGGCGCCCCGAAGCTTCAGCCGAAGCACTTGGAAAAAATCGGTTTAGGCGAGTGGACGTGGGAAGACCTCGTCAAGAACGGTTTAATCGAGTACTTGGACGCTGAAGAAGAAGAAAACGCTTACATCGCCCTGTCCTTTGACCAGATTCAACCGGAAAACACCCACGTAGAAATAGCCACTTACACGATTCTAGGCATATGCGCATCAACCATCCCGTACCCAGAACACAACCAGTCACCACGCAATTCTTACCAAGCAGCCATGGCTAAGCAGGCTCTGGGAGTTTACGGCACCAACTTCCACCACCGCGTCGATTCACGCAGCCACATACTGCATTACCCGCAGGTGCCCATGGTTGAGACTGAACTCATGGAAGTCATGGGTTACAAGCAGCGTCCTACAGGGCAAAACTGCGTCGTCGCCGTGCTAAGCTTCGAAGGCTACAACATGGAAGACGCCCTCATATTCAACAAAGCATCCATCGAACGCGGCTTAGCCAGGTCAACGTTCTACCGCATCTACGAAGCTGAATGCCGCCAGTACCTCGGAGGCTTAAAAGACAAGTTCACGGTTCCAGAGCCAGGAACCCGAGGCTACCGCGGCGAACAGTACTACAGGCTTTTAGAGCCAGACGGCATAATCAGCCTTGAATCGCAAGTTGTCGGCGGAGATGTGCTGATCGGAAGAATCAGTCCGCCAAGATTCCTTGAGGAGTACAAGGAATTCGAAGTTAAAGGACCTTCAATGCGTGACACGTCCGTTGACATGCGCCCGTCCGAAACTGGAATCGTAGACGGCATATTCATTACGATGTCAGGCGAAGGAAGCCAACTCGTCAAAGTAAGAGTCCGCGACCAACGGGTTCCAGAACTCGGAGACAAATTCGCTTCAAGGCACGGTCAGAAAGGAGTGATCGGCTTAATCGTCCCGCAGGAAGACTTGCCCTTCACAGACGAAGGCATCGTGCCTGACTTGATAATCAACCCGCACGCAATCCCCTCAAGAATGACCATCGGACAATTCATCGAGTCACTCGCGGGAAAAGTAGCCGCGGCAAGAGGCAAACCAGCCGACGGCACCCCCTTCAGCAATGAAGGACCAGACGAGATACGCAAAAGCCTCGTGAAGCTAGGCTTCAGCCACACAGGAAGCGAAGTCTTCTACAACGGCACCACAGGCGAGAAATTCGTCGCAGACGTTTTCGTCGGCATAGTGTACTACCAGAAGCTCCACCACATGGTCGCTGACAAGATCCATGCCAGAGCACGCGGTCAAGTTCAAATGTTGACAAGACAGCCGACTGAAGGCAGAGCAAGGGGCGGCGGCTTGAGGTTCGGGGAAATGGAACGAGACTGCCTGATTGGACACGGCGCTGCCATGCTTCTCAGAGACAGGCTGCTGGAAGAATCAGACAAGTACACGCTGTACATATGCGAGAACTGCGGCCAAATCGCTTACTTTGACATGAAGCAGAGGCGCTACGTCTGCAGGATATGCGACGAAAAAGCGAAGATTTCACCAGTTATCGTCTCGTATGCTTTCAAGCTTCTCCTGCAGGAGCTTCAAAGCCTCTGTATTACACCAAAATTAAGGCTTAAGGAGAAGGCGTAAAATGTCGCAACAGGAAGAACTAATCCACAAAGTAGTTGACGAAATATCATTCGGCTTAATCTCACCTAAGGATTTGCGAAAACAGTCAGTGGTTGAAATCCAGACCCCAGACACGTACGATGAAGACGGTGCACCCATCACTGCTGGACTCATGGACGGCAGATTGGGCACTCTTGAGCCGAGGCAACGCTGCAAGACCTGCGGCAACACTGCCATACGCTGCCCAGGACACTTCGGACACATCGAACTCGCCGTACCAATCGTACACATAGAATTCACCAAAATCATCTTTGACCTACTAAAATCAACCTGCCGAAGCTGCGGTCGTATACTCTTAACGGAGGATGCCGCCAAGAAAGCACGTCAGAGAATTGAGCGGTTCAACGAGCTTTTGGGAACGATCCCAGATGAAGTTTACAAGGAAATCATGACTGAAATAAAAGCCAAACAATGCCCCTACTGCGCGGCAGCCCAGTTCAAGATCACTTTTGAGAAGCCGACCAAGTTTATCGAGCAGACTGAAGCCGGCTCAGAGCCTTTGACGCCAAGCATGATTCGGGAAAGGCTTGAACGCGTCTCCGACGAAGACCTTGAAATCTTAGGTTTCAACCCTAAGGTCGCGCGTCCAGAATGGATGGTTCTGCAGGTTTTGCCTGTTCCGCCAGTCTATGTTCGCCCTTCAATTACGCTTGAATCGGGAATCCGCTCTGAAGACGACTTAACACACAAGCTAGTAGACATTATCCGCATCAACCAACGGCTCAAGGAAAACATGGAGGCTGGCGCTCCTACACTCATCATTCAAGACCTCTCGGAACTGTTGCAATATCACGTTACCACATACTTTAACAATGAAGCCTCAGGGATTCCGCCCGCAAGGCACCGAAGCGGCAGAGCACTCAAGACTCTCTCGCAAAGGCTCAAAGGCAAGGAAGGACGTTTCAGAAGCAACCTTTCAGGCAAACGAGTTGACTTTTCAGCGCGAACAGTGATTTCACCAGACCCGAACCTTGACATTAACGAGGTCGGCGTGCCCGTTGACGTTGCCATGCGGCTTTCCGTTCCGGAAAAAGTCACGGCTTGGAATATTGAAGAAATGAAGAAGCTTGTTGTCAACGGTCCAGAAACCTATCCAGGCGCACTCTACATTATCAGGCCTGATGGCAAACGCATCAGATTGGAGTTCGTTGTTGACCGAACTAAAATCGCGGGAGCCGTGGAACTTGGTTTTGTGGTCGAACGGCACCTTAAGAACGGAGACATCGCAATCTTCAATCGGCAGCCTTCACTTCACCGCATGTCAATCATGGCACATTACGTTAGGGTTCTGCCGTACAAGACTTTCCGGCTGCACTTGTGTGTCTGTCCACCTTACAACGCTGACTTTGACGGCGACGAAATGAACCTTCACGTTCCACAAAGCGAAGAAGCCCGAACTGAAGCGCTGCTTTTAATGCAGGTCCAAGACCAAATCCTTTCACCCAGATTCGGCGGACCCATCATCGGAGCCATCCGAGACTTTATCACAAGCGCCTACTATTTCACGAGAAGAGGAAACTACTTACCCAGAGATCAAGTCGATAGGCTGCTCACAGCAACAGGCTACACTGATCAGCTTCCTGAACCAGAAATCAAAGAACCCCAACCCATGTGGTCAGGCAAGCAAATCTTCAGTCTTTTCCTGCCTAAAACCTTGAATTACGTCTTGAAAGCTAACATTTGCCAAGGCTGCTCTAAATGCGAAGAGGAAGCATGCAAACATGACGCTTATGTCGTTGTTAAGAATGGACAGTTGGTTTCAGGCATCATCGATAGACGTTCAATCGGTTCAGAGCAGTCTGAAAGCTTGCTGCACAGGATAATCAAAGATTACGGCACTCAAGCAGGAAGACAGTTCCTCAACAACATTACTCACCTGCTTAAGCTGTACATTTCAATGCGGGGCTTCAGCTACACCTACGACCAGCTGGTTCTTTCGCCCAGAGCTCGCAATCGAATGACGAAGACGATGGAGCGTATCCAGAAGAAAATCGATGAGCTCATCCAAAACTACCGCAATGGAACTCTGCCACGTTTGCCGGGTCAAACTTTGGAGGAATCGTTCGAAATCTACGTCATGCATGAACTTGCCACAGCAAGAGATGAATCGGGCAAAATTGCAGACGAAGACTTCACACTGGAAAACGCGGGCATCGTCATGACGCGGACAGGCGCAAGAGGCTCAAGCCTTAACATAGGTCAGATGGCAGCTTGTGTCGGACAACAATCAGTCCGAGGCAAACGTATCTTGAGAGGATACTCAGGAAGAGCGTTACCGCACTTTAAGGAGAACGATCCTCTTCCAAGAGCAAGAGGCTTTGTCTACAGCTCCTATCAAACAGGCTTAGACGCGATTGAATTCTTCTTCCACGCTATGGGCGGCAGAGAAGGCTTGGTGGACACAGCCGTCCGCACGCAACAGAGCGGCTACATGCAGCGCAGGCTAATCAACGCGCTCGAGCACATCCGCCTTGAATATGACAGCACCGTCCGGGATTCAGCAGGAGACATCATCCAGTTCCGCTACGGTGAAGACGGCGTTGACCCAGCGAAGAGTGACCACGGCAAGGCAGTAAACGTCAGCCGCCTCATTGATCAGATTAAAATCGGCGAAGAAAAGGGCGAAGTAGCGTCTGCAGACGACATTAAGAAACAGCTGAAGCAAGTTGAGACTCAGCTTACCCCGATATTAATGAGTCAGCTTAAACAGAACTTCGCGAAGAACAAGCTTACAACGAAAAGCGTGGAGAAAGCCACTGCAGTGACCGCTGATCAGTATAAGCGTGCCCTGATGGAGCCAGGCGAGGCAGTTGGAATCGTCGCTGCCCAGTCTATCGGTGAACCGGGCACACAGATGACTCTTAGGACATTCCACTACGCTGGAGTAAAAGAACAAAACGTCACTTTAGGCTTGCCCCGACTAATCGAAATAGTTGACGCACGCAGAATCCCCTCAACACCGATCATGACGATCTACCTGATGGGCGAGCATGCGAAGAGCAAAGAAGGCGCTGTTGAAATAGCGAGAAACATAATCTACACTTCGGTCGAAGACTTGGCTTCAGCCATCTACGAGGACCCAGTGCGTGAAGAGATCATTATTGAACTGAACAAGTCGATGATGGATGACAGGGGCATAACGATGGGTGAGCTGAAGGATCGGTTGCAGCTGCAGAACGCGACGGTCACGGTGACGGATTCCACGGTGGAGATTAAGCCCAAGAAAGCTGAGCAGCTGAAACGTATGCTGGGCAAGATTCCTGGGTTCCAAGTTAAGGGTGTACCAGACATTAAGCGTGTGCTCGTCACTGAGGAAAGCGGCGAGTGGGTGATACGTACTGACGGCTCTAACCTGTCCAAGGTTCTAGAGATTGAAGGCGTAGACACTTCTCGAACCACTACTAACAACATACATGAAATAGCCAAAACTTTAGGCGTCGAAGCTTCGCGAAACGCGCTTGTCAACGAGGCTAAAGGCGTCTTGGAAGACCAAGGCTTAGACGTAGATGTACGCCACGTCATGCTCGTGGCAGACATGATGACTACGACGGGTGACGTGCAACAGATCGGCAGGCACGGCATCAGCGGCAAAAAAGCAAGTGTCCTCGCGCGCGCCGCATTCGAAATTACAGTGCCAAACATTGTTGAGGCAGCCGTGAAAGGCGAAAGTGACCCGTTGCAAGGAGTAACCGAAAACGTTATAGTCGGGCAGTCGATACCAATCGGCACTGGCTTAGTTGAATTGTACATGTCAACGTTCGAAAAGCAAACGAAAGAAGGAGGAAAAACTGAAGCATGATTGATGTGGATAAGGCTTTGGCGTCAGCGTGTAAAACTGGCAAAGTTTCATTTGGCGCCAACACAGCATTGCAGAACGCTAAAACAGGCAAGGCTAAGATGATCGTTTTAGCCTCTAACTGTCCAAAAGACATAAAAGAACAGATAGAATACTATGGAGAAATCTCTAAAGTCCCCATTATTACCTACAAAGGTGGCTCAATGGATTTAGCTGAAGTCTGCAAAAAACTCTTTATTATTTCAGCTTTAAGCATCCGCGAAACGGGAGACTCAGACATTCTCAAACTAACAGAGGAACAACCTAAAGAATAAAGAATGGAGGAAAAAAACTGACAACTGGCATAAAAATCACGTGCGACGAAATGCGTTACATAGCCCTGTTTGAAAGCATAAGCGGCGCCAGCGTTAAAGACTGCATAATCGACGAAATAGAGCAACGAGCAATATTCATTGTCAACCAAGGCCAAGTGGGGGTAGCCATAGGAAAAGGCGGCAGGAACATCCATACCCTTGAGCGAATGACAGGCAAGAAACACGAGATCATCGAGTACAGCGAAGACCCAGTTCAATTCATGAAAAATGCCCTGAAACCCGCAGTTGTAAGAGAAGTACGCGTAACTGAAAGAACGGACGGCAAAAAAATGGCGGTCATCACTGTTAACCCGAAAGACAAGGGCGTCGCAATAGGCAAGAACGGCAAAAACGCCGAGCGTCTGCGCTTCTTAGCGAAACGGTACTTCGACATTCAGAACGTTAGCATCACCTAAGCAGCCCTTGGCTGGCTGACTAGGCGATGAAACGCCGCTGACTAATCGAATATTGTTAAACCTAAAAGTAGATTAAGTAAGCATTTAGTTTCTTGGAAAACTTGGGATTTTTCTTATGTAAATCTTATAGCCTACCCCAGCAGTGTTTATGTATGGTGGGGATTTACGATGGCTGAATCACATGAAGACGAAATCTACTCGATCATGTTTACCTCGCTGAAGCATCCTGTCAGGCGCAAGATTCTCCGCATGCTCGGAATGAAAAACATGACTTTCATGGAGATGGTTGAGGAACTCGGGGTTTCGTCCCCTCATCTGACGTATCATCTTGAAAGCCTAGGGGAACTCGTTTCTAAGTTAGATAACGGCCAGTACAAGCTGTCCGCTTTTGGGTTAGCCACTGTAAACGCGATGAAGGGTGTTGAAGACGTTCGTGAGGTTGAGCCTAAGCGCAGTTTCTTCACTCTTACGTGGAAAGTAGTTTTCGGTGTGCTGATGGTAGCAGTGCTGCTTCTGGCGAGCGCCACTGCTTATCAATTCTCTTCCATAAATCAACTTTCCCATTCTCAGAAGGCGCTGTTGACTGAGAACCAGCAATTGCTGTCTTTGGGGATAGGCGCTGATAAGGTGGCTGATTTCATGAAGAATGTCACGCAGCTTAGTCTAACCAATTATACGCTTTCGATGCTTAGCAACACGATGAATTGGAGAACGGACCTTGGAGGTGTCGCTGAGCAAAATTTACAATACTCTCTGACGAGCAGTACCAGCAATTTGAACATAGATTTTCGATTTAGGAACAATCATTTTTCACTTTACCAACTTAACATGATAGAAAGTTCACCTATTTTCACTCAAATTCAACCAAATACTGTTTTGCAAAACGCTAAAGGGATCCTTGCCCGTTACAAAACCTACTCGGGTGACGCTTACTTAACAAACATGACTAACCTTTTGGATGAGGTCAACGCGACAGAAAACACGGTGTTAACTCAGGGTAACATGAAGCTTCAGATCACCGTTTCAGGGTACACTGACACGTTCTTGTGGATGTACTATGTTGACGGCGTTGATTACCAGGCCAAAGGTGTGCAGATGATATTCCAAGATAACATATTGACCACTATGATGGACGGTTACTTCCTCTTCACCGTGGGCAGCACTTCCTTGACTACTTCCGAGCAGACGGCAGTGACTACTGCTGAGAATTACGTGAGAACCATGAGCTGGACCATTCAGGGGCAACAATACATCGGGTTTACCGCCGTGAGCCCGCCTTTGTCTATCCAGATGGTGCCTCATCCTAGGGGCGATTCCGTAGCGCTGATACCTTACTGGTACATTGTGATGAGCCTTACCAAGACTTACCCCGGAGGCATAAATGAAGTCACGATTGGAATATACGCCGACACAGGTCAGGTTTCTGACGTGCAAATGTTGAGTGGCAGCTCAGAAACGTAGCTTTTCTGTCTTCTTTACCCAAGGAAAGGGACTATGCGAGGTAGCAGATAGAGAAAATTTGCTCATCGAGACTGAAGAATCAGCGGAGAGAGCACTGCGTAACTCTTGGAACTATGTCAACTCTTTGTTCTTGTTCTCGTATTCCTCAACCATGAGCTTAACTTTCTTTTCAAGCCGCCGTTCATACGTGTGTTCAGGGATCGGCGGAGGAAGAGTCTTCTTACTATGCAGTTCGTCAGGCGCCACTATACGTCTTTCACCCGACTTGACTATGACTTTCTCGCCGTCAACGAAATCCTCAAAATCTTCCAAGGCTTCAACAATCCAGTAGCCTTCACTTTTCGTTACCGCCTTAACCTTGTATAATCCCTTATAATACTTTAAATCGCTCATAAAACCACACTGGACAATTCTCTCAAGGATAAATAAACACTCGCTTTTAGGCTAGGGCTTGCATCATCCGCGCACATGCAACAGCAGACAAATCGGCTCTTCGAAACGTCGAACCTGACGAAAACCTGTTTTCCTGATCCAAGAACTCAGTCAAATAGGTTTCACCTGGGTGTAATTGCCTTTTCGGCTTTCGAAGACCAACATGCTATCATTTTACTTGGGAACTTGATTGCGGGTGCCTCTGAAAAGCCTGATGCAGTGAAACAGCAAGGAACCATGATGCTTCTTGGCTTTTCGGCGAAATGCGTTGGTGCCATTGCTGTCCCATTAGTTGACGTTAGCCATCTTGACTCCCGTAAATATGTGAAGCAGTATTACCGATTTCGCTTAAACTTCCATCTGCTACACAGTGTTGCAAGCCTTTGAACGGTTGTTGAGTTAGCCCGAACTGTGCAGTCGTATGCAAGCAGTAACAAGGCTTATAGGTAGTTTTTCCTTAAAACAGGCTAAGCAGTAGAGAGGCGGTCATGAGGGTGACAAATAAGAAGGTAGATGTCAATGCCGTTTATGAAAAATGTCTGCGTGGAGAACCCGAAGACGTAATCACTGCAAGAACAGTCTACGATTACTGCGTTTCTCCCTTCATGGTTTACTGCAACAAATTTGCGCCTGAAGAGAAAAAGGACCCCGTCAACGAATACAACAACCTACTGTTCGAACAAGGGAAAGCACACGAAAAACAAGTACTTGAAAACACCTACCCCGACCTGAAACCTGTCAAGTATGCGTCTCTGAAAGAAGGGTTCAAGCTGCTTCTTGAGGCAATGGCGCAAGGTACCACGGTGGCTGCTGGCATGCCGATTTTCTATCTGCC
The DNA here is from genome assembly GCA_963768345.1 of Candidatus Bathyarchaeota archaeon. Taxonomy (GTDB): domain Archaea; phylum Thermoproteota; class Bathyarchaeia; order Bathyarchaeales; family Bathycorpusculaceae; genus Bathycorpusculum. The sequence goes on along the minus strand of CAVYHL010000005.1, from coordinate 574,020 downwards.
CGAAGGATTGTCCGGCGTAGTTGATGTCTTGGAGAGGAGGCAAGGGCAAAAATCCATTTTCGGAAACTACTACTATGTCGTCAAAGAAATCAAGCTTGCAAGAAACATTCGGCGAGAACACATCTACCAAGCCGCATTCTACAATTACGTTGTTGGAAAAATTCAAGGCTTCACTCCGCACTCATTCTACCTAATCAACCGCGACCTTGACGTAACCGAGCAAGAATTCAATAAGACGGAACTTCTCGCGATGATAAAGGGCATCAGAGAAATATTGCATGGGAAAAAAGTGGTCCCAACCTTTAACGCATGCGTTTGGCCCTGGGAAACCTACAACAACGAAGAAGCCATAAAGACACGCGATGTTTCTCTGGTCAGCGGCGTGGGGTCATCATTCAAGAGGAGATTGATTGCTCGAAACATCCATACGGTTGATCATTTAGCCAAAACCCGCATGCAACACTTAACGGCAATTGAAGGGATAGGAGAAAAAACTGCAATCAAATTCCATAACAACGCGACAGCCCTTTCTTCGGGAAAACACCTTCGGCTTGGGTACTGCAACTTTCCTGAGAAAAAGACAGAGATATTCTTGGACCTTGAGGGAACAGGGGAACAAGTCCAAGATGAAGAGTTGGTTGCAATAGATTATCTGATTGGAGTGCTGGTCAGGTCCAAAGGTGAGGAAAAATACATTCCTTTTGTCGCGCACCAATTGGATCAGGAAGAAGATATGTTTACAGAGTTTTTGAAATGGGTTCTCGGACAAGAGGACTACGTGATATATCACTGGCACAATTATGAACGAACCCATATCCAACGGTTGGTAGAGCGATACTATTTTTCACTTGAGGCTGAACCAATACTTGGCAGCATGCGTGACCTCTATAAAGATGCCACCGCAAACTTCGCTTTCCCAACCTACGGAAACAGCCTGAAAGAAATCGCTGCCTACATCGGTTACAAGTGGAAACACGCTGACGTCAACGCCATGGAGTCCATAGCGATGTACTTTCAATACATCCAAGACCCAGTTGGCAACAGGGATAAACTGGAAAAAGTGATTGACTACAACCGAGACGACTGCGTGGCGACAAAGCTTATAAAAGATTGGCTACAAAACGAATCTAAATGCTGAATACGGAGCTTCTCGCGTGAGCGTAAAACCTGGAGTCACAGATAAGATTGCTCAGGAAATTTACGACAGACAGCAGAAACTGTTGGACAGAACCGATAACAAAGCTAACATTTTGCTTGCAGTTTTGACTATTGCAGCTGCGATAGTTGGTTTTCTATTGCCAATTGCTTTGGGTGAGATAAAGGGCACATCGTTTTTCTTCGCGATTTTCGTTGTTCCCGTATTCCTTTTTTTCGTTGCAGCGGTCCTAGTGCTTTTTGATTTGCTGGAGGTGCTGGGTCCGCATACGGTTCCTCCTTCCGAAGAGCCAAAAATGCAGGTGCCGACGGAAACAGAAATTCTGAAGGTGCTGTTCAGGAATTTTTGGATGCGAAGCAAAAAGAAGCAGCGACTTGAAGTAAAGCCATCTCCTTCTCAAGAACCCTTCTCGTATTATTCAAGTATGATTAAGCTAAGCGAGGCAGATTACAGGAAACAAATCGGCGAAAAAACGCAGGAAGCTATGATTGACGAAAACATTAGCCAAGCGCATGTACTTGCAATAATCTTAAATTTCAAAATGGTTTTCTTGGAAAAGGCTGAGGCGCGACTTCGTTATATGTTCATTTTGCTCGGCATAATTGTAGTAGTCATATTTGTCGCACATTGGCTCCTCTGAATGCAGTGAACTCAAGCATTGGCGGCTGTTTTAGGGTCAACCGCTTTTAGCGCTTCTGCGTTTCTGCATGCAGTTGCAATAGCAGAGATTATTGACCACATTGTGAAGATGCTGAAAATCCTTGTATATTTGGGTGCCCCAGCGTTCTGAATGTCATTGATGTTGCCGCCTGCCCGCAGGTACCCGTTTATGAAGGCTTTGGCAAAGTATTCGGCTTTTATGTTGCCGCTATTTAATGGTTGCAAATAATGTCCAGAGTAATAGAGGAAGACGGCTATGTCCCATGCTTTGTCGCCTTCTTGAGGGTCTTGAGTGGCTTGCTCGAAATCTATTAGGTAAATGCTGCCGTCTGCTTTGACCAGCATGTTTTCAGGCTTAGTGTCACCCAACGTGATGCCGTGCGAATGAACCTTAGCCATGATTTCTCCTGCCTTGCTTATCAGGGCTAGTTCCTCGTCAATTTTATCGTGCTTCTTAGCAGAGGCTATTTTCTTGACTGTTTGATGAAGCCCCTCGCCCTCAATAAACTCCATAAAAACCAAGCGCTGAGCATTGCTTACATGAAAAAGTTTAGGCACATTAAAACCTATGCTCCTCAGTAACTCGTTAATCGCGCATTCTTTAGCAAGCCTTGCTTGGGCTGAAACGGAAAGGGATCTTACACCAAAAGACCACAAGGTTAGCGGGAACCATTTGAACCCTGACCAGTCCTTGTAGCGTTTCGCCAAGGCTCTTGTTTCACCGCCCTTTTCCCGGGCGTCAATGATATAGACATCGTTTAATATCCCACCGATCGGTTCAACCCTGATGTCTTCGCTTTTGCCTTTCAGGAGCATTTTCTGCGCGAAGCCTTTGATGTCGATCTTGTCCGATAGTGAGATCAGGCCTTCCGAGGTTTGGATGAACACGTATTTTTGAGGGTCTATGAATAGGTAGGCTGGGTCAGGCATTGTTCGCCAATTAACCTTCTGCGACCTGAGCAAAATGTCAACGTTCTGGGAGACAATACTCATCAGTTGAGGGATAAAACCGAAGAACGACGTGAAAAGGGTTCGCGGCGCGTTCTTCGTCAAGTTGACTATCCTGACCCGTGGGTTCTGACATTGTGCGATGAGCTTCTTTGAAATCTTGACTGTGCCGTCAAAAAAGTAAACCTTGCCTTCTGACTCAAGTATCTTCAATGCTTCATTATAGCTGCCAAGAGCTTCATCCTCATTAATTGTAAGCCCATTGAGGACGCTTGAAGCGCTGTAAGCCAGCAAAGGAAAAACTCGTATTCTATTCAATAGAACCTCGTACATGAAGTATTGCGGCTTAATCTGAATTCGATGGGCCAGCTCGGGAAAGTTCATAGTCAAATTTTCAAGCAGTTCAAGAACCAAACGTTTCTTGAGGGCTACCTCATTCTTATGTAAGTAGTCACCGCCAGCGAGGCTTGAGTAGGGAGAAATTAGTTTACTCGCAATGGCTTCTCCCAAAAAGCCTCTTTCGATGTCCCGCTCGAAGACCCACTGATCTACCGCAAGAACGAAAATTGTTCTTTCATTGACCGTTTTTATGTAACTCATTACTCTTGGCTGAAAATCATGGAGGACAAGCATTATTTCAATTACCGACCTGTCGCTTGCCGTCATCAAATATTTGTCAACCTGCGCGACGGCGGTTACCTGCGCGGAGCCGGCGACATGCCTACAAAATTCCAGTATTTGACTATTCAGTTCGTCGTTTGCTAAGCTGCTAGTTTGTTTCAATTGAGTCTTCCAATATAGAATTGGCTGTTGACGTATTTAAAACAGGTTTGTTGCTAAACAAGCTGAGAAAACAATTTTGAAGGTGCACCTGTATGAAAGGCTCAGGCTATCCTCTACCAGATGCGTCTCCGTTTCAAAGCTTTCCTCGAAATTAAGCAACTCGTTTCTGTGTGGGTACCTTGGCCATTATGGTAAATGCAGGCTGGGATGCTTGCTCTATGCCTGGTTGGTTTGTCAGTTTTCGGCATATCAAATTTAGGGACTCTTCGGTGAAGTCAAGCATGTTTTGTCCATTGTTCGTGAGGCTGTAAACCTTTCTAGGTCGCTCATAATTCATGTTCCATTCGCTTTTCACGTAACTCTTCTTTTCAAGCGTGTTCAGCAACGGGTAGACAGTGCTAGGCCCAAAGTAAACGCCGAAGCTTTTTCGAATTTTGGTTATTATCTGGTACCCATGCATTGGTTCAACGCTTAGGAATTGCAGTATTATGAGGTCCAGTAAACCTTTCATCAGCTTGGTTGAAACCTCTTTTTGAACGGTTATTGTTCTTAACATTTTTTTTCCTGTCCTGTTTTCGTGTTGAACAGTTTTGCTGTTCTCCACGTATACAATATGTCTCTTTTTAGACATATCTTGAGTAGTTAATATTAATAAACCATAATATAAATCTTCATACATAATACAAGCATACAGAAACATAACCCTGCAATACAACCCACAACCAGATTAACATAAACTAAATAAACCGAAACATCAATCAATTCACAACCACACCCAGCAGGAAACAAAGTTATGTCAGAAACCTACAAAGAAGAAATTGTACAACACATAATCAAGAACTTGCTAGAAATCCAACTGCTGCGGATAGTGCAAGCCCAACCAACATGGGGATACAAGATAAAAAAGCAGGTAGAAGAGGAATTTGACATAAAACTAAGACATGGTGCGCTCTACCCCGCGCTGAATGCTCTGGAGGCTCGAGGCTTCCTTGAGAGTAAGAAACAACGAAAAAGTGGGCGGTCTCGCAAAGTCTACGTCATAACAAAAGAGGGAAAGGATTTTCTTCGAACCTACCGTGACATGATAAAAGAATTGATAGGCGAAAAAACAGAGACAGCCAGCCAGGCTCAAAATGGCGCATGATAAAGTATTCTTTAGCGATGCCTCTCATGAGGATTCTTGCCACCAATAGTAGGGTGCACTGACGGTCGGGTTGAAAGAGCCTGCTTGCAGTTGCTTATTTGATTCGGATTAAATCAGAGTTAATTCGCTTTAGAGTCTATGCAGCGTGCGATGTAAACCTGGCAGTTTCCAAAATTTCTTACTCGGCTTTTTCTTATTATCGATGTATACGTTTCGCAGTTAGTTTTGTGTTTATGATGTTGAGCAGCTTTTCTGGATTAACTGGTTTTCCAATAAAAACGTCTGCGCCTTCAATGCTGTTCTGCAGGTCTGTTTTGCCTGTCAGGATTATTTTCACCGTTTTTGGTGACGCATCGGTTATTAGTGGACAAAGCTTGTCGCCTTCCATGTCAGGAAGGCCCAAATCGATCAATGCAACGTCATATCGGCTGGTTTTTATTTTTTCGATGGCTTCCTTTCCTTTTTCAGCCACCGTGACGATGTAACCGTTTCTTTGGAAGATTTTGCTGAAAACATGTAAAATTGCCTTATCATCATCAACAATAAGTATTGTTGGCTTGCTAGAAAACAAGAAAACACCTAAATAAATGTAAAATACTGCTGCTAATAAGGGTTATGCAAGCGCTATGCTGTTAAGTTATTCACGATTTTCTTCCAATCTGCCTTCAACTCTAAAATGAGTACCGCAATTGTCACATGTATAACTGTGCACATAGACGAATTTAGTTTCAATTTTTCTGTCTGGTTCAGTAATTTCTTTTCCACATTTAGGACATTTAGCCATGCAAGCGCTACCTTGAGTTTCCGCATCAAATTCAACTTCTTTCCTATAAACCAGTAAGGTGAAATAATCGGCAAACGATCATTCAATCAGGAATATGGCGCGTGCCTTTGTTGGAAATTTGACTTAGCAGTCTTCTGCAAATGTATCTTCACTGAAAATGCTTTTGACAGTATGCAGGGTGTAATCCTGAATGCAAAAATTCAAAGCTTAAATGACACAACTGCATTTTCACTTTTCGACTGAGGAACAAGGTTTGGTTAACGAAAAAATATGCGAAGGCGACTACGTTCTCATTTACTTGGACGCACGCAGAACATACATGATTAAGGTGCAGGCTGGGCAAACCTTTCACACGCATAAAGGCTACTTGAAACTCGATGAGTTAATCGGCAAGGAATACGGCGAACCCCTCAAAAGCAGCCTAGGCATATACTTCACCACGCTTAAGCCTGTCTTAACCGATTACATCATGAAGTCTTCGCGTAACACGCAAATCACCTACCCGAAAGACGCTGCTTTAATCGTCATGTTCAGCGGAATCGGGCCTGGAAGCCGCGTTGTCGAATCAGGCACAGGAACAGGCGCATTAACCACCGCACTAGCCCACTACGTTGGCCCCACTGGCAAAATCTACACTTACGAACTGCGCAGTGAATTCCAAAAAAACGCAGCCAAAAACCTTCAGCGCTCAAAACTTATCGATCACGTTGAAATGAAAAGCGGGGATGTGACAATGGGCATCGAGGAGCGCGATGTGGACGCGGTGATTTTGGATTTAGCGGTTCCATGGCTCGTGGTTCCTCACGCGTATGAAGCCCTCAAGCCGTCGGGCATTCTTGTTTCGTTCAGCCCAACCATCGACCAGGTCGTGAAAACAACCGAAGCGCTCAAGGAAAACGGCTTTGTGTTCATTGAAACTGTCGAGTGCTTAATGCGGGCAATGCAGGTTGAACGTGGAAAAACCCGACCCCAAACGCTGATGACTGGACATACAGGCTACATTACTCATGCAAGAAAAACCCTCAAACCTCAAGCCGCTCAGGAGCAGGTTGCCGAAGAAGAAGGAAAGCATGAGTTGGCCGATGAGGCTGCAGAATCAGCGTGAGCTTTGTTTATTCTTGACTGTGGCTGGCTCAGACATGCTCAGCGACCATAAAGCTTGTTTTAGTTGTTCGCCTCGTGTCAAACCGAAATAGAAACCTGCGATTCTTCCAGCGTAAGGAATAACGATGTGGTCAACTGCCTTGTACAGGAATGGGTTGCGAATGCGGTTTTCAAGGAAAGTAGGCTTCCAAATTCGAATATTATATTCCCAGCATTTTATGAAAAAGTCCCAACGAGCCTGTGACAGCGAATCGACCTCAGCGCCCTTCTTGTTCATCAACACACAGTTCTCCAGCGGAACAAAGAACAAGGGCACATAAAACGCGTTGTAATCCTTCAGTCTGTCCATTAACTCAAGCGTCTGTAGCACATCGTCCTCTTTCTCGTCGGGAAGACCAATAATCAAAGTTGCCAGCGGATACCAATTATTGTCATTCAGTATACCGAACGCCTCAGTGACGATGTCCTGCCACTGCTCAGGCTTGAAGGGCAGCATCTTGCCAGCCATGTACTTTTTCATCAGCCTTGTGCTGCCTGTTTCAATCCCTGTTTCAGCCGTGATTATCGCTTTTTTGCCGAACGAGTACCAACTGCGATCAATCAAGATCTCCGCGAGTTCCTTAATCATCTGTGGGTTATGAACTGCTGGCGCAAGCGACATGTGGGAGGCTTGAATGCTCTTGACGCCCGGGTACTCTGCAACGTTTTTTACTAGGTTAACAACGGCATCTTTGTTAGGGACGAAGTTTTTGTCTTTCGCCCCGTACAGGAAAAGGTCTTCGGTGACGAGGGTTATGTGATCGCTGCCTTCAGCCGTGGTTAACGCGACTTCACGCATGATCTTCTCCAGCGGCACATCGATCTTATGCTGCATTGTTGGCGTGCAGAACTGGCAGTTTCGTCCGCAACCCTTTGAAATTTCCACGGCACCATGGATTCCTGCGTGTCTAGTCAACGGCATCATGGAGTTATAGTCCCAGTTGCTGATTGATTCATCCGCTTTTACAACACGTGGAAGAGGCTTGTCGCTTACTGCCTTCTTGAAAATGTCAACGATCGGTTCTGGTCTCCCGCCGAGCAGCACACAATCGACGCCGTAACTATCCGAAACATGTTTGCGTTCAAGCTGCCAAGCGCCAAACCCGCCGACAATAATTTTCGGCTTGTACTTCTTAATGCTTGGGTGAGTCACAAGTTTCTGGAATTCCACGGCGTTCATGGGTTCGCCGCCGCCGATTATGGATGAGTACGTCTTGCTAACGTAACCCATGCCGGTCGGATCCATCGAGGATATGCCCACAACCTTGGTTTCTGGACCGACAAAGTCTTCCAGGTCGTCAGGATGAGCTACCACCACTTCTTTATCAGTGAAACCGCTTTCAAGCAGCATGGCTTCAACTTTTCTTAAGCCGTAAGGCGCGAATCTTGCCCTACCGTCTGGTCTGCGGTTGACTGGGGGATACAAGGTTTTCCTCACAATCGAGAGTGGAAACGGACCCCTCGCGAAGCCTGCAGTGAAGGCTATGAATGGGTTATTATAAAAGTCGCTCATTTCGGTGGCTGATGCTGTAAGAACGATTTTGACGCCTCTACTTGAAGCCAACTGTTCCTTTTCCCTCGCGAATAAGAAGAATAGCTCATAGCGCTTAAAAGAATTACTATCGGCTAAGCGTCATCGACCACAAAAAGGCGTAATTGAAGCATTAAAGCTGACCTGAAGCTGCAACTATCGACCCCTACTCGGACGCTAATAATTGAGCTGAGAAGCCCTCGGGCTTCAGGTGTGGCCAAAGTCTTTGCCTTTACTGCTGCCTTTTTCATCTATTATCCCCGAGAAACTCGGCGCTGTTTCATCACACACCTCAGGTTTCCAGGTGCATATGCCGCTGATTATTTCATCTAGATAGTGCGCTAGCTCCTCAGTTTTCACATCTTTTGAACAGTCAACTCTATACTCAATTATGCTTTTTCTTCGGCTGACAGTTATTTCAACCAAGACATTCTCATCCATAAGCATCAACCCGATAATGCCAATCATCAATTATTTCAAGCATCGGCTGACCCACAGCACTAGTTTCCGCAGCATTTCTTTATTAACCTTTTGAGGCGGCTAAATCAAGGCGCAAACTCCTTTTTCGGTGCCACCCAACCGCCACTTAATCTCCAGCTAACCCTATAACAAACGAGCGTTTGGCATTAGTTATCAGTTGCCGTCTGAGTAACTCTGATTGTACAGACGTTAACGTTCGAGTAACTTGTTTTCTATAGTGTTTTTAGAGAAATACGCCCGGTGCGCGTGAAAATTTTTGCTTAATTTGGGCATCTTGCCTCTAACGTCTTGGTATCTATTATCGCATTTTGAACTAGTCATTTCAGAATCTGACCGCGCCAAAAGCATCATCCGGAATATTACGCGAGTAACTGCGCCATTCAGGAGGTCGCGGCCAACCTCACTTCCAGTAGCATCTATTTGGTCAAAAAGAAGGCGCACTCAACAAATAGCGATGCCATCAATTATTCTTTCTTCCTCTTCTTTAGTTTGACTTCTAAAATGCCATTGCGATATCGGGATTCAACGATTTTTTTTTCGACAGGAGTTGAAAGCTTTATTTCTTTGTAATATGTTCGAGCCGAAGTGCCAGTGCTTATCGTTAAGGTATCACCCTTTACCTCCAATTTTATTGCGTTCTCTTCAACCCCTGGCAGTTCAGCCATCACCTGAAGGTAGTCGTCTTCTTCAAATACATCGACGATTGGCTCCCTTTCCTTTATTGATTCTACTGCTGACGGCGGCGTTGCACCCTTTTTTAAAGCCTCTCTGTTTGGTCTAGTGATATTCAAACTACTTGTAGGCGTTGTGGCATGGGATTCTCGTAAAGGGCGGCTGCTCACATGCACGTCAATTACGCCCCCCTTTCCGATGTTAATTCTTTTTTGGTACGTCTCAGATTTTTCCGCTAACTTGGCCAAATCGTTGACTATTTCGATTAATCCCTTAGATTTTTCACCTTGAACATTTTTTGACTTGCTTGAGACGCCGAAAATTCCGAAACCCGTATCGAGAATTCCCGAAACGTCATTAAGCATTACACCTAAATCTGCAGTTTCGCCTTTTTTTTCCTTTTCTTCGATTTGTTTTTTCATTTCCTCCACGGATTGCTTTAATTGTTCGATTTGTTTTCCTTCCTGTGTAATCTCTTTCTTCAGTTGTTCAACATCTTTTTCCTCCGCCTTTTTCGCCCCTTTTTCTTCTTTTGCCATTTTTTCACCTCCCTTGACTCGTTGCAATACCTTGTTTTTCTAGGAAGATCAGATAGATCTGCGGATTCGCGAAATATTCTGCTTTAAGTGGTGGATATTTTTCCATGGCGAACTTTACTCCTTCAATTCCATATTTCTCTAGAACATCCTTTGCAATCGTGTAGCCCAAGTAATATGAGACGCCTTTAATTACCTGAGAACTCCTTAGGACGCCTTTAGCCAGTTCCTGTTCATCATTTACTTGGTGACTCATTTTGTCTTTTTCTAGCCCTTTTGTGTCCCTTCTTGCATGCTCTATGTAGAACAGAAGGTCAACACATTTTGAGCAGCCTGTCTGTAACTCTTTTTCCAAAGAGGTCACTTCCGTTTCGTATCCCAAACTCCGTAAAGTTTGAAGCGCTATAGCCTCACAACAGCCCTCTTTGAAAACGGTCTTGAAAACGACGTCCAAGTAAATGTTTAGAAGTTCGTGGCGCCTATTTTCTTTTTTCTCATTTATGCCCTCGAGATAAAGTTTGAATACAGATTGCATGGATAACTTCACTGGTTGCGAAATAATGGTGAATATCAGTTTTTCTGAAAGCTCATGAGCGCATACAGAAAGCATTTTTTCCGGGAAATTTGCAGCCATTTCCTCGCTCAAATATAACGCATCATCTCGCGGGTTATAAAAAGCAAAGTTTTCGAAAAATCCTGTCCCTTGATTTCCTGAAATGTCCTTGCTTATTTGTTTCCATTCCACGTTGCTACGTTCGATGCCGCTATCTTCGAGATCATCCCTCATACGTTGGATTAACTGATTGAGCATTTCTGAGTGCTTGAGTATTTTGACACCACTAAAGTAAGGAAAATTAGTGTGAAATAACTCTATCATTCGTTCATGGATATTTTTGAGAGTTTGCTCAACTTCTTTTTTGATTGATTTGTTGTTCCTTTCAAGGTTTGTTGTTTCGCCTTCTTTGGTGTCCAGCCTTTTCATAGGCTAGTTTCACCTGCACTGTTGTCAGCTATTTTTTTCCGTTCCTTTATTTTCTTGACTGCTTCTCGCATATCTTCCATAGTTACTTCAAGTTTATGCGGTTTTGCGGTCTCTGAGTCTGTCCCGCTATTCAAAAATCTTCTAATAGTTCGCATTGTAGCCTCTCTACAAATTGCTTCTATTTCTGCTCCTGTGAATCCTTCCGTTCCTTCAGCCAATTCTTTGAGGGAAACATTTTTTGTAAGAGGGCTCTTCGCGGTGTGGATTTTAAAAATTTCTAACCTTGCCTCCGCATCTGGAGGTGGAATTTGAAGTAGAAGGTCAAACCTGCCGGGTCTCAACAGAGCAGGGTCAATTATGTCGATGCGGTTTGTTGCTGCTAATATGAAGACTCCGCGTAGTTCCTCTAAGCCGTCCATTTCTGTTAGAAGTTGGCTTATGACTCTTTCTGAAACGTGAGAATCGGTTGTCCCGCTCCCGCGTTTGGGGGCTAACGCATCTATTTCATCAAAGAAGATGATACATGGAGCGGTTTGTTTTGCCTTCTTGAAGATTTCCCTCACGCCCTTCTCGGATTCGCCTACAAATTTGCTCATGAGCGCTGGACCTTTGACATGGACAAAGTTGGCTTCGCTTTCTTTAGCCACGGCTTTCGCCAATAGCGTTTTTCCTGTCCCGGGCGGTCCACCGAGTAAAGTGCCTTTTGGCGGTTTTGCTCCTGCTTCTTCGAAGACGTTGGCGTATTTTAGAGGCCACTCGATGGCTTCCCTTAGCGCCTGTTTTACTTCGTGAAGACCTCCGATGTCGTCCCACGTAACGTTAGGTGTTTCGACAAGTACCTCCCTCAAGGCAGATGGGTCTACAAACCGTAAGGCATCCATAAAATCTTCCATTGTTACAACAAGTTTGTTGAGAACTTCTGTGGTGATAAATTCAGTTTCGAAATCTATTTCGGGCAGGACCCGGCTTAACGCTTTCATGGCCGCTTCCTTGCAAAGTTCTGTGATGTCGGCGCCGGTGAATCCGTGAGTTAAGTTGGCAAGTTTTTGCAGATCTACCTCAGGGGTGAGCGGCATTCCCCGTGTGTGAATTTGAAGAATTTCGAACCGTCCCTTTTTATCTGGGACACCTATTTCAATTTCTCGATCAAACCTTCCGCCCCTCCTCAGGGCGGGGTCAAGTGCGTTAGGTCGGTTCGTCGCTCCGATGACTACTATTTGGCTTTTGGGTTTTAATCCGTCCATCAAAGTTAGCAGTTGGGATACAACTCTCTTTTCGACTTCTCCAGTTACTTCTTCTCTTTTGGGGGCTATAGCATCAATTTCGTCAATGAAAATTATGCATGGCTTGTTTTTTTCAGCCGTGTCGAATATTTCCCGTAAGTGGGCTTCAGACTCACCATAAAATTTTCCATGAATCTCAGCGCCGCTGATGCTTATGAATGTGGCAAAGGTTTCGTTTGCCACTGCTTTAGCGATAAGCGTTTTTCCTGTTCCAGGTGGGCCATGCAAGAGGACGCCCTTAGGCGCTTCTATACCAAGCCGGTCAAACACTTCAGGGTGCCGAAGTGGAAGCTCTATCATTTCTCTTATTCTTTGGATTTGCTCATGGAGCCCGCCGACATCTTCGTAGGTGGCGCCAATTTTTCCTTCAGTTTCCGCTGTTTTTTCCCTAATTTTTATTTCTGTTGTGCCGTGTACTATGACCGCGGGGCTGTCTGGTTTGATGCGGGCTACGATGAATGAAGCGCTTGTATCCAAAAGGTTCATCCTAACTCGGTCGCCCTCAACAAGTGGCATGCCTTCCAAAAGTTTCCTCACATGCTCCGCATGTTTCTCTAACCTGAACGTTTGATTTTGTTCTATGGGCGCTAATACAATGCTTACTGCTTTTTCAGCGTCGATCTTTCCGATGCAAGTATTGTCGCCGATTCCGACGATTGCGTTGTTTCTTATTATTCCATCGATTTGAATGGCTCCTTTGCCTCGGTTTTCAGGGTAGGCGGGCATTACTTTTGCAGCTGTTCTTTTTTTCCCAGTTATTTGAATGACATCGCCAGTTTGTACATCCATTTTATTCATGTCTTCAGGATCTATTCGGGCTATGCCTCTGCCGAAGTCTCTCTGCGAGGCTTCTGCCACGCGGAGTGTTAAAAGATTTGGTCCCCTTTTGCCTTCTGACATATATTTGTGCCTCGTTTCAGGTTATTGGTTAGTGCATAACCTTTAGTTAATAACGAAATGTATATAAACATTTTGTTATACACTGTATTCAAGGTATTTAAGGGGACTCAGCCTGTGGGACCAAATGATGACACGATTCTCCAAATCGTTGGAAATGAAACCAGAAGAAAGATACTCACAATTCTTTCCAAGGAACCTCGTTACATATCTGATATATCCAAGCAACTGGAAGTTACACAGCCGGCTATCCTCAAACATCTCAGTATTCTCGAAAAAGCCGGTCTGATCAAGAGCTTCTGGAGAAAGAGTCCTGTCGGGGCAGCGAGAAAATATTATGTAATCTGTGACTCTGTAGGTGTAGAAATAGCCATTAACCCGAAAGTTTTCAAGGTCAATAGACAGCCCCAAAAATTAAGTTGCCCAAATTTTCTCAAGACAGAGCGAATAAGTAAACAGTTGATGGGCGAAATAAACAGCGCCAAGGATGCAACAAAGAAAGCGGCCAAGGCTAAAGAACTAATCAGCGTAGTTGATACTCTCCTATCATGTGTAGAATATGACAGAGACCAGTGGAATTGCAAAATTTGTCATCAAGTGGCATCATTGCGGAAGGATGCTTCTCAAATAACGATAGATGTGTCAATCGGAAACGTAGACTCAGGGTTACGCAAGCTTATAGACGCAATAGATCAAATTGCGACCGGCTTACAACCAACACCAAACGTTAAGGATGGACATGCTGACTAATCGGCATTGCTAAATTTTAACATGCACACTCGTTATTGCTTTTTGGAAAAAGTTTTTCCAGTTTCACTTGTAAGATATTGTTTCTAAAAGTGAACCTTGCCGTGTCTCGCTTAATATATGCTGGAAGTTTAACTATTTCTAAGTACCTTTTCGTTGCGTCCTCAGTTGTTATGGTTATGGTATTGTCGTCTGCCTTTATGTGCACATCTTTCTCATCCACGCCCAGCAGTTCTGCCAAAACTACTATGCGATCTGCCTCTTCAAAGACATCGACGAGAGGTTGCTTTTCTTTTATAACGCCCAGCGTATCAGGAAATGATGCTGATCTTGGAGTTTTAGCTTTCCCAGTAGTCATTGGCCGTGTTAAGTGAAAACTATAGGCGCGTTCTCTTAAAGAAACTGCTGTCGCTGATTGTCTTTTAGGAACCTGAGTTTGTACAAAGCTGATGAAGCTTGGGCATCTTTGGCAACCGACTATGCTGACGCGGTCTTTCTTTATGCTCCTAACTCTCGGGCAAAAAACCCATTCAGTCCCATGACTACCCCTAACTAGGCGGGGGGTTGTTCCTCTTCCGAAAGTTGTTTGACATATAAGCCACACTGAACATTCCCTCTCTCTTTGCTTTTACTAACTTGGAGTTAGAGCCCGTATATTTTTAAGTTATGAGTAATGGCATGGCTACCATATATTTTTATGCCATGATTTAGCGTTTTACTCGTGGAGAACATTATAAAGGCTTGTTTCTTTAATTTAAAAAATAATCTGCTTTATGTGTCGATTTTCGATACGAATACTGTTTTCTTCGTTTGAATACTGCTTAAGTAAGATCACGATAGCCAGTTTGATAGGTGAAAATAAAATGGTATCACAAAGTCCAGATGCAGGCAGTTTGGCAGAAGTTCTCGATCGAGTACTTGACAAAGGCATAGTCGTTGACGCGTGGGCAAGGGCTTCGTTGGTTGGTATCGAAATTTTAACTATCGAAGCAAGAGTGGTGGTCGCATCAGTTGACACCTTCCTGCACTACGCCGAAGAAATCACAAAAGTGGAACAAGCTGCAATCGCTGCCCCCATCCCTGCAGCCTAAAGTCCAAAGCGGACTGTAGTTCGCAGTAGGGATGACAGATATGCCTGCAGAAAAAATGAAAAAGAACGTGGAAGCAACAGCTAAAACAGCCAAGGCAAAAGAGGGAAGCGTGAACCCAAGTACAGTTAAAGGCAAAAAGACGTTATACCAGGAGACCGCCGTCAATTTCCAGTCAGCCGGAGTTGAAATGTTGGGGTTAGGCGTACGTGTCATGCAAGCGGGCGTTCGCGATATCCAAGCGGGCATTCGCGGCATGCAAGCAGGTGTTAAGGAACAGAAGCGTAAAAACAAGGAAGGCGTTGCTGACTTTCAAGCAGGCGTTGCTGACATTTTGTCAAATATTGTTGTCATGCGGTCAAGTATTGAGGAGCAAATGACAGCGAACCAAGCCTACGTCAAGAAATTCTACGGATGACATACTTTGTTCAAATAAGATAAACATAGCTTCTATCGTCTCGCCCTCTTTTTTTATTTGGGTCCCTATCGGATAAGCTATGAATGGCACCTAAAGAGGTGAAAATGTTGTTTAAAATGCCTGGAAGTGCGGTAAATGCAAAAGAAAGAGATAAGAAAATAAGGTGGCTAAGGAAACATAGGGAACGGATGCAGTATTTTTCTGTAGTTCTCCGCCCACAAAGAGTTCGCATGATGTGGGTACACGATCTTGCAAAAGAAGAAACTTGATTTAAGCGAACATCTATCTCATGTTACCAACTCACTTTATAGCGCTGGTTTTGCAAAAAAGTTGTTGTTACGTTCTACCGCTTACCCTGAAAATTCACTTTTTGGTTGCTTTTTTATTTTCGTAACAGTTTTCGTAACAAAATTTTGAATATTGTTTAAAAAATTTGCCGTGAATAATGGTACATAAGAAGGCTGATTTTTTAAATGAAATTTGAACCTACCCATAAAAGGGTTGTGCGGGGCAAGCGGGTTCACGAAACAATGGAGGAAATGCATTCAAGACAGGCATTGGAAAGAAGAACACGGGAACGCTCAGATATGCGTGTAGAAATGGAGTGTTTGACGCCCGCAATTGAAAGTTTTATCGAGACTGAGCAGGTGAGGAAGCTAAAGGATAGAGTTAAACTGTGGGTCAAAGCTGGGTGCTCTCCCCACATAGTTGGACCAACAGGTTGCGGAAAGACAGCGCTGGCGATGCAAGTAGCAAAAGAGTTGGGAAGACCTACTGTATGGATAAACGGCGACGAGCAGATGACAACAACAGATCTAATAGGCGGATACTCAGAAATGGAAGCCGAGAGCCTGCGAGACAAATACATTCACAATGTCTGGTTAACAAGAGAAACAGTGAAGCGCCGGTGGGTTGATAATCCGCTAACGCTTGCATGCAAATACGGCTTTACGCTAGTTTATAACGAGTTCTCCAGAACAAAACCGGAAGCAAACAACATCCTTCTTTCTGTGCTGGAGGAACATGTACTCGAACTTCCAACAATGTTCGGCGATGAACGATACATAAAAGTTCATCCAGACTTCAACGTGATATTTACAAGTAACTCCATAGAATACGCAGGAGTACATAAACCGCAAGACGCTCTGCTAGACAGGCTAATAGACATATGCATGGACTACTACGACTTTGATACGGAGGTAAAAATCGTTCAGGCCCAAACTGGCATCTCCCTTCATGAAGCGGAAAAAGTCGTCAGAGTCGTGAGAGCAATACGAGAAAGACTGCCTGAACTTTATAAACCGGGAACAAGAGCAGAGATAAAGATTTCTCAAGGCTTAAGGGCTCTGGGTAGCTATTCAAACGAAGATTTTGAACAGCTATGCCTGGATGTTCTCGCAACCAAAATAGGCAACCCACTGGAGAATCTCAACAAAACCGACCACATAAAAGAAATACTTAACGAAGTCTACACTGAAGTCCAAATCGGGAAAACCAGCGCAACAATCCCAGCCATCAACGTCTGCAACACCTTTGCCCACCAGAAACTGGAGAAATAGAAATGGGAACGCAGAAGGCTTCAATATACAAAGTTACTGACAACGCGCTTGCCATAGCAGAGAAGTACATTTCCAAGACTCCCGGGACCATAGTAGAAGTCAAGGAAAAAAATGACGAATGGACAGTTACAGTTGAAGTTCTGGAGAGAAAGGCAGTACCTGACACTCAAGACATTCTAGGAAGATACCAGATCAGACTCACTAAGGATGGCGAACTAATCGGCTGGACGCAAAAGATGATTAGAAGACGCAGCGACAGAATAACACCAGAGCAAGCGGCAGAAGTATGACAACCAGCTGCTAAAAGGGGAAATAGCGATGGAAACAAAGTCCGCCTTCGGCACTCAAGTATCTCCAAATAGAGAAGTCAAATGCCTAAACCACACCTTTCATCTTTACACGCCGAAGGTTAACAAATACACAATCCAGCGAGCATTTCTAATGCCTGCCCAAAACGAAAAGCAAATAGTGTATGTAACCACCAGCGAACACGCAGATCTGATGCGCGAGTTCAACCCAGCGAATGTTAAGCTTAGAATTATCCAGCCCGAAGGACTCAAAGAACTCAAAAAAGAAGAAAACCGTGACATGCAGATCATCGTAGACGCAGGATCCATGGTTGACCAGAAAAGCGGTGAAATTGAAGAAAGAGAGCATTTTCTGAACGCATTTTGCAAAGCGCGGAACATAAATTGCCTCTGCACCTATGACGTTGCCAAACTTAGCTTTGAAAAAATCAAGCAATTGGCAGGCTACCACAATCAACTTCGCCTTACGACCAGTGATCTGACAATACTCTCTGGAGATTTGTTTGATGAATCTAAAGTTTCAAGTGACTCCATCGAAAAAATGGTGAAGGACAATCTGGAAAACATCCTCCTCGCTATCCTGCAAAAGGAGACAATGTGCGGGACCGACATAATAGGAACTATACACTTGAAATTCAACGTTCTGCTGAGCCCTGGAACCATATACCCACTGCTTCACTCGTTAAAACAGAAAGGATTACTATCAATTAAGAAGTCTGGCAAGGAAATAGTCTACGCTCCAGTTGAAGACGCCAAACCGAAAATCAGAAGAATAGTTAATGAGCACATTCAAGCACGCAGGTTTTTGAATCAATATTTGCAAGAGGAAATAAAACTCAGAGGTGCTGAGTGAATGGAAAAATGCGAAATACTTGAACACGATTCAAAAAACGAAATACCCCTTAGAGAACAACGAGAACTGCAAAAGGAAGAGGGGAAATACTTCTACTGTGTAGTGCTCTGTAACGAAAAAAAGAGTTTCGGCAAGATAGGCATTAACAACGGTGAAGTTTACGCCATTCCATACAGGGATGTTGCATTGGTAGTCAGCGATTCCCCTGTGCAGGATTACGAACTAACAGAAGACAATACCCAGAAACATGAAAAAGTCATTAGGCAAGTAATGGAAGAGCACACAGTTGTACCAGCGGAATTTGGAACGCTAATAAAAAACGAGGCAATTCTAAAGCGCATACTCAGCAAAGCATACTTGCCCATCAGAGAGTGCCTGAAGCTAGTTGACGGCATGGTTGAGCTTGGAGTAAAAGCTGTTCTAAACGAGAACACCACTTATGTTGACGCAAAAAAAAGAAAGGACGGCACAGCAGATATTCTGGAATCGCTAAAGGCGCATTCAAAGCAAACAGTCACAAGTGACTTGTTCAGCAAGAGATTGATTTTAAACGCGTCCTTTCTAGTTAACAAAGAAGGCGTTTATGCATTTTCAAACGAAGTGGAGAGGCTGCAGAAAAAATACTCGCAGCTTCGATTTCTGTACAGTGGACCATGGGCACCCTACAATTTTGTTTACATAAAAATCGGAGCAGAGGGCATGGAGATCACTAAAAAATAGGTGAAAAAGATGCCTTTTTTCATAGATGACATTTTCCTTCGAATGGTTGGCTTTTCTATGCCACCATTTGACATGATCTGGCTTATGGAAACAATTACAGATCATGTTAACGACACTGTTGTAAAGGAAAACCATCGAAAGATTAACAACCAAATAAGAGAAAACCGGCTGCTCTACGAGCTAGGCGAAATAACAAAGAAAGAATACGACGTGAGAAACTCGGAGCTGGAGCATCAACGACGCATTAATAAACGGATAGACCGAGTGCGACTTAATCAGAGGACAAACCTGCTGCAATAGTTTAGACGGAACAGCAGCCAAAATGAAGGGAAAAATTATGGAAAATATGAACCTAAGACCTGAAAAAGAAAACGCCGGATTGGCAGATGCAATAGACAGAATTTTAGACAAAGGTTTAGTGATCAACGCCGATATAGCCATCAGCGTCGCCGGAGTTGAGCTGCTTGGAATAAAAATAAGAGCTGCTCTCGCTTCTTTTGAGACGGCAGCCAAATACGGACTAGAATTTCCGTCCGGAACCAACTTAGAAACACCCGCTTTTAAGGAAGCCCTAACAGAAAAAGAAGAATGCCCGCAATGTGGCAAACGAGTTGATAAAGAGGAACTTCTGAACTTAGCGTGCCCTTGGTGCGGCTGGGAAAGTGCTAGGGCCAGGAAGATTAATCCGCTGAAAGTCGGAGCGAGGGTGGAGGTTCAAAGTTGAGTTCATTGAACAAGATGAATTTGCTTCTCAGGACACTAGATGAGACGAGCCAACTGATAATTACATACCTCTTGGAAAAACGGCATGCAAGAATCAGGGACATCACGAGTCTAATTAATGCGTCCTCCGACATGGAAGTACTTGTCAGAATTAAAGAAGTCATAAACCCAAAAGCACGGGCGGTCATAGGCGAACCTATTCTCACATTTGAAAGATCCAAGATTGATCCTTTGACCGGCGAAAAATTCGCGTTCAACTGGTGGATAAAGGAAGGACTGGCAACCAATGTACATGATAACGAATTAGTCGACGTTATGGATGAAAAAAATCTTTTAAGAGTCATAACATCTTTGCCTCCGCAAGAGGAAAACGTCGACGTTAAAGTGGAGGATTCTCTTCTAATAATATCCGGAAAAGAATACCACAAAGAGGTCCCACTTTTCTGTCCTGTTGAAAAGAAAGCTTGCAAAACTATCACGAATGGTGTTTTAGAAGTCAAATTGAACAAAGTGAGTTGATATAATATGCCGATAGAAATTGATGAACAAAACCTGAAATCAGGGCTTCTCGGACTGGTTGTGGCCTTGGTAGAGGTTGTGCAAGAGGTTCTTGAAAATGAAGCAATACGAAGAATGGAGTCTGGCAGACTAAGTGAACAGGAGATCGAAAGGCTAGGAAAGGGACTAATGGAGCTTGGTGTAGCGCTCGCGCACATAAAAGAGGAGAATGGTATCGAAGACCTCGTCAGGTCTGTACGATCTGATCTTGACAAATTGGTGGAAGAAACCATCGACGTGATGGCTAACCCAGAAAGATTGGAACAAGATAAGGTGGGTTAAAATGTCTCGAGAAAACGATTACGAAGAAGGAAGATACTTTTACTGCATAGTAAACAGCGGCAAAGAAAAGGAATTTGGGCAAGTGGGAGTTGAAGACAGCTCAGTCTATGTCGTAGCCTTTAATGACATTGGCGCGGTAGTCCATAGTTGCGATGCGAAACCCTACAGAACAGAAGTCAAAGAAAAAGCGAGAGAGTGGATCCTGGCGCATCAATACGTTATTGACTTGGCTACAGAAGAATTTGACACAGTGATTCCTCTAACCTTTGACACAATTTTCAAAGGAAACAATGAAACATTAAAAATGTGGCTCAGCAAGGAGTACGACCAGCTTAAAGCTCTATCGGCGAAGCTTAAAGGGAAAGCCGAATATGGCGTACAGGTTTTCGTTGAGAATGAGTTCGTAGACAGAAACATGAAGGATATTCAAGACGTCCAAGACCTCGAAGAAAAACTTAAAAACGCAAGTAGCGGGGTTGCCTACTTGCTTAATAAGAATTTAGAAAAAAGAAGGCAAATTGAAAGGTATCTTGTCATAGACAAATATGCAAATGAACTGTGCGCCAAGATCGAAAAGCTTGTTGACGACCTAAAACTTGGTTCAATAAATAAGGAAGTCCCCGAAGAATGGAAAGACAAGCAGATGATCCTGAACTTAGCCTGCCTTGCGCATAAGGATAGAATTGAAAACTTGGGAACCTTACTTGGGCAGCTTAAGAAAGAGGGGTTTGCAGTTAGGTTTACTGGTCCTTGGCCTCCATACTCCTTTGTAGGACAGTTAAATGAGTCAAAAACCGTAGGAAGTGGGTGAAAACTGGAAATGGGAAAGTATCTTTATGGAATTATAAATTCGGAGAATAGACAAAGTTTCGGCAACATTGGGATGTACAACGGAGAAGTATACACTGTTCAGTTTGAGGATGTGGGAGTGGTCGTTAGCGACTTTCCAGAGAACCATGAGGTCGGAATAGAAGGAGTCAAAATCCACGACGAGACATTACGGAAAATTATGGAGACTCACGCAATAATTCCCATGAATTTTGGAATAGTAGCCAAAGACGAGACAGAGGCAAAAAACATTCTAAAACGAGCTCGTATGAAGCTCAAGAAGACGCTAGAAAAGGTTGAAAATAAACTGCAGATTAATGTTAAAATCTCATGGGACAAAGCCATCCTTACAGATATTTTGAAGGAAAGCGGGGAAATACGAAAATTGACAACGGAAGCGAAGGAAAAAACTAACCAGTCACTCATGATTGAGCTAGGGAAAAAAGTTAAGTCATCATTAGACGAATGGAAAAGCGAATATACAGAGGACGTAAAAGGTTCCCTGAAAAGTATATCAGACGAATTGGACGAAAACAAAATCGCTGATCAAGATACATTAATGTATACTGCATTTTTGGTTGATAAAAAGCGAGAACAGGAATTCTACAGTAAAATAGACAAGTTGGAGAAGAAATACGAGAGAAAACTTAAGTTTCTCGTTGCCGGTCCCCTGCCGCCATATAATTTCACCAAAATTGGAATAACGCAAATGAATTTTGACTCCTTGGAAGCAGCAAGAAAAGCCTTGGGGCTTAGCCAAGAAGTAAGTTTGTCCGAAATCAAATCCGCATACAATTTGCTTGTTAGGCGGTACCATCCAGACCTTAATACTGGTGGCCCTCTTGTAGACGAGAAATTCAAGGAAACAACGAATGCATATAGCTTGTTGACAAACTACTGCGAACATTATCTCTGTTCCATCGAGAAAACAATAGTCGAAGAAACCATTCTCGTGGAGGAAAAGGGCAGTTAAATCCCCTGAACAGTGATTGTCATGAGTCGAACAATGGGAATCGATCTAGGGACATCCAACTCTGCTGCCGCTGTGATGAAAGATGGAAAAATAAGACTGGTTCCAGCATCTGAGGGACCAACTTCTTATGGGAAAATGTTTCCGTCTGTTGTTGCATTTAGGGAAGACGGCGAAATAATTGTAGGCAAGAACGCAAAGAGCTACGCCTACATTCACCCAGAAAGAACGGTGCGATGGATCAAAAGAAAAATGGGCACAGATTACGCTGTAAACATAGATAATTACGCGTATACTCCTCAAGAGCTATCCGCACTAATACTAAAGAAGATGAAAAAAGATGCAGAAACGTACTTGGGCGAGAGGATAGATAGGGCAGTAATTTCAGCGCCAGCGTACTTCAACAATAACCAGAGGAACGCCACGAAAGAGGCGGGCGAGATAGCGGGGCTTGAAGTTTTGAGGATAATCAGCGAACCAACAGCAGCTTCTCTTGCCTACGGCTTAGACAAGGCAGGGAAAAATCTAAAGATAATAGTACTGGATTTGGGCGCTGGAACTTTTGACGTTACTATTTTGCAGATGAACAACAATGTGTTCCAAGTCATATCTACTAGTGGAGACACAAACCTGGGCGGCAAAGACATGGATGACGCAGTTCTGGATTATTTTGTTAACGAAATAGAGGAAAAACACGGCGTTAACTTCAGGGATGACACAAAAAACTTGAACAGGCTCAGGGATGCTGGAGAAATGGCGAAGATCCGCCTCTCAAGAAAGCGCTTAACAACTGTGAAACCCCTGCTTGACTTGGAAGGGTCCAGATTTAGCCCACGCATAACTTTAACTCGGGAAAAGCTTGAAGAACTCATTAAACTACAGCTTGAGAGACTCCAATATCCACTGGAGCAGTCTTTAAGAGACTCAGCAATGGGGCCTCAAGATATAGACAAAATGATTTTGGTGGGTGGACCGACCAGAATGCCTATTGTTAGAGAGTATTTTAAAAACTTTTTTAAAGTGGAACCAGAGGCAGGTATTGACCCTATGGGAATAGTTGCCACCGGCGCCAGCGTTCAGGCAAGCGTTCTAAATGGTGAAATAAAAGATACGTTGCTGCTTGATGTCACGCCACTATCTTTGGGCGTGGAGACGTCGGGCGGAATATTTACAAGATTGATCAAAAGGAACTCCACTATACCGGCTGAAGAAAACATGGTGTTTGCAACCCAAGAGGATAACCAGTCATCGATGATGATTCACGTTCTACAAGGCGAAAGGGAGATGGCTAAGGATAATATTTCCGTTGGTTTATTCAAGATAGACGACATCCCTTTAGCGCCCAGATATGAGCAAAAAGTTGAAGTTGCCTTCAAAATAAATGTCGATGGAATATTGAAGGTCTCTGCCGAGATTTTGGAAACAGGAAAAAAAGAAAGTGTTACGGTTGTGGAGACAAAGGTTCTGTCAGAGGAAGAAATCACTAAAATGATCATCGAAGCAACTAAGTATAACGAGATTGATGAAGAGGCAAAAGAGGTTGCGGAAACTCATAATCGAGCAGAGGCAGCGGTTTATGCCGCCGAGAAATCATTAGGCGAACTGGATGTAAAAATCTCTGAAATAGACAAAAGAGCTCTGGAAGAAGCTTTAGAAAAACTGAGAACTGCGTTGAATGGTTGCAAGCTCCAGAAAATCAAAACGTGCACGAGTGAGTTGTTGGAGCTTATTGAAGAAGTGGACACGAAGTTTACAAAGGTAAATCGAGCAAAGATGTTGCTTTCGTCCGTTGAGAGAAAAATAGGCGGCAACTTGTCTAGCAAAAACAGAAGACAACTCAGGGAAGCTGTAAAGAGACTGGAAGAGGCGCCATACAAGCATGTTAGCGAAGAAGTCATCAAACTGAAAGAAATGGCAACCTTACTAGAGGCTGACTACGGAGACCGGTAAGCTTGGAACCTACAAGAGCCGGTGCGCTCGTAGACCTTGTGGATAGAATCTTGGTCAAAGGTGTAATTCTTCATGCGGACCTTGTAATCTCTGTTTCTGGGGTGCCATTGATTGGAGTCAACTTGAAAGCTGCAATTGCTGGAATGACAACTATGGTGGATTATGGTGTAATGGAAGCGTGGGATGAAAAAATCAGAAAGTCCGTCCTAGCAGATAGTGGGGAAGAAGCCCCTTTAAATGAGAACGAACAAATCATCTTCAAAACAGTTGGTTCGCATTATTATCGGAGTACGTCTTTTCCCGGTATCTGGAGAACAGGATTCCTTTATCTCACAAACAGAAGGCTCTTCTTGTTCCGAAAAAAACCAAGTGCGGTACTGTTTGAAATAGCTCTAGACAGGATAAGAAGCGTAACTATCGATGGAAAAAATAATCTGAAAGAGAAAGAAGAAATCATTCTACATTTGCTTAAAAATGATCAATCAGACAGTGATGCAGTGCTGATTCGCACTGACGAAATAAGAGAGCTTAAAAGGAAAATTGTAGAAAGGATAACAAAGGGTGGACAAGTGGAAGTTTCATCTTCAATTCAATAGAACACCCTTTTAGGATGCACGTAGGTTAGAAATTTCTCCGCTGGTTTTTATGAAGTTATTCATTATTTGGAAAGATAACTTATAGGTGTTGATTTTTCTTATGTATATTTCTTTTCCTTTAGGGGTCAAGTTGTAGATTGTTTTTCCCCTGTCAAAGGTTGGTTCTATTAGTTCATTTTTCTCTAAGAGATGGAGCTGGAAATATAGGAAAGCGGGGCTGAGTAAAATACCGAATTCTTTGTGGACGGCAGCCAAAATTTTGTATCCGTACATGGACCGCCCATTTAACATGGCTAAGATTACAATATCGAGAAACATCTTGATTTGCTTTTTAATAATCTGCTCATCGAGCAGTCCATTTTTTTCAATAACTTTCAAGCACGTGCTCTCCAATATGGACCTTACGATAAGACAAAACGTCATGTATCGGCGGTTTTCCCGGTTTTTGACAAAAAATCTGTTGACGTTGCTTTTTGACGTTACATTAGATACTTTTTGACGTTAATTTGGCGTCGCATGAGTTTTAAGCGTTTTGTGAGATAAAAGAATTTGTGACTGTGCCGTTGTCATTACAGGATTTGGTGCGTTAAATAATGATTCAAAGGCTAATATCAATTAATTTAAGACCTGTTGGATTGGATTTTCAAGCTGTTACCAAGGGTTGCTATATCCGATGTAGTCAACGAAAAGGGAAATAGCTTGATGCAATGTTCCGCCGTAGTCTCTGAGCCCCTTCTTCCTCGCAATAACTGTATAGACTTTCTTAACAGAAGAATACCGTTCCATTTACTCACGTGCAAACTTGCGCATGTTTGCTATTTCAATATCGCCTCGCTCATCTGCTACACAGATAATATGGTTAATTGGTGTACTATTTTACGTTTAATCAAACGTTGCCGTCCGTGTAACTCTGAACTTTCATCCAACAAGCGTCGTCAAGCTAATGCCTTCTCATCATCCGGCAACAACTAACTTAGTTCAACGCAGATAAAAGCCTATACTTCGCCCAAAACAGTTACAGGGAACACTTTTATTTTTCCCTGCAAAATAATAAGTTAAGGAGCTTGAAACAATGGATTTTATTGGTAGCCAGACAGAAAAGAACCTCTTAGCAGCGTTCGCAGGCGAATCACAAGCAAGAACCCGCTACACATTCTTTGCCAGCGTAGCCCGAAAAGAGGGTTACGAGCAGATCGGCGCGATTTTCGAGGAAACATTAGCTAACGAGAAAGAGCACGCAGAACTGTTCTTCAAGCATCTCAAGGGCGGAATGGTTGAAATCCAGGCAGCTTACCCCGCAGGCGTCATCGGTTCAACCGCTGACAACCTTAAGGCTGCCGCCGCGGGTGAGAAACTTGAGTGGGGCTCACTTTACCCCAACTTCGCGGAGGTAGCCGTCAAGGAAGGCTTCAACGACGTTGCCGTAACATTCCGCATGGTCGCGAAAGTCGAATCTTACCATGAACGAAGGTACAATAAGCTGCTTGAAAGCCTGCAGCAAGGCAAAGTGTTCAGCAAGGATCAGCCGATCAAGTGGAAATGCAGGAACTGCGGTTACGTTTTTGAAGGTAAAGAAGTGCCGGAAAAATGCCCCGTATGCGCGCATCCACGAGCGTACTTTGAAGTTTGGGTTGAAAACTATTAGCAACCCTCCAATTTTTTTTGTCTCCCGATGAGTATTTCAACTAAACTAAGACTTGTCCGTTAGCTTTAACCAGTTGGTTGTCAGGTTGAATCGGCAGGTTTTTCCATCTGAAGGGTTTGTGAGGGCTTTAGTTTGGGGTAGATGAATCGGACAAGCAGGTATAAGACGAACACTATGCTGGTTATGAAGAAGCTAACGGGGTAGGGTTCATAAAACGCCATGAAAAGCCCAAGCCATGTTGCCAACAGTGCAACTGCGATAGAAATTAACACGGCTCTTACTGGTTTTTTAGTCAACCTTTGAGCGATTGCCGCTGGCGTAACCATTAATGCGAAAATGAGTAGAACACCGACGACTTGAACGGCAATAGATGTGGCGACTGCGACTAAAAGCATGAAGATTATGCCTATTAAAAGCATTGGCATTCCTTTTGCTTCAGCAACATCTTCATCCAGCGAAGTAAACAGTAATGGTCGGTATACGACCGCGACAGCAACCAAAATTACAACGCTAACAGCTATTGTCAAAAGCACACTGCTGGCACTGATGCCCAATATTTCTCCAAACAAGATGGAGAATGCTTCATTTGCGTACCCTTTGTAGAGGTTAAGGAATAGAACTCCTAAGCCCAGCATGAATGCGAGAACTGTCCCTATCTGGACATCACGGCTTGATGCCTTCGGGCCAAGTATAGCTATTCCAGTTCCACCTGCACTCGTGAACAGCAAAAGACCAAAAACTGGGTTGACTCCGAATAATACGGCGCCTGCAGCTCCAGCGAACCCTATGTGCGAAAGGGCATGCGCCGCAAAGGATGAACGTCGCAACACCACAAAGTACCCAACGATGCCAGCGACTATAGCGACTACTGTTCCAGCCTCATAAGCATGCTGCATAAATTGCCATTGAAACATCTGCCATATGTCACTGAAAATGTTAATGCTAAAGACCATCTTTTCGCCGCCTATTTTTCCTCATTGCAACCGACACAGCGATTGGGATTCACGAAGTCAGTGTCCCTCGTGCCTGAACCTATAATTGCAATATTTCCTTTGGAATCTCTGATGACTTCAACGTGGACACCATACAAAGCTGAAAGACATTCTGACGTCATAACATCTTTCGGTTTCCCGGTTGCCACCTTGCCGTTTGCAATATAAATTACATTATCGAGAAACGGTAGAAGAGGGTTAATGTCATGAGCGACTAAAAATGCGGTAACATTGCGGGATCGGACTATGTTATTGACGAGATTTACCAATTCTCTTCCTCGCCTAATATCGAGATTAGACAATGGCTCATCAAGCAGCAATATGTCTGGGTTACTCACCAACGCTTCAGCTAAAAATATCCTTTGCAACTCGCCGCCTGACAAAGCACTCAAAGATCGATGCGCTAGTTCCTCAGCGCCAACGGCTTTAAGTGTATCAAGGGCGATTTTGCGGTCGTTTCCTGAAAATAGGCTGAAGCCCCACTGTTTGCCAGAAATCGCGAGCCGCACTAATTCTAAGCATTCAACGTTAGTTTCCTCATCAATCGCGTGCCGTTGTGGCACATAACCAATCTGTTGGTTGCCCCGCTTAGGTTTGCCATTAAGTATTTGAATTGCGCCGCTGATTGGGTGTTGCAGTCCAAGCAGCAAGCGGAATAAGGTTGTCTTGCCTGCTCCGTTTGGTCCGATTACCGCTACAAATTCGCCTCGGTTGATTGTGAAGGTTGCGTTGCGCCAGATTATCTTATCTCGGTAGCCTGCTACTACGTTGTCAGCAGTAATCACTGATGTAGAATTCAGGTAGACTGAAGCTTTTTCCATTTGAGTAGTTACCAAGTATGATCACCGTTATTGTCCAAGGGCTTTTGCGTTAAGCGCGTTTTGAAGACTGAGCAATTCCGCGTTCATCCAGTCTTGGAATGAAACATCCGGAGGCTGTATAGTTTCGGTTACTCCAACAACTTGAACGTTATTTTGAGTGGCAAGTGTTTTCATACTCTGGGTGAGGGGCGTTATAGTTTGTTCATTGTAAACTAATACGCTTACTTTGCCGCTTTGAAGTTGCTGCTGGAACTGCACCACGCTTTGTGCTGGTGGATCATTCCCTTCGGAGACTGCTTCCATAAAAGCAGTTGGAGAAACAAGGTCAAGACCTGTAGCGTTTGCTAAGTACTGAAAGATGCTCTCTGTTGAAGCCACTTCCGTGCCGTTGAATTGCGACTTGATTTCGTCTATTCGCGCATTATAGACGGCAAGCGACGCATTCAAACTTGCGTACTGCGAAGTGAAATACGAAGCTTCTGCATGATCAAGAGAAACAAGATCCAAGTACATCTGATGCACCGTGTCATTTACATAATAGGGACTGTACCAGAAATGCGGATTAGAACCAATGCTCTGTCCCAGAAGAGTTGCAACGTTTAACACTTTTTGACCTAGTGTATTGCTTGCTGAAATAAGGTCAAGCGCCCAATTGTCATATCCAGCCCCATTGACAACTACATAGTTTGCCTTTGCAATTGCTTTAGCATTGGCGGTGTTGCTTTCATATTCATGAGGGTCAGCATTTGGGTCAGTTACAATGCTCAGGACTTGGACATGGGTTCCACCCAGTTGCGATACCAAGCTGCCCCAGAAATTTTCTGCTGCAACCACTTGCAGCACGTCTGATGTTGAATTTGAGTTTGCAATAGGGTGGCTTGATAGATATGTGCCGATGAAAGCGGCTAATAAAATTACTGCAACCAAAACTGCGGTTATTATGTAGTTGGTTTTTTTCATACATTTCTCAGCATCTAAGATTGTCAGAGACTTTATTAAGTTTTACGTTTTTTTTAATAAATAAAAAATTGGCTTTTTTTAATAAAGCAGGTCAATGATCCCCCGTCTAATTGAAAAGGCTGCTTAAAGGCGATTTGTTTAGGTTCAGTCTGAGAAACACATGATTTTTAAAAATTAAAATGGCAATATTTAAGTCAAGCAAACCCAATAGACAAGCAGTTAGCTGGGTGAATTAAGTGAGCATTATTAGTCTTTCATTACCAAACGAACTGCTAGAGGAGCTAGACACCATCCTTGGTGAAGATCGAAGCGCAAACCGTTCGGAAGTGGTCCGCCAGGCAGTCCGTATGTACCTCACGCAGTACAATGAACTGGAAAAAATCAAGGGCACTGTCATCGCGACAATCACGGTTCTCTACGAGAAAACCGAGGAAAACAAGGAACTGTTCAGGCTGCAGCACGAGTTTGAAGACATGATAACCGCGTACCTGCATGCCCACCTGTCGGAGACAAGCTGCCTTGAAGTCATGGTTGTTAAAGGCCCCTCGGAAAGGCTCAGAGGCTTAATCGACGGCTTGAAAGCCAACAAACCTGTGAAGCAGATAAAATTCTCAATCATGGCAATCAACGAAAAAGAAAGCTAAAACAAGCCTGCCAGCTCTAATTTTCACGCCAAAAGATCCGACAAAACCCCTGCAGACTCACACGATGTATTTGCTTGTTTTCTCGAAGTCTTTGACGATTTGCATGACGCGTTTAGATCCAGTGCGTGGTCCAAGCGGGATGTCTTTAAGAAGAACCCATGGGCTTTTACGGGCAACGACTGTTGCAATGTGATTTTCGCCGAAACATTTCGTTGCGACGTCAACAACCCCGCGTCTAACCCCCGCTTCCGAGTAGTCGCCGAGTGCATGCAAGTACTCATGCAGCAGAAGGTTGTAAACCAAAGCGTTAACCGTCGGCTTGGAGCTTACGGATGCCTCGACGATTTCAACTAGCGAGCGGTTTAGCACGATGTTGTTAGTTCCCACAGGGTGATAGGCGCCCAGTTGCAACGGTAAATCATCCAAAAACAGCATCATGCCGTCTCTTCTTTTGCCTTGGGAAAACTTCACCGTGTCCTTTACTATCTGCCAGACTTCACTGTAGTTCTTTGCTGCATCTAAGCTGTTTGCGAATCTCTCGGTTGCATCGGGATTGCTGTCCAAAATAAGTCGCCTTCTAACATGAATTTAGGGATGATGATGTCTTTTAAGCGTTTCAGTTAAGCGCGGCAAAACCCGAGGGGCAAAAAGAGTAAAATACAGTTGGCAACAGGTGGGTTTCGGTTTAACTTGCGACCCAGTACATGTGTTTGTAGGCTAAGCGTCTATAGGGGTCAATTGCATATACGGAAAGCATATACACTTTGCATCTACAAGCTTAAATCGCGCAGCTACTCACCAACCCCCTATCCAGACCAACCAAGAGGCGACTCTCGGAACCGTTGAAATAAGCTAGAATTTCGCCGCGAACGGTTTATATGAAACACTCCTGAAATTAATATGGTTATAGAGGGAGTTGAAAATTATGAGCACTGAACCTTTCCACGTGACTGACGAGAATTTTGAGGAAACAATCAAGAACAACAAGGTGGTTTTAATTGATTTCTGGGCTAATTGGTGTGGACCCTGCCGTGCGCTAGCCCCGACGATTCAGGGAGCTAGCAAAAGAGTACAGCGGCAGAATCTTGATAGGCAAGCTTGATGTTGACGAGAACTCGGCTACGGCTGAGCGCTTCCAAGTTTTCAGCATTCCAACCATGATCCTCTTCAAGAACGGCTCGGAAGCTGAACGGCTCGTCGGCTTATGCCCGAAAAGCAGGATAACTGAAACGATACTGAAACATTCAGTTTAAGGGGCTTAAGAACTTTTTTCAAATTTCCGTAGCAAGTGCAGCTGATGCTCCACTTGAGCTCGTTCAGCTGAAAATTTTTTTATGCAAGCCTTAATTAAGACAACCCAAGCTTTTTTGGTGGAATGAAATGGCGAAACTGATTTGAAATAATAATTATGGCTTCATAAGGCTATTGTTCACCTGACTTGATATTTTTTCCCAAGCAGGCAACGCTTGTGAAGTACATTAGAATTGACTTGACACGGTGAAGAAAGATAGAAACGTCGGATGATTTCAAAAATGTCAATTAAAATTTTCCGTTCTGCAGGCTACAGCATAATCGTCAAACTGTTTAGATCAAACGCTGCCAAGAAGTTATCCGTTTGCTTTTTAATTATGCTTCTTTCTTCTCTAGGCGGCACTATTCTGCTGAAGCCCTCTCACGCCGACATCGTATGGACGGATATTGATTTATCTGTAACTCAGACAATTTCGGCGCCTGGAGACTACATGATAGCTGGGCCGTGGACTGGTTCAGGAACAGCGTTGACAATTGACGCTAACAACGTGGTAGTCGATGGGCAAAACTGCCTGTTAACTGGAGACGGCAACAATGGCGCTCTCCTGCAAGTTTCTCCAAGCTGCTCAAACATAACTTTAGAAAACATTAACGAAACAAACGCAGATATCGGCTTATATGCTAATTCTGCAGGCAACATTTCCATTATGGACAGCACATTCAGTGAAAATGGCAATTTAGGGTTGGGATTTGACTCTTCAAGTAATATTTCTATTGTAGCCACCGCATCAAGTTACGCTGGCTACGCTGGCTTATGGCTCGGCAATTCATCGAGCAATGTCACAATTGTAAATAGTACGTTTTGCCAAGACGGCGGTGGCAGTGGCGGAGGCATATTTGTTGATTTTTCAAGCAATATTTCCATTGCAAACAGCACGTTAGATGGCAATTCTGGCTATGGCTTGCAAGCTTGTAGTGTGAGCGGTACCTTGATTGTTGAAGAATCAACTATAAGCGATAACACTTTAAACGGTTTGGCTGCCGCGGATGTGGATAACGCGACTGTTACCGGTAACGTTTTCGGAGGGAACGGGCTGAGTTCGTTCAGTGGTGCTGTTGAATTAAATGATTCCAACTGCGCGTTGACAAACAACACTCTTGCTGACAATTATGATGGCTTATTGTGGTTCCCCACGGATGCCTTGACAAACTACGTCGAAGTGTGCTCTAATAATTTCTTCAACGACAACCAATACACTTTCTATTTTGATTATATAAGTCAGAGTTCAAACCAGAAACTATATTTCTTCAACAACTTTGTAAACGATTTCGATTATGTTGACTATACCAGTCCCTTTCCCGACAAGCCCGGCTTCCCCTTTGTTCCATCGCCACCACCAACTGAACCTAACAGCAATGAACTGTACCTTAATACTACATTGTATCAAGGAATAAGGATATACAGCGCGGGGCTCATGCTCGGAGGCAACTTCTGGGCAAATCCCAGCGGCACAGGTTACAGTCAAACAGGAGGAGATGCTAACAATGATTGTTTCGTTGACGAGCCATTCGACTTGTTCGGAAATGAGTCGGTTCTCGATTATCTTCCCTACAGTACAAGCTACGCCTTAACCTTAGCCTACACTGCGGGTGCAGGTCAATCGTTAGTTGCAAATCAAGTTTCATCGGCAGTCACCGTGCAGTTGCAAGATTACTTCGGATATGTCACTTCCGGCATCACCTTTAATTTAGCTTCAAACTCAACTACGGGAAAATTCTACAGCGATTCAATCGGCACTCAACAGATTTCAGCCGTTACCATTTCTAAGGGCTCAAGTTCAGCCAGCTTCTACTATAAAGACACTGCCACAGGCACCTCTACCATTACCGCATCGGCGACAGCCGCAAACTCGGCGATAACCCAATTCTCAATTGCTGCGCACTCTTCGACAGCTTCAACCTTAACAGTTAGCTCCTCCGTTTCAGCCGTCACCCAAGGAAGTACCGTAACATTCGCTGCCACCGCTACCGATGCTTACGGCAACCGTTGGGATGTAACCTCCGCTACGCACTGGGGCATCACCCAAGCTGCAGGTGGCCTATGGAACGGCAACGTTTACACTGCTGACAATGTCGGCAGCTGGACAGTAACCGCTACTTACGGCTCATTAGTCAACTCAACAACCTTGGTGGTCACCGCCAAAAGCACAAGTTCTGCATCCCAGCAGTCGTCTTCAACAGCCCCTACCCCGACGCCCACACCAACCCCAAAGCCAAGTTCAAGCTCAACCTCAACGGTTACTGCATTTGATACCATAAACAGGGTCACGTACACCGTGGGAATCAGCGGAAACATTACCGCCCAGCAAATATCTAACATGACAATCATCCCCTATCAATCCAACATGACAACTGCAGTACGATTCAGAATAACCGGACCAAGTGGAAACGTAGGTTTCTGCAACGTTACCATTCCCAAAGCAGCTATACCTTACGGGAATATCCCAATACTTTTCATTGACGGTCAACAGGCTCAGAACCAAGGCTCCACGCAAGACGCTCAAAATTACTACCTGTGGTACACGACCCACCTTAGCAATGATCAGATGCAAATAGTGTTCATCGAGGACTCTTCCGACTCGCCGCCTTCGTCAATTAACTCAAGTTTTGAGTTTGGCTTAACGGTCATAGCCGTTGCAATCGCGGCTACAGCCGGTGCTGCCGTGATAGTCCATCAAAAACGCCAAAGAAACAAGCCGCCAGCCTAAGGAAAAAGCCCGCTTCCATTTTCACTCGCAGCTTTGAGTGAACATGCTAGACATTGATGCTGTTCAAAGGAAGCAAAGAAACTGAGTGGCTTGTTGGTTTATGCCTCAAAAGCAGAACAACTGCTTTAGGAACTTTTCATTTTTTCATACATTTTCTCGAAAGTCCAGCGTATGCTCGACTTAAGCTCCCTGAGCCGTTCCTCATCAACGTTCCGAATCACTATCTCCCTAATCAGGTCACCTTCTCGGACAACATTGTAAGAGAACACGCGGTCCTCCGTCAACTGCTTAGTCTTAACCAGCTCCCTGTCCTTCTCCTGCATCTTAGCAAAAACTTTCTCAACAAGAAAATTCTCGAAAGGCGGCGTGTTAACGCTGAAGTTTTTACTCTCATCAGGCAGCACATGCATGGCTTGCTTATCAAAATAGATCAGCGCCAGCGGCTCCTCCGCCATGGTTTTCAGCGGCATAACGCTCTCCTGCTCAGGAATGTGTTGCGGCGCAGGCTTCGAAGCCTCGGGCGCGTGCTGAATAACAACCTTCGGTGGCTCAGGCTCAGGCTTGGGTAAAACAACTTCGCTGGGTAATGGCGGCGTAGGCGCTTCAGCGACCTCTTTTATGTCTCCCCGCTTGAAGCCCTTCTCAAGCAAAATGCCGTTAACCGTGTCCAACGCTGCCTGAACCTCTTTGGATTCAGCCGCCAATTTTTCAAGCTGGTCTTCAAGTCGCTTCTTGAACGTGATGAGTGACTTCATTTTTTCTGGGTCTTGCGCCAAGATGGTTCACACACGCCTTTTATTTAGCGGTTGATGCTTATCAGCCTTAGCTTTTCCTGATACTTTTAAGCCAAATTACTAGTTAGCACGTTAGAAATTGGACAAGTTAAATGTTCTTTTGCTCATTCATTGACAGGCAAACTTACTTTTTTAACTGTTTTTATTTCTTAACTATCAATTTATCCTCAAAAATTGGCAGTAAAATCGCTTCGAATTGTTCAAACTTTGCTACTTTTTTCTCTGGCGGTACTCCCGTGACTTGCCAACGATATTTCTTCTTATTTGTCACAATAGTGAGGTAACGTGCGCGCAAGAACGGGTATTTCCTAAGTTTAACTTCAGTTATTTCTGACATAGGAATTGTAAAGTTTTCTTTGTCACTTTTTAAAAGGTCCTCTGCTGAAAAGTCTGCAAGTTCCATCTCCCTTTTTTCCATCCTTCCCAAATACGAAATATCGACTGGATTGAGGGCTGTTCCACTAACTTTTGTTATCTTCACTACAATCACTCTGTCGGTCGTAAAGTAAAGATGCTCGATAAGGTTTCGAAAATCAAGTGTGAAAACACTTATGACACCGAGAATGCTCTCACTCAAATCGAATGCACTTCGATTCTGTTGCTTTTCTATTAAGCTCTTTATACTGGGTACTTTACTTAACAGTGTCGCTTTTCCTATGCTCCGTGAAAATGCTTGGCTATCAAATGCCGTTTTTCTATGGGCTGGGGGATTCGCTGATTTTCTTTAGTTGTGCACGGTACATTTCAACGATTTCCTTGGAAGTGGTCGCGTCCTCTGGGCTTTTGTCGGTGCGGTACTTGCCTGTAAAGCGGGGGAATCGAATCGCCAAGCCGCTGTCTTTCCGTATTGAATTCATGGCGCAAACGTGGATGGGGCTCAGCGTGATTTCGGCGCCTAGAATTTCAAGCACGAGGTTAGGTTCAAACCAGACGTCCGCTTCCAGCATGGATTGGACACGGCTGTTTTTTCGGGGAATAACATGCTTGGCAAGCGTTTCCCGAAGGGTGACAAGGTCCTTGTCGGTGAAGCCTGTGCCGCATTTGGTCACGGTTTCAAACGTGTCCGTTTCATCGTTGTACGTGGCTAAGAGCAGGGCGCCGTAGGTTCCGACCCGTTTTCCCCTGCCGTGGAAAGCGCCGACGACGACAAGGTCAACCGTGTCAGTCATCTCGCTCTTGTAGTCCCGCTTGTACTTTATCCACAGCCAACCTCGGCTTCCCGCCTGATAGACTGAGTCTGCCGCGATGGATTTGCACATCAGCCCCTCACAGCCTTTCTCGATGGCTTCCTCGAAGAAATTCTCAAGTTCCTTAGCGTTCTTAACGATTTTTTGGATGGCTGGTGTCACGCGGTCGGTTTCTTTCACGATTTTTTGCAGTTCCCTGCGCCTCTCCCGAAGAGGCTCAAGCGTTAAGTCTTTGCCGTCAACGTAGAGCAGGTCAAAGGGAAAAAGCGAAATCGGGTACTGCTCAATGGCTTCTTCAACGCCGTACTTTCGTCTACGATGCATCAGCTCCTGAAAAGGACGCATGTCGCCAGTTTCCAAGTCCATCGCAACGCATTCCGCTTCCAGAATCGCTTCTTTAGCGGCGATTTTTTCCCTGATAAGTTCAACGGCGTCGGGGTACTGGCTGGAAATGTTTTCTAGGCGTCTGGAAAACAAAATTACCTTGTCGTCTTTCTTATGCGCTTGCACTCGTTCGCCGTCATATTTGTATTCGGCTGCGCATTTGCCTCCCAGTTTTTCCAAAATTTCTTCGGGCGAGGGTAACCGTTCAGCCAGCATGGGCCTTATAGGCTCGAAGACTACAACTTGGAACTTTTCTATGCCCTCCAAGCCTTTCTCGGCGATTAAGCTTGCCACTCTGCCGAGGTCTGATGAAATGTTGTAGGCTCGCTCGACTAGTTCCCGGGCTTCTTTTCCGCCGCCGTAAGCTATCGCCAACGCGTCAAGTACCGTCATATCTGCGATGCCTAACCGCAGGTTACCCGTCACGGTTCGAATCAGCCATTTTGCCTCGTTCGGCGACGCGTCAGTCAAAAGACCGCAAAGCATCGCCATCTTCGTGTCCACGGCGCCTGAACCAGACGTTTTAGCCAGTTTATCAAGCGTTTCGTAAACCCGCTCAACCGTAAGCTTAATGCTCAAAAACGTTGACTGGCGGCGTTTCGTCAAAAATCTCTGTGCAGTCTCGCCGATGTCGCCGCTTTTCTGCAGGTCAGCCGAAATGGCGCTTTCACTCTGCCCCGACGCCCGAGCCAAGGCTCTGATGGCCAATTTTTCTGCCACACCCATCTCGACGCCGAGAAAATCTGGGTACAATTTGCCCTGCGTCAAGTAGACTACTCTAGCAATGACGTCTTTGGGCGTTTTCTTCAGCAGGTCAACCAGCAGGTCGGTCATTTCAAGCCGTTTTGTGGTGGCTTCAATTTTCTCGTAAGCGTCTGCGATTATTGCGTAATCCATATTTTCCGCTCAAAGAAATACTGCTTATAGCACTTATTAAAATTATATCGATCTATTAGTTTCTCTTTCTTCTTTAAATCATCAACCTAGCGCTGAAGCCTATTTTGAGTAATATCTGGGAAACCTGATAATCTTTAAAAAGTATTAAAAAGCAATCTACCAACTACAGTGGGGATAATTACTATGAGCAGCAGGCGGTCGTTCAAGACAGACATGAGTTTTCTAGAAAAAATATCCGCTGGAGCAATTGGAACTAGGCAGAGTTTTTGAAGACTTGAAAGCTGAAGGACACTTACCAATAGAACTAGAAAGAGGCTCGATGGGTTTCAAAATATGGAAGAAAATAAAAATTAAGCGTGTACGCGTACCTGACATACTATGCGTAAAATGCGGGATAAGAGTTGAATCCAGAGCCAAAACGGATCTACAGATTACAATGTCCCACTCAATTTCAGACCCTAAAAGAGGATGGGACTTTGGCTTAACAGATAATGATTGGATAGCTTTTGTGAAATGCTCCAAGAACGGAGAACGACCTATCGACTGGGCGGCAGATGATTTAGTTCAATACGTAAGGGTAAAAGAAATGAGAGCGGCTCTAACAGAAAATAAAGTCCTTGAGGTAAAGCCCAAAGGTGCGACCGAGGGATTTGAAGCGCGACTCACATGGCCTGCAGCAATCGCCAAGGAGGAAGGTTGCGTAATAGGCATTGATTCAAAATGCTTGAAATACCGCAGGAGAGTTGATAGCCGCATAGTACATTTGTTACTAAAGAAAGGAAATATCGTTCTAGTGCCTTTAGTTCGTGTAGAAGATCCAATAAGGCAGAACCAAATTTTAGCTTCAGTGGTTCCAGTTTATAGTAAAATTCAATGCAGTGATGCGCTCAGCCAAAGCTATTATCTGGATCTGTTAAAAAGCACATCAATAAGCGAAAGGTATGGGGCGGCGAAAGCTTTATCATGCTTTAAATCTGACCAAACAGTTGAAGCCTTGAAACAGAGAATGAATGATGACAAAGAGCATATATACATTAGGCTTGAAGCCGCTTCTAGCATTCTGAAGTTAGGGTCAAAGGAAAGCATTCCATTTTTTGAAAAAATGCTCGTTGATAGTTACCTTGAAAATAGACTTGAATGCGTAATAGTGCTCGGTGAAGTTAACCAACCTAAATCATCCCATTTGTTGATAAAGGCGTTGCTTGATGATAAGCAGCATTCTGAAATCCGGGCAGGCGCTGCGTGGTCTTTAGGCGAATTAGGAGACAAAAAGGCACTAAACGCGTTGGTGACCGCATTTGATGCGGTTGAAAAAGACATCAGAGTGGAAGCCGCAAGAGCGCTAGCCAAACTTAATGAACACTTTACTGAGGAAACGTTAAAACTTATGCCCTCAAGTGATGAGTCTCAACGTGCAGGTATTTCTTGGTCGTTAAGCAAGACAGGAAATTTCACAGTTCAAGATCTGATCAACGTAATGACAGACGAGGAAGCTAAAAAATGGGTTGCTTGGATTTTGGGGACGCAAAAGGAACATAAATTTATTTCAGAAATTGAAGAATTAAAAAAGAAAGACAAGGAAGTGTACTTTGCTGTCACCGTACTCTGGAAAGCCCTTTCAAGCTGGGTCAATGGTGTTGATATTTACTAAGGTAATAAATCATGTTACACTCAATTAAACCTCTATACCGAACAAACTTTGGTTCAGCTTTTGTAGGTGATTCACTGCATCTGCTCGATCACGTAAAGAAAGGGTCAATAAATCTCGTCATTACGTCACCTCCGTTCTGTCTTCTTAGGCAGAAAAAGTACGGGAATTTGCCTCAGAGCGAGTATGTTGATTGGTTAACTGCGTTCGCGCGAAAAGTCAAGGATGTTCTAACAGACGACGGCAGTTTTGTTTTGGACCTTGGGGGGGCATATGAAAAAGATAGACCAATCCGTTCCCTGTACAACTATAGAATTTTGATAAAGTTCTGTGATGAACTGGGCTTGAATCTTGCTGAAGAATTCTTTTGGTATAATCCCGCTAAGTTGCCTTCGCCAATTGAATGGGTTAACAGAAGAAAAATTAGGGTAAAGGATGCTGTAAACACTGTTTGGTGGTTTTCAAAAAGTGACTATCCGAAAGCGGATATTACAAAAGTCCGAGTTCCATACTCTGCCAGAATGCAAAAACTCCTGAAGGATCGCAAAAAATATTACACACCAAAACTGCGACCCTCAGGACATGACATAAGCAGGGTTTTTGATATGGACAGAGGCGGAGCACTTCCTTCAAATTATCTGCTTGATACAGTCAATGTCTTGGAGATAGCAAACACCGAAGCTACTAGCAAGTATTTGAGAAATTGTCGTACAGCAGGCGCTGAACCAAATCCAGCTCGGTTTCCAAAAAAACTGCCTGATTTCTTTATAAAACTTCTCACTGATCCCAATGACATCGTCTTAGACATTTTTGCTGGCTCAAATACAACTGGTGAGGCTGCTGAAGATAATAAAAGACGCTGGATAGCATTTGAGATTGAAAGACAGTATGTTGCAGGCTCAGCACTGAGGTTTATTGAATCAATAAGCGAAAGCGAGATCAAGTTTGCTTTTGACAATTTAATGAACCCAAAAACTATAGATGTAGACCTATTTAGGGGGCAAGTTTCATTAGAAACGAAACTCCCGCTCCCAATAATCCCACAACTTGAGGAAGGTCCAACGTAAGCTTCGATTAATAAAGAAATACTAATTTAATAAGATTCGAAGGTAGCGTAGGTGTTGGTAATTGGTAAAGGATAAAGCTCTCAAAGAAAGGCTGCTGACAACCTTAGAGGAGCTGGAGATAACCCAGAATCAACTAAAATTTTGGACCGATTCAATAGATGAGCTGTCAGAGATTCAGGATGCCTTTAATATTGACGAAAAAACAAACATAATCAACACCCATATTATTGACATCGGTACAGATTGCATAAAACCCTTCTACCTTGCTCTGAAGTTCAAACCAACAATGATAATCGGAATAGATGAAGAACTACTTCCTTTCGGGTCAGAAATTCAACAAGGGTCAAAGCTTCTAACTGAAACAAAGATTAGATTCTACACTTGCTCTCTTTTTGACAAACAAAAACTTGACAGGATTCTTAGGAAGGAGAAAGTGGACAAGTTTGATTTCGCCTTAACGAGTAAGACTCTGCATCACTTGAGAACAGGACAGTGCATCGCAAAGAAACGCAATAATAAACACAAATGTACTGAAGATGAAAGAGATTGCATATACGAGTTTGAGGAAGAAAAGGTCTTCTCTAAACTACTTGAGATAGGAAAAAGGGTAGTTGTCTATGAAAGCTTTGCTCCTCATGAAGAGGATGTTGATAAAACAAGAGGAAGAGGTGGATACTTCACTTTGAAAGAGTGGAAACAAATATTCAATCATCTTATCAACAAATATGAAGTTAGGTTTACTAGACCTCGACTATTCCTCTCAAACGACGAAATATTAAGCAATCGCGATTCTATACTCAGAGAAGTAGATACTATCTGTTTTTATGTTGAAAAAAACAAAACGACCAAATGAACAAGGAAAAAGCAATCGTTGACATGAAAGCAATCGCAGCACAAGAAGAGGCAGTAATGCCGAGATTGCAGAATAAAATTCTAGTTTTTTTTGGAAGGCAATATTTGGTGCGTATCAAGCTTTTTCAACATGTAAAACACTTAATTCATGTTGAAAAGCATTGGTTTCATGTGGATTAGTGAGCACCTAAAAGTATGTTGAAGCATGTTGTTTCATATTTGGAGCCTATTAGAAGCATATACTAGACCGAGGGGTAGACGTTGCACGCACACGGGTTTCAGTTTTCATAGAAGGTTATATTAACCGAGCAGGCAATAGAAGGAACCATGAAAAGCTGCGTAGTTTACTTTTCAAGAACGGGCAACACCAAGCGTTTAGCCCAAGCATTAGCCGACACCGCGAAAGCACCCATTTTCGACATGGCGGCAACGCAGCCGTCAGCCATCGTGGACTTTGACCTCGTATTCATCGGCACGCCCGTGGAAGGCTCCAGCCCCTCGAAGGAAGCATCCGCCTTCATCGAAGCCATGCCAAGCGTGCAGGGAAAGAAAGCAATCGTCTTCTGCACCAACCGCGTCTTCGGAAGCGGCAGAACGATGAAAATCATGGAGAAAATTCTGGGCGGCAAAGGCTACGAAACCCTGCTTAAAGTCTCGAAGAAGGGCATGAAACCCGACACAGAGGCTGACTTCTCAGAAATCCTTGCGGAAGTAAAGAAGGTTTTGGAGAAACAGTAACTATTCTTTATGGCTCAAATAGTCACTGACCATCTTGTCATGTTCAAACGCAAGTGGATGCGGCAACTCGTTTAGGCTGAAAAGCTTTATTTCTTGGATTTCGCTTTCCTGCCGCTTCATCTCGCCGCCGACGGGCTTGACCACGAAGCACGTTGGGCAGTACTCGTATTCCACATTATCCTTGATGCCCTTCTCCACATACTCACCTACCACGCGAACTATTTTCACGTCAAGACCTGTCTCCTCTTTCACTTCGCGAACGACCGTTTGCTCAATGGTTTCGCCAAGTTCCATTCTGCCGCCCGGCAGCGCCCAGTAACCCTTGAAGGGAACAGTATCCCTTTTAACCAGCAAGATCCTGCCGTCAGGAAAGGGCACAATGGCAGTCGAGGTTTTGCCCGTAAACTTACTCATTTTCAACGCCAGCCGTACACCAAAATATTTTCATTCTTAAAAACTGAAGCGCTGGCAATAAGTTTTTTTGAAATGCGATGTTCGGCGTTAAGCCAGGCTATCCCTGACAACTTGGTATTCCCTGTCGGAAAGCCAGCCTTCGGTTCTTAAGTAATCCAAGCCTTCAGCGATGTTCCCGCGAGTTGAGAGAGTGTTTAGAAGATTGTTCTTTTCACCCAGACTTCTGATCTGCCCGTCCAAGAAAGGATCTTGTTTAGTAAGCATTTGGGCTCTGTCGATCAGCATGCTCATGGATTTGAAGCGGGGAACAAAGACCTGCTTAATCTTTGACATGCCCAAAGCGCCCTTGAATTTTGCTGCTAAGCCCATGTCGCTTGCCCTCGACGGCGGCAGATACCTGACGCGCTTGCTGAACCCTGACTGGTAGCACGCAACGTAGAAGGGCATATAAAACAACGCTGGAGTCTTCGACTGGTCTACGTAACCCAGCGATTGAAACTTCGCCTGATTTGCCTCTCCCAGCTTAATGGCGCTGTTAAGCCCGTCAACCACAGGTTTCTCCAGGCTGAGCAGTTTTTCGGATTCCCGCTTGAAAACGAGCATTTTTGCGTCACGAGCCTTCTCAAGGTCCAAAAGGGGTTGGCGAGCATGCTTAACTTCCTCTTCTAACTCAAACGCCAGCTTGGCTGTCTGAGCGTTTTTCTGCTTGATAAGGTTCTTAATGTTTTTCTCTGCGCGCTTCAGGTCTTTTTTCAGTCCATTGAGTTCTTTCTTGGCTTGGGCGCTTTTTTCTTTCCAACGCTTCTCGTATATTGAATGGTTTTTTGAGGCTTGAGCCTCGGCTTCTCTCTGGTAAATCTTAATCTTGCCTTGGCTGCTTTCCATCGACCTTTCAGTTCGCGCCTGCTGTTTTTGAAGAGTTTCAAGTTCTTGGTCGAAGCTTCTTGAAAGGTCAGCCATTCGCCGTTTATACTCACTGTTTAATGCGGCGATTTTGGGGTTTATGACTTCTTCCTGAGCCTTGATCTTAGCGTTCGCCTCATCCTTCACGGCTTCAGGCTGCATAATCCAACTCGGTGATGAATTGACCCGTCATCTTGTTAAGGAGCCTTAAGCATTCTGGAAGCCTTTCCGCGTCTTCCCTGATAACCGTCTGCAAATCGCTAATTTGCGTTAGAACGGAAGAAATTGTTGATTCTTCAAGGCTTGGGGGAAGCATGGCTAGAGTGTCAGGCTGCCCCGTCACTTCTGCGGCTTCTCTGCGGTAAGCATTAAACTCCCTCTTGAACTCCACGTCGACAATTAAGCCGCGGAACAAATGTTGCCTCTCCTTCTTTGGCCGCGTAAAATAGTTGTTATGGTCCGAAAGGAAAGCCTCGAAGTCCTCGCGCGTCTCCGAGTTATCCTTCAAACCGTCCATGAAAGCTTTAGCGGTGGGCAATTCAAAGTAGGACATGGCGATAGCGGAACTGCTTAACCCATCGAAAATGTACGTGGTTTCGTTCTTGGGAAACAGCCATAGCGGATAGCCAATCTTGGCTAGGAAAACGAGTTTTTCTTGAGGCTGCTTGATGACTAAGCCGCCGCCCTTCATTCTTTCAAGTTCAGCTAATGCGTAGACTGCGGCTTCTTCAACCTCGGAACTGAACCGTTCTCTGCCTTTTTGCGGCGCAAAGGGCAAAATGAACCGTTTAACTGCAGAGTTGAGCATTGCGTTTCAGTGCAGAGTATAAGAGGCTTCTTTTTTAAGATTTGCGCTGCAGTTTTGGTCGAGGAGTGTGCCTTTTGTCGCGAGCGCCCTGAGAGTCGGGAATATATCGATTCTCGATTCATTTTTGTCTGGAAATCCTGCTTATATTATCCGTTGAGTGATTACATGTGTCTCAAGAGATAAGATGTGATAATATGCGAAAACAAGTAGTATTAACCGTAATCCTCCTAAC
Organism: Candidatus Bathyarchaeota archaeon; assembly: GCA_963768345.1. Taxonomy (GTDB): domain Archaea; phylum Thermoproteota; class Bathyarchaeia; order Bathyarchaeales; family Bathycorpusculaceae; genus Bathycorpusculum. The sequence continues at coordinate 530,416 of CAVYHL010000005.1, read as the reverse complement.
ACTGATAATTACCGCGATAAGCTCGTTCGCTTACGCACAAACATTAAGCGTAACGATAGGCTACCCAAGCAACTCTAACGGAGACTTAGGCATCACCTCAGGCGGCTACTGGATCGGGGAGTTCCCCGTTCAAATAACAGAGGGCACATCAACATACTCCGACGAAGTCTACTGTATGAACTATAACGGCACAATCTACGAAGGATCAACCTACCAAGCTCAAATTGACACGGTAAATGACACGGCACAATGGAGAGCCATCAGCTACGTCCTAAGCTGGAACAAGGCAACAACCAACAACGGCGCAGCAGTGCAACAAGATGCAATCTGGAGACTCCTCGGCGGCTACAACCCGAGCGAGTTCAACTTGCCATCATCGATTGAGAACGCAACAGCCAATATGGCGGGAAACGCCACTGGCAAAGATGTAGTTCGTCAAGGAGACGAGTTGAATTGGGTCTCGCCAGCCACGGGCAACGTGACTGCAGTTCCAGGTCAAACAGTGACCTTCCAGGTGCAACTTACCAATTCGACGGGGTATCCGCGTGCGAACGTTCAGGTTGACTTCAACGCGACTCTCACGTTCTCTTTAGGTGTTACGGAAGTGTTGAACTCAACGTATGTCAAGACGGCGCAGACGTTCACGGACAGCAACGGAATCGCTCAAGTTGCCATAAGGGTTCCATCAGACACGCCGCTAGGTTCAGCTATCAAGGTGCAGGCTTCAACCCAAAGTGTGTGGCCAAAAGAATACATCGACTTGACAAGCCAGACAAGCACAGCCCAAAACCTGATCGGACTGGGAGCAGCCCTAAGCCTATCAGTATCAACCAACATCAGCGTCACTGGGTTCATCCTAGTTACGCCTGAATCACCCTTAGGGTCGATGGCAAGTATTATGGCGTTCGCGGCAGCCTTCGCAGTTTACATGAAAATTAGGCGCCCGAAACTGGTAAAACCTTAAGCATTCTTCCGACCCGCAACGACTCCTGTCGTTTAGCCCCTTTATTATTTTAATTTTCTAAACCTACCTAAACTCTAAAAAAGTCAGATATTTTCTTTTGGAACAGTGCCTGCTTTAAAAGTTCGCTTTGCAGTATCCAACGTTGCATCGGAATCTCGAATTTGCCGCCAATAAACTGCAGGGATTCAGCGAGGCTCTTGAATAGGAACGGTTTTTGCCGCATGGCGTTTCTGACGTTCTCGCGGACTTGCCAGACGCCCATCGGCATGATGTATCCTGGACGCGCCTCCCGCAGCACGATGACGGTGGCTTGTCGCCGCTCCTTCACCAGCTGTTCACAAGTCGCCAACCGCGCCGAATAGTAGCAGCCGCCTATCTCCGCGTAAGTGGTTCGTCCGTTATTGCCTTCCCAGTCTGAGAAGATGGCTACGCTGGCTCCAGTCGGGTTCCAGACGGTTCCCGGGTACCACGCTTCCATTGATTCGTAGCTCCACCGCTGCGGGATCATCAGGATTTCAAAAATGTTGTCCAGGTAGGTTGACTCGTAGACCCTGTACTCGTTGATTTCAGGAAAGGTCTTGACTTTTGCCATCAGGCTCTTGGAAATAATGTCATCCACGGCTGTTATGCTCCACCGTGTCGGAACTAGACGCCTGTTTTTTTCCACTCCGAAAGCGCCGACGCTGAAAGCTTTCTGAATCTTGCTTACGACGACGCCTTTGCCGTAAAGCTCCAGCACGGCTTGCCCAGCACGCAGATCCGCGTCGTAGTACGCCTTCTCGATCTTGTCGTCGTAGCGTGCGTTGCCGACATGCAGGTCTCGAATGGGCGCTGAAGGACCAAACGGCTGCACATTGTCGTCAAGGAAGATGGAGCTATGCGGCTTCTTGGTGAGGTTTAACTCTATGTCTACGCTGCTGTCGGCAAGAGCTAGCTCACGTGTCTGATCCAAAATTTTGCCCCCCTCCAGGAACCGCTGCACGTTAACCCTGTGCTTGCCCCGCACGAGCAAACTGCGAAAACCGACGATTTCATCCATAGATTTCCCGAACCAGCATTCAGGCAAATCGTAAACCGTCGTGTCCTCTTTGACAGGGGGCACAAGCGGGCCAGCGTAGACGTTGGGGTAGCCGATTCGTCCGATGAAAACGCTTGGCGGTGACATGCCCGTGATGTCCTCTCCCATCAAAGGCACACTTTTGAGGAAATAGTTGACTTTAACCATGATTGGGCAGCGTGTTTTGCCGCAGAGAAAGCGTGAGCCCTTGCATAGCACGCAGAGGCTGTCCTGTGAGGTTCGGGCGACTATTTGGTCGGCACACGCCAGTTTGCTTGCGCTCAGAATGTCCTTTAGCCAATTCTCTGAGGCGCGAACGCTTTGAGGCGGCGAAGTAAATGTCATGCTACACTTGCATGATGAACACATCGGCTTGATATGTTTTTCCGAAAAAACAAGACAGAAACCAAAACGTTACCTACGATTGATTTTCTTGTCCTTTAAACAACGTATCGGATTACTACTTCTGGAAACTGCACCTGCAACTGCACTGGCCCTGGCTTAAGCTGAGGAGCGTACTCTAGGAGCCAACTTGAAAGGTTTTTGCAGTCATGAGGCACGCAGGAAAATTTCTTGTCTTTTTTGTTCCATAGGCGGCAGGATGCACAGGGAATTTCTCGCTTGTTTTCCATTACAATCATGATATCGTTTATCGTACGATTGATTTATCGATTATGAACGGAAAATCTTAACACGCTATTTATATTGTGAATCCTAAAAAATGGTTGAAATGGCGCCCAGGCCGGGATTCGGACCCGGGTCCTGCGGGCGACAGCCGCATATACTATTTCGGCAACATGAAATAATTCATGCTGAGACCGGACTATACTACCTGGGCTTAAGCGCCGCAACAATACTGACGGCTTTAGCTAATTAACTTTTCCCGAGGTCGGAATTGAAGGGTTTGTTGCATAGCGCCCCTCGCTGGGTTGTTGCGTTGAAAGTGCGGTTTACCCGTAATTTTAATACGTTGCAGGCTGTTTTACTGTGAATGTTTGCTCGGGGGCGGGTGAGGCGAAGTATCAAGCAACATTAATTACTCATCAGTTCTGCAAAAGTACTGGCTCTGCATCCTCCTGCTAATCCTCACGCTGGCCTCGTTCCCCTCAATCTACATCGCCCTCTTCGCTGCTTTTGTCTTCACCTTCCTAGTTCCAGGGTTGATTTCCTACCGCTTCTTCCGCTTGAAATCGCACGAGGTTTGGGGTTTCGTGCCGCTTTTCAGCGTTTTAGTCTCAGTTGAATTCGTCTATTACCTGTCGTTGGCGGCTGGGTACTCACGGCAAACAATCCTCTTCAGCTTTCTCGCCTTGACAGCTGTCTACACGCTGGTTGTCTACAAGAAGGGTGAGTCAATACAGCCGCCGAAGTTCCTCAGGCTTAATCAAGTTAAGAAGACAAGCCTCCTGCTTTTTGCGGTGATCTTCGTGGTTGCCCTCGTCGTTCTGGTCATCAGCGTTTGGTATCCAACCCCATCTGGAATAGTGCTCACTGGTTCCAACTGGCAGGACACGCCGTTCCACTACGACATTATCGAAAGCATAAACAACGGCAATTTTCCTCCCCAAACGCCAAACTACTCGGGCACGCCGCTGGGTTACCATTACTTCGTTGATTTCCACACTGCAATCATCGAAAAAATGTTCGGTTACTTGCCGACGCTCCTGCCTGTTTTAAACGCGCTTTTCATTCTGGTTTTCGCCCTCGCCATGTACGCTCTCGCAAGACCTTACGGGCGGCGGGCAGCCGTCATCGCGACCGTTCTAGCCGTGTTCGGCTGGGGCTTAAGCTACTTCGGCTTGTTCTCAGCCCTCTTCAACGGAACCTTCAACCCGACCACTAATTACGGCTACCAGTGGGGTAAACTGTTTGGTTTGCCCTCGATTTTCGACAATTTGTTGCAACAGCGACCGTTGCTGGTTGGTTTGCCCGCTTTTGCGCTCGTCTTGGCTTTGCTAAGAGACATGGATGACAATCGCCGTTTGATTCTTGCGGGAGTCATTACGGGGCTGGTTTACCAGTTCCATAACGTCGCGTTTTTCTGCTGCTACGTTGCTTTTGCCGTGTGCTTGCTTTTCAACGTCAAAAAGATAAAGTTCAGTTACCTGTATTTTGTGTTGCCGACGGTTTTCGCTTTGCCCTTCATTCTTGCAGGCGGCGAATCGTTCTCGTTTAGCTTCAGCACTGCGTTTCTGTCTCAGTTCGTGCAGAACCCCCTAATCTACTACTTCCTCAACTTGGGGATTCCGTTCGTGCTGGCAATCATTTCCTTCATTAAGCCTGGGCACGAGTACCTCAAGGTGACTTTCCTGCTCCTGTTCTTGATACCGAACATTTTTCTGTTGACGCCTTGGGTGTGGGACATGTACAAGTTCTTCATCTTTGCCTGGGTCCCGATTGCCGTGCTGAGCGGCATAATGCTGGCTAAAACAAGACGAATCGTCATCGTTACGCTGGTGCTACTTTCCGTTATCACGTCAGCGAGCGTAATCATCTACAACGTCGGAACAAACTATACTGGAGCAACATGGAGCGAGTACCAACTTGGGCTCTGGGTTAGGAACAACACGCCCCAGAACTCAGTGTTCCTGACATACTATTCGATTCAGTGTCCACCCACAATGATCGGCGGGCGGCTAAGAGTTTCCTCGTATGTTTATTGGCCTTACGGTCACGGGATACCGCTCGACCAGGTTTACCAAAGAGACGCGCAGATTGACTCCGCCTACACTGGGAACGCCAGCCAGCTGGAAGCCGTCATAAAAGAGTACCACGTTTCATACGTTTACGTCGGCAACGACGAACTGTACCATTACTCAGGCTGCACAGCAAGGTTCGACGCCATCAGTTGGCTGAAAGTTGTTTACACCAACGGAGACCTTAGAATTTACCAGGTTGAACTGCCCAGCACAGGCTCTTAGCAAGAAGGATTGCCCGTTATGAACCGAAGTTTATATCATAAAGCCCCGCTACAACTAATTTGGCGCCTTTAGGAAGTCTCGCATTTGGCATGGCTGAAAATCCAAGCTTGGTACGCAAAAATTCCTTACTCCCTAAAAGTCGCGGTTCTCGTTGCTTTGGTTGCCAAGCTCGCCGTTTTCGCTCTGGGCTACGCAACAGCTTACATGTCGGCTGTCAATGCGGGCAGTTCGACGCAGCCGCTCGGGTTGTTCATGGGCATGTTCGCCAACTGGGACGCTCCGCATTACATGTACATCGCACAGCACTGGTACACAAACCAAGGCGACGCCGCCAACTTCATCGTTTTCTTTCCCCTCTACCCCGTGCTGATTCGGCTGATAACGTTCGACTTTTCTTACGTTAACCTTTCAGGACTCATAGTTTCAAACGTTGCCTCAATCGTCGCCGTGGTTTACCTCTTCAAGCTTGCCAAGCTGGACTACAGCGACAGCATAGCAAAGAAAGCCGTGCTGTTCCTCTGCGTTTTCCCAACAGCCTACTTCATGTCCGCCCCCTACACTGAAGGCCTATTCCTCGCGCTCGTCATAGCCAGCCTCTACTACGCTAGAAACGCGCAGTGGGCTTTAGCGGCTTTTCTGGGTTTCCTCGCCTCGTTAACAAGGATTGCAGGGTTAATTCTTCTCCCAGCCTTGCTTGTCGAGTATTTCCATCAGAAAAACTGGAAGCCAAAAACCTTGGGCATCCGCCTTCTGTGGCTAAGCCTGCCAGCCATCGGCTTTCTAATCTACTTAGGGATCAATTTTCAGGTCACTGGAAGCTTTTTCACGTTCCTGCAAGTTGAAAACAATCACTGGTATCAGTCCATTCAGCCGCTGAACGGTTTAAGCACGGCATTAGGCTGGTCACGAAACTCCCAGTACCCCTTCAACCTCACGATAGGCTACGCTGAAGTCATCTTTGCCGTCTTCGGGTACATCATGATCGGGCTCGCCTACAAGCTGAAGCTGCGGCCATCCTACCAGGTTTACATGCTGCTGACTTGGATGCTTGCCGTTTCAACAGGCTTCTGGATAAGCGTACCACGCTACGTGCTGTCCATGTTCCCGCTTTTCCTCGCGCTGGGACTGCTTTCGACCAAAAAATCCGTCAACATCGCAATTGTGGCAATTTCATGTGCAGGTTTGTTCTTTTTCACGTGGCTGTTCGCTTCTGGAGCGTGGGCGTTCTAAAAATCGCCGTCATTCGCTTTTCTTGCTGTTTTCGCTTCTTTGGGCTTTGGCTCGGCTTCCGCGGAACACGTAGTTCAACTCTTGCAGCCGCTCCTTGTTAGGCGCCCCTTTTTTGCCCGTCATGTAATCGATGTCGATTCTGCCAATCGTTGTTTTCTCAAGCTTCTCAGGCTTGATCTTCGCGAGTTTAGCCTCTGGGTTAAGGGAAAGCTGCCGTACCATCACTTCAATCGCATGCTGCTTCTCGCTCATGTCGCTTATCAGGTTCATTCTGCCGCTGAAGTGAACAGAAGAGTAAACGTAGTCGCACTCGTCGGTGACGCCGAAATCCAGCACCACCTGCCCCCAAACCTTGCTGTTTGCCTTCTGGTAGACGAGTTTTTTGCCTTCGGGTGCGCAGTGGAAGTAGATGCAGTTTCTGGCTTGGTCGTACCCGTGGCTCAGCGAGACAAGGTAGGGCTCGTTGTCCATGCACATGGCGACGGTCACGTACTGGGTGGTTTTCAGGATTTGCCTCATTTCTTCAGGGTCGGTTATTTCTCGATCTTTGCGCCTAACATGAAAAGACATGCCAGCAACTTAGGCAAGAGAATGATATTAAGGTTTAGAAGCGGTTCAATCGACAGGTTTTTAACTGTAATACAATAACGTATTACAGGATGAGAAATGAGTGAAGTCATCACTATTCGTGTTCCTCGGAAGACCAAGGAAAAGTTAAGAAAATACAATATTAACATTAGCGAAACAGTGAGAAAAGCTCTTGACGATTGCCTCAATGAACTAGAGCGGAAAGATTTAGAAGAAAAACTCGAACATGCCAAATGTTTAGGCGAAAAGATAGACTTTGAACTGGTTACCAAAATCATACGCGAAGATAGGGAGATGCATTGAAGTATCTTCTCGACGCATCTGCGCTGGTGCCTCTTTTAACCAGAAGTGGAAGAAACCTAATTGATACTGCATCTCAAGCAGATCTTATTACAACTGACTTAGGAATTTACGAAACATGTCAGGCTTTTTGGAAACTGACAACACTTATGAAAACTATTAGTCTTCAAGAGGCTCAAGAACTAGTAGCCTTACTCAAAGAATTAACAAACAAAAACTTAGTCCTAAATATTAGCTTCAATGCAATAGATCTGCAGAGCACCCTCGCCTTAGCGCAATCAAATCACATAACATTTTATGACGCATCTTACCTCGTAGCCACTCAAAAAGTCAAAGGAATCCTAGTAACTGAAGATCAAAAATTAAGTAAAACTGCGAATAGACATATCAAAACAATATCTTTCTCAGGGCTTCAAAAACAATTTGAGTGAAGGTTTCTAGAGAAACTCAAGCTTTTTGATTAACAGTTATCGATGAATGCTACAATTCTCATCTAAGATTTTATCCCTCTTAGCCATTCTAAGAAGAACTCACGCATCCTCTGCGGGCTCTCCAGCGTGTGCATGCCATCCATGGCTTCGAGCCTACGCACTTGGTCGGCTTCTTCCTTGCGGACTCTGAGCTTCATTTCTTTGCCGTTGGGCAGCTTAGTGTAGACGATGCTTTCCCTGTAGTCCGTCGGCAGCACGTAGACCTGCTGGAACGCTTTGAGGGCCATGAGCGCCGCGTTGGTTAGCATGGTGTCGCTTATGCTGTTGGCGATTTTAGCCACCGTGTTTGATGAGCAGGGCGCAATCAGCAGGAACTCGTATTTTCCGCTCTGCATCATCGCTGCGAGGAACGGCGAGTTAGCGTTCACTTCAACCGTGACTTTGCCAAAGCTTTTCTTCACTTCCTCGTCCAGCTTGTAGAACTTGAGCATGGTGTCGGCGGCTTTAGAGATGTACACGTCTATGTTCACTTTGCCCTCCGACTGCCTCTTCAGCTCCTTCATAACCTCAACTATCTCAGCGATCTTGTCGCCTGCGCCCGTTATGCCCCACGCGACCTTAAGCTTCTTGACCTTAACGCCTTCACCCATAATGATCAACTTTTTGGCTTTTCTCCTGCAGCTTCCATGGCGGCTGCAAACTTCTTAACAGTCTTCTTCAAGCTTCTAAAACCTTCCTCATCCTGCTTGACGCCGTCGAGCGTGTCTTTGCTCCAGAAGGTTGCGCCTAGATTAGCCCCGAAGAAGCCGCCGCCGACGGGTATCATGCCGTTGATGATGTAGAAGCTGTGGATCTGCATGAGCGCAAATTCTTGCCCGCCGTTTCTGTCCCCGCCCACCGCTATGCCCATGCCCACCTTGCCCTTGAAAACGTTCTTGTCAGCGGCAACCAGCGCGCGCGTCCTGTCCATCAACGCTTTGGTCTGAGCGCTTACGCCGCCGTTGTACACGGGCGACGCAATTATGATTCCTTTCGCCTCGGTGAGCAGCGTGTAGAGCTCCTGCACGTCATCTTGGACAACGCACTCCTTGTTCTCGAGGCAGTAGTCGCAGTGGGCACAGAAATCAACCCATTTTCCGCGGACAGTCCAAAAACGGGTTTCGAACCCTTTCTCGCCGAGCATCCGCAGGGTTTCCTTCAAGACGTGCTCGGTGGCTTGTTCCCTTGGGCTGCCGCAAATTCCAAGTATCATAAGAGTCACAGAAGGTTTAGCGCTTTTCCGCTTTAAAGCCTTACCTCAAACATTAAACGAGTGAGAAGAAAAAAGGAAAGAAACGCTGTTGGCTTAGAGCCGTTTGATGTAGCGGTTGATTTCCCAGTCGGTCACTTGCGTGCGGTAGAGGTCCCATTCCCTGCGTTTTTCACGCAGGAAGTTCTCGAAGGCGGTTTCACCCAGAGTCTCACGCATCAAATCGCTGGACTCCAGCTCGTCCAAGGCTTCCTGCAGTGAATCAGGCAGGGAAACGATGTTCCGTTCTTTGCGTTCCTCGTATGTCATCTGGTAAACGTTCAGCTCCACTGGGTCGCCTGGGTCAATCCTGTTCTTGATTCCGTCCAGACCCGCCGCCAAGAGAACGGAAAACTGCAGATATGGGTTTCCTGCGCCGTCTGGGTTGCGTATTTCGCATCTGGCAGCGTTCTTGCGTCCGCCGAAGTTTGGCACGCGGATGAGCGGCGAGCGGTTTTTGTGTGCCCAAGCAAGGTACACTGGCGCCTCGTATCCTGGGACAAGCCGTTTGAAACTGTTCGGCCATGAGTCAAGGATCGCGCACATCTTGCGTCCATGAGCCAGTTGTCCGCCGATGAAGTTTCTCGCGAGGTCGGAGAGGTACCCATTCTTCTCGTCGTTCGCGTAGAACAGGTTTTGCGTTGCATCCTTGTTCCAGAGGCTCTGGTGCGTGTGCATTCCTGACCCGTTTATGCCGCTGAACGGCTTAGGCATATACGTGGTTATGTAGCCGTTTCTTGCGCCGACGACTTTGCCGCACATTTTCATGGTGATCGTGCGGTCAGCAGTTTTCAGCGCCTCGTCGAATTTGAAGTCGATTTCGTTCTGTCCCAAAGCCACTTCATGGTGGGAGATTTCAATTTCAATGCCAAAGGCTTCAGCAGTGTCAGCTATTTCCCGTCGCAAATCATCAGTTAAGTCGCCAGGATGAAAATCAAAGTAGCCTGCCATGTCAATGGGCGTCGGCAACCCGCCTTTTTCTTCGCTTTCTTTAACAATGAAAAACTCCAGTTCAGGAGCACAGAAAAAGGTGTAGCCCGCTTTGGTCGCCTTGTCGGTGGCTCGCTCCAAAACAAACCGTGGGTCTCCCTCAAACCGCTTGTTCTGCGGAGTGTAAATATCACAGATAAGCCTTGCTGAAGATTTCTCTTTCGGACGCCACGGCAAAACCGCATAGGTAGTCGGGTCAGGGTAAAGCACCATGTCTGATTCTTCAATGGGTCGATACCCCGTTATGGATGACCCATCGAAGGATTGACCATTTTCAAATATTGACTCGATGTTTTTTGAGTTCACAGCTAAATTCTTAAGCATGCCGTTTATGTCGGTGAATTGAAGCCTGATGAACTTGATTTCTTGCTCTTGAATTTGCTGAACGACTTTTGTTACGTTTTCTTTCCAAGTTGCGTCTTTGAAATTTCTCATGTATCCATTTCACCTTAGCGTTAAACTGTTTTTACACGGTTTAATTATTACTCGTTTAAGCATAAATATCTTTAATGCTTCTCTGCCCTTTATAAGGAAAAAGCACGATTGTCCAAGCAGCGACTAATTTTTCGACAACTGAACAAGCAGCAAGGGCTAATCGACCGAACTTTAGGGAAAAAAACGCGTACTTTAGATGGTTGAGGATAAATTTCCAAGCCCTAATATTTTGACAAAAACAACCATAAAAATGGAAGAAAAAAGGAAAAGGTCGAATTATCTTTCGGCTTAGTAGTCGAGGTACTTCATTATTTCCCATGGTGAAACGTAGAGGCAGTACTGGTTCCAGTCGTTTGTCTTGAGCTCTATGAACGCGTCGAATACGTGGCTTCCGAGCGTTTCCTTGATGACTGAGTCGCCTTCCATCTCGTTCAGCGCGTCTTTAAGCGTCGTCGGGAGCTCTTTTATGCCGAGTTCTTTGCGTTTTGTCTTGCTTAGTTTGTAAACGTCTTCGTCAACTGGGTCACCTGGGTCAATCTTCTTCTTAACTCCGTCAAGACCTGCCATCATGATGCATGCGAACGCAAGGTACGGGTTGCATGATGGGTCTACGGCGCGGAATTCAACACGTTTCTGGGCTGCGAAGCCTGCTCCCTTGTAGTACAATGGTATTCTTGCTAGTGCCGAGCGGTTTCTTCGGCTCCACATGACGTAGATTGGGGCTTCAAAGCCTGGAACTAAACGTTTGTAGCTGCTGACTGTTGGGCAACAGATTGCTGTTAACGCTTTGGCGTGCTCAAGTATTCCACCAACGTAGTACCTGCCGACTTGGCTTAGTTCAGCGTAGTCGTCTTTTGCGTCGTACATCGCGTTTTTGCCATCCTTCCAGAGGCTGGAGTGCACGTGCATGCCGCTGGCGTTGTCAAGGTAGATTGGTTTAGGCATGAAGGTTGCGATTAAACCGTATTTGTGGGCGATGTTTTTGCAGACGAACTTGTAGTAGAGGGCGCGGTCGGCTGTTTCAAGGAGTTCTCCGTACTTGTAGTCGATTTCAACCTGACCGACTGTTGCGACTTCATGGTGGTGCTTTTCAATCGTTAAGCCAAAGTAGTCTTCCAAAACCTGGGAAACCTCGTTTCTGTACGCGACCGTTGTGTCTTCAGGTGGGGTTCGGTAGTAAGCTTCTTTTGGCCTCAGGACGAAGCCGCCGGGCTTGATTTCTTGAGATTCTGGCAGAACGCGTGGCGCACCCCAGCTGTCTCCCTCGCCGCCTTTGGGGCTAACCCACAGGTCCCATGTTAGCTTGGTTGGGTCGATTGAGGAGAAGACGAAGTGTTCAAGTTCAGGAGCGAAGATTCCAGTGTACCCCATGTCCTTTGCTGCTTTAATAGCCCTTTTCGCCACGTAGCCTCTTGGGCAGGTTACTGATGGCTCTTTTCCGCCGAAAGCTTCCAGTGCATCGCCAAGTATGATTGCGCTTTTTTGCAGTTCATCAGTTACCCACGGCATGATTGAAAGCGTTTTTGCATCGGGCATAAAAATCATGTCAGATTCTTCGATGGATTTGAAACCTCGAACGGACGATCCGTCGAAGCCTACTCCTTCTGTGAAAGCTGCGCCGCTCAGGTATTCTCGTGCTGGCAAAACCATGTCTTGAAGTATGCCTCTTACATCGACGAATGCTGAGTGCACCCATCGGATATTGTTTGATTTGAGAGTTTCAATTGCTTTCTTTACTTGTTCACTCATTACTTTCACCATATCAAATCATATGTTTTGGATTCCCTTTGAAACGTAAACATATATAAGCTTATCCCTAAAATTTTTGAATAAACGTTCACGTAGGGAAGCTGAATAGGAAGTCAAATCCCGTTCATAAGAGTTATGAAGTGGTCATAAAAGGGCATAACCGCCGGCTCCTATTCCTTACTTCTTGTTTCCCTTCGCAAAAAATCTCCAAGGTCGAGAACATTCTTAACCGCAATCTTCCCCTCGGCACCTTCGAAGCCAGCTGTGATCTTCCCGAAGCCGAGGCATTCACCAGACTCGTTAAGCACAAGAGTAACGTCACCCTTACGTTTGGATCCCATCACTTTAACCACGCCTGTTCCAAAAACGTCTCTGCCGCAGATGAAAAGCCAAGCTGCTTTGCCGTCAACAACGACTTTGTTTGCGGCGACGTTCACGACGATGTTAAGCAGGTTGAAGCTTGGAAAGAAGACCCCGTTTTTTGCCTTGCCAAGGTACAGGCCAGCATAGTAGAAGTTGCCCTGCAGCTTTTTCATGTGCGGAGTCAGCAGGTAAAACCGTTGATTCTTCTCAACGATGAATTCAGGGTTAAACATGACTTTGCCGCCGAGGCGCTGCGTGAAAGCTTCAAACGGCTTCATCGCCCAGCCTCCTTCTTGAGTTTACAGACAAAGAAGCCCTGCGTTTCCCCCGGCCAAATCCTTTTGCAAAACGCCACTTGAGTGTCAAGTTTTTGTCCAAAAACTTCGGTCAACCCATCCACGCCTAGGCAATCGATTTTTTGGACTTGGAGCCCCAGGTTTTTGACTGCCCAATCGATGTTTAACTCGTCTTCCTCAGGCTCCAACGAGCAGGTCGAATACACTATTTCGCCGCCGTCCGCTAAGCAACCTGTCGTCTCAGACAAAATTGCCTTCTGAACTTTCGCGTTCCGCTCAACATCCGCGTAGATTCTTCTGCTGAACCATTCCTTGTCGCCTGCGAAATTGCCCGAGCAGGGGGCGTCCAGCAGTATGCGGTCAAACTTTCGCCCAAGCATTCCAGCCTGCCGCGCATCAACGTTGTAAACGATGGTGTTGCTGACGTGGCAACGTTCTAGCTGGTTAGCCATCGCGCCCAGCCGCTGCTTGCTTATGTCTAACGCCGTTATGACGCCGCTGTTTCCCATGAGGTCAGCAAGTTGAATTGTTTTCCCTCCCGGCGCTGCGCAAGCGTCAAGCACCATTTTCCCGTTCAAGGCGGAGAAGAGCGTAGCGGGAATCTGCGCGGCGGCTTCCTGAACCGAGTACAACCCCAGCAGGTACTCTGCCGTGGCGCCAACGGAAACTTTTGTTTTGTTGACCCAGTATCCAGCCTCCAAGAAAGGCACTTTTTCAAACTCGACGCCTAAGGTGCGAAGTCTTTCGGGAAGCCTCTTTCCTTTTGCGTTGAGTTGGTTTATGCGGATTGATTGCTTAAGCTGGGTTTCCCTGTATGTCCAGCCGAGCTTTGCATAGCGGTCGAGGAAAAACTGTTTAGCTGACATCAATTCTACATTGCAAGGAGTGAATAAAAACTTTACAGCAGCGCCAAACCCTGTTTCTGATTTACTTACTTCCGAATGCTGTTCACTTTGAGGGTTTCTGGTTACTCAATGGGCGATAGATCGTTAATTTTTCAAGTGGCCGTGGGACTGCTTGAAGAATGATTAGACTCAACTGGATTGTCTCTAACGCCGCTATTGGTGCTTTAGAGTTGCTGGCGTTATTTTATCCACTGAACCTATCAAAAAGAACGGAAGAACATACCAATTTACCGAAAAGCAACTAAAGGATGCCGCCGAGAGGTTTGCCGGATTACCAATGTGTTATGAACATAGAGGTAAGCCGATTGGTATGTGGGAGAAAGCATGGTTTAAGGATGGCAAACTTTGGGTTGAGGGCATAGTCTACGAGCCTGAGTCAGAGCGGGAGAAAGAAATCGTAAAAAGGATTGAAAGCGGAGAACTGAAGGGTCTTAGTCCTTCATTCACCTTCAACCGAAAGCCTGAACCTAAGCCGGAAAAGGTTGTTCTTCATGGTAGCGTAGAAGTTATTGGAAAGGATGAAAATGGCCACTTAGTTGTTGAGTACTTCATACCGAAGGAAGAAATCATCGCAAAAGTAGGTTCAATAGAGAACCTAGAAAAGTTCAAATTCACCGATAGCTGGCTTCATGATAGCTCCGAAGAGACAAAGAAAAAGATTGAGGCTGACTATAAGAAAAAGCCGTAACTTGCTTAGCCTGTAAAGTGAAGCTCTTTTCAGGAAGTCAGAAAATATCTCATTTTGCCTCTTTGCAAGCCAGACTAAAATCTTATCTGTTCAAAATCGGAAAAAAAGTTTATTTGAAAATATTCTCAACAATATTCCTTTCATCTTCGTTTAATCCATAGAGGTCATATACAATTTGGTCAATCTTTTCCTGAAAGACTTTCGCTTCTCTCTCTGCGACTTGCTTAGCAGAATCATTGCTTCCATTTTGCGACCTCTCGGTTGCTGTGAGAACAATCTGGACATAAGAGCAAATTTTTTCATAGCTTTCTTTGTCGCTTGCATTATCCATTTTTGGAAGATATATTGGCAATTGTTTTATGAAGCGTTTGGCATATGAGAAGAATCCGCCTCTAAATGGTGTGCTTATCTTTTTCAAATAGAAATCCAGCAACTTGCTGTTTAACAAACCTGTGATATATCTTAGGTCCAAGTTGTATTCTAGTTTAAGTTTAATCCCATAACCGCCAGCATTTCCGCCTCCAACGAAATAATACAGTCCTTTAGTGTCCAATGTAAATGATGCTCGGCTAGCCAAAACTTGAGCCATTATCTTAGGCTCGCAGAATTGTTCAATGTTCTGTGTTCTTCCGAAAGCATACCATTCTACTTTAAGTTTGCCTCTATCACGAGCTAATAGCTTATGTTTATTCTCGGTTAAATAATCCCATGTTAGCGGAAACTTTTTGGCAATTTCCTTCTCAGACAGAAGTTTAACTTCTCCATTTTCAATATTATATGGAAAAATCAAATAATACTGCCAATTAGGCGAAGAATAACGTTTTATCTCTTGCCCTTTTAGTAGCGGCTTTAATATATCTGCTTCAATTTTGAGCTGTCTTCCCAGCGCTTTTGAATATATTTCAACCAGTTTTTCTTCATTCGCTGGATTTTGTCTTTTAACTATAAAAATAGGATCTGCACTCGTTTGAAGTCCTACAAAAAGGTCAGAGACGATGTCAGCAAGTTTTGTTGGACTTACTGCAAGTCGAGAGAAAAGTTTTGCCTCATCACCAAAACCAAAATGCCATGATTCCTGGGAGACCGTCGCTATTGGTAAGAGACCAAGTCGCAGTGCACCATTAGCGTATTCATTATTTTTCCTGATTATGGTAAGCTGGTTTGATGGGTTGTCTATTTTTCGTATTTCAGCATATTTGAATATTCTCTTCTCAGCCTTACTGAGGAAAAGCAAGTTGGTATATGTGGTTGCTTGATTGAATACTTGTTGATCGGTAAAGTTGATGATTTCTCGCAAGAGCTTATTCTTAGCTATTAAATTTCTGAGATTTTGGCCATATTCAGCTACAAAAAATTTGTTGGGAAGTATAAAACCAAATAAACCATTCACATCTAAAAGTTGAATAGCTTTTTCGACAAAAACAACATAAATATCATAGTTGCCGCTTTGTGCTGTCTCATATTTATGGGAAAAGTACTCGACTTCTTTAGGCGCCCATTCTTTCATAGTTTGGATTCGAATATATGGTGGATTGCCAACAATGGCATCGAAGCCGCGTTTATTGTTAATTAACCTGCCAAATCCAGTTTCCTTCGAATACCAGTCAAAGCAATTTACTTTTTCTTTTTCTGCATCTTGAATAAGAGTTGTCTGTTCAAGAAAATCAAAGCCGACCAAAGAGTTACCGCAACGAATATTATTTGAAAGAGAAGGCAATAGTTCCTTGTTATGAGGGAGTGCTCTTTCGCCTTCAAGGATTTTTATGTACAAACTCATCATAGTGATTTCTACGGCTTGAGGGTCTATGTCCACTCCAAAAATGTTATTCTTTATGATTTCCCCTTTCCTGTAAATACTTAGACGAGGAATTGTGTTACCATCATCGTCATATGAAACCACAACATTCGGAAATAACTCTCCACGTTTGGACTCTCTTGGATATGATTCATAATATTTTAGATAATGCTGGAAAAGTCGGTTTACAGCTTCAATAAGAAAACTGCCGCTTCCGCAAGCTGGATCAAGTATATGTATGCCTTCTGTCGTTTGAGCGGATTTGCCTTCAATAAGTTTGCCAACCGTATTTTCAACAACGTAACTGACTACCCATTTTGGAGTGTAAAAGACCCCGCCTGCTTTTCGAACCTCTGGCTTTTCTTCGACCTTAACACGTTTTTCTGTTAATCGAATCGTTTTTCCAAGGTACTTTTCGTAGATGCTTCCAAGTAACTCTACACCTATTACAGCGAAATTGTAAGGACTCTTTGGTGGATATAAGGCATCAATGATGTCTGCTACAACTTGTGAGTCGTAAGAGATTCTTTCACATTCATGTGTCTTAAAGATTTCACCGTTAAAATCATTATTCAGTTGTTTAAATTGCAGATTTAATTGAGCTTGAATGTCTCTGTGTTTTCCTTCCTTCCACGTATCCGCAATTTCTTTCAAAGTTTTGACATCAATTATCTTGCGGTCTTCAAGGAGTCGTATGAAAACCAGCCTGTCTAATAATCGCTGAACTATGTCATTCAGTTCTCTGACATCAATTTCAGGATTATTTTTATAAACGTCTTTTGCCAGCTCTTCACGCCATAATGTCATCTGGTCAACTAGTGCTTCATCAACAGGTATGCGGAGTCTTTTTGCTGATGGATCTTTAGAACTTAACTCATCAAGTGAACCGCTCACTACTTTTTCTTTTGAAAATAGCCAGAGTTGGTCAAAGTTGTCAGAGCTATACTTATCAAAGTTTAACTCAAATATTAATCCAAGTTGTGGCTGTTTGAGGTCAGGTTTTATTGTTGTGTCAAAAACTTTGAACGATTTAAAATCCGTCAAGACAGCGATGTTCACATTCGTTGTGTTCCAGCCATAACTTTTCGCCTGGAAGATGTCTTCTGGTTTGTCAGTGCCTTTAGATGGCGACTTGGTTTCCACGAAGAATCTATCTTGACCGTTCACGCGAAAAGAATAATCTGGACGCCCTGACGTGTCGCCTTTTTCGACAAGAACTTCTCTGTCGAGTCTCGACGCTTTATTCTTGTTACTCACATCCCATCCGAGAGCCTTAAAGAATTCATCGATGAAGTCAGTGCGTAGCTGGCTCTCTAAGTATTCGTTTGACTCATATTCCAGCAAGTTGGATTTAAATCGATCAGCGAGTTCTTCAATTGTCTTTCTGGCAAATTTGACGTCGATATCTATCAAGGCAATCGCTTAAGCATATGTTAGCAGGCATTTTATATTTTGTTGTTGCTAGCGGTTATTTCTTATTCTGAATACAAACCTTATCTTGAAGAATGCTTCGACTTTGTACGTGACTTTGCTGTCAACAAAGTTTTGAGAAAACTCAAGTAATCCCTTGCCTCAAAACGGGTGGGGATTGTCCGTGGCGGGAGAGAAGGGATTTGAACCCTCGACCCCCAACTTAGGAGGCTGGTGCTCTATCCGTACTGAGCGTCGAGAAATTAACCAATTAGAGTCCTTTCAAAGTAGTCTTAAAAATTCCTCTTTTGAAAGCCCTGTATCCTTTATGATCTTCGCCAACAAACCAGGGCCAATCTCTTCTCTGGCATGAACAGGCACCACCGTAAGCCTTCCATCTGGATGCGTCAAAACAACATGGCTGCCATGTTTTCTAACAATCTTGAAACCTAACTTTGAAAGAGCCTTAATTACTTTGATGCTGGCTGCGGCTTCAAGCTCATTCAGCTTGAACCTCTACGAATTGAACGCCGACAAGCTCTCGGTGCGTCCACGGCTTTTCAGTCCTTCCGCTTCCAAGCAGGCTTCGATTGCTTCCTTGATTCTTTTCATCACTTCATCAAGCGTCTTGGCTTGCGTGTGGCAGCCAGGTAACTCTGGAACGGAAGCGACGTAGTATCCGTCTTCGTCTTTTTCAACTATTACACCGAATTTCACGGTTACCACCTGACAGTACCTCAATGAAAAACAGTTACTAAAGGCTTGTTGCTTGACTGCATCCCAAATTGGAAAACCAAAACCCAAGCAAAACCGAACCTGCTGCCGAGAAAACCGCCGCGCCCGAAACCGACAGTAACTTCAACATGGAGTCAACATGGAAAGTCGCAACCCGCCCATCCCAAAGTCGCAGCCCGCAAGGCGGTTCAAACGCTGAACCAAAAAAGCAACCCAAAACGCAAAGAGCCACACCTGAAAGTCGCAACTTACGCCGAGGCAAAAGTCGCAACTTAAAAAACTAGACAAAAACAAAAAAACCACAAGCCCAAAAACAGCGAAGACCAATCAGAAACCAAACCAGCAGCACCCAACTTTTTCAGGAAAGGTTGCCATAAAGCTTAATAGGCTTCAACTTCATTTTCCATGTCAGCTTATCAATTTCGAGAGTTTATAAAATGCCAAACATAACCGAAAAACAAGCCTCACATGGAATTTACTCATTGAAAATGGAGACTGCATAGTTATGGCGCGTTACAGGCAAACAGAAGAAATCGTTAGACTGATGAACAACCCAGTAATCATACGCAACACCAGCATCATAGCCCACGTGGACCACGGAAAAACCACGCTGTCAGACAGCCTACTCGCAGCAGCAGGCATCATCAGCACCCAAACCGCGGGGCAAAAACTGTTCCTTGACTCATGGGACCTTGAGCAGAAACGTCAAATGACCGTTTTCGCCTCAAACGTCAGCTTGGTGCACCCGTATGAGGGGCAAGATTACCTAATCAACCTCATCGACACGCCTGGACACATTGACTTTTCAGGCGCAGTCACGAGAAGCCTAAGAGCCGTCGACGGAGCGCTCGTGGTTGTGGACGCCGTCGAAGGACCCATGACACAGACGGAAACCGTACTGATGCAGGCTCTCCGCGAGCGGGTTAAACCAATCCTGTTCATCAACAAGGTTGACCGCTTAATTAAAGAGATCAAGTTGACTCCTCAGGAGATTCAACGTAAATTCGCCAAGATTCTCCTTCGGGTAAACAATTTAATCGAGAAGTATGCGCCTGCCGAACACAAGAAAGACTGGCAGGTAACCGTGGAAGATGGCCGCGTCGCATTCGGGTCAGCCCTTCACAAGTGGGGCTTAAACATCGACCACATGAAGATGAAGAAAGTCACCTTCCAAGACATCATCGACGCGTACACAGGAGACCCAGCGGATGTCGGAAGGAAAGTTGACGAGCTCAGTAAAAGAGCACCCTTACATGAACCCATCTTGGACATGTTCTGCAAGCACCTTCCAAACCCGCTGATAGCGCAGCCTTACAGGCAAGCCCAGATTTGGCCTGGAGACGTGAACAGCGCGGTCGGCGTCGGTATGGCAAAAGTTGACCCAGACGCGCCCCTGCTCATGTGCATATCCACGATTGAGGTTGACCCGCACAGCGGCACCGTCGCAATCGGCAGAATCTTCAGCGGCGCAATCACTAAGGGCAAGACGGTTCAGCTTGTAAGCAGCAGCCAGAAAGGCACGATCCAGCAGGTTTTCATGAGCATGGCAACGGACCGTGTGATCATTGACCGCGTTCCCGCCGGCAACATAGGCGCCATCTCAGGTTTGCCGTCGATCCACGTTGGCGAAACCATCGCTGAAGAAGGCATTGAAGTGCACTCTTTCGAGGGCTTAAGGTACGTTTCTGACCCTGTGGTCACCGTAGCCGTTGAGCCCGAGGATGTTAAGGACCTGCCCTTATTCGACAAGGTCATGCACAAGCTAACCACGGAAGACCCTAACCTACACTTTATCATGAACAAGGAAAGCGGCGAGTTCCTGCTGTCAGGCATGGGTGAACTTCACCTTGAAATCACCGCTTACCGAATGCAGGAAGCAGGCTTGAAAGTTAAGCTCAGCGAGCCAATCGTCATCTACCGCGAGACCATAAGCCACGATTACCGCGGACCCGCAATCATGGGCAAAAGCCCCAACAAACACAACAAACTCTGGATAACCATCGAGAAACTCTCCGACGATGTTATAGAAGCTATAAAATCGGAAAAAATCACTGACATGCAAAGCAAAGACGAACGCACTAAAGTACTGCGTTCGCTTGGCTGGGAAGCTGACGACGCGAAAGGCGCTGTTGCAGTTGAAGAAAACAACATCCTGTGCAACCGCATAAAAGGAAGACAGTATGTGGAAGAAGTCTTGGACCACATCAAGACCGGCTTCAGAGAAGCAGTCCACACTTCACCGTTAGCTAAAGAACCAGCGTACGGCCTAAAAATCAACCTTGAAGATATTACACTGCACGAGGACCCAGTTCACAGAGGTCCAGCACAAGCCATTCCGATGACTTGGAGACCAATCTACTGCGCGATTTTGCTCAGCGACCCCAAACTGCTTGAGCCACTCATCAGCTTTGAATGCAAGGTTCCGAGCGAATTCGTCAGTTCAGTAATTACACTGCTAAACAAGAGACGCGGCAAAATCTTGGACATGCCATCTGAAGAAGACATGATCACGGTTAAAGCGGAAATGCCAGTTTCTGAAAGCTTCGGAATCGCCGATGAACTCCGCAGCAGCACGCAGGGTAGAGCTTTCTGGGCAACGCAGTTCAGCCGTTGGGCACCCGTACCAGAGCAGATGCAGGCGGAAACCATCAAGCAAATCCGCGAACGCAGAGGCTTGCCGCCAGTGCCGCCGAAACCAGAGGAATTCTTCGAAGCGGAATAAACTCGCCGCCTCTTCTTTTTTGTTTTCTTTTTTTTCGCTTTTTGTACTTTTTTTGTTAAAAACGCAATTAGTTTTGGAGAGTCAAGCAACTTTAGCTAAGTCGATTTTTATTCAAGAAATGTTGACAAGAACCGCTATTTATTAATCTAATAGAAGCCGTTGCCTAAGGGTAACCTAGCGATTGACTGCTGTAAATGTCGAGTTACAGGTGAGTTTTACACTTTTAATTAACTTAATTTTAAATATTACTCTTTAAGTTTCTATTGGGTAAGGTCTTAGGCCATGGTAGAGCAAAGGCTACGTGTTATTCTGATTACTGGTAGAACCATAGATCAGGGCGTGGGGAAAGAGATGGGGAAAGGCTCCAAAGAGTACTTTGACAGCAGCGCCGTCTGCTTCATCGACCAAGCTGACCTGAACAAGCTCGGCATAAAGAGCAGAACAAACGTCAAAGTCACCTCAAAGTACGGCTCAGTCGTCGTTAAATCACTGAAGAACCCCTACGGCTCCAACCCAGGAATGATTTTCATCCCGTGTGGGCTTTGGGCGAACGCCGTCTGCGGCGACGAAACCTTCGGCATGGGCATGCCCCTGTTTAAGGGCTTCGCTGTCGAGGTTGAACCCGCGCCGAACGAGAAGGTCTTGACCTTAGATGAACTCCTCAAAGAGGAGTATGGAAGGTAAAATTCATGACGGAAATAAAATCTGTTGTCTGTCCAATATGCGGCTGCCTCTGCGACGACCTTGAAGTCACGGTTGAGAACAACGAGATCGTCAAGATGAAGAACGGTTGCTCCGTCTGCGAGGCTAAGATGGTCCACGGCTACAAGAGTGAAGAACGAATCTTGAAGCCGATGATACGCAAAGACGGCAAGCTCGTTCCCGTGTCGATGGATGAAGCCGTGTACAAGGCAGCGCAAATCCTAACGGACGCAAAGTACCCGCTGCTGTTTGGCTGGAGTAGCTCAACCAGCGAGGCGCAACGTGTCGGCGTCGAGTTAGCGGAGGAATTAGGCGGCGCCTTGGATAACTGCTGCAGTGTCTGCCATGGGCCGTCAGTTATGGCTACGCAGGAAATCGGCATCCCATCATGCACTCTCGGACAAATCAGGCACCGCGCGGACTTGATTATTTACTGGGCGTGCAACCCGTGGACTTCGCATCCGAGGCATGTTGAAAGGTACACGGCTTTCACGGAGGGACGGTTCGAGGAAAGTGAATGGAAAAGTTACATGGAGAAAATGAAGGGTGAATCAAGCATGAAGAAGGTGCAGGCGATTTCACGGCGAATAGTGCCTGGCTACAAGCCTCCCGCTCCTCCGAACTCATGTACGGTGAATGCGCCGCCGCAGACTATGAACAAGGGCGGGCGCAAAATGATTGTTGTCAACGTTAGAAAAACCATGACTGCTGAGGCAGCGGACTACTTCATTCAGGTTCAGCCTAACAAGGACTATGAAATACTTGACGCCCTGCGATGCTTAGTCGCTGACCAGGAACTGGACGTTGACAAGGTCGGCGGAGTCCCAGTTGAATACTTACAGGAAGTCGCTGATGAAATGGTGAACTGCAACTTCGGCGTCATCTTCTTCGGTTTAGGCTTAACTCAGAGCGCGGGCAGGTTCAGAAACGTCGAAATCGCCATCGCCTTAACGCGGGACCTGAACAGGAGAACCAAGTTCGTCATCTCCCCGATGCGTGGGCACTTCAACGTGACGGGCGCAAACGTGGTTTTCGCTTGGTCAACAGGCTACCCATACGCGCTTGACTTCTCACAAGGCTACCCGCAGTACAACCCCGGCGAATTCACAACTATCGACCTGCTAAGACGCGGCGACAACGACGCGACACTAGTTATTTCAGCCGATCCAGGAGCGCACTTTCCCAAGCCAGCAATGCAAAACATGATGAAGCACCCATTAATCACCATTAACCCAGACATGAACGCTATCTCAAGGCTCGGCGATGTGGTGTTCCCAACCCAGTGGTGCGGCATAGAATACGAGGGCACCGCTTACCGCATGGATCACGTTCCAATCATGCTTCGCAAAGTCGTGGAGCCGCCGCCAGGAATCCTCAATGACGAGGAACTGCTGAGAAAAATCCTTGCGGAAGTCCGAGCGATTAAGGCTCAGAAGGCAGGGAAAGAAACTAAAAAAAGAGAGAAAAAATCGGAGGCTTCCTAAATGACCGAGTTACTCATAAAAAACGGTTTCGTCTTTGACCCTATCAACGGGATTAACGGCGAAAAAATGGACGTCGCGATCAAAAACGGCAAGATCGTTGAGAAAGTCACGCGCAAGGCGCAAGTGATTGACGCCACGGGCTTAACAGTTATGCCTGGCGGTGTTGACATTCACACGCACGTTGCTGGCGGAGAAGTTAATACTGGCAGAATCGTTCGTCCAGAAGACCACGTCAAAGACGTAGTGCGCAAAACAGCCCTAACGCGCGGTGGCACTGGCTACTCGATTCCATCCACGTTTGTCACTGGCTACCGTTATTCGCACATGGGCTACACGACAATCATGAATCCATCTATGGCGCCGCTGGAAGCAAAGCACACCCATGAAGAATTAAACGATATTCCACTCGTCGACAAAGCCACTTACCCGCTGCTGGGAGACTGGTGGTTTGTACTCGAAAACCTGGCAAAAGGCAACATCGAAGAATGCGCACGCCACGTCGCATGGATGCTGGACACAACTAAAGGTTACGCCATAAAAATCGTTAACCCGGGCGGCTTAGAATCTTGGGGTTTCGGACACAACGTTCACAGCATAGACGACCAAGTGCCAAACTTCTGCATTACCCCCCGAGAAATTATTCGGGGCTTAGCTAAAGTTAACAAACTGCTCAACCTGCCTCACACAATTCACCTTCACACTAACAATCTGGGGTTGCCTGGAAACTACACAACAACCTTGGACACGATGAGGGCGCTTGAAGACCTCTCAACAGACGGCAAACCAGTATGCCACATAACCCACCTCCAATTCAGCAGCTTCGGCGGCGACAGCTGGGGAAACATGAGGTCAGCAGCGGAAGAAATCTCCAGTTACCTTAACGCTCACACCCACATGACCGTTGACATGGGACAAATCATATTCACAGACACCACTACCATGACAGCTGACGGACCCTTCGAGTTCACGCTCTACCAGTTAAGCGGGCACAAATGGGTTAACAGCGATATTGAAACTGAGACAAGCGGTGGAATCATCCCGTTCCACTACAAGAAAAACAACGCCGTAAACGCGACCCAGTGGTCAATCGGCTTGGAACTGGCTTTGCTGGTTAAGGACCCGTGGAAAATCTTCCTGACAACAGACCACCCCAACGCAGGGCCATTCTTCGCTTACCCAAGAATCCTCGCGTGGCTATACAGCAAGAAAGCACGCATGGCAACTCTAGGTCACTGCCACAAGAAAGCCCAGAAGAAAAGCCTGCTGCCCTCAATAGACAGAGAACTGACCCTTTACGAGCTTGCAATTATGACTCGTGCGGGGCAAGCCAAAGCTTTGGGGCTCAAAAACAAGGGACACCTCGGCGTCGGCGCAGACGCGGACGTTGCAATATACAACATTAACCCTGAAACAACCGATATAGCCGCGTCGTACAAGCCTGTACGCAAAGCCTTCAAACATGCAGCCTACACCATCAAGGACGGCAAAATCGTGGTTAAAGACGGCAAAGTCGTCGGGGAAGCCAGCGGCAGAACCATGTGGCTTGACGTGCAGACAAAAGAACCCTGCGTTATTGACGAGGAAATGAAGCGCAAATTCAGGGAATACTGGACGGTTGAATATGAAAATTACCCAGTGTTTGACCATTACCTGCGGGTTCCACAAAAATTAACCATAAAGTCAGAGGTCTAAAAATGATAACTCTAGTGCCACGAAGAAAATTTGAAGTTCCAGTACAGGCGGCATGCATAAGTCCAGACGTCTTCAAAGGCAAAACCACCGCTGAAATAGCAAACCTGCCCGTAACCGAAGGGAACCAACCGCTGAAACTAAGCGACCTCTTTGAAATAGCAGAAGACAACGCTGAAACCCCCGCTATAACCATCAACGGCGACTGTGGCAAAGTGAAACGTATAGGTTCATGCATGACAGGCGGCGAAATAGTCGTTAACGGCGACTGCGGCATGCACACGGGCGAAAAGATGGCTGGAGGCAAAATCACGATAAACGGCAACGTCGGCGGATGGACAGGCAACGAAATGAAAGCTGGAACCATCGAAGTTCACGGCGACGCAGGCGACTACTTGGCTTCACCTTACCGAGGCAGCAGCACAGGCATGAAAGGCGGATTGATAACGGTTGACGGCAAAGTCGGAAGCGACGTAGGCTGCTACCTGCATGGCGGAGTCCTGAAAATCAAGGGCGACGCAGGCAGGTTCTTGGGTTACCACATGAGCGACGGCACAATCCTTGTTGAGAAGCAAAGCGACACCCGTGCGGGCGCGTGCATGACAGGCGGCAAAATCGTCATCGCGGGCACGATCGAAGAGGTCATGCCGACGTTCACCATAGACAGCGTTAAACCCAAAGTCAAAATTGACGACACACAAAGCGTAGCTGGGCCCTTCTACGTTTTTCTCGGCGACCTCTCAGAGCACGGAACAGGAAAAATCTTCGTCAACAAAGCACTCAACCCACAAATGAAATTCTACGAAAAATACCTATAATCTCCATTTTGGGCAACGCTTTCTGCGTATGCGTTCACTTCTGAATTCCTTCTTACCTACTTTTCAAAGCTCTTCAAAAATTTTCTTTTATCCAAATAGCTTGCGAGAAGAACCACTAGAAACACCGTTAAGACTGCGGTCAGGATAGTTGAGAGAACAGCGAGGTATATGTCGAGGGATATTTTCAAGAATATGTACCTGTAAAAATTGCTCACTGCACCAAAAACAAAAAACGCATCCAAAGCTAATAATCCAATGACGGCTAAGCGGTCTTTGTTTTTTTGGTTAATTGGCGCTATTTTTTCTCCGCCCCTGAGAGAACTTGAAAGGTGGCTCTGAGGTTTTAAGTCTTGCCACATTTTGAAGTCAAAATCGCCTGATTTTCCGCAAACTAGGTTTCCTAGGCTGTCTAAATCAGTCGCCTTGGAAGCCGAATGCCTTATCAGATGGGTTGAGCAAAAATCAACAATAGCAGAGGATAGCATATGCGTCAGGTTGACATGTTAAGACTTGATTTATCCACGGGCAAATCCGAACGGCTGGTCGATTGCGTCGCCGAAGAGGTTCCGCTGCAAATCTCGCTCAATGACGCCTACACGTTCGTGATTTGGTGTTCGCCCTCGCAGTTTCGGGAGCTTGCCCTCGGATACCTGCTCGCCGAGGAAATCTTGCGGGATGTCGGCGAAATCGAATCGTTGGAAGCCGATGAAAAAGAGAATACCTGCAAGGTTCGGCTGAAGGCAACCGTGGATTTGGACGAGCGTATGAAGCACTCGCGGCGAAGCACACGCGTCATCCCTTTGATCAAGGCCAGCACTTCGCCGTATCAGCATGACGAGCGCATACCCGTCGTGAAGTCGCCGCTCAAGGTGAAGGCGCAGGTTATTCTCGACTGCATAAACCAGATGAACAGCAAAGCCAGCGGCTTCAAGCAGACGGGCGGGCTACACGACTCAGGCATCTTCACGGCTGACGGCACGATGGTCGCATTCTCCGAGGACGTGGGCAGGCACAACACGGTTGACAAGGTCATCGGCGAGGCGTCGCTGAAAAAAGTTGACTTCAGCCAGTGCTTCATGATTATTACGGGGCGTGTGCCCGGGGACATGATTTACAAGGCCGCTAAAGTCGGGTTGCCCATAGTCGCGTCGGTGGCGGCGGTTCTTAACTCAGGCATCTCCTCGGCTGAGAAAGCCAACATTTCCCTGATAGGCTTTGTACGCGGAACCCGAATGAACGTTTACACTGGAGAGGAAAGAATAATCCTGTAGGTGCCCAACGTGAACAGACCCGACATCAAAAGGCTGCCTAAACGCAGCAACCCTCTGGAAGCGCAAAAACAGCTTCTCGACGCCTTGCGCACAACCAAGCCTCAAACCGAGGCTGTCCCGTTGGCGGAGGCTTTAGGCAGAGTCTTGGCGGTTGATGTTTTTTCAGGCGCCAACATTCCCGATTACGATAAGACTTTCATCGACGGGTACGCAATCGACCCGAAGGGAACCATTGGCGCCTCGGTTGACTCGCCCGTTGCGTTCAAGGTTGTCGGCAAGCTTTTCCCAGCAGAAT
Source organism: Candidatus Bathyarchaeota archaeon (assembly GCA_963768345.1). Classification (GTDB taxonomy): domain Archaea; phylum Thermoproteota; class Bathyarchaeia; order Bathyarchaeales; family Bathycorpusculaceae; genus Bathycorpusculum. The sequence continues at coordinate 503,290 of CAVYHL010000005.1, read as the reverse complement.
ACCCCGCAACCCAGGAGGTCAGGCGCGGAGAAGCAGTCTACGTTGCCACTGGAGCCCCAATCCCTAAAGGCGCTTCTGCGACCGTGAAAGTGGAAGAAACCAGACTAAATGGCGACCAAATCCAAGTTGTCCGACCAATCAAGCTTGGCGAAGGCATCATACCTCTAGGCGACGACGTGAAGAAAGGCGACTTGGTTCTGGGGAAAGGGCAGGTTCTGAGACCGCAGGACCTAGGGCTGCTCGCAGCCGTCGGGTTGGCGAAGGCTGAAGTCTTCAAGAAGCCAACGGTCGCGGTTCTGTCGGGCGGGGACGAGTTAATCAGGCAAAGCCAGAAAAACCCTGAAAGAATCGCCAACAACTACGCGCTTGTTGTGGCAGGCTTGGCTTCCGAGCTTGGAGCCTCGGCGATGCTGCTGGGAATCATGCCTGACTCCGAAGACAAAGTTCGGGCTAAAATCAGCGATGCCTTGACAAAGGCGGACATCGTCGTCACCATCGGCGGCTCCTCGGTCGGCGTGAAAGATTTCGTCCCAGACGCCGTGGACAAACTTGGAAAACCAGGCGTCGTTGCGCATGGCGTCTCACTGAGGCCTGGCGCAGTTTCAGGCTTCGGCATCGTAGACGGCAAACCCGTCGTCATGCTGCCTGGGCACATCGGGTCATGCATCGCGGGATTCTACCTTTTCGTAGCACCAGCAATCAGCCTGTACGCGGGTTTAGAAGGCGCTGGGATGCTTCCACGGTTAACCGCTGAGTTAACTGAACCGTTGGATTCTGGCTCGCAGTTCAGGTTTCTGCTGCTTCATCTGAAACGTGTTGAAGGCAGGTTCTTAGCCGCGCCTGTTGAGGGAGGCTCAAGCGCCCTGACAACCATCGTCAAATCAAACGGGTACGCCATCGTCCCGTCGCACACTGCGTTGGCTAAGGGCAGCATCGTGGAGGTCAACCTGTTCGGTAAGCTGGAATTGTCAGCGTTCGAATCCTAGGCGACTTTGGACGGGTAGCGGTGCACGTGGCTGTGCTTTCCCATAGCCCATGACTCGCACCAAGCCTTGTCTGCCCACGCACGCTGAGCAAGCAGCACGCAGCGGTTCTCCTCGTACATTTCAGCCTCCAACCGATAGTTGTCTGCAGCTTTAACGAACGCTTCTTTGCCTTCAAAGTCCGCTTCAGCAGCCGCTTCGGAGTCAGCTTGCTTGGCGGAATGCTTCAGCAGGGCTTCACCTTGGTTTTCCCGACTTACAGCCGCCCAGAAAACGGAGCCGCAGGCGTCAAAATCGCTGGCGCAAGTGGCGAGAATTCTCTCTGCTTGGAGCGGCTTGTCTTCCTGAATCATTCTGGCGCCGTCTCGGAGACGCTGCAAACCAGAAGTTGGCAGAGCGCCCAAGTTCAACGCGAGGTTCTGCGTGACAGGCCCGTGTGCTCGGCGGGTTTGCAGTTGGCTTAGGTCCTGCTTGGAGTTGATGTTGACGAAGCTCTTGAGTTCGGGGTCCAGCGTCTTAATCTCGGCGACGGTGGAGGCAAGTAGAATTTTGCCCGCGCCTCTCTGGATATCGTCTGAGCGTGGACGTTTCAGCTTGCACAAGGTCTCGGCGATTTCTAAGCCGCTTCGCCGCTCCAGCACGGTCAAGAGGGTTTCAAGCCTGCCGTTAGGCCACATTGGAACAGCCACGTCAAACCCCTGCGCCTGCCTGAAAAGGTAGTCGGCGACCTTCGGCTGCAGGAAAGGCATGTCGCAGGGCAACGTGAGGCAGTAGTCGGCTTGAACCCGTTTTAGCCCCGACATTATCGCCACGGTTGGACCGCTAATATCGTTTTTTTCGTCGAACACAACTCGAACGGCTTTCAAATCGTGATCTCTTAGGATTTCAGCGTACTTTTCACCGCGTTCTTTATCGCTCACGCAGACGGCAACGTCGTCAACAACGCCTTGCACGTTCTGAACCGCGCGAACCAGAAGGGGCACGCCTGAAATGGTGGCGAGGGCTTTGTCTTCCCATTCTGCGCCTTTAACTTGAAACCTGCGGGCTTTTCCCCCAGCGAGTATAAGCGCGGCCCGTTTATTCATGCAGCCTTTCCCTCAACCCGTAATTTTTCCGCGGAGTCTGCTTTGCGCCAACTGTTTCTTCACTAAGTTAACGAGTTTTTGCCCCTCTTCAGGAACTTTGACTATCGGTATGCCCATGTAGGCTTTGCTTGCGGAGTTCTTAGCGATTACTCCAGCAATCGCGATGATTGGCTCCACTGTGCCCTCCAACGTCTGTTTGAGCCCGTTTTCGTCTTTTGCAGTAACAATTTTGGGCACGTCTTGCCTCTTGGCGATTAAACTGTGGAAGCCCTCGATGAAAACAACATCCAGCTTCTCATCCTCGAGCAGCGCGATTATGCGGTCTAAATCGTTAAGCGCCATCTGGGTTTTTTTTATGATGTCTATTTCTTCAGGCGAGATTGCAACGATGACTTTGGAGCCTGCCTTAGCGTACCGCCAAGTGTTCGTGCCTTCCTTATCCATGGTGAATCCTTTATGGTGAACATGCTTAATCGACCCAACCTGGAAGCCTTCCGCTGACAGGTGAGAAATCAAGTATTCTAAAGTAACCGTTTTCCCAGAACCGCTTACCCCAACAGCGGCGATAACCAAAACCGTGCAGGCTCACGCTCCTGCCTGAAAAAGCCGCCTGCTTAGTTTTATAAATTGCGCTTGGCTTGCGGGGTTTGCGAGACTCAGCATACATATATCTCTACTACAAACTTTACCCAGTACTGCCCCCACTTGTAATCGGGTGTTGGTGCAAAGATCCTGAAGGGTCCGCCTTGGCTTGTCGGCAAGTACTGCCCATTTTCCTTGTAGCCGAGCAGCATCTCTCCCGCGGTAAGCTGTGCCAGAGTGAAGTTTTGCTCATAGCCGTCGATGCCCATGACGCAAACTTGGCTGGCTCGGTCTGACGCTTTTGCTGACTGCATAACTTCCAAAATCGGGATGCCTGTCCAGTCAGCGGTCATGTTAGGAGCGTCTCCAGGTCTGAACTCTCCATGAAGCGTTTGAGGTTGAAAGTCGGTCAAGTTCTCAGCGCTTATCACCAATGGGTTAGCAACGTCGCCCGCAACTGAGACAGTCCACGGTTCACTCTGGATTTCCGCGACCTGCTCAACTTGGTAATTGCTTGCGAAATCCGGGGCTATGAGTTTCACTGGACCGCCCGTTTGCTTGGTCATCCATTGCCCATTCTTTATGAAGGCTAAAACTATCACGTTATAACTGTAGCTGTAGGGGTAGTAAGTGCTATTCCAAGCTTGGAACGTGCTCAATGTCGCCGACTGCTCAGTTGCGCTGATTATGTTCAGGGGTCCAGCACCCCAAAGAATGCCCGTTTGGTTGCAAAACTCGGTGAGTGCGACGCCTCGGTAAGTGGCGTTCTCGCTCTTCACGATTACATCGGTCAGGGGCATTTTGTCTATTTCGTTCAGCGTCCAAGTTTTCTGTTGGCTGACGTCGCCTGTGACTTCGATTTGCCACTGAGGCGGGTTTCCAGCTGGTAGCAATGCTTGATTTGTGTTCGCATTTGGGTTATTTCCGATGACCTTGGCATAGTAGAGTGATGCGAACGCCGACAAGATTATTATGATCACGGTGGTTAACGCGAGAAATGCTGTTCTTTTCTTCATTTGGATTTCCTTAATTTAACCGATATTATTTAATAGTCATATCGGCTATCCCGTTAAAAAGGGTTGCTGCACATTCCAGAAGGAAAATTGATGAAGAAACACCTGACAACGTCGATTTGCGCCATGATGTTAACAGTCCTCATGCTTACCTTGACTGTTCCAAACGCCACCCAGCAATCCTGCACAGCCTCGGCTCAAACAGTTCCAAACTTCTCGATAATCTGGATAACTGACACCCAGTACCTCTCAGAAAGCTACCCGACCTACTTTGACAACTTAACCCAGTGGATCGTCAACAACAAAGAAACCTACAACGTGCAGATGGTGATTCACACAGGCGACATAGTCAACGACGAAGCAAACCAGACAGAATGGGCGAACGCAAACGAGTCCATGAGCATACTCCTAAACAACGGCATTCCCTACTGCTGGGATGCAGGAAACCACGATTACAGCGGAACAAGCTGGATAGGCAACCAGTTTACGGCTTTTAACCCACAAGTAATGCAGTCAAAAACGTACTGGGTCAGCGATGACTTCGAGGGGATGAACACCGCGGTTCACTTTACCGTTGACGGCTGGGATTGCCTAATCGTAAACATTGCATACCACGCTAACGATTCAGTGTTGGCTTGGGCTAATAACATTTTGAACGAGTATCCGCAATCCCATGCCATAGTCGCAACCCACGCCTTCATAAACCAACAGTGCAATTACGATTCTTGGGCGCTAACCCTCAAAAAAACGGTTCTAGATACCCACCCCAACGTGTTTTTGACCCTGGGCGGGCATTACCATCCTGCGTCGGGAAACAGGACAGAAGTCGGTGGTCGCTACGAGCTGCTGTTCAACCAGCAAGATGCTTACGGCGAAATGGGTGCTGATTGCGCAAGAATCTTGACTTTTGATGTATCTAGAGGAACCATTGAGGTTCAAACTTACAATCAATTGACAAACCAGTTTCTGCAAGACCCGATCAACAACTTCTCATTAACAACGACTTTTCGCAACAACTCGGCTGGCGGGAACGTACCAGAGTTTCCAGCAAGCATTTTGTTGTTAGTCGTGGTCTCGCTGTCAACTGTCTGTCTGATTTGTGTCAGCAAGAAGCTTAAACTGAAAATCTGAATGAATTAGTTAGGTTAATTAAATCCGATATGATTATATAGTAATATCGATAATTTCCCTGAAGGAAATCCAAATGGCTTCTCAAACAAAAACAGGCAAATTCAACAAAAAAATCTTAGCGGCAATAATAATCATAATAGTCGTCGTCGCATCCGCGTCGGCGGCAGCACTTTACGTTACGTCGCAAAAATCAAAAACTTCAAACCCCACGCTTCCAACGATGACCCTGACCCTCACAGGCGCCAGTGGTCAACAAAAAGTCCTAACCCAAACCGACATAGCAGCCATGAAAGCTTACACCAGTAAAGGAGGGTTCGAAACCAGCGGTGGGTTGATCTCTGAAACGGGCACCTACACTGGTGTGCAAGTCACAGCGTTTCTGGATCTAGTTGGCGGAATAACAAGTGGCCAGACCCTAGAAGTCACGGCATCCGACGGGTACTCAATGACTTTCACGTACAATCAAGTAGCCAACGGGCAAGACTTTACAACTTTTGACCCCACGACTGGAAGCCAGACAAGTTCAACCCAAGCCTTACAGATGGTTTTAGCCTATTACGTCAACGGAACACTCTTTGCCTCTGGCGAAGGACCACTACGCCTTGCTATCTTGGGCTCTCAAGGACTACTAACGCAAGGTCGCTGCTGGGTGAAGATGGTGACTGGCTTGCAAGTTGTTTCCAGTTCGTCTACATCTACGCCAACGCCAACCCCGACAGCCTCACCGACAGCTTCTGTGTCACCTGTAACAACGGTTGCGCCTACGGCTACTCCGTGGAGCATAACAGTCAATGGAACCACAGCGGTGACAATGTCTGAAAGCACCTTTGATGGTCTAGTCTTGCACAACTCCGTCAGCTACGCCGATTCTACCACCACTTGGACTGGAATGCCATTACTGCAATTCGTGACTTGGGCGGAAAACAACGGCGTCATCAGCAGTAGCGCTTTAACCTCGGGTTACGTTGTCGAAGTGATAGGTCAGGGCGGATACACCAGAGCCTTCAACGATAGCCGCATAATCGCAAACGACCTTATCGTCGCAGACGTTGCAAATAACGCAGTACTCACAGGCAGCTATGCTCCGCTCACGCTTGAAGGTTCAGGTTTAACCAGTAGCGAGAAAGTCGCAGGCATCACTCAAATCCGAATCGTGCCAATACAAGACTGCAGCATAACTATTGTTGCAGCCAACGGCAGCCAGGTTACGTTGTTCTCAAACGACCTTGCAATGATGCCTTCGGTAACCTATTACGGTGGAACATGGAAAAATGGCGCAGTAATAAACAATGGCAATTACACAGGCGTGCCGCTCTTAGACCTATGCAACATAGTAGGCGGAATAACCAGTAGCAACACCGTCACGGTCACGGGTTCAGACGGCTACACTGTTTCGTACAATTACACTGAAGTAGCAAGCGGAACTGGTTTCTCGACGTTCAATGACTCCGGAACCTCGACTTCCCCGACTCAGCCACTATACCTGATATTAGCTTACTGGCTCAACGGCGTTAATTTGCCCACCAAAGCAGCGGGCGGCGCTGGACCGTTGAAGACTATGCTTGTTGGCGCGGACGGCCTAAACACATTTGGTAATATTGCAGCGAAGTATGTTGTCCAAATAAAAATTAGCTAAGATGACGGCATATTTCCAGCATCCACCCTTTTTTCGCTAAAACTGTACATTGACCGTTTAGTGTTGGAGAATTGGAAGGGCGCAAGCGTTCGCTAAAAACTGTCAACTTTCAACGGTGGCGTTGTTTCCCCTTAGCTGACTTTTATTAACACGACGCCTTTGATCCATCTTTGCGCGTACTGGTCAGTGCCTATGACAAGCCGCAGTGGTCCTTCTCCGCCGCTTTTCAACGGTGCCAGCGATTTTCCGTCTCTGGCGTAGGCAATAATGGTGCTTTGGTTCGTTGCGTCCCGAATTGAAATGGTGGCTCCGTAGCCGTCTGATGCTTGAATGTAGACTGAAGTGGCTTTGGATGATGCTTGGGCTTGCTTTAGCAGGGTGGAAAGCAGGACGCCTGTGTAGTTGTAGACGCCGTTTTCCGATGGGCTGCCACTTGACGTTAGCGTGACTTGAAGGGTCGTCGGCGTTTCTGACTTGAGCTGGCTTAGCGTGATGTTAACTGGGTTGCTTACGTTTCCCGTGATTTCGATAGTGTTAGGCTGGCTTGAGGCAGGACGCGAATAGTAGTAAAGCGGTACAGCTGCCACAGCCAAGATTACCAAGGCTATTATGGCGACTATGGTGGCTTTCCCAGGTTTGAATCCGCCTAGATGGCTATTTTTTGTTTCCAAAGTTTGCTTTTCCTCCAAGACCGATTTTTCCGATTCTGACCAGGAGCATGTTTGCGATGAACCCGCCTATGCCGCCGCTTATCGCCGCAATTACAGCCAGGAACGAGAGCACGACCCATGGGGAGACAAGGACTAGCGACGCAACTGAGACAGTTCCAACGGCGTTAGCGATTGCTGAGGCGCCGATGCAGCAGCCCAAGCAGCATGCTTTGTGCCTTGAGAGCAGGAAGAAAGCGTCTATCGCCAGTCCTGGGGCAAGATAGATGGGGAATGAGAGGAGCCCGAAGTTGCCGAAGGGCAGGACTAGGCTGATGAATGCTTGTATGAGTGAGGTCATTGTGGCGGCTCCTACTTTTCGCACTAAGCCAAAAGCCATCACTGGCCACATCATGTAGAGTCCGCCTGCGACGGCGCCGGCTGGAACGTAGAAGGGTTCGGTTATGGTGGCGGCGAGGGGGTGGATGATGTTTTTTGTAGCCATGCCTAGGCTTGCTAAGAGCGTAATCAGAACTAGGTCAACGGTGGCGATTCTCAGGTTTCCCTTGTGCTCGGTTTGGTTTGCGGTGTTCATGCATCTGCTCCGATGTTATAGTTCTGTAACATCGCTGAAATAAACGCTTCCCCCTTAAAACCCACATGTTCAGCGCACAGATGACTTCCACGCAAGCCGGAAACGCGCCGCACGTGTTTTATATTGCTCGGTTGACTATAAAAGGCGGGTAGGTGCAGGCTTGCCAAGAATAGTCGCTGTCGTCGGCGGGAAGCATTCAGGAAAAACCATGATCATCGAGCATTTAATCGCTGAATTGAAAAGCCGCGGGTTCCATGTAGCAGCTGTTAAGGAGATGGTTAAGATTCCAACGTTGGACACGCCTGCCACAGAAACCGACAGGTACAACAGAGCCGGCGCGGAAATCATAGTTGCGGTTCCCAGGGAGGAAACTGTGTTTTTCATGAAGAGACGGCTCGCCATAAATGAAATTTTGCCGCATCTCGCAGGGGTTGATTTCGTTATTTTAGAAGGCTTTGAGCAGGAGGGAAATTTGCCGAAGATAATTGCTGCAAAAACAGCGGATGAAGCCGAGGAGTATCTGGATGCTCATGTCATCGCTATTTCAGGGTTAATCATGGAGTCCGAAGTGGAAAAAAAGAAGGCTGAAGCCTTCCAGCTTCCAATGTTTACGAGCCTGACGCAAGCCAAGGAACTTGCTGATTTGGTGGAGCGAAAAGCCAGGGTTAGCTGATTTGGATTTAAACGGCGACGCTGCCGTGCAGTCAAGGAAGCTCTTTTAATACGCTGTCGAGCCGAGCACGGGCTCTCCTATACCGCACAGCCAGGTCTTTCCCGAATTCGGTGACTTCAGAAGACCCGCCGCCCTTGGCTCCGCCGCGAAGGCGCGTGACCAGCGGCTGCCCAAGACGCTCCTCCGCCAAGGTAATCCTGTGCAGCGCGTACCGATATGACATTTCCAGATGCTGTGAAGCCTCCAAAAGTGAATGGTACTTGTCGATTGTTTCAAGCAGCTCGGCTAAGCCGTCGCCGAAGACCGCTTCACCCTTCTCGTTAACCATCCAAAGCTTAATTGCATACCGCAGGGGACACATTGTTAGTCACCACGGTATTTTAGGCGTCTTGAAGAATTAAGTTTAGCGTTGTTTTTCTACGCTTCTGTGACTTTGGCGTTTTTCAGGACGTTAACGTTGCCGTTGCCTTTTTTCACGTAGCCGACTTCAAAATGTCTGACCTTCCGCTTATCTAGCTCACTAAGCAAGTCATCAGCGTCTTGCTCGGCGACGGCAATCAACATTCCGCCCGCGGTTTCCTTCGCTTCACCAGTCAACAGTGGGTACCCGAAGAGTTCCGCCAGCGTCGGCGTGCCGCGAATCACCGCCAACTGGTCAATTACTATGTCCACTTTCCCGAGCACAGCCATGTTTCCCGCGTGCCCCGTGAGACCGAAGCCCGTCACGTCGGTTGCGGCGTGAACTGGGACCTGCTGCATTGCTTCAGCAACAGGCTTGTTGGACTCAGTCATCCCGCTTATCGCCCCGTTAACAGCCGCGTCAACCAGCTCCTCAGACACGTCTTTGAGCAGTTCCCTTCCCTCAGCCTCTTTCCTAAGACGGTAGGCAGCCATCGCAGGCGCAATTCCCAACGGCTTAGTCAAAAACAATCGGTCACCCGCCTTTGCGCCGCGCGTGTACACAATTTTGTCTGGGTCACCGATGCCCGTTGCTGCCCCGCCGATGATTGGCCAGGGATTCCTGATTGTGTGGCCGCCGACGACGGGCGCGCCCATTTCTCGGCAGAAATCTCCAAAGCCCTTCAGCATGCCCACTGCCAACTCGTCAGGCATGTCTTCTGGGTAAGCCATAATCGACAGGACGCTTACAATCTTTGTAACGGCTAAACAGTAGATGTCGCTTGTCACGTTGCTTCCCGCGATTCTGCCTTGAATTTCGGGTTCATCAACCATGGGCGTGAAGAAATCCAAGGTGTTCAGAACCGCGATGCCGTCGGCTATTTTTACGACGCTGGAGTTTTCCCATGGGCCTGCCAGCACTTCCTCGCCAAAATCGCCCGACAATCCCGCGTCATCTAGCAGCTTGCCCAGCTGGTACTGGGGTAGCTTGCAGCTGCAACCGTGAACTGGGACGACTTTGGTCAACCTGTAATTCATAATCATTTTTCCTCCATTGGCGATTCAACGCTTTCTAATTATTACTTTGAACTCGGAACCAGCCTTGGATGCCTCAACAACGTCATGCCCGTTATTTTTGACCCAACGCTGAATGTTATCGAACTCCAATTCGCCCTCGCCCACAACTTCGAGCAGTTGCCCAGACGCCATGCTTTCCAGCTTGCGCTTTGTGAACGCCACGGGCATGGGGCACATTTTCCCCTTGACATCCAACTTTTCAGTTGCCAAACGGTTTCGCCTAAAACGTGATTACCTTGTCGCTGTTTGCTGTCCACTCGACGAGTTCGTGGACGGTGGCGATTTTGACTCCGTCAAGCAGGTCGGTTTGGGTTAAGCCGCGGGCTTCGCAGCAGACGACGCAGGCTTTCACTTCCGCGCCGCCCTTCATCAGGTCTTCAAGCATTTGTCCGTAGTTGGTTAAGCCTTGAGCGGGTTTTTGACCCTTCTTGGCTAGGTAGACGCCGTTTTCAAAGAGCCAGATTCTTACTTTGTGTCCTTCGACGTCGCAGGTCCATGCGAATCGGAGGGCGGAGAGTGCGCGTTCTTTTGCGTATGGTGCTTCGTATATTATCAGGGTGAACGTTGCCAACGTTTTCAGCCTCAAATTGCTGAATAATGATTATTAAAAAAACTAATATAAGGCTTTTCTAGGTTCAGTTACTTCTTCATCGGATTGACTGAGCCGTTACTTTTCATCGGGTAACTTACTTTTCACCAATTCCTAATTGCCTCTGCGACTATTTTGCTTAAGACTACTCTTTTCTCGTCGTCATAAGCCGATTCATCAAGTAATTCGAGAATTTTTTGTTTTGGCATTTCGATATGGATTAATCGTTTGATTGCTTCTCTAACATTTTCTTGAAGAAAAGTAATGTCCTTGTATTCTAACATAACATTTTCAGTTCCGTGAACAACCTCACTACGTTTATTGTAAAGTGAATGAATGTTTCGGAAAATATCTGGTCGCTTTGCCTCTTGACCGACACTTAGTAAATACGATGCTCTGAGCGAATATCTTAATCCTAGCTCATCTTTCTCTTTAGAGAACAGTGATTCCAGAGAAATCATAAGGTCAATTATTTTCTCCTCTAACGTTTCATCTTTTAATGAGCGATAATAGTAATCAAGTGCGTTCTCCAGAAAGCTCTTAGATTTTTGGTTGAAAATTGGCTTTACTGCTTTGTATTTTGCAATTGTTCTTTCAATAATGGGAATCTGTTTTCTTCTTTGTTCATCATCAAAACCTGGAATCAAACTGAATTGTCCACAGAGTTTTTTGTCGCCAAAGGGGTACTCTGACGAAATCTTTGAAGCACTTCCGCCAGCCATAACATCAACATAAGTGTTTGAAACCAAACCATAAATTTTGACGATGTTTTTTAAGTCACTTTGTAACCTGTCTTGCATAGGCGCATCGAACTCTTCAGATTTTGTTGATACCTTTAAGAACACGTTTGCATTGTCACTTGGCGGAATCCCAATAATCATTATGTCTCCAATTATGATTCCTTCTTTTGGTGCAACTAACCCCTTCACGAAAAAGCAATATTGCCAATCTACTGACAAAGCTTACCCCAAATCGCGTAATTATACGTTTTTACTTTTAAAATTTTTCTTTTGAGGTTGGTTTGTTTGAGTTATAACGGAAAGTTTCGAAGGGTTTACTGAACAAAACGCAAATAACCAACATCGACCCTCAAACTTAGCAGAGGCGCAAGACGCGTGGAAACGATCAGGTTCGATTACCTTAAAACGTTCCTCACGGTGGCGAGAACCCGCAGCTTCTCAGCAGCCGCCAAAGAACTTGGGACAAGCCAAGGCACCGTAAGCCACCACATAGCCGCGCTGGAAGAGTACTTTGACGCTGAACTCTTCAAGCGAACAGCCAACGGCGTCGAAGTTACCGCGGCGGGGGCGACGCTGAAAGAAGCCGCTGAAAAAATCTTTCAACAAGCCCAAGAGGCAAAGGCTAAAATTTCCTCGGTCAAGCAAAACCTGTCTGGCACGATAAGAATCGCTGCAAGCACCGTGCCTGAAGAGCACATTATTCCCAGCTTAATCGCTGAATTCAGGAAGCGGCATCCCGACGTAACATTCAAGATAAAAGCGGAAGACAGCCTGACCAGCCTCGGCAGCCTCGAGGCAGATAACGTTGATTTCGCCGCAGTTGGGACCATGCAGGGTTTTGAAGAAGAATTTGATGCCGTGCAAGTAGGCGAAGAACAGCTGGTCCTCATAGTCGCATGCAACCATGAATTAGCCAAGGAAGAAACGGTCAAACTCGCCGAATTAGCCAAGTACCCCTTCATCAGCCGAGAAGAAACCTCAGGAACCAGAAAAGAGATCGAGCGCCTGCTTGCGGAGCACAGGGTACCTGTTGACAGGTTAAAAGTGGGCTTGGAGCTTGGAAGCACCGAATCAGTCATCACGGCTGTTTCAGAAGGGAGAGGCGTAAGTATAGTGGGCTCGATCGCTGCGAAGAAAGCCCAAGCTGCTGGCTTGGTGAGAATTGTTAAGATTAAGGAAGCGAAAACCACCAGAAAAATCTACATAGTGAGACCGAAAAGACCTCTTTTGAAAATCGCTGAAGCCTTCTGGGAGTTCTGCAAGGGCTACAAGTTCAAAGATGAAGCCGTTTCATGCGCCGCCTAAGGAAAGCTTCCGACGGGCTTAGTCTTCAAGCTTCACCCAGATTTTTCCATCCTTGATTTTCCACTCGTACTTCACCAGCCTAAACGCTGATTCTTCTTCGTACTCGCCTGTTTCAAGGTTAAAACGCCACTCGTGACAAGGGCAAACGATTACTAAGCCGTCAAGGGTTCCGCCTGAGAAGCCGCAGCCTTGGTGTGGGCATCGGTTGTCGATGGCGAAAATTCTGCCAGACCGCTTAATCAGCAAGATTGGGGTGCCCTCGACGGATACGAGCTTCATCGTGCCGTCTTTGAGCGCTTTTTCTTCTAACGCGGGGTAGAAATTTTCCATCTCGCCCATAAAGCTGCCTCAATCAAAATTAGCCGCTTAATATTAGATAAGGCTTTGTCTCGCTGCCTACGATTATCCATAGCCTGCTTCATCCATGCTCATGCTGATTCAGATTCTTAGAACTTGCCTTAAGCCTTAGGATGGTCTCGGTAAGCTGGAAACTTAAAGATAAGTCTTAAATCTGGATAGCGTAGAAATAGACTAACATGGCAGAGAAAGATAGATTAAAAAATGCCGATGAATTAACAATTGCTGAAATTTATTTGCACCGCATAGATTGGGCTTTCCAAAGACAACTTAGCGTTATTGCATTTTTGCTGGGCTTGGGCTTGGGTATTTTTGAGGTTAGAAATATCGCTACACCTTTAATTTATGAGTTTACTTACTGGTTGCTAGCGGGTCTCTTTCTTAGTGCGATTGGAGCTTTTTTTTATTTTCAAAAGGAAATATTCGTTAATCAGCTTGAGTTGTTCAAAAACCCAAGATGGGGGCTAAGGGTTGAAGATTCTAATTTATATAAATTTTTCAATGTTGATGGCTCAAGTGTAAGCGTTAATTGGTGCTATGTCATTTTATTGTTTATTCCGTTTATCATAGTTTTCAGTATAATATTTCTTGATAGGCAAATGCCTACAAGTATTTTTCCGTCGTCTAATGCAGATGTTCTTGTAAGTTTATTACAGTTTTCTTTAGGTCTAATAGCTGGGCTAATTATTTTTCTTGTAAAAGACTACTACCAACGAAAGTGGGATAAAAAAGAGCGTAGAGATAAACTTGTTCGTGGGCTAATAGTTGAATTGGAAGAGAATCTGAGCATCTCAAAGGAAAATGCCTATTACAAAACGCTTAGTACAGATGCATGGTCTCAAGTTGTCAATAGTGGTATACTTTTTGACTTTGATAAAAAGCTGCTTGACAGACTGTTAACGTTATACTCCAAAATCAAAAACAAGAATAATCAATGTGAATTTCAAAATTTAGGGATACTATTTGACAAGCAGTTTGGCATAAGTGATGCTGAAGGAAAAATTCAGACGCCTTTGGCGAATATAATAGCTGAAATGAGAGAATTTATAGACAAAGAAATTCCTGAAGTTATTGAATTGCTAAAGAAAGAGTTAACCAAACGAAAAGGCAATTCGCAACTGAACCCATTAAGGCGCTATAATGGTCTCGGTAAGCTGGAAATTCAGGGATAAGTCTTAAATCTGCATAGCAAAGAAGCACCTTGATTTTAAAAAGAGCAATCAAGAAGAGAGATAGAGGGGTTTTTTATTAGGGCAGTTATTGGATTTATGGCAAACCTTTCTTATTTTCTATTCTCTTCTTGATTGCTTTATCGTGAATAGCGTTGAAGAGTTTTTAAATTATTACCCAAATGTGACCATAATCTAACAAGGTGCCTCAAGTACGTTTTTTACTTTTGGGCTACCTGAACAAGTCTTAAATCTGCAAAGCGTGAAAACAGCTTAATTCTTAGTCAATAAACTTTGACTATTTTCAGTCAAGGAACTTTTACGAATAGCCTTTTATCGGAAACAGTTTCCAAATATTAATATTGGGGCTGTTAGAATGAGGAAAGTTTGGTTGCTAATTGTTTTTCTGTTAATTCTAAGCATCGTAGCATTCGAACCTACATTCGCCCAAACCACACCAACCGTTCCACAATTTACTTGCACGTTTGTGAACAATTCCTACAATGTTCAGCCGACCTATGGCATAGACCCATATACAGGAAAGACCGTGGTTGAAACCGCTGGATACTTCGTGGTAGACCAGTCTTTGATTATGTCAATCAAAAACCAGCCGTTTTCCTCAACGTCTAACGGCAAAACCCTCAACTTGTACTATTTGATACAAACCAAAGGACATTACACAACCGACTGGTCCAACATTACATACAGCGTTGAAGATAGCGAAGGTGATTTCAACACCATGACGTTTTTCCCAGCGTCGGACTCAAGCTATACCGATCTAACATTCGGTTTAGGTGGAAATAACGCTACGAACACTGCTTACAACGGAAACTCGGGAGAAATAGCGTTAGAGGTGCCGCCGGGCGGTCAAATCGACCTAAGAGTACAAGCCTTCATAGGATACTCCAGCACGACAGAAACTGTCGAACCTATTTTTCAAAATATAATCTACAATACGGTTTGGACAGGTCAAACCAGCGAATGGAGTGACGCTCAAACATTAACGACCCCTGGAATACCCCAATCCAATACGAGCCCAAGTTCATCTGCCACTCCAACTTCGCCGTCTTCTTCAACCGCTTCACCCTCCGCTACATCCGTACCAAATTCGACCGTGTCAGCCACCTATGTACCCTTGACTACCTTTGTCACAGTTGTAGTGACTCTAGCAGTAGTCTTTGGGCTTGCAATTGCGTTTGTATCAATTCTTCTTTACCGCAAAATCCCAAAAAGCAGCGGGCAGAAGTAATACTATATGGGTAAATGTGTTTTCTTGCGTATAATCGCCGATTTCAGAGGCAAAACTTGCGGCACTAAGAAAAGATAGCTCAAGATTTTGTTCCTCAGATAACAGCCTCAGCCATTTCAAGAACTAGTGGTGGGTGCGAATCGCATGAAGGCAAAGTAGGTCAGAAATCCCGTTCACTTTCAGTTCCCCCTCCCCTGTTCGGATATGTCGTTTCAGCAATGGCTTATTAAGGGAAAACAGCTGTTTCCGTTATTTTTGTATGTAAAAAAGCTTTGTTTCATGTGGATTAGTGCGATCTTGGAAGCATGTTGAACAATGTTGAATCATATTTGGATCCTATTAGAAGCATATACTAGACCGAGGGGTAGCTGTTGCACGCAGCAAAACAGGTAGACGGCCAAGACAAGCTGATCAGGATTGAGTGGCAGATTCTTCGGGATTTGAAGCGGACGCTGAAAAAGAAGGAGCTGTCAATCGAGGAGAAGACTCGGGTTGCCAACGCCATCGCTTATCATGCCAGCCTTCTAAACAAGCTGATGAGCCAGAAGGGTGAGAGCGCGGAGTTTGAAGATACCACGTTGGGCGATTTCATACGGGATGTTACACCCAGCGTCCGTTGCGCGATAAGAAGGGATTACCGCAGTTGGATGAGACGGCTTTCATCGGAAAAGTGACGAGCGACCTAGCCTTTGCAGCTTCGGTCTGCGAGAGTCTGTTGCAGAAGCCCACCGCCCTAAAGCAGCTACTTGCCCACAAGGAAATAGCCAGCAAACTTGTCTCTGACCCAATTTTCTTCGCCATTCTCATGTGCGGCGACAAATGGCTAGCCAACGCGCCAGAGCACCAAAAACTGCTAAGCGATGCAAGCCCAAGGCAGGTCGCGGTCTGTGGGCGCGGATGGGGTAAAAGCCTCGTTTTTAGCAGAAAAAACCTGTGGCTTCTCTACACTAAGCCGAAGGTGGAGAGCCTTATTATAAGCAGCACCCAGCGGCAATCCATGATAATGTTTGACTACTGCTTCTTCACGATCATGAATAACCCGCTGATGCGGCAGATGATGCAGCGCCCTGGGACTACGCGGACAGTGATAAAGCTCAAGCCTCCGCTGGGAGGAAAAATCGTTGCTTTGCCATGCTCCAAAGATAAGCTCAGAGGCTACCATCCTGACTACGTCTTCATCGATGAGGCATCAATCGTGCCAGGCGAGATGATAACTAGCGAGATTATGATGATGCTCACGAAGCCAGGCGCGAGTTTGGTCATGAGTGGGACGCCGATGGGTTCAGACCACGTTTTCCGAAAAGCCTTCCTGGATACGAAACGCTACAGCGTGCACCATTATGCGAGCTATCAGAGTCCGCTTGTTAGCCCAACGCAGCTTGACGAGTGGAAAGAGGTGATGACTCATGAGGAGTGGCAGCGTGAGGTTGAAGGGCTATGGGTGGAAGCACAGCACACGTTCTTCCCCATGGACCTAGTCGTGTCCTGCGTTGACCCCGAACTGGGCAACCCAGACTCGCCACAAGCGTACATCGAGGACATTGAAAAGGTCAGGCCAGAGCAGAAACTCCTTGGACCATACTACGCTGGGCTGGATTTGGGCAAGCAGATGGATTACAGCGTGCTTGTCGTGGTTCAGAAGAGCCAGAACGGGGACATAAGACTGGTGCATAAGCATCAGTTTCCTTTGGGCACAAGCTACCCTGAAGTCATCGGCTACGTGGCGAGGGCTCAGCAGATATTCAGTTTCGAGAGGGTTGACGTTGACAAGGGCGGCATAGGCGACGCCATCGTTGACGAGCTAAACAATATTCAGGTGCCTTCGGTTGAGGGCGTCTTCTTCACGGACGCGGAGAAAGAGAGCATGCTGAACAACGTTAAGCTGCTGATGGAGAAGAAGAGGCTGAAAATCGCGGGGGACGACAAAGCTCTGATCGTGCAGGTCAACGAGCAGGAGTACGCCTATCTCCAGCCTAAGACGGCGCAGGAGCGGATTCATCTCAAGTTCTGGCATCCGCATGGGAAACATGACGACCAACTCATGGCTCTGGCATTGGCTTGCAAAGCAGCTCAAAACGCAGCGCCGCCAGGAGTTGGAGCGTTTATTCTCTAGTCGTTCAGCTTTGTCTGGCTTTTAAGAAGTAGACAACCCCGCACACCGCCACTAGCACGACGAACCCGATGATAAGGTACATTGAATATCTGATGTACAGTGGAGGCGGGGTAATTGTCACCGGTAAATCTTGGCTGTAGGCGCCGAAAGCTGATTGCGTCTCGTTTGTGCGTGCGCTTACGTACCAAAGCCCTGACGATTTCGGTGCCCAACTTGCAGTGAATTTGCCGCTGTTAACTGTGCAGTTCAAGATTTTGATAGAGCTTGAAGTTGCGAACTGGACATAAACTACCGACCCGTTAACACAGGGCGTTAAAGTTCCCTCGACTATGATGCTTTTTCCCAGCATTATTTTATCCTGTTTTACGGTGATGTTGAGGTTTGCAGCGTCTTTCACGGTGTAGTTTCCCGACGCATACCATTCAGTTTCCATGATGTCCGTTGCGTTAATTCTGTATTGCACGAAAGTCTGAGCTTTTTGACCTGGAATCGTAGTGCTGCATGTTTGGTTGCTGACTTGCATTTCAATCGTGCCGCTACTGTTCCAATCGTCAGTGGTGTATGAAAGCTGAGCCAAAGATAATGTATCGTTGGCTGAATAAGCGATTTGAGTCGCATTGCCAGTATAAACCCTGTTTGGAACTGTTTGGGGAGTCAGGGTACCGTTTTCAAAATTGGTCTTCAGCATGAAAGTTACGTTTCCTTGCCCTACTTCACCCATGAGCACTAACTGGTAGAGGTTTGCTCCCTTGTTGGGTGAAGTGTAATTCAGAAACATCGGCTGCCCCATGTACTCGCAGCTTGCGTATGCCACGCCTCTGTAGCTGTTGGGTTCGAAGTTGTAGCCGCCGACGGAACCTGTCAAGTTGCCGTACAAGCCTGCTTCCCAAGGCAGCGGGAAACCATCCAGGGTCGGGGACTCCGCGTTGTTCATCAAGTAGAGTCTGGCTTCGTACATGTCCAGCGTGCCTGGAACCTGCACGTACAGTTGAACCCTTGACGAGTTGGTTTCAAACTCGTAGGTCCAGTTTGTGTAGAAACTTGTCTTGTTATCATTTGTGCCTTCCATCGGAGTCGTGTACCACATGTCGGTCTGGAGGTTTTCAACAATCATAAACGTGCCTTCCTGCGCGCTGTGGCTGTCAACCGGATTATTCCTCAAAACAAACGTCCAGTTTCCCGTAAGCGTCGGCGTAAAAAGTGGGTCCGTAACGTTTGTGCCTAAGTGTTCAGGGAGACCAGCGGACTCAGTGTGGGTGCTCTCCAGTTTTCCCTGCGGGTCGTAAACGTATACGTCATAGTCCGTTTTTGCCACGGACGACATGTTAATGTAGGATCCGTAAAAATAGATGTGGTAGTTGTGGCCTGCCGTAAGTGGGCAAATAACCGTCCAGTTTTCGCCGATTGCTATTTGGGAATCGTTAATCAGAACAGGGAACATCGGCTTTTCAATGTAAGTGCAGTTTCCTTGGCTGCTGACAAAGCTGTACACAAACTTGAGGTACTCTGAAGTTGTGGTCAGTTGGACGGTGGATGTTTGAGTGCTGGAAGATGTGCCTGAAGTTTTGGAGTGGGTCGTTGAAGCCATGACCAACGGGCTGATTATCAACGCTACAACTGTAATCAGCGATAGAATTGTCGCTAGGCGATTGTTTTTAGGGGGCATGGCTAAATCAGCTTGCAAGCGTTAGGTATAGCATCGGTGGACAATATTAGTTATGAAGGCTGAATCAATATTTAAATTCACAATTTTTCTGCTTCAAAACTTTTAAGACCTTTGGAGCCCTGATTGTGCGGAATTTGTTTTGAAATCGGCAAAGTTTTCCTCTAATGATCTAGCAGCGATTTTTCTGGCTTTTGTGGGTTATTTGTGATTCATATTTTGGAGTTTGTTTGGTCTTTCTTATTGTTAAGCGTTATATTGTATATTGAATCTTGTTACGGAAGATATTTATAAGGAAAGGTCTGTTCTAAATGCTACAGGTGAAATAGAGCAAATGATTCGACTAATAAGAAACCGTCGCGCACTAAGCACGGTAATAACCACACTAATCATCCTAGTAGTATCAATATTGCTCGCAACCGTCTTGGTTTACTTTGCCGTAAACGTAGTCAGCACTCGAGTCCAACAGGAAAGCCTATCGGTTACAAACGCACACATATGGGTTAACTCAGCAGGTAACGCGGAAGGCGCGATAATGGTATCGAATCTCGGCGGTCGGGACGTAGTCATCAAACAAATAGAAGTACGCGGAATTCCC
Source organism: Candidatus Bathyarchaeota archaeon (assembly GCA_963768345.1). Classification (GTDB taxonomy): domain Archaea; phylum Thermoproteota; class Bathyarchaeia; order Bathyarchaeales; family Bathycorpusculaceae; genus Bathycorpusculum. The sequence goes on along the minus strand of CAVYHL010000005.1, from coordinate 483,686 downwards.
GTAACATGGACAAACGTATATTACCTTAACGCAGTCAATACGGGCACTACCCCGGACGAAGGTTTGAGTATGCTCTTGCCATATCAAACGTATCCAGTAACCGCTACTGAAGTCACATCAGATGGTACCCCAACTGGTACCCCAATATTTGCAAACGCCCTTGCCCAAGCGGGAGGCCAATTAGTGCTACCTTCAGGCGGCGTCATGATTATATATACAAATAGCCCTAACAGCGTCACGATCAACGACGTAGGCACAACCATCGGATTCACGGTCTTCACTGCACAAGCGATGTATTACCAAGAGACAAACGTCCAAGCGGCACCAGCGACATAAATCTGCGGGCTACTTATCCGCAATATCCAGCGCCTTTCAATCTTTCATTTTCCAGATTTATGATTGATTTGTCTTAGATTTCACATTATTTTGTTATGTGTCGCATGAGTCTACGCACAAGTTTACTTATCCGAACCTTGCGCTAAGTTCTTTTCAAGGAGTTTAAAAATAAATGAGGAAAATACTAAGGAATCGTTTGGCTCTCAGTACAGTCGTAACTACGCTGATTATCCTTGTCGTTTCAGTGCTTCTCGCAGGCGTCGTAACTTACTTTGCAATCAACGTCGTCAGCACACGAGTCCAACAAGAAAGCCTACAGCTTTCTTACACACATGTCTGGGTTGACAACACTGGGATATCGGAAGCTGCAGTGCTTGTTAAGAATACTGGTGGACGTGACGTTGTCATCAACGCGATTCAAGTGCGTGGTATAGCAGGCACCTTTGGCACCAACGTGTACTATAACAACTCAGCCGCAACAGGCACCGACCCAGCACCGCTAAGCTCCACCGATGTAGCTGCATCACCTTATGTTCTAACAGCAACTGCCACACCCATAATATTATCTTCCGGCGACTCGATACAGGTATACATTTATAGCCCCGTTAGTGTCAGCATCAACGACATAGGCACAACCATCGGCGTCACTGTCTTCACCGCGAACGCGATGTACTACCAAGAGACAAACGTCCAAGCAACATCCACATCTTTAGCTTAAGAAGCTAAAAGAGCAATCAATCCCCCACTCTTCTTTCTTTTTTACAAAACTTCATTTTTCGAGAAATCATTTTCGGGTTTATCCAAGTTTTTCGATGCAGTTTTGAAATGATACGTAAATTGTTTATACACACAAATGGCTTAATCCATTCTTTCCGCTTTTCAATTGTAAATACACATGTACGAGTAGATGTAATTGGCATCAATCTTGCGTATTCGCCTCTGCAGAAGGCACATTCGATCTAGACGTGCACTTGCGCTGCCAGTTACATTCCTTATTCTGCTCGTCACAACCCTTGGTCTCGTAGCAACTACCTATTACTTTTCAGTTCAAAACCTCGCTATGCAAGGTGAGGGGCTCAAGGTTTCGGCAGCTCAACAAAACTTCGTGTCTTTGGACAACCTTATTCTTTCAACTTTAGGGCAGCCTGGTTCCTCAAGCACGATTGATTTGAGTGATTCAGGCGGAACAACAGACGTTCAACCAACTAGCAATACCTTGACGATCACTGTCAGTGACAATTCAGGCATCGACCAAACTGTCTTTAACTCGCCTATTGGGCAAGTTACCTATGTGCTTCCGTCTATAGGCTCATTAGAATCAGGCCTTTATCTGGAAGGAGATAGCCAACCAATCACCAACCAAACTGGCTCGTCACCAAGTCAACTTTACATAACAGATGGATTTCCGGGACCTATGATCCAGTTACAGTATCGGCCAACGGTAACCTATGCGACCGCTGGAACGCAAAATGGTGAAGAAGTCAACAATATTCGAATCTACATAGTCAACTTGAACTCTTCGGATCCAATAGCGCTGGGAGGAGATCTTCCCCTTCAAATATCCTGTAAAACCGCACAATTAACGACAGAAACCTACCATGTTTCTGACCAACCTGAAAACTTTGTGATAAATTCGAATCTAAACGGTGCCACTGGAAGCGTTTCTGTTCCCATTTCACGTACGTCTCAGGGCGCAATAATCAACATGGAAATCGTAATTTCGAACGTATCAATCCAGAGGTGGATCCAGTAATAATGGTGACGATAATTCCAGGTTACATGTACTCAATTTTTGCAGCCCTAATCGTTGGCACAATAATAGTTACCACCTGCAGCCTTGCGATGGTAAACCTAAGAGATGAGTCTGCAAGCCAACAGCTATGCAACATTGATGAATACGTGGCAACACAAAGCCTAACTCTTATCAATCAAGTAACCCAAAACGGACAAAACATCACTGAATTTCTGAATCTTCCGTCCCAAGTTGGGAATCAGGAGTACTGGATATACCTGGCTAATGACTCGTCCAGTGGATGGGTTGAATCAGGGTTCGGAGCAGCCGCTATCCAAAGTCAACAACAACTATGCGTACCAGCCAATGTTGCCGCATCTGGAACTTTCGTTAGCGGTTGGGGCAGGCCTCTTCTACAATGTTACTGGGTGAATCAAACTGTACGTCTAACGTTATCGGGTGATTATTAAAGATGAAGTTAGGGAAGAAGAATCAGGAAGAGTTGGAAGCTAAAGTTAAGATTTCAGACGAGGAACTCGTGGCATACTTGGGCATACAGGGCTACCAGGTACCTGAAGGCTACGTTCAAGTTGAAAGTTACCCCCTTAACCCGCCGTACTCTTACGCATGGGTGTTCCAAGATGACTCTGAAGGCAGTTACTTCTACGCTGTTGACGAACTTGCTCTTACAAAAGAAGAACGAGAATCCTACAAGCAGCTAAAAAACATCCTCGAATACGAGCTCAAAGCCCCTAATGTAGAGGAAACCTTGGCTGACTCCTTCCACAGGCAGCTTCCACTAATCATAGCGGAACATAAAAATGCTTTTGAAAGCGCTAACCAAGTAGGCATACGGAAAATCATCTATTACCTTGAAAAAGACTTGATTGGCTACGGAAAAATCGACGGCTTAATCAGTGACCCATTAATAGAAGACATCAGTTGTTTAGGCATCAACAAACCAGTGTATATTTACCATAGAAAATACGCCAACGCACGAACCAACATCATTTACGCGGAAGAGGAAGAACTTGACGATTTCATAACGCGGGTTGTCCACCGCCAAGGCAAACACGTGAGCATAGCTCACCCGATAGTTGACTTGACGCTTCCGGGAAAACATAGGCTTTCCATCTCATTCGGGAAAGAAACGACTCCTGCCGGAACAAGTTTTACCATCAGGAAATTTAGGGAAGATCCACTTACCATAGTGGACCTGATAATCAACGAAACAATCGATGAGTCAATCGGCGCCTACCTCTGGATGCTCATGGAAAACAAAATGTCAGTCATGATTGTCGGTCCCACAGGCGCTGGAAAAACTACCGCGCTGAACGCGATCGCATGCCTTGTGCGCCCAGACTACAAAATGATTTCAGTTGAAGAAGTACAAGAAATCAATCTTCCCCAGGAAAACTGGGTTTCAACCATTGCGCGAACAGGGTTCGGCGGAGACAGCCAAGGGGAAGTCTCGCTCTACGACCTGATTAAGTCGGCGGTTAGGCATAGGCCAGCGATGATTCTCGTAGGCGAAATCAGAGGTGAAGAAGCATACGTTCTCTTCCAAGCGTTAGCCACAGGCCACGGTGGATTATGCACAATGCACGCTGACGACGTGGAAACAGTCATAAAAAGGCTTACCCAGCCGCCCATGAACATCCCGCAGACAATTTTGTCCCTGATGAACTGTGTCATAGTTGTCAAGCAAGTCAAAGCGTTAAGCACCAACCCGCAGGACAGAAAGGTTTCCTCACGTAAGTTTGTTAAAATCGCTGAAATCGACAACAACGGCGTCCCAATCGAAGTTTTCAACTGGAACCTATCCACAGACACCTTCCAGCAAACCTTGGATAAAAGCTACCTTTTCACTAAAATCGCCAAAAACCTTGATACACCTTTAAGCGTCGTTGAACAGGAGTTTGAGCGAAAAAAACAGATTCTGCTGAATATGGTTGAAAAAAACCTTCGCGACTTCAGAAGTGTACACAAGGCGCTTAACAGTTCACTTAACATTGCAGAGTTAGCCATCAAAGAGTCTTTAAAGGAGGAGCACTGAGATGGCGGCGCCTGGCGGTTTCATCGGTAAAATCTTTGGTTCCTTCACCAAAGCGGGCGGAGAAGAGAAAGAGAAAACTGAATCGGAACTGCCCTTTGCATTGATGGTTTTTACTCTTCTGGCTGCAAGCGGCGTATCTCCCTATGAAAGCTGGAAGAAAATGCGAAAGCTATCCTTCCTTCCAACATTTAAAAAAGAAGCGGACGAAGTTGTGCGTCAAGTCGAGGTCTTAGGTAAAGACCCGTTAACCGTTATGCTTTTGCGAGCCGAAACCACGCCATCGAAATCGTACAGGAACTTTTTGGGCGGTTTTGTTTCCTCGATCAGAAGTGGCGGAAAACTGGTTGACTACATGAAGAGCGAGCTTAAAGCAATCTTTGAACTGAGGACTAACGGCCTTAACCGCTCGATTGAGAGAATCGTGACGCTGGTTGAAGCCTACTCCGTCATGCTAATCGTTGTACTTTGCACTTACATTCTCTTCGTTGTTTTAGCCGCATCAAACATTGGACAGCTGATGGGAGGCGCTTCACTCGCCATTTCCCCAGTTGTATCTTACCTAATCGCCTTCGTCTTCATGCCGCTAATGTCAGTTGTCTTCATCATGATGGCGCATAACCTGCAAAGAAGCTCTTTTCTAAATTTAAACGATATCTACAGAAAAGCCATAATGTTTGTCGTCCCCGGATTTGCCGTGATAGGTGTCTTTGCAGCGGTTCCTTCGCTTTCGCATGGATTAGGTCCAATAGGCTTACCTGAAATCACAACTATTTGTTTAGTTGCGTGTTCAATGCCGATTGCCTTCCAATATTACCGCATTTCCAAAATCAACTACAACGCCGAAGACTCAATACCCAGCTTCATCCGCGACATAACTGAGTCACAGAAAATAGGGCTCTCACCTGAAAAAAGCATAGTTCAAGCTACAAAGAGAAAGGATTATGGTCCCTTCTCGAAGTTTCTGGATTTAATGCGGAGCCAAATCGAATGGGGAATTCCTTTAAGAAGAACTTTTGAAAACATACGCAAGGAAATCCGAAGTTGGTTTGTCGTAGTTAATTTCGCATTGGTCGTCGAAACCGTTGAAATCGGTGGCAACTCAATTCAATCTCTGGAAATTCTTTCAGAATATAGCGAGAAAGAGCGGGAACTTCAGATTAATCGCCGAGAAGTTTTGAAACCCTATGTGCTTCTTGCCGTCATGTGGAGCGTACTAATTGCTGTCACCACAACCATAGTAGCTTTAACCAGCAGCATGATTTCAGGCGTCGTCAGTACCAGCGTTTTGCCAGCCGCCTCAATAGATATCACGAGTCAACTTAGAATCTTCTCCGTAGGCATAATCCTTCAATGCTGGATTTCAGGCTTCTTCATTGGAAAAATCAGCGAAGGCAACTTCGGCGCCGGATTCAAACACGCAGCACTGCTGGCATCGATAGCCTACGTGTCGCTTATCGTATCTCAAATCATCTTGGGACGCGCGTTCATGCCTATCAAATTCGGATTAAACCCGAATGTAGGCTCCTAAAGGAGAAGTAACGCTTTGCCGACCAGTTCCTTTGACACGTTCTTCGCATGCACAATCATACTGGCAGCGGCGTTAATTGCAACTGGCTTCGTAACCTCAACAATGCAGACCAGAATAGACAACACCAAAAACATAAACCAGCAAAGCTACCTCCAAGCCATAGCCGACCACATCGTAACAAGCCCTGGGACGCCGAGCAACTGGGGAACAAGCAGCAATGTTCCATCCGACTTTGGTTTAGCAGCAAGCCCCTCTACTCTTGCGTACGTGCTGGATGCCGATAAGATTACTCGGCTAAATAGCCTGAACAACGATTCCATCTCCTACTTTGACATGGAAAACGCCGCCAAACTGAACAATCTCGCCGTAGGCATAACGGTCTCTCAAATTATGAACATAAACCTTGAACAAGCTGGCAATTTCACATCAGGCAGCGACGTGTACTTTACCCTTTCAGTTTCAACCAGCATCGATTCTGAACCTGTAGCCGCCAGCCTAAACTCTTACGTCGTGGCAAACAATTATATATTCAACATATCAAGCAGCACTTCAAACGTTGAGAGCGCCAACATTACAGTTCAAATTCCAACTGCGGCAAGAGGCAACGCTTTGATCATTGTTTTTGCAAGAGCCTCATTTGACGATAGAATAACCTCGTACGCAATCTACAACCTCGCCGATTCAGCCCAAGAAACCGTCCCGAGCAGCAGTTTCCTAACCCTAAGCCCCCTTAACCACGAATTGAACTTCATCACGAACTCCTCAGGGTTAATAATCCAAAACAGCTATGTCTTCTCGTATGCTTACCAGCAGATCCTTGCATACACGTCTGGCGCCACGCAATGTGCAATCCCAAACTTGGTCGACAAAAGCCCCTTAATCATAGTTGCATGCGGCTCCGACAACGGCACCTACTTTCAACAATGGGTTTCCTACCCACAAGTGCCCCTCAAGGCAGGGTCAGACTTTTCTGGTTCACAACAAAACGTCTTCAGCTACACTGTCACAGTAAACGGCGTCCTCTACAAGCTTGACGTAAGTTTAGGAGGTCTTGCCTCATGAAATTGCTGAAAGACAAGAAAGGGGTAGTGCGTGTGATAGAGGCGTTTTTGGCTTCACTGTTATTAATGTCCTGCCTTTCGATGATTCCAGCCCAGCCGAATTTGAAAGATCCAACGGGAAATCTTGCTTCAACCGCCCAGAATGTCCTGCTGAGCTTAGACAGCAACGGGCATCTGGCAACACTCTGCGATAACCGAGACTGGACAGGTCTCCAAGCCTCAATTGAATCTGCCCTTCCGCTAACCGTCTGGTTTAACTTAACAGTATTTGATGCAAACATGAATGTTCTAAACAGATTTCCTATTTGCAACGGTGGAGCTGTAAGTAACAATATTGTTTCGGCAGATTATGTTTGTGCTAGCCAAAACAACACATTTAGCATCTACATATTGCAGCTACAATTGTCACAGCTGGGATCAACATGAAAAACCGCGACTTAAGACGCGCTAACTCAGGTCAAGTGATTGTAATCACAGCATTAATGGTAGCGTTGGTCTTACTTTCAACAGTCATCTTCGTTATTGAAACAGAAAAGGATGTACCCGCAAGTGGCATCGACACAAACAACGTTTTCTCAGCATACCTACAAGCCATAAGAAACACATTGATCAGCGCATTGGCAAACATAACAAAAGGCGGCAACCCCAACATTTTAACGGCTGACCTTAACAAAGTGGATTCAGCAATCACTTCCAATTCGTACCAATCTATACTCCAAATGAATTTCACGCCGCTAAACGAAGATGGCTACCAAAATGGCATCTGGATTTCAGGGAGCACAGATGGACAAGGAATCTCAAGTGCTTATGTCACTTTTGACTTTAACTCCACGGGACTATCATCAACTTCCAGTCTGGAATACGGCGTGAACGTTATCTCACAAGCCAATTTAAGCGGAGGTTACGTGCAACTTAACGGTACCTTAAACCAAGTAAACTTAAGAGTTAACGTACTGAACGAAGGAGAACCTGCCCTCGCGCAAAACTTCACATTTTACTATGAAGATGGATCACTTTCAACTGAAAATTGGACCCAAATCAATTCTCCAAAAATAACAAGCTTCTACGATGGATCATACACCGTTTCATTTACAGCTGAAACAGTGCAACCGAACGACCCTATAATTGTTTCAATGTATTGTCAAGACCAACGAGGCATAATAGTTGGAGCGAAAGTAACATGTACCAACACACAATAACAAACGCTTTACGCGCGCTAAAACAGTCGACGGCAAGAACGCAGATTCGCCGTCATGTATCACTCCCTCACAAGACGGCGGCTACTTGGTAGGCGGCTTCACTTTTTCTTTCGGCGCAGGTAACCGTGACTTTTGGCTCTTCAAAATCAACGATTCAGGGCAAGTCGTTTGGAGTTGCACTCAGGGAAACGCAGTTATCAAGAAGCTTATGGGATAATTGAAACTGGAAAGAACCAGTATGTCGTGGTTGGGTGGACTGACCCGCCTGGTCAACCCGCGCTAGTCGGCAAGGCTCGATACATGTTCTACGTGGTAAATCTCAGCTACCCATCATAATGGTCTCTCAAGCTTAGAATTCATCCACATGAACGTTTTTGCACTTGATGCTTTAGTCGCTTTCTCAATTGTGGTTCTCTAAATTTCGCTAAGAAGTCAGTGCCGACAAAACGCCGATAACCCAGATAATCTCTATGCATTTAGTGTTCCGATTCGCTTCGCAAAATCGGTCGTGAAAAACGAATTAAAGAGCGCAGCTGAGTGCTTGAAAATGAATCGTACGTTCCTCAAATATTAATTTCTCATCGCCTAAAAATGCATTTGGAATTCATAACCATTATGAAGTTTAAAGATTCACAAATGGTATATAGTTCAAATCAGACTGATGTTCCATCAGAGATGACATATAGGTGGCTACCATTCTCTTAGCAGATGACAATGCGTACATGCGAAATCTCTTAAAGAGAATTCTAATCGAATCGGGTTACGAAGTCATGGGCGAAGCGTCAAACGGCGACGAAGCCATCGAACAGTACCTTAAACTTCGACCCGACATTTTGCTCTTGGACATCGTGATGAATGAAGGAAAAATCGCGAAAACCGGTATAGATGCTCTAAAAAAAATAGTGAAGGAGGACCCTCAAGCCAAAGTGGTCATTTGCAGCGCGCTGGATGAGACTAGTCTAATCAACGAGTCTATGAAAGCAGGCGCAAAAGCCTTCGTGGTTAAACCTTTCGAGCCCGAGAAACTCTTGGAGGCTCTAGCAATGTGCACGGACCTTCGAGTGCTCACTGAGATAGGAAATATCGGATCGGGACATGCAGCAACAGTTTTGTCTAAATTAACCAAACAACCTATTCAGATAAGCGTCCCCAAACTTGAAACTGGGCCGCCTTATCTAATTGCCCGGCTCTGCGGCGCCCCCGATAGTCGAGTAACAGCGGTTCACATGCAGTTGGCGACTGAACCTGGCTGCGACTCGCTGATAGTCTTTGACGCTGAAGAAGCGAAGAAGATCGCTTGCATAATGACGGATTACTCAACGCCCGTGAGTCAAGAAATTGTGGAGTCAGCTGTTGAGGAAATTGGATCCATGATGCTCTGTGCCTTTTACGGCTCAATAGCGAACTTTGTCGAGATGACGATAGTTCCCACAAAACCCAACGTCTTCACGGATTACTTTGAAGCCATAATCGACGTGTTCTTAGCCCAGCAAATGATTCAGTCGCAGTCCGCCTTGATTTTCCAGATGCAATTCAAGAGAAACCAAAGCTCTGCAAACGGGTTCTTGCTCATGCTTCCAAGCCAGGAATTTCGTAAGCAACTAACAGACGCGGGAAAGAGATGGGTTGAAGCACCTAGCATTCCCGAGCTCGCAGATGTAACTTCTTAAAAAGTCCCGTCTTTCTCGTCGCTTAGACTCTCCCTTTATGGCTTTTCAGACTCATCGATTGCGCTGTTCGATTCCACATTGAAGAAAAAAATTGAAACAAAAAGAAGCTGTTTGCTGATCAGGCTGCGGTGAGTTTGGAGAAAAGCATGCCGAGGACTTTGATGAATGCATCATAGTTTGTCCATATGGCTGCAGTTTTATCCTTCTTCTTCGTGTCTTCGTCATTTGTTCTGTCTTTTTCGTGGAATATGATTAGTATTTCTTTGCTGTCGCATATCATAAAGCAGGGCAAGCTCTGGTCATCAGTAATCCGTCCTGACTCACTTAGCCATTTCAGTTGTCCGAGGAAATAAGCGCTTTTAAGCGAGTTATCAGTAACTAAAGTCACTTTAACCTTGTTAGCGTAATTCTTTAGCATATCCGAAAAATCACTGTAGAACAACTGCGCAAGATAGTCTGCTGGAGCAAAAACTTGGAATTCCTTCTCGCATCTTTCAAGCAGTTCATTTGCCTTCATGAGCACTTGCTGTTCGCCTTCAAGCATTTGGAAAAGCTCTTTTTTCGCATTAACGACCTTCGGCTGAGGTATCGACTGCCAGAGTTTTACCAGGCTCGCTTTTTCCTGCTCTAAGAGTTTAATTTTTATTTTCTGTGCGTCTACAAGCAAATCAATCGCTTTGTCCAAAGGAACAGCTGTGAATTTTAGCGGTTTCTCAAAAATAGAAAACACTACGCCCCTTTTTTCCAAGTCCCTCAGGATCCTGTAGGTTTCAGTTCGGTGAAGTGAGATTGCCTCCGCTATCTCTCCTGCCTTCATTTCGCCGGTTCTCGCAAGATGCAAGTAAACTTTAATCTCGTTTTTTAAGAGTCCAAATCTCGAAAGAGTCTCTTCGATGGTTAACAACTGCTCGTTGTAAGCGTGGTCCTTCTTTACCAGTTTCCAAGCTTCCGTTTGCTTGTCGTAGACCTTCATTAATTCTTGTTTTTCCAATGCAAGAGTCATTTGTGGGGGTTCACCTTATTTTCCAATGTTAGGGGTTGCTACCCAATTCTGACCCTTTATATATAATATTATTACGACTTCAAAATCTGAATTCAGACTCCACATTTCATTGAACACGCGCACCCACTTCAATGGGCATCCAGAAGAAACAACGGTCAAGCTATTCTACAAATACTTTCCAATTTCTTTAATTTCAAATCAATACCCCGTATTCATAATTATTTTATAAACAAACGGCTAAACAACTCAGCATTAACTCCATTGGAAAGTATTCACAAATGACCGATGAACAACGGGAAAAACGTAATCCAGAACAAGACAAACTTTTAGAAAAACTTGAAAAAGAAAATAAACGTCTAATGCAGGAAAACCAGGAACTCAAAAAACAAGTGGTCGAAGCACTTCAAGACGCGATAGCGGTTGCCGAAAAAATTAACATCCAAGTTGATGAACCCCTTCAAAAAGCTGCCATAGCTGCAGACTTGGCTTATCAGGCGGAAAATTCAGCAAAAAAGGTTGCAGATTTAGCAACAAGCGCCGCTGAAATCGTCGGCAAAGTCAGCCTGAACGCAAAGAACGTTGAAGAAGTTGCCAACAAGGTTGCTTCAAGCGCAGACGGCGCAAGCAAATCAACCGCAAGAGTAGTTGAAATGGGTCGGCAAGCTGCAAACGTTTCAAATCAGATGGCAACAGGCATGCAGCAAGTCAGCAATGCTTCGCAGCAAGTATCCATGGGCGCGCAAAAACTAGCTGGTTTATCACAGAACGCCGCTCGAAGCACTGAATCCTTAAAGAAAGTCATGGATGACGCCGGAGTCATTGCTAAGGAAGCTTCAGCCGTCACTAACGACGCCTTAAAGAAGTCTAAGGATGCCAACGAGAAAGGCCAGAAAGGACTCGTAGCCATAGAGAACATCAAGAATGACATCAGCAAAGTCTCAGACGCTGTCACCTCGATGGTCAACTCAGTCGAGCAAGTCGGGCAAATGGCTAACTCCATCTCAGACATCGCAAGCCAAACAAACATGTTAGCATTAAACGCTGCAATCGAAGCAGCCAGAGCAGGCGAAGCTGGAAGAGGCTTTGCAGTGGTCGCTGATGCAGTTAAGGGCTTAGCAGGCCAATCAAAAGTTGCCGCAGGCTCAGCCATCAGCTTAGTCAAAGGAATCAAAGAGGCGGGCATGCAGACGAGTAACATCGCTCAAAAGTCTCAAGCAGGCGCAGTTGAAGGGTCAAACGTGGTTTTAGGCGCAATACAGGAAGCTGAAGGAATATCGACAATAATGAATGAGATGACTGGAAAAGTAAGCAACCTTGCGAACGGAGTTGACCGAGGACTCGACGAATTAAGCACAGTCGTTAGAGCAATCGAAGAAGTCGCCAGCATCGCTCAAGAAAGTTCATCAGCGTCAGAGGAAGCCTCCGCAGCCATAGAGGAACAAACAGCTGCTGCACAAGAAATGGCAGCGATAGCAAAAGACGTTTCCGGAACCGCAGAACAAGTCGAGCAGGTAACAAAAAGCGTCGTGGGCGAAGCTCAAGAAATGGCTAAGCTTGCTTATGGCGTAGTTGACGACGCATCCAAGGTTGAGAACTCAGCTAAAGAAATACTGGCTGAAGCAGAGGCGGTTGGAAAGAACTCAGACACCGTGGTGACTCAGGCAACAGAGCTGGCGTCGGCTACTGAGAAAATAAAAAATGATCTTCAAGAACTCATCGAGCAAAAAACAAAAATTCTTAATAGCTTCCTTGAAAAGAACGCCAATTAAAAATTTTCTTTTTTTCCATCAACATTTTCTTTCGTGGGGTTTGCTATCCTTGAGACTTGCACAAAGAAGAATAGATTTTCCCCTCTAGCCAATGCATTTAATCGGTATTTTTATAAGTTCAACGTTCAAGAGTAAATAGGCGCAAATTGGCATGCAAGCAGAGATTGGAATAATCGGCGGAACAGGTCTCTACGACCCTAAACTCCTCAAGAACGTCCAGGAAATAATGGTGGAAACACCCTACGGCAAACCCTCCGACTCCATAACTGTGGGCGAGTTAAGCGGCAAATGCGTTGCCTTCCTGCCGCGGCACGGCAAAAAACACACCATCAGACCGACTGACATCAACGTCAGAGCGAACATTTCCGCGCTGAAGAAACTCGGGGTAACCCGCATCCTGGCACCTTCAACGGTCGGCTCGCTGCGGGAGGAGTATCGTCCAGGCGAAATCGTCTTCTGCGACCAATTCATCGACCGAACAACAAGACGGGAACAATCATTCTACACGCAGGACAAGGTTTGCCACATAACCGTTGCTGAACCAATGTGCCCCGAACTGAGAACAAACGCCATCGCAGTTGCCAAAAAGCTCGGCGTCAAAATGCATGAAACAGGAACTTACGTCTGCATCGAAGGTCCACGCTTCTCAACCAAGGCTGAATCCAAAATGTACCGGCAATGGGGCGCGGACGTCGTCGGCATGACCTTGGTTCCTGAATGCGTACTGGCCAGAGAAGCAGAAATATGCTACGCTTCAATGTCCACTGTGACGGACTATGATGTGTGGAAGGATCACCCGGTATGCGTGGACGACATTGTTAAGATAATGAAGACGAACATTGAAAATGTTAAACACATAATTGCCGAAACCGTTGCCAGACTGCCAAATGAACGCGCCTGCAAATGCGACGAAGCTTTGAAGGGAGCATTCGTCTAACAGGGGACGCGAACGTGAATAAACCCGATAAAAAATTGGACTTAAAATCGAAAATAAGAAGGATACCACAGTTCAAAGGCGTGGTTTTCTGGGACATCACACCCCTCTTGAAAGACAAGGATGCCCTGCGTGAAAGCGTCAAGCAATTAGCGAACCATTTCAGGAAGGAATCCGTTGACTTAGTGGTTTCAAACGAGGCAAGAGGCTTCATCATCGGCGGCGCTTTAGCCTGCGAGCTGGGCGCGGGTTTCGTCCCGATTCGGAAAAAAGGCAAGTTGCCCTCCAAATGCGTTGACTTAACGTATACGAAAGAATATGAATCTGACACGATTGAGATTCATGAAGACGCGATTGAAAAAGGGCAGAAAGTCTTGCTTATCGACGATTTATTGGCGACTGGCGGAACTGTCAAAGCGAACATTGAGCTTGTCGAAAAACTAGGCGGCAACGTCGTGGGCTTAGGCTTCCTCGTCGAACTCTGCTATTTAGAAGGCAGAAAACGGATAGACAAAAAATACGACGCGTACTCGTTGATTCAATTGCAAACCACAAATGGCTAAAAAAGAGTTCTTGAGCTTCCGTCAGACGCTATCTACAAAATAATGATTTTTGGCTTTAGCTCTAAATCGTTTTGCAGACCAGTGACGTACTCGACAAAATTTAATTCGCCAGTTTTCGGAGAATAATGAAAGTCTGCGTATTCTGAATGCAGCTTCTCGATTATTTTTATCTCCATCACCTTTGCAACTGCTCCGAACGTTTCTTCGATGGCGTTCGCGAAGGTTTCAATTTTGCATGGAATGTCTTCTTTGCTTATTCCGTGAGCGTTTTTCAAGTGACCATAAATAGCCTGTTTAGCGCTCTCTCCTAAAGACGAGAGAAGATCGTCAACTGCGCATGCAAATGCAGTTTCGAACATTTCTCCACGAGGCGAATTACCCGTCAAAACCGAATTTGAAAGACCTGACATTGGTTGAGACTGCCACACTTTACCCTTTTTAATTCATCAATAACGCATATCGTAAATTTTAATATATAAATATTTTCAAAAAGATAGAGCCTCAGGCAGTTGTTGAACAGCTAAAATCTAGAATGCGAATCCGACAAGAATGCTCATTAACCATCGGTGCTCTTAGCCTTCCGTGTTTATGCAAGCCTTTTCGGAAGTGCTCTGCAGTTTTTTCGCGCAGCCGTTGAGGTGTCTCCAGAACAGGTAGCGGCTTCGCCAGGGCGGACTGTCGCAGTACGGACAAGTGAACGTTGGCTCTCTCATTCGTTGCACCCTTAAATCAAAAAGTGCCCTCTGAATGATTTATGGCTGTGTGACTGCGACAAAGCTACAACAGCCCACCCTGAGATTGGCGTATGACGCAGTGGGAAAATCAACCTCCCATCGCTTCACAAAAGGGAGGTAAGATTAACCATCGAAAAAGCTGCTAGTCAGTCAAGATCGACTTTGCCGTTTCCACGTAAAGCTGAAAATCGCCCGCAGAGAACAAAACCAGAATAACCCTTTCAAGCTTGCTCTCCTTCTCCAGAAAATCCTTCACGGCACTCAATGCTATGCGGCTTGCTTCTTCAAGCGGGTAACCGTAGGCTCCAGTGCTGATTGATGGAAAAGCAATCACCTTAAGCCCTTTCGCAGCGGCAAGCTTAAGCGAGTTTCTGTAAGCCTGCTTCAGAAGTTCCGCCTCAACATGGAATCCGCCAAGCCAAACTGGCCCAACCGTGTGAATGACGTGTTTCGCCCTCAAGTTGCCGCCTGAGGTGATGACGGCTTTCCCAGTTGGCAATCCATCAGGCCACTCCGTCTCCCTAATGCGCCTGCACTCCTCCGCGATCTTAGGTCCGCCCTTACGATGTATCGCGCCGTTGACTCCGCCTCCTCCCATCAGCGACGAGTTTGCAGCGTTTACGATGGCATCTGCCTCAACCTCTGTTATGTCGCCCTTGATTATTTCGACGACTGCTTTTCCAATATGAAATTCCATAAGTACCACTTGCCCTCCTAAGGCTATATAACTATGCCAACAATGACCAAAGCGCTGAACCCATGAAGTAGACTCCGAAGCCAACGAAGACTGCGACGCAGAAAAGCGTTATCCCCGTTCTCACCTCTTGATTCCACCTCTGAGACCAGAGCTGCTGAGACTTGAAAATCGCCAACGCTATAACCGTGTACCATGAGAAGTCGCAGAGCCAATGGACACCAGCAAACAGAGAAAACCCGATTAAACCGAACAGTTGAGCGTTCAATATCAAGGTTGTGCCGATGGTTAACCACCACAAAATGAAGCCTGCATTAACCGCTGTCGTGTAAACTCCGGCAAGCACTGAATCCTTGTTGGTGCCGGCAGGTGCCTCCTGCGTGGAGTTCCGTTTCCTGAACGTTTGGACACCCATCATAATCATTAGTAAGCCGCCGACTAACCCAACCCCAACCTGAACGTAACTCGGAATCTTAAACTGGCTTATCAAGAAAAAAATAACAACCATCAATGGAACCTCAACTATTGCATGGCCGACGGCGATCAATGCGCCTGCAGCCCTACGTTTAGAGGCTTTCTCGATGGTGACTGCGAATAATGGTCCAGGCATCAGTACGCCTGAAAGCGAAATCAAAACCACCGAAGCCAAAAACAAGGGTTCGTCAGTGATAAAAACCATTCAGCCTTAAATCTCCTGTCCAGTCAACTTTTCCTTCCCACGGTAACGGTGAGAACCCGTGACCAACGCCACGGCCGCTGCTGCAACTCAACAGTCAACCCTGCCTCCGTGAAGATTTCGCGGATTCGGCTTGGGCTGTTATGCTTAAAATGCTTGACAAACACAGACAACCAATGTGGAACCGTGATGTCAGCCAGCAAGAACCTTCCTTGCGGACGAAGCACACGAGCCACTTCACTGACACCCTTAGCCTGATCTGCCCAATGATGGAACGAAAGTGTGCTGAAGGCAAGGTCAACCGAAGCGTCAGGCAACGGCAACGCCTCAGCCATCGCAACATGAAATTCAGCCTGAGGAAAAAGCTGATTAGCCTGCTCTATCATTTTCTCAGCGGCATCAACCCCTATCAACCGTGCGCTTGGCCACTGCTGCTTGGCTTTTCTGAGTAATCGACCCGTGCCGCAGCCCACA
Source organism: Candidatus Bathyarchaeota archaeon (assembly GCA_963768345.1). Taxonomy (GTDB): domain Archaea; phylum Thermoproteota; class Bathyarchaeia; order Bathyarchaeales; family Bathycorpusculaceae; genus Bathycorpusculum. Next base: position 467,257 of record CAVYHL010000005.1, on the reverse strand, counting down.
TCCAAAACTGCTTGAGGCGTGTCGCTTTTTGCTAAATTCAAGACTTTCCTCTGTATTCGGTCGAAGAAGTAGCCTTGGCTACGTGCAGTCTCATAAGTCGCCGCTCTACGGTTAAAGTGCTGAACATCCGCGTTTTTCTGCTTTGCCTCCATCCACTTCTTCCCTTCAGCAGTCAATGAATGCTGGTTAGTTTAAGCATTCGTGGTTAATTTAGCTGTTTTCAGGCTTAAAGCGGTTTTGCATGTTGGTTCAGTTTTTTTGAGTCGTGGAGGATCAGGTTTGTGCATCATGAGTTTGTGCTTAATTGTGTTTAAGAGTGCGAATCATGGCTCAGCGATTGATTGGTTGTTGTTCACAATGCCTAAATATTTTAGACATATATGTATCGACAGTGACATTGGCATCTCTCGTTTGAAGCCAGTGTCTCTGGTTCATCTTCGCCGCCGCGAGTGGCGATAGAGCTGGTTTTGAAGGTAAAGGGTGAGTTTGGATGGTTTTTGACAAGCTATGGACAGAGAACGAAGTTAACCTTCTGAGAGAAATGTGTGCACAGGGCAAGAGTCTTGAAGAGATGGCTGAGCACTTACATAGAAGCGCAGATGCCGTTAGGCTTAAGCTTCATCGTTTAGGTCTTAAAGTCTCCGCGGAAATAATTGTATCAACAACAACATCAACAACAACAAGCTGTGAGACGGTTGAACGCGCTGGGCAACGGCAGACTGAGCCCTGCTTGAATGATTCTGCCTCGACGGCGAGGGCGCTTGAACCCATCCAGCCTGCTGAGCAGCTCATAAGCGTTGAAGAGGCTGCGAAGATGACGCTTGGCTGCATCCACCGACTAAACGAGAAAGGCTTAACCGCACTGGACATCAGACGCATAAAACTGATGATACCCGCCCTGAAAAGCTACATCATCCTGCATGCCGACTACATCCAGAAGCTTGCGAAGGTAGAACGGCACGTTGCAGAGTTGGACAAGGTTGTGTTCGCCCAGCTAGAGGATAAAATCGCCAAAGCCCAAACCGACCAGGAACGGAAACTCTGGGAGGAACAAGTCGCCAGCTTAAAAGAGAAAACGTAGGCCCGTTTCTTGAACGTGTGTTTGGAGGGAGAATTCTGAGACGAAAAATAAGTCGATTTCCGCTAGTACGGCGGTATCAGTACCATAGGGCTCTGAGACGGCTGCCGCAGATAGATGAAGCAATCCGACGGCTGCAGATGCAGGAAGCTGTCGAAGTCAAGGGACCTGTGGATTTTGCCGAGAAAATCTTGAACGTCAAGCCCTTTCCATATCAGGTGTCTTTGCTAGAGGACCCGAGTAAGCGGATTGTCGCCTGCATGGGACGCCAAACAGGCAAGACCACAACCATAGCGTTGAAAGCCATTTACTTCGCCCAAACAAACAAGGGCGTCACCGTTTTAATCACCAGCCCGTCGCTCAGGCAATCCATGATTATGTTCGACCGCATCATAACGTTCGTGTACTCCAGCGCCTATCTCCGAACCAAGATCGTAAGGTCAACTGGCACGCTTGTCCAGCTTGAGAACAAAAGCCAGATTATTGCCCTGCCCTGCTCCGAGCACATGCTCAGAGGCTACACCGCAAACATGATCATCCTCGACGAAGCCTCATGGATCCCTGAAAAAGTCATCACCCAAATCCTCTTTCCCATGCTCAGCACAACCGACGGCTACGCAATCCTCCTCAGCACGCCCTGGGACAAAAACCACTTCTTCTACCGAGCCTTCGCCAACCCAGCCTACAGCGTTCACCGCGTTAAATCAAGCGAGTGCCCGCTGATCCCCCAGCACGTTCTGGATGAAAACCGCCAAAACATGACCCGCGAAGAATACCTCATGGAGTGCGAGGCAGAATTCGTTGAAGCCCTCAACAGCTACTTCCCGCTGGCGCTGATCCGCTCATGTGTTGAGCTTGCCCAAAAGCATGGCGTTGAGCTTTGCAGCAGTCTCGAGGCTTCTTTTCCAAGTGGGGAATACTACGCTGGTGTGGATTTCGGGAAATTGCAGGATTACAGTGTCCTCGCAGTTTTAAGACGCGAAGGGGAAATTCTAAAGCTTGTCTACCTGCATCAGTTTTCGCTTGATACTCCGTACGCGCAGGTCATTGGGCATCTGGTGAGGGCTAACCAGAGGTTTCAGTTTAGAGGCATGCTTGTTGACCAGACTGGCGTAGGCGAGCCCGTGCTTGAGGAAATTCGCAGCCAAGGCTTAGGTAACGTCGAGGGCGTCACGTTTACCGTGCAGTCAAAAGAGGATTTGCTCACGGGGTTGAAAATTGCTATGGAGCAGAATCGCTTAGCCATCCCCTATGATAGGCTGCTGTGTCAGCAGATCAACGAGCAACAGTACGAGTACAGCAAAAGTGGGCACCTGCAGTTCAGCCATCCGATGCACTGCCATGACGACATGCTATGGGCTTTGGCTTTGGCAACCGCTGTAACCATGCGAACGCCTCCGCCGGGAAAAGGCGCCATTATGCTTCCCCACTGAGAGGAGAGAATAGTGATGAAACGTTTAGCTGAAAGACTATATTTAGCGAAAATAGTTTTGCATGAACTTAATCGCCAGCCTCTTTGTCGAACGCAACTTGAGAAGCTAACGATAACAAAGGCTGGCACGCATGCTTCCTTTGAGGGCATTTTCCAGTATTTAGTTCAAGGCGGCTATGTGCAAAAAAGTTCAACAGAGTACAGAGCAGCTTATGTGATTACGGAGAAGGGCACAAAGCTTTTGGAGGTAATTTAAGAATCACGCCTTTCACACGTTTGGTGACACTTGAGTGCGTGCATTGTTTTTTCTTCGCATATAAATGAGATTGGTAATTAGCAAAACCGCTATGATGGTTAGCAAAGCTATTATCGCAATGTCTGTCCAGCTTAAACCAAACTGACCAATGTTTTTGGCTGATTGATTTGAAGAGGAAGTCGGCTTTTGGGAAGGTGAAACTGAAGGGTTTGGAGTTGTCGAGGCGCCAGAGCTAGTCGTAGACGAGTTGCCGTTAATGGCAAGGGTTGAGGTGTTGCTCCAACCGCTTGATTGACCTATGAAGACATTGTCTGTATCATAATAGCCTATGAGAGCTTCAACTTGAAAATTTATCTGAGTAGCATTAGGATCTAAGAGTTGCATATAACTGTTTTCAGGGCCTTTAAATCCCTTGAAACCAATAGATATCAAGCAGCCGACAGATTGGGAGTTTCCAACATCTCCAAAATATTCAAATCCGTCATTAGTGGGGATACTTTGCCAAGCGGTATCACGATTCCCTTTCCATCTAACGTCATAATATAATGATATTAATTGATCAGCTGAATTATTATAGCGAACAAAAGGTTGACCTTGTATCTCTACGTTTACCCATTTTTCTACGTCCGTATAACCTGCCTTAATCATCACAGCTTTTCCAGTAGATGGGTCGATACCATAGGTTGGTGGAAAATAATTTGAATATGTCTGAAGCGCTACACTAAAATTGGGTATAGATGGATTGGTCACTCCTACCTGTGCAAATGAAGGTTGAATCAAAATTAGACCTGAAACTGCCAACATAACAATAAGGAGCAATGAGAAAGTTTTGCCGAGAGCCATGTAAAACTATAATTTTGCTTATTAATAAAAGTCTTATGGTAAATTGCCTGTTATTTCACATTTAAAAAATCAGAATAAGATTATGTCCTCAACACAAACGTTATGCTTGAAAATGCTTGTTCTCTAGTATTTTTTAGAAAGGGCTTTTTTATCAGGATGAAAAAACCAAAAAAATGTTTAAATTTTAAAAATAAGTGTGCTTAACTGATGATTTAGGATGTTAGAAAACAAATTAAAACCAAACAATAGTTGGGACGAATCTGATGCCCAGACATTAATCTACGGGAATCTTATTAGAGACTCTCGATTGAAACAACATTAAGCGTAAAGAGGCGAAAACATGAGCTATTTATCTAATCGTGCACCACAAGTTACAACTAGCCTACTTATGGAATGGCTAACACCTACTTATGCAGTAGAAAAAGTCAGCACTCTCCCATCGAGTGGAAATAACATGGACCTAGTTCTGCTCACCAGTGTTAACCCTAACGTCTATTACCAATATGATAACACTGTTGCTCCTCCTAACGGTCCTTGGATTAATCTGGGACCAGTTGGCAGTTTCAATCTCGGGAATCTACCAACAGGTCAAGGTCCTATCGAACTTTACGACCAAAGATCACAAAATTTTGCAAATCTTTTTGTAGTTTACCAAACTGACAACAATTACATTTCTGGCGACCCACTTTTGGTAACTGACGTAGGTTTTTGGGTTAAAAAGGACCTTGCGGTAGGTGGTGAGATCTTAAGTGAGCAAGGTCTCCTAGTTCTTGGATCTGGTTGGACTACAAGTATTTATCAAGGTGTAACTATTGCCCAGTCGCCCCCATTGATTGAACTGATGTTCTCTACGACTCCCATTCCAAGCGGAAGTTCACTGCCGAGCGCAAGTGAATTGAAGAGTCAACCTGGACAAGTTTTCAACTATACACCATCCATTGGCCCAAAGACGTTGTATATCTGGACTGGCCCACTTGGAACTCCAGCAAATAATTGGAATGTTTCTGAGATTACAGACTTTTCTGGCTATTATGACACACTATTCCTAGTAATGTCTGACGCCTGTAGTCCTGCTAACTTGGATTTAGGCAAATTAATTTGCCATTCTGCAGTCGAACCGTATAGCGATAACACGTCAAGCGTCGGCACTTCCACGAATATGTTTCAGAACATGTACACGCGCAGTTTAATAATCGGGAATAACTCGTTGACGCCGTCGGAGTATTTGACGTTCAGCATTGACAGTACCGGTGTCAATTTAGTTATGACTTCAAGTCAATCCTATGGGAGTATAACACCGATGCAGAATAAGACGTTGAATCTTGGTTCATCAAGCAACCCATGGAGCAACATTTACTGCCAAAGCTTGGCAACGAGCAGCATAAGCACTTCAGGAAACATAATGGTGGGTGGAAACTTGGGTGTTGTGGGGAGTATAACAACTACGGGTCCAATTGTGTATCTTAATGCCAGCAACTCACAGCCAATAATAGACTTTAACAATTCAACTGGCGGGAACTTATTCTGGCTTGGTTACAATGGCTCGGCAGTCTACCTTAACTGCAGTTCCTTGCCGCTCTCTATTGTAAGCAGCTCTCTTTCGCTTAGCACTGGAGGAAACATGACGCTTATGGGCCAACTGATATTGAGTGGAGAGTCAATACAATTCCCAGGCACCTCAGGAAACGCTTACCTTTACACAGGTCAAGGTACTAGCAACTATGCACTTCGATTAAATCTGGGTGATGCGAACACGATAATAGAGGCACAGAGCTCAAGCGGCAGTCTATTCCTGAATTACGATCACGGATCAACGATATATTTTGGCAACGGCGGGAGCGCAGGGAACCTTAACAATTCTGGTAACTTGACGCTTGCAGGCAACTTATACTTAACTGGAAATACTAACGGCTACCTATGGAACAACGGAGGATACATACGTCAAAGCGGCGGATACGGTTTTGTTGCTGATGGTTATGTAGTCGTTGGCACTATATCTAGTGGCTCTAACGGACCCCTTTATCTCGATAGTAACCATCGAATAAGCTACTACAGTTCGTCACAACGTTACAAACAAAACATCGAAACCTTAACTGATTGTTCATGGATATACAATTTGCGACCCGTAACTTTCGACTGGAAAGACCAAAGCAGAGCCAAGTCAGAAGGCCAGCAAATTGGGTTGATAGCAGAAGAAGTCCGCGCAATTTGTCCGCAATTAGCATGGCTTAATGATACTGATCAACCCGAAGGTGTGCACTATGAATGGCTCGGCATACCTTTGATCGTTGAAATGCAGAAGCTAAAGCAGCGCGTTGATGAACTGGAAAATCAGCTTACGCAAAACTAGGTAGCAGCTTAGTAAAAACTGGAATTCAACCGCGAATTCAATGGAAAAGGAGATAATTTGAACTTGACTGAAACTGTAGCTCAAGCGGTTCCTGAAACATCGCCAATTATGCAGCAGATCGGCATGTTGAACCTGCGCATTAACGACATGATGACGCAGCTTAACACCGTCATAAAAGCGCTGTTGGAAGAGAATGCCGCCGTAAAAAAGGAAAACGCTGACCTAAAAACTAAACAGCAAAAAACAAGCAAGTCCTAAATCGTAGCTTGCTACCCCTCTTTTTTTATTAAACGCTTTTTTTCTGTCTTCTTTGATGAGACATTAGGCATCGAGGTTTTTGCCTTTTAGAAATCTTGCCTGCATTTCCACAATTTCACTGCTATCTTTCGCCGTTGCGTAATTATCAAGCAGCGTGCTGTTTAGCTCGAAAAACGTGTGCCCCCACGTGAAGATCGACAAGAGCTCCTCCGCTTCCTTCTTGAAACCTGCAATGTAAAGAGCTGCCGCGATGGCTTCTGCCGTGGTAAGTTTTGTGAGTTTGCCATAGTTGACTGGGTTGCCCGCGATGAGGATGGGCAAGCATCGGCTGGTTCCCTTAACGTGTTCCCCCATGACCTTCTGTGCGTGCTCCCAGCTGCAATCCAACGCAGCCAACCCGAACTGCAAAAGCCGTTCTCTGTCTGCTGGAGAAAACGCGATTTCGCCGAAAGGGTTCAGAACGATGGCGCGCTTCGGCAGAAACCTTACCTTAGTGACTATCCTGGCTAGCCCTCGGCGCTTCAGCCTTAGAGCAGTGTTCTTCTTAGGGTCATCCTGAGCCGCATGATAAATGGTGATCCTTACGGGCAAGGCTGGCTGTTGAGCTTCCGTGTCACTTTCCAAATGGCTTGCGCACCTTCAAGTGGCTTATCGGGTCATCAAGCACGCGCGGGATCCAGTCGATGATGTCGGTAGCAACCAGGTGGAAGCCAAGTTCGCCCGCGACAAAATCGCCCGCGGCGCCGTTCACGAACGCTCCAGCCACTGCCGCTTCAAACGGGTCAACTTTCTGAGCCATCAAGCCGCCGACGATGCCGCTGAGAACATCCCCCGTGCCGCCCACCGTCATACCCTGGTTGCCCGTAAAATTCAGCTTTACACGCTCAGCACTGCAAACGTAGTCAACTCTGCCCTTGACCAGGACCACGGCGCCAAGCTTCTTCGCCGTCTTCTGTATCGCCAAGGCTCGCTCCTCTTGGTCTTCGGGCAAAGTTTCACCCGTGAGAATCGCGTACTCGCCAGCGTGAGGCGTAAGGACAAGCGGCACCTTCAGGGGTCGCTTGAATCTGGCAAAGGCTTTGAGTCCGTCAGCGTCCAAGAGCAAAGGCTTCCCAGCCCGCTCAACCTCTTCAACGCAGAGCTTGACGAAATCGACGGTTTCATCTTTCAAGCCTAAGCCTGGACCCATCGCAACCGCGCTAACCGCGCCCAAGTACGGCTTGAGCGTTTCCATGTTGCTGGGCTTGAGGTTGGCGCCATCGAGCTTTATGGTTATCAAATCGGGGGACATCGAGGAAATGGCGTAAGCCGTCTTGGAGGGCGCGGCAAGATAGACGATGTTAACGCCTGTGCGCATGGCGCCAAGCGAAACCAGCGTGGGCGCTCCCGAGTAAACTTCGCTTCCGCCGATGACGAGCAAGCGTCCTGAATCGCCCTTGTGAGCCGTCGGGCTACGCGGAACCGTCGCGAGGTAAACATCGCCTGGACCAGCGTACCGCTCCAACTCAACGGGCAACCCGATGTCCTTTACAACGAGTTCGCCCACGTATTTCTTGGCTTTCTCCAAGCCCGCTTTTGACCTGTGGAAAGTGATGGTTAAGTCGGCTTTCACCGCCGTGCCCAACACTTCGCCCGTGTCCGAATCTATCCCGGTGGGCACGTCAACGGCAACCTTGAATCCCGACGTTGAGTTGACGAAATCCACAGCCTGAGAGATTGGCGGCTTAATTTTTCCCTTTGTTCCCGTCCCCAGCATCGCGTTGACGACTACGTCGGCGGTCAATTTCGGCAATGCTGAGCTGTCCGCGACCTCTATCAGGGGGATTTCCTGGATTGACTCAAGAGCCTGCCAGTTCTTCAGGGCTGCCTCATGGCTGATGTCGCGGCTCCTACCCATGAGAACAACGGCTACCTCGTAACCCGCCGCCAGAAGATGCCTTAGCTGCCACGAACCCGTCGCCGCCGTTCCCGCCTAAACCGCAGAAAACAGCAACACGCTTATCCTTGGGAAAACGCGAAACGATTTCCTGCGCCACGCCGCTGCCAGCGTTCTCCATGAGTTGAAGCAGGCTTATGCCGAAGTACTCAGCGTTGGCTTCCAGAGCACGCATTTCTCGGCTTGTTATTGGGCTTTTTTTGATTTGCATTTTAACGCCATATATTTATTTGATGCAGGTTAAAAGATAAGCCTTCCTAAGCGGTATACAAAAGCATCACCAAAACACACATAAAACCAGCAAACCCGTGCCAGTAGCCGTCGCAAAAGGTTTATCCAATAGTTCAACGCTAGATAACTTAAATTTCTAAGTTTTACAGCACACCATGGGGTATCATCTTGAAGAAAACGTACGAAATAGCGAGTTCCGACGCGCTCCTGATCACCGACATCCAGAACGATTTCCTGCCAGGCGGCGCGCTGCCCGTCCCGAACGGCGACGAAATCATACCTGTCCTGAACGAGTTTGCGAAGCGTTTCCATGACGCGGGGGCGCAGGTTTTTGCGTCGAAGGATTGGCATCCGCCGAATCACTGCTCGTTTAAGCAGCAGGGTGGTCCTTGGCCGCCTCACTGTGTTCAGGATACGAAGGGCGCACAGTTCAGTCCACTCCTTAAACTGCCAAAGGACGCTGTGGTGGTCTTTAAAGCGACGAATCCTATGCGTGAAAGCTACTCAGTTTTTGATGGAGCCAGCTTCGCAGATGAATTGAAAGAGCGTAAAATTCGGAGGCTTTTCATCGGCGGCTTAGCGACCGACTACTGCATCTTAAACACCGTTCTTGACGCACGTAAACTCGGCTACGAAACCCTGGTTCTCATGGATGCAATACGAGGCATCGACGTTAAGCCTGGCAACGTGGACCGAGCCATCGAATCGATGCTTAGGAGCGGCGCCGAGCAGGCTACGACGGCTGATTTCCCGGACGCGGTTGATGCCTTGCCTGTGGGCGAGGCTGAGGCTGACGCGATGGAAGAGAAGCCTTCAGCGAGGGCATCTGTCAAGAAAAAAGCTAGAATGCGACCACGAGGAACTGCCAAGAGGCTTCCAACTGAGCGAAAAAGCTGAATTTTTCGAACTGAACCGAACCTTAAATAACCATGGAAACGGCACCTGAAAAAGCGCCAATTTCGCCGCTGGCTACAGGCATTAGCTGAGAAAAACGGGTTCAACTTGGCTATTTTGGAATACAAATGCCAAAGAAGTGCCGATGAATGGCTTTGACAAGGCTCTTTTTGAGACTATTTTTGCTTGTTTTGGTCGCGCTCTGGTAGCTTTGCCCTCTGTTGGGTGTCCTTTGTCTTCTGTGGAGTTTGCGAAATTTTATCGAATGGAAACTTTTTACAATAAATAGTTAAATTAGTTAGCCCATATGTGTTTAATTATCATCAAACCGTTAAAACATTATGGACACCGACTTATTGCAGATGCCGGTGCTGACCGAAAAGTGGAAAACTTGCCGAATCCAGCATCCAGCGATGAAAAAACCAATGAGGGGCTGCCAGGCTGGCTTTTTTATTGTTCGCCCATGATTTGGATGATTATGGTTCGTCTCCGCGGGTAAACGTCTGTCTCCACGAAGAACAGCGACTGCCAGGTTCCGAACGTGACTTGCCCGTCGATTATCGGCAGGGTCTTGTCGGGCGGCAGAAGCATGGATCGCAGATGCGAATGCGCGTTAGACGGGTGCTGGTAGGCAGCGTGTTTCGGCGCGAGTTCTTCCAGGAACGCCTTGGTGTCCTCAAGCAGGGCGTCGTCGTTCTCGGTTAGAACAAGTATGCCGGTTGCGTGCGGCGCGAAGACGTGGACTAAGCCGTTTCTTACGCCTGACGCCGAGACCTCATGCTGGACTTTTTCGGAGAGGTCTATGAAGTCGATTTCGCCCTTTGTGGTGAAGCTGAAGCTCTTGTTTACGACCTTAAAGCTTGACATGTTTCACATTGTTTATCGCCTTGAGGGCTGAAAAACATTTCGAAACGCAGCTATCGCCCGTTGGAAAAAGTTCAAGGCGTTGCTTGACCGCTTTCTTGTTTCTGAGGTCTAACGCGGCAGGATTCGTCATCCGAAGTGCTTTAAAATTTGGACTGACCGGTAAATTAATCAAGAATCAGCAATTTCTCTGGGTTCAGAAACGGGATTTTCGACATTTATTTATAAATAATTTTCGATCGAAGGTTTTTCGCTTGCAGAAAATCACTGTGCTTGCCGACGAATCCAGCCTAAACGGCTGAAAATAACCTGCTGGAGTTCAAGAAAGCTAAATTTTATGCTGAAAAAGCTGCGGGTTTTGGCGAGTTGTGGCTCATTTCAGTTTTTCTTCATTCATTTCCGTTGGAACGACGGATGCTCTGCTGCTTGCTGACGAATTTTGGTTTGCTTCTGTGAAATTGCACTATGTATATTTAAGCTTCGCCATTTTTCGAAACTTCAAAACGGAATTACCGCTGAAACCCGCACTCTAGCGTGCGTTCTGTTGATGCTTCTGTATACGACGAGCTGACGGTGCGCCTTTGCCATGTGCAGGCCCGCTGCGTTCAGGATCAAATTCGAGTCAGCGGATAGTTTATTGCTGGGATTATGTCCCCGCAAACAATGTGAGCCGCCGCCTAGAGTGCGTCACTGCAGGCACAAACGCCAATAAAGGTGCAGGAGCATTGCGTGTTTTTACTGGTTTTTCAGCTGGTTTCCCGTCATTATTTTGGCTGGTTGGTGTTTGTGATGGTCAATTAGTAGGGTAATACATGAATCACTATTTTCACTTGGCTATGTTTGCTTATCAAGCAATTGCTGAGGTTTAGCGCCGTCTATGCAGGCTTACTGTGTGCAATAGTGCTGGAGAAGCAACGCCAGACGATTTTTTGAGGTGATGCGAATGCTTAAACTAAAGGGGGGCCCTCAAAGCTCTGAAGTATGTCGCACTCGCGGCATGGTCTCGCAAGGTAAGCCAGGCGGGGAAGGCAAGGGACACAGAAGTTTGGCGTTGTTTGTGGAGGCAGGGTTATAAATGCAGGTTGATGCTAAGGCTTGAATATGTCAGTCGTTAAATCGGAGGTTGCGGCTGTTGCCGCGTTAACGGTTGCCTCCGTACTCGGGGGCTTGTGTTTGAAGCCTGCAGGGTGACTTTTGCGATTCCTGCGGTGTTGTATTTGGCGCTGTGTTTTGCGCAGGCCAGTCACAGCGTAGAGGAGTACCTGACGCGTTTCTGGGAGCACATTTCTGAAACTCCGCTATTGCCCTTCAGCAGGACCTTTCAAAGCCGCGGAACCGCCAAAGTGAGCCGAACTGCCTTCGTCGCTTTTAATATCGCCTTTGACGGCTTGATGTTTCTTTTTTACCTGTTCCTTCTGCGAGGCGCGGCGTGGTCATGGGTTTTTGTTTTAGGAATGGCTTTGGTTGGCGTCGGCAATGCGGTTCTGCACTGTGGCACTGCGCTGCTCAAGAGAGCCTACTTTTCTGGCTGCGTAACCGCTGTCTTCACCTTGGCGGCGGGAAGCCTCACCTTAGCCTTTGCTACTGGGAGACTTTAGAGCGAAAAATTTTTGCAGGCAAAATTGGCGAAAATGCGCAATTTGAAGGCTAGAAAATACGGTTAAGCGTTCTACTCTTTTTGCTAAAATAGCCTGTTTTTTGCCTTATTTTTGCAGAAACTATGTCTTTAGCGGTTGTTTTTATCCGAACAAACGTGTCTAAAAAATCGCCTAGTTTTTTTATACGTAGGCGATAATTGAAAAGCCTGATTTAGCGTTAAAATGCCAAAAAAGCCTCAATTTAGCCTTTTCAATGCCTCCCCTAAGGGCGTCGCATGGGGAATATCGTAGCCTCATATAAGTACCTCCGAAAATCTCCATGCGAAACAAAACCATGTTTTTTCGGCTCCACTTCGAACTTTTTGCCTTGGTTTTGCGCAGGCAGGCAAACTTTGCTGATTTCTAGTAACTGCTCATCTCAGCCCTCGCCAGTTGCTTGGTCAAGATTTTTTTCAGCCTTCCTGCAGCTAATCAGCCGCTAGTGTGCTCAGGAAGTTTGTCTCTTGCTTTGCCGCTGAGGCTGGGCTGTGCGCACTGGTTTAGCACAGAGAATGCTTGTGGACTGTGAGCTCGGTCAATGTGGTGACTTCAAGATGGGTTTACTGATTTCTTGGGTTTTTCAGTTGACGTTGCAAGTAAGAAAAATGTGTTTTGGTGATGCTTTGGTATACCGCTGTGCTGGCTTTGTGTTTTGGGCGGATCTTTGCTGTTGAAATTTTCTTTTTTGACCTGCTTTTTTGAGGCTCTTGGAGGTCAGTGGTTACTTTTCAAGTGCTTAATGTAGGCTATAGAGGCAATATTTTTGCAGTGTTGATGAGCGGCTCCACCCATTCAGTGGCTTTCGTGAGCAAAGTATTACATTGAATATTTACCGTCACCAGTATGCCACCGACTCAACCAGCCTGCTCCGACGTATACAGAAGCATCGACAGGACAAATTTTTCCGGCGCTGTTGAGCAACAATTTTTTATCCCTAAAGGCAGATAAGACATCATACAAGCCGGGAGTAATGGTCAGATGAGCAAGGAAATTGACAGGATCAGACTTCGCCGTTGGCGCAAAAGAGGGTTCTACAGCGAAGCCGTGCTGGTTAAGCTCCTACAGAAGAAAGGCTACAACGCCGTCCGCATCCCCGTCAGCAACCCAAGCCTCAACCCCCTTCCCGACATCATGGCGCGAAAGGGCGTCCACATGTACGCGTTTGAAGTGAAAAACGCGACCTACTACGCCTACTTTCCCAGACAACAGGTTGACAAGCTTTTCAGGTTCCTCGACGAGTTAATTCCCCAGGACAACGCGCACAAACACGCCGTTGTCGCGGCGCACTTGGGCAAGAGGTGGCTTTTCAAGGAGATAAACTGGGCGGACTGGGAGAAGGGCAAGCTGCCTGAAAAAGTGCGCATTCTTAAGCGTGACAGGGGAAACCTAAACTTGGACACGACCTACGCCTGAAAAACGTAAGCAACTGTACCTCAACATATATTATTAGTCGCGTGCAAGTCTTTTTTTACGCGGAAGAGGCAAACGAAATGGAGGAGCAAAAAGTCGCCGTTTATGCACAAGCCTTAGGAAAAACCTATCCGATAGGCAATGAAAAACTCGAGGTCTTAAAAGACATCACGTTTTCCATTCATAAAGCGCAGTTTGTCGTGCTGAACGGCGCCTCAGGCTCGGGAAAAACCACCCTCCTGAACATAATAGGCGGAATTGATAAGCCGACAACAGGAAAAATCTTCGTCAACGACCAGGATTTGACAGCTCAAAATGAGAATGAGCTTTCAGATTACCGGTGTAACAGCGTCGGCTTCGTTTTCCAAGCGTACAATCTGGTTTCAACGTTGACGGTCGCAGAAAACATCGCTTTCCCGATGGAGTGGGCTGGGAAATCCGGGGAAGAGGTGGAAAAACGCGTAACTGAACTGTTGGAAACCGTGGGTTTGCAGAGCAGGGCTAATCATTTTCCAGCTCAACTTAGCGGTGGCGAGCAGCAACGCGTGGCGTTCGCCAGAGCCTTGGCTAATGATCCTGAGCTTATTCTTGCGGATGAGCCCACGGGCAATTTGGATGATAAGAACGGGCAGAAAATCGTGCAGGTGCTCCAGCTTTTGAAGGAAAAGGGGAAAACGGTTGTTGTTGCCACCCATGATGTTGGAATAAAACAGTTAGCGGACCAAGTTTTGTGTCTTGAAGAGGGCAGATTGGCGGGTAAAAATGAGTAGTGCTGCTTTTCCCATTAACGACCTGCTCCGAAGAAAGCTTCAGACAAGCTTAACCATAGCAACTTTAGCGTTGAACGTTGCTTCGACAACGTTCCTGTTGCTGTTTAGCAGCCGTTTGATGAGTTTTAGGTCAGCCACCGGCGTTCTCACGATGGGAATAAACTCGTTGTTTTCGCAGTTCTTGCTCTTCATCGGCATACTAATCTTCGCCGTAGGCGCAGTTCTGGCTTCGTTCATCGCCTATTTTATGATGGCTCAGCGAACGCGGGATTTCGGCTTGATAAAAGCCGCAGGATGCCCAAACAGTCTTGTCGCGGGGTATTTAATGACGGAATTGTTGACGACCACTGTGGCAGGATGCGGTTTAGGCATAATTGCTGGTTTCCTAATGGACTTTGGCGTAGCAAACTATGTTTTTTCATCGTATAAACTGCCTAATCTATGGGTGGGACCCATCGTTTTCATCGTTTTTTTTGCTCTCGCGCTAGTTTTCGGGCTTTGGCCCATCCTTAAGGCGCTAAGAATGTCGCCTGTAGAGGCACTTTCGCCAGTGACTTACCATGGCTTAACCACAACGACCGCCCAGCATAAGCCGTTGTCGAAGTCTGGCATAACTTGGAGCATCGTCAGCAGAAGCCTGCTTCGGCGTCAATCAGCCACTTTTCGGATAGTGGCTCTGCTGTCGATAGTCTTTATCCTGCTTACGGTCTGTGTTGCAGGTGGCGTGATTGCGAGCGGCACGACTAACGCGTGGATTCAGGACAGCACGGGCAAAAACACCATCGTCATAGCCACAAACGCCATGGGCAGCCAGTATGAGCAGTTGCTGTCAAAGTTTTCAGGGTCCTCAATAACGGGCGGTTTTAACTATTCCAGCCCAAACTTGGCGATTCCAGACTCCGTCATAAGCCAATTGAGCGCCTTGCCAAGTGTGGGCACGGTTGATTCGCGCCTGGTTTTAAGTGGGCGTGTTCAAGAAGTTGCCAACTTCTCCTTTAACGGCGAAACAGGGTCCATGGCGTACGTCGGTGGTAAACGGACAGCCGATGCCCTAGTTGTGGGCGTCAACCCGGCGGAGCTTTCAAGTGCATGGAATGTTGAGGGTCGATTCTTGCATCCTACTGATGAGTATCAAGCAGTTGTGGGTGATTCGATCGCCCAAACAATCTACTCGCCCGATCCAAGCTTGGGAATAGCCCAGGCTAACCCTCTCGTTGAAGATATGACGTTTGAAAACACCACGTTCAACATCGTCGGCGTCTGTGTTGACCCCCTAAACAACGGCTTTGTCACCTACGTGCCCATTGAAACGCTTGAAAACGCCACGGGAATCTCAAGCTCCAACTTGCTCTTAGTCACGTTTAAGAGCTCAGCCGACCAGTCAGCAGCCATTTCACAGGTCAAAACCCTAATTCAGAGCATAGATCCAAACTTGAACGTTTTTCCGCTAAGCAGCATCGTTGAAAAAAACACGGGCTTCTTGGCGTCAAATTGGCAAACCATAATGATCATGCCCTTCTTCACCTTGGCTTCTGCGGCGCTATGCATGGTAAGCTACATGATGCTTTCGGCAGACGAGCAACACCAGGAATTCGCGGTTTTGAGGTCCATAGGTGCTAAGCCCAAATTTGTTTTATCAGTTTTGGCGTTTCAAAGCGTGGTTTTGCTTCTCTCAGGCTTTGGAATTGGTATATCGCTTGGGACAATGATAACTTACCTCATCCTGATGCCGCAGCCAATAGTCACCGCCTTCACGATACTGGAGATAGCCGCGTTGCTTTTTGCAGCCTTGGCTGGAATCCTGCTTCTTAGCCTTTATCCAGCGTTTAGGCTGGCAAGGGCTTCAATCCTGAAGATTATCGCCTAGAGTGTGTTGAAGGTTTTATTGAAAAGTCTCAGCGTTTCAGTGTAGACGGGCAACTGGTTTAAGAAATCTTGCAGCTGGAGTATGGGCACAACGGGAACTTTAAGGTAGAACTTGAAGGCGCTTGGCATGAGGGACAAGATGGCTGGCATGAACTTGGCGTCCCCCCATTTTGTGCACTCAAGCTTCAAAGAGGGGGTCGGCAGCAAATCCGCTAGGGCGCGTGTTCGTTCTATTTGTGAGTCAACGATTCTCTTTAGGGCTGAAGGCGCGATTGAATGTTGCCAGTGTTTGCAGTCGATGCACACGACTAAGGGTTTCTTGCAGCCGACGACATCTATTTCCCATTTTCGACGGGACTGCTTGAAACGGACATTCTTTGTTACAGCGTAACCGTTATTTTTCAGAGCTATGGCCGTAATTTCTTCAAACTCCTGCCAACAAAGCAAGTTGCTGACGTGCTCTACGTCTGCGCCTAGAGTGGATGCTTGGACTGCAAGTTTAAGCCTGCTTCCGCTTCCTATCTCGACGCTGCCTTGTTTCAAATAAACGAGACCTTCGTTTTGCAGTTTTCCCAGCAATTTCATCGTGGTTGCCGATGGTAAGTGTGCCTCTCTTTTGACAAGTTCAGTTAAAACAGGGCCGTCTTTTGTCAATTTTAAGAGAGAAATTATCAGATTGCACTCAATACTCATAGTTGACCCTTAACTAAATTGATTCCAAAAAAGCAAAAAACCTCAGGTCGCATCGAAAAAAACCAAAATCGCCTATGCATATCCCTTCTTTGTATACGAAAGCATCAACAAACCTAATTTTTAAACCCTCATCCAATTCAGCAGTTCCTATCATGACAGCCCACCGCTCTTTCAAACCTGCGCTTTATTCCCAACCCATTATTTAAGAGAAACTGGAGCCAACTGAAATACCTTCGTTATTTTCTGCAAAAACCAAACGCGACCGGTCTTCGTCAACCGAAGGGCTCAAAAAGGAGGATTGAATGGAAAAAATGTCATGTATCTGTCATTTTTGCTGGAGATTAAGTTATTTTTTTAACTTTTATGTTTAAAAAATACCTATTCGGCTGATTTTCGTTTATCAGAAAATGCCTTGAGCGAAACTTTGAGGGAATTCACGTTCAATAAAGGCCTTGATAGCAGCTATGGTAGCTTGCTTTTGCTCTTTTTCCCACTGAAACAGCCAATTGCAGCCCAGATTTCTCCGTTTTTCTTGAACGTTAATTTTTTCTGTCTATGATTATTTATGGTTCGCTTGTTTTCGAAGAAATATCGGCTTTTAGATCTGGTTGGCGAGCAAGGCGAGGCAAAAAACTGTGTTCTGGTGATGCTTTTGTATACGGAACAACGAGTGTGATTGAAAAACTGCACTTTTAACGTTCAATGAAGGTTAAAAATGGAAGATGGCTGGTTGGGGTAAAGCTGCCTTATTTTTCTTTCTCGTGTATTTCGCACTGGAGCTTTTTCAGGATTTCTTCGACTCTTAAGGGCTCAATTTTCAGAGTGTAGAGTTGGCGTGGCGTGCGAAGCTTCAGTTTAACGTTGTCTTTGAGTCGCTGTACAGAGCAGTATTTTGCTTTGGCGCTCATAGCCACAAACTTATCAACATCAGTGATTTCGGCTGGCATACGATTTTCCTCTATCGGTAGCCTTGAGGATGCAAAGTCGAGTTTTTATCTGTTTTGGTCGAGAAACGCCCAAGCTCAAAATTGGAAAAAAATACCCTGCATTTGGCAGGAGAAGAAGCTGGCTAAGAAGGAAAAAATAAACTTATATTTTAAAAGAAAAAGGGTTCATGTTTGCTGCAGACATTTTGCTAAGGCTTTTTTGACCGTATGCCAAGTTTAACGTGTACCTCAACCGTGTATTCTTTTTCGGCTTTTCCGACTGAGAAATTCCAGTCTTTGACTTCGACTTCCATGTCTTTGAATTGATTGACTATGGCGTCTTTGTATTCCTGGGCTGTTTGACCGATCTTCTGCAGTTTATCGGATATGTTAAAGGATGTTTCAGGCATAAATGCACCTCCTCAAAACATGTGACTGCCTTAGGGAATTGCACATTTAACTGGTTAAAAAATTTTGTGATTACCCAACGGAAACAGCAAAAATCAACACTTTCCCTTCTTGTTCTAATGTTGTGGATTAGTGTGGCTTATGCCGATTGACGAGGGGCAGACAGCCCTGTTTTCTGCGGGAAAGACCCAAAACTCTTAAAGTGAGAAAACGACTTATTCATGTATTACGGGGAGCAAGGGAAACGCTGTTATCCAAACGTGAAGCTGACCGTCTGAAAATTTGATGGTGGGCCGTACCGGATTTGAACCGGTGATCTTCGCCGCGTGAGGGCGACGTCTTACCAGACTGGACGAACGGCCCGACAGGTGCCTGCTGAATTCAAACTACGTATTCTCCCTTCATAAAACCTTTCCCCTTCTACACGCAGACTAGAAAGAGGTGTCGAAAGAATGCATAGAAGATTGGATGAATTCGTTGATCGACATGAAGGATCGTTGATTTTTGCATGTTTTCTAGCGAGTAGCCTCGTAGGTTATGTCCTGATGCATTTTGTAGGCTTCATTTCCTAATCTTCTTGAGAAACTGGTTCCTGAAAAGCGCCCATTCAGAAAACTTTAAAACTATTCACTTCATTCTTGATGTGTCACTCTCAGGATACGGTGCCAAGGTAGCTCAGCCTGGGAGAGCGCTCGACCTAGCTGCTTCTCGTAGCTGGGGGCGAAGCTGAAGACCGAGTCGTCGCAGGTTCAAACCCTGCCCTTGGCACCAAAACTTCATTCAGTGTTCTTAATCAGGTTTATATCTGAATTCTCATTTGTCACTATCGAGGTTTAGTTATGGAACTAGACATTTGCATTAAGGGTAGAAGAAGCGTTAGAAGTTATACTGATGAACCCGTTTCAAAAGAGCAGGTCAAGGCAATCTTGGAAGCCGGCACTTGGGCGCCCACAGGGATGGACAGGCAGCCATGGAAATTCATAATCATCGAAGACAAGAAAGCAATCAAGCTTGTCTCGGACGAAACCAAGGTTTTGGTCAGGCAAAACATGCCGCCGTTAGCTAAGCAGTTCACCACTGAAAAGGACGTTATCTGCTGCAACGCGCCCATGCTTATACTGGTATGCGCAGAAAAAGACAAGCAAATGGAAAACCTCAACCTGCTCGACTGCGTGCTTGCCACCCAGAACATGTTCTTGAAGGCCTACGCGCTGGGGCTTGGAACATGCTACATGGGATTCGTCAGCTTCCTGAACACCAAGCCTGAAGTACTCACAAAGATCGGTGTTCCAGAAAACTATCAGATGATGGTGCCCTTCATTTTAGGTCACCCCAAAGCAAAGCAGGGCACAGGCAAGAGGGACAAGCCAGAGATCAAGGAATGGATTAAGTGAGCACTTGCGTAAGTTAAGGTTAAGGCAAGCAAAGGGCAAATGCCTGGACGGAAGTGGAAACCACACGGCATACAACCCATTTTTTTAAGAAATTCTTATCCTGACTAGTAAGTTTCAGATTCATTCAAGTTTTAATCGGCAATTCATGCGGTTTCCTGCCTGGTGTATTGGCTTGTTTGTGGTTTCTTGAATGAGACAACAAATGTATTTATCCGCGGTTCCATCAAACGCTTGATAGGTCAACCAGCGTTTTCCCGCTGGTCGGCGGTTTGAAGAATACTTGAGTGAAGGAGTACACCGCTGCTTTTTAGGAAATAGCTTTGCCTATCCAAGTTGGCGGTTCAGGCTAACTTGAAAACGCACAAACATGCAGTGGTTTAGCCGTGTTTTAAGCGTGTTCTAAATCAGGCGTTTGTATGCTTCTGGTTCCGTAACCAATGTTGAGCGGTTTCGGAAATCAGTATGGGTTTAAGCTGCTCGGCGATAAACCGGAGAGAATTGGAAAATGGATAAAGTTGTTGTGCTCGGGTTGGGAAACATCGGGCTGCCTATCTTAAGGCATTTATCAAAAGTTTATTTGAAAGCCTCTGGGTTTGACATAAGCGAGACGGCGATTGCTCATGCAATACAAAATGGGTTTAGGGCGTCTGCTCAGCTGGAGTGGGCAAGCATCTACGTCATCGCTGTCAACACGTGGTATCATAACGGCTACTCTGACATGAGCGCAGTTGAAAATTGTGTCCAAAAAATTTCACTCATTAACCCGAAGGCTCTTGTCTGCTTTGAATCAACCTTGAGCGTTGGAACTTGCCGCCGACTATCCAGAAAATACAACTTGAAATACGCAGCCGTGTGTCCTCATCGGTGGTGGAAACAAGATCAAGCGAACTACGGTGTCGTCCAGACAAGGGTTCTTGGAGCCCTCAGCAGGGAAAGTTACGATAAAGCCATAAAATTCTACTGTGACTTGAGAATACCTACGGTTGTCGTTAGCTGCCCAGAGGTTGCTGAAGCGTCCAAGCTTGCCGAGAACACCTACTACTATCTGAGAATAGCCTACGCGCAAGAACTTAAGCTGATGTGCAACTGCAACAAAATAGAATTTGCCGAACTGCGCAGAGCAGTAAATACTAAGTGGAACGTGGATATGGCTGAGGCGATGAGTGGAATAGGCGGCGAGTGTCTGCCTAAAGACATACAGTTCCTTATTGAATCTTGCCAGTCTACTTCGCTGCTGAAAGGAGCAGTTGCTTCCGACATTCAGTACAGGAAGAGTTTAGAAACCGTTTACGTTGCACCTGAAATACCGCAAGCGAAAAACACCAGTTGAGGATGAAAGCAGTGCTGTCGCTGAATCCGAAGTCAAAGTTCATTTTGGTCACCACGGTCATGATGGCTTCGCTTATGGTTCTTTTGGCGATAAGAGTTGAAAGTTTCATAGCGTCGCTCTTTTGGTTGTACAGCATTCTGATGACTTCTTTTTTGATAATTGTCAACGTGATAACCCGAAGTTACAAGCCAATAGCGGACAAGGGTTACAGGCCTTCGGTGTCGGTGATTGTGCCCGCTAAGAACGAAGAGCAAGGAATAGCCGGCACGGTAAAATCAATACTTGCAAGCGATTATCCGGAGGATAAACTGGAAATCATCGTGGTGAACGATGGAAGCACAGATAAAACAGCGGACGTTGTAAGATCATTAAATTCGCCCAGGGTTAAACTGCTGGATTTTGAAAAAAACCGCGGCAAACGCTTGGCCTTCGCGTCGGGCTTTTACGAATCGAAGAATGAGATAGTTGTTTGCGTGGACAGTGATACCTTGCTTGATTCGCAAGCCATTAAGCTTCTTGCTCAGCCGTTTGAAGATAAAGAGGTCGTAAGCGTATGTGGACACGGCAAAGCTGCAAACATAAACGAAAACTTACTCACCAAGCTGCAGCACTTTTGGTATCAAGACATGTTCAGGCTTCTTAAAGGCATGGAGTCACAGCTTGGCGCAGTCTCGTGCTGCTCAGGAATTCTAGCAGGCTACCGCCGCGAATCAATCAATCCAGTCATGAACCGTTGGCTAAACGAAACGTTTCTTGGAAGACCAATCCTGATTGGCGACGACCGACAACTCACCAACTGGGCGCTGTGGAAGGGTCTTGGGGAAGACAAGGAGGCAACAAGGAACGCAAGGATAGTTTACCAGTCGAACTCTATCGCTTCCACTGTTGTGCCTGATAAATTTAAGCAGTTCTTCAAACAGCAGTTAAGGTGGAAACGTGCATGGGTTCACGGCTCTCTTCTTGCAGGTCGTTTCATGTGGAAGAAAAAACTGCCGATCCCGATAATATTCTACATCTACCAATTCTTAACTTATGCTAGCCCAATTATAATAATAACCTGCCTAATAATCACGCCTTTAAGCGGAAACATCCTGGAGGCTTTGTTGTTTTTGATTGGAACATTATACATCGGTTTCCTGCAGGGCTTAAATTTGTGGTCTTTCGGATATGACGTGCGCGCGATACTTTACAGGACAATGTTCGTTTTCCTTTCGTTCTTCATGAGTATGACCGTGCTGTTGTATGCCTGGTTTACACCTTGGAAGGGCGGGTGGGTGACGAGAGGAGACAAGAAATGAGCGATAACGACAAAAAATCAAGCAGGCGAGTTGTAAACAACAAAGTAGCTGCTTTAGTAATCATCCTGCTTTTTGCGCCGATTACCGTTGCTGCCTGTTTACATAATTTTAATCAATCTTTTACTCTCAAAGCTAACGACATGGCAACCTACTATTACCAGCTAAATATTCCTCAAAATGAGGAAAAAGTCGTCTGCATAGTTTTCGATGACGGCTGGCAAAGCCAATATACGACGGGAATTCCGATAATGAATCAGTTTGGCTTCAAGGCTTCGTTCGCAATCATAACAGGCTACGTTGACAGCAAAAATCCTTCATACATGTCATGGAACGAAATAGTTAGCCTTGCAAAGCAAGGAGAAGACATTGAAAGCCACACTTACAGCCATTTAAATTTAAATGTTCAAAGCCTATCAACGATAGCTTTTCAGTTATCTCAAAGTCATCAGGACTTAATCAATCACGGAATCAACGCTAAACTTTTCATCTACCCAGACGGCGGCGGTGCAGGAAACGCAACAGTGGAAAACTTGGTGTCAAGTTACTATCTCGCAGCTCGCAGCATACTTCCAGGCGTTCTTAACATGACTCAGCCCTTCGACAGGTACGATTTGCCTTCATACACCATGACGAACAAGACAACACTAACCACTTTTGAAAACATAGTAAACCAAGCTGGCAACTCAACTGTTGTCATAGTATACTACCACAAAATAGACAATGAAGCTGTTAACACAGCGGTTACGCCGCAAACATTCACTGCTGAAATGCAGTATCTCTCCAACTATAACTTTAAAGTAGAAACGATGAAGCAGCTCTTCACGTCATCTTCGTAGAAAACCAATTCTTAAGAACCCAAGTTGAACGCCAGTTTGAGAGCCCTGCAACTATTTTTTTATTTTGCGAGTAGCTTTTCGCGGCTTTAGGGATTAAACCAACAATCACCCAGGGTAATTGTTGTTTCAGCATTTTCAAAATTTTTTTTATCCGCAGACTTAAACCTGCATTTTTTAAAAGATATTCTTAACCGCAGCCCACGGGATTAATTGACCATTCTGAAATTTGTTTGTTTTTTTGCAACTGCACGATTGCTTTTTTGTTAGTTTAGGTAAAGAATATGGGAAATCCTTAAGAAAGACGAAGCAGAGGGCAAGTGCTATGTTTAACGTTAAAACATGACCGCGGAAGGTTTACTCGACAGGTACTGATCAGATGGCAAAATCAATTTTTGATTCACTAAACCATTTCATTCGAAGGAGACGCCGATGGGTAATAGCCGCTTGGGTAGTCGCAGTGGTGCTCTCGCTTTTTCTCATTCCCAGCTTCTTCTCAGCTGTCTCTTACAACCTGACAGGCGGGTTTGGGACTCCTTCCAACACGATGTCGGATAAAGCAGCCAGCATCATTCAAGCCGAGTTTCCAGCATCCAACAGCAGCGATGCAAGCATTCTTGTCGTTCTCCAGGATGCCTCGGTGTATTCGGATGCTTTAAGGCAGGTTCTTCTCGCCCTCAACCAAACTTTGTATCAGGATTCGAGTGTTTTGAATTACACGGGTGAACAAAGCCTCTACTCGTCGGAAGCAGACGTTCTTAATGGGTCCTTACCCGCCCTGCTTAATCAGACTGCAACTCTTCAGCCAAGCATACTCACAATCAACCAGGGACTGTATTCACTTCAAGGAAACCTATCTGTGTTTAGCACAAGCCTGTTCCAGCTGCAGGATGGCATTAACCAGACAGCCCAGCTGGTTTGGGGCGTCCCGGCAGCATTCGTTAACGTGTGGCAGGGCGTATCGCAACAGCTCAGCGGTTACGGCGACACAAACCCCTATGACGTTAACGCGCAAGCCAACGCGACCATGTACAGCGTAACCGACGACTTCGGGGGCAACACCGAATCCATCGGATACTACGCGGCTTTCTTCGAAGCTTGGAACACAAGCTACTTGACGCTTCCAACCAGCACATCAGCTTATGACCGCGAAGCTTACGCGGTGGGGCAGGCAGTCACGGCGTTCCTTCAAAACCCGCAGGTTGATGCTCAAACAGCCCAGATGATGGGTCTTGTCGCGTCACAGTTGAGTGTGGCAGATTGGAATCAAGCTTCAGCAGTTGAGAACTTGACGGTCACAAGCATGGTTTCGAGCATTCCTTCAAGCTTTGCATCTTCACTCGGTGCCTCGCCAAATGCCGTTGTTAACAAATTGTACAGTTTCGGACCATCGCCTTCAAACGCGACGCTTGGAAACTACGCCATCACCCTTTTGGAGGCAAGCTACTCGAACCTGACAACGGTGACATCGGGCTTTTCAGTCTCTGACCTCATGCAATCCGCCTATCAGCTTGGACCAGAGCCCAGTAAGACGCAAATTTGGAACTTAGCCTGCGAATTAACATCTAACGCTACTCAAAGCGTCTTCGCCCAGTCGCCGCTCTTCAGCGTCAACAGCGCTTCTCTTAGCAGCCTTCTGTCATCGCTTTCGCCTAACGCAACAACCACCGACATAAACAACGCCATCGATAGGGAAATTTCGACTCAACCATACGTAAGCTACCCGTTCATGCAGACCTCAGCGTTAACTGGCAACTTCGTTAACTCACAGAACAACACCATGCTGATTGTCTTAGGCTTCTCTTCCGACCCCGATGACAACACGATCGCGCGTGTCCAATCTGCCGTGCAAAACTCTGGGCTGCAGAACTATGGAGAAGTTTACGTGACTGGCGATCCAGTTGTGACGAAAGACGTCGCCAAAGCTTTCCTGCCAGCTTTAGAAATCACAATAGGTCCAGGCATAGCTATTTCGCTGTTAATTGTCGGCCTGCTTTTCCTGGCACCGATGGCTGCTCTTATCCCTGTCCTGTTGGGCGGCGTTTCGATTTCAGTCGCACTTGCCTCCATCTACGAAGGAGTCGTGAAATTCAGTCATGGCAACTTGACCTTTCTCACCCCGACATTAACCATACTGCTGATGCTGGGCTTAGCGGTAGACTACTCGGTTCTTCAGCTTCGGCGAACGCGAGAAGAGCGGCTGAAGGGAAAGTCAATTGAGGAAAGCGTAGGCATCTCTATTAAATGGGCTGGACAAGCAGTGCTCACCGCAGGCTTAACGGTCATCGTCGCCTACATCGTAATGGCTCTCGCCAACGTGCCCATCTTCAGCGACGTCGGAACTGCAATAGCGCTCGGGGTCGCGATTTTGCTCGCGGCGTCCTTGACGTTGCTGCCTGCCCTCGAAATCGTTCTAGGCGACAGGATTTTTTGGCCTGGATTGAAGAACGGGCGAAGCAAAGCAGGCTCTGACCCGAACAAGACTGTGCTTAAACGTTTGGCTCGGAGCACACTTAAGAGAAAAGTGCCCATCGTAATCATCATCAGTATTGTGGCGTTAGGCGCCTTCACAGTCATATACAATACGCCAACCAGCGAGGAATTCCTGAAGCTGATACCGAACTTCCCAAGCAATCAAGGACTCACGGCTTTGGCGAACGAATTTGGAAGCGGAACCCTTACGCCCACATCAATTATTATCACTACAGCGACGCCGATAATGTATGGAAATAACCAGTTCAACCTGACTCTTCTCGCTCAGATTGAGAAAGTTACGTCAAACGCTAAAGCTTCCGAGGGCGTTTCATCTGTTAGAAGCATAACTAGACCATACGGACTTGCTTTCGACTATCTCTCAGTTGAAAACATGTCTCTGCCCATTCAGCAGCAGTACGAGAGCCAGATGTTCTCAACCATTGGAAAAGACAATAAGACGGCGGTTATCACCGTTAACATGGCTGATTCAGGTTGGAGCCCGGCGGCCATAACCGCGCTAAAAGGAATGGAGAAGAACATCAGTGGCTTGTCTCTCATAAGCGGAATAAACGTTTACTATGGCGGAGAGACTCAAGCCGCCTCCGACAGTCAAACATTCATGGTAAACCTAATTCCTGAAGTAGTCGTTATCCTTGCAGCCGCAGTCTACGTGATCTTGTTCTTCCAGTTGCGTTCAGCCTTTACGCCTATTCGCTTGATAGTCACGATCCTCTGCAGCGTCGTGTTCTCTTTAGCAATCATTTCAGTCGTGTTCTACCATGTCTTGAACTTGCCCATTCTTAACTTTGCGCCGTTGTTCGTTATTGTGACCATGCTCGGCGTCGGCATCGACTATGACATTTTCTTCATCACCCGCATCCGCGAAGAAGTCCTCAGTGGAAAAACAGACGACGATGCGATAGTAACCGCCATCGACAAGGTCTGGGTGACAATCTTGGGCTTGGGACTCGTGCTTGTAACCGTTTTCACGTCGCTCTTGGTGACTAACATCGCTATTCTCGAGGAAATCGCGCTTGCAGTCGCCGCAGCCATCCTGATCGACGTCACCGTCGTCATCCTGTTCTTCGTGCCTTCACTTATGGGGTTGGCGCAGAGTTTCAACTGGTGGCCCTACAGGTTCTCCCGAAACAAAAAACCCGAAAACAACACCGACAACAGCCAAGACAAGCATACACAATAAACTGGCAAGTTAAAAATCCCCATAACTTTAGCCAGCTTCTCAGGCAGGGGTGTGATTGATGCGTGACAGTCACAAATCAATATTAACTCTGGCTCAGTTGCTTTAAGATGCTGGATTCCTGCCTGCTGCTTCTTTTTAGGGTTCCTTTGGAGGTGAATTATGTGAGCGAGTACAGAAAAGGCGACGTTTACGTCTGCTGTGATCCTTCCTGCGGTATGGAAATAATGATCAACAAGGGCTGCACTGGCGAATCATGCTCTGATTGCGGTCCACTCCTCTGCTGCGACAAGCCGATGGTTAAAAAGAGCGATGCGCCCAAGAAAAAAATGTGAAAAGCCATTTTATGAGTCGTGATCATTTGAGGGTTTTCTCGTCCTTAGGCATGACTATTCCATCATGGGGAGCCCCGTAGATAACGGCTTTTCCTTCCAGAAACAGTTTGCCCACGTACGCGCATGTCACAGCGTCAAGTTCATGGTCGCTTACTTGGCTTTTAAGCCCCTTTATGCCTAAACCGTCCAAGCCCGCCTTCAATTTTTCGAGTCCTTTCTGTTTTCTGGGTATTCCCAGAATGTCCTGCGCGCCTCCTGGGTAAGCCTCGACTGCGACGAAGCCTTCCGCCTCCAAGGTGCGTCTGAGGTTTATGCCACGCGTGGTTAGTTTTCTCATTGGACCCAGTGTGATGGGAAAAAACTTTATCTTCCTCTTCAAGAGTTCCCTGTCGCACTCTCTAAGGTGAACATCAGACCTTTCTTCTAGGGATTTTCTTCCAGGCGGCAGGCTTAGAGGCGCATCGATAGCAATAATGGCGGGTCGGATTTCCCTGATTTTCTCAAGGATTTCCGTGTCCGTGTATGCGAGGAAGGTTTCTGCTTCCATGTCTTTTAGCGTGCAGAACCCGGTGGGTCTGCTCTCAACGCCTGCCAAGTCTAAGCCAACGATCAACATGTAACCTCAGGTAAGCTTCATCATTCAAGGTAATAATTCTTTTACAGACTGCGCCCTTTTTTTGGAGCATGCTTGTCTGAGAGTCGTTTTTCGCTCACCGCATCATAGCTTGTTAGCGCCTGTTTTTTCTAATAAAACGATTACATGTACCATGTTTTTTACGGCAAAACCCCTCTTTTTTAACGTTTTTTCGTGCATCGACCGCAAGTGTTTTATGCTGATTCATATGATAAGATTCAAGATCAGGGATAATCATGGCAAAATGCCCAACTTGTGGAAAAGAAGTCAAAAACGCAACAAAAACCTGGAAGATGGCAGGCAAACCGGACAAGAAAGGAAAAAGAACTCAACTTACGATAGCCCTTTACAAGTGCTGTGACAAGACTTTCCGAGAAGTCGTAGATAAGAAAAAAATCTAAACGCACAACCTCCCAACCTCCTTTTTCTATTTTTTCTTTATTGTCGGTCAGTTGGGTTAGCCCAGTTCTTCTGGATTTTTCAAAATTGAAAAAATCGTTGTTAAGGCTTGCTGGTTATTAGCGTGCAAGTTGTGTCTTGCCCTTTTAAGACTGCTTCGACGCGTTCAGGGTAAAGCCCGTTTACGACGAAGCATTCAGCCTTCAACCGCAAAAGCAGCCTGGGCAGGTACTTGTCCACGCTTGTCCGTTTGTTTAACGCGAGAAGGTCGCTGGCAGACAACTTCCTAATTAATCGTGCATCTGCCGACTTTTTTGGGTCACTTGTGAATACGCCATCGACATCGGTTACCAGAATGGTTCGGGCGGCAAGCAAAACCCCCGCAATATGAACCGCGATGGAGTCAGAAGTCACATCCCAAGAGTTCTCCAGTGGATCCGCCGTAAACAGAAAGGTTGACGGCAAAAAAACAGGCAGCTTTCCCAAATCCAATGTTTCCTGCAGCTGCTCTATTTTGTTTACAACACATGAATTCGGCAACAAGTCGGATAACAGAAGCCCGTACTGGTCCATGCCCAAGATTGCCATGCGATGAGAAACCGAGGGCGACAGGCTGAAACGCTCGTCCAAGCCTCTCACGACATCGGCGAATTCTCCGCCTCCAGGAATCACAATTAGCCTGTGCCTCTTGGACAGCTCGGCTAGTTTTGCACAAAGGGCTCTTAGTTTTTCGGGGCACGCGGCTAGGCTGCCGCCGACTTTTACTATCGTCGTGTCCATTCGATCTTGTCTCCTTCGAGCTTGTTGACGGTCATGAGGGCGACGGCGAAGGCTGGAGTAGCCACCGCAGCTTCAGCAGGCAGCAACGTTCCCAAGTCAACGATGGATTCGGCTTGGATTTTCTCCGCGGTTTTTCTCGCGATGAAATCTTTGCCTAGACCTGTGACCACCACGGGGAGCTCGCTCGAAGCCCGCTTTTTTGTGCAGGAGTAAACTTTGCCTAAGCCTTCAGCAACCTGCGTGACTTGCCTATCGTAAATGTACCTAGCCATGCTGGTGATTTCCTGCGTGGTCAGCATTTCCGTGTCAGCGCAGACTACCCTAGCCAACCGCGATAGGGCTTCAGACACCGACTTTCCTCGTCCATCAGCCGTTTCACAGGTATACTGCTTCTCAGATATGTTGCCGAGGGCTAAATGAACGTCAGCGGATAACGCGAACAACTCAGAAGCAACGCCTGCCACCGAACCCTTAACGGGCACCGACTGGACAATCGCGGCTACATTCGTCCGCAGGCATCCAGTGTAAACGAGCTCGCCACAGCTGAGCTTCTCCAAATCGGTTTTGCCCTGAGAAGCAACCTTTCCCCCGACGATGGGAATTATGCTTGAGCTTGTGCTTCCAACATCAATCACCACGCAGTCCTTGACTAGCTGGGCTGCTAGCCAGCCTGTGGCAGCCCAATTCGCCGCGGCTACCCGAAGCGGCTCCAGCTCGGCGGCTTCGACCGTCTCCAGTTCTGCGTCGCTGTTCAAAACGTGAATGGGTGTGCGGGGAAACGCTTTTTTCACGCTCGCTAGAATCTGGTGTACTCCTTCGCGCTTGGTTTGGTAGGCGTCAGATAGTTCAGCTGTCATCGTCACGCCCAAACCATCAAGCCCGCCTACAACCAACCGCTCTTTAAGTGTCAAAAGAACGTTGACCAGCTTTTCAGGGTTTTTCCAAACTGGGAAATACTCCACTGACAGCCCGACATTCTGCAGCTTGCCGTTTCGCGTCTGCAAGTAGGCGGCTTTGGTGTTTGCCCCGCCGATGTCGAAACCTAACACGTCTGCCAAGCTACTTTCCCCTGCTGATAATGTTGAGGAGCCGCTTTTTAGCTTCTTCGAACCGCCGCCATGCATCAGCCATGGACTCGTCGTGACCAGCCACCAACGAGACGGCTTTTGACTTATCAGCCAGCGGAAAAGGCGGCGAAACCACCCCGCCCACTCGAGTCGCCCTCAAGAAGGCGCTGGCTGTGGGCTTGGGCGTTTCCACTTTGGAAAACCACACAAAACCCGAGCCGTCGCGCCGTGCTGGAAGCTTACCTTTCAAAACGGCATTAATCATTGCCTCAGCCACATTGAAGCCCGCGGCCCTGCTTAAGCCGACGTAGGATGTTGTCAACCGCGGATTAACATCCACCACGTACGGCTCGTCGTGGGCTAAGACCAAGTCCACTCCGACATAACCGCGCAGCCCTGCGAAAGCCACCGCAACCTTCTCCGCCACCACGAACGCCTCCTTCTTAAGAGGATGGTTAAAGGGGACGGCGCCGCCTTCGTAGCTTGAAGCCGATTCGGGCGTGGCAAGCTTGACGTTTTGCTTGTTCAGGCTGATCGCCACCGCTTCGGTACCAGTGCATAGGAGGCTGACGCTTACGGCTTCGCCGCGAATGAACTCTTGAGCGATGAACTGTTTCGCCGCCGATTCAGCCTTTATTCTTGCAATCGCGCCTTCTACCTGAGCTTCTTCCTGAACAAGGCTTAACCCGCCGCAGCTCACGCCGTCCACTGGCTTGAAGACCACGGGATAGCTGAGCCGCCTCTTGATTTCACTCTTGACTTCGGCTAGGTTTTGGTTAACATCAAAATGCAGCGTTTCGGGGGCGGGCAAACCGTGACTTTTCAGGTTTTCCCAGAGCACCGTTTTATCCGCGACCTTGTTGATAGCGCCAGCTTCACAATTAAGCGAAAGCTTACCCGTCTGCCCCAAAAGTTGCACAAGTGACTCAAGCGTCTGCCCAGTTTCAGGAGCGACTACGTAGACGGCGTCGTTAATCTCGGCGGCGTGGACAAGGAATTTTTCGGCTTCATGCGGATGGAAAACTGGTACTGTGCAGTCGGCAGCAATGGGCGGGTTCAGTTTTGAGAGGCGAGCGTCAAGGAGAACGGTTACCTCGTGCCCCGCAGCCTTCATATCCGCAACTAGGGTGTGCAGCATGCCAAACCCTTCAGACAAAACGCTCAAGTCCAAGGGTTGCCCTGCGTATCCGCCGCCTGAAACATGCTCGTAAACTAGAATCTTCAACGCGCAAGTCCCTTAGGAATCGATGGATGCGGCGTCTAGCGTTAAAGCTTTTCGATTTTTCACGTTACAACATGACGCAAAAAACATAAGCTCAGGGTTCTTGAATTGGTCGTACCCTTATTTTTTTCTCCGACACTGTCAAGATGTTTCCAAGAATATTTTCGCCATAAGAATTTATGACAAAAGAAATGAATCTACACTTCTTCTTCGCCTGCAATTTTGGCGGCGTAAAGCAAGACGGCGGCTATGTCATCTTTTGTGAGATGAGGATAATCTTTGAGGATCTCCTCAGTAGAGAACCCCTGAGATAGCAGCCGCAAAACAAGTTCAACAGTAATTCTTGTGCCTTTTATGACTGGTTTTCCCGTCATAACCTTATGGTTTACAACTATCCGCCCTAACAGCTCCTCTTCACATTTCATCGGACTATCCTTCAAACCAATTAAATGGTAGCTTCAAACTAATAAAAAATCGCAACACAAAACTCTATTATCCTAAATTAAATCTTTCAGGAAAGCCAGAGCATGCTTCTTCTTCACGTGTGGCATGACGACGATTCTTATGCAGTCGTAGCGTGGCACGTAGGAGACGAACCAGCCTTGACGCCGAAGCCTCTCCGCCAGCTGCTTGGTGCCGCCATCGCTTCGGAAAGCCACGATGTTCAGCGTCGGCTCCACGACAAGCTTGAAACCCGCGTCAGTTAGCCCCTCAGCGAAAAGTCGAGTGGTCCTCATGCATTTGCCCACGATTTTTTTATAGCCTTCCATACCGAGCAACCTGAAAACCACCCATGCTGAAGCAGCGGCTGCGCCTGACCTTGTCCCGACGAAAGTGTACTGGTACTGGTCGGTCAGGTAGGGCGTTTGCGTCTTAAGGAGATCCATGGCTTCGCCGCGTCTGAAGATGATTCCGCCTGCTGGAATCGTAGCCATCCCCATCTTGTGAGGGTCAACCGTGACGGATTCAACGGCTTCCAACGCGAAGTCAAAAGCGGGTTTAGAATCGGCGAGGAACGGGATGACTAAGCCGCCTAATGCCGCGTCAACATGCAA
Source organism: Candidatus Bathyarchaeota archaeon (assembly GCA_963768345.1). Taxonomy (GTDB): domain Archaea; phylum Thermoproteota; class Bathyarchaeia; order Bathyarchaeales; family Bathycorpusculaceae; genus Bathycorpusculum. Next base: position 435,385 of record CAVYHL010000005.1, on the reverse strand, counting down.
CCAGACCTTATGCCTAACGGCAATGCGGGAAAGCTTCTCAATCGGGTCGACAACGCCCAACTCAGATGTCCCAGCCGTCCCGACGATGGCGACGGTGTTCTCGCCTACAAGTTTTTCAACCAGCAACGGGTCAACCCTGAAAGAGCCGTCCAACCCAGCGTAAACGGGCTTCAGGTTCAGGAGGCTGCAGACCTTAGCGAAGGAGAAGTGGGCGGATTCAGGCAGAACCACCTCTGGAGCGCTGACCCGTGCCATGTTCCTTGCTGCTAAAAGCGCCATCAGATTAGCCTCTGTCCCGCCTGAAACAACGTGTCCAACGCAGTTTTCCCCGTGAAGAAGCGCCGCCAAGTCGCTTATGACTTCCCGCTCAACCTGGACGCTTCCTGGAAAAAGCCCAGGGTCACCCAAATTAGAGCTTAAGAAAAGCCGATAAGCCTTTTCCGCTGCTGGATGCGGCTTCGTGCACATCGAACAGAGGATTTTGCCGTCATCGTAACGCTGGTCTAGCCGCTGGATTTTTTTCAGTTCAGCCAGCACCTGTTTCTTGCCTAAGCCGTCCGCGCGCAACGTTAAGCCCTCGGGTTGCCCTGCTGCTTTTCAGCCTGCTTGACGGCTTCAACAAGTTCAGCGACCAGGCTCCTTTTCATTTCACCCTTAACTCGGTCGCTGCCCGTGCAGGCTGCTCCACGCAAGCCAGCTATGTCAGCGCCGCAGCCGTAGATTGCGGGCAAGTCTTCTTTGCGTAGAGACCCAGCCATCGCCACCTCCAAACCGAGGTTATGGCTTTTTTCTGCGAATTTCTTCAATTGCTCTGCCGTCAGGAACGTGAAGAGGTTTTTGCCGTCTTTGACGTATGTGTCAAGCATTGCAACGTCGGCTTGGGCTTTGAACGCTATCTCGGGAACAAGCATGGGATCCAACGCGTCAATTCTCCGCGCGTCAGCGTACCCTGCGACTGCAACCTTGATTTTTGGGTTGACCTGTTTGGCGGCTTTGGTAACGTTCTGCGCAAGGTAAACGGCTTCCTGAACTGTTTTAAGCCCGTAAAGCCCCACCTTGACGTAATCGACGCCTAGAGTTGCTGCGCCCAGCGCCGCCAGCGAAACGGAGCCTGGAAGGTTCGGCACGTCGCCCAGCGCGCAGCTTACTTGGACATTTTTGGGCGTGATCTCTTTTATCTGCTTGATAATCCATGGGAAATTTGCGCCCAACGCGCCTTCCCGCGGGTTCTTGACGTCGATTATGTCTGCGCCTCCAGCGATGGCTTCAGAGGCTTCTTGCACGTTCATCGGGCTTATAAGCAACTTCAATTCTGCATCATACTCAAGCCATTCAGTAATGCCTTTAAAAGTTTTGCTTAGGGCACGGTTAGGTTTTTCTATCCGTTAACAATCAATTCCCAGTGGCTGAGACACATTGAAAGTTATTCCCGTAATTGACATCTTAAACGGTGTTGTCGTGCACGCCATCAGGGGAAAAAGAAGCGAGTACCAGCCGCTGCAGAGCGTCCTGTGCGGTTCGGTTGACCCGTTGGAAGTTGCGAAAGCGTTCAAGACGCTCGGTTTCGCAGAATTGTACGTGGCTGATTTGGACGCGATCATTGACTGCTCCTCGGATTTTCAAGTGCTCAAGCGCATTGCGGAGGAAACAGGCGTTAGGCTGATGGTTGATGCGGGAGTAACCTCCATGGAAAGAGCGCAGAGCCTGCTGGGCAGCGGAGTCTCAACCCTTGTCATCGGCACCGAAACACTCCAGAGAAAAGGCTTCGTGGAGGAAGCCGTGACGGCTTTCGGAAGCGCCCGTGTCTTGGTCAGCTTGGATTTGAAGGGCGACAAGGTTCTTGTCAGACCAGGGTTTGACGGCTGCACCGATGCGATGTGCCTTCTAGCCGAGTTCAAGGACATGAGTGTAACGCAGGTTATCGTTCTGGATTTGGCGCGGGTCGGCAGCGGCGAAGGAGTGAACGTTGATTTCATAAGAAAAGTGCTTGCCTCAGAGATGGAGGTCTACGTCGGCGGCGGCGTCAGGGACACGGCGGATCTGGTTGAGCTGAAGGGTCTGGGTGTTTCAGGGGTTTTGGTGGCGTCTGCGCTGCATTCAGGTAAGATTTCGGTTGATGAACTACGGCATACGGGGTTACTCTAGTCCTGTTTTGCCAAGCACACGAGACCGCCCAGCTGCGTAAGCCGTTTGCCAGCGGTTGATTCAGCGTCTATTACTCTGGTTTTAACTCCCTTGTTCTTGGCGATCTGCAGCAATCTCTGAACGCGGTTTTTTCGGCGGCTGCCTGAAAGATAATCGTCCGTGAGCAGGAGATACTCGGGTTTCGGTTTTGCCGCTGGCTGATTGGCAAGTATGAGGCTTTCTGCTTCTTCCAAAGAGAAAAACACCAAGTTGCCTGCCGCGCTGAGCCGTTTCTCGAGGATTTCAAGCAGGTTCTCCGTCTCCTGAGCCGTGGTCTCACTGATTAGCTGCTTGAAGGCTGCGGTTTTCGTTAGGGCAGCTACTTCGGGTGGAGTGCTCGCTGAGCCCGTTATCGTGGAAAAGGCGGCTTTGTTTGCTCCCTGAAAGAGCCATGCCTGATGCGTTTTTAGGTGGTTTTGGAATTCCTGCGAGTAGCTGGTTTTCGCGGGGGAAGCAAGGATGACGCTTCTGACGCCCTCTTTCAAGGTGGGTCTGAGTGCGTTTACGATGGATTCGTGGAAGTTGTAGAGGGCTTTGGGGTCGCTTCTGCTGCCGCTCAAAGGAACAGTTTGCAGGTGCTTGGCGACTTGGCTGAAGACTTGCCACAGGACCGCACGGTCGCATTCTATGCCCGCCAAAACTGCAACGGGGTAGCCGCGTCGGTAAGCTTTCGGAGTCATCTCTTTTCGCTATTTGATTTGGGGCTTGGCTTATTTAGGCTTGCTTTGCCGTCGCGTATTCTCAGCCTGAAACGGCATGTTTATGAACAGGGCTAAACCGATTTAGGGGAAGATGGCGAGCGCACGTGATCGAAGTTGATGACAGACAAGGCTTAGATGAAGAATTGAAGAGAAACGAGAAGGTTCTCGCGTTATTCTACGCTTCATGGTGCCCCTACTGCAAGGCTTTTCTTCCTGTCTTCAACAAAGAGACAGGCAGCTTCACCGCTGGCACCGTCATCCATGTGCTGCTTGACGATTTCAACAATGTGCTGTGGGACGACTACGACGTCGAAGCCGTGCCAACCGTCATTTCCTTCGAGAAAGGCAAGGTCAGCAGGCGGCTCGACGGCAAGCTCGGCGTAGGTTTGAACGGGAAACAACTCACGGTCTGGCTGGAAAAATTCAACGCGCCATAACTGCTGCAAACGGGGAGACAGCTGATCCGCCAGAATTTGCTGATGCAGCATAAACAACCCTTATATCGTATTGTCTTCTTAGGTATGGGGAAATATTGTTAGAGGTCACGTTACTTCATGGAGTTTTGTCCAGAATGCGGCTGCAGGCTTGAACCTAAAAAAAGCGAAGGCAGAGCCGTGCTTGCATGCACAAAATGCAGCTACATCAAACAAGCGGCAAACAACAGGGACCAAGCCAAAGTCGTCAGGGTCATTACGCCTAAAACTCAGCCGTTCATGACCGTCATCAGCGAGGAAGAACAGAAAATCAAGACCATGCCCACACTCCGCATGGAATGCGACAAATGCGGAAACAACATGGTTTACGTTTGGCAGGTGCAGACGCGAGGCGGCGATGAAGCGTCCACGCAGTTCATGCGTTGCACAAAATGCGGACACACCTTCAGAGAATACAGTTGAGAACCGTCAAAATCAGCCCGCAAGCTCGGGAAGCTTCTGGGTTTTTGCAAACATTTTTTTAGTATCTAGCGGGTATTCCTAATTATGCTCTCCCGTTTGCTTCACAAAATTCGCCGCGGCATCGTTGAAATGCAACTTTTATCCGAAGGCAAATTCGTAAGCCTCAGCAGAGGTTCTTCCGAAATGGGCGTTGGAGGGGTGGGTAATGACAATTAGCGAGGTTACAATTAAGTCGCCTGCTACGAGCGCTAACATGGGTTCAGGCTTTGACGTTTTCGGATTGGCCCTGGCGAAACCGTTCGACCTCGTCAAAATCGCAAGGTCAGGCTCAAGCTTGAAAATCGAAGTTGCCGGTTTATCAGCCCAGACTATTCCAACCCTGCCTCAGAAGAACACGGCTGGTGTCGTGGCAGACGCCATGCTGCAGGAGTTCTCTCTGAAGACGGGCTTGGCAATAACAATAAACAAGGGCATTTGGCCAGGCAAAGGGTTAGGCAGCAGCGCAGCTTCAGCCGCAGCCGTCGCCTTCGGGCTTAACAAAATGTTCGACCTTAAACTTAGCGTGGAGGAGGTGATTCGGTTTGCAGCCAAAGGCGAAGTTGCCTCCGCAGGGTACGGGCACGCCGACAACGTTTCAGCAGCCGTCTGCGGCGGGTTCGTTATAGTGAAGTCCTATGACCCTTTGAAGGTGGTTCACTTGAAGCCGCCTCGCGACTTGGAGTGCTGCGTGGCTTTCCCGAACGTTGAGGCACCCGCCCAGAAGACTGAAAAAGCCCGTTTAGCTGTCCCCAGAGCCGTCCCCTTGGAAAAACTCGTTTACAACATTGGGCAGGCAGCCGCGCTTGCAAGCGGCTTCGCCGTCGGCGACATAGCGCTCATCGGTGAATCGATGAATGACTCCATAGTTGAGCCTGCGAGAGCCTTCCTGATTCCCGGGTACGCAAAGGTCAAGGAAAACGCCGTCAACGCAGGCGCAAGCGGGGTGGCTGTCAGCGGAGCGGGACCAGCCTTGATAGCGGTAGTCAACAAGAAACAGGGGATTGCTGCCAAGGTGGCGACAGCGATGAAGGAAGGCTTCGAATCTGCGGGTTGCGAAGCGACAGCTTTCGTGACAAAGCCGGGAAAAGGCGTACATGTCCTGGAAAAGTAGAGCATCCTCGATGGCTTCAGTCAAGCAACCTTTAGCTGTGGCTGGTTCTGATGAGGTTTTGAACGTCGAAACCTTTTGATTTAGCGAATGCCTCCAATTGGGAAAACAGCGTCTCGTCCATCTGCGGGGTTCTGCTCAGAATCCAAAGGTACCTGCGGTCTGGAGTGCCTACAACGGAGTAGTCATAGTTCTTTCCCAAGTTTATGATCCAGTAGTCGCCGTAGAAGGGCCAGAAGAATGTCACTTTGAGTTTCGCGCCCGTGTTCTTGTCAACGACTTTCGCCCTGCCCTTCGCCCGTTTCACCTTGCCGTTTTTCCTGCACTCATTAAGCACGGATACGCTGCCGTCTTTGGACAAGCCGTAAGTTGCCGTGACCTCGGAGCAGCCGTCCTCAAACCTGGCGGGGAGACGCGCAACCTCATACCATTTGCCAAGATACCTGCTTAGCTCAACATGCGGCACAACTTCAAGCGTTTCCAATTCTTCTTTAGTCACGTAAATCAACAAAAACCTGTAGTGTAGACTTGAATGAATAATTTTCGGTTGGGCCGAATTTTCCTGTGCCACTGCTGATGGTGGATTTTTGCTCCACAATTTTTAACTCCCAAGTTGGCATACCCTTTTTTTGGCAGTGAACCCTATTTTTGTGAAATGTGGAGGTGACGGGTTGATTTTTATCTTCTTGCTTAAGTGGAAGCAGTCTATGACAAAAGAAATCGTGGGCAAATTCACTAAAATATACGCGGAACTGGAGAAGCTCAGAGTCAAGTTGCAGCTTTACTGGACTCTGGGACACTACAATTTTGTGACAATCATGGAAGCCCCATCTGAAAAAGACGCCGTAAAACTGCTCCTGCCTTTCGCAGAGGTCGCTGATGTGGAGACCTTGACAGACTGTTCACCGCGAAGAAGCAATAAAAGTTCCTCTAAACATTCGGAAAAAAAGGGGCGTTTTGGCTGCGCAAAAAGTCGGTGTCCAACGCTATAAGCCGTGTAGCACAACGAAGAACACGACGCCTATTGCATACGATACGACCCACAAGATGGGCACGATCTTTGCCATTAAGTTGCTGCGACCTGGAATGACTTTGTCTGTAAGCAAGAACGCAACGAGAGCTATCCCTGTACCGAACGTTACTATTCCAACTGACATATGCGTAACAAATGTGGCTAACTTAGATGTGGAACTTACGATGGTTTTCACGTAGCTGCTGTCAGAAAAAGACATTGTTGCCCCAATAGTTCCGAAGATAACACCGAAGACCACTGCAAACGTCATGGTGCCGGCATGTACTTTGTAGTTGCTCTTCATTCTGAACCACATGCTCACCAAAACAACCGCCAGGATGATGCTTTGAACTGAAAGATTCACTAATGCCAGATTCAAGCGTTTCCCCCGAATTCGGTATATCTTTGCATTTAGTATTTAAGATTTGGCTCGTTGATAGTTTGAGAAAATTTTTATGAGAATTTACTTGTGAATTCTCTTTTTTGGCACCTTTCTTATGTCATTCTAAGCGGCACAAAGCTAAAGAGTCAATTTTCCATGTGCCCTTTTCCATGTTTCCGCACAGGTCAAGTACTTATCGTACCCGTTTTGCCTGATGAATTCAAGCTGCTTCTTGTATTGACCATATTTGTAGCCTTTCTTACTCCAGAACGCCTCCAAGACCTCACAGGGGTAGCTTTTACAGTCAGCGCAGGTCTCCAGTTTCTTTTCAACAAAACAGCAGACCTTCATTCTGCATTTAGCGTTGCCTGCGTCTCTGGCGCCGGCTTCATATCCCAACTTGCAGCCGCGGCAGTGTCTCTCATTCGGGTACTTCTCTATCTGCCACTTTAGGCAGGTTTTGCAGTAAGCGCCGCAACAGCCGATCTCTCTAATAGTCAAACGGTTCAGCCCTGAAATTTACATGTTGCTTCCGTCTTTTATTTTCATCAGATAGTTTAGTTGAAATTAACATTTTTTATTACCCCTTCTGTTATTGTGACAGTAGCCTGCTTTTTAAAAAATAGGTTATCATTAAAATTTTAAAGAAACATGGCGATTTCACAATAAATTAATCGTTTGTTTTATAAGTGGCTTGTCTACAGTTAACTTTGGCTTGTAAAAAGAGATTTTTACGGAGTCGGTGAGAGGGTTAATTGAATGATAGATTATAAAATGACCTTTAAAGAACCGTATAAATGCCGTCTATGTTCAGCGAGATTCAGTAATCCTGAAGAGTTAAGAATCCACAGGATTGTTAATCATAAAGGTCATATGCTTACGCTTAGAATCAAACGTTAGCATCCGCAGAACTTTTTCTTGCAGTTACTGTTTGAAGCTGTTTTTTCTTGTTTTGTTTAAGGGTGCCTGTGATGATAAACACGTCAGTCTGAAGCGATTGGTTTCGATATGATTGCTTTATATTTGATTTCTGAGGCGCTTATCTGTTTTGGCGATGACAATGTTAATTAAGAGTCGCCTAGAACCTATTGCCGACGATTATTATGTCCAAGACTCTTCCCTACTGGTTCATCCGAGACGGCGCCAAACTAATCCAGTGCAGCAAAGACGACTTCGATAAAGCAATTGCTGAAGGAAAAAGCGTGAAGTACCGCGGCTATGCCAACAAGAAATGTGAGCGCATTGCAGAACAGTTAGAAGAGTCTAGAATGGCATTTCTGGAAAAACCTGATACGCCAACAAAATTTCGTGCGGTAATAACAAACCCCAGAAACGTCGTTGAAGTTGAAATTATAATGGTTGATGACCCCCAGTTTTGGGTAAAAGAATCCAAACGCCCAAAATACCAATTATAAACCTGTTTTTTTCCTGTTAAAGGAAAATGAGAGTGAGCTTTCTCTCTTTATTTGGCTTAAAATTTTTAATGTTGCGTTTTGCTCGGCTTTTCTTTACGTGCTTTTCTTTTCGCGTCTCGCTCTTTTTTAGTTAAAGGTTTTTCTTTTTTCGGCATTTGATATTCTCCGACGGTACATTATGCAAATTAAAGCTTTAATAACTTTCGAAAAGCAAACAGGAGTAGTTGAAAAAACGTTTCTACCCGAATGCAAAAAGGCTAAATCAAGTTGTGTGTTGGAAAAATTTTATTTCTCCAATCAGATGATAATTATTTGATCATTGATATGTCAGGTAAAGTAAAAGTTGGGATGCGCGGTCAAGTAGTTATTCCTAAGAAATTTCGCGACAAATTCAACATTGAAAAGGGAACGATATTGGAAATTCAAGAAATAGAAGACGGTTTGCTTCTTAAGCCTTTCAATCCAGTGGCTGAGCTGAAGGGGCTTGGAAAAGGACTCTATGGAGACCCAGTCAAATACCAGAAAAAACTGCGCGGAGAACAAAATGTGGACATAATGAAATTTGCTGGAATCTTAAAGGATGATAAGGAGAAACTGGAGCGATTAAAGCAGCAAATAGCAGCTGAAAGAGAGGCTAATTACGGAAGGACATTTGAGTGAGCGGGCGATGTTCTTAGATGCTAGTGTTAACCAAAAATTCGCTTACACAGATGACGAAAACATAAAAATAGTGTAAAATTTCAGAAACAAGACCATAGAGCCTCTGATAGCTCTGCCTCCATTCTTCACAGACACTAAAACATTCAGAATAGAGCGGCATTCGGTAAATTTGGGCTGGTGTGTTGGTGGTAACCCGCCTTCTGTTGTCTGTGGCATTCGGCTAATCGGGCTAAGGGTCTTCGGGGATGGGCAGGTTTATCAGGAAGTTATGTATACATTATGTACAGGTAGGTAGCATGGCAAGGCAGATTTCAGTCTCAAACGAAGTCTACGAACTGCTCTCGGAGAGAAAAGGTAAGAGAAGCTTTTCAGAGGTAATCAAAGAAAGCCTCTGTCCCAAGGAAAAACGCGTAGACATCATGAGTTTAGCAGGCATCCTAAAAGACGACAAAGAAGAGCTTGAGCGACTGAAAAAACAGATAGAAGCTGAAAGAGAAGCAAATTACGGAAGGAAATTTGAGTGACGCTTCTCGATACAAGCGTCATAATAGATTACTTATCAGGCGATCAGAAAATTATCGCCTTAGTAAAAGAAATCTTGACCAAAGAAGATGTCAAGACTACAACCATAACCGAATATGAGTTGCTCAGGCACAAGGCTAGAATAAGGAAACAAGGTGCAGAACGATTTCTTTCTGGCGCGACAGTTTACTCTTTTGACAGAGCAGCCGCCAAAGAGGCAGCAAATCTTTTTCAAGAACTGCAAGATACGGGCAGGATGATAAATGAGAACGACCTGCTTATTGCAGGCATTTCTTTGGCCCACGATGAGGTTTTAATTACTCGAGACCGAAAACTCGCCAGTGTCGGCAAAGAAAACATAAGATTAGTCTGACCACACTTGCGGTTTAATTTGGGCTGGTGTGTTGGTGGTAACCCGCCTTCTGTTGTCTGTGGCATTCGGCTAATCGGGCTACCCGCGCCTTGGGTAGATTCCGCATCGGCGTCTGTTTGCCCTTTCCACTTGCAGGACGGCCGTTTCACCGCTTCCAAGTTGGCGCACTCAGCCTCACCGAGGCGTCATCGCCAAGTCCAGTTGGACGTTTCGTTTCTGCTCCGTTGCCAACGCTCTCGCGTTGCCCCAACGACGGGGCTGCAATTCTACACGTGGGCGGAGTTTCCTCAGACCCAGCATTTTTGGGTCCGAAAGCCACACACCAACTCGCCAGCCCAAGAGTAATGAGCGCAGCGGAAGCAATAAGAATTTCCTAAAAATTCATGCCCAAACGGCAACAGATTGCGAGACCTCGAATTTGATGAATTTTATGTAAGGGGTTATGGCAGAATCGGTTTTTTTCTCAGTTGCTCTCGCTGATTGGGACGCGGACGTGAAACTGCAATAATTTTAAATGAATCGGTAGCTAGTCTTAAGCAGGAGACTGATTGTTATGAATAAAAAACATCTTACTATGAATCAAGGTGTGCCTGTTTCGGATAACCAGAATTCTCTAACAGCTGGAGAACGAGGACCAACCCTACTGCAAGATGTTCATTTCATTGAGAAGATGGCTCATTTTGACCGAGAAAGAATCCCTGAAAGGGTTGTACACGCAAAAGGAGCAGGAGCCCACGGCTACTTTCAAGTTTACAAAAGCATGTCGCCCTACACCAAAGCAAAATTCCTTCAAGACCCCCAAAAGAAAACCCCTGTGCTTGTAAGATTCTCAACAGTTACAGGAGGAAGAGGCTCAGCGGATACGGTGAGGGACCCCAGAGGATTTGCCGTAAAATTCTACACCGAAGAAGGCAACTACGATTTAGTCGGGAACAACCTGCCGGTATTTTTCATCCGCGACGCAATAAAGTTCCCTGACATGGTCCACGCCTTTAAGGGGGCTCCAGACAGTAACATTCCATCGGCATCTTCTTCACATGACAGCTTTTGGGATTTCATATCCCTAACACCAGAATCTACGCATATGATAATTTGGCTCTTTTCTGACAGAGGCACCCCAAAAAGCTACAGAATGCAGGAAGGCTTCGGCGTTAACACCTACAAATGGGTGAATGCCCAAGGAAAAGCCGTCTATCTGAAATATCACTGGAAACCCAAGTTGGGAGTACAAACTCTTGACCGCCATGAAGCAACCAAACTTGCCGGAGAAGACCCCGACTACCTTACCCGCGACCTCAGAAACGCCATCGCTAATGGCCAAGACGTTGAATTTGAGCTATTTGTTCAGATGATGCAAATCGAAGAAGAGTTGAAACAGGATTTTGACCCCTTAGATCCCACAAAAACTTGGCCTGAAAACAAATTCCCGCTGATGCCAGTCGGCAAAATGGTGCTAAACAAGAACCCTGACAACTTCTTCGTTGAAGTCGAGCAGGCAGCTTTCTGTCCTGCAAGCATTGTTCCCGGCATCGAGTTTTCAGCGGACAAGTTGCTCCAAGGCAGAACATTCTCTTACGCGGATACTCAGCGTCACAGGTTGGGGCCAAACTACCTGCAAATTCCAGTAAATCGACCTACGGTGGAGGTCAACAACAGCCAACGAGATGGAGCAATGCAGATGGGAAGATACAGCGGTCCAGTGAATTATGAACCAGCAAGCCTAGATGAGGGTGCGCCTGTAGAATCACAGGTTGGCACACAATCCACATTCCACGTTGAAGGAGACGCAATCCGTAAAAAAATTAGCAAAACTAACGACTTTCAACAGGCTGGAGAAAAATATCTTTCCCTGAGCAAAACAGACCAAGAGCATCTGATTGACAATCTTATTGCAGATCTTACACCTGTACAAAAGAAGGTCCAGCAGAGAGCGGTAGAGAATCTCGCGAAAGCTAACTCGGAACTGGGTAAATCCGTAGCTAAAGGTCTTAAACTCTAAAGCTGAATAAGTAACTCGACCCTCATGCAGACTGAGTAAGGAGTTTAGGGACAAGCCAGCGTACTTGCGGAATGAATAAAACTTACGTGAACATCCACTATTACCCATGAACAAACGGGTCATCCTCATCACGGGCACACCCTGCGTGGGCAAAACCACCACGGCAAAAGCTTTGGCAGTTAAACTTAACGCGGAATACATCAACCTCACCGACTTCGCGAAAACCAACAACCTCATCCTCGGCGAAGACAAAGAGCGGAACACGCTTATCATCGACGAGGAGGCGATGCAACGGAAGCTCTCGGAAACCATAGAGGCGTCAACCTACGCCAACATCATCATCGACGGGCATTACGCCAGCGCCGTCACGCCAACCGAGCATGTCGCGCAAGTCTTCGTTCTGCGGAGAGACCCACGGGAGCTCAAGCAGTTCATGGAGCGATGCGGCTACACGGGAAACAAGCTCTGGGAGAACCTGCAGGTGGAAATCATCGACGTGGTTTTAGGGGAAGCGGTTGAGGTGCATGTGGGCAGGGTCTGCGAGCTGGATGTGACAGGCAAAACCGTGGAGGAAGTCGTCAGCGAAATTTTGGATGTTTTGGAGAAGCGCAGAACCTGTTTTGTGGGCGTGGTGGATTGGCTGGGCATGCTGGAGCGGGAAGGCTTAACCGACGAGTACCTTAAAACATAATCTGATGATTGGAATAGTCGCCGACCCTTAACCTGAAAGAATTTGAAAACCTTTCAATGAGTGACTATTTTGTATTTAGGCACTCGTAAGTTCCTCAAGCGTTACGCAATTGCTTTTCTTCATTTCTTCAACAGAGCGCTTAATTTCTTCTTTTTCTTCTTTGCTTACCGTCACCTTGGGAAGCTGCCTGATAATAACTTCTTCAATCGCATCTTCAATTAGGCTTAACCGCTTGTTAACCTGTTTCACTTCATCGTAGATCATTTCAAGCGTCACTTGAGTACCTACATGCTTTGCCTCAATAATGACTGCTCTAAGCGGCGTATATTTTTTTCACAACTCAATTCAACAAAGGACTAAGCGAGAGGTACCTGAAGACCTGAACCATCACTTCGCGCTTTTGCGTCACATCGCAGCAACGAACGCTATGTCAGGCGATTAGCACTTGGACGTTGTTGACGAGAACAAACATCATCAACGTTGCAAAGCCGTAGAGGGTTCCCGTCCACATGTACTTGACGAGTTTTGTTTGGGGGCGGCGGGGTTTTATTTGCTCCATTTCGCCGACGACTTTTCTGGTGAAGGAGAAGAATAGGTAGATTGTGCCTGTTGCGCCCAACTTGAAGGATATGAAAGCGAGGATACCTGCGTTCAGGAGCAGCGCCATAAGCGGGTTGGCTTCGGCTGCGCCGCCTATGTAGCCTGCCAGCGTGGTTAGGCAGTCGAGTACGCAGAGGGCGGTGACGAGGAAGAGGACGCCGCGGTTGAAGTTCACCATTTTTTGGGTTGTCAGCCTCATCCTCCACGGGTGGCAATTTGGATTAGAGGCTGTGTGCGTAGCGGCTGCGACTCATCAAGTCAAGAGAATCCGCAACGGGCGCAAAACAGGTATCAATCAGTTCATACCTGTTTTTCCAGCGAATTCCTCCTTTTCTGCAATGAAGGGGAAAACTGTTTCAATTTGATTTGGGCTCTAAACCAAAAAAGCAACCCAAAACAAACCCCGAACGCCAGCCGCCTACCTTATAGAGGTACCCTATTTTTACATCAAAATCCCAATGTAAAGATGGCAACAGCCAAGCAGAAACCAGCACAAAAAGCGCCTGTAGCTGTCTACATGAAGCTGCCCATCTTCTGCTTCGTCAGCAACGTGATTTTTCGGCGGTTGCTGTAGCTTTTAGCGTGGTCGCTGAACTTCTCCGCGATCATGATGGGGCTGCCCAAGCCAACGTCCTCCGAAGCCGTGTCCAACCCGATGATCAAGTTCACGCCTACCGTGCGGTTCCAATCCCGCACCCAGACGCCCTGCTCCAAACGCCCCTTCTGCACGATGAGGTCGAAGTGCCTTGTTTCGCCGCTGTAGCCCTCCAACACGGCGTTTTCCCTGTTAACCTTGTAGCCTTCCTTCTTGAAGTACTTGACCGCCAACTCAACAAGGCGCGTCCTAGACTTCACGCCAACTTCACCCGTGTTCATGACTCTCGCCAATCTTCCCTGCATACCCTTATCAACCTGTGCGTGGAAAAGCCTTTCGGATATCACTGGCGATGGGTTATTATTCTTTCTACGAACATTTCGGAACATAGGTGCTGAACCTCTTTGGTTTTTTGAAACAGTGGTATTCAACGGCGTTGATTTTTATAACCGAGTATTCTACCCAGCCTTCAGAACCCAGCTTCAGGACGTCCTCGACAGTGCATGCGCTTGTGGTTTCAAAGTCGTCGTTTTTGAACTTGATTTTGCCTATGTACTTCATTGTGTTCTTGATTTGCTTGTGGCCCAGCAGCTTCTGAACTATCAGCACGTTGCCGTTGGTGTGGTAGGCGATCATTGTTCCTGCCCAGGTGCGAAAAGCAGTGAAGTCAACGGCGTTTAGCCGAGGGTTCTGGTGTACCTCAGCTGTTCTTTTCCGCATGTTCACAAAGCGACGCAACATGCTTGCGTAGGTCGCTGAGAATACTCTATCGGTTTTTTTGGGCAACGCGTCAATCATCGCAAGCAAACGATTGGATACTTCAAGGGTCCTTGTAAGGTGGCTTTTCACGGGGTAGCGTATGGCGATTGCTCTGTTTTGTGCGTCGACGTCCATCCATTTGATTCGCAGCGCCTCGCCGGGATCGGCAAAGGTTTCTTTCAGGCATTGCAGGAAAGTGGCCAGCTCTTTGTTTTTTGCAGCGTTGATTAGGGCGTCTAATTCGGTTTCGTCAGGAACAAAGGGATCGTGATCTTCCTGAGTGTAGGAGGGCATATCCCACGGGATTTTAAGCATTTTAAGGAAAGCGTCGTAGGCGTAGCAGTAGAAGAGTTTTGTTCCGTTCTTGTATTTTTCACCGTCTTTTTTCCGTTTCAACTGGCTGATGAGGGCTTTGACGTGCTCCGGGTCCCGCAGATTAGCTCCAAGGACAGCAAGGTGTTTTAGCTTATCCACATAGTCGGATTCAACTGAGTAGGCCTCTTTCTCCAAGTAAGCGTAGAACTGCGTCAGCAAGCCTTTGGTGTCAGCTGTTAGATTTCTTGCATCTCCAGCACAGAATATTTTTCCTTTTTGTTTCTGCACTGGCTCCAAATTTTTCGCTTCCGTGACGGTTTCCCGTCCTTCAAACGCATATTTGGCGCTTCCCTGTATGTCCCTTTGAGTATTTAATGGCTGCTCAGAGAAACGGAAGCCGCATGTCCGGCAGAGGTACCGCTGGACCCTCGCCGTCTTCTCATCATTCCAACGCTGACCGTCGCGCCAGGTCTTTACGGATCCGCAGCTTGGGCATTGAGGGTTGACGCCGGCGTCCTCTGCAGAGGGCGACTTGCCAAGATTAGAACCGGCTTCGCCAAATATGAATCCTGAAAAGGGTGCAAGTTCAGCTTTCCCCGTCCCAGCTGCTTTGATGCTTGGTTGAAGCTCATTTGGGAGCGCCGCAGAGTCAACGCCACGGAGGCAGCTAGTGGCTTTGACACTGCCCTTTGCAGGAGTCAACGCTTTTCCCCGAGCCTCAACCATCCTCTAGGCGCCTCCTTCCCGAGAATCGTAACCACGATTTACAGTGAAATCACGCTCGTCAGCGCATTCTAGCTCAGAAAGGTCGATTTCGGCGTCGTCTTCGGTGAGTTTGGCGTCCTCTGGGAAAATGCTGAACGTTCCCAGTCCCATCAGGTTCCTTATCATTTTGTCTCGAATCTTGAGGCGGCGAATCAGAAGGTCGATTTCGCCTTGGAGGCGTTTGGCCTCTTGTCTTTTCTGGCGCCGTTGCCGCCTCTTCTGCCACTTGTAGGCTGCGATTCTGTGGCTTTTCCGGCAGTAGATGGCTTTCGGGTTCTTCGGGTTAAGGGCGAATTCCCTGCCGCAGTAGGCGCAGTGTTTGGTCTCGGACGCCATCAAGGAGCCTCCTTGTCTTCGAAGTTCGGCATCTCTGCCTGCCTGGGGATCCAACACTTAAACTCGTTAGCCCACCAATCAGCCGGGACCTTCTCGAAAGCACCACTTGGAAACCCGCAGCTTGGCAAGTGAAATCGTCCGCAGTCACCGCAAACACGATTCTGTGTGTTTGGAACCGATGGAACTGTAGGAACCGATTTTTGAGTTGGATCCTGCTCTTTTTCTAAAGATATCTCGAATTTGCTGGGGGATTCTACCTCATAATCGGTTCCAGAGGTTCCTGAGGTTCCACTTTCTCCGCCTAGAGTTGTTTGCTGGGTGCCTTCAGTTGTCTCTTCATCATCGCCTTCAATCTTTGGCAAAGGTTTGAGTTTTATCCCCTTCCAAATCTTTGTTTTTTGCCCGCCTATTCGGATGGAAGTGTCTTTCACTCTAGGCGTGTTTTTGAGTCTTTCAGCCACTTTCTTGTCTGATTCGTTGACTACTCCGATGAGCTCGCAGTACCCTTTGTATAGCTCTTGGGTCTCATTTTTTCTCGCGTATGCTTGAGAGTCGAACTCAATGCACTCGGCTAAGAAGGCGCCTATGCTGTCGGAAGCCCGTTTGAACTGGATTATAGTTTCTTGCTGAGTCTTCGTCTCGGTGAATCTACCCAGGTTATTGATCAGCCTTAAGGCGCCCTCAATCATCCAATTTAGAATGCCGCTTCTTTGCTCCGGGTCATCCAGCCAGTTCTTCTCTATGTTAGGGATTTGGTCAGCGCCGACGAATTGGAAGGGGAACTTGATCAGTTTGAGTCTTTCCCAAAAAGCATTTGTAGGGTTGTCAACTTTGGGGAATTTATTACCCATGACAGTCATTTTCGCGGAGTTTTTGAATTTGAATCGTTCTTGAACGCCTTTTCTTTCGGCGTCAATGCTGTCTTGGCCTGTCAATGCTTGAAGCAGCTCTATGGTGAGCATTCGGTCGGTCCTTGGTTCGCTGCAAATGTTGAAGAGGCTGTCGTGAAGGCCAAAAACTGCGAAGCGGTGTTTTCCGTCAAATTCGTCTATGGAAACTGAACTGTAGTTTGCCTCGCCTAGAATAGCTTGCATGGTTCTGGCCCAGACGCCCTTTCCGTTTCTGCCAGTAGGACCGTAGAGCCACATGATCGCGTGGTAGGGGTAGCCTTTGATTAGTAGGTAGCCGCTCCATTCCTGAAGCAAGTCTTTGTCGGCGGGGCATACTTGATTGATGAACTCTAGCCAAGACTCGCTTTTGGCGCCTTCCTTGTATTCGACGTTGAGCTTGTTGGTATTGAATTCGAAGGGTGTAAAGGGCGCCAGTTTTCCAGTTTGGATGTCTAAAAGGCCGTTTTGAACCGCGATTTCTGGGCTGTAGGTAAAGGTCGCGCAGGTTCTGACCTTGATTAGGTCGATGGTTTCGTTGATTCGGTGGCTGCTGCTTTGTGGTCCGAGAACACTGTCGATGATGAATTTTAGGTAGTTCTCGCCGTCCTTGTGGTAGATGCCAGTTTTTTCGGTGTAGAGGTAAATGACCTGGCTGTTCTTATCCGTCACAATATTATATTCTGGTCTGCAGATGATGGCCCGGGTAAATTCGCTTACGTTGAACGGCTCGTCCTCAGTAATCATGTCGATGTAAGTCCAATTGACAGAACCGAGCTCTTTTTCTATGGTTTTTACTTGTTTGTTGAACTCTTCGTCCTGGGCTATCTCTGCCTTTATTTTTTGCATCCATTTATCACGAGCTGGATTCGGCTCCTTCGGCAGGCCTGAAGGCACATCGGACGTTGCCGCAGCGGATACTCTAGGCGCCGCTTCATCCACAGATGAGGGCCTCCTGCTTTCTTGGGGTGAAGACGTCGCAGGCCTTGCTGGATGCGACTGTGAACCTGCCTTTGAGGCATCGCCCAACCCACTCGCTACAGTTAGAGCACTTCTTTTGGCTGCTCAAAACGCTATTCTTTTGGTTGCTTTGATTCTCACGCATTTTTGCCGCCTCCATTCTTTGGCACCTAACCGTTTTTTCTGAGTTTGGACCCACTGTCATTAGCGATTTTTTTCGCTTGCTGCAAGTGATCAACAGCCATTTCCTTAAGCTTCGACTTGGAAACTATGTAGAGAATTTCTCTTTTGCATACTGGGCACTTGTAAGTTTTGACCGCAACAGGGTCATCGCCTTTGATGACTTGCATGCCTAATGGCACGAGAGGTACGGCTTTGTCTCCGTGTTTACAGTAGAAACTCATCAGAATCGCCTCTGAAGCGCCTGAGCCGTACCCTGGTTCACCGCGTTAATCACGTCATTCAAGCCTGTGGTCCTGTCGATTTTGCCGATGTTTATGGTCGGGTTAACCGTGATGTGCTGAGTGCCGCCTGCAAGCCCCGTAACAGACGCGTTCCCCACGCCGCCTGAAACACCCAGCAGCCCTTGCTTAAGCGGATCAAGCTTATTCGTCAGGTTGTTCGAAAGCTCAATGCTCCTGGAAACCTGATTGTTGAATTCTTCAGCAGCAGGCGCAGCATGCGCAAAACATAAGCCTTTGAGAGCGCCAGTTATGTCGCCTATGAAGCCGGTGAGAGGCTTCAATGCCCCGGATATCTTGGTTATTGCCGACTCAAAAGCGTCGATCGGCGTCATTACTATGTTGATTGCGTCTGTGAAAACGCCTTTAAAGAAGTTGGCGATTGGAACCAGAACAGTGTTCCATATCGTAGTTAAGGCGCCTGAAAGCGTATTCCAAACGGTTTCCAAGCCAGTGATGCAAGACGTGAAGGTGCCTGCCAGGAATTCCCCGAACGGCTTGAAAATATTGTTCCATAGGTAGCTGACGGCGTTCTCAACTGCTGTTAGTGCTGTTTTGAAGGCTCCGCCAAGTACGGCGCCAATCTCGTTAATCGCATTTCTAAAAGGTGCACAGTGCTCATAAGCCTCGTATAAAGCCATGCCTATTGCTACGACAGCAACGACAACAATCAAAGACGTATCCAACCCCTCAAAGGCGCCGCTTAAGCCTTCAACTGCTCCACTCATCGCGCTGGAAATGGCTGGAAAATTAGTTATAACCGTCGATAACCCTGAAAACACACTGACAACGCTGGGAATAACTGACACACCGAACATCATCATGCTGTCATTGACGTTTCGCTGGGCCTCGTCAACCCTTTCATGAGCAACTGAAAGCGCGTCCTGGGCAGCGGATAATTTGCTCGCTGCAAGAGCCGCCTGCGGGCTGTCCGCCCCATATTTTGCAACCGCCGTATTAAGCGCGTTCTGCGCCGACGTCACCGCATTAGTGTCCTTTTCAACAGTAACATGCGCTCGATCCAAAGTAACCTGAGCGTTTTCAACATTGTTTATTCCCATAACAAGCGACGCGGCGCCACTGGCAACTTGGCCCATGGCCATGGCGTTCTTAGTGAAGCCGCCGCCGCTGGACTCCGTTGCAGTCGCAACCTTGGAAGTAGATGTGCTAACGTTGTCGGCCGCCTCAGAGGCGCCAGTCGACACGGTCGTAAAACAGTTTTGAGCGTTGCTGCTGACATCATTGAAAACGGTTGACGCCTCGTCAAAAGCTTGAATGGTAAATTCAACGTTAGCGCTCATGGTTTAGGTGCTCCGCCGATCTGTCTCTCAGCAACAATCGTTATGGCTCGGTGGCAGCGCGGGTTAGGACACATAATATTGATTTGGTTGGCGCCGGCACTTTTCACGATGTTTAAGAGGTCTTCAGTGTCAACTGTTAAGAATTGAGTGAAGCCTAGGCCGTTGGCAGTTACGGTAAACTCGTTGCCGCAACCTAGACAAACAAGCGTTATCATGTCACCGTCAAAACTTTTGACTCCGGGACCTGTAAAACTCACGCCCAGGTCTTTGAGGTGTTGATTGAAGGTGGCTTTTTCAAGTTCACGCGCCGCTTGTTCTGTTTCTTTTTTGAGCCTTGCTTGTTCCTCTGCCATCAGCTGGTTTTTCCGCTCAAGCTCCGATGCTTCTTCGGCAAAGTTGAAATTAAAGTGTTTTTGCAGGAAATATTCGAGAACGTCAAGCCGCTGCCGTGGATTTGCTCGAATTAACGTCTCCAAATCGCTGATCTGATCTGTCATGTGGTCCTCGCCCACTTTTGCGCTGTACTCATTGATAGCTGGTCTTTTTTCGGTATGGTTGAACCGATCCAGGTTGACGGCCTTCCATATGGCAACTCGTTCGTTCTTGGATGATTGAGGGCCTCCATTTTGTCCAGGTAATCCCGAAATTTCCTTTCTTTGGTCTTCTAGGCCTGTCATTTCTACGAAACCGCCTTCTTAATCGTGTTAAGCGCCTTTTTCAGTAAACTGATTCCGGGGGTAGTCACTGGCGTATCGGGAGGAACGGCTGAGGCATGTGAAACATCAGCGCTGCTGCTTGGCTGCTCTGAACTTGTAGGCGCCGTCGGCGTCGCGGTTGCTGTCGGCGTCTGGTTTGTTGCGGTTGAAATGGCGCCTCCGAGAGTTGGCGGGTTTGTCATATTTACAACTGGAATTGTCACCGGCTTAATCGCTGCCAGGTCGATCACTGGCGGTTTCGGAGGAGTAGGTTTGGCAGTGGTACTCATTTTTCTTCACCTCCAAGCCTCGCGTTTGAAAACAAGCGTATCGTGATCTATTACGTTAATTTGGAATTTCTCGCCTGGCTTCAGGCCTATTTTTTCACAGATTTTTTGGGGGACGCTGAGCTGCATCTTAATCGCCTCCGGTGGCGACGCTTTTTTCTTGGTTGAGAGCTGCTGTTATGGCGTTTCTGACAAACTCACTCTTACTCGGAATTTTGCCGTCTTTGACTATTTGCTCGATCTCTTCAAAATCAGTCTTGCTGATCTTTAAAATTAGAACTTTTTCATACTCGCCAATCACGTGATAATACTCTCCGTTAATACAGATACGTATATAATCCTGAATAATGTACTTCCATTAATCTGAGAAAGGTAATGTTTGGAGGCGGCAAAGTGCTGGATGATAAAAAGAACGTCACACGAGTAAAACGCTTCAAGGCCCGCAAAAAGGTTAAGCGTTATATTCTCGATCTGGCGGATATCCTGCAAGGCCTTGAAGACAAGGAATTAGCGATAGTTTTTGGCCCTGATAAGCATGGAAACCCCCCAGTCTTAGATAAATTAAACGTGGTCTTCAAAGAAGCCAGTCGAGGGATACTTTGCAGCAAGATCGCACTTCTCACGCCGGATCAATGCCTTGCATTATCTGCTAAACTCAATAATCAAGGCATACAACACGAGCCATGGAGGCTTCCCCGTAGCAAATCCTACAAACTTAAAATGGCAGGTAAACTTCCATCACATGAAGTGGAAGTACTAGTTGCTTCAGATGAAGAATTAAAGAAGCTGCCTATCCTTCAGCAGCGACTAGAGAAACTCAATGAAGATACAAAGAAAAGAATGGGAGACTTGGATTCATATTGGATTCGGATGGACTGGGAGATCGATAACCGCAGATCAAAGGACCTCAGATTCGCCAGTAGAGCAAAAGTGATTAAATATGCGTTAGACCTGCTCTTTGAGAAACTAGATAGCGGCACATATCAGCCTCAACTTTATCCCATCGCTTCTAAATGGGTAGAAGACACTGCTAACGGTTGATCTGGTTGTTGAAAGATTTTTAAGCGAAGACGCCAGAAGAGCATTCTGAAGGTTCACCGTTGTCTGTAACTTGGAGGGAACCGATTCCTTGCCGCTGCGGCAGCTTAGCCGAGAAATCAGATATCCATGGATATTTGAATCTTTGTCCTGGGCACCGGATTTTTTGCCCGCACTGCGCCATCAACGGTCCATGGAATAACGACGCGCCGCCGGTACCTCAAGTGCATTTCCAGTGGGCCTATTTCATTGTCAAGGACCCAGATGGCAGCAATCATCAGGAAATTCGAAGAGTGCACAATGCCCGGACTGAGCGGCTGCTGCAGGCCCACAGCTCCTAAGAAAACTCGGCTGCCGCGTAAGCGTCCATGAGGCTGGTCCTGCACCCCTTAAATAGAAATCGAGCTTTCCAAGCGTTTTTACGGAGCCCTGCACATTTACCATGCTTTGAGAGCTGACAGAACCATACTCTAGGCGCCAAGTGCCCATTTCTACAGCAAGAAAATGTCTATTTTAAAAGTGAACTTCAGGCTGAATTGCCATGCGGCATGTTGAGATATGCGATTTTCGGATAAATCACCCTTCCTAAGGTTTCTAAACCAAATATGCCAGACTACCCAGTGAGAAGTAGCCACTTCAGCATACAAAAAATAAGCAAAATAGCCAGAGCAGAGACTTCAGATTTCGTTGTGATGCCCGGTTCTGGTTGTCCGATTACTGCTTGTGTTTCTGCCTGTAGATTTTATCCTGCCCAAAAAGCCAGTAGCTGAATTGGTAGCCCTGGCCAAGGTACCGCTCCTTAATTGTGGCCTTCGCTTCACTGAGGATATCGTAGGCCGTGCCCCACTTCACCAGGTCGTTGCTGGCCTTGGCAGCGGTCTCGTAGCTGCCGATCTTGGCGCCGTTCTGAGGGTCCCATTTAAGCACTGAAAAAGCGAGTTCCTGCACTGTATCACGTGGAACTTTGCTGGTTTTTTCACCGCTGTCCTGGAATCCTTTGGCTTCACCGATCCGATTGAGCAGCGCGTCGAGCATTTCGGTTTTGGCTTGGCACGCATTGCGCTCCAAGATCAGCATTTGAACCTCAAAATCAGAGAAATTAAGGCCCTCAGATGGCGCCGCTTGTTTCTGGGTCATTGGCTCGCCTCAGTTTCTTCGTCTACGATTTCCGTGTCCGCTAACCCTTCAGGCCAATTTCCAGTTGTTTTCGCGACGAGCTCGTATTTTCTTAGCCAGCCAATTCGCCTGATATAATGCGGATCGGCAGAGTTGGCGTTACCCTCTTTGACGAAAGCTGTAAGCGCCAGGTGTAGGTTGCGGGCTTCACTGTAGGCCATTTGCGCGACGAGTTCTTCCACAGTCATGCCTGAGCCGAAGAACGCCAGGTAGTCTTTCAGAAAATTGTAGAATCCCTCTGCGATTTCAACGTCAAGCTTGATCATAATTGCGGTTTTTTTTGCTTCGCTATCCACATCCTGGGGGTCTACTTGATTTTCAGACATATTTTTTCACCTCTTCCAAATTTTTGTGTTCGTAGCAACTTTGAATTTCAGCCCAGGATAGGGCCTTGGCGCCGGCGTTGTGGGCTTCTTGGTGCTCTCGCATCTCGTGGATTCGAACCCTTTCACCGCATGATTTGCAGAAAAGCGGCATTACTTCGCCTCCACATAACCGCAGTTGACGCAGTAAAAGTGGCTGCCGCGGTCCACGAGTTTCTTATGAAAAACAAGATTCTCGGCACATTTGGGACAATCAGCCATCTCTTAGACCTCCTCGACTGGCCTGCAGTTCTGGCAGTAATAGTCAGTCTCAAAATGGCCGTTTCCACCCAATTTAGATGAGCCAGCGCAGATCCTCACGTGAGGCGTGTACTTCTGGCCTGCAGCAATTTCGCGTCCGCAGCCGCTGCAACTGTGAGGCACACGGGCTACACGTGGCTTAGCCCTGTGCTCCAAATAGTAAGCCTCAGTCTTCGCTTTTGCCGCAGCCCTTTCCTCAGCCAGACGTTTTTCCTCTGCCTGCAGCTCTAACCTTCTCTGCTTGAAAACTTCATATTGGCGAGCAATCGCCGCGTTTTTTTCTTCTTGGGGTGCCATCATCTTTCATCGCCTTACTGTACATACTACACATACACCACAAGGTATTTAAGGTTTACTACACATACACCATGTACAGCACAAGTGTTAAAACCAAGCGAGGTGAAGGATATGGCGGCGACTAAATTGATCCACAAGTATAAGAGAACTAACATCTTCATCATCGATGATTCAACCTGGAACTGGGCCCAATACCGGGCCAGCGAACTCGGCTATGAGTCAGTGTCACAGTACCTTTTTGACCTGGTGAAGCTCGACAAGCAGAAAGAAATTCTCAAGAAGCAGGCCTAAGCCTTGTCAGACGTTGACGCCTGGCTTGAAGGATTCCAGGCTGCCCTCGAACTCTGCGCTGCTGAATTGCAGCGGATCCCGGCTGCCGCGGCGTTGGCCGAGCTCACGTTTTTCCTGCAGCTGGTCAAGGCAAGGGAGGAACGCGAATTCGCGGAGCTACTGATTAGTCTCGAGTCCTTGGTCAACCAGGGGAGTCCGCGCCTAGAGTAGCCCGTTTCAGAAGTGTCTTCCGATTTACGACAGCTTCCAGCGGCGCACCCATTTCGGGAAGCAAGGTTTTTGACTCAAAAAAGTAGGGTAAATGCTTAAAAAAGCCTCCTGGCTGATGCGTAACGCACCAAAAAAAGAAAAAAGGGTTTTTATGCGGGAGATGCAACTTGGTGATGCGTGGAAAAGCCTTTCGGAAGCAAGATGGAAATGAAGCCAACACAAATCGTAAAATGCACGCGCTGCCAAGGCTTAATGTTGACCACGAAGACGCAGAAAACCAAGACGTGCCCCTACTGCGGCGCACGCGTCAAACTGTCACGCGCGCAGAAAATCGCGTCTGCAAGCACGCCCCTCGAAGCTTCGAAAGTACTTCGAAAACTGAAAAGTGAAAAAGGCTTCCAACAGTAAGGCTCAGCGTATCTGCCGCAGCATCTCGCAGGTCTTGCACAATTCCCCCGCCGACGGCTCACCACACTCAACACAAGTGCGAAAGCCTTCTTTCATTGCTGTTTCTTCAAGGGCTGGTCTGAGACGCTCCATCGCTTTAAGCACGGTGAACTTGGTTCCAGCATGCTTCGCTTCCATGCGGTTAAGCATCCAGCGAACGTCGTTGCGAAGCGCTTCGCCAGCGTACGGGCACGGCGTGTCCTGGAACTTGATTCTCTTTATGTAGGCGTACAGGGCGCTTTCTTTCTCTGGAACCTCGCAGAACGGCTTAATCTTCTGCACAAGCAGCGGGTGCACCTGGCTTGTGACGGGCTTCTCCTTCGCGAGCCGAGCGACGTCGCCGTGGAGAATGTTCATCAATATTGTCTGGGCTTCGTCGTCAAGGGTATGGGCGGTTGCAACCTTGTTGGCATGGACTTGTCTGGCGCCGACGTTTATCGCTTTTCGCCTCATCACGCCGCAGTAAGCACACGCTGTCAACTCAGTTGCGCCTTTGCCGCGTGCCCGAGCTATCATCTCGTCAAGCGTGAACCCGTAAAGCCCCTTGAAGGAGACGACGTGGTGGGGGATTTCGAGGCGTCTGCAGTTTTCCGCAGCAACTGCTAAGGCTTCGTCCCTGTAGCCAGCTATTCCCTCATCCACCGTCACGGCGGTAAGGGTAGTTTTAGGGCGGTACCGTCTGAGCTTCGCCAGCACGTGCAGCAGGCTTAGGCTGTCCTTTCCGCCTGAAACCGCCACTGCCAAGTGGTCGTCGAAGCGAAGCATGCGGTAGCGGGTGATGGTTGAGCGCACCTTGTCTTCGATGGATTGCGCGAAGCATTTCTTGCACAGCCGCTCCCCTGAGTACTGCCGATAGTAGAAGGCTTCTCGGGTTTTGCAGGCGCTGCACACGCGCGTGGACATGGGTTTTCACTGCTGCAGGTTTGATTGATTGTTAAAGTAAATAAACAATGACCCTTAGAATACTAAAGAGGCAAGGCAAGATGGCTGTTAAACCAACCCGACCTGCAGACTACAAAGAAGTAGCTTACACAGAGGCACGGTGGGCGCTGCTACGGGAGCTCAGGGCTGAAGCGGCTAAGGTGATGGCAGCTTTGGAGGCGTCGCATTTGGCGTCGATTACGCATGGAAGCATAGCCAGAGGCGACGTGAAGAAGGGCAGCGACGTAGACGTTTTCATACCTGAGGTACAGAACAGTTTCCACGTGGAAATCGCGCTGGAGAAAGCAGCCGTACCCGTCAATTCTCGCTTCATCGTCCAAGCCACCCCTAACTACGCTATGAAAGCTCACGTTGAGGTGGACGAGCGCGTCACGGTTTCTTTCCCGCTGATGCAGATGCGCAGGGTTGAACGCGAGTTTTACCGCTTCGGCGGAGAAGTGGACCTGAGCCAGATTAGGGCGGGCGTTCGAGTTGCAGGCGTGGACAAGCGGCTTATGCTGATTGAGCCCACAGCACGGGGGCATGTTGAAAGCAGCATCATCGGCAGGGAACAAGCCGCGGCGAAAACCTTAGGAGTTTCCGCTGAAACAGTGCTGGACAGGGTTCATACGCTTCTTAAGCGTGACGCAGTGGGCAGAACAGGAGTGTTCATTAAGAGACAGCTGAGCGCGGATGAGACTTTTGAGTTGGCGCTCAAGAAATTGTGTGACGTTAATCCTGCGGTTCGAAGAAGAATGAAAAAAATGGTTTAGGAGGGGTAGAAGATGAGTTCTTTTTCTTCGAGTAGCTGCTGGATTTTGTCGACTGCTTCGTAAACCTGCTCTTCTTTTTTGGCGCCTACACAGACGAGTTTGCCTGCGCTGAATATGAGGAAGACGACTTTGGGTTCAGCCATGCGGAATACTGCGCCTGGAAACTGCTCGGGCTCGTACATTACCCGTTCAAGCTTGTACACCAAGCTTTCAAGGTCGATTTCGCCGCCGAGTTCTGCGGAGGCAACGATGTTTTGGATGTTGACGACGGGTTTCTCCGTGATTTGGATGCCTTCGCTGCGGAGTTCTTTGACGACTTTTTCGACGGCGCTGCGGCTTTCCTTCTCGGATTTGGCGCCTGTGCAAACCATTTTGCCTGTTCCGAAAATCAGCGTGGCGGTTTTCGGTTTTTTGAGGCGGAAGACTAAGCCTGGGAAAACGCTTGGGTTGTACTCGGTCTGCGGGAACTTCTCCACGATTTTCTGCAGGTCGATTTTCTGGTTAAGTGATACGGAAGCTACGATGTTTTGTATCGAAATTATTGGTTTTCGTTTACTCATGGCGGTTCACGTGCCGAGTATTTAAATAGCGCATGGCGGGTATAAAACACTATCTATTTATAAAGGCTTTATAAATGGCACTTAACGGCTAAAAAGCACAGGAAGGCATGTCTTACTGGGTTGCTGTGTCCCGGTAGATTGTGAACCTAAGCAGCGCCGCGATTCCGCCAAGAGATAACAGTTTTGCGCCTGCCTCATGCTCAGTGCTGATTACGGTCACGTTTGCGCCGCGCCTCTCCGCTTCACGCATAAGTTCCTCCAGCTTCAGCCTTTGCTCCTCGCCAGCGTCGCGGATGGTGGTGTCGGCGACCAGGATCTTTTCAACTGCGCCCATCTTAACAGCGCTCTCGACGGCGTTAAGCCCGTAGGTTACTGTGCCCTCGCCCTTTCCCAACCGTTTCATGACTTCCTCAATCGCTTCCGTCTCATCTACGAGCCTGAGCCTGTGCGTAGCCTTCAAGAGGACGCCTGAACGCAGCGCCTCGTCAATTCCTGCTGTGCCGCCGTTGTTGACGCTTTTAACGTCGGCAACCGTCTTGGCCATTTCGGGGGATTCCTCGTTTAGGAACTTTACGAAGTCGGTTTTAACGTACCCTGCGCCGATTATGACGATTGGGTTGTGGTTTTGGTTCCACAGCTTGCAGAGGCTGTTTAGCGCAAGGCGGAAGTACCCTTTTGTGGCTTCAACCCGCTTGTCAGCCTCCTGTTTTCCTGGGAGCCGCATGCGCTGTTCAACTCTGGTTTCATAGCCGTACTGTTTGGTTTCGGCTATGGCGAAGCCCTCGTCGTCGATGGAGATGATGAGCATGGGCTTCTCGGTTTGGCTTGCCCGCTCCAGCCTGTCCAACAGGTGCTTTGGCCACTCCTTCTTCACGATGGTCAAAGGCTGGTTCAACGCGATATTCAGCGTGTGGTGGGCACCAGTCGGGATGATGTCTGGTGCGTGGCAGATCAGCCCGTGAACCCGCAGTTTGCCGAGGAACTTGTCCCAGCCGACGGATTCCACTTTTACGCCCATGAAGGCTGAGACGCGCTCGGCGCTTTTAGGGCGGCTTGTTTCAGTGTCGCTTTTTATAGCTCGGCTGCTGTAAGCGTAGACTTCGTCGCCCTTGTAGATAACGTTGTAGAGGTGCCACAGGTCGTCTGGCGAGTCGGGGACAACTTTAACGAAGCCTTGCCGCAGGTTTTTTTCGATGATCCTCACGTTGCTGCACTTCTCGTTAGTTAGTTGCATCTCTAAGAAATAAAAGCATGCTGTCGGCTAAGGCTGTGGGAGAAAATTTAATTTCTTCGCTTACCTCATTTAGTTGTTAGCGGTTTTTTGGGTGGTTTTCGTGTCTGAAACTCTTGAAGGGTTCATGTGCAGGTACATCCAAGGGCAAGTTGGCTGTTTGAAGAAGTATCTTTTGGCTGCGTTGGACAGTCAGGAGAAGAACCTTTGCTATTTGGACATGAGTTCAGGCTCTGTTGTGCCGTCTGTTGACGTCAGAAACTGTGAGTTGCTGACTGATGCGGGGCTTTTCTGCGAAGATGTCAAGGTTACGCGGGATGGGCGAAACCGCTACAAACTGTTTTACCTGACCGATTTAGACATGGAAATGGTGGAGAAAATAAAAGAACAAAACTACACTGAGGATTTGCCTCAAAGCCTCCAATTTGCGTGTTCCGCAACCGAACAAACAAAACTAGTGCAATAAAGCCTAAGCCCTGAATGCTTGAAAAATAAAAGATTTTGGGAAAAGAAATTCCCAGTTTTCTGCTTGCCTAAATTAGGTGTAGTAGGTTTATGAACAGCGGGATGAAGACGATTGACAGTGTGCTGAGCAGTTTTATGAGTACGTGAAGGCTTGGTCCCGCGGTGTCTTTTAATGGGTCGCCGACTGTGTCGCCTACTACTGCTGCTGCATGCGCAGGTGAGCCTTTGCCGCCGTATTTGCCTGTTTCAATGAATTTCTTCGCGTTGTCCCATGCGCCTCCGCCAGTGTTCATGAACAGTGCCAGAGGAACAGCTGACAGGGTTGCGCCGATTACGAATGCGCCTACAGCTTCAGGTCCTAAGAGGACACCAACGATTATTGGAACAATCACAAGGATTAGTCCCGGAAGCACCATGCCTTTTAATGCAGCTTTTGTGCTGATGTCCACTGCTTTGCCGTATTCGGGTTTGCCTGTTCCTTCCATGATGCCTGGGATTTCTCTGAATTGCCGTCTGACTTCTTCCACCATCTCAGCGGCTGCTTTGCCTACAGCGCTGATTGCTTGGGATGAGAAGAAGAACGGCAGCATTGCTCCGATGAAACCGGCGATTAGCACGGCTGGGTTAGAGATGTCCACGACAAAGGGTTTGCCGGTGTGTGTGGTGACTTCTGAAGCGTAGGTTTGGAATAGCAGTTGCGCTGCAAGTAGTGCTGAGCCAAGTGCGAAGCCTTTTGTTAGGGCTTTTGTGGTGTTGCCGACTGCGTCCAGGGCTTCCATGGTTTCTTCTGCGCCGCCTTCGCCTGACATTTCAGCTATGCCTGCCGCGTTGTCAGCAATTGGTCCGAAGCCGTCGAGCGCCAGCACCATACCCATGACTGCGAGCATGCCCATGGTAGCAAGTGTGGTTCCGTAGATGCCGCCTATGAACGGGGTAATCTGGGCTACGTGTGTCGCGTTCCACGAATTTGCGAATTGTGTTCCGAAGAAGTATGATACAATGAGTGCAATTACCAGCGAAACTATGGGCAACGCTGTAGTTTCAAGTCCCACCGCGAAGCCCGTGATTATGTTCGTTGCGGCGCCTGTTTGGCTGGCTTTAGCTATCCGTCCGACTGGTCCGCGGTCGCTTCCTGTATAATAGTCAGTGATGTAGTCGATTGCTACGCTTGCACCTAAGCCTGAAAGCAGGCAGAAGTACAGGTAGAAGAACGTGATAGAGAACGCCCCGTTGCCTAAGAGGAAAATTGTTGCGAACAGAAACAGAACGCCCGATACGATTGTGGTTACCATCAGGCCTTTTCTTAGAGCTTTCATCGGATGCCTAGCTTCTGCCTCGTTAAGCTTCACGAAAGGCATGCCGACTAATGTTGAAAAGATGCCTAGAGCTCGAGCGATAAGCGGAAAAACCAGGAATATCAGGTTCCCAGTGGCTATGCTGATTAAGCCGCCGATAATCATTCCGCCGATGTTCTCCCCAGTGGCAGATTCGAACAAATCTGCGCCTCTTCCAGCAGAATCACCGACGTTGTCGCCAACATTATCGGCGATGACTGCGGGGTTGCGTGGGTCATCTTCAGGGATACCTGCTTCAACTTTGCCCACAAGGTCTGCGCCAACGTCTGCAGCTTTAGTGTAGATTCCGCCGCCGAGTTGGGCGAACAACGCAATTAATGAAGCACCAAAACCCATGCCAACGATGCCGCTTATTGAAAACACTTTTATTTGTGATGCAGCGGTCGTAGCGTCAAGATGGTTGAATAAAATGTTGTAGCCGCCGTAAAACAGGAATAGAAAACTTACGCCTAAAAGAGATAGACCGACAACAGCCATACCCATGGTTGCGCCGCCGTAAAAAGCGGTCTTAAGCGCCTTTTCTGCGCCATATTCTTTTGCCGCTGCCACAGTGCGAACGTTCGCTTTGGTGGCGTTGTCCATGGCTATGTAGCCAGCAGCCAATGAAGCGACTGCACCGATGAGGAAGGCTGCCGCCGTGCCTAAGCCAAGAAACCCGGTTGGTAGAGCAACCCAAAGCAATACGAAGACAACAGCAGTGATGATCGCGATTGTTGTGTATTGTCTTTTCAGGAAAGCATATGCGCCTTCCCGAATGGCGCTTCCCACTTCTTGGGCTTTTGGTCCGCCAGGGCTCATTTTGCCTATATGACGCATAAGCAAAAGTGAAGAGAGTACGGCGATAACACCTGCAACAGGTGCAATCCAAAATACGAGTGTAGAAACTGAGCTAACAGTTGATGTTACTAATGCTTGTGAGGGTATGAGCATGTTCAACAAGCCATGTTCATATTCCTTATATATTTTTCTGACAGATTAAGGCAACGGTATGTTTCAACAGGAAATTTTAATGAATAAATCAAAATGTTATCGCCCCTTTTTGGTTGTATTTTTAAGGAACCCCCGCATATCTCAATTCTATCCTTTAAAAGTGATTGACAGATGCCTTCGAGATTGATAGTTGTAAAGGTTGGAACCAGCGGCATAACGACCAACGGCGGAAACCTTGACGAGGAAGAAATGCAGAAATTAACCAGCCAAATTGCAATTGTAACAAGACAAGGTGACAAGGTAGTTCTGGTTACTTCAGGGGCAGTTGCTGCGGGAATAGCGGAGCTCGGGATACCGCCTAAACCCAACGATGTGGTTTTTCAGCAAGCTGCGGCTGCGACGGGTCAAAGCGTGCTTATGGCGAAGTATCGGGAACTCTTCAAGGCGAATGGGTTGAAGGCTGCGCAAATCCTGCTTACGGCAGAGGACCTTTCCAACAGGGCGTCATACGTGCACATGTGCAACGTGCTGAACATGCTTCTGAAAATAGGCGTTGTCCCCATAATTAACGAGAACGATGTGACATCGGTGGCTGAACTTAGGCAGAAGGAAGGCTACAAAGTAAACTTCAGCGACAACGACATCCTCTCCGTCTTGCTGGCAAGCGCAATCGGCGCAGACATGACCATTATACTCTCAGACGTCGATGGCTTATTCACTGCTGAGCCACAGGAGCCAGGTGCACGACTGATAAAAACGGTTGAAGCCATAACGCCTGAACTTAAAAGTTCACTGAACGGGAAAAGCAAGCTGGGCAGGGGCGGCATTCAAAGCAAAATTAAAGCTGCTGAAATCGCAACCTCATGCGGCATCCCCGTGGTCATAGCTAACAGCCGAAGAGAAAATGTCATCGTGGACGTTCTTGCAGGAAAAGAGGTCGGCACCTTCTTCAAACCTCAGAACCCTATGTCAGCGGTTAAACGTTGGATAGCTTACGGCGCCGCTGTCAAAGGGGAAATCCACGTTAACGAGGGTGCAAAGAAAGCCATTCTTGAGGGCTCAAGTCTCCTGCCTGTCGGCATAACCAGTGTGGTGGGACACTTTAACGTTGGCGACGTCGTCAGCATAATGGACGAGCACAAGGTCGAGTTCGCCAAGGGCAACCCCAACTTTTCCAGCGGCGAGTTAAACCTGATTAAAGGCTGCCAGGTAACCGAAGTACAAAAGAAGCTTGGCTCAGGTAAACCTAAAGAAGTAGTGGAGCATAGAAATATCCATTTAATCGGGGAAGAAAAATGATAACTGAAATGTGCAAAAAAGCCAAGGCTGCCTCAGTTGAAATGGCTAAGCAGACAGCGGAAGCGAAGAACGCGGCGCTCTGCAGAATGGCGAACGCTCTTGAGGCTAATACGGAGAAGATTTTGTGCGCCAACAGGGCGGATGTTGAAGCAGCCATGCACAGAGGGCTTAAGGCATCGTTGGTTGACCGCTTGGCTCTCGACCAACGCAAAATTCAGACCATGGCTAATGGTCTTCGGGAAGTTTCAGCCCTACCCGACCCGATTGGCACGATCATAAACACGTGGACACGACCCAACGGGTTGATAATCAGCCAAGTTCGCGTGCCACTCGGCGTCGTCGGGATCATCTACGAGTCGCGCCCCGACGTGACCTCGGACGCGGCTGGAATCTGCATCAAATCAGGAAACGCCGTCATCCTTAGAGGCGGCTCTGACGCACTAAACTCAAACGTTACCATAGGCGAGGTTCTAAGGGACGCACTTGCGGGAACAAGCATCCCCGTTGACGCAGTTCAGGTGGTGGAATCGGCTGACCGCAAGTTGGCTGAAGAGCTGATGCGGATGCGCGAGTACATTGACGTGCTGATTCCCCGCGGAGGCGCAGACTTAATCAAAACAGTCGTCGAAAACTCGCATATACCCGTCATTGAAACAGGAACGGGCAACTGCCACGTCTACGTGGAAGAAGACGCAGACTTGGAAAAAGCGACGCCCATAGTAATAAACGCCAAATGCCAGAGACCAGGAACCTGCAACGCCGCCGAGAAGCTTCTGGTTCACAGCAAAATCGCCGAGCGTTACTTGCCAGTCGTGATTGCCGCGCTTAAAGAAAAAGGCGTCGAGGTCAGAGGCGACAAGGAAACCCGAAGGATCGTTCCCGACGTGAAGGCTGCTACTGAAGAGGACTGGTACACTGAATACTTAGACCTGATCATGGGCGTCAAAGTCGTGAAAGACTTAGAGGAAGCCATAGCGCACATAAACAAGTACGGAACGCACCACTCAGACGCGATCCTCACGGCGGACTTCGACAAAGCCATGCGTTTCATACGTGAAATCGACTCCGCCGCCGTCTACTGGAACGCATCGACCCGCTTTACGGACGGCAACCAGTTCGGCTTAGGCGCGGAAATCGGCATCAGCACCCAAAAAATGCACGCAAGAGGGCCCATGAGCGTACAACACCTAACAACAACAAAATACGTTGTCTTGGGCAGTGGGCAAATCAGAAAATAAAGGAGCCCTCAAATCGTTCGATATGTTCCAGAGTTCTTTGACGTTTTATCGTTGCCAATTTGGACATTCTGGGTCTCAGTGAAGTTTGTTCGATATCAGATAAGCAGAAAGATAGGAAAAACTAGTTACACTTCTGCATAAATTGGCACAGGTACATTTCAAAGAGTACTTCAGAGTTAAACTGTGCCAAGACCTTAACCGAAGACTTGAAAGAACTACACAGCGCAATATTTAGATAGCCCCAACAATTCAGGTTATAATAATGTCAACAGCAAAATTTCCCCAAAGGAAATTCGTCTATGCCGACCCATCCAAATGCACTGGATGCGGAATCTGCGAGTACGCATGCATCCAAGAAAAAGGCGAATCCACCCCACTGCTGTCCAGAATCCGCCTTGTCAGCATGAAACCCCTCTTCAACTTTGCCTTATCATGCAGAGCATGCGAAGACGCCAAATGCGTCAACGCCTGCCCCGAAAAAGCACTCTCCCAAAAAGAAGCCACAGGCATCCTAATGTGCAGCGAAGAGAAGTGCAAAGGCTGCGACTGGTGCGTTGTAGCTTGCGAACACGGCGGCATCTCAATTCACCCAGACACAGGCTTTTCAGTAGCATGCGACCTCTGCGGCGGGGAACCTCAATGTGTGGAATTCTGCCCCGAAGAAGCCCTAGAGACCGTAACCACTGATGAAGAAGCTGATAAACGCATGAGCGAAACCTTAAGGAAGTTGCCCGCAGAAACCGAACGCATAATCAACATAGTCAAAAACAAAGATTGGAAACCCATTCTGGCTGAAGCTGAAGAACGAAGCAGAAAAGTCTCAGAGAAACTCGAAGCCCTCAGGGAGAAAGCTGAAACCAAGAAGAAGCAAGAATCGACTTTGACATAACTTTCGAGCTTTTTTCCTGTAATTCATATCCGTTGAACTCGCACTATCCTATACGTTTTTATGCTCTGGCAAACAACTTGTTTTTGATGGAATTGCATTACGAGAAAAGAAACATAAAGGTGCTTCCTGATGACACCGATGCTTTTGGCATATTAAACTGGCAAGCTTATGTGCGCTACTGCGAGGAAGGCGAAGTGGGACTTATGGAAATGCTGGGTTTCAACATCATGCATTTTTACAAGGAGCAAAAAATTTCTTTCCCAAGAAGAGCCGCCACCTTCGAATACCTATCTCCAGTCTCGCCTGACTGCCTAATAGACATAGAAACCACAGTGAAGAAAGTGGGTAAAACTTCTTTTACGCTTTCACATTCATTTTTCAAAAAGAACTGCGAAGATGGCGAACGCATTTTGTCTGCGAAAGCCGAGGTGACTGCTGTTGCCTTCAACGACCAGATTCATGAAAAGGTGGAGTTACCTGTCGAACTACTGGGCGCTTTGAGAAGAACTCTTTCTACGCCTTAAATGAAATTCGCATCCTTCAACTGGAATAAAGAAACAAAGGGTCGCTCTTATGTGGACTGTGATTTTCATTTGCTTTTTCTTAGAATGTTGGTAGGGTGGGTATTATTGATTTGAGTTGGTTGACGACGGGGTGGACTAGGTTGAGGACTATCGAGGGGAATATGCCGACGAGTATCAGTGTCGCAGCCAGGATGAATATTGGGATCAGTATGCGTTTTGATTCTTTTATGGCGGTTTCATCTGGGGCTTTCTTCCCGTAGAACACGTAGATTAGGCGGAACAGGTAAGCGGTTTGCAGCACGCTTGTGATGACTCCGATGACTGCCAGCCATGCGAGTTTGCCTTGGATTGCGGCGGTGAAGACGAAGAGTTTAGCGAAGAAGCCTCCGAACGGCGGGACACCTGCGAACGATAAGCTAGCCATAACTAGGGCTAGGCACACTAGCGGCATTCTCTTGCCTAAGCCTGACATGTCGTCCAAGCTTTTGAAGCCGTGGCTGTTTATTACGCCGACAGCCATGAAGGCGAGACCCGTGGTTATGCCGCCGATTAGGAAGAAGTAGAGGTTGCTCATTATGCCTAGGGCGGTTACGCTGGTGATTGCTACGAGGTTGTAGCCGACGTCGGCGACGCAGATGTACGCGATTAACCTTTTAACGTCGGTCTGTATGAGCGCGAAGAGGTTGCCGACGATCATCGTTAACGCGGCCATGACAGCTAACATTAACGTCCAGTTCACTGTTGACGGCAGCAGGATGTAGAGTAGGACTCGTATGAGGATATAGTAGCTTCCTTGGTCAACGAGCGCGGAGAGGAAGGATGCTGATGAAGCGGGAGCCGCGGTATACGCATCTGGCAGCCAAAAGTGGAAGGGCACGATTGCGGCTTCAATGGCGTAGCCTGCCGCGATGAAAATGAAGGCTATGATGAGCAGGTGGTTGCTGGTGCCAAGCTTCGTCAGAGCGCTACCGACTGCCATGTAGTTCAGTGTGCCCGTTAAGCCGTACACTATTGAGATGCCTAAGAGGACGAAGGCGGAGGCGATGATGATCATGATGAGGTACTTGAGTGTGGCGTTGATGCTGAACGCGTTTTTCTTGAAGAGCATCAGGAAGGCTGCGCCTGCGGTGGCTGCTTCCCAGAAGATGAAGAGGGTTAACAGGTCGCCTGCGAGGACGGCGCCAAGCAAGCCTGCTGTGGTGATAAGCATGATGGCGAAGTACCGTTCTGACGGGCGCTCCGTGTCGCCTACGCTGAAGACGCTGTAGACTGTGACTATGGCGCTGAGTGCCACTATTATCACCGCCATGAAGATGGAAATGGCGTCTACCATGAAGGCGCTGGAGAACGCGTTTGAAGTGCCGTTTAAGCCGAAGCTTATGATGGGCGGTGAAGAAGTGCCATACGCGTTGTAGTAGGTTACGGCGAGGTTGGCTACGCCTGCGCTTGCGGCTGCGAACACCGCGACGAACCAGCCGACTGTGAGCGCAGTCGGGTTTTTGGTTTTGCGTATCAGCCTGAATACGGGGATAGTTAGCAGTGCCGCTATGACCAGAGTGAATATCGGTAACACGACGTCTATTATTTCAACCATCACATTTCACCTTCAGTTAACCCATGCTCACCGTTTGAATTAGATGTATGAAGAACGACGGGTAAATCCCGACGAGGACAACCAAGACCACGAGGATGGCGAAGGACACTTTCATGAAGACTGGCACGTCAATGCTGCCTTTTGCTTCTTCTGTGTGCTCCTTTTCTTCTGCCCCTCCGTTATGCATCATCTCAACGTTTTCGCCTTTGGGTGTGCCGAGGAAGACAAGCGAGACGAACCGTAGCATGTACGCAAGTGACAGCACCGTTGCTACGAGCATGAGGGCTGTGGGTATGATGTAGAATGAGTCAACCCGTATTATGTCGAAGGCGCCCACGAAGATTAGGAACTCGCTGATGAAGCATGCGAACGGTGGCGCTCCGCCTATGCTTAAGGCTGCTATCGTGATGGAAGTCGCTGTGAACGGCATCTTGCCTGCTAACCCGCCCATCTTGCGGATGTCACGTTCCTCTGTTTGATGCATTACCCCTCCTGCGCCAAGGAAGAGAAGCCCTTTGCTTAGGGCGTGGCTGATGATGTGAAGCACGGTTCCAGTTATTGCGATGGATGACGCGAGAACCACCACTGTTCCTGCGGCAGCGCTTACTGGGAAGAGCGAGAGTCCGAACATTATGTAGCCCATGTGGGCGATGCTTGAGTACGCGATGAGCCGTTTGATGTCGGTGGAGACCAGCGCTACAGCTGACCCGAAGAACGCTGAGAGGAGTCCTATGATTGATAGGGCATGCAGGAAGTTCGTTCCGAAAGTAACTGTTACCGCGGGGAAAACCATTCCTAAGGAGAGACGCAGGATTGCGTAAGCTCCTGCGCTGATGATGACGCCGCTAAGCAGCGCTGACATTGGTGCTGGAGCTTCAGAGTGGGCGTCGGGCAGCCACATGTGAACCGGGATAACAGCCATCTTGACGGCGAACCCTGCGGTTAAACCGATTAGCGCCCACTGGACAAGGCTTGTTCCTGCCGCATGCTGGACGAGCCAGCCTTGAGCGGCGAACATGTCGGTGGTTCCTGAGAAGATGTAGATAGCTCCGAGGCTTAAGAGGACGAAGACGGCGCCTGCGTGGGTCCATATGAAAAGTTTGAATGCTTGCTTGTACGAGTCTTTGTAACCCCATTCACCGACGATGAAGTACGCGGGGACAAGCATCAGTTCCCAGCAGAGGTAGAAGAGTATGAAGTTGGATGTTATGAAGACGCCGACTAAGCCGACGGAGAGCATGGCGAGCAGCGCGTAGTAGACGGCTAGGTGCTTCTTGCCATGCATATAGTTTATCGAGAACAGCGCCGCTACCAGGATGAGCGCTAAGCTGACTAGGGCTATGGAGGCGCTGATGCCGTCGGTGAAAAGCGTGAATTTTATGGCGATGTTGCCGGTTGCAAACCACGTCGGGTAATGTTCAATGTACTGGTGTCCTGAGCTGTTAAGAATCGTCGGCACCGTCGATAGGACAAGCAGTATGTTAACGAATGCGATTAGGGCGACGTAGATGGCTGCCCACTTTTCTGATTTCCTTCCTACCAGGTAGACGAAGGGTATGCTTACTGCAGGGATTAGGAATACTGGGAGAAGTGCGTACATTTTTTTAGACCCCCATGGTTAGTATTATCAGCACTACGATCAGTATGAGGCCGACGATTCCGGCGGCGATGTAGTTTTGGACGGTGGTGGACGGCACCTTCTTCAGCCTTGTAGCTGCGCGTTCCGTTCCGTAGGCGAACACGACCGATAACCTGTTGGCTGAGTCTTCGATGAATTTGACGCCGACCGACAGCTTCTCGACTCCCTTGGCTAGCGCGTAGTAGACGTCGTCGAAGAAGAAAGCGTGCTTCAACATGGTGGCTATCGGGTTTGAGCCGCCGCCGACGTTCCTTACGCCCATGTAGTTCTTGTAGTAGCTCCAGTAGACGACGATGAAGGTTGGGACGAGAATCGCCAGGAAAATCGGCGTTTCTATGTCGGTGAATGAGCCTAGCACGGTCGGCACTAGTTGAGCCAAGCTAGCCGTTAAGGTTGATTTTGACATGAAGTCCACGATTGCAGGCATCGACAAGCCCCAGACGCAGCATAAAGCCGTAAGAACCGCAGCTGGGACAAGCATGACTTTGGGTGCTTCATGCACGTGCTGTTTCTGGATGTGCTCTGACTCCTTGCCCATAAACACTAGGCTGAACATGCGTATGCAGTAGGCGAAAGTGATTGCTGCGGTCGCGTAGAGTATGATTCCCTGTACCACGTTCACGCTGGTTAGGCTTGAAATGACAAGGCCTTTGCTGAAGAACGAGGCGAACGGCGGCAGACCGCTCGTGGTTATAATCATTATGCCCATAAGTATGAACGACGTTGGCATGTACTTCCGCAGCCCACCCATCAGCCGCATGTCCCTTGTGCCGATCGCGTGGATGATGCCTCCTGCGATGAGGAATCCGAGGCCTTCGAAGAAAGCGTGGCTGACCATGTGGAACAAGCTGGCGAACCAGCCGATGGATGCTGCTCCTGCAACCGCCGCGCCCAAGCCAGACATCATGAAGCCGATTTGGCTGACCGTGGAGTAGGCGAGTACTCCTTTGATGTCGGTTGTGGTTATGGCGAGCATGGCGCCAACAAGCGCCGTTAAAACTCCTATCCACGCAACTGTTGGGAACCAAAGCGGGTCAAGCGCCGTGATTAGGGGTGCGGCTACTGAGGCGATTAGGATGAATCTTGCAAGAAGGTAGACACCTGCCTTAACCATTGTAGCGGCGTGTAAGAGGGCGCTGACTGAGGTCGGAGCCTCCATCGCGCTGTAGAGCCAAGTGAACAGCGGAAGCTGGGCTGATTTAGCGATGGCACCGCCCAGAACCAGGAAGAACACCACGGTTAAGAGACCCGTGTTCAGGTTATGGGCATTTTGGCTGAGGGCGTTTATTATGCCCGTAAAGCTGAAAGTGTACAGCGGAGCCTGCCCATTGATGATTGGACCAGCGTACATTATGCCTATGGCTGCAAGAAGGGAAATGTCGCCGATACGGGTCATGATGAAGACTTTGACACCTGCATTAACCGATTCTGGACGCTTGTACCAGAAAGCAACTAAAGCGTAAGAGCAGAGGCCCACCATTTCCCAGAAGATGAACATCTGAAGGAGGTTGTCTGAGATAACTAGGCCCGCCATTGAGCCGATGAAGAGCATTATTAGGTAGTAGTATCGGGTTAGCCCTTCTTCGCCTTTCATGTAACCCCATGAGTAGACGGCGATGATTAAGCCGAAGAAGGCAACCAGGCAAGTGAACAGCACGCTAAGCGGGTCAATGTACACGCCAGCGTTGATTCCGGGAATCCAACTTATCGGGTAGGTGACAGCTTGACCGTTGCCGAACCAGACGCCTGGCACCAGCGAAAACGCCAAGCCCGCGGTGACAGCCATGATGGCTATGACGAAGTAATTGCGGATTTTGTCGCCTTTTTTAGCGACCAGCGGGATGAAGCAGCATGCTATGAGTGGGAGTGCCCAAACGGCGATTGCGGAGAAATTGTTGATGTCGAAGGTCATTGTGAGTCAGCCTCACTTTCAGGTTTTTCACCCATTGCCTTTATGATTTTGCTTATGTCGCTTGTCCCGTACCTTCTTGACACGATGACAAGCAACGCCAGAATCACCGCGCTAACGGCGGTGTCAGTCGAGAAAGCTAGGATTAAGAATGCCTGTCCCAACCCTTGACCGACGGAAGAAAGCATGACGAAGTTCAACGTCGCGCCGATGGCGATCAGCTCGATGGAGATGAACACTTTGATGAGTTGCCGATTAGTCAGTAAGCCATAGATGCCGATTGCCAAGATTACGAGTGAAAGAATAACGTAGTCCATTATAACGCACCCTTCCTCCGTTCATACAGTATGATGGCGATCCCAAGCGCCACCGTCAAAATAACCAGAGCCTGCAGAACAACATCCAGACCATTCAGGTTCCACAACGCATCGCCGAAGCCAGCTCCTGAAAAACCAATTGTCCCGCCTGAAGCTGAGACTGAAAGAAAAATCGCGGGCAACGATAAAACAACGCCTATGCCGACTAGCGCAGCGAGTTTTTCAGGCGATGTTTTCTTCTGGGGTTTGTCGCTTAGCATTTCTCCTGATAAAAACAGGATGGCTAATGTG
The DNA here is from genome assembly GCA_963768345.1 of Candidatus Bathyarchaeota archaeon. Lineage (GTDB taxonomy): Archaea > Thermoproteota > Bathyarchaeia > Bathyarchaeales > Bathycorpusculaceae > Bathycorpusculum. Next base: position 395,425 of record CAVYHL010000005.1, on the reverse strand, counting down.
CCTACGCCCACAGCGAACTGGAAAATGGCAGCGAAGGTTGAACCGTTCAAAGCGTAGAGTAGGGAGGTGAACAGGAAAGTTCCTGCGAACGCAGCCACGGAATAGACGACTTCGTTAACGAAGAGGGCGAGACACGCGGAGATTATTAAGCCTGCTGAGAGGATTTCAAGAATCATTATTTCGCATCCTCCTTAAGCTTGGGCTTTAGAACAAGCGATTTCTTGTCAGTCGTGGCCAACTCGTAGATGTTCGTGCCCTTAATCGCGTTTCTTGGGCAGCTTTCGACGCATTGGTTGCAGAAGATGCACTTGTTAAGGTCAAACTGAGGGCGTTTCCTACCGTCAACCTCGACTATTTCGATTGCGTTCGCTGGGCAGTCGCGGCAGCACACCGTGCAGTTCGTGTTAAGAAAAGCCTGAACGTCAAAACCCATCTCGCGTTGAGTTCCGCTGAGGTCAATCATGTTACATGTTTTGGTTGTCCACTCCGGTTTGCCGCGGAAGTCCTCAGCAACCTTGGGCTTCACGAAAGGATACTTTGTAGTTGCTGGTTTAGTGAAGATGTGAGAAACAGTCCTCTTCCACATTGGAGATATTACGCGTGATTTCCTAGTTTTCTTGTCTGTCATTTTTCTACACCAACGGGTAAACCCACGTAACCATTGCCACTGTCAGCATCAGTGATAATACCGCAAAGGGCAAGATTATTCTCCAGTTAGCCGATAAAACCTGGTCAATTCGCAGCCTCGCAAACAGGGTTGTCACGTACTCGGTAACTATTACGACAGCCAGCAGTTTGAGCACGAACCATAGGGAGTACCAGAACGCTGGTAACCCGCCGATTACAGGTCCGTATGGTCCGCCGAGGAAGAGTTCAACTATGAGGGCGGCGCCGAAGACGATCTGCACGTCGCGGGTCAGGTGGAGGAAGGCTAATTTTGCGCCCGTGTACTCAGTTTCCAATCCGCCGACCAGTTCGCTTTCTGCGTCTGGAACGTCGAACGGGTCTTTTTCAAGTTCTGCCTGCATAGTGATCAAGAACAGCACGAAGGCCCATGGAGCCATGATGATGAACGGAAGGGCCTTGGTAACTTGGTAGCTGGCTATTGAGAATATACTCAAGCTTCCAGCGATGAAGGCTGGGGTTAACGCGATGATGAAAAGCGGTATGTCATACCCCAAGAATTGGGTCAAGACCCTTGCCGAACTGATGGTGCCGTACGGGTTGCAGGACGCCCACCCTGAAAGGAACAGCAGGAAACTCGCTATGGTCGAGAACGTTAAAATAACAATCAAGTCGCCGTTGAAGCCGCTTGATGAAATCACGCTTGCGCCGTCGATGGGCAGGAAGCACATCGCGAAAACCATGATTGTGAAGGCTACAAGGGGCGCGAACTTGAAGACGGTTTTCTTCGCGTCTCTAGGCTCGATCTCTTCCTTGGTCAGCAGCTTTATGAAGTCTGCCAGCGGCTGGAAGAGCCCAATGGGTCCCGCGACGAGTGGTCCGACGCGGTTTTGGATGCGGGCTTCGAGTTTTCGCTCTACCCAATCGCAGAACAGAGTTATCAGCAGGATGAACGCGAAGCCTGGGAAAATGAGTATTCGTGCGATCAGCCAAAAGTCAATCATGCCTTATCACCTGTCCGTGCAGGAGAAACATGGGTCCAAGCTAACAAAGTTCGGGGGAACATCGGCTATGTTCTCACCTATCGCTGTCGTGAGGAATGATGGGAGATTGGCGAATGTTGGAGTGCGGATTTTAACGCGTTCAGGGGAAGCCGTCCCGTTGCCTTTTACGTAATAGAAGAGTTCTCCTCTGGGCGCTTCCACGCGGTTAATGGCTTCACCTGCAGGCACGTATCTTGACACGTCAACTCGGATTGGACCTTTAGGAAGGTGATCAAGGGCGTACAGGATGATTTTAATGGCTTCTTCAACCTCATCCATGCGAACATTCATTCTTGCCCACGTGTCGCCTTCAGTATAAACGATTTCCTTGAACGGAATTTCGCCGTAAGCCTCATACGGGTCGTCCTTTCGTATGTCAATATCGTACCCTGAGCCTCGTGCCACTGGTCCGCAGACGCAGAGTTTTATTGCTTCTTCCCTCGAAAGTGTCCCTACATCTTGCATGCGGGCTTTTATCGAAGGCTCATCAAGGTAGACTTTCCTGTAAAACGGAACTTTCTTCATTAGGTCATCAAGGGTTTTCCTAATTATGGGGATGTCACTGTCTTTCAGGTCTCGTCTTACGCCGCCGATGGTCATGAGTGAACCGTAAACGCGGTTGCCCGTGGTTAACTCGATCAAATCCATGATCGGTTCTCGGTCTCTCCAGAAATACTGGAACAGCGTTTCGTAGCCGATTTCTAAGCCCGCATGACCTAAAGTCAGCAAGTGGCTATGTAACCTGTTTAGTTCTAACGCTATTACTCGCAGGTATTTGGCTCTCGGAGGAACATCACATTTCAACAGTTTTTCGACGGTTTCAACGAAGCCGCAAGCGTGACAGGGGTTGCATATGCCGCAGACGCGTTCAACCAGATAAATGTCCTGCACGTAACTTCTGGACTCAGCAGCCTTCTCTATACCGCGGTGAACATAGCCGAGTCTAGGGTCCACTTTCTTAACTACTTCGCCTTCAACCGTTATGTCGAATTTCTCTGGCTCCAACAATGCAGGATGCTGCGGTCCAATGATGAATTTTACGAGTTTACCTGATTCTGGTTCCCTCGTAACGTCTGAGGGAGAAGGTTCAAGTTTAACCTCGCTCGCTTTAACATCCTTTCTCAGCGGATAAACTCCTGCAGGCCAATTCTCAGATAAAATGAAGTGCGGAGGACTCGGGTTACCTTCGAAAGCGATTCCGAAAAGGTCAGCAACTTCTAATTCATGAAAGGCTGCGCCAGGGATGATGTCAACTATCGTCTGTATATTCGGTTTTTCTTTAGGCACCTCTGCTCGAATGCCGAAGAAGCCACATGCCGTATGAGTGTGATAAATTAGGCCGAGATTTGCTCCAAGGTCCAACCCAGTTATCGCGGTAATGCCTGTTTTTTCATCAGCCTCCAACATGGCTTTGAGAACGTCTCTGTGTAAACCGTTGCTTGTGATTACAGCTGCCGTACCAAGTTGGCCTAACTGAATTTGGGCTTTGTCTTTAAGTTTAGATTCAATCGCGCTGATTACATCAACGTTGCTAGTTGGCATTTGGTTTTGCCTCCTCCACTACAGGTTTGGCTTCAGGCTGAGCCACGACAACTTGCGGTTCAGCTGGTTTTGCCTCTTCTTTTGGAAGCTCAGCCTGTTTAGGCTGCTTCTTTGGCTTGGGCGGGTTTAACGCGTTCAAGAGTTTGACAACCCCGTCTATGATTGCTTCTGGACGCGGTGGGCATCCAGGAATGTAAGCTGTAACCGGAATCACTTTGTCTACGCCGCCGACCACGTTGTAATCTCCTGCGAACACTCCGCCGCTGCACGCGCAAGCCCCGATTGCCACAACGAATTTTGGCTGTGGCATTTGGTCGTAGACTCGTTTTAGCCGTTCTGCACACTGCTGCGTGACGCATCCTGTTACAAGCAACACGTCAGCGTGCCTTGGTGAAGGCTCAAGTTTTATGCCGAAGCGTTCAACATCATACTTGGGCGTTAACAGGGCGACTATTTCTATGTCGCAGCCGTTGCAAGCGCCAGAGTTAAAATGCAAGACCCATGGGGACTTTACCCTTGCCCATGTTATCGTGCCCGGCATTATTCTTTACCTCCTTCTAAAAGAACAAGACCTGCGGCAAGAATTATGCCGAGGTAAATGAATAAGAGAAGAGGGTTTGTCGCTGCCAATGCGAAAGCAGCAAAAGCAAGAACTAACACGGCTGAATCAAAAATTACAAAGTAAATCAAATACTTATAGAGGGACACGTTGATTTTTAACCCGTGAAAAACCGCTCTTTCTCCACAAGCGTACGATGCCTGCTCGTTATCGCTTATGGTGGTTTTAGGCGCTGACCGTTTGCCTAAACTGTAAATCACGAATGTACAGACGAATATGAGTATAAAGGCGATTATGGCTTCAAGAATCATGCGACATTTCTCCTAACGCTTTTCTTCTCAAGGGTAGGGGTGCGTCTAAATTGGTTACATTTCGAAGAGGCATTATGAACGCACTCAAGAATGTGATTAACGGGTTGTTGATGGTGACGGGTAAGCAAAAAAGTGCCATCTATGAGGCTGCAAAGTATGCCCTCCCCTACAGCTGTTGGTTCTCCCATACTACCCCGAGCTAGTTCTCTATAAAGGGTTTCACTTACATTTAAATATTAACAAACAAAAGATAAATTAATTCCATGAGTAAAACAGAAATGAAAACTGCTAAAGATGCAATTTTCAAAAGATTTGGCAACCGCTGTATCGCTCAATAACGCGATTTTGCTGTTTTTGCCAATCAAGATGGCGCTTTGTATTTGATAAATGCATTCGGCATTTAAGCCGTTTAACCGTGAATTAATACGACTTCGCCGGGTGCAAGCCAGATGTCACTGTAAAACTGGAAAACATGCCAACCGAAAAACCGCCAGAGCTTCAAAAAACCCATTCTACAGAAACCGTTTCGACTTAAGACGCTCAAAGCACGCGTGTTTCGTCTTTGCGTGGAAGCAAAAACTGCTTTTGCACCGTTTCTTTTGAGACGCTGGATTCCCTCAACTGTTAGCGCACTTGCTATGCCTCTCCGTCGATACTGCGGATGAACGCCAATCCAGAGCAGGCAGCCGAACGTGGTACCTCCAATTGGGAACTCAATAAGTTTAGCGAAACCAACCAATGTTCCTTTTGCTTCGGCTACGAGCACTTGTCCCTCTTCATTTAGGCTGTGAGCGGCAAAAAAACCCATTATCTTTGAAAAAGACAAAGCTGCAATTTCCTTTACTTTCCCAACATCATTCGGCGTCATCAGCCTAACCGCGAATTCGGCGCTCACAAACAACATCTTCTTGTAACAAACAAAGTTAAAACTAGAGTAAAAGCCCTTTTCTAAACGGGGTTTACTGGGGGAACCCCCTGCTTGAGCTCATGTTGCTCATCTGGCTTCTTGCGGGAAAATATGATGCTAGTTGACTTCACAATCTGGGGCACTCCCGCCAAATCCTCCACGACAAGTAACCCACGTGCCAACACCGCAAATGCGCCAATTGCTCCTATAACGGCAGTACTCGGGTTCACAAAAAGAAGACCCAAAATACCTACAATACCGAATTCCTGAATACCTGCGCCCGCAGGAGTGATGGGGACAAACGCCAAAGCGGTGACCAACGGGTGAATCAGGAAGAAGCCAAGCCAGTTTAGTGCAAGGTTGCTGCTGAGCGTTATCCCAAGTGCGTATCCTAAGAAAGTCCATTCGAATCCTTTGATAACCCAACATATCATGGTCAATCCGAGGATTTCTGGAATTGCCGAACGAGTTTTTTGGGCGCTATCCTGGTATTCTTCCAGTTTACCCAGTAAGCCACCAGTAAATCTTTTCAGAAACCTTGAATTTGCTATACGGTCGAAAATGGAGATTGCCCTCTCCGACCACGAGAAAGCAGCAAGCAAAAGAGCGCCCGTCAACATTAGGGCGATACCTAAGCCCATAACGAAAAATGTTACATTAATTCCAAGAAATGTCGTGGACGGCCAGTTTCCCGCGGGAACCATCTTAATGAGAAATATAACTGCGCCGACGCCGCCTACCACTTTAATCAAAAACTCAATTGTCTGAATCCCCAAAACCGCTGAAAGCCCTTTGGATGCGGGAACTTTTTGGTCCTGCAAATAGGCAGGCGTCAAAATATACCCAGAACGACCAGGTGTAACATCGCTTGTCAGCATCCCCGCATACTGAGCCATAAGAGTTTTACCGAAAGACGTTTTCACGCCGTTTTTACCAAGAACGCGCCGAAGCCTTACTGTAAAGAAGAAGTTTATTCCGAAGTACATTAGAAAAGCAAGAAGCAAATACTCGACTTTGATGTGAAGCAGGGCATTGTAGAGGGAGCCTACTCCAACGTACCAGAATAAAGCGGCGAAAATCAAAACCATGAATACGACTTCAAGGGCAATTCTTAGAATTCGCCTAGAACGTGGCGATTTATTCTTAGGGGCTGATTCGTTGGTTGTCAATATGCTTTGAACATCTTTTTTGACGGTTAAATCTCTTGCGGAAAAAAACCAAAAATGCGATGCAGACGGGCAGTTCAGCGTTTTCAGGTTATGGTCTTACGCATTCAGCTTTGGGGCGGTAGGGGCGCTTGGTTGTTCTTCTGCGCCTGTGGTATTCGCATTCGTTTATGCGGGCAAGCATCCACCCGTCGTCCTGATAAACGCAGCCGCAGGGCAACGTTACAGGTTTCCGTGCTCCAGTCTTCTCCGCATCCGCCATCTTTCCAGCGCCCTCTTGGAAGTATGCCGCACAGTATAATTTAAATAAACACGAATTTTTCTATTACTAACTATTCTTAAAAACAAAAGTCAGTTGTAATAGCTTAATCATATTTGTTATTTCTTATTTGTTCATAAACTGTTTTCCGCTTTTAGTGAAAAAACATGCATGTTTTATTTCCAAGTTTTCAAACGTGAGAACGCCGAAATCTAAGTCTTCACATGAAGGATCAAGAGGAATCCAATCGTGAAGGTTCTTCTCTGCTATTTTCTTATTTACAAAGGGTTTGTAGAGCTCAGGCGCATCAGGAATATAAACGGCAGAATACACGTGATCAGCTATATTATCTCCGTCGGTGTCAGCGAAAAACAGGGCAGTTTCGAACCCTATTGCAAGGAGGAGAGAACAGAGCAGAACAGCCTGATCATTACAATCTCCTGTTAACCTTTCTAATGTTATGTTTGGCGACTGAATGTCTTCGAATGGAAGCGGATCTGGCATGTAATGTATTTCATCTCTGACGTACTCGTAAATTTTTCTTGCCTGTTTGAAATTGCCTGCTTCAAATCGTCAACCCAATTGCAGAGCTAGGGTTCTGACTTCTTCTAACCCGGGGTCCACTGATTCCACTATCTGCTTCATTGAATCGATGTATTGTACCTGTTCCTTCCCTTGGTAATTCTTGATGGAATTCATGAGTTGCACAATTTCCTTAGACAAATTTTCTCTATAAATTTCACTTTGCTGTATCAGAGGAAGGACTCTCTGTTTAGCTTTGGATTCGTCAAACATCAGTAAAGGGAGAAATACCCCATCGATAATGTTGCTGATTCCAAGGGCCTCGCTTTTGCACACCAGATTGGCAGTTTCGTCTTTCTCTTTTGCGGTTTGCTGTCCAATAGCGGAGTAATGTAACATTCCTATGTAAGTTAAAACGAACGTGTTAATGAGAAGATCGTGTGCTTCGGGCGTTAATGCTTCTGAAAAGAATTGTTTGATCACTTCTTTGCGTGCTTTTGAGAATAGAGAAAGTGCTTCTTCGATTTTTCCTTCTTGGAGTCTGGCCATTGCGTCTTGGAGCACATCTTGAAGTTTATTTTCCATGTTTCTCATCTTGACATGAATTCTGCGATCCATTTCTCAGTGCGTAGCTTTAAGGATTCAGGTCCTTCTACTGCTCCTTCTTCCGTGATATAGATTTCTTGTGATCCCAATTTCATAACGCCGCTTATTGGATCGAAGGTTTTTATTCCGCGTTTGGCTAAAAAAGCGCCGAAATCTCGGATATTGAACATCTTAGAAGGCGCCCCTAAAGTTACTGTAACCACTAAAAGTGTTTCGTTCTTGATATATTTCTGATTGCTCATCCTCTTGATCTTGAGGAATCTTTCAAGGCCTTTCTCTGTTTGTCTGTCGCAAATATTGACCTCTCCTTCGAAAAGTCCGAGAATCGCATGAAGTTCTTCTGAGGGATGCATTTGGGGATCTATTACTGCAAGCGTTGTAAAATTCGTTGATTTTAATTGAGCAATGAGCTCAGTCAGCCACTTTCTTGTCTGAACCGAATGATGCTGCAGCAGAACATCTGAGACTAAGTCTATGCAAATTCTCCTATTTCCCTTCAGCGATGGATCCAGTTTACGGATGGCCGAAGTCAAAGCTATGCTGATGTTCGTAAGGCTTTCTACACCATTTACCTTGAATATGTTGGGTGAGGAGGTTTTGACGAGAGCATCTGCTTGAGAATTGCACACGAACAGATAGAAATTTGAAGGAGGCTTTCCTGCTAAATCTCCCACCAACCTGGGGTCGATAGTCATGTAGAATGTGACCTCACCGTTTTTTTCCCCAGTTTCAAGAAAACTCTTAATCAGCAGGTCTCTCTCATCACAAGAGGGCGAAGTCAATGCTACAGCAAAATTTGGAGGTAACCCACCACAGAGCATCTCATCGAGATTGGCATACCCAGTGGCAACACGATCAGCGACCTTAAGGTCCGAGACTACTTGGCGCTCAACTTTTACCTGCACCTTTGATATGTCATTGTTATCATTCATGTTTGTACCTCCGCGTGAACAACCTTCTAAAATCTTTAGTGGCTCTACAGCCTCTAAAGCTTTACCTTCCTTTGCTTTCGTATTTTGTAAAGAGATTTCATGGTGCGAGAAAAGAGTGTAGTTGTGTGCTTAAAGTGTTTCTCCACCAATGGCTCTGCTGAGAGCAGTCGCCCAATCTTGAGGATTGGTAACTTCGAAGGTTGGGCTTTCCATACCTTCCGGGGTCTCCAATCCTACTATGATAATTTGGTATTGTTCCTTGCTGAAAACTGAGGCAGGCTGACTCATTGTACCCTTTTTCCTAGTTCTCGTCTCGATTTGACAACCAATTATTTTATCGAGCGGAATGTTGATTGGCATAGCAGTTGTATGAAGCTCAGCTTGTCTTGCCGAATCCAATGAACCCTCCCTGTTGAACCTTATGTTGCTGAGCAAATACGAACCGTTTGTTTGTTAATATGAGCTTCCCGAACATAGGAGAGCCATATCTGCTCATTCCACAATGGTAATAAACATCTAACTGCTCGCGTATCACTTTTTCATCTCGCCCCAAAAAGAAAGTGCTTATTTTCTCCTCGCCTCCCCTTCAAGCAAGCTAGTATTACGGTGTATTCGCCTTTTTAAACTTTCTTTCCGTATGCAGAATAGTTCGATTCGCAATATTCAGAACGATTTACTTAGCGAATGTAGTTAATATTTAACCCCGCGTGTGTTTTCCAGAAAAAAGAATGTAATACAGCCAAAACCATCGCATATTGAGTTTGACTCAACCAAAACTTTTTCTGGCAAGAATTTTATGCGCACAAAAAAACAGGCATAGTTTTATTAGCTGCTCCAAAGAGAATTATAATCAAAACTATCCAATTTGAAAATCTTGCTGTTCAAAGGAGATCAAAAAATGAAAACTAATAAAAAAATGAGCCTTTGTGTTTTGGCATTGCTTTGCTTTTCGTTCGGTTTCATGATGTTGCAGTCTTCTTTTGCTCAACAAGGACAACAATATCCTCTCACTATCTCGGTCAAAGACGGAGTCACTGGCAAAGAGGCCCAAGGTGTAACCACAATTATCGACACCTCAACAGGCTCTCTATATCAAAACCTAGGTACAGTCGCTGAAAATACCACGATTAATCTTCCAGCGGGAACCTATGTCATCAAAATGCAAATAGCCATATTGGGCGTCCCAGTAACCATCCAATCGTACACCGCCGACCTTAACCAGCCCGTAGTGGAGGAACTCACGGTATCCGCCTTTATCATTCCAATCCAATATGTACCACTACTAATCTACATAATTGTCATAGTCATAATAATAGTAATACTCTACATAATAATTAGGTCGATCCTCAAAAGAGCAACATATAAGGACCCAAGACAAAGGAAACCCACTTGATTCAATGCGCGCGCTCTACTGGCTCAGAAACGACTTAGCCGTGTTCGTGGTCATCGTGGTAGCCGCTTTGGCTGCCGTGCTTGCGGGAAAAACGAGGAAAAAAGACCGCCAGCTAGAAGCAGCAATAATTTTTTTTCTAACTTTAGTCTTATTTTCCATCAGCTATTGCTAGGGCATGAAAAAGCTTTTATTCTAAAAGAGATGAGGAAGACCAGAGGGAAAAAGCGATGACTCTTGAATCAAGCAAAACTTTGGGCGGCGTTGGCGCGATTCTTCTGCTTATCGGGGTTCTACCGTACGTTATTTCATTCACTTTTGGCATTCTTGCATTAGTAGGTATCATACTCATTTTGATTGCGTTGTATGGCTTTTCAACTATTTACAATGAAAAAAGCATATTCAACAATTCCTTGTACGGATTTATCGCAGGCATAGTCGGCGTGGTCGTTGCAGCGGCAGTCGCTTTAATCGCAGTCCTAAGCAATCTAACAAATCTTCTTCAGAAAATCTATCCATCTTGGGACGGCAAATTGTCGTCACTCTCGTCGATTCAGGGTATGACGCCTCAAACGTCGAACTTGAACTTCAGTGATATTGTGCCGCTTCTGGAGGGGCTTGTGGCGGTGTTTGTGATTCTGTGGATCTTCATCGTCATTTGGGCTTTCTTCGCTAGAAAATCACTGAAAACGCTTTCAACTAAATCAGGCGTAGGCTTATTCTCAACTGCAGCTCTTCTGCTGATAATTGGCGCTGCGCTGACGATAGTTATCGTAGGCGTTGTGGTGCTGTGGGTTGCTGTGCTGCTGATGGCTGTTGCATTCTTCCAGATGAAAACGCAGGCGGCACAGCCCAATGTAACGTATGTGGCGCCTCCATCGACACCGACGCCCGTCTAAAACGCAAGATCTCTCCTTTTTTTCTTTTTGTTTCCGTTGTTTTGACTTCGTTTTTGTTGTTGATTTTTAATGTAAATACTAGACCCCCTTTAGGGTAGGCTGCTGACGTTCAGGGCTTGTTTTGGGCTGTTTTTTTGTTTTAGAGCCCAAATCTGTTTGAGCAGTTTTCGGTTTTCTGTGGGAAAAACAGGGATTTCGCTGGAAAAGCAGGTGTCAACGAATTTATACCTGTTTTTAGGTAAAACCAGTTTATACCAAACTCAGGAGCCGCCGAGCAATACACGGCTGGTTTCTTTAAATAGCTTGCTTGTAAAGCGCCGCCTGCCTCTTCAGCCTCGCATTCCTCTTCATTAGGTAGAAAACGGTCAGCAGCCCGCCGAAAGACGCCATATAGTACAGCAGCATAAAAGCGGGGTAAAGCAGCGCCATCACGACCACGCCGTAGAACGGGGTGAAAAACAGCATCCAAAGCAAATTGACCCAGCCCCCCGAGTAGGCAAGCACATAGAAAAACGGAACCATGAAAACCACAAAGCCCGCAACTTTGAACCTGTGCCGCCTGAACGATCTTAAAAGTAACAAAGCGAGAGACACGTACAGGACGGCGTCAGCTAACGCAAGAAGCAAGCAAGCGGCAAAAATACTTGCTAACACGCATGCACCAACCGCTATTAAGCCACACTATGTTTTTAAGCTTGAGCATAAAAAATCGCTAACGCAAAATGGATTGAAACCCCTTAGATTGGTTCTCATGGGTAACTGTTTTTTCAGTGAGCATCGTCTTCTTGAATAAGATGCTTCTAAAGTCAGATATGAATGGGTTAATGGATTTGGAATATGAGCGTAGCCCAGATTCTATTCGGTCTATTTTAGGAAATGTAAAAGTCGTGATTCACTATTTCCCTTTTCATCCTGTTATTGCAGTTTCATTGGTTTTCGGTTCTCGTTATATTGGTCTTTTTGCCAAAATTTATTTGTTCAACATCGGCAAAAATCAACGTTTACTTGAAATAAATTATCAGGAATATCTTGACTTCGTGTTTGGTGATGAAGAATAACTGTGCGCGCTACTTCATGAAGGTCGTGCTTAAGGTGGACTTGATGGCTCGGACTGCTCGAGAAGGAAGGTTCTCGTCGGGAATTCTTTTTGATGTAATTCCATCAAACTCGATTGATTTTTCCTCGTAATTGTTCGCGTTAACGTACGTAAGCTTGAATCTGGGAGCGTAAATTACGACTCTTTCGCTGATTTCAAAAACCTCATTGACTATGCGGCTCAGGTTTTCCGGTCGGTGAACTAGCCTTTCCCGAACAAAGTGAACGTCCGCTTCCGGGTCGATTTCCTTAATACATTGTTCTCTTATTGACTCCTTAGGCTTCTTCTCTGGAGGCGCGCTAGGTAACGTTTCCGGATTCGCTTCTTGACCATTTTTTAATAACATGAAGAAGGCTTTCTTCTCAACAACAAGCCGCTCTTCGCCCTCAAACTTTATGCTTGCAGTCGAATTTTGATGCTTCTCCGGAAAGAATGTCCTGTTTTGCATGACGAACTCGCGCACCGCGTTATCGACTGAAACAGTGTAAGCGCACAAGCGGTAGTAATCGAGAAAGTATCTGGCGCTAATCACTATGTAGGGTTCGTAGTATTTTTCCATGGAAGCTAATTGGATGGATGATAGGCTAGGCTTCCGAATCCCAAACTTGGTGAACAGCTGTCGTTTTAGCCTCTCCCCGGCTACCTTTATGACGGTCGGGTTGACAAGAGTTGTGAAAACCACAGTCTTCCGCGGGACTATTTTGTCGGTACAAGCTGAAAGTACGTGTCCTCTCGCTATCATTGCGTAATCTATAATCGCCGGTTCAGTCGTAACTTCGTTCATGATAGAACTCTCAACGTGAAGATTGACATTGTCTATTGTACAAAACTCGTTTAATAATAATTATGAATCCAAAAAATGAATTATTAAACAACAGTGCGTCTATCGCGCCGCTTTGAATGTCTGTTTTTTCTCTTTTAGGCTTCTCTATTTGTACGTTTATTCTTGACTAATCTACTCAGCGCGTGCTATGTGTCCCTTGATGCAAAAAGGCGAATGAAAGCGAGAGCGAAGCGCCAATAGCACGCGGAAGGTCTCTTCGCACAGGCAATGGCAAAGATTAAATGCTTTTTGACCAAATATAGGCTCTTCGGTATTGTCGAGGTTCATTAAGATGACTTAAAGGAGGTGATTAGATTGTCAAAGACTGATGAAATTAAGTTTCATCCTAATTGGCTACGGTTCATGTATGCCTATACGATTGTTGGGGCTGGAGGTATTGGCTTGGCTCTTCTTGTCGTTCCCAATACAATGATGTCTGCTCTTGGCATTCCAACTGAAGAACCAATAGTGGCAGGAGTTGTATATAGTGCTTGGTTGGCGTTTGGAATCTTATCAATATTTGGTTTGCGGTCACCCCTGAAATTTGTTCCAGTTCTGTTTTTGCAATTTACCTACAAAGTAGTCTGGTTCATAGCAGTTATTGCTCCTAAAGCCGTAAGTGCAGACTTGCCTTCATTCGCAATTACAATGAGTGCCATTTTTGCGACGTTTGTAATAGGAGACATAATCGTTATCCCTTGGCGTTATCTTCTTTCAAAGTGACTTGAATCGACTGAAACTCAGCTGATTTTATCTTATGTAGCATACGCTTTGCTATTATCTTAGCTCATTCTACAGGAAATTTGACTTGTTAGCGCGCGCTTCTAATGTAATACCGCCTATCTATGCAAAGGGATGAATAGAAATGCGATATGCGGTCGCTACGAGCTTTTTCTCTTAACTGAGTGTATGCCTAACAATTGCTTCAAAGACGTATGTTTTTCACTACGCGCGCGTCCGGTAGCTCCGATTTGTATAAAAATTGGGTGAATGTTCTTTAATGTGGATGAATGCAAAGAAGGTTTCGTCTACGATTGCTAAGGTTGGAGGTTTTGATTATTAGGAAAAAGAAAGCGTTGTTCGCTACACTGTGGTTATACACTTTTCTTCTTTGGCTGTATATTGTTGCAAGAATAGTCATCGATCACGTTGGGTTGGACAGCTTGTTCCTTAATTATGTACCGTTTTTCACGTTTATGAGACTTGGATTTATTGCTTTTGTTTTGAGCATGATATTCATGTACATGTTTCTCGCAGAGAATTAGAACTACTATCTGCGTTCAACACTTAATTTCGGGACAGGGCAGCGCGCTCGAAACTGGATTCTTCCTGTTTTTAGTTGTGGGCGTGGTTACGGTTGGGGTAGTCGTGTTCAGAAGCGGTAAGAAACGGCGCAGGCGTTAACGGCTGAGGACAAACGTTCGATAACCATGAAGTTGTTAGCAACAACTACAACTGACGCCATGTCCAGCCCGATTAGCAGGGCAAGGATAACCCAATGCGCCCAGTAATGCTTTCTTTTTTCGACGGTGAAGTAAACGCCCATTGTAAGCGAGAAAACAAGGATGGTTCCCGCTAGTTTCAGGATTGGGTGAAAACCGAACGGGTTCAGTTCATGTGCGCCGTACAACGTCAATCCTATCTTGGTGGAGATAAGGTCGCCAAACTGCAATCCTGCGTAAACGGTGCAAAGTCCAAGAATGATTTTCCATGAAACTTCACGTCTAAAGAAACTCAGCCTGGTCTCCATTCTCTCTCCCCCCTTGAAACGTGTTTGTATGTTCTGTCCTTAAATGCCTTTCCTAGCGCGCGGTCTTTTTCTGGTCATGTCCTTCGTGGCTTCCGATTTAAGTTTCGGAGCTTCAGCTCTTAGTTTGGGCGCATTTGAAAAATATTAGACTATTATTACTCAGTAATCAATACTCTCGCTCAGTGTTGTTTTATTGCGGTTTCTTCATAGACGTTGTTCTTCATCCATATCATTACCTTCACAACGTTTATGATGCAGGAGGGTTTTTGTTTTTCTATGGTTGCTCATTACAGTAAATTTTCGGTTATTTTGTTTTGGGCTTTTTTGTCTAATTTTCATGGTGTAGGCTGACGCGCGCGTTTATACATAGATTTCCTCTTGGTCGCAGTACCAACGCTGATATTCCTCAATCCACCTTAGCGGAGAGCCACAACTTGGGCAAACAGGCGGTTCCACGGATTCAGCTCGAGGTTGAGGAGCCATAATCTGACTTACTTTACGCTGTACTTCTTCAGCTGTGACTTCGGAGCTTATTTTGAAAAAACTTGCCATTGCTCCTAAAATCATTATCACATATCCAATAATCATCAAGATAATGCCGCCTATTATTCCAGATACGTAGCTATTAATATCTAAAGGATTGACCTGTGAGCCGATTATTGCCGCGATACCTGCTCCAAAAAATATTATTCCTATCAGTCCCCATACAAGACTCCAGCCAAAATAAGCACCTGAGGCTCTCCAAGCTCTTCCCCATGTTACCAACATTTCACCTCCACACGCTTCCAGTAAGTATTATTTGGTAATCCCAGTTGCTATTGTTATGCATATGCTTTTTAGTTTTATTCATCTTAAGCTTATTTTAGGCTGGTTTTTTGAAGTATGTTATTCCTTCGGCTTAGCAAAACAAGGTGTAGTTGGTTGCTGCGTGAAAGCTAATCGTTAATGCCCTTCGGCTTATTTTTGGGCAGAAGGGAAAATTACTAATAATTAAACAACCAATAACTTGTAAAGGGATAATGAATAAATGGGCGATAAGAAATCAAAACTCAGCATTAATGATGAACCGATAAAGTCAATGTGGCAAGATAGCACAAGAATAGAGGATGCGAAGAGTAAGCTATTGGATTTCTATACTTCACAACAAAGTTCGCAAGCTGAAAGACTAATCGGTTTCGTGATTGCTTTATTCGCCCTATTGACTCTTGCTCAAGGAGTAGACAAATCAAGACTCGGAACATTATTTACCCACGTCTCAAGTATCACAGCGCTTGTTAAAATTGTCCCTTTATCTGGATGTGGATGGGAAACTATGAAATTTATTATTCTGTTTGCTGGAGTAACGCTGCTGTTCTTTTTTATTCTTAGGGCAATTTATCGCTTTGCCGTTTTCGGTAAGATGTTCAGTGCAGTGCAATATGTAACGACCAAAGATGTTAAGCAATGGATAGTTGATTTTGCAAATGACAAGAACATTAATCTAACAGAGGATGCGAATAAGGCTGATTTTATAGAACGCTCGTTATGGGCTACGCTAAACGCTGCTGCAAGAATAGCTTTAATTGACGAAGACAAAAATGGGAAGACTAAACAGAAGAGGGTTCCTTTTCTACCAATATGCTGGTTTATAACACATGATGACCCAGACCCAAAGTTCAATTGTAAAGAAAATTGCGGTTATTTATCTCTGTTTTTGTCCTCATTGTTTCTTGCTTTCCTGCTAATTCTAATTTTATGGTGACTACGTTTTTTGGGCTGTTAACGGGTGCTTCCTAAATAGCTTAAACTTATCTGTTGACCGCTTTTATGCTGGTTTTTTGAAGTATGTTATTCCTTCAGCTTAACAAGTTAAATCTTCTTTTATTCTTTGTTTGTTCATTTTTTTCTTCACCTTCACGAAAGCCCTTTATGAGACTGGGACGCTGTATTATCAGCGGGGGATGATGTCGCCGTCCCAGTCTGATCGGGAAAGATGAAGATTGAAATTTGACAGACCCCAAACTAGAGGCTTTTTTTGTGGAGCCGAGACTGAAGGGTAGCTATTTTTTTCTGTTTTTTCCGAGTGCGCTGCACCTTGCAGTAAGCAAATATATAGCCCTAGCTAAAATATTAGCAGGGATGCATACGCGTCTTGTGTTCGCGTCAATTTTTGGCTTGGAAAGGGCTAGAGGCTGCATAAGTCGATGAGTTCAGCATACACGGAAAATCAACCGCCAAATATTCCTGCAAGAATCAGCAGGATATACGAGCTTGCCAACAACCTTTGGTGGAGCTGGCATGAGGAAGGCCGTCAGGTTTTCCGTTCGCTTGATTACGCGCTTTGGATGACCAGCGGCCACAACCCCGTTAAGCAGCTACGCAGCATGGCCATCGAAAAGCTGGAGGCAGCAAGCAGAGACCCCGCTTTTCTGGAGCTTTATGACACGGTGATGTCAAAGTTCGATGAGGAAATGGTCAGGGGTCACGAATGGTGCGGTCAAGTAAGCATGGGAAAACCGAAGGGGCAGATAGCCTATTTTTCGGCTGAATACGCGATTCACTATTCACTGCCCATCTACGCTGGCGGCTTAGGCGTGTTGGCTGGTGACATATGCAAGGAGTCTTCAGACCGCGGTTTGCCGTTTGTTGCAGTCGGGTTCATGTATCCGCAGGGCTACTTTCGCCAACGCATGTCGCCCCAAGGCGACCAGCAGGAAGATTACATGCAGTTAGACTTTTATGATGCGCCGATTTCACCCTGTGCTTGGCCCTACGGGTGCGGTCCACTCATCCCGATTCAACTAGCCAACAGCTTAGTGTACGTCAAAGTGTGGGAAGCGCATGTTGGCCGCGTGAACTTGTACTTGATGGACACGAACGTGGAGGAAAACAAGCCTGAGGACAGGATGCTGTCTGCGCGCTTGTACACGGCTGACCAAGAAGAACGGCTACGCCAACTGATCGTTCTAGGCGTGGCGGGAGTACGGGTGCTTCGAGAACTCCATATTGAACCAGTCGTGTGGCACGCTAACGAAGACCACACTGCTTTCATGATGCTTGAAAGACTAAGGTTTGAACGTGCCAACGGCGCCTCTTTAGATGCAGCTATCGAAAACGTACGCAGATGCACAGTTTTCACAACTCACACCCCCGTTGCGGCGGGTCATCACGTCTTCACTTTTCAATTAATGGACCGCTATGCTCGCAGCCTGTGGGAACCGCTTGGAATTAACAGGGAACTTTTCCTCAAGCTGGGTCGATCCGAAGAGTCAGGTTCAGAAAAGTTCAACCTTACGGCTTTCGCGTTCCGTTTAGCTGGTCAGTTCAACGCTGTGTCTAAGCTGCATGGCAAGGTTACTCGGCAGATGTGGCATTCTCTTTGGCCAGACGCGAAGGAGGATGAGGTGCCGATTAAATCTGTGACTAACGGTGTGCACCTTCCCACTTGGCAAGCGCCAGAAATCACCCAACTATGCCAGAATTACCTTGAATTTCACGGGCTTCAAGATCGAAATGACAGGGAATACTGGAGATGCCTCGATGATGTGTCTGATGAAGAATTATGGCAGACTCGTCAAACGTTAAAGAGGGGACTGATAACCGCCATCCAGCATAGGGCGCAGCAACGCTGGACACAAGACCAAGTGACCACACAGCAAGTGATCGCCATGGGCTCCCTGCTGGACTCGTACGCCTTAACCATCGCTTTCGTGCGCCGATTCACCCAGTACAAGAGACCGTACCTGATCCTGTCAAACATCGAACGGCTAAAACGCATCATAACAAATCCGGAGAGGCCAGTGCAGCTGATTTTCGCGGGCAAATCTCACCCAGCGGACTACGAATCAAAACAGCTTCTGAAGCAAGTGTATAATGCGGCGTTGGACAGGGGCTTTCAAGGGAGAATTGCTTTCGTCGAAGACTACGACCTTAACGTTGCTCGGGAACTGGTTCGCGGCGTCGACATTTGGCTCAACAACCCGCGGAGATTGCAGGAAGCGTGCGGAACCAGCGGAATGAAAGCGTCAATGAACGGGGTAATCAACCTGAGCGTGCGTGACGGATGGTGGGATGAGGCGTACAACGGCAAGAACGGGTGGGCTATCGGCGACATGCAGGTGGACACGCCTGAAGAAGAAGACAGAAAAGACGCTGAATCACTCTATGATCTGCTGGAAAAAGAGATTGTGCCTCTTTACTATGACCGCGACCGCAAGGGAGTCCCGCATGGGTGGATGCAGGTTGTCAAGGAAGCGATAAGAACGGTTACGCCGGCTTTCAACGCTTGCCGTATGATGGAAGAGTACAATCGGGAAATGTACTTGCCTGCTGCCAGACGGCAAGTATCAAACATTAAGCCGATGGAGGGAGATGACGTTGGAGAAACAGAATAATTCAGCGCAAATGTATTTCGAGTGTGCAGATGTCTTGATGATTGCAATTGGCAGTGACGAGTCCGTCGCTGACATAAACGGGAAGGCGTCTGAAATCCTCGGTTATTCAAGATTGGAAGTTAAGGGTAAAAACTGGTTTGACACGTTTGTCCCTGAAGCAGAAAGAGAGGGCGCGAGGCGTCTTTTTCATGATATGCTAACGGGTTCTCTTCGTCACATGCACAGTGAATACTCGCTTGTCACTCGGCAGGGTGAAGAGCGAACATATAATTTCCATAACATCCTTGTCAGCGACGAAAAAGGGAAGACTCTGGGGGTAATCAGCTCAGGAGACGACGTGACCGAGCGCAAACGAAAAGAAAAAGCATCAAAAGCGGTTGAGAATCGACTTCAAGTTTCACTGGATTTCATGATTGAAGGATGCCAAATCATCGATTATGACTGGCGCTACTTGTACGTCAACGAGGCAGCGGCTAAGCAGGGACGGAAGAAAAAGGAGGAATTGCTGGGTTACACGATGATGCAGGTTTACCCTGGGATTGACAGGACAGAAATGTTCGACAACCTCAGGAGTTGCATGACGAACCGTGTGCCACATCAAATGAACAATGAATTTACCTTTCCCGACGGTTCAAAAGGTTGCTTTGAGCTCAGCATGGAACCCGTGCCTGAGGGAGTCCTGATTCTGTCGATAGATACCACGGAAAAGAGGGCAATCGAGGCGGAACTGACTGGGTACAGGCAGAGGCTGGAGCAGGTGGTGGCGCAGCGAACTGCTGAATGTGCAGAGGCGAATGAAGAGCTTACCAGAAGAATCCAGGAATTACAGAAGACGGAAGAAGGGCTAAAGCTGAGAGCAACAATCTTGGACAACGCTAGGGAAGCGATATTTCTCGCCAGCACCAAGGGCGATTTTGTGTACGCCAACAGCGCGGCTGCGGCAGCCTACGGCTACAATCTCGATGAGTTCCTGAACATGAACATGCGCGCGATGCTGCCGCCCAAGGACGCGCCGTCGCTAGAGGGACTTCTAAAGCAGGTCATCGAGAAGAAGCAAGTAACCATTGAGATGGTTCACCTGCGAAAAGGCGGCGCGGAGATGCCTGTAGAGTTGTACTTTAACTTGGTTAAGACCGCGCATGGACAATTCATCGTTGTCGTCATAAGAAGACTCTTTCGCCGATGAATAGCTTTTGCGCCTTAAGTCATAACGTTTCCAGCCGCAGTAAACCTGAAAAAAGAATGGTAAGCACAGCTTTAGGTAACTAAAAGCCCTGTTCTTGTCAAAGAACAACGCGTTCTTTAGGGAGAGTAATATCCTACTTTGCTGCATTAATCCTCCAAAGAGAAGGGCAGAAAATGAGGAAAGAACTCGTCAAGAGCTTTGCGTTGATCGCGATTTTAATAGCCAGCGCAGGGATGCTTTACGTTCAAGGAGCCAGCACCTCCAAGACTTTAATCGTTCCTGACGAGTACCTGACCATTAACGCAGCCGTCAATCAAGCCGTTGCAGGCGACACAATACTCGTTAAGAGCGGTGTTTACGATGGAAACGTGAAAATCAACAAGCCGTTAACGCTTGAGGGACAGAACAGCACGGACACCGTGATAGTAGGAAGCGGCGGCTCAACCCCAGCGGCAGTGCTCACCCTAGCCGCGGACAACATCAGAGTGTCGGGCTTTACAATTGAAAGCCGCAACTACTCAAGCACATCCAGCTACGCCTACGGCATCTGGGTGGAAGGAAACAACTGCACAATAACAGGCAACATTGTTGAGAACACTTACACGGGAATCTTCTGCTCAATCCAATCTTCAACAACCATCACCCAGAACACTGTGAAATCAAACATTAAGAATGGCATCTGCTTCTACGGCGGCTCCTTAAACACCGTTTTAGACAACACCATAATCGGGAACAAAGCGTCAGGCATCGAAATGGATGGCTATTCAAACACGATATCAAAAAACAACATTCAAGGCAACTATCGAGGGGTCGGTTTAGGAGCATCTTACTCTGTGCTGTTCGGCAACAACATTCAATCCAACACCGAATCAGGTGTTTTTCTTGCTGGTTCCCAAAACATCATTTCAGCTAACACCATCTCAAACAACGAGTACGGCGTTTTCGTCACTGTACAGTTGACCGCGCCGATAGGCAACAGCATTTACCACAATAATTTGATAAATAACCGTTATAACGCGTACGATAACTCTTCAGGTTTAGTTGAGAACTGGGATAACGGGGCTAAATCAGGCGGAAACTTCTGGAGCGACTACCTCGCAAAATACCCTGACGCCACACAAGCAGGCTCATCAGGAACAGGAAATACACCTTACGTGGTTAACTCTAACAACAAAGATAACCATCCGCTTATGTCCCAGTTCAACACATCAAACTTAGGTGACCCGCCAACCGCAATCTCGCCACCGACCGCAAAGCCAAACAGCGTTGTTGCTTCATGGCCACTCAGCACCGTCGAAGCCAGCTTTATGACGCCGGACTTAACAGGCAACAACCCTGCCGTGCTAGGCTCAACAACAGCAGTTTACAATTACACGCCGCCGCTAGTCCAAGGCAAGTTCGGTTTGGCGTTAAACTTCACGGGAAACGCCTACGCGATGGTGCATCCTTCGCCCAGCATCTTAACCCCCGACGAAGTAACCATCGACGCATGGGTGAACATTCAAGCGCTCAAGAGCGGTGTCGTTTACAACAACATCTTCATCGAAGCCGTCAGGACCACGGCGAACCTGCCAACTCGGACGCTTGGACTCGCCGTCAACGGGGAAGCACCTGAAAACGCGAGCTCTCCCCCTCTAGGAGCGCTCCGTGGCTATGTTTTGACGTCAAGCGGCTTGAACGAGATTGACACTAAAGTTGCGCTTCCACTTGACACGTGGGTTCACGTTGTCTTCACACGCAGCACAACGACGGGAATGCACATTTACGTTAACGGCGTAGAACAGGCAGTCACGGTTGCCGCTGGGACAGCCGACCCGAAAGGACAAATTCAGAACCCAACTGACATCTACATTGGGCACGACTCAAAAACCGAAATTGAAGACCTGCAAATCAGCAACACAGTTGCCCAACAGACGCAGCCTTTGTGGATGCAATGGTGGTTTTGGGCAATCATATTTGCCATCGCAATAGCAAGTGGATTAATCCTCTACATCAAACGGCTCAGACAATAGATAACTCAAAAAAATAGAAAAAGAAAAGTGAAAAAGATTTAGGATATTTTCCCAATTGTCACTGAGACTGTTTGCGTTTGTCCGCTTCTTACAACCGTGAAGTTGACACTTTGTCCAGGCAACGTGTTTTCTTCCAAGTAAGACAGCAACGAATCAGTGTTGGTTATTGCGTGTCCGTTTACGGCTATTATTATGTCGCCGCCGATGATTACGTTTGAACCCAAGACATCTGCTTGGGTTGTGCCGCCTTTAAGTCCGTTCTGTACGGAAACGCTTTCCACCAGGTAGCCGTAGGTCGTGCTTGTTCCCATGTCCTGGGCGATTTGGTAGTTCATGTCGGTTCCCGTGGTGTCGATGGTTGGATGGTTCTTGTATGAGCCGCTGGTTACAAGCGAGCCAAGTTCCCGCATTATGGTGGCAGATGGAATTGCGAAGCCCAAGCCTTCTGAGCTGCTTACGGCTGCGGTTGTTATGCCGACGACTTCACCTTCGTAGTTGAGGAGCGGACCGCCAGAGTTGCCAGGGTTGATGGCAGTGCTTGTCTGAATGATGTCTGGGATGGTTGGACCCGTGCTTAAGCTGGAACTGCTGGATTCCGTGATTGTTCTGCCCAGTGCACTGATTACTCCTGTGGTCAAGGTGCCCTGCAAACCATATGGTGACCCCACTGCAACAACTGGGTCACCTACCTGCAAGGTGGTTGAGCTAATCAGCGTTAGTGATGGCAAACCGCTAGGCATGGCGTTTACCGTCACTACAGCTATGTCTGCTTGTGGGTCTGAGCCTATCTCTTTTGCGGCGTAGCTTTGACCGCCAGCGAAGGTTACAGTTATGTTAATTGCGTTCTCGACTACGTGGTTGTTTGTAACGATGACTTGCTGGTTGTCAACTGTTGTTATGAAACCTGAACCCTGCTGTTCCGAGTAGACTGTTTGCCCAAAAATGTTGTATTCTGCAAGGATGTCTTGGATCACAACGACCGATTGTTGCACTTGCTTGTAGAGTACAGATAATGAAACGTTTCCTTCTACCAGGTAGGTTGAGTTTGACGATGATGGGTACCCTGAATTCTGATACGTGTTGAGCTCTGACTGCAGCGTGTTGATTTTGCCGTTGAGCGAAGAGAAGCTGACAACGTACCCGATTAAGCCGCCTGTGACCAAACCTACCAGCAGGAGACCAATAATGAGCAGTACGGAAAGGCGTTTGGCTTTTTTCTGTTCTGAGGGGTGTTCGCGAGGTTGTTCCGAAGGCTGCTGCTCAGGAGGCGCGGTTGGAGGAACTTCAGGAATTTGAGGGGGGGGTTGAGATTCCATAAGCAACACTTCTCAACTGCATAAAAATAAACGTTTTTGCTGAGGTTGAATGCGTCCAGTCAGAATAGTTCATCACTTGAGTAGATTGGTTTGTGGCAGCTGGGGCATGTATCGTCGGTCGGTTTGATGGATCCGCCGCAGTGCGGGCACACATGGTTCTTTTTCAATGCATGAGTGCCTTGCTTTTCCTTGACTATTTTTCCGTCTCTTAGAAGCAGCATTCGCTCCGTGTGACGCGCAGCTTCGCCGTCATGCGTAACCATGATTATGGTTGTTCCCTGGTTCATGTTGAGGTTAGCCAGCAACTTTATGATTCCCTGCTTGTTTTGCGTGTCCAAGTTTCCCGTGGGTTCGTCGGCTAAGATTATGGCGGGGTCGTTGGCTAAGGCTCGGGCAATGGCTACACGTTGTTGTTCTCCCGCGCTTAGGCGTTGCGGTCGGTGTTCCTCTCGTCCTGAAAGACCAACCATGGCTAGGAGTTCACTTGCCCGCTTTCTCCGTTCGCTTTTTGACTTGATTCGCCCTTCCATAGGTAACTCGACGTTTTCTCTAGCGTTCAAGTACGGCAGAAGGTTGAAGGTTTGGAATACGAAACCCATCTTGTCTCGTCTGATCTTGTAGAGGTCGTTTTCCGGCATGTCTGTGACGTTAACACCGTCCAATAAGATTTGACCGCCTGTAGGCTTGTCTATGCATCCGATCATGTTCAGCAATGTCGTTTTCCCTGAGCCTGATGGACCCATGATTGCGACGAACTCTCCAGCGTTTACCGTCAGGTTCAGGCTTGACAGGGCGGGCACGGTTCGTTTGCCAAGGGTGTAGGTTTTGCTTAGTTTTTCCAACTGCAGTACTGGTTTACTCATACTTCATCGCCTCTGCTGGTTTTATTTTTGCTGCTCTCCAAGCTGGATACAGACTACCCAGCGTTCCAAGTAATATTGCGACGCCTAAACCTATCGCGATAAGCTCCGGGCTTACTGTTACGGCAACCGAGGCTGCTCTAAAGCCAGCGCCTGTTAAACCTGCAGCCCCGCCAACGGTTGGGAGCAAGAGTGATGCAAGTTTGGGGGCAGCGACGAAGCCTATTGCAATGCCGACTAAGCCTGCGAAGGCGCTCAATAATATGCCTTCAAGCATGAATTGGCTCGTCACTGCAGCATTGCTGAAGCCAATGGCTTTTAGCGTACCGATTTCTTTCGTCCTTTCCCTCACCGTGTAGAGCATAACGAACAAGACTATCAGGCTAGTGGCGGCAACAACCACGATGATTTCTTCGATAGCTGTCGCGTTCGTTGTGGCAAGCGAGTTTTGTGCGTCGGTTAGTGCACTTTGAGTGTCTGACTGTGCGCCTTCCAGTCGGCTCAGCTCAGATTGGGAAGTTGACACCGTAAGCTCTGAATGCAGTTTACTTATCTCGGATGCAACAGACGTTACGTCGCTGGGGTTGTCAGCGAAGACTGTGAGGCTGGTTATGTATCCTACGTTGTCCGTTAGTGATTGAGCATCTGACAAATTCATGTACAGCATTTGTGTGCTCTCAATTCCTGATGGGCTGTATATTCCCACCACAGTGAATTCTTCTCCTAGAATGTTTATTGTGTCGCCGACTGCTGCGTTGAAGGTTGCTGAGTTGTTTTCGCTGAGCAGGACAACTCCACTGTCGCCTGCTTCTAAGTTTCTTCCAGATGTAATGTTCGTTGGCAGTATGGGGTAGTTGTCAACAAGGTCTGAAGTCAACGGTACGCCTTCGATAGTGTAGTTAGTTAATTGACGAGTGAATGTGCGTCCGAACATAGATACTGTTTGATTAGACCCTTCTGATGCTTGCAGGATCGGCTCCACAGCTGCAACTCCTGAGAGTGTACTGTTAATGTTGCTGTATAGAGTCTGATTCATGGGACTAGTTTCTCCGCCGCCGAATGCTCCACCGCCAAATTGTCCCGGCGTTGAGCCACTGCCAAATCCGCCAAAGCTTCCGAAACCGCCGTTCCCTGAACTGGTTCCTCCAGAACTCCTACTCGGAGGAGTATACCCGCCAGAGCCGCTGTTGCTACTGCTTCCACTGTTGAAACCGAAACCTCCGAAACCTGAGGAAATGGAGCAGGTCATTTCGTTTAATGTCTGGTTAAGTTGTTGCTCAGATTGAGTGATGCTGGTGCCTAATGCATTTGTTACCCTAGCTTCCGACTGTTGATTGGCTAAAACGCCCGCCGGAATCGAAACCAAAATTGCTATAGAGAACCCTAATGCAATAATGACTAGTAATGCACGCATTTTTCTACGCGAAATATTCCTAATTGCTCGATTGAAGATTCCCAAATTTTTCACCATTTACCATGCAAAAAGCAATCAGAAAAGAAATGAAGAGGTATTTTTTGGGCAGTACATTGGGCTTATGGCCTTTATTGATTTTCATTCTTTTTCCTGATTACCTTTTCGTTTATATTTGCTTAAGAGTTATTAAACAATTTTCAAAATCTTACCCAAATCTTGCCCAACCCTCGTTTTCAAAAGAAACGGGGCAAATTGAATGTGAGTATTGTCGAATGTAGTTTTTTAGCTAATCATGTTCTATGTGATTCGTCCACGCGTTTTTGAATAATTGAGCTGATTAAAAATATTCTATTAACTTAATTTCATAAAAAATTGATGAAAAGTGTGTATTGTCGGTTTGATTGCCATTTTAGGCTGGATTATTGTTAATAGTTGTCGTTACTATCTTTGTCACTTTACCTGTTGTAAGATCAACTACAACAAGTGCCCTGCCATTTGTGCCTTGCAAAATTACATTTGCGCTTGTGGCCTGCATTACTACGTTGCCGTTTCCATTAATGGTTGTAGTGATTACTGGTCTGATTGAAGTTACGTTCCAGCCTTGGTTGAAAAGAGCTTGAACATCTGTGCTGCTGTTCAGTATGTTAGTCACGTTCTGTGTAAAGGCTGAGCTTACTTGAATGGAACCAAATCCTCCTCCTGTTCCATTGAAAAAGTTTCCGCCGAATCCGCATCGTCCTCGAGATTCTCCGAATGCGCCGAATCCTCCGCCCATTCCTCTGGGGCTTCCTCCGAATCCCATGTACCCGTTCATAAAGCCGTTATTGTCAGTAGCGTTTATGGACGAAAGTGGCGATTGGGCATCTTTTGCCACTGAGCCAGTGGTATCAGCTTTTGCAGTTGACTGCATTGCTAGTACTATTGCTGCGCCAACGACGGCTGCAACAACAATTGAAATTAACACTAAAACCTTGATTTTTCTGTCCATGGTTTTCGTTTTTCACCTCCTCCATCACAAGAAACGTTCGCTGTAAATTATTAAGGGATTTTTCTAAATTAGACCAGATTTAGACCTAATTCTAGCCGAACAAGGAGTTTCTCGAAGGACACATTTATTACCTAATTGCCATTTTAAGTTTTAAAGAATCTCTTCAGCACGGAGCCCTAAAATGTCTGCAAATGCGCGCTCGCTAAAATACTTGTTAGGATGGCTTATCGCAGGGACAAGGGGTGGACCGACCCGTGCGAAAATAATTGAATCGTTAAAGGAAACCCCGCAGAACGCAAATCAACTGGCAATCGCGTTGAAGATGGATTATAAAACAATGAGACATCACCTTGACATCTTAGAAAAGAACAAGATAATCACCTCGATCGGTGACAGGTATGGCGCCACCTACTTTCTGTCGCAGGTGATGGAAGACAACTATTCGATGTTTGAGGAGATCCTGAAGAAAATCGGGAAAAAGTAGAAAAAGGAGATAGAATCATGGAAATGCAAATGAGCAAAAGATTAAAACTTGGCTTAGTAGCCGCAATATTAGCGATAGCCGCGATTCTCGCCACTATTTGGGCTTTAATTTTGATTCATCAGCACTTCGGTTTCCTGGGAAGGCATGTTTCACCGCCGGTTTTTGTTCCAGGTGACGTTGAACTTTTCTACGTGGCAAACATGATAATCTCAACCATCAACATCGCTCTGCTGGTAATACTGATATTCATTTACGTTAACATCTACGTCAAGACGCGCTCCCCATTCACCATCGGACTCGTAATTTTCGCAGTGGTTTTCCTCGTAAGAGATTTGACCTCAAGCCCGTTTGTAACTTCGATATACGGGTTTAGAGCTTACGGGCTTGGACCATTCGCGTTCTTGCCAAGCTTATTCGAGCTAGTTGCCTTATCCATACTGCTCTACCTAAGCGCCAGGTACTAGGAAATGCCGCAGCGCGATTAAGCTGAGACCTGTCAAAGTCTTCTTCAAGCGGGTCATTGGAAATAGAGCAAACGATAAATCGTTAATCAAGAGAAAGTTCTTACGACCATTACCCGATATTCAGAGGCCAAGCCATGAAGCAGATGGCACCTGAAAGAACCATACTTCTTGTTATCATCATAGCAGTGGCACTTAACGCATTTATTTTTTGTCTTGCTTTTCCTGCAGCGTTTCAATCGGCGCCATCGGCCACTTTTGCAAAGGATTTTTCAGCGTACTATGTTGGAGGATGGCGATTGCTCCATAATCCATCACAAATCTATTGCGGCGGGGTCGAACCGGGTGATCCCCTGATGACACCGAAACCCCAAACCTTCAAGTATACTCCTTCATTCTTGGTTATTTTTGCACCTTTTATGACGTTAAGCTATAACGATGCGCTCGCCGCGTTTGATATTCTTCAAATTATGTTAATTCCAGCCTTAGCCTTCTTCGTCTACCGGCTTGTTAAAGGAAAGAATCTGATTCTTGGCATAATTACCACTGTCATGGTTTTGGTTGAACCACTATCAGCCCCCTCAATAAGTTACACTGCAACCAGTTTTTTGCATATCCGCGTGGCAATCTTGAACACCCAGTCTTTGGCACCGAGTTACTACTGCGGCTACCTGCTGGGAAACGCTCATATTCTCCAAACAGTCCTTCTGGTAGGTGCCCTATACTTTGGGTACATCAAAAAACCATGGCTTTCGGCATTACTCTTCGCGTTCTGTGTCTTTGACCCCAGAGGCGCTATTCTTGCATTGCCGCTACTAATATGGTTCAACAGACACTTAATATTGAAGTTCGCCGCGGGGACAGCTGCTTTTGTTTCCGCCACAAACTTGCCCTTCTTCTTTTATCATGGCATAGGTTTTGCGTTCTTGAATAATGAAATGAACAGAAACATCGCGTCGCAGATGTACGCTTACGATTGGATACCCGTCTATTCAATCGCCGCCTTGACGATGATGGAAATAATAACTGTGGCGAGTAATCAAAGCATACATTTTAGTTTTCCACTAACGCCAAAAGTAAAGAACACAGAGCCTGCACGGAGTCAATAAAAATGGCATAATAACCCAATGTTTGTAGCCACAGAAGATTAGCATTTACTTTCGGAATGCTGAGTCTTTCCTCAGCTAGCCAAGCATGCGGGTTACTCTTTGCGTATCACTTCAAAGTTATGCGGGTCGCCTTTTAATAATCCTATGAGTTGAATGAAAGCGTTCAGCGTCACCGTCACATAACTTAAAACAGAGCCTAATATGCCCTGTTTCCAACCCATAGACCTTCCGATAATGTATGCTCTCATTCCGAACCAGATTATTAACGAGGCGATGAAAAACAGGACAAGTATCGGGGGCATGTCAACTGCACCAAAGTACAACAGTGGCAACCCTAACATGCCGATGAAATAAAGAAACAACCCTGAGAAGCTTATAACGCCCAGCCTTAGCCTGTTTGGCAGCGGAAGCATTTTTTGTCTTATAAGATCCCATTGTCCCCAAAACCACCTTCGCCTCTGTTTCACAGCGTCGCCCATAGATAACGGTGGCAGTATGAAGATGCGTTCTTCCGAATTAAAAATGGTGAATCCTAGGACGGCTGCTTTATGGAAGTAAAATGAGTCTTCACTGCTTATCAACTTGCTCTGGGTGTTTTTTGTAAAGTCGCTTATGTCATAAGACACCTCTTGGTCGACTTCGCTGCTCATGACTGTTCCTTCACCATGAGCCCAGAGCGGCTGACCCAAGTTCGTGAAGAAATTACAGAAAATTCCACAGAGAACACACCGTTCATAATCTATGATGGTGCTCCAAATACCCGTCACTCTGGGCGTGATAGTTCCGATCATGATGTCAGCGTTAACTGTCAAGCTTTCCTGTATAAAGCCGACACTGGGCACTGCGTCATCGTCTCCTTGAACCAGCAGGTAATCGGAGCTCAATTCGCCATCGGCAATCATTTGCTTCCTTAACCTGCGGGCGTACTCTAAAGCTCGGGCTTTGTAGAGGTCCTCGCACTCAAAATCCTTCGGGACTACAACGACCTTGTCGGCGCTATACTGGTTCTTATGGCTATCCCAGTCTTCAACAACCACCCACGTCTCCAAGGGACAGGGAAGCTTATAGCTCTTAACCGTTTCAAAAATCTTGTTTACCGACTGAAAGTTGCCCACAGTGGGTATCTGGAAGATAATCTTGTCAATTTTTTTCTGAACCAGCCTCCTCTGCCTTATGAGGCTGGATTTTCGCCTTCGCATGAACCAGTTTCCACATAACACGATAATAAGATAAAGGATTGGTGAAAGCCAGATTGCGGAAATTACGTAGTCAAGTGCTTGCATTCCGCTCTTCAATCCTCAAATTATATGTTCTGACGACTTGGGGCACCAACTGGTTCGACCCCTCTCGACGGAAGCCGCTAATCAGCCTCTTCATAGAGGTCGGAGGACATCTTCTATCGGGTTGGCTAAACTTGGACGTGACGTAAATAGGAATCCGAGCGTTAACCCGCGCCACACAAGCAACCTCGTTAGTGTTTAGCCCATGTTTCTTTATAAGGGCATCGGCTTTACACCAAAACCTGACTGATGCGGAGAGAAAAATTCCAGAAAGAAGCTTTGGGGTTTCATCGTCAGAACGACAATTGACGTCAGCAGACCCGTCAAAGAGGGAACAGGGGCTAAGCTGTCGCTGATTACCTACCGTACCCCATCTGATGACTTTCATGCTCATAGCTTGGTATCCTGAGATTACCCAGTCAATTTAGCGCTTATCTGGGCATCCATTAAAAAGCTTTTTCAAAGTATCACCCGAATCTTGAGGCGCTTCAAAGATAAACAATGTGCATCAAGGGGCATGTCCCAGCTTTTTTCTTCGAACAGTGACATTGGATTTTTGACCAAAACTTATAAGCTAAAAGGCTAGCAGGGTACATGACTATAGGCGACGACACGTAGTGAAAACAAAAAAATTGATTTTCTTACTTGTCTTACTTCTGCTTTGTAGCTTAGTCATCCTTTCTTTCAAAAATACGGGTTTTAAAACCTCGAAAAACCAGAAAGCAAACACTCTCAACACGCCAGACAGCCAAGCGACTGCTTCTTCAAGCAACCTAATTATCACCAAAGTCAACAGCGAACTCTTAAACAGCTCTTTTCTAAAGCAGCAGGGCTACTTGAACGGAAACACGGTGAAAGTCATAGCGGAGGTTAATAATCCGCATCAGTTTGAGAGCAACGCTGCATCACTGCACTGCAATATAACCCAAACCTACACTGCTTTTCCATTCGAAGTAGTCAACCTGCAGTACTCGGAACTGAACAGCTTCGTGAGCCTACCCTGCGTGACCCACGTTTACCTCGACTACAAAGTTCACTGCTGCGACAGCCAAAGCCTTCCCATAATCGAGCCGCAGAGTGAATGGGCAAACGTAACGCAGCAATACGGTAACCTGACGGGCGCGGGGATAAAAATCGCCATTCTTGACACTGGAATAGACCCGAACCATCCAGACTTCTTCTTCCCTAACGGCACAAGCAAGATAATCGCCGCTCAGGACTTCACAGGTGAAGACACTACAGACGACGGCTATGGACACGGAACCCACTGCGCTTCAATCGCGGCTGGCACGGGAGCAAAAAGCGCGTAGGCATGGATTACGGCAAAGTATATAATCGTAACTGCACAAACACCCTTAACCTTGGTGTAAAAAAACGAATGCAGCCTCCTAAGCCAAAATTCACTTGGAAAATGGTGGTTTTTCCACTGTTAGGCTTACTGGGTTTTTTCCTGTACATTTACCTTTTCAACGTGGACATCCTAGGCATATTCGCCACCGCAAAAACTGCCGACCCCCTAATCTATTCGGTAGCCATACTGTTCGGCTTACTGCAAGTCTTTTTCTTCACAATTTCCTGGCGCGTGTTAACCAACCATCTCTATATCAAGATGAGCGTTGTTCGAGCCTACCTTTACGTCTGGTACGGCATGTACGTTGACACAATCGTTCCAGCGCAATCAATCAGCGGAGAAGTAACCCGGACATACCTGCTTACAAGAGACAAATGCGGCTCATTCGGCAAAGTCGTGGCGTCACTCTACACCCACAGGTTTCTTGGCACAGCAATAAACGCCATTGCACTAATCGCGGGGTTGGTGCTGCTTACTTTCGGAGGCAACGTGAACCCGTTGGTTTTCAACCTGATCATTGTGGTTGCTGTGGTCATAATAGGTATACTTGTTTTGATGGGTGTTTTATCTTTAAAGCAGGAATGGACCTTGAAGGGGATAAACTGGGGAACAAATTTTGCCCAAAAAATCAGTCGTGGAAGAATAAAACTGGAAAAACTAAAGGAAGAAGCATTGGAAATCACAACTCACTTTCACGGTTCAATGAAAGAGTTCCGCCACACTCCTGGAGCAATAGCCTCCTCGCTGTTCTACCTGCTTGTATCCTGGTTCTTTAGCCTTAGCATACCGTTCCTCGTTTTCATGTCACTGGATCACCCAGTTTCAATGAGCATAATTCTTGTGACTTCAGCCATATTCTTGGCAGTCAAATCAATCCCGGTGGGCATCCCGTTCGAAGTTGGGCTTCCAGAGGCGGTGATGACTACACTTTACATTTCAATGGGGGTTCCAGGAGCAATCGCCGCTACAGCCACCATTCTTGTACGAATCATAACGTTGTGGCTGTTCTTCATCATAGGCTTCGGAGCTCAACAATGGCTTGAACTGAGACCAGCTTTAGCGACGGCGGCTAATTCGGAAAAAATTAAAATTGACCCTTTGCCCAATAGTTCTTAAGATATCAAAATGGAAATAAGAATTGAAACCGCTTCTATCAGGATGCTTGATAAGCTTTGTGAAATTGAAGGTCAATGCTTTGAGCAGGAAGCCTTTACGAAACGGCAAATAGCATACTTGCTCACAGACTATAACACTATTGGGCTGATAGCTGAAGCAAACAACGATGTGGCGGGGTTTATAATTGCGCAAGTGGAAATAGAAAAAGAGACGCTGTACGGTCACGTGATTACCGTAAATGTCTCGCCAGCCTACAGGAGAAAGGGAATAGCAAGCAGAATGCTGAGGGAAACCGAGGACATTCTCAAAGAAAAAGGTATTCGCGAATGCCACTTGGAAGTCAGGGAAGACAACTCAGTTGCGTTAAAGCTTTACCAAAAGAGCGGGTACCAGAAAATCGGAAGATTAGAAAAATATTACGGGAACAAGCATGGCTTGTTTCTCAGGAAAAGCCTTTGAAGGCTGATGTAGCAGGCTTGGGAAAGCCGAATTTGATTTGGGGATATGTTTAAAAACTTTGTCGCCGATGTATGTGGCGGTGGAGTGAGTGGGAGAGTCTCGAGGAAGAAAATCTAACGAGCAGACGCTTGTCCGAACCATCGTTGTTTTGATCCGTAACAGTACTTGGCGGTGCGGTAAGCTTGAGAAGTCCATTGTGCAGCATCTTCATAAGCGTCATGAGAATTTCGGTAAGGATGAGGTTTCAGTGAAGGAAATAATGCTTAGCTTGAACATTACGGGCGAGAAGAAAGATGAATGCTTGGATGCGCTGCGAAGGCTTGAAAAAAGAAACATCGTGAAGATAACTCCTCTTTAATAACCACTTTATTTTTTTGGTGCAGCCTTTTTCTGCGTTAGCTGGTTTTCGCTGGATTTTTAAGTTGCGACTTTTGAGCGGGTTCAGCTTGTTTTGTTGCGTCCTTGAAAGCTTTGATTTCACCGGTTGATGGTCATGTCTTGGAGGCAGAATTGGGAGTCGTATTTAACCTGAAAAATACAAAAAAGGTATAAAAAGGCAAAAAAGGATAAAGGTTTCGCACACTGAGCGCTTAGTACCTTGGCCTGTAGCCGCCGCCACCACCACGTCGGTCTCGATTGTCCCTGCCTCCGTAACCACCGCCGCCGCCGTACCCGCCGCGTCCTCTGCCGCCGTAACCGCCTCTTCCGCCGCCTCCGCCCCTGAATGGGCGTCTCTCCTGCTCGTAAGTCTTGCTTGACACGTTGTTCTCTGTGTTAACTTCAACTGCCAACGGTTCCTTTGCTGGTTCTAGCTTGCCGTACTTGCCGATGTTCAGGCGGATGTTGCCTTTGAACAGGGTCACGTAACCGTTTTCCACTCGTATGCTGTCTCCCTCGTTGACTTTCTCAATGTTGTCATCCCAAAGCGTCAGGTACACCACGCCTGTCTCGTCACCGACCAGCGCGTCGCTGACCTTGTGTGGGGATCCATCTCTTCCCATTGGGATTTCTCTGATTTCGGTTTTAGATACAACTTTCGCCGTGACGTTAACCGCTTTGGATTGAGGGGTTAAATCGCCGACTTTCGCTTCTACAGGTTGCCTTTTGTTTTCGAAAAAACCTTCAACAGCCAATTGATTCAACATCCATGTGTTTTTGATTCTAAGACAGAACTACAAGCTCTCAACACTTAAGTATTTCGCTTTACGCCTTTTTGGCTGGTTTTTTCGCTGAAGATTTAAACTGACCCTTCTCTGATGGCGGAAAAGTAGCTACTTCTGAGTTGTGGCTTGGCGGTGTCTCTCTTCAACTTTAATTTTTTAGTTGGAAAATTAGCGGTGACGTGTTATTTGAGAAGCTTAGATTCGTCCGGCGGCTGCCTGATTAATCCGTGCTTCATCAGCAGTTCGGTCGATTGCCTAGCATTCTGAATTATTGCAGTAGCTCGCTCGAACAGTTCCTTCCTTGACGGTTTGATTCTGGCGACGCCCTCGTCGATTGACTTCAACGCGCACGCGACAGCTTCTCTTGGGAAAACCTCCCACTCATCCATTCTCGGCAAGATGTCTGTCTCGCTTATTCCCCGCTCTTCAGCGAAACGCGAAAGTTCCTGCGCGGCTGCAATGCACATATCATCCGTCACCGTTTTCGCTTTCACATCCAGCACGCCCCTGAAGATGCCTGGGAAGCCTAAGCTGTTGTTCACTTGGTTGGGGAAGTCGCTTCTGCCCGTCGCCACGATCCGTGCTCCTGCTTCCTTGGCGTCCCATGGCCAAATTTCAGGTATCGGGTTAGCGCACGCGAAGATTATGGCGTCTTCAGCCATTGTTTTCACCCACTCCTTCTTGATCGTGTCTGGCCCCGGCTTTGAAGCTGCAACAACCGCGTCTACGCCTTTGAATGCTTCTTGGATGCTGCCTGTTCTGCCTTCCGCGTTTGTTTTCTGCGTCACGTCGTATTTCCATGGGTCTTCTTCTCGGGTGATGTCTGCTCTG
This sequence comes from Candidatus Bathyarchaeota archaeon, assembly GCA_963768345.1. GTDB lineage: Archaea > Thermoproteota > Bathyarchaeia > Bathyarchaeales > Bathycorpusculaceae > Bathycorpusculum. The sequence goes on along the minus strand of CAVYHL010000005.1, from coordinate 360,593 downwards.
TTCTTGTGGATGACGCCTTTGCTGTCGGCAAGTATTATGTTGCCTGGTTTAACGCCCCACCGCATGAGAACGTAAGTCGTGCGGATGTTCGCTGCTCCTGAGCCGACAAGCGTGATTAGGCTGTCCTTGGGTTTTTTGCCGACTATCTTGAAAGCGTTCATTAATCCAGCCAGAATCACGGTGGCGGTGCCCTGCTGGTCGTCATGCCAAACTGGAATGCTCAGTTGCTGACATGCGCTCTCAAGAACATGGAAGCACTTGGGTTTTTCGATGTCTTCTAGGTTTATGCCGCCGAAGCTTGGCTCTAAGGCCTTGCAGACTCTGACTATTTCGTCGGGATCTTGGGTTCTTAGGCAGATTGGGAAAGCATCGACTCCGCCAAGGTACTTGAACAAGAGGGCTTTGCCCTCCATCACGGGCAGCGCTGCTTCAGGTCCGATGTTGCCCAGTCCCAGAACGCGGGTTCCATCTGAAACGACGGCAACGTAGTTCCAGCGGTTGGTTAATTCGAAGGATTTGTCAGGGTCAGCTTGGATCTCCCTGCATGGCGCCGCCACGCCTGGAGTGTACCAGATGGCGAAGTCTTCGACGCTTCTGATGGCGCATTTCGGGATAACCTGCATTTTTCCCTCGTAGAACCTGTGCATCGGCGAGGCTAACTGTGCAGGCTTCTTGGCTTTCGCAAGCAACTCATCCACTGTTGGTTTGCTCTTTTCTTTTGAGTCCAAAAGACTTTTCTCCTTTTCAACCGCTATGTACGTTTTGGATGGTTTTAAGCGTTTCCGCAGGGGAGAATCGAGCGGTTATCGCCAAAAACTTGGTTTGACAGACGTGTTTTGGAGCAAAATCTTCTCTTTGTTTTGTCTGAGTTTGAAAAAAGAAAAGGGGGGTTGGTTTTTACCCTGTTTATTCAGCTCATGGCTTTTTTCTAAGCATGAGCAAGGCTAGTACTACTGCTACGACTATTATGAGGACGAATAGGCCTGCGATTGATGGGACAAAGTATGTGTCAGCTACTGATGTCGGGGTTGCTGTTGGCACCGTTGTTGGTGCGACATATGGGGCGCTGGCGCAGAAGTATGTTGTGGCTGAAGATGGATAGTATGATTGTGTGCCTGCGAAGGTTGCGGTGACGGTGAAGTTGCCTGGGATGTCCGGTGTCCAGTTCAAGCCCCATGTTCCCATGGAGTTGGTCATAGCGGTGCCGATGACGCGGCTGTTGCCGTTAGAGTCAGTGACACTTACTACGACTGGGACGCCGATCATGTTGGTTGGCATTGGCTGCTGCATGTAGACGTACTGCATCCACACGCTCATGTTAGCGTCAGAGACGCATGGTAGGCCGTTGGGGAAGTTTGCTGCGACTGCGTTTTGCTGCGTGCCAGCGGAGATGTCCATCACAGTGCCTGTAATGGTTATGGGGGCTTCAGTTGTAGCGCCTGATTGTGGTGCGCTGACCGTTGTCTTGCTTGGTCCCATGCCCCAAGCGTATATCTGGTTGTCGTATGCGTTCAGTGTTGTTGCGACTCCGTCTGAAACTGCAGGTGCGCTCGTAACGTCGAATGCAAGCTCACTCCAGACGACGTCTCCGTTGGTTATGTTCAACGCCAGTTGCTGAGCTCCGTGGAACAGTGGTGGACTGTACATGTGGCCTTCTGCAACGAATAGTTCTCCGCCTGCGACTGAGCCTACACTGAATGTCCATAGCGGTTCAGTTCCGTACGGTGACTCGAAGCCGCCGCTCGGTGTGTGATACTGCCATAGAAGGGCTCCGGTCGCGATGTTGTAGGCGTAGACGTCTCCTCCGTACAGCCATATGTAGTCAATGCCGTTAGCAGCGACACAGTTAGCGCCTAGCGAGCTGAAAGCTCTAGCGTTTGGAAGTGGCGTTGGACCCCACAGTAGTTTTCCTGTTGTGAGGCTGTAGCCTGTGACTGACAATGTGGATTCCGTGAGTTCTATAATAGCGCTTCCTCCAGCCCAGTTGCCGCCGGAGTACACAATTGAGTAGGGTACTTCGGTTCGGTTATTTGGACCCCATAATAGTTGTCCTGTTGTTGCACTAAAGCCTGCTGCCTCTTCCCAGCCTATCCCGTAGGCAAAACCACTTTGCACGCTGCCAGTCATCAATATTACGCCGCTTTGAACTGCCGAGATGCCTAGTAAGTAGCCTGGGAAAGTCATGCCAAAGAAGCTCACCGGCTGACTCATTGATCCTGGCGCACCGTAAGCTGACGAACTTCCCGTACTGGTGTCCTTAGCTGGCAATGCTGCGTTCAAGACTGTTACGGATGCCTCACCAACAAGTGGACTTGTAGTAAGGAAGGGTATTTGTCCGCCTTGTGGGGGTCTCCACATCCAATCGTCAACAACGTTAGGACCGCCTGCATAGTTAGCTGTGCTTAGGTTAATGTCTGCTGTCGAGTTCCACACACATAAGGATGATGTAGTTACGCCAAAGTCTGGACCAGGGGCGTAATTGGTTGTGCTGTTAGTGTAGTAGCCGCACAAGCCTCCGTGATCATCTTCGAAAAGCGTCATTGAAGGGAAGGTAGTGGTGCCAGTAACGGCAACATAATAGCTAAAGGTCATCATGCTGAATTCGACTTGACCAGTATTGGCAGTAATGTTCAGTATCCAGTTTCCTGTCATTGCATCGTACATAGCCATGTATACGCCGCCTGCCATAAAGCCTGCTGCTGCTATGGGTACGCTCCACAAGTATGATAACGCACCGTACTGGTTGGGTGTAATCATATCTATGACTTCACCGCACTTCAGCACTTCGTAATTAACTTGGGCTTCGGTCTTTGTCCAGAGCGTTTGTCCAGTCTGCAGGTCTACTGCTGCCCAGCCTTCTGGATAAGTTGAGCTGCCCGGATACATCGTGTAGTACAATACTCCTTGCATGATGATTGGGGCAAACTTTGGTTCGTACTGGGCGGTTGCGTAGTAGTTGCTTGTTTCTGTTCCGCCGAATTCTCCGCCGATGATTCCTCCCCAAGCCTCTGGCTTAGTCCACAAAATGTGGCCTGTTGTCGGCGCTAGTGTGTATGGGTTATAGTTTCCTGTGGCGTTGTACATTCCAGTTGCGGCAAATGTCGATGCTGCGAGACCTAGCCAGTTTCCTCCAAGCGCGTACCAGCCAGTGTTCTCTGCGTATATTGGTCTTGTCCAGTATTGTGTCGGTAATGGAGTTACAGGCGGATAACCTGCGGGTGTGGTGGTAACGGTAAGTGTTGCAATGTTGCTTGAGCTCTTCTCATAAACGTACCCGATAAATGAGCTGGGCGCTGAGTTTGGAGGCGGATTGGCGCCTGTTAATGTTTGTCCGGGGAAGAACATTTGGAAGGTGTAATTACCCGTCACGTCAGGCACTACCCATTCTGTAGATGTTCCTCCTGTGTCGTCAGAAGTGAATGGTCCTAATGTTTGAGTTGATGCGTCAGGTTTGGTGATAACGACGGTCAATCCTAGCCATCTGTCACCGTATTGTGCGCTAGCATCTGGTGGTGGTTCGTTTACCCAAAAGTTGACGCGTGCGGTTTGTCCTACGCCTATTGGATTAGGTGAAACGCTGATGAAAGAGTATGTTGGAATTGGTGGGGGTATTTGTGCGTGTGCCATTGGTAGTAACATCACTGAAGCTTCCATTGAAAGTGACAATAAAATTGCCATCAAAATAGCCATAGTTTTACCTTTAATCTTTTGCAATTTTCCTTTTTCTCCTTAAAGCTATGGCATCCATTATGCGCTGGGCTGTTTATAAGATTTTGCATACTTAACAAACACGCTTTTGCGTTCGTATTTGGTTAGTTTTTGGGTTTTTTTGAAAAAATAGGGGTTTGACAGTAACTCTGAGGAAAGCTTCCTAAACGACTAGCAACCTTTAATTTCTGAACGGCATTACATCAGTGAAAGGTTAGATAGACATGACAGAAACGGCGAAACAGGACAAGTTCTCAGCAGTCAACGAGTTAGCGCGCCGCAGGGGGTTCTTTTGGCCATCATTTGAGATTTACGGTGGCAGCGGCGGGTTTGTAACGTACGGTCCGCTTGGCACAAGGCTAAAACAGAACATTGAGGCTAAGCTCAGAGAGCTTTTCGTCAAGAAAATTGGAATTTACGAGATAGAATCATCCGTGATTGCGCCTGGAAAGGTGTTCGAAGCGTCAGGTCACGTTGATCATTTTAAAGAGCCGATGGTTGAATGCCAAAATTGCCATGGTCGTTTCCGAGCTGACCACTTGCTTGAGGCAAAGGGCATCAGTTCGGCTGAAGCGGAAAAGATGACTCTGAAGGAAATCGCTGAGGAAATTGAGCGGCACGGCATAGTTTGCCCTGACTGCGGGGGCAAGTTTGGTGAGCCAGAGCAGTTTTTAACCATGTTTAAAACCAATATTGGTCCTTACTCAGGCGCAGTAGGTTATGGGAGACCTGAAGCTGCACAGAACATTTTCGTTGAGTTCAACCGCCTCTACACTGTGGCGAGGGAAAGGCTTCCCTTCGGGGTCGTGCAGATCGGTCATGCTTTGCGCAACGAGATTTCGCCAAGGCAAGGCTTGATTAGGCTTAGAGAATTCACTATTTCTGATTTAGAATTTTTCTTCGACCCTGAAGAGCCATGCTGCCGTCTGCTTCCCGAAGTGGAGAATGAAGTATTGCCGATTCTGCTGTGCGAAACCAGGCTCAAAGAATGCGAGGACACCACGGATCTCACCGTGAGAGAAGCGCTTGACCGCAAAATTATCCGTTCAGAATGGCAAGCGTTCTTCATGGCGATGGCTAAAAAGCTCTTGGTGGAACTCGGTGTTCCAGCTGAGAAGCAGCGTTTCCTAGAGAAATTAACGTGGGAAAAGGCGCATTACTCAAGTCAAAGCTTCGATCAGGAAGTCCTCGTTGACCGTTGGGGCTGGGTGGAAGTCTCAGGGCACGCTAACCGAACGGATTACGACTTGAAATGTCACATGCAAGCAAGCGGCATGGACATGACCGTGTACAAGGAGTACGCTAACCCCGTCGAAAAGGAAGTGCTCGTTGTCAAGCCGATCATGGCTAAGCTCGGACCCGTCTATAAGGGTGAAGCTGCCAAGGTCGCCGCGCTTCTCGCGAAAGCTCCAGCTCAGGAAGTTGCCGACGCCATGAAGCAGCAGGGCTTCTTTACGGTTGAAAACTACGAAATAAAACCTGCCCAGGTCGACATTAGCATGCAAAAAACGATTGTCCGCGGCACCAGATTTATCCCGCATGTGGTTGAACCCAGTTTCGGCTCGGACAGGCTTTTTTACGTTGCTTTGGAGTACGCTTACGGCATAAAGGAGGATCGGGTCGTCATGAGTTTTCCAAGAAGCATCGCGCCAGTTCAGGTCGGCGTATATCCACTGATGAGCAAAGACGGCTTAGACACAAAAGCAGTTCAGGTGCAAAGGCTACTGGCGAACGAGGGCTTCATGGTGGAGCTGGACGAGACAGGCTCCATAGGCAGACGCTACGCAAGAGCTGACGAAGCAGGTGTACAACTGGGAATAACCATAGATTACGATACCCTGAAAGATGAAACAGTAACCATCAGGGACAGGGATAGCTGGCGGCAAGTTCGAACGGCAATCAAAGACTTACCAACGATTCTTCACTGTTACTTTCAGGGAAAAGCAAATTTCGATGATTTAGGTAAATCAATCGAAAGTTAATCAGCTATCTTTTTTAATGAACGTAGGATACTAACATCATAAATTCGGGATGATAATTGGCGGGGAGAAACAAGTGGTGCTTCCATCAGAAACAGAAGAGCGTGTCAAGAGAAGGGCGTTGAATGCTTGCCAAGACAACTTACGCAAGGTTGTCGATGTCTCGAGAAAAATCCCTCAACTCGTTGAGTATTTCGCAAGCGGCGACAAGGAAAACGCAAGGAAACTCTTTAGCGAAATCAGAACAGGCGAAGAAGAAGTGGTCAAGGCAAGACGCATGGTTTCTCAAGAGTTGTCTGAGATAGGCGCGATCCTGATTGCCCGCGAAGACTTCTTGAGGTTTACAAATTTATCGAGCGAAATAGCAGATTTCGGCGAAGGCATCGCTTACTATCTTGTCGAAATAATGGAGCACAACTGGAACATATCCCCCGATGTCAAGAAAGACCTGCTCAAGCTCTCCGTAGCCGTCTTGGATAGCGTGCTTAAGCTTAGGGAGACGATGATGGTTCTAAACTACGGCTCCCAGAAAACCTTGGAAAAAGCCAAAGACGTAGAGATTGCCGAACGCATAGTTGACGAGCAGTACCGAGCGTTAACCATAAAAGTGTTAAGCGGTAAACTTGATGTCCCCGTGCTCCTGCTTCTCAGAGACATCCTTCAGCTTTTGGAAAACTCGGCTGACAAGGCTGAAGACGCAGCGGACGCCGCAAGAATGATTTCATTCATCATGTAGTAGAGCGACCCTGATGCCCAAAATAAAGGTTGAACTCATCGAAAACTTCTTGGTTGTTTGGAACTCTGCTGAAGGCGCACAACTTTACAAGGCAGGGTACTATGGCAAGCCGCTGGGCATTCCTAAGCCGAAAATCCCAGAGTTCGACGCGCCGCTGATTTTGGACCTGATGGAAGGCTTGTACCTTGTTGAAAATAAGAAAATAGCCATTTACGAGAAACCAGACAGGGGCAGCGTCAGCCTAAAAAAGCTAAGGCAGAAAGCCAAACAGCTGTACGACGAATTCGAGGAGAAGTATGCTGTTTACCGTGACCTGCGGGACAGCGGCTTAATCGTTACGCCAGGAATCAAGTTCGGTTGCGACTTCGCCGTTTACAAATACGGGCCAGGCGTCGAGCACGCGCCCTACATGGTCAGCGTGAAGAAGGCAGGCTCAGATATTTCAGCCACAGAAATCGTCAAGGCAGGACGCCTAGCCACGACCGTGCGAAAACGCTTCATCATTGCGGTACCCGATTTGGGTGCTGACAAGGTGAAGTATCTGATTTTCAAGTGGTTTAAAGCGTAAGAAACGTTTTACGCATATTAGGGGTCTTTAGACCGTGCTAGTTTCCTTTCAACCCTCATCGCTGATGCCTTTATTAGCTCTTGCTTTACTGGCTCCTTAACCTGTATTCCCTTACCTAAGCCTCTTAACAGTTCTGTCGGGTTATCAACAATGAACTTGTTTTCCTTTGAGACTTGTGCTTTTCCCAATTTTCTCACTCTAATCCATATTGAGGTTTAGTTGGCTATTATTGTTTGGTTTTGGAATTCGCCTCTTATGGTCTGGTGCGGGTAGATTTTTGACGCTGCAAGCATGCAGCCTTCCTCCAGTTTCACATCGTCTGCGACTACTGAAATCGCGGTTATTTTGGTCGGGCACCGCTGGCTGGAATTGACGACCACGTGTCTTCCAACGATGCTGTCGTACACTTCTGCGGAGTCGCCAATTATCACCCTGTCCATTATTGAAGAGTTGACTACTAAGGCATTCTTGCCTATTCGGGTGAAGTTGTCGATGGAGGAATCCACGATTCTCGCGCCATCTTCTATTTCGCAGTGTCTGCCGATCAAGACTGCTCCTTCAAGAGTGATTTTCTTCTGCTTTATCTTCTGGATGATTTCTAGTCGCCGTTTTTCTGAGTCGTTGCTTTCGCCCTGCACCCAGATGAGGCTGCGGTCTTCCAGTCGCCCGCCGAAGTCGTCTAGCGCTGGGAAGCCGCCGTGCAGCAGTTTCTTCATGGCTTCCAAGTAGCTTTTAGGGGTACCCACATCGAACCAGTTGCCCTTCAACGTGTAACCGTACACGGGGCGTCCGCTCTCGATGACGTATGGGATGAAGTCGTAGCCGAAGTCTAACCTGTTTTTTTCCTTGACTATTTGTTGGACGCCTTTTTCCTTGAATATCTTCTTCACTTCAGGCGACAAAACGTACAAGCCCGTGTTTGCAAGGTTGCTGGGTGCGTCTCGGGGCGAAGGCTTTTCGACGAAGCGAAGTATGCGACCGCTCTTGTCAATGTCCGCTATGCCTAAACCCTCAACGTTGTTGACCTCGCGCAGGACAATGGTTAAGGCTGAACATTTTTCCCTGTGGTAATCAAGCAGGCTTTTCAGTTTGATGTCGAAGATGTTGTCGCCTTGCACGGCGAAAACAGGGTTGTTGAGTTCATAGTAATCCATGTTGATCCTTGCCGAGTCAGCGCTTCCCAAGTCGTCCACGTTCGGCTGATACTTTATGTGGATGCGCGGCTTGATGTTGTAGAGCGCCGAGAACCCGTACCCTGACTCAAAATAGTCGAACAGGTCCCTGTAGTTAGTGTAGCCTTTCACGCCGAAGATGAAGTTCCGTATCCCCTGCCTCGCCAAGGACAACAGGGAAAACTCCACGAGCGGCCTGTTCAAGAGGCGCAGGCAGGCCTTGCTTGTTTCAGCCGTTAGGGGCAGGAGGCGGGTTGCTTTGCCGCCGACTGGAATGATCACTCGTATTTTTTCTGGAGCGTAGTTGTCTCCTACGAGGGGTGCATAATTGTCACTCAACGTTTCACCAGCAGTTCGCTTTAGAGCTAAGTTGGGTGTTAATCCTTTTAATGTTTCCTCATCGCGCCGATTCAAAACCTCGCGCTCTCACGGCCTATTTTTTGGGTTAGTAGCATGCGTCTTTGGCGATTTCAAGCCAAAAAAGAGCTCGCTATTTTTCACATATATACGTGCATGTTAAAAACAATTAAAAGCATGTGGCGTCGCATGAACACTCAAGAGGATGTTTACATGTCTGAAAATTTCGCTAAGAAATGGGAACCGAAAAGAGAAGAAGAATCTTTAGGCGCGTCAATAAGAAACACGATAACGCCACCGCCAGCACTCAAGCCGCAACTGGACCTCGCCGTCAGGAAACTTGACTTGCAAATCAGCAAGCTTGACCAAGCTAACGACCGCTTCACTCAGAAAGACAGAGCCCTATTCGCCAAACTGGTTGACGCCTACACGCACCACGACCAAGCACACGCCAACATCTACGCAACCGAGCTGGCTGAAATACGCAAAATGGGCAAAATCATCATGAACGCAAGGCTCGCACTCGACCAGATCTCGCTACGCATAAAGACCGTGACGGAACTAGGAGATGTCGTCGCCACTCTTGGACCATGCATCGGCGTTCTGCGCAGCGTCAGCACGGGACTAGGCGGGGTTTTACCTGAAGCAGAAGGCGAACTCGGCAGCATCGGTGACTTGCTAAGCGGGCTAATGTTCGAAGCAGGAACAAGCAGCGGAATGTCACTGAACTTCGACACGGTGAACGAGGACGCAGCAAAAATCCTGTCTGAAGCGGCAACCGTCGCTGAGCAAAGGGTAAACCAGAACTTCCCCGACTTGCCTCCTGGCATGCCGACTGGCGCAGCGGCTAACAAGACACAAACGCAGACTTAGGACTAAACAGCGCTTCTTCCCTTTTGCCCTCTCCTTTTCTTTTTTTAACTTGTTAACGGGACGTTATGATCATCTTAGGGGTGGATATTGGCTCGCGGCTTTCTTACAGTAAGAGTTATATTAGCTGTTGGCAAGCAAGATTTCATGCAATCCTCTAAGCAGAAGCTTCTTTGCCCTTCCTGCGATACAAGAATGAAGCCTGTGCGTAACAGTCAAAAAATAGTGATCTATTATCAGTGCCCAAAATGCGGAACCCGCGTTCTCTACAGCCAAGCAGGACATTGAACCCTGAGTAAATAAGGCTTCCATTCACCGTGCTTACGGGAAATGCCGCTGTTCTAAACTTTGATTCACCTGGCAAACCGCAGAAACCACGTGAACGGCGCTGTTCTAATGCTTGGACTTATATTCCGCGTGCCTTGTTGTATGTTTCGTTGAGGTTCAGCCGATTGACTGGGAGCGACGAAACAGAGCTCGAGTACTCACTGCGAGGCAAAGCCTGGAAAGTCTACTGGTTTCTGCTGAAGAACGGCAGCGCGGCAGGAGTCCGCGAGATTCAACGTGCCCTGCATTTCAGCAGTCCCAGCATCGCCTTTCACCATCTTGAGCAACTGCGCGAGTTGGGGTTGGTGCAGAAAGAGGAGGTTAGCGGTCGCTACATGCTGGTGGGCGAAGTGAAGATAGGTGTGCTTCGTCATTTTGTGAAGTTGGGTAGACTACTTTTCCCGAGATACTTCTTCTATGCCTTGTTCTCGACATTGTTCTACGCCCTCTACATTGCGGTGCTCTTCGACGGTTTCACCCGGGATAACCTGTTCATACTGTCGTTTGGGGCAATCGTGTGCGGCGTGTTCTGGTTTGAGGCTTACCGAGTATGGAACATGCGCCCATTCTAACAGTTAGAACAGCCCGTTCGCGGGCTTAGCATAAAATAACAAGTTGACATTAACCATAAGTGGAGAAAAAACATGGTTCAAAAAGAAATCAAGAAGAAAACCAAGATTTACACGTTAGTCGCAGTGCTCTCAGCAATAGTGCTGGTCTCTGCCATATACACCATCAGCGGCCCAGTTGTGCCTTTTTCAACCGCCAATGCTTCGCCCCTGAAAACTTTCGCTTCCATCGCTGAACTGAAAAACTTTCTCGCCGCTAACGAGAATTCCGTTAGCGCCTTCCGCGGTGGACCCTTAGATGCCCAATACCACGGCGTTGGGGGAATTGCATACCCAACAGCAGTCCCTGCTCCCGCGACAGGGTCAAACTCCGCTTTAGGAGCTTTCAGCGAAAACCAGCAATCCAGCTATTCGACAACGAACATTCAAGTTGCTGGAGTTGATGAAGCCGACTCCGTTAAAACCGACGGGCAATACATCTACGTCATCAACCAGAACTACGCTGCTTCATCCCAAAACAACATTTACATCCTGAATGCCAACCCGCAAGACCCGGCAGTGGCATCGAAAATTGCCCTCGGAAACAACACGGATTTGGCTGGCATGTACCTGAGCCAAGACGGCAACACCTTGGCGGTGTTAGGAAGCAACTACGCTTACATGTTTGCTTACCCGATGGTCATGTTGGTAGGAGGTCAAATGCCCTATTATCCTGGGTTCCTCACTTATGGCGTGTCAAGCTTCATCTACGTTTATGACGTGACCGACAAGACATCGCCTGTTCTCACGTACAACTACACTATGAGCGGCAGCTACTTTGACTCCAGAATGATCGGCAACGACGTTTACATGGTTGTCAGCGAACCCGCAGAACTCTACAACGGCACAGTCGTCTTGCCCGCCGCTTACAACAATGCTACAGCTACCACAATCATGCCTTCAAGCATTTACTACACCGACTTGAACGACACCTACTTTACCTACAACACTTTCCTCGGATTAGACGTGACGAACACATCTCAGGCGCCCACAAGCATGACCATAATGATGGGCGGCACAAGCTACATGTACGTAGCTCAAGACAACATGTACATAACCTGCCCAAGCCAAGACTACCAAGGCACGGCAATCTACCGCGTAGGCATCAACGGGCTGGATTTGACTTTCCAAGCCTCAGTTGCTGTGCCAGGCTACATCATCAACCAGTATTCCATGGACGAGTACAACGGCTACTTCAGGATCGCAACCACCACTACGTCGGGTTCATGGATTAGCCAAAACCAACAGAACAACCTTTACGTGCTGGACATGAACTTGACCGTCGTGGGAAGGCTGGAGAACATGGCGCCAGGCGAAAACATCTACGCAGCCCGCTTCATCGGCGACACATGTTACCTCGTAACGTTCCATCAGACTGATCCGTTCTTCGTCATCGACCTCAGCAATCCGCAGGCGCCTAGAGTTGCTGGCGAACTGAACATCCCCGGCTACTCAAGCTACCTGTACCCATATGACGCGAACCACGTGATCGGCATAGGCTCGCAAACCACTATCGTCAACGGAAGCGAAAACGTCAACCTCAAGCTTTCGCTCTTCGACGTCACAAACATGAATAACCCCACAGAAATAGCGAACTACGTTGTTGAAGGCAACTATACTGATTCAACAGCGCTTAATGATCCACATGCGTTCCTCTTCGACCTGCAGAAGCAACTGTTGGTTATCCCTGTTTCAATAACAAACTATGAGGAAACACTCATTGAATCCAGCAACTCTACAATTCCAGTGCCCGTGCCAGCTTACGGAGGTACAGCCTCAGGGTCTTCGCCTGTGGTCAGTCCACCGATAATAATCGAGAGCTCAGAGTACTGGCAAGGAGCGTACGTCTTCAACGTTGACCCAACAAGTGGCTTCACCCTAACGGGAACCGTTACACACCTGAATGCGACGTTACTGAACAGCCAAGGGTTCCTGAATGAAAGCTACAGCTATGACTACCAAAACAACATCATAACAAGATCACTCTACATCGGCAACACGCTCTACACAGTATCAAACGCCGAAGTCAAACTGACCAGCCTAACCGACCTATCGACAATAGCAGAAGTAAACCTGAACTAAACAATCCAAACCCTCTTTTTTATTTGTAAAGAATTCAGTTTAAAACTCCGACGGTTTAGCGTAAACTTGGACTTCAACATCTTGGGAGGGTTTACCTAGAAACTCTGTCAGTGTGCCCTTCCATTTTGGGGTGCTGTTTGCGGTGAAGCCTACGGTTTGGGCGATGCCTTTCCACAGTAGCGCTTTGTCGTAGTCTTTGGCGTCTTGGGGCATGAACTCGAATATGGATCGGCTTGCCACAATCACGAGTTTCTTTTTCATTCGGGAAATTGCGACGTTTACGCGGTTGAGGTTGAGCAGGAAGTCGCTTTCTATGCGCACGTAGTCGGGGTCGCTGACGGTTGACGAGATGATTATGAAGTCTGCCTCGCCGCCCTGGTATCGCTCGACGGTGTCGACGCGCAGGTTCTCGTAGCCGTCAAGCAGCATGTTCTTCACCACGCCACGCTGAGCATTATGCGGGGCGACTACGCCAACAGTTTCCGCGGGCACGCTCCGCACAAGGGCGTTGATGATTCTTGCTTCAACCACGTTAGACTGGAAACTCTCAGCCTCGTCATGCAAAACCAACACAAAAACGTTCTCAGGGTCCAAAACAACTTTCAGCCCCTCAGTGGCGGGCTTGACTGAGGTCAGCGTCTGAGTTTGGTTTGATTGGAAGTCGATGCCGTCTTTGTGGTAAACCCATTCTTTGAGGAAACGCGCGACGACTTGGTGACACCGATGGGTTTCGCGCAGCCGCTCTGCTGGGATGTCCGCTTTGCTGGGGGACTTGATGTGTTCCAGCCCGAGGTCTTCTTGGCGCAACAGACGAAGGAAATCCATGGCGGAGAGGAACGACGCCATTTCCTCGATGGTTCGGCGGTCTTCTTTTTCCCAGTTGTGTACTTGGATAGGCGGCAGTTGGCGGTGGTCTCCTGCCACGAGGATTTGCGCGGTCTTGTCGATGAATGCGCCTGAAAGAATCAGCTCCGGCAGCCTCATCATGCTTGCCTCGTCGACTACGAGCAAGTCAAAGTAGCCTTGGTTCCACTGAGGCTCTTTGCCACCGATTTTCTTCATCAATCCGTACAAGCCAGGGGGCGTCACGCATAGAATCAACGGGAAGTTATCGGAAGCGTCAGAAACCAGTTTGCCTTGGCTCGACAGGGCATCTCTAAGCTCGGCGACTGCTTCTTCATCCTCGTTGTAGTTAACGTACTTTACTCCTTCAACGGCTTTGACCGATGAAACATTGTTTACAACACGGTAAATCCTGAGTTCCGCTAAGTCGTTGCCGCCCGATTTGCAGTAGCTACGCCAAGTTTTTGCAAGCTTGTTGACGAATTCGTGGATTGCCTTATGGGTGGGTGCAACCATCAGCACACGGCATTTATCCGTGGCTCGGTGAGCGGCGACATGGGTGAGCACGGCAAGCTGCAGGGTTTCGGTTTTGCCTGTTCCAGGCGGACCCTGAAGCATGACGACTTGTTCGGAGCCGAAGACGCGGTTAATGAAGCAGTTCTGTTCTGCAGTGGGCGGAAACTTCACTTTTGAAGCCCAAAGCGTGAATTTCACTGCGGCATCTTTGCTCAGCGCCTTGCGGTTGGAAGGCTTGCTCTTGCCAGCTAAGAAGGCTTCCAGCAGGCAGTAGAGTTCGTTGTTGGCTGCGTAGTCGAGGCATGCGGCTGCGCGTTCAGAGATAATGTCGTCGGCTAACTCATCTAGGATGTATGTGCGTCCCACTTCGAAGAGCTGAACATGTTTGCTGTTCTCCGCCTTGTCTCTGTCAGCGGTCGGCAGGTTATGCCATGTGCTGTACCTTCGGACTTTTCCACTGGGCCAGTTAATTGCCTTAATAGTTAGCTCCATTTTTCTCAAATCGACTTTTTCGACAATGACCCGCGCGGATTTTTCCACTTCAGATGGCGCCCTTCGATGTGTCTCCTCAAACTGCCCCTCCATGTTGCGCTTTATTTCCGTGGCAATCATCCAGTCGCCGCTACCTGAATCATCCGAACCTTTCACTCTACAGGCGTTGACGGTGCATTCTGATTTTGGTAGCCCAAGCGACTCGTAAACCAGCTTGCCTATGACTGTGAAATCCCGCTCCGTCTCTTCGACGCTTGAACACTCGAAAATCAAGGACCTGCCCGTTGCTACCCGCTGGCTGGGAAGCAAAGCGTAATGTTGATACAGTTCCTGCCGCCTCGCGAAGTACTCCAAATCCAAGAATTCGCGGCAACTCCTCTCCAATGTTGCCCGCCCTAAGGTAAACTGGGGGATTTGCGGGATAGGTATGGGTTTCTTGCCCAAGCGGCGGTTGCGGATGTTAAGTGAGCGTTCGATGGTTTCGAGAGCTAGGCACAGTTGTTGGCTGAGAAGCTTTAGGTCCTCGTCGCTGACTCGTTGCGTCTTGTTAGGGTAATCTATCCAAAGCCGTTTTTCGACCATCACCCGCTCATGGCCATTTTCAATTTGGCTGATGTCAAGTCGGCCTTTGGCGCCCCAGATGTATTCTATTGGAATTTGATTTCCGAAGCGGGCGCGTGCTGGATAATATGCCTCTTTTGGTCTCAAATCTTTTGAGCTGAGGATAAACGAGATTGACCCAGAAGCGGTTCTTGCATATGGAAGCTCGAAGTTGAAGAAACCGTCGCGGAAAGCCCTGCGTAAATCCAAGGTGGAGCCATCTGCGCGTTTGACCGTCCATTGGTTCGGGTCGAAATAGCAGCATTGTTTCAGAACAGGCAGAAGACCTGTGCTGTGGTAGCCGACCGCCTTTCTCAGCATGATTTCGTCCTGTAGGATAGAGAACATGGGCTGGTCAATTGCCTGCCTGAGGCCAAGCAGGTCTTGTACTGCGTGGGCGGTTACCATGTAGAGCGAGTGGCGCCTTACCGCTTCCATCAGGTGGTCTCTTTCTTGGCGGGTGTAGAAGTACAGGTGGATTGGCGCTTCATCGGGGCTGCCGACTTCAACCGCAACTCTGTTAATGGCCTTTGTCAACTCAGAGAAAAAGGTGTCAAGCAGTTTCCGCTCCTCTTCAACGGCTTCCTTCTGCTCCTTAGGCAACACATCGACGATTCTTGAAATCATGATTGGTTGGCCATGGTATCTTGTGCAGCTTACCATTGTGCTAATCATGGATATTATGTTGAGGAGGTAATCCCATTGAATATGAAAGTAAACGCGGATCATTCCGTTGGGTTTGAAAGAAAGCGATGTATCAGCGCCTTCATACGGGCTGTCCTCAGGCAGAGTGCCGTAACCTGTTCCTGTAAGCCAAGGCATCAACCTAACCCTGTTGCCATAGGGACTTGTGGGGCGAATTGTAGCAAGCATGAATTGGGCTCGCTGGATTAGTCTGTCAAGTTTGCCGCCGACTACAGGGTCAGAGGACAAGGCTTGAACTTTCTTTGCGTCAAGAGTAGGTATTTCTTTAAAGCAGTAGGGTTTAAGGTCGTCTAGTCGAGGTACCGCTTTTAGTTTGGCAAGGTCTTCCAGGTGGAAAATGCCGTGTTGGCTAAGAGCCTTCTGTTCACCCCGTGTTAAGTTAAGCAAGGCAATGCTTTCGTTTTCGACAGCCCTGACGATACAACATTCGTTGTAGCCGCAGTTATCACACCGCCAAGAAAGCTGATACTCCACGTCTGGAAGCGGCTTACAGTGAATTCGGTAGAGCTCGCCACCCTTGCTAAGCAGCCTTCGGATGTCTTCAAGCAGGGGTTCCAGCCTGAAAGAGGGAAGGTTTTCTGGCTCAAGCCTTTCAAGATCAGCTTCCTTGTTGATTACGCCACCCTCGAAGTCAACCCGCGCGGCTGATGCGCCCAACGCTTCAGTGAGCAGAAGCACGTACGTGGCTACTTGTATGCGGTGGGCTGTTTGTTCCCGCCAGGAGGATTTGATTTCGAAAATGCGAATTTTGACTTTGCCGTCCCTTACTGGCCAAATGCCGATGAGGTCGGCTATGCCTTTTATGTCCCAGACGCCTATGTGTCCCATCAGGGGCGCCTGATAAATTAGAACAGGCTTGTACTCTGCGTTTGGCTTGGCGCAAAGCGCTTTTTCGATGATTCCTGTTAGTGCTTCGCGTGATTTTCGCCAAGCGCTTTCCCATTTGCCTACTTCCTTTTTAGGGTCAAAGCAAGAAAAATCTTGGTAGTCAGCGGCTTTGATTTTTAGCTCTTCCACCGTTTTCGCTTCTAACTGTTTTCCAGCGGTAAAAAGCAGTGGACTAAGCGGTTTATGGAAGGCTTCTGGCCAACTTTTGTCTTCTTCTTCGGTGTCGTCGAAGCGGAGTTTGAAGTAGCGGGGGCAGCAGTCGAAACGGATGTACTCCGCTATGCCTGACGCGTCAAGGGAAGGCAACTCCTCTGCTGATTCAGTTTTGCTGCGTGATTTTTCTTCCAATAGCTGGTGCCCCTTACATCCATGAACGAATTGACGGTTGCTTAAATGTTACGTTATCGTTTAAAGGCTTTATCTGTAAAGCGGGTTACAGGCTGGAAATCACTTTACTACCTGATTGTAATAGAACACTTTCGCGTACTCGTTCAGCGTTGACTCGATGACGGTCTGGTTATCAAAGATGATGTTTAACCTGTTGCTGTACTTGGCGAGCAGGAGTTGGGTGTCGCTCCATATTTTTGCGGTGTAGGAGTAGTTGGCGGCGGGGAATAAGCCCCAGATCGTGTCTTCAGCGCTTCGGAAGCCGAACCCAAAGTTTGCAGGCACCACATACGCTGCCTCAGCTGGGCTCGAGCCGAACTGTCCTGGGGTCGTGTGGATGTCGTTCCAGAACGTCTGCAACGCCCAGAAATCCTCCTGCGTCAGGGTGCCGTAAGCGGTTATGTTGGGATAGCTGAAAACCACCGCGTAGGTGGCTCCTGCGCTGTAAGCCTGCGCCAAATCAGCGAACAACTCGTACGGCGACTCAAGGTACGGCTTCTGATCGTACTTCCACGTGATGATGACTCCCCAAGGGCGGTTAAACGACTGTGCGGCGCCCCTATCCAGCGCGATGATTCTTTGGCGGCTTTGGTTTCCCACGAACTCCGCGAAAACCGTGCTGTAGCCCGCAGCGTAGTCGAACCAGTAGAGCCCGTAATCTGAAGTGAAGATTTTGACGACGGGAACCTTGGTTGTATGCGCTAGAGTGTCGTAGTACTGGACAAAGCCGTTCAGGATGCCAACGTAGTTCTGGGCTACCTCGGCGTAACTGAGAGAGGCGTTATTGACAAGCTGATCGGCTGTCCCGTCCAGTTGGTTTCCGCCTGGCTCATCGAACCTGTAGATGCCCAACAGCCGATCGCCGTAAGCCCGCGTCGCGTTGCCTACCCAGTCAAAAATGGTGTTTCCTGGCGGGTAGCCGTCGCTGGCGTTGTACATGGGGTAGCCTGTGATTAGAACGATGAAGTTTAGTCCCAAGCTGTACAGGTAGTTGCAGGACTCGTCGAGGGCTGTCCTGTTAAATGTCAAGCTGACTGAGCCTACGACGAAAAGGTTCGTGTAATCCTTAACTTTGTCCGCTAAGGCTTTAAGCTGGCTGAACTGGCTGCCGTAAGCAAATTCAACGCCGAAGTAAAAGGGCCTAGCTGAAACTTGGTCGCGGGCGGTAAGGGTTAGGAAAAGCGACGCGGCAATCAGGACAATCAGCACTTCGGCAGCCACTGTGACGATTTTTCGGTTCAAACCTGCTCAACCAACCATCTGTTTCAGCGTTAAATCAACAAGCGCGGTTTGGGGCGTTGATTCTTCTGGTTCAAGGTTACCTGCGGTACAACCCCATAAGCTCGCCCTTAGCCAGCACGTGACCCTGCATGGCTTTTTCCGCGTCCTTCTTTCTCGAACCCAACCCTAAACTGAGCTCTGCATCCAATGCGTAGACTTTGAAGAAGTACCTGTGCGTTCCCCATGGAGGGCAAGGACCCATGTAACCCAGTTGCCTTGCGCTGTTTAACCCTTCTTTTCCAGGCACCGAATTCTCCGCTATCTTGCTTGTTGACGCTGGGATGTTCCAGACGATCCAGTGGTCCCACGTACCGCTTGGCGCGTCAGGGTCATCCACGGCTAAAACAAGCGTTTTTGCTTCCTTGGGGATGCCTT
The DNA here is from genome assembly GCA_963768345.1 of Candidatus Bathyarchaeota archaeon. Classification (GTDB taxonomy): domain Archaea; phylum Thermoproteota; class Bathyarchaeia; order Bathyarchaeales; family Bathycorpusculaceae; genus Bathycorpusculum. The sequence goes on along the minus strand of CAVYHL010000005.1, from coordinate 342,099 downwards.
CGATGGTGAGGGGCGGGTTGATGTCTTGCCCGTCGCAAGTGTACTTCTTGGGGATAAGTTTGCCCTGCTCAAAAGCTGGGCTCTTAACTAACAAGTCAGCCATGAAACTTCACTAAAAAAAGAATTGCTCGAACTGTTAGATAAACAGTTGCTCAACGGCTGCCTTCAGGCTTTTGCTCTTTCCACTTCTCCACGATCAGTTTGCCGTCGTTCGGGCTGAAACTCACTTTGACAGGCATTGAACCTTCACACTTCAGCGGGAACATGCTGTCGTCAACCACGCGCACGGGCAGATAAAGCAGGTACCTGTCGTCTTTTCGTCGAAATATCGTTCCTTTCCCCTCGTTGCCCACAGCTGTCACCCGACGGGTTAACGTTGTCTCGCTATTTGCTTTTAAGCTTAATCATAGTTAACCGCTAAAAGCAAGATTGGGCTAACCTGCTTGCCGCTTTTTGCGTTTAAACTTCAGCTTTCCGCAGAAGATCCCTTGCAGCGCCAACGTTGATCCTGTGGAACACGACTGAAATTGCAATCGAGATTGCAGCACTTATGGCGACTCCGATAGCATAGTTGAGAGTGCTGGTGGCTGTATTAGAAAACAAAGCCAAGCCGTACTGCACAAGAACAGGCGCGAACACCGCTACTCCTGCAAGGGCGCAGACGGCTAAACCTACCAGTGACCATTCTTGACGCACCATTCTTGCCCTTCGGGTCTGCGTGAAATCGGCTCCTTTGAAGCCTACTTGAAGAGAAATTGAGGAGACGGCGAGAACCATCAGGAAGGCTTCGACCATGACGATGATTGCCTGCCGCAGAGTTGGGTGGAAGAACACTGCGCCTATGGCTGAAGACACGACCAGTATGATGATTGAGAATAGGATGGTGATGAAGTATTTGCTTTTAACAAGGTTTTGAGGCGAAATGGGAGACGCATAAATCCGCCAAACAACGGGTCCCTCTTCACCTATCAAAATCTCCCCGAGCAGCATAGCCATGCCGCAGCTAGGCAGCAGAAAGATGATGCCAAAGCTTATTGGGTTAACTTGAGCGACGGCTGCACCGTTACTAGTCACGCCAAACGATTCGAATAACGCGACTATGATTATGATAATCGGGAAGATGTAGATGGACAGCAGTTCCCGTCGCCTGGTGAACGCCCTCAAATCCTTCCTGATCAAGGCTGCCTCAACCGTGGAAAAGCCAAGTCTGCCTAGAAGCCCAGTCTTCGGCGCGTAAATCCCGCTTTTTTGAACAGTTATCGCTGGGGGCTCGTAGAGTCCGAACTGCTCGTTTAACTCGACGGCGAGGTAGTACAAGGCTGCGATGAGGACGACGGAGAGGGCTGCGAACAGAAGTGATAGCGCGTACAAGTCTTTGGCGATGTACGCAAGTATCAGGGCAGGCCAGACAAAAGGAACGTACCAAGCGGTGGTTTGGGCGGTCGCTAAGGTTCTTATGAAAGCGCCTGGTCCGTTGACGGCGTAAAAATAAATGATGTAGACTACGGCGATGAACACCAGCGTGCTGATGAACCTTATCCAAATGGCTGCTCTTCCGCTTGACTTGTACACGGCGCCTGTAAACCGCACTTGCACGACTCTCACGATCTCTGTTATGGCGCTGGCGAAGAAAGCCGCTGCAAACAGAACGAACATGGTCAATATTGCCTGAAGAATCAGCCCGTTAAAGGCTGAAAAAACAATCAGTCCAGAGCTTAACCCAACGACGACTGCAGCTGGCCATCCAAGCAAGTTAGCAAGAATTGACGCTAAAGTATGCTCCTGCCAGGTTATCGGCAGCCAATACATCACTTGGCTTGACACCTTTCCTGACACCTGCATTTGCTGAAGCAACGTGAACACGATGCTGACGCCTAAGACAAGAGTCGGCAGTGCAGAGAAGAAACTGAGCGCTTCAATACTCAGCGGCTGTAATCCTGTTGGCAATGTTCCTGATGAATAAACGGTGGCTGCGATGGCGTTTGCGCCGAAGCCGCCTATGACACCGATTATTAACGCTGTCCAGTAAGGCCAGTAAGCTATGAAAGAGTTTTCCTTGTACCTTGTGGTTTTTACTCCCCTGATTAGCCTGCCCGATTTGCGTTCAACCTGAAACAGATAGAGGACGTTTTTCCAGTTCATTTCATGAGTTCCTCAACAACAGCTCTCAAATCTTCAGTGCCAGTCAACTTGAGGAAGACATCCTCTAAACCTGAACTCGGCAGCTTAGCTGCTTTCCTCAGCTCGTCCATGTTGCCTAACGCCAGCAGTGAACCCTGGTACATTATGCCTATGCGGTCGCATATTGCCTCGGCAATTTCAAGCACATGCGTCGACATGATAGTGGTCACGCCTTGCCCTTTGAGTTCATGCAGAAAATCCTTAACTATCCTCGCTGAACGGGGATCCAACGCGTTAAGCGGCTCATCAAGCAACAACAGCTTCGGCTTATGCAGGAAGGCGGAGATCAAGCTGATTTTCTTTTTCATGCCGTCAGAATAACTGTTAATCATGTCGCCCTCGCGTCCTTCAAGCTGCAGCGCCTTAAGGTACTCGGTTATCCGCTGTTTTTTCTCAGTTGCTGGGACCCCGTAGACATCCGCTATGAAGTCCAAGTATTCGATTCCAGTTAGAAACTCGTAGAGGTTGGCTGCTTCGGGGACATAGCCCACGTTACGCTTGACCTCAACAGGCTGCTTCAAAGCATCTAACCCCAGCACGTTGACGCTTCCCGCGTTGGGCGCCACCAAACCCAGCAGAATTTTGAGAGTTGTAGATTTTCCTGAGCCGTTAGGTCCCAAAAGCCCGAAGATTTCGCCCGTGCCAATTGTCAAGCTAAGGTTGTTAACGGCTACTATCTCATTGTACCTTTTTGTCACATCTTTAAGTTCGACTGCCCAAGGAGAGTACATGCTTATCTGTGCCCCGTTGTTCCCAAAAGGAGAAAGGCTCAGTATTTAAGCGTAATGCGTAGTTACCTCTCCCACGCTCTTATTTCTGCAAGAAACTTCATTCAAAAAAAGGAAGAAGAAAAAACTCGCTTAAGCCAAGGCGTTACACAAAGTTCAGCTCGAAGCTTATCGGAACGGCTTCGCCCCATGACTGCCTTATCGGGCAAATCTTCTGAGCCATCCCGTAAACAGTGTTAGCCTTCTTGCGTTCATGCTCATTGTCCGTTTGCAAGCCCACGTTCATCTGGAAATGCACGTCAGTGAAGATCAGCTTCTCCATGCCCTCGATGTTCATTTTGACAGTCGCTTTCGTATCCAACTTTTTGAGATCTAACTGGCTGTTTTTCGCAATCAACATAAACAGCGTGTTGATGCATGATGCTAAGGCAGCGGCGAAAATGTCTTCGGGTACACAGTAGCCTTCTTTTCCACCAAACATCGGCGGCGGGCTAACCGTCACGAGGTTCTTGCCCTTAACTGACAGTTGGCATTCGGTTCCGCCTTTCCAGCTTGCAGTTCCTTCAAAATTCATTTCTGGCATAAAAAATCCCTGAAGTATTGTTGCTGATGAGAAATTTAATGTTTTTGGGTTCTCTCCCTCTCATGTTCTCCGCGTCTAAAACCATTTTCTGGGCTCTAATTCTTACCCCCTTATTTCCCTGTAATTGTTGTTAAAACTTTAAATCTTGCTTATGTTCCAATTGCTGAAAGAGAAATAGAAAAAATGCCCCCTGTCATTGAAACTCGCCACTTAACGAAAGCGTATAACTCATTCAAAGCAGTTGACGACCTTAACATAGCGGTTGAGCATGGGGAAATCTTCGGTTTGCTCGGACCGAACGGCGCGGGCAAAACGACAACAATATCGATGCTTTGCACCATTCTTAAGCCGACTTCGGGGACGGCGACGGTTAACGGGTTTGACATCGTCAAGGAAGCAAACAAGGTTCGCAAGTCAATAGGCATCGTTTTTCAAGACCCAAGCATCGACGACAGGCTGACAGGCAGGGAAAACCTGTACATGCATGCTAACCTGTACGGGGTTCCAGCGTCCGAGCAGACGGAGCGGATAAACCGAATCCTCAAACTTATCGAGCTTGAAGACAGAGCCGATGATTTGTTGCGCACGTACTCTGGCGGCATGCGCCGCAGGCTTGAGCTCGGTCGCGGCTTGATTCATTACCCTAAAGTGCTGTTCTTGGATGAGCCCACGGTCGGGTTGGATCCGCAGACGAGAGACCACATGTGGAAGTACATCCGCGACCTGAAAGAGGTGCATGACATCACAGTGGTCTTAACCACGCATTACATGGATGAGGCAGACAGGCTTTCAGACCGCATCGCAATAATGGACTACGGCAAAATCGTAGTCTTGGACTCGCCGCCCAATCTTAAGGAGACTCTTGAAGGAGACGTTGTGGTTGTCAGGGGAAACGACATCGACGCCTTATCGGAGCTTGTGGCTAAATGGTTGGGGTTCAACCAAAGGAAGATTGTTGACGGCGCGCTTGAAATAACCGTCCGCAACGGCAAAGTCGCGATGCCCAGAATCATGGAGTTGGCAACTCAGAACAACATCTACGTCGAATCCATACTTCTGCGTGAGCCAAACCTCGAAGACGTCTTCCTGCATTACACGGGCAGAAACATCCGGGAGGACACAACCAAGGAGCTGCACGGTGCAGCCGCAGCCCGCAGGAGGGCAATAAGATGAGCGAGCGCCGAGGATTCTACAGCCTCTGGCTAAGAGAAATCAAGCGTTTCATCAGAGACAGAACTCGGATTGTAACCAGCTTCGTTCAACCCATATTGTGGCTTATTATTTTCGCCGCCGCCTTCGCCACGCGTTTCGTTGGATCGTTGCCAGCGGACTTGAATTTTCGGCAGTTTCTTCTCCCCGGAATAATCGGTCAAACGATCCTTTTCACTGCAATGTTCATGGGAATAAACGTCATATGGGACAAAGAATTCGGTTTCATGAAAGAAATCCTTGTTTCACCCATTTCCAGGTTGACGATTTTTCTTGGAAAAATGGTCGGCGACAGCACAGACGCTTTTTTGCAGGGAATAATAGTTTTTGTCATCGGCTTAGCAATAGGCATCCCCGTGAACCCCATCACTCTTCTGTATGCACTGCCCATTTTGATGCTTATCTCCTTTGGCTTAGTAAGCATCGGATTAACGATTGCAAGTTTCATGAGCAACCTTGAGGGCTTCGGCGCCATCCAGACGTTTGTTAACCTGCCCCTGTTCTTTCTGAGCGGCGCTTTGTTCCCGCTTAAAGGCGGCAGTCTCCCAACTTGGCTGACTGACGTAGCCGCGTGGAACCCGTTGACTTATGGTGTTGACGCGCTGCGTCATGTCATCTTGGGAAATGCATGGGTGCCTCTGCAGGTCCAATCCTTATGGGTTGACCTTGGAGTTGTCGCCCTGTTCGACGGAATCATGGTAGCCGTGGGTACGTGGGCATTCACCAGAATGAAATAGCAAGAACGCTCAGGAATCCCTTTTCCGCGGCAAAGTCGAGTATGAGCCTTTTTTCCCTAATGCTTGGCTAGACATGGTTTTAAACCGTAAACAAAGCCTTTAAGCAACTTGGACACATATAATCATTGGTGACAGATATGCGAAGGTCAAGAAGCATAGTTTATGTTGCCTTAGCTGCCACAGCAGGTTTGCTGGCGGCGGTAATCAATCCGTTGACCGTTTTACTGGCTTCAATCAGCATGATCGCTTTATTGACTATTGCGCGACAGATGAACTTCTACAAGATAGTTATGATGATGAAACGCTGGGCGAAAAACGTTACGAGGCTACGCTTTGAAATAAGAGCGAAACTTCACACGGGCTTCCGCGACTACGACGAGCCCTTGGATGCCGAAGGTTCGCGCCGAAGCGGAAGATGCAGCTACGCAAGATAAAAATCAGCTTCAAGCAAAATTATATACATGAAATTTCAGGTTAAAAACTGGAAAAAGAAAATTTGGAAAAAAGCATTTTACTGCTTGTTGGTCATTTCGTTAATTTGCTGCTCCATCGCGTGTCCACGGCAGTAGACGATTGCCTTTTTCACGCCGGGAACGGATATAGCGGCGGCTTTGATGTCGGCGGCAAGTTTGAACGCGATTGGGCAGAACGGGCTTGTTGGGATGAATTCAACGGTGAATTCGCCCGGCGCTGTTTCCTTGACGCTCTGTATCATCTGCATTTCGCCGAAGGTCATTCCTGTCTCAGGGTCCTGCACTTTGCCGACTTCTTCACGCACTTTATCTACTAAGCTCATCTTTCGAAACCTCTTTTACTGGTGAGTAAGTATGATTTTTCATAGCATATAAACTGTTAGCTTCATGTTCATTGATTAACAAGATTGTCCTGACGAACTGTATGTCGCCAAATTATTTCTTCAGGATGTACAGCGACATGAATACGTGGACGCCAAAGAAAACGCCAGCGGCGATGAAGACGGGAGCGTAACCAACTATTTGGGCTATGAACCCTCCAGCTACCAGCGAAGCAAACTCCGCCAGCCTCATCGGCGCATGAAGAATGCCTAAGTCCACCGACACGTTTTTGCTTTCCCTTACGACTTTCAACACGAGATGCTCGAAGTATCCCACGCCGTAGCCTCGGACGAACGCCAGCGTCAAAAGCAAGATGGGGAAGAAAAATCCTGGACCGGCGAGAAAGAGGGAGGCAGCTATGCTTATTACTGTCAGGATGGTTGCGCGTTTGAAACTTAGAGAGTGTTCAACGGTGGCCCATGTTGCAATAGCGGATATGGCGTAGTAGAGCATGAAGAGGAATCCGATGTAAATGTAGCTGTACCCTAAATGCTGACTCATAAAGACCGGGCAAGAGCAGGTTCACAAGTGGATAAGTCGCAAGGCTGTTGAACACTATGGAAACTGAAGCAAGCCAAAACAGCTTAGACCTGCCCTTAGGATTTAACGGTTTCAGGAGGCTTTCAGTCTTAGGCATAGGCGCCTTGGCGCTGCTCCTCCAAAGCATCACCGCTGGAATACCGATGGCCAAGGCAACAAGACTCAACACTGCAAGGCTCATTGAAAAACCCAAGTAGTCTATGCCTAGCCCCGCCATTGCTCCGCCTAAAGCCATCGCTATCCAGATTACCGCATTCATTTTTGTGGCTTCGTGACCTGGGCGATGAGGCGACAGTTGATAGATTGCTGTTCGGCTCACTGCCCAGTAGGATGATTCCCTTAGGGCTTCCACGAGTTTTCCCAGCGCAAAGAAGAGAGGCGTGGACGAAAAATAGTAGATTAACGTCGAGAAGAAAGCAGACGGCCAATTGATCAAAACGAAAACATGCGACCACCCCATGTAGTCTGCGAATGCGCTAAAGAACAGGCGGGCTACCAGAAAAATCAGCGGAAAAATCGACAGAACCAAGCCTATTTCCGCCACGTTAACGTGCTTCGCCAGCAGCAAAAGGGGAATCAGAAGGGTAAGCGCGCCCGAGACGAAGTAGTTCAAGAAAGTTATGGCGTTTACCCTTCTCAACTTTTTCTCCCGCGTTTTCTTGGTTCCCATCCGTTCTCTCAATTGATAACTTGCTGTTTTAATAGTATCCAAGAAAAAGCGGTTCTTATTAAAAAAGGTGAAGGGGAAAGTTAATGCGTCAGATGCTACAAAGGTAGGCGTGTGGAAGGCGTCAGGGTTTGGCTTTTGACGAATCGTGTGTTTTCTGCAGAATAGTCCAGAAGAAAGCCGAGGCAAGCATAGTCTATGAGGACGAGGCGGTGATGGCTTTTCTTGACATACGACCCCTGACAACGGGACACACGCTTGTCATACCCAAGGTACACTACGTTGACATCTTCGACACGCCTCAAGAGCAAATCAGCCACGTACACAGGGTCACTAAGCAGGTTGCGCTGGCAGTGAAAAAAGCCACGGGAGCCGACGGCGTCAGCATCATCCAGCAGAACGGCAAAGCGGCAGGCCAAGACATATTCCACATACACGTGCATGTCGTTCCCAGGTTTGAAGGGCAGAAGCTGGCGGCTTTCAACGAGCTCAAAGTGGTTGACAGAGCCAAACTTGAGGATGCGGCGGAAGAAATTAGGCGTGTCTTGAAAAGTAACTGACAATCCTAATTCGCAGTTAATAATTCTTTAATAGTCAAACGGGGAAATGTTGAGTTTCTGGTGAAGTCTGCTTGACGACAACATTAGAAGCTCACGAATACGGGCAGCTTCGGTACAGGCGAGTCAGATGCAAGATCTGCTACGGAACAGGCATCGACATAGCAAACTCGCCGATGGGCGAGATATGCATGAAATGCGAAGGAACAGGTTGGCGTTTGTTTCCAGAAGGCTTAGTTGAAACGTGCCCTTCTTGCCAAGGCAGGGGCAAAGATTTCAGGTTCACCCGCAAGGGTACGGCTTGCCAAGACTGCGACGGCTTCGGCGAAACTAAACTTCTATAAACTCAGAAAAGCAAGACGCTCGCGTGAACGCATCACCATTTCAATTTGCCTACATTGGTTCTGGGACAACCGCCATCTTGGGCATTAACACTTTGTCTATGGCATGGCAAACCCCGTTATCCACGACCAAGTCTGGCTTGATGATGTTTGCGCCGTTAACTCTCATGTTCCTGTGCAGGTGCCAACGTTTCGAGTCTATCCTCAACTCGCCGCCTGAAACCGCCTGCAAGTACTCGTGCTGAGCCAAATCCGCCGCCATATACTTCCCCGCGACCACGTGGAAAGTCAAGACCGACTTCAACTTGTCAGTGTCCTTCATGAGCCTGTCAAGGTCCGCTTTAGGCACCTTTGCGAATGCTTCATCCGTGGGCGCGAAAACCGTGAATGGGCCCGGACCCTTAAGTGTGTCAACCAGCCCCGCTGCTTTTACTGCCGCCACAAGCGTGTTGAACATGCCTGAAGATACTGCTGTGTCAACTATATCCGCCAAAATTTCACCTCCACTAACAATTAACCTACAGAAACTGTATGGATACAATGGAAAAGATGAACTATAAACCTTTGCCGACTCGGATGAACCTCAAGTTTTTGCTTCAGGTTCCTGACTAATTTGTGTGCGCGCGTGCAACAGGGGTCTATAGGGGTCAAGTGCATCTACGGAAAGCATCTACATTTTGCATCTACGAAAGACCTGTACGATGGTTGAACTATGGATGGCTAAATTTGTAGCGCCAGAAGCCGAAGTAAGGCGCCTCCAACCCCATCTGCCACAGCGCCGCAGACAACTCGCCGTAGTGAATCAAATCTTCGATGACCATGTGGGTTAAGCCTTTTTCAACTGGGATGTCGGTTGGTTTTTCGCCCCAGTAGACGGTTACCTGCCTGCTGAGTTCCTCGTCTGAAAGCTTGCCGAGGTAGGCTTCAGTTCTAGCCTTGACTTCATTTGCATACCGCTTGAGCGAATCCATGTCGTTGAACGCGTTAAAATCTGGGTTTACCCACTGTTTGGCGCGCCCTGGGATGATGTAGCTTATCCACCTGTCCTCAACCAGCGTCAAATGCAGAAACACATCACGCATCGAGTCAAAACTTAGACCTTTGTTGGCGACAACTTCGCTCCACGGCAGCTTAGCCATAGCATCAAGATAGAGCCCACGAACCATGTCGTTGTAACGGATTAAATCAGCAACTTGCATGAATAAGCGTAAATCGGATTAATTATTAAAAGTATTGCTTATTTGTTTGGTTTGCAGTTTTTGTCTTTGCTCAAAGCTACCCTATCGATAGTGGAAGAAATTAGAAGAAAAATGTTATATCTGAAGAGTGCTCACATGGCTAGTAATAAATTTACAACAAAATTGTGAGACTGTTAAGGAGGTAATCATATTTGGGAAAGTTTCGCCTTCAAATAAATACATATTATGGGGAAATGAGCATAGAGGGTGATTCTTTGGATGAACTCAAGAATTTGTTAGTACAAATTGGTTTGTCCTCAGAAACTATAACTACTGTCTTAACTTCAGCAGTAAATCAAATGGAACGCAAAGACTCCATCACTAGGCATATCAATGCCAATAGCACCTTCAAAACCCGAGCAAGCAGGAATAATAGAGTATCAAAGTGATGGTACTCCACATATCTCGGTTTCCACTGACAAATTGTCTGCAAGGGAAGTAATAGGTTTGCTACTCTATGCTAAGAGCCCAAGCGCTGTGTCTCTAAACGAGCTCACTCGACTGATGGCAGACAATTGGAAAAATTATGACATAAGTTCAGTTTCGGCAAATTTAGTCCAAATGAAGGCTTTTGTAATTAAAGAAGGCGAACGTGGGTCTTACGCCTATAGACTTTCTGGCTCTGGAAAGAACTGGATTGAAAATGAATTACTGCCTAAACTCAAGTCCAAGACATAGAGACAGTGCCTTTTTGGTGATACTCTATGGGTGACGCAGAGAGGGATTTTTTCTGGATGGGCGTAGCCTTGCAATCACTTGTGACGTTAGGCACTAACCGAGAAGTGGTAAAAGCACGTAACGGCTTGTCAGAGATTTTGGGAGAGCTTATTGCCACTTATACACGTAACCAGATTTCCGGAAACCTACTAACAGAAGCACAAAAATGGGGGGCTTATTTCAAGGAAAATTATGGAGAAAATGAGCACCTAAGGGAAAACGATTCTTCTTTTGTGAGCGACAGCCAAAACTGGATAAAGACGCTGATGGACTTAATGAAGGAAAGATACTCCCAACCTAAAGAATTATTTGAGCGTCTTCCTAAAATCGACATTATCCACGATGCTATAGTTCAAATCCAAACTGCTGAAAGCCAATTTGTGTGCACTTCACCAGATACACGAGCAATCAAGGATAAGGTCTCTGAAGCAATTGATAACAGCATTCAGGGAGACGAAATCTTGCTTACTGGTTATTTTGATGGTGCTTTGGTTGATAGACTAACAAGAGCGTCGAGAAGGGGTGTTCAGGTTCGACTAATAGTTCCTAGGTATAAGGATAATGAAAGAGATAATATTGCGGCTACTAGAAGAGTGAGAACTGCCAATGGCACGGTCAAGCAACATGACTCAAACCATGCAAGGATAATGATTTTTGGCACTAAGTCAGCTTTGGTTTCATCAGCTGATCCGAAAACTGACGGTCTAGACCTACACTTTGAAGCAGGCATTTGGACCAACAACCGAACACTTGTTCAAAATTGCACGGATTTCTTTGAAATTATTTGGAACGATTCTGTAAATTGGAATATGTAGAAGCCCAAAATTACGTTGGGGGTCTTTTTTGTGCGTATTGGTATCGGCGTGGTTTTCCGATTCGTGCGAGTATGTTGTCTTTGACGAGGTTGACGAGTGCGTGTGCTACGGCTGTTCGGTCGTAGTGGAAGCCTCTGCGTGCCAGTTCGGTGTGGACTTCGTCGAGGTTTTTTGCCTCGTTGAACCAGTTTTCTTCCCAGAGTTTCTGGATGACGCCTCTGCATGTTTCTGCTCGGGGCGGCGGTGCTGGGCGTTCGGCGACTTGGGCGAGGTTGGTGTTTTTTAGGCGTTCGGTGACGGTTTGGAGGATTTTGTCGACGGTGTTTTGGATTTGGTCTTCTTGGGATTCGATTTCGAATTCTATGTCGCCGATTTTCATTTTTACGCGTATTGGTGGTTTTTGCTGTTTTTCTGTCAAGTTCCCACTTATTGATTATTGTATTGTGCAAGATGCGCATGCACAATATTTAAATATTTCACCAACATGTTGTTGAATATTGGTGAATCATGGTGATCGAACAATATACAATTACTAACAAATATAACTTTCCACAACCCACCATCGACACAGCCCTCCCCCAACGCTTTTTGGAACAAAGCCTCTACTCCCTGCGGCAAGTCCAGCACCAAGAACTCCAGCTAAACCACCAAACCTTCCAACAACTAAACGCCGCCGAGCAGTACCCATCCAGCATACAGCTAAAACCAGAGCCGATCCAGATAAAACCCGACCGCCAAGAAACCCTCGTCGCCGCCGTGGACACCTCCACCATCAAAATCGGCGAAACCGCCACGGGCATCATCATCGCCGTCAGAGGCGCAATCACCTGGCGCCAAACCCACACCTACAAGTACACGCGGCTAGGCCCCTTCATCTTCCACATCACGGAAGACAACAAGAACGCCGTCTACAACACGCTTGAACACGCATACTTCAGCACAACCTACAGCAGCATGCATCAGTCAGCGCCAAACATCATGCAGATGCCCATGCGCCTCGCCAGCCTGCTCGAACGCTGGATGCAGACGATGCTCGCCAGAACCATAAACAGCGGCATAATCCTCTTCGACGGCTCACTCACGTCAGGCACCATCGACACGCCGACCCAGCGCCTAAGAGAAATCCTCAGCTACGCAAGAAGGAACAGCAGCACGGTTCTCGCCTTTTCGAAAGCCACGACGCTGAGGGCAAACGGAATCCTGATAACCGAGCAGCTTCCTAACCATGAGCCGCCATACCTGCTTGAAACCGCAGGTCTACATTTCAAGCCGCCGACGGTGCTGCTTGGCGACATTTACGTGGCGCGTCTCAACAAGGCGAACCTTGCGTTCCGATTGGACATCGATAAAGAAACTCTTGAGCCGCAGAGAATCGACGCTGTGCAGAAGCTGCTGGGCAACGACCTCTACAAGCAGAGCTACCCGGAGACCCTGCGGCTCTCACACATCCTCTGCACCTTCACGGCTAACGAGGTCTTAGCCATCAAGCACTTCCTCACCCGCAAGCACGGCATACAAATCGTCAACCGCCCCGACATGCACCGTTTGCTTTTCGGGTCGTACGGCAAGGGGGAAACCTACGCATGAAACTCTACAAAAAAGAAGGCAACATCCTCCAAATCATCAGCTTCCCAACTGAAAGCGCGGAGAAAGGCGACTACCTTCTGGTTGAGGATCAGGAGGCGGGGAAAGCCTTGATCGCGCAGGTCATTGACGTGCAATTCGCCGCTGTACCGGGCGTGCTTGAGGAGCTTCTGCGCACGTTGCCTGACGGGGGCGAGCCGTTGCAGGGTGAGGACATTGACCCGATGGAGATAGCGCCGCACATCACTTACATCCAGGACGCCAGCCTGCTGGTCTGCAAGATAAGGGCAACCTTGGAGAACGATACGCTGAGCCCGAGCAGCAGTTGGCTTCCCAGCCGCAGCCAATCCACCATCAAGAAGCTCTCCGTGCCTATGCTGATGAAACTGGCGAAAATCGACGGCAAACTCCCCATCGTGCTGGGCGGCACAAAAGACTCCTCTCTCTTAACCATCGACGCCTCAGCTATAGACGGCACATTGAACATTATCACGGGCAAGAAGGGCTGTGGGAAGAGCCACCTCTCCAAGTTGCTGATGGTTAACCTGGTGGGGTACAAAGCCACCGTCGTCATCTTCGACCTCAACGGCGAATACACGAGCTTAGGTATGAGTAACGACGGCAAAAGAAACATGTACTACGACAAAATCCACACCCTAAATCCTGGGCAAAACTTCAAAGTAGCCCTCGAACAACTCCACTTAAACACCGTAATGGGCATACTCGTAAACGCCCTGCACCTGCCAGGGACATCAGCCCGCGAATTCCGCCGAATCTGGAAAATGCTCAAGGAAAAAGGCAAATTAAACATGCAAGAGCTAGGCGAGGAGATTAGGAATTTAAACTGCAACCAGCATGTCCGCGATGCCTTAGCCTCACGTTTCCATTCCCTTGCCAACTCTGGCTTCTTTACCGATTCTCTCGGCGAGGCAACGCTGCTGGATGAGAGCCTCATAAAATCCAAAGACCAAGGAGGCGCCATCGTCATCAACCTGAAAAACACCTCAAACATCGACCGCCAAATCGTAGTCGAATACGCATTGGGCAAGCTGGTTGATTCCCTTTCGAACTGGAAGCTCAAAGCCGTTTTCCTCTTCGCGGAAGAAGCTCACCTTTACCTGCGTGAGACCTACTGGGACGACATCGTGACCCGCATGCGCCACTTCGGCATCTTCACCACGTTCATCACCAACCAGCCTGACACCATCCAGGAAACCATCTACCGCCAAGCCGACAACATCTTCCTCTTCAACTTCACCAACGAGCACGACCTCGACGTGGTCAGCCGAGCGGCACGGGTAGACGCGGAAACTGTGCGTTCAATAGCGCATGACCTGCCGCCGCATCACTGCCTGACTCTTGGCAGAGTCGTAAGCGACTTCCCCATAGTTGCACGGGTAAGAGCCTTAGACATCAAGACTATGGGTGAAACACGCCTCTTTTTTACCAACCCTAATTAACCAACTTCTAGTGCAGCACCATTGTTAGCCCAAATGCTACAAGAACGATCACGAATGCGGGTCCGTACAACTTCTCAAGGATGTCGCTTCTTATTTTGCTCAGAACTTTCGGTGCCAAGAACGCGCCTATGGATGCAGCTATAGAAAGCAGCACGATTAAGAAGAGGTCAAATTGTCCAAGCCACAAGTAACCTGCCAATCCAGCAGCCGTGTTGAAAAGCAAAACAAAGACTGACGTGCCTATTACGGTTGAGGCTGGGTAACCCAGAAAATACAATCCTGTTACTACAAATGAAAGGCCGCTCAATCCTAAAAGACCTGACATGAATCCAGACATGGCCCCAAATGCAACGCTAAGTAGATTCTTGTATCTTGTCGGTTTGGTTTTGGGTTTTGTTTCTGACGGGGCTTTGGGCAATTTTATGCGTTTAATTGCTGAGATAGCCATGGGAATACTGAGGCCTATAAGCACGAGTCCTATGATTTTTTCAAGGTCCAAGGTTGAGATTCGACCGGACAAGTATACTCCTAGCAGGGCACTGCACATACCGCTGAGTCCGAAGATCAATCCAGCTCTTAGGTTCAGGTTACCTTTGTCGCGATGGCTAAGCGACCCTATCAACGCCGTGGGCACCATTGTTGCGAGCGAGGTTGTTACCGCAATCCGCGGATCGACGCCGAAGCCTATGATCAGCAGGGGGACATAGAAAACGCCTCCAGATCCTCCAACAAGCGAAACTAAGAAGCCTACCAGAAAGCCAGCAAGAGGCAGCAGAATGAGCACGATTAAAGAGTAGACCAATGTTAATCCGTCCTGTGGCATGCATAGCTTCATTGAGTCGGATAAGGTTTATACCCCACATTTGGGGTATCTCCATTCATGCGAGAACTCACACTCGAAATTCCGTTGTTCGAGAACACGGTCTCCGACAAAATGAGCGCTAGTTTACTATCTGAACTGCTTAGACATGTAGTTACCACATATTTCTTTAGAATAAGAAGCGAAGGCTTCCTAATGATCTGCATGTTGCCATCAAAGGAGTTAGACTTGCTTAAGCCTCAATTGGCAAATCAGCCGCAAATTATTCAAGTTAAAGTTCTAAACAGCGAAAAAGGCGGCAATGACCTTCTACAGGTTTCAGGCACATGGCAAGCGCTAATCAAAGACAAAGCCTATGCGGATAAAGTAATTCAGTTCATGAAAACTGCCGAGAAGAAACAAATTTACATTTCAAGAAACCCCAGTTTTGACGGTAAAAAACTACGTGTCTCTTTGGTTGTTGAGGAAAAAGCAATCACTAGCCTCTTGGAAGAAATGAAATCTGCAAACATCCCGTTTGAAGTTATTAGCCTACAATCAACAGGAACTCGTGGGGAATCCCCTTTAAGTGATCTAACTGCAAGGCAAGCCAGCATCCTGAGGTTGGCTCATTCAATGGGCTATTACGATGTCCCAAAGAAGGTGGGTCTTGAGGGTCTCGCCCGTTTGTTGGGCATGGAGAAAGGAACGGTAGGAGAGCACCTTCGCAGAGCAGAGAAACATGTGTTTGACCGATTATTACCATAATTCTAAACGCTCCCAGCGTCAATAGGAATTGGCTTGTTCAAGTTTCGCTCGGTTATGCCTGAAGAAAACCCGAAAAGACGCTGTTAAATTATAGTTCTCTACTTCTCCAAAAGGTACCCATTGCAACTCCAAGGCGTCGCTTGAAGCCGTAGCGGTTCCCTTCTTTACGTGCACGAAGTAGTCGATGATGACGTAATGGTACTTTACCTTGCCCTTGTCGTCTAAGTCAACGTTGCTGACCACGTCAATCAAGATGGGGTTGTCAACGTCAAGGCAGGTTTCCTCTTTCGTTTCGCGGACAACCGCCTGCTCAGGGCTCTCGCCGAGTTCAACCAAGCCGCCGGGGATCGTCCATTTTCCCCTGCTCGGCTCGTTTCCCCGTTTGATGAGGGCTATTTTGTCTTCTTTGATTATTACTGCGCCGACGCCTACGACTGGCTGATCAGGGTACAACCGTTTCACTTGCCGCACCTAAAAGGCTAATGTTACTCGTACCTTAAAGCATCTACGGGCTTAAGCCGCGAGGCGCGCCATGCAGGGTACAGGGCGAATGCAATGCTGATTATTATACCGAAACCTAAAGCGCCGACGAACACCTCTGGAGTCAACAGCGGCGTAACTTTGAAGCCTGTTCCCCCGAACGCTCCTGACCCCAGCAGCCGCGAAACAACGTTCGCTAACAACCAGCCTGAAAGTATGCCTGCCAAAGCGCCGATCAAACCGATAATCGCTGATTCGCCGAGGAAAATAGACAGCACGGTTCGGCTTTTCATCCCCAACGCCTTGAGGATGCCGATTTCCCGTGTGCGTTCCATCAGCGAGACAATCATGATGTTCATTATTCCGATGCCTGCGACTAGCAGGCTGATGGCCGCGATTCCGCCGAGGAACAGTTGAATTGTGCTGAAGATGGTTGAAAGCAGGCTCAGCACCGCCGTCGAGGATATGACGGTTACTTGCCCGTCGAAGTTGTTGGTTATGGCTTGAGAAACGTCAGTGATCGTGGCGTTATTGCTGTTTATGAGCTGGACGATTATCATGTCACACTGGTTTGTTCCAAAGAAGCTTTCAGCCTGAGTCAGCGGCATGTACACGCCGTCGTCTGAGGGACCGCCGAAGCCGAACCCGCCGATTTTCTGAAGCACACCTGAAACCTGCGCCGTGTAAGTTTCGTTGATGATGGGTAGGGTTGTGGCGTTAGTCCAAATGATGCCGACGTTGTCGCCTGCGTTGAAAAGCAGCGTGCCGTTTTCTCTGGGGTCATTCACGCGTGCACCCACGACTATCTGGTTATTGGTCGGGTTGGACGGTATGGTTCCTGACGCCGCCACGAAGGTTGTGGAGTAAAGCTGGGAGTAATTGCCGAAGTCAACGCCGTAAATTGTAACTGAGTCGTTTAAGCCGTCGGCTTCAACGTATCCCGCCCGTTCTATCACAGCCATAGAGGAAACGATGTCTGGCGACAAAGCGTCAATCTGACTCGTGTAATTGACGTACAACGAGAAACCTGAGTTGCTTGCGCCTGAACCGCCCAAGCTAAAGCCTCCTCTGGCTCCACTTCCAGCGCCGCCAGCTCCCACCCCGGTGCCGCCCACAGCTCCCAAGGCGCTGCTGCCTGGCACAACGATCAGCGTTGTTGATGATAAGCCTCGATTAAGGTCGCTAGTTATGCTTACTTGGAGCCCCTGAGTTATCGAGAGCAACGCGACTATGGCGGCGATTCCTATGATCACGCCTAGAGTGGTTAACGCGGCGCGGAGCTTGCGGAGTTTTATGGCGCTGAAGGAGTAGCCGAAAATGTCGTATGTCTTCATTGCTGATTCACCACTTCAGACATGATTTGACCGTCGAACATCTGCAGGGTCCTGTTTGCTTCCCGAGCAAGGTGCTGGTCATGAGTAACCATGATGATGCTAACGTGATTTTCAACGTTGAGCCGCTTCAGCAAAGCCACGATTTCGCTGGCGGTTTTTGAGTCAATGTTACCAGTCGGCTCGTCAAGCAGGAGAAACTTCGGGTCGTTCGCCAATGCCCTCGCGATCGCGACGCGCTGCTGTTGCCCCCCGCTCAACTCCGCGGGCTTGTGGTTCACCCGGTCTTTTAAGCCCACGGTTTCAAGAAGCTCGATGGCTCTTTTTTCCCGTTGAGCCTTGCTCATGTCCGCAATAGACATCGGCAATTCAACGTTGCCTTTCGCGGTGAGCCTAGGGATCAGGTTGAAAAATTGGAAAACGAAGCCGATTCGCCTTCGCAGGTCGGTCAGTTGGTTGTCGTTTAGTTTGGATATGTCAATGCCGTCGATGAGTAGGCACCCCGAGGTGGGCTTGTCCAAAGCGCCGATCAGGTTTAGCATGGTGGATTTGCCGCTGCCTGAGGGCCCAAGGATGGAGACGAAGTCGCCCGTTTCAACCTTCATGTTCACTCCTCGGACGGCTTCAACTGGGACTTTGCCAAGCATGTATGTTTTTTTGAGATCGACCGCTTCGACTAGTGTTGTCATGGTTTTTTCCTCATTTTTTTCCGTTCTTAAGCAATATTGCAGGTATTTATTTGTTCAGGTACCGCCATGAAAGAACAACGCATATGGCTGTTATGATGACTGCGAATGCTCCGACGTAGGCGAAGTCAAGCGGCAACTGCCCGTACCCGTCGCTGAATATCATCGTAAAATTGAGCACTCTAGTACGGAAAGTTGTCTACCGTGTAAGCTTCAATTGGTAGTTTGCTTGAGCTTAGCCTATTAATAAATTCCTTGTCGAGTGAAACTAGAATTGCCCCGTAAATCAAAGCAACATGAAGGTAGAGTGCATCTATCGCGTAAATCTTATGCTTGGCACAGAGAGTGAATGCTGAGACGCATGTTTCCCTGTCACAATTTACTAACTGCTGGGGCTTTATTAGTAGATCCAACTGATCTTTTGCATTGTTGGCAAATTTCATATTCATTTTTCTAGATAAAGTTCCACAGACCTCTTGGTAAATTATGCTTGGTTCCACAAGAATAAAATCATTGGTGGCCTTTTCAATAATATTGAAACATTTTTCGCTGTATGGTTCAAGAATTCGGGCAGCGCCGATTATTACATTTGAATCTAAAGTCAGAAATGGCTTACTCGCGGTCATGGCGTCTTGTCCTTCGAATTTCCTCTACTACTGAGGGCGGTTCTTTCCATTCGTTTGCAGCTTCTAATCGAAGCTTCCGCAGCCCTTCGAGTCCTTTTTTCATCCGTGCTCTGTCCTCTTCAGTTATCAGAGGCACTTCGCGAGAAACTGTTAATTGCTCTAAGAGGTCAGCCCATGTTTTGCAGCCAAGCTCAACCTTTAGCCGTTTTAGTTCCTTAAGAACTGGTTCGGGCACATTTTTTATGAGGATCGTTGCCATTTTGGAATACCCAGATAATCTGGATAATCTTGTTATTTAAAAGTAGCGCTCACAATCGTGCGCCATTTTCCAAGTTCCAAAGAGGTCAGCTATTCTGCCTGATTTTTTATTATTCCAAAGCTTTTTCGTTGTCCTTGCCATTTCTAACTGATAGTCGTTCCGACTTTTTCGCCGTTAACCGCAGCAAGAATGTTCTCGGGCTTAAAGCCGTTGACGACGATCAGTTTGACGTGATGGCGCTTAAGAACCTTGATGGCTTCAGGGTCAATAATCTGGTGAATGCCCGCCTCGTGAACGCTTCCTTCAAAAATTTTTGGCAAATCGTCAAAGGTCAAGTGATCCAGCTTCACGGCGTCCGTGTTCTTCCGCGGGTCCTTGTCATAGATGCCTTCTTGGTCGGTGCCCTTGACCAGCAAATCCGCGTTCACATGCTCGGCAACCAACGCTGCAACCGCGTCCGTGGTGATTCCAGGCTTCAAACCGCCCATCACAACAACCTTTCCCTCGCTAAGGCACTGTGTGACGTCATCAAGCGTAAAAGCCACCCGGCTACATCCCTCTTCACCTAGTTTCTTGAGGAAGAGTTGAGCGTACAGTCGGGAAACTGAGATTGCAAGCTCGTCCTGTGCCTGCATGTCCAAGCCCAAGTCCTTGGCGATTGCAATGAACTCTCTTGCCATCGTGCCGCCGCCGACAACTACCGCGACCTCATGACCTCGCAGTTTCACGGTTTTTATCAGGTCAGCGTACTTGCCCATCAGCTCGGTGTTGACTGGGGAAGCAACCACTGAGCCGCCTAAACGCACCACTAAACGCATAGTTAGCCATCCTTTTGTTGCTTACACATGCGAGTTTACAGTTAAAAATCTTTAACCATGCGGGAATTAATTGATAGATAAGCAATTCGTCACTTTAGCTTGTTTACGGCAGCAGAATGGCTCGAAGCAAATCAACTGCACAAATGAATACGGTTGTTCTAATAAATCAGAAGGACTTGAACCATCGCTATAGAGATATCAGCTGCAAAACTCTCTCCTCTAGAAAGTGTTATTTTTATCTATTTTTCGGCGGAACATACTCTAGCTGGCGATATAAGACAAAATCGTTTATAGATATAGGGCTGAGGACAAGTGACGCCTACTTGGAGAGTGACTGCAAGATGTCAATAGTTTTTGAAACAATTATTGTTTTGAGAAACTGAATTGCGTTTGTATCAATTCCAATAAGCCGTTTCCAACAATATTCTTTTCAGGATAGTGACGCCGTGACTTACTTTCAGCTTTTTCTCGCCTAACCGCGCTCTGTAGTGAATTGGTATTTCTCGTATCGTGAAGCCTAGCTGTTTTACCAGATGGTTCAGCTCGACTTCGATGTCAAAACCCTTGGATTGCAGCAGCCTCCCTCGCAAGATTTTGGCGCGTATTACTCGCAGTCCAGTCAACGGGTCTTGAAGCGGCACTCCGTTAAGCAAATTATGCACTAAAGCCAGCAGCATGTTGCCAATGTGGAAAACATCATGCAAAGCTTCCTTGTCAACTTGCCCGTTAAGCCTGTTGCCGCAAACCATGCCTACAAGCGGGTTTTCTTCGAGCATTTTTATCATAGCTGGAACGTACTCAGCAGGGTAAGTATAGTCTGCGTCAGTAAGAATGATATAATTCGCGTTTAGGTCGGTATGTTCAAGAGCCTTAATTAGAGCGTCGCCTTTGCCAATGCCATCTTGGCAAACAACCTTTGCACCCAGGTTCTTAGCTATCTCGGCTGTTCGGTCGGTGCTTTTGCCATCTACGACTAGGACTGGAATTTCACCCAGAGTGTCTTTCATCTCGGCTATTGTGAGCCCGATTCCTGGCGCTTCGTTTAGTGCTGCAATTATTAGCTGCGCTGAGTAACGCGTTTCCATCTGTTGAACTAGAATCGTCAAATCTTTCATGCATCCTTTCTTGTTGCTAATGAAATCGTAAATATTGCTACACATTATATAAACCAAGTTTCTAAAGGGCAATATGTCAAAATTCAGAATACATGAAGACTTTTTGATAACTTCGCTGGCTCCTTCAATTTTCCATGTTTTTGCGACGTCAAGTACCGAATCGGTGTTTGTTAGCACAATAGCTTTTGTCATTTTGTTAATCGCCAAGGCGGGGGATGGAAGGGGCTGGCTGCTTTTTACCTGATAATTGTGGAAGTTGAGGTAATTTCAATCTAGACTGGGAACATGGTTAAGCGTTGATTAAGCATTCAGGAACCTGCGTGCAAGCAAACGGCAAAGGTCTATGGGCGGTCAAAGCCTTGTTGTTGATGTTGTTGTTGATGAAACAATAGTTTTCAACGCAAACCGCGACGACTAGCCCCGTTCCAAGTTGCCGTTGATGATGAAGAAGGGTCTTTCTCTTTCAAAAACCATAAAACCCTGGCAGATCTTGTAAGTGTGAACTTTTCCGCTCAAACCTGCAGGGGAAAAGGTTCAGCCTAACTCCTGAGGCATAAATCAGCTTGTTAACCTTTTTTTCATCAGGTTGATGCAGAGTATGAAGAAGAACACTGTGACCGCTATCACCCAAACGAGGCTGACCAGCAGCAGCATGGGCATGCTTAACCCGAGAATCGCCTCAACATGCCCTGAAACGACGGCGCGGGTGATGTTCACGAGGTGAGTTAGAGGCAGAACACTCATGGCGGTTCCCTGAGCGGCAGTCGGAAGCGACGTCAAGGGGAAGAAGGTGCCGCATAAGAAGAACATGGGCGTCAGGAATAGGAAGGAAGGAAAGTTGAAGAAGTCGATGTTAGGCGCCGCCGCGGTGAAGCACATGGCTATGGATGCAAACATCAAACCGCCAAAGAAGGCAAGGGGCACAACAAGCAGGAACAGCGGGCTTGAAATCAAGCCGAAAACCGCGATCACGGCAAGTACGATGGTCGCGTTGATCGTGGCGCGGGTCGCACCCCACAGCAACTCACCAGCAACAACTTCTTCGACGCTTACTGGGGTGGCGACTATGGCGTCGAAGGTTTTCTGGAAGTACATGCGCACGAACGATGCGAAAGTGCATTCGAAGAAGGCGCCGTTCATCATGGCGATGGCGACCAGGGCGGGCGCGATGAATTTGATGTAGGGTTCACCTTGGATACTGGGAATAAAGCCGCCCAAGCCGTAGCCGAAAGCCACCAGGTACAGGATTGGCTCAAGCAGAGAAGGCAGGAAGTTGACGGTGGCGGTTTTAGTGAAGACGTCGAAGTTTCTTTGCCAAACCTTCCACACGCGGTACGACAGCCTTGGCAGAGCGAAACGCGCTGGGGACTTGCGAAGGTTAGGGCTGGTCATTCCTCCCTGAGCCCCCTCCCCGTCAGCTTGAGGAACACATCTTCAAGATTAGCTGTGCGTATGGTCACGTTCTGCATGGGATGCTCCTTCAGGAAGCCCTCAAAGACGCCGTGAGGCTTATCCGTGAAGATTTGCAGTCGGTCGCCTAACCTTTCAAAGTCGCCGTCTGGAAAAGCCTCCTTCAGAGATGGCAGCACCTTCTCGTCGTAGTCAACCTCCAAAACCTCTTCGCCCACGTGCTTCTTGACAAGTTCAGCGGGCTTGCCTTCCTCGATGATTTTCCCCTTGTCTATGATGAGTACTCGGTCGCACAGGACGGCGGCTTCATCCATGTAATGCGTCGTCAAGATGATGGTAACCTGCTTCTTCTTCAAGTTGCGAACCCCATCCCACGCTTGATGCCGCGCCTGCGGGTCCAAGCCCGTCGTCGGCTCATCCAAAAGCAGAATCTGAGGCTGATTTATCAGTGCCCGCGCGAAGATGAGGCGACGCTTCATGCCTCCTGACAGGGCATCTATAGGCACGTTTCTTTTTTCCTCAAGCTGGAAGAACTTCAGCTGCTCTTCAGCTCTTCTCAAGGCTTCGTCTTTCGGAATGTCGAAGTACCGACAGTAAACAAGTAGGTTCTTTATGACGGTGAAGTCTGGGTCTAAATTGTCCTCTTGCGGCGCCACGCCCACCAGCTTTTTTATTTGCCTGCATTGAGTGTTAACGCTTAAGCCCGCAATTTTCAGTTCACCTGAAGTCGGCGGCAGAAAACAGTACATCATGCGGACAGTGGTGGTTTTGCCAGCGCCGTTTGGTCCTAAGAAGCCGACGCATTCGCCCCTGTATACTTTGAAGTCGATATGGTCAACCGCTGTGAAACCATCGTACTTCTTGGTCAGACCATGGCTTTCTATCAGCACTTCTTGCAAACTCATAAAACATCATAGTATAGGATTTGTGACGGCTAACTTAAGATTAACTCTTCAGGCAAGGCGCAAACTTTCCTCAGAATCTGTCTTAACAGTATTGATTGTTGTTTCATAAGTTACTTTAACCCTGAATAGTAAAATCCCTTGCAAGGAAAACACGATGGCAGAGAAAACTGAAAGCGAATCGGCTGTCGAAAGCCAATATGAGCTTTACTTAAAGGGCATTCCAAGCCCCGTAATGGTTATCGACAAGAATTTTGGCATAATGTACATGAACCAGTGCGGCAGAAAACTGACAGGCGAAAAGAAAAGCACCGTCAAAGGAAAAAAATGTTACACCGTTTTTAAAACGGGCGACTGCAACACTGAGCGTTGTGCAAGCGCTCGGATGTTTAAGTCGAAAAAGCTTGAAACCTCTCAGACATGCGCGCGGCTGGTCAGCGGTGATTTACCGGTTCAGTACACTTGTTCACCTCTGTATGATGACCAAAGAGTCAACGTCGTCGGAGCCATCGAAGTGTTCACCGACATAACCCAACTCAAGAAAGCCATGGACTCGATGGACGCCATCATAAAATCTGTAACAGCGGTTTCAGAAGAAGTTGAAAGCTTGTCCAATCAGGTTTTGCAAACATCCAGAACCGTTGGACAAATGGGTTTGGAAGCAATTCAAACATGTGAGAAACTTCAAGGTAACATGAAAGAGTTGCAAGCAGCAAGCCAAAACGTTGCAACTGGAGCTGAAAGCCTCTCTGAACTTACGCAGACCACTGCTAAAACCGTTGATTACCTCGTTGGAATGATGAAGTCTGTTGACAAAAACACTGATGAAGTCAACGCTTTAGTCAAAGACTCGAACAATCTCGCCGTTAAACTTGAAGAAGATGGAAAAACCACTCTTGCATCGCTTAATAATATTGGTGACTCCTTAAATAAAGCCGATAAAACCATCAATGAAGTAAACGCCTCTGTCCAGAACGTTGCTGGGTTGGCAGGCGACATCTCAGAGATCGCGGGTCAAGTTAATATGTTAGCATTGAACGCGGCAATTGAAGCTGCAAGAGCTGGCCAAGCGGGAAGAGGCTTCGCCGTGGTGGCGGACGCTGTGAAACAGCTGGCGGAAGAACCCGGTCATCTGCTGAAACAGCAGTCAGGACCATCGATGAAATCACAAAGTCAGGCGACAAGGCTGTGCAGATTACAGAGGCAGCCGAGAAAGCAGCGAATGAAGGTAGTAGCGTCGTCGGTAAAGCAGTTAAAAGCTCTCAGCAGGTTGCGAGCTCAATGGGTTCAATCTTGGCAATCACGGGAACGCTGAGGGAAAACGTCCAGAAAAGCATGAAATCGCTCTCAGACGTAAATGAAGCAATACAGAAAGTTGCCACCGTTTCGGAAGAATCCGCGGCGGCGTCAGAAGAATCAACAACCACTGTTGAAGAGCAAACCGCTGACACCATTCAAGTAACTGAAGTCTTCAAGAAGGTCCAAGCCGAAAGCATAAAAACCATCGTTATCGCCGAAAAAATTGCTGAAGAAGCAAAGAAACTGAAAGCCGAGCTTGCAAGATCTAAAACGCAGTAGACACGCTCTTCTTGAGCATTTCCCCGAATTTTCGTTTTGGACTGGTTTAGGCTTTTTCTTCCAGTGTTTGAGTCAGCCTTTAAAGTTTAAAGGAACAGACGCTCTATTCCTCTTATGGCGAAATGCGAATGAACGTCACTTTCTGGCTGCTCGACATTAACCCCAAACTGGAAGAAGGCAAAGAAGTTGAATTATGGCTTTGGGGCGTGGACAGGGACGGAAATCGAGTGCTCGTTATTGACAGAAACTTTGCTGCATATTTCTACGTCGTGCTCAAAGAAAGCTTTGAGCCGTCCAGAACTGCCGAAGAAATCATGAACTCTTACTCTTCATCGGTTGCGAAGATAGAAGTTGCGGAACGCCGCTTCTTCGGCAAGCCTGTGCAGGCACTAAAAGTCTACTGCAAGGTTGCGAGCGAGGCTGGAAAGCTTGCACGGCAGCTTCGAGAGTTCGAAGCAGTGAGTGAGTGCCTCGAAGACGACATTCGTATCCCAATGCAGTACCTAATCGACAACAATGTTGCTCCCTGTGCATGGCTTGAAGTGGAAGCTGAAGTGGAAGAGCGGAACACTCATGATGTTAGAGTCTGTAGGGTTTATGTTGCTTGCTCGGCCCCACGGCAACTTGACACGGTTGAAAAACCCGCACTTCGTACCTTGAGTTTCTCAATGGTCAGCTACAGTCGGGAAGGCTCGCCTAAACCAGAAAGAAACCCCGTGGTCATAATATCCACCTCCGCAAACAACGGCGAGGAAAAACAGTTCTTCGCAGACGACGACAAGAACGATAAACCCGTAATTCAGGGGTTCGTCGAGTATCTTTGCCGATTTGACCCCGACATCATCGTAAGCTTCGGGGGCAACGCGGAATACTACAATTACCTGATAAGCCGCAGTCACAGGCTTGAGAGAACATTCGATGTTGACCGAGGAAAAAAGGAGCCGCACACCAGCGTTTACGGTCACGTCTCATTCACGGGGATGGCTAATGTTGATCTGGCTGATTTCATGGATGTTTTTCCCGAGGTGAAAGTTCAGACCCTCGCCAACTTGGCCCATCACCTCGGCGTTACAAAGAATGATTCAGGTTTGGAGGTTGAAGACGTCGATTTTGCTGATTACTGGGACGACAAGCGGAAGAGGGAACTGCTTAAACAGTTCAGCCTGAGCAACGCTCGCAAAATTCAAGGCTCAGCCACTTTGCTGTTGGATTTCGCAATGCAACTTTCAAGCTTAGTCAGTTTGCCCTTGGACCATGTTATGACTGCGGCGGTTGGTTTCAGGGTTGAATGGTTTCTGATCAAGAGAACGCGTAAACTTGGCGAGCTTGTACCCAGACGCATTGAGCAACCTTATCATCCTTACGCTGGCGGCTTAGTGCTTAAGCCAAAGCCTGGCTTGCATGATAACATCGCGGTGTTGGATTTCAAGTCAATGTATCCGAACATCATGATACGGTACAACTTGTCTCCTGACACTTACGTGCCGCCGGCGGCTCCTGAACCCCTCGGCGGAGTGTACGAAGCGCCAGAAGTCAAGCACCGATTCCGAAAAGAACCGCCTGGATTTTACAAGGAAGCATTAACTTTTCTCATACAGGTCAGAAACCAGATTCGGGCGCAGATGAGGGCTCTGAACCCAGCCTCTGTTGAATACGGGGTCTTGGATGCGAGGCAAAAAGCCGTTAAAATCATAACAAACGCGGCTTACGGGTATGCAGGGTGGACTGGCGCAAGATGGTACATTAAGCCAGTCGCTGAAGCAGCGTCCGCTTGGGGAAGATTTACCATCTTGAGCGCCACCCGTTTAGTTGAGGGAAAGGGGCTTTCGATTATCTACGGCGACACTGACAGCCTCTTCCTGACTAACGATGAAAAGAAAATTCTTGAACTGCAAAAAGCGATTGGCGAAGAATTAGGTTTGCAAGTGGAGGTCAGCGAGGTTTACAGGCGAATTTTCTTCACTGAAGCCAAGAAACGGTATGCTGGTTTGAGGGGTGATGGCAGTTTGGATATTGTTGGGTTAGAGGTTATTCGGGGAGATTGGGCGCAGGTGGCGAAGGACGTGCAGGAGAATGTGCTTGGAATAGTCCTTAAGGAGCAGTCCGCTGAGAAAGCCGTCGATTATGTGCACAAAGTGGTGGCGGATCTCAGGGAAAAGAAGGTTCCACTCCGCGACCTCATAATCTGGAAGACTTTGACCAAGCCGCCTGAACAGTACGCTGTTAGGGCTCCTCACGTAGAAGCGGCGAAAATGCTCAAGGAAAAAGGGTGGCGACTGACGGGCGGCGATAAAGTGGGCTATGTCGTTCTTGCAGGGAAAGGGCGGTTTTACAATCGTGTGAAGCCTTACGTTTTCGCCAATTACGATGAAGTGGATGTTGATTACTACGTCACTAACCAGGTGGTTCCTGCGGCGGTTCGGGTGCTTGGGTTTTTCGGGGTAACTGAGAAAGAGCTGGCAAATGCGGATAAGAAAAATGCTGAAGCAGTGAAGAGTTTAATGGATTATGTTTAGATGAGCCTCTGCTTGTTTCTTGTGTTGCCTTCGCAAAAACAGCATTTACGTTGAAGAAGAAAAGGTCTGTAAAAAGTTGCGTTTTAAGCTTGGGTGACGGCGTCTTGGAAAGTTACGAGTTCCACGTTTAAAGCTGGCTTAACTGCTTCGGAGATTCGTGAGGCAACTATTCGCCTGATGTTCTTTTCGCCTGCGATGTCAACGATTCTCTGCGTGATGATACCGTCGAAAACCACCGTGTCAACGCCTGTTACCTGCTGAAGCTTCTCTGCTAATTGGCTTACTGGCAAACGCTCAACCAACTCTAACTTCTCGTTCAGCAAAATGGCTTCAAGCGTGCCCTGTAGGGTTTTTGCTGCTTGACCAACGGGTTCTGGGACTTCAACTTTAACGTGTTCGGGTATTTTTTTAGGGGGTGGCGTGGGCTTGCCTTGGGCTTCTGAGATTGGAACTTTGGCTTCTAATGCTTCTGTTATTTCTTTGCAGTTGCACTCTTCAATTTCTTTGCCTCTTGGAGCTCGACCGATGTACTTTACGTTCGTGACCTGTAGCAGTTCTTTCAGTATTAGGTCGCCGCCTCGGTCGCCGTCTAGTAGTGCAGTGGCTGTTTTTTCCTTCGTGAGTTTCTTTATTGATTCTGGAACCTTGGCGCCTTCGAGGGCAACAGTGTTGAAGATTCCGCAGCGCATAAGGTTGATTATATCCGCCCGGCCTTCTACAACTATGATTTCTTTGGCGCTTTCTAATCCTGGTCCTGCAGGCAGGTCTTCTGGGCCGTATTTTTCCACTTTGCCGACTTTCATCGTGTCAGCGATTTCTTTGTAAACGTCTTCGACGCTTGGCATTGATTCGATGGTCCATTTGTGGAGGATTTCCTTGGCCCGGTCGATTATGATTTTTCGGCGTGCTTCCCGTATGTCCTCGATTTTTTCGAGGCTGACTTTGGCGGCGCATGGTCCGACGCGGTTGATGCTTTCGATGCTTGCGGCGATGAGCGCTGTTGAAACCCTGTCTAGGCTTGTGGGGATGGTTATTGAGCCTGTGGTGTGGTCGTTTTTTGAGTGGAGGTCGATTTCGATTCGTCCGATGCGTCCGGTTTTCTGCAGTTCCCGGAGGTCGAGTTCTGGTCCGAAAAGTCCCTCTGTTTGCCCGAAAACTGCGCCGATTACGTCGGGTTTTTCTACGACGCCTTCAATTTCGAATCTAGCAAGTACAACGTACTTTATCGTAAATGTTTGGGATGCTCCCGTAAATATGCACTTCCTGATGATTTAATGTTTGGTTATTCTGTTAATCACAGTAAAGCGAGTTATTTTTTCGCAATAATGTGAGGTTCAATCTTCTTTTGGATTTGATAGATTTTAGGTGCCTGCTGTTTAATAATACTTGTGGTTTACTAATCCAAGAAATTTCGGGTTTTTGTGGTTTTCGGTTTTTTTTGGTTGGCTTTTTCTAGTTTTTTTGTTGCGACTTTTGCCCTGTGGAAAGTTGCGACTTTCAGGCGTGGCTGTTTGCTTTTCAGGTTGCTTTTTTGGTTCAGCGTTTGAATCTTTTTGTGGGTTGCGACTTTTTCTTTGGCGGATTGCGACTTTCCATGTTGACCCCATGTTGAAGTTATTGTCGGTTTTGGGCGCGGAGGGTTTTTTGGCGGGGTTTGTTTTAAGTTAAGAGAAAATTAGTTAAGATAAGAAGAAGACTATACTAAAGAACCGACTCGCACATAGCAGTCATTCTATAATTCTTGAAATCCTTTGAACAATTCTATTGTCTTTTCAGTTGTACTTGTCCGTTTGACTTGATAGATTTTCCAGCCGTTCACAAAATTTACTACATCAGGGTTCTTTTCAATATTGTATGTTGTGAATCCAGCTAGGCATATCTGAGGCGTGTTCGCAGTCCCTGCAATACCTGTGATAAATTCAGTAAAAAACCTTAATCTGTTAACGTCCACACGGTCAAATGCTTCGTCAAGTAGAATTGGCAACCCGAATGTTTCACCCAGTGATAGCATTATGCCCATGCTTATTGCGACTTTCTGGGAACCTGAAGGATGAGTAATGGGTTCACCCTTTATTGATGAAAGAAATTGCCCTTTCTCTATATGATCAAAACTGAATGCCTCATCTTCAGGAAATATCTTGGCATAAACGTCATCAACGTTGGCTTTGATTTTATCAGCCAATTCCTCAATAATTTTCTTAACATTTGCTTTATCATGGACTCTCTGCAAAAGCTCAATGCCAATCACCACGCCTATTCTAATGATCCCCGCTGTTCTATCTTTATTTTCTATGCTCTTGATCTGGTCTGAGTTTGAAAGTATCCAATTGTTAACTTGTCTATACTCGTTCTGAAGTTTAGTCATTTCTTCTATTTTCTTTTTAAATTCCTCCGTTACACCTTTAACTATGTCTATCGGCTTCTGGCCCTTGTATTTTTCAATAAATTGTGGATAACTCTTAAGTTGTTCTTCAAGGTCGGATTCCAGCATTCTCTGAGCCATAGAGTTTCGCCCAGAAATTATTTCGTAGGCGCTGTCCACCAAGTCGGGTGACGACAAATCGATTTCTTTCTGTTCAAAACTATAAACTTCGCAAAGATGATTGTAGCTGGTTTTCCAATCATTCAATAGTTTCTCCAAGTCCTTTTTGACCTTTGCTCTGCGTTTCTTGGCAACTTCAACTTCCACACCAAGACTGTCTCGTATCTGCTTGGATTTCTTGAGTAGCTTTCCAGCTTCAGAGAGATCATCCTTGGCAGCTCTAAGTTCGGCAATACAAACGGCTTCGGCTTCTTGGATTTTGTGCACCTTTTCTTTAAATAAGCGTTCATCCAAATGTTTTGGTTTATGGACAAGCGGGGTAGGTTCAATATCTCTGAGGTACTCAGTCTTTTCTATGGCCAAATCAAGAGGGATGCTCACCAAGGTTTTTCCATTTCTCTTTGAAATTAAAGCAGGGTCGCCCAGTGCATCGGAGGGCGTTTTTAAAACTCTCAGAAGCTCTTCATGAGACTTTATCATGTCGTTGATAGGTACGAACTTCGGAACAACTTTAAATTTAGCACAGCATTCTTCCGCGTTTTTAAAATGTTTCTTTGCTTCTTCGATCACTGCAAAAAGAGATCTTATACGTTCTGGATTTGAGAGAACACTGAAATCAAATTTTTCGTAGTCAGGGATAACAAAAGCCATGATGCTTTCCAAATTGGAGTCAGAAGGCAACATTTGAAAAACCAGTTCCCACTGTTCCAGAGATTTCTGAAGGTTCTCAAGCTTACCATCGTCAACTAAAAGATTCTTCAGTTCCTCTTTTTTCGAAAGATTAGGTATAATTTTGTCAATGGCAGCCACCCAAAGCTTGTATTTCTCAGAAGACATCAAAGCCAAAGTTTTTTCCATGTCGCCTGTCTTTTTGGGCATAGATTCTAAATTTTGAGTCAAATTACGCTGGATGCTTTCCAAATTCTTAAAAATGCGACCATTAATGAACACTTCGTTTGTTCTTATTTCAGGAAGATTCTTTGAGGCGTCTTCAAATTGTGACTTGAGAGCTTTGATTCTTCCGTCATATTCATCTTTTTCGCTAACTATTACTCCATGGAGTTTCTTAAGATTGTCCACATATTTTCCAGAGTTGTCATGTAAGGTGGAGATTTTGGCAGCGACCATTTCAGGAACCCTGACTATGCTTCCACCTATCGCTTCTGAGAAATTTCTAACATTAGAGGCTGAGATAAGCACGTCAAGGATTTCAGGATATACTCCTATTTCCACGAACTTCTCTTTTAACGACTTAGGCGAACAAATTTCCATGTCCTTCCAATTTAGTTCTTTCAGAACCTTGAACTTTGCATCATCTTCTGCTGGCAATTCGATTTGTTCGTGTTCAAAAATTTTTTGAAGCTGCCCAACATTCGTGCCTTTTCTTGAAAAGGAATAGTTCAGTCGGTAGAGTTTATTCGCTTGTTCAAAGACTATTTCAACTGTTCCAAACGAGTTTTTTTCGAGCAATATTTCATTCTTATTTAATCTCTTTTCTTCGGCGTAACCTTTTTTTTCCCTTAATCTTGGGATTAGACAGTATCTGAGAAGATTGATAATATTGGATTTTCCTGAGATGTTGTCACCATATATCAGAAGCGGTTTTCCTTCGCTGAAACTAACTAGCCCTTTCAACCCAAGCGTATTGTTGAAACTAGCTAGTACTAAACGCATTATTCTTTCACCCTTTTCACTATAGTTTTCAAATTATCTTCATAAGTTTCGGGTTTTTCCAAGTTTTTCAGTTCAAGGATTATGACATCAAGCAGATTTTCGAGCCGAGTCGTTGTTCGAGGATGAATCTTTTCCAGCAGCTCATTTTTCCGAATATTATTCAAAATTGTATTCAATTTTACGGGTTCAATATCCATCTGAAGCTCGTACTTCAGTTTGTCACTGATATTTGGAAGGTCTTTCTCTAATTCCGTGAAGACTTGTTCTGGTGTCAATAGAGGAGGAGTAACCACTTTGCCAGAAGCAGTAGTAATTTTCAGCGTTGTATCTATTCTTAGGTCCTCAAGATTCAAATCAGTATAATCTTTAAAAATATCCTTGATAAAAGTGGTAACGAAACTCGCTTCCCCATAAACTTTCGGCAAAATAATACAAGCATCTTTATCTTCCATCGTTCTGATTTTTTCCAAAACATTTCGGAACCGTTTGATTACCTCTCCCAATGTAAGCCCTGTAGCCTCAATTAAGACCTCGACTGTCTTCTTTGATGGGTTGAACGGACAAAACTCAATCGAACCCTCTTCAGTATCCAACACAGTATAACCGAAGGGTGAATCTCGCTCTTCAAGCTCTGGCTCATTTGCTGTATGTAGCCAGCGAAATTGTTCAACCCAATATTTTCCCAAAACAACCTTTGAGGGCAAAAGAGCAGGCAATGTAACGACATTTTCCAGTCGATAAGCCTGTTCAGACCAAAAGTGCATGTGTCCATTTAGAATCCAGTCAAAAATTTTCTTTGCGTCTTCTATTACCTTTGCTGGGAGACAATTGGGTAGAGGAGCAAAAGTTTCATGACATAAAAGCAACTTTGATCTTTTCTGTGTCTTAGCCGGTGCTGATAGTTGTTGGATTATTTTAGAGACAGCTTCAGGCTCATAAAAGTCTCCTTCAAAATGTGAGCCCATGAAATATATTGCTACGTTATTTAGAATCTCCCACTCATTATTCTTGTAATGGAAATTTTCAACGGTCTGTGTCAAACCCTTGAGAACTTCTTCTCTTTCGTGATTCCCTCTGATTGCAAAAATAGGAAGCTCAAATTTTGTCAGAATCTCACGAATCGATATCGTTAAGCCTTCGCCCTCATAGTGTCTAAGATATGTTCCAGGCGTTTTCTTAACATCAAACATATCACCCGCCATTAAAAGGGCATCAGGAGCATTTTCACTCTTGATTTTTTCTAATGCAATCTTGAAGTCATTAAGCGGGTCGTAGTCTCGCATAAAACTTTGAAAAAGATGACCATCAGCGATAACTGCCAGTTTCATAGCTATAACTATGTAATTGTTCACTTAAAACTTGTGAATCAAGCGCAAACTTTGCAGCCTCAAACTTTTTTTTGGTTGTTTGGCTTGTTCTTCGTTTGCGATTTCTTTGTCTGCGATTTTTTGGCATTCTTGGGCTGCTAGTTCCAGGGCGAATTTTTGGAGGAGTCGGGACGCCGGGTTTTCGGTGTTGAGTTTGTACATTTCGGCGCGACCTACGATTCTTGTTTGTTTTATTAATCCTAATTGTTCGAGTTTTTCTATTTCTCTTAAGGCGTGTCTGAAGCTTACTCCGCTGTTTTTGGCTATGTCGGCTTTGCTGTAGTCGTAGTCTTGGAATAGGGTTAGGAAGTCTAGTATTTTTGCTGGGGCTATGCCGTTGTATAGGCGTTCTAGTGGTCCGCTTTCTAGGGCTTTTTCGTTTTTGTTTTTAGTCATTTTTTGTTTGCTCCTGATGATGTGAGTAGCAATGTAATATAAAATGTTACGTTAATGACAATTCAATATGACATTCAGGTAAAGATTTAGAATTTGGTCCTGCTTCAGGTGACTTTGAGGCGGGCGTGGTTGCGCATGCCTGTGGCATTTTATTGACAGGTCATTCATAAATAGCTTGTCAATGCACTTCCAGCCTCTTTATAAACAGAGAGCAATAGAATCTGCTAAATAAATCAACCTAGTGCGCGTACCCAAAGCAAATAATATTTTTTTACATGCTTTTTGTCTTGACCGAGTTTATTATGGACTCTACTATTTTAGCCTGAAGTGAGATTAAACCTGCTTCCCAAGAAACACCCGCAGACGATTCAGGGTAAAAATTCATTGATGAAACTATTGCGATTATACTATCAACAACTACAATTTTTGCATGAACCTTATTGTTATACTTCAAATCGATACCTTCGTTAACAAGTTGAGAAAGGTAGTCCTGTTTTTTCTCAAGTTTATCGGCATATTTGTCCCGAGGTTCACGTGTTATGATTTGAACGCAAACTCCTTTTTTAATGGCATCACTTAACGTGTTGCTTAGGTCACAATATTCGATGAAGGGATTTACTACAAGCACATTTGATTTTGCGTGAGATATTAACTCCTTTGTGAAGTCGTCCAAGTGTCGTCCCTCAAGAAAGAAGTGCTCGCAATCAAGTGTTAAGTCTAATTTTCTAAGCTCTTTCCATTGATTAATCCAATCCTCAAGTTCTTTCTTGCATTCAACAGAGCGTAAGTAATTTTTATAAGAGCGCCAAAGGGCTTTACTTACTCTATAAGTTACTTCTTTCTCAGTTACTCTTTTGAATACCGCATCAACATCATACAGTTTTGATAAGGCTTCGTCAAGTGACTTTTTATCAGAATTAGTCTTTTCTTGGATTTCATTCCAGGTTAATCCAACTCCAGCAGAAGCAATAGCTTTGATAATCTCTCCCTCAAGCGTTCCCCAATATCGAGGATAAATGTTTGAAGCACGCGCTATATTCTTGCCTGACGTATTAACATCTTCTAGATATTGAATTCCTTAGCAGAATGCTATATTCTTTAAACCATATAAGCGCTATGAAGTCACAATCAAGCCCGCGCGCGTGAACAAAAATGGTGAACAGCATACTGAACAGTCAAGAAGGCATTGAACATTGTTTGGTTTTTGGTTTTTTTAGTATTGCTTGTTTTTAGTACGCGCTTGAGTCTTATCTTAAATTCTTTGGGCAGCTTTCGACCAAATAACATTTGGTGCAACTCGGATTTTTAGGGTGGCACCATTCTCTTCCTATTTCCCAACAAGACAAATCAAATATTCCAGGATATAGAGGATTGAATTCTCTGGCGCAATAGATTAACTCATTATTACTCGTTTCATCAGATGTAAATCCCAATCGCTTGAAAACTCTTTTTACGTGACGGTCAGGAGAAATGTCTATGCAAATATGATCTTTCATAGGAATTTTAAAATCTCTCGCCAAAATATTTGCTGCCATCGTCGCGATTTTTATTCCTACACCGTTAAATTCCAAAAATCTCCTGACAATGGTCGCACTTCCTTGATTATCCTTCCATATGTTAGAAGCATCATCATTATACTCATCATGAATTCGCTGTACTGCCTGAGAAAAGCTCTTAGCCATTGTTTTGTTGAATCTATGAAGGTTTCTTCTCACGAAAATTTCATTAAACTGATTTTGATTCAATTTCAATAACTCTGAGAGTTCAAAACCGCCGATTTCTTCAAAGACCTCATAAGGGATTAACCAAGCTCTCTCTGCCTTGATTTGTCTATCCATTATAGAAGCTAGTACGAAGGCATGAGGAAACTTCTCAAGATTGTTAAGCAAATCATCTGCGTCTACATTTCCAGTAAATTCTATTTTTTCATATGGTTGTCTAAGCAATTCACTTGCTCTTTCAATCAATATTTGGACATTTTTTTCTTTTAAAGTATTCATTACTTGGTATCTGAGAAATTTCTATGCTTATAAGGTTTAGACTTTTCAAAACGGTTCTATTGCTTAAGGAAGGAAATCTAAATTTAATCCATAGTGCTGACCATCCGTCAGTTGAGTCAGTTGAAATCGGGCTAAGGTAGAATTGAAATTTGCAAAGATCCTATCTTAGGTTGAGGCAGGGGTGAAGCTGAAACTTTTTATTACTACCGTAGCGGTTCTTCCGTTAGACGGCGCCTGCCCATTCAACAACCACAGATTGATGCTCCCCGTTGCTCCTGCTGCATTGGAGCTGACAGGGCTGGTGAACGAGTAAATTACGGTGGATTTCGGCGGATTAGTTATGCTCGGTTGACCTTGCAGGCTTTCGAAGAACACGCTGTTTTGGGACCATGTGAAGAAGTGGGTTGAGTAGCTGCCTGTTAACTTGGGGTTGAACGACTGCTCGTTGTACCCTAAAATGTATGGTGGAGGCTGAACCGTGTACCATGCATAGTTTGCTTGACTGCTGCCCCATCTTGAAAATTCTATATCCACCTCGTGCGAATCGTCCTTGTACGCAAAAAGCCCCACGACCATCCTCTTGTCCAAGCTGGCTACGTTGTTTGAGACTACAAAACTGTACGTTCCATAGCCTAACGCTTGCACAGTTTCCAAGTTCGCACAGTACCAAATGCCCTTCACGTGGGTGATCTGAACGTGCAGCCACCCGTTACTGTCAACCCAAACGTTATTGCTACTGCTTGACCAATGATTCGGTCCCGGGCCCCAGGTGCTTGAACCTGAATTTTCAACATTCCACACATAACCCGAAAATGAAATGGTGCCAGTCGTCGGGTTTACATAAGTATTGCGTGAATTCGTTGTTGCGCTGCCTGTTTGAACGGGAAAAGCCGCAGTCAACGATATGAACGTACTTAAGAATATAATCATGCAGAGTGCATGAGTTGCCAAGAATTTCTTTTTCATTTAACATGCTTCCTTGCGATGTCGTCTTGTTTGGCTGCTTCGTTTATGCGTGTGCCAGAAAAGGAGAGCCCAGAACTGCTCATCTTTCCACGTCTGCCACAGCATGTCACTGTGCAGCCAAAAGCATCGTCTCCCATTCTAACGTGAGATGTTTATTTAACAATTTGTCAGCATGCCTAATTCAATACCGAATCAGCACTAGGGGGTTTGTTACCACTAAATCAGGCAAAATTGTGAAAGAGCGAAAAATTTTTCATTCTGGCAGCGGGAACTTTTCAATGTCGAGGAGTGAAATTTTGGGGCATGTCCGTGTCCACGGCTCAGTTTCCAATTCAGCCTAATTGCTCTTATCCATTTCAAAGGCAACAACGCATATGTTCGTCGAGATTTTTCTGTTTTCTTGAACTAAAAGTATGGTTTGGCGAACCAGCCTTGTTAACCGATGCGACAACAAAAAAATTTTGGGAAGAGCGAGGAGAGAGAAATGTCGCATTTTTGGTTAGCCGCGATTCGCCAAACGAGCATTGCGGGTTTTCTTGCGCAGTAGTCTAACCGTGAGAAAAAATAAAAGAGTATGTGACTGCACCATAGTACCAACATCTAAGGCACTTAGCACTAGGCGGCTTAACCTTTTTCTGTCGTTTCCCAGCCAGAAAGAACCTGCACCCGTGGTCAAAAACTTCAACCCTTCACCTTATATAATAAGCCGAACAAAAGATAGAGACTCAGACAACGGCGATGCTCATGAGCTTGCGCTTAAACCCTGAATACAGTCGGCTGCTGCCAAAGATGTCCGAAGAGGAATTCGCCGAGCTCAAAGCATCCATCAAGGCTGAAGGTCAACATTACCCTATCGTAGTAAACGAGGACTTGGAAGTTCTAGATGGGCATCACCGGTACCGCGCCTGCATAGAGTTGGGAATTGAGCCCGACTTTGAGGTTCGAAGGTTTGAAGATAAGCTGCTTGAGAAAAAATTCGTCATCGAAGTAAATCTTAGGCGTCGCCACCTGAACAATTTTCAGCTTGTGGAATTAGCAGTGCCGTTGCTGGAGATTGAGAAGGCACTTGCGAAGAAGCGGCAGGCTGCGGGCGGCAAGGAAGGGCGAAACATGCAGCTTGGGTTAGCGCCAGATGACGCTGAGCCCGAGTTCAAGGCTAAGGCGACTGAGGTGGTGGCGAAGAAAGCGGGTGTTTCAACCCGAACGTTTGAGAGGGGCAAGAAAATTCTGGAGAAAGCCAGTGAAGATGACAAGCAGCGGCTGCGCGAGGGGAAAGCGAGCATCTCCAAAGTTTACAGCGAAATCGTGTCTGGCGGAAGCACGCAGGAGAAAAAAGACGTTGCTGAGCCAGTTCTAAAGCAGGAAAGTCCTCGTGACTTGCAAAACAGGGCGGAGCTGTTAGCTCTCTTGGAACGGCTGCGAAAGCATGAGTTGTTCTGTCCTTCATGTGGACACGCAATGTTCGAGTGCAGTAAATGCCGCAAAACTCTGGAGGTGCTGTTGAAAGCCAGCAACGTTGGGGATAATGAGGCTTAAGGGTTTTCAAGTTGGTTTAACAAGGTTTAATTATTCAGGTTCTTTACTATAACAAGGGTAACTTGTATGGTGGAAGCTTACATTCTCCTTAATGTAGAGCCAGGAGCAGAGGGCAAGGTCCTCGAACAACTTAGGGGTCTTAATCTCGTCAGTGAAGCTTTCGTTTCCTACGGCGTTTATGACCTTATAATAAGGCTCAAAGCCGACACTATGGATCAGCTGAAGGATGCCGTTTCGCATAAGATAAGAACGACTGATCAAGTGAGATCCACAGTAACGTTGATTCTGATCGAGCAATAGCCAGAAGAGGCACCTTAAAGATCGAGGGTATGCCATCCCTCTCCATTCTCCACAATTCAGCATAACAAGACGGCTTCTTCAAAGCAACACTTGAACCTGAGGAGTATTTTTACTGTTCCAGAATGTGAGTGATTAACCGTTGTTCTGCTTTTCTCAAGTGTTCCACGACGACGAAAAAGCCCAGTCAAGCTGAGAAAAGCCCAAGGTGCCAAGCAAACTTTTTATAATGCACATGGCATTTAGGGCGGAAGAAAAATAGTCAGTCTGACCGTACTTATGGTACAGTATAAATGGGTAGCATTATCGAACACGACTATTGGCATGCTTATGGCTTCTATAGACGCCACGATAGTGCTGATTGCTTTGCCAGCAATCTTCCGCGGCATAGACATTAACCCGTTCACGTCCTTCCAATACTTGCTGTGGCTGATGTTCGGTTACAGCATAATAACCGCTACTTTGCTGGTGACGTTTGGCAGGCTGTCGGACATGTTTGGGAGGGTGAGGCTCTACAACTTGGGCTTTGCCATCTTCACCGTAGGCTCAATCCTGCTTTCGTTGACTCCGAACACAGGCGACGCTGGCGCCATGGAACTAATAGTCTTCCGCCTGGTTCAAGGCGTGGGCGCAGCCTTCATTTTCTCAAACAGCGGCGCCATCATAACTGACGCTTTCCCCGAAAACGAGCGAGGCAAGGCTCTGGGCATAAACCAGATTTCCTTCTTGGCTGGTTCACTAATCGGCTTGGTCTTAGGCGGAGTCTTAGCTATCGTGGACTGGCGTCTTGTCTTCTTAGTCAGCGTTCCAGTCGGAGTCATCGGCACCGTCTGGTCATACTGGAAACTTAAAGAGCAAAACATAGTTCACAGAAAGCAAAAGATGGATGTTTGGGGTAACATCACGTTCGGCGTGGGCTTAACCCTGATTTTGCTTGGCATGACCTACGGGTTAACTCCCTACGGCAGTTCGTCAATGGGCTGGAGTAGTCCTTGGGTTATAGCTTCTCTTGCGTCAGGAGCAGCGTTACTGATAGCGTTCCCGTTTGTGGAGACACGCGCAGAAGATCCAATGTTTGACCTCAGCCTATTCAAGAACCGCCAGTTTGCCTCGGCTAACGTTGCAACCTTCCTGAGCGCGCTTGCAAGAGGCGGCGTAATGATAATGATTGTCATACTGCTTCAGGGCGTATGGCTGCCGCTGCACGGCTACAGCTATGACTCTGCACCGTTCTGGGCAGGAATCTTCATGATACCCATGTCCATAGGAGTAGCCCTTACTGGTCCCGTGAGCGGCTGGCTATCCGATAAGCATGGCGCAAGAGTGCTGGCGACCGCGGGCATGATAATTACAGGCGGCACATTCTTAGCTTTCACGCTGTTACCATCAAACTTCGCGTACTTGCCCTTCGCGTTAATCTTGTTCGTTATGGGCATCGGGAACGGCATTTTTATGTCTCCGAACATGGCTTCAGTGATGAATTCTGTCCCAGCGGAGTGTAGGGGTGTCGCGTCAGGAATGCGGGCGACGCTTCAGAACTGCGGACAAACCATCAGCCAAGCGGTGTTCTTCGCGATAATCATAATATCATTGAATGCTTCGTTCCCGACGGCGCTCATGAAAGCAGTAGCTAACACTGGTGCCCCCGCGCAGGTTGCCTCAGCATTTGCCCGTACTCCAGCGTCTGGGGCACTCTTCGCCGCTTTCTTGGGATACAACCCAATAAGCACGCTTCTCCAAGGAATGGGGGCGGCTGCATCGGCTATTCCGAAAAGCACGTTGAACGCGCTGACGGGTCAAGCCTTCTTCCCAAACGCCATAGCCTCACCATTTATGGGGGCGCTGACCGAGGCATTCATAATCGGCGCTGTACTATGCTTCGCAGCAGCGTTATGCTCAGCGCTCAGGGGCAAAACATACCTCTACGAAAAAGAAAACGGGTCGAAGAAAGCCGAGGCGAAAGTCACCTCAGAATAGACAATAGGTCAACCATTTTTATATCTACTAAGTCACAAAATTTATTAGCTGTTTAACATTAATAGTCAGTAGAGTTTCCAGAAACGTAGGGGAATAAAATGTTACCCAAACCAATTCCGGTGCTTGATTCAGAACAGTGGAAAGCTGTTCAGAAGGAAATCAAGCGGAAGCCAACAAAAGCAGACGAGACCCGATACAAACGGGCAACAGAAACTTTTAAAAACTGTCCATTGTAAGTTAATTGTTTCATGCCCTCTGAGCCGTCACTAAAACCTCAAGATTTATCTTTTCCACCAAAGATTCTTGAAAAAAGTGACAATACAAGCACATTCACTTGTGGTAATAAGGACATAGACTATTTTATACAAAAACAGGCTCTAGACTTTCAGGATAAACGCCTCGGTATCACCTATCTCTTTAAGCGTCAGTCAGAAGTAATTGGTTTTGCAACTCTCTCTATGGCTCACCTTAACAAACAAAAGATGGCTCCGAGAGATAGGTTGCCTCAACGTATGTCAAGTTACCCAGCCCTCTTAATTGGGCAACTGGCTGTCTGTAAGAACCAGCAATCTAGCGGTATCGGCACATTCATTTGCGATTTCTGTTTAGACAGAGCGATAAAACTGTCACAGCAAGTATTAGGCTGCAGATTCTTGGTTGTTGATGCAGTAGAAAAAGCAGTTAAATTCTATACTAATTACGGTTTCGTTCTCGCGCCTAAACAAGAAAAAGAAAAACAAAAGCTTATGTTTCTGGATATAACAAAAAGAAAACCTTTGTAATGATGTGCCTGTAGTTTGCTTGCAATCTTACTTCAGAGTGGCGTTGAATTCTTTTACTTTTTCCGAAGCCTTCTCCATCAAGGGCTGTCCGTGCCCGCTGAGCATTATGTCGAAGTCGAAGGCTGCGATTTTCCCGATTGACTCTTTCGCTTTTGCCCCGTCAGGCGTGAACCGCGGCGGAGGACCCTGCACTTTACCGTTGACGTATCTTACTGCGTCGCCAGCGAACATCACTTTCCGCTCGTTGTCCAGCAGCGAGATGCTTCCTTCCGAGTGCCCAGGCGTATGAATAACAAGCAGTCTGCCTACTTTGTCGCCGTCTTTAAGCCGCATGTCAGGCTCGACTGGAGCAGCCTTCACCACGGAGCCTAAAGCCCTCATCATCAGATTCTTGGGTTTAGGCGGCGCCCTTTTTCCAGCGACGTAGTCTGCGTCGGCTTCGTGGACTGCGACCTTGGCGCCCGTGGTGTTCTTCATTTTTCTGAGGCTTCCAACGTGGTCGATGTGAAAGTGCGTTACCACTATGGTTGACACATCCGTCGGTTTGCGGCCTAATTCCTCAATGGTTTTCACGATTTTTCTGTCGCTGCGAGGCAAACCTGTATCGATCAAAATCAACTTGTCGTCGTCTTCAACAAGGTAGACGTTGCAGTTGACGCTTTCTACTTGATAAATTCCTTCAGTAACCTTCAAGAGGAAACACCCTCAATGAATAGACTGCCTACCCTTTTAAACATATTTTATGGTGCAGACAAACTTGAGATTTCTGCAAAAGACGGTTTGGCTTTGTGGCTCCGTTTCACAACAAGGGCAACTGCCGCCGACGCCAATACAAGCAGAATCAGCATCATCAGAGGGGTCAATTCTGGTGTAAGCGGTGTCTCGGTAGGTTTAGGAGAAGCTGTTTCGGTTGGGCTCGGAGTCGGCGTGGCGTCGGATGTTGATGAACCTGTTGGAGTCGAGGTTGGGGTCTGGGTCGGGGTTGGTGTTGGCGTTGACTGCTGAGTGCTGAGCGATATTGAACTGCTGATGTCTATGGTTAAGCCTGCGTTGTCCTCTATTTGGCAGTAAACCGTTTTTACTCCGTCGCCGCTGCTTAGCTGCCACATCGTCGTGTTAGTGTATGGCTGCCAGGCGGCTTGGCTCCATGTGTTGTTGTCGTTGCTGAACCTCATTTGGCTGACGCCTGACATAGCGTCGCTGGCATCAAGAGTTAAGGTGACGGTGCTTTGCGAGGTAAGGGAGGCGCCGCCATCTATCTGCATCGTCGCTTGGGGAGCCGTCTTATCCAGCTTTATACCCGTCAGCGTCACATGCGCAATCTCCACGGTTCCCGTTCCATGGACGTCCCATGTGCTCCAGTACTCAAGCGTGTTGTTGCCGCCTTCCGTATTGATGACTGGTTGACCGTTGACTGCAACTGTCTGCGTGGCTCCACCGTTTATTCGATAGGACGTTTGGACGCCGCTGAAGTCTGGAGTCAAGTCTATCGTGAAACCTGCCGTGTGCCAAACATCAACGTAGTCGTTAGCGACCGTCGGCAGGCGCGTCACCGTTACGGTTACGTTTGAGTCGCCATCGCAAATCCAAAGCGTATGCAGCCCAGCGGCGGTAGGTGGCACGGTTATGGTTGTGTTAAAGAAACCTGTCTGGTTAATCGCCGCCGTGCCCACTTGGGCGTCGTCCCAAAGCAGCGTAGCCACGCCAGGGCAGAACCAGTCGCCCGCGGCGACAAGCGATTGATTGTCCCGTACAAAGATGGCTGTGGAAAAGTCGGTGCCGTTGCCGTACAGCCCCATTGCTGTTTGGTTGCCCACTTGGATTAAGCCTCGGCTCATCTCGGTGAAGGGAGAAGTCGCGTTGTACGAGTCGCCATTGCTGTTATCTGTAGCTTGGAAAACAATGCTACTTGAGCCTGGCTGATTGTCGCCAGCTGGGTTGGTTTGCAGCAGGTCTGGAGCAGGCACTGCATAGCTGAAGTTGTGCAACGGGGTTGCCAAGTTGTTCACTAAGGGAACCCATGTTGAAGTCGCGGGGTTCAGGTACGTGAGGTTTACGGAGTTGCCTACAAAATAGTTGCCGCTGAGAGTTACTGAGCAGTCGGGTGGACCCGTGGTCGGCGAAACCGAAAACGTAGGAGTCACCGACGTATAGTTAAGCGTTAAGATTATGCTGTGGTCATTGACGGTTTGCATCGGCGTCTGGGTTGAGGTGGCGGTGTTTACGGCGAAGTAGGTTACGGTTCCAGTTTGGTTGGTTCCTCCTTGACCACACCCTTTATCGTACAATTGCATGAAGAAGAGCTGATTGTACGGCGAAGACATGTAATCCTTGAACTCGGTTAAGTCAAACACGATGTTGTTTGGGCAAAACGGCAGTTGCCCCCCAGAAATGTATTGAGTGAAGTTCTTTGTTACGATAGGCGCGTTCGGCGACCCCAAACCAAAAATTATGTCGCAGTCACTTCGCGCTGAATGCGTGATGTTGAAGGATGTAAGTATCTGAGGCTGGTAACCCACCATATCTTGGAATATCTCAACTGGGTCATCACCCCTAGACGTAAGTTCAGCCATAAGGTCATAGGAAATCCAGTAGTACCCCGTCGGCACCGCCTCCCACCCTGTGGTTCCCCATGAGTTAGCGATCTTGAAGGCGCCGTAGCGAATGGTGCCGTTTTCGTTGCAGGGAAAGTTGTCATCGTACCCTACAATTGTAGCCGCATGATCTAATTCACCGTTAATGTAGTTGCCTGTGTAGAATAAGTCTTGGCTGTTAGTGAAGTTAAGCAGGTTGTCTTCTGCGTCAACGGCGACAATCGCCAAGTTGCCTGTAGCCAACCAGTTTTTCAAGCTGGTCATTCCCTGATCCGTGTTTGTGTATAGGTAGTAATACCCATAGGTACTGTTGGAACGGTAATTGGGCGCTTCTGTCCAGGCAGCTGTTGATGGCCATACAGTGTAGTTACTTTGGTCATAAGGCATCGTTTGCCAAGAGGAAATTCCGACGTTGCAAACCAATTCGATGGCTGTTTCAAAGTCTGACCCGCTGTCCACGCCGCCGTTTATCAGGTTGTAGAGGAACGCTGGGCTCATAACCTCACTTTGATATGCAGATGCAACGCCGCCTCCAACCCATTTTGCCCCAGTCAGGTTCCACTGATGCTCTTTAGCCTCCTGAAAAGTCTTGCAGTAGTAACCCACAGCCCAAGAGGCGCATGATCCCTGCTGCCCCTGGTTCCCAATCGGCGGGAACCATGGCGTCGCAGACTCATCTACCGCGGAAGGAGGCGGCGACTTATACGAAACGCTATCCACAACGTAAGCGTTGGCAGCGATGTCCTTCCATTCAACCGTTGTAGGCGGCGCCAAACCTGTCCCATGCCCATCCACAAGCTGGTTATAGTTCTGTCCCTGCTGGTAAACTCCCAGGTCGTTCTTGTAGGCTTTAAGCTCGGACTGTGACATCTTATGCTCAGACAAGGATAAGCCGCCATACGACAACTTGACAGCTTCTTTGCTATCGGCAGAGGCGCTGCTCAAGTTTGCTTGCGTAGTGACGCTGCCTTGAAAAGCAGAAACAG
Organism: Candidatus Bathyarchaeota archaeon; assembly: GCA_963768345.1. Classification (GTDB taxonomy): domain Archaea; phylum Thermoproteota; class Bathyarchaeia; order Bathyarchaeales; family Bathycorpusculaceae; genus Bathycorpusculum. The sequence goes on along the minus strand of CAVYHL010000005.1, from coordinate 297,483 downwards.
CTATGGACAAGAGTAAAACTGCAAGCACAACTGCTACTCCAAACTTGGCTGTCCTCTGCAGCAAACTAATCATCTCTACATACTACGGGGTTAAAACTATAAAATCCCATAGGGGTACACTTTGTTACACACAATTAAAAAGAGGCTCAAAAGCAAGGTTTAACCAAGACTTTTTTTCTAATCTTCTTTTGTTTCTCCCGAAATTGTTATAGCATAATATTGTTACACATTGTAGCGTCGAAGTGTCTTCATGCAGCGGTCATACTCACGTTTACTCGGCGTAGTCGGGAAACCCAACACGGGAAAATCCACGTTTTTCAGCGCAGCAACTCTAGTGGCTGCTGAAATCGCCAATTACCCATTCACCACGATTAAGCCCAACCGAGGCATCGGCTACGTTCGCACGCCATGCGTTCATGAAGAGTTCAACGTGAAAGACAACCCGAAGAACTCGCTTTGCCTCGACGGCGTCAGGCTGGTTCCCGTGGAACTAATCGACATCGCAGGCATCGTTCCAGGCGCTTGGGAAGGACGCGGCTTGGGCAACCAGTTCCTCGACGAGATACGCAGGGCGGACGCGCTCATACACGTGGTTGACGCTTCAGGCGGCACGGACTGCGAGGGGCGTTCATGCAAGCCTGGGGAGCATGATCCTTTGGAGGACGTGCAGTTTCTTGAGCGGGAAATAACGATGTGGATGGTGACGATACTCAAGAAAGACTGGGCTAAGATTGCCCGCACAGCGGAGGCTGACAAGAAGGGGATTGCCGCGCCGCTTGAGGAGCGCCTAACGGGTTTAAGCATTAAACGCCAAAGCGTCGGCGAGGCTATCAGGAGAGCAAACTTGAACGTTGACAAACCTACAGCTTGGACTGACGAGGACTTTTATCGGTTCGTGGACAACCTGAGGCGCATATCGAAACCCATGCTGATCGTGGCTAACAAGATTGACCTGTCGACCGCTGAGGCTAACTTGGAACGCATGAAGAAGCTTGATTACATGGTTATTCCCTGCTCCGCGGAGGCTGAACTCGCGCTGAGACGGGCCGCCGAGAAAGGATTAATCAGCTACAAGCCGGGCGATTGCAACTTCAAAATCACGCAGCCAGAAAAGCTGTCGCCAAGTCAAGTTAAGGCTTTGGACTCGATCCGCGAGAGAGTGCTGCTGAAAAACGGGTCAACAGGCGTTCAGGATGCCATGAACATGGCATACTTCAAACTGCTTAGCATGATAACAGTCTACCCGGTGGAGGATTTGGAGCACCTTGCCGATCACAACGCACGAGTTCTCCCAGACACCTACCTTGTGCCTTACGGGACAACCGCACGGCAATTCGCCTACATAATCCACACGGAACTCGGGGAAAGCTTCCTCTACGCCGTTGACGCCCGTGACAAGAGGCGAATCGGTGAGGACGCGATCCTGAAGGACAGAGACGTAATAAGCATCGTTAGCGCTAAAAAACGCGCTTAGCGACCTTTCAGCGACCGGCAGTGGCGCGGTTAATGGGTTTTTTCCTGCTTTTTGCTGATTTTGGATTGTCAGGGATGGGATTGTGGGTTATGCATTCGCTTCTGTGTTGTTTTTCAATACTGCATTTTGATATGGTGTTTTGCTCCATAAGGCTTATATGAGTTTCGTGAATCTTAAGATAAGGAGAAGATGAGTCCTATTGCCCACAATCATGATAGTGGATGATGCCTCCTTCATGAGAGCAGTGCTGAAGAGAATAGTCCTACAAGCAGGCTGCGAAGTCGTGGCTGAAGCAGCGAACGGGGACGACGCAATCTCTCAATTTCAACAGTCAAGACCTGACCTTGTGCTCATGGACATAATCATGCCTCCAGGTCCCAAAGCAAGAGACGGCATAGAAGCCCTCAAACAGATAGTCGCAGTTGACCCGTCAGCGAAAGTGATAATGTGCAGTTCAATGGGTCAACAGTCGCTGATAGTTGAAGCAATAAAGTCGGGCGCAAAAGACTTCGTCGTAAAACCCTTCCAGCCTCAAAAAGTAATCGAAGCAATCACAAAGTACTGCTGAGGATAATCTGATTGCTTTCTCTTCCAGCAATAAACGAGTCTAAGACTGCACGGCTCAGGATTCATCCTAAGGCTGAGACCAAGTCGGTGCTTGCCTACCGACAAGAGTTAGCCCCCCCAGCAACAATCCAAGTTCACTCAGAACCAGACTTAGAGGAAGTTCGAGTAGACATGGCAGAAATGAAAGTGGAAAGCAAACCAGTTGAGCTATTAACAAGCGTGGGGTCATGCGTGGCGATATGCTTACACGACCCAAAACGGCGATGTGGCGGGTTAGCTCACATTATGCTTCCGAACTCCACTAATGGGCAACATGAACCTCTTCCATTCAAGTTTGCCAACACCGCGGTCCCAGCGCTGGTGAGTGCGATAAACAATGTCGGTGGGAGTCAGAGTCGTCTCTGCGCAAAAATCGCTGGCGGCGCCAACATGTTCGTTGACATTGGAACAAATCATTTGGACATCGGAGCCAAGAACGTTAAGGCAGTGAAGGCTGCGCTATTTGAGCACAAGATAAGGCTGGCTGGGGAGGATGTAGGCGGCTTGCAGGGTCGAAGAATATCGTTCAATGTCGCTTCCGGTGTGACTGTCGTTAGACGTTTTAATGGAGAGATCAAAGAGATATGAGCGATCAAGGTCTCAACAAAGAAATAGGCGAATTAGACGACGAAGAAGCTTCTAAGCCCTCAGATGAACAAGAGATTGATCTGGGCATTCTCCTGGAGCTCGGCAGTATAGGAGCCGGGCACGCTGCCACGGCCTTGTCAGACGTGATTCAGCAGCCAATCTTTATCGATGTGCCCAAAATCTACACCGTACAAGCGCATTTGATTCCTCGTTTCTACAATAAACATGACACTCCGACCATGGGCGTTTATCTTCAACTCATGGAAACGTACGGCTGCGATATCTTGTTGATGCTGGAGCTTGAGGAAGCCAAGAAGATTGCAGCTATGATGACGTTTGCGTCTTCAATCGAAGAAGTTGATCCTTCAATGGAGACCTCAGCTATTCTGGAGCTCGCGAGCATCCTGATCGGGTCGTTCTTGACGGCGATCTCAGATTTTGTCTCGGTAACTCTTCTTCCCACGACGCCTCAAAGTGTCGTGGACACTTTTGACTCTATAATCGATGGTTTTCTCATTAAACAATCGATGTTTTCGGAAGCAGCTTTGATTTTTGAAACGCGGTTCAGGCGGCAGGGTGAGGACGCAAAGTGTATGCTGATGATATTTCCAAGTCAAGAACTGAAAGAACTACTTACCCAAAAATCGAAAAAATTGATTGAAGCGGGTGTTGGTCAGAAATAACTTAATTGAGGCATAGAAACCAGTGGCAGAACAGACTAAAACGGATTCGCTCCAAGATTTCTTGGAAAAGATGGCGTTTCAAAAAATAAAGAGAATGTTACATGAGAATGCCGGCGTAGACTGTTCTGGCTACCGTGACGAATACCTAAAAAGACGTTTTGAAATTAGACTAAGAGCCACTGGCACGGGCACTTTTGGCAAATATATTGTTTATCTAAAGAAAAATAGCGAAGAATTCAAGAACTTGCTCAATGACCTAACAGTTAACTACACCATGTTTTTCAGGGATACCGAAGTTTACTTGTACCTTGAAAAAGTGCTGTTTCCAAAGCTTTTCCTGTCATCAAGACCGACCAAGATTTGGAGCGCTGGCTGCGCCACGGGGGAAGAGCCTTATTCCTTAGGAATTCTGGTACATAAAGTGCTTAAGAAAGGCATAATGAGTCATCCAGTGACTATTTTTGCTTCAGACATCGACAAAGAAGCCTTAGCTACAGCGGCAAAAGGTCAGTACAGCCTAAAACAACTAGGTAATCTTGAGCCGACTCTAATCGACCAATTCTTCAAAAAGGAAGGAGAAATTTACAAGATAAACGATTGCGTTCGGCAAATTATTCATTTTCACGAGTTTGATTTGATGGCTCCACCGACGTACCAAGACCTTGACCTTATCCTATGCAGAAACGTGATGATTTACTTTTCAAAAGAAAGCCAGCAAAAGATCCACATGAATTTTTTCAGGGCGTTAAAGGAAGGGGGATATTTCATCACAGGAAAATCAGAAATCCTAAGCGGTGAACCAGCCGCAAAATTTTTGCCGATTGATTATCAAGTTAGAGCTTACCAAAAGCCTCAGAAAGCAAGTGAATCGTTGAAATTAGGTACGTTAAGTCTCTATCCTAAACCTCTGAGTGTCTGAGCAGAGACGCACGATAACAAATTACCTTTCTTAAACCAGATTGTTTGTCAAACCTGATACGCGTAGGAGGCAGGCTCTGATCATTAAAGGGTGAAAAACACATTGTCGGTCGATAATGAGCAATACAGACAGCTATTCTTAGAAGAAGCAAAAGAACACATAGAAACACTCACCAATTCAATGTTGATTTTAGAGAAAGAACCTGAAAACCAAGAGGTCATCAACATGCTTTTCAGGTCAGCCCACACGTTAAAAGGCTCTTCAGGCATGATGGGTTTCAAGGACTTCCAAGAGCTCACTCATAGCATGGAAGACGTCTTCGATGACATGCGAAAAGGCAACCGCCCGTCCAGCAGCCTAATCACTTCCCTCTTGGAATGCGTTGATGCTTTAACCCAAAGGCTGGAAAACATACAGAACAAAGTGGAGGGTGAAATTCAAGTTGAACCTCTCAAAAACAAGTTACAATCTGCCCACTCGCAGTTTCCTGCCTCGGAACCCAGAAAAGAGAAAGAAACAGCGCCTGCAAAACCTGAAAGTGCGGGATGCCTGGATTTCTGCGAAAAGGAAAAGGAAATGATTAGGCAGGCTGAAGTTGCGGGTGAGCAGTGTTTTATTGTTGATCTTAAGTTTAGCGCTGACTGCGGCTTCAAAGCTGTTCGCGCAGGCATGGTTTTGGATAAAATTGCTGAAATTGCGAGAGTAATCAAGTCGGCTCCAAGAGCCGAAGAATTAGACGAGGAAAAACTTAGTCAGAGCTTCAGAATGGCTGTGTCCAGCAAGTTTGATGAGGAAACAATCGGGAAATGTGCCAAGAGCGTGCTTGAAGTTGAAGAGATACACGTATCTTCCTTGAACGACTCCAATTCCGCTGCCAAAGAAATTCATAATGCTTTGCCTACGGAGAGTAACTGCATGGTGACTGTGGAAAACAAGAAGATCACGAAAATTTTATCAGACCAGCAAGCCACACAGACCGTCCGCGTAAAGTTTGATCAATTGGATAAATTGATGAACTGGGTTGGTGAACTCGTTATCAACAAGATAGCTCTTCTTCAAGTGACCACAGATAGCCGAAATGACTCTTTGAAGCGTATTACAGAAAACATCGATAGGCTGACTGCTGACCTGCAAGACCTCGTAATGGAAGTTCGAATGGTGCCCGTTGGCCAAGTTTTTGAGAGGTTTCCACGACTAGTCAGGGACTTAGCGCTGAAAAAGGGTAAGAAAATAGATTTAGTTATGGAGGGCAAAGACATTGAAGTTGACAGGACGGTGCTGGACGAAATCGGGGAGCCTCTGATCCACTTGATTCGAAACAGTGTTGACCATGGCGTCGAGAGCCCGAAGGAAAGAGCAAAATCAGGCAAAAACGAAACGGGAACAATCAAGCTTTCGGCTCAAAGGAATGGCAATCAAGTAATAATAGACGTGCAAGACGACGGCGCTGGAATTGACCCAAATAAAATAAAAGAAACCGCTCTCGAAAAAGGGTTCGCAAGCAAAGCGGAACTCGAAAAGATGAATCAAGAACAACTAATCAGCCTCATTTTCCTCCCTGGTTTTTCAACCGCAAAAGTCATCACTGAGACAAGCGGCAGAGGCGTTGGCATGGATGTTGTCAAGACAAAAATCACTGCGCTATCCGGCACGGTCCACATTGAAAGCCAAATCGGCAAAGGAACAAGAACCACCATTAAGCTTCCAATAACGCTGGCAATCATTCAAGCAATCCTGGTCAAGGATGCAAGTCAAACCTTTGCCATACCGACGAGTCAAGTCTCCGAAATAGTCCGAGTAAAAAGAACTGATGTCAAGTCACTGGGAAAAACCAACGCGATTCTTGTGCGAGACCGCGTAATTCCCCTGTTTCATCTTCACGAGCTCTTGAATCTTCCAGACTCCAACGAAGACGAGCTTGAACTTCTGATAACGTTTCATGGAGACGAAAACACAAAAATGGGTCTGGTGGTCGATTCTGTCCTGAGACAGCAAGACATACTGGTTAAGTCGTTAACTGAGACATTCGCGGGCATCAAAGGAATAAGCGGCGCCACGATCCTAGGGGACGGGCAAGTGATCTTGGTCCTAGATATCGGGCAACTCATGAACAAGACATTCAAAAAAGCTCAAGTGTAACCTTCTTCACCCATTTTGTTTGAGAACTATGTTTCAGGAATTTGTGTTGCTTGCCCCCCAACTTCAACAATTAGTTCTTTTCTGAAAAATTCTCTTCCAATATGTCCCAAATTCGGAATATTTCCATATTGGAAGTTACATTTATTGTACTCTCTTGGATATCAGTTAGCGAGGGGCTTCGAGAATTGGAGCATACTGAAGTGAAATCGGGAAACGCTCGGCACGTCATCCTTAGCTACAATAACAAGATATACTTCGTTGATGGCGTTAACGTTCGAATTCATGAGAATGCCAACAAGATCAAGGCCATTTTTCACGCGAAGCGAGCATCCGACAACGCGTCTCAAGACTTGGACCTTGAAATAAGCCAAGGCGTTTATGACGTGCTTTTGGAATATGCAAAGTTGGACAAGGTTGACTTAATCATGATACTGCAAATTGAAGGAGCTAACTCGAAATGGTGCCTCATGAGTGAGGACTGGCTGAGAAACCAGCCACTTAATGTGGGCAGTGCAAGTTACGTAGTCTGAGTTTTCCTGCAGTTTAAGATAAGAATTCAAAATATGTACTTGCTTTTCATAATCGACTTATAACACTTTCAGGATAGCCATTAACCATATTGTAAACTCATGGTGAGTACCGAATGGTAAATACGAACAATGAACTTGGAGCAATGGAAGAAATGCAGATGCTGACGTTCACGCTTGATAATGTTTTGTACGGTGTCGATGTAAATCAAGTTCGCGAAGTGAAAAACTTTGAAGGCGTCACCCCCGTACCTTATGCTCCTGACTACGTTAAGGGAATTACAAATCTCCGCGGCGAAGTTATACCTGTAATAAACTTGCGGAAGCGTTTTGGGCTGACTGACACGAAAGATGAAAACACGAATATCATGATTATAGTTCAAGACAAACACCCTGTCGGCATAATGGTCGATTCAGTCATGGAAGTTCTGACACTCCCGAAAAAGGACATAGACATAAACACTGAAAGCTTAATTGTGGACAAGTCTGAAGCGGTCTTGGGCGTGGCAAAACATGATAAGGACTTGATCATTCTGCTGGACTTCATAAAGGTGGCATCAAAAGACTCTTCTAAGCTGAAAGAGGATTCCCAAGGCTTCCAAATTTCACTAAGTGATAAGCCTTAAGGATAGCGTTTCCCTCTTCTGTCGCTACTTCTGTTTGTGGTGTTTATGGGGCAAATCAAGCTACTCGTTGTTGACGATTCCTTATTTATGCAGAAGATTCTTCGAGATATTTTGGAATCAGATCAAGAGTTGTCAATAATAGGGACGGCAAGGGACGGAGTAGAGGCTCTTTCAAAAATTGCCAGCTTGCATCCAGACGTTGTGACAATGGACGTAGAAATGCCCCGAATGGACGGGTTAACAGCCGTTAAAAGGATTATGGAAACTAACCCAGTGCCAGTTGTAATGATTAGTGCTTTGACGCAGAGAGAGGCTCAGCTTTCTTTGAAGGCATTGGAATATGGGGCTGTTGACTATGTCCCAAAGCCCTCCGGGTCAATATCACTCAACATGAACGTCATGAGAGACGAATTAATCTCGAAAATTAAAACTGCCGCATCCGCCAACATCAAGCCAGCTAAAACGAAAATGAATGAAGACTCTTTCTCCTCAAGCAAATTCACTGAAAAGATTATTTCAATAGCTGCGTCAACAGGTGGTCCGCCTGCGGTCTCCCACGTTCTAAGCATGCTTCCGGGAAGTGTCCCTGCCATTTTGATCGTGCAGCACATGCCAAAAGGGATAACGAAGCTATTCGCGGAGAATCTAAACGGCAAATGCAAATTTGAAGTCAAAGAGGCAGAAGAAGGCGATAAGGTCCAAGACAACCTTGCTTTGGTCGCTCCTGGAGGCTTCCACATGATCGTAACTAAAGAGAACAGAATAACTTTAACCACAGACCCTCCCGTAAACTATGTGCGCCCGTCTGCAGATGTAACGATGACTTCGATGGCGCAGGAATTTGGGTCGAAAAACATAGGGGTTATCTTGACAGGCATGGGTTCAGACGGTGCCAAAGGAATTAAAGCGATTAAGGAAAAAGGCGGAGTTACGATTGCTCAAGATGAAAAAACAAGCGTCGTGTACGGCATGCCTAATAGTGCCTTTCAAACTGGCTGCGTTGATGTTGTCGCGCCTTTGGAGCAGATTCCTAAAGAAATAATGAAAGCATGCAGCTAAATTCACGGTTAGATAATCAAGTCTAATTCTAAGTTTGACTGAGGTTTGCGGTGCCTTGTCCCGATATTAAGTGTTAAAGTAAGTCGGTGACACCGCTTTGTCTTTCGCCCAGCGTTTTGAGCGTGAGTCTTAAATACATCAGTCACTGATTGGGAGCTAATAGCTGGCGGTTCTTGGTGATCGACACAGAAAACCTGACAAAAAAATTCGGGAACCTTACAGCCGTTGAAAGCCTTACGCTGCATGTTAACGATGGCGAAGTTTTCGGTTTTCTCGGCCCGAATGGCGCAGGGAAAACAACAACTATCAGAATGCTTTGCTGTCTAATATCAAAGACCAGCGGCTCTGCGAAGATAGGAAATTACGAAGTCGGAAACAGAGCTGATCAACAGAAGATAAGAAGGATGATCGGCCTGCTGACTGAAAATGTCGGGCTCTACGAGGAACTAAGCGCCTATGACAATCTCGATTTTTACGGTCGATTCTACAAGCTCGACGAACAGAAAAGGAAAGAGCAAATACAATACCTTCTCAAGATGCTGGGGCTGTGGGAAAAAAGAAACGAAGCAGCAGGAACCTTTTCCAAGGGGATGAAGCAAAAACTCGCCATAGCCCGCGCCCTCATACATGACCCACAAGTCCTGTTTTTAGATGAGCCAACTGCAAGCCTCGATCCCGAAGCTTCTAAGACGGTTAGAGACTTCATCCTTGAGCTGAAAAAGGAGAAAAGAACAATCTTCCTAAACACGCATCTTCTATATGAGGCTGAAAAGATCTGTGACCGGGTAGGAATACTAAATACTCGACTAATCGCAACAGGCACCCCGCAAGAGCTAAGGCGTCGGCTATCTGGCAGAAAGATAAAAGTTCAGCTTCAGCGCGTTGACGACTTAATCGTAGAAGCGGTCAAGAAAATCGGCTTTCAAATATCAGAGGCAACTAATAATAGCCTTCTTATCGATGTCAGCGACCCTGAGAAAGAGAATCCAGCAATTTTGAAGGCGATTGAAGGTGCGGGCGGGCACGTGCAATTCGTAACAGAGGTCGGGTCAACTCTAGAGGATGTGTACCTGAAAATAGTGAGGGGATGAAAAAAATGGATTTGCAAAACGCTTGGGCAGTTGCCGCAAAAGACTTCAAGATCTTCAAACGGAAGAGTACAGTCATCTATTTGAGCACTGTTTATCCTCTTGCTGTCGGAATAGCGTTCCCATTGATTGTGCAATATGCACTGCACATTGGCAAAGGCCATGGAATAACCGCCTTAACTCTTCCCAGATTCATGGACGCTTTCTCGATATGGTTTCTCATAGGTGCAGCCGTATTTCCCACTGCTATAGCCTCCTACAGTTTAGTGGGAGAGAAGATCCAAAAGAGCTTGGAACCGCTTCTGGCAACGCCGATGACCGATGGTGAAATCCTGTTGGGCAAGACTATTTCGGGGCTCGTCGTTCCTTTAGGGGCGATTTATGCTGGTTCAGTGATATACATGTCGCTCATGGATTTGGTGACGAGGAGCACACTGGGTTATCTTTACTATCCTAACTGGCATATTGGGGCGATCTTGCTTGTGGCGCCATTCATATGTCTTGTCAGCGTTGAACTAAATATCATTATCTCGTCCAGACTAAACGATGTGCGAACAGCACAACAAGCAGGAATGCTGGCCGCATTCCCCTTCTTTGGAATATACATAGCATCTGAGATTGGATTGCTTGCACTCAACGACACGAATCTACTGATTTTGGCAGGTGTTATCTTAGCAATAGCTGTTGTTCTCTTCTTTGTCAGCAGGGTTACATTCCAGAGGGAGGAGATACTAACAAAATGGAAGTAAAGGCTCTTTATCTTTGCCGAGAAGTGAAAAGGACAATTAATGAGAGGTGTCGTAAATGACAAAAGCCAAGTTTGAAATAGGTGAGACTGAAAAACATACCATTATTGTTAATGCGAGCGCGCTTCTAAAATACATCAAGATAGAAGTGGATGGCGAAAAAGTCGTTAATGAAGCAAACTTTCAGCCATTGCCAAAGAAGTTCCAGTTGGACGTGGGAAATTCCGAAAAGCATCATTTGGAAATCAGCGCTGGACCGTTCTCGCCTATCAAACTATTCGTGGACGGAAAAGAAGCTCAGAAAACCTGAAAATGCATCGCTAAGGCTCTGATGATACGATTGATAAGCCCGCGCGTTTGCAATATCGTCATCAAGACAAAGCCAAGACTAAGAAAACCTCGTCTATAGAGCAAAGGTCATTGTTACGGTAGCATTTTTTCTCTTCTAATAAGCCTGCTTGACAGAAGCAGCAAAGTTCCTGGCTTCAAACTGGTTTCTCCAACACTGCAAGTCAAAGTCAAAACCCTGGCGGCAAAGCAAATCAATCCTCAAGCAACGATTCCGGCAACCGACACAAGGATTAACCTTCAGACCTTTCACGAAGGACTCCTCGCTTCGAAATAGAATTTTACAAACAGCTCTAAGAAACCTGATAGAAGCCGTTGGCTGCAAAAAAAGAGAAAAAAAGCAGTACTTTTTCTTGCTGGAGTTGGTGGGGCCGCTGGGATTTGAACCCAGGATCGCTTGCGCCCCAGGCAAGTATCCTAATCCATGCTAGACGACGGCCCCTATGCGCTAAAGATTCTTTGAGGCGTTGTAGAGGGAACCGCTCTGTGGTTTATTTTCTTTTCCTAAAAAATTCATGCGCTTCCTTCCCAGACGTAGTCAAATCTTGGCTGCGTCAATTGTCTTTAAGGATGGAACTGCGTTGACTTTTTCTTTGATCTCTTGGAGGGCTAGTTCAAACTGGGTATGCTGCAAGCCTTCAAAGTCCAGATTAAACTTCTGACATATCTTCTTTAGAACCAAAGTTTCAATGTACGTCCCGCCCATTCCAAGGAGGCTCTTGATGGCCAACGTGAAAAGCTCAGGGTTATCGGGGATGTCTTGCACTTTAAGCGAATACTTGTTTTCGATGTGGAAATAAGCCTTGGAAAAATGAACAGGTTATCTTGATTTAGAATTCATAACCTTTTACTTGAATTACTCCAATTTAGGAATAGCTCTTAGGACTAGTTAGAAAAACACTTTAGAAAATCGAAATTCAGCTGTTGGGATAGATAATTGAGCAAGAATAAGGAAGGCAAGAAATTTGACTATATCGTTAAACAGTCAATAGACGAAGCCCTTTCTAGTTTAGGAGAGAACGTAAAAAAGTCAATTTACTTTCACCTTGAGCACAACCTCGGGATTTCCAAAAAAGAAATCCCCTACAGGATCGACGATTTCTCAGATGCTCTTGACAAAATATTCGGCTTAGGCGCCCGGTATCTCGAGCTTCTCATAATGAAGAATCTGAATGAAAAGGTTCGATGCTCATACAAATGGGCAGGTCCAAAGTGGCTCGTTCCGGATTTGACTTTCAAAGAGTATGTTGAATTGATGAGAATTGATTACGAAGAAGAAGAAAAAATCAGTACAATAGAGGTCATAGTGGATGCAGGAGAAAGACAAGAGCAACGAGCATAATACTGCAGCCGTAGCACTGATAGATCTTATTCCTGACTCAGTTGCAATAATCGATGATAAAGGAAAAATCCTAGCTGCAAACAAGAAATTTGGAAAATACACAGGTTACACGGCTGAAGAGTTAGTCGGACAAAACATCCTTGAACAAAACTTGTTTGGAAAAGAAGAGCGGACGATTCTGGAAAAAAATTTAAGAAAAAGGATGGAAGGTACTGCGGTTCCCACATACGAGCTTAAGATTAAAACTAAAAGTGGCGGCTCAAAATTATTGGAAATAGAAGGTAACAAAATAGAAAATGAGGGAAAAATCTGTGATCTGGTGGTTTTTCATGACGTTACTGAGAGGTCAAATCATCAAAAAAGGTTACAGCAGGAACTGGTAAAAAGTGAAGAAAAATTCTGCGGGATAGCGAATTCGATAAGGGATGCCATAATCTTAGTGGACGAGGAAGCCAACGTAACTTATTGGAATCCCGCTGCTGAAAAAACATTTGGTTATACGAGTGAGGAAGCGATTGGCAAGTACGTGCATGAACTTGTCGTTCCAAGAACAATGTGCAAAGAAGGAAAAGACCGCATTGATACAAGCGTAAGAACATTTGGTCAGACAGGCATTGGGTATTTCACTGTCGGGAACGTTGAAGTGATCGGAATGCGCAAGGACGGCAGCGAATTTCCCGCCAAACTATCAATATCGCCAATAAAGCTAGGTGGAAAATGGAATGCGGTCGGCGTTGTGAAGGATGTCACGCTGAGGAAAGAAGAAGAGCGGCAACTTCGGGAAGCAGAACAGCGTTACCACGTGTTATTCAATCAAGCGCCCTTGGGAATTCTAATCATTGATCCTGAAACAATGGGGTTTGTCGAATTCAATGATGTTGCTCCCCTACAGTTAGGCTACACCAGAGAAGAGTTCAAAAAACTTACACTCTACGATGTATCAGCGGAAGACGCCGCAGCTGCAGTGGAGTACTGGGTGGCTGAAATATTAAGAAACGGCGGCAGGGAATTTGAGTCTAAGCACCGTACTAAGAAAGGGAATATTAGAAATGTGCTAATAAACGCTTCACCACTGCAACTAGCGGGCAAAACATTTGTCCACGCCGTTTTTCATGACATAACAGAGATACAAAAAATACAAAATGCATTGATGGAAAGTGAGACGCGCTACCGCCAGCTAGTCGAGCTTGCGCAAGAAGGCATATGGGCTATAGACAACGATTTTAACACAGTATTTGTAAACCCCCGTATGGCTCAGATGCTAGGGTACGCTCAAAGCGAAATGGCTGGAAAAAACCTTGTTGATTTTCTTGATGAAAACATGGTCGAAAAGATTACGGGAATCTTGCGGAAATTCGACCAGCCTGGAATCAAGGGGCATTATGAGTACGCGTTCCCACATAAAGACGGAACACACATTAATACAAGCCTAGCGGTATCCACCATAACTGATGATCAAGGACAAGTAGTTGGAAAACTTGCTTTAGTGGCAGACATGACTGCACGCAAGAAACTTGAAAATGAATTAAGAGCGAGCGAAGAACGATTCCGCGCCATAAGCGTCTCCGCCATGGATGCCATCATTTTAGTTGATGAAGACGACACGATCATTTACTGGAATCCTGCTTCAGAGAGAACCTTCCGCTATGCAGAGAAAGAAGCGTTAGGTAAGAAACTCAGCGATCTGGTTATTCCTCCGCGAAGCCGCCCAAACCATTCAGCGATACTGCGAGAAGCGATTCAACAGCCGTTTTTGGAAAAGCACTTTGAGGGAACAGCGGTGAAGAAGGGTGGAACGGAATTCCCGATGGAGATCTCGGTGACATCTGTTAAACTGCACGATGAAAATTGCATGTTAGCCATTGTTAGAGACATCTCGGACCGTAAAACGATGGAGGATGCACTGAAGCAAGAGCGAGACATGCTCGAAAACATGGCTGCAAGCATGGATGCGGGTCTCACACTCATCAGCAAGGACTACCGAATTTTATGGGCTAACCAGTTGCTGAAGCAAGTTAGCGCTGGCGCGGTGGAAAACAAGCTGTGCTACACCATTTACGATCAATCAGACAGGATTTGTCCAAATTGCGGAGTACAAAAAATCTTTGAAAACGGCGTAGCCGTCGATCGGCACGACTACAACCTGAAGTCGGGCGATCGCGACGAATGGGTCGAACTCATCGTTACCCCTGTTAAGGACAAGGACGGGAAAGTCGTTGCCGCGTTGGAGCTCGCCGTGAATATAACTGAAAGGAAAAGACTGCAGACCAAACTCGCCGAATACTCCCAGCGGCTTGAAGAACTGGTCCAGCAGAGAACTTTTCAGCTGAGGCAGATCCAAGCTGAACTGGTCAAGTCAGAGAGGCTTGCGGCTATCGGCGAGTTAGCTGGCATGGTCGGTCACGACTTGCGTAATCCATTGTCAGGGATCAAGAACTCCGCGTACTTCTTGAAAAAGAAAGGTCCTGAAATTTCCCCTGCTCAAGCTAAAGAGATGCTTGAAATAATCGACAAATGCGTTGATTACTCAAACAAGATAGTGAATGACCTTCTAGATTACTCAAGAAACATACGCTTGGAACTGCATGAGTGCTCCCCGAGGCAGCTGATGCTTGAATCTTTAGCCATGGTTCAAGTGCCAGGGAAGGTAAAGGTCGTGAACAACCTGCTGCACAAGCAAGTTTTGAAGGCTGACCCTGACAAGATAAAACGGGTCTTTGTGAACCTGATTAAGAACGCGATTGATGCGATGCCCAACGGAGGAAAGTTAACGATTGACGGCAAAGTAAAAGGCAAATTTGAAATCTCTTTCGAGGACACAGGCACAGGGATTACTGACGAAGTCTTGCCGAAACTTTTCTCCCCGCTATTTACCACGAAAGCAAAAGGCATGGGTTTCGGTTTAGCGATATGCAAACGCATCGTTGAAGCCCACGGCGGAACGGTAACGGTAAAAACAGTGAAGAATCAGGGAACAACTTTCACGGTTACGTTACCGATTGAGCCAAGAATTGAAATTGGAGGTGAAAAAATTTGGGTAAACATGCCAGAATCCTCATTGTCGACGACGACGAAAACATAAGAAACACTATGAAGGCAATACTTGAGGACGAAGGATACTCTGTTGACACGGCATTCACAGGAGCGGAAGCGATTCAAAAAACGCAGAAAACAGCCTACAACATAGCCCTGCTAGACATTCGGCTTCCTGACATGGAAGGGGTAGAGCTACTTAAACTGATCAAGGACAGTGTTCCAAGAACACGTAAAATCATGGTGACAGGCTACCCCTCAATGCAGAATGCGATAGACGCCTTAAACAAGAACGCGGACGCTTACTTGGTAAAACCTGTGGAAATCGACTCCCTCTTGACAACGGTCAAGAATCAGCTGCAACTGCAGGAAGGCGAGAGAGAATTCAGCGAGCAAAAAGTAGCCGAATTCATCGAAAGCAGAGTCAAGGAACTGTCAGCCAACCATCCTTGAGTAGCCAAAGAAAACCCAGTTTTTCTTCAACATCTGATTTTAACTCTTTATTCTGTCGTTGTGAATGCGCAGTCATTCATGTTAAAAGTCAACATACCTCCAGACGTCAGTGACGAAGAAAAAAGGCTCTTGAGCAAACTGGCGACGACGAGACCTCTGGATGGTAAAATGATTAACTTCTTATCCTTAATTACCAGCCAACAAAAAGTTACCTGTTCTTAAGAAACTTACTTTCTATATAATAATCCATTAGGAATAGTTTAAACTTATTATTCCGATCCCTCTAGACCTGTTGCGATTGAAACGCAAATCTTTTATTTATATGGCTGTAGTAGTAAACAAGGAGAAAAGAACTTGGTTGAAGAAGCTATAATCGAGATTGGACACGTGAGGCATTTCTTCTCGAAAATCGGCGTGGCGGTAGTGGAGTTAACTCTGCCGCTGGCTGTCGGAGACCGCATAATCGTAAAGGGACCCGTAACGGATTTTGAGCAAACCGTCGACTCCATGCAAATAGACCACAAGCCCATAGCGCGCGCTGAAGGCGGGCAAAGTATCGGGCTAAAAACGGTTCAACCAGCAAGAGAGAAAGACACGGTTTACAAGAAACTCTAAGCGTCTCTTGCGTAGTGCACGTTTAAGCCGCGCCCGTTGAAGTATCAACGATACGCTTGATCTCAGCGTTGAGCGCTTCAGGCAGACCGAGAATGCCGACGTCCATGAAGCCGCGTATTATCAGGGAAACAGCTTGGTCCTTCGTGAGCCGCCTAGTCATCAAGTAAGTGATTTCTTTTTCACTGATCTTTCCAACCGCCGCTTCATGCGTTATCTCCACACCCTTCTTCTTGGCGATAAGCTCAGGAATGGACTGCATGAACGATTCATCATCCATCAGCAAGCCACGGCATTCCAAATGACCCTTGCAGTCGCTGCTGTCACCCTCAATCATGCCGCGGATTATCATTCTGGAGCCCTCACGAGCTATAGCGCGGCTGATCATCTCCGCCTTGCTGCCCCTTCCGCTCAGCACCGCTTTCGAACCGATGTCCAACTGGGAGTTCGCATGGCCGTAGAGTATGCTGTTGAAGCTTACACGTGAATCTTCACCCGTGCAGTAGCCAACGGGGTACATTTGTATATCGCGGACTGGACGCATGCACACATAATTGGAAACGAAAGTTGCTTTATCGTCGATTTGAGCAGCGCTTCTGGGACGCACAAGCGTGTTCTCGCTCCACTGGTGAATCATCGTGAAATTCAGCATGGCTCCCTTCTTAACGTAAATTTCAGAAATGCCCAGGTGAGAAGCCTTTGGAACGGTTGAGTGCTGGACGCAGCTTGTTATGATATGTGATTTTGAGCCTTCTTCAGCGATGATTATGTTGTGAACCCGTTGCTCCAAGTTCCTCTGAGTGATCATAAGGCAAGACTGCAGTGGAAAAATCAGTTCGGCACCGGGAAGTATACGCATGAAGTAGCCGCCACTGTAGTCCTCCGCAACCTTCCTAGTGAATTCATCCTTGTCTCTGCTCACAACCTTCCACATGTAATCTTCAAGCCAAGCATACTTCTTCAACGCCGCCTTAATGTCCATAAGCTCCAATTTGCTCTCAAAGGCCTCGTTGACTTGCGCAGCAACCGTCTCCTGGTTCAAATGGAAATAAGTGGCTGCTCGGTTTTTCCCCTCTGATTCAAGCCCCGCTTTCTCGGCTTCTTCAAGAATCTTATGCGGAATCTTGGTTAAGTCACTTTCTTGCATTACTCGTCCATCCCTCGCGCGTTCTAATTCTACAGGCTACGCATTCCTCGTACCCCATCTTCTTGATGTCCTCGTAGATTTTCATCGGATGAGTGTAACAGTGAAATTGACCCTCAAGCAGTATGCAGCCGTACTTGGCTTTTATGTAGTCTAAGATGTCTCCTTTATGCGTGATTATCAACGAGGAACTCCCAGAACTCTCAACGTACCGTTCAATTTCACTCGCAATCAAACGTAAACTCTCCACGTCCACGCCCGAGTCAGGCTCATCCAGAAGCATCAGCTTAGGCTTCATGAAAATCAACTGCAGAATCTCGGAACGTTTCCTTTCTCCGCCGCTGAACCCCACGTTAATGTCGCGGTTTAGGAAACTGGTCAGCTTGAAAGCCTCAATTTGACTCATTTCTTCAGCGCTGAACTCGTCAGAAACTGCTTTTCCCAAACACAGCTTCAGCAGGTCCGCAAGCTTGACGCCTGTCACTTCAGGAGGATTCTGAAAACTCACAGCTATGCCCAACTGCGCTCTCTCATCAGTTCCCTTCGCTGTAATGTCGACGCCCCTGAAAAGTATCTTGCCTGAAACCACCTCGTAGCCAGGCAGCCCCATAAGCGTGCTGATAAGCGTGGTTTTTCCTGAACCGTTAGGGCCGAAGAGAATGTGACTGGTGGCTTCTTTAAGGTTGAAGTTCACGTTCTTAAGAATGACTTTGCCCTCAACATTGACTGACAAGTTTTTTACTTCAAGTAAGTCCATGCTTAACCAACAAGCACTATTTTAGAGATAAACTTTTTGACCTGCCAAAACCCAAAAGATGGAATGAATTCACGAATACAAATTAAGGAATTATCTCACAACCGTTGTACTTGATAAAGTTAAAATCTTTCAGGCTTACTTTTCCGTTCTCGATCAGCCGCTGTATCCGCGGGGTTTCAGTTTTCACAGCCTCCACAAGGTCCGCTACCGTGGCGCAGACTTTGCTGTATGCTTCGTCAGTCCACCGCCTGGTAATGTTAGCATACAAGCATCGTCCCCCGCAGACACTGAGGATTGGGCAGTTCACGCACGGCGGCTGGTCAATAAAGATTTTCCTTATTTTAAGCGGGTCATCGGTGCCGATGTTGCCTAAATAATACTTCTTCATGCCCCACATCGTTGGGCAAGGGATGATGTAGCCGTCGGTTTGGATGGCATAGTTTACCCAGCCGCCGCCACAACGCAAAAGACAGTTCTTCTCTCCTCGCAGCAGCGATTCAGCGATGCCCAGCAACGGGTAAAGCTTCAAAACCACGCCCCTCTCCTCCATCTGGTCAACCCAGAACTGCGCGAGTTTCCTTACGCCTGGCATGTAGCTTGCCCTTGTCCACTGTTCCAAGTTACGTCTTTTGTAGTCGTTTCCCCAGAAACCAGCGTTCAACTGCCAGTGCACCGAAGAGAAAGAAAATTCGTCGTTTTCAAGAAGCCATCGGACCTGCTTGTAGATGTCAGTCTGCTCCATAACCGTCATTCTAGCAATCAATTCGCCCTTAAACCCGTTCCGCTTGACGAGTTTGAGGTTGTCAATGACTCTGCGGAAGGTGCCTTTTCCCCTGTAATAGTCAGTCAACGCTTCTTCGCCATCTATGGAAACCAGAATCGTGTGGAAGCGGTTGACGTATTTCGGCTCTAGCCTGTCAAGAAGCAAACCGTTTGTCTGAATCATGAAATGCTTGGGCGTAATAGTATCCATTATCTGCCTGAGCTTGTCGGGGCAAAGCAGAGGTTCACCGCCGTAAAAGGTCAAAACGCAATCTGGGTCTCTTCGGCAGAACTTGTCAAGGTCATCCACGCTGTAACTGATTTTTCTGGGCAGGGCGTAATCCACTTCTATGTCGCCGCCGAATTCCTCGTCAAAATCATCCAGCGACTCGCCGAAACAGTAGCGGCACTGCAAATTGCATTCACTCGTGAGTATTATGTGGAAGAACATTTGCTTCGGTCCTTGAAATTCTCCGCTGGATTCACGTCAGTGATTTTTACAATTTCAAAGTGCAATTAAACTTTTCTATGTTGATCTAATAAAGAGCCATATTCCAATGAAACTTCATGAACATGCAGTACAATTCTAACATCTGCTTTTGATAGATCAAGCCTCTCAGACGAGACTGAAGGAGTAACTGTTTCCCGTACGATTCAACCCACATCTTGTTAAATTGCTCCACCTGTCCGTCTGCAATTGCTTCTGCCGCCAGTTCTCCATCCATCAAAGCGTAGGCTATTCCACTTCCGAGTATCGGGCTCACGTGACCTGCAGCGTCACCGATTAGAACCCAATCGGACCCCGCTACTTGCAAAAGAAACGCTTTCGGATTCTTGACGTTCGGTATCAAAGCAGCCCATTCAGAAATCCTTTCCAGCTGAGGATACCACCTTTTGATAAATACGTTAACTTCAGTCTTTAATTCGCGAAAACTGCTCACGTTCGCTGCGCCACCACCTATGCAAGCAGTGTCTCCTCTGGGAACGACCCAAATGTATCCTTCTATGCTGGGCAAGAATTTTATAATGACAGTGTTTTCTTGGACACCCCTAACGATATACCCGAAGCACGCTCCCAAGTCAGATTTATCCAACGAGCCAACGATTCTTCTCCTAACCAAGCTGCTGACGCCGTCCGCACCCACGACTATTCTGGACTCGTATGATCCTTTTTGGGTGACAACACTCCAAGACGAGCGCTTTTTCTGCAAGCCTACAACTTTTTCTTTTACAAGATCAGTTCCCTCGCCCAGCGCTTGATCCAAGAGATACTGGTCAAATCTCAGGCGGGAAAAACCCAAAAGCTTGTTATTGGCCATATCGATATTCCATGTTCTTTGGCTTGGAGAGATGACCCGCACCATTTCTATCACGCTGTGTTCTATGGGTAATCCTTCTAAAATGGAAAATACTTCTTTGTCTGATAACCCCATCATGCCGCCGCAGGGCTTTTCCCTTGGGAAAGAATGGTCGAATATGGTGGCATGTATTCCTCTTCGCGCCAGATTGTAAGCGCAATTGGACCCGGCTGGTCCAGCCCCAACGATTGCAATATCTATCATTCTACATTTCGTTTCGTACTATAGAGCCATTAAATTATAAGCCTTTATTCTTCTGGCATCTCAAAAAAAATTGAACTTCAATCTGCTTGTAAGCCTTAGTCAGTTGTTGATCAGGCGCTAAACTCAGGCGCTACTGTACTAATAGTATTTTTCTGCTAACTTGCGGGCTTCATCATACTCTGGCGGTTGTTGGGTGCCCTCTTCGTTTTCTTTGCCTTCAGCTTCTTTCCCCTTCTTTTTGCTTGCTTGTTTCGCCGCCTCCTTAAGCGCCTTCTCAGCATAACTCTTCAGCTCCCTTTCCTTCATGGTTTTCTCGGGCAAAGTCTCAGGCGCCACCATCAAAGGTATGACTGCCAAAAAGAGGAAGAAACTTGCAAAAGAAAATGCGGAAAACAAAGGAATCGCTCCAATAAAGGGTCTAACAATGGGAGTGATGTAACTAGAAACTATAAAAGGCATGAACCCGATGAGATAGTACCTATTTTTAATTCGCGATTGTGCAAAGTCACCCCAAATAACCACGAAGAACATCAAAAAGAATATTCCCCAAGCCGTTCCATCCAGTAAGATATAGGAGTAGAAGACCATTTTGTTTTGAGAAGCAAGACTGAGCACGGCATACCCGACTCCCATCATAGCATAAGCTGCGATGATGAGGCGCTTTCGTCCAATGCGGTCAGACAAGTACCCGCCAATAAACGCTGAGATCCCTCCGATACCAAATTCCGCCAAAGCAATCATGTAACTCAAATTTGTATCCAAATATTGTCGTTGCAACTGAGTATCAAAGAAAGGGACTTCAAACCAGTTTATCACACTGAATATAGTCCATGGAATAAAGTAAAGCAAGAATGGCCTTTCTCGAAGAATTTTGAAGTAAGCAACTTTCGTTTGGATAAATTCTTCATCTGTCTTCAAAAGAAGAAAGAGAGGTAAGGCTAAAAGCCTCCACAAAGAAAACCCGACGATGCTGATAGTAAAATTTGTCAGGGTTGACAAGAATCCTCCTAAGGTTACTGCGGCAAAAGTAAAAATAAAAGTACCTCCTCCAAGTAGCCCTCTTCGCTCATTGGTTAAATAATCTCCAAAGTATGCCACACAAGAGGGAAAACCTAAGCCTAGAGAAAATCCCAACAATATTGAAACAGCACAGATAACGGGTAGGTCAGAAAAACTTAAGAGAAGCAAAGATCCTGATGAGCAAACTCCCAAAATTATCCATAACGATAACAGCTTGTTACGACCAATTCTTTCCACTAAGTGGTTGCCTAAAAAAGCTGAACTTACGATCGTCACATAGTGGAAGGCAAATATTATTATTAATTGGCTGTACCCCAGGTTTAGTTGGTTTAATGCATTTGTAAACAAAATGAACAACGGGAAATACCAAGACAAGGAATTGAAAATTAGTATTGACGCTGCTCGAAAGCCTTTTTGCCGAATGATATCGCGTAAACTGGGGCTTGACTTAATCATTTATGCAGTCGTTACGAATGTATCTGAAGTGACTTTTAACATTTCTGAAGACAGAATATGCAAAAAGCTTTTAAGCGCTTGTGTGTACAACAGAAATACAGTTGAGGATGATGAAGGATGAAGACTAAAGTAAAGAGAAGCAAACCAAACCGCATATACGGAGTGTAAGCTCTACAGGTCTTCTAAAGTAACCTTAATTAGTGAGACTAGTGAGAACACTGGTTTTTTCCTCAATTGACTTAAGTCTAATGACGCAATTGTTTTGGTAGCTTTCTCTATCATGCTTTTTCTAAGTTTAACCACGTCTTGATTCTCGTACACCAAATTCACTAATTCTTGAGCCATATTTTCAGTTATTTTTCTGGTTCTAAACGTAGCCACGTATTCCTTAACTTTTTGGTCATCTAAAGCATAGAGTACTGGAAGAGGTGGATACTCATTTCTCAGGCGGCTTGACAATTCGTTCGGTTCATACATGTCGATGAACTCTTCGCGCAACATCACCAAATAACCAAAAGACCTAGCCGCAGCCTTCAACACGTCGATCTGTTCTTGAGAGCCTTTCCCGGCTATTGCGCCTATTTCCGCTATCCCCTCAAATATAGTGGATTTTCTTTCCACTAAATCAAGCACATCCTGAGGCAGAACATTAGCCCTCCTTTTAAGTTGAAGCTCAAACAGGTGCGCATCTCCGACTTGCAAAAGAGAGTTCTTCACGCTTAGAACCAATTGATCAAACGATTCCAAGTCCATCGAGTTCCTGAAGGAGGGCAGCATCATCAAACTCTCCATCAGAAGAGCGTCGCCGATAAGAATCGCCAAATCCTCACCAAACTTGCCGTACAGCGTTGCTTTCCCATTTTTTGTCAGAGATTTGTCCAGTACGTCATCGTGAATATCCATTGCTGCTGTAATAAGTAAAACCATGACCTGCAGGTCGACAACAAAGGGCTGTCTCTCTGAAACAGCATCAGAAGCCAACGACAGGATTGACGGGTGTATAAAATCATTCCAGTTCTCAGCGTACATCTTCAAGCCCTTTCGAGCCGTCGCGTCCTCCACTTTTATCGCAATCAACCGTTTTCGAGCTTGATCTAATGATTGGCCGCCTTGAGCCTTAAGCATCTTGAGCACTTCCGGCATTAACTTTTGTCCAGTGCCCGTTTTACTCGGTGCCTCTCCTGTCATGCGCTTCGCCTGTTAGGCATCGTCTGAATGTGTATATTTGTTTTTAGGTTTACTGAAAAAAATGGAACAGCGAAACCCAAAGGCGAACCATGTTTGGAATGTTTGTCTACTACGCCGTTACCTGAGGGCTTTCTTTTGTCAACGCATCGTAAATTACTTTGGCGACTGCCAGTGAGCCGTCACTGTTTGGGTGGACGCCGTCAGGGAAATAGGCTGAATGGCTAGCCAGGGGGTTGTAAACGTCAATCAACGACGTGCCAGTCGCATTGGCCACTTGTGCAACATCTGGAATGATGTTCTGCACTAGGGATGCTGCGCTTAAGCCCGCGGTGTTGTTAAAAATCGGCGTGGGCTCCGCGAGCCACACCTTAGGTTTGCTCGCAAGACCTTGGAACTGCGAGACAAGCTGAACATAATCCTGCACAAAGACGGCGTTAGACTCGTTAAGGTCGGTGTCGGCGTCGTTTGTTCCCAGCATAATAATCACGATCTGAGGCGCAAACCGCTTGGCAACTTGAAACGCAGGAGTGGACATGTACGGGTTGTCTGACTTGAGGAAGACCGTGGCGCCGTTAATGCCGAAGTTGCCGACCACGTAGTTGGAGCCAAGCATCAGCCACAGGTCAATTGGATAAGCCGTCCCGCAGGTTATACTGTCCCCCACGCATGCCACGCGAATGGGGCTGGGTTGGTTTTTTCCGTTTCCCCCTATCTGCCAAGCGTAGGTCTCTGCCCCTAACAAGATTATTAAGACGGCAATTCCGAGCGCGAGCAGCTTCATCTTGCGATTCATGCTTTTCCCTGTGACCGTGCTACTTTTACTCGACGCTAGAATAAAACATTTTTTTACAAACGGTGAAGCGGACGGAAATCAAGCCTGCGACCAGAACGTAGCCAGACCCAAGTTAAGCCTGAAGTCATTGGCGGTGTCAAAGATCTTAGCCTTCTATTTGGAAAAGGCATGATTTTCATAAAACCTTGAATTTGTTTGGTGCAGGGGGTGGGATTCGAACCCACGAACCTCTGCAGGATAGGCTCCTGAAGCTACCGCGCCGCGATTCACTTGAGTCGCGACTCTACGCCTTTGACCAGGCTCGGCGACCCCTGCACGTATGCTGTGGAATTTGCGGAGGGCCGAGGCAGGGATTTGAACCCTGGCAAAAGGCTCCACAGGCCTCTAGGCTACCAAGCTACCTCACCTCGGCCACTTTTCCATGCTTTCCAATGCCTTCGACTGCTTTTGGCGCTTTTCAGTTGTGGCTTCGTAAGATTCATAGCATACACCTTATTTTCGTTTACGGAAGATTTTCCCGCCATCATTGTACTCCCCAGTGATATATTCGAATCCTACATCGAGTAGTTTGCAGGCGTCTTCAGCGTTGAAGGCTTCCACGAACGGGAAGTATGGTACTGCGGCGTCGCTGAGGCACCACCCAGCCAGCACAGCTACGCCCCTTTTCTTAGCAGCGTCTAGGAATTCGCGGGTAAGCCTGGTTTTTCCGCTGCCTGCTTCGCCTGAGATGAAAACTGTCGTTCCTCGTTCCTGAGCGGCAGAATCCAGATGACGCGTTAGTTCTTCAAGTTCACGTTCCCTGCCCACCAGGACGGGTTCAGCCAACATCGCATGTTTCATCATTTCTTACTTTCCAGATTCAGTTCCTAAGTCGTACTTGCAATAGTTAACTTCTTGCTATTTTAAATTTAAGACTTCATCTGATTTTACGTTGCAAAGTTATCGGCGGCTATTCTCAGATTTTAAAGCTCGAATTTGAACTCTATCATAACTTTTTAAGGTCAGTCCAAGTTTAATTGCCAGGGAAATGAAGACTGCGTCGTACAGTGTAATTCCTTGCCTTTTTGCGATTGAATACGATTCCTGCATCAACTCTTCGTTTGGGGTTAGGATCTTTATTTTCCCAGCTTCTATTAGACCGTAGAAAATTGACACGTATGGTTCACCGTTTTCCAGGTCTTTCAAAATATGTTCATGCTTCCAAATAGCGTTTGTGACTTCGTATGCAACTAACCCGGGAGCCACAATCTCGTCATTCGCAAGTAGCTCTCTATTCTTAAGGAGGCCTTCAACTATGAAACTGCTGTCGGCAACTATCAGCGTTTTCTATCCTCTCGAATCAGTTTCACTTCTTCCTCAGTTGAGGTTTTTATTTGGTTTTCGGATTGCAGTTTTTCCAGTTTGCACAGCAACTCGTCTGATTTCTTTTTGTTCAGGTAGAGTTTCATTCCTTCCCTTAATGTGTCTGATAGTTTGCCATACTTCTTTAATTGGCGCTTTTCTTCTTCAGATATTCTTACGCTTACCGTCTTCATTGTCATACGTTACGTAAGACGCAATGTAAGATTTAAGGTTTTCACGACTTTAAAATGCAATAAAAGGTGACGGGCTCAACTACGTTTATTCTGCCTAAATATTGCTGAATGAGGTTTTGGTGGAGCTGAGTTAGGGAGAGAGGGAAAAAACTGTGAATAAAAAAAATACTAGTCATTTTTGCCTTTTTGCTCTTGGCTACCGCATTCGCAAGTTAAATATAGTTAGCAAGCGTTCTGTTTCCAATTGGTGAACTGGCATGTCCGAGGCATTAAACACCATTCCAACTGGGGTTCAAGGTTTGGATGAGCTGATTAGCGGCGGCTTTCCGAAGGGTCGATTAATTCTGGTTGTGGGTGGTCCGGGAGCGGGAAAAACTATTCTTGCATCTCAATTCTTGTATAAAGGAATCACAGACTACAACGAAAACGCAGTCTTCGTCAGTTTGGACGAGAGCAAAGCGCATTTTTTCGCTGAAATGGCGAAGTTTAATTGGGATTTTAAAAAGGCGGAAGAAGAAGGCAAATTTGGGTTCGTAGACGCCACACGACTATCCAGGGTTGCCATTTTGAAGGAGAAAATGCTAAAAGAAGAAACCAGCAGCCTGAGGGGGAAACAGTTACAGGTTGACAAGCTTGTTGAGGAGTTGCAACAGAAAATCAAGGAGATCAATGCCAAACGGGTGGTTATAGACACGCTTGCATCCCTTTTCTACAGGTTCCTTGACACTATCGAACGAAGAACTGCAAGCATAGATTTGATAGAATCCCTATCTGATTTGGACGTCACCGTCGTAGTAACCACGGAACTGGCTGAAATTGGCTTGCAAAGAAAAATACTGGACGAGGAATTCCTCGTGCACGGCGTTATCATGATGCAAACCCTGTTCTCAGGCGGAACTACTACGAGGGGCTTGCAAGTGGAGAAAATGCGAGGCGTAAACGTCAACACTAACCTCGTGCCGTACACGATAGATCAGAATGGGATAGAAATTTACCCGACGATGTCACTTTTCAGGGAAAAATAACCTGAAATGTTTTTACTTTAAGCCTAAGGAGCCTTTCACTACATCAACGTCTAGGTTGTCCGCAGTGAATGTTCTGCCGGTTTTCATGTTGTTTATGGATACTACTGCTGGGGCAAAGATGTTTGTGTCGATTTTGTAGAAGTCGAAACCTGCTCCTTGAAGATGTCAAGGAACCGTCAATTTTCTTTCTTTCGTCAAAATCCAGCCAAAATGCCGAAAAATTGTTCGCGAGAAGCTTAATATAACAAGTTGATTCAGGTATAAAATAGTAATTTGATAAATCAGGCTTGGAAAAATGAGGGCTTACATACATTTAGAAACAAAACCTGGAACTGCAATAAAGGTCATAAACCATCTGAAAGAAAACAAACAGGTTATTTCAGCAGATGCGGTGTTTGGAAGATTCGATGCAATCTTAACAGTAGAAGCCCTAGGGCTTTCTGATATTGACCAATTAGTCTACACAGTCATCCAGTCTGACCCAAACGTCACACGCACGGAAACATCAATCGTACTAGAATTAAAACAGCCAAAATAAAAAACATTTTCCAACACGCAAAACGCTTGATTAGCTGTTGCCTTATGTGGCTAAGCCGCCGCTCTTTTCCATTGGAGAAAATTGATGCAAGACAGAAGAAAAAAAAGGTGAGAAGTTGCTGTCTAATTACCTTTCAAATTTAGCTTCAAGGGTAATAAGAGATTCTGTGCTTACCACGCCTTTAATGCTATGTATGCGAGCTATAACCCATGCTAGCCTATTAGTTTGGGCATGGACAACCACGTCAAAGCGACCAGCAACCGCCTTTGCAAACAGTACACCCTCGACCTTCCTAGCAGCTTCTTCAACACTCCATAGTTCGCCAAGCCTCGTTTTAACAAGAATCACGGCTTCTAACGGATATCCTTCTTCAACCATATTGACACCATTGAAATTCTATGAATTAATACTACAACCAGTTTCTTTTTAAATTTTATGCAAGGGCTTATTCGGCTGCTGAATTAACCACAAGACTTTCAGCTGTTTCGTCTGTAAGAGGCGCGGCGCTTCAAGGTATCTTTGACCTTAGCTGTCCTATCCAAAAACAGTATTGCACCATTCAACTTTCAAGCATGTCTGCGCGGGTGCTGAGTAGCTTGTTTCTACATGGCGCCTTACGTGCTTGCAGTCTGCGGTCATTTTGAGCTTCAAGCTTTATGTATCGGGGCAAATTTCTTCTGAGACTTATTAATTGAATCCATGTCTATTGAGAGAACTTCTTGAAGACTCTTGTTAAACAGGTTCTTGTATTTTATGGATACAACAATTTTTCCGCCTAATTCCTCTGACTGACCAGTCCAAATCTGAACTCTTTCGCTAATTCCAATTGAACTAGTGTAAAGCGCGGTTACCTTATCTTTTATGGAAACATCGATATCAACATCCCTTGCCACAACGCCTCCGTTAACAAGGTTAAGACAATTAAAACCTACGATTTGCCCATTCTTATCGTATTCAAAAAAAGTAGGCTCAAGAGAAAGATGTGGTCTAACCATTTCGCTCCTCACCTTTCTGTTTTCTCTCATGTTTAGTAATGCGACCAATGCGAGGGCAGTTGTCGCAACCCCGTTGATGATCGCTAAAATAGTGTCTTCTGTGAGCGGAATTTTATATATAACAAAAAAATAATAAAACACACCTACGACCACAGCAATAATCAATAGCGAAATTGCCGCAAGAATGTAATTTGATCTACCATCGTATCCAGACATAGAACCTACTAAATAACGTTCCATTAAAAAGGTTTACTGCAAAAACAGCCAGCACATTTTCGCGAATCTTTCATGTTTGGCTAATCTAATCGCAGAAAAAAGAGTCTAGAACCCAAAGGATTCAGCAAGCACTTTCGGATCTATTTGTCCTGCCTTGAAACTATTGCCTGTTTTAGCATTGTTTATGACTATCGTTGACGGCGCGAATAAGCGTTGGTCTATCTTATAGAAGTCGCCGTCCGCTTCATGGAGAATTTGAAGGAAAGGTTTACCGTAATCCTTGGAAGCCGCAAACGGCGCCTGCTCCGTAATCTTCTGCAAGTCGGCTTCATCCTCATAATCAACAGTGCAGTGAACTGTTCCTCCGTAAAGAATAGCGTCGTTTGTGCGTGCCATTGCTGTTTCACGGTCTTTGACAAGCGGCGGAATTGGAGCGTAACCTAATGCCTGACGAATAACCATAGGGCTTAAACCAAGAGCTCTAAGTTTGTGTATGCCTACCTCAACTATTCTGCCCGTTACCTGAGTTAAGCCAGCGATGCTTGCAGTCGCAGCAGCAACAACAATCAGGTTCTCAGGCTTAATATTACTGACTGTGGTGACTTTTTCAATGAGCGCATCAGAAGGCAGACTGCTGCTTTCCAATGCGAGCACGGCTCTGTCACTTTGGTCTCTGTAGCCTATTTCTTCAAAAATATCCTTAGGCTTCAAAGCCAAAGCACGGACTGGACCAGAGACATAAGCTGTTTGGTCGCCGTCTCTTATGCGCCAGCCAGCAAACTGAGACCCTAACGTTGCAATTGCAGGATGGTCAGTGCTGACGGTTATTGTGGGAAAGGCCATGTCGCCGTAGCTTCTCAAGCCGAGTTGAACTTTGCCTGCGCCGCCCATACATATTTCGGTTAGCTTTTTGCCTGCTTGAAAGCCACCTGAAGCACTTATGCCTGCGTCAATAATAGTGGCTCCCGCGGCTGATTTTCTGACTTTTACCTTATAGAATTCGGGGTTAGCCACGAGTTCTTGGGCTATTTTCCAAGCCATTTGGTTAATGCTGAATGTTACCAAGAGCGCCCACTTAGCTAGTGCCTACTGTGATTGCTTTTTAATATTAAGTTAACGCTCTCTTAGTCCCTGTCCTTTTCGGGTTCAAAATGCCAATGCTGAAGAACGCGCCCAAAATGTTTTAAGTAAATAACCCTAAAGACTATTTGGGCGATTAAAGACGATAGTAACTTATTCTAAGCCTTACGGCATTGTTAGAGGCATGTTGAAAAAATGGAAGAAGATCGGGATTGTGTCGTGTAATTCCTGTGCGAGGGCTTGTGAAACGGGCGGAAAGGAGAAGATGGATGAGCTTGCCGCGCGGCTGAGGCAGGATGGGTATGAAGTGGTGGATACTGAGCTGCTTCCGATGGCTTGTAACCTCGATGCGGCTAAGAGAATCGACTATAAGGGCGACATGTTAGTGGTCTTGGCTTGTGACTCTGGCGTCCTCACTCTCCAATCGTTGTTCCCATCTAAAATTGTTGTTCCGGCATTGGATACGATTGGCATTGGCGCGAGGGATGCTCAAGGTAACATTTTTCTGATGAGGAAATTCTAAAGCATCCGCTTTCACCTGAAGGAATAGCTGCCGTCTTGAAAGTCTAATATTATTATAAATGTCACTTAGAGCGCGCGCTCTTATTCTAGCGCGTGATTTCATCGACCCAATACCGCCAAAAGAAGTCTCTCAAACTTGGATAGAAACATGGGAAAGCAGTTTAGTCTAACCTTGGTTTAAGACTTCAGCCTGCCCGCTGACGATATTTTGTGTTTCGAGAGTTATACAAGGGCAAAATCTTTTAAGAAAGTCAAATAAATATAGCTCTTAACAGGGAGGAATCGGATGAAAAAAGGCATAGGCGGAGGAGGGTCTGCTTCAGTTAATGTACCAGCAGGCGAAAAAATTAGCGTTCGTCCACATTTAAAAGTAGCTCTAAAGTTTAACAGCGTAAGCAAAGCTGGCACGGTGTCAGCTTCGGTCGTCTCAACTTATCCACCGCATCCGCAGGGCAAGTTCTTAGGAGAAGTTTTCGAAATCAAAACCACAGCCGTCTTTTCTGGAGTCGTCACGGTTGGGCTCTCGTTTGACGGTACAGGCATGACTGAGGTGCAGAAGAAGAAGTTAAGAGTCCATCGGCACGACCTCAAGAAAGGCTCTGTTTGGGAAGATGTAACATCAATCATCGACACCGCGAACAACGTTGCTTATGGCGAGACCGACCACTTCTCATTTTTCGGCGTCCACTAAACTGAAAACACCCTTTCTTCGTTTTCTCTCAGCCAAAGCGCAGTTCCAAGAAAGAAAAATAGGAGACACGCTCAATCAACAGTTGCTCGACTCATCTCAAAGGTTGAAGTGTTTTGTTAGACGACCAGTGACTCAATATTGATTTTGCGCGCGTTAAACTAACGCGCCCAAGGGCGCAGTATTTTTGACGTGCAATTCGTTCCCCAGACTCTGGTTAGATTCACCTTCGGATGCAATAGCCGCGGGATTGACGCATTTCTTTTTTCTCCTTCAGTTTCCAGAGCCTCAGCAAACCCGTTTCTAGATTTCTACATGCTGCGACAGTTTAAAGTGATCTTCCTGCCTGAATTTGGTATGAATTGGTTTATACCTAACTTTTAAGTTGTCTTTTTGCTTGTCACATATAGAGGCAGGATTAGTAAAAGCTCAATTTGGGCTCTGAAACAAAAAATCAACTTGAAATAATCTCTGAACACTAGTCACCTGTCCTGTGAGGGGTCTACTTTTTGTGATGGGATTCCACAACAAAAATGGTTTCGAGCAGCAGCCCAGATGCAAGCTTTAATTCCACGTTTTTCCCGTATCTTAACCCGTGAGGTTGAACAGGGTTGGTTGATGCTTGGCGGGAACCCTACCACGTCGTAATCGAAGTTGAGAACAGGCAGTGCAAGATGGTTAAGAAGCTCGCGGCACTCGGGTTTGAGCACCTGAAAGTGGTTGACGTCCGAAGCTCAAGCAGCGGGTCAGTCAGGCACTTGATGGACGTCGGCGAAGAGCAAGCGCGAAAGGTTCCGCGGGAACTTGCTGCCAAAGGGCACGTCGAAGGAAAATCCACGATGTGGCTTGAAAGCGAAGGCTGCGAAGTCTGCAACACCATCCTCTCCCACGACGCCTTCCTCGTCTCGGGCAAAGGCATGCAGAGTAACCTTATAACCTACAGCTTCATGGTCCCAACCTTCGAAGCTTACCAGGGCATAATCAGTGACTTAGAAAAAACAGGACACAGCGTAAACGTCCTAAAACTGGGCAAGTTTGAGCAGCAAACAGGCGTTTTAACTGAGAATCAAGAAAGGATCTTCTGGATTGCACTTAAAAGCGGCTTTTTCGATTACCCGCGGCAAGTAGGCATGGCTGAGCTTGCTGCCAAACTCGGCATAAGCCCCGCAACGCTTTCGGAGATCATCCGCAGGGGAACACGCAGACTGCTTGAACACTACTTCAAGAAGGAACTTTAGCAAACCAGCCCTACATGGTTTTCTCATTCACTCTCGCACTGAAGATTTCTGAACGGGACAGCGTTTATTAGTCTCGAAACCCATTTTTAGCATACCCAAAAAAGGGTCGAGGTCTTTGTCGGTCAAATCAAGCATGCGCTTGACTAGGGCGCGCAAACGACTTCGACGGCTTATCATTCAACTCAGCAATGGTTGAAGCCGTGCTTAAACAAAGGAGACGTAATTTAAGTGTCGGAGTCTAAAAAAACCATACTTGTCGTTGACGATGACAAGTCGATACTTCGAACGTTCACTAGAATCCTTCAGAAAAGCGGCTACGACATTGACGTAGCGGAAACTGGTAAAGAAGCCATGGACAAAGCCGAAAATCAACATTACGATTTAGCGTTAGTTGACATCAGGCTGCCGGATATGGATGGCACAGACTTGCTTGCTAAACTTAAAAGGCAACTCCAACGCACTGTGAAAATAATGATAACTGGGTTCCCGTCGCTGGAGACAGGTGTTAAAGCGCTTGATGAGGGCGCAGATGCTTACTTGGTTAAACCTGTGAAACCACAGGAACTGCTTCTGCTCCTAGAGGAGAAGCTCAGAAACCGCGAAGAACCGCAGAACTAAACGTCGATGCTCGGATCAGGCTTGATAGCTTGATTGGACATATGAGCCTTCTCTTTTGTGATTGCTTTGCCTTGGAGTTTCTAAGGTCATGAGAATTGAAACTGTCGAGTCTGTTTATTCGATGTATATTGCTGGCTGATAGGGCATAGCCGTCGCTGCACGATTTTTGGGGTCATAGCGATTCCAGTCTTCTTCAGAGTAAACCGACACTTCAGCGTTGAAGCGTTCCTTAAAGAAGCCCTTGGCGCCCAGGAAGATTTCTTTTTCGTCTACATCATTAATATGTAGAATGTTCGCTTTCCGTTCGTTCGGAAGTCTCAGTTAAAGCCTTAATCACTCTGGGAACGAGGCCTGCAACGTCCTTCATGCGGGGCTTAAGGTCTTTGTCAGCGGCGAACTCCTTCATTAACTCGTTCATCTTTGCCTCGCCAGACAGGGTTCTGTCCAAGACTTTTAGGTAAACTTGCCATTTCCACGGTGACGCAGTGTAGAACCAAACACGTTTAGGCGTTATCTTCATCGCTTTCAGAATGTTGGAAGTGTCCGATATCGCGTCAATTATCAGGTTCTCCTGCTCCTCCGCCGCCACGTCCACCTTCGCTGCATCGAACACTGGCCAAGAAGCAACGCTGACGAAGCCCGCTTCGCCTGTTTGGCTCCACAGTTCCTCGCAGATAAAAGGCGCGAAGGGTGCAAGCATCTTAACCCAGACTTTCACCGCTTCATTCAGCTCTTTAGCATCGGTGCTGCCCTTCCGTTGAATGTACCAGCGCAGGTCATTCCAAATTTCAAAGAGGGCAACCTGCAGGGCGGTGCGAGTTTTAAGCTCTTCAAGGCTTGCCGTAACCTCCTTTATCCTCCGCTGAATCTTGCTTTGGAGCCACCGTTCAAGCGCCGCGTTCTCTTCGTGTTTGCCGGAAGCGATTATCCCGCTTGCAAAACCGTTTAGCGCTTCAAACTTGCTTTTCAAGTCGTTCACGTTGTCTGCTCGCCAGTCAGGGTCATCCATCCCCTCTGCCCCCAGAAGCAACGCGCATCGTGTAGCGTCGGCTCCGTACTTTTCGACGGCGCCCTTCATGGTTATGAAGTTGCCTTTGCTCTTATGCATCTGTTTGCCCTCAACCATAAGCATTCCGTTCACGCCGATGGCTTTAGGCCAGTGTTGGGGTGGGAAGAGCGCGGCGTGGTGGAAGATGCAGAAGGTCAGGTGGTTGGGCACGAGTTCTTTAGCTGAGTTTCTCAGGTCAAACGGGTACCAGTACAAGAATTCGTTCCGCATTGCATCCAGGACTGAGGCTTTTATGCCGACTACCGCTTCCAGCTTGGCTGGGTCGCCTTTGCCGTAGAAAACGTAGTCGAAAACCTCAGGCGTCAACGCTTCAGGCTTGATGCTGCATTGTTTGATGTGCTTGTTCACAGTGTAGAATGCCATGTAAACTGTGGAGTCGCTGAGCGTCTCAATTATCCATCCTTTTCCCCAAGGCAGGGGGGTTCCGAAGCCCGTGGTTCTGGCGCAAGCCCATTCCCGTAGCCAGTCGATGACGGTGTTGAACCAGGGTTTGGCTTGTTCAGGGTAAATTGTCATCTGAGCCACGGCTTCCTTTGCCAACGCTTTCCACTGCGGGTCAGAGTAGTTGAGGAACCACTGGTCGCTGAGAATCTTTACGATGCAGGGGGTCATGCATCGGCAAACAACCGGCTCAGGCAGGTCGTACATGCTGTCCGCGACGTCGAGCTTGCGGAAATCAGCGATCAAGGCGTCTTTTACTTCTCGAATTGTTTTTCCAGCGTAAGGTCCACAGTTCTCCTTTAGGACTCCGCCGTGGAACTCTTTTTTGTATAGTTCTTTTGTGGCTTCATCCGCTTTAGGGTCATTCTGGTCTTTTATGCTCATCTGCTGGGCTATTTCAACCGCTGGGTATTCGCCGAAGCCTTCAACCTTGATGATTGATATCGGCTTAATCTGCTTCACGACCGCTGGATCCACGCCGAATTGCAAGAGAACTTCTGGCTTTTCCTGCAGGTCCCTCAGCGCTAGCCAATCGTACGGTGCATGCGCGGGAACGCTGTAGACCACGCCAGTCGCGGTTTTGGGGTCAACAAACCAGCCGGGCAGAATGGGGAACGTGTCTTTCGTGATGGGGTTTTGGAAGGTTTTGCCGATGAGTTCCTTGCCCTTGAAGGAGCGTTTCACCTGCACTTTTCTTTCTTGCTCTTTGAGTTTCTCGGCGGCTTCTTGGCTGATTATCCAGTTTTCCCCGTCAACGTCTGCTTCGACGTAGGTGGCATCGGGGTTTATCCACATGTTCGTTATGCCGTAGATTGTTTCAGGGCGGAAGGTTGCCGCTGGCAGGAAAGTGTTGTCGGCTAGCTTGTATTTTAGCAGCGTGTATTCTTCTGGAGTGACGCCTTCGCCTACTTGTCGGTCATGGTCACCAGTTGGGCTCTGGTCCTTTGGGCACCAAACCACTGGGTGCGTTCCCCTTGTGACGTAGCCTTTTTCTCTGAGGTTCTTGTACTGCCACTCGATGAATTTCTGGTAAGTCGGCATGACCGTCGTGAACTCTCGTCGCCAGTCCACGGAGAAGCCTATGCCTTTTACAGCCAAGCGCCCCTCGTTAGTATAGTACTGAGCCATGTAGAATGGGTTGACGAATTTTTCGAGTTCCGCCTCTGGTACGCCGTCGATTTCACGGAGAACTTTGATGAAGGCTTCGTCGCCTCGAGCCACGCGTTGACTTGCTCCCAGAAGCGGCTGCCCCGTCCAGTGCCAAGCCCAAGGCCAGAGCACGTTGTAGCCCTGCATGCGTTTGAAGCGGGCGTACGCGTCAACCCGTGAAGCCGTGAAGGTGTGCCCGACGTGGAGTGGCCCGTTCATGTACGGGTACGGGAAAGTCACCATCAGTTTCTTTCTGGCTGGGTCCGGGTCCGCCTCGAAAACGTGGGCGGCTTCCCATTTAGCCTGCCACTTCTGCTCGATTTCCTTGGTTTGGCTCATGAAACTTGTTTGATTGAGCCATAGGCTATTAAGAGTTTTGCTTTCCACTGTTGCTGTTTTGTTTGCTTTTTTGTCGTTGCGGGTAGGGTGGTGTTGCGTTGGAAACGTATGTTGATGGTTCCTGGGCGTTCGGTCGGGCATGTTTGGGTTTGAGGAAAAGGGGATGGTTGCGGAATAAACTTTTATCTACTTGTTTTTAGCTTAGAGGGAAGCGGTGATGGCAGTGTCGGATGCTGAAGCGAAGATTAAACAGGACCTGTTTGCTGAGATCCAGAATTTGGAGCAGAATCACAGTGTAATCAGGGGTTTCATCGCGGGTAAAGATTACGACAGCGTGGTCATCGGCGGTTCGATTCAGTCATTCAAGGACAGCCTGAGCCGAGCCAGCGCTTTTGTTCTTGCCCTCTACAACCTGAAGGGCAGGCGGGTCAGCATCCCGTGGGAGCCTCTGTTCACGAGCTTGGATTACGCGTTGGCGACGATTGCTGTTTCTTCTTCGCCGAAGCATAAGGTTGCGGTTCGGACGATTCTGTCCATGTCTGAGGAGCAGATGGAGCAGGTTCTGTCCTACTTTGCCGCGCTAAAAGAATCGCTGAAGTAGCCCGCTGCATGCCATTTTTGTTTTGGAATTTTGATGTAAATACTAGACCCTCTCCCTCGGTAGGCCTATTTTCATCAGGGCTTGTTTCGGGTTGATTTTTTGATTCAAAGCTTGAATCAAGTTGAAACAGTTTTCCGTTTTCTACGTAAAAAATATAAAATTCGCTGGAAAAACAGGTGTCAACAAATTGATACCTGCTTTCAGGTATAAACCAATTCATACCAAACTCAAACCTAAGCCAATTTAAACCTGTTTCCTAAGGAAGCAACATCTAAGCCTTTCCCGAGCTTCCGAACAGCCGCATCTTGCCCTTCGCCACTTCCTTCATCGCATCCTTGGCTGGCCCGAGGATTTTCCGCGGGTCAAACTCCTTCGGCTGCGTCGCCAGAACCTCCCGCACCGTCGCCAAAAAAGCCAGCCGCAAATCAGTATCTGTGTTTATCTTCGCAATGCCCCGCTTAATCACCTGCTGCGACTGATCTCGCAAGTGAGGAGAAATAAACTGGAATACAAAAGTGAAAAGAAAAGGAATTAAATAAAGATGTCATATAAGGAGCGCACCAAAAGCTGCTCGTTGGGGCTTTTAGTCACTAATGTGCGGCGTTACTGCTTCAGACTAATGCACAAGGCTGTTATGGGTTGATTTCTTGGTTTAAAATTGTGTTGGTATCTTGGGTCATTGTGTAGTTGAGTACTGATGACTGGAAATCGGAGGTTAACTGCATTGTTGTTTCTATTTGCCGCATTGAGCCGTATCCGAAGTACATTTGTTCGTTAATAATGGATGTTGTGATTGTAGCCGTCGGTTGCGGTGCAGGCAGGTATATTCCATTTAGTGGAAGTGGCAAATTCATTTTCTGAACCGTGTTGCCTGTTACGTCTACTTTGAATACTTTGTAGGTGCCCGCTGGCACGGTGAGGTCTTGAATTCCCTTGAATGTTAAGGTTAAGCCGCCTCGGAGCTGATAGCTTGAAGAACCATTTCCAAGGTATGTTTCTGGGATTGTGACGGAATCACCGACTTTTACCACGGGCTGGTTAAGCAGTTGAACAAACTGTGGTTTATCGAGCAGACCGTCGGGGATGCTTGTCGAGTTTTCTCCAAAGGCTAAAATGATTTCGGAGTAGCCAGTGTTGTTTACTTTTTCGAGCCATGAAAGGCTAAGCGGCCTGCTGCTTATCTGCGGCATGCTCAGGGTCATAGTGTCGTTTAGAGTGTAATAGGTTCCGTCGAAGCTGAGCACATCCATGGTTTCCTGGTATGACGTAGTAGTGTTGCTGGGAGTTAAGCCGTCGTTTCCAGGTGGGAGCAACGAGTTTGCGACTGCATAGTTAAGGAAGCCGGTTGTGTTGTAGATCATTTTTTCGCCGACGGTGTAGTTGACGGTGAGCGGTATCGAAGCGGCTCCTTGTGGGATAAGAAGCGCTGCGGCTACGATTGCGATTGCGACTATGGCTAATACTGATATTATCAGTCTTTTGCGTAGTGGATAATGGTTTTTTAGGTTTAATTCTGGTTGCTCATGTTCTTGCAAAATCGGCATATTCTGCGATGCGAACTCATCGTCTTTGAACATTTTTTTCACCTCAGACTTGATTGCTTGTCTCCGTGTATAGACTTTTCCTTGCCTCCAAGCAGGTTGACCTTTCTTTGTTTTCTGACGCGTACAAAACTTCAAATCGAATCATTCTCGGGTAAGCTGATAGTTTTTTCACAGATCTCTCACTTTTCTATTTCAAATTTGTTTTCTTTCGCTTACATTCATAAGCGAGAGACGGGGAATCGTATGAGGGACAATCGGCCTTCATATGAAGGTTTCATAATAGTTTATTTATATTTTGTCCTGCATTCGAAAATCGAATAATAGATTACAACTTTCTTTGTCTGAAATATCTGAAAGGGCAGTGGCAACCTGTCTCTTTAACACATAGCATTGGGTCTATGAAATTCTTTTTTAGAAGACATAGCAACAACGTGCATTTTGAGAACACGAGTTTTCCCCTATAAGATGAGTCTGCTCTTAATCTTAATTAATTAAACTTGATGCTGCCGTCTCTCCTTCAACTGCCAGAAAAACCTTGAACAGCTAAAGCCCTTCACCGAGCACTGAGACTTGTAGGATTCCTTAACATAGATTTCTTGAATTATGGTTTAGTTATTTCGACACTTTATCGATTTAAGTATTTTTTTAAACCCAAAAATAACCATGAGAACACCAACTACAACTAAGGCTATTGATATTGCGATAGTCTCAAGGTAATAAATGTTCGATACCATAACATTATGCTCCATTTGCATTCCTATTAAATAACCAGAAAGCAGCCCTGTGACAAGTAGAGCTTGTCCAATAAAGAACATCAAACCCTCTTCGAAGTTGTTGCTCCGTGAGGCGTAGCCCAATTTTCCACCATTATTCTATTTCTATACTATTCAAATTTAAAGCTTTTGAACATGGCAACTTAGCCAAGATTCTTTTAGCACTTCATCAATCATTTTGCTCGTTTCTTGCCTTCTTGAACTAAACGCATTGTACAGAAAAGAATACCTTTCTCGAGTTTCGTAATTTTTATTCTGTTCAAAAGACTCTAGCAATCAGCACGCTTATTGCTCTAGCGCGTCGCTTTGTCCCTAAATTAAGTGTTAAAGTATGTCGGTGATACTGCCTTCTCATGTCTACCGATCCTCTGAGCCGCTTCTCTGTTAAGCACCAAACAGAGAATACTGCATAATGCATAGAATGTTACCTGGGCTAGTCCTCTGACTTTGTTGTTGGCCATGCTAAACCGTGTCTTCAAGAAACTGTTAACTGCTTCAATATGGGGCCTCTTGTGATACTCCGTCTTTTCCTCCTCAGAACCATAAGTTCTCAACTTTTTATCCACCCTCAAAAGCTCCTCAACGCCTCGCTTCTGATTTGCCGGACAAAGAATAGCCGTCTTGCCAGCCGCTGCCCTGGATTTTAGTGTCACTGTATTAACTATCTGCAATTACACTTCGCAGCTTTATTCCCGAATCAGACAAGCAGAAAATTGGAACGTGAATGCCGCCGAAACATTGAAGTTGTATGGCTAGCGCGCCAAGTACACATTAAATAAGCATGGGAAGACACTGTGGCGTTGGGAGCATGCTGAGAATGCTGGATGAGCTGAGGGAAGGGCTGCTTCGTAGGTCTGGGAAGATGGCCTTTCTTTCTCTTCTCCCCTAACAAAAATGCCCCCATAAGAATTAGTAAAACCCAACAAGAGAGCCTAAAAGCAAAAAGATTAGACCTAAAACCACGTTTTTTGGGCCCAAAGCCGCATTAATAACAAGAAGAACCAAACCGAAAAAGAAAACAAGCATACCTAGGTAACCGGTAGTCAATTCGCTTTTCGGTGCTCTTTTTTCTGTTTTTCCAGTACCTATCTCTAAATCCCTAGGTGCCAGCTGCCAATCCTACGATGCTAATTGCTTGCCCGACATAGAGGGAGCTTCGGCTAAGAAACATTAAGTAAATTCCTAAAACTATTAAGAATATTCCAAGTGCTACATAGCTAATTCGGGTGACTTGGTCTTTTCCGGCTGTTTTGTTTCTGCAGAGTAGTCTGGCAATGTGTAGGTTGTAGGTACTGCAACGGTTGGTTTTAAAGAGGCACCGCATGCTGGACAAGACTCCATGTGCTGAGTTACTTCAGCGTTACAGTTACTACAATAAATTTTATCCATAGGTAGTTGTTTCCTCATCATTTCAATTTAAGTTCTTGCCTCTTCCCGGCTCCGTCTGGCGCGCCGCGCGTGCTTTTCCCATTTAACATGAGTTTCATTTTTTCGATTTTCGAATCTATCCGAGCTCTTAAATATTTCTTGCGTCCATCAAGGGCTATCCTTGGCTGACTGCCATAGAGGCGTGTCACCGCCTAGCCCTAAGAGAAGGGCAGAAAGAGAACAAATAAATGAAAGATATCAAAGGAGGCAATAAAATGAAAACTAAATTAGTCATAATTGCTAGCATTATCATATTTCTAATGCTTTCAGCCGCGCTAACCACGCCAATTAAAGCAGCGATAAAAGTCAACTCTAATAGCTCTAACTCTTCTCCCAAAATAACCCCTTTACCTGATGGCCTTGAAATTGGCGGTACACAAATTACGCAGCAAAACATCTCAAGTACTAAAGTTCTGATGACCATCACAAGCCCGACAGGGTCTGTGACGACCGTGGATATTAACAGAAACGGCACAGATAGCTCGATCACTGTAAATGGGGTAACAACATTAATCAACGCTGCAATTCCGTCTTCGGCGATGCAATCAACGAATAACGCAGTATCGGCAATAGGAACCACTCAGTCTTCGGCGATGCAATCAACGAATAACGAGCCACAAACGATCAGTCAGATTATTTCTTCATTGACACACCAGACGGCCTCTAACCAGACTGTCTCCCCCGCAAGCACATCCATATCGCCGTCATCAACTAGCCAACCACTCTCAGAACCCGAATCAAGTGGCCTTTCGACAAACAGTATGCAGGCAATGGACGACCCGGAGACCTATGTCTCAGGTGTTAACTATTACGTGTGGGATGGCCTTAATTTTGTAAGCGGATCAGGCATAGCATACCCACATGACGATAGAGCATATTACTCTATTTCTCCTAACGCGACCTGGTCTGACACTGGAAATCAATTATTCCATGCCCAGGTGCAAAGCGGACTTGCGAGCTACTTCTTCTATTTATATCCAACCCTCGCTGACACAATTATTTCAGAAGTGATTGTGGATGCGGTGTACAGCGCTGTCGGTGGCCCTGCCGGTTTTGCTTTAGGACTTATCATTTCAATAGTTACTGCCGTATATGATCTCATACAGCTTGTGTATAACAGCCCCCTTGACGAAGATGGCTGTGCCTGGTTCTGGGTAGGACAAACTTTTTTCAACGACCTTGTGCAAAACTGGGCTAACCTACAAAGTGATTCCTTTAGTTCTGCGGTGAGCATTGTACTAGGCTATTACGATAGCGACCAATATCTCAGAGTAGGTGGTTCAACGTATCACAACAACTTGGGCATCTTTAGCCCGACAATAACTCCACAGTATTGGGCTAACTCCATACCATACGAAGGCGTCTATTCTTATCCCACCGCCGGTTGGGCACCAATATACTATCCGTCCTCCATTCTTGGTAAAAATCCCGATGGTACCTATTCGAACATATGTGCCCTTCAGTATAAATCTTTAGGATACATAATTACTGAACTTAACAGTCCTGGAAGTGGCGAAGTGTACATCAGTGGCTATTCTGACTATGGGTACGCTAGCGACTTTTACGTCTACGTATCACCAGACGATTCGCATTGGTATCAGCTTTATAATAATTACATACGCACGAATACGCCATACTTTATCGATTGCGGGAATTCGAACGGCGTATATGATGGTCCTATCAACTATGTAATGGTTCTCGGCTATGACAACGGAGCCCAAACTTCGCTTGAACTAGACTCAATTCAATTGATCTTACATCCTACTTTAACGTTCTATGTCTACGATGAATACCCAGTGCAATATCCGTACGGCTATTATTGGGGATACGATACTGATTTGGCTGCTACTGTTGAGATTGACAATCAAAATGTTGGAACTGTCGCTGGATCGGGGCCTTTGACGTGCACCATCGCCAACCCTGGAAGTCATTCGATGTGGGTTCCTCAATCTGTCTATGACTATTCCTTTGGCAGCCCTCCCACCACTGTGGTTCTCGCGGAAGTCCTTGACGGAAACATGAATTATTATTATTACATATACGGCAACACTAATGATCCCTTTACTGTCGGCAACATCAACTATAACATGATATTTTACATTGTTTACCAGTACATAGATTAACCGTTGAAAAATCCAAAATTCCTCCTTTTTCTTATTTTCTTTCAAAAGAGAATGTGCACACCTTCAGGATTTTTTGTATTATTAGCAACTCAATCAACTAAAAGATAGACGCCTAAATGCAACTGTACAATGGCGTTCATATTGTAGCTGAAGTACACCGTAAGAAGAGATTGAATGATTTAGAAAATTCAATACATGAACAAACCATTCAATTAGGGGTTTTGTTTGGATTAAGATTCTTTTAAATCAATTTTTCTAAACATTACTACAATCATTCACAACTGCAACTACGATTTTCGACTGTGTTAACATTGACACAGCTTTTGGTCCCTCCAAAAGCCGTGTTCCTGACATAAAGTCCACTAAATCGTATTACTCAAGTTCTTGTGATATAAATGATTTTGACGTTTTTTCTATTATGATAACTCCGGATATTTAAAATGCATCAGACTATTTAAGGGCGATTTTCGCCAGCTTCCTTATTAATTCAAAAACAGAGGTAGTTTTATAAGACAACGCTTCCTAAATCTTTGACGAGTACGTACATGCGCGTTAAATGATCCTTCGAGACAATCGTATGCTTAAGTAACATCACAGGAACTGTGATTCCGAAAAATGTTCGCAAACAGCAATGAAAGGCTCGGTAAGAAAAAAGTAAGCAAGGGCACGTTTCTCGAGGTTATCCAAAAAAGACTTATTAACACATGTTTACCTGCTTTAATTGTCCAAATATTATCTGAATCATGCATCGTGACTGCAACTGACATAATTTTTGCCATTGAAAAACACTATTCCATTCAAATGAGTCCAGGTACAGTGTATCCTGTATTAAACAGGCTTGAAAAGAATGGTTATATTAAAAGATTGTCAAGTAGAAGAAAGAAAATTTACACACTGACCAATAAAGGTAGTGATGTGGCATCCCAAGAAATTGCTGAGGTGCTATTACACCTAGAAATTTTGTTAAACATTCAAAAACTAGATAAGACTCCTTAATTATTAAGGTATGTTATTTGGATTTGGCTTCAAAATCCTATTTGGTTCAAGCATTCCTGCAATAGGTCTGTATCTCCTATTTTTTTTATCCTTCTATATTATAAAGGAAACAATTGACATACAACAAATGTTTTGCAGTGAATCGACCATTTTTTGCGCAACATTTTGAAAAATGGCTAGTAGTTACTGAGAGACAAAAAGTCAACTTGCCATTCAGGTACAAACCCATTCATGTCTGTCTGCTTAGGAAGAGGTGACTATGCCTTTCCCGAACTGCCGAATAGCCGCATCTTGCCCTTCGCAACTTCCTTCATCGCATCCTTGGCTGGTCCGAGGATTTTCCGCGGGTCAAACTCCTTGGGCTGCGTCGTCAGAACTTCCCGCACCGTCGCCAGGAAAGCCAGCCGAAGGTCCGTGTCGGTGTTTATCTTCGCGATGCCCCGTTTAATCGCCTGCTGAAGCTGCTCCTCCGAAACGCCCTTTGCACCCTCCAGCTGGGCACCGTACTTCTCGGCTTTCTCCACAATCCACTGCGGCACGCTTGACGCTCCATGAAGCACCAGCGGGATACCGACTTTTCGGTTGATGATTTCCAAGCGTTCAAGGTCCAGCTTTGACTGGCTTTTGAATTTGTAGGCGCCGTGTGACGTGCCGATGGCTACTGCCAACGTGTTGACGCCTGTTTTCTGCACGAATTCAACTGCGCTGTCAGGATCGGTGAGGATGGCTTCTTTTTCTTCCACGCTGCGCTCTTCGACGCCTGCAAGCTTGCCGAGTTCCGCCTCAACTGAGACGCCTTTCGGGTGCGCCATGTCCACGACTCTTTTGGTCACGGCGACGTTTTCGTTGAAACTCAGGAAGGAGCCGTCAATCATGACTGAGCTGAAGCCTGCGTTGACGCATTTGGCGGCGGTGTCGAAGTCTTCGCCGTGGTCAAGGTGGATCGCCATGAGCACGGATGCGGTTTGCGCCGCTGTCTTCGCCAAAGCCACGATGTAGTCGAGCCCCGCGTACTTGATGACGCTCGGGGTTATCTGAAGGATGACGGGTGATTTTTCTTCCGCTGCTGCTTCAGCAACGGCTTTGATGCTTTCCATGTTCTGTACGTTTAACGCTGGGATGGCGTAGCCGTTTTTTCTGGCTGGAACCATCAATTCCTTGTTTGTTACGAGCAACTTTTTTCACTCCACAACTTTGCGTTTTAGCGGTGACTGACTGAAACATACCACTATTATTCTATTTA
This sequence comes from Candidatus Bathyarchaeota archaeon, assembly GCA_963768345.1. Classification (GTDB taxonomy): domain Archaea; phylum Thermoproteota; class Bathyarchaeia; order Bathyarchaeales; family Bathycorpusculaceae; genus Bathycorpusculum. Next base: position 253,397 of record CAVYHL010000005.1, on the reverse strand, counting down.
ATGCTTCTTGCGTAAAATCATCGCTGCGTCTTTTCTTAACTTATCGGCGGCTGCCTCTGACGCTGATTGCTCGTTTCTTTCGGGCGTACCACCAGTCATAGATTTGGCCAAAGCAATAGGTGAAGATGATAGCACCGATGAAAAATGATGCTTCCGCCGCGGCGATGTAAAGGTTTGATAAAGTCATATGGGGTTCCCTTAACCGTGAGGTCTTAAAAGAATTATTTCGAAAGTCGGCTAACTAGAAGTCCGATGTTGCCGTTCCGTTTGAGGGTAAGCCGTTACGGTTTCATTTGATGCTCCTAAATTCATCCATTAAATCGTTGAGTTGAGCGAACAATTCAAGAAAGCGGTAACCCTTCTCTGTAGTTACGTACTTGTTCACGTTTTTCTGAAGCAAACCCTGAGCTGTTAAAGCGCTGATTTGGCTTTTCAGCTGTCCGTAGTTGAGGTTTGCGTTGTACATGATGCTGGTTTTGCTTTTTTGTTGTTCGCAGAAAAGCAGGATTTCCGCTATGATGTCCAATTTTCCTCTTCTCGAATTTTTGGCGTTGCTCCATTCTTTTTCGTGTTTCAGAAGGGCAAACTGGATTTCTTGCTTGTTTAGTTTTGTTGCGCCGAGTAAACTGTCAGTCAAATTTCCTTCTCCATTACTCAACTAGTTATGGGGTTCTTTGGTTCATAAACGAATGTGATTGTGCATGAACAATAACTTTCAATCGGATTGCTGATTGACCTGTTAGTGGTCTTTATGCTGGAAAATTTTCTTGTTAAATTTCTTGGTGGTTAAAAAAAATAAGTTGGGACTTTTGTGTTTGGTTAAGTTGCGACTTAATAGCGCGAGAAGATGTTTGGCGCGTCTACAACATAGAGATTATGTCAGAACTGGAAGAGGTTAAACTTTCAGGAAGCGTCAAAGAAAATAGCGAAACAAAGTTCTGAGCAGAAAAATGCATGCACATAACTATCCCAAAATTGGCAGCGGTCAAAAATGGTGTTAACTTCTTATTTTGCCTTTTCTAAAGGTGATAGGCATTTAGCTCTCTTATTTTTTAGTGCTGGAAGATTTTTTTTGAATTTTTGAAAAAAGATTGTTTAACATGAGAAAATGTAGACGCATCAACGAGAGGTTGTTGTCTGTTAGACAAGCCTTCTTCGTGTCCCATTAATCTGAAGAAGTGAATCTTCAGCTGGTCGGTTATCAGGAAACTGAGCAATGCATAACCCCAGACGAAGGCAGCGAATCCCCACCCAATCGGATTCATAAATACACCAAAGACAGCGAACAATGTGCCAACAGCTTGAGTCCCCTCTGTGGCTACAAAGAGAATACTGGCTGGAAGGGGGCGTTTCCAGAAATGGCGTACTCCAGTTCGCGCCAAATATATCGTGAGGTGCCCGGCAACAGCCATTTTGAGGAAAATCAGCGTCTGAAGCGTACCAACGCTTAAGTGGAATACGTATAAGCCAACTATTAAGAGCCCGAAGCTTGAAACGACACCTGTCACGCCAAGCAGAGAAGCCACCATCAATACGCCACGCATGTTCCAGCGAACGGGTTTCTCTTGCACCCTCACCTTATCATACGCAATTGTCATGATAGGTATGTCATTGAGCAATGCAAGAATGACAATCATAACTGCTGTCACTGGATAGAAGTTAAAGACAAGAATTGCAAGACTAATGAAAATCAGTACTCGAGAAGTCTCAGCGATGCGGTAGACGGCGTAATTAGTCATGCGTTCGAAAATCTTGCGACTTTCTTTTATCGCGTCGATGATGACGGAAAGCCCCAGCTTCGTTAGAACCACATCCGCTGCGGATTTAGCCGCGTCAGTGGCTCCAGCAACGGCAACCCCTGCATCCGCTTTCTTTAATGCTGGAGCATCGTTAACGCCATCGCCTGTCATGCCAACAATGTGCCCTTTTCCCTGAAGTAACTCAACGATACGATATTTGTGCTCGGGAAAAACTTGGGCAAAACCATCCGCATTCTCAATGATGCCTTCAGCTTCGCTATCGGGCTTATCTGTGAATGAAGAAGCGGGTATTATGTTTGTGCCTAAATTAACTTCCTGAGCAATCTGCTTAGCTATAGCAATGTGGTCGCCAGTGACCATTTTGACGTTTATGCCCATTTGCTGAGCTGTTTTTATTGTCTGGGCAGAATCTTCGCGGGGCGGATCGTAAATGGCAAGCAGACCAACAAATTGCCAGTTGCCCTCTTCGTCTCCCTTAATTACGCCTAACGCTCGATGACCCTTGCTTGCAAAAGTGTTTACAATTTCGTTAACTCTATCTTCGATTTCTGCATTGTTGGAAACAAGAGACAAAACCACTTGCGGCGCACCCTTGGCCACTTTGAAGCGACCGCCATCGCGGTTCTCTACCGTGGCTTCGGTTCTCTTCAAAATAGGGTCAAAGGGCTTAAAATCAACCACGCTGTATCGACCAAGAACGTCAGCAACCGCTTTTATCGACCTGGCTTTGGTTATGACAGCATCATCAATGGGATCATGATTTTCTTCCCTAGACGCCAATGTACCATAGAGGAGAGCGTCATCGATTTCGAATTTGCCCCAGGCTTGCGCTTCTGCAATAGTAAGTTCATTCTTCGTTATCGTGCCCGTCTTGTCTGAGCATAAAACGTCAACTCCAGCCATTTCTTCAATTGAAACCAGCTTGCTCACGATAGCTTCTTTTTTGGCAAGGACGATTGCCCCAACAGCCATTGTAACCGTCAAAACGGCAGGCAACGCTACAGGTATCGAAGCTACAACCAAAACCAGTGCAAACTGCACGATAACTAATGGGTTGACATGTCGAAAGAGCGATGCGATGACAACTGCGGAAACCATTATTGCCGCGAGTATGATCAGGTAGTTTCCTATTCTTATGACTGCTTTTTGGAAGTGGCTTACGGTTCTGGCCTCTGACACGAGTTTGGCGGTTTTGCCAAAGAAGCTGCTTGTTCCTGTTGCTACGACGTAAGCGTCCATTTCTCCTTGCCTAATGATAGCTCCTGCATATGCTACATCAGAAACGTGCTTCTCTACTGGCAGGGATTCTCCAGTTAACGCGGATTCATCCGCGAGCAAATAGTCGCCTTTTATAAGTTTAACATCGGCAGGGACAATGTCGCCCAAGCGAACCCTGACGATGTCCCCAGGGACAAGTTCCTTTGAAGGTATCTCATGCCATGTTCCGTCTCTCAACACTCGAGCTTTGGGGGCAAGTCGCTTTTTCAATAATTCTATGGCGTTGTCTGCTTTCCGTTCTTGCCAAAATCCCACTACGGCGTTTACAATTAGCAACGTAAAAATAATCGCGAAATCGTCATAGTGCTGTATAATAATAGATAGTGCTGAGGCAATTTCTATCATCCAGGGAATAGGTCCCCAGAAATAGCCCACGAACTTGCGAAAAGAACCAACTTTTTTTTCAGGGATTTCGTTAGGGCCGTATTGTTGAAGCTTTTTCGTTACTTCTTCTGTGGATAGTCCAGTCTTAACGTAGCTTGAATATGCAGTTTCTTGTTCAGAGGGATTTTTTGGCTCTTCAGTGTTCACTGGCAAACCTTCTATTCTACTATTCGAATAGATAATATATTAACAGGATATACAAAATTCATAACGCCGCAGCATGCGCCACGGTTGCTAAAGCTAACGAAGGCTTGATTACAGCCCGCAGATTGGAGGAGCCGACATTTGCCTTAAATAAGATTTAACGCACTTAACGCTTTAAATAATAAAACAAAGGTTAACATCATCAAGAAGGGAAGTACCATGCTTGAGCGTTTACTGCTTTACTCCGATGGTGGTGCAAGAGGAAATCCTGGAAAAGCCGCCATCGCGTATCTTGTAGTAACGGAAGCAGGGCAGGTCATTAAGGCGGATTCACGCTTCATCGGGGAGGCAACCAACAACCAAGCCGAGTACAAGGCGTTGATAGCAGCCTTAGAGTTCGCCAAAGCGTTCAAGACACAAGAAGTCATCTGTCATTTGGACAGCGAATTAGTTGGAAAACAGCCCAAAGGTGAGTGCAACGTAAGAAACTTGACTCCAAAAGCTCTGGCGGTAAGAATTTAAACAGTGAAAAGCAGTTGTAGTATTACTCATTGAATGCAGTAAAATCCATGACGTCTTGCCTTGGCACTTGACCAGCTGGGCGCATGCATTCTTCTATGAGGCTAACCATAGCAAATTTTGAAACCACAAAAGGTAATTCTTTAGCGATGTTTGACATTTCAAAGAAGCCTTTTGAATTAGTGATAAGTTTTTTGCGTAACCAATCAGGGTTGGCAAAATAAACTTCATACATCCTTGGGTTGATTGTTATTATCATTCGTTTGTGTGAATCTTTTCAGATGATATCATTTATTGTTTCCACCACTAACTCCATGGCTTTTTCAGTAATTGCGGAGCGACTTTTTAAAAAACTGTGATATTATTTATAGAACAACAGAATAGATGATAACTAAAGGCTTGAGAAAAATGAGCGGATCATTAAACAAAGCATTGAATATTCCACAAATATGCGACGGTATGTGTCTAAAGAAATTCGAAAGATTGTTAAAGCAAAGATTCGCGGTAACGATTGATCCAAATCCATCTAATGCTATTATGTTAAAAATGAGATTAAATAGATCAGACCTAAGCAAGGCAGTACATATCGACGTGTTTAGTACTGGTATTGTACTAATTAAGTCCTCGCCAGCAAATCAACTTGTTTTCAATAACGTTTTTACAGAAATAGAAAACATATCGAACGAAGCAACCCATATTATAAGTAGAGACACAACCCCCGTTCGAGTTAATCGAGCCCAAAAGATACTAAACTATGTACATAATTTGTCAATTATCGATGAAGTTGATCGGATGGTTATCGTTACTTTTTGTGATGTTGTCTTAGACTTAATAGTATCTGAGAAACTCTCAACTGTGGGGGGATCTAGGGCAGAACAAGAAGGTGATAATGTAGGAGCTAAAATCGACTTATTAGAAAACAAGTATCATGCAATCTTGTATAATCCAAAACCTATCCGGGACATAAGGAATTTAAGGAATAATATTGTACATGGTGCCGACCCAATTATAGAACAAGAAGCTACCTATGCCATAGAATCTACTGAAGAAATATTTGCATATTTCTAATGGTTGAAAAACTATGAGTCAAACGTTCAAAGTAAGGTCTAGCGAAATTAAGCGTTTTAAAGATTTACTGTCGCGAAGAGTTGGAGTAGAACCGTTAAGCACTTTGAACGAGAATGAAGCTTTTCGAGCTAAATATAATGACTATTTAATAATAGGTTATAAAACTGGCAAGATTATAGCGACGAAAGAAGAAGCGACAGAACTTATGCTTGAAGTTCTCAAGGAGTTGTCACAAAAATATTCTAAAAAAATTACTATAGGTTCTGATGAAGCTGGAAAGGGTGAATGGCTAGGTCCCATTGTTGTGTCAGCAGTGGCCTTAACCAAAGAACAAAGCATTGAGCTTCAGGCGCGGGGAATAATGGACAGCAAGGAACTCACAATCCCAAAAATAAGATCACTGGCTCACTTTATTACTGGTCATAATTACCCGTTTGATAAGGTAATCATAACTAGTGCCAGATTTAACAACTTATTTGATGAGATTAAAGATGAACAAAAGACAATGAATGACATAATAGCATGGGGACATGCTACCGTTATAAAAAAAGTATTTGATAATGTCCATAAAGATTACGCAAAAATGAGAATAATTATTGATGAATTCGACCGACTTAAAACAGAAGAACGACTAAGTAGAGTTATTGATATTAACAAACTTGAAGTCATTCAACAACCTAGGGCTGAAGAATATATTGCGGTTGCGGCGGCAAGCATCATTGCCAGAAATACTCGGGAAGAGTACCTTGATTATCAAAGTGATAAACTCGGTAAAAATCTTCGAGCAATATCACCTGAGGATGCTATTATAGATCAAGATGTTTACGAGTACGCAAAAGTTAGTTTTTTAAAAAAACTTTTGAGCACAAAATACAAAATAGCTTTCCGTTAGTACTAACCAAAACAACTTTAAATATGCTTTTAGTGGTCATTATTGAAACGAGTTTAAGGAGAAAAGTCATGTTTGTTCATGCAAGTATCCGCACAAGCAACGTCGAAAGGTCAATTGATTTTTACACAAGACTTTTAGGCTTGAAAGTCTTAAGCCGCCGAGAAATCAAACAGACTAACGCTGAAATCGTTTTTCTTCAAGACCCAAAGGGCAAGGGGTGCACGCTCGAGTTAACTTTATACCGCGACCAAAAGAAGTTCAGCCAGCCCGAGTACGAGGAGCGGTTGTTTGATCATTTAGGCTTCACAGTCTCGGATATGAGCCAGACCATCACTGCCATGCGCAAGGAAAAAGTAACGATTACCGATGAACCCTTCAAACTGGGGTCGAACGGACCAACAATAGCCTTTGTTGAAGACCCAGACGGAACACTTATTGAACTAATCGAAAGGTAGTTTACAAATTAATCAGGATGTCGTTGTTTTCGATTTTTAACTCGTATCTTGGTTCGCCTTTCTTCGTGGGTCCTTTAAGGAAATTGCCTGTTTTAAGGTTATACACGGATCCGTGGCACGGGCATACCGCTGTTTCGCCCGCGAGTTTCCCCTTGGATAATTGGCAACCCCTGTGCATGCAGATGTCGCCGATGGCGTAGTAGTTTCCGTTCACGTTGGCGAGCAATATTTTCTGGCCGTTAACCGTGAACCCTTTCATGCTGTTCAGTTTCACGTCATCTGTTGACGCCAACTTTACAAATCCCATTTGCACATGTATCGCCTCCCAAAAAGTCGTTTTTACAAAAAGTTACTCGTAAAATCTTGGTCTAACCTTCCTGCTTATCTCCTCTAACGCTTTGGCTCTTTCCTCTTCCTCCTTATCCTTCTCCTCAGCTTCCCTCTCTGCAGGCTGCGTGACCGATTTTTCAAAGTCCCCGTTGACGCTCTTGTAAGTGCCTTCAAGTGCAGTCACGTAATTCTTGAAGTCGCCGATCGTGCTTTCAGCTTGCCTGTGTGACGAGTGCACCTGTTCGCTGATTATAATGATCAGGTCCAGCATGCTTCTGAGCGTCTGCTTGTCAGCTTCTGGCGCGTTGTCACTGTACCGTTGGAAGACGCCTAGAAGGTCCATGAACATTTCGTCCACTTCCCTTGTTTCCCGCTTAAAAACGTTCTCTGAAGTAAGCGACTTGGTTTTCAGATAAAGCAGCAAATTCTTTAGAACGGCTCGGTCGTCACTGGACAAAACAAAAAACCCAAAATTAACTATGCAGACTGCATGAATTATATTTTTTGGTCAAACCTTTTCAAGCCAACTTTCATTCAAAACCAATCTCATCTATCAGTAATCAAAAAGCAAGTTGAAAGCGTGTAAATGATTGAAAGGCGCTTTTTTATGAAGGAACGTAGGCTCATGCTGGTTTAGAAGATTTGCTTTTGCCCTCGTTTTTCTTTTCTTCGTTCATGAGTTGCGCTAAGCGATAAGTGACGTAGGCTGAGAAACTTCGGATGCCCCTCTTTATGGCGTATTCATCCTTTACTTTGAGCCATTCATTAAAGAAGTAATTGTACACTTCCGCCTTGACTGTGATGCTTTTGTAGCCTTTTTTGGGCGTTATCGTTCCCCTCTGCAACGATAATTAACGGGGCGTACATTTAAGGTTTCAGAATAAACTCGGCTAGGAATTCAGAATGTACGTACGTTTGTTTCACCATTCCAATTATATGTTCGGTTGCACATATAATTTCGAAAGGAGCTGAATTTTTTTGCCGCGAAAAGGATACAAGACCATAACGATTGATGCAAAAATATATGAAGATATCAAGAAACGAGCTCGAGAGGCTGACTGCACAATGATGAAGTATTGTGAGTACCTGATGGCTAAAGAAAAGGACGCTAAAGCACGCAAATAGACCCCTGACAAAATCAATGGTTCTCCAATAACAAAGCTCGCTGAAAAATGCGCCGCCAAAAACTGGAATAAGAGAATATCCGAGCGAATCTAAGGTGAGGCATGTAGTTTTAACGCTTTCTCTGCTTGTCCGCGAGAATTCCCAGTTAAGGGGTGTGGAAAAAATTAATATAATTATACTGCAACTCCTTTTTTATGGAAGAAGTCGATGGCACAGTTCAAAGAATGATCTTTGAATGTGTTGACGCTGCCTTGTCACGTTTGGCTTTCTTGAATAAAGATGCATTCTATCGGCTGCTTGAAGTTTCATACAGCGTTAAGCCTGAAAATATAGGCTCAAACTACGCGGTTTTCCACAGCACATTGAAGAGTTACATAGGAGCTGAGCATTTTCAGGTTGAAAAGGTAATCATGCAAATCCTCAAACAGCGTGTCAAAGACGGAGTTTACAGCCAGTATGACGAGATAATCGCTTTTAACATCATAACCGCTGTCCTAATGAAAGAGACCGACGACAACATCGAAAGAATAAAAAAATATATGACCCTTGAAAAATACGTCAAGAACCTCAAGAAAATCGTTGATGAACAGGATAACAGGCTGAAGAGCACTGAACGTTTAATAGCTATAGGTGAAACCGCTGCTATGGTCGGGCATGACATACGCAATCCATTGCAAGCCATCGAAGGCGACGTGTACCTGTTAAAGGAAGCGCTTCGTGAGAAACCGGAAAACGAATGGAAACATGAAATGCAGGTAAGTCTCGACGCAATCGAGGAGAACGTTTTTTACATCAACAAAATCGTCGCTGACCTGCAGGATTACGCGCGACCCTTAATCGCTGAGCGCGAAGTCGTCAACCTGCCTGATTTGATAGCCGGCGTTTTTCAAAATTTCAATCTTCCCGATAATATAACGATTAAAATCGACATCAAGGACGATTTAACCTTGAAAACCGACCCATCCTTCATCAGGCGTGCACTTACCAACTTGGCGAATAACGCGATTCAAGCCATGCCTGACGGTGGAGAACTCTCGCTTGTTGCCTGCAGAAAAGGAAACAAAGTCTGCATAGCCGTCTCCGACACGGGCAAAGGCATCCCTGACGAGGTAAAGGAAAAAATGTTCAAGCCGTTGGTAACGACGAAATCCAAAGGTCAAGGGCTTGGGTTAGCTGTCGTTAAGCGTTTGGTTGACGCCTTGGGTGGGAAGATCAGTTTTGAAAGTGAAAACGGCAAGGGAACGAAATTTATCATCGAGTTGCCAGCCAAAGTCAAGTAGAAAAAGACAACATTTTTGGTCAAAGCCCTCAGGCGAGCAAACCACAAAAACGACTATGGATTTTAAAATAAGAAGATGATGAGGCACTTGAGCGTGGCAGCCATAATTCTGAAGTTAGCTTTCACTGTGCCGCCGATACGGGGGCTGCTGCGTCTAGGCGGCGACTCATACTTTACCTCACCGATCCTGAAACCGTTCTTCTTGGCGCTGACCAGCAGCTCGCCGCCGAAAGTCTCGCCACCCTTCAAGCTTAAGCCTGCAACTACTTCCTTCTTGTAAGCCCTGAAGTTTGAGAAAAAATCTGAGACGCCCAGCCTTTTGCCCAGCGTTTTGGAAGCCCACCTCTCAGAAAACCTGGGAACGGCTTTCCGCGAAGCCACCGCCAAATCGCACTCGCCCAATTTCTGAACGAGGCTCGGTATGAGCGCTGGGTCGTTTTCTAAGTCAGCGTCAATTGTCACGATCACGGGGAACTTTGCCATCTTCATACCGAAAAGCAAACCTTTAGTTTGCCCCTCCCGACGTTTAGAAACCGCTACATCAGCGACGTGCCTCGCCGCATCCAAAGTTCCATCCGTAGAGCTGTCATCAACAACTATTACTTCATGAGGAAAACCCTTGAGCGTCTGCCTGACCTCGAGAACAAACTCCTCAATGTTTTCTCTTTCATTCCAAGTGGTTGTAACCACAGACACTCCTTGAACCATTCCATCGCTTGCACTCATAAGTAGCCAATAGCTAAGCAACGGCTAATAAGGCAATTGCCCGCGAAAAAACCATTTTTTCCTAGGAAACTTCAAGGTTCCTTCCCGCCGCTCTCTCTAATTGTGCAACCCTAACACGCGAGGCAGACGCACAAACTTAAAATAATTGGAAGAACTGATGTGTTAACGAATTTCATAAATAGGTAAGCACTAATAGAGGAAGATAAAAATGAGCAAATCAGAAAAACCCCACTTAAACCTCATCATCATGGGGCACGTTGACCACGGAAAATCCACAACCACAGGTCACCTTCTTTACTTAGCAGGTGCAATCGACGAAAGAACAATCAAAGCCTTCGAGGAAGAAGCCGAAAAAATGGGCAAAGGCACATTCAAATACGCTTGGGTCCTGGACAACCTTAAGGAAGAACGGGAAAGAGGAGTCACGATTGACCTTCGATTCCTGAAATTCGAGACTAAGAAATTCAACTACACTGTCATCGACGCGCCAGGACACAGAGACTTCGTCAAAAACATGATTACAGGCGCCAGCCAAGCTGATGCCGCGGTTCTTTTCTGCTCAGCCAAGAAAGGCGAGTTTGAAGCAGGCATCGGGCCAGGCGGTCAAACACTGGAGCACGCGTTCCTAGCGTTCACCTTGGGCATTCGCCAGTTGATCGTTGCTGTTAACAAGATGGATGACATCTCTGTTAACTGGAGCCAGGAGAGATACGAGGAAATAAAGAACGAAGTTACAAGAATGCTCCGAAGAGTAGGCTTCAAGGTCGAGAAAATCAACTTCATACCAGTCTCAGGCTGGACAGGCGACAACCTGACGAAGAAAAGCGACAAGATGCCATGGTACAATGGTCCAACGTTGATTGACGCGTTAGACCTTCTTGAAGTTCCGCCGAAAGCGACTAACAAGGCCTTACGCATCCCAATCCAAGACGTCTACAGCATCACGGGCATCGGCACAGTGCCAGTCGGCAGAGTTGAAACAGGAACCCTCAAGGCTGGACAAAACATCGTCTTCATGCCCGGCAACAAGACAGGCGAGGTCAAATCAATCGAGATGCACCATACAAACATCCCAATTGCGGAGCCAGGCGACAACATCGGCATGAACGTAAGAGGCATAGCGAAAACCGACGTTCACCGAGGCGACGTGGCAGGACCAGTCGAAAACCCGCCCACAGTAGCCAAGGAGTTCATCGGGCAAGTCATCGTCATCTACCACCCAACAGCCATCGCAGCAGGGTACACGCCTGTACTGCACTTCCACACGGGACAGATCGCATGCAGGTTCACCGAACTGATTAAGAAAACCGTAGGACAGACAACTGAAGAGAAGCCGGCGTTCCTCAAGACAGGAGACGCGGCGCTGGTGAGAATGGAGCCGCTGCACCCGATAGCCGTCGAAACGTACGCGGACTTTCCAGAGCTGGGACGCTTCGCAATCAGGGACATGGGCACGACAGTAGCTGCAGGCGTCATCAAAGAGATAACCAAAAAGGGACCATAAACCCACAACATCTCCATTTTATTTTTGTTAAATCAATATTTTTTTAACGCAGTCTGTAATCACTCAGCAGTTTCCATCGTGTTTTTCTTCTTCTGAACCTTATAAAGCAAGGTTTGTTGTTGTCACATGACAGTCACAAGTGCATATATCCAATCACGTGGAGTACCTTCTACGAAGGGTGTAGGTCGATGGATTGTCAAAACGAGAAATCATGCAGTTCACAAAAAGAATTTTACAAAGGCAGAAAGGAAGGCTTCAGCCAAAGGCTTGATTTTGTTTCGTTAAAGTATGTGCCCTTGGAAGCGAGGCGCAGGGAAGCGAGGAAACCACTGTTCTTGACAAGATACGAGTAAGTCAGGCAGCAGCGAAAGCAGCAAACACGTCTTTATCATGTCTTAGCGGACGCGCCATAAGTTCTTCAGATAGCCTCTGCCAACCGCTTGCGGTCGGTCATACTACGCCTCTACCAATTGCTAATAAGGGAAGACTGCGGCTGTTTTCTCAAGTTAGCGTTGTCTATGTGCAAAAGCGAAATAAGCCTGCAGCGACGGATACGTAACTTCAGGGTTGATTGACGTGTCAGGAACTGAGACTCTGCTTCCATACATGAACGATAAGAAGAAGGCTGGCGAGGAACCCACCATCATCGTGGACAGCCGTGAAGCCAGCAGCGCCGCAAAGGTCGTCAAAGGCTTGATTGAGCGAGGCGTCAACGTTAAGACGCAGCTGCTGGAGAAGGGTGACTACGTGCTTTCTGACCAGTGCGCCGTTGAACGCAAGACGGTTCACGACTTCGTCTACACGTTGACGAGGCGGTACCTTTTCGAGCAGCTTTTCACGCTTAAAGACGCCTACCCGAAGTCGCTTATCGTGCTGGAGGGTTACCTGCCGATAATCTACAAGTTCAGCCACATCCAGCCCAGCGCGATTTGGGGCGCAATGTTTAACCTCGCGAAGAACGGCGTCGCCATAATCAACACGGCTTCCCAGAAGGAAACGGTTGATTTCCTCTACACCGCAGCTAAGCAGGAGCAGTTCGTAGAGAAAAGAAGCCCGGTGGTGCATGCGTTCAAGCGGTGCGACACGGTTTCTGACGCGCAAGTGTACTTCGTCGCCAGCTTGCCCAGCATCGGCAGGGAGAAGGCGGAGGCGATACTTGAATCTTACCAGACGCCCCTGAACGCCCTGATAAACGCGGATGACTGGTCGAAATCCGTGAACGGGCTTGGACCAGTGATAACCAACAAGGTCAAAGAGGTCCTGAGCACACCCTACAACAAAACCCGCGCGGAAACATAACATCTCAACAGTCGACTCTGCTTCAGAAGGAGCGTTCAAGACGCGGCGCTGGGGTTGTTCAGGTGTTGGACAATTAAGCCGCGGTTCTTTGTTACGGAAAAATTAAAAGGCTTAGCTGTTGATTTAATAGGTCAGGGTAAAGTGTACGGATAAAGTTAAGGTTGCTTTAACGTTGCTTTCTATAGCCATAGTAGTTGGTCCCATAGCGTACGTGGTGTACGAGTACAGGGGCAACTTGGCTGGCTTAGTCATTCCTCCCGAGTTTCAAAGCCTGCTCGGCGGCTTAGGCTCCAGCGGTTCACAGTCATCATCATCCAATGTGGCAAAGTCCATATCCAACTTTCAGATGCCGCAGGCTATTGGGCAGCCGACGTACGACTCAGCCACGGGAGCCTTCAACTACCCGTTCAACTTCACTAATCCCTTCAACTTCCAGATTGCACTGGACCAGTTTTCAGCCCAAGTGGTCGGAGCCGACAACGTCACGTTAGGCGATGTCTCGATACAGCCCCTAAACATAGCAGCCGGCGCAAACGCGGTGATAAACGTCGGCGGAAACTTGAGCCAATCCGCTGTGAACCAGCTTGAGGCTGAATTCCAAGGCGGCAACATCAACGTTTCCCTGGCGAACGTGACAGTGGGCGTCGGCGGAATCACCGTGCACATTCCCCAGATAAACAACATTGGCTCGCTTACTAACACAGGGTGACAGATATGGTTAGAAAAATAAACTGGTTCGGTCTCGCCGCAGGAATCATCACGTTAATAATGCTTGTTCTTTCTCTCTTCATGCCTTGGTGGCAGTTAACCATCGGTGAAAACCTCATAAAAATCAACGCTTCCCCCGTCTACATGAATTTCGGTTTTTCAGGCAGCCAATTCACGATACCGCTGATTTGGGCGCTGAACCTCATAACCATCCTCACGTTCACTGCCTGCGGAGTGATAATGCTGATTTACTCGCTGGTCCCCACGAAGCCCTACGCTAAACATCTGCTCGGCTTCTCGTATAAGAAACCGTTGTACACCTTGGTAACTTTCGTTATTATCCTTGTGGCGATCGTGGTGGGCTTGGGATATATCGGCTTAAAATTTCCGCTGAACGGTTCAACAACCCTTACGCTTCCCCAAAACTGGACGATGGGCGCCACCGTCAGCGCACTGGTTTCAGGATACTTCGAGTTGCCCTTCTGGTTCGCAGTCGTTGCAGCCGCAATGTGCTTGGTCGCAAGAATCTACCATCCCCGCCTCAATAAGCCTCCGATGCAGCCTGTAACAGCAGCGGCACCAGCAGCACCCGCCCCGCCACCCAGCCCCGCGCCGCCCCCAGCTCAGGCTTAAGCTGACGCAGCAGCAGACATTGCTAGCCGTTAAGGTTTAAAGCTTAAGCCAGCATTATTCTTTGAACCCTGAAAAACTAGGGCAAACTTTAACGGGGGCTGTCGGCTAGCTTGGTCCAGGCTTGTAGTCTCGGGCGCTATAGACGCCGGTTCAAATCCGGCCAGCCCCACCAGCTTTAGGCTACTGCCTTCTTTTGCGAAGTTTTGAAGCGTCCCTTTTTCCTATCAAATTGTAGTAATTCCTTATTAATGAGAAATGATAGTAAATATTAGCAGTGGTCAAACTATGGATTCAGTTATCGTTACGCGGCATTCGCAAGTCACATTACCCAAAGAAATACGTGAAGCAGCGGGGATAGTGGAGGGCGACAGGGTGAAGATGAAAGTGGTAGAGGGAAAGAAGATAGTGATTGAGAAAGCAAACGAAGAAGCGTGGAAAGATTGCACTGACTTTCTACCCGAGGACTTCGAAAAGCTGTTAGCATCTCTCCGCTCGGACTCAAGAAATAGATTCAAGCGTCTTGGGCTGGTTCCCTGATTGAGCAGTAAAAAGTCTAAGACCGGGAGAGAACTCGAAACTGTATTCGTTGATACCTCGATAATTGTTGATGTGGATAGAGGAAGAGAAGACGTTATTGAGCTTTGTAAGCAGCTTACGAGTACTAATAGTGCATTTATGAGCACCGTGAGTGTTTCGGAAATATTGACGGGATCATACCTAAGGAAGGACTATGTTGCCGCCGTAAAGAAAGCCGAACAGGTGCTCAGTCAATTTCGCTGGGTCTCATTAAACGGCCAGATAGCCAAGCATACTGCTCAACTGAACGCATACCTTATCTCAAAGGGGCAACCGATAGAATACCAAGATGTAGTAATCGCCGCTTCTTTTCTAGTGGAGTGCTGTGATATCCTATTAACCGAGAACAAAGAGCATTTTGAGAGGCTTCCTAACTTGAAAGGTAAGGTAATGACCCCAAAGGAGTTTTGTCAAAAGAAAAAATAAAGACTATGCCAAAGGTTTTTGAGTTTAAACACGTCTGAAAGATGGTTGTCGGCTAGCTTGGTATAGGCTTGTAGCCTCGGGCGCTATAGACGAGAGTTCAAATCTCTCCAGCCCCACCAGCAGTGTTAGCTTCTTGAAGCCCTTCGAATCACTGCCAGGAGAAACGGAACCCGCTGGCAACGGAGTCCTCAAAAATCTTAAATCTTGCTGCCTGCCATATCGTTCTTTAGGAGGGTAAATTT
Source organism: Candidatus Bathyarchaeota archaeon (assembly GCA_963768345.1). Taxonomy (GTDB): domain Archaea; phylum Thermoproteota; class Bathyarchaeia; order Bathyarchaeales; family Bathycorpusculaceae; genus Bathycorpusculum. The sequence continues at coordinate 238,049 of CAVYHL010000005.1, read as the reverse complement.
ATGGAATCTAATTTCGTCAAAGTTGCGGAAAAATCCGAGGTTGAGCCTGGAAAAATGAAGGCGGTTCAGGCAGCAGGCAAGGACATTCTCTTAGCCAACGTGAACGGTAACTTCTACGCAATTGGCTTGAAATGCACGCACCAAGGCGGCGACCTGTCAAAGGGCACTTTGGAAGGCAATGTAGTCACCTGTCCGAAGCATCACGCAAAATTCGATGTCACCACTGGCAAGAATGTTTCGCCACCCAAAATGGGGCTTTTCCATCCTAAAGCAAACGATGAATCGACTTATCAAGTCAAGATTGAGCAAGAGAACGTAATGGTTAAGCTTTGAACAAAGCTTTACTCTTTTTTTGCGCTTGAAAAAGATGTTTAGGCGATGCTATAACGAAACCGCTTGACATTATGCCTGTTCTATTCATCGGGCACTGTTCACCAATGAACATAGCCTTTCAAATCAGCCAGCCAAATCAAAGGCTTTTTCTCTGACCTTTCGCAATCTGTATTCTCTTGAGGGGTAAAACGCTTGGATAAGGCAAAGGTTCAGAAGGTTTCAGGTTACCCTGAGGTCATAACTCGTCTACCCGAAGCAGAGATTGCGTTCGAAGGCGCCAAAGCGTGGATTCTGCAGGCGGAGTCGAACCAACTGGTCTTCTTCCAGTTTAAACGCGGCATGGAGTTGCCAGCGCACAGCCACAGTTATGCTCAGTGGGGAATCGTCGTAGATGGGGAAATGGAGTTGACCGTTGCTGGCGAGCCGCGGGTCTGCAGGAAAGGCGACGAATACCTCGTTCCCGCGGGGGCGACGCATTCCGCCAAGTTCTTCCAGCCGACTAGAGTGATGGACTTCTTCTCGGAGAAAAACAGGTACAAGCCCAAACAACCGCGTAACTTAAAATCTCCATGATAAGGTCTTTGACCCTCAAATCCAAGCGCTTTTCCATTTGAGAATCGAAAAATTGACCTATTTTAGATGTCATTTGACCTATATAATAGGTCAACATAGACTTTCCCGCTATAGTTCGCTCCGTTTTCGAAGCGAGCCTGCATACCCGATACTGTTAAGTTATTTGACCCAGCATAAAAATCTCCATTTGAAATTGTAGTTCAGATTGTGGCTTCAGCCCGTTACAGAACAAATCTTAAATACAACTTATGAACATGCAATATTGCTGACATTTCCTCACCGGGCAATGTCGACCTGTGTCTAGTATTGGATTTAGTGGGTTTCCGAGTTACCTTTAAGGCGGTTGACCTTTTTTCTTACTTCTTTTGCTGACAACACTTCCACTTCCAAAAAGTCATTGAAACTCTGAGCCATTTCTTGAGATTTGTTTCCAATGTAAACCATTGAATCACCATCTTGAACCTTGCCACGATCTGTATAATAATTGAATAGCATTGCCGAGCCCTTCTTTGAGTAAGCGTAAGCTGTCACAGCATACCAAGGCTCCATCCGCCTTACAAGTTTCCTGAAACGACTTTCTTCAGTAATATTCTCCATTATCTCTTGTGTTTTTTCGCCCTTTCTATTTTCTTCTTCATTATTCACGAATGGTGGATTTGGCTGAAGCATCTCCAAAGAATCTGCAAGTAAAAAAATTATTGGGTGTGCCAAGTAAGGTGTAGTGTCTATCATTTGTTCTGAATGCCATCCATACCGACCAACGCCATCATAATCTAGAAAATGACTTTCAACATGAAACCCGTAAGGTTCCCATATCTCTTGAAGATGTTCCCTTCGCAAGTCTTTCCTTTGTATATACAACTTAGCATCCGTAAGAAAGGCAATATTATCAGCAATCATAATGTAAGGATTACATTCATCACCATGAGGAAAAATTTTTACTTTAGTCTTGGTTAGCAGGTCACTCCAAGCATATGTCATCTTTGAGTTGAACCCATCAAGGTATATTTCATTTATTGTATCTCTAGGGACACCGAAATATGACCATGCAGCAATGTGAGAATACATAGGTCCAAGATTCCGCAAAAACTCAGCAGATTTTATTTCATAGGTTGGGCATTTATTGCCCCCGACTTGCACTGTTGGATGTTGTTGTGGTGGCATAACAACATAGCTAAAATAGATAGACTCAATATAACGCTTAAGTTTTGTAACTAGTTGGTCACAAAATGGAATAGCTTTCGCTGGTGTTAACATTTCCTTCAAAGAAGTAGAGTCATACATTATACGCTTTTCTGGTAGTTGAAAATTAGCACAAACTTCTTGAATACGTTTTAGACAAACGTCTCGGAACGCATTATTGTCATTGAATGTAACTCCTACACCGATTGGAGTATAATATAGAGTATCCTTAACCAAGATTGGCTCTCTCGCAACATTCTCAATTTGATACAATTTTCGTCTGATGTACTCTTTTGAATCAAACGCTAACAATCTCATCGCCAATTTGAAAATCAATATTTACGCCAGAGGTTTTAAGCGTTTGCACTAGAAAAAAATCGCCTAAAAAGTTATACTAAGGCTCTTTAGGATGTTGGGTCAAATAACTTAACAGTATCTGCATACCCATAAATTATTAAGTCAGTAGCGGAGAAAACCCTGATAATTCCAAGGCGAAGCTCACTGGCTGAGCACGGGGTGCAGGCTGAACGGTTGAGTACAAGTGGGTTGCTCTCTCCAATACGACTCTTGGCACTTTGATGGCTTCGATAGACGGCACCATCGTGCTGATTGCTCTCCCAGCCATTTTCCGCGGCATAAAAGTGAACCCAGTTACCTCGTTCCCGTACTTGCTCTGGATTCTCTTCGGCTACCTGATCGTCACCGCAACCCTTCTCGTGTCGTTCGGGCGAATCTCGGACATTTTCGGAAGAGTCAAGCTCTACAACATCGGCTTTGCGATATTCGCCGTCGGCTCCATCCTCCTTTACCTCACCCCGAACACGGGGGATCTTGGCGCTTTGGAATTGATCTTCTTCCGAATAGTCCAAGCGGTCGGCGCGGCTTTTCTTTTCTCTAACAGCGCTGCAATAATAACGGATGCTTTCCCAGTGAACGAGCGGGGCAAGGCTCTGGGCATAAACCAGGTTGCGTCGCTGGCTGGCTCGTTCATCGGGCTCGTTATAGGCGGAACCCTCGCGACCATCGATTGGCGGCTCGTCTTCTTGGTCAGTGTGCCCGTGAGCACCTTCGGCGCGGCTTGGTCCTACTGGAAGCTGAAGGAGCTGGGCACCACTTCCAAGGGCGAAAAAATCGACATATGGGGCAACATCACCTTCGCCGTCGGCTTAACCGTGCTCTTGGTGTCCCTTACGTATGGGCTGCAGCCCTATGGCTCCTCAACGATGGGATGGGGAAACCCCTACGTCATCGCTGGACTGGCATCAGGCACCGCGCTGCTCGTTGCATTTCCCTTCATCGAGAGAGTGGTGAAGTACCCGATGTTCAAGCTCAACCTATTCAGGATTCGAACGTTTTCCGCGGGGGTTTTCGCTGGTTTTCTCGCTTCGATAGCAAGAGGCGGCGTGATGATCATGCTGAGCATACTGCTTCAGGGCATCTGGCTTCCGCTGCATGGAATCAACTACACGGACACGCCTTTCTGGGCTGGAGTCTACCTGCTTCCCCTCTCAGCTGGCTTCGTAACCATGGGGCCAATCAGCGGAGCCCTCTCGGACAGGTATGGCGCGAGAGGCTTGGCAAGCCTCGGCATGGTTATTACATGCGGCACATTCCTCGGCTTGGCGACTCTTCCCTACAACTTCAGCTACGTCGAGTTCGCCGTCTTGGTATACGTGCAGGGAGCCGGAATGGGCATGTTTGCCGCGCCAAACACGGCGTCGATCATGAATTCGGTTCCGCCTGAGAACAGGGGAGCAGCTTCTGGGATGAGAACCACGCTGCAGAACACGGGGATGGTGGCAAGCATCGCGGCGTTCTTCGCGGTCATCGTGCTTTCGCTTTCGCAGGGGCTTCCAGCAGCGTTCGCTTCTTCTCTGACGCAGGCAGGCGCGCCCCAACTGATCCACTACTTCACAGCGCTCTCGCCTACTCAGTCGCTCTTCTCCGCATTCCTCGGCTACAACCCCGTCACGTCGATTTTAGCACAACTGCCGCCCAGCGTTGCAGCGTCATTGAGCAGCCAGACAGTGAGTACGCTGACTGGGCTGCATTGGTTTCCAAGCGCCATTGCCAAATCCTTCATGTCTTCTCTGCACGGCGCCTTCTACGTGAGCGCCGCGTTGTCAGGTGTTGCAGCCGTCGCGTCTCTTCTAAGAGGAAAAAGGTACATCCACGAAGCCGCGAAGGAAAAAGCTCCAGCCGAGGCATAAGCGTTGACGCTGGCTACTGCAGTGCTTCGGCAAATGATTTTGGCTCAAGCTTGTCGAAAATTATGCGTGTAGGATAAGGGTCTATAGGGGTCAGCTGCATATACGGAAAGCATCTACACTTTGCATCTACAAGCTTCAATGGAAGAAGCCCTGCGTTTTTCCGCCATCCACTTCTCCACGCCAATCGAAATTTGGATACTATTACAGTAGTTCCGCAAGTAAGCTTGGCGCTTGTTGTTGATGTTGTTGTTGATGAAACAATAATTTCCGCCCCGCCTCAGAAAGGTCAGAGGGGCATTATTGTTGCTGTATTAGGGTCATCATCTCAGCCTTAAGTTCCTGAAGCCTCTTTTGGCTTTTAGCCTCAACGGTCAGCCGCAGCTTCGGGCTGGTGTTTGATGCGCGGATCAGCGCCCACGAATCGGGGAAATCCACTCGTACCCCGTCTATCGCCGTTATCTTGCCGTACCGCTTCGCTGCTTCAGCCCTGACCTTTTCAACGATCGCGAACTTCGCCTCGTCCGTGCTGTCCAACTCCACGCGGTCAAAGAACTCCTGCGGCAGCTCATCCACAACCTCTGAGACTTTCCTTCCCAGATTCGAGACTATCTCCATCATGTACACGCTGTTGATGACGGCGTCGTCGAACCAGTAGAACTTGGGCACGCATATGTGCCCCGACTTCTCCACGCCCAGAATGGCGTTTTGCTCCTTCGTCTGCTGAACCAGAAACGTGTGCCCCACGGGAATGCGGATGACCCGCTGCCCAAATTTTTCAGCTTCCTCATCGATCAGGCTTGAGCACTCAATGTTGGCGACGACAGGTCCCTTACGCGTCTTCATCAGGTCACGCATCAGCAAAACCGCGCTCTCTTCAGCCATCATGACCCTGCCCTTCTCGTCTGCAAAAAGCGCTCGGTCGCCATCCGCGTCGAAAGCCACTCCCAAATCCGCCCCGTCCTCAGCCACCTTCCTGCTAAGGGCGGTAAGCGATTCAGGCTTAGGTTCAGGGTCGCGGTTCGGGAACGTGGAGTCAGGCCAATCGTACAGGTACGATGCGTCGATGTTTAGGCGTTTTAGGATTTTGGGCACGAGCAGGCAGGCGGCGCCGTTTCCGAAGTCAACTACAACTTTAATCTTCTTCGGCTTGATTCTTTCCTCGATGAAGTCGATGTATTTTTCTTCCATCCCAGAGACGACTTCGACTTTGCCCTTGCCCCTCTTAAACTCGCCTAAAAGATGAATCTGCTCTAACTTCTTGTTTTCATCCTCGAAGAACCCGACGCCGTCTTGATGGAAAAACTTTATGCCGTTCCAGTTCGCAGGCAGATGCGACGCGGTAACGTAGGCGGCTACGTCGTTTTTAAGCTGCCAGTTTGCGAAGACGCAGAGGCTGGCTGGGCAGGCGCCGATTAACTGCGCGTTTGACCCTGTGCTCGTCACGCCCGAGATGAAGGCTTTTTCCAATTCGTCGCTGTGCTCCCTGAAGTCTCTTCCCACCGTGAAGTTGCCGGGACAGTAGGTTCCAGCTGCTTTGCCGATTTTCTCCATGATTTCAACCGTTAAATCCTCACCGTAAACTCCCCGAATGTCATACGCTCTGAAGATGCTCATTTTTTCTCAACCACCCTAAACGTCTCCGTACCATAATCAAAATAATTTTTCATTCCTATTTACCTACGGGCTTCTTTTATTGCTTCCCTCAGCCTGAACAGTCGGAAACTCGAAGGAGCGCACGGCACACGCGAGCGTTTATGGCAAAGTGGACGGGTAGCGTCCCATCGCTTCAATTATCTCTTCGCCGACGGTCTTCTTCCCAAGATTCCGCACGAAATCCGACGCCACAAGAATCCCGACTAGCTTGTTCTCCTTCAACACGGGGAGCCTTCGAATCTTGTTGACTGACATCAGCCGAGCCGCCTCCTTAAGCGAGGCGTCAGGGTTGATCGTGACAAGCGACTTGGACATGACCTCCGAAACTTTAGTGTCTAGCGGCAGCCTTTTCGCGACGACTCGTCTGACGATGTCTCTTTCGGTAACTATCCCTATGGGTGTTTCCCCCTCGACGATGACCAAACAGCCCACGTGGCTTTCCCCCATCAACTCTGCAGCTTCAAAAACGCTCCTGTCAGCGCAGGCTGAAACAACGTTTTTAGTCATGATATCCTTGACTTTCGGCATGATATCTTCTAAAGCAAGCAGGCTAAATAAGAATTTTGCAGGCAGCCAGTCGGCAGGACAGCCCTAAACATACCCGATTCATAATTGATGCATTTTCATCGGTGAAAAATCTTCAATCAGAAAACGCCCAGCAACTGCAGGACAATTACGGCTCCCATGGCTCCCGCGATGATGAACAAGAGTTTTCGTGAGTTAAGAAAAGAGTTGTTTTCTGTCTGGTTTTCCTGCAGCTCGTACTCTTTTACCTCCTTGGTCTTGGAGTTAATCTGCACTTTAGCCGACAGTTTCTGGAACATCATTTCCACAATGTACAGATCGCCGTCCATAGAGACCTTCATCGGTTGCCAACTCTGCTTGTAACCCAGCCTCTTCAGAAAGCTCATACTCTGGGACGTTGCGTTTTCCGCATCGAATCTTGAGACTTCTTCTCCTGTAGCAGTAGACATTAATCTTCAGTCAAGAAGTGGGCACTACCCCATTTTAGGATTTATGAATTCAAAAACCACATTTACAATCAACGTGTAAGCTAAGATGAAAACATGCCCCTGAATACCCTGTTGAACGCGTTTAAGGCGTAGAATTAGGCAGCTGCGGCATCGTCCCATTCATGATGTTTGTCTGGTTTAGAAGGCTGTTTTCAAAATTCTTCAACTGCTCCAGCTGCGGCATGTTCTTAGTGTTAATCGTTTGCTCCATGGTGTTTACTGCGTAGGTCACAACCGTGCAAGTGAAGACGACTGCTGCAACCACCAAGAGCAAAGTAGCTACTGCTGTATCCAAAGCTCCCCTTCTCCTTTCTCCTGAGCTTACTTTGTGAAAAATCCATTTAATACCTTGCTCTGCTTTCACAGTTATATCCAATCTGGAAATATGTCCGCGAAACCAACTATACGCGCACAAGATGCGCTGCCAAGCAGTTCTTCTTTTGGGCGGCTGAAAAAATTAGTCTACTTTGCCGGCGTCTGACCACTGGGCGGCGCCGTAGGTGCCGCGGCGGCGGGCGTTGGCTCAGTTGCCGGTGGCGCTTCAGGCTTCTCCGGGGGCGGTTGGCTTGGTGCTGTGCTTGATACTATCTGGATTTTCTCCGCCATCGGGTGAAGCAGGTCAGGCGGAGGGTACGGCGTGTTCAGATTGGCTGAGAGCATGTAGATCGAGTTGAAAACGTGCTGGTAGATGGTGAAGAGCAGCTGCGGAATTTTCGTTTTAGGGTTAACTTCCAGTTTCTTCTTAATGTCGTCTGGTTTGCCCACCAAGCTTACGGTGCCTGTGATATTGTATTTAACCACGTTTGGCTTGGTGGAGATTGTCAACTCAAAGTTGAGTGTTACTTGGTTAGTTCCCTTTTTTTGTTCTTCCAGCTTTGCGTTCACGTCGAAGAAGAGTTCATCTTTGGAGACGTACTCGCCGAGTCTTTCAGCATGTAAACTATTAATATTAATTGAAACGGCGACGCCGGAGACAGAATACTGCGAGATTACAGTTTATTCCTCTTTACATCATACTTTCGTTTTCAATATTTAACTTTTACATCACGCCAGCATCGGCAACGTCCGCTGAGTGGTAGAGTTAGCTTTTACGGGTTTGGGTAGCTGTAGAATGCTGGCACGGAAAGCTCAGCATTGAACTTGAAAGTTTCATCTCCTTTAGCGGTTGCTTTTGGTTTCAACACGATTTTTTTGGGAACATCCTCTTCAAAGTAGACTATGTAGCTGATTGTGGTTCCAAGCCCCAGACGTGCGAGCTGCTGAACGGTTAACTTGAACTTGTCGTTTTCCATAATCTTAACCTTGATTTTCTCGATGGCTTCAAAAAGGATTTCCGCTTGCCCTTGCTCGGTGAATGAGATTTGAATGTCTCCTGACTGCACCCAGCAGGATGTTTCCTCCTTTCCCTTGCCGCCTTTTTTCCCCTTCTCAGCAGGTTCCGTGGGCTTCTTCGATTGCACTTTCAGGTTTTTCATCAGCGCCGTTGACTTCTGGTACCACTCGTCGTTCTTATGCGTGCTCTCCACGTCTCGAAGCAGTGTGCCCAGCCACTGACTGTAGTCTTCGTACAGTGCTCGGTACTGTACAGTCTGGTTTGTCAGGAACTCTGTGAGGTCTTTTAAGGAGGTGAATGTGCGAATTTCTGTTCCCATTTTTACTTTACCACTCGTAAGGAAATTAACTTAGCTGAACTATCTACTGCTAATTTCGAATAATAGGATTTGTCCATTACAGAAATTACATACTTTTTAAGAAGCCCACATAAACCCGCGTTGCGGTCTTAAGCTGGCAAACGTGCCTTTCAGTTTTAACGGTTCTTCGCTTTCTCGTAAGCGTTTGCGACTGCTTCGCTTGTCAAGACGCCCACGACTTTGGCAGGCGCGTCTTTCTCAACGACGGGCAGCAAATCGATTTTTTCGGCGGTCATAAGCTTGTACGCTTCGAAAACTGCCTGGTCGGGAAATGTTGAAACGTTCTTAAGGGGCATCTGCTCGACCCTGATGTCGCCGCGCTGTTCCTTTGGAACCTTGATTATTTCGTTCCAGGTGGCGATCCCTTGGAAGACGCTTTCTTTCTCGACGAGCGCGTCATGGTAGCGGGACTTAAACATGACTTCAAAGGCTTCAGCGAGGGTTTGGTCGGGGCGAACGGAGCCTACCTCGGATTGCATCACGTCCTTCACTCGAACGCTTGCCAGAGTCGTCGAAATGATCGTCTGCTCCGCTTCTTCACTCGCGCCGACGTATACGAAAACTCCTACAATTACAAACAACAGATAAGCTGGAAATACGATGCCGAAAACCGCCATGGCGATGCCGAGGATTCTGCCAATGTAGCTGGCGTACTTCGTGGCGTCCGTGAAGTTCATGCGTTCAGCCAATAGAGCCCTAAAAAGCCTGCCGCCGTCCATTGGAAAGGCTGGAATCAGGTTGAACGCGCCCAGCAGCAGGTTCAGGTATCCTAGGTCAAGGAGCAGGTTCCCCGTGGAAAGCACCACTGAGGATGGGGGAAATATCAGTTTTTCAGGCAACGCGAAGTTTACTCCGACTAGGGCGGCTCCCATTACCAGGCTTGTGGCGGGTCCTGCAAAGGCCACTCGCCACTCTATCGCGGGGTTTTCTGGGATTTCTTCTATTTCTGAGACTCCGCCGATTGGGTAGAGGATGATTTTTAGGACTTTGATGTTGCGGCGTCTTGCAACAACCGAGTGCGCAAGCTCGTGGAAAAGAACGAAGATAAACAGGAAAACTATGAGTATGAACGAGTAGATCTGATTGTAGTAGATTGAGAGTCCGGCCACCGCTATTATGAGCAAAATAAAGGTGAGGTGCAGCTCAATGGGAATACCCCATACGGACCCGATCTTAAAAGATAACTTCATGGTCAAGATGAAGGCTAAGTTTGCTTTTTAAATTTTCTATAACCCGCATTACAATACGGATATATAATCCTGATAGGTTAAGGCTAGTTTGAGGGAAAAGGTTTTGTCCGAACTTGTTTGGAAAAAGCCTGTTGTCTGCATTTTCAGGGAGCGAGATGTAAACCCTGAGATAGACCCGTTCGTGGTTATCAAAGCAAAACAGGTAACGTTAACGCGCATGGACGGCGGCGGAGTTGCTGGGCGGCTTGAAGACTTTTTCACTCTTATGGGCGACGCTGATTACCTCTCGTCAGCCAAAGGAGCCGTTGACCATTACGTCATGTGCTGGTTTGACGACACCGAGCCTGACATGACTAAGGATCTGCGGCGGTTAAGGGGAGTAACCCTCGAGGGAAAAGTAACGTGCGTCCTCAACGAAGGCCGCAAAAGAACGTACAACGCTGCTTTCAAAGCTGAACATGCCAAACTGAAATAAGCCAAAATAAGTTGTTGCACTGTGACAACCACAAACAATTAAGTTCACACGCGCCCAAAGTGGATGTATCAAGCCTTTTTTTGGAAGCTGAAAAATGAGTCAATCAGGCGAGAACGGGAATTTGGAGGTCGCAACGCTTGCCGCCGGCTGCTTCTGGTGCACTGAAGCCGCCTACAACATAATTAAGGGCGTGGAGAGAATCGAGCCTGGGTACACAGGCGGCGCAGTTCCTAACCCGACGTACGAGAAGGTCTCCACGGGCACAACGGGGCATGCGGAGGCGGCGCAGGTTTACTTCGACCCCAAAGTCATCAGTTACCGTGAAATCCTGGAGGTTTTCTTCACCATACACGACCCGACATCCCTGAACAGGCAGGGACAGGATGTTGGAACGCAGTACAGGTCAGCCATCTTCTATAACAGCCAAGAGCAGAAAGCTGAGGCGGAAAAGTTGATTGATGAACTCGGCAAAGAGGGCATCTGGGACAAGCCGATAGTCACCGCCGTGGAACCGCTCAAAGCGTTCTACAAGGCTGAAACGTACCATAAAGACTACTACAAGAAGCACCCGAAAGAGCCCTACTGCCAAGTTGTCATTGCGCCTAAAATCATCAAGTTGCAACGCCGTTTCGCAGACAAAATCAAGGCGCCACTGTGATTATTGAGAAATCACGTCCAAGCCGCGCTGAAGTTTTAAGGTGGATCGAGGAGGAAGCCCGCGGAGGAATTTATGCCCATCGAAATGGCAGGTTCAATTCCTGAGGAAAACTGGCGGGCAACCGATTAACTGATTTCTGGTATCCTTGCGGCGGCTTCTTGAAGTTCCGTGTCGTTGTCGGCGGCACGCGGTTTGTCTTATGGGGTACGATGTTAGCTGTCCTAAGTGATGAGTGCCTGGTTGAGAATACCATCCACGTTGGTTGTTAGTCTGGTGTCTTGCATGATTTGTTCGCAAGAGCTCCATGTGTCCTCGACTATCTGTTGGACGCGCAGAAGCGACGAAGCTAGTGCCTCGCCCTTGCAGGTTAAATGGTACTCTTTCGGTGTTCTTCTGCTGAAAACCAGTTTTTTGCCCCTTAAACCTCTCAGGTACTTGTAGATTATTCTTCTGGAAAGACCTGTTTGGTCGGCGAGCTTTCCCGCGCTGATTCCTTCCTCGGCGATTGCATCGTAAATTTTCCTCTCGGTCGTCGTGAAGTTTTCCTTGTTTGGGTCACGTTTTGACCTAAAGAAGAAGATGTAATCCCTTGCTTTCGGCGTCTTGATAAGCCTAGCGGTACATAGGCGCTTGAGCACGCGTGAAGTAGTTTCCAGTGGGATCGCGGTTTCTATATCCTCGAACGTCTTTGGCCCTGCAAGCAAGAACTGCAGAAGGGTCTCTTCGTGGCATTCCGAATGGGCTGGCAGTTTCTCCGCGAAATCTTGAAAATGCGCGAGCGATTGGGCTAGGCGGCCGCCGAACATCGTTGCATAGAACTCCTCTCCTGCTTGGGCGACCAGCCCAACCGCTGCTAAGGGGTGCAGGTATTCCTCGATGATGTTGCTCTGGCTGTGGCTGTGACCTGATCTTTTGAGTTCTTGCTGTAGCTTGTCCACCGAGTACCTGCCGTTTGCAATGGCTTGGAGGATGTGGATTCGGGTCTTGTTCTTTAGGACGTTTAAGAGTTCGTTTAAATAGTTAGGGCTTGCCATGGCTTTCCTCAATGTCCGCAGTTCGTTTTTCAGCTTGTATGCTTGGCATCGGTCAATGCATTGTAGGGGAGTTATTGGGGTGCAGTTTCTGCATTCTGCATCCAGGGATTTCAGAACTGTTGATAGGTCGCGGGTATTCTGTGTTCTTCCAGTTGGCGGAATTAAGCCGAGGATTACCAATTTGCCCATCCAGTTTTCCTCCGAAACCGCTTAGGCGATTTCAGTGTAAAAGCGTTTTTGTCAAGAAATATTGACTGATTTTAGTCAAACTTTCTTGACTAAGCTTTCCACCATGGTTTCTGTGCTTTTGACAGGCTTGTTTTATGGTTTAGGTTGACGATCCTGCGCTGAAACGCCCTAAGGTCGAAGTTAAGTGGATGTATGACTCTAGAAATGGCGCGCTGGTAGGGTGGCACCAGAGCAGTTACCTTAACGTTTTAATCGTCGTGAAGGCTGTTTCTGTGTGGGTGGGCAATGACGACTCTGGCCCCGTAGACGTAAGGATGATGTGGATCTTGAGTGCGAAAACCCGCGTGCTAATATTAGCGCTGCTGGCATAAGAGCCCACCTAGCTTCTTCGCATTCTCGTTTTTGCTATTTAGCTGCAGATTTTGCAATTAACACTAAACATGCGATGTTTTTCAAGAGCTAATCTGGAATACGGCGGCGCTCCTTTAGGTACTGTGCTGCAAAAAATAAGTTACTTTTCGCCTGCCGGTTTTTCCCATAATTGAAGCTTTTCCTTTTTCAGTTCAGTCCTCTTCTTCTGTAAATAATTGTACACTGTGTGGTGTTGGCAACCCTCAATAATCATTTGCACCGCGTTGTGTGCAGTGTCCACTTGCTCAAAACTGCCGATAAGCCCGACTGTGTGACCGTAAACGACAACGTCAGCCTCAGTTAACTCTTCAATTAGCTTTCTTGTTTTGCCGTCGGCGCCGATGATTCTGCCTTTTACCCTTTTAATGTCAGATTCCGAACGCCCAAAAACCAGGCGTAAATCTATCAGGTCAAAAATCTCTTCTTCGTTGCGTATCAGGCGGAATGCTACTTCAGGCGAGAATCCCCTGCCGATGGCTGTTACAACGTCTTTAGCCTTTAACAGCAAGGATGGGTCCTTCGCTTTTTCTGAAAGTGTAACTGTGATGCTTCCTTCACTGTCAACGTCAAGTTTGACCTGAAGCTTGTCTTCGATGTATTGCTTTACTTTGCCTTCAGGGCCTATCAGTATGCCCACGCGCTCTTTGGGAATCCTAACAAACGTATCTGGACCAGACATTTTAACCAACAACCATCTTATGGAACTCTTCAACAGGACACACCTTAACGTTTAACCGACTAAAGAACCTATTTAAATTCGTTAAATCCCGAGTTAACATGAAGTCAGCCATCGGGTGCTCAATGGAAACGGACTGGGACATGTCAAAAATCACTGGCCTGCCTTTCCACATCATAACGTTGTATTCGCTTAAGTCCCCGTGGACTATCTTTGCTTTCTGGTAGAGCCGCTTCACATAAGTAGCCAGCAAACGGTAAACCCGTTCGGGATTAGCAGGCGAATCCTCCTTAAGCGATGGGGCACTGACTCCTTCTTTGCCGATAAACTCCATAACTACCACGTTACTTTTTACCGCGATAGGTTTTGGCACACGTACCTTTGCATCTGTAGCTTCTTTTAGATTGCGAAACTCCTTTTGTGCCCAAACAGCAATCAATGACCGCGTATCATGTTTGACATCTTTGAAACGGGGGTCGCCTTCAATGTATTTGTGCATTCCCTTCTTGAACTCAGCTGACGAGGTTAAGTAAATTTTCACAGCTAAGTCTTTGCCTTCCTTGTCGGTAGCCCAGTAAACGCGTGCTTCTTTGCCTGAACTTACGACGCCGTTGAGCTCGTAGAATACGCCGCTATTGAGCAGGTCAAAGACAACCATGCGGGTGGTTTGGTCAAAAACCTCTTCCACGGTGGCGCGCTCTTTTGTCATGTCATGGATTAGCATTTTATCTCTTCGTTCCAATCTTCTTTCGTTGTGTGCAAGGCGTTCCTGAGCTTTTCTAGACATAACAGTCAACCATGCCTAATCGCTTCAGGGTATTAAAACCGCTCGAAGCCAAAATTACTTTTATCGTAATAGAAATTTTTATGTAATTTTTTTATATTACAATAATGCACGTTTTAGACAGCCATTGAAAATCAAAACTTAAATTGATTAAAAGGCTTTAAATTAGGGTTAAAGGGTTAGAATTCCTTTGCGCCTTAGCGTGTCAGCTTGAGAGTGCGTGTAGCGCCATACGACGTCGCCGCGCTTGTCGGTTTGGAATTCCCAGGGTGAAACGATGACGATGTCGCCTTCGCGGATCCAGACGCGCCTTTTCATTTTGCCTCGGATTCGGCACAGCCTTTCAGCGCCGTCTTGGCATTTAACTAAGATGCGGTCGAAGCCGAGAAGTTTCACAACTAAGCCTAAGACCTCGCCTTGCCCTGGATAAGTCATCTCGCTGATTGCGCCTTCGCTTAGGACTTTTTTCTTTCCCAAACAGCCTAAACCTCGCTTTTTGGATATTTGAAAAACAAGTGCTTTTCGTGCTTAAAAGCATGTTCATTAGATAATATAGATTTAACAAGCAAAAAAGGCTCCTTGCTGCTTGGCGCTTGAGTGTTTGATGTAAGTTTAAATGGTTCTGTCCTTGAATATGGTAAATGGAGTATCGAAAAAAGTGTCCTACGTCTTCAATATACCCTACCGAAACAACCCTAAGCTCAAACAGGTGATGGAGCGGATAAAGGAAGACAAGAAACTGCAAACCTACTGGAAATGCAGCAACGTGATGGCTATCGAACGGATGGGCTACACTGACCATGGACCAACACACGTCAAAATCGTGGCTAACCTTGCACTGAAGCTCCTGCGGATTCTCGTCGAAAAGAAGCTGATTACTCCAAGCATCGTCGAGAACTACGGGATGAAGCCTGAGGATGCCGAAGTTGTGGTTGTTTTAGCCTCAATCTTCCATGATTTAGGCATGGTCGTGCAGAGAAACAACCATGAAAAGTACAGTGTAACCTTGGCTTTGCAATTCATGGATTGCCTGAAGCCGACGTATAATGATGAAGAGCAAGCAATAATGACCTCCGAAGTTCTGCACGCCATCGTGGCGCATGAGCAGCCGCCCAGCACGGACCCAACACGCAGGATACTAACCAAAGAGGCAGGCATAGTCGGCATCGCGGACGCTTTAGACATGGAGGCGGGCAGGGCAAGAATTCCCTTCCAAGCGGGCAAAATAGACATCCACGCCGTTTCAGCGCTTTCAATCGAGAAGGTTGAGGTTGAAGCGGTTGAAAACGGGAAAAAACCAATCGAAATCAGGATTAAAATGTCCAACTCGGCAGGCGTTTTTCAGATTGACGAGTTGTTGAAGCCGCGAATAATCTACTCGGGGCTCGAACAATTCTTCCATGTAATCGCCGAAATCACGGGCGAAAAAGAGAACAGGATCATCGAGAAATTCGAGATTTAGTTTGCCCAGCCGTGCGAAGAGCATTAAAGTCGGCGGCGGCAATACTAAGGCTGAGCGAAAGATAATTCAGTGACTTAATGCAGAAAGCAAGTGAAAGGCGGGTTAAATGAAGACAAGAGTAGAGGTTGACCCCTTAGGCGAAAGGCAAATTCCCAACAGCGCTTATTTTGGCATTCAAACGTTGAGGGCAACAGAGAATTTCCCAGTGAGCGGGATTAAAGCGCCCGCAGCCTTCATCAACGCTTACGTACTTACAAAGAAAGCTGCAGCCACCGCAAACATGCAGCTCGGCTGCCTTGAAGAGAAAAAGGCGAAGGCGATAATTGCCGCGTGCGATGAAGTGTTAGCTGGTAAACTGCTTGACCAGTTCGTCGTTGACGTTTTCCAAGCTGGCGCGGGCACCTCTTTTAACATGAACGTTAACGAGGTTTTAGCCAACAGGGCATTGGAAATCCTGGGCGAAGAGAAAGGCAGCTACAAAACCGTCAACCCGAACGACCACGTGAACATGGGGCAATCAACCAACGACACCTTTCCCACCGCCCTCCACGTTTCCGTTCTCATGTCTCTCCAGCCCCTATTTGCCGCGCTGGACGAGCTGGCAAACGCGTTCAGCAGGCTGGGCAAGAAGTACGCTCATGTGCTCAAGTCGGGCAGAACGCACCTGCAAGACGCCGTGCCCGTGACGATCGGACAGGAATTCGTAGCGTACGGTTCAGCCGTCGGCAACGCCTGCGCTGAACTGCGGAAAAGGAAGGAAAACCTGTACGCCGTGGCTTTAGGCGGAACGGCAGTTGGGACGGGAGCCAACGCCCACCCCGAGTACAAGCGGCTTGCCGTGGCTGAGTTGGCGAGGCTATCTGGGTTTCCGCTTAAGCCCGCGGCAGACAATTTTGAGGCGCTTCAAAGCCTGAGGGCGGTGCAGACGGTTTCAAGCGGGCTTAAAGAGCTCGCCCTAGAGCTTATCCGAATTGCGAATGACCTGCGTCTTCTGGCGTCTGGTCCCACGACTGGGCTGAACGAGGTTGTGCTTCCGCCAGTGCAGCCTGGCTCTTCCATCATGCCGGGGAAGGTGAACCCGGTGATGGCTGAGTGCTTGGACATGGTGGCTTTTCAGGTAGTGGGCAATGATGCGGCTGTTTCGCTTGCGGTTCAGGCTGGGCAGTTGGAGCTCAACATTATGACGCCTATCATGATGTTCAACATGCTCTTCTCCATCCAAATCCTGAGAAACTTCCTACCAGCATTCACAAAAAAATGCGTCCGCGGAATCACCGTCAACGAGAAGCAATGCAGCCAGTACCTGGAAAAGAACCCGTCCTTAGCCACTCTGCTCTCACCGTACATCGGCTACTTGGAAGCGGCAAAAATCGCAAAACAAGCCCAAGCAGAAAACCGCTCGGTGAAAGAGATCGCCCTGGAAAAGAAGCTTCTCAAGCCAGAGGAAATAGAGCGGATATTCAGCCGCAAAAACCTACTCAACGAATAGCAAACCTTAGCCTTTTTTTATCCTGCTGTGCCGTACCCGCTTACGGTGACTACAGCGTTTGTTGCGCTGGCGCTTGATTGCGCGTCGAACACTACGCCCAGAATCACGCTCTGCGACGGGAACAGCGTCAGGATTTGGTCGTTGCTCAGCCATGCTGCCCCGCTGGCGGCGAATGTTTGGGTGACAGGGTTCGAGACGACGTTGTCGGCTAGCAGCAGGCGGACGCGGACGGTGACGGTTTCGCCGTTGGTGAAGGTTCCGTCAACTTGGATTTTGGGTTCAAACGTGAAGATGCTGAGCGGAAGCGCCTGGATAGTGACGTTTGCGCCGTACTGCCCGTTCACGCCAACTGGAACTATGACGTTCTGCCTTTCGAAGGCGCTGCCGACTCCTGAGATCCAGATGCCATAGGGGTTGTGGATCGCGGCTGTCCAGTTGCCGAGGAAGTTTACATCGCCCTGCAGGATCGGCGCGGGGTTACAGTTTTGCCCGAGGTCAATGGCGTACATGTTGTTTGGCACGTCGGTGAAGGACTCGAACACGACGCCTGTCAGCAGCGTCTGATACATTGAGCCGTCAACCAAGAGCCCAGTCTGGTTGGTTACTCCGTCCTGCCCCATCCACATCCTGACGTCCTGCATCTGGCTATCCGAAAACTCCGCCTTGGACTCAACGTTGATGCCGACTGAGTTGTCGCGGATGTTGAAGAAGCAGCGGTTGATCTGTGAGCTGGCGTAGGAGCCTGTGGCGTTGCCGATGGGCGTTTGGAAGACTATGCCTTGTGTGGCGTTGATGAAGTAGCAGTTGCTGATCTGGGTGTTTTCGCTCCATGACCTCGTGTTAGCCAAGTCAATACCTATGGTGGTGTTCTCGAAGAACATGTTGGTTATGGTTGTTCCAAACGAGTTCTCGACCCGCAAAGTGCCGTTGATGATGGTTAAGCCTGAGATGGTTGAGTATTCTGAAGTAGTGAAGTTCTCGCCGTGAACGATGATGTAGTGCCCGTTGCCGATTATTGTGGCGCCGTTGCCTACGATTTTGGCGTTAACTTTGTTCGAAACCGAAATGTTCTGAGTCAAGACGTAGGTTCCAGGGTTAAGGTAAACTGAGTTTCCATGAGCCAGCGCCGAATTAATCGCTGAAGAAGCGCCAGAAACAGTAGTCGTCGAGCCCGTGAGCATGTTCTTCAGCAGGTAGCTATGGCCGTTTTGTGAGACGACAAAGTCATAGCCAAGGGCGCTGGAATTCACTTGGCCGCCTAAATGGTCAAGGATCATGTAGGTGTTGAACGCTGAGAGCGCAAGCACGGCTACCAAGAGGACGGCGAGGACGCGTTTGGAGATGGTTATCTTCGGTTTAGCTTGCATGTTCAAGGGCTCAGGCAGGTTTAGGGTACATGTTAAGAACATCGTTAATTAAATTTTGTGATAATGGGTACTTTGCGCCGACCCGATTCTGGGAGCAGTGAAGCAGTTAACGCGTCAGTTAAAGCGAGTCTAACTCGGCAGCTTAGGCTTAAGCGTGGCGCACCATTCGCTGATTTTCTTTTTTGCGGTTTCCTTGTCCTTGGTGGGTTTCACGAGCACCAGCTCTCCCATAAATTCCGCGTCAGGCATCAACTTCTTGGTTTTTTCCACTGCATCTCGCGGCTTATTGTCCAAAGTGAAGAACAACGCGACTTTCCTTCCTACAAAGTCATGCTTGCCAACGTAAGTCCGCACCGCAGCGCTTGGGCTCCAAGCCCAAACAGGCGTACCGACAACGACAAGGTCGTAATCATCGGGGTTCTTCTTTGTTTCAGCTATCTCTGTCAGCCGATTATCCATCCCATCTCTGCCTGCCGTCAACCAACCCGTCGTTCCCTCCCGATTTTTTAAATCAACTATTTCTTCAATGTCTGCACCAAGTTGCGCGGCGACTTCTTCCGCGACGAATTTGGTGTTTCCCGTTCTACTGTAGTAGACAACCAAGCTTTTCAAAGGCAGTCCCTGCTTATTGATCGTCTATTTTCAATAAAAAACTTGCTTACGTAGAGAACAATAATTTTTCATCATTTGCCCCAAGAGGACGTTAGAGTTCAACGCGTTTTGCGTTCATCAAGGGCTGAGGATAATTAGTATCCTCATGTCCACCAGTCCCAACGGTTTCTTCCCCAGATTATCCACATCATTCCAAGCACCATTGCGGTGATGCATAGAGACACGATGAAGACAACGACGTTTTGGAAGAGACTGTAGCTTTTCGACCAGTCCAACGCAAACAGCAAGATGAATATAAGCCAAGCAATGATTCCGACCATAGTTGCAATAACAGGTGCGAAAGGCATGGACCTGTGGTATGGCGCCTTGGGCTCTGCGTTTCCAGCTTGTTCTGAGAAATATTTTGTCATAGTAGTAGCCTATTTGCGCGTTGAATATTTATGATTGACGGTCAAACAAGCTGCCGCCTTCGCGCTGGGGGAAATCGCGAAGAACTGCCCAGCCGCCAGAAGCAGCCTGCTTCCCAAAATAGATGAAATCCTGAAAACTGAAGAAAATAACGGCGTGAAAAACGTCTACGCAAAAGCCCTCAAGGCAATAAGCAAAGAAAACAAGAAACAAAAAACTTGATTTTATTACTAACGCAAAATCATCTTTAAAGTTTCAGGATTTGCGCGTGGGGCACGCCCTCGATTTTCAAGACCGCTTCGGGATGCACGTAGCCGTCTGCTATGGCTTTCTCGACACAGCATTTGCCGACAAGGTTCACTATGGTTGAGTTGTCGATCATTCCCATGGCTTCCTCAACCGTGGCTTTCCTGCCGTTGTAGAACTCGTCTTTAATGTGGAACACGATTTTCCCTTCCCGGAGCGTTCTGCCCAGCAGTTCGCAGTCGCAGACGGCTAAGAGAACGTTCCTGCCGACCTGTTTCAGGTTCACATAAACTTCCAACCGCGTCACCTACAACTGTTTGATGGATGATTTTGCGCCGCAAGCGTTGCACACCAGAAAGGACAGGCGTTTTTCCTTGACGACTCTTGTGTCAGGGCGCTTGCAGACTGGGCAAACCACGTAACTCTCCATGTACCGTTGCAGCAGCCGCTCGAAACTGTCCCCTCGGAACTTGCCTTGGAAGATCGCTCTTGAATCCTGGAAAGTCGCGGCTGTCGCCATTTCCCTGGTTAGAAACTTGAGGATGTGCAGGGGGTCACGGTCTAAGGCGTCAGCGACTTCTTTGAAGTTGGTTATTATTGTTCTCATGCCCACCGTGTTGACCATCAACCTGGGCATTTCCAGACGTTCATGCTTGGTGGAGACTTCAGGCATTTGACTGCAAGCCTTCTTCAGCAGCTCATCGTAGTTAAACGACATAACGGATACATCTCACTCAGACAATGGTTGCACCATGTATTTAAAAATTATAACACCTAAGCACATTTTAACACGTAAAAAGAATGGTTTATTACGGAAAATCATTATAACTTCCCCCGTTCACTGACGTATCCTGAACATTCCAGAGGGAGCCCGCGTGATAAGAGAACAATACATCAGCCGAAAAGAGGAAATTAACCAGCAAATCCGAAAACTCAAAGAAGAGGCTAACACGGCAAACATCCAGATCAAGAACTGCATCGAAAGAAGAAACCAGCTCAACGAGGAAGCCAAGAAGGTGCGGGAAGAGGTTAACGCGCTGAAAGGCGAACGCGATGGCTTAAACGAAAAAGTTAAGCAGCTTAAAGCCCAAAGGGATGCAGTCAGGGTGCTGTCTGACCCAATCATCAATCAAATAAAAGCCGCTAGGGAAAAAATCGCTACGCTCAAGAAGACGCTGCCTCGGGAGAGCCAGCGACAACTGCAGGAGGAACATGACGCGATCGAATGGAAAATCTCGACCACATCCCTTGACCTGCAAGAAGAAAAAAGGCTTATTGAGAATGTCAAGCAACTTGAAATACTACTTAGCGGCTACAAGAAAATCGATGCACAGAACAAGAAGATCAATGAGTTGCTGGCTCAGCGGAAAACGTTCGACGAGCAAGCCGACGTGCTGCATAAGGAACTGACCGATTTAGCAGCTAAGAGTCAGGAAATTCACTCAAGAATGATTGAAAAAGTAAACGCCATGAAGGTCAGCAGGGCTCAGGCTGACAGCCAGCATCAACTCTACATCGAAACAAAAGAAGAGGTCCTTCCGCCCATATACGAGAAGATCGGACAGTTGATAGGGCAACTGAACGACGTGAAGGCTTCGATGGCGAAGGAAACCGAGGCTGAAGCCAAAATCAGGGCGGACAGAAGAGCCGCGGTGGAAAAAGCCGACAAGGAAAAAGCGCAGGCGGACAAGGAGGAGGAGCAAGCGATTAAAGAGAAGCTTGGTGCTGAAGCGAGGGATAAGCTGCAGAAGGGTGAAAAACTAAGCTGGGACGAGTTCCAGCTCATGATGGGTGACGACTCGGAGGACGATTCAGAATCGCAAGATTAAAGAATTCAAGTCCCAATAATAGTTGGATTGGTCCAAATGGCTAAAAAGGAAACGCAGGATCAAACGGAAAAGCGGATCCTAATTCTATGTGTTGACCGAGACGGCGACCTAGAAGTCAAAGCGGGAGTAAAAACGCCGCTTCTTGGAAGAACTGCGAACCTGGACGGCGCAGTTTCCCTAGCCCTAAAGGACCCCGAAGAACCTGACGCCAACGCCATGTTTGAGGCTGTGCGCCTTCATGACCGCCTGCAGAACGAGAAGCAGCCTGAAGAAATTTTTGAGGTTGCAACCATATCGGGTTCCGAGTTGGGTGGCGTCAGCGCAGACAGGAAACTCGTCACCGAACTGAACAGTCTGCTCGAATCCTTCAGCGCCAACGAGGTTATTCTGGTTTCAGACGGCTACTCAGACGAGGCGGTGCTGCCCCTAGTGGAATCAAGGGTTCCCGTGTCTTCAGTCAGGCGGATAGTGATAAAGCACAGTGAATCAATCGAGGAAACCGCCGCCGTCTTCACAAAGTACATTAAACTGCTAGTGGACAACCCAAGGTACGCTCGCGTGGCGCTGGGTCTGCCTGGACTGCTAGTTTTCATTTTCGGCGTCCTCTGGGCAATCAACAATTTCGTTTACCCGGGCGCCATCTACTACTATGGAATCGCCATAATCATCGTTATCGGCGGCTTCTTGCTTATCAAGGGGTTCGGCGTTGACAAGTCAGTTAAAGACGCTTACAGGTGGATCAGAGAGTACACGCCGCCTCCGCTGCCGATGCAAATCTCAAATTACACTGTTTTCGCAGGAATCCTATGCATAGCCGTAAGCGTTTACCTCGGAGTGCAAAACGTCAACATCAACGCCGCGCCGTTTCCTTCCACCACTGCTGGCTGGCTCGCTATCTCACCAAAAATAATCACCTTCTTCATCGAAGGAATCGAAGACCTAGTGGTGATAGGCATAATCATCGTTCTTTTCGGCAGAAGTGTGCGCTTGTACTTCGAGAGAGACTCAAGGATGCTGCGCAACATTGGTTTAATAGTTACCGTTGCGTGGTGCCGTTGGATTCTTGACGCGACAGCAAACGTGGTTTACAACCCTGTAAAGACGGGGGCATCCGTATCTATTCTTAATGACCCAACCTTTTCAGTTTTCATCTACACGATAGTGGTTGGAATCCTCATAGGCATAGCCTCGGTGCTGTTGATTTTCATCATCAACAGGTCAGCCAAAGACTTCTTTCAAAAACCTGAGAAAGATGAAACAGCTAAATGAAAAATCTTTGCCAAAATTATGTCGTCAAACAGGAGCAAGATTTAATTGAAAGTGTTAAGGCTCTAATATGGTGCCAACTGCTAAGAAAATCCCTGAAGAACGTTTAACATGCGAGGTCACATATAGTGCTTAAAAAGATGCTTTCTTTTATAGGAGCCTACAAAGTCTATGAGAAGTGGCTGTGGCAGCAGGTTAAGGGCGGGGTAAAACCTGAACACATCGCCATAATTCTAGATGGCAATAGGCGGTGGGCGAACGGGCAGGAAAGTAGCTTTTTGCTCCTTGAGGATAAGTGGGGTCACAAGCAGGGTGCTGACACGGTTGAGCGGCTTTTAGATTGGATGCATCTGCTAGACGTCAAGTATGTTACCCTCTACACGTTTTCCACCGAGAATTTTGCTCGTAAATCCGAGGAAGTGGAGAAGATCATGCAGATCGCCGAGGAAAGATTCCGTAAATTGTTGAATGACCCGCGCATACACAGGGACAAGGTTCACGTGAAAATCATCGGCAGGGTCAACCTTCTGCCCAAAAGCTTACAGGAAGCCATCGCTGATGTTGAGAAGGCAACGGCGGATTATGACCGTTACTTCTGGAATTTCGCTTTTGCCTACGGCGGCAGGGCTGAAATCGTGGATGCGGCTAAGACCATCGCAGAGAAGGTTAAGAGCGGCGAGCTGCAGATATCCGACGTAAGCGAGAGCACGTTTGAGAAGTACCTGTACACCGCGCACATGGATAAGCAGGACCCTGACATGATCATCCGCACTTCAGGCGAAGAACGCCTAAGCGGGTTCTTACTGTGGCAAGCCGCCTACAGTGAGCTGCTATTCTTAGACGTTTACTGGCCAGACTTCCGCTTAATCGACCTGCTGAGAGCCATAAGAACCTTCCAATTCCGAAAACGCCGATTCGGATCATAAAAAGAAAAAGAAGCTTGAAACATTTTATTTTGGCTTTTTAGCCTTCTGCAACAGGAAATCGCTCGGAAACTCTGCAGACATCCGTAATAATGTCCTTTTAGAGCGGAATATTATTGAAAAACGGGTTATTCGCTTCTTCAGGACATCGGCGGCGGGGGCGGCGGAGGAGGCGGGACTTCTGTAGGCGGTGCTTCCATAGGCTGTTCTGTAGGCTGGCGTCTTCTTAAGAGCAGTAAGGCAGCAGCGACAGCTATTACAACGACCACCACGACGACTACTGGGAGTACCCATACTGGGAACTTTAAAGACGAAGTAGTTTTTGGAGTTGGAGTCGGTGACTGACTCGAATTAGTGCTGCTTTGGGGCTGGGAATCAATCACGTAACTAAATGAGGCAATTTCATTAGTCATCGTGGTTGTGTCATCCGCTGGGGTTGCTATCCACCTTGTTGCACTCCCAGGAGCAAGCGGAGCAGTCGAATTAGTCACGTAGGCGTAATTTAAGCCTACGACAGTGCCAGCAGCGTTGTAGAAGGTAGATACGACCCAAACGTAATCCATCGTTTGTGTTCCATTATTCACGATGGTTCCGTAGAAGGTGATGATTCCGTTATCGGTTATGTTAAAAGGCGTGTCTGGAACGTTAAAGTCTGTATACGGAGACGTGGAGATGTCAGTGACCGTAAGCACCGTTACCGTGAATTTGGAGAGTGAAGCCATCCAGTTAGTGTTTGAACTGGTGCTGCTTTGAGGGGTGAGATATACGTAGAAAGGAGCTTTCTGGTTAGGAGTCATTTCGTACGATAATGCCAAGCCGTTCGAGGAGGAAGCTATGGTGTTTCCAGAGGAGTCCAACGCGGTGACGCCTA
Source organism: Candidatus Bathyarchaeota archaeon (assembly GCA_963768345.1). Taxonomy (GTDB): domain Archaea; phylum Thermoproteota; class Bathyarchaeia; order Bathyarchaeales; family Bathycorpusculaceae; genus Bathycorpusculum. Next base: position 213,504 of record CAVYHL010000005.1, on the reverse strand, counting down.
AGGTGACGTTCTGAACGATATTTGAACCCACGTTTTGTATCTCTCCGACGACCACGATGTCACCTGAGCTGGGCGCCAAAACAGGGCTCGTTGGGGCGGTATAATAACTGTAACTCAGTACTTTAACTTCTGAAGTATCCGCTTTCACACTCGGAAGTGGCAAGAATGTAAACGCAGCTAAGACTAAGGCTGTAAGAAGTATAAACGCGACGATTTTTTTCAATTCGGTTCCCCACATTAAGCGTTTACAATAGTTTCCGCGTTAATGCTTATTAAAAGTTTTTATAAATTCTACCCTAACCCACAAGACCCCTTGCAAATTTCCATCCTTACAGCCTTGTGAGAAGTACCGCTATTACTCCGCTTAAGAATACGCCGTCGAACGTGCCTGCGCCGCCTATGCTTGCCACTGGCGCGCCGAGCTTGGGAATTTTCCGCAGGTTCAGCAGGTCAGCGCCGATAAGCGTTCCAAGCGTGCCTGCAACGTAAGCGGTGGTCTGAGGTGCCGACGGCGAAAGGATAAAGGCGACTACTGCCGCGGCTATCGGCGGAATGAAGGCTGGTGTGGCTATTCCAACGCCCTTCACGGGTCTGGCTACTGCATGAGTAATTAACGCGACGGCTAAGACGCCTATGAGGCTGAGGATGATCAGGGAGATTGACGATTTGCTGAGCAGGTAGATGCTGACGGCTGTCGGAATCAAGGCGCCTCCAACGTTAACGGCGACCACAGTTATGGTTTGCCCGTACTCAAGCTGCGGGATTTTGAAGGAAACACCATACCAGTTCACGTACTCCTCACGGATGACTGGCACGCTTGTTCGCAGTTTAAGAAGTGGAATGTTGATGAAACTTCCAATCAGGGTGGAAACTAAAAGAAGAAAAATCGTGAACGGCGTGAAGCCGACGTTTGAAAACGCTATGCTTACGGCTCCTAAAAAAATCAGGGCAACCACGGCAAGCAGCAAGACTAGTAGTAACACGAAGAATAGAAAGCTGTGGTGAAAGTAAATGGTTTTCCTGCTCATGCGTGTTCAGCTATTTCTGTTAAAACTAAACTTAAGAAAGTGCCCTTATTTACGTTACGTATCTCAGTTGCTTGGTTTAGCAATCATGGGCAGTTCGTTTTTTCACGGTTCAGCACACTTGCCATGTTCAACAATCCAAGCAGCCATCTTAGCAATGGCATCTTAATCAGGTTTTACGCCGGTTGTTGCCGCCTTTTGAACCTTAAGATAGTTCCAACTATAGCTAATGCAACTAGAATGCATGCCACAATCCCATACAACACGATGGTGGTGGTGTATGAATAGTCTATTTTGGGCGCCTTCAGTTCGTATGAGCCTACGGCTGGGCTTTGAGCTGGCATGCTTGGCATGTCAGGAATTATGGTTGTGTCATTCCAGTAGATGACGTTTTGGTATCTTGGCGAACTTGCCGTTTGGTTTCCGGCTGCATAAAGTATGTCCAATTTCTGCCCAAACATCTGCAAGAAAGTAACCACACACATGCTAATGTCTACGGTAAAATTAAGCGACGCCTCGCCGCCATAGCTTGGGCTCCAAAGACCCCAGATTGTGTCGTTGGGACTTCGGAAACCGTAGCCAAAGTCTTCAGGAAGAACATATGCCGATCGGTCACTTGGTTGGCTCACGACTCTAGGGTGGCTCTGCGCGTATTGCCAGAACTCTTTAATCGCGTCCAGTTGGCTTGGCTGCAAAACAGTTTCAGTGTAGTTCATGTTGGAGTCAAAGACAACGATGTATTTCGCCCCGTTCTCATAAGCCAAAACCATGTCGCTGTAGAGCTGCGAGCCATCTTCCATGTAAGGATACTTCAATGAGGCGTAAGTTATCATGACACCCCAATTCTGGCTGAACTCGGTCGCTGCTCCCCTGCACATCGCCATGCTCAACTGCCGACTGTAGTTTTCGTTGCCGCTGTTCCAGCCGAACTCCGCAAAAACCGTGTTGTACCCCGCTTGGTAATCGTACCAGTACAAGCCATAGTCCGAAGTGAATAATGGGTACTCTGTCGGGTAGTCAAAGTTGCGGGTGATCGCGTACGGCGAGTTGCGCAGCCACTGGTTAAGCGTGGTTACGTACTGGCTGGCGGCATCGCTGAAGTTTTCTGCAGACAAAACTGCTGGATAAGCCGCTTGGTCAAGCTGTTTTCCTCCAGGCTCATCAAAGTAATAGAGCCCCATGAAGCGGCTTCCGAAATTTGCCGTCGCGTTTTCAAGCCACTGCTTCGAAGGGTAGCTGGGGTCGTCGGAGTAAACTATGAAGTTCAGGCCTTTGTTGTAAACGTATTGGCTGATGAAGGAAAGCCTCGTCTCATTGTAGACTCCACCGCCGTACCTGTTGCTGCCTATCCGCTGCGCACAGCCGATTATGATGAAGTTAGTGTAGGAGCTGATGTTGTCAATTAACTGTATGGTTTGAGGAATGCTTGCAAAGGCTATGTTGACGCCGACGTACAGGCTTGGGGATGACTGCGCGGTTTCAGCTTTAACTGTTACGGTAGAGTCTATGAAAAAAGGTGAAACCAGCAGGATAATCAGCAATAACGCGAGTTGCTTAAGTCTCATTTGTTGATAAGATGGATTTCTATGCCCTAATAAGAGTTTTCCAGAATGAGCAGATGACGGGTTAAACGCCAGCTGATGCAGAATTCCATCAATGCAGCCTATCTGGGCACTTGTCTTCTAAGGGGCATTCTCTGCTTCGCCCTTTTTTGCAGAACTCAAGGTTCAACCGGACAAGCTGCGATTCATAGCGTTCCACGTCTTCTCGGCTGAGCCCGATTTTTTCGGCGGTTGCGACTGCCATGGGCGAAGGCTCAGGCTTAGCTTTCTCCCATGTTCCACGAAGTTCCCTCAAGAATATGCTTGCGCAGACGGGGCCGACTCCCTTAAATTCCATCAAGCGACGCTCCAAATCTGAGGGACTGCTGGATTCCGCATAGAGCCTCTCGAGGCTGCCGTACTTTTCTTTAAGCGTTTTCGCGATTCCCAGAAGGTTAGTGGCTGTTGAAAAGTCGTACCTCGTGTAGCCACCTGCATCAAGGACTTCCACTAGGCGGTCCCATCCAGCCTCCAGTATAGCGTCTGGGCTTGTGAGTTCCTCCTGATCGAAGTAGAAGTAGGTTTCCTTAGCGGTCTGTGATAAGATTCTTTTTGCAAAAAGCACGGAAGCCAAGAACCACTTGAACCTGTCGTCAGGTTTGGAGAGGTCAAGGTTAAGCTCCTGCGAGTAACTGGGCAGTTTGCACAGGGCATCCTTCACGTCCATGGAATCAACCATTGAGTAATAACCGCTGGAACAGGATAAATGTGTTGGAAAAACCTGCGAACAAAACTCATGATTGATCTTCCATAAGTTCTAATGTTGATCTTAGGCGAGCCAGCGTTGCCGCAAGCCAAATTTAATCCCCAAATCAAAAAAGCAGCCAGAAACAGAATCCTCTAAGCCTATCCATAGATGAACCCCTACTATTTGTGGCAAAATCACGTCACAAGAAACGCGTCTGAACTGAATCAAATGTCCTGCCTATCTGGACGGATTGTGGAAAGCTTTTTACCGTCTTACGCGGCTAATATTCTGTCTCAATCTGGAGGAAACAAAAAGCATGGGTTGGGACAGCGAATTCTTCCTGCCGAAGCGCAACATTTTCAGAAGCCAAAGGGAAGCAGGGAAGAAAACTGATCAAGAAAAGAGGTTTGTCCGATGCGCGGGGTGCAACGAGCTCATCGGCGCCGTGTCAACTACAATTTACGAGATCGAGGAGAAGCATTACTGCTCTGAATGCTATTCTCGAAAGATAATTAGTCTGGCGGTTGAAAGAGACCACTACGACCTGAAACAGGAAAGAAAAATCCGAAAATAAACAGCAGCAAACCCCGAAGAAAACAACAGCCGCATTCTTGAGGCATACACAGCCAAATGCAGCTATGCGCAGAGGTTGGAAACTGAGCGCAGAATCAGAGGCAGACATGATCGCCGTTAAGATGAGGGAGGCGGTCTTGACCCGAGAACGACGCTGACGTTAACCTGCGAGTTTCCCCTAATCGCCGTTACAACTACCGTGTCGCCTGGCAACGTGTGCTCCTCCAAGTAGCTTGCCAAGTCATCGCCGTTCGTGACTGTCTGGTTGTCTAGGGCAATTACGATGTCGCCGACCTTCAATTTCCCGTCAGAGGGTCCCCCGCTCATCACTTGGGTAATTTTCCAGCCGTAGGTAACGCTTGAGCCGCTTTGTTGAGCCAAGCTGTAACTCATGTCTTCCCCGACGACGCCCAAGTAAGAGTGGCCGCTGTAGGACCCCGTCGTTATCAGCGCGTCTAACTCCTTTAAGATGGTGTCTGAGGGAACAGCGAAGCCTAACCCTTGCGAATTACTGACTATCGCTGTTGTAATTCCAACAACGTTTCCAACCGCGTTCAAGAGCGGACCGCCCGAGTTGCCAGGGTTAATCGGCGCGCTTGTTTGAATGATGTTGGCTATGGAGAAGCCGCCAGTCGTGTTTTCAGTTATTGTCCTGCCCAACGCGCTCACCACACCCGTCGTCATTGAGCCTACCAAGCCGTAGGGGTTTCCGATAGCTATGACTGATTCACCCACGGCTAAAGTTGAGGAGCTTGCGATGTGGAGCGGTTTGAACTCTGATGCGGGCGCGTCAACCGAAAGCACTGCAAGGTCAGAGTACGGGTCTTCTCCGAGCACTTTAGCTGAATAGCCGTGCCCATCAGAGAACGTGACGCTTAACTCGCTGGTGCCTTGGACAACGTGGTAGTTTGTTAACACGATGGTTGCGCCTGAGAAGACGTAGACGAAGCCTGATCCCTGCTGCGTCCCACCGCTGATGTCGCCCTCAATCAAAACGACGGAGGCGCGCACCCCTTCAAATAAGCTTGTGAGAGACGTGCCGTTCTGGAAAATAGTGACGTTCTGGTAAGTGGCGTTTTGGAAGCCTTTAAGGTTTGAAACTTGGCTTTCAAAATTTATGACCTGGCTGTTCAGGCTGTTGATTTTGCCGTTGAACTCGCTGCTGGCGAAATAGTAAGCGACGAAGCCTCCAGCGAACAACCCCACCACAAACACGAGTATCAGCAGGGCCGCCGCCTTTTTAGTGGAACCTGTGGACATCGTCGTCATGTTTTGCCTCAAGACAGAACTTGCCTTAGGCAAAATAAAAGTGTCGGTTACCTGCGGTCGATGATCTCCAGCGCCTCAGGACCAGTGCCGATCAAAACAACGGGCACGCCGGTTCGGTTTTCAACTTCCTTAACGAAATCCTTGGCTTCCTTGGGCAGGTCGCTGTACTGTTTTGCGCCTCGGCAACTTGGGAAAAGGCTATCAAGCTTCGTCATTGCGGCTTGCGTGGCACCGTTTATCTTCGCAGTCTTCTTCGCTAGCTCGAAGTCAAAGGGCGCTGAGCGCCGGTCCCTTCCGGTTCCAGCGGCGGTTTCAAACCAGCCTCTCTTCTGCGCTTCCTCTTTGGAAATTTCGCCGGGCAGTGGTCCGCCGCCGACCCTTGTTATGAATGATTTGTAGACGATTAGGACGTCGTTGACTCTCGTCGGGCCGACTCCTGCCTCTGAGGCGATGGCTGAAGCCCCCGTGTCTCTCCCCGTCACGTATGGGTAACCACCGCCCAAGAACAGTGACAGCATAAAGCCTTGCGTGCCTTCCAAAAGCACGCTCTTGCCAGCGTCCAAGCCATCATTGACCTCCTGAACTTCATCAACAAGGTAAGGCTTCAACTCGGCAATGTCTTTGGCAAGCTTTGCCGTGCGCCTCACCCGCTCTTCAATAGCGGGTCCTACGCCTCGACCAGTGGTGCCTATGCCTTTGTTAACGGCGCTTGCCTTGTCTTGGGCGCTGTGTTTCTCCTCAATTATCGAAGCGCTCTGGTCTACGCCGATTCTGCCCTGCACTTTGGTTGATTCGACTTCGTCAAGAAAAGTCTTAACGTCAACGTTAGCTCCCGCCGCTATCAGGAGGCGTGTCTTCGGATTAATGAACGCTGCTGGAACCATGTGCAACGCGTATTTTTTTCCTTCATACCAGACGGTGTGAGCCGCGTTCACAGAGCCCGTTCTGACGCAGAAATCAAGCTTGTCTTTGAGTGCTAAATAAGATATTATTTTCCCTTTGCCTTCATCTCCCCAGAAGGCGCCGACAATTACGGTGCAAGGCATCCTTTTTCACCGCTGAGAAGTCATCGCGAGCGTATTTAAACATGTAGGGCTTCTAAGGCGACTTATGTTCGCTAGCCCGTTTCTTATCCTCAGCTATAAGTTGCGCCAAGCGGTATGTAACGTAGGCTGAAAAGCTGCGGATCCCCTTTTTTATGGCGTACTCTTCTTTGACTTTAAGCCATTCTCTGTAAAAATAGTCGTAGACTTCCGCCTTCACAGTGATGCTCTTGTAGCCCTTTTTCGGCGTTATCGCTCCCCTCTTAAGCTTAGTTAGCGAACGTACACAAATATAAGTCTTTAATAATATTCACGATTCACCGTTAATTATATATCTCATGGTACTGTAAAGTACGGAAGGAGACTGGGCGGTTTGCCGAGAAAAGGGTACAAGTGCATAACGGTTACAGAAAAAGTCCATAAAGACATCAAGAAAAGAGCTGAGGAGACCAACCGAACTATGAGAGAATACGTGGAATACCTACTCGCGAAGGACAAAGCCCTAAAAGAAGGATTCTGATTCTTGCCCCTTAAAATCCTTCAAAGCAACGATAGAGTCGCCGAAGTGCAGTTCATCTGTGACACGTGCGGCAAAATAGTACGAACAAGCCTCATTTCGACCAAAGAAGCTCAAAGTCAAAAGGGCAAAAAAATAATTTGCTGCCAGTGCACTCGCGAAAAAGTCGCTTTCTGAGCTTTTCAAGCACGCCTTTTCGCCGCTTCGCAATCAATCCTTTCTAAAAGACGAATGACCCGTTTGCCTTTCGAGTTTTTCTCCGTGTCCTTTACAGTGTCTCTGGCGTGGCAGATATCATCAAGGACGATTCCTTTTTCCTCGTCAACCATGACCGGGTACACTCGGCAGCCTGACGGCCTGTCAACGTAGACTCTGCATCGACGCTTCTCAGGGTCGTAGAAAACGCAATATCCGCCGCGGTTCTTGAGTTGAGCGTAGCCTTCCTTGTTGAGTTTGACGAAGAAGCTTCGGCTGAACCCTCTGTTCACTAAGCGACGGATGTCTTTTTCGGCGAGAAGCATCTCAGTCTCAGTGCAGCAAACACCGCAGTTTGAGCAACGCATAAAGCTTGAAGTATTCTACTGCTATTTTTCCTTTTATCCTGTTCTTAACCCGTTTCAGGCGGCTTTCTGCATGAGGTACGAGTTTAAAAGCTCAGCCCAAGCGACGTTTCTTAAGGGTATCCGGCTTGTCTTGCCATTTCCGTGCGGCGTGTACTCGATAAGGTTGTTTTTTCCTGATGCTTTCAGGATTCCAGTTAAGTGCACGTTTATTATCACTGCGCCGTCCTTTAAGTGTAGGTTTACGTTTCTGCCGATGTAGGATTTGGCGCTGTTAGCGCAGAAGTTCTCCGTGTCGCGTCACCACTCGTACTCTTGGTCAGCAATCTTGTTCCAGCACTGCTGGCAAATCGGCAGTTTTTCGCCTTTTATCTCGATATAAAGTTTGATGTTTTCATTCTTGCAGTCGTCTTTCCAGGGGTTTTTACAATGCTCCATGTTTTTTGCCTCTGGAATCCGTCTTTTACTGGTTTGCGCTTTTAAGGCAACTGCTGAACCGACTGGTTGGAGCAGGGGAGGGGTGAGTGAAAGTGAATTTTAAGCGCTTAGAAATCCTTGCTTGACTGCGATACATGTCTCTTTTTAGTAGCCCTTCTGCGTCATTCGCCACTCTCGGCTTTACGATTGAAGCAGTCGTTTTGTTAAATGTCGATTATCTGCGGAGTTATTGTTTTCCGTGTGACACGCAACAGCCCTACAGACGGCTTGCTAAGAAAAGAAGATGGGTCGGTTGGGCTTCCAGGGTTGATGAAGAGAGTTTCGCCCTCCCACTTAATCCTCGGGGCATGCGTATGTCCGAAAACGAGCACGTTAAAAGCGTTCTCCTTGGCGATCTCCACCATCCTGTCTGAGCTGTTGAGGACGTCTGGATCATGCATAACTCCGATTTTCCAGTCGAAGATTCTGAGCGAGTTAAGCACTGGCAGGATGTTGCGGGCTTCGGGGCTGTCCATGTTGCCTTGGACTGCGAGGACGGGGGCGGCTTGTTCCAGTTCGTCGATTACTGAGAGTTCTACTAGGTCGCCTGCGTGTATGATGTAGTTGACGTCCTTGAAAGCTTCGAAAACTCGCTGGGGGATTCTTGCTGCTCTCTTGGGCACGTGCGTGTCTGCGATTAAGCCGACTGTTTTAGTCGGTTCAAAGTTTGACGAGTTTATGTTGGTTATCGTTTGGATGCTGCTCATTTATGGGTGGGCACCGCGTGGCTCTATTGGTTGTTAAAATGGGCTGTGTTAGTATAAAAAATTTTAGTGCCACACCCGCCTGTAGTCCGCATTCGAGGGAATTTGGTTGCCTACGCTTGGGGACAGCTTGTGTTTGTCTGCCTTGTTACCTTAGCCACTTGATTGTAAATAGTGGGTGGGGAGTAGGGTCGGCTGCGCTGGCGGTATCCCTTCTTGTGCTGGGTTTTTGCCATAAAAATGAGGGTACTCTACTCCTCGTATCTCTAATGTGACCTCTGCTTAATGGTCTAAAAACGCTTCCATTTGGCTTCAAGTATGATTCCGCATGATTCAACGTTTGATCGGCTCTTGAATTTTAACATGAAAATGTCATTTTTCAACATGAAAATCGCTTGCTTAGCTGCTTAGTAAGCGAGCAAGTAAAGTTTTCCATCTGTTTTGATGAATCAAATGTGCAGGTGCATGTTCAACATGATACATCCAAAATATTATGGCTGCGTTTTTGCATAAGATGCAATCAATATGCTGATATCTCAAATGCACATATTTTATCCAAAAAAAGCCAGAAACTTCTTTTCTTCAAAGTTTATTCTCTAATCTTTAAGTTGACTTAGCCATCAAAATGATATAATTCGAGCCAACATACGTTATCGCAAACGTAATTCCATAATAATCATGCGAGACATTTGTAGTCAAGGGGAAATCTGTTGGCGCCCTTGACGCGCCCTGAATAAATACCGCAACGTATCCTTGGGCGACAGTGCCGTTGTTTGTGGTAGCGGAATAATAAACGAAAACGTAACTAAAGCTACCAAACTGGCTAACATACCCCGTATTTTCATAAACTTGAACTTGGCTATAACCTGCGTATTGATCAGAATTACTTGACGAACTATTAGTTCTTGAGGAAAGAAAAGAGCTTGGCAGAACAAACGCCATCGACATAGAAATAACCAGCACCACAATGAGCACTATTGCGAAAGTCTTTCTTGCCATTTTTACCGCGTTCTCTCTTGCATGCATTCAATTTTAAGTTTTTGTAATAATCAGCCAATTAAGGAGAGCAGACGCTCAAAAGTATAGTAAGAATAAACAGTGTTAAAAGGAAAGAGTGACTCATCTGCCGCCGGTTCATCAGCGCAGGCTTTCTACATATTTTCCTGAATTTAATGTGCCCAGGGGAGTGGGTGACCTTTGACTACAACAAACCTTTATGATAGCCACATGCCATTTCCTATTTGACTCGCTCTTTTTTGATAGGTTAGGAGATCATTAAGTGGTCAAGGCCAAACCAACCGAACCTGCTTTTGGATTACGGGTGGTGTTTCATAGCGTAGGCATTAGCTGTTTGGCCGGAAGTGTGTTTCTCCAGTGTTTGGTCTTTTTTAAAATAGACTCTCAAGGCGTTTTCATGGGGATTGAAAAAAACCAGTTAATACTAAACTCAGAAATAGGAGTGACGGTTTTCTGTGCAATCTACCTCTTGTACTTATCTTTCTCCATCATCCACTCACTACTATATCCTAAAAAATAGCGGCGATGAAAAAAACCGGACTTAATGCTGCACAGATTTTAGCTCATGAACCTCTTGACAACTTCGTACAGCACACTTGTTCCGTAAACAAGGTTTTTGACTGTTATCCGCTCATCAATGCCGTGCATTCTCTTCTCTAACTGGTCGTTAGGCTCGTCAGGAATCATAGGTTGAAACCCGTAGCAGACGCTTCCAACTTCCCTGAAGAAGCGAGAGTCAGTGCCGCCCGTGGTCAGGGTTGGTGTTACGCCGCAGCCAGGTTCAAACTCCCCCAGAACATTTGTGATATTGCTGAAGAGTGGTGTGTTCGAGGCTGATTCTGAGCCGCCATGCGCTTGTATAAACTCAAAACTCAGCTTATCTAAACCCACATCCTTAAGCAAACCTTTGATTAAATCAACCGTTCCCTCAATGCTCTGCCCTGGAAGGATCCTGCAGTCAAACGTCGCCTCGCAGTCTGAAGGAATAATATTCTCCTTGACACCACCGCGAATCATTGTTGGCGCAATGGTCATTTTTGTTCGAGGTCTGATCTCCTCAGCTAAAGCCCTGTCCTTTTTCGCCAGTTCATCTAGTACTTGCTCACTTCTCCCAGGGTTGGCTAGCAAGCGGGAAAAAGTCTCCTGAAGTGCCGGGTCCTGCTTTCCCATTTCAGCAAGGAACTCTCGAAGCGTGGGCACATAGATGGTTTTAGGCTTGTAGTTTCCGAGCCTGTCAATAACTTTGTTCATTCGTAAAACGGCGTTGTCAGCCATGTTAGGCATAGAACCGTGGCCAGGACTCCCTTTCGCCTTGATCCTGAGCCATAGAATCCCTTTCTCTGCTGTCTGCACTGGGAAAACGTAGCCTTTTTTCGATGGAAAAGCTAATCCGCCCCCCTCGTTGATAACGTAAGGACACCAAACTTTTTCTTTGTGATTCCTGAGGAGGTAACCTGCCCCTTCTTCTCCGCCCTGCTCCTCATCTGGCGTGCCCGCCAAAACTACGTCGCCTTTGAGCTTGACATGGTTTCTGTTTAAAAGCTTGATAACCATGATTTCGATGGCTGTCATGGATTTCATGTCATAAGCTCCTCTACCGTAAACATAACCGTCCTTAACTACCCCAGCAAACGGGTCAACGGTCCATTCTTGCGGGTTAGCAGCGACCACGTCGAGATGGGATAATAAGAGCAGGCTTGGTTTTTCACCTGTTCCCTTTAGCCGTGTGATCACGCTTCCTCTTGCAGGGGTAGACTCTATGATTTCTGTCTTAAGCCCTTCTTTGCCCAGGTATTGGGCTATGTAGTTTGCTGCTGCTGTTTCGTTGCCTGGGGGGTTAGTTGTGTTTATCTGTATTAGGTTACTGAGGAGCTGAGTGACTTCCTCCTCGACTTCTTTCAAAATCTCAGGTGACAAGTTTTTTAGACTCCTTGACCACTTTAAGAACACTTTTTTCTCTTAAAAGTATCTGTTAATTCTTGCCTGAACTTTCTGGGTGAGTTTTTGGCTATTTGAATGATGATGTTTATATATGAAAACAAAAGACCTATGAATGGTAAAGTTGGTTGCAATGAAAGAACTAAAACCTATAGATTACAAAATACTGTTTGAGCTAATGAAGGATTCACATAGAAGCGATAGGCAACTAGCAAAATCCCTAGGTGTTTCCCAACCGACAGTAACTCGAAGAAGAGCAATGCTCGAAGAAAACTTCATTGAAGGCTACACGGTTATCCCAAAATTCGGACAAATCGGTTTTGAAATAGCAGCATTCACTTTTCTCAAGAGCAAACTCAAGTTTAAGACAGGCGAAGAAAAGGCTGAGGCGCTGCAGAAAATGAAGGATTGGTACCTGAAACAACCCAATGTCATACTTGTTTTAGATGGAAGAGGCATGGGTTGGGACGCTATTTGCATCTCGCTTCATGAAGACTTCTTGAATTTCGCCAAATTCATTAGAGCACATGACTCAGAACTATCTGACTGGGTTTTGGAAAGCCAGACTTTCCATGCCGACTTAAAAGCTGGAATCGTAATTAAGCCATTTCACCTCAAATACTTGGCAACACCAAAATAATCAACACGCCATAACTATTCCGCCCAAATTTACAAAACCGTCACAGTCATATCGGGCATACCTGCTCCAATAGGCGGCGACCATTCAAAAGAAAGAATGCCTATTCCCCAGCAGGTGCTTTCTAATCGCAAAAACGGCGACAAAGAACAAGAAGCAATCGGGAGGTTTTGCTACTGAGCGTACCCACGACTATTCAATTGAGAATCTGGCAGAAGCTGCGACTGATGCAACGCCTTATCTTCTATTCACTTTTTTAAGCAACCGCTTCTTAGGCAGCTTCGGTTTCTTTGTTCTCGAAACGTCAACAGCCAAACAAATCAACCTACATTCTGAGTGTAGTCAAATGGATTTAAAGTTTGGCGTAGTCTGCATTTCACGCGGGTCACCGTCTGATTAGCCCGCGAGGCTGGTTGCTGTATAAATGTTGGTGTTGGAGGGCCGTCTTGTGTGTTGGCTAACCAAAGCCATCCGTCATCGAGGAGAAAGGAGAAGGCTTCGAAAACGGAAAAAACTTTTTGGCTTGGGTGGTTTAGCCTTCAACCTCAACTAGCCCTCCATCACTGACAAGACTCAAGATACTATAAAATCGATATAAGCCTTCTGAATTAAAAATAAACTTTGAAAATACAGATTCAGCCTATTGCCAAGGCGCCTTCAAGGATGTTTTTCTCTGGGATGTTGAGTTCTTTCGAAAGCCAAGCTTTCAGGATTTGCGTGGATTTTGGGAGGGCGCCGCTGTAGGTGATAATCTGGTTTCCTTTAAGTGCGTCTGCTTGGAATGTTTTTTCGTCTTCTTTGTAGGTGAAAGACAGCGTTTGGGCTTGAAGCGCATGATTCTGGAAGTCTTCCCACTGTTTGCACCGCAAAATCACTGACGGACGAGCCGACGGCACTGAGAAGGCTGCAGTCTCAGCTGCTGGCGGGTTCTCAGTTAGCCGTTCGTTTGCGTTGGGTAGCGGTTCTTTGGGTCCGACGCTGGTTATGTAGCTCATCAGGTTCGTGACTTCCTTCTGCAGGCTGGTGATTTTTTCCTCGACTTTTTCCACTTTGCCGCTGAGTTCGCCGGCTTCCCCGAGCTGTTCGGTTACCGTTGCTAGTTCACTGATTAGTTTGTCAAGGTCCTTCTCGTGCTCTTTGAGGACGTTTACTATGAAATCTAAGGCATCTAGTGAGTCATCCTTAGATAAAGGATTCTTCGCCAATCTGTTTATCCCCCACTTATCTGACCACTCTTATTGGAAGTATTATAAATAAAGCTAGCGAATCTTCAAGTAATATCCCAGTAGAGTCATTGTTATACGTATTGACAATTATCTTTTCTAATATCTGATAGTTTACGATACCAACAGGTTTCCGCCGTTTGCTAAAGCTGCTTAAGCTGCTCCTTGAAAATTGCGCGGCTATCGTCAATCTGGGCTTGCTTTTCGCCTTCAACACCCGCGTTTTCGATGCTGCCCTTAAGCTCCGCGGGGTCAACTTTGAAGTTGGCCTCAGCCAAACCCTGCAGTGCCGCTTCCAACTCGCCGATTTCCCTTGCGTTATCCTTGTCGCTCACGAACTTGCCAAGCAATAGGTCGTTTAGCAGGAAGTACGCGTGAATCAGCGTTTTCGCCGTCTGAAAGTTCGCCGGGTTCTCTTTCATGTCCTCGTCAATGTTTAAGCCATTGAAGTACCCGTAAACGGCTTTCAAAATGTTGAAGGTTTCCTTTGAGGCTTCGTTTGCCAGCCTGCGTCTTGACGGCGACGGCGATTTTCGAGTAATCCACGTTCAACGGCGGCAAGGTTTGACCAGTGAAATTCAGTTTTTCATTTAAGCCGCTGGAGAAGGCTTCTATCTGCGGCCAGTTTATCCTTTTATCCTGCAACCCTATCAGAACATCAAACGACAAGTCAACGATGCCGATTGAGCTGTTAATCACCGCTAAGAGTTCGCTTCTTCTCAGGGCGGCTTTCTGGCTGGCTTCGGCTGCTTTTTGTTGGCTGACTCGTTGTTCTTCAAGGATTCCGTTAACCTTGTCAACCAACGGACCGAAAGAGTCGGCTTTCTCCTTGGTGAAAAACCATTCAGCCACGCCCTTCGATGTCACGGTTAACTGGTTCTCGGATTTTTCGATGTGCTCTATCTCAAGAACAGGAATTTCCCTAACAACAACCCACTTTTTCTTACCTAAACCCTTGGCGACGAAAAATTTTACCTGGTTATCGGAAAGCTCAAATTTGCCAACTTCGGGGCCTTTGGGCTTTGTTTTCTTAGGTTTTGGCTGTTTGGAAGAGTCTTCGGATTTTTTCCTTCTTAGTTTCATTTAGGGTCTAGTTTCTTATGGGTTTTTCAATTTATAAATTAATGCATTAGATGCTCCCAATTGACCCGTGGAGACGCCTTCACGTCAGGGTTCGGCTGGTTTATTTCTTGACAATTTTTCTTCAAGGACAATAGCGAAAAACATGGGCTGAGAAAGCCTTAGTCAAATTAGCCGCTGGTCCCTCAAAAAGTCACGGAACAAGATGATTTTTTTCTCCTTAAAATATCAGAGCCTCAGCAAACCTTAAGATGCCCTCACGCTCTCACGCTTTCCTCTAACTTTTGATGATTTTGGGTTCGAATAGCAGGCGGATGTGCAGAAGAATGCCGAAGATTCGTTCAACATCGACTCTATTGACGGCTAAGTCAGCGTTTGTGTGCGTGCAACGTCTACCCCTCGGTCTACTAGATGCTTCTATTAGGCTCCAAATATGATTCAACATGCTTCAACATTCTCTTGCGAGCTCACTAATCCACATGAAACGATGCTTTTCAACATGTAAAGAGCAGCAGAATCCAACGATTTCTCCGATGAAGCCATGAAATTCTATCCAGCCTTGCTCACGAATCTGAAATAAAGCTGGTTTGGTGGATCGCCGAGATTTGAACCCGGGTCGTCAGCGTGGCAGGCTGATGTACTAGACCAAACTAGACTACGACCGCTTTTCTATAATAAGCGGTTAGATCTTTGATAAAAAGAAATATTAAGACTCTTAAATCCCTTAAACTTCTTTGTCCCCTAGGTATCTTTTCAAAACGAGGCTTTAAAATAGGAATATCGCAGTTAACTGTGCTCCAAACTCTTTTCAAATCGACCCCAAAGTAAGCGTGAATTACCTTGTCACGCATTCCTGCCATGTCTTTCCACGGAATGTCTGAGTGACGACCTTTAACTGTGGAAGGAATATTTTTGGTTGCTTCTCCAATAATCTCTAGCGCCCTTATGACGGCATAGACGGTTTTTCTATCCTTTACAAAAGCGTCATAATCCAAGTCCTTCACAAATTTTAAAGCGTCATCCATAGCTTTGATTATGTCTTCAACATAATCCAGATACTCATCTTTCATACGTTGACAACTTCTCCAAGTATATGTTTCCCTATTCTTGGTTTGAGCGTGTTTTTTTCCACCAAATCTACCTTGACACCCAAAATATCACTCAAATAATTCTCCAGCCTTATAAAGTCCAAAAGAGTAAGGTTTGAAGACTCCTCGAACTCTACTAACAGGTCAACATCGCTTCTTTTTTTCTGCTCTCCTCTAACGTAAGAACCGAAGATGCCTATTTCTTTAACTTTGTACTGCAGCCTCAGTTCTTGCTTGTGTTCGGATAAAGTGTTTTTTATTTCCTCAAGCTTTCTCATTAGATTCACTGTTTATCTCTCTTGTTGAAAAGTTAAGTTTTTCCCTTGTGGGTGAATCTGAAGGGGGCTGGTTTGGTGCGGTCGCCGAGATTTGAACCCGGGTCGTCAGCGTGGCAGGCTGATGTCCTAGACCAAACTAGACTACGACCGCCCATACATGAAATCTTCTGGTCTAGCAGCCAGTGGCGATAATTTCATGTTCGCGTCATTATTTAGCTTTTCTGAGAGGCTTGGAGCCCTGCTTGTCTGCACCGATGAATTGGAAACCAACATGTCATCGTTGACTAAGAAAGCTGTGAACCCCGTTGAAAGCCTATAGCCTCTTTAGAACTTTACTGAAATGCATTGATCGACCATCCTATCGACTCCGTCGCCGACCGCTAGAGTTTATGGGTTTTAGGAATAGACTATATATTTTATCCTGAAATTATGGGGGAAAAGCCCTGATCTATGTAACAGCTAATATACTTGAACAGCGAATTAGCTTTCGCTTTAGGAATTACTCACCTAAAATTGGGAGTTGCACTGTGCTTAGCCGACTGTGGAACACGCTAAACAACATGTCCTCTAAAAAACCCTTAAAGTACGCCCTCTACCTCTCCGCAGTCGCGGTTTTCCTCGCGATAATCCTGATTCCCCCAATCCTTGGCATTGTATTAAAAGTGCCGACCATCCAAAACGTCATAAACCAGCCTGCCCTGATGAACACGGCGCTTCTCGCCATAAGAAACTCCTTCATAATAGGCTTAATCGTCGCCGCCTTAGACCTAATCGCGGGCATTCCGCTCGCTTGGCTCATCACCCGCAGCAACTCAAGATGGATAAGCATCCTAGACACTTTCGCCGACATACCCTTCGTCGTGCCGACCGCCGCTTTGGGATACTCGCTTCTGCTGTTCTGGAGCTCGCCCGGCGGACCCATATCGACGCTTTTCGGCGGGTCAATTATTTCCGCGGGTTGGCTTCTTGTGATGCTTCTGCATTTCACTTTTTCATTCCCAGTCGTCGTCCGGGTCATAGTCGGCGCGTTGCTGGATTACAAGATGGAGTATGAACGGGCTTCCCGAACCCTTGGAGCCCCGCCCTTGACCGCGTCGAGGACGGTGACTTTTCCCATCATAAAGCCCTCCTTAATCGCAGCTTACCTGCTTGCGTTCGCAAGGTCACTCTCAGAAACAGGCGCCACCTTCATCGTGGCAGGCGCCTTCGTCAACGGTCCTGTCTTCCTGCAGGAATTGAGCAACAAATTCAAGAACGGCCTAATTCCTCAAGCAACCTATCAAGGCGCTACAGTCTTCACAAGCCTGATTCTGATTTCCGTTTCATTGACAATTTTCGCCTTGATCTCCGTGTTGAGTCCGAAGATAAAGTTGCCTTTTGGTCACGGCTTGCCTGTCTTGGAAAAGAAGCTAAGCTACAAGAAAACGGCTTGGAGCCGCAACGGCGTCACACTGTTTGTATTCCTGGTTGTTGTTTTGGTGCCTTCGCTTTTCGTGGCGCTTCCTGCTTTCCAAGCGATTGTCTCGGGAACCCCTGTGATTCAGGCTTTAACTGGCGCGGGCATATGGGCAAAGTTCTGGCAAAGCCTGCTTCTATCTTATGGTTTAGCGGGCATAGTCACTGTGCTGGGCATAATCTTGGGCATACCGATGGCTATACTGATTGCGCGCAAAACATTCGGCAGGTCGCCCTCAGTCATCCTTGACACGTTAATCAATGTGCCGATAATAGTGCCCTCCATCGCCTTGGGGGTTTCGCTCAAGTTTTTCTGGCAAGGCGTCCCAGGCGTACCCGCATTTCTCCTGCTTATCTTTGCTCACTTGGCGATTACTTACCCGTACTTTGTCAGATCAATGTCGGCGGCTATGGAGCGGATAAGCGTTGACATGGAGGAAGCAGCCAGGACTCTAGGCGCTAAGCCCTTCACTGTTTTCCGCTCAATCGTGCTGCCGCTGACAAAATACTCGATTCTTTCTGGCGCTATAATTGTTTTCGCGCGAAGCGTCAGCGAAACAGGCGCAACCTTAGCCGTGAGCACAAACCTCGTAACCGCGCCCGTCCTGATCGTGAACTGGGTCAACGCGCTCAGGGGCACCGCTTCAGCAATCCCAGGAGTCAACGCCTTGACCGTGGGCTTAGCCTGCGGCATCCTGATACTCTTCAGCTTCATGATACTGCTCGTTTTGAGGCTTATAACGAGAAAAAGAGAGGCTTAGAATGGTAACCATTAAAAACAAGAAAACAGTTCGAGAAGGACTGATGACGCATGCCTGATGTCAGGGTCGTAAATGTCACAAAAACATTCGGGAAAATCTCTGCTTTAGACAATATCAGCTTAACCATACACGACCAAGAATACTTCTCGCTGCTTGGACCCAGCGGATGCGGAAAAACCACGCTGCTGCGTCTCATAGCGGGGCTCATTGAGCCTGACAGCGGCGAAATCTACATCGGCGACAAACGCGTTAACAAGGTCCCTCCCGAAGATCGTGACGTAGGCTTCGTCTTTCAAACCTTCGCATTGTTTCCACACATGACCGCGTGGGGCAACGTCCTGTACGGACCCAAAGTCAAGAATTACGATGAACATGAGGCTGACACAATCGGGCATGAAGTCCTCGAGCTCGTTAAACTCAATGAACGATTAAACGCCTACCCCAATGAACTGAGCGGCGGCATGATGCAGAGAATAGCCGTTGCTCGCGCTTTGGCTGCTGGCGCCAAAACCCTGCTTCTGGATGAACCGCTCGGGCAGTTGGACGCTAAAGTGAGAAACGAAATTCGGTACGAAATCAGGCGCATGGCAAAAGACCTCAAACTGACAGCCATCCACGTCACCCATGACCAGGCGGAAGCCATGTCCATCTCAGACAGAATTGCCGTGATGAAAAAGGGCAAGATCGTGCAGATTGGCAGCCCACAGGAGCTTTACATGCACCCGAACAGCCTTTTTGTCGCCCACTTTATCGGCGAATCCAACCTGCTGGAAGGCTACATCTCTCAGACGAACGGCGAGTGCCAAGTTGAACTGCGGGAAGGTTTGAAAGCTAAAGCCAGAAACCCAGGCATAAAAGAGGGAGAAAGAACTGTCTTGGCAATCAGACCTGAAACCTGCGAGATGAAGATTGGACACCGCCACTCCGAAGGCGGATTGGTTGGAAAAATAGAAAAGGTCACCTTTGAAGGAACCATGGTGCGATACGAGATCAGGCTTGAAAACGGGGACCGCCTCGTGATAAATAGGCCTTCGCTAGCGGAGAAATGGTTCGAAGTCGGCGAAGAAGTCACGATATCTTACCCGCTTGAAAAGGCTCACCTGTTCCCCTACCCAGAAGCAGGCTTAACCGAAGAAATCGCAGTTTAATTTTTTTTATATCACAACCCTGCGTTTTTTGCAGTATTATGATATATACCACAATACCTATTTAAATCAGGCTGGAAATTTCAGGTTAGCAATATAAAATTTGGTCGGGAGAGCTAGCTTCACATAGTCGTTTAAGCCGTCGTTTCACTTTTTACATGGAAATGTCAATTCAAAAGTTGGCCGGTTCTTACGAAAGTACAAGAAAACATGCTTCTATTTTTCTTTTGATTTTTATTTAGCGAAAATTAAATTAGCGTTCGTTTGCATAGTGTGTGAGGGCAGGGTAGGTAGCGGTTTGGCTTCGCGTGGTAAAGTGCTGTTGTCTATTATTCTATTGGTTGTCGTAGTCGTGAGTAGCCTTTCGCTGGATAGCTGGATTAATTCTTCAAGTCATCATCAGAGTAATACAAACAATAATACAAATAATAATACAAACAATAGCGATGCGATTATTAACGGACTTGACACTTATAATGCGCAAAACACTTGGCACGTAGATAATCACAATGCAACAGCAGTCCACGAGTTCATGGCAAAAATACCGAACGTGACTGCTAGTCTGTGGAACTGGGGTACCACCGTTCCAGATAGCCCATCTCTCAATAATAACTGGCTCAATTATACGTTGGAAGACCCCTACATGCAGTATCTTTTCCAGCATAGCCAGATAGTTCCGTATGGAAACGGTGATTTCTACCTTTTGGTAGATGGAAAAGCCATATGGAATTCAACTGCTGTAAATCCTAATGGGGGACAACAACCTTCATTCTTTTTTACCCACGGAAGAAACGGAATTTGTGTCGATGTATCTATGTCTTCAGAAGCGATTATAATCGGTATGGGAGATCTACATCACCTGGGTTATAAAGCTATAGGGGTCGGTGGACATATACATTTTGATGATCCAAGCGCAGGCCATGAGTGGGTTGAAGCCTATATTAACGGGACTGTCTATGTAGTAGACTGGGGCGGATTGTCCCCAAGAGACGACTTTTATCAGAAAAATGGTTGGACACCCGACCCAGGTTATGACCCTGATTGGTATCTGAAATAATTTTAATTTTGGTATCTTTTTAATCTAGAAAAAATACATAATAAGCATGAAAAGGTCAACAATCCCCAAAGAATACAATTAGGCTACAATCTCGTAACTTTTCCATCTGCCTTTCCCTTCGGATTTTATCAATCCAAGATTGACCATTCTATTCATATAGTTCCTATAAGCTCGGTCAACCACTGGATTTTGAGTCAAGGTTTTGTATTCACCGTATAGGGAACCAGACGTCATTTTCCTGTTCTTCTCAAGAATCGAATAAATCGCTTTCTGGTGTTCATTGAGCTTGTCTCAAAATGAGCATTTTCTAAAGATTTGAATGGTCGGGAGAGCAGGATTTGAACCTGCGACAGCTCGGTATCTGTGGCCTAGACAGGCTTGAATGAAGCCCACCATGGGTAGACCTCTACAGCGTCTCCACCCGCCAAGCATGTTAGCAGGTTCGAGAGCTCTGCCAGGCTGAGCTACCTCCCGACTAAGTCCATAAGGATAATGGTGAGGGAATTTATGTTTTTTGGAGTCTTTCCGTCAATATTACGGATACTAAACGTTTTAATCTTAATGCAAGAATCCTCTTATTTGATTAGCTTTAAGACTTAAGACTTTAACGGAGAAAAAAACATGGTGAAGATAATTGGGGTCGTGACTGCAGGCGGCGACGCGCCGGGAATGAACGCTGCCATCCGAGGCGTAACGCGAATTGCGCATGCGAAGGGTTTTCAGGTCATCGGTTTCGAACGGGGCTGGGACGGGCTCCTAAGCAACTCCTGCAGGAAGCTGACTCCCCGAAGCGTCGGCGGCATCATCCAGCTGGGCGGAACCATACTTCACACACTGCGTTGCCCAAGCTTCGAGGAAGAAGGCGGCGTCGAGAAAGGGGCAGAAACGCTGTCTATTAACGATGTGGACGGCTTGGTAGTTATCGGCGGCGACGGCTCCTTCAAAGGCGCCTTGGACCTGAGCAGGGAAAGCGACGCCTTGATGGTTGGGGTACCCGCTACAATCGACAACGACGTGTACGGAACTGACGAGACAATCGGCTTTGACACTGCTGTAAATACCGCAGTGGGCGCCATTGACAAGATTAGGGACACCGCTATTTCTCATGAGCGAATATTCATCGTGGAAGTTATGGGTCGAAAAAGAGGATTCCTCGCGCTGGAAGTAGGCATCTGTGTGGGTGCAGAGGTGATTCTGATTCCTGAGAAGCCATTAAGCCTCCCCGATGTTATCAACTTTATGGAGGCGAACTCCAAGAAGGGGAAGCGGGCAGGAATCATAGTTGCGGCGGAAGGCTACTGCGACACGACTAAGCTTGCTCAGGAAATGCAGCAGCAGACCGAATCTGAAATTCGCCTCTCAATTCTCGGGTATTCGCAGCGTGGTGGAAGCCCAACCGCGCGAAGCAGGCTCTTGGCTAGTTTGTTCGCGGAGAAGGCGGTTGACTTAATCTGTCAGGGGCAAGGTAACATGGCGGTCGGCTTACAAGACGGCGAGATTGTAAGTTACGAGCTTGAGAAAGCAGCCAGAGAAAGAAAACCGATAGATTTAAGGCTGCTCGACGTCGCGGACATGCTTGCAACCTAAATCTCTTCTTTTCCATCTTGCTTTGCGTCTCAAAGCAGCGACTCGTAGATTTTGCTTGTTTCTTCAGCGGCTTTCCGCCAAGTAAAATACTCCAGCACCCTTCGCCTGCCGTTCTCGCCCCAGTTTCTGGCTCGGTTGGGGTCACGCAGCACTTCGTTTATTCCCCACGCGATGTCCGCTGGGTCTTCACCGTTAATGTGCACCCCATTCTGGTCTGGGCCGCTGTTTATCACCTGTTCCTTGAAGCCTACTACGCCTCTTGCGCCCACCACAACGGGTTTTTCCATCGCCATAGCCTCTAAACTTACGATTCCAAACGGCTCATAAATCGATGGAAACACGCAGACGTCAGAGGCGGCGTAATGGAGAATCCGCTCCTTTTCAGACACAAAGTCGAAGCGGTAAACCACCTCGTCTTTGATGTTCAGCCTCTCAGCCGTTTCAACGATGTCGGCTTGTTCGTCGCCTTTGCCGAGGATCACCAGTTTGGTGTTCGGGTTTTCCTTAAGAACCAACGGCATTGCTATGAGTAAGTTGCGTGTGCTTTTCACCCAAGTGAGCCTTCCCACGAAAAGCAGCATGTTCCAGCCGTCTGGAATCCCATATTTCTTCCTGATTGCTTCAACGTCGTCTTTGCGTACGTTTTGAGGATTGTACCTGTCAGGGTCCACGCCATTCCAGACTACGCTGATTTTCGAAGGCGACCAGCCGTGTTTTACTAGGTCGTCCTGCATGGCGTAGCTGACAGTTATTATGCGGTCGGCGTTTTGAGCCATGGCACGTTCCAGGTGTGAAACCACTTCGGAGCCTTGTCCCCCGCTTCTTCCCCATTCCGTGCTATGCGCGTGGAAAACCACGGGTATTTTGGTTTCGTTCTTGATCACTAAGCCTGCGATGCTGCTGAGCCAGTCGTGGACGCAGACGACGTCGAAAACGTATTTTTCTTTCTTGATCAGGCTGTTGATGAATTTGGTTGCGCTCAGGATATTGTAGATAAAGATGTCGTTGAACAGTTTGATGTTTGTGCCCCATTTCTTGAGGTCGTTGACGACGAAGAAGGGCCAGACTGTGCTTGCGTCAGCGATCTGTGGTCTGTGAACTTCGACGCCGCGCAGGATTTCCCTTGTTTTCAAGCCGTTGTTGTTCAGTGTGAAGACTGACACGTCATGCCCGATGTCCACGAATTCGTGGGTGATGTACTCGGCGTAGGTGCCTAAGCCGCCTACCGTCAGGGGCGGATACTCCCAGACAAAGAAGCCTATCCTCAAATGTGTCACCTAAAACTCACTTGAACCTATTGCTTACACGGTATTTATACTTTAAACCGATTTTTCTGGCACGTTGCAATGTGGCACGTTGCAATGTACTGGAAATTGAATTATCAGTATTTCAGCTTCCAATAAGTCTAAAATACCGCTTGGACCAAGTTAAAGTCAAAGATAGGAGTGACACGTTTGAAGTCGGCGTTAATTGTTTACTGGTCAAGCACGGGAAACACCGAGAAAGTTGCCCGCGCGATCAGAGACGGCTTGCAGAGCGCAGGGTTAACGGTTGAGTTGAAGAAGCCTCAGGAAGCCGCTGAAGCGGACTTTTACAGTTACGATCTGGTCTGCGTCGGCTCACCGTCGATTGAGTGGCAGCCTGCCAAGCCGATAGCCGATCTGCTGAAGGCGAAACTGAACCTTTACCGCAGCCAAGGAAAAATCAAGCCGTGCGCCCCCAAAGTCGAGGGCAAGAACGCGCTAATTTTCTGCACCTATTCTGGACCGCACACGGGCATTGATGAGGCGACGCCTGCGGGGAAGACGATGCGGCAGTACTTTGAGCATTTCGGCTTCACAGTGCTCGGCGAATGGTACGTCGTCGGCGAGTTCCACGGCAGAGAAGACAACAGCACTCTAGGCAGGCTCGGCGACATCAGGGGGAAGCCGACAGCGGAGGAGTTGGCGAAGATTAAAAAGGACGCGGAGCAAGTAGGAAAGAGCTTGTAGGTGAAAAACATGAAAACACTGTTTTTACCCGACAAAATCGACGACGACTTAGCCAAGGCAGCTGAGGAGTTGACCTTAATGGCTAAGAAGCCCATTTCAAAATCCATGGCAATCAACCTTCTTATCGAAATTTACCATGCACATCTGAGCAACCGATGCGCGCTTGACGCCTTCAGCCAGCAGCTTCAAAGCTTGGATATCATGTCACCCGAAGAGTTCGACAGGTACTGGGATGAACCGTCAAAGCCTCCGAAGCCAAAATCAACCGCAAAAACAAAGCACAGCAAACAGAAGGCATAAAGCCAAAATACGTCGCTGCTACTCTTAATTTGGTATTTTTATGAAGACCATGTCGATTAAATCGAAGTTTGGGTGGGTCAAAGTCAACGGGGAAACGTACGAAAAAGACATCATAATCCATGCTGACGGGTCAATAACCAAGAGGGAAAAAAAGAAATCCAAAGACCTAAAGCCAGACTACGGACACACGCCTCTTTCCGAACGGGAACTAGAATTTCTGCCGCAGGAACACTTCGACGCCCTCTACGTCGGAACAGGTCACGAAGCCGCACTGCCCATAACGCCTAAGGCTCTTGAGATTCTGAAAAAATACAACGCGGCAATCCTGCCTACGCCCGAAGTTATCGGCGAAATTGAGAAAGAGCAGAGAAAATTTGTGGCGTTAATTCACGTGACATGCTGAATTAAGCGTTGACTCAACGCTTTATCTTGGGGTCATCTTTCAGCTATAAATTAACTCTCTCCGTCCCTTAATTCATCAAGAAGCTTTTTCATTTCTTCTACCGTAGCGTATTTAGCGCCTGTTCCAGCGAGGTCAAATGTTGTTAACTTTGGTTTAAACAATATTCCGTCGTTTGTATCTAAGGCTTGCTTAGTTAACGACTCGGGTAAACTATCTCGATTAGTTGAAGTGACCACAAAAATCTGTGCATCTTCACTTTGTTTTGCTAGGGTTATTAGCGGGTCTCCGGCTTTCGCATGCACCACCGCTAACACCAGCTTTCCACTCGTCAACGCTTGTTTTACTGCTTGTTTGAATTTCTGCGAATAAAGTTCCATGGGACCGATCTCATCAATAGCCACGACATCGCATTTTTCAACGGCATCCATGATCGCTTTTGCGCCTATGTTTTCAAGGTCTTGAAGGTTCACATGGTACTTGCCGACTTGCGGGCCACCCCTCTGGTTCATGTGGGCCAGCCACCCATGCTTGCCGCTGGTTAAATCGATGATTTCGAAGCCGACTCGCATGTTGCCTTCCCTTGCCTCGCGGCTAATCATGCCGCCCACGCTTACCCCTCGCGCTCTAAGGGCTTCCACAGTTTTAATGAGCACTGTTGTTTTCCCAACGCCTGAAGCACCAGTTAAAAGCAAAACTCGCTTCTGCAACAGCTTCTCCACCAGTTTAACCATAAGTCTAATATGTCGATAAAATTCTTTTGATAAGCAAATCCAACTGGGAAGTAAACTACATGGCGGGCAGCATCTACAAGCCAGATTTTCCAAGCGAAATAATCAGGGAAGGCAAAGTGCAAGTTCTAGTGCCGAAACTTGAAGCCTACGGCGTCAACCCTTCGGATTATGCGCCTTCCAAAGCTCCAGTTTTCTACAACCCAGCTATGGAATTCAACCGAGACCTGTCTGTTTTAGCGTTCCAAGCCTACCAGCGCATGGTTAACAGGGAAATCAGCATCTGTGAGCCTTTGACCAGCCAAGGAATCCGAGGCGTCCGCTTTGCCGCCGAGATCGAAGGCGTCAAGAAAGTTTTAATCAGCGACATTAACCAGAGAGCTTTCAAGCTTGCGAAGCATAACGTGCAGCTCAACGGGCTGGAAAACCTTGTTGCTGTTAAGCATAAGGATGCAAACTGCGTTTTAAGCTGCCATGCCTCGCCCAAGAAGCGTTTTGACATCGTTGATGTTGACCCTTTCGGCACTCCAGCGCCACATTTGGACGCAGCCCTCCGAGCAATCCGCAACAACGGCATGTTGGCTTCAACCGCAACCGACCTTGCCCCCCTCTGCGGAGTGCATCCTAAAGCGTGCATTCGGAAATACGGCGGCAAACCCATGCGCGCGGAGTACTGCCATGAGCTTGCTGTTCGGCTTCTCGCTGGCTGCACAGCAAGTTTAGCGGCGAAACATGACATCGGCGTCCGCGTGGTTTTCAGCCACAGCAGCGAACACTACATCCGAGTGTACGCTCAAATCGTTTATGGCGCAAAGAAGGCGGATGAAAGCGTCAAAAACCTCGGCTACATCCTGCACTGCTTCAACTGCCTGCACCGAGAAACCGCACAGCACCCCTTCGGCAGCCTGCAATGTCCCGAGTGCGGCTCAAAAATGGATTACGCTGGTCCGCTCTGGCTTGGAAGCATCTTTGACCCTGATTTCATTGAATTAATGATCAAGGAAAACAAGACTCATGCTTTCAAAAACAGTGCGCGAATCGCAAAACTTCTTGCGTTAACAAAAAATGAAGCCGCCGCCCCCTTAACTTACTTCGTCCTTGACAAGCTCAGCGGGAAGCTCGGGTTGCCCTCTCCATCCATAGAAGCCTTCGCGAACTTGCTGCGCAACAATAACTACCAAGCTACGCCAACCCACTTTAGCAGTCGGGGAATTAGGACAAACGCTTCCGCCTTAACACTGCATAAGCTGCTCAGGCAAGCAGGCAACAGCGTTTCATCTTGTTCTTGAGTGACAAAAGTTTAAAGGGCAAAGTCCACAGTGCTTAAACTAGCAAAGTGACTAACCATGAATGATAAGATTGCGGTAATCGGCAGCGGCATGATGGGCGGCGCCATAATCAAAAGCCTGCTGAAAGGCGGCTACCAAGGCAAGATAACAGCCGTCGATATCGCGCTAGAAAGGCTCAAAGAATTCGAGAGCCTCGGAGTCAAAACTTCAACCGACAACAGGAAATCCGCTGCTGAAGCCGACATAGTTTTCATCATCGTTAAACCAGGCGACGTTGAGAAGGTTCTCAAGGAAGTCAGCTTGGAAATCAAGGGTAAACTGTTGATTTCTGTGGCTGCCACGGTTCCGCTTAAGTTTCTGAGGAAAAACGCGCCTGAAGCCCGCATCGTGCGGATCATGCCTAACCTCGGGGCATTGGTGCAAGCCGCGTACACGGCTTACTGCTGTGAACCCAACGTCACTGCGCAGGACAAGGAAAAAGTCAAGGCCTTGCTGAACATGTTCGGCATCTGCGAGGAGATGGACGAAAAGTACTTGGACGCGATAACCGCCGTAAGCGGAAGTGGCCCAGGATACATGTCAATCATCATCGAAGCCATAACATACGCTGGGCTGAAAGTGGGGTTGCCGCGCAACATAGCGTTGACCGCTGCAGCCCAAACTGTGATGGGCACGGGCAAACTAGTCGTCGAACTGCATGAGGAGCCGTCAAAAATCAGGGACATGACCACCACCCCGGGCGGAACAACCATTGAAGCCATCTACCAGATTGAGCAAAGCCAAATCCGCTCAGCGATGATCCGCGCCATTGAGGAAGCCACGAAGAAAAGCCAGGAAATCAGGGAAAAACTAAACCTCAACTAAGCTTGAGTAGCCATGTTTGAAGCAGCCATTTTTGATTGGGACGGCACGCTAGGTGACACACGCAGGGTAATCGTAGCTTCATTCCAGAAAGCGCTAGCGGAAATCAACTGCAAAGCCAGCGACGAGTACATTGCACGGCGAATCGGCATCGGCTCAGCCGACACCTTCAGAGACATACTGAAATCAGCGCAGAAACCGTTTGACGAGAAAACAATCCAGCAGCTTGTCGAACGCAAGAGCGAGCGTGAAATCGAACTTGCCGACAACGTGAAGCTTCTCCCCGGCGCAAGGGACCTTCTCGATGCGGTGCACGGTAAGATAAAGATGGCTTTGGCGTCGATGAATAACCGCTCAGTTATTAGCTGTCTGCTAGCCGCGAAAGGCTTGGAGAAATACTTTGACGTCGTCCTCACCGCCGAATCGATTTCGCATTCAAAGCCTGACCCAGAAATTTTCCTGAAAGCGGCATCTCTGCTCAGAGTCAACCCTGAAAGTTGCGTGGTGGTTGAGGATTCGATTTTTGGGGTTAGAGCGGCTAAGTCAGCGAACATGGGCTGTGTTGCTGTTCTCACGGGCGTTTACACTCGAGCGGAGCTTGAACAGGAAAAGCCCGATTTGCTGGTCAGAACCTTGAAGGATAGACAGATCTCGCCTTTCATTCTTGGGCGATAGTGTTTATAAAAAGACTGCTTGTAGTAGGCGCTTGACAGTCACATAACTTTAAAACTCTATTCAGTTAAAATAGTAATTGGCTCTCAAATCTGAGGGAAGGAAATTTCTTTTGCGAGATTCTATTGCAAACAAAAAAACGAAGATGCCGATGTATCAGGTTCTCCTGCTGGATAACGATGCCAGCGACG
This sequence comes from Candidatus Bathyarchaeota archaeon, assembly GCA_963768345.1. GTDB lineage: Archaea > Thermoproteota > Bathyarchaeia > Bathyarchaeales > Bathycorpusculaceae > Bathycorpusculum. The sequence continues at coordinate 185,346 of CAVYHL010000005.1, read as the reverse complement.
AAGTTGAAGTTCAAGAGGCTGACCAAGTGAATTTTTTCCAAGTGAAAGAGCACTCAAGAACGGTGGGTCAGTCTTCATCACCAGTAAGCACTCCCAAAAGCAGCTCTGCCCAAAAGAAAAAGCCCTGCGAAACTACACCAGATCCAGAAGAAACTACAGGCCCCCTTCCTGACAGGACTTGAGAAGTTCATGGACGTGTGACGTGCATCCAGACTGATTCCCTTTACCCCCTCTCTTCCGTACTTTTTTTGGATGCACGCCACTCCCGCTGATCTGGTAAGACTATATTGCATATGCACGATCCAGTTGTTCAGAATTTACTTGGCGCTTGCTCGCCATAAGCCTTAATTCCATGTTTCTTATTCCCTGACGGAACTTGTCAAAGGAATAGAGGTGAGGAGATGCTATCTCGTGATTGTGACGGTTGCGAGCTTCAACTCTTCGAGTGCAAACGGCGGTTTGTCAAAGTCGAGGTCGGCGGGAAAGTCTATTGCCCCGACGGCACGGCGCACCTAGTCGACTAAAGGCGGTTTCGGCTTTCCGCCATCACAGAAACAATTCTGCGCGGGCTTTTTCACCAAAATTACTTATGCCTCAAAGCTTGCGGAACGTAGGCGCATCGCGGGTCAGAGCCAAGAATGTCTCCCGTGTAGAACAGTGCTGCCGAGCGGCAGCCGCCGCATAGTTCACGGTACTCGCAGAAGCCGCATTTGCCTTTGAGGCTGTTCTTGTCCTTGGCTTTGGCGAAGAATTCGCTGCTTTGCATTTCATCCCAAATCTGCCGAAGCGACTTATCCTTGATGTTGCCGAGCCTGTAGGCGTCGTTGTAGCTGCAGGGGATGGCGTCGCCGTTTTCCGCAATGCTGAAGAATTTGCCGAAGAAGCATCTGCCCAAGAAGAAGTTGTTGTACCAGTTGTCGAAGTCAGGCATGCCCCGCTGTTTTGCCACTCGGGCGTAGAAGGGGATGTAAATGTTGATGCCGGGCTTCCCCTTGTACTCTAGGGTTAAGTCGTAGAGTTGATTGCACACCCACTCGTACTGCTGAGGCGTCAGGTCGGCTTTGAGGGTTTTCTTGTCATTGCTGTACGGGATAAAACCATGAAAAACCACCCAGCGCGCCCCGTATCGGCGGGCTAAGTCAAGAACGTGACGCATGTCGTCTAGGTTGGCGTTTGTCACGGAGCCAGCATTCGCAAAAGTGTACACAAGGCAGTTCAACAGTTTCTTGCGTGAAAACCGTTTTATCGCTGAAACAGCAGCCGCGTAAGCGCCGCTTCCACGGATGGCGTCGTTTGTTTTTTCGCCGCCGTCGATGCTGACCGAAATTTTAACTTCGTTTTTGACGAGGTTTTCGAAGGCTTCTCGGTCCATCAGTCGCCCGTCAGTTATGATGCTCGCATTCAAACCAAGCTTTCTGGCGTAGCTGATGATCTGGAAAAGGTCCTTTCGCAGGAACGGCTGTCCACCTGTGACTCCGAAGAAGGTTGCGCCGAAATCGTGAACTTGATCAACAATTTTCAATGCACCCGCCGTGTCAACCTCGTCAGGAACAGCCACTTTGCCAGCGGACGTGCAGTGGACACAGTTGCTGTCGCATGCGAAGGTGCATCGCCAAGGCACGATAAAGAGGGGACCCTTATTTTCCAAGCCTTATTTCTCCAAGGTATGTGCTAATTCAAGCAAGACTATGCTATTTAACGCTTCACATTTTCCGCTGATTTTTTGAATTTTAATTGCTGTATCAACGAATAGAAAATTTGCCGTTGATTTCCAAAAAGGTTATAACTTTTTTCAGCATGACTAGATTGGAGAAGGAGAATGGATGAAGAGAGGCTGGTGAGTGCAAGCCAGCTTAATTGTAGCCACAAAGAACGCGAATTGTACACTGAACGGTTCTTTGATGTACTGAACGGTTTCGAGTTGACCTTCACTCGCTGCCCCAGCTGCCACAAAATCGTAAGCTTAGACGCAAAAAAGTTCGAGAACCGCTAAGACCCAGCCGCTGGCTAAGGGCTTTTTTCAGAGATGTAAAGCGGTCCCTCTCTGAGCAAATCCAAGGCTCGCTGTGTCTGTCGCGTGGAAAGTTTGCATGTTTTTGGGTCGTTTAGGAAGGGAAGCTTCTCAGGCGCATTTTGGAGGATGTGAAGGTCTTCCCATGTCACTTTGATGGACTCGTAGGGCATATTTTGCTCCTCGATCTGCTCTACCCATGTGCCCGCATCCAGCTCGTCTCCCTCGCTTTGCGTCGTGAATGGCCCAAGCAGCGTCTTATCCTCAGGGTTATAGAGGAAAATCACTGACTCCGCCTTCAGTTCCTCGGGTTTTGCTTTCTCGCCAACGCAAGTGTAGCGCTTTTGGCTTAGACATTGCTGGAGGGAAGATTTTTCGCAGAAAAACACGTATCCATCATACATACCGGTAAAGCCTCTCAACAGCTTGAAGTCTTTCGGAGCTTATTTCTTTTTCCTTCCCGAGATACTGTTAAATAAGTTTCTTCTATGTCTTTCCCCAACTCGGCGTTTTTAACCTTTGGTGGAAGCTGCAGTAGGCGGCCTCTTGTGCTTGTTTCCGTTTTATCTCCGAGGTTTACCCAGTACTTGCCATCATTAAGCCATGCCAGCATGCGGGTTTTTTGATAAGACTTAAATTTGTATTACATGTATTACATTGATGGTGTCTTAATGCAAAAGGTCATAGAGAAAGAAACAATCGTGCCTATACGTTTCGCTAAGCAAGACTTGCAAAAGGTAGATGAGGCAGCTAAACGCGTGGGCGCAAAATCAAGAAGCGCTTTCATAAGGCAAGCCACTGAAAGATATGTTGAGGAAGTAGGCGGCTTGAAAATCATCGAAATAAGAGAAAACGTAAGTTTCAAGCAGGCTGGCGAAGAGATTCTTGCTTACTTAAAAGAGCACAAGGAAGCGGAAACCTTCGACATCGCTAATGACCTCAGACTGGACTTAGATACCACAGTTAAAGTGCTGAAGGCGCTTTGGGAAGAGAGGAAAGTTAGTTGATAGGCAAAGAAGTGGGCGATCAACTGTCGGCTGAGCAAATTGTATGTGAATGCCGCAGAATGAAAGGCCCAGTTCTGATCCACAAAGGCTCGCATAGGGCGCAACGGTACGTTTTAGAGGGGCTTCCTGCAGTAGCGATAGTTTCAAAAAAATGGCGCCTTAACGAGTAAGAGTTAATCACGCGATAGCCCACGTTCTTTTCATGCTTCAAGGTATGCTTGTATTGCTTCTTTGACGTTTTTCATCAGTTCTTCTCTTGTTTTTCCTTCGGTGGCGCAGCCGGGCAGGTCAGGAACCTTGGCGATAAGGATGCCGTCTTTGTCTTTTTCTATGATTACTCTGTAGCTGAGCATATGTCTTCATATGGCACTCGGAAATTCTTAACCTTAAGTTTTCTTCTTACAATCAGCAGAAAAACATGCTAGGCATCTTTCTAATACCTTGATTTTGAATTATTGCTTTGATTTGTCAATAATATCCTGTGTTATCTCATAGGTCTCATCGCATGCATCTAATAGCTCATTATGAACGTACATTGGTGGTGTCTTTGAATAGTATAAGATAGTGACAATGCCTTCTTCTTTTGCAACATTTACTGCTGGAACGAAATCGCTGTCCCCAGTAATTAAAATTGCTTTATCTATAATTCCTTTACACGAAAGCTTAACTAAATCAACTGAAAGGCAAACATCCACACCTTTTTGCCTAAAAGTTCCGCCTATCCGTTGTAGCCTGCCTGGTCTGAAATCTAACCTTGGAATCTTTTTAAGGTAAGCCTCAAACTTCGAGAATTCAGCATATTTGGTTTTTTCCGCGGGAGTAGGCGGGTTGCTTTGGTAGGGGCGACAGTGGTAATAGTACGTTCGTATTCTTTCGCAACCAGCTTTTTGGCAAATCAAGTCAGAAAACTTTTCAAAATCAAAAGGCGGTCTGCCAAATGTCTCTAAAACCTTAGCTAAGTAGCCGCCATCGATCAGAACAACCGCTTTACCCATAATTAGAGTGTAACTTAAGGCAAATAAATGCCTATCGTTCTTCACGAACAATAGGGAGAATATACACGTTACATTATGCTTAATCCAGATATAAGCATTACTTTGCTATGATACTGTAAACTTATCTGTCATGCAAAAATAATAATCTGGATAACACGATAAAAGTCGATTAAAGTCGATTGTCTCATTTTAGATTCTACCTTTAACGGTGCTTTCTATAATTTCAAGTTGTTGTTTTGACATTTTTTAAATATGTGTCCTCAATTTTATCCGAGATTGACAATTCGAAATTTTCAGCGAATGTTACACCATTCTGAGTTGCTATGCTTATCTTTACTTTGTATTTACCTCTTTCCAGTTTGTAGTTTGGGGTTCGCCAATCATGGAAATAAGCTTCATTATTCCAACCGTAAGCTTCTTTATCACTTTCACATTTTGCGATTACATCCAGAATTTCCCCTTCCGCATTCACAGGTATAGTTACTGGGTCAGGATAAAGTAGTTTTAAAACCGCCTGCTGTGCTGGAATATAAGGTAATTCTGGTGAAGAAGCCCATCTGCCTAACATAGAAAACCCTGATTTCTCAGTTCCTATTTTTGAAAACTCTATTTTACCTCTGCAATTTTCTGCCGTTTGTCTCGGTATCCAACTAAAAGGTCTCGTAAATGGTTTATTTTTAACTGCTACTCGGAAAAACTTCCATCTTTCACCAGCATGACGATTTGGCTGCGGGTATGTGTTGTCAGCATTAGCCTCTTCTGAAGCAATTATTTCCAGTTTAGGCATTCTTTGCTTATCAACCCAAAGAGCAAAAAACAAAGCTGGAATTGAACCTATAAATGCGATTAGTAATTCGATTATAATGTTGGTGGTATAAGACCAATCCGCCATAAGAAGTCTTTTAGCATCTGTGATTTAAGAAATTTTTGGTTATTTTTCTTTTGAGGTTGAATGTTTGGGACACAAATTAGCTCATGTAAGAGCGAAACTTGCCTCAAGAAAAGTACACTCGTCAAGGTAGTAAGTTCCTTCCATTTTTTGAAATCTGCTAAGGCATCTTTTTCAGCGTTTCTTCAATGTCCTTTCTCAAATCGCCGTCTTCAACCTTGGGTAGCAGCTGTAGCAAACGCCCTCTTGTGCTTGTTTCTTCTTTGCCTCCGAGGTTCACCCAGTACTTGCCTTCTTTGAGCCAAGCCAACATGACACGCGCCTCGGCTTCAGCAGCTTCATCTTTTGCCGACGGGAAAACCAGCCCAAACTTAACCGCGCTGGACATGAACTTTTCAAGTGCAGCCGTGGCTGTGTACCCGTTTTTGGAGGCTACATCCTTGAAACTGGCGTAAAGCTCAGGGTTAAGCCTGAACGCTTTGAATTTCTTAGGCAATCGCTCTCACCTGTATCTACGAATTGTATTGACTTTCCGTATAGACTTTACCCTCCTATAGGCTACCCTTGCGCGCACACACAAAACAACTAAACCGATAAAACATTATCAACCAACATCGCGAGTCAGAAAATTATTAAAGCTAGCTTTCCCTTGCCTACTCGCAATAGGTGGGTTGCAACTTCAAGTCTCTTTCAGTAGCAAAGTTCGGCGGTAGCCTCTTAGATGCAGATGGAAAAGGAATCCCCAAGATCATCAAGCAGACAAAGGAGATTCACGCGAAAGACGGGTTTGGCCCAATCATTGTTTTTTCAGCTCCCATGGGCTGCACAGACGCACTCATAAGGATAGGCGAATCCTACGCAGAGTCGAATCCGCTGCCTCTTGACCCCATCTTTGAAGTTTACCTGCACCTCGTCAAGGCTCACGTCAACAGCGAATGGCAAAAACAGGCGATGGACGAGTTGGCTAATTACAAAGCGTTAACTCAGACCACACTTGAATCCGTCAACAAACGGTTCAGCGGCAACCTTAAAGCCAGAATCCTGACCTTCGGCGGAGAACTTGCCATGTCCACCCTCGCGGATTATGTTCTGAGGAGCAACGGTTTGGATTCTTGCCATGTTTCGCTGGAAGAGTGGCCGATTGTAACGGATGATAATTTTGAGGATGCCGTGCCCAACTACGGGTTAAGCAAGAAGAGAATTCACAGGTTAATCGAGCCCTTGGAAGACGGCAAAATCCTGTGTTTAGCGGGTTTCTTGGGCGTAACGGCTGATGGTCTTGAAACCGTACTGGGGCGAGGCGGCTCGGACTTGACAGCGGTGTTCGCCAGTTGCCTGCTGAAAGACCTGTACAGCACTGAGACGCTACTTTACAAGGACGTGCCTGTGCAGAGCGCTGACCCTAAAGTGGTGCGGGGACAGAAAACGGAGCATGTTAAGGCGCTTACTTACAATGAAGCGCATAAAGCCTCGCTGATGGGTATGAAAATCGTGCAGAGCCCTGCGATAGCTATGGCGAGGCGTTTCGGGCAGCCCATAAGAATAGTGCCGATCGATGAGCCTGAAATGTACTCGATTATACAGGCTAAAATCAGCGGCGATGAAATCGTGAAATGCTTGACAGGCAAGTCAAGCTGCGCAATCCTGTCGGTGAATGATGAGAAGAGTCACTCGCTTGAGGACTCATTGAGGATTTGGGAGAGAAGAAACGACTTCATAGACTTGGGAGCCGAAACCATGGAGACGGGCGAGCGAATCCGAGATTTCCTCTTCCTCGACGCCGATTATCTGAGGAAAAACGAGGAGAAGCTGAAAGGATTCGACGAAAAAATGAAGATAGAGTACGGCTTGGGCGTGGTTACGCTTATCGGGGACAGAATGAAGGATTCTCCGGGGGTGGCTTCCTTGGCGATGAGTTCAATTTCAGGCATCAACATTAAGCGGGGCGTGTTTGCGCCGCACACATCCCAGATTATTCTGGTCGTCGAGGAGAAGAACGTTAGCGCCATGGTGGCGGCAATCCACCTGAAAAAGCAAGAATTCAACAAGTCACCCAGCGCATAGACTGCGGCGCTTTTCAGTCAATAGGCTGCATGAAAATACAGGGTTGGTGCGCCTGGCAGGTTTAATGTTGCATTAGCTTGCTCGGCTGAGTCTGGGTTTTGTTTTGCCGGCGAAGAAGGAAAATTATCAGGGCGCTTCCAACCACGGCTATGACCACGGTTACCACCGCGAAGGTCAGCGATATTCCTGACGAATTGTTGTTGTCTTGGACGGCGGGGTTACTCACGTAGGAAAAGGTTACTTGAATCGTATTCGATAGGTCGTCCTCGAAGTTAACTGCGTAGGTTCCGTTTTGCGGGGCGACGAAGCCGAAGGTGGTGGTTTTGTCAATTACGCCCAAGTTCACGATTTCAGCTCCGCTGGGAGCGCTCACCCAGACGCGAACCATGCCCGTTGTTGCGACTGTGCCGTTAAAAATGGTTCCTGAGTGCATGACGTACGTTAACTGGTTCGTGGATGCCGAAAGAGTGAAGGTTTGACTCGTGGCAGCGACCACTGAAGAAGCTCCGAAGGACGCAAGCAGCAAAGCAGCCAGCACGGCGTAGGCTAGTGCAGTTTTTTTCATTCTTTTCACTTTATGGGCCTAGAGAAGTCAAGATTGGTCTTAATAATACTCGCGTTGGAAAAGATGAAAAATAGGCTGATTCGGAACGAGTTGTTTTGAAGTTGAGGGTTAAAACTCTTCTTTTATCGGTTTTTTCTCTGTTTAATTGTCTCGGTTTTGTGAAGGTAGATTAAGCATACGGGCAATTCTTCGTTGATCGCCGTTGGGTTTTCCTGTAGTTGTGTTGTACTGTTCATTTGTTACACTCATCTACACTTCGGTATAGTGAGTCTTAATATAAAGTGTTGTTTTACTTTTCGATATGTTACCCAAATCGATATATGTACGCATCACAGCCCATCACATCAAAAACTGACGAGTGGACCGGGCGGGATTAGTTACTTACGTTCTCGGTTGAAGATCTGAAAGTCTTCCGTTAAACTGTTTTCGATGCGAAAGCTATTATATTTGTTATAGCTATTATATTTTTTATGACGACTATATCAGTTACAGAAGATGTTAAGCAAAAACTGCTGGAAGTTGCTTCTGAACTTCAGATCAAGCTAGGTCACCGAGTTGACCTTAACGAAGCCTTACGTTTCTTGGTTGATCAGCGAGAGAAGAATCCCCAGCTACTTGAAGAAGCATGCAAGCCAATACCTGAAGTAAAAGAAGCAATTGAAGAGCTGCAAGAGGAGCGGAAACTTGATGAGACTGAGACTTGAAAGGAAAATTAGCCGTAGACACCAGCGCATTGATTGAGCTAATATATTGCGGTGAGCTTGGAAAGAGCCTCAAAAAAGCTCTAGAAAGTGACCTTGTCGAAGCTTGGACCACCGAGCTGGCAGTTGCCGAGCTAAGGTACGTGCTCTGCAGAAAACTTGGATGGTCCCAATCAAATGAAAGAGTAAACAATTTACTTGCATCAGGATACATCAAGGTTGAAGACACTCTGAAACTAATCAACCAAGCTTCCAAAACCAAATGCAGCCGAGCCATTTCTCTACCAGACTGCTTCACTTTAGCTCTAGCCCATCAAATTGGCGGCAACGCACTTTTCGCCCGAAAAGAACAGGATCTTACAGCTGAAATCCAGAAAGAACCGTTCGAAGTCAACATACTCTTTCTAGAAGACGAAAAGCAAAGTAAACAAAAAAGATAGCGATGTTTGGTGGACCGGGCGGGATTTGAACCCGCGGCTTCCGCGTTGCGAACGCGGCGATCATACCGAGCTGATCTACCGGCCCAACTTGGCGCTTTCGGAAAAAATAGCAATGCAAGCGCATTTAGAGGTTTCGGTTAACGGGGAAGGCTAATAAATTATGTGGCTTCTTATTCTTCACCGTAGCCGTGTTCTAGCCTGCCGTGTACTTTGCGGTAAGAGAATTCGTGTTCTGCTTTGTTTTCGCCGAAGCAGTTGATGTGTTTTTGCAGGTCAGCCGCCGTTAGGAATATGCAAGCGCAATGCGGGCACTTGTAATGATGATTGTTGTTTCTCTCTTCCGCCATGCTTTCGCCTCAAACCTATTGCCCATTTAGTGTATGTTTAGGTATATCTTTTTGCCGTCTAACTCGGATTCATGCCATTCAGCGTCGACTTCTTCGTTTCGGCTGCTATGCAGGTACACTCTGCGCGCCCGCACCAGCCCAGCCATCTCCTCAAGGTACGGTTCAAGCAAGCCTACGCTTTCCGCGTCCAACTCGGCTATGTGAACGGACTCCAAGGTTTCGGTTGGTACAAAACCCAGCTCTTTGCGCAGCGCTTGAACCCGTCGTGCCAAGTCACGCATGATGCCTTCGCCCAGCAGGGTTTCGTCTCGTTGCCCACTTACAAAGACGGTGACGTCGTCTTCCTGCGCTGAAACCCAGTTTTCGCCTCCAACGTACTCGGGAACCTGCGTTGCGTACTCGGCTGCTTTCACGTTTGTAAGCTCTAAGAGCAGCGCCTCAAGATGTTTTAGCGCTTCTAACGTTTTTTCTGGGGCAATAACGATTGCCTTGCTGAGTGGCCATCGACGCTTCAGCTTACCCTGCTGCCTCGCCGCGTAACCGATTGAAACCGTCTTCAGCAGCGTATCGAACTGTTCCTCGAGGGCTTTGTCTCGGAATTTCCTGTTTGGCACAGGCCAAGACGCCATGTTGACTGATTCGGGCAAGTCAGGTTCAAGCTGCCTGTAGATTTTCTGGTACAGCGCTTCGCTGAGGTAGGGCGTGACGGGGTTGAACAGCAGTGTCACCGTCTTTAGCGTGTGGTACAGGAGTGCGTAGATGGTTTGGCGGCGCTCAAAAGTTTCAGGCTCGTCGGTCCAGAGTTCCTTGCGGATCATGGGTACGTAAAGCCTGCTGAGCGTTTCAATCACGAAGTCATCCAGGACACCGACGGCGCCGTTGAACTCGCATCGTTCAAGCTCGACGGTGTAATCCTCGATTTTCTCCTGCAGTTTAGAGAGAAGCCACAGGTCGGCTGCTTGGAGTTTGTCTGCGTCGGAAGCCCATTGCAACGTGTACTTGGCTGGGCTGAACTCATCGAAGGTTGCGTTCTGCAAAAAGAACCTGCTGAGGTGGTAGAGCGTCGACAGAACCTGATACGAGCGGCGGTTTAGTTCCTGCAAGTCAAAATTCATGAAGTCAATCGACGAGCACTTGCGCATCATGTAAAAGCGGCAGAGGTCAGCCGAGTTCTTCTCCAGCAGCCTGTTGGTTTCCACCACGTTGCCGAGGCTTTTGCTCATTTTCCTGCCCTTCGCGTCCTGGGTGAGCCCCTGAAACAGGAACGCCCTGTACGGCGCCTCAGGCTTTCCCGTTAAGATGACGTGTTCAAGCAGAAGCGAGTTTGCCCAGCCTCGGGTTTGGTCGATGCCTTCGGTTAGGAAATCGGTGGGAACGAACTTCGCGGCTTCGTCGTCGGTGAAGCGCGCGTAGGGTGACGCGCCGCTGTTGTGCCACGTGTCCAAGACGAAGTCTTCGCGACGCATGGTTCCGCCGCATTTCTCGCATTTCAGGGTGACGTGGTCAACCCACGGCTTATGCAACTCAAAATCGGCTGGAACGGGTTCCTGCGCGTTTTCTATCAGTTCTTTCTTGCTTGCAATTATGCGTTTGTCTCCGCATTTTTCGCATGTCCAGATCGGAAGCGGCGTGCCCCAGATGCGTTCGCGACTGACGCACCACGGCTTTCCCTCTTTTAGAAAGCTCAGGAAACGGTTTTTGGGTTCATCAAAAAAGTACTCTACTTTCTCCGCTGCCTCAAGCACTCTGCTGTTTATCTTGTCCGTTCGCAGGAAGTACTCTTTTCTCGCGAGCCAGACCAGCTTGTGGTGGCTGCGCCAGCATGTCGGGTACTCATGCTTCACCATTGCCACTTTGACGAAGGCGTTGCGGCTGCGGAGTTCTTCAACCACTGGGAAATCGGCGTCACGAGCGAAAATACCCGCGAACAGCCCCGCGTCCCGTGTGAATTTGACCTCGTCGTCGAACGGGGCGAAGATTGGAACGCCTCTCCTCTGGGCTGCCCAGAAATCGTCCTCGCCGTTGCCGGGGGAAAGGTGCACGACCCCCGTGGCTGTGTTAACGTCGACGAAGTCCTCGCCCACCACCTTGTGCACAAGGGGATGCTTAGCCTCGTTTTCTGCTTGTTTGGGGATGATGTCCTTGAGCGGGTATTCGTAGGCGGTTCCCTCAAGGCTCTTGCCGAGCACGGAGTCGGTGACTTGGTATTTTTCGATTCCAAGCTCCGCCATGACGGGTTCAACCCGCTGCTTAACCATTATCCAGGTCTCGCTGCCCACGCGAACCTTGACGTACTCGGCGGTCGGCTGAACCGCGAGCATGGTGTCGGTTATTATCGTGAAGGGCATGGTTGTCCAGATGAGGAAAAACTCGTTTTCGGGGCCTGCAACCTTAAATTTGAAGTACAACGATGGGTCTTCTACTTCTCGGTAGCTGCCTTCGTAGCCGACTTCGGCGCTGCTGAGGCTGGTTTGGCAGCCTGGGCAGTAAGCGACCACGTAGTGTCCTTCTTCAAGCAGGTTTTGCTCCCATGCCCGCTTGAGGATTTGCCATTCCCGCTCGATGTAACTGTCCTTGTAGGTCCAGTAGGCTTTTTCCTGGTTGATGAATACGCCGAGGTTCGAGTCTGCCTGCAGCCACATGGCATGGTAGCGCATGATGGCTTTCTTGCATTCCTCGATGAACCGTTCCATCCCGTACTTCTCGATGGATTCCCGCTTGTTCTTGACGCCGAGAAGCTTCTCAACTTCCAATTCCACGGGTAAGCCTTGGCAGTCCCATCCAGCCCAGAACGGCATGTAGTAGCCCTCCATGGTTTTCCATCGGTAGCGAACATCCTTCATCACCCTGCCGCGGGCGTGACCAACATGCGGAATACCGTTCAGCGTCGGTGGACCTTCCACGAAACCCAGAATGCCTTTCGCGTCTTTTTCCAAGAGCTCGAGTTTCTGGCGGATCTGGTTTTTTACCCAGAACTCGCGGATTTCCTTCTCCAACGCAAGCGGAGAGTAATTTGCTGGTAACCCCGTTGAGTCAGTCTCGGTTTCTTCAGTGTCAGACAAGTTTTCATCCCGTACCGCAAAATAAGCTGAAAGGCTATATAAAAGTATAAAGTGCCAAGAAGCCGACACCCATGCGTCTTCTTAACAAAGGTGCACTTATATCCTAAGACCGAACTAACATTAAACTAAAAGTCAATCAGGTGCACCGCATGGAAAAGTTTCGGCTAGCCGTCTTCAACACGCAGCCGCCCCACCTGTATTTCGGAGGGGTCGAGAGACGAATAATCGAAACTACCAAGCGGCTGGCAGCCGAGGCAGACATCACCGTTTATAGCGGCACCAAGGCAGGCTTCAAGCATCCAGCAAGCATGAACGGCATAAACCTTGTTCCCTGCCGCTCCACGGACAGGGTCTTTCCGTTGGATAACTGGTTTTTTAACAGGAGCCTGTCCAGAAAAGTCAGCGCCTTTGACGCCGACGTTTATGAAGCGCATGCGGTTAGTGGGTATGGGCTTTTGAAAGCGCTGAAAAAGAGGGGCGTTAAGAAACCGTTTGTTCACGTGGTTCACGGTGTCCTTGCTGACGAGTATGAGCAGGCGCGCTTAGGCGGATACCCCTCGTTGAGGGGCAGGGTCGCTAACTATTTCATGCATCGACTTGCCAAGTTGGAAGAAGAAACAGCCCAAAACGCGACGCTTGTGGTGACAATAAGCAGTTACTCTCTTGACAGGATAAATCAACTCTACGGCATCGAAAAATCTAAGATTCGGATTGTCCCAAACGGCGTTGACCCAGAAAAATTTAAGCCTGCTTCGGATTTGGCAGCGGCTAAACACCAGTTCGGGTTAAGCGACGAGCCATGCGTGCTTTTCGTGGGCAGTTTGATTCCTCGGAAGGGCATACCTTTCTTGGTTAAAGCAGCTGAAAAAATCGTTAAGGAACACAAGCGAGCCAAGTTTATGATCGTCGGCGAGGGACCACAAAAAAGCCAGTCTGCTTGGCGATGTCGATGCCGCGAACCTTTCGCGAAATTTCATGTTTTTAGGTAACCTCAAAGAGGACATGCTTGCTGCCGTCTACGGTTGCGCTGACGTTTTTGTTTTGCCGTCGATTCAGGAGGGACAGGGCATAGTGCTGCTTGAAGCTGAAGCGTCAGGTAAGCCTGTTGTCGCGTTTGATATAGGCGGAGTTAACGAAGCCGTGCGGAACGGGCAGACAGGCTTTCTCGTTAAGCGCGGTGACACCGAGGAGTTAGCGGATGCGGTGACGCGGCTTCTTTCAGACAAGATTCTCCGCGAAAAAATGGGTGCTGAAGCTAGGAGGTTTGTGGCTGAGAATTTCACATGGGATCTTTGCGCGCAGAGGATGCTACGGGTTTATCATGAAGTGCTGGGAACCTGAACGTTAACGGATTTTGCTAACCGCAGAAAATCGTCTTCGTTCATCCATTCAGTTCGAAGGTAACGGCAAATTCTGTCCTCGCTGAGCCCCAAGCGTCTAGCTTCCTTAACGGTGTGGCGGTAGGCTTCAATCTCGGTGGGGCGCTCCACGTAGTCGTATCTTGGGTCGAAGAGTTCTTTGCCGTCCATGAACTGCTTGACGTGGCAAAGCTCATGAATCAAGTCCAAGTAAATGTCAGTTCTGTCACCATTAGCCAAGTAGTTCTTGCTCACTACCAAGTGCCCGTCGCTGCCGTCCACGTACATGTAACCCATAAACCAGCTAATCTCGACTTTTAGGTGACTGAGGACTTCGTCGGTTTTTTCGCCGAAAATCCCTCTCACAGCGGCAACTTTCCCAAAACCCTTGAAGTACTCAGCGAAAACCACTTTCTGATTAGTGAAGCTGAGGGGGTCAACGGGGAGCTTTCTGAGCAAACGTAAGACTCTGAACACTGCGTATTCAATTGCCGTCAAAGCCTGCAGCCGCTCCTACTTGAAGGCGGAAAGGTACTCTAGCCTCATGCCGCGGTGCGTCAGGTCCGCCAGGTTTTCAACGCTCCCAATGCTGGCGTCAATGTTGCGGTGAACTGGGTGGCTCCACATGCCCTCTGGCGCAAGGTTAAACTGTAGCGGCACATCCACGCTGACGCCGTATTTCGCGCTTAGGTTCTTGATTAGCCTTCCTTCCTTGCAGGCGTGGCGGGCTGAAGCGTAACTTAGCAGCAGTTGTGGAGCAGCAAAGGCGCCGACGCCGTGCCAAACCGCCCCATTCTCGGGTGAACCCATCGAGTAAAGGAAGAATTGAGGCGAAGAAGGCGTCTCTTCAAAACTGTAGTCCGAAAGCCTCTCCCCAGCCACAGTGAAGCTGTCATCGCAGACTGCGACAGCCACGTCTTCCTCGTCCATGGCGTTAGGGTAAAGCTTTGTTGTTTTGTACTTGACGGCGACATCCAGCAGCTTGTTGTCTTCAAAGTGAACTTTGCCTCGGGCTGCCCGTTTGGAGCCGTAGCCCTTCTTTGAGTGCGGAATCGTCAGCAGGGTGGTGCGTTTTGTCATGCTTCTGCCCATGCACGTGTAGGCTTCGTTGACTGCTTCGTAGTCACGGTGGCTTTCGCCGATGATGTAGTGCAGTAACCCATCTTTCCCCTCTGCTTTCAGGGTTGAAAGAGGCATGCGCAACGCGAAAAGCGACAGGTTCATACCGAAAAACTTCGACAGCCGCTCAAGCTGCTGGTACTTGACTAAGTCGACGAAATCCAGGTAGGAACCGTTTGTGGCTTTGAGGCTGCTGGTTATCAGTTCCGTCTCTGCTTTTGAGATTAAGGTTCCATCGTACTTTTTCGCGTAGGCTTCATCAACTTTCAACCCGTCCGTCTTAACGTAAGCGGCTGGAAACGCGCTTTGTCCACTCGCCACTATGGACTGCTTGAGCGGGTTCATCGAGTATCGGTCAGGCTCTACATCGTCAGTGTTCAGCAGGAAGGGGACAACGTAGCCTTCAGGCGGCTTTTTCAAGAGCTCGCAAAGCTGGGCGACATCGCCGCCGTCGGGTTCATGCAGCCCCACCTTGTCAAAGTAGTTGGCGCTGGCTTCAAGCAGGCGAGTGCCGATGATTCCCTGAACCTCCTCAACCGTCAACTGGGGATTCGTATATTCAACCGAGCCCCTCAAGAAGAACTGGTTGCCCCCAAATTGCACGTGGACTTTTTCGCCGTTTACGTAGCGAAACAGCGTTACCTGCCTGCTGCGCTTTTCCTCTTTAAACGTGACGAGCTTTTGAACTATGACTTTCACGGTTGACATTGAATTCTTGAGGAAATCTTCAACCAAAGCTTTACTGTAGTCTTCACACAAAGTTTATCCTCTTTCCAAAGATTCAGCCATGTATATACAATTTCTTGCAGCAACTTCACCTAAAAACATTCTCGACACAGAAAAATCTTCCCTAAAACCAAAGCTAAGAAGCATGTCTGCGAGGGCAGACTCTTTTTTTGAGAGAACCGCGTAGACGTTTTTGCCCGCAAGATTGGACAGGACGGCTCTGAGAAGTTTAACTGCCTCTTCGGCTTTGCCCTCCCGGCATGTTAACGGTCCAACCCAAGCCATTTTCTCGTAAACCGTAGCTGCAACGTACCCTGCGACGTCACCGCCCTCACGAACGCAGTAGCACAAGTTGCCCTTGTCAAGAATGATGGATTCCAACAGCCTTCTCCTGTCGCCGCCAAAACAGGTGTTATCTATCGCCTCTATCGCTTCAATATCAGATGGTTTTGCCGGTCTGCAAAGCTGGAGCGGTCAGTGGGGCGGGGCTTTCTGAATGCAAAACGGTGAAGTTCTCGTCGAGCTTGAAGCCTAAGTTGCTGTAGAAACTGGTGATGTTGGGATAAGCGTAAAGCCCGATGGTTTTGACGCCTATGCTCTGCAAATATTCTACCGAGTGCTTTACAAGAAGCGTTCCTGCTCCTTGGCCTCGGTATTTCTCCTTGACAATTAAGTTGCCGAACCAGCCTACCTTGCCGAAGCTGATGCTTGTCGATATGCCGACGCGTTCTCTGCCGTGAAACGCAACAAAGCAGCCTTTAGGCTCAAGATCGGAATTGAACTGGAAATCTTCGGCTGCCATGTTCCAGTCCATGGTATTAGCTAGTTTTGTCGCAAACGTAAAATCGCTGGCGCGCATCTGCTTGATCTTGAACATAAAAGGTACACTGCGTTCCCTGAGAATTAAGCGTTCAACACTTATCCTTCAAAGCCCAGACTTATGGAGGTGGCTTCTTCCAGGCTTCAGGAATTAACAAATACTTTTATTTTACTGAATCAGAATAACTTGTAAATGTTACTTCGGCAAGCAGCATGCAATTCGCATCGGCTGGTCGATTTTAATCGGTGAAGCTTTTGGCAGAAAAAAGGAGGTTTGGAACCCGAGCAGTTGTTCTTGTTGTAGTCTGGATTATCCTGCTTGTGCTATCGTTGTCTTTGCTGTCGGTTCTCTCCTCAGCGTTCTCTCATAATCCTCAGGGGGAAAATATTTCAAGCTCAAGCTGGGCTGGCTACATCATCTCCAAGACCACGAACCCCCAGTCGGAAGTCACTGCCATAAACGCTTCATGGGCTGTACCCGTAATCAACGCTTCAAAAGGGAACGGCTACTCGTCCGTGTGGGTTGGAATCGGAGGCGCAGCGGATTCAACCTTGATTCAGGTGGGGACAGAAATTACTGCGATTGACGGGCAAGACTCGTACTATGCGTGGTATGAATTGCTTCCTAACGATGCTGTTGAACTGAATATGACTGTTTCCCCGGGAGACGTGATGGTTGGATCCATAAGGCTGGTTAATTCAGCTGCAAATCAGTGGCGCATGCAAATAAGCGACACGACCAACGGACAAGATTTCAGCATGACGGTTGTTTATAACTCAACGCGTTCTTCAGGCGAGTGGATAGTGGAAAGACCGACGACGAATAACCATGTAACCACTCTGGCGGATTTCGGCAGCGTCACCTTCAATAACTGCTATTTGAACGCAGACAACACGTCGGGTCCGATAGGAAATTTCTATTACTCACGATTAGTAATGATCAACAACAGTAACGTCCAGTTGACTTCAGTTTCAAATCTCAAGGCCAACGGAACAAGCTTCACCATCAGCTATGTTCCACATTAGAAAAAACTATTTGCCCGCGGAGAGGGCGGTGGAAAGAGCCTCAGAACTTTTCTGTATTTCCTTGGTTACGCTTGAAAGCAGTTTTATTCGGTTTTCAAGTTTGCGTTTCTGCATGCTGGCTAACCCTTTGAATTTAGGCATGATGTCCTCGATTACCGCCGTCATCAAGTCACGGTTTTTTTCGTCGCGTAAATCTTTAAGCTCCACATGGTCATCTGGGAACTGCAAAATTAAGTGCCCTGTAGGGTTGACGTGTGCTTCAACTACGTCGCCAAGTTGAGCTGGAAGCGCTAATTGGTCAACGGTTATTGCGGGGGATAAGGGCTGCATTAACTTTAGGAGAGAAGAGAAAAATTGCGTTACCAATATCTTTTCTTCCGAGCTTAACTCGCTTATTTGTCCTATGTCGTCCGCGGTGCTTTTCAAGGATTCGACGAGTTCTTGAATTGACACTTGCTTTTTTCTTTCTGGTAGCTTAGATTCCTGTGAAGTAATGAGGTTCTGAGGCTCTTCCTTGACTACGGCTTCTTGGGTCAACTTCCATCGAATGGTAGTAGCAGCTTTTAGGCACAAAAGCACTTGTACGTCTCAAAGCTTATGCACAAAACTGAATGCCTGTACTACTGCGAACAGCAGTTTAGGTTCTGTGAAGCCAGCCTCTGCCGCCTTTCTTAGATTGTTGAACCACCCTTTTCTCAGGCTCAGGAAGCGTGCGTTTGATGCTCTGGCAATTGTGACTCGTGACCATAGTTTTTATGAATTTATTCCAGCCGCCAACTTGGACGTCAGGCTGCAGATAATTTTCAGGGTTTTCGTTGACGTTTTGCCGCAGGATTTCCTTGAAGCTTAACGGTTTATAATCCCTTGTCGCTCGAATTACGGTGCCGCGCTCGATACGTAGGGAAGTGTAGTCGCCCACTGAAACGTCTTCGGCTTTCGCCTTATCACTAAAGCGTTCGCTCCACAGAAGCTTCCATTGAGCTTTAAGATTCTCAACGAGCTCCTTTTGCGCTTTGTTCCTGCCTTTAAATGAACCAGGTGCGAAAGCCTGTGGCAGACGGTCAGTAATCTCCAATCGCTAATCCTTCCGATTTCATATGTATTGGGAGTGAAGTAATGCTAAACAACAAACATAAGGCTTTCCATCCCTTGAATGCTTTAACTTCAAACTACCCCTGACATCCACCTAAAAAAACCAGAAAAAATCAAGAACAAACAAGAAAAAAGATGAAACACTAACGCATGCCCATCATTAACTGGGTTATCCTATCCACACAGGTTCCGGCGTAAAACGAGGCGCCTGCATAGAAGCAAATGTAGAATTCTGCGAGGACACTACAAAATAGCCCATCGGGACCCACTGCACGCCGAGAGCTCCGTTGCTGCCCGGCTCAACGTAGATGTTACTGGAGTGCGTTACCATGTAAAGTTGGTCAATGAACACAGGCGTATTTTGGTTGCCATTAAAGGGATCCGTGATAGCACCGTAGAATAACGTCCCATTATTTTGGTTCAGGTTATAGCTTGCCACATTGAAACTGTATGGTATTCCCTTCGAGTATTGTGAAACTGCAAAATCCGCTGTGAAATTAACTTGCAGGTCAGCCATTACTAGGCTCACTGCCACTGCGGAAAGAATCAGCAGGCAAGACAATAGAAAAGCTAGCCAAGTGTTGCGGCTGCTCCAGTGTTTGCTGCTTGGTCTTGGCGCGGAGATGCGTCTTAGTCTAGTATCCAGTCTCGGGTGAGTGGATAGTATCCCTACTCTGTGAAGTACTGACGAGCTGACTAGAAGGTTCGATGAGAAGTTGACGAGCATGCCTTCCTTTGGCAGAGTTTGAATCGCTTTGCATATCTTGGCGAGAGCGTTTCCCAAAGCTGAAGGCTTCTCTAAAAGCTCAATTGCGCGTTCGTCAGCATACATTTCTCTTTCTCTCTGACCAGTGGAAGAGGCAAAGTACGACAGCGGGTTGAAGAAGGAGACAGCTGTCAAAGCGTTGGATATGGTTTTGAAGAAGAAATCGTTATTCTTCACGTGAGCCAACTCATGGGAAGCCACAGCCTCGATTTCCTCCCTGCTGAGGATGTTGAGAAGTCCGATGGAGAAAACGATCGTTGCCCGTCGACCATACCCGAGCGTGAATGCGTTGGGTCTAAGGTCTTCAACGACGCCGATTTTTGGAGTGGCGATGGCTAGTTTTTTTGATTTTTCTGAGACCTTCGCCTGTAGCCATAGGTGCTCTTCAGGGGACAGTAGAATTACATGCAGGACTTTTCTTGCTATTCGGTCGTCGGCAAGAACCATAGATAACGCGAAAAGGGCTCCTGCTATTAACCCGATTATGCAGATTACTCCAGTGACTGAAAGTATCGTGCTTGTCGAAACGGTTAGCACGTAGCTTGGCTGGCCTGGAAGTGACAGAAAGGGAACGAACGGGAACGAATTGAATACTCTGCCCGTGGTGCCGGTGCTCAGAGTCGTAATTTGCTGGTGGCTCATTTGTATGACTGTTGAGGGAAAGGAGACAAGCATGACTGCGAGGGGAAGGGCTAGGGGAATCAGGTATAGTAGGCTTTTCGTTCCTTGACCCAGAAAACTGCAGTACTTGGTAAGGATTTTGACGCATAAGAACGTGACGGATAGGAATATGACTGAGTAGTAGAAGTATGGTTGAAAAATCTGGTTAAGGATGGCTTCAAAACCCATTCAAAGCACGCCTTCCAAACCTTACCTCTTCTTTGTAATGTTCCTGTTCAGCTGTTCCTTGAGGGCTTTACGTTCTTCCTCGTCTAAGCCGGTTTCGTCAACTAGACAGTTAGCCACCACTTCGCCAAAGTTGTCAATAAGGCTGGAAAGAACCTCGCGAACCGCTGATTTCTGAAAGGACTGTTTCTCCAGCGCTGGCCAGTACACGTAGTAGAGTCCTCCTCTGCCCTTCTCTATTTTGCGGTCAAGGAGGTTTTTCTCGAACAGCCTGTCCATGGTGGACATGACTGTCGTGTAGGCAAGGGTTTTTGTTTTTCTGAGGTCTTCGTGGATTTCTCTTACCGTGACTGGTGACTTTCTTGAACCCCAGATTGCCTCCATAACGTTGGCTTCCAGCGGGCCTAAGAAGGCCTGTAACGCTTTGCCTTCTATGTTGTATTGTGAGAATTCGGGTTTTTTGTCTTCCGTCATAGCCTGCGACCGCATTACTATCAAGTATAGTAGCTCTTTAAGCTTTCGCAACAACACCCTGCTTCTTCAAGCCTTCAAAAAAGGGAAATTGGGGGGAGATAAAATTTTTTTATGAAGATGAGGGAGCGGGTCTCGTGCCCAGAACCACTGATATGTTCGTGCTTTGGTTATTTCGTATAACTGTTAAGCTAATTGTCTGTCCCGGCGACGTGTTTTCCTCCAGGTAAGTTGACAGGTCATCTGAGTTTCTGATTCTGTTCCCGTTTATGGCTACTATGATATCTCCGCCTAAGGTGATTTGAGTGCTGTCCACTGTGGCTTGTGAAGTGCCAGCTTTGATCCCTGCCTTATCTGCGGGTCCGCCAGCCACGACACTCTGTATTAGGACGCCGTAGGTAACGCTTGTTTTCATTGCGGTCGCGATGTCGTAGGTCATGTCTGCTCCGACTATGCCCAAGTACGGGTGTTGATTGTAGCTGCCTGTGGCTATCAGGGATGGAAGTTCTCGAAGGATGGTGTCTGAGGGTATTGCGAATCCTAAGCCTTCAGATGATGTCCCTGAACCGCTAAGAATAGCGGTGGTTATGCCGATGACTTGGCCTTGGTCGTTAAGAAGAGGTCCGCCTGAGTTGCCCGGGTTAATATCCGCTGTCGTCTGGATTATGTCGGCTATGCTGTATCCGCCTGTGGTTGTTTCAGTGATTGTTCTGTTGAGGGCGCTGATTATCCCCGTTGACATTGAGCCTGCTAAGCCGTATGGGGTGCCGATTGCTATCACTTCGTCTCCAACTTGCAGAGTTGATGAAGCGGTGATTGTTAACGGGACAAGTTCACTCTGGGGTGCGGAGGTTGAGAGAACTGCAAGGTCCGCGTAGGGGTCTGACCCCAACACCTTTGCAGTGTACGTGTTTCCGTCTTGGAAGGTGACTGTTACGTTTACGCCGTTGTCTATTACGTGATAGTTTGTGACTATGAAGTAGCCGCCGTTGTAGTTGTACGTGAATCCTGAACCTAGGATTTGGGAGTAGGAGACCTGGCCGAAAATGCTGGTTGAGGGTTGGAGGTCTTCGACGACTACTACTGAAGGTGACGCTTGCTGGTATATTTGTGGGAGAGTGGTGTTGTCGGTTAAGGTGCTGCTACCCGTTTGGGTTGAGGGGGTGGTTGGGGTTGTGCTTGTTTGTGTTGGCTTGTTCGCGGTGGTTGATTGCGCTATGATGTATCCTGCTACTCCTGCGAGTAGGATGGCGATGATGAGTATTGCAGCGAGGGTGATGGTAAGTTTGGTTTTTTTCGATTCTTGGGGTGTAGGTAGCGTTGGTTTTGTCCTCCTTGCATAATCTTGTTGTTACTATCTTGGGTAGTAGCAATAGGATATAAATATTATGCCAAATCGCGCCCTACTTATTCCTTTCCAGATGGAGCAAACGCAGCCCGTCTCGACTGAAAACGGGCTTTACACGGTTGTTATTTCTAATAGCAGCTACTACCTTAAATAGTAGCAGTGCAATATAGATAACCAAACAAAACACGCGGGAAACAACATGATAACCACCGATCAGCCCCTAAAACAACTGCTAGGATGGCTAATCACAGGAACAAAAGGCGGCAAAACCCGCGCACAAATAATCAAAAGCGTCAAGAGCAGCCCACAAAACGCTAACCAGCTAGCCACACAACTCAATGTGGACTACAAAACAATAAGACACCACTTGACGATTCTCGCGAAAAACAAGTTAGTGGTTCCCGTCGGAGCGCGCTACTCAACGGTGTATTTTCTCTCGCAGCCGATGGAAGAAAACTATTCAATGTTTGAAGATATTACAAGCAAAATGGATGATGCTAAGAAAAGGACAATAAGACTGGCGGCAAAATAACCCATTCTTCTTTTTGGTTTACTTTTTTTATCTTGCCACAAAAAAGGGGGAAAAGAGAAGGGACTGCTGCTAAGCTTCTAGCCCTGTTAGGGTCTGCATTGAATTCGCCGTTGTCACTTCGGTTGAATTCGCCGTTGTCACTTCGGGCAGTTGCTGTTTAAGCTTCTTCTCCGTAGCCAACTCCGCCTCTCTCAATATCGCCTCTGCTTCCGGGTCTATTCTTGCCGTGTTAAGCGGCACGTCTGAGGTCTGACAGGTTGTGCCAACTATGTCCATGAGAAGGTTTCCGATGTTTCCTAACTCCGTGCTTGCTTCTGGAAGGATGTTGCACATCCCTGAGCGAACGCTGTTTATCACGCTTCTTGCGGGGCTCAAGATTGCAACTAAATCGCCTACTTCGGAGACTGTGTTAAGCCGCATTGAAACGCTCTGCATGGCAAGCGAGGCGTGGGTTAGCATTTTTTCGATTTTGCGGATCTCCGCGAGCTCCGTGGCAAGAATGTTAGCTCGTGCCTCATCCCTTTCTGCAAAGGCTTTTACGACGCGGTTAAAGATGTCTGCGTTGCGGTTCTGAAATCGCTGCACTGCCATGTCTAACGTTCTGGCCTGTACGTCAATGCGTTGAATAACCAGGGTAATTTGTTGTTTCAGGTTGTCTTCCGGCTTGACGACGCTTTTGACTTTCGACGCAAGAGAGGCGGGCTGTTCCTCCTTCTTCTTCCATCTATCAATGAAACGCTTAGCCAAATTAGTCAACTCCATTTCTTCACTATTTGCATGTCCTAGAAACGTGAAATAAAAGAGTGTTTGAAATGTTAAATTAAAACTTCAAGCCCAGAATTAGCCGTTTTTAAACTTATCTTTAAAGCTTTTGACCGCTTGATTTGGCTAGCTACGTGGCGTTTCTAACTGATGCATGGAGAACCCCCAAATTTCATTTTTATACCTTCACGGGATATCTCCATGGAATAGTCATGTCAAAGCGTGGATTGACGGCACAAGCTAAATACTTCAAGAGCGATACGTTTTCTTTCATGGGTTTCCAGCCTCGGATAAAGTCTCGCAGAGACGCTGATCATGATTACGTAAAGCCGCTGCGCGAAAAAGGCAAGAATAGGCAGCGCAGAAGCAGACGCGCTGGCAAATCCGCACAAGAACAGAAGCATATCGCAACTGCGAATGAAGTTTCAGAGGGAACCCTAAAACGGCTGCACACGTTGGGCAATCAAAAATTTGGTTCTTCCCCGTTCAGCCAGCATTTCGACCGCTGGTTAATGACCGTGAAAGCTGTCTTATCAGAGTTTGAGTCTAACCCCAACATCGGCGTCGATGACCAATTCTTAGGGGAGCGCACAGAAATTCTCTCTACTATTGAGCGTGAGCTCGAAAATAGACGCCGTATTGAAGCTTCCCTTGACGAAGAAGAAAAAAACCTGATGGAATACAAGAATCACCTTGAACAAATTAAAAGGGAATATGCTATAGCGGCAACAGAAATGGGGAAACGGCGAAACCGTGAAATCAAACGCTTGCGCAGCGGCATAGCCCGTCTGAAAATGAATCAAGATGAGGTAATTCAGATGAAGACAGGTTTTTTCCGTGGCATCTCAAGAAAGGAACGGGAACGAAAAGAAATCGAGATAACCCAAAAATTGAGCGACGAGCAACAGGCGCTTGAACTGGCCATGCTGAATTTCAAGGTGGCGAAAGGAAAACTGCGAGATGAATACGAAAAGAAGAGCACGCCAGTATTCAACGAGATGAAAAAGTTCCAGAAAAAACTTGAGGACGGCGAAAGGGATGACTCGTTGGAAGATAGATGGTTCGCCTGCGAAGCTCTCATAGATGCAGTAAACAGCTTCTTACAGAGAAAAAGCGCTTTGGCTAGCCGCCCTTCAAAAATACCATAGGTTGATAAGCATTTAGTGGGCCGGACTGGATTCGGACCGGCGACCTTCTGCACGTCAAGCGGCCTGCCAGCTTGTCCTTTGCTCCTTTGCTCTGGAATGCAAAGCCTTATTAGCGTTATGGTGGGCTATTTATGTGGGATGAACATGACTACCACAAGAGTTGACTCAAAGCACAGAATAGTCATTGACAAACAAACGAGATCAGCCACCCAGATTAAAGCAGGCGACACCGTAATCATAGTCCCGCTTGACAAGCATAGTTTCAAGGTAGAGGCACTGGATTTCACAGGAAGGGTTGAGGACGACCCAGCATGGCAAGCAATTCACAAACCCGTTAAGATAAAGAAGTTCATTCCTCCAGAGAAGCTTGAGGAAATAATGGATGAAACATGGCTGGAGTGAACCCGACGGATCGAAACCCCTTGCGTTGATCGATTCAAATGTCCTAATCTACGCTTTAATTACAGGGTATCCCACGATCCAATTCCACGAAAAGTGTCTCGAGCTGCTAGAGAAAGGACTCAAGGGCGAGTTAGACTATATTTTGGCATTAAATCCAATTATAGTATCTGAGACTTTCTCGGTGATAAGGAAAATAGTCGGTTCCGCTGAAGCAGAAAACAGAGTGGGTTCACTTCTTCGTTCAAGTCGGGTTGCATTTCTCACAGTCTCAAAGGAAGCCTGCCAAGCGTCAATGCATTGGGCAAATGAAAAGAACGTGCCTGTGAACGACGCACTGATAGCTTTCAATGCAATGCAAAACGCCGAACTTATTTACACAGCAGACGAAGAACATTTCTGCCGGCTCGTGGATCAAGGAATCAAAATAATAAACCCCACTAAATCAAAATTCTAAATAGATGAAAGTGTAGTGGGCCGGACCGGATTCGGACCGGCGACCTTCTGCACGTCAAGCAGATGTCCTAACCAGGCTAGACGACCGGCCCACATGGGTGTTTTGTTCTTCTATGTGTTTTTCCTATATAGGTGCTTCGATTTTGAGTTAGGCGCTTGTTTTAACATGGTTTATTTCCGCTTCCTAAATACCTTATGCCCTGCAATTTCAGTATGATACTCAAAGCCAAGTTCCATAAGTTTGATTGCGTCTTCCAGCTCGTCAGCAACTTTAACGATAAAAGCGTCATCGCGCGCGCATAATAAAATATAACAAATGGGAATGATTTGCGCGCACACGAAATCCACTATTTTTAGGGATAATGAGCACCAAGTCCGATGGCTTCGAATTTTAGCTTTTTCCTGAATTGTTTCGGGTTGTACACTCTTCTTCCGTCGATAAGAATTGGTTGGCGCATGTTTTGGATGAAGTCTTCTGGTGTTAGTTTTGTGAATTCGTCCCATTCGGTGACTAGTATGCAGATGTCAGCGTTTTTGAGGCATTCTTTGGTTGAGTTTGCGTATTTTATTTTGTCTTTAAGGATTGTTTTGGCTTTAGGTATGGCTACTGGGTCGTAAGCGGTTATTTTTGCGCCTTTCTTTAGGAGTTCGTTTATTATGGGTATTGCTCTTGTTTCGCGCATGTCGTCGGTGTCCGGTTTGAAGGCTAAGCCCAGTATGGCTACGTTTTTGCCTTCAAGATTGCCCACGAGTTTTTCGCTCATTTCCACCGCTTTTAGGGGTTGTGTGGCGTTCAGTTTCTCAACGTTTTCTAAAAGCTCAGGTTCGTATCCTATCTCTTTTGAGTTCGCGATTAAGGCTTTGACATCTTTGGGGAAGCATGAGCCGCCGTAGCCTAATCCTGCATTCAGAAACAGGGGTCCAATTCTTTTGTCTAGACCCATAGCTTCAGCTACTTGGGTCACGTCTGCACCTGGGATTTTTTCGCATATGTTAGCTATGGTATTTATGAAGCTGATTTTGGTTGCCAAAAACGCGTTGCTTGCGTACTTGATGAGTTCGGCTGATGAGAGGTGGGTTCTTATTATGGGCGGGGTCTTCTCTGCATAGAATTCCCTGTAAAGTGCCTCTAGAGCATCGCCGGATTTCTGGTCGAATCCTCCAATTACTATACGATCTGGATTCCTCGTGTCGAAGAGCGCGTATCCTTGACGAAGGAATTCTGGGCTCATGCAAAGACCAAAGTCAACTCCGCATTTTTTACCTGAGCTTTTTTCAAGCGCGGTCTTTACCACATTTTCCGTGGTGCCGGGAACAACAGTACTTTTAACCACCACCAGATGGTAAGAATGTTTTTTCTTAAGAGCCTCCCCGATTTCAAGTGCCGAGCTTTCAATGAGCTGTAGCTCGATGCTGCCGTCCGATTGACTAGGCGTGCCTACAGCAAGAAAGGTGACATCAGTATTCAATATGGCTTCCTCTCTGCCCACCACACACTTGAGATTTCCGTTCTTCACGATTTGCGCCAACGATTCCGCAAGACCAGGCTCGTGGAAGGGCGGGATACCTCTGTTGACTAAAGAAGCCTTTTCAGGTTCATGAGTGGAAGTGATTACTTTATAGCCTTTTTCCGCAAATGCCACCGCGGTAGAGAGACCAACATAACCAGTTCCAACAACAGATATCCTTTTTTTTACCAGAATCTCAACTCCAGAGTAGCCTATATAGACATTACAAACGCGTAAATAAGTATTTACAACGGAGCCCCAGAATTGGGTAACCAAGCAATCTGTGATTACTGTGGCAATACCATTTTGGCGCAAGATATTTTTAATGTGCGCGCTCAATAAAGCCCAGTTGAATCAAAAAGCCACGTGCAAGAACTAAGGTCTTGAACCTATTTGGGTTTGGGATCGAATTCTAATTCAGAGAATAATTGGTTTTTTCAGGTTGCATTAACGCTTTAGGCTAACCACTTCTTGAAACTGCTTTTTCTAACTCAGTTAAATCAGCTATAATCTTATTCGTTAATGTGTCGAATTTCTCAGGGTTCTTTTTCTTGAGTTGCTTAAGCTGATAACGTGATCTCATAAACTTATTCCAGCCCTTCTTATTGTGGCTGCTGCAATCATCCACAAACAAACTAGCAGTTTACGCTTAACCCTGTCAGCGTTAACCGTGATTAGAAGCCTCCGAGAAAAGAAAAAGGGGATTGTGTGTGGAGTGGCGGCATCACCAAAAAAGAAGCGTACCTTTATTAGTGATTTATATTTCTTTGTAATCGTACTGTGGAGTTGCAGAGTTTGGGCGCGATAGATCAAGTATTGCATTTTATTACTTCTGGAAGTATAGGTGGCTTGCCACCAATTGTTTTAATGGTAATAATATTCGTTGTCGGATTAATAGTAGGTTATCTAATCCATTTATTCCTTAAAATTGCCATTATAGCTGCAATTATTCTCTTCGTAGTTGCTTACTTTGGCTTTTTCGGTTTGAGCCTTAGCGAGTTGAAAAATTATGCAACCCAATACGGCTCTATTGTATATCAATATGGAGTACTCATAATAGGCATGCTACCGCTAACCATCGGATTCATAATAGGGCTAATCATCGGCTTCGTATTCAGCTAAACTAAAAAGCATTCTATCAGTGACTTCTTTTGCAAGTACATTAGCTCAATCCAATTCTCGCTTGTATTAATCTATTTTCCCGTCCTCGCAAAGTGGGGCATAAGAAGTTTTAAGTTAATGACGTATTACGTATGAATAAAGGGGTCATACTCATGGCAACCGATGATGTGCTTTCCTTACTCGTGGATTTCATCAACAAGAACTCTAACGTCGCCGACGTCCAGTGGGACAGGCGCATGAGTCCGCGGTTGCTGTTTAACCCTTACTCAGAAAACTACGAAGACCGAAAGCTCATCGCCCACTACTTCCTGCTGACGGCTTCGATACTTGACGACACCGTTGTAGGCTACCCTGAAAACGCCCGCATGTTGCTCTCGTACTTCCATGAAGCCTTCGGCAACACCCTCTTCGAAATCAAGAAGGCGCACATCTTTGAAGAAGAAATCGTGAAGTCAGATTTCTATAATGACTTAGGCCCAAACAAGAAGGCCGCGTCTGAAATCATGGCGTCAGTTAACTTGTTCGTTAAGACAAAGGCAGAGAAAAACCTGCTGGCTTTCGCTCAACGTTTCAGCAAGCCCAAAGATTTCATCGACGACATCGCCCAAAACGTCAAGGCGCTCAGTGGACCCCATGTGGACAAGGCGTGGACTTACATGCGGTGGATGGTTCGACCATCGCCTGACCTGCAGATCTACGACCATCTGCTTCCAGAAGACCTTTACGTTCCCCTTACGAAGGAAAACGCCAACGTGGCAGCAAGCCTAGGCATCATAGACTCTGCTTCCCCGTCACTTTGGAGGGATGAAAAAACCGCGGCGGTAGCACGACAGAAAATAACTGAGTTTGCGAAGCGGCTCTACCCGCAGGACCCTGCTAAGGTTGATTACCCTTTTTTCCTGCTTGGCAGGTGGCTAAGGCAAAAGACCCTCAACAGATACACGTTAAAAACGGCGCTTGATTTTCTGGACCGCATGCAGAAAATAACTGGGCAATCCCAAGCTTACTACCAGAAAATGAGCCGTTACAAGAGCGGCTGGGAGAAGAAAACTGCTTTGACCCTTCTGAAAATGCACATTGCCTTCGGATACGAAACCATCAGTTTCCCCCTGCCCAATAATGAGGTGTACACTCCCGATTTTATTTTGGAGAAGAAGCTTCAGGGACGGAAAATAATTCTTGAACCCCACTTTGAAATGACTAAGAGGCAGGCTCGCAAGTACGCGCTCTTCAAAAGGACTTATGGTCAAGAGTTTCTCCTGATTCTGCTGCTCAAGAACGATTTGATCTCCATGTATCACCAGAGGAAAATACTAACCGACGACGTCTGCGACGACGTGTGGCCCATCGAATTCATCCATTTGCTCGCTGAAAAAATCAGAAGAGGCACCTACGGCGAGTGACCCCCCTCAAGTGGTCCTTTAAGAACGTGTTAATTAAGCACAACGGCTTTGTATTGCTGAGCTCGCCATGGCGCAGGACAATTTCAAACCGTATGTGGTCTGGCTTATAGTCAACGGGAAAACAGAAGAGGCGCTGGAGCTGCTGGCTAAAAACTACGAAGTCAAAGTTCCCAGCTTAAAAGTTGGCTTGCCGAAGCGTCACAAGATTAAGGCGTTCGGCTGCTACACAGTGAAGAACGAAACCATCTCGGTGCTGAATAGCGACGTGCTGGCGAACCCTTTCGTGATCATCCACGAGTTCTACCATCATCTGCGCAGCAAGGCAGTGGATAAAATGCACCGCGGCACCGAAAAAAACGCTGACAAGTTCGCCCTCGAATTCCTGCGGGAATATCAAGAAGCCATAAAAAAAGCCCAGAGCCTCACTTAAGATCGTCTTCAAAATCCTTTTCAAAATCTCTCCCTATTGGCTCGGTGATCTCAACCCATAATCTTTCAGCTTTGCAATTGTATGCTGCTATACAGCCTCTGCCTTCGAACGGGTACCCGACGATCATGAGTATTCTCCCGAAAAAATAGTTCATGTCAACGTCACTGGGCGATACGTTGCCTGAAGGGTGCGAATGCACCGTGCCGACCAGCGAGAAATCACCTGAAAACATGTACGGGTTAAAATGGACTTCGCCTCGTCCGTGGGCTGCGAAGGGAGCCAAAAGAAGGTCTGTTACCTTGATTGTGCCTTTGCTGCTTTTGCCTCTTAAGAGGAGGAAGCTTTCTCGAGGATAAAGCTGCTTGGCGCCAGCGAATATGGCGTCCAAGATGTCCTGCGGGACTTCGACATGTAGTGACGTTGTTGCCATAACAAGAAAAGTGGCGCTGGTTAGTTAATTACTTTACCTAAGTGGAGGGTTCGGTAAACATTTTAAGAGCGAGCGAAATAGAACTGTAGATTTGCCAAGTGCCGGGATGGCAGAGTGGTTAACGCGCGGGCCTTGAGAGCCCGTGGACCTTCTGGTCCGCATGGGTTCGAATCCCATTCCCGGCGCCTTTTTGCCATCTTCACCTAATGCTCTGTCTTGCTCATTCTCCTTTTTTCCTAAGAATTAGCAACACTGCTGACGTTGCCAGAATTATTACCGCCGTGGCGAATAGGGCTACGGGTAGTTCTACGACTAAAGGTGTCGGCGTCGGCGATGGCGAAGTGGTCGGTGTTGGTTTCGGGGTTGAATGGGACGATGTGGACGAGGAACTTGAAGATGACGTGGAACCTGTCTGTTGTGTGGTGCTTGTGTTTGGAGGAGGTGAGGTTTGTGTTGGCGTTAAAGATGCTGTGATTGTGCCTGGCCCATTCACTTCAGCCGTCGTAGAAGTAGCAGTTGAGTTGTCGAAA
The DNA here is from genome assembly GCA_963768345.1 of Candidatus Bathyarchaeota archaeon. Lineage (GTDB taxonomy): Archaea > Thermoproteota > Bathyarchaeia > Bathyarchaeales > Bathycorpusculaceae > Bathycorpusculum. The sequence continues at coordinate 154,974 of CAVYHL010000005.1, read as the reverse complement.
GTTATTGAGGTGGTGCTGGTTGTCCAATGTGAAAACCTGTAGCCTGAATTAGGTATTATACTGATTGAAAGGGGACCTGAATTTACCCATATGTTATCGCCTGATGGAGATGTTGTTCCTCCGCCCGACGGTGTGGCGGCAAATGTAAGCTGATACTGGGTTTTCCATAAAGCAGTGGCAATTTTCGATGAGTTCATGATTATAATGTTAGAGGTTGGGTCTGAACCTGAAGCGTCGCCCGTCCACCCTGCAAAAACATGTTGGATGCCTGGGCCTCCTGAGACAATTGTGGGTGAAATGGATGCTTGGGCGGTGCTTCCGCTGCTATACCATCCGGAGCCTGAAGTAGAACCGTATGGTGAAATTACTGTCAAGTAGTATTGGCTATTTGTGTTGATTGTGCCCCATATTTGAAAGAGTGCGTCGTCGTTTTCCCACAGTTCATCTGCATCGCCTATTGATTGCCAACTTGTCGTTTGAGGATTTAGCCTGAAAAAGTCCCCTCCGTTGAAGGGAGTTGACAGCTTCTCAATTCCCCAGAACATACAGTTGGAATTGTTGTCGTTGGAGTCCGTTACGACTACTGCATACTGTGTGAAAGGGGCTAAGACAAGCGGAGTGCTGGGATAAGTCATGTTCACCGTCACCCACCCAGTGAACCACGCCAGCATTTCAGGAGTGTTCCTTGGAAGGGAAGATGCGTCTACTGTCCCGTTGGCTAAGCTCGGCCCGTACGGCAAGCCATTTTGCGTGGCCATTATGCTTACGTCGATTGGGCCAGAAGGTGTACCTTCCACCTCCATGTAGAGGTTAATCCAGCTTACCGAGTGCGGCATGTCTCCAACCGTGAAAGTCTGTGCATATTCAAATGAACAGGCGTATTCAGTGTAGGTGCTTATTGGTGAATAGGAAACGTCGGTTGTCAGTTGGCTCAAGTTTTCCCACATCACGGTAGCGTTGGTTTTGGAGGCGACTGCTTGTAAGGTGTGGTTTTGGTTCATGTTGACTACTACAGGGTTTGCTGCTTCAGATTCGCTGTCAAGTAGCCAATAAGCAAATTCGTATCCGCTTGAGAAATTGGCAGTCACTGGTACTAGTGTTTGGCTGGGATAACTGTACGTTCCAGCGACTGGGTTAGTGCTGGCTCCTTCCGAAGGCAGAATTGTCAGAGTGTAATACGGGCTTGCCGTTACAATGAACGCTTGCGTATCAGTGCTTGTCCAGCCATCATTCGTGTCGTTGCACCATGACTCCCACATCACAGTGTTTCCTGCCCCGCTCAGCGTTGCTTCGTAGGTTGCCGTCGCTAGGTTCCCTGTTAGAGGTGTCCATGTTTGGTTGACCCATTGTCCAGTGGCGTTGCTTCCAGCTATGAAGCCGCTTAGGCCAGTCTTGCTGTACCAAAGCGAAGATATTTGTGACGGCTGGTTTTCCTCTGTGGAGTTCACGTTGGAACTGATGCAGGTTGGGAGGGAAAAGTTAGGCGTGTTATCGTTTGTCAGGACAATATTGCTTTGTTCAAAGCCTAAGATAATATAATTGCACCAAGCAATGATGCCCTCCCTCGGAGGTCCTGCCAGATCCAAAGGTCCAAAATAGCTTTGCTTCCCTGTTACGTAGGTGTTAAGTGTGGCGTCTGCAGTAAAATTCGTCAAATCAATGCGGGTAACGCTTGCTTTTTCGTAACCGAATTGGGGGTAGCCGAGATCGGAGAGAACGTACAGTTCGTTGCTGCTGTATGTGAGCATGACGTTATCGTACGTCGGCAGTCCCAAGTACTCTTGCGCAACAATATTCATGCTATAAGTCAACTTGTAGAGCCGAGGGAAAAGCTGTTGAGTGGAGGAAGGTATCACCAAGGAATTTCCCGCTGCGTACAGGTTGCCGTTTGCCGCAATTAAACTGTTAACCTCAAAGCCAGTTTGTCCCAAGTTTGCTTCTTGCCCTTGCAGAGTTGAGGGGTCAATTTGCCAAAGGTGGCCCGTCCATGTTAAGTAATAGAGCCTTGAGTCAGCGATTGTTCCGCTCAGGATTTGATTATCTATGTAGTTGCTGCTAGTTACGCTGAAGGTTATTGGATTGATTTCCCTGAGTGTTCCGTTGAGCGTTGTCGCGTAGAGGTTGCTGTTCCACATTAACAGAGTGGTAACGGACGGATTTCCAGGCAATTCTATCTGGTTCGTGACAGTAAATGTTGATAGCGATATCTTGAATAGGTAGCCATAGTCGGTTCCTGCGTACAGGTACCCGTCAGAGGCGACTAACGTATCTATCATTGTATCAGGCAGCGTGACGTTCCTAAGTAAAGTTAAGCTCGGCAGGCTGTACTCACAGATCAGCCCGGTAACATAAGTGTCAGCCACGTACAATTTATCTTCGTTAATCGTGAATGTGCTTGAGCAAATCGTAGGTGTTGCCAGAGTTTCAGTTGCCGACCATGTGCTCACGGTTGGGGGAACATACTGGGCTATTGCCATAAGCGGAATGCTGATGTGACCACTAAACTCGCTTCCGCCTGCAACGTTTAGCCAAGCGCACCATTCAGAGGTGGTTTTTACTGGGCAAGTGAACGTGACTTTGCCGTTGTCGTATGTTAAGGGAGGCGGCAGGCTTGACTCGCATTTTCCCGCTTGGACGCTGGCAGATGAGACTGAAGAGCTGAAGGTCAAGCTGGAAGTTAGGGTTGTGGTCGTGCTCGTCGAGTTCGTGGAGAAGGATACTGAAGAATTGCTTGCGAAGGTTGAAACTGTAATGGCATTTGCGATGTTCACGATTCCTCCGCCAACAGCTAACACGTCGTTGTTGGGTTGAAGAAAGGTTAGGTTCGCTGATTCAATTAACGCAGTTTTTACCTTCTGGGGTGTCCAGTTGGGATGTGCCTGCAAGATCAATGCAGCAGCTCCCGCGACATGCGGGGTAGCCATCGAGGTTCCCGACAGCCTCGTGTAGTACTGATCAACTGGGTCGCCTAGCGAGGTGCCGCTTGCCCTTGCCGCTACGATGTTCACGCCCGGAGCAACTACGTCTGGTTTTATGCGGTAATCGCTTGTTGGTCCTAAACTGGAGAAACTTGCTAGATTGCCTGAGTCATCGCAGGCTCCGACTGTGATCGCCGTTTTGGCGCATCCTGGAGAAGCGACAGAACCATAGTAAGGTCCATTGTTGCCTGCGGCTGCACAGCAGATGACGCCTTGGTTGGTCGCCCAGTCAACTGCTTGGCTTATCGGGTCTGAACCATCATCCACCGGGTCGTTACTAGCGAAACTCATGGAAATCACGTTTGCGCTTTCGTTGAGAACGCTCCATTGAATGCCGCTTATGATCCAGTCTTCTTGGCCAGAACCCGTGTTGTCCATGACTTTAGCGTTGATCAGCAATGCGTTAACCGCCACTCCGGCGTAGGTGCCACCTTTCTTGGAGAGCAAGCGTACTCTATGAAGGCAGTTTGATTGGGGCTTGTTGAAAGTCTGGTTTTTGCCTTGGTTTTTCTGATTTTTTTTAAGTTGCGACTTTTGGGTTTGGCTTGCTTGTTTTTTGCTGGTAAGGTTCAAGAGTGGCGGAGGCAGAGGAGCAAAATTCACAGTCCAAAGATAGGCGGAAACTTGCAGCAATCCTTGACACCTGAAGCTGCGTATGCAATAGCTTTTTTAAGTCTCATTTTTACCTTAATTCGCGGTGCATACTTATGGGTGAAGACGTTTGGGTTCCGATGGACGGCGACACCTTCGTCACTGAAGACGGCTTCATAATGAACACTTTCGGGTATGAGCATCCTGAAGACAGGGTTTTCGCCTTCCTAAAGTACATCCCTGCCAAGTACAGGGAACTCTTCAACGTGGAAATGCTGGAGCGTACGTGGAAGTTCGGCGGCAACCAGCTTTTCAGGGCGGAAAGGCTCTACACAGCCAAGAACTACCAGACCTTCATCGAAGCGTTCCGCAAAAACTTCCCAGACTACCTCTACTTCTGCCCCTACCGCAACAAGGAGTTAATCACAGCGCCGCTCGACCGCATAAAGCAGGTGTTTGTTCCCAAAGACCGTTTGGTGTGGCTGCAAAACCTGCCGCGGCGTGACAAGCTGCAGCAGATGGCGCTTGACCTCATCGGTTTAATCTCCAAGGAATCAAGCGTTGACCTATGCGACCTGGGAGTTCACGGCTCCATCGCGTTACAGATGCATTCGCAGGAGTCAGACATCGACTTTGTCGTTTACGGCACAGAAAACTTCCGCCAAGTGGAAGACGCCATAGCGCGGCTTGTTAACGGTGGAAAACTCAGCTACATCGTGGGCAACCGCATTGAAGCAGCAAGAAAGTTCCAAGGCAGGTACCAAGGAAAAATCTTCATGTACAACGCCACGAAAAAGCCCGAGCAAGTCAAGGAGCGATACGGCGCCTACCGTTATGTCCCGCTTGACGCCGTCCGTTTCCAAGCCACCGTCAGCGACGACGCCGAAACCATGTACCGCCCTGCAACTTACAAGATTTCAGGGTACAAGCCTCTGGATGACCAGTCTGAACTTGAATTGGACAAGATTCCAGTGCAGGTTGTGTCAAACATCGGGTTGTACCGAAACGTCGCCCGCTGCGGCAACACAATCAAAGTTTCGGGCAAACTTGAGCGTGTCGAATCCACAAGTTCAAGCGAAGTCTTTTACCAAGTAGTTGTTGGAACAGCAACATCAGAGGAAGAGTACATTTGGCCAGTAACACCGTGAGGCTGCGCGACCGCGACGCCATCGAAACCGCTGAGGGCTTAATCTTCCGAGTCTTCGGCTACTCACACCCGCCAAGTGCCTACCTCTGCGACGCCGAGTACGCGTCAGCAAGAATTTTCGAGTCCAAAGACCCGAGAGCACCACGCGAGGGCAAAAGGGGGCTTTACTACAAATTCTACAACGACGAAGGCATGAAACTCGTCGCAAAAAAGTACCCTCAACACCAAGTTTTCCATGAAATGCTCGGGTTGAACCTCGTCGGAGTAAAATATGGCGCCATCATGGAATCGAGGAAGCCCGAGGTGAAGCTGCAGGAGTTGCTTGAGTCTGGACCAACAGACGAACTGCTGGCGGCAATGGAACGCGTCCTCATGATCGCTCTCAATAATTCAGGCTTGAAAACGGAGAACTTTGGCGTCTTCGGCTCCATGCTGCATGGGTTTCATCACCCCAAGTTTTCAGACATAGACCTAATAGTTTACGGCAAAAAAGAAAACGCCACAATGCGAAAAACACTCCAAAACCTTTACAGCGACAGCGAATCTGGCTTTCACAACGAGTTCGAGTCTGACCGAGCCATGGCGGGCAAGGACTGGCGTTTCAAAAACTTCACCGTTGAAGACTTCGTTTGGCATCAGAGGCGAAAGCAGATTTACGGGCTTTACGATGACAAAGCAAGCGGGCGAACCATCAAAGCCGAGTTTGAACCCGTGAAGGCTTGGAGCGAAATCCAATCCGAATATGACCCGCGAACATGCATTACACGGCGGGGATGGGTTAAACTCAAAGCATGCATCACAAGCGACGATGAGGCACCGTTTATCCCCTCCATCTACGGCATCGAACCCATCGAAGTCATAAGCGGACCAAGAGAAGCCTCTGAGGCGACGAGAGTTTTCTCTTTCATGGAGGAATTCCGCCAGCAAGCGCAAAAAGACGAAGAAGTGATCGTTGAAGGCAACCTTGAAGAAATCACGTTGACAGCAGGAACCTCCTACCAAGTCACGCTTACCTATTGCCCACGGTACTACGAACAAGTCCTCAAAGTACAGCACTAATGCGAAAGAACCATGTAATCCGACAGCTTGCCGCCCAGAATGAGACGGTAATGTTCGTTGCCTGTTTTGTTGTCTGTGACCAATTCAACTTTTCCCTGTGCCTCAATCGCCTCGCCGTTTTCTGCTTGTTCACAGAACCTGCCTCTGAAAGAAACAATCTCCTCAATTGGCGCCAACTTGGGTCCATCAACAACCTTTACGTTGCTGAGCTTGTAGGTGCATGGCGTGAAAAGCGAATCAGTGCTGTCAGCTATGTTGGCGGTTATTTTTGCGTAGCCGCTGTTTTTGAAGCACACGTCTCCGTACTGCTCGTTGATTTCGCGCCAGTCCTTCACGAAGCGGATGAAGTAGTCAGTGCCCATGAACTTGCCCTGAAACGCCTTGCGGCTTTCGACCAGAACGAAGTCTTCGAAGCCCATCTTCGTGTCCTTCGAACGGAAATCGAAAAGCTCCCCCAGCTCCACTCGGCTGTAAGGCTTAAACCCCGAGCGCTCATCTTTGAGCAGCTTCTGCAAAGCAGCGTAAGCCTTTCGGCAGTTCTCCACCCTGTAAACCAGCGGGTCAATGTCTGATTTCTCCGTGGTTAACCCCGCCATTATCGAGCCTGAAACGCCTATGCTGCTCCAAGGAATGCTCGTTTCTGCCTTTAGAGTTTCAGCCAGCCGCAAAGCCTTGTTCTCTAATACGGTAAGGTCCTTGGCTGTGCGTAGTGCCCAAAGTTTTTCTTCAGGTTTATAGTGCTCTGCTATTTCTGAGATTGGAACTTCACACATTGTTTCGCCGAAGACGGGGTCAAAAACTATCAAATCAGGATGGTTTTCTTGAAGGTACTTGAACCTGTCTCCGAGGTTGTAGACTTTGTCGTAGGTTGAGTCTTTGGCTTTCCTCGTGCCCTGCGGCGAGGGAATAAAACGGGGAAACGCAACAATCTTGTCCGCTGGATGAATAAGACCTTTAACATCAAAAACCACACTGTTCTTTGTCTTAATTAAGTCCCCTTCCCGTGCTTTCAGTTTAAATCTCCCCTTGTCAAGCGCAACCAAACGAATTACAAATGCAAGTATTAAATTAGTTATTTATTGAGAAAAAGATGCTTTTATTGGTAGCTCTAATTCCTTTGCTTGCTTCTGCCTTTTTGTGACATTTAGGATGGCAAACCCTATGACATTTCCTCTAGTATCCACCCGTAGAAAAACGTCATCACCAGCATCTTTGAAATAACCTTTCTGAGGTTTGCCTACTTGTACCTCAAGCAAATCCCCTTCAGGGTCAAACCAAACCTTCAATGGTTCTTTTTCCAGATTAAGTCACCTTTCTTTATTTTATCAGTAAAGAAAGCCGTTACTATAAAACCTTCTCCGTCCGTAAGCTTTACAACTACCAACATAAATTTTTGGGTCACGGGAGTTTTGGGATAAAGCTTGTAAAACAACCACGTCTGAGGACTTCGTTCGCTCTCTCGGATTTCGTCTGGGTCAACAAGCGACTCTTTTATTCTATAACGTTGCTCTTTCATTTCAGGATGAAAGCACATGGTTCCATCTGTCTTTTCCCAAACTTATGACTTTTCCAAGTTTGCTAATGACCGTTAACAAGAGCAAACCTTCTAGGCTGAGCACATATACTGCTTAGTATAAATAAACTTGTCACCGTTGCCTTGCTCCAATTTTCCTGCCAAACTTAAAATAAAAGCGTCTCTAGAGAACCAGTTATGTTGATGCATCAATGAGCCACCAAGCACAACACATCTCTGAATGTCTGCAGTTGGCGATTTTGCTTGAAGTCAGCACTGAAAAACCAGGCAACGTCAGCTTGACGTCAAGCTTTGAGGGGACAACTTGCCAGCATTTCTTGGCTTCAGCTGTTGCTGCAGGACCAGGCTTCCAAGAAGCCGCTTACCGCGGATCACAGGTGTCCGAAGGCAAGCTTGGAATCAGCCAAGTCGGGTTGGGGCAGCTCATTAAAACCTGCGCAAGCGACGTTAATTCTTGGCAAAAGGGCGGAAACACGATTCTCGGCACGATAATGCTGTTCATGCCCATAGCCGTCGCAGCAGGTATGACTCTAGGCGAGAAAAATTGCCAAATGGATTTTTCGGTTTTACGTCGCAATATCGACTTGGCGGTTAAGTCAACGACGGCTTTGGACGCGGTGCACCTTTACGAGGCAGTGGACATTGCCAACCCAAGCGGCTTGAACAAGGCGCCTGACCTTGACGTTACCGACCCGCACTCCAAAGAGCGCCTGCTAAAAGAGAACGTTACACTGTTTGAAGTTTTCCGATTGGCCTCGGCGTACGATGACATCTGCGCCGAATGGGTCAAAAACTACCCCGTAACCTCCGACTTAGCCTACCCCTACCTGTCAGAGCAGTTGAAAACCAAGCCGCTAAACATGGCGGTCGTTCACACTTTCCTGAAAATCCTCTCAGAGCATCCCGACACGTTCATAGCTCGAAAAGTGGGCAAGGAAAAAGCGCTGGAAGTGTCAGCAGATGCGAGGGCTGTTTTGGAGCTTGGCGGATTAGAAACGGCGAAAGGTAAAGCCAGCTTGAAGCGATTCGACCAGAAACTGCGGTCAACCCAGAACAAATGCAATCCAGGAACCACGGCTGATTTGACAGCCGCCGCGTTGGCTCTGTGCACTCTAGACGGATACAGACCCTGAAACATTCGGTTTCAAGCCGCGGGAACAGCCCTTTTGGAAAGGCTTTTTAAAACATGCCTGTTAGTTCTAAGCCTATGCAAACGAAAGCGGTTGCAACCACGTTCAGGAGCAGGCGGTTTTGGACTTGGACAATTGGTGGCGCCATCATCTATGCCATTCCTGTCGCTATTCGGCTTACAACTGGCAACGTAATCCTGCCCTTGTTGAGCTTGGCAGCGACCCCTTGGTTTGGCATGTACGTTCCCGCTAACTTGGTTGAGAAGATTCTGGTTAACGCTTTTTTCCCCGGCGGCGCGGGCGCGGTTGCAGGCGAAGTCTTTTTTTCGAGTGCCCGCTGTAAAACTCTTGTGGGACGAGAAAAATACGTTGCCCGGCTTTATGGCGCCCTTTTGGCGGTGGCTGTTTGGTCACTGATTCAACTCGCGGGTGGCTTGCTGGGCATTGCAGGGTCGTGGGGCGGCAACCTTTTTGAGTACCCATCAGTTTTTCCGCTTAACTTCCTGTTGGCTTCGCTTTCAATTTTTACCCCTACCATCCTTGGTTTTCTTAGGAACAAGATAGCGAAGGCTTATCACAGCTAAAGAATAAGGAGCAGCTTAGTGGGTTTTGCCTAGAATTTCCTCATCAGAAAAATGTTACCTTGAGCATCCCTCGCGCCAATGCCAATCGTATCCAATGCCGGAACAACAATTTTAGATGGGAACAACGATTGGAGAGTGAGGACGCCAGAGTCACAAGCCAAGACCACTAACATGTCGCCCTTATAGTCGATTCTCTTAGCCGCATCGAGGTTACAAGCCATCGGAAGCAGCTCAGTATCCACCACTTCATACCCATCCTGCCTCAGCCGCGCGGCAAGCTCATCCATCTTCTCCTTTCCGCCCGTTTCACAAGCCCTCGCACAGGAATTACACGACACAATCCCGATCTTCTTCCATTTTTTCAACATGCCCCTAACAATGCCGTAAGGCTTAGAATAAGTTACTATCGTCTTTAATCGCCCAATAAACCCTCTTGGGGCTATTCACTTAAAACGCTTTTGGGACGTCCCTTCAGCAGAGCGAAAGGGCTGTTGGATTTTTTAACTCACGACTCTTATTGTCCAAAGTCGTTTGAGAGGCTCGGGTTAAGCACGTATGCGTAGGGAAGTGTAAAGTGGCCTTTCAAGCCCCATTTATCTCCCCAGGATTCCTGAGCAAATAGTTTTCTCGTAGAGAAGCAATTGACGAAACAAATTTCTCTCCAAATTGACTACTGAAAAACGTTTTATCTGCGTGCCACACTATTATTGTGTGTTGATTCGCCTCGCGTGTAGGTTAAATGCATGGGTTTTACCGAAGAGGAAAAAAGCTACAGGTGGCTTGAAGCAGCAAAATCTTATGAGCAAGAGCTGCAATCCCACTCCTTTCCTTCTTCTTCCGCCGCGGATTATTGGCAGAGAATAGGCTATTGTTATGAGTTAGCCTCCAGACAGACGAACAATTTAGTGGGATTTAAAAACCTAAGACGCCTGGCAACTGAAGCCTACGAAAAGGCTTACGGGCTTTTCGCGGAAGATTCCACCCCAGAAAAACAAGGGAAGAGTTCACAATGTCTGGCACTCGCTGAGTATACGCGTTCTTGGATGGCATCTAGCCCTGACGAGAAAAAAGCGGCTTTGGATAAATGTTATGATTTGGCGAAAGCCGCCTTAGCGGTCTTCAAGAATTCTGGAAACATGGCAGAATATGGTAAAACTGCTAACATCCTAAATCGATGTCTCTTTGACCACTTGTACAATGCATCCACAGGAGAAGAAGTTAAAACGTTTTCCAAAGAAGGAATAAATAATGTGGACCTCACAATAACTGCTTTATCGAAGTTTGGAAGCAAGAATGATCTGCTTCTAGCGTTTTCATGGGCAGGCCTTCACAGTTGGTATGATGCAAATATTTCAGGGTTGGAAAAGCAGGCAAAGATACTTGCAGACATGTGTGTGAATTACTCAGCGAACGCATTAAAACTTTCCAAAGAAGTTGAAGACCCATACTGTAAAGTGATGGCGCTGTGGGCAGAAACGCTGTCAACTCTCTTCTTCTCCGACAACATAGAGACCTCGATAGAATGCGCAGAAGAAATGCTTGAACAAGCCACATTGGTAAAAGACAATTTCTTCATAGGCATTGCAGGTTATCTTCTGGCTTTCGTGTCAGATTGGATGATTCCGAAAGAAGCGAACCCTGACAAAAAGAAAAATATGCACGAAAATATCCTCCGCTACGCGGAAGACGCCATTCGGCATCTTGAATTGGTAAATCAAGACACAGCAATCGCTGAGACTTACTCGCTCTACACTGAGAGCTACTCGTGTTTAGCACGAGAATTTGCAACTGACCCATCCGATAAACTCTCCTTTTTAGGAAAAGCAATTGAAACTGGAGAAAAAGGCGTGGATCACGCGTTACGTTCGGGGTCACTCATGGCAATGGGATCAAGCTTACACGCATTAAGCAAGGCATATAATTATTACTCAAAACTTGCGTCTGAAAACGAAGAAAAACAAAAACAACTTAGAAAGGCTCTCGGTTTCAGAAAAGAATACCTAAACACTGCGCAAAAAGGATTTCCAGCGAACACTTGGACGCTCGGCGTGGGCTTTGTCTATGAAGCTCAAATAAAAGCAGATCTTGCTGCACTGGAGAAAGATGAGGGTAAAATTATCCTTCTTAAAGAGGCAATCTCCGACATGGATGCTGGAGTTACATACTGCAAAAACTGGATGGAAAGTCGTCCTGTTCCTTCATTAATAGCAATGGTCGCCGGGATGGAGGATACTTTTGCTGAAATGTTGGATGACAGCTATGAGTTAACCTCAGATAAAGAGACTTTGAAAAAAGCCAACGAAGTCTACAGGAACGCTGCGGAAGACTTCAAAAAAGTTGACCTGCCAAGCCGTATCGCAGAGTCCTACTGGAAAATCGCCAGAAACCTTGACCTCCTCGGCGAGCATAATCAAGCAGCGGAAAACTTTGAAAAGGGGTTCGCTGGATACAAAGCAGCCGCTCAGAAAATCAGCCAATTCAGCGACTTTTACCTCGACTACGCATCCTACATGAAGGCATGGAGCGAGATTGAAACAGCAAAACTCGCACATAATAGTGAAAAATACACAGACGCTATGAATCATTACGAAAAAGCGTCGGGTCTTCTGAAACAATCAAAATCCTGGGATTTCCTGTCTTCAAACTTTTACGCGTGGTCGCTACTTGAACAGGCAGAAGACTTGAGCAGAAAAGAAAGCTGCAAAGAGTCAGTGTCAACCTTCGAGAAAGCCATTGAATTCCTTCAGGAATCGGAACATGTCCTTCGCAGCGAACTGGGCAAGATCGACAAAGCGGACGAACAAAACCTTGTCAAGACGCTAATCGAAGCCTCAAAAATCAGGGTTGAATACAGCAATGGAAGAATTTCTTTAGAAGAAGCAAAAATTCTTGACCGACAAGGCGACCACGCAGCCAGCTCCCAAAAATATGAATCTGCAGCGGAAACCTTCAAAAAAATATTACAAGTTGACCCAGAGCAAACGGGAAAAGAAGTTAGACCCCTCGTTTACCTGTGCCAAGCATGGCAAAAAATGACCTTAGCCGAAGCAAAAAATTCGCCGATAATGTTTGAGGAAGCAGCAGACCTCTTCACCCTCGCAAATGAACACAGCACCAAAGAATCGGCGGGCCTGCTTGCGTTGGGGCACAGCAGCTTCTGCAAAGCGTTGGAAACCGGGATAGAATTTGAAATCACCCGAAACATAACTATGTACGAAGAAACCGCCAAACACATCGGGTCTGCCGCAAACTACTATCTCCGAGCTGGCTTCGAATCAGCTTCCGATTACGCAAAAGGCATGCAACGCCTTTTCGACGCCTACGTCTATATGGACAGCGCTAAACGAGAAAAAGACCCTTCAAAAGAGGCAAAGTTTTATTTAATGGCTGAGAAAGTGCTTCAAATTTCAGCCGAATGTTTTGCAAAAGCAGGGTACACCGAAAAAAACGAGCAGGTTCAGCGGCTTCTTAGGAGAGTCAGAGACGACAAAGAACTGGCGCTGTCCCTCAGCGAACTTTTCCATGCGCCAGCCATAACGTCGTCCACAGCGAGTTTCTCAACGATAGAGCCAAACGAGGAAAAAGCGGTGGGGTTAGAAAGATTCGAGCATGCAGAGATTCAAGCTAAACTCATACAGCATGGAAATGCACCTAAAGCAGGTGAAGACGTTAACCTCGAAATTCAAATCGTGAACGTAGGCAAAGAGCCAGTCTTGATGACCAAAATCGAAAACCTTCTTCAAGCTGGGTTTCAGGTCGTTGCCAAGCCCGATGACTGCATTGTGGAGGGCACTGCCCTCGCTTTGAAGGGAAGGAAAATTGAGCCTCTCGAGACTGACGAAATCAAAATAGCCTTTAAATCGTACATAAAAGGTACGGTTAAGATCAACCCGAAAATAATCTGCGTCAACGAAACGGGGCATCAAATGACCCACAATCCCGAATCGATAGCGTTCAGTTTTCTCGACGCCGCCTTGCCTGGGCGCATCAACACGGGGTACAATAGCCTCGACAACCTGCTCTTGGGCGGAATACCTGAAAACTACACGATTATATTGACAAGTCCATCCTGCGACGAGAGAGAAGAACTGATAAAGCGATTCGTCCAAGCAGGCTTGACCAACAGACAAATAACATTTTACATTACGGCAGAAATGGGAAATGTAGCAGCTCTAGCTGAGAAATTTCAGTCCTCACTTTTCCTGTTCATTTGCAATCCCCGCGCAGACATCATCGTCAAGGATTTGCCCAACGTTTTCAAGATGAAAGGCATAGAAAACCTCACGGATATCGACATCGCATTAACCAAATCATTCCGCATGTTCGACACCCCGCAAAACGGACCAAAAAGGGCATGCATAGAAATCATATCGGACGTTTTGCTGCAACACCACGCCATGGTAACTAGAAAATGGTTAAGCGGGCTTCTGCCAGACCTAAAAGCAAAAGGCTTCACAACTTTAGCAGTCATAAACCCCCAGATGCATCCACAAGAAGAAGTGCAAGCCATCTCAGGACTATTCGAAGGAGAAATCAGGATAACCGAAAGAGAAGCCGAAAAGGGACCAGAAAAAATCCTGAGAATTCGAAAACTATACAACCAAAGATACGTAGACACTGAATTTATGCTGACAAAGGAAAAGCTTGAAATATAGACGCAAAAAACCCAGACGCAACTTCGCCTAAAAAATCTGCAGGTCAGCGGCTGAATTACGTAAATTCGTTATCGCCAAAAGAGAAATCGATATGTTTCATTTGAAAAGTTATATTCTAAGAACACGGTTATTATGCTGTGGATGCGAATGCAGAAAGGGAATTGGCTGCTCTCTTTGCCGTTCTTGGGGCTAATCGTGTTAGTTGTTGTTTTGTACATTCCTCAGTTGACGGGTTACTCAGGGCATATTTCTGTTTTGTCAGATCTCACTTTCATGGACAAAACCACGATACTTCTAACGTTCGCCTTAGCCGTCTTCGCTGCCATCGAAGGCTTTTCAACGTTTAAACGTGCATCCACCGAGACAAAAAGACACCAGATAGAAGATGCAAGAAACGAACTTGAAAAAGCATACGGGCCATTATACATGCTTCTAAACAAGCCTTCAAAATCCGACAAAGACATTTTATGGCTGGATTACGATGAAAGAAAAAGAATTAACGAGATAATAGCAACATACCCCTTCATGTTTCCAGCGCAAATTACTGAGATGTGGCAGCAAAAAATCAGAAACCTCACGTCAACGTTCGAGACTCCTGATGTTAAATCGTCGAAGTATGAGGTAAACTTGGATGTTTACAAGGAACTGAGAAACATGATAAATGAAGAGTATACTCGCAGAGTCAAGGATTACAGAGAACTTCTAAGCAGTTAGCAATGATATGCACCCACTCTCGCTTTTGTTAGTAAACTTGGTTTCAAAAAAAAAATTGAGAAGAGCCTTGTCTATTTGTGTTACCATTTATTTGTTGTTTTTGCATGTTTTCAGGAAAAGACTTATCCGTGCCTGCATATTTGCTTAATCCTGAACCTTAGGAAGAAACGACGATGCCAAAGATTGGTTTAAACAAGTCGGCTTTGAATTTAGTTAACAAGCTTTGTGATGAATCAGATAAATATCAGGTTAACGTTGAAAAATCTGATTCTGGTGCAACCCTGATTGACGCCGGAATTGAAGCGGAAGGCGGTTTCTTAGCGGGAGAGATGGTTACTGAAATTTGTTTAGGGGGATATGGAACTGCAACTGTTATGCCCATCCAGTACGGAAACATTGTTTTGCCGTCGGTGCTGATTAAAACAGATTATCCTGCACTTTCTACTTTGGCATCTCAATTTGCCGGCTGGCAGGTTAAGGGCGAAGGATTTTCAGCCATAGCATCTGGTCCTGCGAGAGCGCTGGCTCTTAAACCGAAAGACCTGTATGAAAAACTCCAGTACAAAGAAGAATCTGACACCGCGGTGCTTGTTTTGGAAACCCAAAAGAAGCCTACTGAACCAATCATTCAGTTTGTTGCGGATAAATGCAAGGTTTCGACTAAGAACTTGTATCTTATCATGTTTTCCACAACAAGCTTGGCAGGAGCGACCCAGGTTTCTGGAAGAATCGTCGAAACTGGATTGCATAAGCTTGAACGGCTAGGTTTAGACCCTTTGATTGTTAAGCACGCATGGGGCTATGCACCTATTGTTCCCCTCCATCCTGATGCGGGCGAAGCCATGGGAAGGACAAACGATGCCATCCTGTACGGCGGAGTAACAAACTACATGGTTAACTATGAGGATGAGCAAAAATTGCAAGCGATAGTTCAGCAAGCGCCCTCATCGGCTTCAGCCATGCTGCAGGAAGCACGGAGACTTGCCAACAAAAACCCAAAGTTCCTTGACATCTTCAAGGAAGCAGGTTTTGACTTCTACAAAATCGACACGAACATCTTTGCCCCCGCAGTAGTATCCATCAACAACATGAAAACTGGCAGAACGTTCACCGCAGGCAATCTAGACATTGATGTAGTGAAAGGCTCATTGGGTTTAAAGTAAAATTTTGCAGAAGGCGTATATCTCTTAGATTCTATTTTTCATTCTCCAACAGCCATTGCCATGCTGGCTTAACCACGATCGTCTTTCCTTTCACGTCGATCTGCCTTTCTTGATCGACGGTTATTATCAGTAGTTTAGTGTATTTTGTCCTGTTTGATGCATCTATTAGACCCCTGATCTCCCTGTCCTTGGTGCTCTCTGTCAGTTCATAGCAGACTTGGATGATTGTTTTATCTTCTGGAACTATAAAATCAGCTTCGTGACCACTTTGGCTTCTGAAATAAAAGAACTCCTTAGAAAGTCGTTTCAGTTGAATCGCAATAAGATTTTCTAGGAGAACGCCTTTCATTTCTTTTATTGAAGGCGAATTCTTAATTATCATGCCGTTGTCGATGCAATAGACTTTCTGGGGGTTTTTATCAAGTCTCTTGATTTTCTCGTCGAATCTTGGTACTGTAAAAATGACATAAGCTTCCTCCAGATACCTTACGTACTTCTGAATGGTGTTGGCGCTTCTGATTTCAAAATTGTTCTTAAGTGACCTGAAAGTTATCGGGTTCGCGGAATTTGCTATAAGGAAATTCACAACCATTCTCAGGCCTTTAGTGTCCCTGATCTTATACCTGTTTACTATGTCCTTTTGCACTATGTCAGTCAACACGTGAGTCAAAACTGCTTCGTTTGAGAACACAACAACCTCAGGCATTCCGCCAAGCTCGACGTATTCCCGAAATTTGCCACTTATCCGCGCTTTCTCCACTGTCGAATAATACCCCTTAGGAGAATCAATCTGTTTGGCTTTAAGAAATTCAGCAAAAGAAAACGGATAAAGGTCAATATCAACATGCCTGCCTGTAAGTCGCGTTCCTAGCTCTCTGCTTAGCAATGTTGCGTTCGATCCAGTGAGGAACATACGATAACCTTCCCTTAACATTCTGTTGACGAACAGTTCCCATCCTGCGATATTCTGTATTTCATCGAAGAAGAGAGCTTCTTTTTTTCCGAACAGTTCAAGCATGACCTCCATAAGTGCTTGAAAGTCATCTGCACTGAAGTTGGCAATTCTTTCGTCGTCAAAGTTGAAATAGTAAAAATTATCTGGGAATTTCGATTTGACAATCTGCTTCATTAATGTGCTCTTTCCACATCGCCTTACGCCTTTAACGATAAAAGCTGAGGAACCTCTGTACTCAGTGATTCGCGCTAGAAGTGTCCTGTGCACTGCATCTTCTAATCCTTTAAACTCATTAAGCTGGTCCTTTGCTATCGTTCCGAGAACACTTTTGTCAATCATGATGATTGGTTTACTACTTCATCAAATTTAAATTTTGCTCATCATGTTGAGCAATAATCCATGATATTGCTCAGTATAATAAGCAAAAATTGTTTCCACACAAGGAATTTGGAGACTTAATCAGCGCTCTAAAAGAGGGTTGGGAGCGTTAGAAAGCAAGAAGTGTTTTCTCGCTATTTTTCACCGAACAGTGACATGGTCGGGTAGATTTCTATTCCACTTCGATCTATCGTGTACGGCACAAGGTTAGTGTTGACGTTTACGCCTCGCATCTTTTCCACTTGTAAGCCTCTCGTCGTTGTTCCGCCTGAGAACAGGGTTTGCATCATGATGACGCCGTGAACGAGAAATTCTTCATCCAGAATTTTTCTTTGCAAGCCAATTTCAGCCAGTTCAGTGGTCACCACGACGGTGACTCCTAAATCGCACAGAGATTCTATTAAGTCTACACTAGCAGTCCTCCGCTCAATAGGGTCAAAGAACCTGTAGAAAAGTGATGCAAGCGTGTCTAACGCCACCCGTTTAGCGTTGACTTCCTTAATCTTTTGCTGCACCTCTTCAACGAGCTTGTCAACCTGTAACTGTTTGCCCCTGAGGCTGCTGGTTTCTTCTTTGAGCATTTTCTCCTTCAAAATGGCAACCCTGGATAGTCGTGTCGCATCCACGAAGCCAAATTTGCCTTCTTCTTCTGCCTTCTTAAAATCCCAATTAAACTTCGCCATTTCAGCGAAGAAATGCGCTTTGCTCTCGTCCAAACTGACGAAGACTGCGTTTTCGCCGTAGTCTGCGATTCCCTTATACAAGAATTGGGATGCAAGAATAGTTTTTCCAGCTCCCGGCCCGCCCACAACCAGAACTACTCGACCCTTCGGAAAGCCGCCGCTCATCAGCTCATCCAAACCTTGAACCCCAGTTGGAACCGTACTCACCGTCTCGGACATGCTAATCCACCAATTGAAAACAGAACGCTTGCTAACTATATTTAACTTGCGAATGTGATAGTCAAGAGTAATAAGGCAAAAATGTCTAGTATTTTTTTATTCAGTTTTTTCCCTCTCTCCCTAACGAAATGAACCAAGCCATCTGTGTTTTCAACCAGGCGCTTACATGTTTTTTCAAAGAACGTTTTTGTCTCCAGAACCTTCTCAAACTGGAATGTTGCATAAGAAAAGCAGTGGTACCCCAAAAAAGTGAGATTCTAAACTTAGCTTTTTGGTGTGCGTCTAATAAACCGTGAAGTTATGGGTATTGACACTGCTATTATGCCTAGTGCGATGGGCACTGTGTAGGCTGCTACTGAGGCGTTAAACGCTCCGACTAATGGCAAGTAAGCAATGGCTTCGGGGGATTTGAGTGCATAGCCAACGGGGGGTGGCTGTTGTAGGGCAAAGTAGTTTACCCCTGTCATGATGGCGACGCGCAGTACGATTCCTGCTGCAGTTGCAGATAGGCTTATCAATTTGATATGCTGTTTAAAAAAATCGCTTACACTCTCTGCTTTACAGCGAAGAAATGCTCTTTTCCCTCGTCCAAACTAACTAAAACAGTCCTAAGATAATTTCGAATCCTTAGGATTCTAACCCTTCTTCCTTATTTTGGTAAGTTCAGTTTAAGGATTTTTTGTACCCTGTTGGCGATTAAGTAGCCAATTGGAATTGTGTAGAGCGCTAATGTTGCGTTGAAGAAGGCAGCAAACGGAAGGTAGGCGAGTGTTGCTGGTAGTGGGAAGCCGAAGCCGATTGGCGGGGGTTGAGGAAGCGCAAAGTAAAGGACGAGTGACATAAATGCTACTCGGGTTAAGATGCCCATTGCTGTTGAGGTTGCAGCCCATTTTGGGCTAAGTTCAGACCTGACACCATCAGGTTTTCCCTTACAAACCCTTTTGGCAATGATGTATACACTGAATATTCCTAATTGCATTGACAAAGTGGCGGCTAAGTTATAGAGTGGCCCAGTAGGCAGAGCTCCTGGAAAAACGGCAAACAAGACCGCGGTGTTTACCAGTGAGATAGATAGGCCAGCGACTGGACTGATTATTAGGAACGCCACGACGATCGGTATTTCCCATATTTGGTAAACAAGTCCTTGGGCAAATGGGGCGAAGAAACCTATGTATGTGAAGGCTGGGTTTAATGCTATTGTTAAGGCAGCGAAGACTATTGTCAATGAAAGCTTTTTAGTGTTCATTTTGCTTGTCTCGTTCAAACCCTGAATGCCGCCGTTAGCTATTTAAGAGTAACTACTCAAAAAAAAGTAACTGAAATTTGGCAGAATCAGGGCTAAAATTGATAAGTAAGCCAACAAACATAAGATAACAGTGAAACGTATTGAGCGAAACAATCCAGTTTTCCTCTCCCAGCGAAGTTAAACCTTGGCTTGAAGACAAAACAAACTCTATTCTCTCGCCAGTGCATTCCCAAGCCAAGAGACTGAGGGACGACATGAAAGTGGCAATGCAGAGCGTCGCCGACGTGAGCCAACTGCTCCTAGATAACAGCGCCAGAGAAATCGAAAGAAGAAACATGAAAGTTTACAATCGTGCCCGAGCCCTAAACAAGCTTTCGCACTTGTTTGTTGACCGCCTAAAGAAGCTCGAGGCACCAGAAGACATCTCCTATGACACGTTAAACAGGTACACTCAGGAAATCCAGAAAGTCTTCATCGTAACTGACATAGATATCAAGAATTGGTTCCCAAGAATTTCCCCCTTCTTCATCATGGACAGAAGAAGATTCCTCATGGTGTACGAGAAAAGCAGGCAAACGTACAACATTCTTAACGACTTCGTCACGAAAGAGTACGTCAAAACTAAAACTCTCGAGGAAGCCTTTCATCTGCTCAACGAGCTCCAGAACGTTCAGAACCAGCGTGGAACGATAGGTGAAGAAAAAGAGCAGATTAAGAATGAGCGTTTACCAGTGGAGAAAGAAATCTCTAATTTAGAGCAGAAAATCGCCGAATTGAAAACCAAAGGACCCATCGATGAACTAAACACGGTGAACATCGAAATCTGCAACTTAACCAACGAGTTGAAGCATTCGCTGAGGCACATGCAGAAACCCTTCATAAAGATGCAGGCGTTAGCCACCAGCGGCGGCGGAGGAGGAATAACGCCCGATGAGCTGAGCAGGGTGAGCCTGTATTTGGAGAAGCCTTTCGACGCTCTGGTAACTGAGCAGAACGGTTACCCTGAACTCAGGGAGATCTTGGAGAAACTTCAGCGTCTGTTGGCTGAAGATAAGTTGAAACTGAAAGAAGATAAAGCGCGGAAAGCCGAGCAGTCGATAAACGAGATAGTCAAGAACAACTCGCTTTCGGGGCTTCAAGCCAGAAGCGTGGAAATGGCAAATAAGAGAGACCAACTGCAGGCGTCGCCAGTGATGGATGAAATAAAACGCAGCATCACCGTTTACCAGCAGCAGCTTGACCAGCTTAAAGGGCGGAAAACAAGCATCGAAACGCATGAGGCGGTCAAGGAAAACGCGTACAACGAGGCAGTAGACAAGATCAGCAGCCTAAAGAGGACGATTGAAAAGAACATTTTCAATTCAATAGACATAAAAGTTCAAATTCCCTAGTTTAACCGCGTATGCCCCATCTGGATTTATCCGCCCTTTTCAAAGAAGCACTGAGCATTCAAGGCAGCGGCTTCGTTGAAACATTGGACAAAGCCACCTGCTTGTTGCAGGGCGAGAAAGGGCAAGTCGGCAACCTAAGAATAACCGACCGCTTAGCCACGCTTGAACCGATTGGGGAAGCGCTAGTAATCGGTGACTTGCATGGAGACCTCCAAAGCCTCTGCTTGATACTTCAAGAAAGCCGATTCCTGCAAAAAATGGAGAAAACAAAAGACGCCGCCCTGATTTTTCTAGGCGACTACGGCGACAGGGGAGACCAACCAGCCGAAGTTTACTACGCAACCCTAAACCTGAAACTTGCCTTCCCCGAACAAGTCGTTCTCATGAGGGGAAACCATGAAGGACCAAGAGATCTGGAGGCTTCTCCGCATGACTTACCGCTCCGATTTCAAGGCAAGTTCGGCGAAGACTGGACCTTTATTTATGAAAAGACACGCGCCCTGTGGACTTACCTATACAACGCCGTTTTCGTCGAGGGGCGGTTCTTGATGGTTCATGGCGGCGTCTCCCCGGAAATCAGCAGCCTTCAAGACATCGCTCAAGCCCAAGACAGCTACAACGAGGCTTTGCTGGAGAGGCTGCTCTGGAACGACCCCGTTGAAGGCATGTGGGGAACCGTCTTGTCGCCGAGGGGGGCGGGAGAACTCTTCGGAAGAGACGTCACGGAGCAGGTTCTTGCGAGGTTGAACGCTAAAATCCTGATAAGAGGCCACGAATCAAGCGATACAGGCTTCAAAGTCAACCATGACGGCAAAATCTTGACGCTGTTCTCAAGAAAAGGCGCACCCTACTACAACAGGTACGGAGCTTACTTGCAGTTGCCACTCAAGGAAAAATACGAAAACGCCAAGCAGCTTATGCCTTTCATCCATAAATTTTAGCTCCAGCGTGCGTTTCGGTTAGAAAGCTGTTTTTGCTGCAACATTGATTAATCGCTAAGCTATTAAGGGTTAAAGTTACAGCGAGAGGTTTAATGAGTGCCAAACGAAAATGCCATTGAAACCATCAACCTGACCAAGGTGTTCGAGTCAAAGGTTCCAGAGCCCGGGCACTTCAGACGCAAAACAGTCACTGTGAAAGCCATTGACGACCTGAACCTGCAGGTAAAGAGGGGTGAACTCTTCGGGCTTCTTGGACCAAATGGTGCGGGAAAAACGACGCTGGTTAAAATGCTGTGCACTCTTCTTCCGCCCGACCGTGGAACCGCGTTGATCAACGGTTACGACATCGTCAAGGAGCAAATGAAGGTTAAGCGGTCGCTCGGCACCCTTTTCAGCGTTGGGGAACGAGGATTCTTCTGGCGACTCAACGGCTACAGGAACCTAGAGTTTTTCGCGTCAATCTACAACGTGCCTCGGCAGAAGCGGCATGAACGGATTCTGGAAGTGATGAAGCTTGTGGGCTTAGAAAACAACACTTTCCAGCTGTACCAGAGGTACTCGGGCGGCATGAAAAGGAAACTCGCCCTTGCAAGAACGCTGCTTCCTGACCCGCCTATAATCATGCTTGATGAGCCCACGACTGGTTTAGACGCGATATCCTCACGGGGCATCCGCGATTTTGTCCAGCGAACCGTCAGGGAAACAGGCAAAACCGTGCTCTACACTACGCATTACATCGAGGAGGCGGCGCAGATCTGCACTAAAATCGGCATCCTCAAGCAGGGTAGAATCGTCGCCTACGATACGGCTGAAGCGTTGAAAGCCAGAATAAAAAAGGATGAGCAAATCAACCTCATCGTCGAAGATATCTCCCAGCCGCAGATTGATGGGATGCGCACGTTGCAGGGTGTCATAAGCGTCACTGAGAAAACAGGCGAAGCCTTGATGGCTGGTCAGCGGGAACTGCTTGTCAAACTGGCAAACGTGGACCAGTTGCCCTCAGTCTTCGACTTCCTCTTTGAGCAGAAAATCAAGCTGGTGAATTTTAAGCGTGAAGAACCCAGCCTTGAAGACGCCTTTATCGAGTTGACGAGGAGGGCTTGATGGCATGGCTGTGCAGCAGGAGCTTGAGAAAATCTGGTATTTCATGAAGCGCGACGTCATCAGCTTCTCCACGTACAAGACAAACATGCTTATCCTGGTCTTCACAGCCGTGTTCGGCGCTTTGTCATTCGCCTACCTTGGCTCAAACGCTACTATGCAGAGCGTCATCAAAATGTACCACACGACCCTCACGACGTACCTGCTTATCGGCTTAGCATTCAACACTTACCTCGGGCAAGCCTTAACGCTCGTGCAGAAAACCATCAACCCCTGGTCGCTTGAGGAGGTCCTGGTTTCGCCAACGCGCTTGTCAACGTTCATAATCGGCAGTTCCATCTGGGGATTCATCTGGAGCACAGGCGTCGTCGCGATCTACCTGCTTATCGGCGTGTACTTCTTCGGAGTATCCCTAAGCATCAACATCCTCGGAACAGTGATTGTGCTGGTTTTAGGCATCGGCACGTTCATCGGCTTCAGCATGATCGGGTCAGGAGTGCTGATTCTGACCAAGCAGGGTGACCCCGTGACGGCGCTCATAACAATCGCCACGAGTGTGTTCGGGAACGTGCTGTTTCCGCCACAAGTCATGCCGCCCCTGCTTCAAGCAATCGCCTACGTGACACCGCCCTACTACTTCTTCACCTGCATACGGCAGATGCTGCTGGGCTGGTCGATCCAGATGATTCTGCCCGACCTGGAAATCTTAGCTTTGATGTGCGTAATCATCGTGCCCGTCGGATACGCCGTCTACGCGTGGTGCCTCAAAACAGCGAGGAAAAACGGAACCCTCTCATGGTTCTAAGATTCCTGTTGCCCAAGTTTTTGATCAGTTCTTCACTTGGTTTTTCCTGAAAGGATTTTCTGCAGGTTAACTTCGAATGCTGCTATGGGGTTCTCAAGCTTCCACGCTTCAAGCACAGCTGGGTTGATTTCGCCCACGAAGCCTACGCTGGAGCCGCCGACGATGATTGCGCCGACTCTTCCTTCGATGAAGCTCGGGTTGGCGGCTGCTTTTATCTGCCATTCAATCCCCAAGTTGCTCATGAAAGCGTCGAGGGCTGATTTTATCTCGGTGAAGTTGGCGTTTGCGTGGGTTGACGCCGCCGCAAGCCAGTCCTCATCCCGAGTCCTCGTCTCCTGCGCCTCGTCTGGAAACGTGACTTTCCCAAGCTCAAATATCCTCTGCGGAAACTCCACTGACTGGTTACTGCTCAGGAACCCCATGAGGCTTGGCAGGACCCAGTTCCGCAGGCAAGTCATCGTTGCGACCTTCGGGTTGGCGATTTCAACGCGGCTGGTTTCTTTGGCGTTCATCTTGCCAAACAGGCTTTCCTCGTCAGTCAGCGTGTAGGTCAGGATTTCCTGGTAGCCTAAGCCGACCATGAGTTCCCGCGCCACGTCGATCTGGCGCTGGTCAGGTTTTGCCTTGCCAGTCGTGGGCATCTCACGCCAGAGACAAGCGATGTTGTTGTAGCCGTAGGCGACTGCGACATCCTCGATCAGGTCAACCTGATGCATCACGTCCACGCGGTAGCATGGAACAAGCACGTCCACGATGCCAGCGTGAACTTTCCCCACGCCCAAGCCCGCCGTTAACAGCAACCCACAGATGCGCTCAGCCGAAAGCTCCAGCCCCAAAAGCTTATTCGTGTACTCAACGCTCAACGGCACAGTTCGGCTGCTGAAATCAGGCGTCACTACGTCACCGAGCTGGTAATCTGAGGTTTTTGTGTAATGGATTCTCGCCGAGTAAGCTTTTCCGCCACGGTCAACCAGCGCCAACGACACCAGCATAAGCACGTTGACGACGGCTTTTTGCAGAGTGCCCGTGACTTCAACGAGCAGGTTCCGCGATTCCTCGGTGATTTTGCCCAAGTCGTTTGAGTTGATGATGGGCGGGAAGGAAAGGACTTTGCCTTCGGAGTCGAACAGCATGGGGTACAGCGGGTTCTTCTTGACTATGTGACCGTACTCGACGCCTTTCGGGTGCCGCTCCAAAATCTCATCCAGCGTCAACTTCTCCTCGAACCCCAACGGGACAAAACTGACATCCGATGGGTTAACTGCAGCGTACCTTATCGGCGGTCTAATCAAGTCGAAATTGTAGATGCCGATCGAGGTTTTCTGGCGGCTTCGCCCGTATGTCTTGTCCAACTTATCCTGCAGGTGCATAAGCCCGCGGATCACAGGGTCCGTCAGGTGCAGGTTTTTTATGATGGCGCAGGCGATGAAAGGGCGAATGCTGAAGAGTCGGCTGTCCACGTTCACATCCACGATGGGTTCTTCGGCAGTGTACTGTTTGAAGCCTTTTTCCAAGCCAAGGTAGCACCGCAGCCCCCTCGCTAACCCTTCGGTGCTCCACAGGTCCGGGCGGTTGGTGTCCTTCATCTCGACGCTGACGATGCCTTCCTGCTCGTTGAAGAGCTTCACTTCGCCCTTGACGTTGGCTAATATCTCGTCCAGCGGCTCTATTTTCCAATGCAGGTTCAAGTTGAGCAGGCGCTCAAGTTCAGCGTAGTCTAAGTCGATGGTCGGCGTCTACATGACCTCCATCTTTCTTAGCCAATCAAGGTCTTGGCTGAAAATCATCCGAATGTCCTCAATGCCTGCGCGCATCATGAAAAGGCGGTCCACACCTAAGCCCCAAGCGATGACGGGCTCTTTGACGCCCAATGGCAGGGTGACTTCAGGGCGGAATATGCCGCTACCGCCGAATTCCATCCAGCCGTAGCCCTCCTTGTAGGCGCTTAGCTCGACGTTGGGCTCCGTGAAGGGGAAGTAGTCGGGTTTGAACCGTACCCTGCTGGCCCCAGCGATCTCCATCGCGAACTTGCCGAGCACGCCTAGAAGGTCCTTCAGCGTCAGGTTCTCGTCGATGATTATGCCTTCCACCTGGTTGAACTCGGACAGGTGCGTTTTATCGATGAGTTCAGGACGGTAAACCCTTGCGATGCTGAAGTGTTTGCTGGGAACCTGAAACTTTTTTGCCTCAAGCGTTCGGGCGCTCAGACAGGTGCCGTGCCCGCGGAGAATCAGGCGTTGAGCGGCGAGTAGCGAGTACTTGTATCCCCACCCCTTGGAACCCGTCGTCCAACCGTCCTCATGCGTTTCCCTCACGTGCTCAACGGCTTCAGCATGCTGGCTGATGTCGCCATACGCTGGGTCTTTGGTGTAGTAAATGTCGCTTTCTTCCCTTGCAGGATGATCCTGCGGCACGTAGAGCGCGTCGAAGTTGAAGAAGCCTGTTTCAACCGCTGTGCCCGTCATCTCCTGGAAGCCGAGCTGCACGAGTTTAGCGCGGACTTCGTCGAGGAACTGCAGGTACGGGTGCTTCTTGCCAGGCCACGTTTTAGCTACGGGCGCTTCAATGTTGTACTTCTGAAGCTTCGCGGTGTGCCATTTACCAGTGATTATGAGTTCAGGCGTAAGCTGAGTCACTTCCTGCGGAGTCGCCTTCGCTTCCGCGGCAGCTTTCTTGCCTTCCGCTGTGATTTGGAGCGTACGGCTTGTTTTCGGCTCAATCGTGATGACTTTGCGTTTTTTCAGCTGCTCAGCGGCTTCTTTCAGGGCGTCTTGCTTGAGTTCTTCAAGCGCCACCTGCACTTTCTCTTTCACGGTTGCGAGGAGCTTTTCATCTGCCCCCTCTGGGATGAAGGCTTGATGGATAAGGTTCTCAGCAACCCTCAGGGTGTTGTCGCTTGACGTGTAGAGCGCCCATTTTTTCCTTATCGCCCAACCGAGCGCGATCTGGATAAACTGAGGATCAACACCTGCTTGTTCCGCCGCCCGTTTGAGGTCTGAGGCACCGCCGAGCGCCGCCACCGCGCGGATTAAGCTGCGTTCAGGCAAGCCCTTCTTGGCGTAAGCCTCTCCCTCAGCCGTCAGCCTTATGATGTTCTGGTGCTTGGCGTGTATGGTGATGAGGCTTTTTTCCTGTAGTGTCAAGCCGAGGCGCATGACTGCCGCGTCCTGCAAGCTTGTTTTCTCGATAAGCTGCTCTACCGTGGCGTTTCCGCCTGCTGCTTGTAACGCGCACAGGAGTTGTTGTTCTTGCGTTCTGAGTTCAACCATTTTGGCGTGTGCCTTCTATGCAGGTGTTTCGGGTTTGCTAAGGGATAGTTCTTGCGTCCCAAATAAAAGCATGCTGATGATATCCCCAAGCTTTACGGTGCCAAGCGTTATGCCGCTTAAGAGAAGGGTTGGTTAAGGGCTGTCTGGAACCTTCAGGAAGAGAGAAGGGGGTGAACCAGAAGGCAACCCTTAACCAGAGTGATAATCAAACGAGTTAGCATAAAAGGCTTTTCCTTAGTTATGGTTTTAGGCTGCAAATTTCCCATGGAGTTGTGTAGAACTGGCTCGCGTCGGCTTAGTCGGTTTGCCCAGCAAAAATTGTTATTTCTAATAGTTCGCGCACATCGTTTTATTTTTTCCGAGGGATTAATTCGTATGCAAAAAATTTCACGTTGAGGCGCATGACGGAAAAATCTCAGCTCAAAGCGAGCTTAATGTGGGAACAACAATCACCATTGAACTCCCCGATTAACCGTAATCTCAGAGCATAAAGTGTGCTAAGGTGTATACTACGGTTTTAATTTGCAATCGCGTTTGAGGGTTAAGCCCGTTCGTCTATGCTGCAGCAATCTTGCGCAGCTCGAGCCTCTCTAAGTCTTGGCACTCGTCGCACAGGTCAGAATTCGGTCTGCTGAGGCGTTTTCGAATGACGACGCGCGGGTACTGCTTGCAGTCTTTCTGCCAATGCCACCTGTCAGGCTCAGGACCCTTAACATACTCCACATTCTGCGCCAATCCGAACCCTCCCACAAAGCTTCAATCAGCACAATATACTATGCAGCAACTGTTATTTTTAATTTTCCAATCACTTAAATATAAAACAAAAAGAAGCTACTTGAAATAGGTTAATTCCGAAGCCTAAAATGCTTTTTCATTTGAAAAGCAGCAAGTTATAAAAGGCTGATTGTCCCACTTATTATGGTGGGAAAATGGGACAGGACTCGGTTGAAGAATTACGCAAAGTTATGAATTCTAAGCATAAGCGCACAGGTAAGCCTGAGAATTGGTCCCCTAAAAAGATGAAGTCTATTTGGGAGCAAAATTTAATGGAGCAAATTACTGTTAAAGTAGATTCCAAAGGTAGAATTTGCATTCCCGCAGAAATAAGAGAGCAAATAGGAAACACCGCCACAATAAGAAAAATCCCCGAAGGCTACCTTATAATTCCTGGAAAGCAGAGAGACGCTCATGAAAAGTTGGTTCAGATCGTAAATTCTAAGCATGAACGTACGGGAAAGCCTGAAAATTGGTCTCCAGAAAAAATGAAGTCAATTTGGAGCAAAAACGTGCAATGAAGAAACAAGAAGAATTCCTTGCAGAATTTAACAAATTAATTACTTCTGAACCGACGCGGAAAGGCAAACCACAACTCGTGAATCCTGAAGAAATGAAATCTGTTTGGAGAACAGTCAAATGATAGCTGGCTTAGATGCCAATGTCCTCTGCTATGCCTTAGATGAAACATACCCTGAGCATGCGAGAGTCAAACAACTGTTGATAAATGCATCTCCCGACGATAAAATTGCTTTGAATCCGACAACAATTCATGAAGCATATCATGTGCTGGTTTTCGGTCAAAAATGGAAACCTGAAGAAGCAGCAGATGCCTTGAAAACTCTTCTAGCAGACCCATACTCAGAATTCTTCAATCAAACAAGAAAAATCAGCATCATAGCACTCAACTTGTCGGTACAGTATAACCTTGGAGGAAGAGATGCCCTAATTACAGCCAACTATGTGGCAAACAAGGTGCCTGTTATGTTCACTCATGATAAAGAACTTCTAAGACTGCAAAAAATAGATTGGAAGAACGCGAGCATAGCTTTCAAGGACCCGTCAACTGAACGCTAACTGTTTTAGCTGCGCATTACTTGGCTTTGCCTGCTTTCTTCGCGCATGCACTACTGCAGTACTTGCTCTTAGGGTCAAAAGTCGTGTAAACCCGCTTGCAAACTGGACATTTCTTCTCCAAACGTCACCAACCTCATCCTAAATGATTCCCCGGCTTTGGCTTAAAACTGTTTTGCGAAAAACCCAGCGCAAGCCAGCAAAGGGACAACTCCAACTAGGATTCCCTCCGCACACCAAAGCGCAATCTCAGGCGACTAAGTGTTGTTTAAGACTAAGCCTGCTCTCGGTGCCTCGTTTTTAACCAGCATAACCGCGTTTTCGCAGTCAGACCTGTTATGATAGCCCTCGCAACTTTCGGCGATAACCATGTTGTTGCTTGCCCTCAGCCGCCACCTGAACAGCCGAACATTATCCTTGTAAACTTCAAACTGAGCCATACCAAACCCTGCCCGTTTTTTTATTGTTGCAGGTTACTTATAGGCTTTAACCACGGGAACGCAGGCTTGGACAGCCTTCTCGGAAGCAGATTTAGGGTTCTTAGCGTTTTCTGAGGACTTGAAATCCCTTCTGTGCTTAACAAAGATAAGGTAAACTGCCACGACCACTATTATGATTGCAGCGGAAAAACCTAGGATCTCGACAATCGCTACAGTACCTAGCAGTGCCCCGTTGGAGTTGCCGATTGTTGCGTTGTTGGGGTAGCCGCGGCTTTCCCAGTAACCGAGGTAGCTTGAGTCGTTTGACACATCGATCTGCGTTACCCATTTTATCCATTTGTACCCATACTGGTCTGGAGGTACAAGCACAAAAGGAAAACCTGCAGCGGCTGGGAGAGTTACGTTGTTCATTTTGTATGCTAACGTTATGTTGTTCTGCTCAATGTAGTTCAGGGGAAGCGCGGTGGTGTAGCCGTCGGAGGCTGAGAAGATGAGAGTTGTCGCTTTTGGGCTGACGCCTGCCTCCTTGATAAGGTCGCTCACGAGGACGCCTTGCCATAGGCAGGTGACGCTCCAGCCTTCCACGCAGAGAAGCGTGGCAACATTCTGGTAAGACGTAAAGTTATTGACCACGTCGCTGTACGTATATTCCACAGGTTGGTTCACGAGGCCGGTGATGGTTAAGCGGTAAGTTGACTGGTCTAAGTTTTGCGTTCCCTCGATCGCGACATCGGGATGCTGAGCAACATCATCGAGGAACATGTAGATTGGGGTCAATTTTTGACCCTCATATTGTGTAACTTCTCCGGGGTAGAGTGCCGTGCGTCGGCGTGGGACCAGACTGTGATGTAGTGGAAGGAGTAGGCATACCCTGCGCAGTGACCGAGGGAGACGTTATGCCTGTGCCTGTTGGGGCAGGCGAGACTTTCGGGGTTGACGAGGGCTGGGTTGTAGTCGAAGGTGTTTGCGTCATCGACGGCTTAGAAGCGTACTGAGCGATGAAAAGTGACACGATTAGCACGGCGACTAAAAATAGGGCAATTAAAAGTATTCTTTTATGCCTTTTAAGAACCTGCATTTCAGGTGAATAAAGAGGTTGCCAGCGTATTTATCTGTACCGCAAGCACCTTTTCGTCACAGTTTTCCCTAAAATTATTGGTTTTGAACGAACGTACAGTAAACCAGACTTTACAGCCTACTTTTTGGAAATGTGTTCTCAAAAAAGCGATTTTTTGGACAAACAGATAATTTTTTAAGCGAGCCATGGCAATTAATTAGTCAGGAAGAAATGGCCAAAAAAGTGAATGAGGAATCAGATGAAAGTTCAACCTACACTTCACTGGAACAACTTCACCGTTCCCGAACTGAAGGAGATTCTGGAGCATTGCACGGCGCTAGAGAGGCTCGGGATTGCCCAAGATGAAGAAATGATGCGCTCCATCGAAAGAGACATTACCCTACGCGAGAACGAACCACTCTCAGTGCGTTCCGCATTGAAAAACACAAAAATGAGACAGCCAATAATACAAAGCCATAACACAAGACAACAATCACGAGAACTCCTGTTGGAACAAACCGTCTGAAAGCCCAAAATTAGCTATTTTAGACACACTGCCTTTCTTTTCAACCCCCAAGCAACTGGCAAGCATACAGCATTCCTCATCAACAAGTATTTCAATGCTTAAATGCCCCATGCCTTTCCTCATACTTGATTGATGAGATAAGCAAACTTTGTTTACTGAACTTGGTTAATTTGGTTCGTTTTGTTTATATATTGGTTCTTTGACTATGCTTGTGCAAAAAGAAGGAATATCTAAAAGATGGGTTCTAAGTCACCAAGGGGCGAATTCGCCGCAAGGCAGTTAGCTAGGAAACGGAAGAAGTTCCGTTGGCATGATCGTTACTTTAACCGTCGCATGCTTATGCTCGACGAAAAAGTTGACCCGATGCAGGGTGCACCCCAGTCACGGGGCATCGTTCTGGAGAAAGTCGGCGTTGAATCGAAACAGCCAAACAGCGCCATCCGCAAATGTGTCCGCACGCAACTTATCAAGAACGGCAGGACCATCACGGCGTTTTTGCCGGGAGACGGTGCCTTAAACGTTGTTGACGAGCACGACGAGGTCGTGGTTGAAGGCATCGGCGGAACAAGAGGCGGAGCAATGGGAGACATTCCTGGAGTCCGCTGGAAAGTCGTCATGGTTAACGGTGTAAGCCTCAACGAGCTCGTTTACGGGCGTAAACAGAAGCCAGCGAGGTAAAATGGTATGGCACAGACATCAGTCGCTCAACCTCAGGAAATCAAGCTTTTCCAGAAATGGAGTTTTAAAGATATCAAAGTGGAAGACATCGGGTTGCAGCGGTACCTGAACTTGACGCCGATGGTTGTCCCCCACAGTATGGGACGCCACGAGCACCAGCGCTTCCGCAAGGCAAAAGTCAACATCGTCGAACGATTAATCAACAACCTTATGCGTCCAGGCAAGAACGCGGGCAAAAAAGCCAAGGTAACCAACATCGTTAAGGAAGCCTTCGAAATCATCAACACGCGCACGGGCAAGAACCCGATTGAGGTTCTCGTGAAAGCCGTTGAGAACGCGTCGCCATGCGAAGACACCACACGAATCAGCTACGGCGGAGTCGTCTACCACCTGTCCGTTGACGTGGCGCCGCAACGCCGCATAGACCTCGCGTTAAGGCACATCACTGAGGGCGCACGGTTGGCGAGCGTGAATAACCCGCGCAGCATCCAGGAGACTATTGCGGACGAGTTGATTCTGGCGGCGAACAAGGACATCAAGAGCGCCGGCGTGGCTAAACGCAACGAGATTGAACGCGTCGCGCAGTCCAGCAGATAAGGCAACTTCGCCTTTTCTTCTTTCAAATTAGGCTCTTCCCAGCGGAAGCTAAACCTGATTGAACGCCAAGCAAGAAAGCCATCCGACCGAAACACCAGAAAAACAGGTATAAATCCGTTGACACCTGAATTTTCAAAAGAAACCGCCCCAAAACCAATGAAACCAGCCCAAATGAAAAACGCAATCCAGCGCCCTTTCAACAAGCAGAGCCCGCAGCAAACCCCGCTGCCTAAGCCGCCACCCTATGAGAGGGTCTAGTATTTACAACAAGAAACCAACACAAAAATGACGCCCAAAAAACCCCTTTCCAACGGTTCCCGCCCCCGACTAGCGGAGGGGCGGATGGAATTTGGGGTTAATTTTGAAAAAGTTTAATAACTTTTACTGAGCATGATGGTTCAAAAAAGGAAATCGTTCATTCGAGTGAGCATAACTTGAAGAAAATAGAAGCATCAATAATCCTTGTAATTTTAGCCATAAGCGCATTTGCCGCGGTCTCGACGCCACACGTGAAAGCGCAGACCACAGAAGCAACCATTCTAAGCTACACCTGGTACACCGCGCCGGCGGACACTTATATGGCACTCTTGGAAGGCGGATACGCCGGCGACTTAGTCGCGGTAGGCGAAGTCCAAAACACAGGCACAACAACACTTGGACAAATCGACATCTCAGGCCTCGCCTACAATTCCACTCAAGCAGTCTGCTCAGCTGAAACCCCAGTCCTAGCGGTTCCGCTCCTGCCTGGACAGAAAGCTCCTTTCTACATGGACTTCAACCCGTATTATAGCGTCACCCGTGACGAAAGCTGGATACCCAGCGTAATTGCAGGAGGCAACGTCACTCTCAAAGCAGCCATAGCTCAAGCCACCAACCAAACCGCTTATCCAAACCTGAACCCAACATCACTCAGCGGCTTCGACAACAGCGGCGTATACACCGTCACAGGAAACGTGGAGAACAACGGCAGCCAAACCGCAAGCAAAGTCCTAGTCTGGACGACGTTCTATGACGCCACAGGAAAAGTCATCGGACTCAACTTCACAAACTACATAGCCCAATCACTTGCACCCAACAACTCAGCTCCGTTTGTCGCGACACCCACCGACAACTCAGCCTCATTGTCAAACTCGGTGAAAAGCTTTGCAGTCCTCGTTGAATCCTCAACCTCCACACAAACA
Source organism: Candidatus Bathyarchaeota archaeon (assembly GCA_963768345.1). Taxonomy (GTDB): domain Archaea; phylum Thermoproteota; class Bathyarchaeia; order Bathyarchaeales; family Bathycorpusculaceae; genus Bathycorpusculum. The sequence goes on along the minus strand of CAVYHL010000005.1, from coordinate 122,104 downwards.
AGCACAAACCCAACCCCAACGCCAACCCAAGGCTCAACCACACCAACGCCCACCCCCACATCATCCTCGACAAGCCCCACGAAAACCAAAGCGCCATTGAACCCGCTGGTAACGTACGGCGCAATCTCCGCGGTCGTGATAGTTGCAGCCGTCCTCGCCGTCCTAGTGTTGTTCAGGATGCGCCGACGGAAAGGCAAATTCGAGACGCTTCCACCTCCGCCGCCACCCCCACCTCCCCCAACTTAACCCTCTTTTTTTGGCTATATTTTCGTGTGAATCTCCACTATGTCCCCATCTTCCAAGGGGAAGCCTAAACCAACCTTCTTAGGGCTGAAGGGCAAGCGTTTAGCCCACACCATCGCAAAAAGATAGTTCTGCACGAACTCCTTGTGTATGCTCTTTGCTAAATCGTTAACCGTGGCGCCATGTTTAAGCACGAAGGGGCGACCAGTCGGCTGATGCGACCCAGGCTCCTTTGTGTAGACGCGAATGACCCCTAAGCTTTCAAACAGCGCCATGCCCAACGCGTCAAGCCCGATTCTGCGTTCACACGACATGGCCACGACGGGCAACTTGCCGTTAACGAACTTCTTAAGCACCCGCAGGTTCTCCTCTGAACCAGGCAAATCCAGCTTGTTCCCGACGACCAACGCGGGCTTGTAGGTCGTGGTTTCAAAGATCGCGGCTTCAACGTCGTCCAGCGTGACGTCGCCGCTGATCTTGACGATGGCGTCGCTGATACGGTAGCTACGCAACAAATCCTCAACGTCACCTACGCTGCAGTCGATAAGCTTACCGACAAGGATAATTCGAAGCGCCGAGCCAGCGTGGCGCCGGTCGATGTCCACGCGTCCGCTGGGTCTGCTCACTAGCACTCGGCTCTTCTCAAGCTCCGCCAGAATGAGCTCCAACTGCCCCACGGGGTCACGGCTCAAATCAACCATCAAGATCACGCCATCAGCATTCCTCGCAACACCCAACGTGACTGGCCCCCATGCACGTCCGTTTCCGCTGCCCTCCATCACCGCAGGCGTCTCAACCACCTGGAACTGCACGTCCGCGTAATCCATGATTCCAGGCGACGGCTCACGCGTAGTGTAAGGCGTAGACGAAACAGTCACGTTCGCCTTAGTGACAGCCTGCATCAGGCAGCTTTTGCCAACGTTCGTCATGCCCAGCAACGCCACCTGCGCCGCGCCTTCCTTCTCGACAAAAAGCTTCGGTCCCCCGCTGCTCTTGCCCGTGCCCTTCCGTTTCTTCTCCTCAAGGTCACGTCGGATAATCGCCATTTTCTTCTTTATTTCGCCCCGAAGCTTTAACGTGCCCTTATGCTGAGGAACCGTGCTGAGGAACTCCTGCATCTTCACAAGCTTCTCCTGCGGGCGCTTAGCAGCTTCAACCTCAGCCCACTTGTCTTTCGCTTCAGGCGGCAAATTAGTCGGCATACAAACTTCGCAGATACAATCGGCAAATCAACTTAAAGAGAATTTCTGAATTCGAAAGCAAACTCCGCCTGAAAAACCCAGTTTTAACATGCGCCGCCTCCGGGGTAAGCGCTGGAACACATTGGGAGATAAGAGTCTTTGAAAGAAATGTTGACGCAGACGGTAAGTTGTTTAGTAGAAAAATCGGTGCCCAGCCAACCGAGATTTCAGCCGTAAAATCACTCTGAGTCTTGAGGTAACTTAAACGAAAAATTTTTTATGCTTTCGTACACATTAGTTTGTTAGTTAGCTTGTTACGAGATATAAGTTAATGAATTCCAAGGGGATTTCTGTCGATTTTTCTAAATTAAGTGGACAAAATCAGGCGGTTCCCTTTGAAAGTGAAGCAGGGAACCTTTCTCAAGAAGAATGCAGTCAAGCTTTTCTTGAAGATTTAGGAATAAGCTCCCGGCAATTTCGAATTCTTTTTGATAATTTGACTTCAGGGATTAGCGTGTGCAGAATGGTTTATGGCGCAGGTGGTGCGCCGACTGATTTCGTTACGCTTGAGGTCAACCCATCGTTTGCAGCGGCTTTGGGCACCAAGAGGGAGAAGGTGATTCAAAGGAGAGCGAGTGACTGTGAACCGTTTAAGGGATGCTTTGTCGAATTGATGAGGATATTTGGCGAGGCTACTACGACTGGCAGGCCTCAGCAGTGCGAGGTTTACTGTCAAGCTCAAGATAAATGGTATCAAATTTACGCTTACACTCCGAAAGAAGACTACGTCATTTCAATGTTCATGGATTTGACAGAACGTAAGAAAGCTGAACAGCAGCTTCTCGCATCCGAAAAAAGGTACCGAAGACTCTACGAGACAACCCGGGACGGAATCATGGCTCGAGACCTGAAGGGGAGGATGATCGACTGCAACCAAGCCTATGCGAAGATGCTGGGTTACACGAAAAAAGAGCTGAGAAACCTCACGGTTCAGCAGTTGCTTCCAAAAAGGTGGCATGAGCAGAGAGAAAGAGTGGTTAGTAAAGTGTTGCAGACTGGGCGCTCCATTGTTTTCGAGAGGGAGTACAGACGGAAGGACGGCTCGGTTTTTCCTGCGTCGGTTAGAACGTGGCGTTTGACTGATGGAAAAGGAAACGTGATTGGAATATGGTCCATTGTCCGAGACATCAGCGAGCAGAAGGCTCACCAGAAAAGCCTTGAGAAGCAGGCGGAGTCTTTGGAGCGGGTTGTTGAGGAGCGGACGAAGCAGCTTAAGGAGTCTGAGCGGTTGGCGGCTATTGGTCAAACCGCGGCTATGGTGGGGCATGACCTGCGGAATCCCCTGCAAACGGTCATCGGCGAGTTGTTTCTTGCAAAATCTGAGGTTGACTCGTTGCCTGAGAATGATGTTAAGGGCAGTCTGCAGGAAAGCATTCAGGTGTTGGAAGAGCAGGCTGTCTACATGGATAAGATTGTTTCTGACTTGCAGGCATTCGTGAGACCCATCAAGATAGACAAGATGCTTGTCGAGCTCAAGGAAATTGTTGGTGTCGTTTTGACCTCAATCGAAATTCCTTCTAACATTGCCGTGCAGGTGCAGATTGAGGATGACTTCCCCAAGATAAAAGCTGATCCGCAGCTTCTGAAGCGGGTTCTCATCAACCTGGTGACTAACTCGCTGCAGGCCATGCCGAAGGGCGGGCGGCTGACCGTGAAGTCACGGGTCAATCAGGGCGGGCATGTCTCTATCATGGTGGAGGACACGGGCGTTGGGATAGCTGAAACGATTAAGCCCCAGATCTTTACTCCGCTGTTCACGACGAAGCCGAGGGGGCAGGGCTTCGGCTTAGCCGTCTGCAAACGTGTGATCGAGGCACATGGGGGCACTATCAGTTTTGAGAGTCAAGAGGGCAAGGGCGCGAAGTTCACGATTCAGCTTCCGTCGGGCTAGGGCTCGACCATCTGCTTCTGCTGCTGTGTTCCCCTTAGCTTCTGCCGCAGGGTGTAGATGAAGGCGACGAACCAGAAGGCGACGCTTACGGTGCCGAGGATTAAGCCGATGGTGTTTCCCAGCAGGTAGTAGGCGACTTCGAAGCCTACGAGGGAGACGAATGTCAAGAATGAGCCGCTTATGCTGTAGCCCCGCAGGGCGTTGCGGTTTTTGACGACGGCGTGGAGCATCAGAAGCAGGGCTATGAAGTTGATGATGCTGGCTACGCTCAGGGCCAAGTTTGCAGGGTTCATCTCCGTGTTTCCCAGCACCCAGACAGCTTTGCCCCACTTAAGAGTTCCGCTCAGGTAAGCGGGCTCCGTGCGGCTGCCCTTTTTGTTTTGGGCTTTCTGTTGTAAATACTAGACCCTCTCATAGGGTGGCGGCTTAGGCGGCGGCGTTTGCTGCGGGCTCTGCTTGTTGAAAGGGCGCTGGATTGCGTTTTTCATTTGGGCTGGTTTCATTGGTTTTGGGGCGGTTTCTTTTGAAAATTCAGGTGTCAACGGATTTATACCTGTTTTACATCCATTAAACTATGCGAATCATCGAACATTACAGCCTGCCACCGCAAACCCGTCAGCTCCTCAAAGCCCTCGACAACCCAACACGCCAAGCCATCCTCGTCCTCCTAAACGAATGCCCCGACTACAGCTTCACAGAAATCCAAAAAACCCTCGGCTTAGAAAAACGTGCCCTCGCCTTCCACCTCAAAAAGCTATTCTCAGCCAACCTGATCTCGCGCCGCCTCCAAACAGGCGCCCACAAATACAGCTACTACACCCTGACGCCGCTTGGAAGCCAAATCCTCGCCAGCCTCACCGACGCCTCAACGACGCAAAAAAGCGCTAAAAAACGGAAATTATCAGATTTAGCAGGAATTGACGAAGGACACGCAAGCCCCGAAGAAGTCAACAAGATGATCGATAAACTCAGAGAAGACTACTAACTGCCCCGCCAATACGTTTGTGCCTCAAAGCGTCATGCTTCAGTCTTAACGGATAGACTTGCCGCATTGTTTGCAGAATGAGGCTTGTATTTTATTCCTTGTTCCGCATTGGCTGCAAGTTAACTCTGAAGGAGGCATATTGGCTGGTTCTTGCTCGAGTTTTTTGCCGCAACTTTGGCAGTACACCGCGTCGGGCTCGTTGCCGTAGCCGCAGAACTTGCAAACGGGCACCGTCGGGCTTTCGCCGAAAAGCGCGTTCCATTTGCCAGCTATCCAAAGCTTATCCTTCAAGCCGTCAACCGTCGGAACTATCTCGATCAGCTGGTTAAGCTGCTCCTCATCAGGAGCAAACTTCGATTCACAATCCCTGCTCAAAATAATTAACTTCGGCTTGCTTCCCCATACCAACTCGACCCTTTCGATTTCCTCGTTAGTGTAGAAACAGCTCTTCTTGCTCAACTTCAAAAGATCGTCCAAAGACCAATCCTTTATTTCTTCATCAATCGACCGTTTGCTTTTTGCCTTTTCCACGTACGGCGCCACGGGAGCAGGCACTCCAAATGCTGAAGGCATGAAGGAAAGCACCTCTTCGGTCTCGGATTCAAAACGTTCTGCCCTACCCATGCAAACTATCGCAACACGCTTGTCAGTGAAATAAACATCATACCTCGTGCGAACATCAACTGGCAAGACAATGTCTCTGATGACTCCCAACCGCCTTTCAGAATTTGACACCCATCGAGGCCTCCTACGAAATTTTTGCTTGCACTAATTCTTAAGCTTTTTTATGATTTAGACTCGCACAGGAGAAAAGCAGAAGAATGGAGAGACGAGCAGGATTTGAAACTAGGATCCCATACGCTCCAAGCGTGTTACCATGATTCTATTTGCAAGCCCTTTATTCTCTTAAAGTGAACCTGGTTACGGGTAACCAGCGTCAAACCGTTCGCAACAGCTATTGCCAGTGTCCAGACATTTCATTGGAAACTCTCTCTTGAACCATGTGCCAGCCTCTAGCGAGTTCGGCGCTGATGGCTTTTTCTTCTTCGTCAGTCATTTTCCAAGCTCCGAAGCAGTCTGCAATTTTGCCTGACTTCTGGATTATGCGTAAAATAACATCTGTGAAGCTCTCTTTGTCTGTTTTTTCGCGGAGCAAAGCTTGGTATGCTTCGTCTTTTATTGAAATGGTTTTTTTGCCATGAATATGTATGTGTCTATGCACACAGATAGGCGTTACTCATATATGATGCGACATAAGAATAGAGCGTCCGAATATTGATGGTGGGGATGCTTGGATTTGAACCCACGCGACCTTTCGACCACAGACCTAGTAGTCTGTCAAAATCGCTCAATTTCTCTCGCTCGCGGATTTCATAGGCTTGTTGACAACCGTTAAATACCGCTGGCAACTATTTGGGTTTGAGCGATATGACAACTGAAGCTGAGCTTAAGGAAATTCGGAGCCTACTTCTGGAATTAAACAGGAAAGTGCAAGGGCTCAATGAACTGGTGGAAGAAAGGCTAATCGGGTATGAGAAGCCCACTAAGGAAGATGTTGAAGCCATAGACGAATATGAAACAGCAAAGAAAAACAAAAAGCTGCACCTTGAGCCTTTAAGCGAGTTAGTGAAAGGGAACTAGCCTTTGCCAAAGTACTTGGTTTTTGTAGAAAGCAAAGCTAGGAAGCAATTCAAGAAAATGCCTAAAGAACACCAAACCAGGATTCTTACAGCTCTGAAAACTTTAGAGGATGAGGGCTTTTCAAGTAGGCTAGATATAAAGAAAATGCAGGGATACAAAAACCATTACCGTCTTAGAGTAGGAAAGATAATAAGAATACGATTTGAGCTTTCAATTGAGCAAAAAATAGTTATCTACTCAATTTCGACTCGTGAAAAAGCATACGAGTAATCAGGAAAATAAGATAGATTGCAACAGTATTTCTTCAAAATGCCTTTACAAATCATTTAAGTTCGCATTAAGAATAAAAGTATGGCGCGAGATGTGGGATTTGAACCCAGCATAAGAAGTTGTAATTGGTTTCTATCGTTCTTTGATGCATAATGCTTAAATTGTTTTTGTTCGTGCTATGTGTGGCTGAGGGCTGGTAGATCAGTCTGGTATGATCGCCACGTTGGCATCGTGGAGGCCGCGGGAAGCCCAGCATTAAAACGGCTGAGCTCGCGAATTCAAATCCCGCCCAGTCCATTCGTGCGGCAAGAAGGGGAGAACCCTTCCCAGCCCATCCTCGTTACCTACTTTTGACCAATTATAACCAAAAATCATGCTTCTGCTGGGTACATGTCAGAAATGCGGCGTAGCTTTTTATAATGCAATCGCAAATAGAGAAGCCAAGCAAGGTGGAAAAGAATGCCTAAAGTAAAAGTTGCGTTAATCGGCGTTGGAAACTGCGCCTCAGCCTTCATCCAGGGCGTCCAGTACTACCAGAAATTCAGCAAGCCAGAAGAATTCGTCGGACTGCGCAACCCCGTTTTAGCGGGCTTAAGTCCCAAGGACATCGCGGTTGTCGCCGCCTTCGATGTTGACGAGCGCAAGGTTGGAAAGGACCTTTCCGAAGCAATTTTTGCGAAACCAAATAACGCGCCAAAAGTCGCTGATGTGCCAGCGACGGGCGTTAAAGTGAGTAAGGGTCCACTGCTTGATGGTTTGGGAAAATCAAGTGAAGCCATCGTGCAAGTCAGCAATGTGCCTGATTCGAACGTTGTTAAGGTTCTCAAGGATGCAGGCGCTGAAGTAATGATTGATTTGCTGCCCAGTGGAGCTGCAAAAGCTTCCGAGTGGTACGCTGAACAAGCCTTGGCGGCAGGATGCGCATTCGTTAACGCTACACCAAACTTCATAGCCAGCGACGAGGCGTGGGCGAAAAGGTTCGCTGATGCAAAGCTTCCGCTTGTCGGCGACGACTTGATCGATCAGGTCGGTTCAACCGCGCTGCATAAGACGCTGCTTAAGCTGCTTTCGGATAATGGGGTAAAAATCGATGAGACTTACCAGTTAGACGTTGGCGGCGGAACAGAATCCGTTGACACCATGGATCGCACTCGCGACGCTAAACGCCAAATTAAAACCGAGACGGTTGCGGCATCATTGCCCTACAAGGCTGAAGTCGTGGCTGGCTCCACGGACTACGTTGATTTCCTGCAGAACAAGCGTGACAGCTACTTCTGGATAAGCGGCGTCTACTTCCTCAACGCGCCCATGAAGATCGACCTCAAATTCCAAACGGTCGACGCGCCAAACGCTGGCAGCGTGCTCTTCGACGTCGTCAGAGCCATGAAACTCGCGTTAGGCAAGAAACTCAAGGGCGCATTGGAGCCCGTTTGCGCTTACGGGTTTAAGCATCCGCCCCAAATCGTGCCGCTTGAAGTTGCCGACAGCGAATTCGCAAAGTTTATCGCGTAAACCATTAAGCCATATTTTTTCTTTCCATTTTAAAACTTAAAAACCGTCGTTTTTTAAGAGCTGTCTCGCCAGCTCCATCAAGGATAGTCATATTAGGAAGTTTTTGCCTGAGTGACTAAGGTTTTACTGCATGGAATTCATGGATGTTATAACTTCGAGAAAAAGCGTCCGGGACTTTTTAGGCAAAACGGTTGAGGAAGAAAAGTTGATGAAAATCTTGGAGGCTGCAAGGCTGGCGCCTTCCTGGGCTAACAAGCAAGGCTGCAAATACGTTGTGGTAAAGAATAAAGCTACAATCAACGAGTTAGCAGCCGGGTTCACCAGTTGGCTAAACGAGGCGCCCGTTATCTTGGCTGCGTGCATTGACCCCAAAGACTCCGGTTCGCACAACAAAATGGATTACTACCTTGTAGACGTAGGCATATCGATGCAGCAGCTTGTTTTGGCGGCAACGGACTTGGGGCTTGGAACCTGCTGGATAGGGGGATTCGACGAGGCAAGAGTCAAGAAGATTTTGGAGATACCTGGAAACGTTAGGGTTGTTGCGTTGACTCCTCTGGGGTACCCGGCGCCGATGAGTGAGAGAAGCAAGACTGTCCGAGAATTCGTTAAGGCATCTCAAAGAAAGCCGCTGGAAGACATGGTTCACCGAGAAAAATGGTGACAGACCTTCAGCGTTAACCGCTAAAGTTTTCCAAGTTCACCTATCACTTTTTCCCTGAACCCGTTTTGTTTCAGCGTGTCTTTCAGGTAGTTTATGGTTTTAACAGGCGTAGGGTCTACCCCACGCAGGACAGCCAAGTAAACGCTTATGAAGTCGCCTATAAGAACAGTCGATAGCATTCGCGCCAAACGGCTTTCACCTTGAGCCTGAACCTCAAGCAGTTCCACGCCCGCCTGCTCTACAAGCTCCTTTGTGATTTCTATGCGGCTCTGAATGGCAGGCGGCTCCTCGTCGTCTCTGAGGAAGATCGCAGTGAAGCACTTGCCCAGCTCGCCAGCGCGCTCCCACCCCACGATTTCGTTGTGGTTCAGCTCGCTGAAAACGTCCCATTTCGCGGGAACCTTGCTGTTCTCGTTGAACTGCTGCTTGTAACGCATGGCTACGCCACGGTAGAACCCGAACCCGTAAACGATGGGCGACTTCTCCCCGATGTTCAAGGCTAAGGCTTTCGTGTAGTTCTCTATCGTGGGCTTCTCAGGCGCGTTATCCTCGCTGATTTTCTCAAGAAGATGCAAAGCCTCGGAAAGCTCCTGTGAAGCGCCTGAAACCAAACCTGCCTTCTCCATGTAAACCAGCAGGGGAACGAACAGGTAAGGCAAGGATGCGCGGGGAGGCATGCCGCTGGGGATGCGCAGGTACGGAACGCCGAGCCTTTCCGCGTTCTCAAGCAATACGCCGCCGCTGCTGACGCAGAAAATCATGCATTTCCGCTTCAAAGCGTCGAGGAAGGCGCTGAGGGTTTCTTCCGTATCGCCCGAGTAGCTTGTGATTAAGACAAGGGTTTTCTTGCCTGCGTACTCTGGGAGCTCGTATTCCCTGCTGACTTCGATGGGCACGGCGGTCTGGTTTCTCGCCCAGTCCTTAAGCAGGTCGCCGCCGATTCCTGAGCCGCCCATGCCCGCGACGACGATGTTGTCGGGCTTGGGATAGGTTACTTTGATTTTGCTAGCTAAAGCTGCTGCTTCACGGTAAAGCTTAGCGGCGTCAACGCAGAAATTGACGGCGTTACTCCTATCAACTGACTTGATTTTTTCCACATCATCCAAAAGGAGGCTACTCACCCATTATCCCTCCAGTTACCCGCAATTTTATATCCCAACCTGCCTTTTAAGCTCAACGCAGAAGCATGTCAAGCAAGCGGTAGGGAGCGGAAAATTCACGGATAAGAAAAAACTTGCAATCGCCATCCCAGCGTCAACGATCTCGGACACGCCGCACCTGCGGGAGAAAACGGCGAAGGTGGGCTTGATCGGGCGGGCAGCGGCGATTTTCAGAGTTGACGAAATCATAGTTTACCCCGATAACCCCAGAGCCAACCAGACGCGGGACATGGATTTCGTTGCTCTTCTGCTGAACTATCTGGAGACGCCTCAGTACCTGCGCAAACGGCTGTTCAAGCTTGAGCCTCGCCTGCAGTTCGCGGGGATTCTGCCGCCGCTGCGTACGCCGCATCATCCGTTGAGCGGCAAAACACGCGATTTGAAGGTCGGCGAGTACCGTGAAGGCTTGGTCCTGTCGAAAGCCAAGGACGGCTTGCTCGTGGATGTAGGCGTGGAGCAGCCTGCGATTCTGAGGGAAACCCAGCATGCCATCGGCGACCGCTTAACACTGCAGGTTATCAACGTCGGCGACCGCGTCGAGGTTCAAACTGTAAACCGCGACGACATCGACGTTTACTGGGGCTTCAATGTTCGCTTGGAAAATAAACCGTTCGGGCAAGTTGTGGCTTCAGGCGGGTTTGACTTGACGATTGCAACCGCAAGGCTCGGCGTCGGCTTCAGGGAGGTTGCAGACGAGATAGGCGTGAAATGGAGCCGAGCCCACAATGTTTTGGTGACGTTTGGTGCGCCAACGCGGGGTTTGCATGAGATAGCCGAAGAGGAGGGGGCAAAGCTGGAGGCACTCGTTGATTTCGTCGTGAACACCATTCCCGGGCAAGGTACGGCGACGGTGAGAACAGAGGAGGCGCTCTTGGCTACGCTTGCCATTTTCAACGAGCAATTCATGCGTTAATTTCTAGAAGGCTCTGGGGTGGCTTTCTCAGAAGCCTTTTTCTTGGATTTGTTTGTGGCGGAAGCACCATGTTAGGTGGTCGTTTACTAGCCCCGCGGCTTGCATGAAGGCGTAGCATATTGTGGGTCCGACGAACTTGAACCCTCTTTGCTTGAGGTCTTGGCTCATCGCCCTTGACTCCGCTGTTTCCGCAGGCATATCGTCCAAGCTGGCAAAAGAGTTGTGGATTGTTCGCCCGTTGACGAACCGCCAGATGTACCTGTCGAAGCTGCCGAATTCTTTTTGAACTGAGAGAAATTTGGCGGCGTTGTTTACGGCGGCTTCGATTTTCATTCGGTTGTGGATTATGTTGGGCGTCTGCATCAGCCGTTCAACGTCAGCGGGGGTGTAATTCGCGATTTTTTGGGGGTTGAAATCGTCGAAGGCTCTTCTGAAGTAATCTCGCCTCTGAAGTATCAGCAGCCAGGTCAGTCCTGCTTGGAAACTGTCAAGGACCAGAAACTCGAATAGCTTGTTGTCGTCGTGGACGGGGACGCCCCATTCTTCATCATGGTACTTGATGTAGAGCGGGTTTGTTGTGTTCCAGCATCTTCGCAGTTGTGAATTCATGAAGGGGGATATACCAAATTGCCGTTTTTAAACTTAATCCAAACGTCAACTTTGCCGTTGAACGCGCAAGTTTCCTTTTTCTTCAGGCTAAAGAAATAAATTCGTCGCCGAATATTGCTCTGTCTATGCCATCTCTCGACCTCGCGATGCCCATAGCATTGTTGGCTGTAGTCATAGTTGCGGTGCTTCTGAATAAGCGTGTAGAGGGGAAGCTTGAGTCAACGATTGAACAGAAAGAGTTGAAGACAAGAGACGTAATCTTGCTCATCGTCTTCATGGCACTCATAATTTCAGCCATCGCCGTCACGGCAATGTACAACCCAGGCGCCGTCTTCGAGAACATCCTCCTCCTCTTCTTCCTGTCAGCGTACACCACGCTCCTGTTCACAATCTCATACGTTTTCTCCAACCTCCCAAAAATCAGGGCGCAACTATTCTCAGTCGGCTTCGGCGTCGCAGGCATAGCAGCAGGCATCGTCTGCCTCTTAGCGCCATTGCACGACGCCTTCACGGTCTACAGGGTAGCGGCGTTTTTCGCTTTTGCAGTTTTCTGCTTCAGCGTCGCAGTTTACGAGCAGAAAAATGTCCCGCTTAAAGCTAAATGGTACGTTGCCGTTCAGCCTCCCGCAATATTTGTGCTGCTGTTTGTGTTCTTCAACTTCATCAGCAACCACGGCACGGCGACGGTCTGGGCTCCGTATCTCATGGATGTTTTCGGTTTAACTTTCGCCATCTTGATAATTCTCTATCTAAGCTCGCTGTTCAACTGGACGACGGTCGGGTTCTTCGCCGTTCTCCTAACGGCAATGGACATAATCTTGGTCATAGGCACACCAGCGATGCTTACCGCCGCAAACTCTTTCACTTCACTGGGGCTTCCAGTGCTGGTTTGGCTGCCGAACGTTCCCTTCATCGTGCAGAGCGCCGGCATCGTGTACAGGGGACTTGGACTCGGCGACTTCTTCTTTGCAGGCGTGCTGACAGTTCAAACGTTCAAGAAATTCGGCAAAAAAACCGCGTACATAGCCGCCGTGGCAATAGCTGTGGCCTTCGGCATTTGGGAAGCATTCTTAGCCGACATAATAAACGGTTTAAAGCCGATCGTCGGCAGAGACATCGGCGGGTTCCCTGGAACAGTGATGATCATCAGCGGCTGGGCGCCGATTATAGCTTGGAAGGTTCTTAGCCAGAGGAGAAAAACAGCCAAGCTGCCAGTCGTTAGCACGCCGCCTCAGGCACCAAAAGAACAGAGTAGCCTGCCTGTTGAGTAAGCCATCTGAGCTTTCATAAGCGTTCAGCGAGTAAAATTGCAAAATATTTTTTGGGAAAAATTGGTTAAAAATAAGAGAGAGGCTGATTTACCCGAATAGGGCGCCTAATCCTTCTAACGCTGCTTCTTCTTTGGCTTTCTCTTCCTCAGCTTTCTTCTTCTTGTCCTCTGGGGCTGCTGCCGCTGGCTTCTGTTCTGCCGCGCCTGCGGGGGCTGGAACTGGAGCCGCCGCCATCATCGTCGGTGCTGCCTTGATTGCCTCGTCGATGTTTACTTCGCTCAGGGAAGCAACGAGCGCTTTGATCTGCACGACGTCAACCGTGATTCCTGCCGCTTTGAGAACGCTTGTCACTGAGTCCTCGTTTATTTCTTTTCCTGCCTTGTGAAGGAGCATCGCTGCGTAAATGTTTTCCATACCTTTTCACCTCTTCAACGGACTATTTTAACCTTTTCAGTTGGTCAGACCCGCCTGTTTGCGGAGGCTGGTCGTTACCTTGAATTGGCAGTTGGTTTGGCAACTGTTGCCGTTAGGAAAAAGACCCAATTACTTAAGAACCTTTCGTACATGGAGCGCCAGGAAACCTGTGGCGTCGGGCGTGGTTTTGACTTCGTTGCTTTCGACTCAGGGTTGCCTGCTGGGTCTGCCGCTTTTTCTTTTTTGCAACGGAAACCGCGGCGTTTTCTGCGATGCATGCGGGGTTGGAAAAAGGGTAGGCTAAGGCGGCTTGAAGCAAGAACTCCGCCTACTGCCAAATTGTGACGTTCTTCAAAGATAACCAGAATTCTTTTCATAATCCTTATCTTTAAGGCGGGCACATGGGGTTACTTCAAGGTTTAAAATACCATGGGAAACATCACAGTCGCCGTTCTAGGCGCGTTAGGCTACGGCAGCAGCATCGGAAAGAAAGGAACCGCCACCGACATAACCTTCTACAACCTCAAGAAAGGCGAGGACACAGTGACGCTTATCGAGCCGACAAGGTATCCTGAGCGGTTAGCCCCGTTGTTCTACGCTGTTTCGCTGGCGAAGAAGGCGATAGTCGTCGTGGACCAGTTGGATGCCACGTTCGGCGAGTGCCTTGTCATGCTTCAATGCTCAGACATCAAAGCAGGCTACTTCATCCTGAGAAACTACATTCCCAAGGAAAAAGTGGAGCCGCTCATAAGGGGAACCAGCCTTGAAAAATACGAGTTCGTCAGCGACGACCCTAACTTCCTGAGAGAGCAGCTTCTGGCGGAGGCTTCCCAGCAGAAACCCGCTGAAGTTCAAGCTGGGCAGCAGGCGGTGGGGACGGTTCCAGTTGACCACTCCTTCAACGTGAAGGGCGTCGGCGCAGTCGTGCTCGGCGTCGTCGCCTACTGCGCAGTGCAGAAACATGGAACCCTCAACATCTTGCCAAGCGGGAAAACGGCGCAGGTTCGCTCAATACAGAAGCATGATGACGAGTTCGACGTGGCAGGCGAGGGCGACCGCGTGGGGCTTGCGTTGAAAAACGTTGAAGTGGAAGACTTGGATCGGGGAGTGGTCTTGACTAACGACCCATCCATCAAGTCTTCAGTCAAACTGGAGGCGCAAGCGTCCCTCGTCAAGTACTGGCAGACGCCCATCAAACAGGGAATGGTCATGCACATCGGGCACTGGACACAGTTCGTGACCGCCAAGGTAGAAGCCGTCGTGGACTCGGGCGACTGGAGGAAGCCAACTTTAACTTTAACGTTGGACAAGCCACTTATCCACCGACCAAACGACAAGGCAGTGCTGATGTACCTTGAAGGCGCGAAGCTTCGGGTGGCAGGAAATTTGACGCTACCCTGAGCGGCTATTTTTCCTAACAAAGGAGAATAATCCATAGCAAGGCGCGGAAAAGTGATTTTGTGTACGTTGCCATGTACTAATAAATTAATTATCAGTACGTTATGATGTACACATATGATAAATTCAAGCATTCTGCAAAGGTTCAATCAGCATTGGGTCAATGCCAAGATCTCTGAAGATTTAGCTGAGCCTTTTGGGCGATCTTGCTATTTCCAAGTTTTAGACGAATTGAAAAACAGGCAAATCATAGTTATTAAAGGATTAAGACGGGTTGGAAAAAGCACAATCGATACAGCTCTTTTTTTGTTATATGGTTTAACGGTTATTTCTTGGAGAAAACCAATATACCGCCTTGTGCTCAATAGCAAAACGTGAATTAATGTATAGAACTGGCGTTGCGAACCTGCCGCTTCATGGCGGAAACGCGCCCGCGTGGCTCACGGTGCGCATGCGTAAGTTAGCCAAGGAGATAGCCAGCATCATGATTGATGAGCAGGGCACGGCACGGTTTCTTGAGCGCCTGTCTGACCCGTGCTGGTTTCAAGCGTTCGGCTGCGTCTTAGCCTACGACTGGCACAGCAGCGGCGTAACCACCGTCGTCACGGGAATCCTTAAAACCGCGTTGACGCCTGAAGAGCACGGCATCGCTGTGTGCGGCGGCAAGGGCAGAACCTCAAGGAAAACGCCAAGCGACATCGCTCAAGCTGGGCAAAAGTTTGGTTTTTCCGAGGAAACAGTCAAAACCCTAATCTACAACAGCAAAATGGCGGCGAAAGTTGACAACACCGCCATCCAAGCGGGCTACCAGCTATACCACCACGCGTTCCTTGTCACAAGGGATGAGAAGTGGGCGGTGATCCAGCAGGGGATGAGCGGGCAGGACCGCACCGCTCGGCGTTACCATTGGCTGTCCGAGAACGTAACAGACTTTGTGGTTGAGCCCCACAACGCCATTGTCGGCGACGCAAAACGGCTAAAAGCCCTGAACATGGTGGCGAAAACCAGCGAGGGCGCCAGAAAAGCCAGCGTAGATTTGGCGAAGGAACCCACCCGCAAGCTCATGAACATCATCCAATCCGCCGCGAAGCCGCCAAACCAAGCGTCGCTGCAGGATTGGCTTCCGAAAGCGGATGATCCTTGGCAGCAAACCCTGACCAGCCTCAACATGCCCCGCAACATAAACTGGGATACGCTGAGCCGACTCTACGAGTTTCAACCCCGAAACTACGAGGAACTGCTGAGCGTGAAAGGCGTCGGGCCAGCCACCGTGCGAGGTTTGGCATTGGTTGCGGAGCTGGTTTACGGCGAGAAACCAAGCTGGGAAGACCCCGTGAAATTCAGTTTCGCCTACGGCGGCAAAGACGGCGTGCCTTTCCCAGTCGACCGAAAAGCAATGGATAAGTCGATTGAAATCCTAAAAGAATCCGTGCAGCAAGCGAAAATCGGCGACAAAGAAAAACTGCGTTCGCTCCAGCGGCTAAGGCGGTTTGTGCCTGAGAACGCGAATTCTTGAAAGCCAAGCATCATGTGAAACGAATAAACTTTTATTGGTCAAAATTTACTTATTTGCTTCAGCCTAGAGGTGGGGTCGTAGTCTAGGCAGGTATGACGACGGGCTCCAGAAAGCAAACACACACGGGTTTGCTGACTCCGCGAGGAGAATGACGAATTTCCGGAGCGGTCATGAAGAAACCCGTAAAGAACCGCCTCGCGCGGCTCTTGGGTAAAGGTCGTCGGTTCAAATCCGGCCGGCCCCACCAAATTAACAAAAAACAAGCAGCCCAATATGGAAAGCTTTCTCAGAAAACAGACTGTTTCTCCTGTTCAATTTTTAAGAGTTCGGTTTAATTGTGGCTAGAACTTATAAGATAGGCAGATATTTGTGCTCGGGAGATGACTTTATGCCATTAACAGATGTTCCAACGATTGAAGCCGTTAGACTTACAAAAAGGTACGGATCATTTGAAGCCGTTTCAGAATTGAACATCAAAATGGAAGGCGCAAAATGCGTCGGTTTTTTAGGCCCGAACGGCGCGGGAAAAACAACAACGCTCAAAATGCTCACGGATTTGATCCGTCCTTCTTCTGGAGAGGCCCTGATAAACGGCATAAACGTACACACAAGCAAGAAGGCAGCTTTGGCATCAGTTGCAGCGCTTATTGAAACCCCTGAAATCTACCCTTCACTGACGCCCCGCGAAGGACTGTCGATGATTGCGGAAATCAGAGGAGTCCCGGCTAACGAGATTAAAAAGAGAATCGAAGAAGCCGTCGCCGAAGTCCATATGTCCGAGTGGTTGGACAAGAGAATCGGCAGATTCTCCAAGGGAATGAAACAGAGAATTTGCATCGCTTCTACACTTCTCAGCGACCCACGTATTCTACTTTTGGATGAGCCCACTAACGGACTTGATCCCAGAGGAATGAGTGAAGTCAGGGATATCGTGAAATCTCTGAAGAGCAAGAAGAGGCTGATTTTCATGAGCTCCCATCTTCTATCTGAAGTTTCGGAGGTATGCGACGAAGTCGCCATGATCGACCATGGCAAGCTCCTTGTATACGACACCATTTCAAATGTGACGGCAAAGTTTTCTGGGGGAGCAAACATGGTTGAAGTTAGTCTTAGTCGTCCAGTCAATTCCCAATTAGTAACAGGGAACATCTCGAAGTTTCCAGGCGTAGTATCAGCAGAGCAAATTGACGATCGAAACCTAAGGATCAGGTTTAGCGGAGGCTTGGATGTGCAAGAGCGACTTCTCTCTCAATTGGTGAACCTGAACATCGGAGTTATAAGTTACAAGGTAGCGTCCTCAGAGCTTGAAGATGTCTATCTAAATCTAATCAAGGAAACAGTGTGATAAACATGGTTGAAACGCAAACAAACTTTGGAAATAAAGTGCCGAGCAGCATGGCGCAAGTCCGAATCACAATGAAATACACGTTTCTTGAATACATTAGGTCACGTAGATTCTATATCCTTCTGGCTCTAACCGTTATCATAGGATTGCTTCTTACAGTCGTAGCGTTATATCGACCTCAATTCTTCCCCTCTACCCAGCTCGGATTCTTTTCGACTTGGTGGGGAATCTCCGCACCGTTTGTAGTCGTACTATCAGCGATTTTCGTGGGAGGCGACGCAATTTCAGGCGAATTCCAGAATAAAACAGGTTATTTCGGCGTTCCCAACCCTATAAGACGATCATCCATATATGTTGGAAAATATTTCGCAGCACTCTTAGCTTCTACGGTCATGCTTACCGTTTTCACAGTAATCGCGGTAGCTAATGGTGTGCACTTTGCTTCAGGTGTACCGTACCAATTCGGCGAATCTTTGCTTTTCACATGGTTCTACCTTATTGCGGCTCTTGGTATCACTTTCTTCTTTAGCTCCTTATTCAAAAGCAGTTCAGTATCCATCCTTGTAAGCGCTATTCTTTTGCTTGTTGTCTTTTCGCTTGTCAACACAATAATCGTAAGGTTTGTTCAAATCGAACCATGGTTCCTCATCAATTACGGGTCACAAATAATAGGAAACGTCCTAACATCGCCATACCCACTGCATCAAACTACGGTAACTTCTCCTGGTTTCAGACCAGGGCAAACGGTTCAATACAACACATTCAACGCTACGATACCCGAAGGGCTCGCAATCATGGGCTTGTACTTCATCATCACGGCAATCGCGGGCTTGGTACTTTTCGAAAGAAAAGAATTCAACTAAACAAGCAAATTTCAACCAATTTCCAGTAGAGGCCGTTGGTTCAAATCCGGCCGGCCCCACCAAATTAACAAAACAGCGCGACCTTTACGTTTAGATTTATGGCTAAACAGCCTTATTTTTACCGTTTTTGTCTTAAGTATATTGTTATAAGGTAAGAAGGCGGCTATTTCGAACGTTTTCTCGTACTAAAGATTAGAGAATGCAGAAATGCAGGATTTTCATTAAATCGTTTTTTCATGTAAACGCGAAAATACATATCAGTCAATTCTCGCACCTTTTCCTCATCATTGGCATACTTCAAATGCAATAATTCATGCATTAATGCCGCTCTAGCCCTATTCCCTACGAATGCATATAACACTTCTTTTCCTAGCTTTTTCCTTACGGCGTTACAAAAGCAGAAGCTCTTTGGATAAATTCGAATCTTCCCTCTAAAAGTGTTACACTTTCCAACAATATTCAACCCGTTTTTTGTAGCGGCTGGAAACACCTCTATATTAACAGCATTCACGGTTTTTTCTTCGATGTTCTCTGACAAAAGCATTTGATATAGAAATTCTTGGAATGAAGTTTTTCTTAGCGCTTTTAGGGTAAAGCTAGAATAGTTTGTGTAAAAGCCAAGATGCTTCTCAACAAAACATGGTTTACCATATTCGCCAGCTACCTTTATCTTACTAGATAGCGCATAACTTTGTTGTAACATAATCATCAAGAACTACAATGAATCGGTTTTGACTAAAAAGACACTATTTTTATTGACCTTGGAAGGAGAACGCTTGAACCCGTACGAATCAGGACAACTATCTATGAAATGACTTGCGGAACATTGGATACCGACTATCTGTCCGTTTTGCGAAATCCAAACAATGCGTCCCATTCGAGTGCATTCTGGGCACTGCGCAAAGTCGCCCACGTTTACCATGTTTTTGCTCCCCCTCTCGCGTTATGAATAGGGTAAACATCAAGTGCGGCTAGCCTATGCCCCATACATCTTTTCAGTAAACTTACTTTTAACATGCTTTTCATTTGCTTCTTGTAATTATTGAAAAGTGTCAGATACTTAGCCCAAGCCTAAGCACTAAATAGACTTTTCATCAATAATAATCTATTACCGTACTTATAAACAAATGTCGGAAAAAAACGTTTTTTTAATTTGCTCTAAGAACGTAAGTCTAAACTAGCCGACCCCACCATATTAACTCAGCTAGTTTAAATATTACCATCAGTCAGAAAGATCATGTATGTCGAGTTTTTTCGGCAATTATTTGGAGCTTTTCGCAAGCACAGAGATTTTCATCTTCGTTTTCATGGAGATTGTCACAAAAATAGATGTTATTCAGCCGGTGCTATTCAAGAAGGCAGAGCTGAAAAACTATTTGGTTTTTACGGCGATTTTTGGCTTGTTTTCCATTTTCGGCACGTACATCGGAACCATGCAAAGTTCTGGCGCAATTACTAACATCAGGGATCTCGCGCCGATAGTAGCTGGGCTTGTTGGGGGTCCACTCGTAGGACTGGCGGTAGGATTAATCGGGGGTACCCATCGCTTTTTCCTCGGCGGCCCAACCTACATTCCTTGTTCGCTGGCAACTGTTTTGGCGGGGTTATTGGCAGGTTTGGTTTTCCGTTTTGACAAAGGCAAATTGCTGGGTATCCTTCCTGCAATGTTATTTGCCGTTGCTATTGAATTATTGCACGGCGCATTGGTATTAGTGATTGTCCAGCCCTTTTCAACGGCACTTGCGATAGCACTCGCTAATATTCCCGAGATGATGATTGCAGTCTCGCTGGGTGTCGGTATCAGCATGATCCTTATCAAATATGCAAAAGAGTCAGTGCACTTGCCGCCGTTCTTGGGTAAAGGTCGGCGGTTCAAATCCAGACGGCTCCACCAAAACTAACCCTAAAACGTAAGTCTAACCAAGTAGCGCTCATTATCAAGTGCGCAAGAACGATGTTGCTGATTGGCTTCTTCTTGAAAAACAATTGGTGAGGATTTTTTCTTGGTTTTAAGTTTTTTTGGAAAACTTGTGTTGCTGCTCTAGTTTGTCCATTTCTTTCGTTGTCGCCACAAGCTCCTTCCGCACCATGGCCATAGCCTCTTTGAGGTGTTTCTGCTTTTGCTTCAGACTTTTTAGGTCCTCTTTGGAGTCTGGTCTGTTCTCTACGAGAAAAGCGTCGAAGGGACTGGGCATCACGGGCATCGAGACTATTCTTGGTTCTATATTAAGCACATCTCTAGCGAATTCTTGAAAAAGTGAGTTCATGCCACTCGCAAGTTCACTCTGTTTGACAATGGCACGTCTGAGTATGGCTCCACCTGTTTCCGTGATTCTGTAAACCTTTATTTTTCGGTTATTTTGCGTGGACCAGCCGCCCACTATGTATCCCGCTTTTTCGAGGTCTCTTAGGATGGGATACATGCCGCCCGCCGTTGGTCTCCAGAAACCTCTGGTTTTATTTCTGATTTCCTTCATTATTTCATAGCCGTGTGCGGGTCGTTTGTTCAGGATAATCAGGGATGCGACTCTGATGTACCCTTTCTGGGCTTCCTTCACCCAGTTGCCTGTTGTTTTCTCTTGTTCTTCAAAGTTCATTTGTAGTTCGGAATATAGATTCTATCATCGGAATATTTATATTTTGCTTAAACATATTGCAACGAATCATATTTAACCATAAGCTGGTGTCAGCTTGGAAAAGAAAAACCAAACAGAAACCTATCAGTCAAACGAACCAATCATCTCGGTAAGAAACCTCACCAAAATGTTCGGCGATTTCGTAGCAGTAGACAACATTTCATTCGACGTGAAAAAGGGCGAAATCTTCGGGTTGCTCGGACCCAACGGCGCGGGCAAAAGCACAACGCTTCGCTTGCTCTCCACGCTAGCCCGACCGACGAAAGGAACAGCAATCATAGGCGGCTACGACATTGTTAAAGATGACACGGAAGTCAGGAAGCTGATAGGCATAGTCTCCGAAAAAATGATCATGTATAACCGCTTGACGGCTAGGGAAAACCTGGTGTTTTTCGGAAGCCTCTTCAACCTGCCTAAGGACGTTTTAAACAGGAGAATAGACGAGTTGCTTGAGCTTGTTCAACTTACTAAATGGAAGAACTCTCAAGTGGGCACTTTCTCGACAGGGATGAGGCAGAGGATGAACGTCATACGGGCGTTGCTGAACATGCCGCAGGTGCTCTTTCTTGACGAGCCGACTCTTGGTTTGGACCCTCAGTCTTCTGTTGAAATCCGTGAATTCGTCAAGAAGCTCAACAGGGAAAACGGAACCACCATAATCGTAACGACCCACATGATGGTGGATGCAGATTTGATGTGCGATCGAATAGGCATAATGGATCACGCCAAGATTGTGGCGCTTGACACTTCAGCTAACTTGAAGAGAACAATTTCGGGAGAGGACACAACAATACTTAGCCTTGAAATCGGAAATCTATCCCCTCAAATTATTGAGGCAGTGCAAGATTGCGGCTGCGTGGACAATGTTTCTCAAGAAAACTCTATGCACCTGAGAGTAATCAGTCACGGTCAAGAAGCCTTCGACTCCGTTATCGACTCGGTGAGAGCTACGGGAGGAAAGATAAATTCCATGGAAAACCTGCAGCCCACGCTTGAGGACGTGTTCTTGCACATAACTGGTCACCAGGTAAGAGACAGCGCAGACCAGAAAATCCCGCTGGAGCATCATAGGCATGGCGGGGCTGCGCCGAACAGGATAAGGTGATAGGACATGGGCGCAAAATCCTTACTTTCGCATTCCGTGCGCATCGCTTGGAAAGACCTAACAGAGCTATTCAGGAACCGTTTGGGGCTAGTTCTGCTTATTCTTATGCCCTTGTTCATGATGGCTATGATTGGTTTTATCTATCCATCAGGCAACACCACGATAAGCAACATGCCTGTCGGCGTAGTGAATCAAGATTCAGGCTTTAACAACATCACACTTCCAAGCCAAGCCTTCCTCACGGGGTTACAGCAAATCAACACTCAAACGCACATGCTGAAGCTTTCCAACGCTACAAGTATGGCTGACATCAAGAACGAGATTCAAAATAGCAAGATAGACGGCGGCATAATCATTCCCAGCAATTTCTCTACTTGCATCATGAGCGACAAACAGGGAACTTTGATTATCATTACTGACCAGTCTAACCCAACAATATCCGCAGAATTGGAGGCAGCTTTGTCCGCGACTTTTAACCAGATGAGCACGTTGCTCGCACAGGAGAAAGTTCAAAATCTATCTTCAACAGTAACTGCGAATAACTCTCTTGCCATTGTTCAACCTTACGTTGTTAAGGCAGAAGGCGTTGTCTCTGGAAGCCCAAGTTACTTTAACTTCATTGCCCCTGGAATAATGATGTTGACAGTTATGATGAGTGTCATGACTGGGCTGCCTGTGGCGATATCTCAGGAGAAGGAAGTTGGCACTATGGACGGCATGATGGTTGCGCCAATCAACCGGTTATCAATCATCCTGGGAAAATCTTTGGGTCAGACTGCTCGTGGCTTACTCCAAGGTGTCATAATATTGGTATTGGCTGTAGGGCTGTTCGGCATCGCAATCCACGGAAGCCTTCTGCTCGTGTTCGGTTTGCTCCTGCTAGGCGTATTCTCATTCGTCGGCTTAGGCATCGTGATGACGTCTTTCGCTAAGGATCAGGAGACAGCGCAGATGATGATGATGACATTGATGTTTCCAATGATGTTCCTCAGCGGCGTGATGTTCCCGATACAGTCGATGCCCTGGTACATGCAAGACATAAGCAAATTCCTTCCGTTGACATATGCTTCAGATTCTCTGCGAAAAGTCATGGTGCTAGGCGCAGGAGTATCCGACATCTCTACGGACCTGATAATCCTGATAGCGTTCGGTGTAATCATGATTGCAATTGCCGTTCCGTTATTCAGAAGAATGATGACAAGGTAAAGAAAAAGTTGGAGAAACAAACTTGAGCACCCTCTGTTCCAAATGCCCCTTCTTTCAACTTGCGCCACTGATAAGACGTAAGAACGCACGCAAAAGATGCCGAATCGAACCCCAAAGGCAACTGCGAATCTACGAGTGCAAGGACTTCCCGAAAAAATCTCAGGCGCAACTCAACTGGAAACAGAAAAAGTGAGAGTTAGCTGTTCTTCCAAAATCCTCCATGAGTATTAGCGGCGGAAGGCTCATTGAGGCATGACTTTGCTGGAAAAAATCGTCTGATGAACCCTTTGAAATTTTCGTGTTCCTAACTGTGCAACAGGGATATGGGAAAAACTGTTTTTTCATTTTGCCTGTGACAAGTACCTGTAGACTAAACTCATGGCTCTGGTTCTTTCAGCTTCAGCCTGGAACTTTAACTCTTCTCGTGGGTTTGCCCAGTCATGAGAAGAAGGAACTTTGGGTTTGCTCGGAGGTTCGGGCTGCTCGACTTTGTAATCAATCGTTATGATGCTTGGCTCTTCTTCTAATGCTTGAGCCTTTCCTTGATTGATGATTTTATTCAGGTTCGAGTTATGCTTGCCTGAGTAGTTTTGGCTCATCATCTAGTCCCGCAATAATTGTATATTACGATACAATACACTGTATTAAACTTTATGCATTTCGTGAACCACAACAACTAACGAATCATTCTCACTAGGCAATCCTGAGCTTGATCACCTTCAAGAAAAAAGAATTCAGCCAACGCAGGATACTTAGATTCCGCAAAAGTAAACCAAAGCAACCCGCTTTTTCATTCATCTTTTCTAATTTTCCCTGCGCAAATTTCTTGCTTCCTTGCGGAAGTTGCCGCGGTTCCAATGCACCATTGGAGTCATGGATGATAGTAAAATTTAACTACTAAAACATACTAAGGCTCGCTCTATGAGAAGACTTCCCGTACAGTTCGTCGGCTCAGTGTGCACAAACCCGGCTTTGATGATGAGTTTCGGCAGGGGAGCCTACAGGGAATTCGTCAAGTCGAAACTTGACTACCGCAACGAGGACGGAAGCAGTTCCTCGCTGTGGCTGCTGAGCCTCAGGATCACGCACCGCTGCAATCACAGGTGTGCGATCTGCGCGCAATGGGGAAAAAGCGGGTACAACGCGAGGGATGACACCCCGAAGGTCGCTGGGGAAGTGCCGGTGGAAGTCTACAAGAAAATCATCGACGAAGTGGCACCTAAGAAAGTTCATGTTTACATAACGGGCGGAGAGCCTTTTCTTTACCAGCCGCTGGTTCCGCTTGTCAACTACATCAAGGAGAAGGGGCTTACTGTTCAGGTGGTGACGAATGGGGTCGGACTTGAACGCAACGCTGAAACCATCGTCAAGAACGGGTGGGATATGATATGCGTCTCTTTTGATGGTCCAAGAGAAATCCATGACAAGTGCCGAGGAGTCCCAGGAGCGATGGACACGGCGATAAAAGGGTTATCCGCGATTCAGAAGTTAAAGAAGGAGTACAACAAGAGGAAACCAGCCATCTTCACCCTGACCACAATCTCCAGCAACAACCAGTACGCGATAGTTGACACGGTGAGGGAGGCAGAGAAGGTCAGGCCTGCGGGCATAGTGATCTATTACTCGTGGTTCACAAGGGAATGGATAGGGCAGAAACACACGCAGATAGCCAACGAAAAACTGGGCATAACCCCCTTCGCGTGGAAAGGGTACGTACGCGACACGGCAAGCTTGGACATAGACGCCATCGTTGAACAAGTCAAGAAAGTCAAGAGTGAAAAACACGCAAGTCACGTCCTCTTCGTGCCCGACCTAAGACTTGAGGACATCCGAGCTTACTACACTGAACCCGAAAACTTCTTCGGCTACAAAAAATGCGTTTCACCCTGGTTCCAGGTGGATGTGATGCCGAACGGGGACGTGGTCACTTGCAGGGATTTTCCAGATTTTGTCACGGGAAACATTATGGAATCGCCCCTTCTTGAGATTTACAACAGCGAAAAACACCGCAAGTTCAGACGCGCTCTGCGAAGCTGCGAAAACGGCGTTTTTCCAATATGCTCCAGATGCTGCGGCTTGATGGGGTACTAAAAATGCCGTTCTCAACGCCTTTGAAAATGAGTTGACATTATGATGGAGCATATCGACGTTGCCATCCTCACAATGAACAGCGCCGCAAAGTTGAGGGAATGCATCAACTCTGTTTACAGGAACGTCCCAGTTAAAAGCCTGATAGTCATTGACGGCTGCTCCACCGACGCCACTCAAGCCATAGTGGAGGAGTTCCAGCGGCAACATGGGAACGTCATTTTCATTCAGGAAAAAGGGACAAGAGCCAGCGCCAGGCAGAAGGCGATTCAACTGGTAAAAGGCGACTGGTTCATGTTCGTCGACAGCGACGTGGTCCTGTCAAAAAACTGGTTTGCCGAGGCGCAGAAGCAGGTCAAGGATGACGTTGGCGCAATCTGGGGGGTTGAAATCTGGTCAGTTCTGCAGGGAAAAGGCATACTGGTCCTGTTCGAGAGGGCTACGTTGAAGATTTTTGAGAGGAGAGGCGGGACCCATGACATACTGATTAGGCGGCGCACCGTTGAGGACATAAGGATACCGTATCAGCTGCATACTTATGAGGACGCGTACATAAAATCGTGGATTGAAAAGAAAGGTTACAAGGTTCTGGGCGTTTATGAACCGCACTGCATCCATTTTCGAGCGGATCAGGTGTGGACTGCAAAGAAACACGTCGAGCTCATGGTCAGCGACCTCAAATACGCCATTCCCCGCCCTGCGCTTCTGCTTCCCTACCTCTTCTACTCAGGAGTTATCAGCTACCAGATCGCCTTAAATAAAATTAAGGGAATAGTCTAAATACCTTCGAGTTAGAAGTAAATAGCTGATATTCTTGGGGTCATCTCAGGGTCTTGGGCAGTTACGTAAGAAAGCGCCACAGTTAATCGCCGTAGCGATCGCTGTCATTGTGGTCCTTTATTTTGTGCTTGATGTCTTGGATGACGTCGTCATCGAGGGCAACCCCGTGACATCTGAGCCGATAATCAGCCTCATCCTTTCAATAGCCCGCGGTGTCACTTCAAGCGTGCGAACCTTCGGGTACCCAGGCATCTTCGTGTTGATGCTGCTTGAATCAAGCTCACTTCCCATCCCCAGCGAGGTCATCTTGCCGTTCGCGGGCTACCTCAGTTTTACGGGGCAGCTTGACGTTTGGGTAATCCTCGTGGTCGCGACAGTTGCAGGGATTCTGGGTTCCCTGGTTGACTACTACATCGGTTTGAAAGGCGCCCAATCCCTCATCAAACATAAGTTCTGGGGAAAAATCATACTATCAACGGCGCAACTTGAAGCTGCCGAAAAATGGTTCGACAAACACGGAAGCTTTATGGTCTTTGTAAGTCGGCTGATTCCTGGCTTTCGAACCACCTTTTCTTTCCCTGCAGGAGCGACGAAGATGTCGATGAAAAAATTCGTCGCCTTCACGACTGCAGGATGCCTCCTGTGGAACGTAGTCTTAGTTTACTTGGGCTGGTACCTTGGGAAAAATTGGACAGAGGTTGCGGGGGTATCCCGTTATCTTATCATAGTTGCGGTTGCGGTGACGGCGATAGTGATTACCGTTTACCTGCTTGTGAGAAGAAAGAAAGCGCGAAAAATGGCGAATGCGGGCAAGAGTTCGAAGTAGGGCTTAGATTAGTTTTGTTATCTTCGGTTTCACTTCGCCTTTCAAGCCGAGGTTTTTCGCTTCCTGAACCTGCAGCATGCAGTCCACGTGTGATGCTTCATTGAACGTCTTGTAATCAGCCATTTCGAGGAAGGCGCCGTCGATTGACACTGGCGAATCAGAGGCGAATATGCCGATGTCTTTCATGATGGGTTCGCCTGGCGTTGGCAAGCAGTCGCAGTATGCCGTGATGTCTTTGGCGAAGCTTACGTATGACACTTTTTTCGGTTTAAAGGTTGAGAGAACCCCGTAGGCGGCTGACGCGAGCGCCCTGCATAGGTCGTTCTGATGAGTGAAACTTATAGCTTCCATCGGGCAACCGCTCCTGCACATTGGGCAGCGCATGCAAAGGGAGGAAGTGTTATGTGCTTTTCCCTCAATGATTTCGGGCAACTGCATCGGGCATATCTGCTTGCATTTGCCGCAGCCGACACATTTGGACACATCTATTTCCAGCCCTACTGTCCTGTGCTGCCTAAGCTTGCCAGCTCTGGAGCAGCAGCCCATGCCGAGGTTTTTTATGGCTCCGCCGAAACCGCTGAGTTCATGACCCTTATCATGGGAAACAACGATCATGGCGTCAGCCTCGGCGATCATGCCTGACACTTCAATCTCGTTGAGTATGCCCTTGGTCGGTACAGTTCGGTAATTTTCGCTTTTCAGACCGTCTGCCGGGAAAAACGGCGCCATATTAAATCCGTTGGTTAACGCGTTGATGGTGTGGTCGTAGCCGTTGTGCCGTTGCCCGTAGTAATAAGTGTTGGAGTCGGTGAGAAACGGTTTGCCGCCTGCCTCCTTGACCCTTCGCACAATTTCATGGACAAAGAAAGGCTGCACGTAATACGGGTTCCCAAGCTCGCCCACATGCAGTTTAACCGCGACAAGGTCGCCCTTCTCGACGCAGTCAAAAGTGCCTGCTTCATCGTAAAGGCGGTTAGCCTCCTCGAGCAGGTTACGTTTAGGATCCCATGGAATTAAGTGAACTGTCATGGGTCTTACCTCGATTACCTACTGCTTAGTTCCATTAATAGCTTATCGGTTCGAACCTCCCCACTTTTTCATTTTTCTCGAAAATGGGCATCGGCGTTGAAATCTCCCCTGAAGGAATCAATTAGCTAACAGGAAATTTTTTACGCAAGCTAAGATAATGGTAGGATAAAAGCACCCTGTTTTCGGGAAAGTCTCATGGGCAAGCTTGAATGCATGGGTCTAACAAAGGTTTACGAAGACCATAGAAAAGCATTAGAAAACGTCACTTTCTCAGTGGAAACAAAGGGTATCTTCGGGTTAATCGGCAGGAACGGCGCTGGAAAAACCACGCTTATCCGCATACTCGCCACCGAACTTCAACCCACCTCTGGAAACGCAAGCATCAACGGGCTCGATATTCTGAAGCAGGAGAACAAGCTGCGCGAAAAAATTGCGATTGTGCCACAGGAAGCCCGTGCGATAAGGTGGATGACGCCTAAACAAACGGTTGCCTCCTACCTTCTCTGGCGAGGATACGGCTACGGCGACGCGAAAAAGCTTGCTGACGAGTCGCTTGCAAAGCTTGGCTTGCAGGAATACGCTAACGTGCTGACCAGTCGCCTTTCAGGGGGAACAAAAAGAAAAGTCCTCATCGCAACGGTCATGGCGTCTGAAGCAGAGATCATTTTCCTTGATGAGCCCACAACGGGTTTGGACCCGATTTCAAGAAGGGAACTATGGGAAATCCTCAGAACACTGGGCAAAGAACGGTTTATTTTTCTTACTACGCATTACTTGGAAGAGGCAGAGGAACTGGCTGACAAAATCGGCATTCTCAAGGACGGACGGTTAGTCTCAATCGGCACGCTCTCGGAGATTAGGAAAAGCTCAAGGTACCAGTACAGCATTAAATTGTCTCTTAAAGCGCCTGTTCCGACCGTTAACGACGGCGAAGTCACCACAGACTCGCGTGGACACGTGCAGATAATGACAAACGAGGAAGAAGCCTTCCGATTAGCCAAGCAGCTATCCGAGCATGGGACAAGGTTCTCTATCAACCCGGTCACTTTGGACGACATATTCTTCCTTCTTGTCGGTCAAAAAGCGAGGGACGAATAAATGAAACGCAGCAGACTCAGCCAAATCCTAGCAGGCGTGCTGGTGAACGCCGTTTACGAAATGAAAAACTACCCCATCGTCCTGATCAGCACCGTGATCTCACCGCTTTCCCTCTTGGCTGTCGTCACCTTCGTAAGCAACGGCACCCTCTTCGGCACAGCCATCGAAGGCGGGTTAATAATGACCTTTTTCTCAAGCGGCATCGCGCTGCAATCTGACCTTTCCCACCTGAAAAACGACTTCAAACTCCAAGATATGGTCGTCAGCTCCCCCACAACCGCGCGGGTGTACATGGGCGGAATGGCGCTTGCAGAAATCGTCTACTCACTCCCAAGCTTAGCCATCCTCATAGCGCTCGCAGGCATCTACCTGCACCCCTCGCTCCTGCAAATCGCCATCTTATCGGTTGTGCTGCTGGTCATGTTTGCCATCTCTGTGGCTCTTGGCTTTATGCTCTCCACTTTCTCAGCTGACGTAGTTCAAAGCTACGCGTTCTCACGGCTACTGTCACTGCTGTTCGCCACGCTGCCACCAGTTTATTACCCCATAACTTACATTCCCTTGCCAATCAGGTACTTTGCTTATCTTTCACCCACGACTTACGCGGCGGAAATCATGCATGCAGCAACGGGCTACCTCAAAATTTCAGGTAACTTGGTGATACTTGACTGGGTTGTCCTCTCGGTGGTGTGCATCATTATTCTGTTCATCGCTGTGAAGAAGACAAGGTGGAAAGACATTTAGCGCTTAGGGCAAAACATCGTGAAAAAGCACTGTTCTCAAGAACAAATTTTCAAGGTTAGAGCTGACTCCTTGATTTCATAAGGGTTTGCTGAGGCTCTGGAAATTTAAGGAGAAAAACACAAATGCTATCAGGATTGACGGCATTGTTAAATTGAACCAGAGCCTTCTCAGCCCCTGTTTTTTCTCCTTGATTTTTTTGATGACTAAAAAAGGGGAGGGTGATATTTGTTTTTTGTTTGTTTTTCCTATGCATGTTTTCTAAGCATAAGTATTGCGAGCAAAACGAAGCCGATGATTACAATGACGATTATGGCGCTTATCGAAGGCACGAAGTATTGTTCAGCAACGCTTAATGGTGTAGCTGTTGGTGCTGCAGTTGGAGTTGGAGCAGATTCAATTGTGAAGTGTGTTTCTCCTGACGAGCTATAGTACGAGTTGTCGCCGCAGAACGTTGCCATTATCGTGTATGTTCCTGGCACTGGCGGAGTATACTCAAATGAGTATTGGCCGTTGATGTCGCTTGTTACGGTGGTTATGGTTCCTGTGTTGTTGTTGGGGTCAATGTAAGTCAATGTCACTGGAACGCCTGTCGCATTCGATGGCATTGGGTTCTGCTCGTAGAGGTATTCATTCCACAGGCTCTGGTATGCATCGCCGATGGCTGGTGTACCTGCAGCAGGGATACCGAGGCAAGTCTTGCCTGGACCTTGATCGGTAACAGTGCCCGTTATCAGCACCTTCGTGGCGCTATTCATGACGGGTGATGTTGCGACGGTCGTGGCGGTGTTGGTCTTGCCGAAACAGTATATCTGGTTGTCGTAGCCGTTGAATACTAGTAGGCTTCCGTCAACTGCACATGGGCATGAGCCTGTGTCGAAGTTGGTTATACTCCAGAGTTCTTTGCCGCTAGTTGCGTTTATGGCGTAGAGTTGAGCGCCGCGGAATAGTGGCGGACCATAGCAGTGACCTGATTCAACGAAAATCACGTGGTCAGCAACAGTTGCTTCATAGTCGCCAATGATCCACAAAGGATTGACACCGTAAGGCGTGTTTTCTCCAGCACTGCCATCGTTCCAGCTCCAAATGGGGTTACCGTTTGTAATGTTGTAGCATAAGACGTATCCACCGAATGTCCATGCGTAGAGGCAACCGTATGCGGTCACCATGGAAGTCTGGTCGTAGTATGCTAACGGGTTGGTTTAAGGTGTAGTGGGTCCCCATACCTTCGCTCCGGTCAGAGTGCTGTATCCGCTGAAGGTCAATGTTTCCTTGGTCCATTCGACGTAAACTCCGTTTGAGGCACCTGGGCAAAGCATAGTAGTAGCGTAGGGTGTTTCAGTTTGGTTCTTAGTCCAAAGAATTGCGCCTGTATTCAAATTGATGGCTGTTTCAACTAACCAACCAGTGTTCCATTCATACATGGATGCCATTCCAGCGCCAGCTGTCACGATTGCAATCTGATTGTCCGTATCCATTGTGCCATGGCCAACTCCGTCGAATACGTAAGAGGTCCCTAATGGATTTCCTTGATAGGTCAGTGGCAAATTAGTGGACCATACTATTCCTTGCGTGTATGGAATTGTCTGGCCTTGCGGTAGTCCCCAGAACTGAGAGTTGTATGGGTTTAAGCATACACTTGAATTCCAGAATGTAAACGACTGTTCAGTTATCGGACCATATGGTCCAAGTGGTCCAGTGGAGTTGATGGTGTATTGTAGTAGGCTGCCGTCTTGGCCTTGGAATGAGGGAGCGCCAAAGAATCCGCCTGGATAGCCGCTTATAGTACATATCCAGTTTCCTGTTGCTGCGTCAAATAGGTCAAGATAGGTATTGAAACCAACGGTTCTATCTGCCCATAGGAAAGTTTGTCCACCATAGGTGTTCATTGTCTTGTAGACATATACCTGCCCACAGATCAATACGTCAATTGAACCGTCTCCGAATTCGTTGCGAGTGCTCTTTTGCCAGATTATCTCACCTGTTCGAAGGTTCCTTGCAATCCATCCTTGATATGCTCCACCTGACGAGTAGTTCGGGATCGCATCATAGTATAGTACTCCGTTGATGACTATTGGCGCAAATTTCGGTTGGTACTGGAATCCACAGTAATAGTTGCTTTGCAGGCTGCCACCAAATTCGCCGCCCATTTGACCTCCCGGAGAACCAGGACACAATGGACTTGTCCAGACTATGTGTCCGGTCAATGGTGCTTGAGTGTATGGGTTGAAGTTGCCAGTGAAAGCGTAGTCGCCAGTGCTTGCGAATTCAACAGTTCCCAGTCCAAGCCAGTTACCGTCAATCACGTACCAGTTGTTATTGAATGCTTCAACTGGGTTTTGCCAGTAACCTGTTGGAAGTGGGTTTTGAGGAATAGTGTATGCAGCATTGTGTGATACTACGAAAGTCTCTACTGCGCTGGTAGCAGCACTGAAGACATCGCCGACGTCTGGAGTTATGTTTGGAAATCCAGCGTTTCCTTGTGAACCTGTCAGTGTCTCACCTGGGAAATTGAAGACCACTGAATAGTTGCCAAGTTGATCAGGGGTGTAGACATCGGTGTAACCGCCTGCGTCGTCAGATTCGAATGGCCCCTGAGTTATTTTGGATCCGTCTGGCTTCGTGATTGTAACTGTCATACCAACCCATCTGTCACCAAGTATGCCGCTGGCTGTTGGCGGAGGTTTGTCAACCCACATTACGAGGAAGACCGATTGACCAAGTGCTATTTCGTGTGGAACAGTTTGAAGAAACGCGTAGGAAGGATAGATAGTTTGTGCTTTTGCTTGGGGCATAAATGCGATTGCCCCCATCATTGAAACCGCTAAGATTAAGACTATTGCTATAGCTTCCGTTTTGTGCTTATAATTTGGCATTTCTTTCTTCTCCTATATTTCTGTGAAAAAAGGTTGTGCGTGCTAGTCTCATATAAAAGGTAGTAAGTAGAACCCACACTTACAAACCACAAGTTTTAAGAATAAAAAAAGAGAATAATGCGCAAGGAGAATACGTAGGGTCTTCCATGAAACAGGAGGAAAGAGTAGAAACCCTAGTCGAGTTAGGTATGACCTTGAATCAAGCAAGAACATACCTTACTCTGCTCAGGACAGGGCCAGCAACTGCGAAAGTGATCGCACAGAACTCAAAGATAGCTCGTCCAGACATTTACAGAATAATACCAACTCTCCAAAAAGAAGGCATAGTCGCAAAGCTAATGACAAAGCCGGCTACCTTCCAAGCGGTTCCACCAGCACTAGTTCTTTCTGTCATGCTTAAACACAAAGCATTGGAGCAAAATGAACTGAAAAAGAAAACTAAAGAATTTCTAGGCGACTCTAAGAGCTTCCATACAGAAGACCTTCTAGAGGCAGATTCACTGTTCGTTATAGTTCCCGAAAAAGAAGCTGTTATAGAAAGAATAAAAGAGACAATTTTGAAAACTCAAATCTGTCTCGATGTTGTTACATCACAGAGGAGATTTTCAGCGGCAATTCTTGAATTTGAAGGCTTATACCGTAAAGCTTTGAAAAAAGGTGTAAAAATCAGGATAGCTACAGACCGCCATGTCCCCTTTAAAAAAGTCTTGGGAATTGTTCAAAACCTATCAAAAGACTGCAACTTCGAAGTGAGATATTTTGATAATTCACCGCCTGCGATAGTAACGATATTCGACAATAAGGAAGTGCTTATCACATTGACTGCAAGAGCACAACTCGCCGAGACATCTTCTATATGGTCAAACAACACCGCTTTCATCGCTCTATTCCAAACTTATTTTAAAAACGCGTGGGACAAAGCCGCCCCCTTTCAACAATAAAGTTTCAGAAAAAGCATTCCTTGAGGCAGGAAAAACTCTTCTGAAAGTTTCAAACTAAAAATCTGCTTATGAGAAAACCATACGGAGAGATATTTGGGCGCTCAGTATTTTTTTCCAGCGTCCAGCTTCTTGCCGATCTCAATGGCGTCAGCTTCGCTGTCTGCCAGAATGTTGACCCACAGTTCAAACTCGGCTTTCGAGATTTCCTTCTCGATTACGCCTTTCTGGTCTGCTGAAAAAAACCTTGAGGGCTGAGTGGAAAAATGTTTCACGTAGAAGATCCTGTCCGCGATCGTGAGTTTCGACGAGCAGCCTGCTTTTTCACCAGCGGCGTAATCAACCTCGTTACCCATGCTTGAACCCGTCTTTGAGAAGACGCTGGTTTGTTACTTAAATTTTCCCTTTTGTAAGCATTCAGTGTGCCAACTTGCACAGGTTTTGGGCTATATATTTTATATATATTATCGAGTGAACCTCTATAGGAAGCGCCATTTATCACTCTCTTGAATATGTGGAAGAGGTGAAAGAAGAATGCTCTCAAGAGACTGCGACGGCTGCGCCCAGCTTAAGGAATGCAGCCTGCGCTACAAAAAAGCCGTGAAAGGCGACAAGGTTTACTGCCCAGACGGAACAGCCCATCTGATTGACAATTACAGCATAATCCAAAATCAAGACATGGTCTGCTTCTTCGAAGCGTTTCAATAATCCAGAAAGCCCAAAATAAACTCTATAGGGGCAGTAATGCCTTGGTTGAAAGCGCTTATTTTTTCGGTGTTTCGTTTTTTCTATTTCAAGCTTGTTAGAACAATGAATTTTATATAGTAAAACTCCATAGACTATATAGTCTAAATAGAAATACCTAATATAATTAGTCGTCCATAGAAAATATATCAGAGTGCAAGACTTGACTAAAGAAATCGAAAAACAAAACGAAGAACAACGCAAGCTCCAAGTAACCGGCGGATCAACATTCATACTCTCCCTCCCCAAAGAGTGGGCTATCCGAAACGAGCTAAAAAGAGGAAGCTCAATGGTGGTTCGCGAGGAAGACGATGGATCACTCTGTGTTGCACCCTCGAAATTTGTGAAAAAAGAAAAACAGGACGAAGCCTTCATAAAAGCGTCAGCAAACGACAACCCGGAAGCCGTCATGAGAACGGCTATTTCAGCTTATCTGGTCGGCTACAACATTCTGCACATCCGCGCACCCGCCCAAAAGGTACTCTCATCCAAGATGCGAAATCACCTCAAGAATTTTGCTAGGCACTACTTGGTTGGAACAGAAATCGTGATTGACACGCCCACAGACCTGACACTGCAAGTGCTGCTCAACTATCCTGAACTCACCGTCCAGAACGCGTTAAGCCGAATGTCAATAATAGCCTCATCCATGCATAAAGAATCACTATTGGCACTGAAAAAACTGGATTTTTCAGCCGCAAAATCCATCATTGAAACCGACCGTGAGGTAAACCGGTTCGGGCTCTACATAGTCCGACTCTTGAAGCTGGCGGTTTCAAACCCGCGAATCGTGAAGGAAATCGGGTTGAACACGCAGAGGGACTGTTTGGGCTACAGGCTTATTGCGAAAGCCGTTGAGAGAACTGCAGACCACGCGACGAAAATCGCTGAAAACACTCTGTGCTTGAAGGAGCCGGTGAACGAGGAGTTTATGGCAAAGGTGAGCGAGTTAAGCGACTTAGCCATTTCAATGTTTGAGAATTCTATGGATGCCCTGTTCAGGCGCGACTTCAACTTGGCTGAGTCAGTCATCGAAAAGATTAGTCAGGTGCACAAGTTAGAGAAGGAAACCGTGCTTTGCATGCAAAACATCAAGACCGAAGACGCCATCAGCCTGAGACTCATCATTGAAAGCGTGCGGAGAACGGCAGAGTACGCCAGCGACATTTCAGAGGTTGTTCTGAACTTAAACGTTGAATCGATTCTTGGATAGCTTCTTACTAACACGTTTTTTCTTTTCGCTCTTACCTTAAGGTGACTTTCTCGCCTGTTGCAATGTAGACTACGGCTTCCATGATGTGCATCGCGTGGTCCGCAATCCGTTCAAGGTACCTTACGACGAGCACGCTACTGATGGTGCACTGGTTCGTGACGCCTGCCTGCTCCACGAGTTTGTCAAGGTACTCGAAGTATGAACTGTCAACTGCGTCCTCCGTTTTAGTCATGGTCTTAACGAGTTCCGGGTCCAGGCTTCTCAGCGAATTAATGCTTATTCGAACCATTTGAAGCACTATTTCAGCCATTTTCCCGATGTATTCAGATATCCACTTGTTGCTGCTGAGGCTTTGCCCGTTGAAACGGGTGGAGATGTAAGATATGTCCCAAGCGTACCTGCCGTAACGTTCAAAATCGTAAGCTACTTTCATGTAGGAGTTTATGATTCTTAAGTCAGAGGCAACGGGCTGATACTTAGCGATCAGACCAAACGCTTTCTCCTCGACTTCCACAGTCCTGTTTACGAGAATTTCTGAGAGTTCATGGACGTCTTTGGAGACGTCTTTGTCGTCGATGAAGCCGTTCAGTGAGATTGTGAGGGCTTTCTCGGCGGCTCCGCCCATCTTGTAAACCAGCACCGTTAATTCTTCTAATCCAGTATCTAAGAGTCTCTGCATACCATTCATTTTAACCAAACTTCCCTGTTATGTATTTTTCTGTTAACTCGCTTTTAGGTTTTTCAAACACAGCTGATGTCTCTCCGAATTCGATGAGTTGCCCAAGGTACATGAAGGCGGTGTAGTCGGAGATGCGGGCTGCTTGCTGCATGTTATGAGTGACAATGACAATCGTGAATTCTTCTTTGAGCTTGGTAATTGACTCCTCGATTTTGGCTGTGGCTATGGGGTCGAGGGCTGAGCAGGGTTCATCCATAAGGATAACTTCAGGCTCCACGGCAAGGGTCCGCGCGATACATAGCCTCTGCTGCTGCCCGCCTGAAAGGTTGGTTCCAGCCTTCTTCAAGTCGTCTTTAACTTCGTCCCACAGAAACGCCATTCTAAGGCTTTTTTCAGCTAATGCAACCAGCTTGTTTTTGTCTCGTACGCCGTTGAGTTTGAGCCCTGCGACAGTGTTGTCGTAGATGGACATTGTCGGGAACGGGTTTGGCTTCTGGAAAACCATGCCTATTCTCCTCCTTATGGCGACTGGATCAACTTTAGGCGAGTAAATGTCCATGCCGTCCAGGATTACTTGGCCTTGGACTTTTGTTCTGGGGGTTAACTCGTGGATTCTGTTGAGGCACCTGATTAATGTGCTTTTTCCGCATCCTGAGGGACCCATGATCGCGGTTACACGGTTTTCTGGGAACTTGAGGTTGATGCTTCTAATGGCTTGTATTTTGCCGTAGCTGGCTGTCAGGTCTCTTGTTTCCAGTTTGGCTGAGAACGTCCGCTCGGCTTCGCCTTTCATTCTTGCACTTCCATTTTGCTGTTGGTTTTGGCTGTCAAGTTTACTCTATCCTCGCTTCTGTTAGGTTTCTTCCTATTACTAGTTTAACGAAAAGATTGAGGGCTAACATTATGAGTATAAGCACCAACGCAGCGCCCCACGCTTGAGTCTGCCACGACTGGTACGGCGACGTGCCGTATTGATAAATGAGAACAGTCATCGACGCTGTCGGTTGAGTGAATAGGTCCGTTATGAAGTGAGTGCTTGTTGCCGCCGTCAACAACAATGGCGCTGTCTCCCCTGTTGCACGCGCAATCGCCAGCACGACGCCTGTCATTAACCCGTTTTTGCCCGTGCTGACAACTACCCTGAAGATGGTTTTCCACCTTGGAACTCCTAGAGCCATGGATGCCTCTCTAAGGGTCGTCGGCACCATCTTCAACGATTCGTCTGTTGTCCTAGCTATAATGGGGATCATTATGAAGCTTAAGGCGACGGAGCCTGCAAAAGCGGAAAAATGCTTTGTATTCAGAACCACCGCGATGAAGACGAACAGCCCGATAACCATTGAAGGAAAACCCGTTAACACGTCGTTCATGAAGCTGGAAACCGTCGATAACTTGGAGTTGGGCCATTCCGAGAAGAATATGCCGGCGCCGACGCCTATTGGAATGGATATGAGCGCGGCTATGCCCACCATGGTGAAGGTGCCTGATATTGTATTGGCGATTCCGCCGCCTGACAGGAGGGGCCCAGTGGGCAGGTGGGTTAGAAATGCGAGGCTGATGGCTGGTGCGCCTCGTATTATGACGTCTGCTAAAATGTAGATTAAAGGCACAACAGCAAGGACTACGGCGACAATCAGCAGAATAGACATCATTCTGTTGACGATTTTTCGCCATATTGAAATGCTCGTGGGTAAATCAGATTTCACCGGCTTCATCTCCCTCAGAGTTTGGTTTTTCCACGAGTCATCCTCCACAGCAGAAGCCGAGCGAACACGTTGACAACCAACGCGATGAAGAACAAGATTAGGGCTATCTCAATTATTGACGAGCGATAAAGCCCCGTTGCCTCGCCGAACTCGTTGGCGATAAGCGAAGACAAAGAGTAGCCTGCGGTAAACAGATGTGCAGATATAGTTGGGGCGTTGCCGATTACCATTGTAACCGCCATCGTCTCGCCGACCGCCCTTCCCAACCCGAGGATAAACGCGCCGAAAATCCCTGACCTCGCATAGGGCAAAACGCTTTTTTGAGTGACTTCCCAGTCAGTGGCGCCCAGCGCGTACATAGCTTCCCGCTGGCTGTTTGGGACAGCACGTAAGACGTCTCGGGAAACGGCGCACATCGTGGGGATTATCATGATGGCGAGGATGACTCCTGCGGTGAAGAAACTTGTCGCGTACGGAGTCCCACCGAACAAGGGGATAAAGCCAAGGCATTTGTTGAGGGGCTTTTCAACGTAGTCGCGGAGGAGGGGAGCAAAAATCAGCACACCCCAGAGACCGTAGATTACGCTGGGCACCGCCGCAAGCAAATCAACCAGCGTTCCCAGCCCGTAGCCGATAGCCAAATGCCCGTTCAGCCGTTCAGAGATGAAGATTGCGATGCCTATGCTGATGGGCAAACCGATTACGATGGCGATTGCCGACGTCAAAAGTGTTCCGTAAATGAAGGGTAAAGCGCCGAATATCTCGTGGTCTGGATTCCACTTTGTTCCCGTCAAAAACCCTATTCCGAAAGTGCTTATCGACGCTGCTGAACCCGAAAAAAGCTCGACAGCAAGTGCCACAAGCAAGCCTATGATGAAGAGGGCGGCGGCTGCAAGACCGATCATTGCAATCGTGTCGCCTCTAAGCAGTTTACTTGCCAATTCGCTGTCCTCTATATCTTCTATATGCTTCTATATACCCCAAAAAAGTGGGGGAGTAGGGGGTTGGCTTAGGTTATGATGGTTATTGATTGACCGTTGTAGTTTGCTTCCGCAAGGGTTGTATTGTCGATGCTGACGATGCTGGCTGGCAATGACACGTAGCCTGCGTTTGGTGCAAGTATTTGACCGTCGTTGACGATCCAGTGCAGGAAGTTGATGGTTGCAGTGGCTTGAGCGGCTGAGAAGCTGCCGTAGTCCATATTCTCGTATACGATGGCGTAAGTCATTGTGGTTATCGGGTAAGCGTTGGTTGCGGAGGCGTCGCTGAAGATGTTGTCGATTATCGAGACGCTTGACCATGCAGCCGTGTTGTCGCCTGCTGGAAGACCTGTTGCTCCCGCGTTGAGTGCTGCCTGCGCGGTGGTGACGCTTGGAAGGATGAAGTTGCCTGCTGCGTTCTGTACAGTCCCGAAGTAGATGGCTCCTGGATTCTGGAGTACGTAAGCGATTTCAAGGGGACCGATTGAATCGGGGTTCTGTATGATTCCGTCGGCGACGCCTGAGTTTAAGCTGTAGCCTAAGCCGACTGGCCAGGCTGGTTTCTTGGAGGTTCCGACTTGTGACTTCCATGTGCTGCTTGCTTGTGACAGGTAGTCTGTGAATGCGTACATTGTTCCGCTTGAGTCGGAGCGGTGAATGACGGTGATGGTTGCGTCAGGTAGCTGGTTTGCGACGGAGGTGCTCTGGAGGCTTTTGATCGATGAATCGTCCCATTTTGTCACGGTTCCTAAGAAGATGTTGGCGAGCACGGTGCCTGTGAAGTTAAGGCCATTCTGTAGGTATGAGCCGTTGAGAAGCTGGACGTTGTAGGCTGGTACGACTGCGCTGGCTGAGATAGGAATGGTTAGGGCGGTGGTGCCTGATGGAAGGTTAGCGATGTCAGTTGCTTGGAGTGGGACATCGGATTCGCCGAAGTTGGATAGCTTCTCCTGGAAATATGTGATTCCAGTGCCGCTTCCAACTGGGTTGTAAGTTATTTGGACCTTTGTTTGGATCAGTTCATAAGTAGATGCCCAGGTCTGCATTAATGGGTTGACGAGTGATCCTCCTTGACCCAGAATGCTTGCTGCTGCCAGTTGAGTTGGAGCTGGCGTAGTTGTCGGCGTAGGCGAAGGAGAAGCTGTTGGGGCTGCGGTGGGCGAAGATGTCGGTTCAGTTGTGGGTGAGGCTGTCGGCGATGGTGTTACCGTTGGCGCCGGGCTTGGAGTAGGGCTGGAGGATGAAGTTCCTGCTATATACGGGTAAGCGAATATGGTGCCAATGATGACTGCGAGAATTACCACGGCGATTACTATCATGTATGTAGTTTTCATTATTTTTACCTCTTTTTCTCAATCGACAATGTAGTTTCTGTTGTTATATCGATTCCCAACATAATTGCTATAGGCTTCTATAGATTATATAGATGAACGACGGCTGGGAAAACGCCTAAAATCGAAAAAGCATCAGTTTAGTCGCTGATTTTTTCGCGGGAGGCAAAACGGACACAAGTTAACTACGCTTACATGGCTTTTTATGCTGAATCAGGGCAATGTTCAAAAGGAACGTTTTGACAATTCATTAGAATAATGGTACCTGTTCTGAACGTTAATTGGCAGAGCCTTCCAGACGAATATGACCTTAGCGAACGCGATGCTGACGTGTTGGCGCTTATAGAAACGGAAGACTTAGCCGTTTTCACGTTCGACGGGCTAAAACGAAGAACAGGCTTACATCCTGAAACGTTGTCACGCATCCTTGTCAGGCTGGAGCAAGAGGGCATTGTCAAAAAAGAGCACGAGGGCTACAGGGTTACCCCGAAAATAACCGAGTTAAAGCTTAACAAGCCGCGCAGTGAAGAGCCCTCAACCCCACTGATTCAAACCTTTCTCCCATCAGACCTGATGACGCAGCAGCTTATCTTGTCGCTTAAGGGCAAATGGTTTGGTTTGCTGCGTTGGCTTGGGATTTCAGAGAACAGCCGAGGCGTCACTTTGAAGTGGGTCACGGAGGACGGCGGAATACAGATAGCCGCAAACATACAGGGAACAGCGCTTAACATTGAAGCGAAATTCTTAGCAAGCAACGACCTGAACCTTGCACTGAAGGCTTCTTACCAGCTTATGGCGAACATCGGCAAGCTTTGCCAAGGCTCCCATACAGCGAGGAACGTGGCTTACTATGGCGGCTCACACTTCTTCATGCCCGCTTAATTGCCTT
Source organism: Candidatus Bathyarchaeota archaeon (assembly GCA_963768345.1). Taxonomy (GTDB): domain Archaea; phylum Thermoproteota; class Bathyarchaeia; order Bathyarchaeales; family Bathycorpusculaceae; genus Bathycorpusculum. The sequence goes on along the minus strand of CAVYHL010000005.1, from coordinate 81,303 downwards.
CGGTTTAGCCTTAAAATTCAATTTCTGAAACGCCAAGACCTGACCTTTTTAGAAAAGATTTTGGGGAACTCTGGCTTGCTTGTGCGTGCCTTTCTTGGCGTCTCTGCCGCCTCAACGCTGACTTGGAGCGCGCCATGCTAAGAGTCAATAAACCGACCAATTGAGCACTTAATCGGTGATTAAATAGGGGTAAATTGGGAAAAAGCATTTAAAAACGAAAGTATAAGCTAGGCACTTCAAGAGAATAAGAGGCAAATTGGGTCTTGGTTACGTAATGGTGGAGCAAGAAACGGAAGAAGTCGGTCTGAAGAACCTGAAGATTGAAAAGTTCAAGTCTGAAGTGAACTTCGATTATCATTCATCCCGATTCTTTTCCTTGATTTTCTTGGCTGTCTACATAGTCGCCGTAACAGTCTTTTGCATTGAATACAAAATAATTCCTGGAGCTGAATTTCTGGTTTTAGGCATTCTTTTCCTTGCCGCCTACAATAAGCAGACATGGCGCGCGTTGAAAGACTGGTTACCGTTCGTGACAGTGTTTCTTTCCTACGAAGTCATGTACAGCTTCGTCGGCATAATTTCACCGTATAACCTCCATTCAGGACCTTTGCACTTTGACATCAGCTTCTTTGGGGGTGTTCCCAGCCTCATCCTTCAAAAAACCATAGAAGTGCCGATCTTGAATTACATGGGAGCTGTCTTCTACGGAATCTACTTCTTCGTCCCAACCGTCTTCGCCTACGTGGTCTGGAAGAAAAGCCCGAAGAACTACTGGAAATACATCGTCGCCTTCGGAGTCTTGACTTACAGCGCGCTGATAACTTTCCTGTTCTACCCCGTTGCGCCGCCGTGGATCGCGGTTCCGCAAGTCACACGAGTCTTAACTTCAACCGTTGACTCGAGTCTTGGCTTGCCAGTATACAAGACGCTCTTTGATTTCTTAAGCCCAAACATGTACGCTGCTTTTCCCAGCATGCACTCAGCCATACCCTGGCTAGTCTTCCTCTTCGCATTCAGAATCTGGAAATGGAAGAGCCTGCCAGTGGCAATAATTCCAGTCGGCACATGGTTCAGCGCAGTCTACCTTGGCGAACATTACGTCTCTGACGTCATAGGGGGAATAATCTACGCCACAGTCGCGTACCTTGCAGTCGTGAAACTTTTGCCGTGGCTTTCATCGAAGAACGGCTTCTTGCAAAAGCACATTCCGATTGATAAGTGACCAAAAAACTCTGATTTTCAGTTCCCTGTTGGGGTCTTCTTTTTTCTTGTCTCACGCTTGGCTGCCAAGCGCTTCCACCAGTGCCCTGACGTCTTTGAGCCACTTGTCCACTAATTCGACGTTTTCCTTCTGCTTGTGCGACACCTTCTGAAACCCTTTGAGCTGCTCAAGCTGGTGCTCGTAGTACCGAGCCAGCATGTTTAAGGGGTTGATGAACTGGGCTGTTGACCCGTGCTGCTCCAGCCTGTCTCCTAAACCGTTGAGCGCACTGAGCATGTCATCCACGGTCATGTCGGTGGACTTCTTGAAGTCGTTGAACACCCACTGCTTCATAACCATGTTGCGTTTCCTCCAATCGCTGGATTGCTCGGTGAAGGTTTGCAGCACGGCTTGATAGAGCTCGTTGACCTTCAAGTCAGGACCGGTTGCCACGCGCGTCTGTAAATCAGACGACGGCTCAGGATAGAGGGTTAAGCTCACGGAAGCCTTAAGCGGCGCGCCTAACGCACCCCAAAGTCTAGTCAGCTCATCAAAAGAAAGAGAATCAACCTTCACCCTGAAGCCGACATTGCCCTGCTCCCCTGCATTGAAGAGCATCGGCTTGGCTGAAACCGCTTGAACTATTTTTTCAAGCAGCGCGTGGTCGTCTCCGTCGTTTCCAATGAACGGCGTGACAAGATAACTCAGAGCCAAAGTTTCTGCAGGTTTTTTAGAGCCGTCTTCGGTCGGCGGTTGCGCGTTCGCCGCTGCTTCTAGGGTTATGTTATAAAGAAAAATGCACAGTTTCCTTGTTCCCTGTAGGTCAGCGGTTTTGGGTGAGGAAAACGAAATTTGCTCTTGACTTGAAATTGCTTTTTTCAATGCGGAATCGTTCTCTATGCAGTTCCAAATAAGGTTCGCCAGCGCCGTGTCTGCATCTGAAATGAAGGCTTTTTGACCCATGAACATCGGGTAAGTTATCTTGCCACGCACCTAAAAAGACTTCTCAGCCGAAGCCGGCACCAGTCAACAGCTGGGGCATTTGCACTCCTTTCAGAGCCGCTTGGAGTCCAAGACTTAAGCGAGGTAAGTCGAAAACTTACCGCCGATTTTGCGTTTTTCGTTTTCTCATTTAATTACGTTTATAATCTTCCTTATAATGGGTTCTAATAGTCCAATCTTTAGGAACAAGAATCTGAACAGTCTTTTGTTTCTTCAACACGGTTATTTGAGCATAAACTTCTTTCATGTGGTTAACTCCCTCACTATCATCAGATGCAACAAAAATCGCTTGAATGTCTGGACCACCTGCGTATTTACTTCCAATGTGGTAAACTTTCACGATACAATTCTCCTATTTTTGTGTGCATGACCATTTTATATCGTAACTATGTGATATTTTACGATTGCTGAAAAATTGAAAGGTGGTAGCCCGGGAGAGATTCGAACTCTCGTCGAGGGCTCCAGAGGCCCCTATGCTTGACCACTACACCACCGGGCTTCGCGCACAACACAAACATCGTTTACAATATTTAACTTTAATGTTGCGATGCGTCGCAGTTGTTTTTCTTCGCTTCCCTGACGCAGTAGCATTCTTGGCTGACGCGGTTCCAGCTTTCGCAGTGCCAGAGAGTCTCAACTATGGGGTCCTTGTTTTGGGCGTAGCGGGTTGAACAGAAAACCTTGGTTGGGTAATCGTAACTGTTGTGGCTGTCACAGTTGCCACAGTACTTTTCGTCTTCAACCATGTTTTTCAGCTTCCTTTCCCCGCTGGTTTCATAAACTGCAGAAACGGGTTTCGCCTGAAACTTTCGCCTAAACGTTCAGTCACGGAGGCAACGAGGAACGGGAAAACCATGAGCGCTTCCCCAATGACCATCACGTGGTCTGCTTCACCCTTCATTTTTCCCCAGCTTACCGTCTCCTCCAGCGTTGAACCAGACAAGCCTCCCGTTTCAGGCCTGTCCAGCGTAATCACTATGCCATAGTCTAGGCCCTTCTTAGACGCTAAAGCGGATGATTGGATGGTGTTGCGAGGCACCCCGCCGCCGATAACTATCATCCCGTTCTTAGGCGACTTCGAGCAGATTCCGCAGATCGTCGGCACATCCTTGAAAGCGTCCACCTGCAAGATGGGCTTAGGCTTGTCCTGCGCGGCGTGAAGCCAATGGATAAAGCCGAACTCCGAGTCGCGCACGGCTGGCAGGAAAATGGGCACGCCCTCCTCGTACGCAGCTCGAAGGATGGAGTTTTCGTCGGAAAGCCGTTTGCCTATTTCCCAGCTGAACTCGTTCGAAGCCAAGCTTTCGCCTTTGCGGTCGCGGGCGATGTCATCGTAGATTTCTGACATTTTCACGTCGAGTCGAACGTAGTCTTCTTCGGGAACAAGAATATCGTAGATGCGGAAAAGATGGTACCTGTAGAGTTCAGCGTCGTTTACCGCCCAGCTTGCCTTGTAATGATGCCCGCCGACGGCTTCGATGGCGTCATGAACCATGCATGCGCCCGTGCTGACAATAACGTCCACAAGCCTTTTTCTAATCAAATCCGTGATTAGCGTACGCATCCCCGCTGGGACAACCGCGCCTGAAAGCGCCAAAAAAATCGTGCATCCTTTGTCCCTGAGCATCTTCTCGTAGATGCCGCACGCGGTTGCCAGTCTTCCAGCGCCGAGTGAGCCTGAATTCTTGAATTGCTGCATCAACTGGTCAACCGTCAAAGCGCCGCTGATTTTTATGTGCTTGACTGGATCCTGAAGGTAATCTTTCCTTTCCATCCAATTTACGCCTAGATTGCATGTTGTTTTATGGAATATGGAGAGACCTTTTCATATTTAAAGTTGAATTAAATCTCGACGGATTAGATTAAGAGCTCTGTTTTAGCAATAAGGAATGGCCTCAAGCGCTTGCTAAGCACTCAAGCAATCGGATTTTCTTTCTTCCTCTAAATATTCGCATGCGCCTTGCTTATTTCTTGAGTAGACCCAGTATGCCGCCTATCAACGCGAGGATTAAGCCGACGAGCCAGCCGCTGCCGACAAAAATGCTTAGCACCGAGAAGACTATGACGATTACGCCACCGATTTCGGTCATTCCAGCGTACATAAAGTACGCCCCGACTATGATTATGATGGCGAAGGCGACTGCGATGCCGCCAAGCAGACTCAAGGCAATTCCCGCCAGAATCCTATGTCTGATCACGTCTGAATTAGCGAAATTCAAAATATCTTGACCCCTTACAAGCCTGACTATTCCCCTCAGCAGGATCAGTACGGCGCCTGCCAAGGAAAACGCGAAGCCGATGATTGCTCGCTTAGGCATAGGTTGCTGCAAGATGATTTCTCCCTAAAAATTCAGTTAAGCAAGCGGTAATTTATAGTTTCTCAGGTCATGGAAGGCGAGGTTGACTTTGATTCGCCAAGCTTTCGGGTACGCCGTGCGGTTGTTTGATCAATCTGGGCAAAAACATAATACGGCGTTGTCAGAGAGAGTTTTTGAGGTAGAATGATATGCCAGTGGTTCAAGTTTCAGTTTGGGAAGGCATGAGTGCGGAAAACAAGAAGAAGACAGTTGAGGGAATAACCAAAGTCTTCGAGGACATGGGTATCCCCAAAGACGCCGTGACCATCGTCATCTACGAAGCGCCGAAAACCAATTGGGCAACAGGCGGACGGCTCCACTCGGAAATACATACAAATCGCTGACCCCGATCAGCAGAGGATTGACGCGTATGCCACAGAAAAAAATAAAGCTGACTGCAAACGTAAGCAGCGCCAACCCATCAGCCGTAAAACCCGTTTTGGAACGAATAGTCAGCAAAAGCGGAACCATAAAACCAACCAGCGACGGGTTCGACGTTGACGCTGAATTTAAGGGGGAAAGCGCCAGAGACCTAAACCGCATGCTGCTCACCGAACTTCGCAGGGCAGAGAAGAAGACGAGGCTTCGCTCGGAATGGACATGCGAGGGCACGACTGAAAAGTATTTTGACTACGCGCTTAAGCAAACGAGAAAAGCTTAAGTTGACGGCTTTTCCTGCTGGATTCTTTGACGCGCAATGTAGAAAACTACCCCGACTGCTAGAATCGCCAGACCCACGATGATGTATTCGGGTGTAAGAGCGAACGCCAGCCCGAGGCACCCAGCAAGCCCCGCTAAGGCAAGGGCGCGGGGAAAAGTTCGTTGTGCACGTGGCAGTTTAAGCGCTGAAACGTTTGTGATGGCGTAATAAAGCAGGATGCCGAAGCTGGATACGGCAACAGACAGTTCCAGCGGAGCGAAAGCTGCAACCACCAAGGTTATGACGCCGACGAAAACTACGCTTCTCCACGGGTTTTTTTCGGCGCCAAGCTTCGCCAGACCCGCTGGCAAATCATGTTCCCTGCCCATGGCGAATGCGACGCGGGAAACGCCCAAAAGGTCAGAGAGCCCCTCGTTGAAGGTTGTCAACAAAGCGCCTCCAACAACCAACGCCACGCCTAACCCGCTTCCCACGGCGAGCATCATGCCTTCTAAAGGCGAAGCTGAATTTGCCACGCCTGAAGCGCCCAGAACGGCGATTGCGATTCCAGCCACGAACAGGTAAAGCGCGGTGACGCCGCCAAGTGCGATCATTGAAGCCCTTGGGATCGTTCGTTTCGGGTTCCGCACTTCCTCCACGAGTGTCGCGATTCGGCTGTACCCCGTGAAGGCAAAGAAGAGCAAGCCAGTGGCGCGTAGGATGCCGACGACGCCCGCGGGAGCAAAGGGCGAGAAATTCGTGAGGTGAGCCGAGGGAAGAGCGATGACGGCGACAGCGAGTAGGGAAGCAATCGACAAAATCACGATGACGCCAGTAACACGCACCGACCTGCGAATCCCCACGGCGTCAAGAGTAATCATAACGGCTGCGGCGGCAATCGCGGCTACATGATTCGGAATCGCAGGCCATACTGCATGTAAGTAGCTGCCGAATACTAAGGCGCTTACGCCTGGTCCAACCGTGTTCGCGACGAGGAACAGCCAGCCTGCGATGTAGCCCCACCAGTTGCCCAACATGTGTCGCCCAAACTCGTAGGTGCCTCCTGAACGTGGAAACGCGGCTGCCAACTGAATGGAAGAGGACGCGTTGCAGAAGGCTACAAACGCAGCGATGCCGAATGAAATCAGGATGGCGGGTCCAGCGAGCCCTGTTGCAGGCGATATGACGGCGAATATGCCCGCGCCGAGAATGGCGGCTAGACCCGTAACTACAGCGTCGAACATGGTAAGCTGAGGTTTTAGAGTCACATCCTGCGGTTTACCCAAGAGAACGACCAATGAAGAGTTGCTGCAACTGGAAATTAACTGTTTGGTTGAAGAAATGGCTGGTTTAACGCTCGTTTTGGTTCAAAAAAGTTATTTACATGCAGGGTTCTCACATATCCCTAATCAAGGCAAGAAAATGACCACAGACGCCGCAGCCCCTGAGGCTCTTGGAAAAGAGGAAAAAACCGTTTACATCGGTCTCATTCAAACGACCGTTTCAGACGACGCAGCCTCAAACATGGAAAAGACCATGCGGAAAATCGAAGACGCCGCCAGAATGGGCGCCCAAATCGTTTGCCTACAAGAACTTTACCGAACAAGGTATTTCCCGCAAGCAGAAAAGAAGGACGTCAGCGGCTGGGCTGAAACAGTTCCTGGCGAGTCCACGAGGGCTTTTGCGGCGTTGGCGAAGAAGAACAGGATAGTCATAATAGCACCCATTTTTGAGAAAGCTTCAAACGGCAAATACTACAACTCTGCCGCGGTAATCGACGCGGATGGGAAAACTCTAGGCGTCTATCGTAAGGTGCATGTGCCTCATGACCCCCTGTTTTACGAAAAAAACTATTTTGAACCAGGCGACAAGGGCTACTGCATGCTCGAAACCCGTTACGCCCGCGTAGGAGTGCTCATCTGCTATGACCAATGGTTCCCCGAACCCGCGAGAATCAACGCGCTGATGGGTGCAGAAATCATCTTTTACCCCACAGCTATCGGCTACGTTCTAGGCGATGATTCAGCCGACGGGGACTGGCATGACGCTTGGAAAACGATGCAGCGAGCCAACGCCATCGCAAACGGCGTCCATGTTGCCGCGGTGAACAGGGTTGGAGTAGAGGGACAACTGAAGTTTTGGGGCGGCTCCTTCGTATGCGACTCTTTCGGCGTGATACTTAAGGAGGCAAGCAGCACACGAGAAGAAACATTGGTTGTCAAAGTGGACCTTGCAAAAAACAAGCGGATTCAGGAAGGATGGGGTTTCCTTCGAAATCGGCGACCTGACACTTACAAAGCGCTTGCGGAGGGCACCTGATTCGATGCCGAAGACTGAGAAGACCGCTGCGGACAAGACGCCGCGTGAGCTTGGTTACTACATGCCTGCGGAATGGTCACCGCACGAGGCTATCTGGCTGGCTTGGCCGCATGACCCAACGACGTTCATTTCAGGCGTCGAGAAAGTGGAGGAAACCTACGTTCAAATAGTGAAACTGATCCACTGCGACGAACAGGTCAACCTCTTCGTCAAAGACGAAGCCATGAAGCAGAAGACAACTGCCCTCTTTAAGAAGAACGGCATCGACTTAGGGAAGGTACGGTTTTTCGAGTTCAACTACGCCGACGTGTGGTTCAGAGATTACGGCCCAATATTTGTGGTGAACTGCAGTGGCGAGTTGGCGATGGTACGCTGGGATTTCAACTCGTGGGGAGAAAAATACGAGGAGCTACTTAAGGACAGGCAGATCCCACAGGTAATGAACAGCGTCATGGGCTTGAAGTGTTTTGAGCCAGGCATCGTTCTGGAAGGAGGCTCCATCGACGTCAACGGGAAAGGAACCCTTCTCACCACGGAGCAGTGCCTCCTAAACAAGAACAGGAACAGCCGCCTCAAGAAGGAAGAAATCGAGCGGTTCCTGAAGGACTATCTGGGCGTCAACTGCATAATCTGGTTGAAAAACGGCATCGCGGGAGACGACACCGACGGACACATCGACGACATAGCGCGGTTCGTCAACCCTAACACGGCCGTGTGCGCTTACGAAGAGGGCGACGACGAGAACAGCGAACCCCTGAGAAAGAATTACGAGCTGCTCTGCAAATCAACCGACCAAGACGGTAAAAAACTGAAAGTCATCAAGTTGCCAATGCCGGGAAACGTCGCGTACGAGGGCAAGAGGCTGCCGGCAAGCTACACGAACTTCTACATCGGCAACCGCACGGTTCTGGTTCCAACCTTCGAAAGCGAAAACGACAAAGTGGCAATTTCTATTCTTCAGAAACTGTTCCCGAAAAGAAGGGTTGTCGGCGTAAACTGCGTTGACCTGATATGCGGGTTCGGCGCGATCCACTGCATCACCCAACAGCAGCCTTCACGCCGTCATAAACCTTAACCGCGGAACTGAAATAAAATTGCCAGTCTTTAAGTCAATTGACATATTCTTTGTATTGAAATATCCCTTTTATACGCTGAACTCAACTTTCCTGCTTGAGGAGAAAGGAGAGCTCCTTACTAAGTGAATAAGGATATTTTCCTTCAAGCAAAGAGGGAAACAATCCCTCTTTTAGTTGATTAGTTCTTTGTCCATTCAGCACTTCTGCCATGCGATAATGAGTAGACTTAGAAGACGAAATATCAAGCTAAGATTCAAAGAGCTACGAAGCTACCATAACAGCTACTTACGCAAGAATGGCATAATCTCTGAACTAGTGGATGTACTAGCTGGTAGAGTCCCTAAAACCGTGTTCTGTAGGCATTACCTAGCGGAAGATCTAAAGTCATTAAGTAATCAGGTTTTGACTATAGAAAGAAACTTGGAGAGAACTTTGTTTAATTAACTGTCTGCAAGTACTCAGCAATGTTAAATCCTAGAGCTCTCCTTGCCAAAAAGAGGGTAAGCAACCAGCCTCACTTTTTTCTCTGAATCGTTGGAGTTCCCTAGCTAATTTGTTTTCCTTAGAAATGTCATGGCTTAGAAATATTATCTTAAAGCAAAAAAGGAATTTCTCCGTTTGGCTGAGTTTCTAAGTGCTTAAAACATTTAGTAAAATTTCGTTGGTAGATATTCCACTGAGTTTAGGTTTAGTCTATTGTCTTTTGCAGTTGCCAAAACAAAGGATAAAAACAGGTTGTTGGCATCCTTTCGTTTGACTTTTCAATTACGACTCTATTTCCATGCCAGACCTTGCAGCTATCGTAATCCTTTCTCCATAGCATTTACGATAGAGTTTACTAACCGTTTTTGAACTGTTCCCTTGGCTGCCTGTTTCGCAATTGATAACCTATCCTCAAGAATTCTGTGTTGCTTAATTTTGCCATCATCAATTTCATAGATACAGACTCCAGGCGTTTCATATTTCGTGCCTTGATAGGAAACTCCCTCCGTCATGTACTCGTAAACAGCCTTGTTACCCTTTACCACAAGTCCTATTCCAGCATCCTTAAACTTTATCTCACGATTCACCTTGTACATCCAAATCAAATAGCGCTTCACTTCCGCCTTGCCTTTGAATATTCCCTCGTTAGTTTGCCAGATAGTGTTTTCTGCAAAGAAGGAAAGCGTGCCATCCACATCCATCTTCATGTGCGCATCAAGAAAATTGCGTATAAGCGTCTCAACATTCTTCTCAGATATATCACTCACCTCCTCACAATTAGACAAGCAAAGGCTCTAATTTCTTGTTCTTTGCTTAAATCATTTGTGCTATTGAGTCATTCACAGTTGCTTTTTCCCTGATTCGGCTCAAACTTAACTTTCAATTTTCTATGCTTTCAGATTTAAGACTTATCACCAACACAAAAGTCAAAAATGAACTTAAGTAGGAATTTTTTTGAAATCGCATGGGAATATATCTTGACATTTATCAGAGACAAATTTTAGAATGTAAACAGGGTATTCTGAGGAGAATATTCTACTAAGTGTATTAGGTTCCTTTAACATGAAATAGTAAAGAGAGATAACACGTTTGACACCATCAACAACAACTGCTTTCTTCAAAGTACTATCATAGGCAACCCTTATATCAATAGGCTTACGGAGACCACCTCTGAGGTCGCTAAGAGTCTTCTTTAACTGTTTCAATCTCTCACCATAGGAGTTGCCAAGTTTTTTGTTTATAAAATCATTAGCAAAATCATGGAGAGTGTAATTAAATGAATTTTCTTTATCAAATCCACTTTCTCCTTTACCATTTTCTGTGTACCAAACAAGATGGTAACTTGACAATTTTTTGACATCATCACCACAATTAATATGTAATCTTGCGCAAGTTCCAATGGTGTTAAGATACATCTTGGCTCGCTTTACACCAAGAGTTTTTAATGTATTACATGGGTAAATCCTTTCAATCTCGCTAACAAACTCATCTAAAGGTGATTCTTCACTCATTTTGTCACTATTCTGCTTAGGTTGTTTCTAAGCTATTCAAGATTTAAGATTTTTGAACGTAGCTACTTAGCCAAGGTTCTTTTAATACTTCATCAATTAATTTTCTAGTTTCTTCCATTCTTGAGTTATGTCCAATGCTCAGAGCACTTAAAATTTTTCGAGCATCATCACTTAGAGTCAGGTCGAAAGCGGTTTTTGCACCTCTAACTGTTGTTGCTTCGTAATCAGTCTCTTTGATTTTACGATAGACATTAGTTAGTTTCATTAATTGTTTAGAGTTTAAAAGGTCAAGTTTTCCACTAGCAATGGTTGAATCCCAAACATCAGGATAAAGTCCTTTGGCTTCCCCAGTTAAACTATCTTTCACTCTGTTTAGTTCACACGCTAAGTTTTTTAACAATTCTTTTTTTGCTTGTTGTTTTTTTCTCCAATCGATTGCTCGGTCAAGCATGAAAGCTAGAAAGACTCCAGAAAATGTTACTACGAGTTCAAGTGCTAAAGTAACTTGATTGATACTTTCAGACATATTGTAAGCTTTCACTTTAGTTCAGTATTTCTACGCTATACAGATTTAAGACTTATTACGCTCTTGATTTTCCAAAGACTAACGGAACAAGTAACTACCTTAATTCTTGCATTGAAAAATCAGACGCTTTTATGGTTACGTTTATGTGGACTATTAACGGAATAAGACCGAATTTTCTTGCTGATAATAGCCCTTGAACCTTCTCTGGTTTAAGGTAAATGTTACCACTATTAGCCTTAACTTCAACTATGTAGATTTCCTTACCTTTCTTGACTATTAAATCAGGAGTGTAAACATGTTTTGATTTATTGTCAGTATGGATTCGACTTGCACCTACAATACCCACCTGTCCAAATACTCCCATGCTTTCCATATATTTCCAGAATGCATTGAATTTTTCCCCAAAAAAACTCTCAAGTTCCTTAATAGCCAATTTTCGGCTTTCTTCGGCTCCATTGCTTGGGTCAGCAGTAAGCAAGCAAGTGTATAAGCTCCCAAAAATTCCTCTTTCAACTTTTATCCCTGCATGATAAGGTTTCAATCCCCAAACTGTAAAACCGTCTTTCAAAAGTACTTCTTCGGCTATCAATTCGCCTATGTTGCCATAGTAGGTTTTAAATCTGCTTTTGCTGAATTCAACATTTTTCAGTTCAAGTTTGACGTTATTTTCCAAGGCTATCCCTAATAGTCTGTATTAAGTTGATTTGGTTAAAAGATTATTTGCTTTTAGCTTTTGGGTCATTTTAAGTCGCTAAGTAGCCAATTAAATGAAAACTTGGCTAATCTAATAAAAAATTGTTAAGGATAAGAAAAGGTGAAAGTATTGATTGAAATCCTTTCCTTACCCCTGTCATAAAACTAGTCGGAGTGTGAAAGTACTAGTTCTGTGACTGTTACATTGTTCTCTTAGCACCGCAAAAGGCACATTCCATTAAAGTATTTATACAGTAAGTAATTTTCTCCTATCCACTAATTTTTTTCTGGTTAGAAATTTTGACATTGATTTTTTGGAATCTATCATCTATTTACTTTTATTGATTTAAGGAAAATTGCTAAGAGAACCATAAGGTGTCTTAGCTAAAGCCAAGTGATAAGTGAAAGTGAAAAGTGAAAATAGTATAGAAGATTGCATGGTAAATTTCACTTATGAATTTACCTTAATCTAAAACATAAAAAAAGAGGAGAATTAATCTATTCTTCTTATAGTTCTCCTCCTCTGCCTCAAGCCTCTATCCAACCAATGACAACTTTATCATCATATTGAAGGTATCCTAGAGAAAAGAGGCAACAGTCAAAGAATAATTCATTATCAATATGTTTAAGGGGAAAAGAGTTTTTTCTAAACATACTATTAACGTGGGAATAGAAGGGAACAGCATTGGAACAGAAAAGGCAGATAATGACATCTTTGTTAAGAGTATGGCGGGTCCGGTGGGATTTGAACCCACGACTTTCAGCTTAGAAGGCTGACGCGCTATCCGTACTGCGCCACGGACCCTCAGTCGGGCAGTTTAATGACGACGCTTCCAAATATAATTTTATCCTTTCACGTGCGCGTTTGTTGTTGTCCCGCCTCAATCCCGCCGCTGCCCGCCCTCTAAAAATTTTTAAGTCAAGCCGTCGAAGAGAAGTGCATGTCAACTTGGCCTCGTTACGGCAAGCCGATTCGTTGGGGGCTCGTGCTAGTCGTTTTGCTGGTCATCGGCGGAATGGCGCTTCTGATTCTCGGCTCATGGAGGCTTTCCGACGGGCTAAACGGCGTCGTCACCGACCACCATAACCCTTACATCCACTTCAGTGAAACCTCGGCATCGCAGGAAATAACCGACGGAATCATTTACTTAGCCTTCGGCGCGGCTTGCTTTGTCGCTTTGGCGGTTCTGTTTTTTACTAAACGGAAGTTGCTTTTTCCAGCGGAAAAGTCACGTGCCATCGATTAAGAGAAATTTTTCTAGTTCTGCGACGGGTGAATGTTGAAAAAGCGCCATTTCATATGGAAAAACACGCGTACTTTTCTATGTTGAGCCATGTTGAATCATATTTGGGGCATATTTGAAGCATCTAGTTGACCGGGGGGTAGCTGTTGCACGCACACAAAACCTGCCGTCGGCTTGTTGTTGTTGATGTTGTTGATGATACAGTTGTTTTCACTCTGCCCCGAAAAGACAGGGGAGTTCTGAACCGGCGCACGAACCGAAAAATGCCTCCAACAAAATGGCACATGCGGATTAGACCGCCTAATTCTTTACGTTGCCAACCCGCAGTTTCTCCACGTCAGCCCTGTCTGGAACGGCGACGTTTACTGATTTGTTGAGGGCTTCTCTGCCAAAGTTCACCCTGACTTCTCCCGCCTTAGCATCGGAGTAGCAGGCGGTCAGCTTGGCGGCTGCTTCGATGGCGCCCTTGGTTTTCGGTCCCTGCAGGAGGGTTATTGGACCCACGATGTCGGGCAGCTCAAAGTAGTAGTCGCTCGGCGCTTTATGTTCGGCAAGGAACTTGTTTTCCGCCTCGTTCCTTCCCACGATTATCTTGTTTTTGCCGACTCGGAAGTGCCTGCCGACCCTGAGTAGGGCAATGTCAGCAATGGAGATGCGTTTCTTATGGGCAAACAAGTCCCTCAGCTTCTTCGCATACTCCTCGCATGTGAGCAGGCATCCGCCAGCAGGAGACGGGTAACTGGAAATTCCGAACTCTCTCGCAAGCTGGAACTGAGGCTTCCTTGACCTGCCAGCGATGCTAAGCAGCCCCGCCCTGCAAACCAAGCCTTTCTTCTCAGCCGCCGTTTCAGGCAGCAGCTTGGCGGACAGCGGCCTTAGAAGTTTGCCTTTCAAGCCTGACTCTTCCTCGATGACGCGCAGGGCTGGAAGATGCTGGGATTTCGGTCTTTCGCCGAGAACTTCGCCCGTGAAGATGAAGGTGGCGCCGATTTCCTTGGCGTACTTCTTGGCTTTCTTAATCATGAATATCTTGCAGTCGATGCAGGGGTTCATGTTCCTGCCGTAGCCGAACTTCGGGTGGCGAAGCATCCGCACGTAATCCCCTCCGACGCTGACGACCTTAAGAGGAACCTTCAACTGGTCTGCGGCTTGGGCTGCCTCGCTGGTTCCGTCTTTCTTGGGGATGCAGAACGGGGTTTTAACGTTGAAGGCTACTACTTCGACGCCTTGCCTTCGAACCAGTTCCACGGCGAGCATGCTGTCTAACCCGCCAGAAAGCAAACCTAAACCCTTAACATGCGATGTCATACCGCCAATAACAGTCTTCGACAAAGATAATAATTTAGCGATGCCAAAACCGACAAAAACCCAAAAAACAGACTTGGCCAAAAAAAGTCTTTTCCTCGAATTACTACTAAACAGAAACCCCGAACTCTATGGTGCCACTCCAGTTTACTTGCCCTTTTTTTTGGAATAATTTAAAAACTGTTTGGACGAATATTTGTTTGCTAGGGTTTGGCAGTGGACATCAGCATCTTCATTCCAGTCTACAGAGAATCGAATCAACTAGCTGGCATGCTGAACCAGCTTTGTTCGCAGGACGTAAGTAAAGAAATCTTCGTGACCGTTGATGAGCCCACCCCAGAGTTTTCTGAAGAAATAAAACGGTTAGACACAGAGGAAATCAGATTAGTCGTCAACGAGGAACGAAAGGGAAAAGCAAACGCGTTAAACGACGCGTTCAAGGCATCATCAGGAAAAGTGCTTCTTTTCTTAGACTCAGACGTCCAAATCACGGCTGACCCCGACTTCTTGAAAAAAATCATCATGGAAATGCAAATGACCGATGTCCTTGACATCAAGAAGAGGGTCAAGAAAGAGAAATCGTTCCTGTCGAAAATGGCTTACTACGAGTACTTCACCTACAACGTTAGCGCTTGGCTATCTTCAAAGTATATGAAGCAATGCCCCGCCGTAAACGGCGCCGCCTTCGCGATTAAACGGGAAACGTTCGAGAAACTCGGCGGGTTCCACAAAGTCGTGGCGGAAGACATCGACCTCTCAACAAGAGTCTTCCTGCAAGATGGCACCTGCACCTACACCGCAGAGGTTGAAGTCAAAAACGTTGTCTACGGCGATTGGAACAAATGGTTTAAGCAACGTCGAAGATGGGCGATAGGCCAAGCCTTGTGGACACTCGCCTGGTACCGTGAACTGGCGAAAAAATTCGTCAAGAAACCGCAGGTTTTCCTGCCCGGCCTTTTCTTCCTCTACCCGTCGATTGCAATTTTCTTTGCGAGCGCAATAGTGCCAAGCGACTGGATGTACAGTTCAATTCTGTTTTTCTCACTGT
The DNA here is from genome assembly GCA_963768345.1 of Candidatus Bathyarchaeota archaeon. Taxonomy (GTDB): domain Archaea; phylum Thermoproteota; class Bathyarchaeia; order Bathyarchaeales; family Bathycorpusculaceae; genus Bathycorpusculum. The sequence continues at coordinate 65,898 of CAVYHL010000005.1, read as the reverse complement.
TCCTGTCAATGAAATTCAACATCATGCTCCCAGTTTTTCTTGTCTCCCTCACCACGGCTAACATGCTAAAAATCATAACTATTTCGCTTTTCGGGTTCGCGTTGACGGCTCTCACTTTCTACGGGTTATCGAGAAAACTCGGGTTCAAAGAGATGAAGCTGCATGAATTCTTCGTCTACTACTTCTTCTACTCATCCGTTTGGATCGCGCTGCAGGTCATCGGCTTCGTCCAAGTGATCGCACTGCGCAAGAAAACCGCTCCAGGCTGGAGAACCTGAATTCAGTGGAATCCGCAACAGCTAGTCGGAATCCAGAAGTTTGCCTAACTTTCCAAAGTTCTCAAACATGACGCAGTGCCCTTGGCCTTCGAAAATATCCAGTTGCGACCCAGGAACGCTCTTCGCATTCAAATGCGCGTTGACGACTCGGCAAGTTTTATCTTCAGACCCATGCCAAACAACCAATTTGCCCGCAGGAATCTTGGAAAGCGATACATCCCAAGGCTTCATGAAAACCTGATGCTCCATAAGCACCGTTTTAACGCCGACGTCACCTTGACGAAACGCTTCAGCCATCGACTGATACATCAGCGCCATCCAAGCTGGGTCAGAAAAAAACTTCAAGTCGCTTCTGGAGCAGGCGTGAAGCATCTGTTTTCCCTGTCTTGACCTCAAAAAAGCAGGGATGTCACCGTTGGCTCTGAGCACCTGGCTGCTCATCCTTTTCATGGCTAAAAAACCTGCAAAAGGGATTTGCATCACAAACCGCGCCAAAGGCATATTGTGCGCCGTTGACACATCGAAAGGCAACGCGGGAACCCCTGCAACCACTGCCTTAGTAACACGCTCTGGAAAACAGGCCAAGTAAGCAAGAGCAAAGACGCCTCCGCCAGACCAGCCTAACACACCGAACCTTTTTATGCCTATGTGGTCAACCAGGGAATTGACGTCAATATTGAAATCTTGAAGCCGCCTTCTCTGATTGAATGTTGACAAGCCATAGCCGGGCCTATCGATGGCGGTTATCTGCAGCCCAGCAGTACATGCGAGGTCTTCTAAAAGCAGAACTTCGAGGCGGCTGCTGGCGGTTCCGTGAAAGTAAACGACGGGTTTGCCTTCGCCCACGGAGCAACAGCCCAGTTGACGCCCGTCAGGCAAAGTGATTACTTGCTGTTTCAACTCCATCCGCACCCTCTTGTTAATTTGTCGCTCATGCACTTGCCTTCTTCAACACAAAAACGGAACAAAAGAAGAACGCTACGCCGAAACTCACGAGAGCCACAAGGGAAAACCATGGAAACGCCTGGTTCAAAGCGGCTGCACGCAAGCATTCACTTGAATGAGTCAACGGCAATAGATAAAGCGCGACCTTGACGACTTCGGGTACTTGAGTTAAGGAGAAGAAGGTGCCGCACAAGAACGTCATTGGCAAATTCACCAGGTTGTTAAAAGTGCTCATGTGAACGTGGTTATTGAACATGGAAGCGACCATGACGCCGAAGAGGGCAAAAACGAAACAGGAAACAAACAGCGTCAGAACAAAAACGGGGCTAATGATCAACGTAGGCGAAAGGATAAACCCCAAAATTAGTATCGCCACGGAGCTAATTAATCCTCGAACTATCCCGACAAGTGCCTTACCGACAACAATAGAGTACAAGTTTATCGGTGATATCAAGAATTCATCAAAGCTCCTGTAAAAGAGCCGGTCGATCTGAAGCTTTGATGCGGAGCCGTTGAAGCTCGACGAAAAAGCGGTTAAAGCGACGATGCCTGGGATGACAAAAGCAAGATAACTTACGCCGTCTATGCTGACGCCTCTGCCCAGTCCATAACCGAAAGCCAACAAGTATAAGATAGGCTGGATCAGGCTTGTGGCGACAGTTGAGCGCCAGTGATGACTTAGATTACGCAAATCTACCCAAAAAATCGAGTAAATGTCTTTTAGGAACTCCAGCATTAGGCTTCGTCAACCCTCTCGCCAGTGTGCTCTATAAAAACATCCTCCAAGTTAGAATCACGAATTATCACGGTTTTGACGTTAGCTGGCAGTTTCTCGACGTACCGTGCTGCCTCAGCGCGATCAGCAAAAAACTCATAGCGTGTCTGTCGGTTATCAACTAGCAACTCTACAGCTACTGGCCCAAGTTTCCTGCGCAGCTCAGTTGGCGTGCCTAAAGCAATCAGGTTGCCATGATGCATAATGCCGACTCGTCCGCATAGTGCTTCAGCTTCTTCAATGTAATGGGTAGTGAGAAATATCGTGGTGCCCTCCAAGTTTAGCCGACGCACCAAATCCCATAGCCGACGCCGCGCTTGAGCATCCAGACCCACGGTGGGTTCATCTAGAAAAAGCACTTTAGGTTCATGCAGAAGGCTGCACACTATCGCCGCCCGCTTCTTCATTCCGCCAGAAAGCGTATCCACCATTTTATCAGCAAAATCTTGTAGTTCAACGTAGTCAAGCAACTCGGCTATCCGCCGTTTCCGCTCCGAAGAACCCAAACGATGGAGCCGACCATGAAACTCCATGTTCTCACGCACCGTCAAATCTCTGTCTAACGTTAAATGCTGCTGCACAACACCGATCAGTCGCTTAACCTTATCTGGTTCTTTTACGACATCAAAGCCGCCAACTGACGCGGAACCAGACGTGGGACGAGTCAAAGTTGTTAGGACCCGGATGGTTGTTGTTTTCCCCGCTCCGTTAGGCCCTAAAAACCCGAAGATTTCTTTATCATGCACTTCCAAGCAAAGGTCGTTGACGGCTTTTACAGCTCCGTAATTCTTGTTCAACTTCTCGGTCAAGATTGAGTTTTCCGTCAAAACATTCACGTCAGCGATTTCTTTTACCTGCGTCTTTGGTTTAACCTTTTTTCATTGCCTCAGTCTTGAGTTCTTTAGGCATAAGCTCGATGGCGTACCTTAAGGCGGTTCGAGGCATGACTGACCTGTTCTTAACCACGTAGTCGAAAACTTCCTGCTGATGCTTTCGGCTTTCCTCTTTCAGCAGCCACCCGTAGCCCTTCTGCACCATGTCATCCCCATCGGCCAGCAGCACATCGCATATTTCAAAAGCGTCCTGCAGAAAACTGCCCTTCTTCGCGGGAACAATAAGTGAAACAGCCGCAGCGCGCTTAAGCCAGCGGTTTCCGCTTTTAGCCCAGCTTTTGACTTCAGGTAAGGTTTGCGGGTATTTCTGGATCAGGTCGCCGATGGTGTGGTTGCAGAAGCCGTCGCATTTAGCCCAGTTGTTGATGTACCGTTCAATCCACTCTTTGAAGGTGGCTAAATCAGTCGGGTCCAAGTGCTCAACGTAGTTGGGAAGCCAATATGAAACTACGAACGCTTCTTCAGTGTAGTCTGAGCGGTAAAGCTCTTCGCAGAGCTTGAAGATGGCTTGTTTATCCAGTGTTTTCACTTGTTGCCAATGTTTCTTGGCTATTTTCCCGACAGTTGGGGTTTTAACGCCGTAATATTTTACTTGATCTTTAAAGAAACGCTGAAACGTTTTCTGAGTTTGCAAGTCCGCGTTATCGTGCAGGTCTTGTCTTATCTGGGTAAGGATATTGTTCATGATTGGTAGAAAGGTACATGCGAATAAGAGCTTTTCCTCAAAAATGCTCTAAAACTTCAAGAGGAAACGAAAGGAAAAAGGGGGTTAGCTGTCAGTAATCTTCCATCTGATACAGGCCAAAGTCGACGTTGAGGGGCTTTTCTGGCGAGTGTGCTTCCTCCAAGTCATAGAGGTAATGCGTGGCTTTCTCCAGTCGGCTGGTTCTTTTCGGAGCCATTCTAGACTTTGAAATCCCAGCCTTCATTTTGGTTCTAGGCTTTTGAACTATGTGTGGGCCTCCGAGGACAATGGAGTTGTCGATCATTTTTGGGACAACCTCGACCTTAACATCATCAATCGTCAACTGGTTCTTGAGCGCTTCCTCGTGGACTGATGGGTGTTTAGTCAACGCCCCTTCGCCTCCAAACCTCGGCACTGATCAAGTCGCGTATGGCGACTCTGATGGCTTCGGCTCGGTTAGGATAGAACCGCTCGTCAACCAGCTGGTCCAAAGCTTTTATATAGGTTTCAGGTAGATACAGAGTGATTAGTTTCATCTGGTTCATCTCTCCCAATTTGTGATTGAATGACTAAGCTATCGCTTGTAACCTATACATCTATATAATATGCTATAAATATGCCTATAACATGTTCATGCCATTGCTTATAAGCATTAAATAAGGTATGTTGCAGCTTTCTGTCAATTTCCGCTCAGAAACCTTTAAGTTTTTATTCTTTATTGAAATATCTAACATGCTGGTGTACATGGTTATTGCAGGTTTTCCTTAAAAGTTTCGGCTGCTCAGCAAACATGGCTGACGGCGAAGTCTTAGCAGGCTGCCTAGCACAGGCTGGCTTCCAACTTGTCGCCTCAGAAGAAGAAGCCACCGTGCTCATCTACAACACCTGCGCCGTGAAAGGACCAACCGAAAACCGCATCATAGACGCCATGAAGCGTGCGCCAAAGAGCAAGAAGCTTATCGTCGCAGGCTGCCTGCCCAAGATCAGTTTTGAACGGCTACTTCGCGAAGTGCGTTTTGACGGCGCGATCGGTCCAGCGGTTGGTGAGGAAATAGTGGATGTGGTCAAACGTGTTGTTGCTGGCGAGAAAGTTGTCGATTTAGGCGGCTTAAACGGGAAGCCGAAGCTTGACCTTCCGAGAATCAAATCTAACCCAGTCATAAGCGTGGTGCCGATAAACTACGGCTGCTTGGGCTCGTGCGTTTACTGCTGCGTCGTTTTTGCAAGGGGGCACCTGCGAAGCTACAGCGTAAAAGAAGTCACGGAACGAGTGAAAGCCGACTTTGCGGGGGGCGCTAAGGAGTTTTGGTTGACCTCGCAGGACACGGCGTGCTACGGGAGAGACTTGCACAGTAACCTTGCCGAGTTATTGCGGACGTTGGATAGCTTGCATGCTGATTTCAAGGTTAGGATTGGCATGATGACGCCCAACATGGTAATTGACATCCAAGATCAGTTGATTGACTCCTTCAAGAGCGACAGGTTCTTCAAATTTCTGCATTTGCCCGTGCAAAGCGGCGATGATGAAACGTTGAAGCGGATGCGCAGGTTTTACACGGCAGCCGAGTTCAAGGGAATTGTTGACGCGTTTAGGGCGCAGTTCCCTGATTTGACGCTTGCCACCGACGTCATCGTTGGGTTCCCAGGAGAAACTAAGGAAGCTTTTGAAAGAACGCTGAGGCTTCTGGAAGAGGTTAAGCCTGATGTGACCAACGTGTCAAAGTTCTTTGCCAGACCTAAAACCGCCGCAGCTCAAATGCAGGATGGCTTAGTGGCAAAAGAGGAGATTAAGCGCAGAAGCGCCGTGGCGGCGGAGTTGGCTAAGCGGATTTCTTTTGAAAAAAATAGGCGCTGGATAGGGTGGGCGGGGGAAGTGCTGGTTGACGAGCGGGGAAAAGTGGATGACTCATGGGTGGGACGCAACTTCGCCTACAAGCCTATAGTTATAAGAGACAAAGAAAATTTGCTGGGCAGAACCTTATTGACTAAGGTTGTGGACACTTCGACCACTTACCTTAAAGGAATAATTTTAGGAAGCTGAGGAAAAAAGGATCCTTAGTTCGAGTTAAGTGCTTAAAGATGACTGCTGTTTGGTGATTTCATAAGAATTTTTATATTTGCCTTGTTCCTTAAACAGGTCGGTAATTGCATGCGAGATTTCGATGTAGTACTTCTGGAAGATGAAACAGGCGGGTACGTAGCTATAGTTCCTGCGCTGCCCGGCTGCCACACGCAAGGCGACACGTTGGCGGAAGTTATGGAAAACGTGAAAGAAGCCATTGACCTTTACTGGGAGACATTAACTGAGCAAGAAAAGAAAGATTTACTGAAGGAAAAAGTCGTGGGTATACAAAAAGTGAAAGCGCTTGCCTAAAATTCCACCGATAGATTCTAAAAGGTTGATAAGAATTCTGGAACGCGAGGGCTTCAAAGTTATTCGCCAGAAGGGTTCACACGTCATTTTGATTAATCAAGGAAAAACCAGAATTGTGGTACCTGTGCATCTTGGAAAAGAGATTAAGCCTGGACTTTACAGGGCGATACTGAGAGAGGCTGGTATAAGTCGAGAAAAATTCCTTATACTTTTGGAGGAGAAATGAACATGCAAAATGGTATTTGTTTCTTTAACACGCTGACACGTAAGAAGGAAGCGTTTGAGCCGTTGGAGGCTGGCAAGGTGAAGATGTACACTTGCGGACCCACGGTTTACGATTACGCACACATCGGCAATTTCAGGGCTTTCCTCTTTGAGGATTTGCTGAAGCGTTGGCTTGTTTACCGCGGCTTCAAGGTTACGCATGTTATGAACCTGACTGATGTTGATGATAGGACGATTAAGCACAGTCAGGATAAGAAGACGTCTTTGAGGCAGTTCACTGATTTCTACATCAAGGTTTTCTTCGAAGACGTGAAAGCGTTGAACATTCAGCCAGCTGACGTTTACCCTCGAGCCACTGACCACATCCCCGAAATGGTTGCCTTAATCAAGGCGTTGATGGCTAAGGGCTATGCTTACCGCGGCGAAGACGGCTCAATCTACTATGCAGTCAGCAAATTCCCCGATTACGGCAAGCTGTCAAACATCAAGGTCGCCGAGCTTAAGGCGGGCGCACGGGTCAGCCAAGACGAGTACGCCAAGGAAGAGGCGCAGGACTTCGCGTTGTGGAAGGCTTGGACGCCTGAAGACGGCGACGTTTTCTGGGAAACGGATTTGGGCAAGGGCAGGCCTGGCTGGCACATTGAATGCTCGGCGATGTCGATGAAGTATCTGGGCGAAACCTTCGACATCCACTGCGGCGGCGTAGACAACATATTCCCGCATCATGAGAACGAGATTGCCCAGAGCGAGGCAGCGACAGGCAAGAAATTCGTCAATTACTGGCTGCATAATGAGCATTTGCTGGTTGAGGGCAAAAAGATGGCTAAGCGCCTCGGCAACTTCTACACACTTCGAGACCTGCTGGCGAAAGGGTACGACCCGATCGCAATCCGCTACCTGCTGATGTCCACGCATTATCGGCAGCAGTTCAACTTCACGTTTGAAGGCTTGGAATCCGCGAAAGGCGCAGTGGACAGGCTGCGGAACTTTGTTCGACGCTTACATGATGTTGACGGCGACAAAAACAGCAACGGAAAAGTCGCCACTTTAATCGAGAAGCTTGAGGCATGCTTTGGCGGCTCGATGGATGACGACTTGGACATCGGGACTGCGTTGGCGTCGCTGTTTGATTTCGTTCGGGAAATAAACAATCTGCTTGATGCTAACATGGTGAGCAGGCAGGAGGCGGCGGATGTCGGCGGATTAATGTTGCGGCTAGACGGGGTTTTAGGCGTTATCGGCGAAGTGCAGGTTGAAGAAGCCCTGCCAGCAGACATCGACGCGCTGGTGCGGAGGCGTGAGGAAGCGCGGAAAGCGAAGAACTGGAAGGAAGCTGACGCGATAAGGGCGCAACTCAAGGCAATGGGCATCGTGCTTGAGGACACTGCGCAGGGCGTGCGGTGGCACAAGGAGAAAGTCTAGCGGGTTTTGCCCTCGAAAATCCACTCTTTGGTGGCATATTTTTCTTTGCAGAGGCGGTTCGCCGTCTCCACTTCGCGTGGGGTCAACTTGCCAAGCTCAAGCCTGACCTTCAAAACCGACTCGAAACCTTCAGCCAACACGTCCGCCACTTTTCCATGCGTAACAGCGTGTCCTAACTCGTTTTCTATGCTGGTGATTTTGCGTTTGCCGATGTCTGCGGCTTGGGTGCAACTCGCGTTTCTCAGCTTCAATAGGGTGAACATTTTTGGCAAATCGATGCTTCGCAGCACTGTGCCGTGTTGGAGAACGACGCCGCGGGTTATGGCTTGGCTGCTTCCCGAGATTTTTTTGCCGTTAACCGTCATGTTGGGGCAGTTTCTTGCGTCGCCGCTGCTGAAATCCGCGGTTATGCCCAGAAGCCCGAACGCCTTTTTTATCGCCTCGTAGATTTTAGCGTAGACCGTGGTGATGTCTGCCGAGCCCAAAGCAGCCGATTCCGCGACGACGCTGTAGGTGACTTCGCCCTCATAATCGTGGTAAACGGTGCCGCCGCCGCTCATACGACGGACCACGTCAACGCCCAGCCGCCTGCACGCATCAAGGTAAACCTCGGCAGCGGGATTCTGGTTCTTGCCAACGCTTACGGTGGAAGGCTGCCAACGGTAAAGACGCAGAGTGTTTGGCACCTGTTCTTCAATTCGGGCAGTCAAGATTGCCTCGTCAATAGCCATATTCATAAACGCGTTGTCAGTTTGGAGAGGCAGTAAACGCCAAGTGTCCATAATCTTCAAAGCCTTCTCAAAGAAAAATTGAGCTTAGCTTAAAAACTGTTACGCATACAGTAACCTGTTAATGTAAATATGCCCATATCTATTGTTAGATTAAGATAGGTCGAGGTTACTTCATGGTTGCTAAAGAATTCACTATTTTGCTTGAACCTGCCGAAGAAGGCGGTTTCGTTGTCAAGTGTTTGGAGCTTCCCGTGGCAAGCGAAGGCGAAACCAGAGAAGAAGCCTTAAGCAACATTAAGGAAGCAATCGAGGGCTATCTGGAATGCATGAAAATCCATCGCAGATAAAGCCTTAAAACCCTAACTTACATTTTAAAGGGCAAGAGGAAACAAGCATGAAGGTTGTCTGTGGTCCAGCGTCAAAAGAGCTTGCTGAAGGGGTTTCAACGCTGACAGGTTTCGGCTGTGTACCTGTTGCATTCAAGGTTTTTCCCGACGGCGAATCCTACGTCCGCTTGGACGGTGCCGTGCGGGGCGAGGATGTGGCTATCGTGCAGACCACTTGTCCCCCAGCTCAGGATGGCAAGCTTTTTCAGCTGGCGTTTATGGCTGACGCGGCTAAGCGTGGCGGCGCCAAGAAAGTCACAGCTGTAGTGCCGTATTTGGCTTATGCGCGTCAGGACAAGATGTTTCTCGCTGGAGAGGGCATCAGCGTTGAAACCGTCGCGCGGATGCTCAAGGCAGCGGGAATTGACGAGCTAGTCACCGTTAATATTCACTCGGAGCCCGCGCTTGCAAAGTTTCCGTTTCCAGCTAAAACCCTCAGTGCCATACCGCTGCTGGCGGAGTATTTCGTGAAGAAAGGCTACAGGGGTGCGTTCGCCCTTTCCCCAGACAAAGGAGCCATGTACATTGCGAGGCAGGCGCAGCAAGTTTTAGGCGGCGACGCGGGGCACCTGGATAAGCAGCGTGACCGCCACACTGGGCAAACGGTGCAGACAGCACAGGGCTTAAACGTGAAAGGGCAGACCGTGATCATTTTCGATGACATAATCAGCACGGGAGGCACCATCGTGGGAGCGGCAAAAATCCTGCGCGAGCAAGGCGCAAAACACGTTTTCTGCGCTTGCGTGCACGGCTTGCTAATCGGCGACGCTGAGAAGCGGATTCTTGATGCGGGCGTGGAGGAAATCGTGGGCACCGACAGCGTACCCGGAAGCGTCAGCAAGGTTTCGTTGGCGCCGCTGCTAAGCCAAGAACTTAAGGCGCAAAATTAGTGGCAAAACTGTTTTTTCTCCTGTCAGGCGAAAGCGAATCGCTGCCTGCCGCGGAAGTTAAAGCCATTCTGGAAGCCGAAGGCTACGGCTACGAGAACGCTGAGGCTTTGGACCAGACCCTGCGCCTTGAAGCGGACCCAAACTGCGTCCGAGCGGTGCAGGTGCGAGCCGCTTTTACGAGGCTTTGCGCGTTGGAGCTTTTCACATCGGACGCGACGGAAAAAGCAGTCGTCGAAGCCGCAGGCAACGCCGATTTCGAAGCCGTCCTGAAGCCGGGCGAAACCTTCTCGGTACGGGTGAACCGCATAAAAAACTACGCTGACCAAGCCATCAACACCATGAGGCTGGAAGGCAAACTGGGCAAGGCGATACTTCAGCGCGCGCCAGAAGCCAAAGTCAACTTGAAAAACCCAGACAAAACCTTCATCGGCATCGTAACCAATGAAGAACTCGTGTTCGGCTTAAAACTCACCGAAATCCAGACTAAAACCTTCAGCGAACGCAGACCACGCAAGAAACCCTTCTTCCACCCGTCCGCCATGCCATCCAAACTCGCACGTTGCATGGTCAACCTGGCACATGGAAAAACCGAGTGCTTGGTGCTTGACCCGTTCTGCGGCACAGGCACGTCCCTTATCGAAGCCACGTACATCGGCTGCAAGGCGCTGGGCGCGGATGCTCAGAAACGGATGATTCTGGGCTGCAAGAAAAACCTGGCTCACTTCAACATCACCGCTGAGGGGTTGGTGTTGGCGGACGCTCGGCGGCTGCCGTTTCTCAGGGTGGACTGCGTGGTCACTGACCCGCCGTATGGTCGCTCAGCAAGCACCTTGAAATCGACCACAAAACAGCTGGTACAGCAGGTTTTGGCTGTCTCGTATGAGTTGCTACTGGTGGGGCAACGGATTTGTATTGCTTCGCCCAAAACATTAAACATCAAAGCGTTAGGCGTAGCGTTGGGTTTCAGGCATGTGGAATCCCACTTCGCCTACGTGCACAGAACGTTGACAAGGGAAATCGCAGTGTTCGAGAAGGTGCAAGACAAGTGAGTATCCGCGTGGTTTTCCTGGGAACAAGCGGCAGCGTGCCCACCCTCAAGCGGAGCCTCCCATCCGTCGTCGTCGATTGCCCGCGGCAGCTGTGGATGTTTGACTGCGGCGAGAACACTCAGCGGCAGATGATGCAGGCAAAAGTAAGCTTCCACAAGAAACTCAAAGTTTTCCTGACTCACCTGCACGGAGACCACGTGCTCGGTTTGCCTGGGGTTTTGCAGACGATGGCGCTGATGGACCGCAAAGAACCAGTCCAGGTTTATGGTCCAGTGGGAATCAAGAATTTTCTTGTCTGCACCAAAGAAACACTCAACTTCGGCTTAACGTTCCCCGTGGAAATCTACGAAATCCTCAGCGAAGGTACACTCGTTGACGACGAAAACTGCAGTCTTGTAGCCGCCAAATCTAACCATGCAATTGAAAGTTATGCTTACGCGCTTGTTGAAAAGCCGCGTCCTGGAAAGTTCTACCCCAAGAAAGCCAAGGAACTCGGGGTTCCAGTGGGCGAACTGTGGTCTAAGCTTCAAAGCGGGCAAGAAATAACGCTACCTGATGGCAGGGCGATTAAGCCGGGAGACGTGATGGGTCCGCCTCGGTCGGGGCGCAAGATCGTTTACACGGGCGACACTAGACCTTTCGATGGGTTCGCCAAGTTCGCGGCAGACGCTGACTTGATCATTCATGAAAGCACATTCGACGATGCATTGGCAGAAAAAGCTGCGGCGGATGGCCATTCAACCCCCAGCCAAGCCGCCGCACAGGCGAAAGAGGCTAAGGCGAAGAGGCTGGTTTTGACGCATGTTAGCGCGAGGTACCCTGACGCCACGTTACTGCTGGAACAGGCGAAAAAAGTTTTTGCAAACACCCTTGTCGCCGAGGATCTCATGGTTCTTGATTTGCCACTTAAAGAAAACTAGGCGAGAAGCTGCTTGAGCTTCTGGAGGCTTTCAGGAACGTCTGTTATGGACTCGATGATTACCGCCTTGTCGTAGCCAATCCTGTTCATGGTTTGCTTGAACCAGCCGTAGTCGATTTTGCCCTTGCCGATGCCAAGGTGCTGGTCGTCTGAGCCGTCGTTGTCGCTTGCGTGCACGTGCACAATCTTGTCAGCAAGCATCTTGAAGAACGGCTCTATCTGACCTTCAAGGTGCGCGTGACCAAGGTCCAAGGCGATGCCGAGGGGCAGGTTGGTTTCACGGTAAAACCGCGTGAACTCCTCGGGTTTATGCATCAAAAACCAGTATTTCCCAGGCAGGTTCTCCAGCGCAATGTTTAAGCCGTATTCTTCTGCTGCCCTGTAGAGCTCTCGGATGCTTTCAACGTTCTGTTTCCACTCTGCGCCGGGGTAGAATTGGCTGATGCCTGTTTTCGCGCCGGGATGAAAAACCCATACTTTGGCGTCTAACTCGTTCGAGTAAGTCATGGATTGCTTGAGGCGTTTTAATGAGGCGTTGAGCAGGTCTTTTGAGGGGGAGGCAATGTTGATGTCTGCGAAGGGCGCGTGCAACGTGTACTCTAGACTGTAGCTTTTCGCTGCTTCCTTGAGGGCGGCGACTCTTTTCTTGCTGAGTTCCTGAACGCCGTCATCCACGATTTCAATGAACCGTGTTTGCATGGTGCCTAAGCGTTTAACCATCCGATTGAACGGTTCGCCTAGGCAGAAAAGCATTGAAACGCCGACTTTGGCTTTAGACATGCAAGAGACCTCAAGTGTTAACAGTTAATTTGTCGTTAAGGGTGAAAACTGCTTAAAAACCTACTCCATGCAAACGACGGAAAAATCCTTTTCATCGGAACAGTTTTCTTCCCCATTGTTGCATCGGGCTATAAGCGGGCGCCCGTGTGGTCTTGTATTGAACCTCACGCACTCCGAGGGCTATTTCGGCGAATTCTCTTATGGTGGTGTGCTGGAAATCCCAGGTTGGCGCGCCATAGCGTAACCCGCTGCACATCGTGTCGCCGTAAACGTAGAACCTTATGCCACGGTAATCGTAGGCTGCCCTGTTTGCCTCGCCGTACCTTGGTTCCGAGAGAACTTTGAAAGGCCAGATTTTGCATGCTTCAGGCTTCATGTTTTGCAGTCCGCAGTAGTAGTTGTTGGCGTCGTTGCAGAGGAAGGCGCAGGAGCCGTCGCCGACCCGTTTAATGTAGAATCGGTCTATGCCTGTCAAGGTGGCTTCCACGCCGAAGGTTTTCGTGAGCCTTAGCCATTCTGGGAAGCTTAAGACCACGCTGTAGAGTTTGCAGCAGTGGCCACATGCTTTGCAATGCCAGTCAGCTATGTTTTGCCAAGGAACAAACTGCATTTGCAGGTTATGCCTCTATGAGGTCAAGGAAGAGCGAGACTAAAAATCTTTTTCCAAAAAACAAGATAGAAAACTATAGTTTTCGATACAGATAGATGGTGTGCGACGGGTAACCGAGTTGGGGGTTTTCAACGAAGTTCTCGACTTTCTCGGGGTGCCAACCGATGATTTCGTAGTCATGCGACACGACACGCGCGCCTTTTTTAAGGTCGCTGTCAAGTTTCGGCCTGATCTTCTCGTTTGCACTCGTCGTCAGGTACAGGTAGACCACGTCGGCTTCAGTCAGGTTAACGTTGAACATGTCGCCGTTCATGATGGTTACCCTGCCCTCGAGACCGTTCTCATGAATCGATGCCAACGCTTTCTTCGCCAAGTCCTCACGAAGCTCGACGCCGACGCTGCGGGCGCCGAAGGTTTTCGCCGCCATGATCACGGTTCTGCCGTCTCCTGAACCGAGGTCAAAAAGCACTTCGCCAGCCTTCAAATCAGCCAGCTTCAGCATGTACTCTACCACGGTGCTTGGGCTTGGAACAAAAGGGGCAATAAACATTTTCTGGGTTTTCACCTGTTTAACATTTGCATACTTTTTATGCCACGTAACCGTCTTTTTTCGGGAGCGGTCTTCTTGCTTCGCCGCATTTTACGCAGCTTTGAGCGCACAGTTCAAGGTATTTCTCTTCGTCTGCTGAGCCGATGGCGTTGGATGCTTTCGTGCACAGTTCGCTTGGTTCGTTGCAGCCTTCTTCTTTGCAGAGTTTTGAAATGTACTGGCAGACCTCCCGCACATCCTCGGGTTCCAAGATGGCTCTGTTGGTGCGTACAAGCAGGCAGAGCTCCCGCGCCATGACGCAGGTTTTAACGTATTTGATGCGTTCAAGAACTTCGTTGCGTAAATTCTTACGACTTATTTCCACGCGCTAATTCTCCTATTGACATAGTAAGATTATAAGCAAAATTAAGCGGCTCTCGACTTAAAAAGTTGCTGTTAATCAATGGAAAAAACCCAAGTTTTTTGGGGACACGAAATACTTTTCTTGCAGCCTACTTTTTCGTCGAAAACAACATGATTCGTCAAAGCTATTGTTGTTGTTGATGTTGTTGATGATACAGATTTTTTCCGCTAGAAAACGATAAGTCTAAGGTGGTGCAACGGTTGCTTAGCATCGCTGAACTTGTAGGCGCATCTTTCAAAATCTTTTGCTTAGCGCCTTACGTTCGGCTTCCATGACTAACTCGTAAAATCGGTCTGAAAGCTTCGGCTCCTTCGACAGAACATCCGCCACGTCGGCTGTCAAGACTCGCCTGGCGCTCAGGGCAACCGCCGCTACCTTGCCGTACTTCTCAATCAACGCTGCCGTCTGCTTCGCACGCTGTTGCAGTTTCTCCTCGTCCTTCGCCAAGTGCCCCTTCTTTTCAACCAGCGGCAAAGCCTTCTCCTCCTCAACCTTCAGCAAGCCCAAGGCAAATGATCCGCATCGTGGGCATTTCGGCTTGTCAGGCAAGTCTTTGATGCGGATGGTTTCCATGTAGTCCCAGCAGTTCGTGCAGACGAAGTTGTCTGTCTCGTTTAGCAATCGAGCTTTGGCTGCTGCGATAAGAACTGCACGCATTTTCTCAGGCGGGATAAGATCAGTTTTCATACTTACCCGTTCAATTCCCACACGAGCGACGGGGGTTGCGTTGCCGCCTGTCTCAACAACTTGGAGGTTTACCTCGCCGCTGCGAATCCTGCCGAGCCCGCGGACAAGCCCGTCGGCGTCAAGATCTTTGCTGAAAACCTCTTTCAAGCCCTCCTCGTAAATCAGTGTGCCCTCAAAGCTTGATATCAACTTCTGGATGCTTACGTTGCTGAAGTCAGCCCACTTCTTAAGGGCGCCAAAACGCCTTGCCACCTGTATCACACGCCGCTTGAACAAACCCGTCTTCACCGTTGAACGCGTAAGGGTGGCTTTGACTGCTTGATCGCTCATGCCTTTCAACTCATCGAAGACTTCAACGAGCCTCTGGGCGCTCATGCTGCCCATGGTTTGAACGAAGATGCGGTAGGGGTCATGTTGGACGACGATGCCCCTGCCTAGCTTGTCAGAAAGCACTTCCCCCAGAAACTGCGCCAAGGCACGGTTAATCAGGGAGCCAAGGTTAGAGTGGATGATGACGAATTCACCCCAATCCTCCACAACGATCCGACTCGGGGTAGGAACTGGAAAGCCCGAATTCACTTGTTCCACCGTTTCCGCTAACGCACGCGAAATCGTCTCTTTGTCAGCCGGGTAACGTTCACAAAGCATCGCGCTGACCTCTTCAGCTGAAAGACCCATGCGCATTTTTTCCTCCACGAAGCCTCGGATTTCCGCAAGTTCCTGAGCCACTTCGTACGGCACGGGGATTTCTTCGCCTATCCAGCTGGGAATGGAGCCTGTCGGGTCGTCGACGGGGCGCACGTACACTTTGTCTTCTGTCACATGCATTATCTGCCATGGGCTTCCGCGTATGATGAATTTTGTTGCGGGCTTGCCGTATTCAGCCATGAACGCTTCGTCCAGCACGCCGATGGAAGTGTCTGATGACTCGTCGATGACGAGGAACTGTTTCTCCTCAGGGATCATCGACAGATTATCAAAATAGTACTCGAACAAAGCCTGAGACCGCTGCGGCTTAAGCGCAACCTGATCCTCAAAGCTGACCCAAGCTAACCGCGGAAAACGCTCATGCATGTACTTGAAGGCTTTCCCAACGTCCTCTAAAGTCAAATTCTGGAAGGGCGCGGCGT
This sequence comes from Candidatus Bathyarchaeota archaeon, assembly GCA_963768345.1. Classification (GTDB taxonomy): domain Archaea; phylum Thermoproteota; class Bathyarchaeia; order Bathyarchaeales; family Bathycorpusculaceae; genus Bathycorpusculum. The sequence continues at coordinate 50,166 of CAVYHL010000005.1, read as the reverse complement.
TGCGCGCTAAATCTAAGACCTCGTTGAACCCTAGCCGCCTGCTCTTGAGCATTAACCCAGCGATCTGATGAACCAAGACGTCGTAGGGCTTATCGGGTATGTCAACTGGCTCCAACTGTTCGCTGAGGGCTCGGCGGGCGATGACTAAGGCTTCAAGCGTGTCGTCGGAGTCCATGCCGATGATTAAACCCTCAGCAACCTGACCGTAGGTGTGTCCTGCCCGCCCGACGCGCTGGATAAGTCTGGTTACCTGCCTTGGGCTCATGTACTGGATGACAAGGTCAATGCGCCCGACGTCGATGCCCAGTTCGAGGCTGCTGGTGGCGATTAAACCCTTAAGTTCACCGCGTTTCAAGCCCGTTTCCGCCGTTATCCTCGACAGCTTAGCCAATGAGCCATGGTGGATTGAGATTGGGAAGTCGATGTCCCAGACTTTGAAGCGGGAAGCCAGAACCTCCGAGATGGAACGGGTGTTGGTGAAAAGCAGTACGGACTTGCGTCGGCTCATTTGGTCGCGGATGATGCGCAGTCTCGCGGCTACTTCTGGGTGAGTATAGATTTTGGCGGCGAACCTCACGTCTTCCTCGGTTGGCTTCGGGTATATCACTTCCAGTTTGACCATTTTGGCGACTGGGACACGGATGATTTCGACTGGGCGATTGGTGCCGACGAGAAATTGGGCGACTTTTTCTGGGCTGCCGATGGTGGCGGACAAGCCTACCATTTGAAAGTCTTTCGCGATCAGGCTTCTAACCCGTTCCAGCGCGAGTGACAGCTGGCTTCCCCGTTTGCTGTCGGCTAACTCGTGCACTTCATCGATGATTACCCACCGTAGGCTTTGCAGGTGTTGACGCAGGATCCAGCCTGAAAGTATTGCCTGCAGGGTTTCGGGGGTTGTTATTAGAATGTCAGGTGGGCTTCGCGACTGGCGCAAACGCTCCTTGGTTTCAGTGTCCCCATGCCTGACGGCGAGTTTAATGTCGAGACTGTTGCACCACCATTGGAGACGTTCAAGAAGGTCCCTGTTCAAGGCGCGAAGAGGCGTGATGTAGAGGACTTTTATGCCTGGCGTCTTAGGCTCCCGAAGAAGCATGCTCAGGATGGGCAGGAAGGCAGCTTCTGTTTTGCCCGTCGCTGTCGGCGAGATTAGCAGGATGTTTTTGCCGTCGAGTATTTTGGGGATCGTTTTCTCCTGAGGCTCGGTCGGTTTAGCGAATCCTTTCTGTTCAACGAGCCTTCGAACGGGCTTTACGAGCATGTCAAAAGCGTTTTCAGAAGTTGCCTGCAATAACGTGCGAACCTCAAACTGGTTACATAAGCTAAGAGCCAAGTATTTAAAAAATATTGTAGCATTCAGTGAATCAAACCTGAAAAGCGAGCATTTAAAGGAAAAACGCGTTCAAGAAAATCGGGGAATCCCTTTTTGCTACCAGCCGTGCTTGATCGTTGAGGCGGTGACTGGATGCTTGTTTTTCTTTTCTTTCTCTTGCTTGTTGAACCTGTTCAGTTTGACGGCGTTTCCTTCCACTTTGACCCAATGGGTCCTGTTTAGACCCTTGCTGTTGACGAACTTGTTCACCATCCTCTGCAGCTCGTAAGTGGAAACTTCCGAGCCGCTTAATTCCAAGCCATACCGGTCTGCGGAGGATTTCAGCTTGAAGTGTTTTTGCAAGAAATTGGCGAGGCTCTCTTTCTCGTCGTCGAGATCGTTCATTTCGACTCTAACGGGACTCTTGGACATTAGGTTTCAGTCACTCTATTTGTATGGCGGTATGATTATCTATAAAAGTTTTACTAAAGATACTTCGTGACAGACATCTTTTACATCGAAACAAACCACGATCGAACAGCTTACCGTCAACTTTAACTTATAATCCGCCTCAAATTAGTATAAAGCGATAGGTGACGCTAGATGAAGAAAACCAAAACCAAGATTTTATGCACGGTTGGACCCGCAAGCTTTTCCAAGCAAGTCATCGAAAAAATGTTCCACGCGGGCATGAACGGCGTGAGAATAAACACCGCCTACGGAACCCTCACCCAGTACCAATCTGTAATAGAGTCGGTTCGTGAAATCGCTGATATCCCAGTGATGGTTGACATTAAAGGACCCGAAATCAGAATCAGGACATCCCAATCTAAATCCCTCGTTAAAGGAGAAATCTTGGAAGTTGGCTTCAACGGTGAAGCCGCTGTCTGCTTCAATCACGACCTCTACGATGAGATGACGATTAACGATTTAGTCTTGATTGACAACGGAAAAATCAGGGCGCATGTGGCTGAAAAAGCTGGCGGGAAACTGCGCCTAAAAATCGTCAATGGCGGCGTGATAGAAGACGGGAAAGGCGTCAACATTCCTAGTAAGCATCTTTCCGTCCCAACCCTCTGCGAACGCGACTTGGAAATCCTCAAGCTCTGCAAGAAACTTGACGTTGAATACATCGCGCTTTCATTCACAAGAAACGCCAAGGACGTCGAGACACTCACTCAAGCCCACAGGTTTGGAGGCGCAGTGGTTGCGAAGATTGAGAACTCGGAGGGGGTTCAAAACGCGGAGGAAATCTTGGAGGCTGCCTGCGGGATAATGGTTGCGAGGGGCGACTTGGGGATTGAGATTGAACCTGAAAAGGTTCCTCTTGTTCAGAAATCTCTCATTAAAATGTGTAACCAGAAGGGTAAGCTTGTTGTGACGGCTACGGAGATGCTTGAATCTATGATTCACCAGCCCTACCCGACAAGAGCCGAGGTAAGCGATGTGGCGAACGCGATACTGGACGGGTCAGACACCGTCATGCTTTCCGGCGAAACCGCGGTCGGCGCGTACCCTGTGGAAGCCGTGAAGATGATGACTCGCATAGCCGACGAAACCGAGAAAGTCGTGAAAAGCACGGTTGAAGACACCGCGTACGTTAACATTTCGGACACGGTTAGCAGGGCGATCCAGCGGATATGCCAGAGTATGCCAATCCACAAAGTCGTGACGTTAACTAGGTCTGGGTACACGGCGCGGATGATAGCTCGCTTCAAGATAAAGCAGCCGATAATCGCCGTGACCACGGACGCGAAGGTCAAGAGGCAGCTGGAGCTGATATTTGGGGTTGAGCCAGTCTTGATAAACTACGTTGAAGAGAAGGACCGAATCACGCATGTTGGAAACCAGCTTTGCGCTATGGGTCTGATAACCGAGAAGGAAACGGTCTTGTTCACCTCAGCTGTCAGGACGATGATGAAGCATTCAAGCAACTCGATTGAAATACACAAGATTGAAGAGCTCAGGCAGTTCTCCTCCTCGTAAACGGTGCATCGCGGGCAGGGCTGCGCGAGCCTGCTCATAAATTGTTTTGACTAAATCATCCACCTTAAGGCAGGACAGCGCCCAAGTCTTAGACAAAAATATGTTTAAACGTGACGTTGAAACGCAGAATATCCATTCGAAAACTATGGAAAGTTTTTTATTCTATAATGATAAAGCATGGAATTGGTAAAACGGAGGAAAAAAGTATGGCTAAATGTCCAAAATGCGGAACCGAAGTTCCAAAAGCAAAAAAGACATGGAAAATGGCTGGCCGTCCAGATAAAGCTGGAAAACGCATGCAACTGGAAATCGGACTTTACGAATGCCCCAAATGCGGCAAAGTCTTCCGCGAAGTCTTAAGCAAAAAGAAAATCTAAACTGCAACCAAATTAAAAGTTGCATAACCCGTCCTCTCTTATTTTTTCTTTTGTTCAAAAGGTAACTTTAAAACATAGAAGCCCGTATTCAACAGGAATAACCGCTGTGCGGAGGCAAAGGCTTGAGCAGTCTAAGACGAATGTGGAAGAACGATTACTTCAAGACCGCAGTCGCCGTCGTTGTGATCGTGGTGGTTGTCCTCGGGTTCCTTTTTGGCTTGCAGCTGTTTCTTCACACGCCTTACCCGGCGTTGACTGTTGAAAGCGGCAGCATGAGCATCCCCTACGACGGTGCTGACAGCCTGCTGTTAAGCTTGGAGCATCCGTTCAGCCGCACGCTGAGCATAGGCGACATCATCATCGTGCAGGGGGTCAACCCCAAGGATTTAAACACGAACTACCCAAACAGCGACATCATCGTGTTCCATGACCCTTACGACCCGAGCACGCTGATCGTGCACCGAATAATAAGCGTCGAAGACGTAAATGGCGTCCTGTACTTCCAAACCAAAGGCGACGGAAACGGGAACTTTTGGCCTCAAAAACCCACTTCCGACTTGGACCCATGGGACAGCAACAACCCGCCGGGGATCCCAGCCAGCATGGTGGTGGGCAAGGTAGTAATGCGCATTCCATGGTTCGGGTGGATAACGCTCATCATGAAGGATAACCCGTTGGGTTTGCCGCTGGTTATCGCTATCATAATGTTGCTTGTAATCGTCGAATTCGTCGTGCCCGTGCTGAGAGAGAAAAAACCTGAAGAACAGAATCAGAGCGAGCAGCAGTCACAGATGTCTTTATAAAGAAAGCTTTTGATAAGAGAAGATTAAGGGCGGTTTAAGCAAGAGGGAGATTGATTGCCAAAAGTTAAAGCCACAATAAGCGTCGAAAACGTGGTCGCTTCCGCAACGCTGAACCAGAAAGTTGATTTGAACGCAGTCGTTAAAGGTTATCCAAGCGTTGAGTATCGCCCTGAACAGTTCCCAGGCCTTGTCTTCAGGTTAAAACGCCCCAAAACCGCAACTCTAATTTTCAGTTCTGGAAAAATGGTTTGCACTGGTGCTAAGTCGGAGAAGGAAGCTCGCCGGGCAGTCATGAAAGTCATCAAGGAGCTAAAGAAGGGCGGCATAATAATCATCAGCAAACCAGAACTTAAGATACAGAACATCGTGGCTTCAGGCGGGCTCGGCGGCATGATTGACCTGGAAAAGGCGGCTTACACGCTTGGGCACGCCATGTACGAGCCTGAACAGTTCCCAGGCTTGATCTACAGGATGGAAGACCCTAAAGTCGTGATTCTGCTGTTTGCAAGCGGAAAACTCGTCTGCACAGGAGCCAAAAAAGAAGAAGACGTCTACGTCGCAGTGGAGAAATTGCATACGCTACTAGAAGAAACCAGCCTCATATTCTACGATTAAGGCAAGCGTTTCACTGTTTTTTTACCTGTTTGAGGATTGTTTTTAGGCTTTCCTCGTCCATGACGCCCGAGTCGAAGAGCACGTTGGCTATTTCACTGATCTTCAGCATCGGATGAAGCTTTATGCCGCTTTTTTCAAGCTGCCCCTTTCCGCCCTCTTCCCTGTCTAGGAACACAACTGCATCTGTCACCACTCCGCCCTCGGCTCTGACAGCTTCAGCGGCTCGCCTAAGCGTTAAACCAGTAGTGACTAAGTCATCGATCAACAGGACTCTGTCGCCTGAGCTTAAAACGCCTTCCACGCGCCGTTCTCTGCCGCGAAGTCGAACGCCCTTGCGCACGTAAAGGAAGGGTTTCTTGAGGTTGTAGGCAACTTGGGACGCGAAGATGATGCCTGTCAAAGGTACACCTGCTATTCGGTTAAAGTTTGTCGGGTCAACTTGGCGGGTGATGTATTCGGCGGAGAAGTCGCAGATTTCTCGGAAGGCATCTGGGAAACTGGGGATCACGCGCAGGTCAACGTAGTATGGGCTTGCTTTGCCGCTTGAAAGCTTGAAAACTCCGAATTTTATCGCGTCAAGATTGAAGAGTATGTTGGCCATTTTGTCTTTCTTTTCTTGGACTTGGTTAATTTTCAAGTTTTTCACTTCCTTTTTGACACTTGATAAATCTTGTTTTGTTCAGGAATCAAGCATGAGGTTCTGGGCAACTCCCTCTTTATTATTTGGCTGAACTCGGTTTGGCTTGCTGCGGACGCGGTGTGGTAGGGAACTGCGACTTGAGGTTTAGTTAACCGCGCTATTTCGAAGCCTGTCTGCGGCGTGGCGCCTGGAGCTATGCCGACGGTGCAGAAGACCACATCAAACTTCTCTTTCTGCCCCATGGCTGCCAGTTCTGGGAAGGGCAAGCTGTCTGCGGTGTGGTAAACCTTGACGCCGTCTTCACTGGTTATAATGTAAGTCACGGGCGCCTCAGCAGGATGATTGCATTTTTCCGTCTTGACTGATACCCCGCCGATGTTGGTTTCCGCGCCTGGCTTGGTTTCCTGCAGTTTGTCGAGGGGCACGACGTTTCGAAGTTTCTTGGTTGACGCGGGATCGGCGATGATGACGCAGCCTGTTTCTTTCTGGATTTCCGCTATAAGCCTCGGGTCAAGGTGGTCGTAGTGCTCGTGCGTTATCAAGATTGCATCGACGTTTTGGAGGCTTTTAGACTTGATGTCAACAGGGTCCACGACGATGGTTCGGCTGGGGGTCTTCAGGAGCACTCCAGCGTACTGGTTGAACCACACGAATAAGACGGTGTTTTCCTCAGCTACTCTCTGGATTGACAATGCTTGATTCCTCAAAATCATTATGTAACCAGCGTATTAAAGAAGTTACGTTATTCCCGCTCTTGCCCGCGAAACCTTCCAGCCTTTTTCCGCTTAAGGGTTGCCTATGACGTCTTTTATCCATTTGACAAGCGTCTTGTACGTCTCTCGCTTTCTTTCTAGCCGTGGCTTTCTCTGTTTCCTGCATGATTTATCACTAAACTGCAGGGAGTTGTCGGCAAATAACCGTCTTTCTCATCGCTGATACGTACCGAAGGTACAGTCGGGTTTTGGGAATAAAGGTTATTTAGGTAGTCGTTCCCAACGGCATAAATGGGGGAGAACTCAGCGATGGGATCACTGAAAAGTTTAGGCGAAGGCTTTCTGGTTGCCACAGGGGTAATCTGGAGTTTCAACATTGTTTCGCTCTTCAGAAACGGCGATGCTTGGCTAGCTATGCTCTACCTGCTGATTTTGGCTGCTCCAGTTTCGACGCTCCTGTACTTTAAACTGAAAAAGCCAAAACCGCTTGCCGCCGCCGAGCGAAGGGATAGATGGCGAAGCCTGCTGTTTTCGGTTCAAGGAGTCGCCTTAGCCTTCTGGGCTTTTGATATATTGACAACTTTCTACGCTATCAACGTGACGGGTCTGGCGGTGGAATTGAACCCGCTCGGCTGGCCTCTTGGAATTTTAGGCGCCTTCGCATACTATGGTCCAACGGTGGCTTTCTCGTATATTTTGCTGTTCAAGACTAAAGAGAGCATCTCCTTCTATGCGGCAGTGCCGTTAACGTTAGTGACGCTTGGTATGGGCGCGATGAACCTTTTGGCTGGAGCACAGAATTTTCAAGTGTTCGTTGACACCGCCGCGCTGGCAGTGGGGATACGCTGGGGATTACTGTCCGTGATCTGCACGGTGTGCTTGACGGTTCCGTTCGCCTTGAAAAGAGCGGCAGCCCAGCCGAAACCAATTTTACGTTAGTTTTCATGGGTTCAAGAATCTTGATAATGATGTGGCTGATTGCCCGTTGACGGCGTCGCGGACTGTTTTTGCCGTGTAGCCCTTGAAGCTGAGCAGGTTGGCGGCTGAAGCGTAAAGCATGAGCAGATACCGCCTTGTGTCGGCGTGCACTCCCTTCTCGATTAGCTGCTCCGCCAGCACTCGCCGATGGTAACGTTTGTTTTCTGAATCCGTAAAAACGAAAGCTAAGTTGTTACCCGCGTGAACTTCGACGCCTTCCCGAACCAACTGTTCTGCCGCTATCACTTGGCTTACATGCTGCCTGTAATGCTTCGGGTTCTTCGACAAGTGCTTGGTCACGATTAAATCCCAAATTGGAACCCCGCCGCGGATTAATTTTTCCCGATAATTCTTCACCACCCGCAAGGCGTCAGGGATTTTCTGCGTAAACTCTGCTGAATTATTGGCGGAAGCAAGCACGCTGATCATTTCCATCTGAAGGTTGTAAATGAACCGCGGCGTATCGCTTCGGCGCACCTCTAAGCCTCTCGCCTTAATCTTGCCGTTGTCCATGACGCCGAAGTAACGGTTTAAGACGCTGACGCGCGGGTGGATGATGGAGGGCAAAAAGACAATCCATTTGTAGTGACCCTCAAAGTTTATGGGAACCCCGATGTCGTCGGTAATCAAGTTGCAAACGTGACGGTACTCCTCCATTGTTGCGTTCTGCTTTTTAAGCCATAGTGAATCCACGATGCCGTGAACAACCTCGAAGCCTTCGTCTTCGGCGATGTGCGTGGCTTTGAGAAAGGCTTCTCTGGCGAAAGCGCAAACGCCGATGTGCCCGTCAACCGTCCCGAACTTTGAGTTACTGAACCCCAAGTAACCGAAGCACGTGACGAGTATCCATTTTAACGCTGTCTGACGCCTATCGTACACTTGCCTAAGTTCGCGATCAGACGTTTCGTCCCTTAAACGCTTGTAGGTAAGCCGTTTGGTCAAAGCCAACTTAACTGTCTTCGGGACCATGCCGACGCGTCTGGTGCAGATATGATAATTCAAGTCAGGAATCCTAACAGGCGAGGCGGGGCAGCATTTACAGAGCACCGTTTCAGCCGAAATGTTGTATTTCGCCATCAAGCTCGGGTACATCGAAGAGAAATCGACCTCCCCGATCGAGTCGTGCAACCCCAGCCGCGGCTCAAAAACTAGACCTCCGCGGTCGCCGACGAGCAGGTCAAGGGCTGATTTGAAGGCTTCAGGAATCTTCTTGTTGCGCGGCAGCAGAATGTCATCTTGCATGGCTTGATAAGCTTGGATAGAAGACATGCTTGAGCCGATTGAGAACCGCGCCGCCGTGTGCAGGGGTACCCTGCAGGTCCGCGCTATTTCGATGAAGCCGTCAAAACCTGCTGCTCTCATGATGAACGTGTTGTTTTCGTCGATGTGTATTCGTCCGTACAGCCGAACGGTGCTTGCCCTGTAAAACGTGTGCCCGTACGAAAAGAAAGTTTGACCCGCCGAGGTTTTCCGACTGAAACCTCTGTTTTCCCTGCTTAAAATAAACTGGTCTAAAACGCCGTTTTCGGCTGCTCTGTGAATCAGGTAGGGGAAAAGATAGGAGTCGCCTGACTGGGTTAAAACTATGTCTGGGTCTAACTTGTTCACGGCGTAGACAAGTTGCATCAGCTTAGTGGCTTCGTCGCCGTAGTCGATAACAATCTCGTCTTCCCTGTCCTGCTTTAAGGTGATGCTGCGTATTTCATCGTCAAAGCCCGCGACGATGCCAGTTTTAGCGACATCCACCTCAAGCCTCATCACCCGTAGCCGCGGAACAGCGTAATCTATGCTTTCAACCGAATCTAAAAGCGTATAATCCAGCCCTGATTTCCCGTATTTAACCTCGAGAAAGGCAAGCGGGAACAAGCTGCGGCTGAAAAGGTACGCGCGGTCTTCTTGAACGTCGCAGTTGTGAAGTTCATAGCGCAGGTAGTCGCCCATTTTTAGGATTTCAAGCGTTAACCCCCGCGTCTGCCTGCAATCCTTAACAGTTATTTCCAGCACCGTGGATTTTTCCGCGTCGGTAGCTTGAGCGTATTTCTGCACGAACCGCAACGAAGCGATTTTCTGGTTGTTGTATAGTCGGCTGATTAACGTTTCAAGCTCGTCTTTTCTGCCTGAAACGTAGATGCACGGCTGGAACTTGTCCGTTAAGCGGATTCTTTCGCCTTTCTCAGTTATTACCCAGACAGCAACTTTGCCGAAGTCGGAGGGGTAAACGTCAAGCAGCCAGCCTCTAACTACTCTTGGGTCGCTCAGCTGCATCTAAAGCCTTCTCTAAACGCGTAATCTGCTTCTGCTGTGACACGAGGATTGAAAGGACCATCGGTTCGAAAAGTACGGGTTGAGTGGCGTTGCTTCCAGCTGAAGCGTAGTTTCGGCAGGCATCCATCAAGGCTTCAAAGGCTTCCCTGTCCTCGGTTCTCAGCGCTTTTGCAAAGCCGTTCCACCTGCGAATTTCATCCTCAATCGCCATGCGGTAGGATTCAACCGTCTTGCCCATCAGGCATCCGCTCCCACGGAAACAGTTTCTACTCTATCCATCTCTTACTTCTCCCCATTGCTGAAGGGCAGGAAAAAAGCTGTTCAAACCTTTAAACCATCACTTCAAACGACATTGCAGAACAGCAGAGGGTAAACTGAAAGTGAAAAATGCTTCCCCAAGAAAAAAGCTCGGAAATGCCAACTACAATTTTACAATTAATGACAGGGAAGGGCTAGCCTACTCTCTTAGTCATTACGTAGGCGTCTTCGCCGTCTGAGTAGTACCCGTTTATGGTTCGGGTAATTTCAAACCCAAGCTTCTTGTACAGTGATATTGCCGCGTCGTTTGTCACCCTGACCTCAAGGAAGCATTGTTTAGCCTTGTAGAATTGCATGCCATCCAACGCCTTGGTGATAAGTGCTTGAGCGATTCCATTACGCCTGTACTTGGGCATAACCGCTATGGATACCACGTGCCCTTTCTTTATCAAACCGCCGAAACCGAAGTTTGACAAGCCGACCTCGATGCGGCACATGATGTAACCTGCCATTTCCCCGTCTTCTTCAGCCACGATGAACGTTTCAGGAAAACGCTGATGCAGGTCTATGAAAAAGAAGTCAGTGTAATTTTCGGGTAAACATACACGGTTTATTTGCATCACATTCTGCAAGTCATCAGGGACGAACTTGCGAAACTTGAACGTCTGCTGCATTCCTTCCGCCTTTCCTAAAGGAGATTTCACCATTTAGACTTAAAGGTTACGCTTAAAACAATCGATAACTGCCTTTTTTGCCCAGAATGCAGATTGCTTAAGCCTTTGCTTCTTCGGGCGCCTTGAACAACGGCAACGTGTAGTTACCCTGAGGAATCGCCCAAACTCTCGAGGCTGAACCAGTAATCTTTAACGCTTCATCCAAAGCATCGTTCACCGCACGCGCCGTTTTGAGCTTGAAAATGCTCGTCGCGTAATAGTCAGGCAGTGAGGAAACAAGTATGATTTGGTGGTTTTGCAGAGCTTTCAGGAGGTAATACGCTTTGTGTCCGCCCAGCACGAAGTTGCGTTTAATTTCCCGCTCAACATTCTTCAAGTCGCCTAGACGGGTCATCCAATCGTAGAACACCTGATCACCGTAGCCCTCGAAGCACTCAGCCACCAGAATTATTACGCCTCCACGTTTCACCGCGTCCAAAGAGTTGTCAAGCGCCTTGTAAGCTTGATACAGGTTCATGTCAGCAGGGTACCCGCCCGCACTTACCACCACAATGTCCGCTCGACGATCCACGACTACACGGTACATTTCATCCACCAGCTTCACCGCTTCCAGAAATGCCTGCTCCAAATCCCCAGCGAAGGCTCTTACGATTTCACCCCGCTTGTTTTCAACCACATTCACGATAAAATCAACTTTGGCAAGCCGCGCCGCCTCAGTCATGTCCCGATGGATGGGGTTGTCATCCAAGTTTCCCGTTCGCGCGTTGGCGTGAAGCAGCATCGCATGGTTCTGCTTGATGGTTTCTTCGCCGCTGACCGCTGGCAAAACGCTTTTTCTTCCGCCGCCGTAACCCGCATAATAGTGAAAGCCAACGTCGCCGAGAAGCACCCTCACGTCTGCTTCACCGAAAATGCGGTTGACGTAGACTTTGTTGCCGTGCGTCCTAGTCGTGCCAACATGCACCAGATCCGCCGCTCGGCAGTCGTGGCTGATGGCTTTCACCCTTTTCACCGCTTCCTCGCCAAGCAAAACCGCGGCTTCTTCAGGCTTAACCGCACGGTGGGTCCCGCAGCCGAAAATAACCGTTACATTCTCGTCTTTGACGCCTGCAACATTCAATTCCGCCAGCACGGGCAACAGCATGACCGCGCTTGGCGCTTTGCGGGTGGCATCATCAACAACGATGGCGACTTTGCTCTCGGGCTTGGCGATCTCGCAGAGGCGCTTGGAGCTGATGGGCTCTTTCAGCGCTCGCTCAACCTCAGCCTTCGGGTCTGGCGCGCCTTGGCGGTCCGCAGGCTCGATTGTTCCAAGGAGGTTTCGGGCTGGAACTCTGATGCAAACGTCGGTTTTTCCGTAGGGAAGCCAAACGTCAACCATGACGGGTCACGTATTGGAATGTACTCGACGTAGGAAGCTATTAAGCCTTATCAAAACTGACGCGAAGAGAGAAGCATGACGATTGACAAATTGGCTTCAAACTTGAGGGGGTTGAAACATTAGTGCGCACGATTTCAGAAAGTGGTGTCAGTTCAACCCTCGGAATCAATCGTCGCAGTAGTTGCTCACAACATTAAAATTCTTGACTAAATGATGTTTTGGAGTCGAAGCTTGTTTCCACAGTTTGTTGAAGTAAGTCTGGACTGCCACTATAAGCGCGTGATTGTTCGTCCACAGCATGGGCGAATCACCTATAAGTTTTTCAGGAGATGTATTCACAAGGATTTCCTTCCGGTCATATATCCCCAGCATCGTAGATTGCGTGGATGGAACAAACCTAATCTCAAAATTCGGATTTTCAATACAATGTTTGTAAATTTTCTGAACGGCTAGTGGGTCAGGAAGCTTCTCTGACAAAATTCGGATTTTTACATGCCTTTTTAACGCTTGAATGTTTTCTTCTTTAAAAAGGGAACCTGCATAACCGAGATTTTTCCATAAACCCGCAATAATGTCACATGACTCTTTTGTTCTATCGACTACCATTCTTGATTTTTTTATGATAGCTTCTTTTCCACTTGTAATAATAAATTGAGCCGTCTCTTTTTCTTCATGTAGTCCTGCCGTTTGATTGTTTGTGAAGGTTTTAAGAAGCATATTTGCCTTCTGTTCCAGCTCCAAAGAGATCTTTTCTCTGCGTTCCAGCAGATACTTAACGGCTTCATTTATGGGAACTGGCTTAAACTCTGTTGGATTGACGAGTAGTTTTTCTACCAACCCCAGACTTTCCAACTCGACAATGACTCGCTGTACTTCTTGCCGAGCCATATTTGCGCCTTCTGCAATCTCTTTCACTGTGCTGTTGCTGGTTCTAACTAAGGTTAAGTAAACCTTTGCCTGGAGAAAAGTAAGCCCAAACCCCCTGAGAGTCTGAACATCTTCGCTTTGAAGCATCATCCCCTCACCCAAATGGTACTGCCCGTATAACATTTCGTTGTTGAAGCTTTAAATTTTTCTGAAAGCAAGAGACTTTCTTGCCACTATTTAAATGCAATAGCCTATAATTCGATGCTCACAAGAATAAAGGAAAAAAAGAAAATGTCTATCAATTTCATTAGAAAGAATGCTAAAATTCATGGAAAACAGACACTATCTTCAATTGCTTTGATTCTGCTGTTGACAGTTTCCGGAATAATGACGACTTTGCCAACTTCAAAAGCCCAGACTGAAGCCTCTCCACTTCCAACGAATGCCTATCTAGCTGTTTCTCCAAACCCAGTTGGAGTCGGTCAGCAGGTAACCCTAGAAATGTGGCTGGGGCAACCTAACCCGTCTGCATCAGGATTGGTCGGCAGCAGATGGACAAGTTTAACCATAGATGTGACAAAACCTGGCGGCATAACAAACACGCTTGGACCCTTCACAGCCAACGATGCTTCATTCGCAGTAGCTTACTACTCGCCAGATCAAACTGGTAATTACACTTTTAAGTTCATATTTCCAGGGCAACACGTAACTGGCCTAGCACCGTCTACAATGGCACCAGTTAACGCTTACTACGCACCGAGCAGCTTCACGGCCACACTGACAGTTCAACAGCAACCAGCAACAATAACGCCCCAAGCCTCGACCCCAACAAGCTATTGGACCCGTCCAATCAACTCTCAGAACCAAGCGTGGTACTCTATTTCAGGAAATTGGCTAGCGTTAGGTGCATCCACTTTCGGTTCAACAAACTACAATGCCACTGGAAACTTCAACGCCTATACCACCGCGCCTAATACCGCTCATATCATGTGGACTAAGCCGTTAGAGGCTGGGGGCTTAATCGGAGGAGAATTCGGCGGAACGAGCACAAGTAACTACTTCACTGGCAAAACATATCAAACAGAGTTCCAACCACCAATAATCATCAACGGCGTGCTCTACTACAACGCGCCTACGAACCCCCGAGAAGGATTCTATGCAGTCGATTTACGAACAGGAAAAACGTTATGGTGGCAAAACAGCACGCAACCAGTGTACCAACCTATGGGCGGATTAGTGACAGGATGGGCTTATCCAGGGATTTCTATAGGTCAAGTGTTCAACTACTTGTCACCTAACATGGAAGGAGGCTTCCCCTACCTCTGGTTCACGGGCACAAGCACGTGGGACATGTATGACGCCAATACAGGAGAAAAGATACTACAAATTGCCAATGCAATAACTGGCGGTGTAACTGTTGAAGGACCCAACGGTGAAATACTAGACTACGTTATCGGAACCAATTGGATTGCTATGTGGAACTCAACTCGATGCATCGGCACATTCGGCAGATACACCCCGCCGATCCCACTGTTTAGTTCAAACAATTGGGTTTGGAGCCCACCAATAGGGGCAGTTCTTAACTGGAATACGGGAGTGCAATGGAACGTCACTGTCAATACTTACCCGGGTGAGGCAATAGCAAGCGTCAACTCAGGAGTAATACTTGCAAGTACCGTAACTGGAGTATTCAGCTATTTCGCGACACAGATCTACACAATAGAAGTAGGATACAGCGCGACAACGGGACAACAATTATGGATGCAAAACCGAACATTACCTTCCGGGCCTACAACGGGGTTCCTTTACAGTCTGGGACCGATGGCAAACGGCATATACACAGCATACGACGCCTTGGCTGAGCAGTGGTATGCCTTTGACGTTAACACCGGCCACAAGATCTGGGGTCCAACTACGGCTGACACTGACCCGTGGGGTTCAGAAGGAAGCGCATCGAGCTCACAAATTGCTAATGGAATTCTATACGGACTATCTGCAGATGGAGTTCACGCTTTCAACCTTACCACAGGCCAGCACTTATGGGACTTCAAAGGAGTTAACAGCGGAGCAGATTTCCCCGGCTTCACTTACTATCCATTCGAGGGCGCCACAATGACTGTTGCAGATGGAAAACTCTACCTGCAAACCGGTGACACCCATGGAGACCCAGTGTTCAGAGGCGCACAGCTCTACTGCGTCAACGCCACAACTGGAAATGAAATCTGGAGTATAGACTCGTTCTACGAGGGAGTTACTCCCATTGCAGACGGCATACTTATGGCGCTAAACGGATACGACAACCAAATATACGCTTACGGCATGGGACCAACAAGAACAACAGCAAACGCCCAAGCCTTCGGATCATCTATAGTTATCAGTGGCTCAATCACCGACATATCAGCGGGTTCCCAGCAAGACGCAGTTGCGGCAAACTTCCCCAACGGGTTGCCATGCGTATCTGACGCAAGCATGACTCAGTTCATGGAAGCAGTCTACGAGCAGCAGCCAATGCCAACCAACATAACCGGAGTTCCAGTGACAATCTCCGTCTTAGACTCTAACGGCAACTCGAGAGTAATCGGCACGACCACAACTAACGCTATGGGCGACTATGGCCTAACATGGACACCTGACATTCCAGGCAACTTCACAGTCACCGCAACCTTCTGTGGCACACAATCATACTATGGATCTTCAGCCACAACATACTTCTACGCTAACGCTGCTGCACCAACACCCGCGCCAACAGCTACACCAATAAGTTTAGCATCCACCCAAGCCTACATTATGGAAGGCGTAGCCGCAATAATAGTTGTAGTGATCATTATCGGCGTTGCAATTATGTTGATGCTCCGGAGAAAACCATAAACCAAAGGACCAAAAACAAACTTCCTTTCTTTTTTTCTTGAAAACGCCACGGAAAAGGAGATTCTATTAAGCCTTATCAAAACCGCAGGGGGAACCAGTGAGGTTTAATCGCAGTGTAAGTATTGAACTGGTTAAGAACAGCTTTGCCTAAACAATTGACACCTTGATTACTGAAGAAATCTTTCTGTCCTCAAGGTTTCATGTGGAAAACGGAAGAAGATATTATGGTGGATTCCTTGATTCCTCGGCATTTAACCAGTCGTCATACCCTAACTTAAAATCTTTAACTGTACCTGTTCGAGCATAGTTAAAGAAACTTCGATTGACCAAAGAAACAGAGAAGCAATTGAAATAAGAGTCAAGTCAAGAAACTTTGACTAAAGTCAGTCAAGGAACTTTTACGAATAGCCTTTTAACATAAACAGTCATGTGAGTAATATTTGTAGGCACCAAACGATTTGATGGTCGAGTGAAAGAATGAAGCGAGGAGCAACAAAGATTTTGAGAGTTAGCTGTACTCTTCTTATCGGTCTTTTCTTGTTTTGTGCTTTCGTATTTATGCCTCAGCCTGTTCGCGCACAGACGGTGACAGCGACAATACCCGTTGGAACCGCTCCTATCGGTGTGGCTATAACGCCCAACGGCGCATACGCCTACGTTACAAATAACGAGGGCAATACGGTTTCGGTAATAAATACAGCTACGAACACAGTAACGGCTACAATAACTGGTTTTAACAAGCCTTTTGGTGTGGCTGTAACGCCCAACGGCGCATATGCCTATGTTACAAATTATGTCAGCGATGGTTCTGTCTCGGTGATAATTACAGCCACGAACACAGTAACGACTACAATACCCGTGGGAAACTATCCTACCGCTGTGGCTGTTACTCCCGACGGTGCATACGCTTATGTCACAAATTCAAATGGCTACGCCAACGATTCGGTCTCGGTGATAAACACGGCAACGAATACGGTCACGGCGGCGATAGGTTTATTCAATCCTACGGGTGTGGCTGTAACGCCCAACGGCGCATACGCCTACGTTGTAAATGACGGCGGTGGTGTCTCGGTTATAAACACAACTACTAACACAATAACAGCAAACGTAATTGGTTTTAGCACAGACTATTCTTATGGAGTGGCTATAACACCCGACGGTGCATACGCCTATGTCGCAAATTCTGGGGGCAATTCGGTTTCGGTGATAAGCACGGCTACAAATACGGTGACGGCGACGATATCAACCTACTTTGGACCCAATATATTTGGCGGTGCAAGCGCGCCTCATGATGTGGCTATAACGCCCAATGGCGCATATGTATACGCAACAAATGTCGCCAGCGGTACGGTTTCGGTGATAAGCACAGCTACGAACACAATAACGGCTAATATAACCGTTGGAGACGAGCCTTACGGTGTGGCTATAATGCCCAACGGTGAATACGTCTACGTGACAAATCTTGACAGCGATACGGTTTCGGTGATAAGCACGTCGAACGTAATAACTTCACCTACTCCTACTCCAACTGCTTCTCCAACTGCGTCCCCGTCTCCAAGCCCATCTGTACCAGAGTTGCCTTGGTTATTAATTGCGCCTTTGCTTCTTTCCATATTCTCTGTCGCTGTGATAGTAAGGCAACGAAAAAACCACTGAGGAGATAACAGAAAGAAAGAGGGTTTAGTCAAGAAACTTTGACTTAAGTCGGTAAAGAATCTTTTACGAATAGCCTTTTATCGTAAACTGTTCCTAAGGCTAAGTATGGGTAGTGTCAGCAAAAGTTTCGCATTAATTCTGACTTTAGTAATGGCTATCTCATTTCTAAGTCTAATAATTGTTAAACCTGCATGTGCTCAGACACCATCTACCCCAAGTTTTAGCCTCAGTACTGTCAGCGGTTCTTATGTTGTGCCTACAAATTATTCTATTAACCCGTACAATGGCGCAAACGTTACTAATCTGGGCTATACCGTTATTTATTTTAACATTACTGTCACTATTCAAAATTCACCAACGGCTTCATGTTATATCTTGGAGTACAAGGGTCATTATACCTCTCAGTGGTCTACTCTTTGGAATGGCCCAAACAATGTAACCGCTTTTGCCTCTTCTGGTTCCCAGACAGTCATAACTATCTGGGGAGATAATTCTGTTCCGCTTGGACAAGCGCCAGCAAGTCAAATCTCCTTCTACTATTATGATGACATGTTAATGAACGACGTGCCCTTGGGCAGTCAAATAGATTTTCGATTGCAAGCAGTAAAGGAGAGTGGGTGGCGGGGCTCGGTGATTTTTGGTGATGCAAGTGCTTTCAGCGCGGTGCAAACTGTAACAATACCTAATGAGTTAGCCTCAACATCAGGTCCATCAAACCAGCCCACCTCAACCGTTCCAGAGTTTGCACCGTGGATAATTCCGCCATTTTTTGCAGTGGCAATACTGCTATCAATCGTATTTGCCAGAGAAAGAATACTCGAAAAATAGCGCCAGAAAAACACTTGTTTCAGACGTTAAGCCACAATAACTTCAGTTTTACCATTTTCCCCCAGAATCTCGGCTTCATTGATGCTTTATTTCTTGAACTTTTGGAATATTCCAAAAAACCACTCAAAAAACACCGGTTACCCCCTCTTCCAGCGCCCATTCATCTAAAAGCATTCAAGCCAAAACCAAAAAAGCAACCCAAAACAAGTTCTAAGCCCAAGCCGCCGACGAGGGAGGGTACCCCATATTTACAACCAAAAACCAACACAAAAAGCTGCTCACCAATTCCAAGATTGTGAACCATAACGAGTTTTTTCTTGGACAAGCCGATTTGAGACTTATGCAAAGTCTAAAATTAAGGCACTTCAAGCCGTTCAGAAAACGTAAATAAGTTTGTGATTACGCTATAACTTTGGACGATGAGAAAATCGAGGTACGCCGAAGCTGAAGGCGGGGAATTTAAGCTGGAGGCTAGTGAGTGCTTTTTCCGCTATTGAGTCCACAACAATCCTTCTCGACAAGAAAATAGCGCACTTACAAAATCAACTTGAACTGGGGCCGTTATGGTTATGCTTTTAGGAGCCGAACCAGTTCGCCGTGTCTCTGCAGGTAATCCACGCCTTTCCCAGTGATGACGTAAACTTCCTTGCCGTCGCTGACAGTCTGCCTGATGAAACCGTTGTCCAGCAAGAAGTGCAGGTACCCGTTCAGCTGGGTGAAACTGAGGTTCGCCCTGTACATTATCTGCGTTTTTAGGCTGCCTTCTTTAGTTGTCTCCAGCATACTGGCGATTATGTCCAGTCTAGTTCTTCTTTGCTTAACACCTGTTATGGCTCGTCACGTCTATTATGCTCCTTTGTTCTATCTTGCTTTTAAATTTTTAACAAGCAAACATCGCCGTTCGCTGCTTTCTTAACCATCAACTGTCTCAGACGAACGGTTTCATAAACAGAAAACCTTTATTGTCGGCGACGAGAGAAAATCAAACGTGAAAAACCATGCTTGTTGGCGCAATCTCAGATACCCACGACAACCTCCCTCAAGTTGTGAAAGCCATCCAATACTTGAACGACCAAAAAGTGGGCTTGGTGCTGCACGCTGGAGACTACGTTGCAGGCTTCGTTATCCCGAAATTCAAGCAGTTAAACTGCAGGCTAATCGGGGTGTTCGGCAATAACGACGGCGACCACGAACTCCTGAAGATACGGTTCAGCGAAACCACAAACTGCGAAATCCACGAACGATTCGCTCAAGTTGAAGCTGAAGGCTTCAGAATCGCCCTGCTACATGGGCACGAAACCGAACTTGTTGACGCCATAATAAACAGCGGATACTTTGATGCTGTTATCTACGGGCACTCGCATAATTGCGGCATCGAGTTGAGGGGAAAAACCATCGCCATCAACCCAGGGGAAGTCTGCGGCTACCTAACAGGAAAATCAACTTTAGCGCTGCTGGATACAGTCAAACGGGAAGCGAAAATAATCGAGCTTTGATTTGCCCTCACGCCGTTTTTATTAGGTCCCCTTGTTAAATGGCTCTCGCAGCACATTGGCCTGAGTGAACAACTGTTTCAGTTTCTCGTCGCTTGCTCCCTCGCGTATCGGCGTTAGGATGTCGGTTAGGTTGTCGTTTCTCATCAGGCAGGGTTTAAGCTTCCCGTCACTTGTGACGCGCATTCGGGTGCAGTGCATGCAGAAATCCGTGTTCTCTATGGGGTGCACGACTTCCACGGTGACGTTTGGCAGGTGATAGATTAAGCGGTTATGCATGAAGGGTCGCCTCTCAACCGTCAAGGCTTTCTCTCGCAGGAGCTGCTCTTGCTCATCTAGGCTACGGTGATGCGCCGCGTAGTAGTCGCCGCTGACGTTGATGGGGTCAAGCTCGATAAGCTGCAGGACAACATTGTTTTGCCGCGCGTACTCTATCATTTCTGGCACGTCGCCAACGTTCACGCTTTTCAAGATAACCATGTTAAGCTTAACTGGGCAGAAACCTACTTCAACTGCTGCTTTCACGCCTGCCAGCGCGTCCTGGAGCTTTCCGCCTGTCAATTTGCAGTAAGTTTCCGCGTTCAGTGAGGGCAAGCTGATGTTTACGCGTTTTAGCCCGCGCTCATGCAGGTCTTTAGTCATGCCGCTGAGCAGTAAGCCGTTTGTCGTTAACGACAGGTCTTTCAAACCCTTTATCGCTGCTATGCCTGAAACGATTTCGGGCAAATCCTGGCGCATAAGCGGTTCGCCTCCTGTCAACTTTATCCGTGCAATCCCAAGGCTGACGGCGATCTTTGCGATGCGCACAATTTCATCCGCCGTCATTTTCTCTGCAGAGCGGTTAGCGCGTTGCACTTCGCCTTCCCGATGGCAGTAGGCGCAGTGGCTGTTGCATCGCTGGGTAATCGAGATCCGAAGGTTAAGAAGGGGTCTGCCACAGTTGTCGACTAAACTCATTCGTTATTCACGCGCGTGCTTAACGATGTGAGGCGACTCGGGCAAAATAAGCGTTTCCACCGCAACCCGCACGGCGTCAGGGGAACCTGGGATACAAAACAGCGCCTTGCCCTTTGCCACCCCGGCGACCGCACGGGACATCACGGCTGCGGAGCCGACCCTGTCAAAGCTTATGCGCCTGAAGAACTCGCCGAAGCCGGGCAGGGTTTTCTCAAGGAAGGGCGAAACCGTTTCGATGGTTACATCCGTGGGGGTGATGCCGGTGCCGCCTGAAAAGATGGCGACGTCTAAATCGGTCATGTTCAAGACTCCCTTGACAGCGTCCGAAATCAGAGCCTTGTCGTCACCGATTATTTTTTTGAAGATGACGTTCTGCCCAGCGTTCTTGAGCAACTGGACTATTGTGTCGCCGCCGACGTCGCTGATTTCTTTCGCGCCCTGCTGCATAAGCTTGTACCGTGAGGTGCTGCAGATGTAGACGCCGTAGTTCAAGGTTTTCGGCGCTTTAGACTTGTGCATCCTTGATGTTTCGCTCATGGGGGCGGCACCTGCTTGAACTTGCGCACGACATGAATGTCTTCAATCGCCGTTGACGGGTACTGTCCAGCATCGTCTTTCTCGTACTGCTTAGTCATGTCCCAAACGGTCAACAGCCCAGCCGAAACCGCCACGAGCGCTTCCATTTCCACGCCCGTCTGCGCCTTCGCTTTCACAGTCGCCGAAACCTCGACCGCCATGTCACCTGACACTTTCACGTCAACCTGCACGCTCGTCAAGGGCAGCGGGTGGCAGAGAGGAATCAGACTGCTCGTCTTCTTCGCGGCGAGAACACCAGCGATTTTCGCCGTGTAAAGAGGGTCACCTTTCGCGATTTTGCCTGCTTTTATCAAGTTAACTGTTTCTGGCTTCAGCTTTATCGTTCCTGTTGCTGTTGCCTCTCTGAAAATTTCTGCCTTGTCTGAAACATCAACCATCGACAAAGTTGTTTCCCCTGTAAGCGTCTGTTCTTGTGGATAATTCTGTTTTCCTTTCTTGTATGTCTTTTTGTTTTTGAGCAAATTACCGTCAGGCCGTGATTTAGGTTAGCATGTTCGGGAGCGAAAAGCGGATGAGCCTTACTTTTCTTGCTCCCATTCTTCAATCAGGTTTTTCACTGCTTTCGCCTTAGCGGAGGCTTCGTTGAACCTGTACATGCGAACCCTGCCGTAGGAGAGTTCCTGCAGTATCCCTTCTGCCTCCAGAACCTTGAGGTGCTCGGACGTCGCGGCGAAGTTGCTTTCGAGTCGGCGTGCAACATCTGAAACGTTGAGTGAGCCCAGCTCGTAAATCAGCTTCAGGATTCTCATGCGCAGTTTCGATGAAAAAACCTCTTCCAGTTCCACCGTCACGCTCTCCTTCTTTCTGCGTTTAACGAGGCGCTTAGTTCTTTCTCGAGTTCCGACGCGGGGATCAGCCGGCAGGGAAACCTGTGTTGACCTTCCCCGTGTTGTCGAGGCGGCGACTTCGACCTTGATGATGCCCAGCGACGAGAGGAACTGGGCGTAATTCCAGATTTGCGTGTGGCTGTTGGGTTTCTCGTCGGCTTCTTCGCAGACAACTGCGTAAGCCCTCTCAACATCTGACAGCGACGCATAAGCCTTCTCGTTCTCCTTGAAGTAGCGTGCCACTGCGAGCAAGAACAATTTTTCATGCAGCCCGAGGGAAGTCAAGTCATTGCGTCGCATGCTGGGGATGATGCTGGATACTGCTAGGCGGACGCATTCAGGCTCAACCATCTGGGCGTCGTTCGCGTCAGCGTATTTTCCAGCGCGCCACAGCAGCTCGATTCCGAAGCGGGCGTTTCCCGTTTCTTTGAAAGCCAACTCGGCAATCAAGGCTACGACGTCTTCCTCCACGGTGGCGGGTTCAAACGCCATTGACACGCGGTCGCTTAGGATGTCGATGAGCTGTTGTTTGCCGTAGCGTTCCAGGCGAATGATGCTGCGTTGCAGTGTGCTTCTTGAGCTTGCGTCCAGCTTGTCTATCGCGTCTAGGTTGCGCATGATGAAGATGAATGAAAGCCGCTGAGGCTTGCCCTGCCGATTCTCCTGCAGCCGCGTGAGCTTGTACACGGCGTCAGAGCCTTCCATCTCGATGAGGCTGTCGAACTCGTCCAGCGCAAGTATTATGGAGACGTTTTCTTCGTCTAAAACCTGCATCAGCGTCGAGAGGACTTCCTGCTCTGAGTAGCCGCGGGATGGGTATGTGGGGCGGAAAGCTGCGACGGCGTGGTGCACGATGGGGAGGAGGCTGCCGCGGAACTCTCGGCAGTTAATGTGGACATAACGGAACCTTACGCCTCTCCTGTTGGCTTCTGAGGTGATGCTTGCGCCGAAATGCTGAGCAAGCACGGTTTTTCCCGTTCCCACGTCGCCTGTTATGATTACTCGCTGGGCCATCCGCTCTGGGCAGCGGGTGACGAAGCTGAAGAACTCCATCAGCAAGCGAAGCTCAGATTCCCTGTGAGGAAGCTTCTGCGGAACGTAGTTTATGTCAAGCTTAGATTCATCTTTGAACACGCTTTGATGCGACCGCAAATTCAGTTCCTCAGTTTGAAAGATTCCCTTTTCAGATTTAACAGTAACTGTTGCAGTAAAACACTAATAAATCCATTTAGCAAAGACGCGCCTCGTTAGACCTGATATTGCTGAAGATTGAACGGTTGGAACCCGTGAACCTGCCTCTGTCACTTAATCGTAAATGCAGCAGTGATTAGGGCGCTTTTAGTTAACCATTTTTGTGGTGATTTCCTGTCACAAATACTAAACCCCCTTCCCCCCTCTCGCATGTATCGATTGTTAGCGCTTTTTGTGTTGGTTTTCTGTCACAAATAGTGGGGTGCCCTATAGGGTAGGCGTCTTCTGTTCAGGGCTTGTTTTAGGTTGCTTTTTTGATTCAGGCTTTGAACAGCGTTCAGCCGTGGAGGGCTGGTTGAGTGGAAAACTGCAGTTCTATCCAAAAGAGCATATTAGGCGCCTCTAGAGGATCCAACTATGCCATCCTAAGTTCTGTGCTGTTTTGCGGCGGAAGGATTTCTTTGGGTTGCGTGCGCAAAGGGACCCACGTCTTCCGCGCCCATGCGGTTTGAGTCCCGAAACGGATACAACCTCGAGCCTGCGGGATAAAAAACTTTTTAAACACATTCTGCAATCATACTTTCCGAATCCAAATGATACCAAAATACTTCTTTTTCACGAAAGGAGTCGGCAAGCACAAAGAGCAACTCCAAAGCTTCGAATTAGCCCTCAGAGACGCAGGCATCCAAATGTGCAACCTCGTCAGCGTCTCCAGCATCGTCCCGCCCGGATGCGAACAGCTAACCCGCGAGAAAGGCCTCAAGCTGGTGCAGCCAGGCGAAATCACCTTCGTCGTCATCGCCCGCAACTCAACCAACGAACCCCACAGGCTTGTCGCATCCTCAATCGGCGTCGCCATCCCCTCAGGCAAAAACCAGTACGGGTACCTCTCGGAACATCACTCCTACGGGCAAACGGACGAGGCAGCAGGCGACTACGCGGAAGACCTCGCGGCAACCATGCTTGCCACAACCATGGGCATCCAGTTTGACCCCGAAACCGCCTGGGACGAACGCAAACAACTCTTCAAAACCACAGGCTTAATCATCAAAACAGCCAACATAACCCAGAGCACAGCAGGCGACAAAAACGGCTTGTGGACAACAACCGTCGCGGCAGCCGTCTTCGTACCAGAAAACAACAGTAAGCCAAAAGAGTGAATTCCTCGCTCTTTTCTGGGAACCACTCGCGTCTAGACTCTGTTGATGCACTCCCTTATTTTTCGGCTCGGCACAACGCGCCTAGCTTCATTGTCGCTTCGACACGAATACAGTGATTGAAAATAGCACCATTACGAAAAATTCGGCGGGAATCTTGGGTTCTGTTCTCCCCACAACTTCTTGAGGGAATGAGGCTCAAACTCGTTTAGTATAGTAAACGAACAACCAGTGTGGGAGTTTCGGCTGCTACAGAAAGCGGAACAGCACTAAACTATGTTTTTCCAGCCATCGACACAATCCAGAAACTCTTGCACCGGTTGGCCACCGTAGGTTCTCAGCTTTTCCCTAAGGTGAGTCTGCCCGACTGCCTCTTTCTGGAAATCTCTAATCTGGCTTGCCCCGTCGGTTAAGTACAGGAACCCTTCGGCTCCTGCCCTTGCACAGCGAACGCTGACCGTGAGCAGTTCTTGGGTGGTTGGTACGTCTTTGGGGTTGTCGCCTGGACCATAAACGTAGAAGGCGATGTAGAAGGGTTTCTTGAGTAGTTTCTTGAAGCCGCGCGTGAGCATTTCCCAGTACCACGGGGTCGCGTAGTTCTTGCTGAACATCACAACGCAGAAACGGTCAGCGTACTTGGCGAAATCGTCAAAATCCACGCCGTACCGCTCCAAAGAGCTGACGGGGTCGGGTTGAACGCATAGCACCAGTTCTTTTTTGACGCGTTCTCGGACTTGGGTGATGTACTCGGTGACCTCCCGCCTCCGCCATTCAAGCCAGCCTAAACCGCTCTTCCCGTGAAGTTCCCTGCATCTGGGGCAAGTGCAGTGTCCATGTTCCGCAAAATATTGGCTGTTCAGCCACACGCCTTTCGACCGCGCGTCAACGTCGGCTATGTAGCTTAACTGTTCAGCCCTGTGTTCTGGCTGGGTGGCGCACACCACGTCCCAGTAAATGTTAAAGTTGTTGTTCCCCATCTTGGCAGGTCCCAGCGGCGACTGCGAAATCCAGTCTGGGTGATTCCGAACGGCTACGTTGTCCGCGAAAATCGCGATGTTGCTGAACATGTCTTTCTGAGGCGTCAGCCTTATGCCGGTTTCAGGCTTCACGCGGAAAACATGAAAGTCGAACCCCTGTGGTTTTTCAGGTCGGAAAGTGTACGAGCCAAGCTTCATCAAGTTCGCCTTTTTCCAGCGCAAAGAAGCGGTTGTAACGTAATAAGGCTTTTTGCTTGATACTGGAAAATTCTTTTTTTTCATTTTAGAGTTGATTGGCGTAACCAGCCGGACACCTGTTTAGGATTTCGATAAACTCCGATGCGTTTGTGCAACAGTTGAGTTCTTGGCTTATTATTTGCTTATTTGTTTCTTTGACAGTTGCCGTTTAGCTTTTTTACCGATTGTTTTTAATTAAATTTGTATATTTGTGCAAGTTCTGGGAAAGTTGCGTTTTTTCATGAGATCCAAACTTTGGATTATGGGGTTATTTTTGAACGTTTTTTTAGAATAGCCAGTCGGTTTGAAGGAAAAATTGGATGAAGATTACGCAATGGGCATGTATAATCGACAATTGAACAGAACAATGCAGAAACATGTTGCATATGCGCATCTTTTAAATATAAGCGCACAATAGCTGTACAGGTAAAATCGAAACAGGCAAACAATTGTCGAAAAGGATTGAAGGAAAATGTCAAGCTTACCAACCCCAGGCACAGACCCAGGAAGCATCGCATGGGTAATAACCGCAACAGCACTAGTCATGCTGATGACGCCCGCGTTAGGATTCTTCTACGGAGGACTGGTGAGAAGAAAGAACCTCGTATCTACCATCGCACAATGCTTCATAATATTTGCAGTCATAAGCATAGTCTGGGCGCTCTGGGGCTACATGCTCGTCTTCGGAAACGCGAGCGCGAGCAACGGCATAATCGGCTTCAGCCCAGGACTACTAGGTCTGAACGCCTTAAGCATAAGCCAAATTTACCCAAAAACACAAATCACTACACTGCTATACTTCGCGTTCCAGCTCAAATTCGCCGCTATCACCCCCGCCCTAATCGTGGGTGCATGCGCAGAAAGAATCCGTTTCAAGTCACTCCTTGTCTTCATAGTTCTTTGGTCAACACTTATTTACGCGCCCATAGCTTGCTGGGTATGGAACCCTAACGGGTGGCTCAACCACCTTGGCGCAATCGACTTTGCAGGCGGCATAGTTGTGCACATTTCATCAGGTATCTCGGCTTTAGCAGCGGCGCTTGTTGTGGGCAGAAGAAAAGGATGCGCTGTCCCATGGCAAAACCACATGAAAGCCTTAGACCAGAAAAACCATTCAACCGAGTTTAAACCAACCAACATTCCATACGTACTCTTAGGCGCGGCATTGCTGTGGTTCGGCTGGTTCGGCTTCAACGCAGGCAGCGCATTAGCCGCAAACGACTTAGCGGTCTCAGCACTTGTAGCCACAAACTTGGCAGCAGCCGCAGCAGCGATAAGCTGGATGCTGGCAGACTGGGTTAGGAAGGGGAAACCGTCTGCGATAGGCATGGCTACGGGCGCGGTAGTCGGGTTGGTCGCAATTACACCTGCAGCGGGCTACGTCGGCGTGGGCTCCGCTATAATCATAGGCTTGGTAGGCGGCGTAATCTCTAACTCGGTGGCTAACTGGAGAGCAGGCAGGTCCCGAATAGACGATGCATTGGACGTGTTTGCATGCCACGGCGCTGGCGGGATTTGGGGTTCAATCGCAACTGGAATGTTCGCTTCGGCTGCGATAAATGGTGCAAGCGGCTTGATCTTCGGAAACGTGCATCAATTCCTTGCTCAGCTATTAGCCATTGGCATAGTTGTGCCGTTCGCGTTCTTCGGGTCATACTTGCTGCTTAAGTTGGTGAACGTGTTTTCACCGCTTAGGGTAAGCGAGGAAGCGGAGGATGCAGGCTTGGACATGAGCGAGCACGGGGAAGAAGCCTATCAGTTGGACTGACAAGGCGCAACCTAATTTTTTTCCCCCATTTCTGATTCTTAGGATAAATTGCGAAGTTTGAGTGTGTTGGACAATTATTGATTTAACAATGCTTTTTTGGACAGTTTTGCTCTCACTGGCAATTTTTTTGGGATCATTCTATAAATAATCAGATTTATGACCAGTTTGTTGAACATTTATCGATGTTTGCCTCGATTATCAATGCGAATGTATAGTTTAAATATTAGTTCGTCAAAATGGAAGAGCAAATAAGCTTTAGCGACGCAGCCGAGGCATGGATGTGGCAGACGCAGACATAGCATGGGTGCTGATGTCTACAGCGCTCGTAATGTTGATGACTCCAGCCTTGGCTTTCTTCTATGGCGGTCTGGTTCGAAGAAAAAACCTTGTCTCCACCCTCGTGCAGTGCATGATAATTTTCGCCGTGGTAAGCCTCGTCTGGTTCTTTTGGGGCTACAGCCTCGTTTATGGACCCAGCATCGGCGGAGTCATTGGAAACCTGTCAAAATTCGGGTTAAACAACGTTACCCTGAACAGCGTTTACCCTACTGCGCCACTCATCCCAGAAATACTCTTCTTTGCCTTCCAACTTAAATTCGCAGCAATCACTCCTGCCCTTATCCTCGGTGCATGCGCAGAAAGAATCCGTTTCAAATCACTGCTTATCTTCGTCGTCTTGTGGTCTACTCTAATTTATTCGCCTATCGCTTCTTGGATTTGGAATCCCAACGGCTGGCTGCATGTGCTTGGAGCAGTAGATTTTGCGGGTGGAATAGTTGTGCATATAGCTGCAGGTTTTTCGGCGCTGGCGGCGGCGCTTGTCCTTGGGAGAAGGCAAGGCTGCGTTTACTGGAAGGACCAGCTTAAAGCCTTAGACCAAAAAGACACAAGCAAGACTGTACCCATGGGTTCGGAGTTTAAGCCAACCAATATTCCCTACGTGATTTTAGGCGCGGGTTTGCTTTGGTTCGGCTGGTTCGGCTTTAACGGGGGCAGCGCCTTGGCAGCAAACGGCACCGCAGTCGCTGCAGTCGTTTCAACTAACTTAGCGGCGGCAGCCGCAGCGGTAAGCTGGATGCTGATGGATTGGCGGATAAAAGGCAAGCCTTCTGCAATCGGCATCGCGGTCGGCGCCGTGTGCGGCTTAGCGGCGGTCACGGCTGCCTCAGGGTACGTTAGCTTCTGGGCTGCAGTGGTCATTGGTCTGACGGCGGGTGTAATCTCCAATTTAGTGGCTAACTGGAGGGCTGCAAGGTCAAGAATCGATGATTCGTTGGATGTCTTCGCTTGCCACGGAATAGGCGGAATGATCGGGGCAATCGCGATTGGCTTGTTTGCAACCACGGCGGTTAACGCGGAAGGCGTCACGGGGTTGATCTACGGTAACCTTCACCAGTTTGGGGTGCAGTTGCTTGCTGTGGCTGTGGCTTCCGCATTCGCGTTCTTCGGCACCTACGCGCTGCTGAAAGTGGTCGACCGCTTCTCGCCTCTCAGGGTCAGTCCCAAGGAGGAAGAGGACGGCTTAGACATGAGCCAGCACGGCGAAGAGGCATACCACATAGATTAAGGGATAGCCCGAAAAGAACCGACAGACAAGAGACAGACATTTTTTTTCTTGAATCTGCTTATACTTGTGTCGTAGTTATGGTTTGTCAAGAAATCCTGACTAAACTTTAGCTTGTTAGTCCAGAAACGTGAACAAGAACCGTTTTTAAGCGGATTAGGCATTGAGCGTTAGCTTTGCAAAAATATAAGAGCGCATGAATGCAAACAAAGGAAAGGAGAGATGGAAAAATACGAGACAGTGGGCTGTTCTCTGCGTAGCTATTGCAGTTATAGTCGCTGTTTACTTTGTAAGTGTATATTATGTTCAGCCAGCCGAAAGCTGTTATGGTCCATGCGTAACTGCCAACATAAGCTCAAGCCAAATCGACGTTAATCAAACCGTGACTGTTACGGGGCAGATTTGTCCTCCGGGACCTGATAAGTGGGTGAGAGTGGTTTTCACCAGACCAGACTTCTCCTACATCGAACGGGACATCTTGGCGGATCCTACCACGGGCAACTTCACGGTGACGCAGAAGCTTGACACGTCTGGATACTGGAACATATTTGCAATAAACGGGGTAATTTGCGATAGGCTTTTCGCTCAGGTGACTGACCCAGCCAACCCTAACCCTACTCTTCCGCCCTCGACCATACCGTTAACGTATCATCCCAACTACTCCGTTATCGGTGCAGCAACGACTCTGATAATCATAGGCGTGGCAGGGTTCATTTTGGGCTTGCGAAACATGACGATTAAGATCAGTAGTTTGCGTTTGCTGGTCCAGATTGGCTTGTTGATTCTTATTTTCGTCGGCGTTTTCATCGACCACCAGTACCTAGCTTTGCCTGTTGAGGAGTTGTCGCCGCATGAGTCTCTGGTTGCAACCAGCGCATTGGGCGTTTCGATGCCTGATGGGCTTCCCGCGCCGTTCTTCGCATGCTATTACCCTTGCGGAAGAACCGTTACGTGCGCGCTTTGGCAGATTCAAACGTACATTTACCCGTTCTTCAACGTCGGCGGCGGCTGGGGCGTGCATTACACCTCCACCGGCGTCGAGAGATTAGCCATCGTCTTCGGAGTAGTGATTCTTGCGGCTGTCATCCTTGGAAGAGTCTTCTGCGGCTGGGTGTGCCCCTTCGGACTGTACTTGGACTTGATGACTCGGCTCAGAAAATTCTTGAGGATTAAACGGAGGAACCTTTCAGACGGGACCAGCCAGAAACTCCACCAGTTGAGCTACGTGATCCTGGCGGCCATAATCATCATCAGCATTCTATTCGGGTCAGAAGCCATAGCGGGAGCCCAGCTTGTTCCCGGAACCCAGAAGGGCGGTTTCGTTTGGGACTACTACTCGGCGCCGTTTTGTCAAGTGTGCCCGATGAAGCCGTTCTGCATGTTAGCCGACGTCGCGCTGGGACTGCAACGGCCAAACTGGATAACGCAGACTTCAGGCGGCGAGTTCTGGCAGCTTGGCTTCTACTTAACGTCGATAAACCTGGTCATTCTGGCGCTTGTCACGGTCGCCGCGTTCTTCTTCAGGCGCTCATGGTGCAGGATCTGCCCCCTCGGCGGGTTAATATCACTCTTCAACAGGTTTCCGCCGTTCAAGTGGGTTTCAGGCGTCCGCTTGAACAAGAAAGAGGAGAAATGCAAGAAATGCGGCATCTGCAAACGGGTCTGCCCGACTCAGTCGAAAGAAGTGTACGAGCGGAAAAGCGGGGACGTGGCTTCCGCAGGCTGCATCTGGTGCCTGCGCTGCGTTGAGATGTGCCCGTATGAGGATTGCTTGGAGTTCAAGTTTGCGGGAAAAACGGTTTGTAAATCCAGGAACTGGCTTGCAAATTCAGGCAGCGGGAAGGTAGATGGTGAATGAACATGTTTAGGGTGCGCAAACTGGTGATCTTTGCGGTTCTCTGCTTAGTGGTCACATCAACGCTTTTCATCGCGAGGTCCGCGGCTTCACAGGCGACATTGCCCACGATTGTTATTCAGCCTGACGGCAGCGTCAGCCCGGCTGGGGTGCCGATTCAGCGAAGCGGTGACACCTACACTTTTACGGGTGACATTTATGGAGCGATTAACATCTTGAGAAGCAACGTGGTTCTCGACGGAGCAGGCTATACGCTCAGGGGTTCGTTCAATGGCAACTCGACGGACATTTGGATTGTCGGAACTGGTCCTGACAAGAACTCGCTGGATTACTACACGATAGGAGTAGATTTGGGCAACGGCAGCGTTACGGGAGTCACAGTCGAAAACTTGAATGTGGAAAACTTCAGCATCGGCATGTACATCTGGACCAAAAACAACACGGTGAGTGGAAACGGCCTCACGGGCTGCATCGTTGGCTTGCTAATGTCAGGCTCAAACGCCACGATAACGAGGAATTACATCGCAGACAACATTGAAGGGCTCTTCTTCGGTTTCAATTCTCCTTCCGGCCAGTTTCCACCTGACATGGTGGTTTACGACAACGCCTTCATGAAGAATAACGCGCAGATCAGCGGTTGCCAATGCAAAGCGTACAACCTGTCGGAGACGCCGCATGACTGGGATAACGGCAAAGTTGGAAACTACTGGAGCGACTACAACGGCACCTGCGCGAACCATGACGGCATTGGGGACACGCCTTACGTGATTGACGTTTTGGACCGGGATCGTTATCCGCTGATGCAGAGCCCAGTTAGACCGCCTGTTCCAGCCTCTAACGCGTCGGTGCCTGTTGAAGCGATAGTGCTGGGTGTTTCAGCGTCAGTTGCAATCGCTGCTTCCGTGTTCGCGGTTCGCCAGGCGCGAAGGCGTAGGCTTGCAGAGTGAAACATGCAAAAAACATAAAAGCGCCATGCTTGTGAACGCTGGATGGTTAGAGCTTGCCTGAAAAAGGCGAGATAAGGTGAGTTAAACGTAGGAGAGATGGGGAAATCTATGAACAGAAGAGTAGCAGGGTTATTGGTTCTTATCCTTATTTGCACTTTGGTTGCTGCTTTTCTCGTGTTGTCTCCGTTGACTTCAGCCCATGCCAAGCATGTGCCGCAAGCGCTTGATTTTACCGTCAGCGGAACAAACAGTTGCCTAAGGTTCTTGGAGAGCAACGTGTCCCTCTGTTACGTGCCGTTCACGGTGGGTGCAAATCAGGATTGGCAGCTTACGATTAATTGCTCGCAGATGCCCGGCGGCTCAAGCGGCTGGACTGACTTGTTCATCTACAAGGGTTACTGGGACAGCGGAATCAGCCATAAGTGCACGGCGGCAGACACCTACCCGATTCTGGCGAACATGCAGAGCACAGGCAAAGAAATCCAAGGCAACACTGCAACCACGGAAATTTTCAACGGGACAGCCTCCGCGCAGAGCTACACCGTCTTCTTTGTCTTCCCAAACGGCGGGCAAGGAACGTTCCACGTGACCTACAAGCAAGTTTAGCGGATTAAGACGAGTTTGGAAAGCCCGTTTGGAACTTTTTAGCGCTACTTTTTTATTTTAACATCTAATGATACAGTTTGGGGTTTCAAAATGAAAGTTGTTGCTTTTAACGGGAGCGCACGGAAAGACGGCAACACCGCGTTGCTCCTAAAACGTGTTCTCAGCGTCCTTGAAGCGGAAGGCATAGAAACGGAGCTGATCCAGCTTGCAGGAGAGCAAATCCACGGCTGCACCGCGTGCAGGGCATGTTTTGAAACGAAGAATCAGCGATGTGCAATCACCGACGACAACGTGAACGCTTACATCCAAAAAATGCTTCAGGCTGACGGCATAATCTTGGGTTCCCCAACGTACTTCGGCATGATGTCGCCCGAGTTGAAGGCGCTCATCGACCGCGCAGGATTCGTGTGCAGAGCCTCGCCTGACGCGCTGAAATACAAGGTCGGCGCCGCGGTTGCGGTTGCCAGGCGTGCGGGTGCGATGACGACTTTCGACGCGATAAACCACTTCTTCCTCATCAGCCAGATGATTGTTCCAGGCAGCTCGTACTGGAACATCGGCGTCGCATACAAGAAGGGCGAGATCGAAAAGGACGAGGAAGCTCTGAAAACCATGGATGACCTCGGCAGGAACATGGCGTGGCTCATAAAGAAAATAAGAGCTTAAGACTGCATTACAAGCTCGACGCCAGGAATCTTCTTTTTCTCATAAATGTAGTCGGCATGTTTGGCAATTCCTTTGGCGTTAGTCTGGAAATCAACGTGAAACTAGCG
This sequence comes from Candidatus Bathyarchaeota archaeon, assembly GCA_963768345.1. Classification (GTDB taxonomy): domain Archaea; phylum Thermoproteota; class Bathyarchaeia; order Bathyarchaeales; family Bathycorpusculaceae; genus Bathycorpusculum. Next base: position 16,999 of record CAVYHL010000005.1, on the reverse strand, counting down.
CGATAGCGATTACTATGAAGAAGGATCCGATTGTTGAGAAGACCGTTACGGGCTCCTTTAGAACCAAGATTGATAAAATGACGGCGATTACTACTTCAGACAAGAGCAGAACAGTTGACGTCGAAGCGGAAAGATGCTTAAGCCCTTCCAGCCAAAGGTAGTAAGGCACAACCCAGCAGACGATTGCCGTGTAAAAAACCGCCAGCCACGCATACCACGTCAAAGCAACGAACCTTGACCCAGCCAAGAACGAAAAAGGCAGTACAGAAAGCATCGTGAAGACAAGCACCCAGGTCATAGACTGGAAGGTTGCAGAGGCGGAATTCATGAGAAGCCGCTTGTTGTAAATCATGAATATCGCCCAAGCAACCCCTGAAACGATAAGCAAAAGGTCGCCCGCTAATTGCCCGCCGACTAAACTTGAAAAATCCAAGTTGGTGCTGACAAAGACCACGCCAACCACCCCGAACAGAACCCCAGCAATCTTCATTCTTGAAAAATGTTCGCCAAGCAGTTTGGGGCTTAAGATGGCAACCCACATGGCGCTCAGGTTTATGAAAAGCGCAGCCTTCGCCGCAGTCGTGTAACCCATGCCAACATACTGAAGCAGGTAGCCCGCACCGTTTGCAATACCCAAAAAAACCAGTAGTTTCGCGTCTGCAATCTTGAACTCAAGCTTTCTGAGAAGCAGCATGACAGCCACGAGGATGACTGAGGAAACCAGGAAGCGCCAGAAAAGGAACGCGAACGGGTCAGTATAGGCTAAGCCCACCTTGATTACGGGGAAAGAGGTGCCCCACAGCGTGCCTGCGAGAATCGTGTAGAGAACGGCTTTGGTCTTCTGGCTTAGCTGCAGGTTCGGCAAGTCTTCTCCCTTTTGCTTTCTTCATACGCAGCTTGGCTTTATAAAACATTATTTGCGGCGTTCCAGTTTCAAACGGCGTCGCTTCTTAAGCGATAAAAGGGAAAACAAAAAAATAGAGGAGAATTTTATTTCATGATTGCTTTCAAATCTTCGTTGACCGTTTTGATCGGCATGATGTTGAATTTCTCAATGAGCACGTTGAGAATCCCTGGTGTTATGAAGGCTGGTAGGCTTGGTCCGATGCGGATGTCCTTAATTCCCAAGTAAAGCAGCGACAGCAAGATGGCTACGGCTTTCTGCTCGTACCACGAAAGCACAAAAGAGAGCGGCAAATCGTTAACCTGCACGCCAAAAGCGTCGGCTAATGCCTGCGCAATCTTGACGGCTGAGTAGGCGTCGTTGCATTGTCCGATGTCAAGTAACCGTGGGATTTCGTCGATTGCGCCGAGTTCCTTGTCGAAGAAACGGAATTTGCCGCATGCCAAGGTTAGGATAACGGTGTTCTTTGGTGCTTTTTCGACGAATTCAGTGTAGTAGCTTCTGCCAGGCTTCGCGCCGTCGCAGCCGCCGACCAGTATGAAACGTTTGATGTGCCCGTTCTTGACCGATGCTATGACCTTGTCAGCCACGCTCAGCACCGCGTTTCTGCCGAAGCCTACTAGAACAGTTTTGCCTTCCGTGTCTTCTAGGAAACCGGGCAGTTCCAGAGCCTTCTTGATGAGAGGGGAGAAGTCTCTGTCGCCTATATGTGGGACACCTGGATACCCGACTGGTCCTGAAGTGAAGATGTTGCCCATGTAACTTTCAATTGGCTTTTGGATGCAGTTGGTCGTCATGAGTATGGCTCCTGGGAACTGGGCGAACTCTCTCTGCTGGTTCTGCCATGCTGTTCCGTAGTGACCGTAGAAGTGAGGGTACTTCTTGAGTCCTGGGTAGCCGTGAGTAGGCAACATTTCGCCATGAGTGTAAACGGTGATGCCTTTGCCTTCGGTCTGCTTCAAAACGTGCTCCAAGTCGATGAGGTCGTGTCCCGAGACGAGGATGGCTTTGCCTTTTTTGTGTCCAAGAGGCACCTTCGTCGGGGTCGGGTGACCGTAAGTTTCGGTGTTTCCAGCGTCTAGAAGTTCCATCGCGCAAAGGTTGATTTCTCCGCATTTGAAAACTAAGCCTACGAATTCGTTTACGCCGAGTGACTTGTCGAGTGGAGCGGCGAGTCCTTCGTTGATGAAGTCGAAGACTTTCTGGTCTTTTTTGCCGAGCAACGCGGCGTGGTACGTGTAGGCGGCGACGCCTTTCAGCCCATATGTTAGAAGCCACTGGAGCGAATGCAGGTCAGGGTTGCCCGTTGAATCTGAATTTATCCCGTGCTGTTTCCCCTGTTGAACGAGCCCGGCTGTGGTTTTCTCCAGCTTGAGGTTGAACGTGGATGCGATTTTGCCTTTTGCCGCTTGGAGTTTGCTGCGTAGCTGTTCCTGATAAGCCGCGGTTTTTCTGATGTACGCTGTTATTGCTTCTGGGTCGAAGTTTACGTTTGTCAGTGTCGCGAATAGGGCTTCGGTGGTGAAGAGGTCGATTTCCTCGTCCCTTACGCCCGCCGTTTTGGCTTCAGTTGACAATTGCCCGAGACCGCGGAGCATGTAGACAAGCAGGTCTTGAAGTGCCGCGACGTCCGCTGTTTTGCCGCAGACGCCGACTACTGTGCAGCCTGTTCCTTTGGCTGTTTGTTCGCATTGGTAACAGAACATTTGGTTTTGACTCATATCTTTGCACCTTGACATGAACAATAGCCTGCTTCGCACATAGGCATTGTCCCGAATGTTTAAGGGATTTTGCAAAGCCTAAATTGAAAAAAGAGAGGGAGGGCGTTAAAGCCCGTTTTGCCTATGCTAGATTCTGTAGTATTTTGCGTACAGCACTATGCCGACAGCCAAGATGGCGACGCAGGACACGGAGACAGCCGCTAAGTCAAGCAGGATTGTTAAGCTAGTGGCTGATGCGCCTCTGAGGAACAGCGAGGTCAGGGCGTTAGTAACGTAGTAGCTGGGCACGAATCTGCCTGCAACTTGAGCGCCTGACGAGAGCGATGCGCCGACGAATGTGCCAAGGAAAAGCTGGGGAAGCAGGAAGATGAAGCTTAAGCCTGTCGCTGCACTTGCCGATTTTGAGATAGTTGCTGTGATTAATCCGAACCCGATGTTTGACAACGAGAATATCAGCACCAGAACAAAAGCGAACCCGTAAGCGGATGCGCCGACGTCTGGTCTGAAGCCTAAAGCGTACGTCATGGCGAAAACTAGGGCTGCTTGGATTAGCGCGATGCCCATGTAGGAGACGACTTGGCTTGCCATGAACTCGCTTGGTGTTGTCGGCGTTATGCGGATGCGTTTCATCATGCCGTTTTCTCTGTCCTGCGTGAACGATTGGGCAACCATCATTATGAGGAATATTGATGCGAACGTGAACATGCCTGGCGCGATGAAGTCAAGCGCAGAGGTGGCTTTCACTTCAACCAAGGACGCGGTTTGGATTCCGAATGGGCTCTGCATTGCCTGCTGACTCTGCCCCGCCATGGACAGGAGGGCTTGCTGGATGATGGGCGGTACGGCTTCAGTTGCTATCAGGGAACCCTTGTCAAGGTACAGTGGCACCGTAGTGTTTATCCACTGAGATGGGTCATTCGGGGCTGCTTGGTATGAGGCTAGGCTTTGGCTGAAATCCGAGGGAATAATCATTGCAGCCTGCACTGTGCCCTGAGAAAGGTCACTTTGGGCTGTTTGGTTGGAGGCGTAAACGTGGATGTTCACTATCTTAGTGTCACGCAATGATGCGAGCAGGGTTTGCGATGCGTTAACGGTGGTTGCGTGGTCCAAGTTCAATACGCCAATGTTGTAGGTTACCGTTTGGCTGCCGCCGACTCCGCCGAGCGAGGCTCCGAAAGCGAAAACGAAGATTACTGGGAAGAGGAAAATCATGAAGAGCACCGCTGGCTCACGGATTGTTTTCTTGAGTTCCTTTCTGGTTAAGGCTGCTACTCGTTGAAGTTTCATTAGGCTTCCTCCCGAATGGTTCTCCCCGTCAGTTTAATGAAAAGCTCTTCCAAGTTCTTGACTTGCCCTTCACTGATAAGGTCTCTTGGCGTTCCGAGCGCGATGAGTTTTCCATGGTCGATTATGCCTACTCTGTCGCATAGCTCCTCGGCTTCCTCCATGTAATGGGTGGTTAGGATGACGGTTTTGCCCTGCTTCTTCTGTTCCCTTATGAAGTCCCAGACTGCATGGCGGGACTGAGGATCCATAGCCACAGTGGGCTCGTCCAGAAACACAAGTTGCGGGTCATGAATCAATGCTAAAGTCAGGCTGAGCCGACGTTTCATTCCGCCGCTGTACTTTGCCGCCAGCCGTTTGGCGTCTTCATTTAGCCCTAGTTTAGCAAGTAGCATTTTGCTTCGTTCTTTGAGCAGTTTCTTGCTCATGCCGTGGAGGTTTCCGAAAAGCTCGATGTTTTCTGCGCCAGTTAGGTACGGGTAGATGGCTGTTTCTTGAGGGCATACTCCGATCAGTTCCTTCACTTTCTGAGTTTCTTTTTGAACGTCGTAGCCGTAGATTTTGGCTTCGCCACTTGTCGGTTTCATGATTCCGCAGAGAATGTTTATCGTGGTTGTTTTTCCCGCACCGTTGGGTCCCAGCAGCCCGAAGAGTTCGCCTTTCGCGACTTGCAAGCTGAGGTTGTCCAGTGCCGTTTTGTCTTCGAACTTTTTGGTTAGGTCTTGGATTGTTATTGCTGTTTCAATCATTCTTGACATCCAAGGTCTAAGTAGACTCGGTGCAATTTAGTTTCATGTTTAGGGGTTGCAGAAAGAAAACGCATTTGGCGCTATGTCAAAGGTCCCTTTTCGACTAAGACTGGTGAAAGAAACGGATTTGCCCCTGTTCTACGGGATGTCATCCAGCCATGTCGGGAAAATGTAGCCCGTGTACAGGATGTTGGGTGACACCGCTTGCACTGCCACCTCCTGTTCTAGGCTTTCGCGGATTTCTCGGAGCTCCTTCGCCATGGGCGTCCAAATTAGGAACAAGTAGCTGTTCGGTATGTTGCTGAAACCCCAGTAGAAAATTGTGTTAGGGTAATGCTTTTGCAGAATGATGTTTGGGGTGTTGGGGTCAGCGTCAGGTTTCAGCTTGACGTGGAAGGCGCTTATTATGTCGTTTGAGACGTCAGGGTACCAATCGATGGAGAAATAGACTAAAGAATTTTTTATCATCCTGTTCAGTCGGCGGCGAACTGTTTTGGTTGAGACGCCTACCTCTCCCGCCACAGTTGAGGTTGGTTTGCGCGAATCATCCTTGAGGGAATGGAGTATCTTGTAGTCAAGTTCGCATAGGCTGGTTTCAATTTTTAATTGCCACATGTAAGGGGGGACTGGAGAAGTTGTTATGCCGACCGTTGGTTCAGGCATATCCGCTGTCTCCTTGACGAAGCGAGCCAGCGCATCTAATTCGACAATGTTTTTCAGGTAAGCGCCAATGTACAAGATATTTCCGCCACCTATCGCCAACCAGTAGATAGAACCATGTTTCTCCAATTTCGGGATCAAGTCGCGGACTGAATTAGCCTTTGAGGCGCCAAAGACCAAGATGTGGATGCCGTTTTTCGCAATTAGGCTCAGTTTAGCTGTGAATTTCCGTATCACGCCCAGCTGGATCAGGGTTTGAATGCGGTTGTGGACTGCTGTCACGGATAGGTTTAGTTTTTCGCCCAGCTCACGGTAGGAAAGCCGAGAGTTCGCGAGCAGCAGTTGACACAGTATGACGTCTGTCTTGTCCACGTTCACACCCTAAGCCCTTTCTATACCCGAGTTTGCTTAAAGCCTTTGGCATCATGTTTCCGATTCTGCAGTTTGCGCCACAATTCTGCCGCGGCGTAGAAAAAAATAGAATTAAATAGCTGTCGATCAAGGCTTAATAATTAAACTAAGGAAGCCTGTATGGTTGCAGCGTAAGAAAGCCGTCTTAGCCATTTTGCTTGTGGCTATAGTGGTTGTGTCGTCTTTTGTAGCTTACAACGTTCTTTCTCCAAAAAAACAGCTTAAGCCATTCTACGTGGGCATCGAAACAGGATGGAAGGCATCGGTCGCGGATTGCGAAGCCTTGATTGATAAAGTGAAGGGCTACGATAACCTCTACCTTATCGCGTCGCCCCTCATCGTTAACAACGAGACAGCGCTGAATCAGGTATGCGACTACGCCTACAACGCAGGAATGTACTTCATGCCCGTTTACTATGAGCAGTTTTTCACCAGTTCCTTTGGTTTTACGCCCTCCTTGTGGTTCAGCGCTGCAAAAGAGAAATACGGAGACCGATTGCTCGGCGTGTACTATTACGATGAAGACGCAGGAAACCAGCTGGACACAAACGTAATCATACCCAACCCAGTCCTAACTTCCCCACCACAAAGCTACCTCGACTACTCCAACTACTTCTACTGGTTATGGACACATGGCAACAGCGGCGTAGCCAAAACCGCAGCCGTTGTCCAAGACTTAAATTCGTCACTGTACACGTCAGACTACGGCTTATACTGGTTCGACTACGACCTCGGCTACAACACGATTTTAGCCCAATTCGGCTGGAACAACAGCAGACCATTGCAGATTAGCCTAGTCAGAGGCGCGGCAGAAGCCCGAAACACAAGTTGGGGCGCAATCATAACCTGGACGTACAATGGAACCGACAACGGCGGAATCTACTTGGAGCCGCCTGCCCAAATGTACAGCGATATGATTTTGGCTTATGATTCAGGTGCGACTTACGTAGCGATATACGACTCAACACAAGACTACACGAACACCACGCTTACGAACGAAGCCTACTTCACTAAGCTCCAAGAGTTTTGGAACTACGTGAAACAGAACCCTGAGAAGCAAGGCAGCCTCAAAGCTGACACCGCCGTAGTGCTTCCGCAGGACTACGGTTTCGGCTTCCGAAGCCAAGACGATTCAGTGTGGCAGCAACACATCGCCACCGCTTGGACGCAACAACTCTACGCCAATGTCGCAAGCCTCCTCAGTCAGTATAAATCGGGCTTGAACATCGTCTATGGCGACCCCCAGTTCCAAAGCGTGATCCAAAGTCAATACAGCAAAATCCTCTACTGGCCAGTAGACTTTGAAAACGGCGCAACCTACAAAGTCACAGACTTAAACAACAGCTTAGGATACAACACTATCCAAGATGCATTGTCATCCTTCGCAACCAACCAAGGCGACACAGTCCTCGTCAAGAGCGGAACGTACCAAGAAAACATCGTCGTAACCAAACCCGTCGCGTTAACTAGCCAAAACCAGAGCACAACAGTAATAGAAGGCACAGGCAACGGCACGGCGCTAAGCATCGCCGCCAGCAACGTGACCGTAACAGGTTTCACGATCAGAAACAGCGGTTACCCGTCAACTGCGGAGGGCACTGGTATCCTGCTTGAAAACGCCCACAACTGCACAGTCAACGGTAACATCGTCACTGGCAATTACGTGGGAGCCCTCATCGTCAATTCAACCTATAACGTGTTCAGAAGCAACCAAATCAGCGGCAACACCTACAACCTTATACTTCAAAACTCGGAAAACAACGACATCGACGCCTCAAACACGATCAACGGAGAACCCTACGCGGCAGACTAATGTTTTGGATGAAAACATCTTTGTTTTTAGTGATTTTCGTCTACCTATTTCCTATAATCCTATTTTCGGAAATCGAAAACATGTCTGCTTTAAGAACTTTTGGAAAAGCTTTAATCAAACTTTGGTCAAATAAGAAATTTGGTACCTTTATGAATAAAAAAACAATATACATTCTCGTCGCGGTTTTAATTGTCATTGTCGTTGTTGCTGTTGCGGGTGTCTTTTGGGTGTACAATGGCGGAAATACTCAACAACCAAGTGTTGCAACCGCTACCAGTTTGGAGTTTATGGCCAACGTTACCACCCAAGGGTCAATAGTGGTAACACATGCTTGCTATGGGAAAAACATAGGTACATCAAACCTCACAGTACGAATTGACATTTTGGGAGGAGAGGCTGGCAACTGGAGCTACATCCTTGATACGGGTCAAGAAAAATCTTGGAACAACACCGACAATGGCGCATATGCATCTAGCAATTTCACAGCCGATTGGGCTTTCTGGGGAACAAGTTGGACGAACTTTGTGACAAATCTTAAGAACTGGAGTGGCACAGGCGACTATTCATATACTTCATCAAGCGGCAATCCTGTTACGATCTATAACATCACAGTCAATCCGAAACTGCCTGATTCGCTCTTTCAAACAAGCTAGAATCGCTTACAAATAAAAACGTTGGAAAATGGAAAATTGGTTATAAAGTGGTTAGCTTAAACGCGAGTATACTGAGAAGCGTCGCGTAGGAAAACAAAATCTGCTAAACTTGAGTAACAGATTTTAATCTATTCTTGAAACTAGCTTTACGGGCTATGTCTTTTAACGGTTCTAAATCATTATTCTTGTCTATCAATTCTGTGTTTGCGCCAAAATAATCAACACGGAAATTGACCGATGTGGTTAGAGCAGATATGAATTTGAAGAAAGGGCTCCCCTTAAAATGTAAGCTATAAAAACTTATTTACTATAATATATTTTCGGAAATTGAGCCTATGCCTTCTGAAGGACTATTATCAGATTTAAGTGCGGAATGTTCCCAAAACGTGAAGAATCAGGTTTACCGTTTGCTTGAAAGAAACGTGCAGTCAGGCAAGGAGAAGTTTTGTTTAGTGTCTTGCAGTGCTTTGAAGGCTGAAATTCTGGAGCTGGTAAAAAGAGGCGATGTGGATGCTAATTTGGTTTTTGTGAGTAAATTTTTTCACGGAGATTACGCTCTTTTGGAGAAGAATCTTCGCGAAGTTCTAAAACGAACGCTCTCCCGATTTTCAGGAAGGGTAATTTTGGTTTATGGAGACCTGTGCCTCGGTCCAAATAATGAGATGAAAATGCTTGCCGAGGAATTTGGCGTAGTTAAAGTTGACGCGGTGACTTGCATTGACTGCTTGCTGGGCGGGAAAGGCAAATTTTTTGATGCTGACCCGACTCATAAACTTTTGTTACTGGATCCTGGCATGATAGACTTTTACAAATATCTTAAGAATAAAGCGAGACGGGAAGGTCTGGATGAGGACGCTTTTAGACAGTTTTTCAATGGTCTAAAGGGCATTATGCTTTTTGATACACTTGGAGAAGCTGAGAAGAACCTGAAAGATATAGACAACTTGAATTTTGGGCTCCCAGTTTTGGAGACAAAAGAAATTGGGCATAGAGATTTGAAGCTGGTGATTTTAGAAGCGATGGAACGCATAAATCAAATCAGTGCACGAGAGAAATAGCATAGTTGCCAGCAAGCGGACGGAAAGCGGAATCTTTCATCTTCGCAAGGGACTGACACAGTTGGATTTTAATGCTGGGCAAGCTCTTACTTTCTAACAAGCTACATGATTATGCAAAAAAGATTTAACGATAAACCTCTTATACGTTTCTAGCCATTAGTTTACGATGAAGGCGGTTCAAACGGAGGCTTTTCCCGGCGCAAGTTTCTTGATACATGGAGAGGTCCCTCGCGGTGTATACCTACTCACGGGCCCATCAGGGGCTGGGAAAACGACCTTCTGCAAAACTTTCATAGCCAGAGGACTTTCGAACGAGGAAACGGGGATATACCTATCCACTGAGGAAGATTGCCATGATATTCAAACGTCAATTCAAAATCTTATGGATGAAAAGGACAGGACGAAAGGTGACCTTAGGATTGTTGACGCGTATTCTTGGCGGGTTCGAGGTCGAAAGGGCGACGAACCATTCGTTGCCGTTAACCCTGCAGACCTCACAGGAGTGATGATCACATGCCAGAAAATCTGTCAAAATGTGTCGAAACCAAGGTTTGTGTTTGATTCAATTACAGATCTGAATGTCCAGTCAAATTCAGATACGACTCTCAAGTTTCTACAATTAGTCACGGCCAAAATGAGAGGCTTGAATGCTCTGGCTTTCTTCACCTTAATCCCATCGGCACATGACAGTATATTTGTGAGCAAAGTTAAAACCATGTTTGATGGAATTTTCGAGACCAGAATAGACGACACAGGTTTGGAGATTGCCAGACTGTTCCGGATATTTTCAATCAAGGGCGTTAACCATCAGACTAGCTGGATCGTCTTCACCATTAATGAAAGAGGAATGTCGATGGTTAAAGATAGCACTCCAAGATGCGCCTGGTGCGGAGGGGTCATACCATACGAGCCTCACAATGAGACGATAGACGGACGCAACTACACGTTTCATGCGACGGGATGTTCAGATAATTTCAAGAAAAGATCGACGGTTGAGCATTTATCAGCGCAATTAAGACCATGTGCAACGTGATCTTTGAAACGAGACCATGATTCTTCGCAATCTGAAAATCTTTAGCTTCAAATTTGGTGTTAGTTTTTTCTATTTTCAACTGCGCTGTCAAATTACTTAAATCATAGTGTTAATGAAGAGGATTTAAGATTATTTCTTTTCATTAATTGTGAGATGCATGAAGGGTGTAAGTTCTTTTACCTGTTTCCTATGATGTAATCTTAGGAAGTAGAAGGAAAATGGAAAGCCACGATTTTTCATAAGCCGGCATCTCAGCTAAAGAATTCAAAAGATTTACCAGTAGTTTTGTGGGGACTAGGATGGCGAAGTGTTTTATTCTTCCATGGCGATTTCTAGAGTGGCGCGCAGCTCTTTTTTTGGTTTACAATGAAGTCAGCACCTAATTATGCTGTTTCTGCTGCTCCAACATTATTGCCGCCCAGTCGAAAACTGCCAAAAACCCCCCACGACAACCAAACTTGCCCGTAAGAAACTGTTAGCCAACCAGCGCCCAAGCAAAAAGTTGCAACCTCCAAAAAGCCGAGACCTTCCAGTTGAAAACCAAAAACGCATGCAAACCTGACTGCCCCGAAACCTGACCCGCCCGTAACCGACAATGCCGTCTACATGGAGTCAACATGGAAAGTCGCAACCCGCCCATCCCAAAGTCGCAATGCACAAACGCCTTTTGCGAAGCGCAATATAGCCCTATCGGGTGTTTGGATTTCAACGACTGATTGTTTACGAAGATCTTTAGGTGAAATTAAACCGAATGAGATTTCATCAACAACTTTGTGGATTATCTCTTCTGTAACAATGCGCTATCTTGTCGTCTGTGCAAGCATCATGGGGTCAAATTTTATGCCTTCTCCTTGAGTCTTAATTTGGGAGTTATACACAGACTCTTGATCTCCTGCAACAGAAGCTTAAAAGCGTAAGAGACGATTACTGGGGAGACTTTGGCTTTTTCGTCGCAGATTTTGCACACGTACCGCCTCTGTTTCATATCATAGTAGGCTATTTCCCCGCAGTTCTCGCAGATGTAGAGCGTGTACTTGTCTGACTCCTCCAGCAATCTGTCTCTGAGCAGCATGGCAGCGCCATGACCTATGAGACAGTCTCGTTCCATTTCTCCGAATCTGAGACCACCGCCTCTGGCTCTGCCTTCAGTGGGTTGTCTTGTTAACATCTGGACTTGACCACGGGCTCTGGCGTGTATTTTGTCAGCGACCATGTGGTGAAGTTTTTGATAATAGACTACGCCGACGAAGACGTCTGCAACGAACTTTTCGCCTGTGGTGCCATTGTAAAAGACTTCGCTTCCAGTATGGCTGTAGCCAAGTTTTACCAAGTTCTTACGCACCTCAGTGGGACCTTCGTTTGAGAATGGTGTGCCATTTGCTGGTCTTCCTCTTGCCGATGCAGCTTTTCCAGCGAGGGATTCGATGAATTGGCCGATGGTCATTCTTGAAGGTATAGCATGTGGGTTGATTATTATGTCTGGTACTATGCCGTCATCAGTGAAGGGCAGGTCCTCTTGCGGCACAATTAAGCCTATGACTCCTTTTTGTCCGTGGCGTGAAGCAAATTTGTCGCCAAGTTCGGGAACTCGTTGGTCGCGGACTCTTACTTTTACAAGTTGGCTGCCTTCGCCTGACATAGTTATGAATATGCCGTCGACGATACCTGTTTCTGAGGGACGCATATCGACTGAAGTGTCACGCATTGATGGACCTTTGACTTCGAATTCTTTGTATTCTTCCAGGAATCTTGGTGGGCTGATTCTTCCGATTAATACGTCTCCGCCGACAACTTGAGATTCTAAACTGATTATTCCGTCAGGTTCCAAAAGCCTATAATATTGTTCGCCGCGGTAACCTCGGGTTCCAGGTTCTGGAACGGTGAACTTGTCTTTTAATCCGCCTAAGTATTGGCGGCATTCAGCTTCATATATCCTGTAAAAGGTGGAACGCCCTAGGCCTCTTTCTATGGATGCTTTGTTGAAGATTAGTGCGTCTTCCATGTTGTAGCCTTCGAAGCTGAGCACGGCGACGACGCAGTTTTGTCCTGTGGGGCGTTGCTTGTAACCCATGACTTCCATTAGTTCCGTTTCAACCATACGGCACTTGCGGGTAGTGTAGTATGTGTGAGCGTGAGTCAACACGGTGATGAAAGTTGGTGCAATAAACGCCCAGCGCTTGTTTAGCCATAGCTGCTTGGTACGAGTTACGAGGCGACTGGTTGTGTTCGGGATACGGAATTGTTGAGGCACAAATTCCTAGAATCGTGTAAGTGGCTATTTCCACATGGGTGTTTTGAGGGTTAATTGCGTCAAAGGTTAAGGCGATGTATGCGTTTTCTTCTTCTTCAGCGTCCAAATACTCGATTAAACCGTTCTTGACTACGTCTTCCCAAGTCCACTCACCTAAACCGATCTTTTCAAAATGTTTAGGCTGAAGTTTTGAAGCCCCATTCTCAACAATTATGAGTGGGCGCCTGACTCTGCCCTCGTCACAGTTAGCATGTACTTCCTCGGTTTCAGTTTGCTGTCTTGAGAAGTATGTTACGTTTACTTCGGTTGAGATTTCTCCAGCTCTTCTTTTCTCTCGGAAAGACTTCACCATTTCCTGCGGGTTATTGCAGTAGCCTATGATGTTTCCGTCAACGAAAACTTTAGCTCCTGAAATACGTAAATCGCGGCTGGCTTCTGCTGCTGGAACAGCCCCCATTTCAAAAAGTAACTGCTTAACTCTATCAGGATTTACGCCAACGGCTATGGAAGCTGATAGCGCTAAGTTCTTGACTAAGCCACAGTTAGAGCCTTCAGGAGTTTCGTTTGGACACAAGCGTCCCCAATGGGTTGGGTGTAAGTCTCTGGCTTCAAAGTTAGGTTGGCTTCTGCTCAGTGGCGACTGAAGCCTGCGCAAGTGGCTTAGAGTTGAGATGTAGTTTGTTCGGTCTAAAAGCTGGGTGATGCCGACTCTGCCTCTTCCCCAGTTGCCCGTTGCCAACGCATGCTGAAAACGCTCAGTAATTATGCCGGAGCGAACTGCGACTGAAACAGTTATGATTGGGCCTTTAACGCCTATGCGTTCAAGCTGGTACTTTATGTCCCTTGTCAAGGTTCTGAATGACACGCGGAAAAGGTCTGCGAGAAGTGGACCACCGAGGCGCAAACGTTTGTTCTTGAAATGGTCTTTATCGTCAGGTTGCCTTCTACCCGTTTTCAACTGTAGAACGCGGTAGGCCATTTCGCCTAGGAAAATTGCTTTTTCCTTTCGGTTCTTTTCGCTTCTGCCTAAGTGCGGCAAGAAGTTTTTGTCAAGGGCAGTCTCAGCTTTCTGTAAACGGTACTCTTCAACTTGCCCGTGGGCTACACGGTTACCAATAAATAGGATTGCGTCAGCAGGTGTGTCTACACCGATGGCTTTTTCAAATGAAGCGGCAAGTTGGCTTTGCATTTCGCTGTCAAGTGAAACCGCTTCTGCAATATCTTTGTCTTTTTCCAAGCTTAAGGCGCGCATTATGACAACGAACGGGATTTCTGTAGGTACTCCAGGCATGGTGACGTAGATGGCGTCGTCTGATTTGAGTTTAAGTTCAATTCTTGCCCTGAAGCCGACGGTGGTTGAGAAAATTTTTGCTTGATAAACAGGTGAGGTTCCTTTCTCGTCAATGTCTACAATTACGCGGTTAGGCGCCAAGTCTTCCATGGCGACAATGACTCGTTCAGAACCGTTAACAACAAAGTATCCGCCTTGGTCATCAGGGTCTTCTCCAGCCGCAATAAGCTCCTCCGTTGAAAGCTGGGATAAGAAGCAAAGTTTCGATTTAAGCATGACAGGAATATTGCCAATGTAAACAAGTTCGGTGTCCTGTTCTCTCCCATCTGTCACGGGCGTCATTTCAAGCGCCACTGGCACGGCGTATGCAAGGTTCCTGAGCCTGGCTTCCATGGGATAAATTTCGTGTTTAGCGCCATCCACTTCTGCCACGTACGGCCCTGTTATCCTCGATTGAGGATCTATCACCCAGACCTGTCCAAGCTTCACCTTGTACGGACTTTCAGGAACTTCAATATTGATTTCGCCAACCTCATCCACCACCTCCTGCAAACCATAATCGATAAACTCGTTATAAGAATCCAGATGCTGTCTAACTAGCCCTTTCTCGTTGAAGAAAGATTTTAACAACAAATGTATATCTTCTTTTGAAATTTCAGTCAAAGTCATTTATCCCCCGCAAGTTTAATTACGAAACGATATTCATGTGAATGTGCTTTTCGAATGCGGACCTTCTCAAACTTTTGATTTCCTCTGATGTTGAATCATCCAACTCGAAAAATAGTCTCCAGTTTTTAAGAGCCACACACACATCCTGTACAGCTCTAATAAACTTTTTTATACATTACATTAGTTCGTTTCTTTGCCCATAAAACACGGTTCGTTACGCTTTCTTAGGGTTATTACATTCTAATACTTTATCGCCTTTTATGGAGAACATCACCAACCGATTTACGATTTCCTCGGGGAAGGAAGCAATTCTCCTTTCGACCTGGTTTTCTGTTTGGCGGGTTCCTGTTACGTTCCAAATTTGGGTGAACCATTCATCGCACTCTTTCTTTGTGAAGACCCTGATAAGGCTGAATCGCCGTCAGCGTAAATTGACGTTTATCTGTCCCTTCCGGAATTACACTACAAAAGGCGCAGGCTTCTGCAGCCTTCGAACCTGATTCATAAAGCTCCTATACCAATTCTCAATTTCTGGCGATATGCTCGGCGGAACCTCCTCCATAGCTTTCTCAAAATCGCTGAAGGTAACCTCTTTTGCGTTGATGTCTCTTCTCAAAGCGTTCATGGCGGCCTCCCTGCATACGGATGATATATCGGCGCCGGAGTAACCTTTCGTCATGCGATGCTCCTTGATGTCCACATCATTTGATAGTGGCATGTTCTTCGTGTGAATCTTAAAGATTTCAAGCCTGGCCGCTTCGTCGGGTTCTGGAACATAGATTAGCCGATCGAATCTGCCTGGCCTTAATACGGCTGAGTCGACGATATCGGGCCTATTTGTCGCAGCTATAACTATGATGTCTTCTAAGGGCATTATTCCATCCATTTCTGTTAAAAGCTGGCTGATGACGCGTTCAGTTACTCCGCTGTCGCCGTAACCCAGCCCCCTCCTTGGAACAAGAGAGTCAACTTCATCGAAGAATATGACCGCTGGCGAAGCCATTCTAGCCTTCCTGAAGACCTCTCGAATAGCCCTTTCAGACTCGCCAACCCACCTAGAGAAAACCTCCGGACCCTTAATCGAAATGAAGTTTGCCTCGCTCTCAGTTGCAACAGCCCTAGCCAGCATTGTCTTCCCACACCCGGGCGGGCCTATTAACAGTATACCTTTAGGCGGCTGAATCCCCAATCTCTTGAAGACTTCAGGATTTTTCAGCGGCCACTCAACAGCCTCCTTTAATTTCTCTTTAACCTCCTCCAAGCCTCCCACTTCATCCCAATGAACAACTGGAACTTCCACAGCAATCTCCCTCATAGCTGTAGGCGTAATTTCCTTGAAGGCGTTCATGAAATCATCTATCCGAACCTCCATCTTCTCCAGGACGTGGGGAGGTATTCGCTCTTCCTTCAGATTTATCTCGGGAAGATACCTAAGTAGAGCTTTCATAGCTGCCTCTCTGCACAGGGCGGCCAAGTCAGCACCCGTGTAACCGTGCGCCCGCTCAGCAAGCAGCTTTAAGTCAACATCATGGGCTAAGGGCATACCTCTGCTATGAATCAACAATATTTCATGACGCCCCCGCTTGTCTGGGGTCCCTATCTCTATCTCGCGGTCAAACCTCCCAGGCCTCCTGAGAGCTGGATCCAAGGCATTCGGCCTGTTTGTTGCACCTATTACTATGACATTTCCTCTACCAGTCAATCCGTCCATGAGAGATAGAAGCTGAGCGACAACCCTTTTCTCCACTTCACCTGTAACCTCCTCACGTTTGGGCGCGATGGAGTCCAGCTCGTCTATGAGTATGATGCTCGGAGCGTTTTTATGAGCCTGTTGAAATATTTCTCGAAGCCTCGCCTCCGACTCCCCATAGAACATACTTATTATCTCAGGTCCGTTTATTGAGAAGAAGTTTACATCCGACTCATTTGCTACTGCTTTAGCTAGGAGTGTCTTTCCGCAGCCGGGTGGACCGAGCAGTAGAACCCCTTTTGGAGGATCTATTCCAAGCGTCTGGAAAATCTCGGGATGCCGCATTGGAAGTTCAATCATCTCCCTTATCAGTTGAATCTCCTTCTCCAAGCCTCCTAAGTCCTCATAGGTGGTACGTGGCACACTTTCAGCTTCCGCAACAGGGTCAGACAATATCTGCAATATAGTACCGAAAGTCATCTTGACTATTCCTTGGGGCTGCACCTTCGCAACAGTGAACTGAACAGAATGACCAAGCATCATAACGGACGTCTTGTCTCCCTCAACAAACGTCCTATCCATAAGTCTGTTCTTCACAAAATTTGCAAAGGCTTCGTCAACGTTCAATCGCATATTCACTGGAGCAAGCACTATGCTCATGGCATCTTTAACTTCAGCCTTGCGAACTACAACGTACTCGTTTATTGATACGCCAGCATTTTTACGTAAGAACCCATCGATTCGCATAACATTTGGATCCTGGTCTTCAGAGTACGCTGGCCAAGCGATCGCCGACGTTTTTTTCTTCCCTG
>CAVYHL010000004.1:0-87224 GCA_963768345.1 Candidatus Bathyarchaeota archaeon | reverse complement strand
CCATAAACGACCTAGTAAAACGCATGATCTAATCTGGGTCTATTTAGCATTTTTTTAACTTTTAATATTTTCTCAACGCATCAGTTCTTTGCTTGTTAAGGTTTTTGCTCCAACCTTTTGTGCCATGTTCGCAAGTTTTTTGTCGTCTGTAACCAACGTGCAATTGGAGTCGTTTGCTTGTGCAAGGTAGGCTGAATCGTAAAAGGATAAGTTAAACTTGCAAGCAATGTCTAACACAGCGTTTCCTTCATTCTCACCTTGAAGCGACGCCACCGTCATTTGTCCCATGATTTCGTATATGTCATTGAGAAAAACTTCAGCTTCCATGCGACTTATTCTTTTGAGCAAGAAGCATTCCCTCCATAATGCGTTGCCAACTTCGTAGTAAGCCAAAGATATTGTTGCTTCATTCGCCAGCCTGTCTGCGGCGTCGCGTCGAAGTTCCCTCACAAGGGTTAAGATGCTGCTGGCATCAAACAGCAAGGAAGGCTTTGTCATCGACTGTCCCTGCTTTCTCGTACAGATTGGACGAGTTCATCTTCTGGAATCTTCTGGAGAATTGCGCCAGCTTCGTCAGCCAGTTTTCTTAGTCGTTCCCGCTCTAAACGCTTAACTTCAGATTGCAAGGCTTCACGCATCAACCCGCTGACGTTAACTCCGAAGTCGTTTAGCTTTTTCTTGAGCTCACTTGGGATCTTCGCGGAGACGGTTACTTGACTACCCATTCAGTAACACCACAATAGTATTACTGTTAGTGAGATAAAAACCTTACAAAAATCATAGAAAAACAGACTTGGCTTTTTCTGAATGTGGAAGCATGACGGCGCCTGCACCTGAGGAAGGTACCAGCATGTTGCGAGAAACCGCTAAAGCTAGTGCCCATGTCATGTCGTCGTGGCTGTTTTGCGACCGACTTGAATTGTAAGGTTTCCGTTTTTGACGTATGTGCATTGTTGCTTTTGAGCTGTTGCATCAACGCCAACCAAGCAAGCAATCACCATAGCCCAACTGCAAACAATCCCATGATGATAAACAAGAACAAGCCAAACCCAAAAGTCGCAACCCAAAAAAGATTCACGCGCCCGAAACCGACAGTAACCTCAACATGGAGTCAACATGGAAAGTCGCAACCCGCCTATACAAAAGTCGCAACGTTCAAGCAGAAGCCAAGCCTAAACCAAAAAAGCAACCCAAAACACAAAAAGAAAAAGCGGAAAGTCGCAACTTTCCACAGGGCAAAAGTCGCAACTTAAAAATATCTAAAAAATAGCCTCCAAAAACCCCAAAATCCATGCAGAAACTCCAAAAGGCGAAAAACCAAAGGCAAATGAAACCGCACGCTTTCAGGCAATCGTCATTTTCGGAGGCAAACTGCTTCGGGAAAAACGGGTGTTTTCGCACCTTTTATGTGCGATACGTTTTATAATACCCTTGATGAAATCCGTTAGTTATTGGAGGGGGAAAAAACCTGAGCGCAAAATGGCGTAGAAACGCAAAAAACCGCAAATGGCTAGATTTTAACAACCAGACATCAAGAAACAAGAAATCAAGAATGACCCAGCCTGAACACGCTTACCGCATAAAATCGATAGCGGTTCCCTCCAGTTTTCGGCCGTCCAGAAACTTTGCCGAGAGCAAAATCCGCGAGCCGAAACCGTTAATCGACATTTTTCAAGAAAACAATTTCATAACTGTGGTAGCCGAAATCACAGGGTTTAATAAGGATACCCTCAAGATTCATGTGAAAGACCAGAAAATCACGCTTTCGGCAAAATCCAAGGACCGCAGGTACTATAAAAGTTTAAATCTGCCGAAGGTAGTGATTCCAGACGTCATGTACACCAAATACAAGAACGGTGTGCTGGAAATAAAGCTGAAAACAGCTGAAACAGCAATAAACAAAGAAGCTGACCAAAATGCCGCATAAACTAAGAAAAACACGGAAAAATAGAGGCTCAAGAACACAAGGCTACGGAAGGATAGGCCAGCACCGAGACGCAGGCTCAAAAGGGCACAGAAAAGTTGGGCGACACAAACACTTGTGGAGCTACGTCGTAACCCATGAACCTGACTACTTCGGCAAGAGTGGCTTCACCTCCCCTCAAAGCCTTCACCGACACGAAAACCCAATCAACCTCAAGAAGCTTGAAGAACTAACGCAAGCAAGCCAGCAGGAAAAACCACAGATCGACCTGGCAGCGTTAGGCTACACGAAGCTTTTAGGCTCAGGAAGAGTCACAAAAGCCCTAACCGTGCAAGTGCCGTCCTACTCAAAATCAGCGGCTGAAAAAATCAAGAAAGCAGGCGGAGAAATCGTAGGCTCAGTTAACGGAGAGTAAAGCTGCTAAATGCCTGGAAGATTCCTCGGTCTCTTCAAGCCTATCGGCAGGGTTTTGCCTGAAATCAAGAAGCCCGAGCGAAAGGTAAGCTTCAACGAGAAAATCTTCTGGACAGGCCTCGTACTCGTCATTTTCCTCGTGATGTCTCAGATCCCACTATACGGGATCTCATCATCAGTTTCAAGCTCCTTTAGCCAACTCAGGGTCATTTTCGCTTCCAACAACGGAACGCTGATGCAACTTGGCATCGGACCCATCGTCACGGCTGGCTTGATTCTGCAGTTACTTGCTGGTTCAAACATCATCGAATGCGACATGTCAAACTCCGAGGACAGGGGGCTGTTCACCTCCGCCAGCAAAGTCTTCAGCATCGTCCTCACAGGCATCCAGGCGGCAGCCTACATCATAAGCGGCATGTTTGGCGCCATCGCTGGGTCAACATCGCTAATCATCTTCTTCCAGCTCCTCGCAGCCGGATTAATGGTCATGCTCATGGATGAACTCATCCAAAAAGGCTGGGGACTAGGCAGCGGAATCAGCCTCTTCATCATGGCTGGTGTGGCTCAGTCAGTAGTCTGGGATATTTTCTCGCCCGCCACTGGCTTGTTCGTCGGGGAACTCTCCGATTACCTGTCGCATATAAATCCCTTTAACGGCAGTAACTCGTTCCTCGTTTACTTATTGGGTACAAAATCAGGGGTCTTCCCCTCCCTGCTAGGCTTCTTTGCCACAATCGCCTCCTTCCTAGTCGTCATCTACCTCAACGGCGTAAGAATCGAGCTTCCGATGAGCTACGCAGGCTACAAAGGCTTCCGAAGCAGGTACCCAATCAAGCTCCTGTACGTCAGTAACCTGCCAGTCATATTCGCATCAGCCCTGTTCGCAAACGTCTACTTCTTCTCGCAGCTGCTCTGGAGCCAGATGGGTCAACCAGGCCCAGGAAAGAGCCTCCTGTTCACGATAATAGGGCAGTTCAACGTGACAACCTCCAGCAGCGGCACCACCAGCGTCTCACCCATCGGCGGGCTCGCCTACCTCGTCACTGCGCCAGCCAACATCCAGCAGGTCGCCGGAGACCCCATCAGAGCCGCATGCTACATGGGCATTCTAGTGGCTTTCTGCGCAGTTTTCTCACTGATATGGCTCGAAGTCGGAGGCTTAGGCCCCTCAAAAGTGGCGCAGCAGCTTATGGATTCAGGCATGCAGATCCCTGGCTACCGCCGGTCAGGAAGACCCATCGAATCTGTCCTTAAACGTTACATCCCAGTCGTCACGGTTCTCGGCGGCATCATCGTTGGAATCATAGCGTCGATGGCGGACTTTTTCGGCACGTTCGGCACGGGCACAGGTATTTTGCTGTCAGTGGGCATCGTCTACCAGTACTACGAGCTGCTGATGCAGGAACGCGCCGCTGAAATGTATCCGGCCTTCAGAAGAATCCTGGGCGAATAGCATAAACGTCGTCAACCCCGGAAACGTTCGCTGCGTAAAATCCTCTTCTTTCTTCTTAGGTCGAAGAAGGCGTTTGCTGCTTGTCAAAGCTTTGCGTTCGATAGGATGAATCTGTAGCGTTTGGTTAAGCGATTTTCCAGCCTTTTTTGTCGAGGATTTCCTGTACCGCGGGGAGCTCCAGCGCGAATCTGATGTGTCGGCAACTGTTGGATTGGCAGTAATCGCACCAGACGCTGTCAGGCTTGAAGTACACGTCTATTATCCTGCCGCTCGATGTCTTCGTCGCCAGGGTCCTGTCAAGAATCCTGACGCCCTCCTCGTCCACGTTGAAGTGCTCCAGCGGCGGCAGCTTCGGCATGGGCTGAACAGCCTGCAGGTCCTCGAAGCGTTTGCGTATGGCTTCCTTTATGAATTCTGAGCGGCTCTTGTACCCTCTTACGCCGCGTCTTATGATCTGGTCTATCTCGTCCATGAGCTCTTTAGGCAGCCTCACCGTAGTGTAATCGTCAGTGCTGATTTCTTCGGACAATTGTTGTCACTAATGATTCATTTGTGAGTAACGTGGATTTAAACTTACCTGTCTAAAACCGTTGTGGCTTTTGAGGCTTTTCGGCTGGCGATTGAGTGGTTGGTGTTCGCAATGCCTAAATATGACTCTTGGACACGTATGTGTCAACGGTGACACAAGAATGGCTGACTCCGACTGGGTCACGATCAAACTGCCCAAAGAACTCGCCGAGCAGATCGACCGCGTCAGAAAACGCCACGACCTCGGCTACACCTCCCGATCAGAACTTGTCAAAGAAGCCGTCAGAAGCTACCTTGCCACGCTCAAACCCTGACCCGCCCGGACCTGCGCGTCGCCTTTTCGTTTCGCCGCCTCCGAGTGGCGTTGAGATGATTCTATGCACAAGAGAAACCAGAGAAAACTGCAGGAACGCAAGATCCGCGGCATAATTTTGCGCGGCAGCTTCTACGACCGACGCCTCGGCGAAGCCGTCTCTCAGATGACCCGCCTGGACGTGATGGCGCAGCTCCGCGAGCCTGTTGAGGTTCACTTGGTTCCTGATGTTGAGCGGGGTGAGGTTCTGATTGATCCGCGGGGCGCTGGGAGCCTTCAGGGGGCGGATTGAGTTTTGTGGTCTCTTTACTTTTATTTTTTGATGTAATGAGTAGGGTACTCTGTAGGGTGTCTTGAATGCGTTATAGGTTAAGTCTTGAGAGTCGTGTTGAAGTTCGTGTCAGCAAGATGCGCCGCATCTTCCACGTTGACACGCAGAACACAAGAAGAAAACTTCTCATCCAGCTTGAAGGCCTCTTCGAAATCTCCAGCAACTATGCCCGAGGAAAAGTCGACCGCATAAGAGACGAAACGGGGAAAGAGCGCCCACTAACGATTGCCGAACGCCAATACTACGCCCGAATCGCCGCCTACACCGCCCAAATCATCAACAGCATAGCGAAAGGGCTTGATGAACGGCAAATCGACAAGGACCTAGACGCGTTGGAGGCGATGCTGAATAAAACAAACTCAGCGGCTAAGGCTGCGGCGGATGTTGGGTGGGAGCCGCCGGGAAAGTCAGCAGGCCCCTGAATCTGCCCCTGTGAGCTTTGTAGTGCCTGAAGACCCCCTTGTTTTCGCCAATGAATTTTTCGGTTTCCAGGTCTATCCGTATCAGGCTGGCCTCCTCCGGGACAAGGCAAAACGCATCGTCGTACGATGGAGCAGGCAGGCGGGCAAAACCACCTGCATCGCCCTCCGCGCTATCTGGTACGCATGCGCCTACCCGAAGACATTGACCTTGATAGTGGCTCCCACCCTCCGCCAAAGCATGATAATGAGCGACCGCATCCAAGACTTCCTCGCCAGCCTTCCCAAGGAGAAGCATCAGGCGCTCGTCAGCAAGGCTCAGCGGACAACTATCCGTTTCCGCAATGGCAGCAAAATCGTCGCCCTGCCCAACAGTCCGCAGCTTCTGAGGGGTTACGCGGCGAACCAGGTCATCACGGATGAATCTGCCTTCTTCAAGGACGACCAGCTTGTCTTCTACGATGTCCTCTATCCTATGCTGAGCACTACCGACGGAACCCTGATCGCCAGCAGCACACCCTGGAGTAAAGACAGCGTGTATTACCGCATGTGTCAAGCCCCTGAATTCAGCAAGCACGTCATAACCTGCGAAGAAGTCGTCAAGGCTGGCTTGATTAAGCAGGGCTTCATCGACGAGATGCGTAGCCAACTTCCTATTGACCGTTTCCGACGCGAATTCATGGCAGAATTCGTCGAAGACATCGACGCATGGCTAACCCAAAGCCTCATCGTCAGCTGCATAGACAGTAGCCTGCAACTCATTCCTGAAAATCGGATATTCATTAAATAGTTGAAGACATACTGCATCTTCGAGGATGTAGCATGCAAGTAATCTGTCCAGTATGCGGGCACTCCTTCGAATCTAGATCCAAAACCTACCACACCAACTGCGGAAATTGTCTTTCAAAAATAATTATTGATCATGCGGCTTACAATGAGTACAGGCGCAGATACAACAAGGCGAACGCTGAAAAGCAAAGGCTGCAAAGACGCGAATAATACAAGAAAAACAGGGCCAAGATCAGACAATATCAGAAAGAACATTACCAAAGGGACAAGGCAATCGAACGCGTGAAAAAATGGTTGCTTGAGCATCCTGAAAAGCGCAAAGAATGGAGAATCAGAAACAAGGAAAAAATGATGGCTTATAAGAGAGAAAAGTGGAGAAAGCTAAAACAGGACAAGATAGCGCTTTTTGGCGGGAAATGCGCATTATGCGGCTATGACAAATGCGTTGATGCTCTTGTATTTCACCATAAAGACCCCAAAACAAAAGAAAGCGAAAAGGATTGGTCAAAAGAGGGTTTCAAGAAAGAGAATTACATTCTTGTTTGCGCTAACTGCCACGCTGAGATTCACCAGAAGCAGAGGGAAGAAATATTTCGGAATTACAAGGGGACTTCTATAGCGGAACAGACCTCGGGAAGGAGAGAGACTGTTCCGTAATATGTGTAATTAAGAAAGATGCCAATATCCTAAAGACGGTTTTCGTCAAACGTTTTCCAGTGAACACAAGCTATTCATCAGTGATAGGATATCTCAAAGTCTTGAATGAACGCTTGATTACAATTCATTCAAATTATGTGGATGTCACAGGTGTCGGAAACGCTGTAGTCGAAGAGATGATCGCCGCAGGCATACCTAACGTTCAAGGGATAACATTTACCCTGCAGTCAAAAGAGGAAATGGCGACGATTCTCCGCGAAAAGATGCGCTCTGGCGAAGTCAAAATTCCTTATGTCCCTACTAAAAGGTCAAGCGACGTTGACTTAACGGCGGAGCTTAACGTGGAGAAGTACATGCTTCTTAAGACTGGGCATTTGCGCTTCAGCCACCCCGACGGCGGACACGACGATGTCTTCTGGAGCATGGCCCTCGCCGTGCTGAGCGCTGTGCAGTCGCCGTTGCCTGGAAAAGGAGCGGTCATGCTCCCACATTGAACGAAAACAAATTGCTGATGCGAGACTGACGAGGGGAGCTGCCAAGAATGCCCCAAGGGGCGCCTGAATAAGGCTCTTGTGAGCGTTGTTGTGTCTGAGGCTTTTGTTCTCTCCCACTTCTTTGCTTCAGACCAAGTGTTCCAAGGTTGTCCCCTTTTACATATGTCGGCAAGTGCGTTTGGTTCCCTCATGTGGGTAGGCGACGGAAGTCTATCTACGTGCAACTGGTTCCCATGCGTTTCCCGAACTGGCCTTGAAAACGGCTTCCCCTTGCCAAAGCGTCATCACCGCTGAATTCATGGTAACCAACTCTGAAGTGAGACAATGATAAAACTGAAAGTCCCGACCGTCAAAATCACCCGTAAAAAGCCAAACGCTTCCCAAAAAGATGACTTTTCAGTGACGTT
Source organism: Candidatus Bathyarchaeota archaeon (assembly GCA_963768345.1). Lineage (GTDB taxonomy): Archaea > Thermoproteota > Bathyarchaeia > Bathyarchaeales > Bathycorpusculaceae > Bathycorpusculum. Next base: position 79,495 of record CAVYHL010000004.1, on the reverse strand, counting down.
TGAGTACTCTTGGGCAGAGCAAATGAAAGCAAAACCTCAATCCTTCGCTAGTACCACAGCAAATCCTTGCGAGAGCGCTTTCAAGTTCTCTAGGAACTTGTTGCTTGAAAAGACTTGATGGTAATTTAAGTTGCAGTTTGATGTTCGATTTGATTTATGCTTCTCTTGCGTAGGTAAAAGACCACTAGAGCCAGTAGGATAGCAATAACAGCCAATAAGGTCACAGTGGCAACCTGCAACAAATCAACGCCGAACACCTTTGTAGTTTGGGTTCCTTCATTTTGCGGTGTTGCAGTGGCGCTCTGCTGTGGCTGCATTGTTGAGCTTGAGGTTGGCGAGGGGTTTGGGGTTGATATGGGCGCGTTTGGGTTGGGCGTTGCTTGGGTGTTTGGTGAGGTAAGGATTGGCATGAAAGTTACTGTTCCCACGTTATAGTTGTTCTTGTAATCATACATCGTTTGGTTGATTGTGAATAGGTCGATTGTTCCCCACCAGTTGTAGGGGGCATAGACATTGTCTGCAGTAGAGCCTAGGACTTCCTGTTCGCCCAAGTAAATGTTGTATTGGGTGTTGCTTTCAAAATTGTTGTAGGCAATTATCGGCGATGAGGAGCCAGCTTTAGTATTGTAAATGTTTAGAGCAATCAGATTTTGTGCGAAGGTGTTGTTCTCTAGCACTGGGCTTGCGGGTCCATAAAGCGTTATGCCCACTTTGCTGTTTTCGATTATATTTCTTTCTATTACTGGTGATCCTGACGTTATCAGAATATCCTCCTTTGTAAAACCCCCAATGATAGTGTTGTCATATATTAAAGCGGTGTTTGTTCCTTTGAGCGAGATGCCGGAAAGTTGCGGGAAGATTTGGTCGCCTGAATATGTGATTGTGTTATTTGAAATCTTTGGCGAGCCGCCATTAACGTATATTGAACCGGAAAGATAATTGTTAGAAATTATCGGCGCGCCTCCTTCGATGCCGATTCCAGAATAGGTCCCAATATATAGTGAACTTTTATCTATCTTAGGGGATGTATCAATAATATCTATTCCCCCGCTATCATGTGCGTTTTCAATTATGCTGCCGGTTTCAGTCTGTTCATTCCAGCCACGACTCGACGGCATAAAAATGATTTCCCCAGGAGATAGCAATTTAGGATTGGGTGAAGGAACGCTTACCTGAAAAATGATTTGATTTGTTGATGTACCTTCTGCAACCAATGTTCCGCCAACAAGCAAGTAAAAGGTATTCAGCTGCACGTTTGCTCCAGGCGCAATTGTAAGCGTCACGCCATTTGCTACTGTCACGTTTCCAGTGAAGTTAAACGTTTGTGCCGTCCATGTTGTGTTTTCACTTATTGTACCGTTTACATTTCTATTTTGGGTAGTGGCTACTACACTGACGAGAAATATGTTCCCAAGGCAAATTAAGCTGCAAACCAAAAAAATTATCAATATAACTGGAGCAGGACCGCTTTGCATAGTTATTCCTATTCGCAAGTGAGATAGGCATTAATTTAAAATTTATCCTAAATTTACAGAATTTAGAAATTTAACAAAATTTCTGAAAATCCTAGTGATCTTTATGTCTAAATCATTATTTTATTAATAATTTATGGTGTTAAGATTAGTAAGGCTTAAATCGTTTTAAAATGTTACATGGATTAGAGAACCTAATAGCCTAATAGGTGAATCATGGTGATTGAAAAAGGGGAGATACTAAAAGCTTCTATGGATAATCTTGAGTGGTTTAAGGATAACTATGAGTCGCTAAAAAAAGAGTATGATAATCAGTGGATAATAGTTCAAAAACGTGAAGTTGTTGCAAAGGGCAGTACGTATGAACAAATTAAAAAATGCTTGCAAAAAGTAGATACAAAAAGCGCCTTGATCGAATTTGTGGATTCAAACAATTTAGCCATGTTTTTCTAGCTTAAGAAGGGTACACTATAAAATTTAAAGGTGCAATAGTCGATAGGCGTCCTTTCATCTCTGTTTATTTTGAAGTTCCATTTTTTCATTGTGATAAAACAATTAATTTTTTGATGGATAGTGGTTCTACATATTCAGCAATCACTGAAAGAGAAGCCGAATTGATGGGGATTGATTGCTCTATGTTACCGTATTATAAAGGTGATTGTTTTGGGTTCGGTGGGAAATTCAAAAACCGATTGATCAATCATCCCATTCTCCTGACTTTTGGTTCAAACAATCCTCAATCTTCGCAACATAAAATAACTGTTGGTAGTGGTTTTCAAGTTGTTTGCATACCAATTTCCTTGAGTCCCGATGAAAGAGAGGAAATAGTAAGACATACGCCCTGTGTAATTGGAACGGATATTTTAAAGCAATTTAAATTTTTTATGGATTATATTAAGAATAAAGTTGAGCTAGAACTCTAATTATTCTAAAAGTTTTTGTCGGTAGCAGACGAAATTTCACAGAGAGAATCAGCAGACGAAGACTTCACAAAACCTGCTCTTATTGCGAATTTAAGGTTTTAAGTTTATTTTGAAAATAGTTGCTACCTCTTCTGTTAAATGTCAGAAGTAATCGAACGTGAACTTCTCTTAAGATCACAGTAATCGGAGGTGTACATAGATGAGTTTTATCAGTAAAAAAATCAGCGAAAGCTTTCGGAAATTGCAAGGGAAGGCAGGCTTCAAAGCTCAAAGAGAGGCGCCGCCTGAAATTAGCAAACGTCAGATTGAGGAAGAGGTCCCTCTCTCTTGGAAAAAAGATGAAATGCTCTGGGGCTATTTCTCAAAGTATATGCTGAAGGGTTCTGGCGCGGGCTTTGTAACCCCACCTTATACCGCTTATAGGATAGGCTCAAAGTAGCCTTCCGAGCTATGGGATAGGGTTTGGGGCGTTACGCCCATTGAGGATTTGCCCAAGTACAAGGACCTGTACACGTTTACCCCGTACATCAAGGCAGCCGTCGACGTCACCATCAACCTAGCAGTCAGCAACGGGTTCGAACTCGATGGCGGAGACAACGCCGTACGGGAATGGCTCACGGATTGGCTGGACGAGCAGAACATCCTGCACACCCTGCGCATCGCCGCCACGGACATGCTGGTGTTTGGCAACGCTTACATGGAGATTTGCCGTGACGAAGCCACAGGCGCGGTTGCGTGGCTGAAGCCGCTTGACCCCGTCTACATGCGCCCAAGGCGTGACGCTTACGGCAACGTCTTCGGCTACATCCAGCTGTTGACGGTGCCGCCCGTGGTTTTCACCGCTGAGGATATGGTGCATTTCCAGTGGGGTGCCAAGAGCTGGTGGTACGAGTGGAGCTACGGCACGAGCCTTCTGCGTCCGCTGCTTAAGACGCAGGCGCTCATAGACCAGTTTGAGGATGACATGGCGGTTATCTGCCACACCTACAGCAAACCCATGCTCATCGTCAAGGCGGGCACGGCGGAGAGGCCGTTCAGCGACGCGCAGATCCAGACGCTTATGGAGGCGTTCCGAGACCGCAAAGCAGCCACCGACGTGTTCGTCCGCGGCGACGTCACCGTTAACGTGCTGCCGAGCCTGACCAAAGATGTGAACGTGCAGTTCTGGCTTGACTACCTCTACAAGCAGCGGGAGGCGGTTCTGGGTGTGCCGAAGATTTTTCTCGGAGAAAGTCAGGGAACCAACCGGGCAACAGCTGAGGTGGTGATGCAGGAGTATGTGACGCGGCTGCGGATGCTTCAGGAAATAGTCGGCGACGTGTTGGAAACCGTCCTGTTCAAGCAGCTGGTGAAGGCGGAGTTCGGCGAGGGCGTCGAAATCCCCAGGGTTCAGTGGCGCCCGATCTGGGAGGCAACGATAGAGGACAAAGCCAAATTCGTCAGCGACCTCGTGCAAAACGGCATAATAACCGTGCAGGAAGCGCGGATGCAGCTCGGGTACCCAGCGGAGCCTGAGGACGAGGGGCTGCCGCAGCTGCTGCCTAAGCCGAAGAGCCAGAGCGAGGAAATCGTGCAGCGAACCGTCAAGGGCGTGGTGGAGCAGCTTGGCGAGAAGCAGGAGAGGGGCGAGTAGCATGCCGGGGTTGGAGGAAGGCGCGACGGTTTGGCGGTACCGCGTGGCTGACCCGGACAAGTTCGAGCGGTTCCGCGTTAAAGAACTCGGCAAAGGCGTGAAGATTACGCTTGGGAAAGTCAAGGGCTCGACGCGGTGGGAAATCCAGAATTACATGTTCGAGAAAGCCACCTTCAAGGACGCCCAATCCGTACGCAAGTGGCTTGACCAGCATTTGAAGGCTGAAATCAAGACGCTTCTTGACTTTAAAGCATGGAACGAGTGGCGTCGGCGATTTGTGAACGCGTACATGCAAATCTCAAACGTGGAATAGCCCGTTAAGAGTATCGAATTATGAAGTGGTGTTTTGGATGAGTGAACAGCATAAACAAAACAGGCGAATAGCCGAGAAATCAAGGCCAAGTTTGCTTGGCGACTGGCAGGCTTTCCGCGCCCTGCAGGAAGCAGCCTACACTGAGCAGGGTAAACGGGTGCCCCGCTTTTGAAAGCTAACTTGTGAGGTGACTTTGGATGGAGTTGCGTTATTTTGTGCCTTTTAAGGCTCAGGAAGGCGTCAGCGCCCAGTACGCGCTGCGCGAGAAACTGGTCAACATTGAGGGCGTAGCCATTGACACGTCGATAAACAGCAACAAGTGGCAGGTTCCCCAAGAGGACCTTGAGTTCGTAGCGTCCAGCCTGGCGGGGGCTCAGCTCCGGGTTGACCATGCCGAGAGCGCCCTGATGGTGGTCGGCAAGGTTTCTGAGGCTAAGCGTGATGGCGACCGCGTGCTTTTCCGCGCGGAGGTCGGCGAGGAACGCCTGATCGAGAAGATCCTGCGCGGCTACGTCACACATGTGAGCATTCAGGTTGACAGCGACGACGTTGAATGCAGCAAGTGCAAGAGGCCCACGCGGAAAGAAGGCATGCTGGTGCACCTGTGCCCCGGCGCCTGGGAAATCATCCACAAGCCCAGGGTGCGCGAGCTCAGCGTCGTGGCAAGCCCAGCGTACAGGGACACGTCGTTTCAGCCCGTCGGCTTCTATGCGGCGATGAACAGGGATCAGTGGGACGCCATCGTCAGAGCCGTTGCGGGTTCACAGTTATCGGAAAGTGATAACAAGGATGTGGGTTCTAAGCGTGAAAGGCTGCAAGAACCTGAAAATAAATTGTTTGCAAGAGAGGTGAGGCACTTGTCTGAACATAACAGTCAGACGGGCGCTTCTCCACACAAGGCACAGGGCGTAGTGAACGTGGCGCCAGACGAGACGGAACCGCAGCAGGTGACGTACGAGGATTTCATGCAGCAGCTGCAGACGCTGGAGAAGCAGATTACGCAGAGCAGCGCTTCGGAAGCCGAGGTTGAGGCTCTCAAGCGGAAAGTGGCTGAGTTGGAAGACGCAGTGGCTAAACGGGCTACTAAACGCAGTTTAAGCCGCAAGATAAGCGAGCTTTCAAAGCAGCTTCAGCAGCAGGGCGACGGCGAAGACGGAGACGACGAGCAGGAGACGCAGTCGGCGGCAAGGCACGCGAGCGGCAAGGGCATCGTGGCAGTCAACGAAGTGCAACGGGATGCGCTGGGCAATTACGACTGGTTCAAGGACCTCTTGAAGGCACACAAGAAACTGACGGGTTTCCGATAAGGTGAATCTGCATGAGTTTAGATGGTACAAGCGCGCTTGTTTCCGACCGCTACCTCATAAGCGCAGTCGTTGACACAGGCGGCACCGTGACGGCAGGCCAGGTTGTCTACATAAGCAACTCAGGCTTCATCCCAGCGGTTCTGCCGACCAGCGGCTTAAGCAAAAGCGTTCTGGGCGTGGCTCTGACGGGCGGCAGCGCTGGAAAAACGATCACGGTGATCTGCAGAGGCTTAGTCAGGGTTACCGCTTCAGGAACAGTTACGACTGGACAGAGGATTGCAAGCGACGTGAGTGGGCAGGTTCAGGGCGTCGCCGCCATGGCGGCTCCCGCCTCCGACACTTACACGACGGCAGCGATGCAGGCGCAGCTTGACAAGACCGAGCAGTGGATCGGCAGAGCCTTAACGGCTTCGTCGGCGGCTGGCACAGTAATCTACGCTTTGATATACTGCATACCCTAAGAAAGGTGACGCATCATGAGTTTAGTTAGAGACGCATTAACCTACGTTGACACTGGAGGAGTCGCATACCCCGCGCTGCACAGGAAAATTGTGGAGCTCTGCATGCCCGCACTCGTCGTCAAGAAGCTGCTCGCCGAGTTCCCGCTGGTCGCAGGCAAAACGGCGACTTTCGTCAAGGAAAACGGCAGCCGCTCTTCAGCAATCAGCCAAGTGGGCGAGGGCTCGGAGATACAGATGGATTTCACGCCCTACAGCACGATCACCATTACGCCTTACAAGAAGGGCTTGCGCGAACGCATCAGCCGAGAAAACATCGAGGACCTCTACATTCCAGTGATTGAGAATCAGCTCAGGCGCTTAGCGAGACGAATGGCTTACACCATCGACAAGGACTGCATGACCGTGCTCGACTCCGCAGCGGCAACATCCAATGCTGCAACGGGAAAAAGCTTGGGAGCCACGGGAACCGAGTTCACCATCAGCGGCGGTTTAGGCACTAAAGACATCTTGGCAGGCAAAGCGGTCATCGAAGGCTTCAACTTCATCCCGGACAGCATCCTGCTTAACCCAGTGAACGCCAGGGACGTGATGTACCTTCCGCAGTTCTCGCTCTACGCGCAGTACGGCGAGCAGCCGGGCGCGATGCAGAACGGCGTGATAGGCTCGATCTACGGCATGTCACTGTACATAAGCAATGTTGTTCCAGCGGGAAACGCGTACATACTGAGCACAGGCCCGAACTTGTCAGCGGCGTATTCACCATTGGGCTTTTTCGTTAAGGCTGCAGGCTAGTGCAGCCGCGAAGTAAAACGCCCATTGATGAGCGACGTTGAAATCAAGCAGGAGTTCGACTCTGTCAACGTGACTTTGACGACAAGGTACAGCCCCGTTGTAGTGTGTGGAGAGGCAATCGCGAAGGTAACTGGCTTGAACACAAGTTAGGTCAGCTTCAAATATTCTACATGTAATTTTGTCCGCCTCAGTCTTTTAAGTCTGAGACCGTTAAGCCGGCATCTTATCGTAACCTCACAACTTCTGGCTTTGCGCTAGTGGTGTGAGAAGTAAAACTAAAAAAGGAGTTGCAAAAAATGGAAAATGTCAAAACACAAGAATCTCTTGCAGTTGGCGCAGTTTTGCCCGCTGAAGAGCATTGTTGGAAAGCGAGGGTGAAGTGGCAGGTACACAAGTTCGTCGGCGACTATCCAAGCATGACTTCGCAGGAAATCATGGCGGCAGGCGTCAAGCTTTACGCTGTCAACGAGTACGAGGGAAACTGTCTTCTAAACGACGGCATAAACAACATTTTGACGCTCGCGCTGATCGGCGGGTCATATACGCCTTTGAACACGACTGACGGATGCATAGGCGTAGGTGATTCGACCACGGCGGCTGTAGCTTCGCAGACTGGATTGCAGGCAGCGACTAACAAGCAGTGGGTCATTGTGACGGCGACAACGGGCACAGGCTCTTCGCAGCAGCTTGTTCTGCAGGCGTCCTTCGGCAGTTCATACGCGAACTTCGCATGGAACGAGATCTGCGCAGGCTCCACGACGACACCAGCTTCATTGCCGAGCACGGGAGCGACGCCGCCAGCGACAGCTCATGTTCTCAATCGTCTGGTGCAATCAATGGGAACGAAGGCTTCCGGCACGACTTGGACTGTGACGTTGACGATAACGTTCAGCTAAGGCGATCGGCAGGGCAAGTGGGCAACGCTTAAACACGGTGGCGCCGCTAAAACGGAGCTCAAAAACACGCGTACTCTGGGCGTGGAATGGCGCAGCTTAGTTGGCGGAGTTGCCCAGCCCCAGCTATCATTTCCCTATTTTATTACGTAGTTTAATCTCAATCTTGGAGTGAATTTCATGTCTGTTAACGTTAGCGACGCTTCAAAAGCTGCTGTTGAGGTTGTTACTCTTGCAAATGTTCTCGGACATATGAGCACGATTGGCGACCAAAGCGACGGCGGAGCTGATAGCGGGTACCTATTTTTTAACAGATTTCAAGCCAATAAAGCCGCGACTTTGACGGACATCTTTTTGTATTGTACTAACACGTCTGGCGGAGCAGGACGCGTTGCCATCTATACCGACAGTAGTAGTAAACCGCACACATTGCTCGCGCAGTCGAGTTCTCAGACTTTGGTTAACGGTTGGAACGATTTTTCAGGTTTCAGCCAAGATTTGGTAAATGGCACGTATTACTGGCTTGCCTGGCAGACAAGCGACAACAGCGCTCTTTTCTATACTTTTAATGTGGGCTCGACCAACTTTGTTTATGCCTCGCAATCCTATGGAAGCTTTCCCAGTACGGCGCCTTCCTGCACGACTAGTACAGGCGAATATTGCATTTATGGATTATACGAGTATATAGCGACCAGCACCTCGGATTCATCGAACGCCGCTTCCGATGCTCTTGGAACATATGGTCCCAAGCCCGCGGATGCCTCGAATGCCGCTTCTGACTTTGTGTATTCGTTTGCCCCAAGTTATTTAGACGCGTCGAACGCCGCGGTTGACACTGTTTCGATCAGCGGTGGCGGAAATGTTTCTGCTGGAGACGCTTCTGCAGCCGCTGTGGATTCAATAACTTTAACGGCTACTTTCGGCGTTTCCGATAGCAGCAACGCGGCAGTTGATGCCTTCGTAAGCACTATACTAATCAGCGTACCAGGCGACGCGTCGAACGCCGCCACGGAGCAATTTGGCAATCTGTCTGGGACGTATTCTATTCCCGCAGGCATACCGTGTGTTTTTGCCGATAGCTTTGCCGAGGGCTTTGCGTCCGCGTACCTGTGGAACCTGAGCAATAACGCCTCTTACAATACGGGATTATTGCCAATACTTGTAACTTCTCCAGCTATGGGCGGGTATTCCCCATACGTAGCCGAAATTACCGCCCAATATCTCAGTCCTCAAGGTTCACAGTTTCAGGGACAAAACTTTTATAACGTCAACCCGTGGACGTTGCTCAGCACTTGGACAGGGCAACAGACCAAGGAGGTTTGGACTCAATGCTGGGCTTACGTTCCCGCCATCATCAGCACATCGGAAGCGGGAGTATCCACGCTTACAACACAAGCAGACTTGATACTTCTTGGAGTCATATTTGATTTTGCCACAGGTTGCCTTGAAGTAAGTTACATGCTTAGCGGTTCTTCCGCATCTTTCGATGCCTGTCTTTGTCCGCTTAATCAATGGTTCCAAATCACCACGCACGCGAAAATCGCAACTACCAGCTCTTCAAACGACGGCGTCTGCCAAGTTTGGATAGGCGCTAAATGCGTCTTGAACTTGACTGGCATAAATAACTATTACGAAGGGGACAATCAAACCCCGATGTATATATGGTCTTGGGAAAGTTACTGCGCAAATGAACTTACTCCTTCAAACATGTTGTTTTATTGGGCTTATCCCGCCATGTACGCGCCGGGTACGTCGGTCGTGATTGCCGACTTTTCTCAGCCGGGCGCGGATTTGGGTTACCAAGGTCTGATGGAATTCGCTTTTGACGTGAGCAATGTCACCGTTGACAGTATAACTTCACAGTTGGCGAGTTTGCCTTTAAGTGACGTTTCAAACTTGAGTGTTGATTCTCAGTTAACTAGTGCCGTTGTGTTTTCGACGGATGCTTCAAGCGTAAGTTCAGACTCGCCTTTGCTGTCTGTCCTGGCTTTAATGAATGATGCTTCAAATGCCGGCGCTGACTCTGGTAGTGTTAACGCAAATTTGCCGTCTTCGGACCATAGTAACGTTAGTGTTGACATGGTTTCTGCCCGGTTGATCGGGCTTCTGGATTTGAGTAATCAAGCCGCTGATTTGTCTGTTATCACGTTAAGCGTCGCTGACTTGAGTAATGCAGGCGTGGATGCAGCGACTCTTCAAGCACTCCTGAGCCTCTTGGAGAGTTCTGCCAGTTATGATGCTGCGCAGAAACAGTCGCTTGCTAAATTGATCTCAGTGCTTGAGCAAAGTGCAGGCGCTGATAGTATCCTGGTTAATGCTGTTCTGGCCATCTTTGGTGCTGGCGCTGGTGCGGATAGCGTGAAGGCGGGTCAGCTTTATTCTCGCTCTGTGATTTTGAAGGGCGATGGTGCCATGGTTGTTTTGAGAGGCGATGGGGCGCCTGTGGTTGTGCAGTAATTGAGGTTATCAACATGTTGACGTCTACTGTGTTTAGGATGAATACGGGCGATTTGCAGCCATACCTCCAGGCTTCGCTTTTGAACCCTGACGGCACAGCCGCGAATTTGACAGGTGCCACGTTGATTTTTACGATGAGCCAGCGCGGAGTAGTCTTGTTCAGTAAACCCGCTACTGTGGTTGATGCCGCCGCCGGGGTCGTTCAGTACAGTTGGCAGCCTGGCGATACAGACTATTACGGCAGCTGCATCGGGATTTTCACCATAACGTACCCATCGGGGTTAACGCAAACTTTCCCAGTGGGCGCCGAGCTGGACATTGTTTTTCCCTTGCAGTATCCTCAGTTTACCACTCTTGACGAGGTCGTTAGCCATTTGAACATCACAGGGCCAGACAGCAACGACAATTTCACTGTTTTCGGTCTTACGATTTCCGCGGAGAGCGTGCAGGCTCACGTTGACCACGCTAACAAGTACCTTTACTCTCTAGTGCCTGGCTTAACTCCGCAGGATTCATGCTATGTCAACGCTCAATTAGCCGCTTTAGACATTGCTTGCTTAGGCGTTTTGGTGACCAGCGTCGGCGGCAGCCTTGTGGGAGCCTATGACTACTTCTTGGGGGACATGCGGGTTGCACGCGCGGGACCTTACGCTTCAGCGATTAAGGCAGCGATCGAAGGCTACAGAAGTAGTGCAGCAGCTAACTTGGCAAACGTGACAGCCGTTGTTTCTGCGGCTGAGGCTTCTGCAGTTGGGAATGTGCCAAGGTACAGGGGTGGGCTGGTTTCGCCATGAGCTACGGCAAGATCTTGGGAAAAGGAAACTTCATCGTGGCTAAGGTTAACGGCGTCAAGATGGTTCTTTCAAGCAGTGAGCTGCAGCATTTGATCTGCGATGGCTATGACGTGGAAGTTGTGTCGTCGTTCTGAAGAAGAATTCTGTTGTTAGTTGACTAGGTGTGCTGTGCCGTCGGGACAATAGACCTTCTCGCCAGTTTCAACTCTAGCAAAACGTCTCTTGCACTGCGAAAGTTGAAGTTCGCATCCATCACAATCACGAGATAGCATCTTTACACCTCTCTCGATTTAACAAGTTTAATAATAAAAATAACATCATGGAATTAAATGTTCTCTATATATTTTATTGTTTGTAGATAACGGACTTAAGGGTTGTTTTGTGATGAGTCTGCCAAGTGACACTTTCGCCGAGAAAATCAGCAACCTGCTGCAACAGAGCTGGGATAGCGACAGCACGGGCTTGGAGGTGACTGACGTGTTCTGGAGCCATGACAAGTTCGACACGATGAGTCAGGTTGAACAGGTGAGCCAAAAAGCGATTATTTCAACGTACAACCCTCAAAACCCAGTAGCAATCGAAGTGCTTAGTCCACAGACCAATTTCATCCACGAAACAATTGTAGTGGACGTTATGTTGCATACCGCGGTTTTAGGTGGGACGGAAAGTTGCATCGCCACCCGCGAGACTGTTCGGCAGCTTATTTTGTCGATTTTACATGCTAATCAGACACTGCTGCCTGGGGCTGAATCTATGCTGGTTGAAGGCGAGTATGTGCGTGGTGAGTTGCCGCAGATTCAGCGTGAGACTTTCAAGGTTGTAGTAAGCAGTTTCGAGCAGACCCCCACTTGACGCTTTGCTGATTCGCTGTGCCAGATAAATTGGCGATAAATTGCTTGCGCAAAAATTAAATACAAAAAGCTTAAAATTAGCAGGCGGGAGAGCGGTTGGGTGAGTATAAAATACAAAACTACGTTCAAAACTTGTCCTCAATGTGGTGGGCGTCTTAAGCAGGGCGTGCCAAGGTTCGGTCCTGAAACAGTGACTTGCGGTCACTGCCATGCAGAAATCAAAACAGGCTTAAAACCCTGGGCAAGCCTGAACACTGAGCAAAAGCTGTGGAAAGGGTTTTGGGAAATGATTGCGCCATCTTACATCGGCACTTACTGGTCAATCGCTGGAATAGCCTTCTTAGTTATAAACGCGGTTCTGGTGCTGTTGCCTTTGATTGGTTTATTGGAATTAGGCACGTCTGGAGACTTTGGGGTGGAGTCAGTTGGTCTTACCGTTGGAATGATAATTGTCGGCGGATTATACGCGTGGGCTTTCCCTTATAAGCATCTTAGCCGAGAGGTTGCTGTTTCAGATAGCAAGGATCCGAAGCCTCCGATGTGGAGAGTTGGCCAAAGCAGAGAATGGCTAAAAATCATGTGGTACATAACGCTAGCTTTCGTTGTTATTATGGTCTTAGTTCTCATCGCCCTAGCAGTCTCATTTGCCATAAATGCTTGATTAAGCCTACTCATGCTTTTTCCTCTATTTTTTTATTTAAAACAAAGGCATGGGTTATCAGCGAATGGGAATTTTAAACCGAAAAATCACCGCACTAATTTACGATTAAGTACACGCTTTGTCATCCCTTAAAATGAGAAAAATTTCTTGAAATAGGGCGGTCTGCGCAGACTAAAATAGTTTTACGTCACTTTTAGTAGATTTGCAGGTTTCACATGTTAATTGAGGCGAAGAAACATGAGCGTTATGATTGAAGTCTCAGTTCAGCAAGGATTTACTGACGCTTTTCAGAATTACATGGAGCAGTACCCTGAGGCTGTTGCCTCCGCGTTGAAGGCCGTCGCCGACCGAGTTTTAGACACAAGCAGTATTCTTGTGCCTGTGCGGACGGGTTTCTTGAAGTCTACGCTTGGTTATCGGCAAGACAGCAATTTCCAGGTGACTTTCTACGCGACTGCTCTTTACGCCCCCTATATTGAGTGGGGTACTTCGCGGATTTCTGCCCGCCTGTTCCTAACCCGATCGATTCAGCAGCATGAAGGAGAATTTCCGCAGGAAGTGTTATCTGCTCTGGCCCAGTTGCGCGATAATTTCTTTACTGTTTGATTGTTACGGGAGGTGAATCAAGAATGAGTAGCAATTTTCTTTCTGTAGGCATGAACGGCGTAGTCCAGGTTAACAGTGTCGCAGTGGCGAACCTTAAGAACGCCAGCTTCAGCATAAAAAACGACAGCGTCGAAGAATACGCTTGCGGCGGAACAAACCCGAATCAACCCGTGCTCTTGGCGGCGACGAATCAGCATGCAGAAATCAAAGCGGAGCAGCTCTGGACAGACAACAACATCTTAACGCTCGCCCAGACTCCTGGAACGGCGATCACCATAATCATCGGCCCTAAGGGCACAACGACGGGCAACCCGAAGTACACTTTCAGTAGCGTGGTCATTGCACAGTTGGACCTGAAGTGGGACCAGAAGAGCGCAACCAGCAACAGCTTCAGCGCCAAAGGCATCCTATCTGCAGTTGGCACTTTCTAAGTGCCTTTTTTCAATTTAAGAGCAAATTGTTAAGGAGACTGAAAACATGAATGAAGAAAAATTTGATAGTGAAGGCTTTGAACGATTAAGGAAAGAATACGAGATATATGAGGCTCGTTTACGTGAGCGCCTTGGCAAGTTCAACATTAACGAAGTCTTACAGCAAGCTAAGGATTTGCGCAGCGTCTTCGTCGATGGTCTCGGCGAGGTCCGCTACGTGCTGTTATCCGAGGCTGACATAAGCGAAATAGCCAAGAAGTATCCTGACGATGCTCGAGAAAGAAACCTGCAGGCGCTTTTCAGGTCCATGGCAGCTGCGGACCCCGACGTTACGCTGGAGAAGCTTAGGGCTTTGCCTTATGATGTCAGCCGCGTTTTGCAGGAGACGGTTTTGAACGCGAGTTTTTTGCCTCAGCGGAAGACGTCCAAGCCTGGCTTGACAGCAGCAGCGAACTTCAAAGCCTCATCTTGATCTGCCACTACTACCCCGCCTACGACTTGGAGAAGGCAGGAGGGCTTAGCCGTCTTCAAACCCAACTTCTCGTGGAAGGAATCAAGCTTATTCGAAACCTTTAGAATTTTTAACTTGTTGCTCCGCGGCACTTTTAGGGAAAAGAAACAAGCTGATGACTGTGTTAGTCGGTGATTCTATCTTTCACCGTCAACACTGCTAAGCCAAAGAAGAGAATAGCCACTCCACCTATGACGCTGAACTCCAACGTGAGGTTGCCTACGCTGTAGCCCTTCAGCATGATGCCCTCAAAAATCCTGTTGCCATAGTACATTGGAATAAAGTGCGCGACTGTCTGCACCCACCCTGGAAAACTGTTGACAGGTATGAGCATCCCACTCAAAGCCATGCTCGGCAGCGCAATCAGGGGTGCGATTTGAACGGCTTGAAGCTCGTTTCTTGCGAAGTTTGAGAGGAAAACTGCCATGAACACATGAGCCAAAGCGTAGAGAACCGCGCCGAAGAAAAGCAGGTAAATGCTTCCGTGCACGACGACTCCGAACACGCCGATTCCGATGCCGAGGATAACCCCCACCATTATGACGCCGAGAAGAAGCAGCGCGATGGAGTAGCCCAAAAGCCTTTCAATGGCTGAAAGCGGCGTAGTGTAGAGTCTCGGCAGGATGCCTGATGTGGTTTCTCTTGAAACGATGATGAGGGATATGAGAAGCACCAGAAAAGTAAGCACGAAAGCCATAACATTAGGAATGCTTACGTCAAGACCTGAATACTGGGTGCCTCCGAAAGCAAACTGCTCCTTAAGGACAACACCGCTACTGCTAAAGGAACTCTGCAATGCACTCTGAAGTGCAGCTATGACGCTTGCATCATTCGCCGGTACTGTGCTGTCAATATAAATTTGGATTGTTGTGTTGAGGTTTTGCCCGCTGTTTTTCATAGCCAATGTCTCGGAAAAGTTTGCTGGGATGGAGATTGTTGCATAATACGTTCCATTGTCAACTCCACGTTTGCCTGAGTCAAAGTTGCCCTCTGTGACGCTTACGCGGTCGTCAGACCGCAAGGAGGCTAACAGCGAAGTGCCGAAGTGAAGGCTAATCGGCGAGTTTGGACCGTTAGCAACGGTGTAACCTAAATCTTGGTTGTCAACTAAAACTGGCACATTTTTTACTTGTCCGCCAAGTGCAAGACCGAAAATCAGCATTATTATGGCGGGCATAATAATCATCATGCCAAGTGTTCGCCGGTCTCGGGAGATCTGCGTTAGCACTCGCCAGCTTACTGCCATTACTCGTGTGCCTGAAAAACGCTTAGTTTTAATGTCACTCATCTGCTGCTTGCCCCCCGCTCAGTTTAAGGAAAACCTCCTCAATCGACGAGCAGCCATGCCTTTGTTTAATTTCCGAAGGCGTGCCCTCCTCAATGAGTTTCCCAGCCCGCATCAGGCCAATCCTGTCTGCTCGCTCCGCCTCATCCATAACATGTGACGTTAGAACGATCGTCAAGCCTGCGTCGGCTAGGCGGCGGAAGTACTCCCAGAAGAAGGCACGCAAAACAGGGTCAATTCCGACTGTCGCCTCGTCAAGAAAGATAATTCTGGGGTCATGAACGAGCGCGCAGATTATGCTGACCCTGCGTTTCATGCCGCCTGAAAGGTTATAGACAGTTGTGTTCCTTCGCTCATTCAAATTAAAAATCGGAAGCAACTCCCCCAGCCGCCGTTCGAAGGCATCTCTTTTCATCCCTTGGAGTCTTGCGAAGAACCAGATATTCTGCTCCACGGTCAGGTCGTTGTACAACGCGTACTCCTGCGGAGCCACTCCGATTTGAGTTGCCACGGTTTGCCGTTTCTCGGGGACTTTTAGGCCTAAAATGGTGATTGACCCTGAAGTTGGGAAGAGGCACCCGGTCATCAAGTTTATGGTGGTGGATTTGCCTGACCCGTTGGCGCCGATCAACGCGTAGATTTCGCCTCTGCCGATGGTCAGGTTAAGCCCGTTGACGGCTTTGATGGCTCCCTCTTTGTAGATTTTGACGAGGTTTGAAGTCTGTATTACAGGCTCCTTTGCTGGGCTTGAAGTCGATTTGAAAACTTGGGGTTCCAGTTTTTGACCCATTTCCAGTTGCCTCCTGATTTCTTGTCGGCTTTGCACAAACAATAATAGGGCTCGAAAAGCATATAATTTTGTTGTTACTTTCGGAGTGGCATTCCTTATGGCCGCCGAACAACAGCACATAATCGTCGATGACAAAGAAGCATTCGTGATCTTCCCAGACAGAAGCGACGGTTCGACACCTCTCGGTTTGACACTGAGAGTACCAGGTGTTCCTATGATCCAACGTATTCTCTTTGAGCAGGTTATTCAACGGGCAACCTCAAGGGCAAGATAAACTGAGAAGCGATTGTCTCTGCTTATCCAGAGGCATTAGTTCACCTGTCGCCTTTTTGTATGTCGCAGAAGCGATTGACAAAAACTTAATATTTGACATCCCCAAGTTATGGCTGAAAACTGGGGTCAACAAAGTTGCAGAAAGTTCGCGTTATCCTGACTTTAATTTCAATAGGCTGCATTTTAGGTCCTGTCGGCGCTGTATTAGTTATGTACCATAACAACTTGAGCCAGATGGTCATAACTCCTCAACTTCAAAACTTGTTAACCAGCTCGAATAACAATGGGAATAATAACAATAACAACAATAATAACAATAATAATAACAATAATGGCAACGGCAATCCCAATAATAACAACGGCAACGGGAACCCCAACAACAATAGCGAGAACAACAACAATAATGGCAACAACGGCGGCAACAGCAATAACAACAATTCGAACGGCGTCAACCCAAGCTTAGACACTTCAAGCAGTCAAATTAATACTGCAACAGGAAAAATAACTCTTACTTTCACCATAACCAACAGCAACAGCCAAGATGCAAAAATAAGCAAAATGGGCGGAACCGTGATAAACGGTAAAGATCAAGTGACCTTGGGGACAGTGAGCCTATCATCTTCCGTGACTATCAATGCTGGCCAAAGCTCCCAGGTTGTGGTGTCGGGCACTTTGACATCGCAGGGCAAAAGTGATTTATCGAATAATTTTGCTGGTGACACATCAATCGACATTGAAATAGCTGGTGGAACAATGACTATAAATGGAGTGGCACAGTCAAATTCACAAACCCAAGATCTTGGCAACATTAACTTAGTGAGTTAAGGTGATTATGATGCAAAACAAAATAAACTTCATCGCGTTGGCTGCTGGAATTTCAAGCTTGCTTCTGATCGCCATTTCAGTGTTTGTCCCATGGTGGCAATTCACAGTTGGCAGCCCAGCGAATGTTCAAATTAATTTCTCGCCAGTCAACTTCAACCTACTACACTCAGGCACTTCAGTTTACATACCCCTAGTTTTGGCGTTGAACATCGCGTGCCTACTTACCCTGCTTGCGGGCGGCATCATACTCACGATCTACGCTGTAAAACCAACCAAGCCCTACTCGAAGAACTTGTTGGGGTACGGGTACAAGAAACCACTCTACACGCTCATAGCCTTTATCGCAATACTAATCGCCGTACCAATAATACTGCAAGCCGTCGCAGGAATTAGCCTGCCTGTCAACGGCTCGGCAACAATAAGCCCTCATGGCTCAAACCAGAGCGCTAGTGCTTCAGCCGTTTTGGAATGGCCATTCTATTTCGCCATCGTGGTCACTGGGCTAAGCATCGCGGCAAGGTTGGTCCACGGAAGAGTAGCCAAGCCCACGATGCTGCCTCCTCAATAAGCGGGCTGATCTACACGAGCAAGTTGATTAGGCTTTATCTTTGATTTTGCAGATTCCCTAAGGCACTTCCTAAGCGGGTGTTCTTTCAAGCAAAGAGCCTGCTAAATTCTTACTGCAGACTCACCAGAAACTAGGAAACTTGTTACTCAAAGAAAAGAAATTATGAGTTGAAACCATGAGCGCAAACGTTGAGTTCAACATTACAGCGTTTGACGAGGCGTCAAGCGTTTTCGATGAAGTTAGCAGTAGCGCTACTGAGTGCTTCACGACCGTGTCAACTGGCGCCTCTGAGGTTGCAGATAACGTTAGCGCGTCAAGCACGGAGATTTCGTCGGCGACGGAATCCAGCAGCGGCGGCTTCACTAAGAATGCCATGGCAATGAACACGGCGGCTCTTTCAGCGGCTGGCCTTGTGATGGGCGTCTCCAATATTGAAAACGCTGAGGTTTCGCTTGACCGGGCGCATGTGACGCTGGAGAAGGATACTAATGCTGTGCAAAGTGCCCAGGAAAAGTATAATGAGGCTGTAAGCAAGTATGGCGGTAACAGTCAGCAGGCGAAGGATGCGGCTGACAAGTTGAAGGCCGCGCAGGATGCGCTTTCAGTTGCTCAGGAACGCGTTGATGAAGCTCAGCGGAATGCTAACAATACCATTATGATGAGTGCGCTTACGATTATTCCCAGCTGCATCGGCATGGTTACAAGCTTAAATTCTGTTATGGCTGCTTATCCTGCGATTGCCAGTGCTGTTTCAGGCGCAACCGAAGGCATCAGTACCGCTATGGATTTTTTGGCTGCTAACCCGATTGTGCTCGTGATCGTGGGGATCGCAGCTTTGGCCTTTGGCCTCTATGAGGCTTATGAGCATTGTGCGCCCTTCCGCGATGCTGTTAACGCTATCGGCGCCGTGTTGGAAGGGGCTTTCAAGACTGCCTTGTCGGATATTGAGAAGGTCTTGGGCGCTGTGGGCTCTGCCCTTAGCTTTTTGTGGAAAGATATTCTTGTGCCTGTCGCCGACTTCTTCAAGGGCGCCTTCACTGAAGCCATTGATTTTGTCATGGCGCCGATTGACGCTTTTGAGTCGGCGATCAGCAAGGTTGCCGGCGCAGTGAAGCCTCTTACGGATATCATCGGCGGCTTAGGTAATGCGTTGAAGAGTTTGTGTTTTGCTCATGCGGCGCCGGCTGCTGAAGAGTTCAATAAGCAGGTGGCGTCAAGCATTGAGCTCTCAAATACGTTGACTCAGAAGCTTGATCCGCTTAAGCAAGGGCTGCTGGGTGTTTCAGGCAGCGCTGGAAATGCTAGCATCAGCGGGCTCGGCGGCGGTACTCAACACATCACCGTTAACCCGACCATAAACATCGGCAAGATCGACAGGACTACGGGCTTGGGCGACGTGATTAACGCGGTTAATCAGGGCACGGCTCAGGCGTTGCAGAGGCGGTTCTGATGAGTTGGCAGATAAGCGCTGGGGGGACATCAGTCACTTTTCCCGTGAACCCGCAGAACATCACTGATGAGAACCCGATTGTTGAATCAGACTTTCAGGTAGACAGTCAGCAAAGCGTCGTTGTCAGTGAAGGCTTGGATGTGCGAACGCTGACGCTTAAAGGGTTCTTTTTTGTGTCGGGTCAGAACAAGGCTTACTTGGACACGAGTTTTGTTTCTCCGCTTTTAAGCCTTAATCGTCAGGTTGTAACTCTCGCTTGTCCCACCTCGCGTTACAACGGCAGTTGGCTTTTGATAGTGAAGAGCGTTGACGAGAAGGCTGAGGGCAACCTGCAGCGGTATACCTACACGTTGCAGTTGAAGCAGGGAGCAGCTTTCGTGGTGCTGTAAAATGGCTGGTTGGCAGTTTCAATACTGGAGTGGCAGCGCATGGGTTAACTTTGCGAGCGCGCAGGTAGACCATGTCCTAGAGGAGCTTAGCAGCGCCGGCGGGCAGGAAGAATGCGTTTTCGACTTACCTAACACGGCTGCTAACCGCGTGATCGTTCAATCCTTGCCCTTCGTCCAGTGCCTCTTTAATGGCACACTGATTTTCTCGCTCTGCAATATGGGCGCAGTCGTCGGAGAGTTGCAGTATTCTCCCTCGAAGATTCAGGTTACGGCTTACAACGCGGTTTTTGTCAAGATGAGCCAAGCGTCGGGGACTATCACTCAGGTCTACAATGCCACGGCAGCCAACAGTATCCTTGCGGCAATTTGCAGCGCCGCGGGAGTGCCTGCTGGAGCATGCCCAACCTTCGCCGTCAGCATCACGTTCAACAGCGCCAACTGCTTGAAAGCCGCTCAATACTTGGCGGCAGCTTGCGGTTTGGATTATTGGGCCGACGGGAACGGCTTTAACATCGGCACGCGGGACAGCACGCTCCACACGCTCGGCTGGTGCGACGACAACAGCAAGCGCGGGTTGGACTACAGCAAGACGGTTGATTACGTGGTTGTCAACGGCGTTGACGCCGGCGGCTTAGCGATTCAGGGTACGGCTGGCACGCCAGGCGGGAGCGTAGCGACCTTCACTGAAAAGAAAGCCTGCGACTCTGCTACGCTTAGCAACGTTGCAGCCTTCAAGCTTCAGAAACTCAATAACCCCTCGAACGGCAACAGCCTAGAGTGCCTAATCACGCAGGTCGCGACGTGGCATCCTGGGCAGTACGTCTCTGCGAGTCGTGCAGACCTTGATCTGGTTGGCAGCTACATTATTGAGCGCATCACAAAGAACGCCGTAACCTGCACTGTTGAAGTTGACGCGGCTATGCCTCAGATGGACGTTGACGCGCTTGAGCAGGATGATTACGCTGGACCAGGCGGCGACTTGTCAACTTATCCAGCGCAGCCGAGTACGGAGACGCCGACCTCGCTGGTTCTGCAAGGCTTAATCGGGCTCTATCACCTGTGGGAGGGGCAAGGCACTTTCACTCAGGATTCAGCCCCGAACACCACCCCCAACAACGGCAGCATAACGAACGGAACATGGGTTCAAGGGCCACTTAGCAGCGTTCTGCAGTTCAACGGGACGGGCTATGTGGACTGCACAGGCAACGCTGACGTTACTTTGGGCGGCGCTAACAGTAAGTTCGCGGTCGGCGGCTGGTTCAGCCCAGCGGCGCTCGTCGATCAAGCCCCTTTAATCAGCAAAGCCAACCAGTTTGTTCTGGAGTTGTCAGGCACAGCTGGAGCCATCCGCTTCGGCGTTTACGTCGGCGGCTCTTGGGTTTACTTGACTTCGCCAGCTGGAGCGGTCACGGTGAATGGGCGCTGCTTTGCTATGGGCGTCTGCGACGGCAGCAACATGATTCTGTACGTGTCGAGCCCTACTGGTGTCAGCCAGCTTTCCACTTACAAGCAGGCTCAGACAGGAAGCCTCTCCAAGTCAACCGCGAAGCTCTACCTCGGAGGCGCGACTTACCAGGGCGTTATAGCCGAATGCATGCTTTGGTCCAGAAGCCTGAGCGCTCAGGAGGTGCAGGAGCTATTTTTTCGTCCCCTTGTGCGAGTTGTCAACCTGAGCCAAGTTGGGCTCTACCTGACCTACGGCTCAAGCGTCAAGCCGCAGTACGCTGTCGTGCCGACTTACTTGCTTGACAGCTTGATTTTAAGCGGGAAAGTCGTGGTTTCCTCAGCGACTGGCACCATGAACAGTTATGAGGCAGGCTACGTCGTCCTTGCCCTTTTACAGTATGGCGGGTCAGCGTACTATAGCCTTACGCAGGCCATTTTGGACCTGTGGGCTTCGCTACAGAACAGCGACGGCAGTTGGTATCAGCAGTACAACCCTTACTCGCCCTACAGCGTTGTCGCCCAGACTTCTGAAGGTACAGACGGCAACTTGAAAGTGGACTCGGGCGCGGCTCTACTCGCTTGGGCAATGAGCTACTATGACCAGCTTACAGGCGGAACCCGCTACAAAGCCAATGTTCAGAATGCCATGAGCCTCCTTCGACAGTTGCAGTACGCTCACACCGTAGCTTACTCATCTAACCTAATAGCCAACGAGATACTTGACGGAACCACTGACACAGTGGCTTTACTTGCTGACTGCGCTGAATGCCTCCTGTCCGCGAAGCAAGCGATGGACGCTTACGGCGTAAACCTGCAGACCTCCGCGGGTTACAGCGTGCAAACCTTCGCGAACAACCTCTACTACAGCATCTGTGTCACCGGCTGGCGAGGCAGCTCCGCGCTCTATTTCGACACGTCCTACCCGTACGGTGAGAACACGAACGTGCCCTTCAACTACCAAGAAAAAATCAGCTACACCCAAGCCCTGTGCAGCTGGGCAGTTTACGAGTTTGCCAAATGCGCGTACCAGAACACGGGCGACTTCAGCGGCGGCATCTGTGAACCCTGCCTCGACTACATCACGTCGGTGACTCGCGGCTCATGGGGCGGAGAATACTACTGCCCGTACACCGCGGCTTCAGGTCAAACGCAGGATGAATTCGCTGGCTACTCAGCTTTGATGTGCATAGCCGCTCAAAAAGTGAATAGCACAAAGTACGCTTCGCTTATTTCGGGGCTGCAGGGTTTTATTAAGTGGCTGGCTCTTCCTGACGGTCGCGTCTGCGATGTCGCCGACGTGACGGGTAAGCTTTGGCGAAGCCAAATCGCTTCAGACTCAACAATCACTGAAGGCGGCTTTCTAGCGTTGCCGATTGCGTTGGCTTTGCTTGCGGGCGCAGGAACCTGATTCTCTCAAATTCCACGCTTACCCAGAAAACGGAGGTGATTGTATGAGTTATAAAGTGTCGTTCAGCCTTAACCATGGAGTAGCTTTAGCATTCATCGTCGGCTTGATCGCGGGGTTAACCTACCTGATAGACCAGAACACGCCTATTACAGTCAGCATGGTGCTCATGGGCGTAGTCATCGGATTAACAGCAGCCCTGCACTACGAACAAGTAGGTTCAACTTCGCCAAGCACTCCAGCGCAGAGCACTTAGCTGCCCTGCAAAACCCTTTTTGAGTTTTCATTTTTTTTTGATTTTTATCATGATAGTTGAATGGTGAAATCTTGGAAACAAAAGAAAAAAAGAAGGAACTGAAGAAACAGCTTGGCTTGTTGACTCCAGGCGACCTAGTGACCATAGAATGGTGTGACGCCAGCGTCGGCAAAAGCATGGACAGCGGAGCAACTATCGACATACCAGTCAAAAGCTGGGGCATATTCATCGGCGTCTTAGGAATCAAAGCAAAGCACATCGTACTTGCCCAGAACAGTTTCTGCTATGCAGACGGCGTTTTCGACTTGGATTACACCGCTATCCCGCTTGGCTGGGTCCTCAGCGTCTCGGTCATAATGAAAGAACACGTTCCAAAAGAAACCGCAGGCAAACTCGTCAGCAGCTTCATGGTTGGAGGGCATCGGACGATTAATCGCTCCATGACTTTTCAGCGAAGGAAGTTTCAGCAGAGGTTAAGCGTTGATGGCCGACCCGATTAAGCACGCCTTAACTCGCAGGCGGTTTCAACGCGGACGGTTCGTAGAGGAGGAGCCTGACGAGACGCTTGTTTACGCGGTGAAGTTCGGGATAGCCATGACCGTGTGCCTGTCAGCGCTTGAAATCGCCAACATGGCTTTTCTGCACTGCTGGAACAGCGAGGTTTTCAGCGCCATCACGGGCTTAACGGGCATTTTGGTGGGCGTTTTTGTTGGACGAAAAACGTAGAGTCAAATAAGAAGAACTGCGCAAGAAACTCAAACGCCACGTCACGGACGTAACAAGGTAGATATTAAGGTTACTATGACGGGATATTGCTAACTTATTTGTCATAAATGTTTTTCTTCTTCTTTGAGGTGGATTTGAACAAGCATAATCTTGTTTCTTATTGTTAAGTAGCACAGGGCACGTATATTAGAAAATTTAATATAGAGCTTAGAAACAGACAAGCGATTGGTCTAAATGGCATTTGTCCTAGATACCAACTTTATCATTACGTTAAGTGAGATAGGACAGATAGATTCACTTCTTAAACTCAAAAGAGGGGTAATCGTTCCCCAAACCGTAAAAACCGAGGTTGATTGCTTCAAAATAGACCTTCAGCATGTGCAATCAAATATTTCGATTAAAAGAGTTACAGATCCTGAAGTGGCCAATTTTATTACAGGTTTAGCAAAAGGTCTAATAGGAAAAAACTTTTGCTTTGTTGTAGAATTGAAAGATAACTATCCCAATATTACTGTGCCAAATAGTTGGAAATACATCCCTAATGTAATAGTTAGACCTGCAGCAAGTAGCCTTAACAATATAATAACAAACGACCCAAACAGGAATTTGGTGATAGAAAAGAACGAACAGACTAGAATTTTAGGACAAGCCGATGTTCATGTATGCGCAATAATTGTTCAAAATCAAAAAAATTCAGTTATTACAATGGACACCTCAATTTGGATGGCTCTTTACATAATTAACCCAAAACTTAAAGACAACATTCTTCCCATATTCAGTTCTTTGAAACTACTGTTTAGGGATGAACCTTTGACTTTCATTGATGCGCTATCCATGACAATAACAAAGAAAAGGTATAAATTCACAAAGAACCTAGCAGATAGTGCAGTTGCACGCATTTGCTACGAGGACCTTCTAAATAGCATTGATGATGTTCTCCAGCGTTATTTGAGTGATCTTATCGAAGCAAACAATTGGTCTGCTGAGAAAAGTAATTATATTCAATTGATGACGTTAAGGGAACAGATTCGTGAGGTCGTCAAGAAAAACAGTTCTCATAACGGGGAATTGTGTTTTAAGGATGACCAATTCATAAATGACTTAAAAGGTATCAGACAGATATTAAGCGGGATTACATCACAATAATAAAAAAGGAGTTGCTTAAATGGTAGAATACTACATGAAAAGAGAAGATATGGAAAAACTAAATGGAATTCTACCACTTTATGTAAAGAAAAGAACTAAGGGCATGAATGCGGGAAACATTTCAGAACAAACAGGTATTCCCTTGAAAGATGTCATGTCATTTCTAATTGAGAGAAATATCTTAAACGGTGAACAAGTGGATTTAGAACTTGCCCGGGTAATGATTTCCAGAAACATGGATCTTAGAGAAAATATTCTAGCAAAAACTAATACGACTTTTAAGAAACTTGACCTTGCCCTTGCTGCTCAAGATAGCCAAAAGCTTCGAGAAATTGGTGGTCAATCGGAATTTCAACAGGCATTTTCTATAATTCCGCAGTTTATGGTTTTCGGAAGCATTCTTCAAATGCCATTCAACTTAACTATGAGTCTATGTCTTGCATTGGCGGGCTTTCTTATAATGCAAGTTTTACAGAAATATAACCCAAAATCAAATATTGAAATAGTCACAAAAATATTGGAAGGTTGCTAAAATTATGGGTGAAAGTAGTGACCAAGAGCCTAAAGCGCAAGAGTCTATTAACTTAGCAGTTCACCTTACTACGCTTGGAAATGCAGTTAAAACATGGGACGGAAAAGACTTAGACGCAT
Source organism: Candidatus Bathyarchaeota archaeon (assembly GCA_963768345.1). Taxonomy (GTDB): domain Archaea; phylum Thermoproteota; class Bathyarchaeia; order Bathyarchaeales; family Bathycorpusculaceae; genus Bathycorpusculum. The sequence goes on along the minus strand of CAVYHL010000004.1, from coordinate 54,180 downwards.
TGGCAAAACCTTCCAAAGATGTTCTTATATCTTGCACAGCAAAATTCAAAGAAAATAAGGATGCTGACTATTTATTATGTCATTTATTAGTTCAGACCATGATTTCAACAATGCTTAGCCGAAATCTATTTGCTACAATGCTTAATATGCAATCAAAAATACCTAAAAAAGTCACCGTTAGATTAGGTGATGAAATTATTGGGATTGGAGAAAGCGTTGACAAAGCAGATTTTGAAAAAAGACTACTAAAAACTTTGGCTTTCGTTTATAGTAAAGACCTAATTCCAATAATGGGATCATTCTAGCTCTCGAAAACTTTTGTGACCGCTTAGTTGAGTGTTCGATTTTGGCTTTTTCATTTTTCCACCTTTCGCTAAGTAACCTTGTTCGCCTAACCAGCTCATAATGAATTTTGTTGTCAACGGCGTGACAAGATAGCTTAGTTTGCTACGTACATGCTGTAGATTGAATGCACATGGCATGTTTGTTTTTTCGGCATTTTAATTGCTATTAGCGGAGGCTATGCGAATTGAGAAGAAGACGGGAATATTTCCGTATCAGGCAGTTCCGACGAACCTACGATAGAGTCGCGGGCAAATTCGCCTTTGACATCAGCTATGAAACCCGGACGCAACTCACTCCCCGCAGTCTTGTTGTGGCTGAAGCGTTTGGGCTCGGCATTGATGAAGCGCAGAAGTTCAAGGTCTTAGACGCCGAACTCAAGATTAGCCCCACTGACATCGTCTACATCAGCGGGGACAGCGGCAGCGGAAAGAGCGTTTTGTTGCGTGCGATCAGGGCGGACCTGGGCGGCGAAGCTGTTGATTTGTCTGAGGTTGCGGTGGACGCTGATAAGCCCTTGATTGAGACCGTCGGTGCCACGGTTGAGGAAGGGTTGGAGCTGCTCAGTAAAGTCGGGTTAAACGACGCCTTCCTGTTCCTGCGCACTTACAACCAGCTGAGCGACGGGCAGAAGTACCGTTACCGCATCGCCAAGCTGATCGAAAGCGACAAGCAGTGGTGGCTCATGGACGAGTTCGCCGCTTGCTTGGACAGGGACACAGCGAAGATCATCGCGTTTAACCTGCAGAAGATCGCACGGCAGCAGGGCAAGGCGGTGGTTGTAGCGACGACGCACGGCGACCTGCTGGGGGACCTTGCGCCCAGCGTGCATGTGCATAAGCGTTTCGGCGAAGAAATCCAAGTCACCTATCACCAGAGCAAACCCGCGGCGGAGTGCAGTCTCGTCAGTGAAATGCGGGTGGAACAGGGAACGATGGAGGATTGGCGTAAACTCAGCCGTTTCCATTACCGTGGGCATCGAACTGCCGCTCCCCGCAGGATCTTCAGGTTAACGAGAGGCGAAGAGCTTTGCGGCGTCATCGTTTACTGTTATCCGCCGCCCAGCTGCTACGGGAGACGGCTCGTGCTTCCGTCCCTGCCGATTGAACAGTTAAACAGGCAGCTAAGCATCATCAGCCGAGTCGTTGTCCACCCGAAGTACCGAGCGATAGGCTTAGGCGCCAAGCTGATAAGGGAAACGCTTCCTCTGGTGGGGACGCCTTACGTGGAGATGATTGCGGTTATGGCGAAGTACTCGCCTTTCGCTGAGAAGGCTGGCATGCAGCGAATAGTTCAGCAGCGCGTCGTTGACAGCGTGTCTGAAGTCTCAAAAACGCTTTCTCAGCTGGGTTTTGACCTGCGCCTGCTTGGCAGTGAACGTTACGTGCGGGCAAAACTCGACGGCTTAAATCCGCAGCAAATGTGCCAGCTGAAAGCGGCGTTCGTTAAGAACAAGCATCTAAGGTTCAGAAAAGAACTTACAGGCGGTCAACTCTTCGGGAAAACATCCGACTACCTCAAGAACCTGCAGAATGCGGATAACGCGAAGGTTGCCAAGCTCGTCAAGATTGCAGGGGTGCTGAGGCAGACAAAAGTGTACTTGTTTTGGAAGGGTAGCGGCTTGCCTTAAGCTGTTGAGTCGATTGGAAAGCTTTAGGTAGGTAGACAGATAAAGGATTTTGCTGATTAAGGATTAGGCTCCTTAATGTCGATGATATACCTGCAGCCGAGAATCTGGAAATCCAAGGGCATAGCGGAGCACAGGGAATACTGTTTTGCGGATTTCCTTCATTTCGCGGAGGAGTACGGCTGCAACCTTGAACTGGGAACCTTCGCCTATGCTGACGCGCTTGACAGGGATTGGCACCGCGTCGTGAAGGCTCATCAACGTGCCCTCTCAGCTTTCAAGGGTAAGGTGTCACTTCATGGCGTTTTCCAGGACATCTGTATCCATAGCAGTGACAGCAGAATCGCTAAAGTCTCAAAACAACGAATCCTCAGAAACATGGACATCGCCCGAGAACTCGACGTCAAGTACGTGGTTTTCCACGCGAACTTTAACCCCTTCGTCTACGGCGAACTCTACAGGAGCAATTGGCTCGCCAGAAACGCCAGTTTTTGGAGGGAAGTCCTCGACAAATACGAGTCAACGGTGCTTCTGGAAAATTTTTGGGAGCCTTCACCTGAAATCTTCAATGCACTCCTGTTCGACGTAAACCTGCCACGCCTAAAAATCTGCCTGGACACGGGGCACATAAACGCTTTCTCCAAGGTGCTGTTCGAAGAATGGGTGGCGAAACTTGGCGGGCAGGTTCCGTACATGCATTTCAGCGATAACATGGGGAGGTCAGACCAGCACTTGGGCATAGGATGCGGCACCATCGACTGGCAAGCGTTAACCGCCGCCCTGCGGAAATATGAAGTCAGCCCAGAAATCGCCCTTGAAACTGAAACAATAAAGAAAACCGCTGAGTCGCTGAACTTTCTGGAAAAGAACAAGGTTTACCCGTTTGATACGTAACTTTTTTTTGGCAGAACGATCGTAGCAGCCTGTTTTTGTTGGCGGCTTAGCTCCTTATGAAGCAAGATACTGTTAAGTCTTTTGTGGCGGCTAAGTTTTGCTTTACTAGACTTTTTTTCCAGTGGAAAAAGCCAAGATGTACATGGTTTTACGAATCGTTTTTGTTGTAGTCGGTACACAACAACAAATCTGTAAAAACCCTAAAGTGAATTGTGTATTAGTATTCTCCTTTCATAACTGATAACTGGGAAATCTGATGTTATGGGATTAATATTATATAGTAGTGGTTGCCAATATGGGTAAAACAAGTAAGAGAGAGGTTGAGTTGAAGATGTCTAAATTTCTTTGCACAAATGTAAGTACAGATGCTGGAAAAAATGACTTGCAAAAATCGGTGGCTAAAGTAATAAAGCAGAACAAAAAAGTTTTTGACAACTTAGCCAAAAGCTAAAAAGCTCAAACTTCTACCTTCTTTCTATGGCTCCTAAACTTGAGGATGAAATTCCTATTGATGAAGAGTGGCTCAGAACTCTTTATGATGTTTTGATTGAGCTTTATAAAAATACGGAGCGTCCAATAGTCTCTGCTTTTCCGCTAGTTTTGGATTATGACCCAAGCATGTTGAGTGTTTGTGTTAACAGACCACGAACTACTATTGGTGGTAAAGCCCTTTATCCACATATATTGCAAAGAGCAACGGTTCTAATGCATTCCATTATTGTCTTCCATCCTTTTGTTGATGGAAATAAACGGTCAGCTCTACTGGCAACAAACTTCTATCTTCATTGGAACGGTTATAAGTTCATAATTCCGTATGATGCTGACGAATATACTATAGAAGTCGCCCAAAACCAGCATTCCCTAAACGATATTCTAAGTTGGATAGTCAAGAACACTGCCAGAACACCCCTTACCGTGTTGAATAACTCTATTTGTAAAACGGAAATTCAGCAGTACCCAATTTCGAAAATTCCTCTCAAACAAAGAGTTCCCATTCTTGCCCAGAGGACTTTTCTTTTACCGCATGATGCAATACATTTCTTTATCGACAAAATGCGTGAAGAAAGATTTAGGAAAGAAGGTAAAATGGCTCCAGTTTAGGCTTACTTTCGGTAAAAGTTTTTTATGAGATCACCACAAAAGACTTAACAGTATCGTGAAGCAAAAACGGTTATTAGTAAGGAAACAAGATACGCATTACGCACAAACAGGAAACCGCGGACGACGATGTTCACGTAGGCGAGAATGAATGAAACTGTTGAAGAAAATGATTATTGTCCTGCTATTTGCGATGGTTGCAGTTTCAGCGGTAAGCCTGTTGACTGGTTCGGTGGGGGCGGCGGGGTATCAGACTTTTCAGGCGTCCATTTCCGCCGAATCTTCCACTGTTGCCCAGAGCACAACGTACACGTTTACGATAAGCAACACGGGCATCACTACTCTTGGCAGCGTAAACGTAACAATCCCAGTTGCCTACAGTAAAGTCGGAACTCCCGTCATAACCCAGCAGCCAGCTTCGCAAAATTGGGCTATCACTAAGAAAAGCAATTATGTTGTCCTCTACGGCGGCACTCAAGGATTAAGCCAAGGACAAAGCATCACGTTCACAATTCCCGCAAGAAATCCTCTGGTAGAGGGCAGCTACAAGTGGATAATCGGTGTCAACGAAAACTCCACGGAGACGGGGCCTAACCATCCTCAGTACACGGTCAACGTTAGCCAATCCACCGTAATAAGTTCAATTTCAGATGCCTTGTTAATCTTAATCATCGCAGCAGGCATCGCATTTCTAAACACTGCGTTGAACAGGGTTCTAATCAACTATTTCGTAGGTTGGGAACAGTACCGCGTCATGCAGAAAGAGATGAACGAGTACAGGCAGGAAACAATGGCGGCTGCGAGAGCTAACGACAAGAAGCAAATGGAGAAACTCAAGAAAAGACAGTCTCAGATCAATAACATGCAGACGAAAATGATGAAACCTCAGATGGTTCAGCTCGGCATATCATTTCTCTACATTTTCATCTGGATTTTAGTGTTGACACCCACCTACGGGAACACCTCGATGGTCTTCCTGCCAGGCTTCGGTCCCCTGCCAGTGGTCTACTGGTACCCTATAGCGTCGTTTTTCATAGGCCTGTTGGCGGCACGCATACTTGGCATAAATCCGATTGAACCCTAACGCAGAAAGCATGGTGGCGCAGATGACTAAAGACTCAAAGGCATGTGTTTCCGACAAAGTGGTAATCTGTGTTTCAGGAATGGCTGGCACTGGAAAAAGCACGCTGACCAAGAAGCTTGCCAAAAAATACAACCTCAAATGCTATTCAGGCGGCGAGGCGCTTAAGGAACTGGCGAAGGAAGAAGGCTACGACTCTTCACGTGAGGGCTGGTGGGAGAGCCCTGAAGGCTTAAATTTTCTTAAAGAAAGGGCAAACGACCCTAAATTCGACAAGGCGGTAGACGCCAAGCTCTTGGAGTACGCCGCTCAGGGAAATGTCCTCTTGGACAGTTGGACCATGCCTTGGCTGCTTGAGGGTGGTTTCAAGATTTGGTTGATGGCGTCGATCGAGAAGAGGGCTACAAGGGTTGCTGAGCGTGACAAAATAACCGTTGAAGAAGCGTTCAAGGTCCTGGAAGAAAAGGAAGCTAGGACGAAAGCGATTTACAAGAAGCTTTACGGTTTTGTTTTGGGTGAAGATTTTGCGCCGTTTGATTTGGTTTTGGACACTGATAACTTGAATGCTGACGAAGTTTTTGAGGTTCTTTGCAGAGTAATCGGGAACGTTGTTTTCAGGGCTCCTGCGTCTTAGGAATAGAGGTTTATTCTATAACAAAGTTTCAGACGGCTTAAACGACCAATCCAACATTCCTCTCTTTACAGGTTCATCTGCTGGGGGAAGAGCGGGCGAAACCACTAAGTTATGTACTCTCGTTTCTGTCAATAGTAGCAACTATCATGTGCCTAGTCATTTCCTTTCGCATAACAAACCTTCAGTCTACCATGGCGTTGATGATTTTTAATGTGCTTTTTATTTCCCTGCCCTTCCAGCTTAAGGGCAGCCTCAGCCGAAAACTGGGCCTCTTAGCTTTGGGCAACATGACGGGGCTAAGTTGGAACTATATCTTTACCTCTTTCTCCGCGGCTGCAGCCGTCTTTTTCGGCAAAATATTCCTCGATGTCTACACTGTTTTCTTTCCTTTCTTAAGTTCCATCTGGATTGTCTCGTTTTGGGCTCTAAGCCTGACTGTCCTGCGACGCAAAAGAACATATACGGGGGTTAATCCGTGATTTTTTGGGTTTTTGAAATCTTTTTCGTGGTCTTAACTGGGTTGATGATGACCTACCTCGTCAGGCATTATATCTTCACCCTTGCCGTTTTGAGAGAAGCCGACAAAGAAAGAGAACCTGACAGTGTAAATTCAGTGTTTGAGCCCACCGTTTCTATTCTTATTCCGGCGCACAACGAGGAGAGGGTAATTGGGCGGTTGCTGGAGAGGGTTACCGAGTTGACGTATCCAAGGGATAAGTTACAGGTGATAGTGGTCGATGATGCTTCATCCGATAAGACTGGAGCAATAGCTGAGGGCTACAAGAGTAGGTACCCCTTCATTGAAGTGCTGCATCGGGACAAGGATAAAGGCGGAAAGGGAAAATCAGCGGCTTGCAATGATGGTTTTAGCAGGTCAAACGGTGAAATAGTGCTCTGCTTTGACGCTGACTACTACCCGACGAGGGATTTTGTCGAAAAACTCGTGAGCCAATTCATTGACCCTCAAGTTGGCGCTGTTCAGGGAAGGGTCGTCGTCTTGAACGAACCGCAAAACATTGTCACGCGGCTCGTGGCTTTGGAGCGGATAGGGGGGTACCGTGTTGATCAGGAAGCCAGAGACAGTTTGAAGTTGATTTCGCAGTACGGGGGAACAGCCGGTGGGTTCAGAAGCAGCCTGCTCAAAAGTCTGAATGGCTGGGATGAAACCGTGCTGGCGGAGGACACAGACTTGACGTTGAGCATTTATCTGGCAGGCTACAAAGTCCGTTACGATGTTGACGCGGAATGCTACGAGGAAGCCGTTGACAGCTGGAAAGCCTACAGGCACCAGCGGTTCAGATGGGCAAAGGGTCACATGCAATGCTTCTTCAAACACTCATGGAACGTTTTGAGGAGCAAGAAATTGAACTTGAAAGAAAAAGTTGATGCGATGCTTTTACTCGGCGTCTATTTTATGCCGATCTTGGCTTTCTTGTCTTTGATTACTGGTCTGCTGCTGATCTTTTTCGGTTTGCCGCTTGCCAACCTCTTGTGGCTGTTTATTCCTATTTGCCTGTACAGTTTTGTGGGTAACTTTGCTCCTTTTTTTGAAATCGGAGTAGGCATATACTTGGACGGGCGGGAAAGAACGCAGTGGCTTCTTCCTCTTATGATATTCACGTTCTTCTACAACATACCGATTTGCTGTAAGGCTTTTTTGGATGTGGCAACCGCAAAAATGCTTCGAAGAAACAACAGCGTCTGGGTTAAAACGCCCCATTCGGGCAATGGAAACTGCTACATTCAGAATTTAAGCGTAAAAACTTTTGAGGGATGCTAATGATTCCAGAACAGATTTCAAATACACTCATCATCTCCGCGGGGGCTGCGGTCGCAATGGTGTTCGTGCTATTTTTTATGCCGGCAATCATTGAACTGAAAAAACCGAAAGACGCCGGACCAAGAATGATAGTTGATAACCCTGGGAAAATAAAGTTTGGCATGCTGAAAATCGCCCTCGTGGACATTGAGGAAGGGGAAAAGCTGACTTATCGACCCACATTAATAAATGCAACTTTCCTTTATGCTATACAAAACTTGGAGTCTTAGTTTTCTTTCCTGAACACTAAGCCAGCGTTTCTCCATTGCTCCATAGCTACCCGTACATGGCCAATTGGGCCTCCCTGAAGAGAATAGAAAATGTAACACAAATAGTTGCATTTTGTGCATCCGCGGTAACCGGCGCGCAGGTCTCTGAATTCTTGACTTTTCCACATTTCAGGCAAATCGAAGATTGAACCTACAAAATCGTGGCTGTGGCATCCTGCAACTCTGCCCAAAGGGTCAATGACAAGGAAATTGCTGAGTGCCTGGCATTTCCATGTTCTCTTGTCTTCCGCGTAGAAGCTTCTTAACGCTTTCAGAATCTTTTTTGTAATGAGGATTCTCTTGTCTTTCTTCTTCATCTCAATCAGAGAATCCCAAAGTTTAGCCATCGCTTGCTTGTCCGTGATGACGAACTCATCATTTTCTTTGCCGATGCTGAACAGTTGGTTCTCGTTCACTGAATCGTATGAGTAAAGGCTGTACCAGACAGGGATTCCTTTCTGGGTGAAATACGAGGTTATGTCTGGTATTTCATACAGGTTTTTCTGAGAAATCGTCGGTGTAACGCTGACGTTTATGCCTTCGCTGTGAAGCTTCTCCACTGTTTCCATCGCCCTTTTCCATGCGCCTGGCACAGTTTTGATGGAATCATTCTTTGCTTCATCTAAGCTGTCTATTGAGATCGCGACGAAGTCCACGTTTCGGAGGCAATCAATTTTTTTTGCAGCCATGCTGCCGTTGTCGTAAACGGTTGTGATGAATAATTTTGTTGCGTAGTCGATTATCTCGCCGATGTCGTCCCTGAGAAGCGGGTCTCCGCCTGAGATAACAAGCTCGGCTATTCCCATTTTTTTTAGAATGTCTAACCCTTTTTTTATGTCTGCCGCCGGAAGCTCTCTTTGGTCCTTTTCCTTCCAGACGTTGCAGCCTGCGCAGCGGTAGTTGCATTTTCTTGTTACTAACCATTGAGCATGATGGGGTCTGCCTGGCGCAAGTGAACGTGTCGTAACAGATATTGCTTTCTTGAAGTCTACGCTCAGATAATTGTCCCCTAGCTGCTTAGTTGATGTCTAAGGTAATTAAATTAGGGCTATAAAAACAATTATCCATAATCAATAATTCAGCGTGCTTTTCTTATCAAGGAAAATGAATGGCTGAGACGTCAATTTCTGTCCTTTTTTCAGCAATTCTTGATGCTGGCAGAATGATTCCACTCGTAAGGATGCGGGAAACAGTTCTTTTCTGGTTTTATCTCTCAGCCTTCTTGCGAGGGTTTTTATAAATGATGTGTACTGGTTGTATGCTAGAATCTTTCACTCTTTGTTGAGTGGACGCTGGTGGGGAGAATTGTGGCAAATGGCGCGCAAAGTAACCCAGAAATATTCACGGTAAAAGAAAATGTTCCCTTAGCGCCGCCTCCCGTGACAACGGAAGAAGTTTTGACTCTGCCAGCGAACGAGTTGTTGTCTCGGCTTGGGACTTCACAGCAGGGTCTTAGCTCCGAAGAAGCCCAGCAGCGGATAAACGTTTACGGCACTAACGAGTTAGCCCGAAGGATGAAACGTTCAGGCATAGTCAGTTTTCTTCTGCATTTTAAAAGCCCCTTGATCCTGATACTTTTGGCTGCGGCTGCATTCGCAGGCGCCACAGGCGACATTCCCGACTTCACCATAATATTTGTCATAGTAATGATCAGCGTCGGCATCGACCACTACCAGGAGTCCAAAGCAGAAAATGCCGCTGAACTTCTCAAAGAAAAGGTCAGCACGACAGCCACGGTTGTGCGGGATAACGCTAAGACAGAAATCAAGCTTTCCCAAATTGTTCCCGGCGACATCATCTACCTCTCGGCTGGAGACATCGCTCCTGCAGATGCAAGAATAATCAGCGCTAAAGACCTATTCATCAACCAGAGCGCTCTCACTGGCGAATCGTTCCCAGCGGAAAAAACGGCTAACAGCTTGCAATCTGTTAACTTGCTGTCGGACTCGATCACGGAATGGGACAATTACCTGTTTATGGGCACCTCCGTTGTAAGCGGCAGTTCAACAGCTGTCGTAGCGAAAACAGGCGGCTCCACAGAATACGGGAAAATCGCCAAGAAACTTGTTTCGAAGCCGCCTGAAACGGAGTTCGAAAGGGGCGTTAAAGGCTTCAGTTACCTCATCATGCAGGTCACTTTTGTGCTGATTATTTTCGTGTTCATCGTGCTTGCCCTGTTCCATCGTGGTTTGGTGGAGTCGCTGCTTTTTGCGGCTGCTTTGGCGGTGGGGTTGACGCCTGAGCTTTTGCCCATGATTATCACGATGAACCTTTCTAAGGGCGCTGTTAACATGTCGAAGAAGGGCGTCGTCGTCAAACATTTACCCTCCATCGAAAACTTCGGAAGCATGAATGTTCTGTGCACGGACAAGACTGGAACATTGACTGAGAACAGCATATCGGTCGTCATGCATGTTGATTATGAAGGTAAAGACGACGATAAGGTTCTCCTTTACTCGTATCTGAACAGTTTTTACCAAACGGGACTCAAAAGCCCTCTTGACGACGCCATACTCGTACATAAAGAAATTAGCATTGCAGGCTTCCAAAAAATCGATGAAGTTCCGTTCGATTTTGTAAGAAGACGCGTCTCCGTCGTGGTTGAGCAGCAGCGAGAAAGAATTATGATAGCTAAAGGCGCACCCGAAGATGTCTTGAAGGTTTCCTCTTTCTGCGAAATCGGCGGTCTCATTCACGACGTCAGCGAAGAATTCAAGAAAAGAATCGAACAAAAGTACCTTGACTTAAGCTCTGAGGGCTTAAGAGTCTTGGGTGTCGCATACAAGAAGCTCAAAGAAGAAAAAGCCACTTACTCAGTTAACGACGAGACTGATATGGTATTTCTCGGTTTCATCGCTTTCTTGGACCCGCCGAAGCAGACGGCTAAAGAGTCTATTCAGCTTCTAGCCAAAGAGGGAATTGAACTTAAAATCGTGACAGGCGACAACGAGCTTGTCACCCGAAAGGTATGCGAGGAACTTGGCTTCGAGATTAAAGGGGTTCTTTTAGGAACCGAAATGGTTCAAATGCACGATGACGCCTTGGCTAGAGCAGTTGAAGAAGTAAACGTTTTTGCCCGCGTAACCCCAATTCAGAAAGACCGAATTATCAATCTGTTGAAAAGCAACGGGCACGTTGTCGGCTACATGGGCGACGGCATAAACGATGCTCCCTCCCTTAAAACGTCCGATGTCGGCGTCTCCGTCAACAACGCGGTGGATGTGGCAAAGGAAGCGGCTGACATTATTCTTTTAGAAAATGATTTGACGGTGCTGGCTCAAGGTGTGATTGAAGGCAGAAAAACCTTCGGCAACACGATGAAGTACGTTATGATGGGCATCAGCTCAAACTTCGGCAACATGTTCAGCGTCGCAGGCGCAGCGATGTTCTTGCCGTTTCTGCCGATGCTGCCTATTCAGATACTGCTAAACAATCTTCTGTACACTCTTTCCCAGACCACAATAGCCACAGACAACGTTGATGATGAGTACATTGAACGCCCCAAGAGATGGGACATTTCCTTCATCAGAAATTTCATGGTTCTTGAGGGTCCGATCAGCTCGATTTTCGATTACACGACCTTCCTTACGATGGTATTTGTCTTCGCCATTCCTATAACTTCGGTAGCAGGTGTTGCATTAGCCTCGGCCTCCCAGCAATCGCAATTTCAAACGGCATGGTTTGTAGAGTCGCTCTGCACTCAAACGTTGGTTGTGTTTATCATTAGAACAAGACAAACACCGTTCTGGAAAAGCAAGCCTGGTAAATACTTGACGCTAAGTAGCCTCTCAGTGGTTGCCGCAGCCTTAATAATACCATACACCGTGCTGGGTCGGATTTTCCGCTTTGTCCCTCCACCACCTCTGTTCTACGTTTTCTTGTTCCTCATGCTTTTAACATACCTGTTGTTGGCCGAGGTTGCAAAGCGATGGTTCTACAGGCGGCATGCGTTCAGGATTGAACAGGTTTTGGTTCCGAAACGTAGGGCTCTGTACTTAAGCTCTAACATGAGGCTGGCTCAGGATATTGCCGCCGTGGTTTGTCTGCGTCAAGAAAACGAGATTTCTCTTGATTCGTTACTTGAAGATTTAAGGAGCCTAAACTATCCTGTTGACCCAGATCGCGTTGACCAGAACCTGCAGCATCTACGCCGGGGCGGACTGATCGAGGTTGACTGGCACAGACGCGTAATCAAGAGGACGGGGCCAATAAAAGAGTACATCACCAGACAGGTTGCAGCCAGCGAAATATGGCCCTTGATATTTGATGATTGGTTAAGCCTAAACAGGATGATTCAGCAGAAATACGGTGCAGCCAACCCTGACTTCCAAAACCTCTTAGCTCCAAGGCAACGCTAAATCCGCCGTTTCTTAGACTGCTCGATGAGTCCAAACGTCCTGTTCGAAAAGGTATCACATAACTAGGCGAGACCCAGAAGTTGCCTACTTAACGACTGCGGAACGATTCTGATTATAAATGAATTTTCCAGCTATTTTTTCGCGGCACCTCAATCTTAACTGCTTACGCAAAGCAAGTTGTTTTTTAAGCTGTTCTGCATACCACTATGAGTTAACAGTGGACTAGCGGTTGAGAAAGGAGGCAGTTGCGATGATGGGCTCTGTTGACGTTGTGATGTTAACTAAGAACAGCGATAGAAAACTGAAAGAATGCTTAGATTCTGTTTACCGCAACATCCCAGTCGCGAGATTGATAGCGGTCGACGGCTACTCAAACGACAAAACCCTCGACATCTTGGGCTGGTTCAACGAAAAATACCAGAACGTAAAAATCATCATGGACCAGGGCAACCGCGCCACGGCACGCCAAAAAGGCATCGCTGAAGTCGCCACGGAATGGTTCCTGTTTGTTGACAGCGACGTTGTGCTCTGCGACGGCTGGTTCAAAAAAGCCCAGCAGTACATAAGCGCGGATGTGGGCGCAGTCTGGGGAACCGAAATTTGGTCAACAATCGGGAGCTCAGCGACTTTGAAGCTGTTTTTGGTGCTTACAAGGAAAATTTTTGAGGTCCGCGGCGGAACACACGACACTCTCATCAGAACCGACTTAGTTAAGGACATAGAAATTCCTAAGAAACTCCACGTTTACGAGGACGCCTACATAAAAGACTGGATAGAGCAAAAAGGCTTCCGTGCAATTCCCTGCTACGTCCCATTCTGCATTCACTACAGACCGCCGGTTGTCTGGACGTTCAGAGGCAGTGTAGGCTTGATGGCTGAGGCGTTCACGCTTGGAGATTCACGGTTGATCGGCAGACTGCTAGCAGCCTACGCCTTCTACACAGGCTACGCCATTTACGAAGTGGCGGTCCACGAGAGCCAACACTAAATTGTGCTTTTAGGCACGAATAAATAGTCGTATGAAAAAGAAAATGCTTTAAGAATAAACTCTGAATAGAGTATTGACTCTACTTTAAATTGGAATGATTAGACACATGCAGAGTTCACTTGAAGAGATCATGCGTCAACTCCAAACTTTAAAGCCCACGCTAAAGAAGCGATTCAAAGTGGAAACCATAGATATTTTCGGTTCCTATGCCAGAAACGATGCATCAGAAAAAAGCGACATTGACCTTCTAGTAACGTACTCAACAAGAGAATATGACCATTCAACCGTTTACGCATTGAAAAACTACCTTAGAAGGAAACTGCGAATCAAAGTGGACATTATATCCAAGGAGTTTCTTAACCCACATATAAGAGATCAAGTGCTAAAAGAAGCAATCCCAGTATGAGCAAAGGTACAACCAGAGACCCGAGACTCTATATTAAAGAAATAATCGAGCATACGGGATACATAGAAGAATATACAAAGGGATTAACTTACGAGCAATTTCTGAAAGATAGACGAACTATTGATGCTGTTGATAAGAACTTGGAGATAATAGGCGAAGCGCTTAACAAACTGGCGAAAAGGAGAGACATTCGGGCAAAACTATACTATTATCACATTAATTGGAAAATGCTAAAGGATTTCCGTAACAGTCTTAGCCATGAATACTTCAGCAGAGACATAACTGATATTTGGAGCACGGCAACTAGGATGCTGCCTGCGCTAAAGCCACAATTCAGAAAACTTTTTGGAAGAATTAGAATAAAAGCTGTTTTGATGCTCTGCAGAAGTTACTCTCGTTTAATGTGTCAAGGCAATCCACAGGTGGTCTGAGACTGGTCTGGGCAGCATGTCTGCCATGCCATCCTTATGCAAAAGTACGCGCTTGTTCGGGTTCGGGTTGAACTCGCCCACGACGTCAGCGTAAATGTGCTCCCTGCACAAAGCGTCAACAATCTTGCCTGCGGCTTCTGGCTCAGCAGCGATGAGCAACGCACCTGAAGCAATAAGCTGCAACGGGTCAACCTCGTAGAATCGACAGATCTTCGCCGTTTCAGGTTCAACCGTGATTTTCTCCTCAAAAACCCTCGCGCCCAAGCCTGCAGCGTCCGCCATCTCGTGGATGCCGTTCAAGACTCCGCCCTCAGTCGGGTCGTGCATGGCGTGCACTCCGCCTGTCCTGTAAGCGGTCAAGGCGTCTTTTACCACGCTGATCTGGCTATAGAAGCCTTTCGCGCTGTCAAGCACCGAGGGGCTAAAAACTTTCTTGAGTTGCTCTTCTCTGTCAGAAGCCAGTATGGCGGTGCCTTCGATTCCCGCGCTCTTAGTTAGAATCAGTTTGTCGCCGCTTCTCGCGCCCGCGGCGGTGACGTACTTGCCTTTCTCAGTTAAGCCCATGATGCAGCCGACCACAATGGGGTTGGATAGCCCAGGCGTTGACTCGCAGTGTCCGCCGACAATAGCGATGCCAAGCTCCTTTGCAGCGACATTCATCTGGGCAGCGACGGTCTGGACAATTGTGCTGTCCGCGTTCTCTGGTAAAAGCAAGCATGAAAACAAGAAGCCAGGTTCAACCCCGAACGTTGCAACGTCATTGGCGTTAATGTTGACTGCTTCCCAGCCTATGTGTTCAACGGCGCCCGTTATTGGATCCATCGAGACCACAGCGTTTTTGCTTCCAACATCCAAAATCGCGCCGTCTAATCCAGCAGCGGGACCTAAGATGACTTCGCTTCGTTCAGCGCCGAGGTTCTTGAACACTACCTCCTTGAGAATGTCAATGGGGATTTTTCCAGGCGGAAGTTTCATAGCTTATCCTCAGTGAAATCTAGCTTTTAAATTGTCGCAACGTTTGGTTTAAGCTCTGCAGGCTGATTTCTCCACGCTGCCGGTAGCCTCTTGATAAGTACGAGTGCTATTGGAATCCCGATTATTCCGCCCACCGCTATCTGCAGAACGTTAAACGGCACTTCGCTTAATGCAGCCCAGCCTTCGGAGAGTCCGAAGAACTCAGCTAAAAAGTATCCTGTAACCATTTCGGCCCCTGCTAAGGTCACTGCAAGGACATTCCTTTTTCCGCTTAGTCTGTTTGATATCAAACCAGCTATGAGCCCTTCAGCGCCTTTTATTAAGAGCGTGAAAGGTGCAAAGTAGGCGTAACCGCTGATCGCGTCAGATATTGCTGATCCTACCCCGCCTGCAAAGCCGCCGACGATAGGGCCGAAGGTTAGGGCGCTGACGAATATCATGATGTCGCCGAAATCGAGGTATCCTCTGGTGGCTGGGATTGGGATTTCGACATAGAAGGTTGTGGCTGCTACGAGGGCTGCCATGATTGCGGCTTGTGCGATCGTTAGTACGATTCTTTCCTGCTTGAATCGCAGTGTCATGATTGATTCCTTAGTATAGTTGCAACTTTAGTATAGTTGTGGCTATACTAATAAATGTTTACCGACGACCAGAGCTACACGCTCACATAAGCAACTGAATCTCATCGAAAGCCGCCAAAACCTTCCTGCCCCGCTCAGTGACACGGAAAAACCTCTTCCCGTCCAGCTCATACCCTACCACCAGCCCCCGCTCAGCCAACTCGTTAAGATGCTGATAAACAGCGGCGCGCGTCATAATCTGACCCAGCAGCTTCCACAAATCGTACCCGTACGTGTCTTTTTCGCTGAGAATCTTGAGAATCTTCTGCTTAGTGCTCACCGCAAGCCCCAAGCCCGCCGTTTTCTGCTTCTTATTCAACGACTGCAAGATATCCGTAGCCTTCAAGCCGCTGCCAGTGATCAAGCATACGACGCTGCACTCAGAGGAAATTTCGTTGCGCTTCCATTTCTGCAGTACCGCCACAGCCGCTGAACTGGCTGGTTCCGCGAAGACTCCTTCAAGTTTAGCGACCAGAAGCTCGGAACCCAGGATTTCCGCATCTGAAACAGTTAAGGCTAACCCGTTTGACTCCTTAATGGCTTTGATGGCTAAGTCGCTCTGCAACGGTTCACCTACGAGGATGGCTAACGCGCGGGTGGATGGGCTGAAGGATTTCGATGAAGATTCCTCTTTGAGCTTGCTGATTATTGGAGCACAGCCCTCAGTTTGAACCCCGACCATCCGAGGCAGCTTCTTGGTAAGCCCGAGTTGTTTGAGTTCCTTAAAGCCTTTCCAGAGCGAGTAGATGGTTCCACCGCTTCCCATCGGAACAACAACCCAGTCAGGCACCCCAAACTGCTCATTGATCTCATACGAGATAGTTTTTTGAGCTTCAACCACAAGCGGGTTAAGTTCAGCAGTGGCTTGGTACCAACCTGTTTCCTTGGCTAAGTCAGCGGCTTTGCGAATGGCGTCGTCCACCATGTCGCCTGACTCCTCTATGACAGCGTCATAAGCGATCATCTGCGCTAGTTTTCCTACGTCAACAACCTTGGGCACCAAGACGTGGCAGATCAAGCCCGCTCTCGCAGCGTAGGCGGCCAAGGATGCTCCCATGTTACCGTTAGAGGCGCACACCAGCGTTTCAAGGCCCAGATCCATCGCGTTTGAGGTCAAAAAAGCCGCTGCTCGGTCTCGGTAGCTGCTTGTTGGGTTCCGTGTTTCATCCTTTAAGTAGAGTTCTTTGAGCCCAACAGCTTTGGCGAGCCTCTCAGCCTTGTGCAGTGGCGTCCCACCCTCTCCTAAGCTTATCGTGTGTTTGACGGGTGGAAGCATCTGTTTAAATCGCCAGAACCCGAGTTGCCCCGAAAACCTTAATTTTTGAGCTTGGGGCAAGTCTGCTATGAACTCCAGCGTGCCACCGCATTTTTCACAGTTATTCCTCAAAGGGTAGATTGGAAATTCGGTGGCGCAGTGAATGCAACGAAGCGTCAAGATTACCTCTACTTACTGCTTATTAGAAGAGCCTTTTATGTTATATCATTGGCTCACACCTAACTGCCTCTGGAACCACCCCTTTTGGAAGAGGAAAATCTAAATGGGAGTTCCCGCCAAATATTGCAAGTGATAAGTCATGAGCGTAAAAGAAGACCCGATTAAACTGCATAAAGAAGCTAACGCGTTAATGGAAAACGGCAAGTATACCGAAGCAAAAGACATTCTCGTCAAAACAGCTGAGCTTTACTACAAGAACCAGAACTATTTCGGCGCGGCTGAAATGAACTACAAGGCCGGCGAATGCGCCTTCGCCCTTAAAGACAACGAGAAAGCCGCGGAACTGTTCATGAAGTCGGCTGAAATCTCCTTCAGCAAGGGCTTTGACAGGTACGGCGTCAGCGCACTGGACTATGCACGGGACTGCTACAAGGCGTTAGGCAACACGGCAAAGGTTGAAGAGCTAACCAAGAAAATCAAGGAAGTAAAAGAGAAACTCGAAGCCGCAGGCTTCTAAACCCATCTCTTTTTCGCCCAAATTTAAAAATAGGTATTTGTTAATCTTTCGATATCGATCTGAACCTGCTTATGCCTGATGTTTTCAAGTCCCTCTCAGAGCTTCTTGAAAAGGTCGAAGCAACCAAAAAACGGCTTGAAATCGTAGATTTAACTGCAAACTACATCAGAACGCTTGGTCAGGACGAGATTGAGCCCGCCGTAAACATGATAGTCGGAAGGGCACTCCCAAAATACAGCCAAAAAACGCTCGACGTAAGCTGGTCAACCCTCACCCGCGTCATGGAGCGGGTAAGCCAGTTTGACTGGAGCCTTTTCCGCCAAGCCATGGCAAGCACAGGCGACATCGGCTCAGCCACAAAAGCGGTGCTTGAACAGGCTAAGGCTAAGAGGCAGACACAGCTAACCGAAAGGCTGCTGACGATAGCCGAGGTTAGGCGGGCGCTGGAAGCCATCGCTCAAGCCTCAGGCGCGGGCGCAAGAACTAAGAAGGAACGGCTCATCACAGCCCTAATGAGCCAAGCCACCCCAGTTGAAGCCAAGTACCTCGTCAAAATCTTCACAGGTGAAATGCGCACTGGGCTTCACGAGGGCTTAATGGAGCAAGCCGTCGCCAAAGCCTTCGGTGTTCCAATTCAGCGGGTGCAACACGCAAGCATGGTACTGGGCGACATCGGCGAAGTGGCGGCGACACTCAAAGCCCAAGGAGCCGCGGGCTTAGAAAAGGCAGGCTTCAAGGTTTTCAGGCCAGTCAAGCTTATGCTTGCGCAGACAGCTCAAACCGTGAACGAAGCACTGGAAGCGCAGGGCTGCAAGTCAGCTTTTGAATACAAGTACGATGGCGCAAGGGTCCAAATCCACAAGCAAAACGGCACAGTGCAAATTTTTAGTCGAAGACTCACCAACGTGACTGAAAGCCTGCCCGAAATCGTCGAAACGGTGAAGGGCAACGTCAAGGCGCGGTCAATCATCGTTGAGGGCGAGGTTGTCGCGCTCGACAGCGTCGGCTACCCGATTGCCTTCCAACACCTGATGCGGCGTTTCAAAAGGGTCCGCAACGTCGCAGGCATGGCGCAGAGAATCCCCTTAACTCTTTACCTGTTCGACATTCTCTACCTAGACGGCGACAGCCTAATCACGCAGCCCTACACCCAGCGCAGGCAAATCCTCACAGAAAACGCTGGCGAAATCCCCCTGAGCAAACAAATCGTCACGGAAAAAGTTGGAGAAGCGGAGGGCTTTCTTAAGGAAGCCATAGCTGCCGGGCACGAGGGGTTGATGGCGAAGAAACTTGACAGTCCTTACACGCCGGGAAATCGAGGTAAAAAGTGGCTGAAGATCAAAACGGTCCTTGAACCCTTGGATTTGGTGATAACAGCCGCTGAGTATGGTTATGGGCGGAGGAAAGGCTGGCTTTCCGATTATTATCTTGCGGCAAGAGACCCTGAGACCGGCGGCTTCTTGGAGGTAGGCAAGACTTTCAAGGGCTTAACTGACGCCGAAATAATTGAGATGACGAGGCGGCTGAAGGAATCAGTCATCGCGGAGGAAGGGCACCGCGTGGTTGTTATTCCGAAAATCGTGGTGGAAGTGGCTTACAACGAGGTTCAGAGAAGCCCCAAGTACAGGAGCCAGATGGCTCTGCGTTTTGCGCGGATAAGCCGCATCAGGGACGACAAAACCCTTGAAGAAGCCGACACCATCGGCAAAGTCCGAGAAATCTACGAGAGGCAGTTCCAGATGAAAGGCAAGTACGCTTAGATCATGCGATAGTCACCAATGGAAACGCCAACACGCATGCCCACTAAATAGCCTGACTGAGAACTGCTAACTGGCTCGCCTGATTTGTAGGTCTTAAAAATGCAGCCGCCGCCAACGGAGAGGCTCCTAATTGGGATAGGAGCGTAGCCCCTTCAAGGAGAAAATGATTTGGGGTCTGGGTTACGTGGGCTTCTTTTGTTGGCGGCGGCTTTGCGAGGTAAAGGGCAGCCGCCTTTGGGCTCCTTTACGTGCTACTACTTTAGGTAGTAACAATATTGTTTGATAGTAGCATCACAGATAAATGTTTTTCCAAATAACACCCATAACAACATCATCAGCAAGAAAATTACAGCATCCAACAGCAAGACACCAAGCCCTTCTTAAACCGCAATCAAGAATCAAAGCCCAGTAAAGAACAAAAAATCGTTGTCCTTAGATAAAAGGCAAATATAGCCGTGGATACAGACTCATTTCAGGGAATGGTCAAGGTGGACAAGGCAGAAAAAGAAGCGTTCGCCAAGGAATTCTACAGTCGCCAAGTCACGATGAAAGAGCTGGGCGAGAAAGGGCAAGAGCGCCTCTGCAAGTCCAAAGTCGCAGTGGTCGGCGTCGGCGGGTTAGGCACGGTTTCATCGCTGTACCTTACGTTGGCTGGAGTCGGCTACATCCGCTTAATCGACCAGGACACGGTTGAAATGCAGAACCTTCACCGCCAAATCCTCTATGCGCCGGCTGACCTGCACTATCCGAAGGCTGAGGTCGCTGCAAACCACCTGCAAGAACTAAACCCCTTGGTCAAGGCTGAAGCTATCTCCGAGAACGTGAACTCAGGCAACGTCGAGCGGCTCTTAAAGGGCGTGGACTGCGTTGTTGACGGGTTGGACAACATGGTGACCCGCTACCTGGTTAACCGCGCCTGCGTCAAACTGAAAATCCCCTACGTCTTCGGCGCAGCAATCGGCATTGAAGGGAACCTTTCGGTTTTTGCTCCGCCTGAAACGGGCTGCTTGGAGTGCTTAATGCCGAACCTCTCAGACAGCGACCTGCTTACCTGCGCCACGCGTGGCGTAATCGGAGCAACACTGGGCGTAATTGGTGCCTTACAAGCCATGGAAACCATAAAACTCCTGGCTGGAGTCGGCTCAACCTTGAAGGGCAAACTGTTAGTCTGCGACTTCAGCGACATGGATTTCACTGCGATAGAGATTTCGAAAAGCACTCGCTGCCCCGTCTGCCACGGCGCCGTGTCTTCAGTGGCTGGCGGCGAACGGCTTGTCTGGCTTTGCGGACGAGACACGGCTAACATTAACCCTGAAAAACCGTTGCGGCTAAACCTTGAAGAAGTCTATCCCGTAGTCAACAAGGAGTTTAATGTTCGTTTGAAGTCCCGTTTGGCTCTCATGTTCCACTACAAGGGATATGAAGTCAGCCTGTTCAACGGTGGACGCATGCTCATAAAAAACGTTACAAGCGAACGGGAAGCGTTAAAGGCGTATAGGGAAATAATCAGCAAGCTAAATGCTTCTTAGCTGGGCTACTAAAGTTCTATCAAGGGCTATAGAAAATGAAAGCCGACGCTTAATTCCGCCCACAACACAGCCGAAGCGATAGCCACCTGCGCTATGGACAAGACGGCGCCGACTTTGAGGTATTCTTTGAGGCTGATGTTGACGCCTTTGCGACGCATCACTTCCAGCCACATCACAATCGCCAAGGAGCCTAACGGGAAAAAGTGGGGTCCCAGGTTGTTTCCGATTATGTTGCTGAAAATCAGTCCCGTCAGGGTTGTCCCAGATGCGCCGATGTGCTGTATGCTTATCAAGCCGAGGATCGTCATGGGCCAATTGTTCATGAAGCTTGCGCCGATGGTTACAACCATGCTTGGCGCGAAAATCCCAAGTGCAGAGGGCAGCTTGCTTGTCGCTAGGAGAGCGGAGGCTAACAGGTTTGTGATGCCAGCGGTTTCCAGCCCTTGGACGACGAGGAAAATGCTGAACATGAAGAGCACGATGTCCCAGTTGATGTCCCTTGCCAAGCCCCTGAGCCCTTTCCTCTCACCGTTCACCGAGCCGTTCCACTTCAAAGTAAACCAGTAAATCGCTATCAGAAACGCCGCGCCACTGCAGATGACTATCGAAACGGGGAACCGATTCAAAGAGGTCAGCACGTAACCGATGTCGATCGCAACCAGCGTAGCTAAGCTTACCCTCAACAGAAGCGGCGAAATAACCTGCTTTCCCTCGATTAAGGAATCCGCCGCTTTCACATCATAAGCCTTAGGAATCTGCTTCCTGAAAAACAGCCAAAACAGCAACAAGCTGCTGAGAATAGTCGCCACCGCAACGGGTCCCATGAAGATGAGGTGGTCGATGAAGCTGTACTTGAAGAAATCAGCGCTCAAAATGTTGATGGGGTTGCTGGTAATCAGCGGCATCGCAGCCGTATCCGCCATCAAGCCCGCACTGAAAAGGTACGCAAGCTTACCCTTAGAGTCGACACCGAGACATGTGACAATTTCCAAGACGATGGGGGTTAAAATCAACACGGCGCTGTCGTTGGCGAAAAGGATGCTGACAGCGGCGGTGAGCAATGAAATGTAGAAGAAGAGGCGCAATCCGTTGCCATTAGCCATCTTGACTATGCGGAGTGCAGCCCACTTGAAGAAGCCCATGGCGTCCAACGTGACGGACATCGCCACGATGCCTAGGAACGCCAATGCTGCGTCCCAAATGTCGAGGAAAGACGTTGCCGCCTGCCCCAAGCTCACAGTGCCCAGCAGCAGCGAAGCAGCCGCGCCGATTCCAGCCGCGTAACCCAACCGCAGCCCGAAGGGACGCTTAATCATCAGGAAAAGCGTCGCTATGAAGACGACTATTGCGGCGACTGATAGGTAATCCAAGATGGTTGCCCCGTGTTAGTTAGGAAGCGTGGGTTTCAGGTATAAAAAATTAGCTTGCCCTGCAAACAGGAAACCGAAGAGATTGTTTAGAAAATAGGTTGCCATTTGACGTTAAAAAGGCGTACGCTGTTGGGAAACAGATATATTTTAGCCAAGCGAGATATAGGTGAATAAACGACAGCGTAAACAAGATACCCAAAAAACGGTTTTGTGTCCTTACTGTTCACAGCAAGTCACGCTGAACTTCACGTTTTTGGTTCGAGTAAAACCTGCCTTAAAGAAAATTGGAGATGAAAATATGATGAATAACGATGTTTGCCCGAATTGTAAGTCGACGGCAGAGACCGAACTGCTCATAAAAAACGAGCAAGAGATCTACACAGTTTGCAGCGTCTGCAAGAGTGTCCGTTCTAAGACATGGATCTAAAACCATCCGTACCCCTTAGAGAATCTTTTCTAATATTTAGCCTAAGAAATTTGGGCTCTTTTTATCTTAGTTTTTTGGAATACAGCTAATTCCCTAAATGAACCAAACAAGCTTAGGAATATTACTCTAAGGGGGAAACAAAAAAGTAAAGAAATGGAGAGAAGCTTATTCTTGCTTCTTCTGTTTTCCAGGTCTCAGCGAGCGGACGGTTACGCCTGCACGCCACATTTCACTGTTTCCCATCGCCTTGAGTTCGTCAGCGAGTTTCTGCCTGTAGTCTGGCGCCTTGCTCCGTTCCAGCACGATGCGGGTTTCTTCGCCTGCCGCGACGAGGTCGTAGAGCGAGTCGAATACGGGTTGAGTGGCTTCTCGGAATCTCGGTCTCCAGCGGAGCGCGCCGATGCGGGCGGTTTCGCTGCAGTTGCAGTACATCCAGTCCATGCCGTTCTCGTCCACCAAGCGGATGAGGCTCTGTGTCAGTTCCTCGACGGTTTCGTTGAAGGCTTCACTGGGGCTGTGACCGCGCTCCCGAAGCGTGTTATATTGCGCTTCCATTATTCCTGCCAGTGCGCCCATCAAGACGCCTCTTTCGCCCGTTAGGTCGCTGTAAACTTCTTTTTCAAAGGTTGTTGGGAACAGGTAGCCTGAGCCGATGGCGATGCCGATGGCTTTAACGCGGTCTTGCGCTCTACCCGTTGCGTCTTGGTGGACGGCGAAGCTGCAGTTTATGCCGCTTCCGTCTACGAAGTTTCTGCGGACGCTGGTGCCTGACCCTTTCGGGGCGACCATGATCACGTCTATGTCTTTTGGCGGGATAACGCCTGTCTGCTCCTTGAACACGATGCTAAAGCCGTGGCTGAAGTAGAGTGCGTCGCCTGCCTTGAGCGTCTTCTTTATGGTTGGCCACATCGCTTTTTGCCCGGCGTCGGTCAGCAGAAACAGCTTGATTGTTCCTTTTTTGGCGGCTTCTTCGAGGGGGAAGAGGTTTTCGCCTGGCTTCCAGCCGTCAGCTACCGCCTTATCCCACTCTCTCTTGAATACGCCTTCTTTTTCCTGTCCAATGATTACTTTTACTCCGTTGTCTCGCATGTTGAGTGACTGTGCTTGGCCTTGGATGCCGTAGCCAAGTGAGACGACGACTTCGTCTTTCAGGATTTTTTGGGCTTGCGCCACTGTAAACTCTTTTCGGGTGATGACGTCTTCTATAACGCCACCGAAATCCATTTTGACCATATTTTGGTTCCTCAAACCAACCACTTAGAAAACGCAGTAATTAAGAATTATGCATTCTTGAAAGGGATTAATGGACAATGCCTTAAAGCATCAGCAAACTTCTAACAGCTAAGTGATCCGATTTAGATAGCGAGGGATTTCAAAATCTAAATTTTTTGGCGATAAGCTGATAATAGAAATGACCTGAAATGAACTTTGGATTAGATCCTACTGTGAGATGCCTTTTTTGTCTTCTTGTTCAAGTTCATTTAGCCTCAGTGCTTTGATAGTTGGCGTAACCTTTCTTATAAGGCGCATATCCTCGGTTATCAGAAGTAGCTCTTTCGCTTTGGCGAAGTAAGCGTATGAGGCATCATAAAAAGTGATTTTAAACTGCGCTGAAGTTTCTAATACAGCTTCTTCGTTTGAGGCTATTTGTAGAACTTCCATTACGGTTAGAGTTTGTTTGAACGTTTTCATCAACATTCTTGCTTCTTCTTTTGAGATTTTTGATTGCAGGAAACAGTCTTTCCATACAATGTTTCCCAGTTCATATCTTGCTATTTCTAAAGTGTAATTTCCAATTAAGAAGCCGATTTTGTTTTCTTTAATCGCTCTGAATATGGCGGAAGCATCAAACAGGTACTTCATCGGCTGTCCCTGTCCTCTCTGATGCCTTTTACTACATCTTCTATGCTTATTTTGTCGAGTATAGGCTTTAATTTGGTGATTTGGTCTTTTAATTCTTCGATTTCTCTTCTTTTCACTTCTTCTTCTATAGCTCTCCGCAGAAGTTTGGATGGTTTGATTTTTAGCTTAACCATTTTTTCTTTGAGCGACTTAGGAATTTTTGTGGATACTGTCACGCAATCGGCCAATTCTCTCACCGAAAAGTAGTAATTAAAAGTTGTAGAAAAAGTTTGCTATATTTTTACTAATTTCTTGTACTGCGTTAAAGACGAGACTTAGCAAAACCGTTAATTCCCAAGCCCTCACAGATAAGTGTCTATGACTCAGAAGCCGACTGATGCGGAGCTTGTTGCTCCTTGCGGTATGAACTGCGGTATCTGCAGGGGTTACTTGGCTTTTACCCATGGGGTGCCGCGTCAAAGGGGCAGGGTCACTTACTGCGCGGGCTGCCTGCCAAGGGCCAAAAACTGCTACATCAAGCGAGGCTGCAGGCAGCTTACTCGCCACGAAATCAAGTTCTGCTATGAATGCGACGAGATGCCCTGCAAGAACCTCGCCCACCTTGACAAGCGCTACCGGGAACGCTACGGCATGAGCATGGTTGAAAACCAGAAGACACTCAGAGCCGAAGGCATGGACCAGTTCCTGAAGGAACAAGCAGAAAAATACAAGTGCCCAAGCTGCGGCGACGTGGTCTCCGTGCATGACGGCAAATGCTACGCCTGCGGCTACCGGCGAAGCAAGGTTTAAGGCTCAGCCGAACTTTTCGACGATTTCTCTGATTATATTCATGTTGCGGGTGGTCGCTTTCACCTTCAGCTTCGTCTCCAGAAACGGGTTAGGCAACGCTCCTTCGCCGCCGCCGTGGGTTACACTGAAAACCTCCGTGCCTGAGGCTGAGATTACCTGAGCCGTTGACTTCGGAATCGTTAAAGGCAACTGAAATGGAAACGCAGGCGGGAAGCTTGGAAGCATAGTCACTAGAAAGCTTGTGCCTTTTTGGTCTTGACCTTTTAATGGTTCTAAGTCAATTATGTGCTTAAGCTGCGGGATTGTGCGTATAAACACGGGGACGTCATAACCGAGGATGCCGCGAAGTTTATCTTCAATTTTGTTCTTGGTTTCTTCAACATTTGTAGAGGCGCTTTCGAAGATTATGTTGCCACTTTGCTTGTACGTAGTTACGTTTTGAAAACCTAAAGAACTGAAAGCGTCCTGCAGCTTCTCTTTTTTAACAACGTGGCCGCCAACGTTGATTCCTCTGAGAAAAGCTACAATGATTGGCATCAAACTTTATGCTCTTCTATTGAGCTAATAAATCTTGCTTGAGCACTTATTCCTCTGATGCACAATCATACTAATGTACTCGTTAACGTTATCCTAAGTTGTGATTTGCTATGACTGAAACAACGACCATAAGAGTCTCAAAGCAGACAGCAGAAACACTAGAAAATCTACGAAAGAAACTGGGCGTCCAAAGCCTCGATGAAACAATCCAAACGCTTGTAAAAGAAAGACGGAAAGCAATTTTGGAAAAAACTTTCGGTGCAGCTCGTGGTCAGGGAACACCCTTTACTGAGGCAGACCGCGGTGAAGACCGTGATTGACCTAATTCGCTTGGATTGAGGCTACAGGTTAAGAGCTAATAAATTTTTGACCATGGGGCTAATTTTTCTTTTTCTTGTCTCTGGCCTTCCTTGCCTCATCCCGTTCCTGAGAAGCCTGTGCAATTAGTTTCTTGGCTATGGCTAGCCCTTGGGCGATTTCTTCAAAGTTCGTTTCTTTCCCGTTGAGGGAGGCTGGTTTGTACTCGATTTTGCCCGTCGGCGAGAAATCGTCTTCGGCGACCATGATTCCGAAGGTTCGGTCTATTTCTGGTTCAATAACCGCCTCCAGCGGGTGGTCAAGCCTTTCTTTAACCTCAATCTGCAGTATCTTCAATGGGTCCTGCCCGGGTTTTATTTCTCCGATGCCTATGACGATGATTTCCTGAGGGTCAAACGCATTAATCGCTGAGTACATCTTCATGTCGGTTCCATATCCGACGGTGTGATACCACGCCTTTCTGAAATCCTGGTATGTTTTGCCCTGTTTTAAGCGTCTGGTAAGGATCGCAACTACTAACATTACTTATTCCCGAAAAGCTATTCTCAACTCTAACTATTTAAGCAGAGTGAGCATTATCGCCTTCGCCGAGTACAAGCGGTTCTCTGACTGCTCAAAAATCACCGACTTCAGGCTGTCAATGGCTTCAACGCTTATTTCGTAGCCGCGGTGGATGGGCATGTCATGCATAATGTACGCATCGCTGCCTTTAAGGAGTTCAGCATTGATTTGATACGGCATCATAAGCTTGATGCGCTTCTCCTTTTCAGCTGCAAACTTTGGGTCAGTGAAAAACTCCATGTCAATCCACGTATCCGTGTAGACAAAATCAGCATCTTTAACCGCTTTTTTTACATCCAGAGTCGATTCCCAGAGCCCAGTTTTTCTGGCTTCAGCCAGCAACTCGTCGTCCCGTGCTGGCTCGTTGAAGATCGGCGTGACCGTGGTCAGTTTGACCCCTGTTTTTGTGCAGCCCTCGATCAGCGAGTTGCAGACGTTGTTGTGCACGCCGATGTAGACCAGTTTGGTGCCTTTGAGAGTGCCTTTTTTCTCTTTTATCGTGATTAAGTCTCCTATCACTTCGCTTGGATGATACTTGTCGTCGCAGCCGTTGATTACAGGGACTCTTGAGGCGCAGGCCATCTTCATCAGGTCAGCGTTGTAGAGCAGCCGCGCCATGATGATGTCGACGTTCCGCGACAGGTACCGTGTTTCATCCCCCACATCGGCAAGCGTGAAGTTCGTTGTTCGCCAGTCAATGTACAAGGCGTGCCCGCCAAGCTGCGTGGCGGCAACTTCAAAGGCAACCCTTGTCCTGGTGGATGTCTTCTGGAAAATCAACGCGGCAGATTTGCCATCGAACGATTTACGGAACTTTTTAGGGTTGTGCTTGACTTCGATGCCTAAATCGACAAGAGCGTTTAGGTCTTGGGTTGATAGCTCTTTGAAGTTGATCAGATTCATTTTTTGTTGCCTCAGTTACGCAGAATCAACCCAGCCATAAAAAGCTTTACGGCAAAACCTTATCCCTAGCAAAACCCCTTTTTGCGGTTAAAAGTTATTCGGTTTCCAATTTTATTCTCCGCAGTTTAAATCCCCGACGCAACTGTTCAGATGCCAGTTCAATGTTGTTCGCGAGCTCATCATCTTTTTCGAGATTTGAGTACCACTCTAAAACTTTGTTCCAATCGCCTTTCTTTTGAACAGTGCCTTCTGTAACATCTCTTTTTGAAGTCTCTTTCTTCAATTTGTTTTCGCCAAATTCGGGAGTTTCTACACGAAATTATACTGCACTATTCACTAATAAAATAAGCAGTATGCTGATATTTGCTAACTAACTTGCGTAAATGGCTGGCATCTACGCGAACGTGACAACGTTTTAAGCTTGAACAACAACAGATATGCGGAAGTGCAGCAAGTGATTTTGCTCGTTCATTCAACCCGTGACATTGCAGGTGTAAACATAGCAAAAAGCATTCTTCAGTGCTACCCATTCACAAAAACAGACCAGATATACCGTGAAAGCCCAGTTTACACGGCTGAAATGAGGGGCAAGCAGGTCAGTTTCCTGACGCTGAACGAAGAAACAATCAACGCCCAGTACCTGCAAGAGGATTTCCCAAACGCTCAACTCGTCGTCTTCATCTCACGGCACAGCAGCCAAAGCGGCAAACCCACCCTTTCCGTCCACACAACAGGCAACTTTGGAGAAGCGGAGTTCGGCGGTTTACCGCGCACGGTTTCTGTTGCGCCAGCCTTTGCCATGGCGACCGCGCTTAAATCGCTGAGCCGCTTGAACGGGCAGCTGAACCTTGGCTACGAGGTCTCCTATGAGGGTACCCATCATGGTCCCAGCTTGAACTTGCCCGTCATGTTCGTTGAGCTCGGCAGCTCAGAGCCGCAATGGCGCGACCTCAAGGCAGCGCAAGCCGTCGGCGAAGCGGCAATGACTACAATCGCTGATTTTACCGCCCAATCTGGCTCAGCGGTTCTCGGCATAGGTGGACCACACTACAACCCAAAGTTCACCCGCATAGCGCTGGCTGACGAAGCCACATTCGGGCACATGATACCGAAGTACGCCATCGCGGAAGTAGACGCGGCGATGATTTCGCAATGCACGGAAAAAACTCTGGAGAAGGTCGAAATGGCGGTACTCGATTGGAAAGGAATCCCAAGCCAAGACAAACTGAAACTGCTGGTTACTCTGCAGGAGACCAGTTTACCCTACAGGAAAGTTTAAAAACGAAATCTGTCAGTGAGGGAATAATGGAATCTTACCCCTTGGCGCTATAAAGTATTATCGCAAACACTATCACAATCAAAAGTTTAATTCCAATCTCTATACATAGGTTCGTACACAAAAATTATATTGCCTCTACTCTAAATCACTAAACGGGTGGAGAAAATGACTGCCAAAACCCAAGATAAAGTCATCGAAGCCAAGGAGTTTAAAATCTCTGACTTGTTCAGTGAGCATTTCATTTTTTACATTCCTATGTACCAACGCCCATTCAGTTGGAATAGGGATAATTTCAATGATATGATCGATGATTTCAAGGCGGCAAAAGCTTCAGATGTACAACATTTTTTAGGTTCATCTGTGCTCCAAGAAATCTCGGAAAAGAACTATAATCTAGTCGATGGCCAACAAAGAATAACGGCTCTGACAATTCTAATGGCTGTTATTCGAGATCTTACTCCATTGGCTCGACTAAAGGAGAGTCTGCAGTCATACATTTTTCAACAAGAAGATGTCTACAAAGAAATTCCAGCTACAATGAGGGTCACACCTTGGAATGAACTAAAACCTCTATTTCTAGAATATGTCTACACTCCTGAAGGCACTGTAAAATATCACAATGATTTCTCTCAAGGGAGAATAGACTCTAAAGATGCGGAAGATCCGAGATATCACTTGTTTGAAGCAATTGATGTTTTCAGGTCAAGTTTGAACGAAATTAATGATATGGAAATGTTCGTAAAATATTTACTCAATAATGTCTATATGGTTTGCATTAAGACGAAAAACTTGACGTCTGCATTTCGTCTTTTTAGCGTTCTGAATACCCGAGGGTTACCTCTTGAAACTTCGGACGTCTTAAAAAGTGAGAATTTGGAAGCAACACCTGATGATAAAAGAGACGAATATGCTAAAATTTGGAGATCATTAGAAGAAGACCTAGGCAGGGAAGAGTTGTCTAACGTTATTGCACATATACGAGCAATAAAGAAAAAGGAAAAAGCCAAATTAGGAATATATGAAGAATATCAGGAACTTTTCAAGAATGGCGACATGGTGAAAGGCATTCCATTCTTTAATTACGTCAGAGATATTTCTAACATCTATGATGAAAAAATACTTTCGCTTACTCTGAAAAGTAAAAGTCTGGAGGATGAAAATAGATACAAAGTCCTCGTAGATATAATGAATCGCTTCATTCCGTTCTCAGATTGGATTCCTCCGCTACTTGCTTATTGTCAAAAATTTAAGTCGGATTCACTCCTGCTAGAATTCGTAAAAAAACTTGAGAAAAAGGTTATTGTGGAATGGGCCGCAGGCTTTTCTATAACTGAGCGCATAACGAGTCTGAGTCGAACACTTGAAATGATCGAAAAGACCAACGATGCTCAAGAGACTGTAGATAAAATCTTATCTTACAAGCTTGATGATCAATCGAAGAGTCGTGAAATAGATTTCGGAAACTCTCAAGACGTAAGAAATAATCTCTCCCCAAAAATAAATGAAAGCCGTCTATACAGCATCAATGGCGGCAAGTTTGCAAAATATATCTTGTTAAGATTGGACATGGAACTATGGGACATTGAGAATTTTCCAGGCTATCCTGGTGACGTTACAGTTGAGCATGTTCTTCCACAGACTCCAACTGAAAAAAGCGAATGGATGAACAATTTTAACGAAAAAGAAAGATCCATTTGGACCAATGCTCTAGGAAACCTTGTTCTCCTTAGTGGTAGAAAAAATTCTAAAGCACAGAATTATGATTTTACCAAGAAGAAGCAGGTATACTTTAGAGAAAAAAGTACGCCTTTTAGATTAACGCAAGAATTGGAAAATATCGAAAAATGGGATTTGCAGGAACTGAGTAAGAGACATAATCGGCTAATTGGGGAGGTTCTCCGAATCTACTCTTGATACTGTGAACTGAGTAGTACGGCCATAAAGCGTATGTTATGACTCTACTGAAATTCTTTTCCTAATATGAAAACAAGATCATTAAGACGAACGCTATAGCCGACAGGATAAACCCCCTTAAGTCTTAACATAATGATGCAGTCGGTAGGATTTTCATGCACAAAACCGTGGAGACATCGCACGCAAACCTTTTTTCTCCCTCTTGAATGCGGGAAAAATCCCTTTTAGTTTTACATTACATGTCTTATCCGGTGCAGAGACCTAATTGCCCTATCTTGTGTTACTGGGTGACCTTGGTGCCTTTAGTTCCTCCACCAGTTTCACCACTTGCCCTATGATGTAGCTGTTTATTTCCTGTCCTTTGTTTGCAGAGGCTTCGGCTGGGTCTCCTATTGTGCCCGTTGGAAAGTAATCTTCTGGGTGAGCAAGGGCTTCAAATCGTGGCGGTTGTGTGAAGCTCTTTTTTCCGATGCCTTTGACCACGTTGGGCTTTATAGCCATGATCCGCGACGCCTCGATTGCTCCGCCGTGTCCGTCTTTTTCTGAAACAGATTTCCCTCTGAGGTCATAGGCAAAATCGTAGTCGGACAGAACCATTATCCTGACTTTTCCCTCGGCGTTGGCGGCTTCGTTCTGCATGACAACGTTTTGTGCGGCGTGTCTTAGGGCTGCCATGTGGAGTGTTCCAGCGTGGCCGCTCAGGACAAGAATCTTGCCAAAGCCGTTGCGAACCAGTTCGCTGAGGATGTCAAAGGTTATCCTGTATAGCGAGGTGAACTTGATGGAGAGTGTTCCTGGGAAGTTGCGGGTTGATGTGCAAACGCCATATCGGAGCGTGGGCAGAACGAGGCTTTTGGTTCGTTTTGCAACTTCAAGGGCGACAAACTCGGGTTGCAGGCTGTCTGTGGAAAGGGGCAGATATGCGCCGTGTTCCTCGACGCTTCCCACTGGAAAAATCACGACTGTTCCAGACTTCGCAGCCTTCTCGACTTCGCTCATGGTAAGCTCGTCAAACCACAGAGGCGCAGATTCAGCGGGCGCATCCGCAGGGGATTCTGACGTTTTTTTAGGCATGTTCAACTCTCCGAAACTGAGTTAACTATGGCATTAACGCTTTAAAAAGCACCCGATAACTGCGGGTTTATGCCAAAAAATTGGAGATGGAAGTTGAACACTCGACCCCCAACTTAGAAAGCTGTTCTCCAAAGGACCCCTCGCAGCTAAGGACTCTATTTTTGCGCAAAAGTCAGTCTATTTCCTAAAATTACATTATAGGAAATGAGGGGCATAATTTAGAACTTGAAAAGCTTTTAAATGAAAAGAAACAAAATAGGCAGCGCAGAAGGCAATTGAAAAGAGCGTAAGCGATTATAATTACCATGCGCTTACTCGCATGGGCAAGTCGCGTTTAGTTTGCGCTTCAATGCGAGCATGTCACTAACATCAGCGAAGGGTTTGATTGGAGAGGTGAAAGAATGAGGCATGGGACAACAAAGACGCTGAGAGCGGGCTGCCTTTTTCTCATTGTCCTCTTCTTGTTCTTTGCTTTCGCATTATCGCCTCAGCCCGTTCGCGCACAGACCGTGACGGCGACTATACCCGTCGGAATTAATCCTTTTGGTGTGGCTGTAGCACCCAACGGCGCATATGTCTATGTTACAAATGAATATACTGGAGCTTTATACAACAGCGGTGCGGTCTCAGTGATAAACACGGCTACAAATACTGTGGCTACGACCATACCCGTTGGAAGCGAGCCTTGCGGTGTGGCTGTGAGTCCCGACGGCACACATGTTTATGTCACAAATTCAGACAGCGGCACGGTCTCAGTGATAAGCACAGCTACGAATACTGTGACGGCGACCGTACCCGTTGGAACCGAACCTTTGGGTGTGGCTGTAACGCCCAACGGCGAATACGCCTATGTCGCAAATGTTTGGGACAATACGACCTCGGTGATAAGTACGGCTACGAACACGGTGACGGCGACGATAGCCGTTGGAAACGGTCCTTATGGTGTGGCTGTGTCGCCTGATGGCGCATATGCCTACGTCACAAATAACGGCGACAATACGACCTCGGTGATAAGTACGGCTACGAACACGGTGACGGCGACGGTAACCGTCGGAGCATTTCCTAATGATGTGGCTGTGTCGCCTGATGGCGCATATGCCTACGTCACAAATAACGGCAACGATACGGTTTCGGTTATAAACACGGGTGTTCCGATTGTGAGCGTGTCGCCTTCTTCTTGGACTATGGATGCGGGGCAGTCCACGACGTTTACTGCCACTGCCGCTGGCGGTTCAGGCACCTACACGAATTACCAGTGGTATGCGAATGGGCAATTGGCTCAGTCTGGGGCTGCGTCAGCGATGACTTGGGGTTCTCCAAACGCAGGCACTTTCTCGATTACTGTGAAGGTCACTGACAGTTTAAGTGCCACTTCGGCTCTGTCTTCTGCTGCGTCGGTTACGGTGAATGCTGCTCCGACTGTGAGCATCACTCCTGTTGGCCCGCTTTCTTTGACTGCTGGTCAGGTTCAGGCGTTTACGGCAACGGCCAGCGGCGGCACTGGAACGCTGAGTTATCAGTGGTTCCTGGACGGCTCCGCGGTTGGCGCTAACAGTGCAAGCTACTCTTACACTGCCGCGTTGGGTTCGCATTCGGTTACTTGTAAGGTGACTGATAGCGCTACTACTCCAGTGACGTCGCCTGCTTCTAACGCCGTCTCGATAACGGTAACATCGTCTTCTTCATCTTCTTCTTCATCAACTCCAACGCCTACTCCAACTCCAACAACAACGCCCTCTCCATCAACCTCGCCAACACCAGTCGCCGAGTTTCCTTACCAATTGCTTGGAACTATTTCAGTTGTCTCCTTGGTTTGCGCTGCATTGGCTGTCATAATTGGGAAGAAAAAAGGAATAAGAACGGTATAAATTCGCGTGTACATTGGCGGGTCCGGTGGGATTTGAACCCTCGCCTTTCAGCTTGGGAGACTGATGCTCTATCCGTGCTGATTGTTGAGAAGGGGTTAGAGGGCTAGTGTTCTTTAGTTGCCCATTTTTTCCGTCCAAAAGCCTCGGCAAGTTTGTCGGCTGCTAAACCTGTAACGTTTAGGTTAGCTGAGGGTTTTAGTTGGCTTTTGATGTAGTGTTCTGCGGCGGCTCAGCTTTCCGTTTGATGCTCGATTCTTCCCGGTTTGAGGCGCCACCGCCAGACACCAAGAAAAGGTGCAACCAAAAAGAAGACCTAAACCTTCCCAACCGGAAAACCAAATCCAAGCAAAACCGAACCCGCCCGAAACCCAACCCGCCCGAAACCGACAATAACTTCAACATGGGGTCAACATGGAAAGTCGCAACCCGCCCATCCCAAAGTCGCAACGCGCAAACAGATTCAAAGCCCAAACAAAAAAAGCAACCCAAAACACAAAGAAACACCCGTGAAAGTCGCAACTTACCACAGGGCAAAAGTCGCAACTTAAAAAAATACGGAAAAACAAACCGAAAAACAGGAAAACCGCAAAACGCAGAACTTTTCTGGGGAAACTTTTAAAAGTGCTGGGGAACTTGTTTTTAAACTCTAAGCTACAGTAACGTTTATTATTGAATAATGAAATGTTGAGTGTGCGATACGTATGGGCATAAAATCTTGGCTCACGCAAGCTGGAAGAACCCTGAAGCTGGCGAATAAACCAGGAAGAGAAGAGCTTTGGCTATCGATAAAAATCAGCCTTCTCGGCATCGGCTTAGTGGGCGTAATCGGCTACGTAATTAAACTCCTATCTTGGGCTCTAGGATCCTCAGGCGCAAGCAGCACAACAACTTAAAAGGAACCATTTTCCATGGAAAAGAAAGAAGAGCAAACTCAAGCAAAAATTTTTGTGGTGAAAACAACCACCGGGCAGGAGAGAAACGTAGCCCGATTAATCGCTTCTAAGGTTGAGATGAACCATATTCCGATAAAGGCTCTTCTTGTGCCAGACACGTTAAAGGGATACGTGTTTGTCGAAGCAGACGGACCGCACTTGGTGGAGGAAGCCATTTCAGGCCTGCGTCATGTGCGTTCAAGAATCCCTGGACTTGTAAGCTTCGCTGAAATAGAACGGTACATCGTGCGTAAACCAGTCATGGAAGACCTAAACGAAGATGACGTCGTTGAAATCACTGGCGGACCGTTCAAAGGCATGCGCGCCAAAATCACAAGGCTTGACAAGTCGAAAGGCGAAGTTACCCTCGAACTGCTTGAAGCAACATTCACTTTGCCGATCACGGTACACTCAGATTACGTAAAATTAGTCGAAAAAGCAAAGGCATAAACAGGTGAAAAAAATGGGCGAAAAGAAAATTGTAGAGTTGCTCGTAAGTGGCGGACAAGCCAATGCGGGTCCACCTTTAGGTCCTGCTCTTGGTCCGTTAGGCATGAACGTCACGTCTGTCGTGACAAAAATTAACGAGCTTACCAAAGACTACGCTGGAATGAAGGTTCCAGTTAAAATCAGCGTGGACACCGAAGACAAGAGCTTCGACGTGACAGTTGGAACTCCGACCGCTTCGGCGTTAATCGTTGCTGAGTTGAAGGTTGAGAAGGGTTCGGGGACACCTAACACCGTTAAAGTAGGCAACTTGTCTATGGAGCAGATGGTGCGGATAGCGAAGATTAAGCGTCCTGAACTTTTGGCGCCGACTCTGAAGAAGGCGACGAAGGAGATGCTTGGAACCTGTGTCAGTTTAGGCGTCACCGTGGAAGGCAAAGACCCACGGGAAGTGCAGAAGGACATTGACGCTGGCATTTACGAACAACTATTTGGTAGCGAATAATGATAAGCGAATATTTTTATAATGGGTTTCCAATCCCTCATTGGCACGAGGCTTAAAAATGCCCCTTGACAACAAGACAATATCAGAAGCGATTAAGCAGGCGAAGACGAAGTCTGGCGAGAAAAAATTCAACCAGACAGTAGACCTGATTCTAGATATCACCGAGATCGACATGAAATCGCCAGAAGGCAAAATTCAGGAAATTGTTGAGCTCCCCCACGACACGGGCAAACCGAACAGGGTCTGCGTCATTGCTTCCGGAGAATTCGCGGTTAAAGCCAAGAACGCTAAGGCAGACTTCGTTGTTGAACGTGCCGACTTGGACGCGTTGAACGGCAAGAAGAAGGAACTGCGCAAGCTTGCAGGCGACTACGACGTTTTCATTTCGGAAGCGCCTTTGATGCCGCTTGTAGGCAGGATTCTTGGTCCAGTTCTGGGTCCGAGGGGGAAAATGCCTATTCCAGTTCCGCCTAACGCTGACATTGCAGCCTTGATCACTAAGCATCGTAAGACGGTGGTTGTCCGTATGCGCAACCAGCCGATTATTCAGGTTTCAGTTGGCTCCCAGCAGATGAAGGATGAGGACCTTGTCGATAACACCATGGCTGTTCTCCGTGTTTTAGACGGGAAACTCAAGCGTGGACTAAAAAACGTGAAGTACGCCTTCATCAAGACATCTATGGGTGAGCCAGTT
Organism: Candidatus Bathyarchaeota archaeon; assembly: GCA_963768345.1. Lineage (GTDB taxonomy): Archaea > Thermoproteota > Bathyarchaeia > Bathyarchaeales > Bathycorpusculaceae > Bathycorpusculum. Next base: position 17,916 of record CAVYHL010000004.1, on the reverse strand, counting down.
AAGATTAAACCCTAATGAGTTTGAGAAATCATGCCGTCCCAACAAGTGTTAGAGGAAAAAGCAGGCGAAGTCGATGCCATAAAAGACATCCTTAAAGAGTACAAGTCCATCGGCATCGCTAGTCTGCGGAAGGTTCGCGCTTCCCAGCTTCAGGAACTCAAGAAAAACATGGCAGGCAAAGTTTACCTGCGCGTTCTGAAGAACACGCTGATGAAGTTGGCTATTGAGGAGATGAACAAGGAAGACCTCAAGAAGCTTGAGGAGTACTTGGAAGGATCAAACGTTTACTTTTTCACAGACCTGAACCCCTTCAAACTCGCGTTGATGCTTGACCGAGGCAAGGTGAAGACAACCGCAAAGTCAGGCGACATAGCCGCCATGGACGTGATTGTTCCAGCAGGCAACACGGGTCAGCCTCCCGGTCCAATCATAAGCCAACTGAACGCTGTCGGCTTGCCTACAAGGATCGAGTCGGGTAGCGTCTGGGTCAGCAAGGACACGCTGGTTGTCCGCAAAGGCGAGGAAATCAACGAGCGGCTTGCCGGTGTCCTCTCGAAACTGAACATTAAAGCTGTCGAATTGGGAATTTCAATGCGGGTTGTCTTCGATGACGGGCTGATCATCGTGGGCGACCAGCTTAAGATCGACGTTGACGCGACGAGGAAGAGCGTTGAGCAAAGCAATCAGGAAGCCTTCGCGTTGGCGATGGGCATCAGCTACCCAACCGTGGACACGATTAAACCGCTGCTTCAGCAGGCTCACCAGAAAGCTGTTGCGTTAGCTGTCAGCGCTGTGGTGCCGACGAAAGAAACGATCGGCGACTTGATTCGCAAGGCGAACGCGGAAATGACCAGCCTAAGCAGCGTAGTCGACAAAGCCAAGCCCAAAGCGGCATAAAATCACTGTTTTCTTCCTTCAATGCTTCTTTTTGTGTTCGTTAAGTTTCGAGAGTGGTTTCTGGAAAAGGTTTTTCTGCAATCAGTTTTATGTTTAGCTTAGAGTGGCTTCATGATGGGTGGAAAAAGCAAGGTTTGTCTAGTTTCCTGTAGCGTCCTCAAAGACGAACTGCAACGACTGGTAAAAGACGGGCGGCTTGACGCGGAACTGGTTTTCGTAAGCAAATACTTCCACGTCGATTACGAGACGCTGGAGAAAAACCTCCGCAAAGTCTTGGCTGTCACTCTGAAGCGTTTCAGCGGCAAAGTAGTGCTCGTTTACGGCGACCTCTGCCTCGGACCAAACGGCGAAATGAAGAAGCTAGCCGACGAATACGGCGTCGTCAAGGTTAACGCGGCAAACTGCATCGACTGCCAGCTTGGCGGGGGCGGAAAATTCTTCGAGGCTGACCCCGAGCACAACTTGATGTTTATGGGTCCAGGAATGATTGCGTTCTTCAAGTATATGAAACAGAAAATGATGCAGGAAGGGGTTGACGAGGCGGCTTTCGCAGGAATGTTCAGCGGAATCAAAGGAATAGTGCTTTTAGACACCTGCGGCGACACTCAGCAACTACGTGAAGCGCTTGAAGCGTCAGGTCTGGGGCTTCCTGTTCTTGAAACGAGGGAAATAGGTTCGGAAAACATTAAGCGCGTCGTTATTGATGCAATCCAACGCGCAACAAGTGCCAAGTGACTCTTTTGCCATTGGAAAGTTGAATGGTTGATTTCTTGAGGCTTCAATGGGATACCGCAAATATTAAAGACGCATCCGCACAATATGCAGACTAGTGGGTGTGGATGTGGTTATGACGCAGGATGTTCTTTCCCAGCCTATGAAGAGAGTTGAAGATTGGAAGTCAAGATTAATCGACCTTTCAAGAAGAAACAATCTTCTCTACTTCCACAAGAACAGGCGGGGAAACCTACCTATCTCGCAGCCTGACATGCAGGCAGTTTTTAACACGCTGGTTTTGAAAAAGAAAAGATTGGAATTCTGGTTGCCTCCTGAAGAAGAAGCGGAAGCGCCTGAGACGCCAGAGACGCCGAAGGGCAAAGCCAAATCTAAAACTGGAAAAACCGCTAAGCCTAATGTGAAAGCCGCCGTCAAGGAAGCCTCAGCGACGCCTGAAGAGCAAAAGCGTCCCTCGACTAACCAGCTTGTCTGCGGGAGCCTGACCCGAGTGGAACTTGAAAGAACTCTCAAGGCTCTGCAGTGGCGGTCGCTTCTTGATTATCGTGAACGCGGCGTCCGCATTTTGCATGCTGCGCTCGGCACGCTTAACTGGGTTGATTTGGAAACAAAGGAGAGCGTTCAGTCGCCCCTGATCCTTGTGCCCCTAGAGTTAACGCGGGAGTCTATTCGCCAACCCTACACGATCGCTGTGCCGCCTGTTGAAGAGGAAGCCGTCCTGAACCCTGCGTTGCAGGTTAAACTGAAAAACGACTACAAGATTGATTTGCCCCCGTTGCCTGAAGAATGGGAAAACCAGAACCTGCAAGACTACTTCAACCTGATTAATCAGGCGGTTGCTGAATTAGGCTGGAAAGTTGAGCCATCAGTTGACCTGGGGCTTTTCTCATTTCAGAAACTGGTAATTTACAAGGATCTAGAGGCGAACGCTCCTTTAGTCACACAGCACCCCATCATAAGGGCAATCGCAGGAATAAAAGAAGACAACCTAATCATAGACGGCTTGCCTGACGAGAAAGACGTTGACAAGATCGAGCCGCCTGACAAGACTTACCAGGTTCTTGATGCTGACAGCAGCCAGCGGGTCTCCATCGAATATGCGTTGCGCGGGCAAAGCTTCGTCATGAAGGGTCCGCCAGGCACGGGAAAAAGCCAGACAATCGCGAACATAATCGCTGAGTGCATTGCCAACGGCAAATCCGTGCTCTTCGTCAGCGACAAGATGGCGGCGCTCGAAGTCGTCTACAAGCGGCTTAGCGAGGTCGGCTTGGCGCATTTCTGCCTTGAACTCCACAGCAGCAAAGCAAACAAGCAGCAGGTCGTAGCCGAGCTTAAACGCAGCCTTGACGAAAACCTTGTGCCGCGCAAACTGCCGTCAGCCCATGAGTTTGAAAAAATGACTGCTTACCGTGAAGAACTTAACGGCTACGTTACTGCCCTGCATGAGAAACGCCCGTACCTGCAGATGAGCGCCTACGAAGTTTTAAGTTTAATCTGCAGCCTTGAGAAGGTTCCGTTCGTAGCCGTCGGCTTAACCGAGTTGGGAACGCTGACCCCGCAGAAAATGCATGAGTTAGAAGTGCTTGTTTCTCAACTGAGCAAGGTTTGGCAAGTGGTAGAGGAGGATGATTTTCCATGGCTCGGTTACCGCTCGGACGCTTACAACTTGGAACTCCGCTCTGAAGTGCTGACGGCACTTGAAAACATCAACCTAACCCTTCGCGAGCTACAACAGGAAACAGAAGACTTCTCTGCGAAACTGGGCGTCTTTCCGCCTGAAACGTTTGCGCGCATCAAGTGGCTTTTGGAAGTCAGTAAGTTTCTCCATGAAAGCCCCAAGCCAGAAGCTTACTGGCTGACCAACCCAGACATAGATAAACTCTACGGCGAAGCCAAAACCTACAGAGAAACAAGCATATGGATAAAGAACACGCGAGCCCGCCTCATGGAGCGTTACCAGCCGTCCCTCTTCAACTTGGTTCTCAACAAGTCGGCGGAGATCAAGCAGCAGCTTGCAGCGCTGAGCAGGACTCTTCCAGCGGTCGAGTTGGAAGAAGGCGAATTCTTGCAGAACCACGAGAAATTCCTGGCGTTTCTAAGAAGCACTGAGCTTGCCGCGAGGAAGTGGCGCGAAACTTCGCAAGCTCTCGCTCCCTTGCTCGGACTAGACAGCGACGGCTTAACCATAAAGCAGATAAAAGAGCTCTCAAGAATGGCTTTACTATGTTTTGCTGAGGATAAGCCTGAGCCGCAGTGGTTTGACGCCAAATATTTTGAGCAAGTTCAAGAAACAGTGGAAAAGGCAACACGCCTCTACCAAGACCACAGCTTACTGAAAAGCCGCCTAGAAGAAACTTATACAGAAGGAATTTACGGACTTGATCTTGATGGGCTGATAGCAAGATACAATGGGTACAGCCAGAGTTCTCTGAAGATGTTTAACTCAAACTACCGCAACGACCAAAAACAAATCGCGCGAGTGACAAACGATGGGAAAGTTCCAAAGACAGTTCTAAACGACCTTGTTGACGCTCGAAAAGTCAAGAGGTTGCAGGTGCAGATTGAGGAGTCAGCGGAAACGGTTCGAACCTTGCTGGGGCACTTTTACAACAAAACCAAAATAGACTTTCTAGGCGCGGAAAAAGCTTTACAGTTGACAGCCGAGATTCGCAAGCTCTCGTGGGCGACAACAATCCCAGAAAACCTGCTTAAACTAATCACCAACAGTTCGAGCCCCTCGCCCATGATCAAGAACTTGGGCTTAGAACTTGAAGTGTCGGTTGACAAGTGGGAGCAGCAGCTGAAAGGTTTAGAGCCGCTGATTCCTGCAAGCTTGCCTAAATCTTCCGCCGCCATAACCCAGACGTCTCTGCCGCTGCTTGATGAATGGGCGACTGAAACGGAAAAACAGTGACCCCGCTGTGCGCGCTGACCACGGAGACGTTGGCAACGAGCAAGGAAGAACCCGCAAGCTACAGGCAACTCTTGGAAGACCTCAAGAACGCTGAAGAAATCCGAAAGAAAGAAGCCGCAATCGTCGGCGAGAAGGCACAGCTTCAAGAGAAATTCGGCATGCGTTTCAACGGACTCGAAACAGACTGGCAGGACATCGTGGGGGTTCTTGAATGGGTTAAAATGGTTCAGGCTGCCTTCCTTGACATTCCAGTTCCGCAAGCGTTCGCGCAGATCGCGGCTCAGGGACCAAGCGCCGCGCCGTCGGACGCTGAGCTAACACAAAAACGAGATGCCTCCTTGAAAGTCCTGAGCGACTTTGAAGCCCGCTTTGAAGCACCCATGAAGTATCAGAACCAGCTTCTGAAGGATTTAGAGATAAACGTCATCGGCGAACGAATCCAAGCGCTCAGAGACCGCGTTGACGACCTTCAGGTTTGGATCGACTTCAAAGACATCAAAAACCGCTTTTCCCTCCGCGGCTTAGACGGCTTCTTCAACCGCTTGGCTGAACAGCGAATTCCAGCAGCAGACCTGGTTGACGTTTTCCGCAAAGGCGCCTACCAGGAATGGATAAACAACCTGCACAATGAAGACCCCAAGCTGGGCAAGTTCAGAAGGGAAAATCATGAGCAGCTGATCGACGACTTTAAAAAATTAGATCAAGAACTGATCAGGCTCACTTCCAGTATGGTAATTGAGCAGGCGAACAGCCGCAAACCCCAAGACATCCTTGTTCAAGCAGCCGACACGGAGGCAGCGATTCTTCAGAAGGAGGCGGCTAAGAAGAGGCAGCTGATGCCGATTCGCATCCTGTTCCAGAAGATTCCTAACCTGCTCGTTAAACTGAAACCTTGCCTGCTTATGAGTCCTATAACTGTAAGCCAGTTCCTGCCGCCTGACAGCAAGTTTGACCTGGTCCTGTTTGATGAGGCTTCGCAGATTGTTCCTGAAGACGCTATCGGCGCAATCTACCGCGGAAAAACCTTGGTTGTTGCAGGCGATAACAAGCAGTTGCCGCCCACCTCGTTCTTCCAGAAAAACCTCATTGACAACGTGGACTGGGATGAACTCAGCGACGAGGACGTTGAAGTCTTCGACAGCATACTTGATGAGTGCCTCGGCATCGGGTTGCCCGTTAAAACGCTTCGGTGGCACTACAGGAGTAAGCATGAAGAGCTAATAGCGTTCTCAAACTACCGCTTCTACGACGGCGCACTCATAACTTTCCCAGCAGCAAAAGCCGAAGAGGACACTCTAGGCGTGAAACTGGTCTATGTTCCAGACGGCGTGTACGACCGCGGCGGCAAAAGAGACAATCCCCTGGAGGCAGAGAAGGTGGCTGACCTTGTCTTCGAACATTTCCGTCTCTACCCGAAGAAAACCCTCGGCATTGTAACCTTCAGCATAGCTCAAATGGAAACCGTTGAGGACGCCATCGACCGCCGACTGAAAGAGCAGCCTGAATTTGAACCGTTCTTCAAGGAAGACCGTTTGGAAGGCTTCTTTGTCAAGAACTTGGAGAACGTTCAGGGCGACGAGCGGGACGTCATATTCTTCAGCGTCGGCTACGGCTATGACCAGCAGAAACAGATGACGATGAACTTCGGTCCACTCAACAAGCCAGGCGGCGAGCGCCGCTTAAACGTCGCAGTTACAAGAGCCCGCGAAAAAGTCATCCTTATCACCTCGATAAAAGCCACCGATATTGACCCTGAAACGAAAGCGGTCGGCGTACAAACATTACGGTACTATCTCGACTACGCCGAACATGGACCTGAAGCGTTGGAGTCGGTTAAGGCAAGGGAAGGCGAGTTTGAATCGGCTTTAGATGAGGATGTAGCAGCGGAAATCAAGAAGATGGGCTACGAGGTCGTTCCACAAGTGGGATGCAGCGGTTACAGGATAGACCTCGGCGTAGTTGACCCAGTTAGCCCTGGGAACTTCCTGCTTGGGGTGGAATGCGACGGCGCCAACTACCAGTCAAGCAGCAGCGCGCGGGACAGAGACCGTTTGCGTGAACAGGTCTTGAGGCAGCTTGGCTGGCGTATTCACCGTGTTTGGTCTCCTGCTTGGGTTGCGAGACGCGACTCTGAGATCCGACGGCTAAGCGAGGCGTTGGAGCAAGCCCACAAGCAACAGCTCGAGAAGGATACGCAGAAACCGTTGATTGAAATCAAGGAGGGCATGGCTCCGAAGACTGATGTGCAGAAAATCGAGTTTTCGGGCATCGAAAAAATCGGTGTGCCCTACAAGGTCCATCCGCTTAAGGCGTCGTTTAACCCCTACATAAGAGTCAGCACCGCCAGCAGCACGTACGATTCTAAACAGAAAAACGAGTTCTACTTTCCAGAAAACAGGGAAAACCAAACAAAACTACTCGACGAGCTTGTGCAGAATGAAGGTCCCGTACACTTCGACTACGCCGTTGAACGTTTAGCGCAGGCTTGGGGAATTAAGCAGGTGACGCCGCAGATAAATCACGCCGTCAAAGAAGCACTAAGCAACTTGCTGCGGGAGCAGAAGGTGGTGCTTAAAGGCAGCTTCCTTTGGCCACCGACGCTTAAGGAAACTCCAATCCGCGTTCCAGTGCAGGGTATTCCTGAATCCAAGCGGAAAGCCGAGTACATCACACCCGAAGAAGCCGAAGCCGCCATGAAGCTGGTTACTCAGTACGCGCTAAGCATAAGCCAAGACTCGCTGATTGCAGAAACCGCGAAAGTGTTCGGGCTGAACCATTCGGCTGAAGGAGCAAAAGAAGTGTTCACAGAAATCCTTAAGCGGCTGGTAAGGGACAGAAAACTCGTCCTCAAAGACGACGTCGTCAGCGCCGCTTAATCTTTATTTATCTCTTTGATGAGGACTGGTAGGTCAGTTAATGAGGTTATAATGTAGTTTGCGGCATGGTTCTTGAGCTGCTCCATCGTGGACATTCCTGTTGGGATTCCGACGGCTATTGATTTTAGTTCTTTGGCGCTTTGCATGTCAACAACGCTGTCTCCGACGATAACGGTTGTTTGCGCTCGTGCACCCAGCGCTTTGAGCGCTATTTCAAACTCTTCAGTGTGAGGCTTAACGTACTTGACTTTGTCCCTGGATACAACAATCTTGAAGAACTCTTCGATCTTGAAGCGTTGAAGAATGTAACTCGAAGCTTTCTCGCCGCTGGTAGTGCATAAACCCAGCTTCAGCTTCAGCCTCTTCAGTTCCCTGAGCGTTTCAACGGCTCCAGGCTGCAGGCTTGTTGTCAAAGCAGCCTCCATCTCGTACTTCTCAGCGATAGCCAAGGCTTGCGCCCGAACCTCTTCAAACGAATGGTTCGACTTTGATTTATCGCCGTTTTTGAAGAAAATCTCGGATTTTCCGAGCATTTCAAATATGCTTTCATTGACGTTGAGGACCGACGCTGGGACGCCTGCTCTTATGAGGTGGCTTCTGACTTCCGCTCGTAGGGTTTTGAAGTCCAAGTTGAAGGGGACAAGTGTTCCATCTAAATCAAATATCACCGCTTCTACAGGCACGATTGTTAGCTCCGTGATTCATGCTGAAACTTGGTTAACACTAACTCTAACAGAAATATACTTTGCGGTGAACGCCGTAACGCATTGCTTCGTTCTACAGTTGCACAATTTCTCAATGGTCAGAAAAAACATCCTGTTCAAAATCTCTTAGGTTTTTTCAATTCCTCGTTCTTTTGACGCTTTCATCCTGCAAACCTACTTAGTTATTATTACTTTCAGGGGTTTCTCGCTTGGGTTGTCCACCGTTCGTAGCGCCTTTTCAAAATCGTCAAGCTTGAACCTGTGCGTAATCAGCCCTTTCACGTCGACCAGTTTCTTGGCGATTAGCTCAACAGCCGCCGGGTACTCGACTGGCGAAATGTAGATGGTGAAGAACGAGGCTTCATCCGCGTCCTCCAGGTTCAGGTACCCCTTCGACTCGCCTACCAGAGCCACCTTGCCCGTCTTCTTCACGAGAAAAGGCGTCTGCTCGACCGTACTTCTGGTTCCAGCGGCTTCTACAACAAGGTCTGAACCTATCTTCGTTAGCTTCCTAACGGTCTTGGCAACATCCTCTTTCTTGGCGTTTATGACTGCGTCAGCGCCGTACTTCTCGCTTAGTTCCAGCCTATAATCCTCAAGGTCAACGGCGATGACGCGGCAGCCTTTCAGCCGAGCCACCTGCGTCATGAGCAAGCCGATAGCGCCTTGCCCGATAATGGTGACCCAGTCGCCGAGGTTAGGCTTCATGTAATCCATCACGCGAAGAGCCAAAGCGACAGGCTCCACGATTGCCGCTTCCTCGTCGCTGACGCTTGCAGGTACGGGAATCAGGCTTCTCGGCAGCATGGCTTTGGATTCAGCGAAGAAGCCGTCCCGCGTTAAACCGTAGAACTTGCCTTTCATGCAGTACGTTGGCAGTCCGCGGAGGCAGAAGTAGCAGTGACCGCAATTCACCATGGGCACCATGATCACGCGTTCGCCAGTGTCGTCGCGGGTTCCCCAGGCGTCATGCCCAAGAATCCTGCCCTTCTTCATCCAGCGCCAGTCGCCCCTGTACAGGTGCATGTCAGTTCCGCAGATGCTTCCCGCCTTGAAATGCACTAAAACCCTGTTTCCTTCGACTTTTGGCTCTGGAACTTCTTCAACTTTAATGTTGTGGGCTCCACGGTAAACTACGGCTTTCAAAATGACACCCACACATGTGAAGCATAAATTAGCCTATTAACTTTGTTAACTTTCTTGCTTTGGCTCTTCGGAACGCTTTGCTTGCAACCGCTGTCACGACCAAATTCGAACAAGAATCAAAATTGAAAAGACTGGAAACTTTCAGGTTTTTCCCTGTTCTTGGAGCATAAACACAAATAGCCATCGCGTAATAATCAATGGCTGATCCAGCATGAACTTGGAAGAGTACACCAAAGAGAAGCTTTGGCAACTGCTTGTTGAGACGGTTCACGCCTCAGTCATGTACCCAACGCACAAGGCTTACACTCGGGAAAGTGTCCTGCCTCAGAAAGCCGACATCACGGCGAATGAGTTGGCGGAAAGGCTTGGGATGCCGCTTGGGGAAGCATTGGTGATTCTTAGCGAGTTGGCGGCTGAGAGTAAGCTGCCGGCTTAAGGTGTTTTCCTTTGTTGAGGCTTTTACGTTCGAGAGTTTCGTTGTTCTGAGCGCTTAGCAGTCGTTATGTTTATATATGCACATCGTTTTTTCCTAAAATCAGTGAAAATAATGAAAGTTTTAACGCAAATAGCCGCAATGGCTCTGATAATCTTAATAGTCGCTGGAATAAGCGTTTATGCAACTTACAACTATGTTAAAAACACTGGAAACGGCTCATCCCCAAAGGCTACTCCAACTCCGACCCCAACCACATCAACATTTCCAACGCCCACAGCGACCCCCAGCTCAACTGCCACCGCTAGCCCCACGCCTTCTCCTTCCCCCACTCCCACACCATCATCAACTCCTACTCCCAGCCCGACTACATTGATGGTTGCGACTACAACAAGTCTTTACCAAACTGGGTTAGAAGACACCCCTGAAGTCTTAAGCAACGGCACCATAGTAAAGGACGACATCAAAGACTCTTTCCAAGCCACGTACCCGTGGATAACCGTAAACTTCGTCGCTTTGGGAACCGGCGCTGCAATAAATTACGCGGAGGCTGGTGACGCGGACATGCTGCTGGTTCATTCTCCATCTCAGGAACTGCCCTTCTTAACAGGCGGTTACGGAGTAGATCGGAAAATCATAGCGTACAACTTTTTCGTCATAGTTGGGCCACCAAGTGACCCAGCGCACATTAGCGGCTTAACAAACGTCACACAAGCCCTAATAGACATCTACAATGCCGCCCACACCGCAGGCAGCAATGTACTTTGGTTCTCAAGAGACGACGCTTCAGGAACAAACACCAAAGAAATATCGCTGTGGAAAGCCGCGGGATATAACTACAATACGCTGCTCACGCAGACCTCATGGTTCAAGGCTACGGGAACAGGTATGGGACCAACCTTGGATGCGGCTAACTATTACGGCAGCATAGGCGGATACACTCTTTCGGACACAGGCACATACTACGCTTACTATGACCGAGGCGACATTCAACTTCAAATCGACGTTCAAGCCCAACAGTCGTTGCTGAACGTGTACAGCGCAATAATCGACAACCCGCAAAACGCCAATTTGACCAGCACAAACTTCAACGCTTCAATAACTTTTGTTAAATGGCTTGTTTCCGACGCGGGCCAACAGATAATAGCAAACTACGGATTAGCCAGCTACCACCAAACCTTGTTCAACGCGTTTGTTTCCTTAGCAAACAACCCAGCGTCAAACAGCACCCTGTACAGCTGGATTCAAAGCTACGCCTACATGAACTCTATCCCAGCAATCAACGCCAACGGAACTGAATGTCCACCGCAGTTCAGGTACAACGCGAGCACGCTTTACTCCCCATCCTACGATACAGTGGCGACCATGAGCACCGAAATTACATTTGGTCTCTCAAACTACTACACCACAGACGGCAAGCAGACCACGATCTCGCTACCCTCTACAAGCAACATAAACACTGGAAAAGTACATTTGGAATAGCTTGGGAAAAGCTCAAATAAACTTCCCTTACTTTCTTTTTGTGATATGCATGGCTGATATCATCGTCCCGGCAATTCAGCAAGCAATCAAACTCTTGCTAAGCGGCAACCATGAGGTTTACGCCACCGTCTACAGAACCATTTACGTCGCCGGCTTAGGCACGTTCTTGTCATGCCTATGGAGCATTCCGATCTCTGTGGGGTTAGGCTTGTACAATTTCAGGGGAAAATGGGTTATCAAAGGTATCTTTAACGCGTTAATAGGCATCCCGACCGTCGCGTTGGGGCTGTTGCTGTATTTGCTCTTTTCAAGGCAGGGGGAACTTGGTTCTTTCCATCTGCTCTTTACTCTTAACGGAATAGCCATCGGTGAAGCCTTACTAGTCACACCCATCATCGTAAGTTTTATGTCAAATGCCCTCGCGACAGCGGATCTTCAACTTAGAGACTTAGCCAGAACGCTTGGCGCATCCGGCTTAAGAACTAACTTGACCCTTATTCGCGAGACACTTTGGTCTATGGTGCTTTCTATTTCAGCAGCCTTTAACAGGGGCTTTGGAGAGCTCGGCATCGCGATGATTGTGGGCGGAAACATACTGGGCGAAACAAGGGTTTTAACTACCTCTATAGCCACCGAAATAGACTTTGGAAATTTCGCTCAAGCAATGGCTTATGCGCTAATCCTCATCGCAATAGTGATTGTAATCGCTTTAATCATAGGCGTGATTGAGCGAGTGAAAACTTCAGAAGGGGAACTGAGGAAACTAATTTTGTGGAAGGGGTTAGGCGGGGGCTAAACGCATCAGTGTTCGCTTAAAACTAGTGGATGTCGAAAAGAGCTATCGCAAAGTTAAAGCGTTAAACTCGGTGTCGCTGGAGATGCAAGGTGGCAAAATCATAGTGCTCTTAGGCGTTAACGGGGCAGGCAAAACGACACTCATGCGCATGGCGGCGGGTTTAGACGATGCTGACGCAGGAAAACTTCTCTTCAACAATCAAGCCATTGACAGCAAGAGCCTGCGGCAAGTCGCAACCCTTGTTTTTCAGAAATCCGCAATGTTCAATACAAGCGTTTACGACAACTTGGCGTATGGTCTCCGAATAAGGCATATGCCAAAAGACAAAATCAAGGAAAAAGTTACTGAAGCACTGCAGGCAGTGAGGCTTTCAGGATTCGAAAAGCGCAAAGCAAAAAATGCCTCTGGCGGAGAGCAGCAGAGAATCGCGTTGGCTCGGGCTTTTTTGCTTGAGCCGCAAGTGATGCTTTTAGACGAGCCCACAGCAAATTTAGACCCGAACAGCGCCACCATAATTGAAAAGGCAATTCTCGGCAAGAAAAACGCTGGGCGGATTATTGTGATGGCGACCCATAATCTTTCGCAAGCGAGAAGGATGGCTGATGAAATCGTCCATATCTACAATGGCGAGATAGTGGAAGTGTCTTCGACTGAGAGTTTCTTTGAGAACCCGAAGTGTGATGCATCCCGCAAATTCGTTAACGGCGAACTCGAATTTTAACGGCAAAAGCCGCAGGTCAGATATTTCACGGTTAAGTAGGTTCCCAAAGAGAAGTTTTTGATTAGCTTTATATCGCTTTTTAGACATAACCATTAAGATGATTTCTAACAAGAAACATAAGCTCTCCTGCAAACTCTGGCTCGAATACAAAGATAAGCCATTAATAGGCAAAGGCGGAGCGGAAATTCTGGAAGCAATCAACAAAGAAAACTCCATCTCTAAAGCTGCGGCAGCCTCAGGCATGTCCTACCGCTACGTGTGGAATTACCTTCATAACATTCAGCAGACGCTTGAGCAGCCAATAGTTGAAACTTATAAGGGCGGAAAAACCGGAGGCGGCGGAGCAAAGTTGACGGGTCTAGGCAGAAACCTGCTGGAAGAGTACAAGCAGGCAGAGAGCTACTTCGGGAAGGTTTTGTCTAATTCGGGAAGCTTGGAGGTGAAAGGTGTGAAGTTAAGTGCAAGGAACCGTTTTAAAGGAAAAGTTGTGGCTGTCGAAAAAGGGGTCATCACAGCAAAAGTTAAGGTTGAAGTGAAAATGCCCGTGACGATTACCGCAGTCATCACAAAAGAGGCAGTTGAAGACTTGGACATTAAAGTAGGCGACGAAGTGGAAGCAATCATGAAATCCACGGAAGTACTTATCGCTAAATAATTTTTCTATGATGTTTTTCTTCTTTTCTTCTCCAAGAAATGCACTAGTTGATATATACAATTTTGTATAGTCTAAAAAATTGGAGCAGTGGTTGCAGGTTTTCTTATTCTACGACGTACCTGTATGTTACATGTTCGCCTGCGGTCGTGCTTTTCCTTTTTATCTTCAGCACATCGCCCGGCTTCGCGCCTATGGCTTTCACCGCCGGGTCGCCTGATTTAATCTGCGGTATCTGGTAAGGCTTCACTTTGTACTGGGCGAGAAGCTGCATTCTTTCTTTTTCGCTTAGGATTTCATGAAGCGGCACGAGTGTGTGCTCGAAAATGTCGAAGACTGGGAAAGACTTTGGAAGGAGTTCCACCTGCTTCTTTTTTGCGCCAAGCTTCACCGCGTGAGTGTATCGCCCTTCCGTGACTACTATTGCGCGGTCGATTTCCTTTTCTTTCATCACTTTGTACAGAGTGTTCATGGCTGCGATGCCGACGGTTGCCTCGCCTAGAATGCACCAAATTAACGCTTTTTCTTTTTCTTGTGGAATATCAATAACGTAGCCGATTGCGCCTTCATACTTCTCTTTTTCAAGACGCTTGTATTTTCTGAGTTTAATCAGGACTTCAGCCTTGCGTTCTTCTATAGTTTCAAGTTTGCTGGTCAAATTATAAACCTCAAATGTTGGAAGTACGCGAAACCATAACTAACTATAACCCTTAAACTTTTCCCCTGTGTTTTTTAAGTTGCGACTTTTGCCCCCTGGAAAGTTGCGACTTTCAGGCGTGGCTCTTTGTGTTTTGGGTTGCTTTTTTGGTTCAGCGTTTGATTCTTTTTTGGGGATGCGACTTTCGCTTTGTCGGGTTGCGACTTTCCATGTTGACTCCATGTTGAAGTTACTGTCGGTTTTGGGCGGGTTGGGTCTCGGGCGGGTTCGGTTTCGCTTGGATTTGGTTTTCCGATTGGGAAGGTTTAGATCTTCTTTTTGCTTAGGGTAGCGCGGAAGGATTTTTTGCATTTTGCGCAGTCGAAAAGTCCAATTTCCAACTGGGTTTTCTTTCCTGTTTTGTCGGCTCTGCCTGCCATAACCCATTTCTTCCTCGGTGAAGCAGCTTCTGTTCCGCATGTTTTACATTTTGCCATACACTCGCCTCCATGAATGTGATAGTAGATTGACACGTAGAACGATGAATAAAACTATTTGCTTAATAATGCTGTGTTGAATAACTTAAGTACTGGTTTTTCATAAAACGTTTGATTTATGAGTTATTTAAGAGATTGGAGGGGCTACAATGAAGCGTTAGTGAAAATGGGCTTGATTCTGTTAGATTTAGACTTTGTTGCCGGTCCAGAGAACTTAAAGCTATGGACGAGGGCAAAGAAGGCGCCAGACACCGTTATCCAAAGTCATTTATCAAGCTGATAGCCGTTGTTCATGCCCTATGTTTTGCCATATCGGCAGCTGGAAGGCATCATGCGGGCTTTAAGCCAACACGTCTACGGGCTCAAAGCGCCAGACTACACCACCATATGATGGCGAGTAGCCAAAATAGCGCGGCGCTCGCGCTTATACATCAAGATTTTTCAACAATGTAGAAAACGAGATGGTCCAGAATAAGTGAGAAACGCAAGGCAAATATTCAGAAATAAATTAACAATGATAGAGTAAAATTTAAAGAAAAACGCAAACAGCCAGTTGATATAAAATGCAAAAAGGCTACTGCCTTGCGGTTGTATCCTGCTAGATTGTATGGCTAGCACTGCACGTTTTATTACGTCTGGTCTAAGCGGCGTTGAGAAAACGTTTGGAAGCGTTATTTTTCCTGTTGTTTTGCCTTGTAGGTCAAAGATTTCTGCGGTTTTTTGTTGTGCCGTGGCTTTTCAACCTTATTTTCCTTGAGGGGATTCCAGCGATATATATGTGACTTGCGGTGGAGTTTCTGGTATTTCTTTTGGTGGACGTGCAGGATAACGTAAGCGTATTTGGCGTTTTTCTGTGCCGGGAACACTGCCTTCTATGAGGATGTATGGGCCTTTAACTTCGCCGTATCTTATGTAACCGCCTTTAACGGTTACTTCTTTGCCGTCTTTGCCGATTTTTAATATGCGCTTGTTATATTCTATGCGTTGGTGGTAACCCATTTGTCCTGCTCGTGGTACCGAGTACGTGACGTGGTGTGGGTTCCATGGGCCTAATGTGGCGACGCCACGTTTGGTTTTTCGGCCTTTATGCTGGAGTATGGCTACTCCCCAACGTTTAACTGGACCTTGGAAGCCTTTTCCAGCTGTGATTCCTCCGATGTCTACGTATTGTCCGTCTTTGAATACTTCTTCCGGCGTTACTGTTTTGCCCAGAAGCTGTTTGGCGTATTCAAGTTGCTGGGGGATTGTTCCTCCGCCAATTTGGATTTCACATGCTATCAGGCTTCTTCTTTGAAAGGCTAGTCTGTGATGGTTGCGTTGCGGTGATTACGCGGATTACGGTTGTTTGGTCGAGGTTTTGCTGGACTTTCTCAAGCATTTCTTCAGTGTTAAAGTTTTCTGGAAGAACCAGTAAACGGTCAAGGATTGCTGGCGGATCTTTCATCCAAGCTTCCGTAATATTTTGGAGTCCGTATGGTGTTTTGGTGTAAGTTCGAATGCCACATACAAGTATAGGCGGCGTTTCTAGAATGGTTGCTGCTCGCATGACTTCCTTTCCAAAGTGAGGTGAACGTTTCCTATCTTCTATTGTGAAGACATAGGTCATGCCTGCTTTGTATGATGTGAAGCCTAAGAGCCTAGGTGTATCCGCGTTTATTGTTGGCCAGTAACGAATTCGTGCAACTGGTTTTTTAGCGCGTTTCCTAGGTAAATAAGCAAGTGAACCGCGTCTTGGAGCATGCTTTTTTCGATGTCCCATTGTACTTCCGCTTCGCGCCTTTAGCAATAAGAAAATAAAGTTATAAACGTTGGGGGTTTCTAATCAGCTTTTTGAGGGCTCGCGTTCCTTTCAGGAAATGTCAATGTGCGGCTAATTAGGTTTTTCTACCGCTTCTTGTCATCTGCAAATCCTCTCCGAAACCTCTTTTCGGAGTTTTAAGGCAAAGAGTCCTCTAAAAAACAGCTATTCTCTCCGTTGTTCCGAATTAGCCTACCTGATGAACGCCTGGCTCGTCAACGCGTGCGCGTCTATTCTGTCTCGATTCGGGGTGCTATGAAAAATACTATGTGTGTGTCTGTGTCTTGTGTATCGAGGAGACCCATGATGCTGAGTTTGATGGGCATGTCGGTTGACAGCTCAAGTATCACTAGTGAGTCTGGGGGGACGGCTTTGACGATGGAGCCTATGAAGGCGTTGCTGTAAGTAGATTGAACTTCTTTTGTTGATTCCAGTTCGAGTAAGCCTTGTTCTTTCGACAGGGTTATTGTGGCAGCCATCAGATCGCCTTGACCTATCACTTGCATCTGGTCGGCTTTCACTTCTAATCGTACATGGTCACTAACAATGTCAACGTCATTCATTACTTGCTGGAATGTAGATGCTACCATTTTGGCTTTGGCGTTAAAAGACAGTTTAGGCTCAGGCACTTGATCTTCGTCTGTGTTGAGGCTGGGCAACGTAAAGTTCCGTGAGGAAGCATTGTTTCCCGAAGTATTTTTAATTGATACTTTATACTTGGCTATTTCTGAACTCCAATCAAGATCCACAGAATCATTCTTTGAGCCCCGCCTCAGCAATTTCAATAGTTCGCCAAGGTTCACGCCAACCCGAATCGGCGCTAAGCAGTTGTATTCTTCAAAAATCGTTTTCGGCCAAGCAGCATCAATCATGGCAACTCGGGAAGGATCCATGACTCTTACGTGTATTCCGTTCTCGTTCAGTTCAAGGGGAACTTCGTCTGTCAGCACATTAATGACTGAGACAAGTTGTTTCAGGGTTTCTACGCTTTTCGCTTTCAGGTGAAAACTACCTAATTGTTTTTGACTCAATTTCTTTTTTCTCCTTTTCTTTTTTTAGATTACCAAGATTTAGACCAAGAATATATTCGCCCTGTGCCTGAATCCCACATTGTATGTTACCCATACGAGATTCGCAGAATCCAGACTCGAAGCGGATTCCGTGTCAGAATCGGTTCGCCATGCTTTCAACATGTTGACATCGCTATGGCATGTTCTCTTTCTTCAAAACGATACTTAGAACGCAAGGAATTCGGAATTGAGTTTAGGCTCATGCTGGTCAGTTAGCATAACGGTCCGTTTTAGATATAAGATTATAGTTACCCCTTTCAATGAAAACTTTATCACACGAAAGTTAACAGTTGTATCCTCGTAGTAATTTATGTCCCACGACTGTTAACATGGAGAAGAATCCCACGTCAAGTTACCAGAACCCCGTTTTGGTGCCCAGTAATAAGCAGATTTTTCGTAGCGATGAAAGCTCCCGCAGTAACGTTGGGAAGGTCTTTGAAATTGAGAACCCACTTCAGGTCCAAACTGGTCACCAGTCAATTTAAGTATGCAGTTTAAAAATAAAATCTTTAATAAGATGAACCATGGGAATCGTGCGTAATGCGAGAAATCGCTACGTTT
>CAVYHL010000003.1:0-102265 GCA_963768345.1 Candidatus Bathyarchaeota archaeon | reverse complement strand
ACTGGACACGCAGCTGGAGAAGCCTGGGCACTACACGCTGGGCGACGACCACGGCATCACCCCTGAACACATCAACAGGGCACTGAGAGTGATGATGTTAACAGCCGTCCTCTTCGGCATAGTAGTGATCTTGCCAGTCTTGGCATTGAGAATCTATGTTTCAGGATTATGATTCAACCACTTTTTAATGGGAAACTAATGCTTTCAACTTTATTTGCAACTTGGAAGTTTCTTCATTGTTTAATCCGTCAATTGTCTTTTCTATTTCTAGGACAAACTGCTTTGTTTTCCTAATCGCAGCTTCTAAGTCTATATTTATTTCCTGAGTGTAATATTGGACTTCAATGCGGTTGTCTTTGGAATTTCTTAGGTCTTTTAAAATTTCTTTGGGTATACTATCGCCAAAAAGATATTCAAAGAGGGTTATGGTGCAATCATGTATCTCACATTTAACCCCTATTTTAGAAAAAAGGGAGTAAACCGAAAAGTACTTAGCATAATAACTCGCGGACACAGTCCATTCGACAAGGCCTGCCTGAGCATTAATCTCCATAGATTTTAGGGCGTTTCTGGATTTTTGGCGGTAAGCTTTCACCAAGTTCTCTGAGGGCTCGCTCACCCGTATTCCCCTGCTTTGCTTCAGACACCACTGCAAATATCTCTTTTCATTTTGCATAGTAATGCCACAGCAAGTTACATAGGTTGTCTATTCCTTTAAGGGTAATGTGATTGGCGACTACTTCAGCTATCAAGGGGTCTCTGTTTTCCAAGCCGTTTGAGAACTGTTTTTCTGACACGTGTTTGATGCTTATTTTCCGATTGAGAAGATTGCCGATTTCCACAAAAGCGCTCAAATCGGGTTCGTGGTCATTTATGATCATGATGTCTATGTCGCTTTCAGGCGTCATGTTTCCCTTAGCGAAGCTTCCGAAGAGCAGGGCTGTTTTTCCCAAACTATCAGTGGTTTCACTCAACAATTTTTTTATCTCAAAATTCTCATTTAAATACTCAATGGTTATCAAGCTTTCGGCGAGCACTAAATAGTAAAAAGTGTTGTAGTTGCCGAGATTAAGGCGGTACTCCCTGTTTTTTCCTCGCTGGGTGCTTGTTAGGATATTCGTTTTTTCCAATTTGCTCAGTTGTAGGCTGACTGCCTTTACGTTGACTTGAATTTCGCGGGATATTTCCCTTAAATAAAAGGCGGTTCTGTAGTTGGTTCTGAAAAGGGCTAGGATTTTGAGTGTTGTTTGATTTATGTTTGCTTGCCCGTTGTAGTATTTATACAACATATGTTGTAATAATACAACAACAGATTTAAAGATAACCCTTTTCTTCCAAAAACTTCTCTCTTATCCGGCTTTCCTCACTTCGATCTACGAAAAAATTATAAGCAAATCTCCAAGTGTGCTATTATGCTACGGGATGATTGTCCTTGCCCCAAGAAGAAATGTGTCAGGCGAGGCAAATGCGACGAATGCACCCGATATCACGCGGCAAAAGGTAAGCTGCCCTATTGCAAAAGGCCTAAACGTTCGCTTTTCGGTTTCTTGAAAAAGAAGCAGCCTTAAAACCAGCCTATCCAGCGAGCTCCGAGGGTAGAGATTCGAGGTTTAGTTGCATAGTTTTTATTTAGGCTCGGCATCTGTTTATTGGCATCGGAGAGGGAACTTCGGGTTTGAATGGAAAACCGCTCGTCAGCATAGTAAGCGCCGGCATGTCCAAGTTCGGCAAGCACGACGGGTTACTCGCGAGAGAAATCTTCGCTGAAGCAGCGAAAGAAGCGTTCAGCCGATGTCCTAAGCTTGACCCGAAGAGCGACATCAAAGCCATGTTCATCGGGCACATGGGCGAGGCTTATGAGCATCAGGGTCACATGGGCGCAGCCGTCGCGGATTGGGCGGGACTCACGGGCATCCCAGCCACGCGGACTGAGTCTGCATGTGCCTCTTCTGGCGTGGCGTTGCGTTCTGGAATTTACGCTGTCCTGTCTGGGCTGGCGGATGTGGTTTTGGTGGGCGGTGTCGAGAAGATGACGCATCGCACGACGGCTGAGGTGACTGAGTATTTGGCTATGGCGTCGGATTACCCGTTTGAGCAGTGGCACGGCATCACTTTCCCAGGCTTATTCGCGATGATGGCGACTGCCCACATGCACGAGTACGGCACGACTGAGGAGCAGATGGCGATGGTCGCCATTAAGAACCATTATCACGGAAGCCTCAACCCTAAAGCGCACATGCAGAAAGAGATCACCCTGCAAGCCGCCATGTCGTCCCGCTGCGTCGCTTGGCCGCTTAAACTCTACGATTGCAGCCTGATAACTGACGGCGCAAGCTGCGTAATCTTAACCCGACCCGAACTGGCAAGCAGGTTCACCGACTTGCCCGTGCACATAATCGGCAGCGGACAGGCAAGCGACACCATCGGCTTGTACCAGCGCGAAAGCCTCACATCGCTAAAAGCCACCAAGTTAGCGGCGAAGATGGCTTATGAAATGGCAGACGCAAAGCCGATGGACATTGAATTGGCTGAGGTTCACGATTGCTTCACGTTTGCCGAGCTCATGGCTTACGAGGACCTCGGGTTCTGCCCCGTCGGCGGAGGCGGCAAACTGGTGGAAAGCGGCGAAACCCGTCTGGGCGGGCGCATTCCAGTCAACACAAGCGGCGGCTTAAAAGCCAAAGGACACCCCGTCGGTGCCACGGGAACCGCGCAGGCGTACGAGATCTACCTGCAGCTCACGGATCAAGCAGGAAAACGCCAAGTGAAAGACGCCAAACTTGGCTTGACGCATAACGTCGGCGGCTCAGGAGCAACTGCAGCCGTTCACATTTACAGGAGAGACCGCTAAATGAGCACGAAAGAGCCGTTCTCGATCGAACAGTTCTACCGTTTCCTGCAGCAGCGCAAGTTGATGGCTGGAAGATGCCTCAAATGCGGAAAAATCCATCTGCCGCCCAGACCCCTCTGCGACAACTGCCTCTCGCAGGAATTTGAATGGGTCAGCTTGTCGGGAAACGGGAAACTGCTCACCTACACCGTCATAAACGTGGCGCCCGAAAAGTTCCAGGCATTAACGCCATACGCGGTAGGCATCGTGCAGCTTGAAAACGGCTTGAAGATTCCAGGCATGATCAACGGCGTGACGCAGGAACAGTTGAAGATAGGTATGGAGTTAACGTTGGATTTCGGCACATGCAGCACAACCCAGCAGTGGCCGCAGTGGCCCCGATACTGCTTTAAACCCTCAACGATTTAAGCGGCCCAAGTTGCTGATCAAGCTAAATGCTGGAGCTGCCTGTTTTTGTCTTGTATCAAAGGTCATTTCTGATGCTGCTTAGATGCAGTTTTTTTTTACATTTATTTTTGAAAGGTTTAAATAAAAAAATGCTTTATAATTTTGGGCATGAGCTCTAAGAGAAACAGCAAAGTCAAAACTTACAATCCTAAAACACGAGACAAAAACCGAAAGCTTATGGCGGTTGCGATTCTAGCGATTGTTATCATCATTCCCACTGTGGCTTACGTTGTGTTTGTGACAGGCAATTCGAATAAGGCTTCCAATGGTCCTACGCCTGTGCCGTCTCCAGCCGTTTCCCCCACTCCAACTTCCTCGTCGGGCAATCCATATCCATCTGTCACTCCGCTTACTTCTCCATCGGGCGAATACAGCGCCAGCGGCACTAAGGTGCTCTTCATAACGTCTAAGGGCGATATAGTCATCCAGATGAGAGACGACAGACCCATAACCACAACAAACTTCGTAAACCTAGTCAAAGAAGGGTACTACAACGACACCACGTTCATGCGAGTCATCGCTGGCTTCATGATCCAAGGCGGAGAAGGCAAAACCACACAACCAAACATTCAAGACGAATATAACAAGGGCAACAACGTAAACAGCAACATGACGATAGCCATGGCGAACACTGGCCAGGCGAACTCAGCGAGCACCCAGTTCTTCATCAACGTGGCAAACAACACTGACCTTGACTCTGGATACACGGTTTTCGGTCAAGTAATTTATGACCAAGCCACTGTGATGGCGATATCAAACGTGCCTGTCGAATGGAGCACGGTCTACAACGAAAACAGCCAGCCGATTACAACCGTGTACTTGATAGGCGCAGTAGTCATGCCATAACCTTCACAATTTCTTTCTTTACATTCCCCTTTTGTGCTTAAATATTTGGAAGCGGTATCTTTGAAAAGCAAGAAACCAAACGTAAATTCAGGATGCAAGATACCGTCAGGGCCTGGTTGACTTGAAGTACATTATGGTCGTTGGAGATGGAATGTCTGATTACCCGCTGCCAGAACTTGGAGGCAAGACTCCCCTTCAGGCAGCGTACAAGCCGAACATGGACAGGATAGCAGCCAACGGCCAGAGCGGGCTCATCAAGACGGTTCCTGACGAGTCAACTCCAGGCTCAGACACCGCCATCTGCTCGCTGCTTGGCTACGACCCGCGGATCTACTGCACGGGCAGGGGACCGCTGGAGGCGCCGTCCCGAGGCATAAAGCTTGGCGTGAACGATGCGGCTTACAGGTGCAACCTGATAACTGAGAAGGACGGCGCCATCCTTGACTACTCCGCGGGGCACATAACCACTAAGGAAGCTTCCAAGCTGATGGAAGCCATACGGGAAGCCTTTGGAAAACCAGGAGTCGAGTTCTATTCAGGGCTGGATTACAGGCACTTCCTGATCCTGCGAGACTTCCCGCACCCAGAACTTGTCGAATGCACACCGCCGCACGACGCGATTGGAGCGCAGGTCTCAGAGGTTCTGCCGAAAGCCAAAGCTGCTGAAGCCGAGAAAGACGCGCGTTTGCTCAGGGATTTTATTATCGGTTCTAGGGGCATCCTGCGTTGCCATCCAGTCAATGTGGCTCGGGAACGGGCTGGCAAGAGGCCTGGGAACCTGATTTGGCCTTGGGGTGGCGGCAGGAAGCCTTCGATGCCGACGTTGAAGGAGAAATTCGGCTTAAGCGGCGCGGTGATATCCGCTGTGGACTTGGTCAAGGGCATCGGCACTTACGCTGGCATGGAAATCATCAAGGTTCCCGGCGCCACAGGGCTGGCGAACACAGATTACGAGGGCAAAGCAGACGCCGCGCTTAAGGCTCTGCAGGACAACGACCTGGTTTTTGTTCATGTTGAGGCGCCAGACGAGGCAGGGCACGTCAGGGACATCGCTTTGAAGGTGAAGACGATTGAGGACTTGGACAGGAGACTGCTGGGCAGGATTCTCGACGGCTTAGAGGAGCCGTACGCGATTTCGATATCTCCCGACCACCCCACGCCCATCAGCATCGGCACCCACGCAAGGGATCCAGTGCCCTTCGCCGTCCAGTCGCCCGGCTTGAAGCCTGACGGCGTCAAAAAGTTCGATGAATCCTCGGCGAGAAACGGCGCGTTCGGCTTAGTCGAGCGTGACTACCTAATTTCACTCCTCGTCTCCTCAGGCAAAGCTTAATCTTCCAAAATTGCTTGAAACTGCAAACATGACAGAAATTTGAGAAGTCTTATATACGCTTAGGTTCAAAGGGTTTTTGCCTATAAGAGGCGAGAACTTGAAAAAAGTGTGGGCGTTGTTGTTAACATTAACGCTGTTGCTTTCTTGCTCAGCTGTTTTTGTTGATTTGGCAACGGCTAATTTTTCGCCTTCATTAATGCTTCCCATGGAGCCCTTTACTACGCCACCTTCCATAGTTGTGTATTCTCCAGTCCAAAATGAAACTTATTACTCGCCCCACCTGTTACTAAACTTCTCCGTAATTAAACCTGACTCATGGTTTTATGGTCCTTTCGCTGTTGGGAACTTAAGCTCTGTTTATTATGTAGTGGATGGATGTGAATGCCAAAACATTACCGTAAATGATCTTCCTGATTTTGGTGCATATGCAACTGCACCTTACTCTGGACCCATACCCCCACGCACCTTGAACTTTTCGCTGACCCTAAATTTGACACCGGGAACGCATAGCGTTGAGATAGGCGTTCAAGCATACAGCTACTTCTACGATTACTTTGGTGAACGAATTCCTAATAACATTCAAAGTGTTGTTGTCCAAGAGAATTCTACAGTCGATTTTACTGTTGCATTTCCCGAACCAGTCATTGTTGCCCCTGAAAGCAAAGTCTACAATGAAAGTAGTGTTCCTTTAATGTTTAGTTTAGGCTCCTCGGCAGCTTGGGTTGGCTACAGCCTTGACGGAAAAGGCAACGTCACAGTCGCAGGCAATACAACGTTAACAGGCTTGTCTAACGGAGAGCATAATGTCACCGTTTATGCCAACGACACTTTTGGAAATGTTTATTCTTCCCAAACCATCACTTTCACGGTTGCAAAGCCCTCTCCAAACATATCCTTTGCCGTTACTGGGGTAGCCGCAGCCGTAGTTGTTGTATGTGGTGGTCTGATGGTTTACTTCAAGAAACGCAAACCGTCTACCCAAGCAACTGCTGAAGGGCAAAAATGATGAAAAAAGCCTCCGCGGCCATTCTTACCAGCTTTATGGTTATAGTGGCAGTGATAGCCTTTTATCCCGTAGTTGTAGCGTCTAATAATGCCAACATTGTTACAGTTAAAAACGATTATCTAACATTAGCCGATGAGCAATCAACTTTTCAGTCGATTTCGATGCCTGTGGAATATGTCAATTACACCGTCTCCTCAGTTAATGGCAGCCTTTGGGCAACTGTTGATGGAGTCTACCCAATGCAGATTCCGCCAGCGTCGGTGGGTCAGGAATTGCCAATGGTTTACCCAACTCCTCCGGGTGTAACGAACATTTCAGTAGAACTCAATGGACAAAATGTTGTTTATAGCAACCTTACGCAATCCTATCCTGATGCGTTGCACTATACATATTTAGGCAACTGGTCAATGATACTCGTTACAATCCAACCTACCTCGTCGAGTTTTCTTCTAACCATTCATTATCAGCATCCTATAATGCAGGCTAATGGAACCGACATGTTCCTCTACGACCTTAACATAAGCCCGTACCTGTCTAACTCATCCACCGCCTCAACAGCATACTTCACCGTTCTTTTTCAGACAAACTGCTCAGACATCAATGTCTACACTGTGCCAGGGGACGAATCAATCCCCCGTAACGACGTGAGAACACCTGTGAACTTCACCTTAAGCAAAGAAAACGGGGTGCAAACAGTCTCATTCAACATCGTTTCGGATTACTCCGAACCCGTGCCAGGCGACGAACTCGTGACTTTCCATGAATCGCAGACAACTCAGGTTCCTGAGTTTCCGTTATCAGCAACCGTGCTGCCGCTCGTTGTAGCGGCTGGATTTTTGATTGTTCTTCTGCAAAAGCGGGCACACAGCCTTAAGTCAGGGAAATGAGAACGAGCCCTGCGAGGATGGCGATTACTCCGAGTTTCTGGTTGTCCACCATTCTCTCCTTCAGGAAAAAGTAGGCGAGCGCAATGGTTACGGCGGGCGCAGTCGCCACAATCGCCGAAGCCACCGAGACAAGCTGCGTGTTCAGGCTTATGTTAAACATTAGGAACCCGAAGAAATCCAGAAACCCAGACACCGCGATGAAGAGGAAGATCAGTTTGGCTGGAACCGAAATCTTGGTTCTGGTCAATCCCGTCCACGAAAAAAGGACTGCCACAGCGAGGATCTTAAGCATGAGAAGTGTCATAATCGGTCCCAACGCCGACGTGATCGGTTTGAGCAGTGCGTAGCTGATTCCCCAGGCAACCATCGCTATTGCCCCGTCAACTGCGCCTGCTGCCCTGCGTTGGCTGATGCTTTTCTTGAGTTCGGAAAGGTTTGTCGAGGTGAGGAAGATGCCGACAAACACCGTGACGACGCCTGCGATCTGCAGCGGGGCAAGTGTTTCCGCCAAAAAAAGGCATGCGAGCAGGACGGTTATGACTGACCAGCTGGCGGTGATCGGAGCAACAACTGACACGTTGCCCTTGCCGAAACCCCTGTACAGGAAAATGTAGCCGATGACTCCTGTAACGCCCGCCAGAACGGTTATGCCTGCCAACCCGGGAGTGAAGCTGGGCATTTTCAGAAACAGGATTGCGATCAGCAGGATGGGGATGAAGGCGAAGGTCTGGTTTAGGACTGTGCTGATTTTGTAGCCGACTTGGTCTATGGCTTTCTTGGCGAGGAAGTCTGCTACTCCCCAGCTAACCATCGCGATGACAGCTAAGAGTATTCCCCAGTCTAAAGCCAATTGCCCTCTCCCTAATCCGTTAGCCATACCATTTGCTTTACGAGAATTTAAAGCTAAAACCCGTTTTAGCGGCGGGCAACGATGAGGCTTGAAAAAATGCGGCGTCTTGAACAGGCGTTGGCTTTGAGCAATTGCACCATTTGCAGTACGGTTCCGTACTGGTACAATCGCTTACAAATAGTCTTAAAAATACAGCGTCTGATCATCTAAGCAGGAGAACCCGTCGGTTGACACTATCAAGACCACTATTAGCAATAATTCTGTCGCTTGTCATCGCCCTCTCATTCGTGGCATTCATCCAACTTGAGAAAAACAGCTCCCTAAACTTCAACCTGGGTTCACTCTCCAACTTCCCGCTAAACAACCATCTTAACCTGCCCGCGTTTCCACCGCCTACTTCTTGCACGCCAGCTTTTTCCAGCCAGCAATCCCTTGAAGACGCAGCAAGCGAAGCCCAAGCCGCGTCAACAACCAATTCAACGCGGACAGACATCTACGATTTCATCGTCGCCAACCCCGGCATCCAATTCAGGGGCATATGCGCCGGCTTGAACATCGCGATTGGAACGGCTGAATTCCACTTGGGCGTGCTGAAGAAGGCGGGTTTGATCTCGTTTGTCCGCGACGGCAAATTCAAAAGGTTTTTTGCGTCACGAAGGTTTTCGCAGAGGGAGATGAGGCTGCTTGCGCTTTTGAGGCATGAGACCGTGCGGGCGATCATCAAGAAGATGACTGTTGAAAAAATGGTTAATCACAGCGCGTTAGCCAGTCACCTCTGTATCACTTCGCAGGGCTTGACTTGGCAGATGAGCAGGCTCAAGGATGAAGGAATCGTCCAAGAAAGCTACAGCGGCATGAGAGTTACGTACAGGATTAACGAGGCATACGCCGCCATCTTGCCCCAGCTGCTCACATGCTTTGAACACTAGCAACTCGGCAACACGCGCAAACCTACAGACAGGCTCGCGCCTGATTTTGCTCTCAGCAGCCTGCGAGTATGTGTTTTTGGTCGATGTCTCTTATTCGTTTGCTGATGACTTTCTGGATGTCCGGGTCGCCTTCCTCATGCGTTGCTTCAACCAAGAGGTTTTTTGCGACGCAGACGCTTCTTTCGCCGAAGATTTTGGCGAAGTTGCTGGATCGTTTTTCAAGCAGGCGGAGGTACCTGGGTAGGACGCAGACGAAGTTCAGGGGGTAACGTCTGCCCCTGTCTAAGTCTACGACGACGAGTTGGACGTTGCTGTCGAGTTTCTGGTTCCCTTTCTTGATTGCATACAATTTTAAGTTCATTTACCCACCAACAGCTAACTTGTCACCTTTGTGGCAACTTAAAGTTTAACTCTTCTCCCCTTCTAAAGCAGCCCCAGCAAATATTAACTTTCCTGAGAAGCCCAATCACGTTCTTTGTCAAATTCTATTCCCAAGAGGAACCGCAAAACGCAAAATCACACCAGCCTTTTTCTAGAGCAGTTATATGATTTTCCCTTTAGCTAAACCGCGGTATTTTGCCAACGTTAAGAAGAGGGCAGCAAGATTAAGAGTAGATGCCTTACTCCACCTTGCCATTTGCCGCCACCATCATACGCTAGTACCTGTAGTAAGCCACCGTTAATTCTACTCTTGGAACAGCATGTTCCATTCTTGGAACGTTTTGTTCCTTGGATAGAACTAAATAGCTAAAAGCCCAAAGAATCCGATGGTGACTTGATGGGTAAACGGCTTGAAAAATACGCAGGTTCTCTTCGGTTTTGGATTTTCATTGTTGCCTGCACGTACTTAGGTTACAGCATCTATTACGCGGCAAGCGGTATGCGTGACAGTATCGGCATGATCAGCAACCACTTCATTTACAATTCGCTGACTCAAAACCCATGGTGGTGGGGCGTCCTCTTCTACGGCAGCGAAGGCGTCTCAGGCTCAATCTCCATAGTCAGCCGCGCCGTCGCAGGCGTGTTCGCCGTCTACGCAGCCTTCCTCTTCTGGAGAAAAAAAGAAGGCACCATGCCAGCCATCCGCAAGAACGCGAGCAGGGCTCTTGTTTTGGAAGCTGTCTTCTTCCTCGCTTTGATTCCCTCGATAATTGCCGCTGTCGCCTATAACTCAACAAGCCTGGACCTGTTCTACTTCGGTCACACCCCGGGATTACTCATAATCTTCGGCACGTTGATCCCTCTCCTTGGAATGGTCCTTGTCGTTCCCCCGCTTCTACTAAAGCTGAGAGCCGCCATCAAGAAGAGTGCACCCGACGCGGAAGTCATCAAGTGGACATGTTTAACGGCTGTGGGCTACCTGTTCGCTGTTTTCTGGTTCAGCTACACGATGCTGTGGGCGGGCGAGGCGGTTCCCTACACGCGGGTCTACGAGCAGTGGGGACTGAGCTTCGTGCTGCAGCCTGCCAACTTCGCGAGCTTCTGCCTCACAGTCTTCGGCTTGCTCGCCATAGCAGTTGCAGCCTTAGTAACCACGCTTCCCGCAATCAAGAAACAGGCTACTGAACTGAACTTGACACGCATCGGCGTCCTCCTGATTGCATTCCCAGCCTACTTCATCTTCAACCTGTTCTACTATTACTTGACAGGCACTTATTCCGCGCATCCAAGCGTGTGGTACGAAGTGATTGGTCCGCTGCATAACGCTAACCTTTGGGTGATAGCTCTCGTTTTCTTGGGCGTCCCAGTGTTAGTTTACAGCAAAATCAGGAAAAGCGGCGGAACCTGAAACACTCTTTTTTACCACTCAAAAATTGACCTTATAAAAGAATGATGAAAGAAAGTGGAAAATTAAGCTCTTTACAGTTTCGGTTCTTTCCTTCCGCTCAGGTATCCCCAGGCGCCGACTATCGCAACTGTTAAGCATGCACCAGCAAAGCCCGAAATCAAGTACGTTGTCGCCCCCGCCAAAGACGGCGCGATTGCAATGAGCCATGGAATGAGAACGGACGCAGTAACTTGCGCTATGATACCTGCAACGAAGCCTAAAAGAGCTATTAAACCGAATATTTTCAATCTGCTATTCATTCAATTCACCTTTTTGGTTTTAGATTGCCTCGCGGCTCTTTTTAGTCTAACTTACATATTTTTGTCTAAACGATTAGCCGCTCGCATCATCTTTAACTTTTATAGTGCAAGTAGAATGGACATTTTTTTAGGACGTATATCTGTACATATATACGTGCATATTCTTGACATATTAACAATGTATATGATTGTACCAGCGCATCTCTTTAATTTCGAGGTAATCAAATTGTCAGAAAACTTCTCAAAAAAGTGGGAAAGCAAGCGGGATGACACCCCATTCGGAAACCGCATCAAAGACGCAGTGAAGCCGCCAGGCCCATTGAAGCCACGACTTGACTTCGCAGTCAGACGCATCGAGCTTCAAGTACAGAAGCTTGACCAAGCCACAGACAGGTTCAGCCAGAGAGACAAAGCAATCTTCGCACGCATCGTCAACGCCTACGCAAAGCATGACAGTGCACGCGCAAACGTCTTCGCCAATGAGCTCGCTGAAGTTCGGAAGATGTCAAAGTTAATCATGAACGCTAAACTTGCACTTGAACAGATCACTTTACGATTACGAACAGTATCAGAACTTGGCGACGTAGTATCAACCTTGGGTCCAGCCGTAGGGGTTCTACGTTCCGTCAGAGCAGGCTTAGTAAGCGTGTTCCCAGAAGCAGAAAATGAACTGGGCGAAATCGGCAACATGCTAAGCGGAATAATGATCGAAGCAGGCCAAGGCAGCGGAATGACACTGAACTTTGACACAGTAAACGAGGATGCAGCAAAGATACTCACAGAAGCCGCAACCGTCGCAGAGCAGAAGATCAAGGACAAGTTCCCAGATCTGCCACCCGGAATGCCAGCAGCCCCACAAACAGAGAAATCAACACAGGGTTTCTAAAATAGGAGGATAAAACACAATGTCCAACTCCAATCTTTTTCTTTGTATTGGTAAACCCGTTAAGAACGAGTATGGTCGAGTAATCGGTAAAATTGCTTCTTTCGCATTAACCCCGAGCGGAAAATTTGATGCTGTTTACTTTGAATTTGGTGATGGCCAATTTACAAAACAGCCCATGGAAAGCTTACGCTTCAATGGCGCTGAAATCACGTTCGTAACAAAAATTAAGTCTCAAGCAGGCATCTTATGTGACCACATACCGTTAATTTGGCGCAAAGACCAAGCCCTAAAAGACCTTCTTGACAAGAAAAAAATCACCCCTGAAGTCTTCCAGGACCTGCACAACAGCTTCTCCAATGTACTGTCTTCGCTTAGGAAAGACGCTCAGGAAATCGTTGACGATGCTACAGTTGAAATCGAGCGGTGCAAAGACGAAATAACATCCCTAAGCTACGCCATCGCTAATCTGGAAATTGAGCACGAAATCGGCAAAGTAGATGAAGAAAACTACAAGAATGCTTTTGTGGCGCTTCAAGATGCCCTTAGACGTGCAACTTCAGAAAGAACCGACCTTGAGCTGACGAAAAGCAAAGTTTCAAGCGTGCTCCTCGGTGACACGCAGGATGCTGTGCAGAGAACAAAAACTTACGCTGAACAGGTGAATGTTGCAGCTTCGAAACTGCCTGAACCCCCAGTGATTGTTTACGTTAAAGAAGTAGGAAAAGCGGGCATCTAAACGCCAAAGCAAAGTGGAGACGCCACGCTGGAGGGATAAGGCATCAAAGTTTTAAGCAACCCGACCCCTCCGCCTATCCGTGAAGTCGCCACTAAATCAATCACTACACTTAAGATTCAGCAAGGCAAACTTGAACAGGCCAGTTTCCGCCTGAAGGAAAGAGACCGTATACTTTTTGAATCGTGCATGGGCGCGCTGAAGAAGAATAACCGGGAAAAAGCCGCCATATGCGCTACGGAACTGGCTGAAGTCAGAAAACTCGTGAAGTTTCTCTACAACGTTCAGTTGGCTATTGAACGAGTAATCATGCGTCTTGAAACGATAAAGGAACTGGGCGACATCGTCACTGACCTAAAGCCTGCACTGCGTCTGCTGCAGGGGGTTTCTCAGGAGCTTTTCCAAGTTCTCCCCGATGTGAGTTCAGAACTGGATTCAGTCAATGTTGCCATTCAGGATACGCTTCACGCGGCGAAGATAACTACTGACGAAGACGTGATTCCTGTTGGAAGGAAGACTGAAGGGGGCGAAGAAATACTGAAGGAAGTCACGAGCTTCATGCAGCAGAAATTGTCTGAGACTCTTCCAGAGCCTCCCATCGGTGCAGCACCAGCGCAGGAGAAAACACCCGTCAGGGAGCTTGTGGCACTAACCGCCACCTCTTCGCAGATGGTCGGGCACAAAACCACCGAGGAAACTGGGTTTGACCCGTCAAAGGCGCTGTTCTCTTACAAGAAGCAGGAGATTAAGGAGTTCTCGCTGAAGGTTCAGAACCCGAACTTGGAAGATGTCCTGCTAGAGTACGTCCGCAAGACTAACGGTGAAATCGACCTGAGCCGATGCTCGAGTGAACTTCAAACTTCAAACGAGGAAATCGAACGTGCCCTTGAAAGCTTGGGTACGAAGGGCAAGATAAAAATCGAGTTAAGATCGCCTGAATAGGAGAAAGGAGAGAAAACAACAGAATGAGCGCTTCAAACGAACTTGAGAAAGCTGCGACAGCGTACGCGTTGGATGCTGTACGCTTAGATAAGCAGGGACAAAAGGGAAGAGCAATAACCCTTTACCAAAAAGCCATAGAAGCCCTCCTGCAGCTTGTGCAGCTTTACCCTGAATACGGTCTCAATAAAGTTTACGTTCAGCGGGCAATCGCTTATCAGGAAAGAATCAAAGCGTTGCAGGGAGCCGTTTCTTCAGCCGAAATGAACGAGGCAAGCAACAACGACGCCGAAAGCGGCGCAGCAACCATGGAAGGCGGTGGCCTCTCGAAGCCCCACAACGAAGAACTCGTCATCACGGAGAAGCCCAAGGTCAACTGGGATGAAGTGGTAGGCTTAGACGTAGCTAAAAAAGCAGTCAAAGAAGCCATCGTGTACCCAGTTCAAAGACCCGACCTGTTCCCGCTGGGCTGGCCGCGCGGCATACTGCTCTTCGGTCCGCCAGGCTGCGGCAAAACCCTGTTGGCGGCGGCGGTTGCAACTGAGATTGATGCTAACTTCTACTCGATTGACGCGGCGTCCATCATGTCCAAGTGGCTCGGTGAAGCTGAGCAGAACGTGGCTAAACTTTTCGGTTCAGCCCGCAAATCCGCAACCGACGGCAAACCAGCCATAGTGTTCGTTGACGAGTTAGAATCGCTTATGGGCGCGCACAGCAACGAGGTCGGCGGAGAAATCCGCGTGCGCAACCAGTTCCTAAAGGAAATGGACGGCATAGTTGACAAGGGCAAGAACCTTCACGTTTACGTCATCGGCGCGACTAACAAGCCGTGGGATCTGGATTGGGCGTTTATCAGGCGGTTCCAGAAAAGAATCCTTGTTCCCCTCGCTGACAACATCACACGCCTGAGCATGTTCAAGGTTTACACAAGCAACTTGCAAATCGCAAGCGACGTGGAACTGGACGAGCTGGCACGGCTTTCAGAGGGCTTCTCAGGAAGCGACATACGGGACGTATGCCAATCAGCCCAGCTGAGCCTCATCGGGGAATTCTTCGAGTCAGGCAAAGCGATGGATAAGCAAGCCACGCCAAGAGCCTTAACCATGGCTGACTTCCGACAAATCCTCGAAGAACGCAAACCAAGCGTTTCACTGGACATGTTAACGGCTTACAACCGTTGGTTCGAGGCTTTCAAAGCCTTATAGTTACGGAGGGCAAAAAACAAAACCGAAAAAGACGGGTTGGGTGGAAAGGTTTGGAGACGTTAAATTTTTACACGCTCTCCCTTCTCCCCCCTCAATTCATCTCCAAACCCCACAACCCAAAAAACTCTCAAAGCAAGCTTCTACCTGCTTCCTTATTTGTTTCCAAACCGGATATCGTGCATTAAGACTTTTGCGTTCGGTCTTGTCAGTTAATTTTTAAGACTGCAATGGATAAGAAACAAAATGTCGTCTTTTTCAGAAATCGCTTCTATTCTTGATATGTTTGAAGTCTTGATTAATTCCATGGACATTCTTGCCTGAAGCCATCTTGTAAGAGAAGAATTGACAAGATTTTCATCTTGATACAAAATCATTCCCTTCCTCCAGCGCACCCTTACAACTGGATTCGACCCTTCTTGCTCTTTTGGATTTATGTTTAATGACTCCATCATAGTCTGCGCTAGGCTCACTAACGACGATTTGTTTATTGGAGTCAAATCAGTTTTTGACAAAAAAACTTTGGGCTCAACGGCTATTAGCCTGTTATTTTCTACCTTCTCTAACTTTCCTCTTAACCGTCTGTGACAGTTCCATTTTTCTATTGTTAGTATAGGCAGACGCTGATCAAGCATGTACAATCTGTTGTCGAGTGCGATGCCAGTCGCCACATGATTGGGTGCATGAGCAAAATAGATGCGCATGTCACTACTGCAATAAATATTCAAAAGTAAACACGCAGTCATCTTGGCATAGTCTCGGCATACACCAAGTCGATTTTGAAGCAGAGCATCTATTGGCATACTACTAGAGAAGGCATTTGTT
The DNA here is from genome assembly GCA_963768345.1 of Candidatus Bathyarchaeota archaeon. Lineage (GTDB taxonomy): Archaea > Thermoproteota > Bathyarchaeia > Bathyarchaeales > Bathycorpusculaceae > Bathycorpusculum. Next base: position 86,443 of record CAVYHL010000003.1, on the reverse strand, counting down.
AGACCTCTAAGTACAGGTATCTTTCTATTAGAACGGATGATCAGCATAGTTATCGTTAAGATTAGAATAGTGCCAGTTAGAAGAACCGTAAGTGACAAGGCGCAAAACCAAATGACGAAATTTGTCTTCAGGTATATGCTTAGAATGGCTGTTGGTATCAAACCGACCATAAAGGCGAAGAGCATGCCTATTGGAAAATAGTTGAATATTGTTGAGAGCGGGTGTCTCTCTGTCCAGAAGCTCATATTTCTATCTTGCCATTCTAAAATATTTGCTAAAGTCTCTTCATAATTCTGCCCTTTGAGCCGGGTTGCCAAGCTCTTTACGTCAGGATTCCTTTGTTCTTTCTCAGTAGGGCAATATCCCTGCCAGCAAGCAAGTCGATATCTGAACCGTGCGCCAATTTCGTTTAATCTGGTCTGGGTCATTTTAGTCATTTTGAGGCACCGCTGAAATCCCACTGGCGAACAAATACTAAACTCTTTTAACAGAATAATACAACTATGAATAGTCTGATAACAGAGAAACGTAGAAGGACCTTGATTGGCTAAAGGAAAGGCAAAACAGAAAGATTCGCTTAAAGGCGACAAATTGAGAGACTTAATTCTTCTAGTATATCTTAACAACAAGTACGGCAAACGCAGAAATGATATTTCTGAGCTCAAGGATAACTTGGGCTACAGCACTGGTGGAATTTACAGCGCCTTGGACCAATCAGGGTATTTTGAAAGAAAACCAGATGGAATCTCCTTAAGCTCAAAAGGGGAAGCATATCTTAGGAAATATGTCCTTCCTCAATACGAAATTCTAAAAATCGTGGGCTATGCAATAATGTTCATTGCTTTTATTCTGATCTTGCAGTGGCTCTATTGGACTTATTTGCGAATATACTTGGTCTTTCCTTGGTATTCTACAGTTTCCTTTGCCGCTCTAGGCGTCTTGTTAAGTTTCTTCATGCTTAGGATCAGGTATGCTGTTACCAAAAGAAAGAAAATACGTTCCTAGCAATAATCAAGGGCATTCTAAAAAGTCACATCATTATGTAGGTTCTCCGTGGGACACTCAAGTGTGGCATTAAAATTTCAAACATCACTTGATCAAATTATCCCACATCCATTTGTTGCATTGAAGATGTCAGTTCCATCTTCGGCTGGTGGTAATTGCGGCATTAGTAAGCGGAAAAGATTACCGATGGTTTGTTTTGAGCCACCCCCAAGTGTGGTGATCGATGGTTTTGCAAGCTTAGCCTCCAGTACGCAAATCATGAATGTCTTGCAAAATGTAATTGACCATTTTTCATATGAATTGGAAACAAATATGGGACCGGTACTGCCTTCCCATAAATCAGTGTTAGTATGATTTGGTCCCCCGTGAGTGAATTGACTTAGGTCTCTGAACAGGCGGCGAGCGAGCCCTCCGGTGTATGTTGGAGTTTTTTGTTGGAAAATACTATCACCCGTCGTATGTCTAAGCGTTTGCTCTAGGTTTCGTATTGCTGGAATATTTAACAATTTGTCAGCAGACGAGCCAAATTTAAGTTCTTTATCTCCTCGAAGCCACTTCGAAAAGCTTGTTGTGTCCCCCGTTAATTCTAAAGAGAGCCCTATGGTCATCTGCTCAAGCATATTGCGTAATGCAGAAAACGATAATCGATAAAAACCTACAACAGAATTATATATTGATCCTTGAATCTCATCAATGGCATTACCTGCACAGTGTGCAATGGGCGAATCAGCTGGGTTCGGAGCAGCTACATTTTGCAGAGCAAGGACCAAACAAATCCAATCGTTCCAAGCATTCCAGAAAACCTTTAATGTTGATCCATAGTCACCTGAAGTTCTAAGGCTTACATCATCTGGAAGATTAATCATGCTATCCCATGTATCTTTGTCAATTAAATCAGTAGGTAGCGGGTTAGTTTTGGGTCCTAATGCAAAGGCATCGGGAGGAAGCAAAATTCTAGTTGATCTGAAGTCTTTTTGATTGCTAGCCATTTTTCTCACATTTAATTATATTTTTACTTTCGCTCTTTAGCTTTGCTAGATATTCAATTTGTAAAACCTTTCAAGGATATCCACATAAACAATAAACTCAATACTTCACTAATTGTCTTAGAAATGGTATCTTGTTTACATAGTGATGGGACTTGAACCCATGAAGACCTGCGCCAGAGGATCTTAAGTCCTCCCCCATATCTCAGAGCCATTTCCTATTCCTTGTCGCCTTGAGCTTAGGCGCCAATTTTTCATAAAATGGGGAACTGCTTTTGGTGATGTAAAAGAAATTTATTAAATTCGTTTGAACAAACGCGCATAAGTTCTTTCGGCTCTATTTTGTACAAGCCTCCGCCGTAGACCCGCCCCTCTCTTAGCAGATCACTAAGTGGGATTGAATTAAGTGCTATCCAAGTTTCATCCAGCAATTTTGTCTCTCGGTTTAGCAATTCTTGAAAAGGCGGCTTTGGATAAAGCATAAGGTAATTATTTGTGGCGGTGGCTTGAGATTTGTTAAGAATAAACCTGTAGCCTTTTCGCTTTGAATAATCTGGGCGACCTATTATATTGAAAAGAAATGGTGCCGTTGGTCGTTTCTCTTGGGAATACCAAGGTGAACGGTGTTTGCATATATAACGTTCGTTGATTTTTTGTTCTTTTCCGTGTAACAAATAATGCCATAAGGTTGGATATTCCTTTTTAACGATACTTTCTTGCAAATTGCAAGATAGTAGCACTAGCCTTTGATCGATAATTGGGTTTCCAACTTGATCGGAATCAATTATTTTTACCTTAAGACATCTGGGTGGGGGAAGAACTGGTTTAAGAAATTGTTTTGGGAGCTCAAGTTTTTCAGCTTTTTCTTGTGGCAACACAAAGAAATCGTTTGCACCTGTAGCTATGCCACGTTTGATCGCGAAGAAATCGCCAAGAGTTTTGAGACATTGATTCTGAATAGGTTTATAGGAATTAGTCGGAAAACCTGACCATTTAAGAGCATCTTTTAATGTGTTTGCAGTGATGAACCTTGAAACCGAAGGTTTTAACAGAGTGCCGCCATAACTGAACGTAATATTATGATTTGGTGGTGGGGTATCGTTTCTAAACCAAACAACAGCAGAAGAAACAAGGGCATCATTGAATTGAGCTTCTAAGGGATTAAACCTGTGTATATGTAGAAGTGTTACTTTGCTAAGCAGATATTCTTTGATTTGCTTGCCATAGTTTACATCCATGAACTCGCTTGGAATTAACCACCCTGCAATACCGCCTTTCGACATCCAAAAATGTGAAAGCAACAGGAAGTAGCAATATAATCCAGAGTAGCCGCTGGGTCTTATGCCAACGGTTGTAACTGCCAAATAGCCAAGCCTTTTTTTCTCCTCACTTGTCATTGCATGATGGCGAACATATGGAGGATTGCAAATAATGAGATTAAACCGCTCTTTTTCGGTTTTTGGACTTGGAGTTCGAGTAAAGTCATCATTTATAAGGTGAAGAGGCTGCTCATGATTCCAAAGATTGATAGCGGCTTTCCAATACATTTTATCGATTTCATAACCAACCGCCTTTCGGATTCTATCTACGGAAAAAATATCCAAGCATGCTGAATAGAATACTCCGGTTCCAAAAGCAGGATCAAGAAAACTGATTTCCGATTGGTGCAATATTGTAGAAGCATACTGAAGCATTTCCATTGCTATTGGATAAGGTGTAGCGAACTGACCTAACTTTCGTCTTGCTTCATGTAATCTAGTGTTATCCAAATTTTTTTGGACTTCCAACCGAGAATTCTCTATTAAGTTATTTGTAACCATTGTTATACTCCAAAACTTGCCAGGTCATCTATACGATGTTCCCAAATCCAGTCGATACCTTCCGCTGCTTCATATCCTAGATATCCAGAATCAAAGTAACCACAAAGAAGCAAAACAAACTTTACTCCCTTTCCATATGTGAACTGGAGCTGAGAAATTTTCATTGCTTCTTCTTTTCGACGTTTGTTTGGATTGGTAAAATCCCCTGCAGACTTCGCTTCTATGAGCAATGGCAGGTCACCAGGTTTGGCATTCTTCGGCATAATTACTATGTCAACTGGAATGTTAATCTGCTTTGTACCGCCAGATAAATTAACACTAACACCTAAACGGAAGGTAAACGTGCCTGGAATCATATTCTTAAATTTCACTTTATATGAATCTACAAAGTGGTATTCTCGCTGTTCAAGCCAACCCTTGGTTAAATCGAGTTGTCTCTTTTCTTGAGCATTCCGAATAATAGGATCTGATTGAGCACCACACAAACGATCTGCCACAATTGTTGCTGCACGATAAACATCCTTTTCTTCAGGTTCTGTTTTTGTCTCAAGCCAAGGGAAAATATCCTTATCTGCAAGGTTCATTATTAATTCGCTTATTTTGTTAAGTTCCCTATCAACTATTTCCTCAGGCATTTTTGGCGATAATCTATGATTTTCTTCCATATTTTTTACCAAATTTTTGGAAATATTAGCTAAACCGATAAGCCTATCACGCGCAATTGGAGGAGCTGTCGCCATTCTGAGCATTTGCAACGCGCTAGGATTAATTTTAAGCATCCGTGCCGTTACATTGGTGAGATTAGCGGTTTGTTTAAGTGCCGTTTCCACTTGCCTTGTAGATTCGAGACGGGTATCGCGGTATGCTTTAGGGGCAAATTTCATGAACCAATTGTTGTAAAAATCGACGGACTGCCTGATATCTGCTTTCCACCTATCCGGTTTGTTTGCGTTTACAGACATATATCCACCTTTGACCGCATTACCCGCTTGACAATACTTTCATATAATGTACTAATTAAGATTTGAGGGAAAGAGCAGATTATCTTTAAAGGATTAATCACTTAATGGATTGCTACATCTTTTTCTTCCTATCGAGTAAAACGCCAAGTGCTTTTCCCAATTTTTCCAAGTATTCCTTTGTCCACTACCTAACTTATTTTGGCTAAAACGATTATATTTCCTAAGAGAAAAACTGACGATCAGAGAAAACACTGCTAAAATGCCAAAAAACCCTAGTATTTTTGACCATAGTGGTGCCGGGGGTGGGACTTGAACCCACGAAGGCCTGCGCCAGAGGATCTTAAGTCCTCCTCCATATCTTAGGCAAACCTGGCCGCTTATTTAGACCTGGCTCGGAGTCTGGTATAAATTGGGTTATACCTAATTTCAGGTATCAATTCGTTGACACCTGTTTTCCCCGCGAATTACTTGTTTTCAGCATAGAAAACGGAAAACCGTTCAACTTGATTTGGTCTCTGAACCAAAAAAGCAACATAAAACAGGCTCTGACAGAAGCAGCCTATCCTATGAGGGGGTCTAGTATTTACAACAAAATCCCAACACAAAAATGGTAGACCCGCAAACCAAACTTTTTTTCCAATTCTGCGGTACAGTCATTGTTAAATATTTCTTGCGCACTCTGGTTGACTATGTCCCATCAAACTGGTTCACGTCGAGGCGCATCTCGGCAGTTCTCGAAGTCGGCGCATGAGAAGAAGGCGAAGGAGAAGAAGCCGCAGCGGGTAAGCGGCATCCAGTACGCGGAGGAGCCAAATGAGGTTTCGCCGCAGGACGCCGTCGAAAAAACGCTGGGCAGCTTAACCAGGCTGGGCAACCAGATTTTTGCTCTTTCACCCTTCAGCCAATACTTTGACCCTTGGCTGGTGAACCTGCGGCAAATAATCTCCGAATTCGAATCGAACTCAGGCATAAAAGTTGACGAGCAGTTCGTCAAGGAACGCCAGCAGATTTTCCTCGACGTCGAGGGCGCGCTCGCCGAAAGCAGGATTCAGGAGGGAAGCCTCACGGGGGAAGCCAAAGAATTAGCCGACAACAACCATTTGCTGGTGGAAACCGACAAGGAGTACGCTGAAAAAACTAGACAGCTAAGCTTCAAACGAAACGCCGACGTGCAACGCCTAAGCACGGAAATCCGCGAGTTGGAAGACGATGTGGCAAGTCAGGAAGAAATCAAAATCAGCTTTTACAAGTTCAGGGCTCGAAAGGAAGCAGAGCAGAGGCTTTTTCAGACGAGGCAGGCGTTGAAGTCTAAGAAGAATGAGCTTGAAGTGACATTGGCAAGCTTCACGGCTGACCAGGAGAAACTGCATGACGCCTACGAGAAGAAGAAGCAGGAAATCACGGATAAAATCGACAGCTTACACAAGACTCTTGAAAGACTGGAAACTGACACGTCAGTGACGCCGCGGCAAACGGCATGTAACGCGTTGGCTAACAGCATAAACGCTCTTGTGAAAAGAACTCCTCCGCCGACTGAACAGCAGTAGAAGGTGATGGACAGGAAAAGCCGCTGGATGGCTAGTTGACCTTAGTTGGGTCTACGTTCAGTCGGTTTGCGCTTGGCTGCTCTTGCCCCATCAGGGTCTTCAGCGTCTTAGCCTCCTCCCGCAGGGAAGCAACCTCAGTTTCCAACGCAGAGGCTTTTGCATCCGCCATTTTCTTAAGTTCGTCAATTTCGAGAAGAAGACTCTTTTTTTCTGCTTCTAACTTCTTGATTTTCTCGATCATGTTTTGCAGGCTACTCATTCCTGTTACCCCTTGGCGGTTATACATTTACCCTCTGTGCACTTAAGACTTTTGCAAGCCAACGCTGTTTCAAGAAGCCAGCAAAGGATGCTTGCGGAAGGCGTTCACAAACCGACCTGAAAAGTCTCTATTCCGATAGTGCAGAAACGCCGCTTTTACGTTTGATAATGTAGTTTTTATATAGGAATTTGCAGATTAAACATACTGTCTACCCTTCATATTGCTGGATTGTGTTTGGATGAGAAAAACCATATTCAAGAAGCTGGAAGCTCAAGGATTAATCGCCAATTACAACCGTCTAAGGAAAAACTTGCCGCCTAAGCTTCCTGACCGAGTTTTTATCTGGGATGAAACGTTCCGCGAAGGCATCAAAGCGCCAACTGTCTACTTGACTTACGTGGAGCAGGTTAGGCTTGCCAAGTTGATGGATGAGGCAGGCGTCGCCATGATCAACGTTGGGTTCCCAGCCTTGTCTGAGGATGAAAAACGCAACGTCAAACGCATTGTTAACGAGAGCTTCAGCCACGTCAAGCTTACCGCTTCGGCTGAGCCGACCAAGAACAGCGTAGGCGCTTGCCTAGAGTGCGGAATCAAGGAGATAACCGTTGAAACGCCGATTAACGGGTTAAACCTGCAGTACAAGCTGAAAATGACTAAGGACCAGGCACTGCAGCGAATTTCTGAAAGCATAGATTACGCCAAGAAACATGGGGCAACAGTGAATTTCATCCTCGCAGACGCCACCCGAACAACACTCGAAGACATACTGCAGGCTTTCGACTTCGCAGCCAAGGCTGGCGCAAAAACCCTTGGAATAGCAGACAGCGTGGGCTTCATCAGACCGCTTTCCATGCGTTATCTTGTGGCGCATGTACGTGAAGGGTTGCCTGACGCGGTGAGAAACAAGATTCCGCTGTCAGTCCACTGCCACAACGACTTCGGGTTGGCATCAGCTAACACCTTGGCAGCCATGGAGGAAGGCGTCGCGTACTTGCACACCTGCATAGCTGGCTTCGGAGAACGCGCGGGAATAGCCCCGTTTGAAGAGATTGTGACGGCGGCGGAGCTTCTCTACAACATCGACACTGGAATAGACATGGGCAAGATCTACCGTGTCGCTCAGTCGGCGGAAAAAGCGTTTGCCCTCCCGATCCAGTTCCACAAGCCCATAATCGGCGAGAACATCTTCACGCATGAGGTGGAGGAAGAGGTTGAGGAGATGATGGCTCAACCCCTGCTCTACGAGCCGTTCCCGCCTGAAATCGTAGGCAGAGAAACCACGATTTTCATAGGCAGAAGCACAGGTCAGACGCTGATCCAAAAGCTTCTGGAGAAGGCTGGAATCCGCGCGTCGCCGCGTCAGATGGATGAGCTTTTCCGACGCATCAAGGGTCCGCAGGAAAACCTGGATAAGGGCGAGGCGCAGATGACGTACTACCAGGTGAAGAGGCTCATGAAGGACCTGCTGAAAGGCTACACGATGGATGAGTTCTGGCGTCTGGTTGAGCAGGTGACGAGGCAGAAACCGAGGCTTCCCAAAGACGAGAAGAGCCAAGCGGCTCGAACGGCTGACCAGCTGATAACTTAGGCAAGTCCCAGCTGCCCAACTATTTCTTGGGTTTCTTCTCTGCTTATTTTTCTTGGGTAATTGTAGATTGGGCCGCTTGGTTTTTCGTTGTAGAAGGGTCGGTTGCAGCCTGGGCAGCCTGAAGTGTGAAAGGGCTCGCCAGACTTGACCACTTCCTCTATTGCTTCTTTCTGCAAGCCGAAGGCTACAATTTTTCCGTCATCATCAAAACGCATGTCGTCAGCCCGCGCCAAGCCCTCGACAATCAGGTATCTGGCAAGCTGCACCCGCCTGTAGGACTCAAGCGTCGGAGGCGAATTCTTTTCCAGCGCGGTTCCTCGTACGGGCGTGAAAGCGAAGAGGGCAGGCAAAACACCCATGTCCACGCACCTCTGAATTATCTGCGCGGCATCCTTCTCGGTCTCGCCCAGCCCGATGATAACGTGCGTGCTGACGTTTCCCTTCCCGAAAACCGCCAGCGTCTCAGCCAACACGCGGAACTGCCCGTCCCAACTGTAGGAGCCGCCTGCACCTTTGCCCTTAACCTTGTCGAACAGGGCTTCAGTAGCCGCGTCCAGCGCAACCCCAAGCCTGTCAACGCCCGCCTTCGCTAAGAGCTCAACGTTCGCCGCGTTAAGGGGCTGGCAGGAAACCGAGACGGGAACGGCGACCTGCTTCTTTATTGCCTTGACGAGGGCTTCAAGATGCGCTAACACTTCAGGGTAGTTCAGGGCTTGGATGCAGACCCGCCTGATTTTCCCCTGCCTGAACCCGGCTCCGATGGCTGTGAGGACGCCGGGGGTCGGAAAGGTCGGCCATGAAACCCTTGACAGCAACTCAGCGCTGCTCCTGCTGCCTCGGGCTTGGGGGCAGAAACCGCAGTTAGCCGTGCACTTGCCCAGCTTGTATGTCATGAGGTACGCGGTCGTCGGCTCAGCATCCAGCTTGCCCCGCGCTAAACCGAGAACTATGGCAGTGCCTGTTGAAACGCGAATCAGGTTCGGGAAAGGGTTGGGCTCTCTTGTCTCCAAAGGATCAGGCAACCAAATCAAACAGGAGTAATTGAGTGATTTATCAATAATGGTTTTTGCCATTGAAGTCAGAAAATAGAAGAATCAGACAATGTCAGTGACGTATATCAATTCATTAGTCGTAAGTTTAAAATGTGGGAAAATGTCTGACGTTCGCAGTTTGCGAGGCAAGTACCCTTTCAAGGATTTGCAGAAAGAGAAAGATGAAATGAGACGCGACTGGGAAGACCCGTAAAAAAAGTCCGTGAATCAACGAGCGAGATTTGACGAGCCGAAATTTACACGTGCTTTGTCAAGCTTACGGCTCGGCTTACAAGCGAGATCAGGAACCACCCCAAGAAAGCGTATTGTACAAAGCTGAAGGTTGCCTGTGACGGAAGCGTGAGAGTCAGCACGACGCCTATGTACAGCGCGCTGCCCGTGTACCTTCCGATTGGGTCGTAGAGTTTTTTGGCGTAGAGGCTTGAGATCAAGAACAGGGCGAACGAGACGACGATGAGAAGCGGCAGCCATGCGGCGTAGAACCCTTTCAGGGCGAAGAACGTAAAGGCGCCGAATAAGAGGACGAAGTCGGTGGCTGCGTCGTAGTAGGCGCCGAACGTGGTGGTGACGTTTAGCCTGCGCGCCAAGTAGCCGTCGAACAGGTCGGTGGCGGCTGCGACTGCGAACAGTGCTAGGCACAAGATGGTGTTTCCAGCGTTGTAGAGGATGAAGAAGAGGGGCAAGACTGCGATTCTTATTGAGCTTATGGCGGCGGGTGCTAAGATTGATTTCTGCATCGGTTGCACTTCTGCGGGCAGTCGCTTATATTTTCTGGTCTTTATGGTTAATTTCTGCCTATGTAATTTTAAGCGGATTCATCCTGAAAGTTGGGGACGGCAGCTAACCGCTGTTTGCGTTGGTAAAACTTAATTATTGCAATCTTCTAGGTCAATGGGGTTGATTCGATGGCTAAGCTAAGCGACTTAGGTTTCTTGAAGGGCGCGGTTACTGAAACCGTGGTTTCCACCTATAATGCAGACGGGGAACCGAACGCTGCCCCCATGGGCGTAACCATGACAGATGAGCAGCACCTCGCCATCAGCCTTTTCAACTCCTCAGCCACCCTCGCCAACATCAAATCAGGCAGGTGCGCGGTTTTGAACCTGACAGGCAACATAGAGGTTTACTACAGAACAGCCTTCAAAGAGGCAAACCCAGGCGGCGTGCTGCCGAAGGGCTGGTTCCAGAAAGCCAAGGCGGTCAACGCGCCGAAGCTGCGATTGGCAGAGGCAACCGTGGAAGTCTCAGTCACCGAGATGGCGGCGCAGGGCGCGGAAAAAACGAGGGCGGACTTCGCCGTTGAGTTAGTGCAGGCGACGCGGAAATACCCGCAGGTTTACTGCCGCGCGTTTGGAGCGACGCTTGAAGCCATTATCCACGCAACGCGCGTGAAAGCCTTAGCAAACGACGAAAAGGAGCAGGAACGCGTCGGCGAGCTCTTGAAGAAGATTGCCTGCTGCGACGAGGTGGCGGGTCGAGTGGCTCCGAACTCTCAGTACTCTTTGGTCATGGATGATTTAAAGAAAAGAATCGAGGCTTGGCGTCAGAAATGAAAGTGCTCCTAGTAACCAGTCAACTTGCGAAAGAGGCAGTTGAACGCTACGCCAAGGAAAGCCATGTGGAAACCGACGTGTTAGCGTTGAATGTCGCCGTCGCCGCCTTCTTGACCCCGAAAGCCATCGTTGAAGCCCTGAAAGAATCTGATTTAAGAGGTTACGCTCTTATCCTCACGCCAGGTTTAGTCCGCGGCGACACTTCAGCCATCTCAAAAGCCCTCGGCATCCAAGCATTCAAGGGTCCACGGTACGCCGCTGACCTACCGCTGGTACTGGATTCGCTCGGGCAAGTTGAGCTTTCAACAACTGTGCCAGCCTGCGACCTGCTCCGCGATAAGCTTCAGCAAAAAGCGCTTCTGGAAATCGAGGAGACAGAGCGAAACCGCGCTGAGCTACTCAAGAAACCAGGTAGCATGCTGGTTGGGAGCTTGGCGGTCGGCAGAGATTTTCCTATGCGTGTGCTCTCAGAAATCGTCGATGCCCCATCAATGGATGACGCGGCGATTCAGCGGCTGGCGAAAGGTTTCGTGAAGGCTGGCGCCAGCATCGTTGACGTCGGGATGGTTGCGGGTGAATCGTGTCCTTCAGACGCTAAACGGCTGGTTAAGCTTGTCAAACGCGCTGTGGACGTGCCTGTGAGCATAGACTCGGTTGACCCAGCGGAGATCCATGAGGCTGTCCGCGCGGGCGCAGACCTTGTGCTAAGCGGGGACGCAGGCAACATAGAAGCGATCGCGCCCTACGTCTCAGACGTCGCCATCGTCGTGATTCCCACAAACCAGCGGCAAGGGATCTTCCCCAAAAAAGCCGAGGAGCGCGTCAAGTTTCTTGAAGAAACAATCGCGCATGCCAAGCGTTTAGGCGTGTCAAAATGCTTAGCCGACCTTATTCTTGACCCCACAGACGTTTTGGAATCGTTCATCGCGTTTCGCCAGTTCGCCCAGAGAAACCCCGCTGTGCCCCTGTTCGTCGGCGCCTCAAACGTTACCGAACTGATGGATGCGGACTCCGTGGGGGTTAACGCTTTGCTGGCACGCTTGTCCTCTGAGGTGGGCGCAAGCATCCTTCTGGCGACTGAGAAAAGCGACAAGGCGAAAGGCAGCGTCGGCGAAGAGGCGGCTGCGGCTAGGATGATGTTTCTGGCGAAGAAACGTGGCAGCGTTCCTAAAGACCTCGGCGTGGATTTGCTCCTGTTTAAGGATAAGAGAAACCGTGAGGAGCCGTTCGACAGGGCGCTGGAGCATAAGGCAACCGTTATCCTTGCTGAAAATCAGGGGCCAGTCGAGTTGGACAAGGCGGGCTCCTTCAGAATCATCATCGATCGCCTCGGCGAAAACATCGTTGCGGCGCATTACACAAGCCAAGAAACAGACGCCCCCGACAAAATCATCAAGGGCAAGATGGCTGACGCCGTTTACTTGGAAATTGCCAAGTTGGGTCTGGCGACGCAGCCCAGCCACTTAGCCTATCTGGGAAGCGAACTGGCGAAGGCTGAAATCGCGTTGAGAACTGGCAAAGAGTACATTCAGGACACACCAATGTTTAAGAAGTGATTTTGAACCAGCATCCAAAAACGCGCGCATGCGTGTTCCTAAATTCATTTTTGAGGCTTTTGCATCGTTAATAGGTTTCCACATTAAACGTTATTCAAGAAAAAAGTTAACCAAAAACATCCTTCAGACTATTTTAGGAACAGCCATGCGCGCTAAATTTCATCTACACCTTAATTCTCTTGCAGACTCCTAGAGTGAAGGAATATAGTTCTTCAAGCATTGAATCTGGGAATATTCTAGGGCAGTAATCCCATATTCTGAAGAAACCACATAGTGGAAACTCTGCATTATAACTTTTTATCCAAGCACTTGGATGTGTTTCATAAAGTGTATGACGAGGGAGTTCTTTACTTTCTCGGATTTGGTCTCGAGGTTCTCTTTCAAACTTGAATCCAGCAAATTCGACGCTTCTCCAGTTTCTCAACGAATTGTAAATCTTTCCAAACAGGGTTCTTTCTCTGGGTACATCTACAAAATAATCTGAGCCGATGTTCTTAGATGAAGCTAAGACACTCATTGTGCTGTCTTTAAGTACTGGTCGAGTGCTTGTCCAGTGATGCCTTAACCCAAGCGTTTCTCCCAAAAAGCTGAAGTCAACACTTTTCAGAGTCGAAACAAACAGTGGAATAATTCCTAGCACGTAAACGGGGGCACCATATCTGTACGCAGGTATAAGTTCAGCATTATTTTCTTTTCCTATATTAAACAAAGGTATATCCCCCATCCAAACGATATTTCCGCCTGCATCAAGGTATTCTCGCAATAATGTGTTTGAAGTAGATTCTTCACAAATAGTTTCGGGGACAATATCCTGAGAAAATATAATAACCTTGAAGTTTGAATCATGGTTTTCCAATGATTTTACAATAAAATTGTGAGTTTCTACAGCATTCAGAATTGGAATACCTTTTGACTTAAAAAAAGTAGCTATCTTCAGAGGGTACCCTTTTTTTGTGTCAATATAAGAACTGGGATAAGAGGTATCAAAATACACAGATGTTTCGATTTTAGGCAAGCCCCTCACCATGCAACATTTGTTTTTTGTATGCTTAAATTTTTGGGTAAGAACGAAAAGGGATTCGATTCTTTATTCAATCGTTGCTTTTTTTGTTAGTCGTGTGTGACTGGCTGACTGAGTGACTGACTCCTCACGTATACGGCGATACGGGGGGTATGCGTAGGAGAGTGGATGCGTGCGTACTAGGGTTTGGGGATTAAAATTTAATCCTTGCATACACAATTTAGGGACTACCAGCGTGCCCACTTTTCAGTTTGGTTTTTCGCGTTAAACGAAACTTTATCTTTTCAGTTGTGCAGACTATTTTTAGGAAGGTGAAAAAGAAACTTGGAAAGCAACCCGTTACGGGTAAACCTTGCGGGCTTGGAGTTGCAGAACCCGACGATTCTTGCCTCAGGCATCTTGGGCTTCTCAGCGGAATCCCTCCACCGCGTGGCTAAGGACGGCGCTGGGGCAGTGGTCTCAAAATCCATCGGCGTGGAGCCGAGGGCTGGGTACCCTAACCCGACGGTGGTTCAGGCTGAAGCTGGATTGATAAATGCGATGGGCTTGCCGAACCCCGGCATCGACGAGTACGCTGGAGAAATAGAGTATGCGAAAACCATCCTCCGCGTCCCACTCATAGTCAGCGTCTTCGGCTACTCTGCCGAGGAGTATGCAGCCGTCGCCAAGAAAGCTGTCGGAGCAGGAGCTGACGCTGTGGAATTGAACGTTTCTTGCCCGCATGTGCAGTTCACGGGCGCGGAAATAGGTCAAAACCCGAAGCTTCTCGCCCAAGTAGTCGAGAAAGTGAAGGCGACAGTCAGCAAGCCGATAATCGTGAAGCTTACGCCAAACGTTGCAGACATCGCCGTGACCGCTAAGGCGGCGGTTGAAGCGGGAGCTGACGCGTTAACGGCTGTGAACACGCTTAAGGCAATGGCGATTGACACGGAGACGATGCGTCCCGTCCTAAGCAACATTAAAGGCGGGCTATCGGGTGCAGCCCTCAAACCAGTTGCGTTGCGGTGCGTCTATGACATTCGGGAAGAGCTGCCTGACGTGCCGATAATAGGCTGCGGAGGCATAAGTGACTGGCGCGACACCGTCGAGTTTTTCCTCGCTGGCGCTTCGGCAGTGCAGGTCGGCACCGCTTTGGCTTGGGAGGGCACGGATGTTTTCCAGTCAATAACTAAAGGCTTAGAAGTCTACCTAAGAAAGAGACATTTTGGGAGTGTGAAGGAAATTGTCAACCTCGCTCATCGCAGCTAACACGATTAGAACAACGGAAATCGTGCAGGTCCGAACGGAAAGCCCAACCGTGAAAACCTTCACAATCTACGACAGGCTATGCTCAAAGGCGAAGCCAGGGCAATTCCTGATGCTTTGGCTGCCGGGAATAGACGAAATTCCCTTGAGCATAATGGATGTTGGAAAAGACTTGGTTTCCGTCTCGGTGAAGCAGGTCGGCGACGCAACTCGGCACTTGCACGGCATGGCTGCAGGCGAAACCGTCGGCGTGCGGGGACCCTTCGGGAACAGCTTCACTGAAAGCCGAGGCAGAGTCCTGCTGATCAGCGGCGGCACGGGAACGGCGCCCCTGTTGTTTCTGGCGAAGCAGCTTTCATCCAAAACCGAACGGCTTTCCTTTGTTGAAGGCGCAAAAACCAAGGATGAACTGCTCTTTGTACGTGAGCTCAGCGGCATCTGCAACGAGAAAAGCCTGATTACCACCACGGAAGATGGCACGTACGGTTTGCAGTGCTTGGTAACTGAGCCCCTAGCCAAACTGCTGGACAGGGAAAGATTCGACATGATCTACACGTGCGGTCCTGAAGTTATGGTGAAGAAGATTTTTGAGTTAACGGAGCAGCGCAAGCTGCCCTTGGAAGCGAGCCTTGAACGGCTGATGCGGTGCGGCATAGGCTTGTGCGGAAGCTGCGTCATCGGCAAGTACCGAGTCTGCCGCGACGGTCCCGTCTTCACGGCTGCACAGCTACGAGAAGTGAAAGACGAGCTGGGGATTTCAAAGTTAGGCTTCGACGGCGCGAGAATACCCTTCTAAGGCGTCAAGCAATGGCGTTGAATCAGCAGGAACTCGAACAGGTCGTCGGTAAAGCCGTCGCCCTCTACAACAGGCTAAGGAGCCCCGAAATTACGGCTAAACTGGTATCAGTATCGCCTGTAAGCGTCACGGTTTCTTTTTCTGGAGGCTTCTGCTACGGCTGCGGCGTACTGGATTACGTGGAGGGCTTCGCTCAACAGTTCAAGGCGTTAACCAGCAAAGCCGAATTGAAGGTTGGCAAAACCAGGCAAATAACCCCCAGAAACTTCGAAGCAGACTACGCCGTCAAAGCCAGATAAGAAAACATTGTCTTTTCAACGTTTCTGGTCTTCATCCTAAACAGCATCGCAAACGTCTTTAGGCTGTCTTACTAATACAGTTAGCGGAAAGGGAAAACATTGATTCGCAGGAGGTCGCAATAGATATGACCGAGGTTGACAATGGGAAAGACGCTGGGAAAGCGCCCTGTTGTGAGTACGCTAGGGCTGAACCTGGTTTAGGAGAATTTGAGTTAAGTGTTCGTGAGTGTGCGGGTTCAACTTGTCCTCAATCTATTTTTTCTAATCCCGCAATCTACGAAAAATGTCCACAGCGTATAAAGAACCAAAAAGACGGTGTGTCTGCGATTCAACTTGAACCGAAAAAGGTTTTTGTTCGCGTTCACTCGAAACGAGAGTTTGCACCAAAATTCACTAATATTGCCTGTAACGGCTGTCAATTTAAGGGTAGTTCTTACTGTTGGGGTCAATGTACAATGAACGTTTGGAAGAGAAAACCTGATTGGTGAGGCTTTGGTGCTCAGAAAAAAATACCCTGAAATTGTTTTTGAAGCAATCAACTGAATGAATAATCATCAGGCAGATAACCCCGAGAAACTTCGAAGCAGACTACTCAGTCAAAACAAGAAATTAGACACTAAGTTGTTTTTTCAGACGGTTAAGCTCTTCAAGGTAATCCCTCATATCAAGCATAGAGTAAGTGTATTTTGCCTTTAGAGGAAACGTGAAATAATCGTGAGCGCCGAGACTGCCCGAAAGGATCATAGCGAAGACGGCACCAAGCGATCAAGCAAGTAGAAATCAAATACCTAATCCTGACAAGGCGCTATTTCTTGGGTGAAGGCAAGCGAACTGTGAATGCCGTGCCCTTACCCGTTTGGCTTTCGAAGGATATTGTTCCACCTAACGCTTCCGTCATGCGCTTAACTACTGCCAAACCAAAGCCTTGCCCCTTAGATTTAGTGGTAAACATTGGAGAAAACACTTTGTCTTTTATTGCTCGGGGAATACCGACACCTGTGTCTTCGATTGTTATCAAGAAGTCGCTTGTTTCCTCATCCTTGTGGACGCCTATGGAGAGTGTGCCGCCGTTCGGCATCGCTTGGACTGCGTTCAAGACTAAATTGTTTATGATACGGTTAAGATAATCAGGGTCAGTCATGATTTTTTTTGCTTCATCGTCAACTTTTACATTTTGATTAATATTCTTCGGGACCTGAATCATCGTTAATGCCTTGTCAATTAAGACTTTTAAGTCGGTTTCTTTTATCGAGGGATTAAGCGGCTTAGCATAATCTTGAAGGTCAGCTACGATCTTGTTAATGTAGAAGATGTTTTCCTCAACCACATCCAAGCTTTCCTTCATGTTCTTCATGTGTTCATTTTCAGGAGTTTCCTTGATTTCCTTCTGTGCCAAGAACAAAGTGTTGACTATTGCCTGCAGGGGATTGCGGATGTCATGACCAACCATGCCCGCCGTTGCACCAATCGCTGCTAAGCGTTCGGCATCCTTTAGCTGTTTTGTGCGTTCTTGGACAAGCTTCTCCAGATTCTTTGTGTATGCTTCTATTTTTTTCTGCATAATCTTTTGATCTGTGATGTCGACTAAGGTGATAAGAAGATGCCTTTCCCTCTGAAGGGTGATAATTTCAAACGAAGCAAGCATGTTGAGCACTCTGCCGGTTTTTGTTCGGGCTTTCAATTCATGATTGCATACGCTTCCTTTTTCAAGCACTTCATCAAGAATCTTCTGAGGTTTGCCATAATCAGGGAATAAGTTCAGGTCTTTCAATGTGTGACCGACTGCATCTTCTCGGCTATACCCCAAAAGGCTCAAAAAAGCCTCGTTCACATCTATAACGCAATTATCAGCGGTACGCGCAATAGCAAGCACAGAAGGGCTGCTGTGGAAGGCTTTCGAGAAAAGCTCTTCACTCTCTTTAAGCGCTTCTTCAGCCTTCTTGCTTTCAGTAATATCCCTGCCGTAGCCATCTCGGTAAAGCGGCTTTCCATTCTCGTCTTTGGTGACAACCATAAGATTTGACCACCAAATGTATTGGTCATCTTTGCGTTTGAAGCGGTACACGAAAATGCCTTTTCCCGCCTCAACAATATGCGCCAATTCTGTCCGCAACAAAGGTAAATCGTCTGGATGCACACGCGAAAGGACTTTTTCATTGCTCATTCCCAGCAATTCTTCTGGTTCAAAACCTAATATCCCACTACATGATGGGCTCATATACTCATAACGCCCAGTCTGCAGGTTTACACGGTAAATTAATTCCAAGGAATTATTCAACACTGAGCGGAACCGTTCCTCACTTTGCAGCAATGCTTCCTCAGCTTTCTTGCGCTCCGTGATGTCGTGCACCATACCCAGAGATCGGACAATTTGCCCATATTCATCTCGAATATGGGTGCATTTTTCATGGACGTACCGTATCTCACCGTTGTCTTTTCTTACAACCCTGTGTTCAATTTCATAACTGTCTTTTCCTTGACTGAGGGAACCAGAATATGCCGCGTCCACGGCTGCGCGGTCGTCAGGGTGGACAGAAGCCAAGAAAGCTTCGTAAGTCGCTCCAAACTCTTGCGGTTTAAGTCCAAAGATTCTGTAGACTTCATTTGACCACGTTAGCTTGTTTGCTTTTAGGTCAAGCTCCCAGCTTCCAAGATGCGCAATTTCCTGACTGCGATTTAGCCTTTCTTCGCTGTTCTTCAATGCTTCTTCGGCTTTTTTGCGTTCAGTAATGTCGCTAAACATTGCTATGTTCGCAATGTGTTTTCCGTGGCTGTCAAACATTGGAGAAGCATTGTAAGCTGTCCATAGGACGGAGCCGTCTTTGCGTCGGAACTTAAGTTCGCCAAACGAAATTTTGTTATTTTCTAACTCTTTCCTCGCTTGCAACACTCGGTTTCTATGATTCTTATCATTTTCAAACATGAGATCGAAGCTTGATTTTCTAAGGGCTTCATCGATGGAATAGCCGAACATCTGAGTCAGCTTGCTATTAGCGAAAGTGTGTTTGCCTTCAGGTGTAGCGATAGCGATGCCTTCAGCTGCAGTTTCAACAATTGTACGGTACTTTTGCTCACTTTCAGCCAACGCTTCCTCAGCTTTCTTGTGCTCCGTGATATCCCGTGTATTTACTATTATTCCGTCTTCAAACGGGAAAACGTTGACTTCCCAAACTGTATCTGAGTAAGTGCCTTTCCATTCAAAGCATTTGAACTCCCTTTTCAGGTTAGCCTCGCGAAGGTTTTTTTCATAAACTGTGCCAATTATCTTTGGGAAGAATTGCCACCATTTTTTCCCAACCATTTGGCTCGGTTCGGCGCCGGCAAGCCGCGCAATTCTTTTATTAACAAAAATTAGATTCTCGTTTTTGTCAATTGCATAAATTCCATCACCGACGCTGTCTATGATTCTCTTTATCAGTTGACTGCTATGTACTAGATCCTCTGCGCCCTTCTTACGATCAGAATCACTATTGACAGTGTCAGACATAAAACGCGGACAAATCTCCTTTACGCTCAAAAGGAAAGCGATTTGGAGAGAAAAAGCTTTCGCAAAAAGGCTCCTCTGAAAGGCTCCTTTCATAGAAGCCGCTTGACGATTCATCCATTCTCAAATTTAAAAGAACGAGTAAATGAAAAGAGACAAAGGCAGTTTCAGTTATTTTTTGAGGCTGAAACGCTTATGCTTACCACGGAGTCGGCGGCCTGTTTCACTTCTTCAGCAGTCATGCCTAAACGGCTGATTGCCTCTTTACTTTCAGGTTCGCTTATTATGTATTCAAGCGGGTAAACCTTTTCCTGAAGAACATTGACGTTCTGGAACCCCGCATTACGTATCAATTCAAGGTATTTTTCTTTAATCTCCGCCCCCGCGATGCACCCCGCGTAAGCCTCAACGTTCTTCTGAACAGCTTTCGGCAGCTCCCTTAGCAGCACGATGTCTGAAACCATCAGCCGTCCGTTTGGCGCAAGAACCCTGAAAGCCTCCTCGAACACCCGTCTCTTGTTCGGCGCCAAGTTAATTACACAGTTAGAGATGACAACATCGACTGAGCGGTCTGCGACTGGCAAGTTTTCAATTTCTCCCAGTCTAAACTCGACATTCGCGTATTTGCCTTTCTTAGCGTTTGAACGTGCCTTGTCAAGCATTTCCGGAGTCATGTTGACGCCGATCACACGCCCGTCCTTGCCGACTTTTTTGGCTGCCAAGAAGCAGTCGAAACCAGCGCCTGAACCTAAATCCAGCACTCTTTCGCCTTCCTTTAAGGATGCCAAAGCTGTAGGGTTACCGCAGCCTAGCCCAAGATTTGCCCCTTCTGGAACGGCATCCATTTCAGCTTGGCTGTAGCCTATTATTTTGCTTACCTGTTCGTCTGTCGGAGCGGAGCAGCAGCTCACGCTTGAGGCGCAGCAGGATCCGTTGGTTTTAGCGACTTTTGCGTAGCGTTTTCTAACTATTTTTTTAGCTTTCTCTTCTTTCATGGTCAAGTCTCCTGTTTGGTTACTCCTTTGAGCAGTGGGCCGAGGGTTTTGGTTACTGCACCGACCAGCCTCTCGGCTTTTATCATCATGATGCAGCAGACTTCACCGTTTTTCTCACAGGCTACCACGGCTATCTTGTCGTTCGGCTTGAAATTTGCTTTTTCGCGAAGATCTTTTGGGAGGACAATTTGGCCTTTGACGTCGATTGTGATTACTGCATCAATTCTGCAGGTGTCGCCTTCACAACTGCTCATATCGTCACCTTTACTGAACCAGCATGCTTCTGGGGCATTTAAACTTTGCTGATTTTTCTGAAAAATCTGATAAAGAATCAATTTCAGATTATTTTCTATTTTTCTTTGCAAATCAGATTAGCTACGTTCCCTAAGTTGGAAGCTTAAACGCAAAAGGAAAGCCTATTGAGATCTCGTTTATTGCCCGATTTTCAGTCGTTCTTGGGACAAGCTAGCCTGCGGGGAATCAAGTATCTTCAGCTTTTCGTCTAAGTTGTCTCGAGCGTTATTCCATTCGTTTTCAAATATTGTCTGAACCGCATTTAAGAATTGAGGGTTGTCAGTCCATAAGCTGGGTAAATCTGAAGTATTCGATATGCACATGTTCACTTCTGAGCCATTAAAAACCGTTATTTTGAAAATGATGGGCGTTGAAACGAATCTGATTTCGAAAAAGGGGTTTTTCTTTAAAGTTTCTAGTTTTCTGCTCAACGATGAGCTTATTTTTGTCTCTTCCGTGATCATTCGGATTTTTGCACCTTTCGCCAGCGCAACTTTGATGAATTCGAAAAAAAGAAACATGAACACACTCAAGGATGTCTCTGGAATAATTACCTCGCAAGTTCGTGCTTCTAGGAATGATGCTTGGAATTTTTTGGCTAACAGCTTCTTTTCAGAAGTAATTATGAATTGCGTTGCCTCTTCGCGAATTGTCGCATCGACATTTTTTTCTTTGTCGCTATTTAAAAGTGATTTTACCTTCTCTCGCAGCATCGAGTGCTCCACGGTTCTTTTTTGAAACAGCATTAGGAAGCCATCTTTCAAGGGGGTGGCTTTGTACACTATCGGCGTTGCAACTATTTTCTCTGCCAAACCGAGTTTTTCAAGCGTCGGCATTATCCGATAGATATCTTGCCTTGCAACGTTCGCAACTTTGGAGATTTGTTTTGCCCCTGCTTTTTCCAGTTGAGTGAGCGCTAAGTAGGATTTTGCCTGTAGGTAAGTAAGTCCTAAATTCATTAGTGTTTCAAGCTCTTTATCCTTTTGAAGCATCCCTGAACCTTCTTTTCAGATAAGCGCTCGCGCTACTCTTCCGCGCTATTTTATATAACCTTTTAGAGAACCTGCAAGAAAATCAAATAAAAATTCCGTTTTTTTCAATAAAAGGCAATATTGTAGGTTTTGAAATTCCACATGCAAGTCTGCCTATAAGAAAATAGTGAATGAAGACGGGCTTTCGTCAAACTGACTTGGCGAAAATGTTGACGAGAAATTTTGGGGTTTGCTGAGGCCCTGGACTTTAAGGAGATTAAGAGAAATGCAAATGCTATCGCGATTGGACAGCATTTTGTTAATTAGACCAGAGTCTTCTCAGCCCCTTATCTTTCTCGACTGTTTTTTTTAATACTGAAAAAAGGGAAGATGATGTTGTGTTCATTTGTTTCACCTTTATGGTCGTTTTCTCAGCATCAGTACTGCTAGTGCAGCGACGCAGACGATTATGACGACTATTATTGCGGAGACTCCGTATATTATGGCGTTATAAGTAGGTGTCAGGCTGATTGGTGTTGCAGTTGGTGCTGGTGTTGCTGCTGCTGCGTTGGCATAACAGTATGTTGTGGCGGCAGAGCCATAGTAGGATTGTGTGCCTGCGAAGGTTGCTGTGACAGTGAAGTTGCCTGGGATGTCAGGAATCCAATTTATGCCAAAGTCGCCCATAGCGTTGGTTGTAGTTTTGGCGATTACTCTGCTGTTGCCGTTAGAGTCTAAGACTGAGATTGTCACTGGAACGCCAGTTGTGTTGGTTGGCATTGGCTGCTGCTCGTAGACTGCTTCCATGAACGGGGTCATGCTGGCGTCAGAAACGCATGGTAAGCCGTTGGGGAAGTTCGCTGCGACTGCCGTTTGCGACGCACCTGCAGAGATGTCAGTCACACTGCCTGATATCGTCACTGGAGTGGTGCCTACAACGCCGACGCCGGAGGCTGAGACGGCAGTTTTGCTTGGTCCCATGCCGATGGCGTATATCTGGCCGTCATATCCGTTCCATCCTACCATTTCGCCGTCTGCAATAGGAGATACGTCTCTCTGGAAAGCGCCGTTTATTTCCCAGACGAGTTTCCCAGTGGTGCAGTTTATTGCAAGTTTCTCTGCGCCTGGAAACAGCGGTGGATCATATAAGCGACCTTCAGAGAGGAATATCATTCCGTCAGCAATGCTTTGCGTATCGTAAACCCAGAGTGGGTATACACCGTATGGATTATTGTATCCGGCGGATCCACGAGTCCAAGACCACATGAGCTTTCCAGTCGTGAGGTTAACAGCGTTCAAGTAGCCGCCGTAGTCCCAGATGAAACATTCACCGTAAGCGATAGCGGCAGATTGGAAGAGGTGGCTTAAGGCGTCTCCTTCAAGCTGGGTTGGTCCCCAGAGTTGCTTGCCAGTCGTCAGTGAATAACCGTACATTTGTAGTGTGTCTTTGTCATATCTTATGTAGGCGCC
Organism: Candidatus Bathyarchaeota archaeon; assembly: GCA_963768345.1. GTDB lineage: Archaea > Thermoproteota > Bathyarchaeia > Bathyarchaeales > Bathycorpusculaceae > Bathycorpusculum. The sequence goes on along the minus strand of CAVYHL010000003.1, from coordinate 63,540 downwards.
GTCGCCTATGGCTCCTATCGTTAGTTGATCGCCAGATGGTAGCGATTGTGTTGTTGGTCCCCACAGAACTGTTCCATTAATAGGACTGTACGCTATATCTGAAGCGGAGGATCCACCCCACTGGTTATAGAACGTCGGAAGGATTTGTGGGTATGAAGACAAAAGTATTGCTTGGTTACTTTCATAAGCTATAGAGTAGTTTACGTCATTCGCTGGAACGGGTACTGACCACTGAATGCCTGCTGCAAAGTTGTTTGCACCATATGGCTTATAGGGTACAGAACTTGGGTTATTCACAAGACATAGGCTTGAGTTCCACATAGTGAGCGAAGTTGCGGTGGCTGTATAGAACTGATTATAGGTGGAGTTTAACCAGTAGATCAATATTGATCCTATGGTGTAGAAGCCAGTGGCAGGTTCGTTAGAATCGATCAAGGCGGCTGGTGATGTTGAAAAGAGCGAAGGTAGTGAGCCAGGGACGTTGGTTATTGTTGCCATTGTGTTTCCATTTACTGGATCCAATATGTCCCAAGTAGTTGGTGATGACACCATAAGCCCGTATCCAGTTCCTTCTGTTGCATATAGCATTGCTTGAGAGCCAAATTCTTCATTGTTGTGGAACGTTACGACCTGGCCATAAATCAATACGTCAGTAGTATTCTTCATCCACAGTGTTTGTCCGGTGCGAAGGTCCACAGCAGCAATGCCCGCATTATCAGTCTGAGCCGCCCAAACATTGTAATAAAGTACTCCGTTGAGAATTACCGGCTCAAATGAGTGGTAAACTGGGGAAGATGCACAGTAAGCGCTCATTTCGTTAGCGGCAGTTTCACCGCTAGGTTGACCTCCCGTTGTGGTCGGCAAGGTCCAGAGTATGTGAGCTGTAGTTGGTGCAGTGCTGTACGCTTGATAGTTGTTGAGATCGCCAGTGTATCCGCCAGTGTTGTCAAAGGGCAATCTTCCCAAGCCGTACCAGTTTCCGCCGATTGTTTGTGCCCAGCCGTAATTTGAAGCGTAGATTGGAGTTGTCCAGTAGCTGGTTGGCAGTGGTGGACTAGACCATCCGCCTATCTGCGCTGATTGTACGACAACTGTGACAGGTGGGCTCAGAACGGCATCTAGGTACTGGGTTGGACTGAATTGTTGACCTGGATACACGCCTTGGAAGGTGTAGTTTCCGGTTGTGGCTGGCGCGAACGTGATTCCGCCTACGCCGCCTGTCGTGTCAGTTGTGTATGGTCCAAGAGTTTCGTTAGTTCCGTCTGGCTTGATAATGTTAGCGGTTAGACCTGTGTATTGGTTGCCGCCAAATTCTGATCCGACTGGGGGTATGGGTTTATCGAAGAAGAGGCTAACGTATACAGTTTGACCAACGCCTACAGGGTTAGGTGATACACTGACAAATAGGTATGGTTTGAAATGTGTCGTCGTTTGAGCATGACTTATCTGCATTACCATTGGAACTGTTAGAATTATTGCAAGAGTCAACGCAATTAAAGCTTTCTCGGTTTTCATTTTTCTTTCTCCTTTTTTTATGTGAAGGCATGTTGGCTCTAACCCGTTTTAAACGTTTGTAAGAAGAGCCTCTTCTGACAAAATTCCACAATAGAAAAATTAACGAGTATAAATTATTCAAAAAAAGGAAATATCAATAATAACGAAGATTTCGAGGGAAAAGGTTCACTGACTTGAATTAATGGTGTTTCGTTTTCTCATGTAAAGTAGTAGAAAAATAATGATTGCCAACAAGAATGCAATCACTACGAAAGCAATAGTGGTTATTAGTAAGAGGGATGCGTAAGAAGCACTGCTAACAGACGTTAAAGTTGGTGTTGGAGTTGGGGTTAGCGTTGAAGTTGAAGATGACGGGGCAGGGGTAGGGCTTAAAGGAATGTTTGCAGGTATAGTTACTGTTTGTGTTGGACTCCAATCGCTTGTTTCACCTTCAAAAATATAGTTTGGAGCAATTGCTCCACTAATTGATGGAGGTTTAGTGTTCACTACGGTTCCATACATTGCTTGTACTTGGATATCGATTTGCCTACCTGCAAGACCCACTTCTTCTATAGAGATGGATATCCCGGTATAATTTGAATCTGGAGACTGTAATGGGTAAGTGCCACCGCCTGCAGTAGTGTAAAGGTCTCCCCAATTATCTGTTTGGTTGTGGTCTTTTATTTGAATATTATAGTTAGATGTATAGGCTTGATTCTTAATTGTAACTACTATATTGCTGTATTCGTTAGTGTAACCAATTTGAGCCACAATCTGTCCTGAACTTTGGTTTAATGAATAAGTTGTAGGTACATCGACAGAAGGACCAACAAGCTGTACGGTGAATTGTGGAACAGATGGCGTAGGTATTGGTGTAGGCGTAGGTGTCTGAGCAAATGCTGGTTTAGCCATTATCAGACTTGACACGGCTAAGACAAGAACAAGAAGCAACGAGAGACTCTTGCTGATACTACTCATACTTGGTTTTAGAGACGGTTTCCGATAAAAGGCTATTCGTAAAAGTTTCCTGACTGAGTTTAGTCAAAGTTTCTTTACTAAACAATAATAAACAGACATCGAGACATAGGACCCACAACAAAGCTTTAGACAAAAATATCTGAAAATGGTGTTTGGGATGTAGCTTGGTGATGTTGATTTGAAAGGGTGGCGTTTCGAACCTGAAAGCAACGTAATCCATGTTGAAAAGCAGCATTTCCAAATGAAATAAGCAAGCATCAAACAGAATGGTACCCTAAACGCTCACTTTCCAAAACGATGTCGCGAACGGCGTTGAAGGTTTCCCCTTGGTTTTTCGGGAACGCGTAGAATGGAAGGAACACGCCGAATTTGAGTCTGCCCAAGCCAACACATCAGCCTGCTAAGCTATAAATTAAAAGACTAATTGGGAAGGCAAGTAATTAGCTTTTATGAGGCACTAGATTTTTAGTTTGCTCAATAATAAAAGATAAAAGTGAGAAAGAACCCGGTAAAAAACAGAGATGATTTTCTATGCTAGACAGAGAAGTCGTGAAAGAATTTGTCCTAGAGAGACTAAAAGAAAAACCCAGCATTCCTATTCCCAAATCCATTAATAAAGAAGAACTCATCGAAGCATTTTGCCAGTTTACTGAAGACGATTATTATGAATGGTTGAAGGATAATTTCTCAACTTTTTTCAACCATTGGAATCCAGATTGGGTCTGGATCAAGAATTACATAGATGAGCACAGGGGCAAGTCAGATTGTTAAGTTAGCTTAATATTATCTTTCCCAAATGATGTGGCTATCAACATCGTTTTTCTCATACAGTGTTAGAATTTGTGTAAAAAACTTTTGCATTTGCTTCTCTTTGTTTTTCTTGGCTAATTCATATAGCCCAATGAAATACCGTTTGCCAAATTCAGTCTGGTCAAAATTCTTCTTTATAAAATTATGTTTGGCGCACATTGTTTCACCATTTTCTATGGTTGCAGTGCCGCCTCGTGCCCTTGGAATTATGTGATCAACTTGGAGTTCGACCCCATCTTTTACAGTTTTGCCACAGACTACGCATCGATAGTTATCCCGCTTCATTATTTCTTCTTTTTGGGCGGGAGTAAAATCTTCTAGTTCTTTTTGAGAAACCAAATCAGGATCATATCGGTAAATGCCCTTCGCGACTTTAATGAGAAGCCCACGTTCCGCCAGACTTCTTATGCCTCTATCGGGGTCTCTGAAGACTTTGCCTGTTCGCTTCAACCATTCTTGTGTCGCCCAATCTACTATTTCTGGATGACTAATGTTGCGTCGAGGGTTTTTCTTGAAGTACTCCATTAACAAGTCAAGTTGAGATTGGTTGTTATTATCGTCCACTCGTTTCAATATCAACCACTGGATTGAGATAACTTGGTATTCAGTATATTTGCTTCACCAATTAAGCGTTTCTTCGCTAACTTGCAGTACTCCAAGTCGACATCTATACCTATCCCCTTTCGCTTGTCCAAAACTGCGGCAACTAACGTAGTCCCGCTTCCTAGAAAAGGGTCTAACACCAAATCATCGACGAAACTGAACAGTTTAATGCACCGATGAGGAAGTTCAATTGGGAAGGGAGCAGGATGACCTGTTCGTTTTTTACTTTCACCTTGGAAAGTCCAAAGACCGTTCGTCCAATTCATAAAATCATCTCTGCTGATGTCTGAAATTTTACTGCCGCTGGTCTTTTTCCAGTTCTCTTTGTAAAGAACTACGATTAATTCAACAGGTGCAATCACAAACGGTGCTGAGGCACGCATCCATGAACCCCATGCGGTTCTTCTGGAAATGTTTCCTTCGTTCCAAACTATCGTAGAATGATATTTGAACCCAATTTTCCTTGCTATGGTGGTTATGTCTGCTCCTACGCTTTGTTGACCATTTTTATTCTTGTCCAACGGTATGTTTAGGCAGAAACGTCCATCTTTCTTGAGCCATTCAAAACATCTTGTCATCCATTTTCTGCTGAACTCTAAATAGTCTTCATAAGAGATTTTATCATCATGACTATTGTATTTAATGTCCACATTATAGGGTGGAGAGGTGACAATGAGATCCACACTGCCATTTTTTAAAGCCTGAATGTCAATTACATTTTCATTGAAAATCCAAGCAGAATTTGCATGAAAATAAGGTTTAACCTCACCTGTGATGCTATCTGCCTCCGACGAAATATTATCGATGGGGTTCGCGGTCATTTCGGTTGAAGGCGTTTCAAGCTTTTCTTCCGAAACAGCAACTGGAGGCGGATTTTGAGGGCGGCGGGTTTTCACAGGCACTGTCTGTTCTAAAACAGAAATTTCAGAAATTGGTTCACTAGTAGCCAGTTCAAATCCGCCATTATTCCTAATTATGGTGACCTGCGTGCCAATCGGATATTTTCGCTTTAGGCATTCTGACCAAAGACGCCCAAATCTATCATACTTCGCGGGAAAATCATTTAGCTTTGTCGCAAATGGAGCCGTTAGTTCTCCCAGAAGTTCCGCTCTGTCTTTTGCAGGTATGTGGACGAATCCTAATTCGACCTCTTTCTTTTTGAGCGTCTTTGTAACCATAGCCACCAATGTGCTATCGTTGTACTTTCAATGCTATAAGTTTAATCTTATTATTCTGCTATTTGCCTTTCTCGCAGTAGTCACAGCTCGTCAGGTTTGGTTTTTGATTATCACAGAAAACCAGCAAAACGCCTTCAACAAATTCGAAGCAACCTTTGGCAAAAAAATAAACATAAAAGCCGTCACCACTGAAAACTTTAACGCAGGGTTGAGAAGTGGAGAAGTTTTAATAAGGGAAGTGGTTGCAAACCACGTAGTGATTCGTAACCCTGATCCGTTTGTTACGTTGCTGTGGAGACAGTACGTTGAGCGATGACAGCTTAGTTTAGTGTTTCAACTAAAGTTTCAATGTGAACGCTTAGATTTGCATGTTAAAAAGCGCCATTTTTCATGTTGAAAAGCATTGTTTCATGTGGATTAGTGAGTTCGCAAGAGAATGTTGAAGCATGTTGTTTCATAGTTGGTGCCTATTAGAAGCATCTAGTGGACCGAGGGGTAGATGTTGCACGCACACAAAACCTGCTGTCGGCTTGTTGTTGTTGATGTTGTTGTTGATACAATTTTTTTCCGCCGTAGCAGCGAAGACTCAGCTTTACGTTGAGGCTTGATGATAAAGCATCCTTTTTCGGTTTCCAGCGGACACGTCAGGTAAGAGGCAACATTCCATCATTTTTGTGGCAAAATTCCAACTTAAGAATAGGCTTTGAGGTTTTAGGTTTCAAGCGCCTTCTCTGAGGCGTGGGCGTACACTGACCCGAACTTGTTGATAAGGTCTTTCTGAGTGTAAACCGAGACGTGCGGATGGAAGAAGTTACCCATCCGTTCCGTCTCTACTCCGATACCGATGACTATGACCCCTTTCCTTAACATTTCATCAAGACACTCCTTCAGCGCCATCGGGATGTTGGCGTACCCGTAAGGCCAACCGTCAGAGATAACGATTAGGCACCGCTGCTCCTCGAACCTTTTAGCCAGCATCTTTCCAGCTATCATGATCGCATCAGGAAGATAAGTGAGCCCTTCAAACTTCAACCCGCCGATTCGTCCCCTGACACGCTTCGAAAAAGACTCGGAGCTGTCCTTTATCACGTACAGCTTATCGCTGAAACCGAAAAAAGTCCACGAGGTAGGATCCGTCATCAACTCCCTCGCCGCCTCCCCAACCGCAATCGCCAAGGCGCGACCGTACTCGCCCTTCACCTGCATGCTCCTGCTCACGTCGAAGATCAGCGACCAAGCAAAATTGGGCTTAAGGTACTCGTCAAGCACGAACACGTCTGTTGCAGGCTTGCTGCTTGCCAAAGACTGAATCACAGCCGCCAAATCCAGCTGCCCCATCTCCTGCCTTGGGTCTTCGTCAAGGTAGTTAAATGCGGACCTGAGGATGTCGAGAAGCCGTCGGCTTGCCCCCTGCACCAGCGTACGCGCCCTAAGATACTGCGTGTAATCTTCCTCGGGGATAACAACCCCCTTGAACCTCGTCAAGGCGACGTACGGGCCGATTTTCGCAAGTATCTTTTCTTCTCTTTGCTTCTGAAAATAATCCGAGTTAAACGCCTGCAAGGACTCGCTTTCCTGCTCAGGCCTCCAAATCTGGTCGATGTTATCCACTGTGGGCACCGTGCCGCCCAAACTCATGATGGACTGCACGAACAAGCCGTCAAAATCATCGTTTCCCAAAAGGTCCGTGTAGATGCTGCAGTTTCCTGTGCTTTCAGTGTGCCTCAGCGAAGGCGCCTCCAAAAAGGGCCCAAACGGCTCAAGTATTCCCCTTATGCTCTTGACCTTTTCATCGAACAACTCTTCCAGATTGATCTGTTCACGAGCGATTGAAGCCAAGAACGTGTGCTTGAGAGCCATCAAATCGTTGAATAACTGATCAACCGCTTTTTCTTCTTCCACGCCTGGGGAATTCTTTGTCAACCCAAGGTTAAGTCTTGTCAGTAAAGCAGTCATGAGTTTTGTTGAATGTGTAAATATCCTCTCCGAAGATTTTATCCTTTGGTAAGCAAACGCGTTTGCGTAGGCAATGTCGAAGAACCTATCTGGGTACCAGGCTTGGAGGTAGGCGTTGACGTAAGTGTCGTTTATCAGCGACTTGGTAAACGCTTCGACAATCGAGTCCGAAACGTTAGGAACTATTTTCTCCTTAGCGAAAGGAGCCAACGTGTGCGTCGTCAAATGCAGAACCGACGCCCTGAAGAGCCTGCCTATCTTGGTTTTATTCTGGTTGGTAGCGTCGAAAGTGTAGCCGAGAAACGAGAATCTTCCGTCATCCAACGTCTGCACGGGCGGAAGCTTAATCGTGAACCCGAAGTTGTCACTTTCCAGCACGGGCTGATTCAAAGCTGCGTCCTGCAGTATCTTCACTTTCGTGTTGTCCTTCTGGAGCGAAGTTGCCCACGCATAATCGATAAACCCCAAGATGCAAAGGCTCCAAGATCACTGCGACTTGGTGAAAACCGCCTCGATGATTCTTCTCACATCGGCTTGGACTTCCACGTTGTCGCTGGTTAACCCGATTATCGTTTCTTCAGCCGCTGGGACAGGAGTCATCCCGTCAAAAACCAGCATGGCCCAGTTAATCAAGTCGCCTAAAGAAGGTCCGTAGGGCAAATCTCCAGCCTTGTACTGCCTTCGCAGTTCAGCGCCAGCTTGAATTATCTTGTAAGCCGTGTCCTGATCAATCTTCGACCTTTTCCTAACCATTTCCACCTCATGCGGAGAAATCGTTTCGCCCACGCTTAAGAAATCAAAGTTTATCCAGACAGCCATTCGACGCCTCATGGCAGCGTTCAGAGGTTTTGTTCCTGAGAACTCAGAGGTGGCTGGGTTCATGCTGATGATCATGTACCCGTACTTGTGGCGCTCAATCACTTCGCTGTCCTTCTCGTTAAGCACCAAGTGGCCCCTCGTGTCCAGCACAGGGTTCAACCTTGTGGCAACATCCTGCTTCATCATGTTAGCCTCGTCAAGGTACATGATGCCGCCCTTCCGCAGCCACTGAGTAAGCAAGCCGTCCACCCAGTTTTCCTTTCCCAGCCCGATAAACCGCCCGATCAGGTCAAACGAGGACGTTGACAAGCCGCAGTTGACCTCCCAAATCGGCAAACCCGTAAGCTCAGCCACCAAGTAAACAATGTGGGTTTTACCCGTTCCTGATGGCCCAATGAGACTGCACTGCTTGAAATAGTAAAGCGCGCGGACGATGCGTTCAACATAGTGCTGCCCATGATCAAGGTACTCAGGCGTACCCTTCGGAATCATCTCATCCAAACTGGCAAAACTAAAATTCGGGTGCAAATCATACTTCTGAATCGCATACTTATCATACAAGGGCGACTTAGACATCGGGCGCTCCTTATCCAACGACACAGTGACCTTAAAATTGTCCTCCTTATGCGAAGAAACCTCCTGAACCCTACTAACATCGCCATGTTCCTTCAGCCCTTGATGCCCATAACTCATAGGTTGACCACTATCCTATCCGATTCTTGGAAACTGGTAGATAAATATTGTGTATTATGAATTGATAGTTGATATACTCTACAACCGTTTGCCACAAGAAAGCCACAATCACGGAACACAATTCGGGCTCGGGCAAAACTTCCTGACTCTCGATATTTGTTCATGGTATAATGTTAAGCTACACAACCCTTTTATATGTTATCTTAATTCTTAAGATAAGTGAAGTTGCTTCGAAATCAAGCAGCAACTACCATACCACAGACAGAACCACAGTGCTTTGCAAATCGAAGCTGACATAACTCCTTAGGTGGAGGGGGTTCACGTGGGCACGGACAAGCGTGAAAGCTCCAAGCGAGTTGAGCTTTAACAAGCGTTGGGTCGCTATTTGTACCCGCGCTTAAATGTGGGGGGTGGCTCACCGCAACGCTTCCACGCTTAGCCAAGTGCTCATGTGAGCCTCTTCCGCCCAAACATTCCTTCGCGAAATTTAGTTATACTGTGTGGAAAAATTGGTTTTAAAAGATAATTTGGGCAAGACGCGAAAATCGAATTAACCCAGCCACCGATAAAACTGGTTACTGATGGGTTTTCCCACTTTCGCGAGAACAGGGCTCAGTAAGCGGCCCACTCTTGGTATATTTCGTCGTTTCTTGCCGAGGTTTTTTCATACAGTATATGCTCTCGGCGGAATCGCTCTATTTTCTCTGCAATATCGCTTGTTTTTTCCAGGTCGGTCTCCTCGAGGCTCCGCGGTTGGCGTTTCTTGAGGGTTGCTAGGCAGGCGTTTGTCTTCTTCTGGAAGGTCAGCAATCTTTTTTCTTGCTGCCGTGCGTAGTCTAAGCTGCTTAACTGTCAACGCCACAGCGCAGAAAAGCAGCAGAGCAGTAACCAAAGCCGTAAATGCCCCCGAATTTTATCGAGTTGCTGAACATGATTACGCTTTTATACTCAGTTATCACATAGGCGGTGGCTACGAGGAAAGGCAAGCCATGGGACTCCATGCCAAGTTCCAATCAGCAATTGAAAAAGCGTTTTTCAAGGGCAAGTCCAGCAGGAAAAGCGTTTATCTGACCTACGTGATCGGCAACGTCATTTTGATGCTCTTGCTTTTTTATGTATTTCTGAACAATCTTGCCTACGACTGGACTGGACAATTGTATCCAGCAGGTTCGGGTTTCAGACTGCAAACCCCCTTGGATACCGCCATTCCTTTTGTTCCACAAATGGTGATCTTCTATGTTTACTTGTTTTATGCGCTTGTCATTTTAACGATGCTTTACTTCGCATTCGTCGATTACAGGAGAGGCTATGCCTTAGGCTGGTCGCTGGTGGCAATTAACGGCATAGCAGTACTCGTTTTCATAGTCTTCCCTGTTTCAACCTTCTGGTACCGCCAAGAACTGCTGGCGAATCCGATGGTGGGCAATTTTTGGGCAAGCCAAGTTTACCATATTTTTGCCACTGACACTTCTTTCAACTGCTTCCCCAGCTTGCATGCAGCCGTGTCAACAATCTGTTTCTACACGTGGTTCCAATACGCCAAGGTGAAACCCAGCAGGACGACCAAGGTAGTGGCGGTTGCAGCATTTGTTATCGTTGCAGGTGTAGTTCTGTCCACGCTGTTCATTAAACAGCATTATATTGCTGATGAAATCGCTGGAATAGCGCTGGCTTGGGTAACAGGCACATTACTATTCAAGCAGCTTTGGAAAAGTTCCGAATGATTATCCAGTACATTCCACACTCATACAGGCGTTCGCTCTGTTGCCCAGCTCTAACTTCTCTCGATAGTTCCTCCATTTTGGGCACGAATTCTTGATCGAGCAAAAGTTATTAGTTAATACAGGTTAAGGGTAAATAGCATCAATTACTCACTCTGGAAGTGAATGAAAGGTTGCAAGCATCAACATTTACTTTTACCGACCAAGATGGGGTCACGATCTTTGTTTACAAGTGGGCTCCCGATGAAGCGCCAAAAGCGGCAGTTCAGATTTCACATGGACTTGGCGAGCATGCGGGTCGATATGAATGGGTTGCCCAGCAACTCACCGACGCAGGCTATATTGTGTATGCAGATGACCACCGCGGTCATGGGAAGACCGCTGGAACCGTAGAAAAATTAGGGCTGCTTGGACCGGGCGGGTGGGATGGCACCTTGAAGGAAATCAAGATGTTAACCGATATCATCAAGAAAGAGAATCCTGGGTTGCCCGTTTTCTTGATTGGTCATTCTTGGGGTTCTTTCCTCGCCCAAGACTACATCTCACAGTTCGGTTCGGAAATCAAGGGTGTGATCCTGACTGGAACCAACGGCAAGCCATCTTTTATCCTTCGGACATTTGCGCCGCTCATGATAGCAAGGGAAATCAGGAAGATCGGAGCCGACACTCGAAGTCCGGTATTGGATAAACTCACGTTCGGAGCATACAATAAACCCTACGAGCCAGCGCCCACAAAATTCGAATGGCTCTCGCGGGATCATGCCGTCGTCGAAAAATACGTAAATGATCCATTCTGCGGTTTCATCTCGCAGGCTGGAACGGCGTCGGAGTTAGCTAAAGGGGTCATAAAGATCGCCAAGCGCAAGCAACAGGAGAAAATTCCGAAGAATCTGCCGATTTCTATCATGAGCGGGGGCAACGATCCCTCGAACAACATGAGTAAGGGCGCTCGAAGGTTATACAAGACTTATGTTTCCTTGGGAATCAAGGATGTGTCAATAAAAGTGTACGAAGGTGCCCGCCACGAGATCTTCAACGAGACCAACAAGGAGGAAGCCATGAAAGATGTCATCACGTGGCTCGACCAACACCTATAACCATTGGGTATTCTCAGGGAAGCGGGCGTGAAGAGATTGATTGACGCCAAAGAATTTGCCTTCGTTGACATAAAAACGCTTGAAAATTTCATGTACGACGTTTTATGCGGAGTCGGAGTTCCGAAAGCTGATGCATCAATCGTAGCAGATGTGCTTATAGCTTCAGACAAGCGTGGAATTGATTCACATGGAATCGCTCGACTAAAGATGTATTATGATCGCATTAGGAAAGGACAGCAACTGCCTACAACGAAGCTAACTATTGAACGCGATGCTCTTGGAGTAGCGGTGATCAATGCCAACAACGGCATGGGGCAGGTTGCAGCAAAAAAAGCGATGGAGTTCGCCATCGAAAAAGCCAAGGCTGTAGGCGTCGGCATGGTTGTTGTTGGGCACTCGAATCATTTCGGCATCGCAGGTTACTATTCGTTGATGGCTGCCGAAAAAGGCATGATTGGCATGTGCGGAACCAACGCTCGACCTTCTATTGCGCCCACATGGGGGGTCGAACCGATGCTTGGGACAAATCCTTTTTGCATTGCAGTGCCGACTGATTGGGATTTTCCTTGGTGTGCAGACCAAGCAACTTCAACGATTCAACGGGGTAAAATCGAAACTTATGCCCGAATAGGAAAAGAGCTAAAACAGGGGTGGGTTATCGGGGCGAATGGAAAATCCCGAACAGATTCACGCCAAATCTTAACAGATTTAACAAAGGACGAGGCGGCTCTCACGCCACTCGGCGGCATCGGCGAAGACATGGCGGGATACAAAGGCTACAACTATGCAGCCTTTGTCGAGATCATGTCTTCAGCTCTCCAGCAATCATCAGCTCTGAAGGCTTGCCTAGGCGTTGCCAACGGAAAAACAGTGCCTTTTGACCTTGGTCACTTCTTCATAGCGGTCAACATTGAGGCTTTTGTTGAATTGGAGAAATTCAAGAAGTCAGTTGGTGATATGCTTCGTGAACTGGCGGCTTCAAAGAAAATGCCTGGAATCGGTCATATTTACGTTGCAGGAGAAAAAGAGTATCTGGCATCAAAGCGCCGTGCTGTCGAGGGAGTGCCGATCTCTCTGGAAACTCAGAAAGAGATGTTGACGATGCAGTCAGATTTAGGGTTGACCAAATATCGCTTTAACTTTAAAGTTAAGTGAGGATGTTGACCTATGAAAGACGACGTGTACTTGGCTGTAATAGACGCTGGAACTATTGGCGAACGCACGATTATTTTTGATACTAAGGGGACTGTAGTTGCAGAGAAATACTTAGAGCATCCCAGCTATTTCCCGAAGGTTGCTTGGGTTGAACAGGACGCTGCGGATTGGTGGAATTGCGTCTGCAAGACTGCGAAGGCGGCGTTGAAAGAGGCAGATGAAAAGGGCATAAGAAAGGACATGATCGTAGGTGTCAGCGTGACGAGCCAAAGGGAGACTATAGTGCCCGTTGACGCCGATGCTGTCCCCTTGCGAAAAGCCATCGTTTGGCAAGACAGAAGAGCAGTTCCGCAGTGCGATTGGATTGACAAGAATATTGGGTCAAACGTTGTTTACGAGACGACGGGCTTGACGATTGACCCGTACTTTTCCGCACCCAAAATCCGTTGGATCATGGAAAAAGAACCAGACCTTTACAGGAAAGCCTGCAGGTTTCTTTTGGTTCATGATTATTTAATCGCGAAATTCACAGGTGCGTTCGTCACGAGTCGGGATAACGCGTCGAGAACAATGCTGTTTGACATCAGGAAATTCGATTGGTCCGAACCACTCTTGACTCGCTTGGAGATAGACAGGGCGAAAATGCCAGACGTGCATCCTACCGGAGAACAGGTTGGCAAGGTAAGCGCCAAAGCGGCTGCGGAGACAGGATTCGCCAAAGGAACACCTGTTTTCTGCGGAGGAGGAGACCAGCAATGTAGCGCTGTCGGAGCAGGTGTAATCAGACAGGGAAGGGTCGTTGTCACCACCGGCACCGGAACGTTTGTTTTGGCGCATTCGGAGAAACCTGTTTTTGACCCAAAAAGAAGAATCCTCTGTAGTTGCCATGCGGTTCCGGGCAAGTGGGTTCTGGAGGCAAGTGTTTTCTCCACGGGTTCCGTTTACAGGTGGTTCAGAGACCAGTTTGGTTCACTTGAAAAACTCGTCGCTAATAACGTTGGGATCGATCCCTACGAGATACTGAACAGCGAGGCTGCTGCATCAAGTGTTGGCAGCAATGGAATCATGTTTTTGCCTCATTTTGTTGGCGCTGGTGCTCCGTACTGGAATCCGCATGCAAGGGGAGTAATCTTCGGGTTAACCCTCGGGCATACGCGGAATGATGTGGTACGGTCGATTTTTGAAGGGTTGAGCTTTGAGGTTCGAAAGAACATGGAAGTAATGGAAGAGCTTGGCATTCCGTTGAAAGACGTGCATGTGTCTGGCGGCATGACGAGGAGCCAAATCTTCAACCAAATTCAAGCCGACATCTACGGGGTACCAGTATTGCGAGAAGCCAGAGAGTCAACGGCGTTGGGCTGCGCATTGCTAGAAGGGGTAGGCGCTGGAGTATTCAAGAACGTTGAGGAGGCTGTTTCAGCCACATGCAGGTCAGCAGAGAAATACCGACCAGTTAAAGACAATCAAAAGAAGTATGAGCGATTGTTTGAGTATCACAAGAAAATCTACGATGCATTAGACAAATCGAATATTTACCAAGATTTCTCGACACAGACGTTTTAGCTTTGGCAGCCGAATCCTCAGCAGTCTTGCCCCTGTCAGGTTTAGAAATGCTCCATTAGGTGCTTCTTCAATGTTTTCACTCGATCGCTGGACTGCTTCAAATCATCAAACAGTTCTTCGAAACACTTGAAAACTTCCCAGTACAAAGTGCTTGTCAAGCGTCCCACTCTTACACGGAAAATACAAGGTTAACATGCTCTGAGTTTTGTTCCAATAATTAATAAAGCGAGACCAACCAATCTGTTTTTGGAGATATTCACGTTGAAGGTTCTTTTCATAGAGCCGCCCAAAGACATATGGTTTGTCATGGGTGAATACCTGCCACCCCCATACGGCATCATCCAACTTGCCGCTTACTTGGAGAAAGAGACGAATAACGTCCAGGTTGAAGTGCTGGATTGCAACGCGGAAAAAGTAGATTGGAGAACTATGGAGAAGCGAATCGAATCTAGTCATCCCGACATCGTCGCTTCAAGCTCGCTGGCGACTTGCAACACGTACGCGGCGATAAAGACTCTTGCCACGGCTAAGAAGGTGGCGCCCAACGTTCTCACAGTTGCAGGCGGTCAGCACTTTACGGTTACCGCGCAACAAAGCCTTGAGACGTACCCGGAGCTGGACGTTATCGTTCGTGGAGAAGGCGAGCGTACTTTGGCTGAATTGGTTAAATGCAAAGCTGAAGGAAAATCGTTTGAAAACATTGAGGGCATATCGCTCAGACAGAGCGGCAGGGTTGTTCATAATCCCCCTCGGGCATTGATCGAGAACATTGAGGACCTGCCATTTCCAGGGTACCATCTCGTCAAAGACCTCCTTCTCAAGTATCACTTTTCCTTGATGGCGGGTAAAAGAGCCCCCTACGTCCTCATCGAAGGTGCCCGCGGATGCCCACACGAATGCACTTTCTGTACTCAGTGGCGCCATTGGCAAGCTTCCTGGAGGGTAAAGTCGGCGAAGAGAATCGCGGATGAAATGGATTATTGCCATCGAAACTTCGGAAGCAAATTCATTTGGTTAACCGATGATAACTTTGGGGCAGGTGCACGGCCAAGCGAGTTGGCTGATGAAATTATCGCCCGCCACATGCCCACGGACGTTACATGGTTTGTCCAATCCAGATGCGATGATATCATTCGCAACAAGGACGCGTTGCCTAAGCTTCGAAAATCAGGGCTTATCTGGGTGCTTCTTGGGATAGAAAATTCCAGTCAGTCAACACTCGACGGATTCAAGAAAGGAATAACACCGCAGGATGCGAAAATGGCTGTTAAACTTCTGAAAGAAAACGGTATTTTTGCTCACGCGATGCTGATTATCGGTCAAAGAAAAGACACCCATGAAACGATAGCTCGAGCTGAAAGATTTTGCGAATGAGTTGGACCCGGACTTTGTGATGTTTGGCATTTTAACTCCTTTCCCAGGAACGGAAATCTACGATGAAGCTGAACGTAACGGCTGGATCACGGACCACAATTGGTCAAACTACGACATGATTCATGCAATCATGCCGACTGAAACGTTGTCGCCTAAAGAGGTTCAAGACGAGCTTTACGGCTGTTACCGAGACTTCTATGGCTCATGGGGACGGCGGTTTGCTGGGTTATTCTCAAGTAACCGACTCAAAAGGGACGTTTTTTGGTATATGGCTGGAAGTGGAGTGCTGGGACAACTTAAATCATTATTTTAGGTGTCAGACCAAAAATGGCTAAAACATTCAAGACTGATCTTTTTCTGAAGTTTGCCGTCGTCGTTTGCATATTCGGACTTTTAACGGTCCTCGCCCTCTTGTTTCAGCCTGGCAGTCACAAGATTTATCCGCAGTTCAGCAGGGCGCTGATCGGTTCATTGTACGCCTCATTATGCCTGGTCGGGGTCATAGCCATTTTCTTTCCCAAAAACTGCGAAAGGGCTTTCATCTTTGATCCGACACATCCCTCTGAAAACGAGGGCGAGTCGGCTGAATCGCGGAAAAAAATTCAATTTAGTGGCCACCATCCTGATTGTCAGCACTTTTCGCCGAATAGGCTAATAATCAAGAAGACCACGCTTTGCGCTTCTTGCAGCGGCTTGCTTGTCGGAGCATCGGCTGCTTTGGTTGGAACAATCTTTTATTTTTTCCTGGGTTTCATGCCCGTCGCAGGCTTCATGTTTCTTTTAGTGGGTTATGCTTGTTTGTTTTTTGGGTTGTTTCAGTTTAGGTTTGGTGGTTACGTCAAATTTGTTGCTAATGCCTTGTTTGTTTTCGGCTCCTTCCTAACTTTGACAGCTATTGACAATCTTAGCGCGAACTTGTCAATCGATCTCTATGCTTTTGGGTTAATCATTTTCCTGCTTCTAACCAGAATCTACATTTCACAGTGGAATAACAAGAGAATTTGCGCTAAGTGCTCAAGGTGCCTGTTGTGTGCTTGAGCGCTGGTGTCTTCGGTGGGTGGAGAGTCCACCTATTACGATCAGGACGCCGATTATGATCAGGATGATAGGCCATAGATCTACGCTGATTCCGTAGGTAACTTGCAGGAACACTGCTAACCCAGCGAGAATTATGATTATTCCGAAGACTATCCACGCTACCATTGCCCCGTTCGGTATGCCGAAGCATTCATGTTCCATTCGCCTGTAGTATTCCCGGTCGCTTCCTGGATACCGTTCACCCACAGTGTACAGCGGCGCGCCGCAATTAGAGCAGTGTGTAGCCGTGTCATCGTTTTTTGTTCCACACTTGTTACAATAAACCATTAGTCTCCCCACTTATCTTAGCAGTGGATTTAGTTTTAAGATTTTTGGTCTTACTTGCATTCTGTTCAAGCAAGCGCTTGATTCAAAATAATTAGGAAAGCGGCGAAAGATAAGGACGAGGAGTCGCGCGGGATGTGGGATTTAAGCCCTCGAGGTTTATCATTCCGCCATGTTAGAAAATGTTAATACACTTAGCTAACTATTGCTTGTAAGCATTAAGCAAGGGGAATCTTTATTGTCGATGACAGATAATCAAAAATCCAAAAATTCTACATCTGACTTTGAAAGCTCCGTCATCGTTGTGGGTGCAGGACCAGCAGGAGCATCCGCCGCCTATCACCTTGCCCAAGCCGGCGTCAAAGTAACTGTTTTAGATGAGAAATCTTTCCCGAGAGAAAAAATATGCGGCGATTTTGTAAGCCCCAGTTCAATAGCGGAACTCCAAAAGATCGGCATTGCGGACTTGCCTGCATTCAAAAGAACCAACGTTATCGATCGAGCCACAATCTACGTGAACGGAAAAGAAGTTGTTGCCGGCACATTTCCCTCCGTCGGAGATTTGCCAAGGTTTTCTCGCGTTATCCAAAGAAGTGTACTTGACAGCTGGGTTTTAGAAGCTGCACACAACGCAGGCGCCCGTTTCCTAGAAGGCTTCCGTGTGACCGACTATGCAGTTGACTCCGAAGGCGTTAAAGTAACAGCAACCACCATCAAGGGCACGCAAACTCTCCGTGCGCGACTTCTAATCTGCGCCGAAGGCAACAATTCAGTTATTGCATGCAAGCTTCGAGGTTCCGTTTGGCCAGAAGATGAAAGCGCCATCGTTGCAAGAGCATACTTCGAAGAAGTATCAGGCAACCCCAATGAAGCAAACGTTTTCTATGACAAAGACAGTTTTCCCGGTTACAGCTGGCTTTTTCCAACAGGCAAACATGAAGCCAACGTTGGAGTAGGCTTAGTCCTCGGCGCCAATCCCCCCGCGGAAAACCCGAAGGAACTGCTGAAGAAACTCATCAGCAACGATGCGGGCATGCACAGCCGCCTCGAACACGCCAAATTGAAAGGCGAAATCGAAGTGTCTCCGCTCAATCTTCATGACCCAAAAATGCCCGTTGTTGAAGACAGAGTTCTGCTCGTAGGTGAAGCGGCAGGTTTAATCAACCCCTATAACGGGGAGGGGATACAGTTCGGGCTTAAAAGCGGCAGATGGGCAGGCGAAACAGTCGTAGCACTTAAGGGAGACTATTCTAAAGTAGCGTTGTCAGCGTACAGCAAGCGGGTGGAAGACGAGTTAGGCTACGGCTTTAAAGTCTCAGAGCTCCTGCTAAAGCTCCTACGTAACCGCAACCTAAACTATGCATGGGTACGATGGATAGAACTCATGGGTGAAAAAAGCAAAATCGACCCTCAATATGCAAGATTGACAAGCGGCATTCTGTCAGGCATGATTTTCCCCAACCAAGAGGAAGCAGACGAAGCCTTAATCGGCACCCTTCAAGAAGCAGCACGCTCAGTGGGGGTTGAAACCTTCAGTGCAGTGCTAAATGAACCTTCGAAGGCGCCTCAGGCAGCCATTAACCTTGCGCAAACAGGCTTAGAGATTATCCAATATGCAGCGCAAGATCCGTTCAGCGCGTTTCTGTGGAGCGTCGATGCTGCCTCAAAAGTGTTTGAGGTCTCAGCAAAGGCTGCGGAGAAAACAGTCAAGACAGTTGCAAACGACCAAAAGCCGAAGCAACAAGAATAGGCGGGAAAACGGGTTGGACATAAGCGCTAATTTACTTCAAGCAGATTTAGACGCCGAAGTGATCATTGTCGGAGGGGGACCAGCAGGCGCCACGGCTGCATACTACCTTGCCAAGGCAGGACATCGCGTAACCCTCTTAGACCGCCAAACCTTTCCACGAGACAAAGTATGCGGAGACTTCGTGGGTCCAGCTTCAATAAAAGAACTCCAAGACATAGGCATAACAGAACTCGCTGACTTCAAAGCAGCGAATGCCATAGAGACCGCCGCAGTTTTTCTCGACGGGGAAGAATTAATCTCCACCCCGATGCCCAAACTCGCTGGGATGGCGAAGAATGGACTGGTTATTCCTAGAAAAACCCTGGACGCCTGGCTTTTTAACGCTGCCCGAAGAGCAGGCGCAACCACAATAGAAAACGTTCTCGTCACGGGGTTCCAAGTTGAAAAAGAAACCGTGAAAGTAACATCCAAGACGCCTCAGGGCAGCCGCATCTTTCATGCCAAGCTCCTTATCGGAGCAGACGGTAGCAACTCGCTGATTGCTCAGGGCTTGCGCGGATACGCACCTCCAAGAACAAGCAGAATAGTTGGTATTCGAGGCTATTTTGAAAACGTGCAAGGTCTAGCCAGCCAGGCGGATATGCATTTCTCAAGCGACAGTTTCCCTGGCTACTGCTGGCTTTTCCCCACAGGCAACACTCAAGCCAACATCGGAGTGGGCGTGCTGCTTGAAGCGATGCCTAAAAGCCAACATCCAAAAGAGCTTCTAACCGAACTAATCAGCCACAACAAAGGGCTGAAACAAAGACTCAAAGAGGTAAAACAGAAAGGAGCGTTGGAAACTTGGCCAATAAACACCTACAACCCCAATCTGCCCATTGTCGGGGACAGAGTAATCTTGGTGGGCGAAGCCGCGGGCCTAGTCAATCCTCTAAATGGCGAGGGAATACAATATGCCTTGCTCAGCGGAAAATGGGCTGCCGAAACCGCACAACTTGCCATCTCCAACCATGATTTCTCCCTCAAAACCCTATCATCTTACTCTTCAAGAGTGAACATGGAGATGGGTGAAGGCTTCAAAGTCTCAGCGCTGCTTATCCAACTCCTCCGTAACCGCAACCTCAACCCGCTGTGGCTTGGAGCCTTTGAAACAATTGTTGCCCGAGCGAGGTCAGACCCTGAATTCGCCGAGACAGCTGGTTTACTTCTTTCGGGAATGGTGCCGACAAATTATGCCTTAGACGCAAAATTCTTAGCCAGCATACTTGAACAAGCAGCCGTTTCTTCTGAACTCAAGATAATCGATGACGCAATACGTGACCCTTCAACCCTACCCGACTTCGCCATAAAAACGACGCTGACGGGGTTCAAAATCGTTTACGATACCGTTCAAGACCCATTTGGTTTTTTGAAGTGGGGTATGGAGACTGGCTCTCAAATGGCGGAATACATGGCGCAAATCCCCCTTCAGATGTTGCAAGGATTAAATGAAAAGAATAAACCCCAGCCTTCATTGGAAGTTAACAAGCCTAAATAATTAGCGGCTGCGGGTACTGCGCCTTCGCTCTCAGGGACGTTTTCAGGGTTCCCCTCTTCTTTTAATGTAATGCTGGCGTGAGCGCGTGGGGCTTCATATCCGAACATGTAAGATGTCAGACTAGATGTTATATACACCATCAGCGCTACTTAAGATGGAGAGGAGAAGTTAGCGATGAGTCAACCGCAAGGCAAACGAAGTAGGCTTAGACGACCCGTCCTTCTCCTAATTGTCCTATTCATAGTTATCGCAATTTTCTTGCTGACAATCTCTCTACTATACAAACCGCAGAACAATCCTGTTCAACCAGTCATAAACACAAGTCCAATCCCAACAACGGGCTCTATTAATGAAAACGTAGAAGGCATAGAGGTGACACTTTTCGCTGCCCCCGAATTCAACGTTGGCGGCACACTAACGGCGGTTCTCGCTTGTTTGGCGTCTCTTGCAATGTTCCTTGTTGTTCACAAGAAGCGGTCAAAATAGACAGCCATGTAACAAGATTATTTGCTTTGAAGAAAAGTCTTTAAATCAAAAAGAGCAAAGAACAATCAATGCCAAAAAAACCAAGCCTTCACAAAATTACGTGTCTTTTACTTTTTTGTCTTATAGTGACAGCGGCGCTGCCTTTCAGTGCATCTGCACAAGTATCTTCATCTGGAAGGTATACTCTTTCCTTTAGAATTCTGGAAGAAGAAAATAATTTACCGGTTGCCAACGCCAACGTCTCAATCAGCGGTCCAGTCACTCAATCGATACTGTCTGGACCTGACGGGTTCGCGGTCTTCAGTAATATTCCAGCTGGATACTACTCGGTGGTTGCGACGGCACCAAACTATTCGGTGAAGTCTTCACAATCATTTACGTTGAACAGCGACACCACAATGACTCTACTGTTCAGCACCACCACAGCATTTTTCGATTACAATCCATCCATCATAACAACCGAAACCGTTGTTTATTTTAATGCTTCCCAAAGCAAGAGTTCAGGGGTAATAACGGGCTATGAATGGAACTTTGGGGACAACACAACCGCAAAAGCCAACGTCACCACTACTCACAGATTTGCCGCGCCCGGAGACTACAGAGTCTCGTTAACCGTTACTAGCACGGTGGGCGTTGCTACGTACACACAAACATTAACAGTTATAAAGGCAAATCACAATGACTATATTCTATTACTTATCCTGATACCGCTACCCATTCTTATTTTTTGGATATACTGGCGAAGAAAATACTATGTAGTCATTCAAGCACGCATACCGCCTAACCGAAAACATCCCCTCTGCCCCGGCGACGACACTGAATGCGAAAACTGCAACTTAACCCCCTGCTAGCTGCCTCGACTCTTCAGCAATAACCTGGCTCTTTTCAGTACCACAAGCATTAAATACAGAACTGTCCAAATAGACACTACTAACTTACTTGGTGAATATCACGTCAACCGATAATGTAGAACAACCTCCTAAAGACCAAAAAACCGAGGAAAAAGTCTCGGCTACCGCTCAAAAAGCCTACGGCGACTTTCTAGGCGCCTACAAAGGCTTCTCCGACACAACTTCCAAAGTTGTACAGCAAGCCGCTTCGATACTGGAAGCTGAGCTATCGCAAAGCATAAAAATGGCTCATCAAACTGAAAACAAGTTCCCCCAAGTTGAACGCTTCCGAACAGAGCCGCCTGACGAAATAATACAGAGGTTCCGCAGAGACGCTCATGAAGTCGTCGATATATTCATCGATGTTGTCGGTGTCACCTTAAAATCAATGCCAAACATGGCAGAAATGGCAACTGTACGCGAAGGCACCGTTGTAGTTAAACCCGTGCAAGTCCAAATGGATCTGCGGTCTTTAGTCGCTGCGGCAAAAGCCGTAAAAGCTGGGGAGAAAGCGCAGATTCAAATTTCATTTGAAAACAGCCTCGGCGTACCTACCGCTGAATTTAATCTGTATTGCACCGATTTAATCAGCAACTCAGGCGAAAGACTGCCCTCAAGCTCAATTGAGATTTCTCCTAAAACACTAAAAATTGGGCCGCGGATGACAGAGCAAATAACGATAACCGTGGATATTCCAAAGAAGATAACAGCTGGAACATACTCTGGTCTAGTGATTGCGTCAAATATGCCTCAACTTCGATCTGAAATTGCAGTCACAGTTGAGTGAATGAAATCCCACAAAATGCGTTGGCAATCGACAAGTTCAAACTAGTAGAGGATAAGTTAAACTTCTACAAAGAACTCACCGCGCAAACACTCAAACCCCTTTTTCGCTCAAAGGAACCCAGAAAATACCTCTATGACCTTCTCCCAGATTATCCCAAACGAGGCGGAAAAGGCCTAAGACCAGCATTATGCATCGCTACCTGTCGAGCCTTCGGCGGCAGCACCTATAGCGCTCTTAGATCGGCAGCTTCACTAGAACTTTTGCACAACGCATTTCTAATCCATGACGATGTGGAAGATGGCAGTTCATATAGGCGGGGGCTTCCCACAATGCATGCGAATGTGGGGGTACCCATAGCGGTTAACCTTGCTGATGCAATGAACGTTTTGAGCATGTATCCGCTGGTTGAAAACAAAGATGTTTTGGGGGGACAAGTTACCTACGAAGTCTTAGCCGAAGTACTTCATATGGTTACAGAAACCGCGGAAGGACAAGCAATCGAGTTAGGCTGGATGCGAGACAATGTAGTTGACTTAACAGATGAAGACTATTTCCGCATGACTCTTAAAAAAACCGCGTGGTACACCTGCATTCACCCATGCCGAATAGGCGGATTAATAGGCTCAGGCGGCTCACTTAACCTTGACCGCTTCAACCAATTTGCCTACTTTATGGGCGTCGCCTTCCAAATCCAAGATGACCTGCTGAATCTGGTGGCTGACTACGAAAAATACGGTAAAGAAATCGGCGGGGACATCTGGGAAGGCAAACGAACGCTAATGCTCATTCACCTCCTCAACTCCTGTGGCCCATCGGAGAAAGCAAAAATCGCTGAATTTCTATCTATCCCTCGAAGTAAAAGGGACGCTGAAGTCGTCAATTGGGTTTATAAACTCATGGACAAATACGATTGCATAGACTACGCCCGCATCGTAGCCCGCAAACTCGCTGACGAAGCGTTAAAACAATTCTCGGTTGCCTACGACAAAGCAGCCGATTGCGAGGATAAGGATTTCATTCGTCTTATCGTAGAGTACATGATTGAGCGAAAACTCTAAGCCACCTTAAGACGGTTGATTTTGCTAGTTTCTTTCTCATATTGTTCTTTTCTTTTGGCACAAAATTCTTCAACTAGTTTTTTGAATGCCTTAAACTGTTTTTTCTTGCCTACTTTTTTTAGTCTAAAAAAATATGTTTCAAACCCCTCAACTTCAGCTACTTTCTTTATTGGAGCTTTCTCGAACCCCACATCGCCCACATCGATTAATGAGACCTTGATCGATTCCCCTATTTTCTTGCCGTCAAGGCAAACTGACTCTAAAAAGAGAAGCCTCTGATTAGTCAAGACAAGAAGCCCCTCCTTCTTCTCTTTGACTGTCACTTTTTTGTTGTTTTTTCTGCCTTGATCAAGAGTGGGCTCGGGGGTTTCTCCGATGACCTCTCGAATACCCTCCCAAGAATCAACTACCACCTCATCGACATGCAAAGTAAGAGCACTAAGCCAAGCCAATTAAGACAGTCCTTCACACCTCCATACCCGCAAAAATATTTAAAACTTCTCCACGGGCTCACTGACACTTTTTTTCATCAATATAGTCCGCACTGAAAACCTATGAAAACGACCATAATATACGCCCCGACCCTAGACTTAATGCTCAAAGAATACAGGCACTCAAGAAAATGCTCACATAAGGTGACTACAAATACGAAACGTGTAGTCACCCTCAAATTTAGAAAGTTATCAGCAGGATTAGGGCGAGCGCAAGAAACGGCCTTGTTTGAATCATTAATCAGATAATTGAACTTGCCGAGCGTGGTCTTTTCGGGTGTATTAAGTGAAAAAGATTTGGCGCGGGATGTGGGATTTGAACCCACGCGGCCTTTCGACCACAGACTTAGCAGGCCTGCCCCCTACCAGGCTAGGGCAATCCCGCATGCGATGCCTTTTTGCTGCGTGCTGAAGTCTGGTTACATTGTAGATTGTGCCGCTCGGATATTTTTGCTTTCTGTATGGTGGAAACTCCTTTTCGACCTGTTTGCCGCGAAAAGGGAGCGGGTGGCGCTTGGCCGGTTGCCTATTAGGCTCATATAGATGCCTCAAATAGGCTTTTCCGCCAGAATCATCCATCTTTTCTTGATAATCCACCTCTGAAAAAACCGCATTTCAAGCCCTAAACCAAAAAACAACCAGAATCAAGCCCTAACTGAAAAAGCCAGCGCTCAATAGAGGGGTCTATTTTTTGTGAACGGGAGCCAACAACAAAAATGCTTCCCAGCAGACCCGAGGGGAGAGGGGGTCTAGTATTTGTGGTTGAATTCCATCACAAATATGGTTTCCAAAACCCACCCTACAGGGTACCCTGCTACTTGTGGCCAGAACTCCAACACAAAAAGCACCCGAACAAAACCACTCTACCCTACTATTTACAATCGCCTCTGACAGGTAAAAAGGCAAGCAGGCAACTGCGACCCCGCGAAAAAGAAACAGGATGGAACAAGCAGATTCCAGTTGCAGCTGCACAGCAAAAATGTTAATTACCTGCGCAGTACACGTTTTTGTGGAGGCTTGAATTCATGAATTTTACGCTCTTTCTTCCAATACTGTACTCGGTACTCAGCAGCTTAGGACTCGGCTGGCTCAACCTACCACTACTCGTCATTCTGATCATAATCGGCTTGATAATAATCATCCTCATAAAACTGTTCTTGGTGCTGATCCCCGCCATCATCGTCGCCGCCGTAGTGTGGTTCTTGACGGGCGACCTGTTCTGGGCAGGCATCGCCTTCGTAGTAGTCGCGCTCTTATCCATCATAGCCAAACTCTAAAAGCTGCCAAACGCCCCTTATCCTTCCTTCATCTCAAGGCGTTGCTTAGCCAACAAGCCCTTTTTCAAGCCCCATCGGCAGACAATTGCTAACAGCGCTTCATAAGGCTTTTATATCTGGTAATGGGTTCATGGATAATACAAGCATCTTAAAGGGACACGATAAAAATGATGATGGAACCAAGTAAAAAACCCCTGAACGTTCTCATAAAACAACTGCACGGAAACATCGAGGTAGTTCTGAAAAACGGCTATGAGTACAAGGGAAAAATGATAAAATGCGACGGACACATGAACATTCTTCTTGAAGGAGCCAACGAATGCAAGGACGAACAGTTGATGACAAACTACGGCAACGTACTCCTGCGCGGAAACAACATCCTCTACGTGGTCCTAGACGCAAACAAGCGTTAAACAACCAAACTTCTCGCTTTCCCAATCACGTAGTCACAGGCTTCGGCAACAGGCAATTTCACGTCGAACTTGCGACTGAAAAAAGCAAGCACGTTTTTCAAGTCCCGCAGAAGCAATTCATCCGCGTTGGCGTGGTCAGCCGTAACGTACTGGGGCCAATCGATGATGAGAATGTGCCCGTCGGGCTTCAAGATTATGTTGTACTCGCTTAAGTCCGCATGGATAACGTGCGCCTTCAAGTAAGCCCTCCTCACGTTGCGCAAAACTTCCCTCAAGATTCTCTTGGGTTGACCAACATCCTTGTACTTCGAAAGTTCCCCGCCCTCAATCATCCCCATGGCGATGACATGCCTGTTCTGGCTTAAAGGCTTCGGAACTGAAACGCCGTTTCTGTAGACAAGCTTCAAAGCTTGGAACTCTTTCTCCGCCGCCAGATGTGACTGGAAAAGCCAGGTGGAATGTTCACGGATGTAGCCGCGCTTTCTTCGCGTCTGCCTAAAACTTATTCTTCCCAGCCTGTGAAATTTGACAGCGATCCGTTCGCCGCTTGGGCTCAATGCGTCATAAACGTCTGCTTCTTTTCCGACGCCTAAGATTCGCCCGAAAGACTCGATGACGCCTGCCTTAACAAGTGTATTTATCGCTAGGCAATCGTAGCCTGCATAGTTTAACGTGTGGCCAACGTAGGCTCCCTTCGCCTGGTAGATCAGGCCAAGCTTGTTTAGTTTGCCAAGCGTAAACTGTGTGCGATCCAACGGTACTTTGCCGTATTTCTGTATCTGCTCTGTGGGGACAAACTCGCGTTTGCTCATGGCGGCTTCAATAATATGCAGTAACCTGAAGTCTTCACTCTCCAACTCACGGAACACTTGGACAGCTTTTTCAGCGCTTGACATACACGAGTAGTATGCGCCGCCTTCCCACTATAAACACTATGTTTCCTGCAGCATTAGCGGATTTTTTTGGGTGGACTTATATGGGAGTACTGCATGATCATGAAACAGTGCGTCAAAACCGCCTTAAACATAATTATAACGTTTGGTTTTGAAACATGGCAGTAGAACAAGAGAGCATTTCAAAGATACTTTCAATCCTCTCACACCCTTTGCGAAGAGAAATACTACTCAATCTCAGCGAAAAAGGAGAGTCCTCATTCACTGAACTGCTGAACCTTCTAAAGGTTGACACTGGAAAGCTAAGTTTTCACCTTCGCTCACTAGAAGTCTTCATAGAGCAAGCCCCCTCAGGCAAGTACAAGCTAAGCAGGGCGGGAGAAAACGCCGTTAGAATCATCCATGACATCGAAGGATGGGCAGAAGTAGCTGATGTACAAAGAAAAGTAAGCCAGCTTCCCCTTGCCTCTTTCAAAAAAAGAATTTCAGCTTTCGTCATTGATTTTGCGATCATGCTAGCGATCACGATGGCAATCATTTTTCTGCCAGCGGTCCTTTCCATGAACTTCAAAAGCTTTCTCAACGGAGGAATTAGCACAGTCCTGTTCATCACTGTTGGTCTATTGTGGCTTTACTCCACTTTACTGGAAGGCTTTAACGGTCAAAGCATAGGTAAACGCATTGCGGGCTTAAAGGTTGTTAGAACTGACGGAAAGAAAATGTCCTATGACCACGCTGCGATAAGGAACTTTGGAAAAGTCTTGCCGCTGCTGCCGTTTGATTTGCTTGTAGGCTGGTGGCGCATTAAGAACTGCACGTTCATTAGGTACTTTGACAAGTTCGCAGGTACAACTGTCATCGACCTGCGCTCTCACCCGATTTAACCTATTTTTCATATTGCCTGCAAACAACTTTGCACTGTTTAGAACCTGAATGTTAAGTTAGCCCTTCCCGTCTTCAACGAAAATTCTTAGGTTGGAGCCGAGCGTGTTTTTAACGTAAAATCTTATTTGTCGCACACGCAATACCTTTCTAGCAAGGGGTTTCTATGAACGACATGGAACAGAGGGTTTCAAAAATCAAGGACGGCACAGTGATTGACCACATCAGAGGCGGATACGCACTTGATGTAATCAAGATTTTGGGGATAACTGGCAAGGAGAAACGGGTTATCACCATAGCGATTAATGTTCCAAGCAAACGTTTCGGGGTTAAAGACATCGTGAAGATCGAGGGTCGCGCGATTAACCCTCAGGAGGTTAATCGGATTGCTCTGGTGGCTCCTCACGCGTCGATCAATATTATCCGCAATTACAAAGTTGAAGAAAAAGTGGAGGTTAAACTGCCCGGTATAATTGAGGGCACGGTTAAATGCGTTAACCCTTGCTGCGTGAGCAACAGCGACGAACCAGTTGTTTCAAGATTCTACGTTAAGAACGAGGAACCGTTAACCTTGAAGTGTCATTACTGCGGCGTGATTCTGGAACAAGCCGATGTTCTGCAGAAGCTCTGGCAGTGAATTTTTCAGGCTAATCTTTCCTGTGCCGCCTCAAACAATCTTTTAAAATCGGCTTTACTCAAGAGTTTACCTTGATTTATTCCTGGGCACTCGAAGGTAAAATCAAAACTATGCGATTTTCTGTTCTCGTTGAATTTTAATTCGAAAGGGTAGAACATGCAGATCAGGGGTCTTAATGGGTAGATGCTGCATCGGTTTTCCTTTAGGAAAACGCATTTGCCTTCATCTGATTTTTTCATCTCATAAACATACAGTTCGCTATCTTGGGTTTCAACTGAAAAATCAGTTATGGGCTGGTGAGTGTGGGAAGCGATCTTTTCGGCTTCGCTTTGCAAGAGGAGTATGCGTCTTATTCTTTGCTTTGTATCCCCGCAGCATAAGCCGCATCTAACGCATTCGAAACGTACATTTTCAGGGTAGGTAAATTCCACTCTAATTCAACGAGAATAGCTTGAAAGGTGTGCCATAAAAAACTTCGCAGGCCGCTTTCTGTTTCTTCAGGGATCCTTGCTGCGGTGGCCTTCTCCGTATTGGAAGGGGCGGCTTAGGTTTTTCTCGAGCTTCTTCGCGAATGCTTCATCCATGTTTATGTTTGGGCAGGCTAATCGGGCTGCGTCTAACAAGTAAAACATCACGTCGATGAGTTCTTCGGCTATTTTCTCTTCAGGTAAGCCTTTTTTCCAGGCATCGCTTGCTTCGCCTAGTTCGATGAATGCGAAAAGCAGTTTTCTTGGGGTGTCCTCGGGCTTGTTGTAGAAGCCTTTTGCGATGACAAGCGTTTCTATCTGCTTCTTCATTTCTTCCAGAGTCAACTTCGGTTTCCTCAGAATTTAACAGAAACCGCCGTTCCCTTATTTATACTTAAATTAGGCGGTGAATCCGTGCGGGTTGCTTGTGCTTGTGACTGTTTGAGCACTACCACAAATTCTTATTTGCTCCTGACTGAGTTTGGAGATGTTCAGGGGACAGTTGCGAGTCGTTTGGCGGATAAACCTGCTGTCATGATATGGCTCTGCTTCCGGACCTGTACTATGGGGCTTAGGCTCCCAAATGTGCGTTTCTGGGCATCCTTTTAGACGGTTATGGTAATCTGCCAAACGGCACCTGCATGTTTAGTTGGCTTTTTCGCGGTTTTTTTGGGTGTTTTCTTTGCTTATTTTTTAAGTTGCGACTTTTGGCTACGTGAAAGTTGCGACTTTCAAGCGTGGCTTTTTGTATTTTGGGCTGCTTTTTTGGTTCAGCGTTTGAATCTTTTTGTGGGTTGCGACTTTCGCTTTGGCGGGATGCGACTTTCCATGTTGACTCCATGTTGAAGTTAATGTCGGTTTTGGGCGCGTGAAAGTGTCGGAAGGGCTGAAGGTTGGGTTACGGTCTGGTATCGCCTGGACGGTTGAGGTTATGCGTGTTTTCCCGTTTGAGGTTGCAGGTGAGCTTACCGGTCCTGTTTTTTCTCGCTTTCCAAGTGGAAGTGGTGTAGGAACCTGTGGAAGATCGGCGCGGCGAAAATCCCGATTGCCACAATCTCAACAAGCCCGCAGTACAGCGCGTATACGCCAGCGAAGATTTTTCCGCTGTCCGTACTTAAAGCGCCGACTGGCCCCATTCCGCCCATCAGCATCGCCGCGTTCAGGAACGAGTCAACCCACGAGTAGCCCGCAAACGTGTGGTAACCGACCATGCCGATGACCAGCGAAACAACAATCAGGCTAAGAGAAATCAACGCGTACTCGACCACGCGCCTAATGAAGAGGCGCCTAGGCAAAAGTGCCTCATGATGACGCTCAAACATCCAATCCAACCCGCAACTCAGTTATCCCTATCTTGCCTGATTTAGCCTTTATCCTTTTCACGTGCGAATTAGTAGCATGCTCTTCATCTCCACATCAGGGCACAATCAGGCAACAAGTACAAAAGCAGAAAAACACGCTTTACACTTAGATACCAAGTGACAGCAACAATAAGAATTGATAAAGCCAAAAAACAAAAACTCGACCGCTTCCTAGCTCAGATTCTGCTTCGAGAAGGCAAGAAAGTGACGCTGAAAGAGGCGATAGGGCTAATGATTGACCATGCACTGGAAAAAGAGGACGAGTTTGTGCAAAACCTAAAAGAGCTTCCTCCTCTTGAGGAAGACCCAGCTTGGAAAATGTTGGAAAATCCAAAGCATTGGGGCGTTAAAGATGCGTCAGAGCGCATCGACGAATTTCTATACGGAAGAGATGCAGCCCTATCAGCTATATAGTGATATTAATCGTTCACAGAGATTGGCTGCATAGATTTTAATGATAACTACTGAAAGAATTTGCTGCAGGATAAAAAGAAAAAGATAATTGCCTGCAAAATTAGATTCTTAGCAGGACATTTTCCGTGTATTTGCGGATTACCTCTGCGAACTCGCCGATTGTTTCTGGCGCGTAAGGCTTGACGGCTTGGAATTTCTTGTCCAACGTGTCGTCTGGGATGAACTGCTGAAGCGCGTGAGTCTTTGAGCCCTTCACCATTTCCCCGATGCATGTCGCATCTTGGGCTGTGACTATCTGCGGCACCACGGTCGTCCTAAACTCATACGGCACCTTACCCGTCTTCAGGATCTCCATGGATCGCATCATCCCGTCCGTGTCCTGCGCGCCAAGCAGCTTGTATTTTTCCCTGCAGGTCTTCACGTCCATAGCCACGTAATCCACGCTTCCCAAGCATTCCTCAAGTACGTCAGGGAAGAAGCCGTTCGTGTCCAGCTTCACTAAGAAGCCGCGTTCCTTGAGTTTAGCGAGGAATTTGGGCAATTCCTTGTGCATGCATGGTTCGCCCCCAGTCACGACGATGGCGTCCACGTATCTTTTGCGTTTTTCCAAGATTTCCAGTGCGGCTGCTTCCTGCAGAAACGGCGGCTGCGGGTCAACGGCGATGCGCCAGTTATGGCAGAAGGGACAGCGTAGGTTGCAGCCGGGCGTGAAAAGCACGCTGGCGACTCTATCGGGGTAATCGACGAGGCTGGTTTTTTGTAATCCGCTAAACTTCATTTTGGCCTTTTCCTCGCTAACTTGCCAATGGCGTTGAAGCTAAAACGGTTGATCGGTCGAAAGTTTTGCGTATAGCGAATTCTGCCTGTTTCCCGTCGTTCCACTGGTCAACTGGTCTTAGGTAGCCGACTACTCGGGAGTAGACTTCGCAGTTTGCCGCGCAGGTCGGGCATTGCTTGTGTTCGCCGCTTATGTAGCCGTGCGTTGAGCAGACACTGAAGGTCGGCGTCAGGGTAAAGTAGGGCAGCTTCGAGTTCCAGGATACTTTCTTGATGAGTTCGGCGGCAGCCTTCCAAGAGTTAAGCCTCTCGCCTAGGAAAATGTGGAATACCGTGCCGCCTGTGTAGAGTGTCTGCAACGTTTCTTGGTGCTCCAAGGCTTCGAAGAGGTCGCCTGCAAAGTCCACTGGCAACTGAGACGAGTTCGTGTAGAAGGGTTCAGCATGGTCGTTTACCCTCTGCTTTTGGTTAGCCACGATAATGTCCTTGTATTTCCGCGTGTCAATGCGCGCTAATCGGTAGGATGTGCCTTCAGCCGGGGTTGCCTCAAGGTTGTAGATGCTGCCTGTTTCCTCTTGGTAATCTGACAAGCGGTTGCGCATGAAACTTAACATTTTAACGGCGAAGGCTTGTCCCTCATGCGAGGCAATGTTTTGCCCGAGCAGGTTTATGATTGCCTCGTTGACTCCGACTATACCTATGGTGGAGAAGTGGTTCTTCCAGTACTTGCCGTAGCCTTCTTTCACGTGCTTTAGGTAACGGCGTGAGTATGGGTACAACCCGTTGTCCGTGAATGCTTCAAGGACTTTGCGCTTAATTTCTAAGCTTGACTTTGCTATTTCCATCAGGTTTCCTAACCGTTCAAAGAAATCGTCTTCATCCTTGGATAAGTAGCCGATTCTGGGAATGTTGAGGGTGACGACGCCTATGCTGCCAGTCAACGGGTTAGCGCCGAAGAATCCGCCGCCGCGCTTGCGCAACTCGCGGTTATCTATGCGTAGGCGGCAGCACATACTACGTACGTCTTCAGGTTTCATGTCACTGTTGACAAAGTTCGAGAAGTATGGTACGCCGTACTTGGCTGTGACCTCGAAGATTGCTTGGGCTACGGGTGAATCCCAACTGAAGTCTTTGGTTATGTTGTACGTGGGTATTGGGAATGTGAATACTCTGCCTTTCGAGTCGCCTTGCCGCATGCCTTCAGCGAAGGCTAAGTTGAACATTTCCATCTCCTTAGTCATGTCGCCGTAAGTGTCCCCTGTTACCTTGCCGTTGAACAGGACAGCCTCGTTCTTCATGAAGTCTGGCACGTCCAAATCTAACGTCAGGTTAGTGAAGGGCGTCTGGAAACCGACTCGGGTGGGAACGTTCATGTTGAAGAAGAATTCTTGGAGTGACTGCTCCACCTCTTTCTGGGTGAGATGGTCATAGCGTATGAATGGGGCGAGGTAAGTGTCAAAGTTGCTGAACGCTTGCGCACCAGCGGCTTCACCCTGCAGAGTATAGAAGAAATTCACGACTTGCCCTAACGCGGTGCGGAAGTGTTTGGCTGGTTTGCTCTCGATTTTGCCTGGAACTCCTCCGAACCCTGACATTAATAGTTCGCTTACGTCCCAGCCGACGCAGTAAGCGCCTAAGACGCCCAGGTCGTGGATGTGCATGTCGCCTGAGAAGTGGGCGTCAGCGATGTTTTGCGGGTAAATTCTTGAGATCCAGTATTTGGCTATCACAGTGGATGACAGATAATTGTTCAGCCCCTGCAGTGAATAGCTCATGTTGCTATTCTCTTTCACTCGCCAGTCCTCAACCTCAAGGTACTGGTCCACCATGTCTGAAGAGCTTAAAAGCGCGGCTAACTCACGCATGTCGCTGTGCTGCTTGCGGTAGAGAATGTACGCCTTTGCCGTCTGCGCGTGCCCGTTTTCGATTAACCGCTTTTCGACTATGTCTTGGATTTCCTCAACGGTAGGAACGCCATCGTCGCCGTAAATTCTTTGGAGCTCCGCGACTACTTCGTCGCTTAAGCGTTTCGCTTGCTCCTTGTCTTTGCCGCCGCATGCCTTGGCAGCTTTCCAAATGGCGTTTGTTATACGTTCCTGATCGAAGGGTTCTAATTTACTATCACGTTTCAATACGAACTTCATTGTTTTTTCACCTCAAGGAGTAACCGCCTGAAATCTTCAGGCTCTTCGAACTGCTTGTAAACCGACGCAAACCGAATGTACGCGATGCGGTCGACTTTTTTCAAGTGTTTCATGACTAAATCGCCGATCTCCTGCGATGCGACTTCTTCCGTGTTTTTTAGCATCAGGTCTTGCCTTACCTGTTCGGCTAACTCGTTGATTTGGCTCATGGTTACGGGTCTTTTCTCGCATGCTTTCTGCAAGCCACGGATTATCTTGTTAACGTCGAATCGTTCAAGCCTGCCGTCTTTTTTTCTGACCATTAGCTCCACGGTCTCCACGTACTCGTAGGTTGTGAAGCGTTTGCCGCAGTTCACGCATTCTCTCCGCCTGCGCGTAGTGTTTTCTGGCGAATCGCGCGTTTCCAAGGTTTTGGAGTTCTCGGAGTTACAGTAGGGGCATCTCATTCGCTATACATATTCCAAGCTTTGTTTTATGTGTAGTGCCGACAAGCTTGAGCACGCACTATATTTAGTGCACATATATAAGCTATTTTCACATCATTCATGCAATATAGCATGAAACCCGAAAGCCTACACCATGAAAAGTAAACAAAAAAACCCAAATCAAAAAAACTGAAAATGCCCTCATTTGGGAAAAAAACCGTTTTTTGACTAAATATCCGTTAGGTTAAGGTTTGCGATAAAAACGCAATCAAAATATGGATATACGTCCATAGTTACCTTTTATCTCAGTAAATGTGAAAGAAGGCAGGGTTAACTATATGAAGCCAAAAATCGTGAAGGCAAACTCGTTAAAAGAGACACCAACAAACGAGCGCTGTCTCATAACTGAAAACTACAGCGCTGAAAATATTTCAATTGCTCAGGCTCGAGTAAAGCCTGGAATCACGACCATAGCGCACCACCTCGTCGGCGTAAACGAAATATACTTAGTCACCAGCGGAGAGGGTCAGGTAGACGTTGGCGACTTAAAACCGACCAAGGTCACTTCGGGAGACCTGATTGTTATTCCCGCAGGCACATCCCAGAGAATAAGCAACATCGGAAAAACCGACTTGGCGTTCTACTGCATCTGCACCCCAAAATTCACTGCAGAACGCTATTTTGACGAAGAAGCCAAGAGCAATTCGCCTTGAACTCGTTTCTGACATATATCAGCAGCGGCAATACCGCTTTATAAGTAATTGTCACCATTGACTGTTTGGGAAGGCTAAGGAGAAGGGTCGAGGAGAAAGGAGGAGAGGCTTCAAATATGCCTCTCTCGTGAACCAGTTTTAGCTTGTTTTTAGGTCATCCATGAACTCGCTTAGATCAACCGCCGCTACTCCGTTCTCGTCTTTGAGCTGTTGCTTGGCGGGCGGATTCTGCATGTAGAAAGGTATTCGTTTAGTCAAGCGGTCTTGGAATGTTGGTTCTAACGGGTTTTGGTAGAAGATGCCGACTGGGATTCTGTCGCCCCATTCGTATGCCTTCTCCATGCCAGCGACCTTTTTCTTGAAGTCTTCGTTCCAGTCATGTACGACGGGGTCAAAGCCTTCAGCTTCCAGCTTGTAGAGTCTAAGCTGTGGCTTGCCCGCTGCGTCTTTTCGGTCTTCCCCAGCATACCATTCTTTGGTGTTGATGTCATTGTACGTGGGGCAAGGCTGCAGACATTCAACCAGCGCCAAGCCTTTGTGCTGTATTCCCTGTTTTATCATCTTGCTCAAGTGGACGACGTCGAAAGCATACCCTCTCGCCACGAACGTGTAACCCGCAGTAATCGCCAACGCAACCGTGTTGATAGCTGCGTTAATGTTGGGTTTAGGAATCCCCTTCGTTTTGGCGCCGAGGGGAAGTGTGGGTGAAGCCTGCCCCTTTGTCAGCCCATAGACGCCGTTGTTGAACAGGAGGTAGGTCATGTCTATGTTTCTTCTTCCAGCGTTAACGAAATGCCCTGCGCCGATGCCCAGACCGTCGCCGTCTCCTCCCACGCCGATTACCTCCAAGTCGGGGTTAGCAACCTTAATGCCCATCGCAAACGGCAGAAGCCTTCCATGAAGTGTGTGGACGCCGTTGACTTTGATGAAGTGAGGCGTTTTAGACGAGTTACCTACCCCTGAGACTATCACGACCTTATGCGGCTCAAGTTCAAGTTCGGACAGTGCCATTTGAATAGCGCTTGCAATGCCGAAATCGCCGCAGCCGGGGCACCAGTCGACGTAGACATTAGTTTTGTAGTCTGATGGTTTATGCGCCAAGCGTTAGCACCTCCCGTTCTTGGGCTTTGCCTGTTAAAATCGCTTTCAGGGCTTGGTAAACCTCGGTCGTCATCATTGGTCTGCCCGTGTATTTAAGTATGTAAAAGTTGGGTTTGATGGTTGTGTGCTCCGTGATTATGCCGCCTAACTGAGCGGTAAAGTTGTCTTCCACGTCGATTACTCGTTTCTTGCCTTGGAGCATTTGTTTCATGTAGGCAGAGGGAAGAGGATGGATCATTCGCACTTGAATGTATCCTAAGCTGAAGCCTTCGTCTTTCAGCTGGTTGAGCGATTCAATTATGGCGCCTTTAGGTGACCCCCAACTGACCACGATGTTTTCCGAGTCTTTGTCGCCGAAAAAGTTAACTTTCAACTCCAGAGGCACTTCTCTATCGATCAAATCCAGCTTCTTCATTCTTTTCTCCATCATTCGCCTTCGAATAAGCGGCTCCTCGTTTATGTTTCCCATCTCGTTGTGCTCGTCCCCGCTGTACCATTGGACGGCGTTTTTTGTTCCCAGAAAAGCTCTCGGGGAAACTCCTGTTTCAGTGAATCTGAAGCGCTTGTACTCTTTGCCTTCAAGCTCCTTCTCACCGACGATTAAGCCGCGGTTAACCTTGACGTTGCCGTAGTCGAACGCCGGGTAAGTTTGGGAGCAGTTAGCCATGGCTTTGTCGAGCAAGTGGATTACGGGCACCTGGTATTTTTCAGCCAAGTTGAACACTTCAGCCGCGTCATAGAAGCATTCGCGGATGTCGCCTGACGAAAGGATTATTCTTGCGAATTCTCCGTGAGCCGCATGCATGGCAAACCGCAAGTCTTGTTGACTGTTCCGAGTTGGCTGTCCAGTTGAGGGGCCACCCCGCTGGTAGTACGTGATTACCACGGGCACTTCGTTGTTTCCTGCCCAGCCTAAGCCTTCAGCCATGAGCGAAAAGCCTGGACCTGACGTGCTTGTTGCCGCTCTCGCACCTGTTAGGCATGCACCCGAAGCGGAGTTTATGGCTGCGATTTCGTCTTCAGTTTGGATTACGATTATTGCTTCTTGATCTTTTCTCGTTTTTAGAATTTCGTGTGATTCTAAATACTCGCTTTCGTCAGCCGCCGGGGTGATGGGGTAGTATGTTTGTACCCTGCAGCCGCCCAGCACTTTGCCCATGGCGACAGCTTGGTTTCCCGTCAGCAAAATCCTCGGCTCAGCAGTGTCTATTTTTTCCAGCTTGTACTTGAAACGGTTTACATCAAAGTTCTTTTCAGCGTACTCGTAAGCGTAATCCACGGCTGTGACGTTCATGTCGACGATTTTTTCGTGGAAGGTGGCTTTGATTGCGTCTTCTACAAGTTTTTTGTCGTATTTGAACAGGGCAAACGATATGCCTATAGTTAGAACGTTTATCATTCTTGAAAGCGTGCTGACTTTTTCCATTTTGATGGCTTTGCCGATCTGCGTAAGCAAGTCCATGTAGGGAACAGGGTAGACCTGTATGTTTTTCTTTTTGGCGTAGTTTAAGAAGTCGTTTATAGTTTCGCCAACACTATATTCTTTCTGGAAAGCGCGGATTTGATTCTTGTAATCCTCTGAGAACGTCGGTATCCCCGTTAAAACATTGACGCCTAAGTCGCGTGAATCAACTATTATGCCGCCTTCACTCACGACCTCGTCGACATGCCTCACGATGGTTTCAGCGTCGAAAGCTGCGAGCAAGTTAACGTCGCTGATGTTGGCTAAGGTCGGCTCCTTGGATACACGCTGGTGGAAGTAGCTATGCATGGTTTTGATGTTCGAGTGGTACTCTCTTCTGCCGAAAACCCACAAGCCACCGTAGCCGCATGCTCTGCCGAATATGGTCGAAGCTGAGTTGACGCCGCTTCCCTGCGGTCCACCTGCCATCCAGTTTACACTTTCAATTACCACTTTCATTTTCACCCTGTCTGAATAATTTGTATTTGAATAGGAGCGGTTACCCGCCGCCTGATGCCTTGTCGATGCCTATGCAGCAAGTGCACTTAACAGTTTCTCCACAGTACGGACACACGCATTTACAGTCGTCGATAAAATTTCCGCAGTTTATGCAACGAGGCAAATTTTCTTCCTTCATCAGTCTTCGCCTCTGCCATATTAGTTTTGCAAAGCCGCCATCATTAAGCTTTCGGATACGCGTTTCGCTCATTCAGGTTGGCTCAAAGATGAGGAGGGATAAGGCTCATCTGACGTAGTCGTCGAATGTCCAGTAATGCTCTTCTTCCTGCAGAACGATGTCTTCAAAGATTCTTCTTGTTGTCGTGTCGCCCCGTTTCAAGGCTTCAGCGATGATTTGCCGGTAAAGCAAAACAGTGTCAGCTTCAAGTTTATGGTCTAATCGCAGAATTTCAAGTGTGGTTTTACCCACGACCGGGAGAGGACTTGGCTTGGTTACTGCTTCGCCGTTGACCAGGTAAATGCGTTCGCTGATTTTTTCAAGATGCTGCATTTCCGCCATGAAGATGTCTTTGAGGAGTTTGCTGACCACGCCTTGGTAGTTTGTGTCTTGAACGGTTTCCAGCGGCGTCTTTTTCATTCTAAGCTCCAGCAGGGCGGCTTTTTCATGCTGGTTGGTGTACTGGATTATGCCGCAGATTTCCGCGGCAACTGCCTTGTTTAGCAGTTCATAGTAGTCTGGAGTGAATATTTTGCGCCATTCTGACAGGGGCACCTTGTCGGGCTCCTCCTTCTCGTCATGGAAAGCCGTGTACTCTTGAAACTTGAAAAGGTGGTCTTCTTCTTCACTGTAGATTTTTTCGAACATTTCACGTGTTTCCCAATCGCCCATTTTTCCAGCTTCATCGATGATTTTTCGGTACAGGCTTAAGGCTTCTTCCTCCGCTTCAACGCCCAGTTTGGCAAACTCGCTTATCGTGTTGCCTATGACGGGTTTGCCGCCTTTCGTGGTTGCTTCTCCGCCGAGGTAGTAAATTCTCTCCATGATAGCTGCTGCATGCTTCATCTCTTGGATGCTGATGTCATGAAGGATTTTTCCGACAGCGTCGTAAGTCGTCTTGTCTAACAGTATGTTTTCAGGGATTTGTTTTTTGATTATTTTTTCCATTTTTGCGTGTTGCAGAAAATACTGGACTGCAACCTTGAACTCGCGTTCTACCGCTTGGTTTAACAGGTCTATATAATCAGGTGTTGTTTTGACAGCCATAAGGAATCACAACTCTACTCGGAGAAGGAGCAAGCACAAAGATATAAAATTTGTTATATGGACAAATTCAGGGGAAAAAGTTTTCCATCTGGCAATTGTTTCTCTCGGCGTGTACCGTAAACGGAATCGGCGAAGGATAACTGCAGAGGGGTCGAAGGTTTTGACTTAAAAACAGCTGACAAGTACTCACTGAAATCTTAAATGCTTCCTACACAAGCTACTCCTGTAGTGAATAGAGATGGCTGAGCAGGCAGACTCCACCTTAAACTTTGGAAACTGGGTTTCGAACCGCTTAATCTACGTTTTCGGCGTCTTGGCAGCGGCGTTTTTGGCTTTGGCGTTTCTGGTTTGGTTCTTGGTTGTCCCCGCAGTTTTATTCCTCGCTGTTGCTCTATATTTTGCTTATGCACGCTACTTGTTCTCGCCTCGCGGCGGGAACGTTCAGGACAAGATTTGGGATACGGTAGTTGCAAGCCTGGACTGGGACGGCGAAGGAAAAGCGCTGGACATAGGCTGCGGAAACGGCGCGGTAACCGTAAAGCTTGCAAGAAAGTTCGCAAAGGCACAGGTAATTGGAGTTGACTATTGGGGCGAACGGTGGGAGTACTCGAAGAACACTTGTGAAGCGAACGCCAAGGCTGCTGGAGTAGACGGAAGAGTTGTCTTCCAGAAAGCCAGCGCTTCAAAACTGCCTTTTGAGGACGGCTATTTTGATTCTGCAGTGAGCAACCTGTGCTTTCACGAGGTCGCGGATGCGAAAGACAAGCGAGAAGTAGTACGTGAAGCGCTACGGGTGGTTAAGAAGGGTGGAAGCTTCGCATTCCAAGACCTCTTCTTGCTCAAACAAGTTTACGGGCAACCGGATGACCTGGTTGCAGCCATTAAAAGCTGGGGCGTAGCCAAGGTCGAGTTTGTGGAAACGCGTAACGAGTCTTTTATTCCAGCGGCTTTGAAGCTGCCTTTCATGGTCGGCAGGATAGGCTTGATTAAAGGGGAAAAATAGCTATTTTCTCCATTGTCCCGACGCCCACTTGCCGAAGCTTGTCGGGGTAATCTTGATTATGGGTACGTCGCCTTCCTTCCAGCCGCCGTCGTCGGTTCTGTACTCAGGGTATTTCTCTTCAAGAAGCGAGTGTGCATAACGGTATTCTTCGCCTTCCCATAGGATTTCCGCCTCGCCCTGGATGCGGATGCCTTTCACGCTAGCCCAGTTTTCCCTGTCGTAATCGTCGAAGACCAGTGAGATCTCAGGGTTCTCCTTGATGTGTTCGAGCTTGGGCATGTCGGGGTCGGAGGCGAAGTAGATGAAGACGCTGTCGAAAACGGGCCAGACAGGCCTGACTACTGGTTCGCATTCTTTGGTTACTGTGGCGAGTTGACCGACTGGTAGCTTTTGGATGAATTCGACGTCAGACTTGGACAATTTCTCGACCATACGTTTCAACCTCAAAACACTGATATGAGGCAAATAATGCTCAAGTATTTTCCTTTCGCTCTTTCCCTTAAATTCCTTCCGCTTCCGCAATCTATATTGTTAAAATCAATGCGGGATTTTTTCGCTAGCCCTCTCGCATGTATCGATTGTTAGCGCTTTTTGTGTTGGTTTTTTGTCACAAATAGTGGGGTGCCCTATAGGGTAGGCGTCTTCTGTTCAGGGCTTGTTTTGGGTTGCTTTTTTGGTTTAGGGCTTGAATTGAGCTTAGAATGTGCGGATTTCTTCGAGGTTGAACATGAAGTGCCGTGGAAAAAGGCGTGTTAGCCCCTAAATCCCTTTCACGCCTTAATTTTTGTTCTGACCTTAGGCAAAACTTCCTTCTGCGTCTGCACTATGCCGAAAGCTGTTATCCTGAACTTGTCGTCCGCCGTCTTCGCCACCACGCTGTTTTTCGCCAGCTCCCCGAGGCGCGTGCTGACAATTTTGCCGCTTTTCCCAAGCCTAACCTGCAGTTCGTCCTTCGACAATGCGTCACCGCCTAGCATGCCGAGCTCGTGTCCAAGATGCTGCGCCACCAGCCAAAGCGACAAAGCCTCATTATCCGTCAACCTGCCCTTAGGCGCCAACAAGCATACCCCGTCCGCCGAGAACGCGACTAAGCCGCTCAGGTCCTTGGCGAGCTGTTGAAGGTCAACGCTGAGCCAAAGCTTCTGCGCAATCTCAAACGACGGAACAAACTCCCTGAAAAACTGGTTCAGCAGAAGCCAAGCCTCCTGAGGCTCAGCCGAGAAATTCTGCGTGACATCCTTGTACTTGATTTGAACCTGGATTTTTTCGGGTTTTTCGCTCAAGCCATCTTGCCCCTGAGCTTCGTCAGAACCTCGTCCTCAACCCATTTCTCGCCCTGCATCGTCAGCTTGAAATCGGGCTTGTTCGGGTCAGGCTTGAAAACTTGCCCCCGCTTAGTCATCTCGTTAAGCCTTGCAGGAACCATGGCTTTGATGCCGCTTGACTCCAAAAGCTTCTGGATCTGCGCCGCCGTGTTTTTTCGTTCTGTGGAAGCGTAAAGAACCAAGCCTACAGCCTCGTAATGGGTTAGGTTTTCCCGTGTAACTATAACTGGACCCTCGGTGGTGGGTTCAATGATGCCTTTAAGCTGAGCCCCAGACGGCGTTAGCCTGTCGGAAACGAAATCGGACAGTTTCTCGACAAAGTTTTCAGGGATAAGCCCGAGCATGTCAAGAATTTCCTGCGGGTTCTCGCCTTCAATAATGACTTCCCCGAAAGGAGTTTTAATACGTGCCTCAATGCGTTTC
Organism: Candidatus Bathyarchaeota archaeon; assembly: GCA_963768345.1. Lineage (GTDB taxonomy): Archaea > Thermoproteota > Bathyarchaeia > Bathyarchaeales > Bathycorpusculaceae > Bathycorpusculum. The sequence goes on along the minus strand of CAVYHL010000003.1, from coordinate 22,298 downwards.
ATAACGAGTTAAGCCTCAGTTATGGTATATGCTGCCTTGTGCCTTTTTAGGATTTGCGGCTCAGCGGTGTTCTTTACCTAAGCATAATTCCTTAAAGAAGGAACAGAAATGTTATTAGTGCCATCTGCATTAAATTGTGGCATGAGTGAAAAATAGTGGCATCAATATATAAGGTAAAAATTGGCAAGCAAGGGAGGCTGGTGCTGCCTAAAGAGCTCCGTGAAGCCTTCAAAGTAAATACAGGGGACGAAGTCGTCATAATAGTCAAAGACCAAGAATTAAGTATACATCTCCACAAAGGCAACGAGGACCCTTTAGAGCATTTCATTGAAACATCGAAGAAAGTATCCATTGGATTGTCGGCAGAAGAACTGAAAGAATTTGAGGAAAAAGAACGAATCAAAGATTATAGATCAAAAGGCTGAAGCAGCTTTGCCCTCGATTGCGCCGAAGTATTTTCTCGATTCATCCACGCTGATTCATGCGATAGACAAAAACTCACAATTTCACGAAGAATGCCTAGACATAGTGATTAAGTGTTCCAAAGGCGAAATTGACGGATCAACAAGCCTAGAAACCCTTGAAGAAACGCTTTACATTCTATCAAAACTTACCACCAGTTCAATCGCGCTCGGAGTTGTATCCGACTTATTAAAAATGAGCAAGATTAAGAAGTATGAAATGAATCTGTCCATTTTTGAGCAAGCACTGGAAATTATCGAAACGACACCGCTGAAAAAGCCCAAAGACGCAATAAACGTAGCCACAATGCTTGAAAACAAAATACCACTAATAATCAGCGAAGACAAGGATTATGACAAAGTTCAGCTAATTCAGCGAATTCATCCAAAAGAGCTTGTTGAATCTCGCGTAAGAAAAGACTAAAAAACATCTGAATGCGTGCCCGTCAAGCAACATGCATTTACATACGTTCCTTTAAGAGTTTAGCAACCAATTCAGGATTGGCTTTTCCACGCACTTCCTTCATCACGGCGCCCATGAGCATGCCGTAAGCGCCTTTGCCGAGCTTGTCAACCTGCTGCTTGTTAGCTGCGACCACGCGGTCGATGATTGGCGCCAAATCGGCTTCAGTGAACATTTTCAAACCCAAAGCGCTGATTGCATCCTGAACGGTTTTTCCCTCGTTCTTTGAAAGCCAAGTGAAAACCTCTGCTAAGGCTTCTTTGGCAAGGTCTCCTGACCCGACAGCTTGGAAAATGCTTTTGATTTGATCTTCGCTGATAGCTTCAATTTGGACGCCGTCCCTTTTCAGAGCCTTCAAAGTCTCAGTCAAGAAAGCCGCCACGGTTGAGGCTTGAACACCAGTCTCCCGAGCGATGTCTTCGAATAGGAAGTTATATTCTGAATCTGCAAGCTGCTTGGCTAATTTCTCGTTCAATCCGTACTGCTTGGTCATTCGCACGACTTTCTTTTCCGCTGGCTCTGGCAGGTTGCTGCGGATTTTCTGGATTAGCTCGTCGGTTATGGGCTGCGGCGGAATGTCGGTTTCAGGGTACATTCTTGCAGCTCCAGGTCTCGGACGCATGTACCTTGTTGTCCCATCATCCTTCGCCGTCCGAGTCTCGGCTGGAACGCCTGTGACCAATTCTTGCGCGCGCTCAACCACGGCTTTCAAAGCGTCCAAAACGTTTTCCTGCGTGTCAGCCACGAAAACTGCCGCGTCCAATTCGCCCACGCCTATGGCTTTTCGAACGGCTTCTGCCTCTTCAGCGGTGATGCCGTAGTTGGGCATTTCGTCGCTGTGGAAGATTCCGCCAACCCGTCCCCAGAACTTTGCCCTGTCCGAAAGCTCGGTTCCAACGCGGAAATCGGGCATAAGCTCCCGCTTAAGCAGTCCAGCGAAGCTAGGCAGCTTGACAGCCATCACCTTCTGGTTCTTGTCCACGGCTTTGCGGATTACTTTGCATGCTGTCCCCTTGAAGATGCTTGACACATCGACAAAATCTTGCTTTATGGTATCTGTTTTGACGCCTCGCCGTGCAAGCTCTTCTTTCACGCTGATGAGTCCCAGTTGCCGCTGAACCTCGTACTCGACGACTTTTGAGATAAGCTCAAGCTCTTGGACGCCTTTGATCTCGATTAAGGCGCCATTTGGCAGGGAAACGTTGAGGTCTTGCCGAATCGTGCCTAAGCCACGCATGGCTTTGCCCGTGTCGCGGAGAATCCTCCCGATGGCTAAGGCGACTTCCTGCGCTTCCATCGGCGAGTAAATCATGGGACCAGTGGCGATTTCAATGAGCGGAATGCCCAAGCGGTCGATGCGGTAGCGGATGGTTTTGCCCTCATCCTGCGTTCCCGTCTTGCGGGCAGCGTCCTCCTCAAGGAACAGAGCCTGAATCGGGATGACTTTTCCGCCGACCTTGATCCAGCCGTCGGAGGCGATGGTGCATGTCCGCTGGAAACCAGTCGTGTTCGAACCGTCGATGACTGTCTTGCGCATCACGTGGACCTCATCCACGGGCGCAGCGTTCATCATCAACGAAACAGTCAAGACGATTTCGACCGCTTCCAAGTTGATCGGGTGCGGCGGCTCCTCATCCATCTCCACGAGGCACGAGCTGTTTTTGTTGGCTTCGTAGAGGATTTTGACGCCCTTCTGGAACTCGAAGTAGGCTGCTGGGTCAACTTGCCCAAGCTCGCTCTGGGTTGGTCGCAGTCGCCGCAGGAAAGTGATTTCGGGCTCCTCCTTGAACAGTTCAGGCGGGCAACTGCAGAACAGCTTGGTTTTCGCGTTCAGTTGCTGGTGGATTTCCAAGCCCACTTTCAACCCGACTTTCGCGTAGTCAACTGTCACCTTAGGCTCCTCCTTCAACGATGGGGTCTTGCGGAAGCGTCCTCGGCGAGAACTCCCCTGCGACGTTCGTCTTCAGCAGCTTGGCGGCTTCCTGCGGGTTGTCGGTTTGCCCGAGCGACCACATGAGTTTGACGAGGGCGGTTTCTGGGAACATGTCGTCCGTCGGGATCACGCCTAAGGCTAAGAGGTCTCTGCCCGTGTCGTACACGTTCATGTTCACCCTGCCCCAGATGCACTGGGAAGCCAAAGCAACCACGACGCCTTTAGCCACAGCGTTTTTGATGCTGCCAAAGCAGAATTTGCTCACGTGTCCTAAGCCTGAGCCTTCCAGCAAGATGCCTTTTATGCCTTGTTCGACGTACCAGTCGATGACGGCTGGGTCAAGCCCAGGATAAAACTTGACTAGGGCGACTTTTTCGCAAAAGTTCGGTTTCAAAACCAGCTTTCTCTTCGGGTCGCGGCGCTGGTACCTGTCCGTTAGCATGGTTACATGCTCATCTTTAACTCTTACAATGGGGAAGCCGTTGATGGATTTGAACGTGTCCCGTCGGCTCGTGTGGCACTTGCGAACTTTCGTTCCGCGGTGAACGATAATGCCCGTGTCTGAAACCTTCTCATGCATGGCTAACCCGACCTCGGCGAATGGCGCTTCACCAGCAGCTTTCACCGCGCCGATAAGGTTCGTTGCTGCGTCGCTGCTTGGGCGGTCGCTGGAACGCTGAGCGCCGACAACTATGACTGGGACAGGCAGGTTCTGCAGGGCGAAGCTGAGCGCGGCTGAAGTGTAAGCCATCGTGTCCGTGCCATGCGCGATCACGACGCCGTCCACGCCTGCTTCTACTCGTTTGGCAACTTTCTCCGCCAGTTCCTTCCAGTGCTGCTGGGTTATGTTTTCGCTGTACAAGCTGAATACGATCTCCGTGTCCACTCGGGCGACGTCGGAAAGCTCGGGAACCACGCCATAGAGGTCGCTTGCGGACAGCGCTGAGCGCACAGCACCCGTGCGGTAGTCCACTCGGCTGGCGATTGTTCCACCCGTGCTCATGATGACTACATGCGGCAAGGCTGGGTTCTGCTTCGGCTGAGGCGGCGAAGCGAACGCGGGTTTTGCGCCTTTCCCGACCTTTTCGATTTTAACATCTGACGTTACTCGGATGCCGATGTTGTAGCCGCTCTTGATTTTGACTATGACGGCTGTGCCCTCGCCGAGTTCCGCGCGGGGAATGAGGATGCCCTCGTAGGTTTTGCCTTTGCTTGTGACCCGTATGATGTCGCCCACGTCGCAGTCTGCTTTCTTGAGGGCTTCCAACGCCGCTCCCTTGTAGCCTGAATTTTCAATTTGACTCATGCTTAATTCACCAGTTTTTTAGACACGTAAACTCCATCGCGCTCGTAGCCGAAACGCATGTAATACCTTCTTGTTCCTAACGCACTGATGACTAAAAGCTTTTTGAGACCGAAATCCACGCGTGCCATGCGCTCGGCTTCCTTCAGTAGTTCAGCGCCGAAACCTTTGTGCTGCCAGGCGGTCGCGGAGTGTTTTCCGACGGGCACGAGCGGACCATAAACGTGAAGTTCCCTGACAATCGCGGATGCAACGGCTGTGACTTCTGGCCTGTGAGCCTTCGCGGAGGGGACACGCAGGCGCAGGTAGCCGAGCAAAACGTCGTTTTCCCTGTCTTCAGTTGAAATGAACACTTCTTTGCCTTCCGAGGCGTCATAGCAGAGGCTTTGAACCTTGACTTTCTCCAGGTCTGGCTTCACGTTGTCAACCGCCAATCGGTGCCCGACCTCTCGGCAGCGGATACACTGGCACCTGCCGCCTTGCTGCCTCAGTTTTTCGTTAGCCAGTTGACGCAGGTTGCTTTTTTTGACGCCAGCCTCAATAAGCCTTGCAGGAATGTCCCGTTGCACGCGCATCACACGTACCCACGGCGGAATGAACCGTTTGATTTCGGCGATAAGCTCCGCCGCCTCTTCAGTAGTGTATGGCTTGTAGGCTCCTTTCAGGTACCAATCATGGGTTTTTGTGCCTGCGATGCAGAGGCACGGGTAAATCTTTATCATGTCAGGCTTGAAGGCGGGGTCAGTGAAGACACGGTTGAATGCGGCAAGGTCTTTTTCCCTGTTGGACCCGGGCATTCCCGGCATAAGGTGGTAGACGATTTTCAGCCCCGCGTCCTTGGCGATGCGCGTCGCCTCCTCCACGTCAGCCACGGTGTGGGTTCTGCCGACCAGACGGTAAATCGCATCGTCGGGGTTCTGCACGCCGAGCTCGATGCGGGTGACTCCCATGCCCAGCATCGCGTCAATGTGGGGCTGCTTCGCCCAGTCAGGGCGCGTCTCAACGGTTATGCCGACGTTGCGCATGAGGCTGGTTTCAGCGTTCGCTTTCGCCTCTTCCAAGCTGGCGGAGTTCTTGCCCGTTATCGCGTCTAAGCAGCGCTGTATGAACCAGGTCTGGTACTCCGTGGGCGTGGCTGGAAAAGTTCCGCCCATGACGATCAACTCGACCTTGTCAACTTTGTGTCCTATCGCCGTGATCTGTTCGATGCGGCTTCTGACCTGCAGGTACGGGTCGAAGTTGTTCTGGATTCCCCGCATGGCTGCTGGCTCATGCCCCGTGTAGCTCTGCGGGCTGCCCTGAGATGGTCCACCTGGGCAGTAAGCGCATGGCTGGGGCTGCGGGCACGGATAAGGTTTAGTCATGACGGCTACGACGGTGACGCCTGAGATAGTTCGGGTTGTTTTCCGCCGCAAGACTGACAGAAGCCGCTTCCTTTCCTTCAGCGTCAAAAGGCTGATTAACTCAGAATTAGACGGTACCTCTCCAAGCTGATATTTCCCAGCTGTCTTTATCTTCAACGTGTTGAGGAATTCGCCTGTCGGGTTCGGTGTTTCCTTTAACGTTTCGATGATTTCCCGCAGGGCTAAGACTTTGTCTGTCAAGGTTAAAGGCACCAAAATATGGTTGAGTTAAGAGATAAATAAACTAAACTAACGTTTATGCAGAATGAAGCATTATCACTGTTATAATAGGCACTTGAGTTTGTTAGTGGCTTCACCAAACAGTTTCCACAATTTTTGAGTCTACGATTGCAGCATCTTTTGTAATCAGTTTTGCTTTCAAGAGTTTTGCTGTACCAACGATAACTCGGTCGTGGAGTTCAGCAATTTGAGGGATATTTTGGCATTCTGAAATTATGTCCTCATCTAAAGGATAAATAGGATAGTTTAAAGTTCCTTGAATCTTTTGCATTATTTCTTGGAATTCTAATTCCACTCGTTTCTTCTCGCAAATACGCAGGCACTCAAGGAGGGCAATGCTTGGAACAACTACTATTTCTTTTCCAGCATCGCACGCTCGAAAAATCTCCAACGCTCTTTTTCCTATTTTCTTATCTTTCGAGAGAAACCAAAGGAAAGAATGCGAGTCAGTGACATACATTTTAGTCACTAGACTTGAAAAGCGATTTTTTTGCTTCTTCAATGTCCTTTTCTGTTATTTCTACGCTGAGAGAACCTTCAAGCTTAGCAATTTTCTTAGGCGTTTTTCGACGTTTTATAAGTAGGATTTTAAGAGTTTCGATGTCGTTCTCTATTTTCTTTAATTCAGGATAGATTTCTTTTGTTTCAGTCATTACTGTTCACTGAAGACTAAGAGCCTTTACTCTTTTAACTTTTTTCAAGAAATTGAATAGGTTGCCGGGCAAGAATTTTACGCTTACATCCAGTTTTGGCCGGGTTTCCGCTGCAGAATCACGCGTTTCTCGTAGTTGCGTTTGTTTCGGTTTCTCGGGCTTGGCGACGTTTTCGGCTGAGCCTGGATTTTCGGCGTTTGAGAGCGGACTTTTCCAGCCTTTGATAAGCTACCGTGAGTTGGCATTAAATCGCACCGTGCACATAAAGCGGTAAGGGTCTCACTTAAATCTTTACCTTTCGGGTAGACCTAAAACTGCAGATTAATGTGGCTAACTCTGCCGGCAAAGTCTGATACGCTTGCCTGAGATGCGTTCGTGTACGGAAAAAAGAGGTTTTTTGCCCCACAGTTAAGAATTGAGTATCTGTACGTTGAATTAATAAGTCTTATATCCATAGCGAAAAGAACATTGACTTAACAGGATGCTGTGGGCATAAAAATGAAAGTGACCGATTTATTCTTTGAGAAAGGCAAACTAACAACTCTATTTGTCTGTGTTTTGCTATTATCTGCTTCACTAGTAACTCCAGTGTTTGCTCAACTTATCAAAGAAACTTCAGACAGCACACCAAGCGCCCAAATCTGGAATCTAACCAACGACGACGGGCAGACCGCAACCGTAATAGTGCAGCCTTTCACATACAGCGGAACATTCAGCGAAACAAGCAGTAGCGCCGGATGGTGGATGATAGATAACACGGGCGCTCAGGCTTTCCGCTTCAACATTGGAGGAAACATCGCTCATTCCAGCCAAGGCGACGATTGGACTTTTGTCAATTTCGGAGGTTCAGGCGGAGGCTACCAATCATTAGGAACAGCCTCAGGCACTGCGAACGGTAATTTCCCATACGCAACCGAAGTCAGCGGGACGTATACCCTCACAACCACGTCTGGTTTCGGAACTATCTCAGGGTCGGGAACTTGGAGTGGGGTGCTGGTAAACGGTGCGCCTTCATCATCACCAACTCCATATTCATCATCGCCTCCTTATTCATCGTCAACGCCATATTCTCAATATTCCCCGTCGCCGACGAGTCAGCCGATGGCAGCCCGCTACTATGGCAATGTCGCATCGGTCAAGGGGCAGGCGTGGGCAGTTGGCAGCAGCGGAAATTCACCCCTCACCTCGGGGCAGATAGCAAGCGGCACCGAAATCCAGACAGGCAGCGACGGCATCGTCGGTTTTGAGTTTCCTAACCAAGGCGGCGAAGTGTACTTGGGCGCGAACAGCGACGCCGGCTTCGTAGGCCTCACGTCGGAGCCAGCGCCCGACAACGGAATCCAATACATGATTTATCCGCCTGTTTCAAGCGGGACTATTTTCCCGAACGGCGCTGAACAGTTAAGTGACTTGAAATACGCCATACCGTTAGACATTGCAATTGCAGTGCTGGTTTTCAGTCATCCTCTAGGAGAAGCCATAGCTGTCGGTCTGTTTGTTGAGGGCGGAGCTTTTCTAATACCCAATGGGATCGCGTATGTCAAAGAAACCGTGTCGCATCTGATAGCCGTGCCTCAAGGTGCACTTGCAGGCGAAAACACGGAGTACACCGTAAACGTTTTCTCCAACGGCACAACCTCAGTTCAAGTTATTGACGGCCCAGTCATCTTCATGGACCCCGTCACAAACAACACCGTGACTGTAGACACGAATCAGGTGTTGACGCTTCCGCCAGCGCAGCAAAGCGGCTTCACGGGGCAGGAACTGCAGTCTGACGTTTCAGCCTTAAACTCTGCTTCAGTGAATCACTGGTGGACGCAGGGATCAGCCAGCGCGTTTTCCCTGAACGGTCTTATGAGCCAAACCGTAATCATAGCCATTGTTGCTGTCGTGGTAATAATTGCGGTAGCAGCAATAGTTGTCTCGTTCGCGCGCAGGAGAAGAGTAACACGGCAGATACACGAAAGCGAATTATCCGTCAACATGCCGCGACAGCAGCCTAATTGACAAAACCGAAGAGTTGCCTTTCACGCCTTTAAACTGGTGGCTATAGGTCGGAAAGTGCTGCGCTTTGCAACTAGCGCTTAACGATTTGACTTGAAAGCTTACCCCGTGTAGTTTAATATATAGATGCTTAGGGGCGGTTTACCGAAAGTCTGCTGGGGCGTTATGCGGGTGAAGTTGTTTGAGTTGTACAATTGGGCATAGATATCCATTAAGGTGACCGTTGAGTTGAAATAGTCTAAAAGGTTCCCGCCGAATTCTGTTGTGAACAGGAACTTCACGTTGTACTCCTCGCAGCGGCTGATTATGACCGTGATGTTGAAGGAGGGATCTATGATTCTTGACCAAGGATAACTGTACAATTGAATTTGGGGTTTTCCGTTTTTCAGAAGATAAAATTCTATTATGCCTTGACTCAAGCAGTTGTCGGGACAAAGCACCATTATTGACTGGTTTGAGCTGTCATGGGCTATTGCGTAGTTAACGGCTTGTTCCAAGTTGAAAGATATTTTTTCAGAGTTTGTCCAATAGATAGTGTCATTTACGCTGTAGAACATGGATAGGCACGTTAAGGCTATCAATAATACAGAGCCGATTTTAGCCAGGGTTTTCCTGTTGAGGCTGCGCAGTTTTGTGTACGCGAATGTTATGCAAAAAGCAGCTGAGATCGCTAAGACTGGAAACAAGGGAAGGACGTACCGCCAATTCTTGTTGTTAAGCAGGGTGTAGAAAACATAAACTGTGATGAACCATATCAAGAGGAGCTTGTCAACTTTTTGCCTTCTGATCGCGAACACTGCCAAACCGAAAAAGCCGACTATGTACATTAACAGTGAAATCGGGTGAATCGTGGGGTATATGCTGTTCATTTCAGTCAGGTAGTAAGCTGGCGTTATGATTTGAGTTCCCGTCGTTGTCATTTCAACGGCGCTCAACCACATTCCCAAGTAGGACTGAAGACTGTAAATGAGGTAAGCGGCTGCTGCCAGCACCGCTGAGATTATTGCAATGTAGAGTTTCCTTGAAAAAGGTCTTTTGAGTTGGCTTCTGCAGAAAACCGCTGTAGCGAAAAACATCACGGGTACGGCCACCACGATTTCGTACTTTGCGAAGAAACCAAGAATCAGGGTTAATCCCGTGACGATTAGCATTCTGTCTTTGTAGGTTTGCAGCCACAGGTAAAAGACGAAGATCGAGAGGACGAAAAAGAAGGTCATCATTATGTCCAGCATGGCCATGTGAGAAGCTTCAAAGTAGCCTGGCATCACGCTTAAGAAAATCGTGGCTAACAATGCAGTTTTACCGTTGTAGACTTTGTAGGTGAACTCAAAGACTACCCATAGAAGTAGAACAGAGAAGAGGGCATCAACTACCCTCGCTGAAACAACGCTTACGCCAAACATGTTGTAGAACAGGAAGGTCAGGGCATCGTAGAGCGGAGGATAAAAAAGGTTACCTGAGAATTGCTTGTACATTCCAAGTTTTAGGTATAGGCCGTTGTCAAGATGCGCGGCTTCGTCCCACTGGATAGGCATGCTTGAAAGGTTAAGGATTATGAAGCTGATGAGGAGGATGAGGTAGCAAATAGCAAAAATGAAGAAGGCTAATCTAAAGCTACAACCGCTTTTCAAGAGCTACATACCCTCTCTCGTATGTACTATGAAAACTGACTACGTTGGCAAGTCTGTTCGGTTGAAATATAAGGTTTGTTAGAAATAAGGTCGGCGGGTTCAAACCAGCCAATCGAGCTGTGCAGGCAAGCGTCTAGCGGTTAGGTCCATCGGAAGGCTTCTGACGTCCATCTCTTCTAAGCCTATCTTTAGCTGACTCCAGAAGTTCAATTTGCTATTTCAGATGACTAAACATTGCTTGAGACAGCAATACTTAATTGTCTTCTTGACAGTAATATTCTCTCCCACTAGCTAAATCCATGCCGACGGACCCGACAGAGCTGCAAGAAACACAAAGCTTGCGCCGCCGTGACGGAGGGTTCACCCAAACATGGGACACGGTGGGCACGGGCGCAAAGTCCCACGCCGAGAGAGCTTAGCCAAGCTTAAAGCGACGCTTAGCAGTGCGGTTAAGTGTTAGGTTACGTGGGAAACAAACAGCCCGCGAATTAGATGCAATTTTCCCCGATTTTATTTTCAAAATTTTTCCTAAGGATTGCGATGGCCTGTTTGACTTTAACCCGCAGACAGCGTCACTGCGCACAATAAACAACCCCTTCTTTTTTCCTGATTTCTGGTCTAAGGAATTGTCTTAAATTATCTTTCTCTGAATAAATTCTTAAATTGTCAATCGTTATTAGGCTATGAAGAGCAGAGTTGAGAGACTTGGATTTAGAGAAGAAGATTGAGCTTATCTGCCGTCCGCCGACGGAAGAGGTCATCACGCCAGAGGACCTGCGCGCGCTTCTGGAGAAGGAGGAGCACCCTGTGGCGTACAATGGCTGGGAGCCGTCTGGGTTGGCGCATCTGGGCACGGGCGTTATCTGTGCTTACAAAATGAAGGATTTTGCCGAAGCAGGCGTTCATTTTAAGGCTTACTTGTCCACGTGGCACGCGTGGTTAAACAACAAGTTAGGCGGCGACTTGGCCCTCATCCGTAAAGCCGCGGACCTGTTCAAGCATTCATGGCTGTCACTCGGCGTGCCAGCTGACAAGGTGGAGTTCATCTACTCCGACGAGTTGTATAGAGATATCGATTACTGGGCTAAAACCGTCATAATCGCAAAAAACCTGACTATTGCGCGAACCACCCGTACGCTTGAGATAGCGGGCAGGAAAGAAGCCGAAGCGCACTACGTTTCAGACTACTTGTACACACCTATGCAGGTCGCGGATATTTTCCAGTTGAAGGTGAAGATTTGCCAGTTAGGCATGGATCAGCGGAAAGCCAACGTTGTTGCACGCGAAATCGGGGAAAAAATCGGCTTCTGGAAACCCGTCTGTGTGCACCACCATCTGCTTCAGGGTTTGGAGAAGCCTAAGGTTTGGCCGATTCCTGAGGGGCAGGAGAAGGAGGCGGTGGCTTCGGCGAAGATGTCTAAGAGCAAGCCGCAGACTTGCATCTTCATCTATGACACGCCAGAGGAGATTAAGCAGAAGATGGCGAAGGCTTTCTGCCCAGAGAGAACCGTCAAGTTCAACCCAGTGCTGGACATCTGCAAGTACATCATTTTCCGCGAGAAACCAGCCCTGAAAATCGAGCGTCCAGCCAAATTTGGGGGAAACATCGAGTTCCCCAGTTTCCAAGAGCTTGAATCGGCTTATGCCGAGGGTAAGCTGCATCCGATGGACCTGAAAAACAGCGTTGCAGTGGAGCTTGCAGGCGTGTTGGAGCCTGTTAGACGCTACTTCGCCAACAACAAGGAAGCCATGGACTGCTTGGAGACTGTGCGGCAAGCCAAGATCACAAGGTAACGGCGTTGTCAACAAGGCTTAAAGAGAAACAGGAAAAACTTGAAAATCTCGTAGCCAAACTGGCGGAAGAGGCGGCGAAGGGCAAGCCAATAGTTGTGGAGGGCAAAAAAGACGCCCAAGCCCTTCAAGAATTAGGCGTAAACGGCTCAATCTTGACCGTGAAGACGGGCGGCAAATCCTTCCTTGAAGCAACCATGGAAATCGAGAAACTCAACGTCGGCACGGTTATTCTTTTGTTGGATTTTGACAGGCGGGGAAAAGAAGGCACCTCACGGCTGAAGCATGATTTGGAGCGGGCGAAGATAAAGGCGGACACGAGGTTTTGGCGGGAGCTGCAGGCTTTGGTCGGCAGAGAAATCCGGTGCATCGAAAGCTTGCCGTCCTGCTTGAGTAATCTCCAGCAAAAAGCTGAGTAGCGCATACTCCTTGCGGTTTGGGAGAACAGTTTTTATAAGCCGTCAATGTCCCTGTAGGTGGCGAAGTTTTATGGTTAAAAACGCTGTTTTGGAAGCAATAAAATCGAGGCGGGCAATCCGCAGTTACGAAGATAAACCTGTTCCTGAATCGGCGATTGAAACGATGCTTGAGGCTGCAACTTATGCGCCTTCAGCCATTAACCTTCAACCTTGGAAATTCACGATAATAACGAGCAAAGCGGAGATGAAGCATCTCTCCGACATGGCGAAACCCGCTTTGCTTCGAACCTTGCCTGACGTCGGCAACGAAGCGATGTCTGGATTGAAAAAGCGGCTAGCTGACCCGTTGTACAACATTTTTTACGACGCGCCCCTGCTTATTTTTGTCGCAGGCGCGAAAAGCCGCTTTGATGTTTACGACTGCTCCATGGCAGCGCAAAACATGATGCTCGCCGCCTACTCGCTGGGCATCGGCAGCTGCTGGATAGGCACCGCAGTCACCTTAGCAAACGAACCCAAAATCAAGGCGGAGTTCGGAATCCCCGAAGACCATCAAGTTCACGCGGCAATAATCTTCGGGTACCCAAAGAACGGTTTCCCGCAAGCGCGTCCGAAGCATCCGCCTCAGGTTCTTAAACGCATCGACTAAAGTGGTCTTTATGGACGTTAAAGGTAAAGTCGTCATTGTCACTGGGGCGTCAGGCGGCATCGGGTTAGCCACTGCCAAGCAGTTAGCCAGCAAAGGAGCCAAGCTGGCGCTGGTTGCACGCTCGAAAGACAAGCTCCAGAAACTCGCTGTGGAACTTCCTGAAGCCATCGCTGTTCCCGCCGACATGTCTAAGGTTAACGATGTCAAGGGCATGATTAGGAAGGTTTACGGGCATTTTGGAAGAATCGATATTCTGGTCAATAATGCTGGTCAAGGGTATGACACGCCAGTTGAAAAAACCGACGTTGAAATTTTTCAACACATTTTTGATTTAGACGTCGTCGGTCCGGTGGTGGCGATGAAAGAAGTCATTCCGCTCATGCGCAAGCAGGGCGGCGGAGCAATAGTTAATGTGAGCTCGGGAACGGCTTTGATGGTTCTGCCCAATAATGGTCCGTATTCTGGGTTGAAGAAGGCGTTGGCTCACATCAGTTTGACGGCGAGGGAGGAGCTTGCAGCTGACAAGATTGTGGTCAGCGTTGTTTACCCCTTCATCACGCTTACCGATTTTGAGAAAAACACCATCAAGGATGCCTCGCTGCAGGGCGAAGAAGAGTCACATGAAGCGCAAGAAGCTTTCAAGAGAGCAGACCAGCCTGAATACACGGCGCAGCGGATAGTAGCAGGCATTGAAAGCGGCGAAGCTGAAATCTTCGCGCACGACTGGATGAAGCCCGCTCCAAAACAAGGTTAACCCAAGAATTTTTTTCTCACATGAGGCAGAGACAAGTAGACTATCACTATTGCGCTGTACACTATCTCGGTCGGCGCGGCAAACGTTGGAATTCCCGGGATGCTCGGCAGCGCCAAAACGGTTAACGCGTCCGCCAAAATGACAAATAGCAAAACGGCGACGGTGCCGACCCATCCTGCTTTCTTGCCTTGCCAAATGAACACGGCGAAAAATAGAACCAGCACGCCGAAAGCCACCGTGTAAACGTCATAAGCAACGGTTCCTTGGCCAGTTGATATTTCAGCGGCGAGAAGCGTTAGCCCGAGGAGGAGATGTATGGCTCCGATTAGCAGTTGGACAACTGTTAAGGCAAGGATGCCTAGGCTTCTGCCCTTGTAAGTGATAGGCTCATGTTTGCCACTCATGCAGGTCACCGTTAAGTTAACAGTGCAATAAGCAGCTAAACCTTATAACCTTCTGCAAGTATTGGAATTTGGTGAGTTTGTGGTCGGAAAAACGAAGCTTGGACCCTTATCAACCTCGCTGACAGTGCTTCTTGTCTTGCTCGCGGCTCAATTTCTCGTGGGAATGGCACTTAACCTGCTGGTCATTTTTGCAATGCCTCCTTTTCCCGCCAGCGGCACCTCTTTCACGAACGCATTCATTTTTGTCTCGACGGGCGCAGGCGGCAACTTGGCTTTGATCATCCACTTTATCATTGACATGAGCCTGATCGCTGCTGGGGCAGTGAATTTGGCGTTTGCCCTTCGTGGCAGAAACCTCTACAAAGTCCTCTCCCTCATCGGCTTCATATCGGTGCTTTCCGCTTTCGTGAACGGCGTCCGCTTCGTTGCTTCAAACTATGTAATTAATGGGATTTCTTACGGGATGGCTGCGGGCTTCATTTCGGCGTTTGTCTCGTATTTTGTGATGGCTATGCTTATGTACCGCGACTTAGCCGTCGAAGCGAAGCCCTCAACCTAAAGAAACGCGGCATCAAAGTTTATATCCAGACGAAACTAAGCCTTCACCAAGGAAGCGCCCTGCTTTGGATTACGCGATTGAAACTGCTGACCTGACAAAATGTTTCGGCTCTCTTACAGCCGTGAATAAGCTGAACCTTAAAGTGCAGAAGAACACGATCCACGGGTTTCTCGGTCCGAACGGCGCTGGAAAAACCACAACCATCAAAATATTGGTTGGTCTTCTCAGGCCCACTTCGGGTTCAGTTAAAGTGTTCGGTCAAGAAGTTCATGTAGACGACGCCGATTCACGCTTAAAAATCGGTTTCATGCCCGAACTGCCCAAGTTCCCCAAACACCTCAAGGGGGCTGAGATTCTTGACATTTACGGTCGTATGTATGGGATGGCGCAGCAGGAAAGAGCCGAACAAGTCCCTAAACTCATTGAAATGGTGGGTTTAAAAGGCAGGGAAAACGACCTCATCGGAAAATACAGCAAAGGCATGCAGCAACGAATCGGAATTGCTCAAGCATTGCTTGGCAACCCTGAACTGGTGATTTTAGATGAGCCAAGCATCGGGTTGGACCCTATTGGGATGGTTGAGGTCAGGGAGCTGGTCAAGAGCATTTCTAAAGAGGGAATGACCGTTTTTCTCTCGTCGCACTTGCTTTTTGAAGTGGAGCAACTTTGCGATCATGTTACAATCATAAACAATGGTTCGATGCTGGTTTCTGATACTCCGCAAAATATTTCTCATCAGCTTGGACCGGCGATGATGCATATCGAATTGGTTAATCTTTCAGCCGAGGTTATTGCAGCCGTAAAGAAGCTGGGCTTCGTTTCTGGCACTTGGAGAACGGGCGAAACTCTTTTGGTTCAGGTAAACACCTACAACGACGTGAGAGCTCAGGTTTCCCAAGCTGTCACGGGTGCTGGTGGAGTAATCGTGGGGATGAGTCAAGAAAACGCTACTTTAGAAGACATCTTCATTCAACTGGTCACTAAAGATCAGGGCGGAAAAGCGCAATGACGACGACGCCGAATTCGAAGATGGATCGCCCAAGCTGGTTTACACGGTTCTGGGCAATAGTCCGTTATGAAATGCTCTGGAACATTCGAAAGAAAAAATTCATAGGCGTAGTACTAGCGGTGTTCGTCATCGCCACATTAGTTATGATATTGCCAGTTGCACTCAGTAGCTATGAGGGCGTGAAAATAACTGCTAACCCAGATTATGCAATGACCTTTGGTGGCACCGGCTTTGTTTTCTTGCTTCTTGCAATTGCAACAGCCGTAAACACCTTCTCAAGCGAGTTTGAAAGCGGAAGCATCGTGCCACTTGTGACTAAGCCCGTTTCACGCACGATGATTTTCTTGGGGAAGCTTTTTGGCGCTTTCATAATTCTGCTCGTTTCATACATAATCTTGTACAGTTACATAACGGGCGCTTCAGCCATAATTTATGGTCCGCAGAACCATCTTCAGTACATGCCCATTATTGTGGTTGGGAACCTCCTGAGCACTTTCATATGGGTAGCCATTTTGTTTGCAGTAGGTACAATATCAAAGAACACAATCACGACTGTGATCGCCGTTATAATCCTGTTTCTTGCTTTCTTCTTTGCTGCACCAATAATCGGGGAGTTCTCCGGGCCTTCTCCAACGCTTAATTATTTTCCTGGAACTGGGGCTAGCGGCAACATACTTGGCACCAATACCACTGTGAGTTCCGGCACCGACAACATTGGCCTCAATATAGTTAACTATGCGCTTTATCCTTCCGCAACCGTCTCTTACTTCAGGTTGAACCTCACAGCTGTAAGGGTAGGCGAATCATCGATCCCCACAGCTGGGCTAGTCTACACTGAATCAACATCTTTTGTGGCGCTTAGAGCGGCGGCAGTAGCGGCAGCGTACATCGCAGGTTTGCTTGCTGTGGCCTGGGTTGCGTTCAAACGTTCACAAATACTGGAGTAAAAAGTCGTTAGCCGCTCATTATTTTGCCCAATGTTGAAATTAAAACAGCGATGCGCTCACTTGTCCTGCCGTAATCAGCCATAGACGTGATAGTGGTGACAGGTGTCTCTGCAGTCACGGTCATTCTAGTGGTTTCTTCGTCTATGGCGGTCAAATCAACGTCCATCTCGGAGCCATAGGAAAGGAACGCTCCTTTAGTCTTGATTTTGACATGATGCTTAGCCTCGTTCACTTCCTGCACTTTCCATTCAAGCTTGGTAACAGCCTTCGGCAACGCTTCCCAGATAGCGGCGAGCGGGTATGAGACTTCAAAGGCTTCTTTTCCTTCACGCATGTAAGCCATGCTTATTCCCCTATGATGCCATTTACCTTTTCGTCAGGGCACATCTTATCTGTTGCTGTCTCCACATCCGAAAAGCGAGTTTAAAACCCTGCGTGCAGCGTTGCGTAGAGGACAAATCCCAGAATCAACGAGGCAAGCCAGAGAAAGAGGACAGCCGACATGATCCGCCTGTTCAAAACGCCGCTGCAACGCATCTTGACCGGCACAACCATCAGCGGCGACATAAGCCACACGCCCACGACCCAAACGCTTAAGAGCAAAGCCAACCCGCCGATGGCACCGTGAAGCATGGCAAGCATGGATGAGGCGCCGGTAACTGCCGCGGTAACGTTGCGTAATGCCGGAGCCATGACCGCTATGAATGAAACGATGTTCAGCACGACGGCTGCCAGCATCACCTGTGCGTGGGCTTTAACCTTCTGTTTTCGCATGAATAGAGAGCCGACGGCGAGCAGGACAAAGACTGCAACCTGAAAAGCAAGGTTAACTTGGGCGACGAGAAGAGAAACCATCAGTCTCTCCGCCATAAATAAGGCACGTTTTTGTTATTAAGGATTGCTTAAATTTTAATAAACAAGCATTTTCCACTATGTCATTCCAAACTAAGGGCTGCTTTGCCAAAAAAGGACCTATTTTTTGATAAGGTCCATTAATTTCGGCATTAACTCGATTCCGCGGTCCAAAGTGCCCAATCTGCCTTTCGCGCATTCCCTCTCCGAGAACTTCACCGCTTTGCCGCCTAGCTTGCTGCCTGAAATCAAAACGGGCACGGGCGTGTCGCTGTGCACTTTCAGGGAGCAAGGCGTCGCGTGGTCAGCAGTTATGCAGATAAGGTTGTCTTTCAGGGAGATCCGCTTCAGCAGGGGACCGAAGAAGTACTTGTCGATGGCTGAGATGATCTGCGTTTTCAATTTGCAGTTGCCATCATGCCCCGGCTCGTCTGGGCCTTTAAGGTGAATGTAGAAGCAGTCATGCTTAGGCAGCACTTCGAGGAGTGTTTTGACTCTTATTTCGCAGTCTTTCTGAAGGTTTCCAGAGGGCGGCGGCAGAAGCTTCGCATCCATCCCAGCCAGCTGCGCTATGCCCCGTTCAGTATGCATGTCAGCTAAGGCTGCGAAGTCAACGTGGTATTTCTTGTTTATGTTGAAGAACTTGGGGAGAGCGTCGCCTGCGTCGCGGGTTAGAACCACGTTCGCCTTAAGTTTGCCCTCCGCTGCGCGTTTGACGTTTACGGGGTGGTTTTCCCATAGCTTGTTGGTTTTCTCGATGAACTCGTTGACCAAGCCTGCGGAAACTTTAGCTGCTGCCGTGTTATCGATGGGTTCACAGGTTTTCAGTTCCATATCGACATCTGCCTTTGCCACGCCGATGCCGTTGACGATTATGTAGGCTGGGTCGCTGTTCGTTATCTTGCCTGAAAGAGCATCGGCTTTGCTCTTGAAAAGCAGGACTGCCCTGTGCCCCAGCGTGTTCTTGAACTCAAAGGTGGCGGGGTAAGATTCAAGCTTAACCTGCTCGTTGGCAGCCTTGCTGAGCACGGTGGCTTCCTCCGTTGTCAGGCTTCTCGCGACTCGGCGGTCAATTATGGTTTTTCCTTGGCCGAGAGTTGCGAAGTTGCAGCGCAACGCCAAATCGCCATCCTTCATTCTCAAGCCGGCGCCAACGACGTCTATGACTCCCCTGCCCGTGCTGTACTTGAACGGGTCATAACCCAAAAGCGAAATGACTGCGACGTCGCTCTCAGGCGCAACACCCTTCTTCACTGAATACATCAAACCCGTTTGGCCCCCAGCGGCAAGAGCATCCATGTTCGGGGTCTCAGCCGCCTCCAAGGGCGTCTTGTTGCCTAAAGCTTCAGTGGGTAAATCACCCATCCCATCGATCGCGACGTAGATAAGCTTCAACCCAACTTTTCCTCCGTCAACCTACGGGTAACTCGGCGGCTAACCCTTATTATTCTTTTGATAAGCTTCCCGCGCTTTCAAAGAAATAACCATTCAAATTCATCTTCAAGAATCGCTTGAGCTTTTTGGATGACAGCAACCATTTACTTAGAACTCTTTAGAATAATAATTCCTTTTAGTAAGAAACAAACCGAACGCAACAATCTGGATGAAGATAGCCCATGCGAAGCAGGGGAGTGTGATAGGCATGCGCCTACACGACACTTTTTTGTCTGTCCGCCACTAAATATCTTATTGTCTGCCGAAGAGTCGGTTTTTGTCTGTAACTAGACTATCACAAGCCATTACGAGCACAAAGCAGTTGTAAGCAAATCGGCGGATGCGGGGAAGTCAACTTAGACATTTTGAATAAGCGCCCTGTCTTTAGGAGGCTCAGCCTTTATCAAAAATAAGCGTTGGAATCTGTGCTTACAATGAACAACAGAATATCGGACGATTGCTGCTTAACCTCCTGACGCAGCAAGGGCTCGAAGACGACAGTGAGGTAATCGTTGTCTGCTCTGGTTGCACGGACTTAACACCTGAAGTAGTGAGGCAGTTTTCTGAGATGGATTCACGAGTAAAACTGTTAATAGAACAAGAACGCCTCGGGAAGGCGTCGGCGATAAACAAAATTCTTGAGAAATCTAAAGGTCAGTTTATTTTTTTAATTCCAGCTGACGTGATCCCTAAAGCTTCCGCTTTGCCTTTGATGATTAAGAAGTTCTCTGAGAATTTTCGTATAGGAGTGGTTGGTGGCAGTCCGGTGCCGACGAATGTTGAGAGTGGCTTTTCCGGCTACTTGAGCCATTTAATGTGGCGACTGCACAATAATACTCTGCATTACCTCAACGACTTAAACCTGAGTAATCATGCTTCGGGAGAGTTCATGGTTCTCAAGCAGGGAATCGTGGATAAGATTCCAATCAACGTGGTGAATGACGATGCGTACATCGCGGTTTCAGCCTCGAAAAAAGGGTTCTTGGTCAAGTATTGTGAAGAAGCGAAAGTCTACATTAAAGCCCCGACAAGCATTTCTGATTACATCTGCCAAAGGCGGAGAGTAGTTTACGGGCATTTGCGAGTGAGGAGATTAACAAAAGAATATCCTAAGACAATCGAAAACATGCTTATCCAGGACCCATCCAAAAGCCTGCATCTCCTCAAAGAGGAAATAAAAGAGCGCCCTAAAGACACTGTTAAACTTTTGGTTGTCATTTTAATCGAGGCGGTAGTCAACACGTTGGCGTTAATTGATCTCTCATTTGGAAGACAGCACACTGTTTGGGCAATAGCAAAATCAACAAAAAAATTCAAAGAGGCTTTCTGAAATGAAATTGGCAATCATCGGTTCTGGCGTTGTGGGACAAGCCACCGGCGTTGGCTTGGCTATGTTTGGAAACGAAGTAGTTTTCCATGATGTACAAAAAGAAAAGCTGAACGCACTTCGGAAACGTGGGTTCAAAGTTTCCAGTGAAATTCAAGAAGCAATTCACGACTGCGACGTTCTATTTCTCTGTGTCCCAACGCCTACGAAGCTGGGGCAAATGGATTTTTCTTTCTTGAAAAACAAGATTGTTGAAGTTGCTAAGGTACTGGATTCTGCTTCGAAATACACAGTTGTCGTGGTGAGAAGCACCGTTCTGCCGGGCACTACACGGATTAAAGTGGTTCCGCTTTTAGAGCGCTTTTCCAAGTTAAAGCTTGGAGTAGACTTTGGCGTCTGTATGAACCCAGAATTTTTAAGAGAAAAAACTTCTCTTTCCGATTTTCTTCACCCAACTCGGATAGTAATAGGTGAAAATGACAGGCAGTCAGGGGATATACTTGAAAAGCTGTACTCTCCGCTGAAAGCGCCTGTGTTTAGAACAAACTTTGACACGGCTGAAATGATAAAGTATGTTTCTAACGCTTTTCTTTCAACTAAAATTTCCTTTTTCAACGAAATCCACCGAGTCTGCCAAACACTGGGAGTAAACTCAGAACTTGTAAGCCAAGTGGTTTCTGAAGACCCACGCATTGGAAAATACGGTGTCTACGGCGGCAGACCTTTTGACGGTTCCTGCCTGCCCAAGGATTTAGAGGCTTTTGTAGGGTTCGTCAAAGAAAAAGGCTTAGACCCTAAAATGCTCAACGCCGCCAACCTGACCAATCTCGAAATGCATAAACTAGCCAATCTTGAAATGATGAGACTTACCCCTCTTGAAATACAGAAAAAATGCCTGTTAACAGAGGTAACTTGATTTGTTAAGCCAATCAACCGAAGAACCTTCCAATAAACCACAAGGCTTTTCGTCGTCTTTAGCTAAGAATAAAATACCAATTTCAATTGGTATCCTCCTGTTTGCTCTCTCGTTCTTTCTAAGAGCATGGCGGCTATCTTCAACCCCAGACATATTCGTAAGTGATGAAGCTTTATATGTTAACATAGCCATCAAACTGCCGCAGTATGGGCAACTCATGGCTTTCGGGTCTCCTTGGTTCGTTCACCCCCCGCTGTTCTACTTGTTGCAGAGCGCTTTCTTCCAACTATCTGGAATCAACAGCGTGACCTTGTCAACTGTGTTCACTTCCAGAATAACATCTGCATTCTACTCTTCACTGACAACCTTAGCCGTCTTTGTCCTAGTGACGAAAATAAGCAACTACAAAATTGGCGCTATCAGCGCCATAGTGCTTGCCTTTGAGCCTTACGCGTTGAAGTACGGCAGGATGGTGCTTTTGGAGTCAGCTGTAATACTGTTTGTAGTCCTTGCGCTTTATATGTACAACAGTGCGGATATAAAGTCAGACATGAAGAAATTCTTCGTTGGCGGCGTATTATTCGGCACAGCGTTACTTATCAAAGAGTTGGCATTTTATCTTCTGTTTGTCCTTGCAGTTTGGGTAATTCTTTCTCACTTCGTTACAAAAACGCGTTTTAACATCAAGGGGACTATCGCCTTCGTTTCAACTGGCATAGTGATGTATCTGGGCTACGTCATTTGGGCACTCTCTAATGATGCTCCTGCATTTTTGAGCACTAATTTCGTTCTTCTGGAAAGAGTCACTTGGATTGTAAGAAACACAGGTTACACCGCACCGAACTACACTTCTTTCTATTCTGACTTAACAGGCGCTATGAATATTTACTTAATGACTTATGTGCTGTTTGTTTTATCGGTTGTTTCTTGCGTTTACCTTCTCTACAGGTATAGAGACCGTACATCTGTGATGTTTACCTCTTGGCTCGCAGGTTCCGCGGTTTTCTTTGGAGGGATCGGCATTCACAACGCCCAATTCATCACTTATCTAACTGTGCCCGCAGCGGTCATTTCAGGCTACACACTAGCCAAGTTCGTGTCGGAGTACCGAAAGCTCAACCCGAGGCTCAAGAAGCTTTCATACGC
>CAVYHL010000002.1:0-83354 GCA_963768345.1 Candidatus Bathyarchaeota archaeon | reverse complement strand
AAAAGATTAGTCGGGATGTGATAACCTACGCGAATCTACCAGAATAGTGTTCAATTAATAGGACTCGGTTCGGCTGGAACCAACATAGTAGAAACCTTCCTAACACACAAGAAAACCAGGGCGCTAATTGAGAATGACCTGACAAGGCTTTCTCTCTTAGCCATCGACATCGCTGACCCTGAAATCAGAAGCCTACAGGAGACCTACGAGCAAATCGAGAAGTCACTGTTAAAAGCAGGCATCCCCGCGGAAAGAATGCGACTTATTGCCCAGTCAGTGAAATTCCCGACTGCTGAGGCAATGTTTGATTTCATCAACCAGAAGTACAGCGAATATCTCATTGGCGAAGGCGCAAAACTGAACTTTCACCCGTGGCTCCAAACGACAATGGCTATTCCGCCCATGGCTGGGGGCGCAGGCAGAAGAAGAGCCCTGGCGAAAGCAATCTACGCCTTAAACTACTATCAGCTCGGAATTATCAAAAACTGCATAAACTCTTTCAAGGAACAAGCCCTTTCATCAATAATTACGCCGACAATCATTTTGGTTTACGGTTTAGGCGGCGGCACGGGGAGCGGGATATTCTTTGATTTCGCCCGCCACTTACGAAAAGTCTTAGGTTCAGGCGTCCCGATCATCGCGTTCGTCATCACTCCCTGCGGCGGAGACGACCCTCCCGCAAAAGGATGCTCAGCATTCGTTGCGATGAATGAGCTTTCACTGTTCCTCAACAAGGACTACAACGAATACGTCACTGGAGAATACGGTGAATGCTACCGCAACCCGCTAAACGCACTTATCTACTTGCCACTGCTGCCTGCCTACTCGAAGGTCGGCAACATCGTCAGCGCCCGAAGAGAAATGGACGACATGTTCGTCAACATGCTCTATATCCTGATGGACTTTGACTTAGCCGACTTGCTCGGCGGAATCGGCACAGAAGTCGGGTTAACCTACAACTCGGCGCACACATTAGGAATGGTAAAAGTCGTTTACCCAGTCGAAGAGTACATCGCAGCCTACAAGCTTAACTTCGAAGGCATCCAGCTGCTTCAAGACCTCAGAAAAGAGAAACTCGACATCCTCGACGAAATCGGCAACATCATCATAGTTGACCACGACGTAACACGGGAACTCTTCAAGAACTACCTCATAAAGACAGGCACGTACAACGAGGAACAGTTTGAAGACAAACTGAAAACCGTGATCACCAGCAACCCGCGGCTTGAAGACGACTTGTCCCTGCACGTTAAAGGCGTCGAGATACAAGTCAAGAACTGGCTAGACGAAATAATGAAGCTCCTGTCAACCATAAAGCTGATGGGCAAAACAGGCCCCATTGAGGATTCAGTAATCAACCTAACCCTGAAGAAAGAAGGCTCAAGAAAAGTCGACAACCTGGAAGCTTTGCTTACCAACCTGACGAAGACGCACCTTGAATTCCGCGAGAAAAAGGCGCTCATCGTCGAGCGGCTCAATCAGTTGATTCCAAGCTCGCAAGTCTTCACTGTCAGGCAGAAGAAGATTCTGGACGACTTGGTTAACCTTGCAGAAATCGCTGAACGCTGTCTTGACCTGCTGCAGTTCTACGATGAAACCCGATACTTGACTGACGCCCTGATAAGATACTATGAAGTGCTGCCTGAATGCCAGAATGAACTCAACGACCTGAAAGACATCCAAGCGGAACTGGCAACAGTTTACCTGATAATTCAACTCATGCTCAGGACACCCCCTGACGAGTCAAAAATGATCGATGAGCACGTAACATACATCAACGAGATACTGGCAAAACGCATGCAGAACCGCGGAAACTTCGACAACGAAGTCGTGAGAGTACAGGAGACAAAGAGACGCAAGGAATTTGACAAGGAAAAGATGGAGCGCCAACTTCGCAAGTTTTTAGGTGGCAAACGGTATGCCCGAGAGCAGCTTAGGGAGCTTGACCGAGACCTGAAGAGGATAGAGGCAGAGGAATCACTTGCGCTAGATAACCTGAACAAAGTTGACAATATAATCAAACTGTATGAAACGCTGGGAAAACGTTTCGAGTTAACATCGGAGTACCGCAAGAGACTCAACAAAATCGTTGACATAAACAAAGACTACGAGGAAATGATCAACGACATCGTTGCGCCGAAGAAATACTTCGAGAAATCAGCCGACCTCACAGAATCTGAACAGCTCAGAATAATCTTCAAGATACTCACCGAGCAGGAAGAGAGCCTCACTAAAGAAGTGATAGCTAAAGATATCCTAGACCTTGACCACTTCAAAGACTACATTAAAAGCATCATCAGAGCGTTCAAGACGCCGACAATCATGGGGTACAAGACAACCTACAAGACAGACTACATCTGGGTAACCATAGTTTCACCCCCGAATATGTGGACTGAAGACCTGTCTCAGGAAGTCTACACTGCACTGGCAGGCTACGTCACAAGCGAAGTGTCAAGAACCATTACTGTCCGAGTGATCGAATCACGCGACGCGTGGACGACACGTGTGCTCGTCGTCGGCGGAAGAGGAAAACCCGAAGACATGGAAGCATACGACGAAATGCAGCTGCTCTACAACAAATCCAACGACTTCGAAAGACACCTGTCCCGAAGCTTCCTGCTTGAACACGGCGTTTCAGCTGGGCAAATCATCAAGCAGCTGAACAGCGAAAACGGCGTTCCAAACAACAAGAAATAAGTTTAAGAAGGCTCCTCAGAGGGGGCTTCTTCCTCGTCTTTCTTTATACCTAACTTTTTCATCATGGAGTCCCAGTCTTTTTTGTCCACGAATTTCTTCTGTACGGCTCGGCTTCTCAGACTTTTAGCCCTTTTTTCGTAGTCAAGGAACATTTCTTTAGTGTCGAAGCCGCCGACGAATAGGACCAGGTCAATGCGGTCGCTTGCGTCGTCAACGTAGACAGGCTCGCTTACGTAGATGGATTTCAGGTTTGCCTTGTCCTTAAACCAGGTTGCTATCGCCAACTCGATCTTCGCCCTCGGCAGTTTGTCTTTCATACTGGATGGCATGCGGACAAGAGCGTATAGCAGCGAGACAGTTGATAAATCGATGTTTAAAAGCGGCTTCAGCAAAGTTGCGTCCAGCATGTTTTCGACGGAACCATAAATTTTAACGCTTACACCCGCCGCCAGCAGGGGAGTGTACATTTTAGTGTTGAAGGTTCTTGACTGCTCCGATATTTCTCCAACAAGTGTTTCTTTGGAAAGTAAAAGGTTGACCAAGTAGTTGGCAACCGTGTTGCCTTTTATTGGCGAGCCAACCCTGTCGACGCCTTCATAGCTTTCAAGCAGGTCCCTGTCTAAAAGCAGAACCGTGGCTGAGTCACTTTTCGCGCAGATCCCAAGCGAAGCGAGCGCGTTGAAGTAAGCGTCTGAGGGCTGTATTTTCGACGGCAACAGGGCTATTGAAAGCGAGTTTATGTTGGAAGCCTTAAACTTCGATATCAAGCTTGGCAGCGAAGCGCTGCCGATTCCATCCCACACTGAAGCCACCATCACTGCGCTGTGCAGTTTTTCTGTCTTTTTTTTCTTTAAGCCTTCGATCAACGTTTCATCCTGTGAGACGAACGGCAGGACGTTGTACCAGAAGTGAGTTTCGATGTTCGCGTCTTCGAAGCCTAAAACCAGGTGGGGATTAAAGCCCTTTGGAATCCACTTGTAGACTTCGTCGCTGGATTTTCCGACGAGAACCTGCAAGGTCAAGCCGCTTCTGTCAACGTACGGCTGTTTAAGAAGCACTTTTATGGGGTATTCGCCGATGTAAACGGTAGCTTGTCTGGGCAGCAGGGGTTTTAAGGTTTCAATATGTTTTCTGATGCTGTCTAAGACGTTAAATGTGTTTTTCGAATCCTTCATCCGAGGTACCTACATAAGCTTTAAGAAGCCTTCAGCCAAAATAAGGTTTTAGGTAGATGGTTTGAAGAGACCCTCGCTTGAAATATCTGGATTGAAAGGTTGGCGACAGAGAAGAAAAGAAAAGGAACTGGAACAGCGCAAGCGAGAATCGTCTACGCTGAAGATGATGACTTTTATCGTGACGCTTATCGCCATGGTAGTTGGTATGTCCATTGTGCCACTTTTCCCCATGCCGATACCGATTTTCATAGCTGTTCTGGTGGCGTTTATTACTTATCAGTACCCGATAATTGGAATGCCCATCGGCGGCGCCGTCATTGGACTTGGTTTACTGTACCATCTTTCTCTACTTTACTTCATTTCCTACCTTGGAAGCACGCAGGTTCGAGCAGCCTTCGTCGTCTCCTACATGGTGTTCTTTGTCGGTTTACCCGTAGTTTTCCACCGTTACAGAAACGCCCTTGCCATTGACTTCGGCATATTGGCTGTGGCGACGCTATTCTCTTCGCAAAGCTACTTTTTAGCTATCCCGTTGATTTTAGCTTCCGCAGTGTACTTCAAAAGATACGTGTCTTTAACTGTGATCTATTATGCTTTGATTTCAGTGCCTCTCCAAGTCGTCCAGTACTTCCTGTACACGGTGAAGCCCATTGTCCAGTCCGACTGGTGGAACGTGCCTGGCTCAAGCCCGCCCGTTTTCGTTTGTCTAAACAAGATTTTCGGGGACCTTAATTCGTCGATGAGTCAGTTCCGACTGTACGACACGTCTAAAGTTGTTTACACCATCACGGGGCAGCTGACTTGGGTCCCCAACATCCAAGGACGCAACCTGGGCGCCGCCCTCACACAGTATCTTGATTCGGCTCCGGGGCTGATAATGTTCGTCATCATCGTAGTCGGCCTCGCCTTGGGCCTCATTTTCTTCGCGAGGCTCCTCTCCGGCATAGGAGGAGGCGGTTCAGGCGGCTTCGCCGACAAGATCTTCCCCTGCTTCACAGCCACCCTCGCCTCGGCGCTTTTCTTCATCCTTATGGGCGCGCTGTCGCTGCCGCTGGCTTTCACCGCAAACGCGGACGCCTCAGTTTTGGCGCTGAGCACGCTGGCGACGCTTCTCTTCACGTTCCCCGTCGTCTTCATAGATACCACGCCTAAACAGACGGTGAACACCCAGCAGATCACCGATAAGCTTAAGGAACTCATCATCAGGGCTAAGGCTCTGGGCGATCAAGCGAACAACGTCAAAGCCAGCATCCCAGTGAATATAAGCGCTGCCGAAGTGAAAATCCTGATCATGCAGGACCAGCTTGAAGACACACTAAAGAAGTCGGAGAACGAGTACTTTGAGCCCTACGAGCTGAACCAGAAGTTCACGGACGTCCAAAACCTAGGCGTCGTCCTCGACGGCGTAGAATCAGAGTTCAACTCGACGCTGGCTGAATACCAAGTTTTCGTCAGAACCGAATACGCAAACTGGGTCGGCAAGCTTCGAGACATCGGCTTAGACGTGAAATCAACGTTAACCACCGACTTCCAAAAGGACATGATGCTTGAAGCAAGAATAGAAGCCATCAAACAAATCCTTGAGGCAGGAAGAACCCTGGCGAAAGATGTCATGCAAGTCGCCGAACCCATCTACTCCATCGTCAGGTCACTCTACGACCCGAACCTGCCCGAAAAGAGCAGGGCAATAGAGTTCACGGCTCAGAAGATAGAGCAGAAGGAGTCGCCGTGGATTGCGATAGAGGCGCTATACAACGGGTTGAACAACTGGAGCAGGCAGTACAGCGCCGAAATCCATGCCTCAATGAAGTTCCTCAAAGAATCCCTCACACCGATAGCCAACTTAGCCAACGAAAGCGAAATTCTGCCGCCTGTCTTCGGCGAAAACCTGCCCAAAGTGCTGGGCTACGCCAAGAAAGCTGAGGGCATGAAGCTGCTGGTCGGCAAGAACGCTGAGAAAGAGAAGCTAAACATCGTCGACGTCGTATCCTTGAAGGATGACATCCAAACCTTCTTGGGCATGGCAAACGACGTTCTCTCCATGCTCTACGCGGAGCTGGTCAACGAGGAAGACACGATTGACCGCCTGCTGCCCACGAAAGATTACTACTGGGAGACAAACAGCACACTGCGAGAACGCTTAAAGAAGGCAACCGAAACCTTGTCAAACCCGTCCGGCTACAAGATCAACCAGATAATGGAAAACCTGCCGAAAATGCTGGCGTACGTGGATGAGGGAGTGCAGACGTTGTCGGTTTACTGGGAGCGAAGAGAGTTCCTTCTGAACTACCCGACGGCGGAGGCAGCCATAGAAGAGCAGCTGAAGACGAAGAAGTGCCTGACGCCGAAGGACCTGCCGTTCCAATCGCGGTTCGCAGGCGAGTACCTGAGACTCTACTACACCCAGCGGTTCAGCGAATTCGCCTTCGACAAAGACAGCATGCAGCTGACAAAGAAAACCTGAACTTGCCCCACATCGCAGTCAAAGAAGCCGTCATCCCTTTAAAAGCCTATAACTTTGCTGGGGCGCTAAACACTTTTTATATTACAGTCCGCTCATTACTCAGTTGGCAAATTCTGAGGGACAGAAAATGGCTTATTTTTCCGACCGCGTGGAAGCTGGAAGGCGCCTTGCCTCAGCGCTGACTTATCTTGCAGGCAAAGACGCGATTGTCCTTGCCATTCCACGAGGCGGCGTGGTCGTAGGTTACGAAATCGCTAAGGCGCTTGACCTGCCGCTGGACGTTATTATTCCCCGCAAGATCGGCGCGCCTGATAATCCTGAGTTAGCCATAGGAGCCATGACGGAGGACGGAACCATAATACTTGACAAGAACCTAGTCGCTTACCTCGGCGTTCCTGAATCATATATCAAAGAGGAGAGTGAACGGCAGAAACAGGAAATCGAGCGCAGGCTCAAGATGTACAGGCAAGACGAGCCCTACCCAAACCTGAAAGGGCGAGATGTCATAATCGTGGATGATGGCATAGCCACGGGTTCCACCATGAAGGCAGCGTTGGCTTCCGTTAAGAGCCGGGGCGCGAAAACCGTAACCGTAGCCGTGCCCGTGGGTCCGCCTTCAACAATCAAGGAGCTAAAAAGGCTGGCAGACCGCGTCGTATGCCGCTACACACCCGAGTATTTCCAAGCCATAGGACAATTCTACAGGGATTTTGACCAAACCAGCGACGAAGAAGTAATCGAACTTCTCAGGCAAAACAGACAGAGAAACAGCGTGAAGCCAAGAGGAGTAGTGACTGCATGACTCACCGAGAAACCGCACTGAAAATTCCCTTGGGCAGGGTCATTGTGGAAGGCAACTTAACCTTGCCGTCTGGCGCCATCGGCATAGTGCTTTTTGCTCATGGAAGCGGAAGCAGCAGGTTCAGCCCAAGAAATCAGTACGTCGCGAAAGAGTTCAACAAGGCAAAAATCGGGACGCTGCTATTCGACCTGTTGACCAGCGAAGAGGAAGAACAGGACATGTTCACGGCTGAGTACCGTTTCAACATTGGCTTGCTAGCCGAACGCTTGATTGGAGCAACACAATGGCTAAAGGAAAACCAGCAGACAGGCGACTTCGCCCTCGGCTATTTCGGAGCCAGCACGGGCGCCGCAGCCGCCCTCATAGGCGCCGCGAAACTTCCAAACGACATCTCAGCGGTGGTTTCGCGTGGAGGAAGACCTGACCTTGCAGCAGAATATCTTCCGCGGGTGACGGCTCCAACTCTGCTGCTGGTCGGCGGGTTTGACAGTGAGGTTATCGAGTTAAATAGGCAGGCGATGGCGCGAATGACGGCGGAAAAGAAGCTTGTAATTATCCCGGGCGCAACACACCTTTTCGAGGAACCAGGCAAACTGGAAGAAGTCGCCAAGGCATCAACGGATTGGTTTCTAAAGCACCTGATTTAAGCCAAGAAAAAAGGCAACAAGAACAGCAAACCTAGCTAGCACAAAAACTAAGCAAGCGCTGTCAAAAAACCCTGCACACAGGAGATTTTTTATTCATGAGAGCGCCGTGCGGTCAAATTTGCCAAAGTTCGATGAGGAATTATCTCGGAAAATACGATTTCTACAACCGAAAACAAATTATTTGTCTTTTACATGCAATTCCAAGTAACTAATCTCACATGGGAAGAGGGGGGGTGAATGTGCTAAGTCGCTCGAAAGTGAAAACAGGAAGACTACTGGAACGTATAGGGTTTGCTCTCATGATACTGGGAATGGCTCTTTTTCCGTTTTGGTCATACCTCGCATGGTCGATTTTTGACTTTTTTTCTTGTTTAGGCGTTTGCATGGGGTTATGTTTCCTTGGGTTTATGTTAGTGTTGAGTGCATCCTACGTTCAAGGCAATAAAGGATGGCTTATCTAACTCCCTTGCCATTAGATTTTTTTACCCTTTTCTTTTTTTAACCTGAAAAATTAGGCATTTAGGGCAAGAGTTGCATCGGTTGTTGTTGATGTTGTTGTTGATGAAACAATTGTTTTCCTTCTTTTCAGCAATCGCAACTTCACTGTGCTTAGCGGGAATTTTGGTTTATGCTGTTTCAGACACGGCTTTCAAGATGGTTTCCCTCAGTAACCAATACGACAGCGCGTCAACAGTCGCACAGAAATCAGCGTTGTTGGCGGCGGCTCAGACAGTACTCGCAAAAGGGATCCCTGGCGCTGGCTACCAAGGCATAGGCGGTCTTGGCAGTATGTTTCTCATCGCTATTGCAGGCTTAGTAATCTCGCTTGTCATGCTGAGAAGCCGAATCTTCAGCAGAATAACGGGTTACGTGGGAATCGTAGCAAGCGCCTTCGATTTGGCTTACATCAACAGCTTAGCGTTTGTGCCAGCGACAGACTTTTATCTTATATCCAGTTTCTTTGTGGGCGGCGCAGGCTTGCTCTTGATGATTTGGCATCTCTTGATTGGAGTGAAGCTCTACCGTTTAGGCAGCACACCTAAAGTCAAAGGAGTCGTTAACCCATGAGTAAAGCATTGATTGTCTACGGGACTCGTTACGGCGCGGCAGCGAGCACATCGGAAGAGATCGCAAAAACCCTTCGACAAGAGGGCATTGAAGTTCGGGTTGTTAACGCTAAAGAAGAAAAAGTCAAAGACATAACCGAATACGACCTCGTCATCGTCGGCAGCGGAATCCAAATCAACAGGTGGACCAGCGAACCCGAAAGCTTCCTCAAAAAATTCCAGAAAGAACTGATGAAAAAGAAGCTGGCGCTCTTCGTCTGCTGCGGTTCAGCCTCTGACAAGAATAAACCTGAACTGGCAGAGCGGGCCAGGCGGAAGTATCTTGAAGAAAAAGCCGCCAAATTCAACTTGCAACCAGTCGGCTTGGGGTTGTTCGGAGGAATCTACAACTACAATAATATGCCATGGTACGCCAAAAAAGCCATGAACGCAGACAAACCCAGAGTAGAAGCCGCCTACAAGGAAACAGAACCTGGAATCTACGACACACGGGACCTCAATGCCATCCGAACATGGGCAGAGGCGCTAGCTAAACATGTAAACTCTGGCAAATCCGCCCCTTCTGGAGGCGGTAACTGATGAAAGCTTTACGCCAGCCTAAAAACCTCTTAAACGCGGTCCTGATGCTATTCGTGCTGGGAAACATCGCAATGGACGTCGCCAACATTGCAGTCTGGATAGCCATCCCAAGTATGCAATCATCTCTGCAAAGCGGACCCATCGCAGAAACCCTCGGCTCAACAATTGGCCTCGCCGCAGGAACAGCCATTCTTTCAGCAGCCTCAATCACGTACGCAATAGCGCTGTTCGGCTTGTACAGAAAACAGAAATGGGCACCCTTGCTAGTCATCGCCGTATCCGTCGCCAATAGGGCATTTTCAGTGGCAATTTTCCAAGCTACTTACCCGATTTTCTACGCTTGGACAGGAACGCTCATTTTCGTCGCACTGCTTGACTATTGGCTCCTAAGCAAACCACCGAAAGCCATCGTTGCAATCGGCTTAGAAAAACCAGCCTCGTAAATGAAAACGGCAAACGGGCGGCATCTCATGATAAACCGTCCTAGTTACTATCCCTACTATTTGTGACAAAATTTCCAACACAAAAAGCGCCAAAATTTGCCGAGGCGGGTCCGACGGGATTCGCTACTCTGGAGGAACATTTATCCTGATTCCTCCTTTTTTAATGCCCCTGTTTTAAGGGCAAGCAATAGGTAGGTGTTGCCTAAAATAACGGATTTATGTCTATGCATGCACAAACGTTCGTGTATTTTTGGCGGTGTCGGGTTAATTCTCGGACGTAAATAAAGGAAAAAAATTGAGCTTTGTCTGCAGGGGGTGGGATTTGAACCCGTTCCCACATAGAGATTTCACCCACAAGACTCTCTTTTTCTTCAATGTAGCTTTGCCTTTTTATTCTGCACGTTTCAGAATAAGGGGTTTTGATGCTTCTTGCTTTGATGCTTTCTTTGCTTCAATTTCGTCGTAATCTTGAGCGTGCAGGTCTTTTTCGGAAGGATGAAGGTCTAGAAAAACGTAGTGAGTATCTCCATCGTTAGAATCAATCCTAACTACGCGTAAGTTTTTCATGAATTAGCCTTCCCCAAATATTTAGTTGAAGACGTGGGAATTAAGCGTGTTCGATTTTTTCTTGGTCAATTTGATTCAGCAAACAGGAAGAATTACTACAATTTTGTCAAGTTATGTGAGTTTTCTCTTTTTTTTAGGCTTATTTTGAAGCTTTACATGAAAATTAGCGTATATATTGGTACATACAAATTCCACTCTGTTACACATGTATGCTTGAGTTAAGCGCGCGCTTGAGAGGCATGGACAAATGGTGCTGGGGATGGGAATTGAACCCTCACCAGAGTGGAGATATAACCCGCACAGCTCTCCTTTTTTTTATTGATTTTAAAGTTTATCAGGAAAAAGCATAATTTAAAATCAAAGACTCTATCTATTGAAACATACCTACAGTGGTTAGACTGAGATTTAGAGAGAGTGTAATTGATGACTAAGGCTTTGATAGCTTACTCTCGGAAGGCGCAACCGCATGCAAAAGCCAAGAAGACCTAGAAAACCACCAACTTATCCTTCTTAGTAATCAGTTGCGGGAACTAATTAAACAAGAAAAATAAGCAATGCGGGATAAATGCGCCTCTGGAGAGGCGGGTCCGACGGGAATTGAACCCGCGACCCCCGGATTAAAAGTCCGGTGCTCTAGCCTGACTGAGCTACGGACCCGCTAAAGACTTGTCGCGGCTATAGGAAATTGTGAAGGGGTTTTTTAGCGTTTCGATTAAAACATTGACAAAAAAATAGGCTGAGGGGTTGTTTAAGCTTTTAGGACGGTCGTCATGAAGCTTTTGATTTTATCATGCGAGTTGAGGATTGTTTGGATTGTTCTTCCGCCTGTTTCGGTGAGTTTGTAGACTCTTTTTCGCTCAATCCATGCTCCTTCGACGAGGCCGTTTCTTTCGAGCGAGTACAGGAGCGAGTAGACTGTTCCTGAACTGACTAGGAAGCCAAACTTGTTGTGTATATAGGATATTACGTCGTACCCGCTTATGGGCCCGTTTTGCAGTTCGCTCATTATTATGGTGTCCATGAAGGTTTTGATTACTCGTTCGTGCATTTTTTTGATGACTCTTGCTTCCGATTTTTCGCCGTTAACCGTTATTGTTAATGCCACCATGCTTTTACACGCTCGCTATTGTTTATTCTTGTTTAGATATATAAGCTTTATTCTGATTTGGAATAGTATGTTATAACAAGATTGTTCATGTTTAAACAAAGCTAAACTTTTGTTCTTCTTGCTCGCTAGGCCTTTATTCGCCAGTATTTGACAATTCCAGCGCATGCATCATGCACAATGCCGCGTGGCAGCGGATCATAATTAACTTAAATATGTCAACATGTTTGAGCAGTAACAGAAAATATTATACTTTTTCATTACATAAACACGCTTCAGCACTGTCGAATTTTACTGCAAAGTTTCTATTTAACTGCTTCAGAAGTCTATTTTAATAGTTGCCGATATACGTGCATGTTAAGAAACGTTATCTTTTCTTTTGCGCTAAAACTGTTCGGTGCCCTAAAATTGATTTCATGGAAATATACGTTTAAAAGGTTAAATGAAGAATACGAAATTGCCAAGAAAAAGCAGCAAGCATTAGACAATCTTTACGCAAGCGGCAAAATTTCACAGTCCACACGAGACTCTTTTAACAATGAAATCGGCGCAGCCATAGCCGCCATAGAGACGCAGCAGAAGGAACTTGTTGACGGAATGCAGGCGAAAACACAGGAGCTGGAGAACCAGCTTAAGATGTTAGAAACGCTTCTGGCTAACTATGAGATTCAGCATGTGGCAGGAGAAATCGACGAGGAAATCTATCAGAGAGAAATGAACCTGCTCACCACCGGATTAGAGACAACCAAGAACGAGTTAAACACGATAAAACAGGTCACGACCCAACTTAGCGCGCCAGTGACGCCCGCGATAGAAGCGCCAGCAGCTCCAGAACCAGTTGCCCCAGCCGTTGAAGAAGTTGCCCAGCCACCAGTCATTGAACCAGCCCCAGCCCCAATCATTGAAGCCCCAGCAGTTGAAACCGTAACAGAACCCGCGCCAGTTGAACCGCCCCCGTTGAGACGGCTCCAGTTGAAATTCCAGTTGAAGCAGCGCCGATAGAAAGCCCCCCTGCAGACACGACTCCAGTCGAAGCAGCCCCAGCGGAAGCAGTTGCAGCCCCAGTCTGAACCTGCCCCAGTCGAGACCGCTCCAGTCGAAACTGCCCCCATAGAAACAGCTCCAGTCATCGAATCCCCAGCCGTTGAAGTTGCCCCAGTTGAAGCTCCCGTTGAGACAGCGCCAGTTGAAACCCCGACCGTCGAGGCCGCTCCAGCAGAAACCGCTCCGATCGTTTCGCCTGAACCTGAGGTTCACGAGATAACTGAGCCAGCGCCGGAAATTGCTCCTCAAGAGCCAGCCATAACCGAGCCTGCGCCTACCGAGCCGATCATAACGATGGAGGCAGCGGTCCCTGAGCCAGAGCCAGTCGTTGAGCCAGCGGTCGTTGAGGCTGAACCAGTGAGCGAAGCTCCAGTTGAAGAAGTCGTTGAAGCTCCGAAAGAGCCGGTGGTTGAAGCGCCGATTGATGCTTTTGAAGTTGCCCCGCAGGCGGCAGAGGTTGAGACGACGCTTGACAAGGTGATAGAGCCAACAGTTGAAGCCGTGACGGAAGCGGTTATAGTGGAGGAGGCTCAAGTTCCAGCCCACCCTTTAGAAGCGCCCCAGGCGGCGCAGACGGAAACGGCTCACGAACAAAGCGAAGACGAAGCCGCGGAAGAAACAGAAGACTCCAGTAGCGACGAGTAAACGCGTATTCTTTAGCTTTCTTTTTTCTTTTTGTTTTTGTAGGATACTTTTTGGATGTTTTTTGTGACGGGTTTTGATCACAAATAGTAGGGTACCCTATAGGGTCGGCTGCTTGGCAGATGCCATTTTTACTAATGATTTTTGATGTAAAAATTAGGTACCCCTATAGGATAGGCGCTTTTTAATCAGGGCTAGGTTTAGGCTGCTTTTTTGGTTCAAGGGCTGCTTTGCGTTTAGGTTAGTTTGTGAAAAGGGTTATGAATGGGTGAAAGAAGGTTGAGGGATGAAGAAGATGCAAACGGCTGACTTTATCGTGTATGGCGCCAAGAACAGGCTCTGATAGATTGGCCAGAGAAACGGGTTGCTGATTGCATCTGTTATTTCTTGTATCTTAATAGGGCAGCGAAGCCTCCTAGCGCCGCCAGCTTAGCTTTTTCTTCCGAATCCGTGGCTATCACCTGAACCCTCGCGTCCGTCTGCGAAGCAGCATCCTCCAAGACATCAATCATGTCTTTTTCCTCCACCTCATAATCCACGGCACGGCAATTCACACACGGCGCAGACACGAACTCCTGCATGACCTTGACATCCTTCCTATTCACTACCTGCGTCTTTGGCAACCCACATTTTCTGCACACGGCAACAACCTCAATAAGTGGGGAGCTGTCCGTCGCCACGGCAACTTCCACTTCACCGTCTTTGAGCCCCTCCAACACCGCATCCAGCCCAGCAACAGCCAAGCCGTTTTGTTTGCCAAGCTCCTCCAAAAGGCGTTGCATAGTCTTCTTCTCCTCAGGCAAACACATGTTACTCAACGCTGTAGATGACTTGTCAAGAATTTCCCTGACTGCTCCCCTGTCCGCGGATTGCGTGTCAACCGTGCTCAGAAGCATGTTTCTCAGCTCGTAGTGCAGATAGTCGGCTTTCAAGAAATTCTCCTTCGTGGGACCTGGTCCCCCGACGAGTAACGTTGTAACTTTATGGTTTTCAAGAAACGCTTTTGTGGCATGCTCTGAAACCCTGTGGAAAAAGTTTGCTAGTTCCATGTCCCGTTCTCTCTCATAACGCCTCTGGCTCTGTCCGCCCTTGCTAGTCTTGCCTGGAATCCCCGAGGTTATGTTTTCGATTATTTCGAGGCGTTCACCCTCAAATATGCCGAAGCTTGCCTCCTTGGAATCCATGGCCACAACACCGACAATTCTTTGGTCTCTTAGCATTTGCCTTAGCGGCTCCAGAAGAAAATGGTCGTTGACCTCATACAGGTAACTGGCAACTGGCTCAGGCGGGACAATCTCTTCAACGTTCAAGATTTCGTTTTCACGATTGTCAGTCTTGAATGCTCCAGCGAACAACGCTAGCCCATTCTCTGGAATTTCCTTATACTGCCTCACATGGTGAATCACGTTTTTGAGCCCATCTTGAAAATGTTCCTTAACGCTGTATGAATCCCTGCTGGCAGAATCAGGTTCCTTCTTGAGGCTTGCAACTACCGCATCAACAGATGTTCTAGGCGGGATGTAGAGCGAGATGAATTCCCTTCCTGATCCCTCTTTATCAGACAACCACGCTATCAGCTTCCTCAGCTTGTGCTGCTTCACGGAATCAGTGGTTGTCAACTGACATCCGTAAAAACGAGTCACCTTTTCAGGAGTCAAATTTGGTCCCCAACAGCAGAATTGAGATTGGGCGTAATTTAAATAGTTCTTCCTTGAAAGAATTCAGGCATTTTTAAGCAACGAAGCATATTTTGTGCGCTCTATATTTCGAGGCGACCACTAGCTCCAAAATTGGGGCTTAGGTTTTCAGCAGGGTTTGCAGTAGTTTGATGGCTGACCATGCCGCCAACGCGCTAGTGTGTGGGTTATCTGGGTGTGGGTCGTTCTCGAAGCGCAGCGCCATTTCGCCGAACCGCCATTTTGCCTTGATTTCATGGGTGTTGCGTTTGACTGTTGGGTCGGAGACGACGCGCACTTTGACTTTGGCTGGTTTCACCGTTAATGCGAGCGTGGCTGCGACGTTCATTTCACGCGGGAACTTTTTTGCTGCTTCTTCAGCGGTGCCCTCATACATGACTTTTTCTTCTTTGTTGTTGGCGCCGAAGGCTTTGGGGTTCTTGCGTGAAGTCAAAACAACTTCGTCGATGCCCGCCAGAGCCGCGCTGGAGAGGGCGTCCAAGCCGCCGATGGCTCCTGAGGGAACATGAACCCTGCTCAAGTCAACATCCAAACCCAGCAGTGCACCCGTGCTCATCACGATCAGTTCGGTTCCTGACGCGGCAATCTTGGGCATGTAATCCTTAGCAGCCTGCTGTGACGCAGCTTCCACCACAACCTTGGGCTTCAAAGCAAGCAGTTCATCCACGCTTCCCGTTATCGTGACGGGGAATTTGAGTGTGCTCTTGAGTTTCTCAGCCTTTGAAGCGTCGATGTCGTAAACGACGAGTTCGTCGCAGACTACGAGTTTGCGCTCGATGGCTTCTGCTAGGACAGTGCCGATTGCTCCGCATCCGATCAAGCCGACCCGTTTCACTTTTCCTTTCCTCTTTACTGTTTAGCCTCAAAATAGATGTCGTAGGGGCTGATTTGCCGCCCAGAAGGTTTCTTTTCAGCGGTGATAAGTAACTTGTCCACTTTCAGGGTGCCTCTGATGTCCTCGAAGCTGGCGCTCAAAACCTCTGCATCTGCCATGTTGCTCGTGTTGATCGTGAGGCTGCTGTAGGGTGCGTTGAGTGCCTGCTTGTTTTCAGCCTTGAAGTTGCGGAACGCGCTCATCACCGCTATGGTCATGTCGCCGCTTTTCTCCGCCTCTTCATCAACCACCGCCGCGTCAAACCTAGGCCAAGGCGAAACCTGCAGGCTTTCAAAGCCCTTCGAGTCTTTGAACATGTGCTCATAGATTTCTTCGGTCAAGTGAGGCGTCACGGGCGCCAGCAGCTGCAGCATTCGATAAAGAACCTCGTAAAGCGTGTACTGAGCCGCTAACCGTTTGGCTGTGCCCTGCAGGCTGGGGTTGTAGAGCCTGTCCTTAACCGCCTCAAGGTAGTTGTCGCAGAAAACGTGCCATGCGAAGTTGCGCACATCCTCTATAGCAACGTTGAACTGGCAGTTTTCGAACTCCTCGGTTACTTTCTTGGTTAGATTTTCGGCTTTGCTGATTATCCACCTGTCCAGCGGTTGAAGCTCCACATCCTTCGCTGAAACGGGTTTATAGTCGGCTAACAGTTTGGCGGTGAAGCCTGAGGCGTTCCACAGTTTAACTAGGAAGCGCCTGCCATACTCGACGTCTTGGGCGCGGTAGGGAATGTCTGAGCCTGTTGCTCCGCCTGCGGCAGCCCATTGCCTCGTTGCGTCGGCTCCGTTCTTGTTCAGCACGTCGGGCGCAGCGGCGTAGTTTTTGAGTGACTTGCTCATTTTTCTGCCGTCTGACCCGAGAACCATGCCGTTGATCAGGCAGCTGTTGAAAGCTTTCTCGTCGAAGAGCGCCAAGTGCCGCACGATCAAGTAGTAAGCCCATGTCCTGATGATGTCTGTGCCAGACGGGTGCATGCTTGCTGGGAAAAGATGTTTCCAGTCGGCTCGGTCAGGCCAGCCAGCGTGAACCGCACAGGTGATTGAAGAGTCCATCCATGTGTCCATGACGTCCTGCTCAGCGTAAAAGTTCTTGCCGCCGCACTGGGGGCACTTGTCGATGCGTGGGTCTTCAAGTTTGGGGTCAATCGGCACCCAGTCTTCCTTAGCCAGGATTATTTCGCCGCAGTCTTTGCAGTACCAAACCGGAATCGGCGTGGCAAAAAGTCGTTGGCGGCTTATAACCCAGTCCCAATCCAAGGATTTTGCCCATTCGATTAAGCGGTTCTTCATGTAGTCTGGGTACCAGACGATCTCGTTTGACGCTTCCACCACCCGGTCGGTCAGCTTACGCGTTTTCATGAACCATTGTACACGTTCTAAGACTTCGACTTGGGTTTTGCAGCGGTCACAGACGCCGACTTCATGGCTGATTTTCTCGGTTTTTTCAAGCAGCCCCGCGTCTGTTAAGTCTTTGACTATGGCGGCACGTGCTTGATTGAGGTATAAGCCAGCGTATTTCCCGCCGTTCTCGTTTAATAGCCCGTTCTCTTTGAGGAGCATGATGACGGGTAGTTTGTGTTTTATGACGGTTTTGACGTCTTCTTTGTCGCCGTAAGTGCAAATCATGACGACTCCTGTGCCGAATTTGGGGTCAACGCATTCGTCAGCTATCACTTTCACGGGGCGGTTGACTATGGGGACAACGATGGTTTTGCCGACGTACCTGCTGTACCGCTCGTCTTCTGGGTTGACTTCGATGGCGACGCACGCGGGAATAAATTCTGGGCGGCTGGTGGCAATCAAGGCGTAATCATTTGTGCCTTCGAAGGGGAAGCGGATGTAGTGCAGTGTGCCATCCTTTTTGACGTAGTCTACTTCTGCGTCGGCAATCGCGGTTTCATCATGCGGGCACCAATTCACTGGGTGCATGCCTCGGTACATGAAGCCTTTCTTGTACATTAAAATGAAGCTGAGTTGTGTGCGGCGCCAGTAGTCTGGGTTCATGGTGCGGTACTCGGTTGTCCAATCTATGCTGCAGCCCAATTTGAGGATGCCCTCTTTCATCATGGCAATGTACTTCTCGACGAGTTCCATGCACATTTTGCGGAACTGGTCGGGCGGCAAATCCCTTTTGCGGATGTTGTGGGTTTTTTCAACTTGAATTTCTATGCCTAAGCCGTGGCAGTCCCAGCCTTGCGGGAAGAGCACGTTGAAGCCTTGCATGCGCTTGTAGCGTGCGACCATGTCGAAGTACGTCCAGTTCAAGACGTTGCCCATGTGAAGCTCGCCCGAGGGATAGGGTGGCGGAGTGTCTATGCTGAACGGAACCCGCTTCATGTCGTTCCAGTCGTAATGGTAGATACCCATTTCTTCCCATTTCTGCTGCCACTTACGCTCGATTTCTGCAAAGTTGTATTCTTTAGGCATAGGCTGCATGCAAATCAATCCTGCTCGTTAGTGTGACGGTAGGAAAACTAAAATTTCACCTAAAAACATTATCCCCTCTTTAAGATGTGTTTGGGCGGCGTTTCTACGTTTTATGCATGATCTGATTGATGTTATCGAAAAATTCTCTTGGTGTAAGAATTCTGGTTTTTCTGAACCTGCCAAGTTTAAGAAGGTGCTTGTCTCCTGATACGATGATGTCTGCTCCTGATGCCAAGGCGCATTCTAGTATTTTGTTATCTTCAACATCTTCATCTATGATATGCAAGCTCATCTTAGGATCAATCATTTTACAGTTCGCTACGATGACTCGCAAGATTTCTTTTTCACGTACGCCTATCTGTTTTAGTATTTCAGTGATTCTTGGGTAAAGTAAAACTTTCGATATTTCAAGGATTATATCTTTACTAACATAAACGGTTAGTTCTTTTTTCGCTTGTGAAAACTCGTCTTTGAGAATCTTCTCCATGGCGATTGAAATCCAAACGTTCGTGTCGAAGACTACTTTGACTTTCTTGCCCACTCAACTGCCTCAGCCACAAGCTTGTCAACGTCAATAGACTGTTCTTTGGTTACCTTCTCAATTTTCTCAGCTATATCATCAAGGGATAATTCTTCAGTTTTTCTAAGCAGTATATCCCCATCCCGCGTAAGCACCAAAAGCTTCTCGCCGCCCTTCACTCCCAATTTCTTTCGGACCTCTCTGGGAATTACTACTTGACCTTTAGATGAAACCCTGATTATATCCTCGATTTGTTCTGTCATAAATTACTAAAATATTTTACAAGTAAATAAATTTTTACATTTCTACCAAATGAAAAAGCAGCCGCCCGTCATTAGCAAAAAATGGATCGCGGGAAAAATTGGATTAAACGGAAAAACCAACGCTTTAGAAAAACTAATATGCAACAAAGCAGCAATATCTCCTTCAAATAAGTTCTCGGGGAGCTGGGAAAGGACCTGGCTGAGAGGACGGCTAAGTGCTGTTGACCCTTAGAACCTGAACCAGGTAATACTGGCGGAGGGAAAAAAATGAAAACACAAACCGAACTACCCAAAAATAATAATATTTTTCCAACCAAGATACTCGCAGAAATAATAATATTTGTCGCAATGGCAGGAGCCTTAGCTCTGGTAAGCCACTTCTTCTTTGAGATGCCTCAAGGAGGAACCATCAACCTCGGCATGGTACCCATATTCTGGCTGGCGCTGCGGCGGGGACCAAAAATCGGCATATTCGCAGGTGCAGTCTTAGGAGTAGTTGACCTTGCAATTGAGCCATTCGTCGTCAACCCCATACAGTTCATCCTTGACTACCCCTTGGCGTTTGCTTGCCTCGGACTTGCAGGGTTCTTCCGCAATGCGACGGTTGCTGGTCCAGTTATCGGCGTCGTTGTCGGCGGTACAGGCCGCTTCTTATCTCACTTCACGTCAGGCTTAGTCTACTTTGCCAGCTACGCGCCCCCAGGCATGAGCCCCGCCGTGTACTCTTTAGTTTACAACGGAAGCTACATGGTGCCGAGCATAATCATTTGTGCAGTAGTCATTGGCTTGCTTCAGAAAAGCCGGAGGCTGGACATTTTTATTTGAGGCTTAAGAATGGGAAAACTCGCAAGCAAGGAACTCAAAGAACTGTTAAGCTGCATAGGGAAGGATAGCCGAGTAGTCATTCCGCCG
Source organism: Candidatus Bathyarchaeota archaeon (assembly GCA_963768345.1). Taxonomy (GTDB): domain Archaea; phylum Thermoproteota; class Bathyarchaeia; order Bathyarchaeales; family Bathycorpusculaceae; genus Bathycorpusculum. The sequence goes on along the minus strand of CAVYHL010000002.1, from coordinate 63,427 downwards.
ATGGTCGGCTACGATTCAGGCGTCCACCGAGTAGACGGCGACTACCTTGTGGTCGCATCTGACCCCTGCACTGGCGTTCCTGAAGAGTGGTTCGGCTATCTGCTAATCAACTACGCCGCCTCCGATGTTGCTTTATCAGGCGCCAAACCAGAATTCTGCACCATCAACCTGCTTGGGTCACGCTCGACAAAGCCAGAGGTTTTCCAAGAAATTATGAAACAAACATGCCGAGCGGCGAAGGAACTTGATATTGCTATTGTCCGAGGTCACACGGGTACGTACAACAGCCTCAATGACGTGGTCGGGGTCGCGACGGTTTACGGAACGGCGCACTTGGAAAAGCTGATTACTCCGAAAAACGCTAAGCCAGGCGACCTGATTTTATGCACTAAACCGCTTGGTTTAGAAACAGTAACTAACTTCTCACTGACCCGAAAGCGGCTGGCGCAAGAACTGTTCGGAGAGCGACAGCAAGAGGAGCTTTCCAAGCAGGTTCGCATGCAAAGTTGCGTCAGTGAAGCGCTGGCGCTGGCGGGAACGGGCGTTGTTCACGCGATGCATGATGCTACTGAAGGCGGTTTTGTGGCGGCGCTAAACGAGCTTGCCGAGGCGTCAGGGGTCGGCTTTAAAGTGGACTGGGAAAGGCTCCCGCTGTCACGGGAAGTGCTGGCTCTGCAGAACCACTTTGGCCTGAGCGACGAGCAGGTGCTGGCGATGTCCTCTACGGGGACCGTTTTGGCGGCGGTTGACCCTCAAGGGCAAGAAAAAGTGAAGACAGCCTTGAAGAAAAACATGCTTGAAGCGTATTTTTTAGGAGAGTTTACGGAGAAAGGGTGCACCCTGATTAAATTTGGGAAGGAAGCAGATTTTCCTGAGGTTCCCAGCGACCCGTATGGCTTGATTGTTTCTGGCAGATAGGCTATTTTTTCAGTTCGGAGAGTACAAAGTTTACTATTTCTTCGGCGATGTTGACTTTAGCGACCATCTGTAGCCCTTTCCAGCCTGGCTGACTGTTTACGTCAACTATGCGTGGTCCCTCTGGTCCTTCAAGGATGTCTACTCCCGCGATTTTGCAGCCCACCGCCTTGGCTGATTTTACGGCTAAGTCTCCGAATTCTTTGCTGATTGTCGCCGGCGCCGGTCTTGCTCCTCGGCTGTAGTTGGTTTTCCAGCCTTGAGCCACGCGGCGCATGGATGCGACTACGCGGTCGCCGATTACGAACGCTCGTATGTCCGAGTGCCCGTGTGGGACAAACTCCTGCATGTAGATGACGCCATGGTGGAACGTGATTGCTTTGAAGATTGTGTCGGCGATGTCCACGTCGTTCACCCGCGTCGCCCCCTGCCCGCGTGAACCAAAAATAGGCTTAACAACGACGTCGCCGCCCAGCTCGTTGAAGGCTTTGAGGGCTTCGTTGACGCTTTCAGTGGCTAACGTCCGCGGCACTGGGACACCCACGTCTTCGAGGAGCGCAAGGATGTCGTACTTGTCCACGCAGTGCTCAATCGCCGTCGGCGGGTTAACCATATAGAAGCCCTGCCGCTCAAGCTTGTAGAGCATGTCCATTCGGAAAACCAGTTCCTCCAGCGACCCGCGCCCGATGGGACGGATGATGAGGGCGTCAAGGTCGTCCAGAAGGCTGGTGCCGTTGACTTTGAAGTAGGGCCTGTACGCGAGCCTTGCTACGAGCTTTGGGAAAGTAAAACACTCGTAGGGGATGCCACGTTTTGTGAGTGCTTCCCTAACTTGCGTGCTACTCCATGCTTCAGGGTTCCGTGTCATGATTCCGAATTTCAACGTGGGTCGATCCTTGATTTAGCTCTACTGAACATGCTTAATGGCTTTTGCTCTTAAAGTTTCTGTGAGTAAAGCATGGAAGTGCAGAATTATCTGCTGAGCTTGTTTTTTAGAAATATGCTTATTTGTTCCTTGTTGTTGCCGATTAAGTCGCCTATGAATGCCCCCGTTACTAAGCAGATTATCATGCTTGTTATGGAGAAGAAGCCTTCACCCATAGAATCTGTGATCTGCACCGAAAGCCCTGTGGCAAAGGAAAGGAGTACGACAGCTGCCCAGATGCAGAAGCCGATAACGCATGCCCCGACGAAAACAAAGGTTGCCCTTACGCTGGTCTTTAAAGTGGACGGCTTGAACCTGAGGTAGTACGCGAAGGCTATGATGAACAGGACGCTTGCCAGCAGAAGCCCGAGCGCCGCCGCGGCAACCTTCATCATGTACCCGTAGACAGACCCGAAGACCACCATCACCAACGTCAACGTGAGCCAGTAGTACTTGCTTGACGTGATGCTTACCTGTTTCGGCTGAGTTTCAAGCTTGGTTTTCTTCGGCTTGACCTTTTTAGGCTGAGCCTTCTGGTGAGACTTTGGCATGACTAATCTGACTATTTTCTTGTCCTTATTAATTTTTCACAGAATAACGGGGATACTCTTCGGTCCGCCTCAAAGTGCAAGCTTACTTTATTCTTTCAAGCCGCAGGGAGTTCAGCAGCAGAAGCATCGTAACCCCGTCGTCGCCTGCGATCACGGTGACGAGCAACCCTGTGACGCCGAGCACTCCCAGCGCGCCCAGAACGAGTTTAATGACCAGCGAGGCGCCGATGTTCTGCTTGGCTATCCCCATCGTTTTGTCGCTGAGCCTAATCAGGTAGGGGATCTGCGCCAACTCGTCCTTGACGAGAACCACGTCCGCGGATTCGAGAGCAACATCAACCCCGGCGGCGCCCATCGCGACCCCGACGTCTGAAGTGGCCAATGCGGGGGCATCGTTGACGCCGTCGCCGACCATCGCCACCAACCCATCCTTGCCCTTCATGTCCTCGATGCATTTGAGCTTGTCCTCGGGGAAGAGCTCCGCGTAAACCTCATCGATCCTCAGGATTGCCGCGGTTTCCTTGGCGATTTCTGTCCTATCGCCTGTGAGCATGGCTGTTTTGACGCCGCTGTTTTTCAGGTCGCTGACCGCTTTAAGCGCGTCTTCCCGCACCTGATCTATGACGCAGACGGTGGCGAAGCCTTCTTTGCCGACGGAAACGCAGACTGACGTGTGGGTGTCGGACTCGTCGATCGCCATGGCTTCTTCACAGTTGCAGTTGAACTCCTTCATCAACTCCATGTTTCCGACCGCGACGAAGTTGCCGTTGACGTTGCCGATTATGCCCTTGCCCGGGACTTCGGTGACGTCGGTTACCTTGTACTTGCTCAGGTCTATGCCTCCTTCTCTGGCTCGTCGGACGATGGCTTGGGCGACGGGATGGTTTGAGAACTGGTCGAGCGCCGCGGCGAGAGCCAAAGCTTCCTGCTCGGTTCGATGCGTTAACCTGACCTCGTGAACCGCTGGTCTGCCCAGCGTCAACGTGCCTGTCTTGTCGAAGACGACGCGTTTGACTTTGGCGAGTTTTTCAACGTAGACTCCGCCCTTGATTATGACGCCTCTCCGCGCGGCTATGGTTATGGCTACGAAGACGGTTGCGGGGACGGAGATGATGAAGGCGCTTGGACATGACACCACAATGAGGATAAGAGCGCGGTAAAACCACGTGTTGAAGGAAGCGCCGAAAATCAAGGTTGGCACGACGGCGGTTACGGCGGCTAAGGCGACGACGATGGGCACGTAAACCTTTGCGAATCGGTTGACAAGCTTCTCGACGGATGCCTTATGCTTGCCCGATTCAGACACGAGCACCATGATTCTTGAAACCAATGTTTCGCTTGCCTTCTTGGTCACCGCTATCTTCAGGACGCCGCTCATGTTCAGGGTGCCAGCGTACACGCAATCGTTAGCCCTCTTGGTGACGGGCACGGATTCGCCTGTGACTAAGGCTTGGTCAACATGCGAGAAGCCTTCAACCACGTTGCCGTCTAAGGGTATGCGTTCGCCTGGTCCTGACAAGCAGCGTCATGTTAGGCTCGACTTCGTTGACTCTGACGGTTTTCTCTGTTCCATCCGCAACGATTCTTGCGCGGTCAGGCATGAACCTTGACAGTTTCTCAACGGTTCGGCGAGCCCTGTCCTCGATGTATCCTTCCATGTACTCGGCTATGGAGTAGAGGAACAGCACCGTCGCCGCTTCGAAGAAAGCGTGCAAGTACAGGGCTCCCAGCGCCGCGACGGCCATCAGGAATTCCACGGAGAACCTCTTCTCCATGAGTAGCTCCTTCAACCCGACGGCGCCTATGTAGATTGAGGCGAAAAGAACCACGACGTAGTACAGCACCACGCTGAGGCTGGCTTTAACGTTCACGAGCGGCATTGAGAAGTTGAGCGGAACCCCTGAGTAGAAGAGGTCAAGCAGTCCGCCGATGCTGATGGTTAAACCTAGCAGGACGGCGAAGGTGACTATTACGCGCCTGCTTTCGGGTCCTTCCGCTTTCGGCTGGGATTTTTCAATGCAGGTTTTATCCTCAGAAGTCATCATTCATCTATGAAAAGAAAATTAGTCAGCAAATATTAAGATGCTTGTGAAAAAGATCGTGGTTTTTATTAAAAGCACCTTGGCTACGGCAGGAACTGCTGGTAGACTGGGTGACCTTTGAACCGTAACGTAGTCTCGGACCTTTCTATAGTTCCGCTGGGCAGCCGCATGCAGATCGAGTTGACAACCGCGCCGTCGGGAACAATCCTGACCCCGTCTAAGAGTTCGCCCTTGGTGACGCCTGAAGCCGCAAAAACCAGTTCTCTGCCCTTCGCCAGCTCATCCTGATTGTAGGTCTTGTTCACGTTGACCCCTGTTTTCTTTAGGCGTTCGAGGCGTTCGGGGTCGTCTTTTTTGTCACGCCAAACTTTGGCAAGCATGGTTCCGCCCAGGATCTTCACCGCCGTCGCGGCGATGGTGGCTTCGGGTCCCGCTCCCGCCCCGATTAGCATGTCAACTCCGCTGTCGGGTAGGCAGCAGACCACGGCGGCTGCGATGTCTCCGTCTGGGATGAGCAGGATGCGGACGCCAAGTTTTCTGAGTTGGGCGAGGATTTCGTTGTGTCGGTCACGTTCAAGCATTATGACGGTGAAGTTGGCTAAGGGTAACCGTTTCTCATGGGCGACGGTGCGAACGACTTCTTCGACAGTCATTTCCATGGATATCTTGCCCATGGCGTGGTAGTCCGCGGCGATCTTGAAGTAGTACCCGTCGTCTGGCAAAACTTGGAAGCAGCCTGCGGGCGCGCATGACAAGGCGGAAATGGCATCTTTCCTGCCCTTGCTAGCTGCTGTGGTTCCGTCAACGGGGTCAACGATGAATTCGACTCTGGGTCCGCTGCCTGTGCCAACTTTTTCTCGCCGTTCAAACGAGGGCGCGTGGTCTTTGGGTCCTTCGCAGCAGATCACTTCGCCTTCCACGTCTGTTTGAGCAAGGACGGCTCTTGAAAACTCAACGGCTTTCGCGTCTATCAAGTCGCAGTCGCCTTGGCCAACATGCAAAGCTGCGCCGACGGCGCCTGCAACCGTGATTCTTGTTAATGAAGGGGCTAAAGCTCTAAGAGAAACCAACGTTTACGCCTCATTAAGCACTGGTTGAGTATCTCGTAAACGACCAACCCATATATGTCTTATCCAAATCTGACTGATTCTACGGGAACATTTTTTCCTGCATAAACGTGCCAAGCCACGAGTAGTACGTGACTTGCCCAGTGGCTCCGTAAACACCCATCATTCCAACGATGCTGCCGTTTCTCATGACCTGCATCCCGTAATAACCATAGTACGTCGTTACCTGTCCGACTGAGGTCCCGCTGTAGTTTGCGTCCAAATACTGTTGCGCAATGGCTTTTGCTTGGCTCATGCTGACTGCCATGTAGGTTGTCGGCGTACCTCTTAGCCAAGTCATCATGCCGCCGCCTCCCATCATTCCACTGCCCGCCGTGCCTGTGCCTGTCAGATAGCCCATCATTCCAGTGCTGCCTACGCCGTACTTGGTGTCCCACATCATGGTTGGTCCCTGCATGGGCGTGACCTTCCCCGTGGTCTTGTCAACGGCAAGCTCGAAAGCGCCCGTACCGTTGTTTTTCTCAACTACTTGAGCATAGTACATGAGGGAGTATTCTTGCATGCTGCTTAAGGCGAGGTTAGGGGTGCCAAGCTGGTTGAGGTAGTTCTGCGCTGCCGTCGCCGCTTGGTCAATGGTTAAGCCTGTTGAGCCTGCCGTGCTATTCTTGTTGGCTGCCTGCAGGAGCACTATGGCTGATCCCGTCACTATTAGTGCAGCCGCAACGACTACTACGGTGATCAGCACGATTGATTTTCTTGTTTTCATTTCTTTTTCGCATCCTTATTCTTACCTTGCCTAAGGGGCTTGGAGCGATATGATAGTTGGCTGAAACTTCAATGAAACAAGAATGAAACGTTTGTCCGTGCGATTTTGCCCCGTGGCAAGACGATGCTTAATATGACACATGTCATAAGCAGTTTATACGGCTTTTCCCCGAAAAACAACAAATTCCCAACAGAACCCCTAAATTTTCAACAATTCACACTAAAGCACACACTCAAGCACACTAATAAAAGCACGGAATATATTCTCGAACCCTAAAATCAACGCCTAAGCCGTCCGCAACAGCCTTCGCCCTCGCAATGTCCACTTCGGGCATTCTTACAGCCGTAGCCTCAGCTTGCAGCACGGGCTTCGCTTCGCTGATGAACTCGATAACTGCCTCGTACGCGCCCTCGAAGGTCGGCTTACAAATCTCCCTGTAGGTTTTCCCGTCGCCAGCGTTCAAGCTGATGCTAACCTTCTCAACACCCGCCTCTTTCAACTCAGCCGCCTGTCATGAGCGACATTATGATGACGTTGTCGCCGTTTTTCAGGGGTGTGTTGATGCCTTGCAACTGATCCATCAGGATGCCGTTGACCATGGTTACAAACGTCGGCTTCATCTCGTTTTGAGCTGGGTCGTAAACCTCCTGCGTGAAGGGTTTCCCATATTTCTCGGCAACATCGCAGAGTAGCACGCTCAGGGGCGCGGCTTCTTTAAGGTAGAACTCGTCCTGACTTGTTTTGGTGAAGCTTTTAACCAAGCTCAAGTAGTGAACTTTAACCCTCATTTTTCAACCCAGCCGTTCAACGTGTAATGGATTAAATGCGGCGGCTCATATCTTTTTTTCCGCTCCAATGCGCTTTTTGCCCTGAAAACTCCTGAGAAACTGAGGCAGTCGCTGCTGGGGAGAAAAACGGTACTTCAGCTTGAACATGTCAACGACGCGATTGTTGCCGCGGTGAAGAGAGTAGCGCAGAAACCTGTTGAGGTAGATGGCGATAAACTTGTCATCAGCGTTGATGACCCCGAGAAGGAGAACCCTGACATCGTGAATGCAGTTGATTCAGCGGGCGGACGCATCCTGATGGTTTCCGTGGTCAGTTCAAGCTTGGAAGACGTGTACTTGAAACTTGTTAGAAGTTGAGGCATATGGATTTTGGAAATGTATGGACGGTTGCGGGCAAGGATTTTAGCACGCTTAGGATTAAGAAGAGCATTATCTACGCGTTGGTGGCTTTTCCTCTGGGCGTGGGGCTTGGGTTGCCAACCGTCATCTGGTACGTTATGAATCACAGACATGTTGCATTCGCTTCTCTCATACCGATGACTTACGCGTTTTCCTTTTTCTCATCATATTGGCGAGTGAGATTCCAATAGGCATCGCGTCTTACAGCATCGTCGGCGAGAAGGTCGAGAAAAGCTTGGAGCCTCTATTGGCGACGCCTGCGACGGACGGTGAAATCCTGTTTGGAAAAGGCCTTGCAGCGTTTCTTCCATCAATCGCTGCGACCTATTCTGGAGTGGCAATCTTCATGGCATTTATCGATGTCATCAGTCAACCGCAGCTCGGGTACCTTTTCTATCCTAACTGGACTGCCGCTGTCTTCTTGTTTGTGGCTACGCCTATTGCGTGTCTTTTCAGCGTCGAGTTCAGCGTGATCATCTCGTCAAGAGTCAACGATGTGCGGACGGCTAACCCAATCCGCGTCACTATTGGTAATTCCGTACATACTGATCTATGTCATGGGCGAAATCAACGTCATTACACTGAACGCCAACAACCTGCTTATCATTTCCGCGATTCTGGCAGTAGTTGACGCGGTTTTATTCTTTGTGAGCAGGTCCACTTTCCAGAGGGAGGAAATTCTGACTAAATGGAAGTAGAGACAGCTCGCAAGGGAACGCTTGACTTTACTAAGCGGTACCCAACAAGCTTTTTAACTTGCTGCGCGCCCCTAAAATACCGTTGAAGGACTAGGAATGTCTGAGCAAGAGTCTGTGTCTGAGTCGCTTGTCGGGAGCACTATTCGGGTTCTGCTGAGATTTTCCCCGGTTTTTGAACCCTTGGCGCCAGCCGCCATCACCGTGCTGATGAACCGGCAACTGCGTCAGTTCAAGCAAGCCGACGCGATCAGCAACTACAAAACCCACACCAAACGCTTAGGAAAATTCCATTACCGCATTCAGATCGACTTGGACGTAACTGGTTTGCAGGCGCTTCATCTTCTCAGTAACTTGTTCCCAAACCAACTAAGCAGGTTCAGGAGGTGGTTCCATGACTGAAACGCAAGAAAAGAAGGGCAAACTGAAACTGACCGTGGAGGTTGAAATAAACGAGGAGTTGATTGATTTAGCTAAAGACGCCTTGGAGAAGATGCCCACAAGAATGCAGGAAATGTGGAAAGCACAGAAGAAAGAATAAGCCGCTTCAAGGCTTAGCTTTTTCTTGATTTTTATTTTTTCCTGCTTTTTACTTACCTGTTGCCAGCTTTGTTAAGGACCTTAATTATAAGTTCGTCACGTATGCGTTCAGCTTCAGCTCCAGCGAGGGCAGGGTCTTTCACTTTCTGCCTGTGCTTAGCAACATGGGCTTCAATCGCTTCGCCCATAAGCTTAACATTGGGAACCAATAGAATTTCAGCACCGCAGCTATCGCACTTGATTATGGGCAACTTGCCATTGGCAGTCTGAAACCTTGTCGGCTGATCGAATTGGCATCAATTCAACTCCAAATTTTAACTCTGCGTAAACGTGTCGTGCGTATAAAGGTTTATTTCCAAAACCTACTATTTCGCTTCAATAACCTTACTGAATCAAAATACTTCGTATGGGCAATATCTTTCGTTGAAAGCTGGGTTCCAATTCTGAAATTATTGTTCTTGATTCTGCTGTCAAAGAAACATTTTATACTTGAGCCATCCCCTTCTTACTGGGATAAACATGAAATTCTTAATCATTCAGAAAATTAAACGTGAAGTCCCTGTGGAGAAGTGGGCTAAGCTGCTTCCGTTACAGTTCAAGTACTTTGAGGGTCTGGAGAGGGAGAAGACGCTTGAGGTGTACTATCACCTTATCGGTCAGCAGGGCAGCATGTGTATAGTCAACGTTGACTCAGACGAGAAGCTCTCACGAATCATAGGGCAAGACCCCATGTTCTTTGAGAGCCAACATGAAATCTACCCCCTAACAACACGGCAAACGCATGAAAAGCAAATAAGAGAGCTTCTACAGCGGTAGCAACAAGCAGGGTTCCAACCATGACATGCCACGGCGGTTTCGCCCTCAACGAAGCGACAAGACGCTCATGGTACAACCCAGAGGCTGTGCTGCAGGAATTGCATGTGGACGCGGTGTTCGTGGACTTAGGCTGCGGCGACGGCTTCTTCAGCATCTTAGCCGCGAAAAAGGTAGGTGAAAAAGGGCAGGTTTACGCGGTTGACTCGGATGCTTCAGCTATCGAAAAACTGAACCGAAAAGCGCAGGCGAACGGGTTAAGAAACATCGTCAGCAAAGTTGCCTCGGCTGAAGAGACGGTTTTCTGCGTAGGGTGCGCGGATTTTGTTTTCTTCAGCATGGTGCTTCATGACTTCGATGACCCAGCTAGGGTGCTGAAAAACGCGCGGAAAATGATTAAGCCTTCGGGCATGCTGGTTGATTTAGACTGGAAGGAGCGGGAGATGGCTTTTGGTCCACCCTTAAGAATCAGGTTCAGCGAAGCGCACGCTTCAAGCCTGATCGCAAAGGCAGGCTTTCAGATTGCCAGCGTCAGGGATGCGGGAGACTACCATTACATCATAACGGCGAAGCCTTCGCCTTGAAAGCTTCATGTTTGCTCCGCGTTAGCGTAGAACTCGAGGAGGTCTCGTTTGAACAGTTCAGGCTCGCTCAGGTACGCTGGGTGCGACGCGTCCTTGTAGACCAGCAGTTTAGCGTTTGGCAACCTGTTGGCTAAGACTCTCATTTCTTCCCCTGAGATGATGTTGTCCTGTGAACCCCAGATTATCCTGACTGGAAACCTGAATTTGCCGTAGGATTGAACCAAATCATCCACAAGCGCGTTAGCTGGCGCGATCAAAAGCAGGCCTTTGACGGGAAACTTGGCTGCGTACCTTAAGGCGAGGCAGCCGCCTATGCTGGCGCCGACCAGCGCTGGCACCGCTGAACCGAAGATGCTTCTGACTGCCTCCGACATGACCTGGACGTTTGCGTCGGGGTTTCTTGTCTTGGGACGGCAGCCGCTTTTCAAACCGTACGGCATGTCTAAAGCTAAGAAGGGCACGTGCTTCTCCATCAGCATGTCCGTCACGCCTATGCGGTGCCAAACGTTAAGTGTGAAGGATAAGCCGTGGAGGAAAACAACTGGAACGCCGGGTGCGTTGTAGTATAATGCTTGGAACTTGCACCCAGACAGGTTTAATGTTTTTTCCATAAGCGAAGGTACGTTCTGGTTTCTTATACATCTGCTGCCGCGAACTTCGTCACACGAAAAGAATAATAGCCCTCGAAAGCCCCTTTGTGTCGGTGACAGATTTGGCAGTTAACGTTGGCGATAAAGCTCCAGATTTCACGTTGCCCTCACAGATGGGGGACAACGTGACACTTTCAGAGTACTTCGGTAAGAAGAACATTGTCCTCTACTTCTACCCGAAAGATGAAACCCCCGGCTGCACCAGGGAAGCCTGCAGTTTCAGGGACAGCTACCAGGAACTAACGAGTTTAGGCGCGGAAGTCCTCGGCGTAAGCGGGCAGAGTGTTGAGTCGCACAAGTCTTTTGCAACCCATTACGGCTTGCCCTTTCTTCTGTTGAGCGACGCGGAGAACAAGGTGCGCAAGCTTTACGGGGTGCCGTCAAGCATGGGTCTCCTTCCGGGGCGGGTTACCTACATAATCGACAAGAAGGGCGTTGTCAGGCACATTTTCAACTCGCAGATGCAGACCCAGCAGCACGTGGAGGAAGTGAAGGCGACGCTGAAAGAACTGGAGAAAGAAGATCAGCAGGTTAAGGCGTAGTTGAGGAAGCCGCCGATTGCTGAACCTGTACAATAGCCTCACGCGGAAAATCGAGCCTTTTCAAAGCGCACACGACATGCGGATTAAAATGTACACTTGCGGCCCGTCCACTTATCAGCAGCCGCACATCGGGAACTACCGCACCTTCCTCTTCGAAGACGTGCTGCAGCGATATTTGGAGTACTTGGGCTACAAGGTTACGCGGCTGATCACGCTGACGGATGTGGAAGACAAAGCCATCGCTCAGGCAAGAAAAGAAAACCTTACAGTGGAAGAGTTGACGAGAAGAAACGAGCCTGTCTTCTTCAGCGACTTTAAGTTTCTGAGAATAAAAACGCCCGACTACTCCGTACGCGCCTCATCAGCCGTGGACCAAGCCGCAAACCTGATTGTCCAGCTCACTGAGAAGGGCTACGCTTACTGGTACACGTACAACGGCGCAAAAAACGTCTACTTTGACCCGTTAAAATTCAAGGGCTTCGGAAAACTCGCCCACCTAGACATGAGCAAATGGCCAAGGAAGAAGCGCCGCTTCCACAAGGACACTTACCCCGGCACGCCGTGGAACAGGGGCGACTTCATAATTTGGGACGGCTGCAAACAAAACGCGGTCTGCTACGACACGCGCATCGGCCGCGGAAGACCAGCCTGGAACATTCAGGACGCCGCCATAGTGACCAAGCACTTAGGATTCACAGTCAACGTCGCCTGCGGCGGAATCGACAACTTGGTACGCCACCACGACTACACCCTTGCCATAACCGAAGCCGTCAGCGAGGAACCTTTCAGCCGCTACTGGCTTCACAGCGCCCACCTCTTGGTCAACGGCAAGAAAATGTCCAAAAGCGTCAGCAACGTCGTTTACCCAAGCGACGTCTCAGCGAAAGGCTTCACTCGCGAGGAGTTAAGGTTCTTTCTCATCTACGCGCCCTACAGGGAAAAATTAAACTTCACCTTTGAAGGGCTGGCGGAAACCAGTCGGAAACTGGGTTCCTTTAAGGACATGGTTAAGGGGCTTCAGGAGGCACAGGCGGGCGGTTCAAGTCGCGACGCGGAGGCGCTTGTCAGCGGCGTAGTTCACGGCTTTGAAGACTGCCTGAACAACGATTTAGGAGTGAAACCCGCTTTCGACCGCCTCAATGAAAAAGTCAGAGAACTGTACAGGATGCGGGGTTCTTTAAGCGCAGAAGACCAGAAGAACCTGCTGAATGGACTGCGCCGGGTTGATTCCGTGCTGCAGTGCCTTTTCTAAGCTTAGCTTACACTAATTCGCCTACGTACTTGACTCTGGCAAGGTTCTCTTCACGATGCGGCGCTGCCTCAAGTTCACCAGTCAAGTCTTTTCCCGCGTCGTGCATTCCCAAGTGGTCTCCGTCCGTCCAGAGCCCGCTCTGCGACACGTCGTAGACTTTTCCTTGGTAGGCAAAGTAGGCTGGTTTGCCGTTTTTGCCGTTGTTCTCTTCCAGTTCTTGCTTAGTCACTTTTCTTGTTTCACTCACAAAAACCACCTTATCTCTTAGAATGAAATTAAGCATTTAATAATGTTTACGGGTCAGCCCTCGCCACGGCGGGATAACAGAGTTCGCGCAACTCAGCAAACTTGTCAGCGCTCATGCCAACTCCCTATCGCCAACTGGACTTTTAGGCTTTTCCAGAAAATAATCTTGAAACCACACCTTCTCCTGCGCCGTCAATCGGATTCGTCTATGCTTTTCTTGAAAAGGGCTTTATCGATGGTTCTAGCGTCCAAGTTATGTTTCGCCGCGGTTTTCCTCAATGCCGCCAGCAGCTTGAGGTAGTTTTGGGCTGTGTACAGGTTTGGCGGCGGGTTGCCGAGCAGTGGCTTCCAAACGCTTAAGTCGAAAATGCCGTACTGGTGAGGGTCGAAAAACGTCAAGATCACGCTTGCAACCACTGGGCTGATTCCTTCAAGGGTTGTTAAGCAGTTCATCTTGTAGTTGTCGTCGCCTTGGGGTAGGCTGAAAACTTGGCTGGATATGCGGTTGACTTTTTCTTCGCCGTTTCTAGCGACCAATTCTAGGAGTCGCTTTTTCTTTTCGGGTTCTTCCCTGAACTTCCATTCGACCACTTGGGCTAAGTCAGCAACGGTTAGAACCTTTAGCTTTCGAAATCTGCCGCCTAGCTCCCGTTCCCGTTGCGCCTGCCACCCGTAGCTTTTATCGTATTTTCGGCTCCAATTGAGGTAATCAGGTTTATCCATTAAGTTCAGCCTCTTGAAAATAGATTCTCATCGAATTTTTACTTTTCCGACAAAAAAACTGAAAGCAAACAAGAAAATGGAGGGAAATTAGTTTTGGTCGACCAGATGTGCTGTTCCATCTGGGCAGTAAACTTTCTCGTCTCTGTTCACGCGCCTGTAGCGTTCACTGCACATATGTAGCATCTCGCAACCGTCGCAATCTCTACTCAGCATTTTTTCGCCTCCTATGGGACTTTTCAACATGTTGCCGTCTGTTTATAAGGCTATGTAACATGCGTGTATATACATGCGAGAGCTTATTGCTGGCGTTTCCTGCGCAGAGCGCATGTTTTGTAAGCGATGCAATCCTCCGAGCAGGAGAAGGCTGTTTTGGTTTGGCAATCCAGAATAATCGTACGGTACAAGTTTCAAGCCACCTTGCCTGATGAAGCTCTTGTGTGGGGTTTTATGCGCGAGCTCTCTGGCGTCGTTAACGTTACGGGCAAGGTGAGCATGCTTAAACTTGCTGGTGCGAGGATTTCCAAATCCAACATGCCATTTCATCCCGTTTTTGTTTTTGCTCTGAAACAAGAGTGGGCATAAAAAGATATAAAGTGATTTGAGAAACGTTCATAATTCTTGTGAAAAATTGCGCAAATGTCTACTGATGCTGACAAAATATGAATGATTGAAGGTTCTGAACCTCAATACCGTGCAATCTCGTGCGCTAAACCTTAAAACGCTAAAGGACTGTTACTAGTAATAAAGATTGAATCTTAATAAACCTTATAGTTAATTTCGCAGAGAATCCTAAGACATGGAAAAATCGCATGCGAAGAAAGCAGAGGTTTCGACTTCAACCTCTCTTATTCCTCATGTAGAACTCGATCTGATTCCCGAAGTCAAAGAGAAACGATTGCGCCTTCTGCATGTTGATGATGATGTCTCCTACTTAGAGGTCTCCAAGAATATTCTGTCGTTGTTAGGCAATTTTGAAGTTGACACAGCAAAATCCGCAGAAGAAGCGTACAGAAAAATGAATTCCAATTCGTACGATGCAATCGTGTCTGATTACGAAATGCCCAACAAGAACGGGCTGGACTTCCTGATGGAGCTCAAAGCTCAAAAAATAGAAATTCCCTTCATACTGCTAACTGGAAAAGGCAGGGAAGAAATCGCGATTAAGGCTCTAAACCTCGGCGCGGATGGGTACGTAAGCAAACACGGGAATCCCGAGACAGTTTACGGCGAACTGACCCATTACATAAGGCAAGCCGTTGAAAAGAAACAGGCGAAAACGGCTCTCAGCCACAGCCAAGAACAATTAGAAGCCATAATCATGAACGCTCCAATCGGAATTAGCGCATCATATTCTGCTGACAAACTGTTTGAGAACGCAAACGCCGCGTTCTGTGGAATACTCGGGTACGCAAAAGATGAACTGCGGAACTTAGCTTTCAAGGAAATCACCCATCCTGAAGACCTATGTGAAAGCACAGCCAAAATGGAGGATCTGAAAGCAGGAAAAATCCCCGCCTTCAGATTAGAACAACGTTGCATAAGAAAAGATGGAAGAATAATTTTCGGAAAAGTTAACGCAAGCACCGTACGAGATAAAGACGGCAAAATCTGTCTTTTCATAGTGGAACTTGAAGATATCACCGAACGCAAGAGAGCTGAACAAGACCTCAAAGAAAGTGAAGAAAAGTACAAAGCGCTATTCGAACAAGCCAGCGATTACATCTTGATCTTCGAAGCTCAACCAACAGGGCTTCCCACGATCTTCGACGCCAACACTTCCGCACTGCAAACTCACGGCTACTCCAGAGAAGAAATCATCGGCAAACCCGTCACGTTTCTAGATGAAGAAAGCGGAGACAAAAAAGTGATGGATCGGCTAGGCAGGCTTCTTAAGGGTGAAAAATTAACGTTTACTGTAAAGCATCGACGCAAAGATGGCTCAATATTCGATGCAGAAGTCTCGATCAAAAAAGTAACGATCGGCTCTAAGGATTTTTTGATGGCGGTTGAACGCGACATTACTGAGCGCAAGAAAATGGAAGATGCTCTTCGACAGGGTCAAGACATGCTGGAATCAATTACGGAGAACCTTGGCGTAGGCTTTGGTATTATCAGCAAAGATTATCGTGTGCTGTGGTTGAACAGGTTCATAAAAAATAACACGGGCAACGTAGAGGGCCAGCAGTGCTATTCGTCGCTTAACACTTTAGACCACATTTGCCCAGACTGCGGTGTTAAAAAAGTCTTCGACGAGGGAGTAGAGAGAGACTCTCATGAATATACTCAAATTGGCATTAATGGGAAGCCTTATTACGTTGAACTCATCGCCACGCCGCTTAAGGACAAAAACGGAAATGTAACGGCTGCGTTGGAATTTGTCGTAGATATAGCTGAGAAAAAACAGAGAGAGAAAGAGCTCCGTGAAAGCAGAGAGGAATTCAAAGCCCTGTTTAATTCCAACCCACAAGCAGCTGTATACGCCGACGAAAACTTCAATGTAATCAACGTTAACCCCAAATTCACAGAAGTTTTCGGGTACACGCCAGACGAAGTGGTCGGCAAAAACCAGATAGACCTCCTTGTTCCTGAAGAACTAAAACAGGAAATGAACAGTTACATCGAAAAAAGCCAGAGCCAAGCTGTAAGTTTTCAAACCAAAAGAAAACGCAAAGATAGTTCAACGCTGCAAGTGTTCATCTCTTTAGCTTACGTTTCAGTCGGTGAAAAAAGAATCGGAAGCATAGCTGTCTACTCGGACATGACCGATCAAATCGCTTCAGAGCAAAAAATTGAAGCAGCACTCAAACAATCAGAAATTCTAAACGAGAAACTCAGTGTGATCGGAAGCTTTACGCGGCACGACGTCCGCAACAAGCTGATGGCCATCGAAGGAAACGCCTACTTAGCCAAGAGACAGGCAGCTGGCGACGAGAAAATGAGCCACTACTTGGACCAGATTCGCTTGGCTACTTCAAGCATAACGCAAATACTTGACTTCTCAAAGAACTACGAGTCGCTGGGAAGCGAGCAGCGTACACAGACGGATGTGGGAAAAGCCATCGATCAAGCAGCGTCTCTGTTCAGCGGGTTTAAGGGAGCTCAACTAGTTAACGAATGCAGGGGATTTAGCATCTTGGCTGACTCCATGCTGACAACCGTGTTCCACAACTTAATAGACAACTCACTCAAGTACGGCAAGAACTTGACCAAGATAAAAATCTACCACCGAAAAGAAAATGACGGCTCCGAAAGCATAATCTACGAAGACGACGGCGGAGGCATAAACGAGGAAGACAAAACACACTTATTCACAAAAGGCTTTGGCCAGGGCAGCGGCCATGGATTATACCTGATAAAAAGAACATGCGACATCTATGGATGGACAGTCAAAGAGACGGGTGTCTCCGGGAAAGGCGTAAAGTTCGAATTCAACATGCCGTCAAAACGATAGATAAAAAAGGGTTCAATTGCCAAATTCCACTTCACGAAAGCGTGATAGGATTCCAAGCGGCATTGCTGCTTAGCGGTTCAGTTTGGACCATTGCAGTCGTTCACGCAACTTCTCCATCAGCTCTTCCTCGCTTATCCCTGGAAACTGGTTCCTTACGCCGTCAGCGCAGATTCGGACGCAGCCCTCTGTCATGTCCATGCATATTCGCACTTTTTCCTCAGGTTTGAGGCGTCCTAAACGTTCCCAGTCCTTATCCATAAACCCTGCCTTGCACGATTATTGCATGCGGTGCCTAAAATAACCTTACACTGATAGAGGGTGCGACATTTCAGAGTTAATTGGAGAGACAACACGTAAGCCATCGGAAGATGTAGGCGTCAAGGCGTAAAAAGATTGCAGTGTGTTAACGTGCAGCTTTTTTCTTGCTTTTCCTGCGTGGTCGGTGAGCTGGCCAGCATTTCTGGCAGTACACTTGGCGGTCTGCGCGGGGTTGAAAAGGTACTTCACATTCGGTGCCGCAGTCGCTGCAGACAGCTGTGTAGATTGGTTCCTGATGGAACTGCTGGAACAATTGATAGTTCTTGAGGCGTGGCCACCCCGTCTTGGCGTAACGCAGCATTTCAGGGTTGTCCTTCAGCCAGCGCATCATGTGGAAGAAGCTTTTGCCTCTTTTTTCTTCCCGCTCAGCCAAGGGTTCGTAACCTAAATTGCGGATTTCATCCAAGTAAGCGATCTCAACAAGCCGTTGCGTTTCGCCGACAACTCTGACTCTTTTGACGCGGTCTTCACCGTAAACCTTTCGAAGTTCCTCAGCGGCAACATCGAAGATGCAGCCTTGGCAAATGTGAATTGCCTCGTCGGGCTTGGGGTTGAAGCCCGCTACAAGCTTGGATACGATGCGGGAGGATTCCTGCAGGTATTCTTTTTCGCGGAAAGTTTCCTGATAGAACCGAACGGCTATCATGTCATACTTGAATTCGCCTGTTTCTTCGCGGTACGCGCCAACTACGACGCCGAAAAGCAGGTCGCCGCTGCCCGCGTCGTCAACGATAACTGTCAAACTGCGAGTTTTCCCTCTTATTCTGCCAATGCAATGCTTAAGCGGCGTATAAAAATAGTGCTCCCAAAAGGAACATAATGAAGGCTCGAAAACATCGATTTCGCATCGAAATCTAAGTAGGGACCCCTTGAAAACCTCCAGCGCCCAGAATAAGGCATAGATAGGCACGGTCGTTTGCGATTATTTCTGGAGTTTTAAGCACGCAATTTATAAGGATGGAGCACAAGTTAAAAGGGTAACGTGTGAGAAGCGATTTTTACACGCCGAATATAGTAGGAGTTGAAATAGTAAAATGTCATACGGTAGCAGAGAAATGCACAAGGCAACCTGCGCTGACTGCGGAAAAGAATGTGAAGTTCCTTTCAAGCCAGACGGCACAAGGCCAGTTTATTGCCGCGAGTGCTATGCAAAACGAAGACCACCAAGAAGATATTAAGCTAATCAGCTGAAATCTTAACTTAGTCTTTCGTCATTTTTCTTTTTTATTTTCTTTAACTTTCTTGCTCATCAACCGCTTCATGGAAGGCAGCTGAGCCGCTTGGCTTGTTGTTGTTGATGTTGTTGATGATACAATTTTTTCCACCGCAGAAAACAAGGACTAGCGGCGTTTGCCACTTTGTTGCGGAAGGCAAAAAGATCCTTGCTCCTTGAAAAAGCACTTGCAAGGCTGGAATAATGACCAAAATTATTTTATTCACGTCTCGAATTAACAACCCTCAAGAAAGGAAGCAGACTACCATGAAACAGTTCGTACTTACACCAGCGGCTGGAAAACGCTTAATCGCCAAAACCCTGGCAAACCACCCAGCCGTAAGAAAAGCGCTTAAGAATGGGACGCTCGTAATCGTCGCTGGAACAACAAACGGCTACGTCGCTGAAGAAATACTCGGCACTCTAGGCGTCAAGGATTTTTCCAGGAAACACTTTTTCCGCGGCATAACCCTGCCCTCATCTAAAACCGTGACTGGAACGGGGCGGCTGGCTGACGTGAGCAAGTTTCCAGGCGACGTGGTGATAGTTAAGGGCGAGTGGCAGAAAGGCAAGACAATCGAGGACGTGGTTGACTCGCTCAAGGAGGGCGACGTCATCTTGAAAGGCGCGAACGCCCTGGATTTGACCCGTAAACAAGCGGCTATCCTGATCGGTCACCCAAAGGCGGGAACCATAGGTTTAGCTTTGCCAGCTGTCTTAGGACGCCGAGTAAAACTGATTATACCCGTGGGTCTGGAGAAACGTGTAAACGGCGATTTATTCGCCCTTGCGGAGAAGCTTAACGCGCCTGGCACAAGCGGCTCCCGTTTGCTGCCTGTTCCAGGCGAAGTGTTCACGGAACTAGATGCGCTGACCGCCTTGACCGGGGCGAAGGTCGAGTTGGTCGCTGCTGGCGGTGTCTGCGGCGCAGAAGGCGCCTGCTGGCTAGTTGTCACTGGCAATGAGGAACAGGAAGAGTTAGCTGAGCAGATTATTGCTTCGGTAGCTGACGAGCCAGCATTTAGCCGCGATTACCTTTAAAGCTGTAGATCGCTGCTGTCAGTAAGTAAATTCTTGAATTTCTCCATAAACGCGGTATAATCAATCTGCTTAAGCGCGGGGGGCTTCGCAATCCTCGTCAAAGTATCTAGATTAATGTATTTCTCCGCAGCCTCGAGCGCTTGGGCTCCGAATTCCTCATACTTAATCTCTATTTCAGGTATCAAGCCCCTTCTCTCCATTTCCAGCCACGGCAAAATACCCAGTAGTTCGACGCCGACGTTTTCGAAGGCTTGCTTTATCGTCTGCTTCATCTCGTCGTTTAAGTAGCTTATCCAAGCCTTGTTCAATATTACGCCTGTCGTGTTCACTCCGAGGCTTCTCAGAACCTTCACGTAGTTGAGCGTGTTCACAATGGCTCCTTCCACGCCGTCTTTGTCACAGCTTACTACAATTATGGTCGAAGCATCCAGCGCCGCTGCAACCTCAGCCGTAGACGTCGGTCGTGTAACCTTTTCGTTCAGAAGCCCAGTGAACGCGCTCATGGCGCCTTCAACAAGTAGAAAATCGTAGTTCTGGCTGGCTTCGCCTACCGCTTCGGCTAAGGGTTTCCACCCGCTATCCGCGACTTTGATGGAAGTGAAGCCTTTCATTGGCTCCTTAATCAAGTACAATGCAGGAACGACGTCTCGAATGTCCCCGCCGATCTTAAGCACTCCGACTCTGACACCTCTCTTTTTTAGAGCGCCAGCGATCCCCGCTACAATGAGAGTTTTTCCAGAATCACTTGCCGTCGCCGTTACCAAGAGCAAACGTGGTGTTTTCTGGTTGACTGAGCCTTGCTGGTGGATGTTGGTTGAAACGCCGACTTCGCTTTTCATTCGTTTCACCAGTTCCGCGTTTGCACTTCGAACTGCTTCGAGCTCGACTGCGTTTATGCCCAGCGAGTTCGTGATGTTTTGGATGATGGTTGGGTTCTGGTCTAATAGGGCGTGAAGGAAAACGCCGACCACGTTGCCCTCATTATTGGCTACTCCTGAAACCAAATCTTGAGGACCATGCCAATAGTTCACTCTTTGTGCATGCGTGACAAGAATGGTCCTTGAATCCCCATGCAGGTCTATTTGACCGTAGGTGTGGCAGTGGAACCCTGAAACTTCCTTCCCAACCTCGCTTGTGATGAAACTCTTGCCAGTTATCGTGGCTTTGACGCGGTCAGTGCAGATCAACGGCTTGAACTCTGCATTCAACAAGCCTAAGCCTTTCCTCGTGATCGGCGTTGTTGACAGACGCCCAATGTCCGTTTCCTTCGCAAGTATCTGAAAACCCGAGCAGATTCCAAGCACAAACTTGCCGCCTTCAGCCATCTTCATTATTTCCCTTGATACTTTCTCGTTGACGCTTCGCGACTCAACGAGGCTCCCGCCTGGAATTATCAGCATGTCAAGAACCTCTGATGCTGGCTTGCCGTCTACAAGCGCGTCAGAGCAAACTAGGTCGGTAGGTAAGTTTCCGAAGTCTTCGAAGCACGGTAACGCGCCTGGAACGTAAACTAAACCGATTCTTTGATGTAATGCTCCCACAATTGCCCGCCCCAATGGATTTAATCAATTAAGAGCAAAGCGTAAGTATCAGGGTTTCGCTTGAAGGGCAAAGTGAATTCCAAGCCGGCTTTTTCCGCCGTTGCCTTCACGTTGACTCCCACTCCCTCTTCGGAGAATCGTCTTTTCGCTGGGTGCACGCAGAAGCCCTTTTCGACATTGCATTTTTCACATAGCTGACAGGACCCTGAGACCAGTCCAACAGCGAGAAGGTATCCTTTTTCAGTAGCCGCTTTTTCCAGCTTTAACACCGTTTCAAGCAGTCGTTTCATGTCTTCTTTCCAAATTGACCAAAAAACCTCCACTTTCGCCTTAATCTCTGGGGGAACAGACGAGTCGCCTGTATTGGCAAGATACTTAATCAGCTCTGAATCGCCTTCGGCTTGAGACTTGAACTTCATAAACAACGCGTAGTGGTATTCGCTGACGATTTTTCGGAACTCGCTTGGCGTCGGCGCATATGGCGGGCAAGCCAGTGTTTTTCCATATTTTTCGCAGCCCAGCCTGCATTTTAAGACGACGCGGTCCTCGACCACGATCTTTTCAACAGGAATTACCTTCGCGTCTATGGCACCGAGTTCTAATGCGTGTTTCCTCAGGAAATCAAGGGATTTCATGTCATCTTTTGTCATGTTTCTGCTCCTTGTGAAAGGTAGGCTGCATAATTTCTTTTGTAACGTTTTTTGTGTGACCTAGCATCTGCTCATGCCCATTTTTTTGCAGTTCAATCAAATCATGGGTTGCGTTGACCAGTGCCGGCAGTTCGGACGCGTGCTTGATAAAAACAGCGCCATGTTTCCTTAGCTCATCCATCAGAGCTGTCGCTTTGCCACCTGTGAAGTCCCGACTTTCTATAGGCTCTTCATCTATGACGTAAGTTGGGATTCCCCGCTTAACAGCCTCAAGTGCCGACTCCAAGTTTGGAATGTTCCCGTAACCAAATGGAACAGAAGCAATCACAACAAAACCTGCCTTGGTCATCATGTCAAAGTTGGCTTTGCAGCTTTTTTCGGTTATGGGGGAAAATGGCGCTTCACTAACTACTTGTATGTTAAGGAATTCCGCGGTCTCAAAATCGGAGTCTAAGACGTTAAGCACTCCAGCAGTGACGGTGTACCCTTCTCCTAAGAGGGTCTTCATCAATGCAGTTCCTGTTCCAGCGCCGCTGACTATGTGGATTGCGCAGTTTCTTGGAGGAGAAGCCTTCGGAGGCGACAACGGGATAACATAGAGGGAGTCGGTGACAGGGTTTTTCTTCACTATAGACTCCACTTTGAACACGTTTTTTATGTTTTCATTAGTCAACACTTTATCTATAGTTCCCGCAGCGAAGACTTTTCCACTCTTAAGAAGCAAAGCGTAGTTGCAGTAGCGAGCAGCCAAGTTGAGGTCGTGGACGACAGTCATGACTATGATTCCTTCCGTCACGCAGAGCGATTTGATCAAATCCATGATTTCCAGTTGGTTGATTATATCCAAGTAGGTGAGGGGCTCATCCAGAAGCAAAACTTTAGGTTCCTGCGCCAGCGCCCGAGCAATGATTACGCGTTGCCTTTCTCCGCCGCTTAGCTCGTTCACAGGTCTCGATGCCAGATTCCACGTGTTCGTCAAATTCATGACTTTTCGGGCGATAGCCATGTCATGTTCGGTCTCCATCTGGAACCTTTCCATGTGTGGGTTGCGTCCCATCAAAACAACCTCCAGCGCGGTGAAGCTGAAGCTGATCGTGTTGTCCTGCGGAACCACCGCCATCTGTTTCGCCACTTCCATGTTTTTAAGCGTGTAAATGTCCTTGTCGTTGAGCATGATGGCGCCCTTGTAAGGTTTGAGGGTTCGGCTTATGCTTCTGAGAAGGGTGGTTTTTCCAGAGCCGTTGGGTCCAAGAATCCCCACGAAGTCACCTGCCTTGACCGATAGGCTGACGTTCTCCAAGATTTTAATAGAGCCGTAACGGCATTCGACGCCATCGATATTTAGTGACACCATGTTTTTGTAGTCGCCTCAAAGCGAATAAGTTGTTTTTCTCCTCCTCAGAAGGTATATGAAGAAGGGTGTGCCGACAAGAGCGGTTATGACGCCGACGGGCAATTCAGAAGCGCCTGTCGCAACTCGAGCTGCAGCGTCGCAGATCACGAGGAACATGGCTCCGACGACTGCGGAGGCGGGCAGCAGGATTCGATGGTCAGGACCAATTGCCAGTCGAGTCATGTGAGGAATGATTAATCCTACAAATCCTATGACGCCGCTGATGGAGACCGCTGCCGCTGTCATCAACGACGCTATAACAAGAAGGAATTGACGCGCCCTTTCCGTATTTACTCCGAGATGCTGTGCAGTTTCGTCGCCCATAGAGAGCATGTTTAGATCGCGGGTGAAAAAAAATGTTATGGCTATGCCGATGATAACGAACGGCAGTACAGCCCACACTTGTAGCCAAACGATGTTAGAGAATCCGCCTGCGAGCCAAGCAATTATCCCCGTGAGCGCTTGGCCAGAATGAAGTTCCATAAGTGTTTCCATAGCTAAAAGGAAAATGTTTACTACCACGCCGGAAAGCAGCAGGGTAGTTATGGGAATTTTGTTTCCGACTCTTGAAATGAATAACACTAAAAACACGGTCAATAAGGCAAATATGAAAGCGAAAGTTTGCGCTATCCCCAAACCCGCAATCGTCAAAGCGGAGGAAACATACAAGACAGCAACAGAATAACCAACCGATGCCCCCGCCGACGCGCCTAGGCAGATATGAGTCAGCCATCGGGTTCCTGAAGATGCCCTGATAAATCACGCCTGCCGCAGCCAATCCAGCGCCGACTAAAGCGCCAGCGAGCACACGCGGAAGACGAATTTGCAGAATTATAGCTTGGCTAGACTGGAAAGCTTGGCTAGACTGGAATATCGAGGCTGAATTTATTGAGCCGCTCAGGAACGGAATTTGCTTGCCTAGTATGGCTAAGATTTGCGAGAAGGATACGAAAGCGTAACCTATGTTAAGGGATACAATTAGTGTCAAAATGAGAGCTAATACTAATGTTGCTAAGATTATTTTCCATCGTGATGAACGCTTGACGTATGTACCTTCGATTTTACCTTCGCTCATTATATGTCACGACAAGAAAAATTAGGAGGTGGAGTTGAAAAGCTGCGGATACAAGTCAGAGGCGACAGCATATACGCAGTCAGCTACTCTCGGACCAGCCTCGGCGAACAAATCCCCGTTGATTACGTAGACCATGTTGTTCTGCACAGCGCTGATTGTGTTCCATCCTGGCGTTGCTTTCACTTGAGCGACGCTTCCGTAGAACGGCGTCTGTCCCATTTCTGTGGGCAAGAATATTGCGTCGGGATTAAGGTAAACTACGGTTTCGGAGGCAACTGTCGGCCATTGCTGAGTTTCGTTGTCGAAGATGTTGACGCCACCTGCCTTGCTTATAACATCGTTAATCCAAGTTGTCGAGCCAGTGGTCATGAGAGGTCCAGACCAGATTTCATAAAAGACTTTCATCGGAGTTTCGTGCGCGTTAGCGATTTTTGTCGATATCGTGTTGATTGTGCTTGTGATGTTCTTGATGACCACATTTGCCTCTGTTGTGGCGCCTGTTGCTTTCCCGACTAGCGATATATCATTGTAGATTCCGTTGATTGTAGTTGGGTTAAGTACCACCACTTTGTATCCCAGGTTTCTCATGCTTGGAAGGCTCGCGTCGTTAATGTTGTCGGTAAGTATCAAATCGGGTTGAAGTGAAGCAATGGCTTCCATGTTCGGCGTTCCGTAGCCGCCGTCAATTGTCATGTTGCCAGCCGCCACCCACGCTGAGAAATCGTAGGGGTAATTGTCATAGGTTGTCACACCTACAACTTTGCTGCCTTCGCCGATTGCAAAGACGATTTGGGTGCAACTAGGCGCCAATGAAACGATTCGTTGAGGAATCCCAGTTAGGTTGGTGGTGTAGCCTTCGTCATCCACTAACGTGATGTTTTTTTGCGAGTTCGATTGACTTGGCGTTTTGTAGTTAACGTAAAGAAAAGCACCTGAAACTATAATTACGATGATTATTACGGTTGCAATGTAAATGATATTTTTGTTTACCATCTTTTTAATCTCCTTTGTGTTGGGTTGGATTATCCAACCTAGTATAAGAAACTTTCTGAATTAAGGGCATCCCGATTCGATATCGGGAATTAGATGTAATTCCCATGGAGTTTTCCCATTCAAATGCAAACAAATAGTCATGTTCAACACTTTGCCAACTTATCAGAAACTAAGCCCCTCCTAAGCAGTTCTTCTGAATTGAAAACTCCAAAGAACGAATAATCCGTCCTTACTTGAAGAACTCCCAAGCTATGTTAAATCTCCAAGGGTCCCCTTTCTCAGACAATCTTATCTCCTCATCAGTGACCTCGATCAACCCTTTTTGCTTCAAACTTCCTATAGCATCGGGAAATGCTTCCTCGGGGAACTTCCCAAACTCGTCCCTGAAGTCCTTACGGTCCACGCGAACGCGGACGTAGATAAGCATCATCGCTTTCCTCATTTTATCTTCATTTGAAAGCGTGGCAAAAGAAGCCAACGGGAAAGATCCTTGCTGAACCGTAGCTATGTAGTCTTTGACGTCGTCTATGTCTGAATATTGAAAATTGCCGAGATGCCCCATGAAGAAGCCTGCACCAGACCCAACAACTTCAGAGGACGGCTTCCCCAAGTCTTCTTTCAGTCTTGAAAACCTGTTGTGGCACGTGGGGAAATACCCATTCTGCCTGAAAATCTCGTAGGCTTCCAAGTACATTTCAAGCTCTTTCTTGTAATCACCGGGCGAAGGCAGTTCACCGCCAGCAACCCTCTTAGCCAAAGGCGTATTCTCATACAAATCCAGCGGGTAGCAATCTACACTCTCAACTTCAAGCTCTAAAGCCTGTTTTATGTCTCGTCTCCACTGCTCCAGCGTCTGCCCTGGGAGGTTATAGAGAAGGTCAATGCTCAAGTGTAAACCGTTTTTCCTAATTGTTTTCAGCTTCTCCTTTGCGTCTTTACTTCCGTCACGCAGCGTAAGGTTTCTGCGGAAGTTATCTTCAAATGTCTGGATCCCAACGTCTAGCTGGTCAACTTGATTAGAAGCTAAAAGACGGATTTTTCGATCTGTTAACCCAAACGTGCAAGCCGTGAACTTCGTCGTGCAATGGTCAGAGAAGTTGAAATTGCCACGGCAATAATCAATAACATCGGTGATTTGTGCCTCGGAAAGAACGGATGGGCTGCCGCCGCCGATGTATATCTCGTTGAATTCGGTCGATTGGACATACCTGCTTTCCGAGTAGAAATTCAACGCTTTTTTCAAAGCAACAATATATGACGAAATACTGTGCTTTTCGCAGTTAACCGGGAAATAACAAAAAGAGCATTTTCCTTCGCAGAATGGAATCCACGGTTGCAGTTCTTTTGGTCCCTTGGAGAGGTTTTCTGTTTTTAGGAAATCTGAAAAATCCTTGATTGCCCTCTTTGTTGGTGCTGAGTTGTTTCTGTACGTCATCGGAGGCCAATGCCTAAGCGTGTCGTAAGGTAGTTCGTCAGGATTTATGGAGACCACGTAAGTTTGCACCTTGCTAAAAAGCAAGTTTCAGTATTATTAAAGTTAACTATACTTAAGCGTTATAAGAGAAATTGTGGATAAGTAGTTCACTTTTCTTAGCTGCTAAACAGAATTGAACAGGCGCAGGGACTTAACTAGCCACTTCTAGAGCGGCATCTTTGAGAATAGCTTCCAAAACGCAAGTAGTGAGTGGGCCCAATCTTTTTCTATTCCTCAGCTTCAGTTCCATAGCCTTAGCCTCAGATGCGCCTTTTTCTTTAGACAAGTAATTACTAATCGCCGCCACTACAATGCCTTCAAAAACAGCTTCATCGACAGTGCTCTCGCCATATTCGGGAATTAGGCCTTTGCTCAAATCATCATCAAACCTGAGACTTGCCAAAACCAGTGACGCAATTTTCTTGTCAATTAACCTTCGCTCTATTTCTTTCTTGAACCGCTGGTACTTCGGGTTTTCAACTGGAATCTGAGGGTCATTGAGAAGAGAAAAAAGATTTTCAGTTTGTATTCCCCTCTCAGATAATCTTTCCATCAAAGACCTGTTTGCTGAGAAATTTTCTTGTTTGAAAATAGCCTCTTTTACGCATTCTCTAACGCATTGACCGATAAGTTCGCCTATCATAGTGAAGGTGCCAGCGAAACTGATGGCGTCCCCTTTTTTGGTGCAAGCCACCGCGATGCTGTCGGTTAGCGTTCCGCTGGCAAGATCGCCTGAAAACTGGCTTCTTACATCTAGCTCTCGCAGCGCGACCGTTTTTGCTTCCGTAATTGTCTTATGTGCCTCAACCATGCAGCCTTCCGTCATGTTTCCATCCACAAGCAAGATGATGTTTATTGTACCGAGTTTTTGTGGGTTCTTTGAGGCTGTTGGTTCACCTGCTGTAACGGCAACGGTTGTTCCAGCTGTTACAAAAAGGGTTAAGGTTGTTTTGTCAAATTTTCTGGTGGCTGTCGCTACGTTCTTCATTTTGGCTGCAGTCATCAACCCGACTACTTTGTCGTTTGGAAGCCGCAGACTCTGAACCTGCGCCTTCAGGAAGGCTTCAGCGTTCCAATGCTCGTCATTTTTGTCTTCGCCGCTGC
Source organism: Candidatus Bathyarchaeota archaeon (assembly GCA_963768345.1). Taxonomy (GTDB): domain Archaea; phylum Thermoproteota; class Bathyarchaeia; order Bathyarchaeales; family Bathycorpusculaceae; genus Bathycorpusculum. The sequence continues at coordinate 35,676 of CAVYHL010000002.1, read as the reverse complement.
CCTCGGAGACCTGAACATTAATTATTCCATATGCTTCCGTTAGTCCCCCGTTCAAAACGGCTGAACTAACCGCTCTCAAAGGTTTGCTAGACCAAATTACAAGAATGTTGTCCTTAACTTCAGCTTCGATTGATTCAATCCCCACGTCAAACTTCATTTTTACTAGTCGCCCCCAGCCCGTAATGGTGGTTTAAGGGTGTGCGAGTGCGTTATATAAGGCTTAGGACGGTTGCATCAGGAACACATTTGAACTAAGTCTGTTGGACTAGGCAATTGATGAAAACATGCTGGCTAGTTAAGGAAAAAAAGCTTCGTAAGCATCCGCGTTGATGTATCCATATAGCACAAAAATTCTGGCGCCTATTTTGGACTAGGAAAAATTGTTTCTAAAAAATAAAAAAAGAAAATGGGAGATTTACTTTCTGGCTTTTTTAGTGTAAGCGTACGTCCCAACCGCACTTACGACTAATGCTACTGCTAAGACGGCTACCACTGCAGTTGAAATTTCACTGATTGTCGGTACCGTTACGCTGCTGCTGGTTGGAACGAACAGTGCCTGTATGGCGACAATAGATGACTCAATCGTAATATGTGGGTTGGTGGAAGTGTAAATGTTGTATGTTGTCGTGGAGCCAGAAGTTGTGGCGGTCAACCAGAATAGAAGTTTAAAGCCGCTACCTGGAACCGCTGTGAAAGGATAGGTTGTGCCTACAGTATAATTAGTGTAAGTTCCCGCGCTCTGCCCAGATGGAACGCTTGGAACAGTATCCCCGCCTGCTGTCAACAATGTAGAGACGGTGGCTGTTCCTGAACCGGATTCGGTTGCTGTTGTGTTGGTGGTCGGAGTGAACAATACCTCAAGAGCGCAACTACTCGAGGATAATGTTTGTAAGAATGGGTTGTCTGTGGAGGTCTGAGCTCCTGACGCAGCTACGTATTCGAAACATAAGAATTTAAAGCCATCACTAGCGGTCGCGGTGAAATTGATCGTGCTGCCAGTAGTATAATCCTTGGTGGCTCCGCCGGTCAGAGTTGTTCCGTTTCCCGCGACTGTTCCCCCGAACGTGGTGTAGACGTAAACAGAAGTTGTTGATGCTGCTTTCACGCTGATGTTTGCGGTCATTAAGAGAGCTGACGTGAGTAAAATCAAAGCTAGAATCTTAAAATTCTTCGATGTTTTATTCATTGAAATTCACCGATTTATTTACAGGGTTTCATGAATGAATCCGCTTATAAGGTTTTGCCTAAATCACAACCAAGCGGTAACCATCCATAGCAGCTCCCGAGTTATCAACTTAATAATGAAGTGCGAAAAAGCGATTTCTCTTGGAATTTACCTTTCAACTGATATTTTGCTTATTCCCGCCTCTTTTTCCAGAGTAATGGCATGATCGGCTTTGCCCGCGAAGGCTTCGCTATGCGTGACTGCGATGATTTGCTCAATCGCCCTAAATCGGCTTATCGCCTCTGCAAGCCGCTCTATACTGCCGTCTTCGCTGCCCAAGTTTTCGGTCGGCTCGTCAAGCACAAGAATGCTCAAGCCGTGACCTGTCCGTGACTGCATGATAAGCTGCCCCAAACCTAAACGGTAAGCGAAAGCCAGAAGGGTGCGTTCGCCGCCTGAAAGGTTGGAGACTTCGCGGTCAACGCCTGCTTCGCTTTTCACGTAGGGCGTGTAGGTGTCGTCGATGACGACGTTTAGCATGGGTGCTTCTCCGCCGACCAATCCGTCGAGTACTTGCTGAACGTAGTTTCTCATGACCTTCACGAACTCGCTTCGAAGCTTAGGCTGAATGCTGCGGTAAGCATCACGTATAGCGCCTAAAACTTCAACTGTCCTGCGGGTTTTCTCCATGCGTTCAAGTTTTTCTTGAGCCGCGTTGATCCGCTCCTTGGTTTCGTCTAGGCGTTGGAAAAGGTCTTTCTTGCGGTTTTCTTTCGTGTGCAGTTCGGAGTCGATTAGGTAGTATTGCCTGAAAGATTGTTCACGCTGTGTTCGTGCCTTATCAAGTTCTGACGCGTCGAAGCGGCTGATTTCAAACTGCACTTGCTCAAGTTGCAAGCGTAAGTCGGCTCCAAGCGTCTGCTTTTCGTCAAACTCGCTCGATAGGCTCTTAAGGTTTATTTCTTCCTCGCTTAAACGGCTCTTTAATTCTTCAGCTCTTGTCAGGCAGGTTTGCAGGTTAGAGTAAGCTTCTGTGGCTTCAGCTTTCGTTTTCTGCAGCATCTCGACTTGCAGCTTTAGTTGACTGAGTGTTTTGTCCCGTTCATGATTTTCCTGCTCGATCTTTGACAGCAAATTAGTCTTGTACTCGCCGTCTAATGGTTGTATGCAAAGCGGGCATTTGCTTTCCTTCGCTAAGGCAGCGACTCTTCTCTTGTCTTCTTCCATGCTTCTTGACGTCGCTTCTCTGTCAGCTTTTAAACCGCTGATTTCATCATCAATCGCCGACAGTGAAGAATGCAGGGATTCGACTGGCTGGTTGGTCGGCAAACCTGCTTGCTCAAGTTTAGCTAAGCACAGTTTCGCTTGAGTGTCGATTGAGCTTTGACGTTGGTGCAGGTTGTCTAAGATTGTTTTTTTGCCTTCAATGCGCTGTGTCAGGGAAGCCAGAGTGCTCGTCATGTTAGTGATGTCGGCTCGTAATCTCGCTTCTTTCCGTTTAAGTTCTTCAATTGTCTGCCTCTTCTCTTCGAGGTTCTTGAGCTTCGAATCCGTTTCTTCCAACGCTCTCTTGGCAACCTGCAGTTTCTGCGTTTGGTCTTCAAGCTCCATTTCCAGAAGCGTGTACTCTTCGCTTGCCTTGTTGTATTCGCTGCTGAGTTTTTCTAAGCTGTTAACGTCTGGGTCTTTCTCGTAAACCCGCCTCTCCGTCTCGTAATCCCGCTGGTAAAGGGCAATGTTGCTCCATGCAGCCTCGTAGTCCGATAAGCCGAACAGTTCATCCAGACGCCTTTGCCTATCCCGCGGCGGCGCGTCCAGAAGCTCCTTGAGGCGCTCTTGCCTAAACCAGACAATCTCTCGGTAAAGCTCCTTATCTAACCCTGTGATTGATTTAAACTGCTCAGCAATCGCGTCGGTTTTCATGCTGGCAACAAGCTTCTCATCTTCGAAGAGCTTAAGTTCCTCAAAGTTTTGGGTGATGCTTTTGCCTTTTCTCTTGATTCCGCGGGTAAGTTTGTAGGTGCTTCCGTTCTGTGTAAACTGGATGGTGACGCGTCCCCAGTCCGCGCCTTCACGGAGCAGGTACTCGAAGCTTCTGCTGCCTATGGCATCGCCGAACAAGGCAAAATCGATCGCGTACAGGACGCTGGATTTTCCACAGCCTAAGCCGCCCACAAGACAATTAAAGCCTCGTGTGAAGGGCACTGTTGACTTAACGTGGCTGCGGATGTTTTCGAGCTGGACGATTTCGATCTTCACCGTGTCAGCTCCTCAATTGTTTGCTTGACTTTTTCCTCCTGCTTTCGGCTTAAAGGCTCGATGAGGCTGAGGGCGGACCTTGCGATCCTGTCGGCTTCCTCACGGCTGTACCGTTCCGAAAAAATCTGCAGGAAGTACTCGAAAGCCTTCGTTTTCAAATCTTTGAATTCGCTTTCAAAAATTGAGCGGACTATCTCGTCTGAAACGGCGGTTTCTTTCAGCAGCACGATTGGGTGGACAAGCAGGGCTTTTTCGCCTGCGCTTCGGATTTTGCCCGTGTCGATTTCTGATCGGCTTGCCTCAACTGGAAGCGTGCCCTTCAAAACGGGGATTATGACGGCTCCTTCCGAATCGTTGTCTCTCACCTGTTGAGCGGTTAACTCGGTGATTTTGGAGGATGCCATCCCGTTGTACTCTTGCTCTAGAATGATAAATCTGCGTGTGGACGTGAGCTCGATGGGCTCGGGGTTTACTTTGCACTTCTCGTTTACAGTGACATGCATGAAGCCTTTGGGGTACTTTGCTTCTCGGTAGTCAGCCGTTTCAGTGCAGCCGCTGTACGCCAGCAAGCCGCCCTTGAACTTCTCCAAGTACCGTTCATGCACGTGCCCAGCAGCGTAATAGTTGAAGTCGCTTGGCAGCTGGTCGGGTGAGAGTTCCGCTTCAATGTACGGCGGCTTGACGTTTGGCAGATCTAAGGCTCCGTGGAAAACGAAGATGTTGCAGACGGCTCCGTCGGGCGAGGGAGGGTTTTCAGCCATGAACTTAGGCAGTGCCTCCGCCGTTTTGTGTTTGCTGTGGAAGTTCGGTATGCCGTACACGTAGCAGCAGCCTGGTTTGCTCCAGCATGCGCCGCTGTGTCGTGGCAGATGGTGGATTAAGCCTGCGCTGTCCAGAGGGTAGAGGATTGTGCCCGTGACGGTGTTTGGTGCAGAGTCATGTGAGCCGTCGACCGTCAGGACTGGGATGCCTGCGTCCTTGAGCCGCTTAAAGCTTCGTATCGTGTTCTCCAACGTGACGTTGGATGGTCTTGGCTGGTGGAAGAGGTCGCCTGCGATGATCATGAAGTCAACTTTCAGCTCGATTGTCTTGTCTACCAGCTCTTTGAAGGCGTTGTCGAAGTCCTGCCTTCTGGCTTCCAGCCCGTACTGGGCGTAGCCTAAATGCAAGTCTGCAGCGTGGACAAAGCTGAACGGTTTCAAGTCGCCTGTGACTCCCTTCCCGTCTCATCCTCATTATTGGGGTTTTATATGTATTTAGCTCTTGGCTTTTCGCCACGCTCGCCCATGTCCGCTTGCTGTTTACCTATGCTTCCCAACTGTAAATAGCAGGGTGGGGGGGAGGGTCGGCTGGTTGACGCTCTTTACATTGGAATTTTGATGTAAATAGTAGGGTACCCTGTAAGGTAGGCTGTTTTCGGATGTGCTTGAATCGGGTTGCTTTTTTGATTCAGAGCTTGAATCAGGCTCAAGCGAATCTTGCATCCGAACGAAGCAGACGAAGCAACGGCTTACCGAGCAGGTATAAACCCATTCATACCAATTCACCCTGTGGCTCCTGCCAATCAACAGCTCACTTAAACCAGCGCGCATTCTCGGCTGCTTTTTTGGTTCGGGGCAAAATCAAGTGCTGGCGACAGCGGTTTACATGAAGTGATTTAACCCAGCAAATGTTGGCAGCCCCCTCCTAATCTGCTGAGTAAATGTGCCCTGAAAATTCGGGTTCATGAAGGGGAAAAATATAAGCAACCGCCCACAACTATGTGTAAAAGGCGCATTTATTAGATGAAATGCCAAGTTTGCCAGCAGGAAACCAACCTCCCCTTTCACTGTCCATTTTGCGGCGGACAATTCTGCAGTGCACACCGTTTGCCTGAGAACCATGCCTGCCCAAGAATCGACTTCGCGCGTGCGCAGCGGCAAGGGCAAGTTCTAACGCCCCAATCCTACAACTCCTACCAGTACACCTACAATCTTGGTCCACAACGTTTCCCGCGCAGAAACCGCATTTCCTCCAGCCCCACAGAAGTCAAGCACATAACAGTGGCTGCGGCGCTTATCGTCGCCATCGGCTTCTCCATCGGGCTGTACGGCAACTACTTCGGAGGCTTCTCATTCCACTGGACCTGGCTGTTGATGGCTTCTTTTGCCGCAATCATGACAGCCTCCGTGTTGACGCATGAAGTCGCACACAAAATAACTGCTCAGCAGACGGGTCTGTGGGCTGAATTCCGCCTAACAACATGGGGAGTGCTGTTAACTTTTGTTTCCGTATTTTTGCCTTTCAGGATGATTGCACCGGGTGCCATGATGATTTCAGGTTCCCCCAACGGCGACGAAATAGTCAAGATTTCGCTTGCTGGACCCGCCACCAACCTCATTCTATCAGCGGGCATTCTCGGAGTAGCATTTGCCCTATCCCCAAACCCCCTTGTCCTCCAAATCCCCCTTGCTTCCATGCTGTTCTTCGCCGCCTACATCAACGCTTTCCTATCAATCTTCAACCTAATCCCTTTCGGAATATTGGATGGCCACAAAATCTTCAGCTTCAACAAGAAAATCTGGCTTTTAGCCTTCCTTCCAAGCCTTGTTCTAACCATTTTGACTTATATTCTGATCTCTCAAGGATAAAATCAAAAGGCTTTCCTTTTTGAAACTCTAATTTTCTTTTCCTATAGCATATGCTATATTTCACGGTAATGATATTGACTATTTGCAGGTAGAGGAATTGCCTTGACATCGGATTTAGGTTCATTTAAAAATCGTTATCTCTCGTCAAAATATGTTGACTTCTGGATAGCTGACAAAGGCATGGAAGCAGGCCGAAGCATATGGCGTCACAGATTACTATCCTTCTTGCCTTTTGAATCAACCGACAATATCCGCCTGCTAGATTTGGGGACGGGAACTGGCGCCCTGAGCTTAGAAATCCTTAACCGTTACCCTAACGTTTCGCTCACTTGTTTGGATTTCTCTGAAGCTATGCTTTCTCATGCCCGAGAGCGGTTGGAAAAATTCAAGGGAAACGTAACTTTCGTTCAAAGTAACCTCCAGAATTCTGGCTGGTCCAAAGCTGTCGATGGAACCTTTGACGCGGTAATTTCTTCTTTCGTCACCCACACCATCCCTGACAAAATCAAAACGTTGTACCAGGAGATTTTCGGATTAGTCAATTTAGAAGGATGCTTCTTGTCATGTGATATCTTTCCTCCGCCTGGCACTGTTCTGGAGCGGATTTATCACAGATCCAGGCTTATTGAGCGTCAATATGGCATTAAAATGAAAACTGGCGTTGAGAAAACTATCCCAGAGGTAGAGCAGCAGTTGAATGAGCGCCATGAAGGTTACAAAGCTTTCTTCAAAGGGAACAATAGAATCCTGTCTATAGGTTCTCCCACAGTAGTGAATCATCTAGAATGGCTGAAGGAAGCTGGGTTTGATGAAGTGGACTGCTTAGAGAAGCATACCCGCAACGCTATTATCGGCGGCTTCAGGCATAATCACTAAAAATTTTCCTTTATAACAAAATGAGTCTGTTGCAACGGAGAAAATAAATGATTGCTAAAAAATGCTGTTTCTTAGATGAGTTCGATTGTTACGTGGACTTCTTCTGGCACGCGGATGCGCATGATTCTTCGCATGACCCGTTCTTCCGAGTCGATGTCGATTAGCCGTTTGTGAATGCGCATCTCCCACCTGTCCCACGTGGCTGTTCCCTCACCTGACGGCGCCTTCAAAACTGGAACCCGAAGCCGTTTTGTGGGCAGTGGCACTGGACCGTTGATTTTCACTCCTGTCTTCTGCGCGATGCTTCTGAGTTCTCCACATACCTCTTCAAGTTTGCTGTAATCCGTGCTGGTTAGGCGTATTCGTGCTTTTCTTACCATTCTGGTCCATCAATCCATTATTTTTCTGTCTAATATACGTTAGTGCCATCTAAAACTTTAGCGGAACATAAAAACCTATCGACCCTTTTTTCAGACTTGTCGTCTAATTTTTTGAGTCCGTCGAACATTAGGTCAAACGATTTTGTCAATCAGTAACTATCAAAAAATGAAAAAAGGAGGGAGTATGCGAGTGACATCTCCACATCGGTGAGGGTTCAAATCCCCCCGGACCATTTGTCCATGCGTCTCAAACGCACGCTTACAAAGCAGTTAGCTGATTGCAAAGGGTTGGAAAGTATTTTCACTTCGTTAGTGGAGATATTCAACTTTTGCAAAGCGCGCTTGTACATTACGCTTACAACCATAAATAAGACTTGAACTCGCCAGAGTGTGACGTTTGAATCGATTTTCCCCGATAATCTCAGCTATCATAATCAAGTTCGTCGCGTTTACGGTCTACTGTGGAAGGTTGGGCTTGGCTTCTTGTTACCTTAGATACTCAACTTTGCGCTTGTGGTAACGTTTGCATTCTTTGGTAACTAACCTCCCCATTATCGGCGGATACACAACTCTCATAGCTAACATCAGAAAGAACTGCGAGGTTTGGTTTTGACGCGTTTCCTTGTAGTCTGGGCAGCCAACGCATTCATCGGGGAACTCATTTAAGCACATATGTGGTACTTGCAAGAGTTCTCCCCGCATAATAATTATGAGAGTTTAGGTATTTAAAACAAGACACCTTCAATGCGATAGAAAATTACGGTTATTAACGACAACTTGACATTTTCAGCGCACGCGTTGCAACTAGCAAGAATCGTTTATCTTAAAAGTCCAATAATTAATAATCAGGGAATCGAAAAACAAGAAGGCATTCGTTGAGCGAAAGAAAAGAGTTATTAAACATGCTCAGGGCAATGTGGCGGCAAGGAGACCTGTCACTACGCCGGATATATCCTTCTTTGGAAGAACTAGAGGCAAACGTTGATGTCACAGTAAGCAGGAAAAAAAGAAGGGAAAGATACGCGATTCAGCCTTGCCCTAACTGTGGCATAAAACAGAAAATTACAAGACCACCTTACCTTTTTCCCTATCATAGTTGTCGATCATGTAAGCATCCTTTTCATGTGAACAGGGATTTGACTGTGAAAAAATTAACGGAAGAGGAAAGGGAAAGCATGCCCGAAGAGTGGGTTCGAATTTTGGAAGATCTAAATAAGAAGAAATTGGCGATAGTTTTCAAATTGGAATAATAACTGAACGCACTTTTGATTCAGAACCGCATTTAGGGACAGCAGCATAGCCGTGTCTTAAATTTATGCCTATTTAGCAAACCGAACCGAAGATTAGAAAAAAGAGAGGATTTGCGGGTGACATCTCCACTCTGGCAGGGTTTAAATCCCCAGTCCCATTAGAACAAACGCTAGTTATTTTGGTAAGTTTTTTAGCGTTTATTTCGAGGAAAACGCAAGCACTCCTAAAATAGAGTAAAAATCTGTTGTTTGTATTGAAAGCACCAATAAGCAAAAGACAGAAAAACAGACGTGCCTTACATATTTCATAGTCTTGGTGATTGAGTTTGGCATTGGACTGTTTCTTTCCTGGGAAGACTATTTTGATTGATGCTTCAGGATGGGGCGATCTGTTATTGGGCGTGGTGGTAGGCGCGCTTAAGCCTCCCGAACCCATGGTGATGGAGCGCAGAATCTCAACGTCTTCTTTTCAGCCGCCAAACTTCAAGAACAAGAAATACTTGGCTGACGCGGTGAAGATTGCCGATGAAATCGTCGCAGTCATGCAGCCTGACAGTGAAACCTGTTTTAAGGTTTGTTCAGAATACGTCTTGTCCAGCGTTATCGGGCACTTGGAAAGCTTAGGGTTCAAAGTTCAAATTGTTGAATCCACAGGTGAACTTAAGCAGATGGTTGAAAGAGGCTATATTAGATGGTGCGTTGAAAAAGGCGTGCCCGAGGAGACGCTTCAAGGCAAGAGGCGCTTCTGGACATTTCTGGAGTGGGTTGCTGAAAAGCCTCACTTGAGAGAAAGCCTTGTGAAGACTGGTTGGGCAAGTTGGGAACAGAAGTGGCGAGAAGAAATATTCAAAAAGCCTCTAAACCTACGTGGCTAAGCGAGTTATTCGCAAAAATAAAAAAGAGGGGATTTCGCGGGAGATTTCGCCACCCTGAGAAGATAAAAACCTATCGACCCGAATTTTTTCTTTATCTTCTGAATCTTGTTTGTCCCGCAGAAATATTTTAACTCAAAAATGTAAAATTATTGGCTACTTAAAAAAAGAAAGGGAAAGTGTGGATTTTTCGTCTAGCTCGCAGATTTTGCGTGGTCATGTTCTGCGTCTTCTGCTTCTCAACGCCAGCACGGCTGCAACTATGATGATGACGATTATGACAACGACTAACCCGTAGATGTATCCTTGAGGTATGCCGGTGGGCTTTGGCGTAGCGGTGGGCGTAGGTGTAGGTGAAGTCGTCGTGAACACGGTTGTGACTTGGTGTGTGCTGAACTGGGTTGTGAACCACACGTAGTAGTTGTTGGAGTTCTGCGTGTACCCTTGGCTTGAGGCTTTGCTGCCGTCGATGTAGACCGTTGGTGTTGTCCCGTATGTCACTTGGCTTTTCGGGATGGTTATGTTCAAAAAGCCTGCTGTGCCGCTTGTGCCCGTCACCGTGAACGACAGTGTTGTGGACTTTGCGGTTTGGTTTGTTGTGAGGGCAGCGCTGGTTATTTGTGAGGTGGTTATGTTTCCGCTGATTGAAATGTTAATTTTTCCGCTGCTTGTGGTTACTGAAATCGTTGGAGTCGGCGTTGGCGTAGGCGTTGGCTTATGTGTAGGCGTGGGTGTTGTGAGTATCGCAGTGGGATGCGCGGTCGGTTTTGCGGTTGCCGTTGGAATCGGCGTTGGGGTGGGTGTCGGCGAGGCTGTTGGAGTTGGAGATGGGGAATTTGTCGGCGTCGCAGTGGGTGTTATGCTTGGAATTGGGGTTGGAGTTGGGAACGGCGACGACTGTGTGGCTAGAACTTGGCCAGAAATGATTCCTGACGGTATCGGAGTTAACACGAAGTTGACGTTTGATGTCACTTGGTTCACGGTCACTGAGATTCCGGTTTGCTGTTGTGAGGAATACCCCGTTGCTGTAACGGTGACGTTGTATGTTCCCGTGCCGAGACCGCTTGATATGATGTAGTTGCCGTTGCTGTCAGTGTAATTCGATTCTGAGCCGCTGGTGCCCTGCACGGTTACGTACGCGTCGGCGACAGGGCCGCCTGCTGAGCTTGTTACTTGTCCAGTTACCGTTCCTGAAGGCGTGACGGTGAATGTGAAGTCAATGCCACTCGTCGTTTGCCCCGCGGTAACGGTTACGTTGGTCGGGTAGGTTTGGAATTGAGACCCGTAGAGAGCTTCAACTGTGTAGTTTCCCGTGTTCAGGTTGGTGTTGACTTGGTAGTTGCCTGAAGCGTCGGTTGTGGCAAACCCGCCGTTGCCCGATGATGACGTGGCAAGGATAGTTACGTCGGGGATGGGCTGTCCGTTTGCGCTGTTAGTCACGGTTCCAGAGATGATTCCTGAGGGGTGGAGTTGAATGTCTTGAGTGGTTGTTTGGCCGGCAATTACTGACACTCCTGAAATCGTGTTTGTCAAGTAGCCTGTGGGGAAGAATTCTGTCACATTATACGTTCCAGTTGGCAGGTTAGTGTTTAACGTGTACTGCCCAGCGGCGTTGGTTATTCCGAACGCAGCGTAGGCTCCGTTAACATTCTCGGCTTCGACGAGTATCCCTTGAAGGGCGGCGCCCGTGTTCGCAGCCGTTACCGTTCCGTTAATCACGCCTGATGCAGAGAGGGCGAAGTTTACGCCGGTGGTCATTACTCCCTCAGTTACGGAAACGTCGCTGATGGTAGTGTACAGGTATCCCGTTGCGAATTCGACCGTGACGTTGTAGGTTCCGGTTGGAAGGTTCTGGATTATTTGGTAATTGCCTTTTGCGTCTGAGAACGCGTATTCGCTGTTCGTTCCAGTCGCGTTTAAAGCTCTGATCATGACATCGGGCAGGGGCGAACCTGTGGCTGCATCAGTTACATTTCCTGAGATGCCTCCTGAGAGAGTCATGTAAATGTTGACACCTGTAGTTTCGGAACCTGAAGTGACATTTATGTTATCGACTTGCTGGTCGAGGTAGCCTGGGGCAGAAGCTGTCACGGAATAGTTGCCCGTGCCCAGGTAGGTCGTTATGTTGTATTTGCCCTGAGAGTCAGCTACGGCGGAGCCTGTCCCGTTTTCTCCCGAGGCGTAAACGTAAGCGCCTGAGACAGGAACGTACGATTGACCGTAGACGGTTTTGGTGTTTTCATTGTTGATTGAGGCTTGAAACGCGTAGATTGAAGCCCCTACGAGGATGCCTAAAAGAACTATGGTGATTAGAAGCTTCGCAGCCGCATTGTTTTTTCTAAGCAACCCAAATCAACCTCCAGCTTGAGGCAGTGCATCTGGCGAACTCAACATGAATTCTGCTGAAAAAAAGTCTGTTTCCTTCATTCATAAGCACCAGAATAAAACGAATGTTGCCTAAAGATGCCTTTTCGGGAAGTGACTTATATAGAATTGTGATTACAGAATGAAGTCTCAAAACTACTAGTTTTTCCTTGTCCTTTGGCACCTGAAAGGTTCAGAAAAAAGTCTTCCTCTTTACAAACGTCACAAGCAAGTAAAGGACGTAGATGACGCTAAAGCCGATCAAGCCGCATTCTACGCAACGGATCATCAGGTGAGTTTCGCCGAGTATGAAGTATCCACGTGTTGAGATGTCATAGAACGTCCAGCACATCATCAAGACGGCGCCGAACAGCGACGAGATTCCTAAGATATGGAACGCATCCCGCAGACTTGCAGACACACCTGGTACACCCCACATTTGTTTTTGCGGTGAGGTTGATGAACCAACAGCCCCTAAGGGTCAGTTGAAGTCATGTTTCCTTGCCCGCTCTCTCTTCCGTTTCCTACATATGCAAGTCTAATAGTACTTAATTGTTACTGAAAAAACTCTCAGAGTCTTGCGCGACCGCAAGTTTATGGAATTCCAAGAGGCGTTGTTTTCCGTTACCTTGAAACTGACGAAATACTGTTGAACCTTGCGAAAATTCTTTTGTCAAGAAATCTTGACTAAAAAAACACAAATTTGTCAAGAAACCTGAACAAGAACGCTTTTATCAGCAAAAATTCGACTGTAACTTGATCATAATGAGCGGCATAAAAGGTCGATATTGTGCGCATTGGCTCTTGATAAGCGTGCTCATAATAACGCTGTCTTTGAGCGCTGTGGCAGGAACGGTTTTTTATTGCAATGGCGAATTAGGCTACAAGAATTCCAGAATAGCCTCTCTAAACGATAAAGTGTCAAGCTTAAAAAATCAGATAAATGATTTGAATAAGCAAGTGTTGTATGATCAAGTCCAGGTGGAAAACCTGCAGTCTCAAGTGGCAAACTTGACGTCTGCAAACGTTGAAACTGCTTTGGGAGTGACTGAAGTTCCCTACGATTCTCCGCATAACATGCCGTCTCCAATGCGTTATAGTCACCTTCACATTACGGGCTACGTGAACAACACTGGGCGTGCCACGGCGTATAACGTTGAGTTAATGATTGTTGCTGAAGCGAACAGAACGGTATTGCTTAACATGAGTGTTCCTCTGAGTGGGGGCGTGTTCGGAACTAATGCTCAAATTGACAGTTATCTCGCTAACTATTACAGCATTAGCTCGGTACAACCTTCGATTCTGTACAGTGGACAGACAGTGGAAGTATGCATAGATATTTTTCATGAAGGCGTCTTTTCTGATTGTTCTTATGTGATAACGCCAGTCTGGGAAAATTCTCCATAACCTGCCCTTGAAGAATCCGCGCTGCTATCCCTGCTTGACAAGAACTATCACTTAGCTAGCTTTCTTGCCACGCTCAACCAAAAAAGATAAGAAACGTTACTTCAGCGAGTTTGAGTCGCTGGTTCTTTTCCTGATTGCCTCGACCTGCTCTGGCGTAAACCGCTCCTCTCCGCATGCTGGGCACCGAAGCGCCCTCACGTTACGCAGCACAGCACCGTTGACTTCAAGGTCAAACTCAACTTCGACGCATTCGACGCAGCACACGGGGCAAAGCAACGCGCCAGCTTTAGTGCCTGCCTCTTTATCGGGTGAGTTTCTTTTCAAGCTTTTCAGCACAAGCCTCTATCGTCCGCTGGTCTCCTAGGAGCCGCCGCCATGGGAATCTTCAGTTCAACGCAATCCGGGCACCGCAACTAGAACAGAATATTGAGCCATAGGAATTTTTTGTGCCGCACTTCGGGCAGGCAACGGTTGGCTGCTCCGCAGGTTTCTGCTGCATGTTCTCCCGTGCCCTCTGGAAAGCCGCGTGTGTTTCCCGAGCCGCGAGGTTAAACGCTTTCTCAAGCTCCACTCCCACGGTGTAGAAGGCGTCCCTCACTTGGTCATAAGGATAAGCCGCGTGGGCAGCCTTGCCTTTGGGGGTTTTAATGCCGCATTTCGGGCAGAAATTAGCGTCGTCAGCGATTTTTTCACCGCAATTTGAACAGTAAACCAAACTATTCACCTTAAACAATGGATGTTGCATTGCAAATTTAAGTGTTTTCTGCGGTGGAAAAATCAGGAGAAATGATAAGAAACGGGAAAAATTGACGCGGGCTCTAACCTGCCAGTTTTTGTTTTGCTTCTCCGATCAGTTTAACGGTTTGGGCTCGCCACGGCTCGAAGTCCTGCGGCGCCGTTGGGTAATTATTGTAGTGTGCGCCGACCTGCCTCATCATCGTCACCGTTAAGCGTAACTTGTTGAGGAAGCCGACGCGTCTTATGCCTCTGAAGACCCGTTTGGCTGTTTCGGTGATGTTGAGGTGGAAGTCGTCGCCCATACCTGCCTTGAGCACGTCGTCTTCGGTCATGAGCTTCTCGTTCATGCCATAGTTGAGGTCCTGGTCGCTGCATGACAAGAGGAACAGCCTGAACACGTCAAGGCTCGCCTGCTTTTTGCCGTAAGTCTGGATGTACTTCTTGTTGTAGCTCCACAAGGCTTCCTTCGTCGGCTCGCCCTTAGCTAAGGCTTCAGCGATTGTTTGCCCAGCAAAGTACCCACTTAGCATTGAGGGTCCGATGCCGCCGCCGTGAATCGGGTTAACCAGCGAAGCCGCGTCGCCTGCTAGCATGACGCCGTTGCTGACCATGTTATCCAGCGGTCTACGGGTCGGGTCGAACCATGCGCCCCCAGTTAAAACCAAGGAGCCCTCGAATTGTGGCTTGGTAAATGTGTTTTCGTACAGCTTTTTTTTGGGGTTCGGGTAGTTTCCACGCATGCAGATGCCTAAGCCAACGTTGACTCGGGCGCCGCCCTTTGGGAAAATCCAAACGTAGCCGCCGGGAGCCGCTTTTTGGTTGAGGTATATTTCGCAATAACTTGTGTTCTTAGTTTCCTGCTTGAGTTGTCGGATTTCGCGGTAACAAGCTTCTACATCTTCGTTTTCAATGTCGCGGTCTATGCCTAACTCCGGCGGAAGCAGCTTTCGTACAACGCCAAAATAGCCGCTGGCGTCAACTACCACTTTGCTTTTAAGCTGCAGGGTTTGCCCTGTTTTCATGTTTTTCACATTTATGCCTGTTACTGCGCCTTTCTCAAGTATGGGTGAACGGAAATTCATGTTATCTTCTAAAACTGCGCCTTTGTCAATCGCTTTCTTGAGCAGCCACTGCCCGAACAGTCTACGGTTAAGCAAGAAACCGACGAAGTCTTTGTCTGCAATAGTGAAAACCGTGTTCTCATCAGGTGAATAGATTTTTATGCCATCAATTTTCGCTTCCAACTCGCCGCCCGTGGGTTTTTCCAAGCCCAGAAATTTGAGGTGGTGCTCGCCGAGGGCGTCGCCGCAGATTTTTTCGCCTATCTGCTCACGCGGTTTCTTTTCAACAATGCAAACTTTCAAGCCTGCTTCAGCGATGGTTTTTGCTGCTAAGCAGCCTGCTGTTCCCGCGCCTACTACTACGGCGTCAAACTTTTCCATGGTTTTTTCTCCTCTGAAAGTGCGCTGTATTTTGTATACCTTGTTGTATATGTAAAGCTTAATAAACCGTGAAGTGAGCTAAACCACACCGAGTGTACCCCAGATGAGCGCCCCACTGACTTTAAGCGCAGAATTCAGAAGAATCGTGGAAACCCGAATGAACCAGGTTCTGAGAGGCGTGGAGGAAACTTTCACGCAGATCATCGAGACTCAGAAGGTCTCGCCCACTGAACTCAAAGAGGAAATCGACAGCCTGCAGCCTACCTTCAACCTGCTCTTCCAGAAATGGAGCCTTGAAATACTCTACACGCTCCTGCTCAAGAACGCCATCGGCTTCGGCGAAATAAAAAGGATCCTGACCGTGAACTCGCGTACTCTCTCCGACAAGCTGAAGATGCTTCAGGCGAACGGTTACATAACCAGAAACGTCTCGGCTGGTCCGCCGTTGAGGGTGGAGTACGCATTGACAAGCAAGGGAAAAAACACCGTGCTCCTCTCGCTGCCGCTTCTGTACTACTCAAGCTCTCCTTGAGCTAAGGTTTAGCCTGCTTCTTCTCGTTTCTCTTCGGCGGCTGAGGCAGGCTGGTTGTTTCCTTCACGGTTTCAAAAACCATGCACGTCAGCGTCTTCTCCAACCCCTTAATCAACCGCAACTTGTCAACCACGAACTTGCCGACGGCGTCCACGTTTTCGGCGCGAAGCTTCACCAGTAGGTCCCAGTCTCCCGTGATGATATGCACCTCTTGGACTTCTGGGAACTGCGCGATTTCCTCGGCGACTTGCCTTTGAGAAACTGCGGACCCGTCGGCTTTTGTGGTGTAGGATACGGAGGCGAGGATGAAGGCTGCTGTGCCGAGGCTGAGCTTTTCAGGAGACAGGATCGCCCTGTACTGTTTTATTATGCCCATCTCCTCCATGCGTTTGATTTTCGCGAAGATGGTTGTTATGGGCGAGTTGATTTTTTTGGCGATCTGGTTGGCTGTTAGTTTGCTGTTTTCCTGTATCAGCTGCAGGATTGCTTGGTCCTTTTCGTCCAGTTTTGCGCTCATATGTAAATATTACAAGTTCCAAGTATAAAAGCTTGTGTTTATTGTAAATAATCCATGTTTTATTATAAAAAATTTATTATCCACCCTGCATATTTACTCCTCAAAACAAACCGAAAATAAGTGAACAAACTTGAAGCAGTTAACCCAATTAGAAATGCCAAAACCGCTAGAGCAGCTTTCCCCCAGCGAACTAGAAAGAAAATCCTGTATAGGCAAAATAATGACTTACTCGCTGAAAAGCCTCACAGACACCTTTGTAAGCCAAGGCTTCCAGTGGCTGCTCCCCGTAGCCCTAAGCCAAAGCACCGACCCGCTGTGGCCTGACCCGGGCGCGTCCATCGAGAAGAGGATCGAAGTGGACATCTACGGCAAACCCGTAAGGGCGACAGCAAGCATGATCATCCACAAGCTCGTCGCCGCGTCAACCGCTTACCCCAAACTGTTCATCCTTTCACCCAACATTCGAATTGAGAAAGCCTCACGTGCGAAAACGGGCAAGCACACCTACGAGTTCACGCAGCTTGACTTTGAAGCCAGAAACGCCACTTCCAAAGACATCATGGCCCTTGTGGAAGGCGCCCTGTGCACGCTTGTCAAGGGCTTGAAGAGTGAGCTGAAGGGTGAACTGACAACGCTGTGCAGATGTGACACTCTTAAGGTTCCGAAGGCTCCGTTCAAGGTTTACGACCGCGTTGAACTTGAAGCCAAGTACGGCGCAGCTGATTGGGAGGCGGGCTTAACTGAAGACGCCTCTGAACCTGTCTGGGTGATGAACATCCCTAGAGAATTCTACGATTACGAAGACTTCAAGACTGGCAAGTGGGACAACTACGACCTGTTCCTGCCGCAGTTCGGCGAGGTACTTTCAGGCGCCAAACGCGAGTGGGAATACAGCAAAATCTCAAAGAAGATCGAGCGCGACCAAGTCAAGAAGGAAAACTACGCGTTGATCTTGAACATGGCGAAGGAAGGAAGGCTTAAGCCAACTGCTGGCGGAGGCATAGGCATGGAACGCCTTGTCGGCTGGCTTGCAGGCGTCAAGCATGTTGCTGAGTGTCAACCGTTCCCGAGGATCCCTGGAACTGTAAATGAACTTTGAAACTATGTAAAGAAATGGACTACTGAATAATACGATCCTCAACTTTTCTTTTCATTCCAAAAAGTTTATCATTTACTTATGCAACAAACTGAAAGGAAAACAGTTCCTTAAAAACAGTTAAAGATCGAAGTGAAAGAAGTATGAGCGTAATGAATCCTTACCTTGAAGCGCTTCAGCCGAAGCTGAGCGAGTCAGACTTCAAAAAACTAAGCGCCATAGACAACCCCAACGTGCACGAGTTCATAGCGAAGGAAAGCGATCTTTGCCAGCCTAAAGACATATTCATCTGCGACGACTCCGCTGAAGACATCGCGTTCGTCCGCAAGCAAGCAATATCCTCAGGGGAAGAACAGGCAACCTTAACCATGCCTGGACACACCGTCCATTTCGACGGCGAATACGACCAGGGACGAGACCGCCAAGCCACCAAATACCTCGTACCCAAAGGGCTAACCCTGAGCAAAGCCCTCAACCAGATGGACCGTCAAGAAGGGTTAGCCGAAGTCAGGGCTCTGCTGCGCGATTCCATGCAGGGCAAAACAATGATTGTCCGCTTCGTCTCCCTCGGCCCGGAAGATTCCATCTTCACGATTCTTGGGCTGCAATGCACCGACTCATGGTACGTTTCACATTCTGAAAGCCTGCTTTACCGCTCTGGATATTCCCAGTTCGTGAAGGCAGGGCCAAAAAGCGATTTCCTACGCGTCCTTCACTCGGCTGGAAGACTGAACGGCGACATGGTCAGCGTTGACTACGAAAAGAAATGCGTCTACATCGACCACATGGACAACACCATCTACAGCGTCAACACCCAGTACGCCGGCAACTCCGTTGGGTTCAAGAAACTGGCTTTCCGTTTAGCTATCCGCAAGGCAAGCTATGAAGGCTGGCTGGCTGAGCACATGCTACTCATGGGCGTGTTCGGTCCAGGCGGGCGCAAAACCTACTTCGCAGGAGCCTTCCCCAGCGCTTGCGGAAAAACTTCGACCGCCATGCTTCCGGGTGAAACGATTGTTGGCGATGACATCGTGTACATTCGGGACATAGACTCTGCTGCTCACGCAGTGAACGTTGAGTCAGGCATATTCGGTATCATCCAAGACGTCAACCCGAAAGATGACGCCCTAATCTACAGGCTGCTGGCACACCCAGGCGAAATCATCTTCTCAAACGTGCTGGTTAAAGATGGCAAGCCCTACTGGCTTGGCATGGGAGAGGAGCTTCCCAAAGACGGCTGCAACTACACTGGCGCATGGTTCGACGGCAAAAAGGACGAGAGCGGCGCTGAAGTTCCGCCTGCCAACAAAAACGCCCGTTACACGCTTTCGCTTGAAGCGTTAAATAACTGTGACCCTGAACTTGACAATCCCATGGGGGTCGAATTAGGCGGCATAATGTACGGTGGACGTGACTACAAGGCATACGTGCCTGTCCAGCAAAGCTTCAGTTGGGAACATGGAATCATCGCCTACGGTGCCTCGCTTGAAACTGTAACCACCTTCGCAACCGTTGGCAAGGAGGGAGTTCCCGAAATCAACATGATGAGCATACAGGACTTCATCTCGATACCGCTCGGCAAGAACGTTCATAACAACCTGAATTTCGGGCGCAAACTCAAGAAGCAGCCCATCGTCTTCGGAGTAAACTATTTCCTCAGGGAAGTCGGCAACGGCAAGTACCTGAACGGCACGCAGGACAAGCATGTCTGGATCAAGTGGATGGAGCTCAGAGTACACAACGAAGTCGGCGCAGTGGCAACTCCTACGGGGTACATCCCGAAATACGAGGATTTGCGCAAGCTATTCAAGCAGGTGCTAAACAAGGAGTACACAAAAGAGGATTACGTCAAGCAATTCACCATCCGCGTCCCAGAAAACTTGGCAAAGATTGAGCGGGTCCAACGGTTCTACCAGGAAAACGTCACTGACACTCCGCTGGAACTGTTCGGCATCCTGTACCTGCAACGCCAACGGCTGCTGGAGGCTAAAGAAAAGTATGGCGACTACATTTCCCCTGAAAACTTTGAACAGCAAACGGCGAAGTAAAACGCAAAATTTTCAGGCGCGCCTTATTTTTGACCTTTTTTGAGTAAAATTTAAAAATACACTGTAATACTGACTAGAAATTCATAACTGTTAATTAAGAAAACCCAGAGAGAGAAGAAACACATAGAAAAAATTAAAAATCGAGAGTGCAACAGATGATGATGAAAAAGCCTGACAAGAAAAGTCTCCAGTACACGATAAACTTAGTTGCCATTGAGGGAGACGGCGCTTTCCCATGTCCGAAGTGCGGAGCGATGATCTCGCCTGACGATGAGACAGAAGCAAACTACAAAATCGTAGACACGAAAATCGTCAACGACGAGCTCGCTGAGTTAATCATCGCTTGCAGCAAATGTGGAAGCACCATAAGGGTCACAGGCTTTCAAGCAGGATTCGACGCTTAAGACGCGAAAGGCGGTTAAAGTAAATTTTTGATCCGCCTGTTTTATCAGACGTAGATGTCAACGGGTTCCATTAAATTTTTCAAGTTTGGACTAAAGGGCAATTTTTGATTTGAGCGTTGGGCAAAGAGTTTATTTCGTCTTTTTGCATTATTTGAATTGTTGATTCGAATGCTTATTGAGACGTTCACTGTTGGCGGGCTATCCACAAACTGCTACGTCGTTAGCTCCCACCAAACCAGAGACGCAATCATAATCGACCCTGGCTTAGACCTTCCCTTAGAAGCCGACCAGATTTTCGATTACGTGACACAAGCGGGTTTGAACGTAAAGTTCATCGTGAACACTCACGGGCACACTGACCACATAAACGGCGACGCCATATTCCAAGAAAAATACAACGTTCCAATCTGCATCCACCGTTTCGACGCGGCTTGCCTCGCGGTCTTGGAAAACGTGAACTTTCCCCCGACCGTCCTGCTGGATGACGGTAGCATAGTTAAGTTCGGCGATGAATCGTTGAAGGTCATGCACACACCTGGGCATACGCCCGGCAGCATCTGCCTTGTCGGCGAACGATTGGTTTTCACTGGCGACACTTTGTTTGCAGGCGGGATCGGCAGGACGGATTTTCCAGGCGGCTCCGAAAGAGACATGCTGGAGTCTCTGGAAAAACTGCAGAGTTTACCCGAGTACCTTTTGATTTACCCAGGTCATGGGCCGACGTCGATGATGGGTGAAGAGAAAAGGGTTAACCCCTTCCTAACCAGTTGAGCCCCAGTAAACTCCCATCTGGTCGAAAACGTTCATGATGCCGTTCCCAATTTAGCGAAACACTGTTTCAAGTAAAAAACAGTTTGTAAAGATTTAGCTTTTCATAAATTACGCACTTCGGCTGGATAAAATTTTTCGAGGCGCTTAAATATTCTTAACGCTTACTCTCTAACCCAGTGGAGACCGCAGCTTGAGTGAAAAGCACGATTGGCAGCACCTCTACATGCTCCTGAAGCTGGCGGAGATGGGTGCTTACCGCAGAACAGCCAAAATCTCAACCGAATACTTAGCGGGGAAGCTCGGGTTTTCTCAGCAGACCGCGTCCCGCTACCTCATCGAGCTCGAGCGGAAAGGGTGGATTCAACGCAACATCACTCCAGAGGGCAGCCTAATCAGGGTTGAAGATGCGGGGGCTAAGGAGCTGCAGAAGCTTTACTCCAGCCTGAAGTTTCTGGTTGAAAAATCGTACCCGCCATCCGTGACTCTGGAAGGAACCGTCTTCACAGGGCTCGGCGAAGGCGCATACTACATCTCCAAGGATCATTATCGGCGACAGTTCACTGAGAAGTTGGGCTTCGACCCGTACCCAGGCACGCTGAACCTAAAGCTGACCACGGATTACGATGTCAAAACTCGTATGGAGCTAGACTCTTACCCAGCCATCGAAATCGAAGGCTTCAAGAACGAAGACCGATCGTTCGGGTTGGTGAAATGTTACCCCGCCGTAATCGAAAACAAGGTTAAAGGCGCGTTGGTGACGGCGTTGCGCAGCCACTACGACGTTTCAGTGCTGGAAATCATCGCGCCCGTCTGCCTGAGAAAGCAGTTGGACCTGAAGGACGGCAACAAGGTGAAAGTGGAAGTCTACATTATGCCCTAAGCCTAAAACGGGTAGAGGGGATGCTTGTACCTGACGGAGTACTCTTCTTGCGGTTTTCGTGTTGTAGCTATCCAGTAGCCGACGAGCAAGCCGAAGCCTAAGCCGCCGAGGTGAGCCAAGTCGTTTACTCCTGCTCCTAACCCGCTGAGAAAAAGCAGGAAGAACGCGTAAACAATCGCTCCCAGAAGGGATTGCCGAACTGAATGCCTGTCGTAAATCACACATGCGCCGAAAAGCGCGAAGATTGCGCCCGAGGCTCCAACCGAAAGAAAATACGGACCAAACGCTAAGGACAGAACATTGCCCACGAAGCCGCCGACAAGGTAGATTCCCAAGTACTCAGGCAGCGAAAACATTTCTTCCGCCCTTAAGCCGAAGATGAACAGGAAAAGCATGTTGCCCACGATGTGCGGTATCGAGGCGTGGACGAACATGGACGTGAAAAGTTGGAAGTACCAGCCGTGCAGCACTGCAAAGTTGTATTGGTAAATGGGAGGGATAGCGTAAATGTTCGTGGTCAACGCGTTTCCGCCGACTATGGAGGTGTAAACGTAAACTGCCACGTTTATGCCTATCAGAATGTATGTTGGCTTGTACTTCTCGCAGTTCATCGGCATGACCAAGCTTACGCGAGTTTATCGATTATTTCCTTCTTAATCTTCGATGAACTATCTAAAGTATTCTCCCCAAACCTGCCGATTCTGACAACCTTGACGTTCAATCCATGCCCCTTCACGTAATCCTGCACCCGCCGCGCCATGTCTTCCTGATCGTATCCCAGCGCAATCACGTCTGGCTTAATGTTCTCGATGACTTCGCCGATGTCAAATCTCTCGTAGCCAAGCACCGCCCTGTCAACCACCCTCAAAGCCTCAACCAGCAGGCACCGTTGATCCTCAGACATAATCGGTCGCCTGCCCTTAGTCTTCTCAACCGTGCTGTCCCTTGCAATAACAACAACCAACTGAGCGTCTTCTCCGCCTGCCCTCTTGGCTTCCTCTAAGAACTTCACGTGACCCAGATGAAGCAGGTCGAACACGCCCGATGCTAAGACAACTTTTTTCTTTCCAGACTGGTTGGCCATTCGAACTTCACAGCGCCTAACAATCTTAAAGCGTCAAGGAGCCCTTCACAGTAAGCTACCGAGGTTAAGCTGGTTTCAAACTTTCCTTGAGCCTTATAATACTTTGCGTCCTCCAGATAGTCAGAAGCCCAACGCAGAACCTTAGCCGCATCCGCCTCTGAAACGGCGACGGCTTCCCTTGTCTGCTGCAGCTCTTTCAGCACCTTTTCTGCTGAGCCGATGTACTTCGCGGCGAGCGCCTCCAGACTCACTTGGCAAGCCTCCTGAACTCTGCAGGGGCACCTGCAAAGGCGATTAAAGCCTCGACCTCCATGAAGTGCAACTCGCCTGGAAAAATCAAGCTGTAGGGCGGCTCCCCAAAATCAAAATCGATGATGTCTCGAACGAAGCCCGCTTTCAACGTTGGATTCTTGCTGCCCGCCCTAGCCAAGCCGACAGCAGGAATATCCAGCGTCACGGCGCCCTCTTGCTTTTCCTTTTCGACTCCCAGAAGCAACGCGGCGGCTTGGCTAATGCTGAGGAACTGTTTTTCATGGGCTTTCAAATCCAGCAGGCAGAGCGTGTGCAAACCTGACTTTTTATTCTGGGCGATGACGTCGTAGGGAGTCGCGGAGAAATTCTCAGGAAAGGGCACCGTGACCGTTTTTCCAAACTTGTAATTGTGCAACCCTGACAAGCTGATGATCGCCGAGATTATCGAAGCGCCATGAACGATTCGCGTCTTGAACCCGCGCTTCTCCGCATCGATTCGGAGCGTCACGTGCGTCGTGGCGATGAAGGGGTCGCCTGGAACGAGGAACACGGCTTTGCCTTTTTCAGCAGCTTGCAGAATGACTTTTCCGTTTTCTTCCTCCAGCTCACGCCTCGAAACCACTTGTACCCGCTTGCCGCATAGGGCTTCGAAGCGTTGTAGGTTGAAGTCGGGCATGAGGCTTGTGTAGAGTTCCATGAAAACGGCGTCTGCACTCTTGGTTTCTTCCAAGCCGCCTAGGCTGATGCCTTTTTCATCGTTCAACCCTAAGCCTACGAAGACAAGTTCCTTCAAACCGAGCCCTCGCAGGATACTAAGGAGCGGTTAAAACTTAAACGTTATTTCTCTTTGACCTCGCCCTTGTCAACCAGCTTCTTGTAGTAAACGCGGCACGTGCCCATAGAAACTCCCTGCCGCTGGCAAAATGTGGAAAGGACCTCCTCCACGGGCTCGCCAGCCTTCCTTTCGTTAACCATTTCCTTGAGCAAATCCATGTTATGCTTATCCTTTTTCTCGCTCATCAACAAAACTTCCTTTATTATCATCCCTCGCCAACCCAAAAAAGCTTTTGCGTGCCCAGTAGTTCCGCAGGTGGATTCAGAATAGGTTTATTAACGGAATTTGCATGTGTGCGACTGATGGATCTATAGGGGTCAATTGCATATACGGAAAGCATATACAATTCGTCAATACAAACTATAAATAGACGAAATCCCGCGCCTTCACCCCAATTACTTTTCCAGGCTAAACCAAGGCAGCTTGCATAACTACTGTGCTACCCAAAGTCGGTTAAGACAGCAGCCACTTCCACGCTGGAAGCACACTGATAACCTTGCCCTGCCTCTCTATTTTTCGCTCCTCGTTGAAGGTAACCAACGTAAGCTTACCGCAGTTTAGCTCTTCACTCACCGCCAAGAGAGAATCAGTTTCTCTTGCGAACGTCTCCGGATCATTTATGCTATAGCTGACTTGTATCAATTCACACGGCTTGTTCTCTTTAGTTAACACAAAATCCACATCCCCCGAACTCGACTTATAATAATGCACGTTTTCTTTTCGCCTAATCAACTCTACTAGGACAGCGTTTTCAAGTTTCTTTCCCAAATCCGAATCGAAAAGCCCCAAAATCCCCGAGTCTGAAACGTAAAGTTTTGGTTTCGTATTTCTTTCTCTTATCTTCCTCGAGTATGGATAGACCAAGAAGAAAAGAAAAATGGATTGCGCGTAGCTGAGGTAATTAAATGCTGTCACACGGCTCATTTTTGTTCCCTGCCCTTCAAACCAGCTGGTTATGTTTGGGAGTGATAGGTTTCTGCATGCTGAACCGAAAAGAGAGTTTACGTAGGCTCTGAAAACAGCAGGTTTTTTTATGCCGTATTTCTCTATTAAGTCTCGCTGTATCACGGTGGCATATAATTCTGAGAGTAATGTATGCTTTACCACGGGGCTTTGGCTTTTTACAACTTCAGGATATCCGCCGAAATTCAAGAACTCGGATAATCCTTCAACAACTTTGCTTGCTGCATCCGCCTTCATATATTCTTCACAGGGGATTTTCTTTGCCCTAATGTATTCTTTGAATGAAAAAGGCAAAACCAAAGTGTTGATGGCTCTGCCGCGCAACTCTGAGGGTAACTTGTCGAGCGACAAATCCGACGTTGACCCCGATATGAAAATCCTGTACCTCCGCTCATCAAAGAGGGTTCTTACCCATCGGGACCACTGGGGAAAAGTTTGCACTTCATCAATAAATAAGTAAATGTCCTTGGTTTCATCGGGTTTGTAAACGCGGTATATTGCTTCTTCCAACTTGTCGAAGTCGCTTGAGGTTATCCCAACAAAATCTATGTCTTCACAATTGATGAACACTTTGTTGTTCTTCTCGATGGCAAGGTTTTTCATTTGCAAAAGCATGAGGGAAGTTTTGCCTGACCGCCTCGGACCGATAATGGAATTAATAAAATTTCCTTCTGGCAAAGTAACTTCTCTTGAAATCAACTCGATGTTTTTCTCATAATCAACGTACCTTGCAAGAGCGTTCTCAATGTTCATTTTAGATTACCAGTTTACTATTTTATAAAATTAGTATATTAGTGTTTTGCTATTTTACTGATTTAGTAAATTGGTATTTTACTATTTCTGAGATTTAGTAAATTAGGGCATGATTACATTTTACTGTCCTTACGAGAAATTTCATTCTCAATCTGGCGCATCCATACCCGCATATTCTGTTTGGATTCGGATGGGGCATCCAACTAAACATTTATATGATTTACGCCAAAAAGAAACCTACGCATTCAACCCCGATGACTGAAGGATTGAAACCCGAATGAAGCCCGTTGAAAACCTCATCAAAGAAAACATAAAAAACCTCAAGCCGTGCGTTCACGGAGGAGAGGTTTTGGACGCTGCACGCAAAAGCGGGCTCAGGCAGGAGGAAATCTTGGATTTCAGTTCAAGCGTGAACCCTCTGGGTCCATCCAGAAAGGCACTCGAAGCCGCAAAAGCAGCCTTCACGGAAATCCCAACCTATCCCGACTCAAACTCCAACAAGCTCCGGCAAGCCATCGCGAGTCATTTTGGCGGCATAAGCAAAAGCAATGTCATCGTGGGAAACGGCTCTACGGAGCTCATGTACCTGTTCGCTGAGGCTTTCCTGAAGAAGGGCGAAGCAGCCTTGATTCCAGCGCCGACGTTCGGTGAGTACGAGAGCGCGGTCAGGAAGACAGGCGAAACAGCAAGGTTCTTCAGGCTTGACAAGAACTTCAACATCGACGCAGACGCTTTCAACCGTGAAATGGCAGGCGCCAAAATCGTTTTCCTGTGCAACCCAAACAACCCCACGAGCCTCCTCATCCCCAACGAAACCTTAACCAGTATCGTTGAAAGGGCGATGGAGCAGGACAGCTTGGTTTTTCTGGATGAGGACTTCTTGGAGTTCGTGGAAAACGAAAAAGCCCTGTCGCTGATCGGCAAAATCAAACGTTACCCCAACCTGTTCATTCTGAGGTCTTTCACGAAAATGTTCGGGTTAACAGGCTTGCGCGTCGGCTACGGCATCGCCAACGAAGAAATCATCAGCGCGCTTTCATGCGCGAAGATCCCTTGGAACGTTAACTGTCTAGCGCAGGCAGCCGCCGTCGCATCGTTGAAGGATGAAGAGCACCTGAAGGTGACGCGTGAACTCATCAAAAAAGAGAAAACGCAGCTACTGACGGAGCTGGAGCAATTCGGCTCGTTCAAGGTTTACCCGCCTGACGCGAACTTTCTCTTCATCGACATCCGCAAGTCAGGCTTAACCGCGGCGGAGTTGTCTGACAAGCTGTTGCGGCAGGGCATCCTAATCCGTGACTGCACCTCCTTCAGGGGGCTCGACTCGTACTATGTTCGTATCGCAGTTAAAACCCGCCCTGAAAACGAGCGGCTGATTGAAGCTTTGAAACGGACAGTGAAGAATTAGAATGACTGGGTCTGGTTGCTAAGCCATGTTTTCCCTCAGCCTTTCCCTGTTTGCCGATTCCGCGTTCATCTTCGTCTTGGCATTCCTGATCGACATCGTGTTCGGCGAGTACCCTGACAGGGTTCACCCGACCATCGGCATAGGCAAACTCATCGCCTACCTGAAACCGAAACTGAAAAACCCGAACCCCAAAACTGAAAAAGCCAACGGCGTCCTCTTAGCCCTCATAGCCATGATCGTTGTCGCCGTACCAGTTTTCCTGCTGCTTTTCTGGTTGAGACAATCCTTCGGCTTCTACGGGCACGTTGCCTACATCATAGTTGGCGCAGTGCTGTTCAAGGCAACCTTCGCGGTAAGAGGCATGGGGCAGTACACTAAGCCAATCGCCGATGCGCTGGAGAAGAACGATCTGGCTGAAGCCCGAAGATGGCTTCCCTACATCGTGCGCCGAGACCCAAACACACTGAACGAGAGGCAAGTCACGTCCGCCGCGGTTGAATCCATCGCGGAAAGCACCACGGACGGGATAACCGCGCCGTTCTTCTTCTTCGCCGTTGTTCGGCGTCGCAGGCGCCTTCGCCTACCGCGTCATAAACACGCTGGACTCGATGGTCGGCTACAAGAACGTGGAAAACAGAAACATCGGCTGGTTCAGCGCAAACCTCGACACAATAACCAACTACATACCTGCGCGGCTTACGGCTTACCTGATGGTTGCCGCCTCCTTCCTGCTCAGGGAGAACTGGCGTGAATCATGGCGCATCCTCCAGCGGGACAAAGCCAAAACCGCAAGCGTGAACGCAGGCTGGACAATCTCAGCCATGGCAGGCGCACTGGACACGCAGCTGGAGAAGCCTGGGCACTACACGCTGGGCGACGACCACGGCATCACCCCTGAACACATCAACAGGGCACTGAGAGTGATGATGTTAACAGCCGTCCTCTTCGGCATAGTAGTGATCTTGCCAGTCTTGGCATTGAGAATCTATGTTTCAGGATTATGATTCAACCACTTTTTAATGGGAAACTAATGCTTTCAACTTTATTTGCAACTTGGAAGTTTCTTCATTGTTTAATCCGTCAATTGTCTTTTCTATTTCTAGGACAAACTGCTTTGTTTTCCTAATCGCAGCTTCTAAGTCTATATTTATTTCCTGAATGCATATTTCTACAAAAGGCCCTTCTAAACCTTCTTTGACCGCCTCTAAAATATTCTTATCGGATAGGCAGCTTATGAACCTATGGGCTCTTAAATAAGCAGCACCTTTAACTTTTACCATCAACCCATCAGGATAGCGCAAAACGAATCCCTCCTCACTCATAGGCAAATCCTTCGTTTTTTCAACGAGTTGGTCCAAGGATTCGAACTGATAGGTCTTCATGCAAGGAAAGCCCAATTCCGCCGCAATAGCGGCCACCTCAGCATAGGTGAGCAAACGATTAGAACGCTTATCCCTTGCTCCAATTAAATAAATACCCTGTTTATATCCCTTAGCTTTATAATCAATCACTATACGAAATTCACTAGAAATCAATTCGAACATGAGTGTATAATCATTCACCCATCTATCCTGCTTGAGTATTTCTGGCATAATAGACGTGGCGAATTTGCCATGATCTGAATCAAAAGAACCCTTGGTGGTAAAATAGTATTGATTATCCGATGAGTTTTTGAATAGGATAAGCATACTCCCATCCAGCTTTTCCGATACCTCAAAATCCTTTTTGTCTTTTAAAACTTCATAATTCGTTTCAGGAGATTGTCCAAGATTAAAGAACTTATTGAAAGGATATGATAATATGACTTGATTCTTCATATCCACAATTAAACCTCGGCACATTTTAGCAAAGGTAGGCCATTCATTATCCCATATACAATCATCTCTATAATGCAGCAAAACTAAATTAGGAAATCGTTCAGACGTGTTGATTCGAACACCATTATGTTCACAATGTTGTTTTAAATAAATCTCTGTGAACAGAGAATGTTCTTTAAAATAGCTACGAGGATCTTGCATTATTCTTCTCTTATACTAACAGTATTTACTTTAAATAAACAACCTGTTAGTAAAAGTAAAATTAAAGCTAATTTATAAGACAATAATGGAAAATGTAACATTCCATGATGTACTAATACATTCCAAGTAAGTTGCACTATCCATCCATCAACTAGAAAAATAACAAGCCCCTGAATTAATTGTGTGATTATTTTCATTTCTTTCGTTCTCCGGTTATTAAATTAATTTCGCCTTTAGCCGCCATTGCATCAAATATTAGCACTTCGCAATAGACACACATACAAGGCGATCCATGTGAAGCAGTCAATTCTCGCAAAGCTCTTTTTAAAATATCAATGCGCTCTTCAGGGGTATTTGGAACAAATTTCTTACGAGACTTTTTCGATGACATATGAATTCTTAATCTCCGCAGCAAAGAACTTTCCTTTACTTTTAGCAGCTTTAAATCGATCAAACACTCCCTCATCTACATTCGCAGCTTTATAAAGCCCAGAATTGAATGAAATATAAAGCGTACAAGTTGCCTTATCATATCCAATTTCGTTAATGTTAGAGCTTGCTACTTTGATCATGTCAGCCATATTATTTATCCTTCCTTTGGAAATGGTCTACGTAATCCCGATACAAATTTTCTAGATACTGTATTTATTATATCTTTGGTTAATATATTTTGCAACACCACACCATCTTTAGGCAGCAATTCAATTACCATATAAACATGATCATTATGTTCGTAACACTGACCAATCTCTATTTTATTCTTTTTCATATTTAATATCATCAATCCTATCTTGGTAACAATCATCGCATAATTGCATTTCTATAAACTCATTATTTATCTCTGCTGAATAAGGATCTGTCACTAAAGAAACTTCTTCAGAGGTTTTTCCACAATCATCGCAAGTAAGCATTAATTATACCGTCCATCATTAAAATTAGGATTGGGTCTGTCATCAGGATATTTAGTTTTTATCTCGTCTAAAAGAGTTGCACAATCGTCACACACATCAACATGTGCTTTTAAATCATAATATTCCCGCACCGTCAAATTCTTAACCAATTTAAAAGGATTAGTATGAATCCCCTTGATAAACTCGCAGAAGTTTTCCATAATTATTCTCGTGGGATAGCAGCCAAACAAAAAATAATAATTGTGATTAAAAGTATCCAGATTGATGTATCCATTAAATTATTCCTCTCTCTTTTAAATTAAAATGGAAGCTCATCCTCATCGCATTTAGGGCAATGTCCAGAAGTAGTTAATGTGGCCGTATGTTTGTAACAGAAACCAGTACAATTAGCTACAAACTCTTTAGGCTCTTCTTCCGGGTACATGCCAAATAAATCCCCATTCAAAGCGATATTGAATCTACTGAAATGAGTTCCCACTGGAACATAATTCTTAGAGTTCTTTATAATCGTAGCATCTTCCAATGCAGCATGACCCGTATAATGTTTACAGGTAGCTGCGTTGAAAACTATCTCTGTTCCATCATGAAACAAGAAATGAAAGGTAGTCATTAGGTGTTCTCGTTTAATACTTGACCTGTTTTATCAATCGTCAAAGCGTATACTCGTGCTGGACCTTCATACGGATTTGTTTTTGTGGGGCCATCATCACCTACTGTTTGCCAATAAAGTGTTTCCTGTTCTTTAACTGAATTACAAACAATGACGGCTTCTCCATCCATAAGAGCTTGAGAATCTTTAAGAGTTAAATAAGGGGCTGCTTTTAAAGTTTCAACGCATCCAATATCTTTAGCTTGTGTTAGACCAAGAAAAAGTACGGGCTTTTTTAAACTCTTTGCAACTGTCCGAGCAAGTGCAATTCCGCTTAATACTTTCATTGTAACCTCCTAAATTTTGGGCTCTTTATAATTAACATTACTGTTAACGAAGGTGAGCCAAGCCTTTGAACGACCCTTTTGAGTTGGCCGATAATATTGATATGGAGATACCACTCTCACGTTAGCTTTTAACTATTCTCTACATACTGCAGCTTTAACCAGTAGCAGTTCCCGACTGTGGCGATTACGGAGACGATCACTATCCAATTGGTGAAGGATCGTTTAGGGTTTAAGAGCAACCGTGCCCTCCTTCAAATTTATTGGTTGATTCCTCTCTAAGAGAGACTTGCTAACTCTGGCGTTAGAAACCTAAGATCTAAACTTTGATCTATGATAACCAAGTACAATCCTCAACCAAATCTGTTAAGTAGGCTACGTTCACTCTACCCACCAAGTTCCTCTCCCTGAACGCTATGTTAGGAATTAACCTAACCACCTAGAGGAATTTAAATCTATTTCAAAGAACTCCTTACAAATTTAGTATAACAGAACTTACCCTTTTTGTCAAGACCTAAATTGCTAAATATGGTTCTTTAAAATTAGGATTGAAATGTTTAATTATTTTAAAAGAATCTAGTATTGTAAGACCCACCCAAGAATCAGTTAAAAATTCGTTAATTTCTTCCGGGTCCCCAATGTTCCATATTTTGTGGTCATCCAATGCTGCCCAGTTCGGTATATTTTTATAGTCATCTAAATACATATGAATCTCGTGTATTCGTTCAGAAGTAAACTTCCTTGGGGTCTTTCCAATAATTCTTTTTTCATCCAATCCGTAAAATTTAAACAATTCTTTGAATTGTTCCAACTCAAAATGATTCCTCCACGAAGAAGAGATAACAATTTTAAGAGTTGGTACATTATCTAAGATATATTTTAAACACCAGAAATTATGAGGCGTAGTAAGTCTCTTCATACAGTCCAAGTCAGCTTCATTCAAGGTATCTTTTCCTAAAGGATCACCTTGCGCTTTTAGGGCTAAGAAATGCTGTTTGGAATTTAACACCCCATCAAAATCAAGAAATAAAATATTCATTATTCTACTGGAATTGAGATGTTTCCAATTCCTTGAGCAATAACATTACTGAGATCTCTGGTAGCCTGTAACACTCCCCAAGTAAGGACAGCTACAAGAACCAATCCTAAAATAACCGCCAACACAGTTCCTAATTTATTCATGTGAATCTCCTTAGCTGAACAATTTCCATTTGCGCGGCTTATAACGTATGACCAAAGAAAAGGTTAAGAGGCAGCAAGCTAAGGCTATGGCCTCCATAGAGGCACCCAACCAATTGGCAAAGATCAACAAGGATGATATAGAACAAAAATAATGTCCAATTTTAGCTAA
The DNA here is from genome assembly GCA_963768345.1 of Candidatus Bathyarchaeota archaeon. Taxonomy (GTDB): domain Archaea; phylum Thermoproteota; class Bathyarchaeia; order Bathyarchaeales; family Bathycorpusculaceae; genus Bathycorpusculum. Next base: position 3,537 of record CAVYHL010000002.1, on the reverse strand, counting down.
TAATGCTGAAGAAGATATTTGGCTGCTGTGCTTTGTTCTAAGGATCTTGGCAATCTGCTTATACCAGTTCTCAAAATCAAAGAAGACCGCCGCTGTTGCCAATACTGCGCCAATCGTATGCAGCATTACATTCCCCACTCTTCGCCGTCACCCCAGCCACTGGGACCTTGTTCTGATTTAATCTTCAAATCAAGCCACTCTTGAATCTGACTTTGTAAAATTGTAAACCCCAAATAATAATCTGCATTGGCAATAAAATCAAATTTAAAATCCTGATAGTATTTTAATGCCTTCTCGCTATCTTGTGTTGCGTCAAATAAAATAGCCAATGCCGTTTGTGATGGTCCGTCACCGAAATAACTCCATTCGGCGGTAGCATCAGAAGGGTGTAAAATTCGAGAGGGCGCAAATGAAAGTTCTGTATTATCTACAAACACTTTAGCTATTTGTCCCTGCCTGACACCTCGATACAATTTATTCATTATTTTATTTTATGTGGATGCTTATGTTGTGAATGAAATTTCTGATCATGTATTTTAATTGCATCTTGTACCAATTGACGAATGGCGGGAATTAATTGCTTTTGTGCCAACTGATATCCCCACACAGCTCCGCGATCAAAAACGTACATTGTGCGCCTTTGCAATTGTGTGCCAGCTTTTAATGCTGCTTCATCTTGACGAATCTGATCATTCACATTTATATAAAGAGATCCTGCCAATAAAAGTAAGGCACTGAACAAGGCCACTAATACAAGTCCAAATACTTTATCTACTACTTTTCCATAAAATTTCATTTTAAAATTCCTCCAAGATAAGAAACAATCCAACCGCCCAAAATGGATATCCAGATAACGTCATAGCTAAGCATAAAATAAAAATATAAAAATTAAAGGTCATATGCCACCTCTTTTAGTATTGAACAACATTCACCTTTCACATGTTCAGGAATAAAATCATCCTTTACTTTATGGATAATTTTAATTTCATTTCCACAATTGGTTGTACTCTTCTGCACCCACCAATCGGGATGTTTATTCTTTTTAATTTTAGTGATTGTCATTTTGTGTCTTTAATTTTTGCATTCACTAAGTTCATTAGGTATAGTAAAATTCCCACCATAACAATACTTAAAGTAATAAACACAACTGATACTGCAATAAATCCAAGAAATCTTGCTCCAAACTCTATGCCATCACTCCAACCACCAATAAAATTATTGATCACCGAGTAATCTCCATAATTAAAATATAACACCAATAAGCTATTTTGTCAAGCATATTAAGTTCTCTACTCATTTTAATACCCGTCATAATACGCATCATTAAGCCATAGATCTTCTTCATTGTCACACCCAATATTATGAAGTATTACAATTGGTATCCATAGTGGCATTGTTATAACAAAAACAATTCTTTTTACTATTCTAAATAGGCCCAATCCTATATATTTTAAAGATTTCATATCTCCTCCGAAAAGTCTGGTTCAAATGGCTCATTGCAACAATCACAATAATAAATCCCCATGAACATTGTAACGCTTACATTCTCTTTTTCACAACTAGGACAAGTGGTTGTCTTCATTGGGGTATCCTTTCTTTCGCTTTCAATTCCACATATGTCAAATTATCTAACGGCTTATACCATTGATAGCATCTCTGTCCAAATGGAACTTTTTCTAAAATGTCATAACACCAAGGTTTTTCAGCATTTTCTCTATATTGATGTGCTTTTTTAATCCGTCCACAGAATGCACAAGGCCAGTCAGAGGGCCAAATTTGTACTTCGCTTCGTTCGTTACCTACATTAAGTGCCTTGCTGGTCATCTTATGATCCTTCTCCCTGTCCCTATCTATTCCAGTATATCCCCAATACTTATTATTGTCAAGTGTTATTTTAAAGGACCTTATATCTTTGTTTCTTCTTCTAATATACCCTTCTGTTTAGCTGTAAACTCTATCTGAGTTAAATTGTCTGCTGCTTTATATGTTGAACACTCATCTATATAAAATCCTTTATCCATTATTTTACAAGCGTCTGCCCATCTATCTCTTACCTACCATGATCTTTTTTCATATGGCCACAAATACAAAACCAATTTTCCTCCTCCTCTTCGATCATTTACGCTTAGCCTTAATTTTATTAAATAATTTCATTACATATTTTTTCTGTTGCAACTATTTCTAAATATTTTAAATTATCTACCGCTTTTAAATTAAAAAGGATTGTTTGCTTTTTATAATTATTCATCTAATCTAGAAGAATCAATCAAATAAGGCACTTGATATTTTCCTAATTTTATAAGAATTGGAAATTCTTTAATCATTCCTCATTGTAAAATAACTTATATAAAGTATGTTTATTTGGTAAAGCAACTTGTTCTACTTGGGCGCGATGATTATGAATTCAAGCCATTTCCGTAGCTTTCTTATTGACATATCTCGCATGTACCCTTTATGTATTTCCCCTGTTATGGCATTTACTACTTCAACAGGAATTAAATTAGTTAGCAATCCACGTCTAATTTTAGCCACTCTTGATTTATGTTTTATACGATGTCTACTCCTTCCAGAATTGTACCCAAATGGAGAAGGGGCATTAATCCATTTGGTAGAAAGGGAAGTCCATATTCGCTGCGCTTTAATGGGATTCATTTTGTTTTTTCACGTCATTTAATACATCTTCTACAATCTTATCTAGGTTGACTTGTATATGCAAATTACTATAAAGAGTCCAGCATATCTTACAATCGGTTGTAGGAGGTTTTGTAACTCGATAAGTGTTATGTATAGTACAAAATAACCTGCCATTCTTATTTACTTTCAAACTCGCTTTAATATTTCTCATTTTGACTCTCCAATATCGAAAGCATCATTAATTTTATCAGTAACCTGTTGTGTTGCTGCGGCGATTACACGCTCTTTAATCTCCGCTTTGACATCATCCAGTTCAACGGGGTCCATCATTGTTTCTGGAGTGGGAGTAACAACTTCTGCCTTCTTACTTTTCTTGTTGCTTCCCTTTCGTTTCTTCTTAGTTTTACCTTCTAAATATTTTATAGCTTTCTCTTGGTCTTTCTTTCTGCGTTGATGAATATACATCCATAAGGCAATTCCTGTCCCTGCCACACAACCGTGTTGATATACAAAAAATGGAATTAGTGTATGCCAATTATAAATTCCATGTTGTACTTCTTCTTGGAAAAGAAACAATCAATGAAAAAACATATACTTGAACGATGAATTCAAACCATTTATTTAATAGTTGCCAGAAAATTGTTTGCCATAATTTTAAGCGACTGAGGTGAACCTTTTGTGTTTGATCAATTAAAAATTCCACTATTCCAATAACAAATAAACCAACAGACCACCAAAATGTATTCACACTAATGCCCTCTTTCTAGCTTCCATCTCTACATATTCTAAATTATCAATTCGCTTCTCTTTATAAAGCTTATCATTGTCATTAAACTCTTTTTCATTTATGTTTTGACCACGAATTACATAAATTCCTGTTCCATCTAAACTGGGTGGGACGTG
>CAVYHL010000001.1:0-54649 GCA_963768345.1 Candidatus Bathyarchaeota archaeon | reverse complement strand
TTCTCCGCGGTAGCCTGCTTCGCCGCCTGCTTTGAAGGTCTTCTTGGTCTTGCCCTTGTAGCCTTTGCTCGGCGGATGCAGCCTGAACAGCGGCTGCGTATCGGGCAGTTTCTGGAATGCGACTATGCAGTTCACGATGGCTTTGAAGCGGGATTTTTCTTGAAGAGATTTTCGAGCACCCAGTTGAGGTTGTAGAGATAATCTTCTTCCTTGGAAACGTAGGTCGGGCTGACCTGTAATGCCCGTTTCTTAATTCTTATTTTTGAGATTTTGTGTTTCTTGATGATTGCTGCTATGTCTTGGATGTCTCGTTCGTTAAGCCGCCCTATTTTTGTTGCAATCACATCCACTGGATTGAGAGCTCTTAGAGTAATGTGGCTGTATTCTCTTATTTTGATGCTTTTTTCTAGATAATCGTTCGGTAGAGTTTGGCAAAATACACAGCCGTCTGTCCATCTGTCTACTTTGTAGCCCGTTGGGTTGTTTTTTAGAGCTTGTTCGAATTCTTGCAGGTCGTTATGTGGCATTGTGAAGTCGATGTCTATTGTTGAGGGTTTGAGGTCGAGCAGGGTCATGGCTGTTCCCCCTGCGGCTACAAGAGTGATTTTCTTTGTGAGGCTTTGGTTTATGGCTTCTAAGAAATCGAATAAGGATTTTTTGTCACAAGACATTGTAAAGCCTCAGTTTCTGCAGGATGCTTTCCGAGTTGACAGGCGTTTCTTCTTGGTTGAAGATTCTTATTAGGTCTATGGTTTGGTCGATTTCTTGTTTTGGTTTGATTTCTTGGAGGATTTTTAGCATGCTTAGCAGTCGTTTTGCTGTCCCATATTTTTGAGTTAAGAATGTTAATACGTTAGTCTTGAATTTGTTTTTTGCAAGCAGTATTGGGACGGCTTCTTGCAGTCTAATATCGTCTTGGAGCAGCATTGTGGTTATTATGTATTCCACGGAGATTCTTTTGCTTTGAGTAACAGGGCGACCGAATTCTGTATATCCGAATCGCAGAAGGTTATAAGTCAAGTCAGTTTGGGATATGTTGGCTGGTTTTATTTCTGTTTTTATGGCCTTGATTTCTGTCTTTTCCCCGATTTCTTTGATTTGATTCCAGAATCGTTGCGGGGAGAGAAGAATTATTTTTTCGCCCAGAGCTTCTCGCACTGGGTTTATTTCGTCTGACGTGATAAGTTCTTGAAAGTTAGTTTTATTTAGGATTAAGCTGTCGATTTTGAGGTTGTATTTGTTCTGTAGTTGTTGTATTTTTTTGTAGAGGCTTTTTGTTTCCTGGTAATTGTTTGGGTTTTCTCCGAGAAGGATGAGTAGCTCTATTCTATTGAGTTTAATGGTCTTTGCAAGGTTTGCTGCGCTGATAGTCATTATTGCGCATGAGTCGCCGAAAGCTTTCTCCATCTCGGTGAGGAGTGGTATTAAATCGGCTCTTTTTGTTAGGAATTTACTTTTTTTCTCGATTTCCATTTCCGCCATTGCATCGATCAATAGGTAGTTTTGGAAGTTGAGTTTAACATTGGAAGACCTGCCTATCTGGTCCAACGTTAACAAGCCATCGTTCTTTAGGTCCTGCAGTTTCCGGTAGATGTTCGCGTAATAGGCAGTGCCATATGTTTCTTTAATTCGTTCTGTAAGTTGGTTAATAGACAGGGAATTGCCTAGGTTAGATGATAGAACGTCTAAGGTTCGGAGCGTGGACGTGTCCATTGGTTTCTACCCTGCGGATATCATTTACTGCTACTTATATAAAAATAGCTATAATATTATATTCAAAATACTATAATTTCCAACGGATTTTTGAACTAAAAGATTAAGCAACTGATTAAGTATAGACTCGCCTGATTTTGTTTGTCCTTTTAACTCACAAATCATAAACCATATTATGTTTAACTTCTAACCCAGAATGAACTTTTCGGAGACAAACAAAAGGAAGAAAGCTCAAAATTCTGCGTAGTTATATCATGCGTTTTACTAGATCGTTTATTGCTTGTCCGCGGTAGCCTGCTTCGCCGCCTGCTTTGAAGGTCTTCTTGGTCTTGCCCTTGTAGCCTTTGCTCGGCGGATGCAGCCTGAACAGCGGCTGCGTATCGGGCAGTTTCTGGAATGCGACTTTGCAGTTTACGATGGCTTCGGCGAGGTCGTCGATGGATTTGTAGCCTGCTTTTTGGATGTACTCGTCGGTGAGTTTTTTGCCGCCTGCGAGACGCCCCCGTTTCTGCAGCATCGCTGCGACGGTTTCTTTTGTGGGTTCGCCGTAAGTTACGTAATTGTTTACGCGTTGCAGCATGCCCTTGTAGGCTGGTCGGCTGTCGATGAGCACTGCATGGTTAGTATGCGTTAAATGTAGCAAGTCGAGGGTTTCTCGTGTTTCTCGATTTGCGCTGACGGTTCCGCGAACCTTAACCGCGACGAGGCATTTGCATTGTTCAGTTTTCTGCGCCATTCTACTTCACCCAGTCCACTTGAGTAATCAGGTTGTACGTTTTCCTCAGCCCGTCGAAGATTGCGCATGCGTAGGAGGGCACTGTCCTTGTTGAGCCGTAGCTTCTCATCCACAGGTCCTTGACGCCTGCCAAGCCCAATATGACTTTGGCAACTTCGCTTGAAACCAAGCCTAAGCCTCTGGGCCCTGGAACGATGACCACTCGGACGCCGCCGCATTTCCCTTCAACTTGGAAGGGCACTGAATGGGGCTTGCCGCATCCGCACTCCCAGCTTCCGCATCCACGCTTCACTGGGATGATGTTTAGGCGGGCGTTCACGGCGGCTTTTTCGATGGCGTTTCTGACTTGACTGGCTTTTCCTGAGCCTAAGCCGATGTAGCCGTCTCTGTTTCCGACGGCGACGATGGCTTTGAAGCGTGATTTTTCGCCCGCGTCAGTTTGCTTCTGCACGAGGTTGACGTTTATGACTTCTTCTTGCAGGTCAGGAATGAGGGCGTTGACGATTTGGGGTTCTGAAATTTTTATGCCGCTTAAGAAGACGTCTTCTATCGTAGTGATTTTGCCTTCCTGGATCATCTTGCCCAGACGGGTTTTCGGTACCCACGTTTCCAGGTCAGTATGTCTTTCTCGTCTTTGCATATGACTCATGCTTTCTTTCCACCTTTCTTACTTGCCTTTTCTTTCGGTGCTTTCTCTTTTGGTGCTTTTTCCTTTGGCGCTTTCTCTTTCGGTGCAGCTTCAACCGGGGGTTTGCCTTCTTTGAAGGCGGCTGTGATTTCACCCTTAACCTTGTTGAAGTACTCAGGCAGCTTCTCAGGCTCAACGCCTGCCGCGATGTACTTTGAGAATTTGGCTTTGTACTCTTCTGAGCCCACGCCTAAGCTTTTAGCGTACTTCGCGATGTGTTCCCCTTTCATGCGTTCCTTCACGATTTTCTCTTCACTGTGAGGAACATCCACGCCGGCGTCCACAACTCCGCTTAACGCCGCGAAGACTTTGGCGCCCTTGGTTGGGGCAATCAAGCCGATGTCCAAGATGGCTTCTTTCACGCCTGCAGCCTTCGCTTTTAGACCGCAGAGTAAACCGGTGAGGTAGGCTGATGAAATGTTGCCTCTCGGCGCTTTCCACCCGTAGGTTCTGGCTAGTTCGCGGCTGTTAGCTGCGGCTAAAACCTCGTCGCCGTGGGGTTTAGCGATGGCTATCTGCACCGTAAAGTTTCTCAGCGAGGTGCGTGTGACAAGCCGAGGCCTTCCCGAAATGACCAATGCCTTGCGGGCTTGATAGTCGGTTTTTCCTTCGCGCCTGCGTCTTAACTTCACCCTGTAATTGCCAGTTTTTGCCAACTTAACGTTTCCTCCATAAATCGTTCGCTTTCAGGTTACGTTCCAGTTCAGCCATCGATTGGAACCTGCCGCTGCCTGCCATCCTGTAGTACTGGGTGTACGTGTCCTCCGTGATGGTTCTGCTTGCCTTTAACTCGCGAAGCTTGCGTCTCAGGGAGCGGATCTTTATCATCCAAGCCTGCTTCTGAGTTACTTTTGCGTATCCAGCGCCTGTGATGCTGCCGGGACCGCTGCGTCGTCCCTTGGCTTTTTTGGCTCGGATGGCTTTTGCCCGTGACCTGCTTACGCCTTTCTCAGGCAAGCAACCGATGACTCTCTCATGGATTAGTTTCCTAACTTCTTCACGTGTGATTGCGCCTTCGACGTCGCTCATGAATTCAGGGTTTATGAAAACGCGGTTTTGCCCAACTTTCATGATTTGAGCCGCTAAACGTCTCTGGCTGCTCAGGTTGGTCATTGTTCCTCTTCTCCTTCTTTCACTTCTTCCTCAGGCTCTTCCTTCTCTGCCTTCGGCTTAGGCTTCCTAGGCTTTCTTGCCCTCTTAGGCTTCGCCTCTTCTTCCGCCTGCTCCTCAACCTCGGGGGCTTTTTCTGCTTCTTCTTTTTCTTCTTTTTCTGCTTCTTCCTCGGTTTCCTCCGTGGTTTTCTCTTCGGCTTCTTCTTCCTCGCCCTCTTTCTTTTTGGGTGCGGCTGAGACTTTGACGTTTAAGATTTTGAGGTTAAGTTTCTTGGCTTCGGCGATGATTAGTGCGCGGTTTCTCCTGCCGACTCTGTGCGCAATGCGTACTGCTTGAGTGTTCGGGTCAACGGCGGAGAGGTCGGCTACGTTGAAAACTATGACTTCCCTGTAGCCTGAAGGATGCAGTCCGCGGGCGATTTTTGGTCCCTTGTAACCTACGCTTGCACCTGGCGGCCAACCTTTGATTTTTCGTCTGATCTTGTTGTCTAACCCTCGGGGTTTTCGCCAGCTTAGGCTGAACCTGTCGTACTTCCAGCTTTCGGCTCTTATGAACGCTGGCTTCTTGTTTCGAGCCCGAGCTCTAAGCTTAAGCGCGCCCCGTGACGGTGAAAGCTTCTTTTGGGTTTTTTCGGGTTTTTCCGTTGTCATCAGGCAACACCTTCGTTCTTTTCGTAAACGTATATGCCGTCGAGGAAAACTCGCGGGTCTTTACGCCTTACCCTCGTGGCTTGCTCGATGTTGGCGGCGGTTTGGCTGACGTCCTCCAAGTTGATTCCTTCGACGATTATATCTTCGGGTTCAATCTTGATTTTGACGTCGCCTAGAGTTTTGACTCTGCGTGCTCTGCGTTCGCCCGTGAAGTTTTCGATTAAAACGGCTTTGTCTTGAATTTTCACTGAGATGGGGAAGTGGGAGAAAACGATTTTCAGCTTGTACGAGTAGCCTACCGTTACTCCAGTGATCATGTTCTGAATGTGTGAGTATATTGTTCCCACAAGAGCCGCTTCCTTCTTGCGTGGCCATTTTGCCCAGATGCGGATGTTTTTGCCTTCGCCCTCTATCGAGATTGGAGCAAAGGAGAAGTCGCGTGTAAGAGACCCCTTGGCGCCCTTGAGGCTTATCTTTTTGCCGTCCATGCTGAGGTCAACGTTGTCGGGAACTTGAATCGTTTTAGATATTTCTGGAAGCCGCATAGACTGCACCTTCAGTACACGAAGGCTAGGAGCCTTCCTCCAAGGTTCTTTTCTTCAGCGTCCTTGTGTGCTATGACGCCTTTGGATGTGGAAACAACCATTATGCCTACGTCTCGGGACGGCAGGAATTTCTTTTCCCAATCTTCGAACTCGCCTACCTTGGCTGGGTACCGCGGCTTGATTGGGCCGCACTTGTTTATTCTGCCCAGCAGTTGAACCTTGAATTTTCCCGAGCGGCCGTCGTCGATGAACTCGAATTCGCCTATGTACCCGTTCAGCTGCATTATGCGCAGGACTCGCCCCAGCAGTTTAGAAGCAGGGCTGATTATACATTCACGTTTGTTCCGCATTTCGTTGTTTATGATGGTTATCAAACCATTCGTTAAAGTGTCCATTCTTTTCTGCTCCTACTCATATTTTTTGAAGCCGAGTTTGGGGGCTGCCTCCCTGAAACAGTGCCGGCATAAATATAAATTGTACCGTCGAATGACCGGCCCGTACGAGCCGCATCTGACGCATGGTCGTGAACCCTTGCCGTATTTCCGTGTTTTCTTAACTTGCTGTTTTCCCATACATTCATCCTTCTGTCCTATACGATTTCTACTCCTAACGTTTGTCTGATGAAAACCACTGACTCCTCAGGTGTAAGCATGTGGCTTGCCCCGATGGGCTTGTTTTCTTTCCTTCTAATCTTCACCCTTTGCCCTGGACGGTTGACGGTTACACAGATGTCCATGCCGAAGATCCCGATTTCAGGGTCGTATTTCACGCCTGGAATTTCAATGTGCTCCTTTAGGCCGAAAGCAAAGTTGCCTCTTACATCGAAGGCTTTCCTGGAGACCTTGTTGTCCACGACAGGCAGGACCTTCTTTAGGAAGTCGATTGCGGCTTGCTTGCGCAAAGTCACGACGACGGCGATTGATTCGCCCTCACGTATGCCGAAGTCTCGGATGGTTTTCTTGGCTTTTTTCTTGACGGGAGTTTGACCCGTGATTTCTTTGAGTACTTTGTTAGCTTTCTCGAGCGGTTCGCCTGATTTGCCGACGTTAAGGTTTACCACTACTTTTTCGATTCGCGGCTTAAGCATCGGATGCTCTTTCCAATTCTTAACTATCGCTTCCTCAGACAACCACGTTTACCTCCGGCAAACCTATCAGCGGCTCAGCTTCACCTATGCAGAACACGAAGTCCAAGATTGTTTGGTAACGGGCACCTTTCGCGTCCTCAACGACCACCAGCGCCTGACGCCTTTTCTTGGCTTCAGTCTTCTCTATCTCAACGATTCTGCCCTGCTTGCCGATGTTTTTTCCGCCAGTGATCACGGCTAAGTTTCCTTCCTTGGTTTTCAGGGTGGATGCAACTTGTTTTTCTGGGTAAGTGACCTTTAAAATGTCAAATGTCTCGTAGGTGACTTCTGCAGGCTTCTTGGGGTCGGCGACTTTCACAAACATGTTTGAGCCGTCGTGCAGCGCGATTTGCATGCCGTTCTTAACGGTTGTTTTGTCTTCGACGCGGACGAGCTTGAAGCTTGCTTCTTCCTTGCCGATTGGGTTCAAAACGAGTCCCTTGTGAGACGGCATCACTCGGTAGTACTTGCCTGCGTCAGGCATCGCGATGACGTCCATCAAGCCGACTGGGAAATCGTCTTTTCGCCTGATTTTTCCGTCAACCAGCACCTTGCCCTCTGACAGTATCATCTTGGCTTCTTTGCGGGTCTGCGCAACGCCAAGTATGTCCCGAAGGACAAGCGTTAACGGTAAACAATTTTGGAGTGAGTGTGAACCCGACGAGGGCTTAACTATCCATGGGAGTTCTTTCCTGTGAATTGGCCAGAATCTTGGGGCTGGCTTGCGTTTCAACCTTGCTGTTTTTCCTTTTTTACCCAAAATTATTGTCCTCCTTCAGTTTCTTCAGAAGCTTTAGGTTTGGCACGCGGTTTAGCCGCTGTCTTCTTGGGCGCTGCTTTTTTCGCAGGCGCCTTTTTCTTAGTGGGTGCCTTCTTTGCTGCCGCCTTTGGCTTTGCCGCTTTCTTAGCGGGCACCGCCTCTTCTACCTCGGGGGCGGCTTCCTCCTTTGCAGGTGCCTTTTTCTTTGGAGCTGCTTCTTTCTTGGCGGCAGGCTTCTTGGCTCTTGCTTTCCTTGGGGCTGGAGCCTTCTCGGCTGGCGCTTCTTCCTTTTCAGGTTCAGGCGCTGCTTCTTCAACTGACGGTGCTTCAACTGGCGCTTCTGCAGGTTTTTCCTCTTCGACTTCTTCAACCTTTTCCTCGGGTTGCTCAGCCTCTTCAACTTCCTTTGCGGGTATGGCTTTTGGCTTTTCTTCTTTCTCAGGCTTTTCTGCTTCTTTCTTCCTTGCCAGAATGTCTTTCCGCCAGCTGTCGCCCAAATTAAGCGTTCTTATCTGGACTTTAGAGGGGTGAATTGGAAGGAAAATGTTTGTTCCATCAACTTTCTCCCGTGTTAACCCTTCCATGTAAATGCGAAATTCATTGAGTGCGACACGTGAAACTTTGCCTTCGAAACCCTTGTTGTCGCCGCGCATGATGCGGACCGTGTCGCCTTTTCTAACGGGCATGCTTCTGACGCCTCTTGAGGCTTGAAGTTCTTTGGACAGGGGAGCCGACATGAGCTTGTGTCGAATGTGAGCTGGAGAATTGAAGTACCTTTTCCGCTGTTTCCCCGGGTCTTTTACTCGTCTTGTCTTTTGCATCATCTTGCACCTACACTATTATGCTGGAGGCACTTGCGATTCTTGGCCATCTTTCGGCTGCCTCTCGCGCCACTGGACCCCTTATCTCTGAACCTTTCATTTCGCCTTCAGGAGTGATTATTACTGCCGCGTTATCTTCAAACTGCACCCAGACGCCGTCAACACGGCGGAAAGTTTTCCTTTGGCGAATGATTACCGCTTGGAAAATCTTTTTCCTCATGTCTGGGGACCCTTGCCTGACTGAAACGGTTACTTTGTCGCCTACTGTGGCTGATGGATAACGTCGCAGTCTGCCCTTGTAGCCCATGGCTTGAATCAAACGCAGGACCCGTGCGCCAGTGTTGTCTGCGCAGCGCATCTCTGAACCTGCCAAGAGGCCACGGCTAATCTTGTTTCCGTGAGAAAGCATACCTTTCGCGACAAGTGCTCTCTGTTTTGCCTTCGCCGCCATTCTACTTCTCCTCCCCTAACTTTTCAACAACGACAAACGACACGGTCTTGCTGATTGGCCTGCACTCGGCGATTCTTACTCTGTCGCCCTCTTTAACGTCGATGCAGGGTGGATTGTGGGATGGGATGTGACCGTGCCTTCGCTCGTACCTCTGGAATTTCGACGCGAACTGCAAGAATTCCCTATCAACGATAACGGTTTTATCCATTTTCGCCGTGTGAACTATCCCGTCGAGCACGCGTCCTCTTATTGCGAGGGTGCCGTGGAACGGGCAGTTTCGGTCTTCACATGCTTTTTTAGGCTGCTTGAAAGTCATTGACATTACCATAACCTCTTAACGGTTTTTTTAATTCGGTCCTCTGGTCTGCCGACCAAAAGTTTGCCGTCAACATCTACAACTGTGCCATCGTCGAACGTGAAGTTGAAGACGGAAAATTCCTTGATGATGCTCTTGGCTTGACCTTGATCGAGCAGTGTAAAGGTGTTTCTTGTTTCCCCTATCACTCTACCGCTGAGCCCAACATAGTCTTGATGCAGGCTCTTTGCAACTAACGCCTGAGTGCCAATAAACTCGTAACGGATAATGTCTGGGGATACTTTCATTGAGCCTCAGTCTCCTCAGATTCTTCTTTAGCCTTAGGCTTCTTCGCTGGCTTCTCAGCTTTTTTCTTGGGTTTTTCCTCTTCTTCCTCAACGGCTTTCCTGATGCCGAGTTTTTTTTCGTTCTCCACCGTGAGTATTTGAGCGATTGTTTTTCGCAGTTCCCTCACTTTAGTGGGGTTCTCAACGGCGCCGCCTGCCTTAACCATTGTTTTGATTCTGGCAAGTTCAGCGCGTAAGTCGATAAGTCTTTTTGCTCTGTCCTCAGAGGACATGGCTTGGATTTCTTTGAGCCGAATTATCGCCATTACTGCTTTGCCTCCTCACTCTTTGGTTCGTCCTGCACTTCTTTCGCCTGCACAGCTGGTTCCTCCTCAACATCTGCTGCCTCCGCCTCGGCTGGCTGCGCCTGTGCTTCTGTGGGTGCCGCTTGCTCTGCTGCTGTTTGCTCCGCCGTTGCTTCGGCTTCTTCTGGAGGAGCCGCCTCGCAAACTTTGATTCTATCAGGGAAATACGCGTCTGGCGGCATGATTTTTACTCTTACGCCGATTATACCTGGTTTGAGTTGAACATGAGCTTCAGCTTTTCTCATGGCTACAAGCGCGGGTTCTCCGCAGCGTGGGAAGTAGCCAGCTCGGAACTTTTCAAAGCGAGCCCGTTCAGTCGAGAGTTTTCCGCTGATGACTATTTCAGCGCCAAGCGCGCCTGCCTCCATAACTTGGTTGAGCGCCCAAAAACCAGCGCGCCTAAAATGTACACCGCGTTGAAGCGCGGAGGCAACACGTGACGCAATAACGTAAGCGTTAAATTCGGGAACCTCGATTTCTGAGACTGAAATCTGAGGGTTAGTGACTTTAAAATTCTGCTCAAGCGACGAGGCAAGGTCTTTTATTGTTTCTCCGCCCCTGCCGATGACCAAGCCTGGACGCATCGCGTAGATAACCACGTGGGTCCCAAGCGGCGTCTTGGAAATGTTTACACCGCCATAGCCGGCTCGATCAAGCTTTTTTTGCAGAAATTCATCAATTTCCGTTCTTTTAATTGATTCTGTTATAAAACGTTTGACTATACTCATTTATTTTTCTCCTGTGGTGGGTTTCTCGTCGAGCACAATCTCGACATGCGTTGTAGTGTCGTACTTCGGTGAAGACCTTCCCTGCGCTCTCACCGCAAAACGCTTCATCTTCATGCCCTGATAAGCGGCTGCGTGAATTATGCGCAGGCGATCTACGTCCAAGCCCTTGTTCTCAGCGTTTGCCTGAGCCGACTGCAAAACATTGAGGATCTTGCCGCACGCCTTAATGGGGTATCTTCCAGAAAAACTGTTTACAAGCCCATGCCTGTGAGGCAATTTCTTGTTGTACCTCATGTACGGAATGGACTTCTTCTTGGATTGCACGTCACGCAGATACTGTTTCGCGTCGTTCAGCATCATGCCCTTGATGTGATGGCAAACTTCACGCGCTGCCTTATGGGACACCTTGAGTTCTCTGCCGCTGGCTTTCGCTGTTTTTTCTGGATTAAGCATCTCGTCGATGACTGAGTATCCCCATTTTGGCATTTTTACATCTCCGATGCGCATTCAAACACGTAAAAGCAATTTATATGGCTTTCCGTATCAAAACAAAAGTTTCGACTGAGTCGATACTTAAGTTAGCCCTTGAACGTGGGCGTGTTCGTCTGTGAGGTGTACAGAATTTGGATTACGTTTTCGCCTTTTATAGTTTACCCAAAAAAAGGCTCAAGTCACGTACAGATGCCACAAGCATAAAGGCTCAAGAAAGAAAAAATCAGCCGCCTAAGTCTTCCAAGTAATTTTCGAAGCTGACAGCTAACCTGTCTTTTATTTCCTGTTCAGCGTCTCCGATTTCTTTTTTATCTACGCTAGTTGCTTCCTCTTCAGGCGTGAGCATGGCTCTTAAACGTAGAAGTTCAGTCTTTAATGTATCCAACTTTTCAAGAATCACGTCAAGTTCCTCTTTATTGATATCCCCACCCATTTGATTACCCCACCGACTCGGCGATAACTTAGTTGTTAAATGATCTTGTGAGATAAAAAACTTTCATGCTGTGCGATTTGTTTATGTTTTACTTATTCAATATTCCACCTGTGAAATTTAGAGGAATCAACTGAAATGTCAACCAAGAGCGAAAAGGTCGCCATGCTGCATGGCGCTGGGTGGAACAACTTGGTCAAGAACTACATTGTAAAATACTTTGGCGGTTTAGGTAACGCTGCTTGTCTTTTCCAACCTGTTTAGCATCAGCGCTACTTACTCAGATAGATGGATTTAAATACAAATGGTCACAGAAAGTTTAATGGAATGATAAGTTGCTTATAAAGAGAACTGCGATAATTGTTCTTCTGGTGATTTTTTTAATATCTGCGGTCGGTGCAGTAGTTCTCTACTTTCAAACGCCCTCCATCCAGAGACACTATCAAATGGTAACGCTTTCCTCAGCAAGCATGGAACCAACAATCATGAAAGGCTCGCTTGTTTTGGTGGACCCGAACATTAACCCTGCAAACCTCAGCGCAGATTATCCCAACAGCGACATAATCATGTTTCACAATCCAGACAACCCCAATCAGCTTATCGTTCACCGAATAGTCGCCAAGGCAGAAATCAATGGAACGACCTGCTTCTACACTAAAGCTGACGCCATCGGCAGCGCCAAATACCCAGCGGTACCACCCACTTCGGATTATGACTTTTGGGGAGCGGTTCCTCCAAATCTTATAGTCGGCAAAGTAATACTCAACAGTGCCAATCCGGAAATGGTGCCCT
Source organism: Candidatus Bathyarchaeota archaeon (assembly GCA_963768345.1). Lineage (GTDB taxonomy): Archaea > Thermoproteota > Bathyarchaeia > Bathyarchaeales > Bathycorpusculaceae > Bathycorpusculum. The sequence goes on along the minus strand of CAVYHL010000001.1, from coordinate 42,657 downwards.
TGACGCTGGGCTTCTGGATGCTATTGCTCATTTCCATTGCCTCAGGACTTTCGAGTTTAGGTCTATACTTATTCATTAGACTCAAAAGAAAATAATGCAAGCGCAGGCGAGTCAGATAGCTTCTTTTAGTCTTAAGTGAAAATCCCGTTCTTAAGGTAATTAAATTTTTTTGAGGTTCTACGCGCTTTTTGTGACACTATTACTACCTCACCTTATTTTCTTAATAATGGCTAAGTTGCTAAATAAGATGACAAAAACTTCGCTAATTGCGATTTGTTTATGTTTTACTTATTTGCATTGCATTTGTCAAGTAGGAGGAGTTACTCTAAGTGTCAAGCAAAAATGAGAAAATCACTATGCTGCATGGTGCTGGCGGCACAGTCATGCATAACCTCGTCAAAAACTACGTTGTGAAGTACTTCGGCGGCTTAGGAAACGCTGCAGAGGTGCCGCTGGAAGCAATGGACGACGCAGCGGTCATCGGCGACGTCGTTTTCAAGAGTGATTCTCACGCGGTTAAACCCATTTTCTTCCCAGGCGGCGACATCGGACGCTTGGCGGTTTCAGGCACCGTCAACGACATTTCAGCCATGGGCGCGATGCCGTACGCGTTGGCATGCGGGCTCATCCTGGAGGAGGGCTTGCCGCTGGCGGATTTGGAGCGAATTCTGAAGAGCATGCGTGACACGTGCATTGAAGCAGGCGTCGGCATAGTGACGGGTGACACGAAGGTCGTGGAGAAGGGCGCCTTGGGCGGCTTGGTCATGAACGTTTCGGGAATCGGCAAGAGAACCGCGGCGTTGGACAGCGACCTCAAAGTGGCGAGGCAGTACCGAGCGGTTGCCGCCCGCTGGACGCTTGATTCTAACCTTGCCGAGGGCGACAAAATAATCCTGACGGGCACAATCGGCGACCACGGGCTGGCGGTGCTTTCGGCTCAGCAGGGCTTGACTTTCGGAAGCGAAATAAAATCGGATGTGCGACCGCTCAACCGCATGACGCAGCGCTTGCTCGGCGAGGTCGGCGGAGTCGTCGCCATCAAAGACCCCACACGGGGTGGCTTAGCTGACGCGCTTAACGAGTGGACGGAAAAATCTAAAGTCGGCATACTAATCCAAGAGGAAAAAGTGCCCATTCGAGAGGACGTTCAGGCTGCATGCGACATGCTCGGCTTGGACCCGCTCGAAGTTGGGAACGAGGGCAAATACATAATCGGCGTCGTTAAGGAGAAGGCGCAAGAAGCCCTTGAGTTTTTGAGGCAGACTGAAGAGGCTAAAAACGCGCAAATAATCGGCGAAACCACCACCCAATTCAGGGGCGTTGCCATGCAAACCCAAGTAGGCGGAAAAAGAATTATCGCAAGGCCCGTAGGCGACCCAGTGCCAAGAATCTGCTAAGCGTGAATTGATTAGTTTAGTATTGATTTCCGTTTGCATAAACTATTTTTACAACTTGGACGCGATACTCTGTGTGGCCTCTATGACTGAAAGTATTACTTTTTCAGCAATACTGTGGAAGGAAGGAAAACTGCAAACCGCTTGGTCCCCTGAATTGGATATAGCTAGTCAAGGGAAAAATGTAGAGGAAGGCTCTAGGTAATTTGTGGGAAGCAATTGAGCTATATCTTGAAGATGAAGACGCTAAGATTCCAACTAATAAATCGCCTATTCTTACCACTTTGAGCGTTGAAACTCATAGAGATAACTTGCTTAATCGCCGCAAAGGCTAAAAAGACCTATAGGCGACCCTTTCAAGAATCTAAGCTTTGGACAGCCACGTTTTTCGCCCAGACTCTGCAGGTGCCTTCGCTGCTGACCATGCATGCGCCCACGGGCTTCTCAGGCGTGCAAGCCCGCAAGAACATCGGGCATTCGTTGGGCTTGATTTTTCCGATGATGACCAGGTGGCATTCGCAGCCCAGCAATATATCTTTGCCCTGCTCAACATGAACGCCGTACTTGAGCCTTGCATCGTAATCGGCAAACTGCTCGCGCAGCTGCAACGCTGAGTCTGGGAGCCTGCCCGATGCCCCGCCAGTTCCCGCCCGTAACCGTGAACGCTTCATGCATCATCTCCAACGCTTTAGGGTTGCCCTCAGGCTTAACCACCCGCGGATACTCGTTCTCCAGCCTCGCCGCACCCTCGCTCTGCTGCTTCACAATCATGTAAATCGACATCAAAACGTCCAATGGCTCAAAACCAGCCACCACCGTCGGCATCCGATACACCCGCGGGAACAACTCGTAAGGCTTAAGCCCGATGATGGCGCTCACGTGCCCCGGCGCGATGAACCCGTCAATCTGCAGGTCGCCCACGCCCAGCAGCAGCTCCATGGCTGGTGGAATTAAACGGTGAGAGACGAGAAAGCTGAGGTTTTTCGGTGGGTTGCCGAGGGCTTCAACCGCGGTTGAAGGCGCCGTCGTTTCGAAGCCGACCGCGAAGAACGCAAACTGCTTGCTCGGTTCACGTTTAGCCATTTCAACCGCGTCGGAGACGGCATACACTATTCGCACATCGGCGCCTGCGGCTTTAGCTTCCAAAAGCGACATCTGACTGCCGGGCACACGCAAAACGTCGCCGAAGCACGTTACCACAACGCCCATCTTCGCCAGCTGCACAGCCTCGTCGATTTCAGCCGCGGGCACGATGCAGACAGGGCAACCTGGACCAGCGATGACCTCAACGTTCTCGGGCAAAAGGCTGCGCAAGCCAAAATGCGTGATCGTCCACTCGTGCGTGCCGCAGACATGGCAAATTTTTGTTTTTCCAGCCTTCGGCGCCAAGCTTTTGATTTTTGAAGCAATGTTCTGGGCTAACTGGGGGTTTCGGAACTTCAGGTTTTCAGCCACGCCATCCGCCTCAAAAACGCGTTGTTACTGTCCAGCTTCAAGGATGCTGTTCCACAGGCTAAGGGTTTCCTTCGCGTCCTCTTCCTCGATAATTTGGATCGCGTAGCCCGCGTGGACCAGAACGTAATCGCCCACTTTAGCCTCGACAAGCGAAACGTTTACTTCCCGCAGGACTCCCTGACCGAAATCCACGCTGGCTTTGTCGCCCTGCATGCTCATGACTTTAGCGGGAATAGCTAAACACATAACCATCAACAGTAGAAACGCCCTGAACGGCGATAAAAAGAGATTGGTCTAAAACCGTGAAAAGCCACCTACAACAGCCTGACCGAACGAAACCCCGCCGTCGCCAGCAGGCACAGCCTCATGCACCAGAAACCGCAGCCCCGCATCCTCAACCGTCCTACGCATGACCTTGGCAAGGATCTGGTTGCACGCGGCGCCGCCTGAAAAACCGACGTTTTTGACGCCCAGAACCATGGCTTTTTCCACTGCCAAGGAGCCGAGACCCCTCGCCAAGTAAGCGTGCGCGGAGTAAGCCAAGTCGCCAGCGGGGGATTCTGCCCTGTTCTCGAAAATCAGCCGCAGCAGACCCGAAGTGTCCAGCGTGTCGCCGTGGAAGGCTGGCTTCAGCTTCAACACGTCCTTGCCCTTTAGGGCGGCGGATTCTAGCTTCATCGCGGGTTCCCCCTCGTAGCTTCGCTCGTAGCAGACGCCCAAAACGGCTGCGACCGCGTCCAGAACCCTGCCGCAACTCGTCGTATCAACCGCCCCGTAGCCCTTGCCGAGTTGCCCAAGAATCAGGTTGGCTTCCGTTTCGCCGAAGGGCAAGCGCGCAGCGTTCTGCATCAGCCAAGGCTCAATGTCGACGCCTGCCTTCGCGAGCATTCCAGCAGCCACACGCATGGGGTAACGGCTCGCCACATCGCCGCCGAGCAACGGTTGAGGCGCCAGATGCCCGAGACGCTTGAACTTCGCTGACTCCCGCGTGCAGAACAGGATTTCTCCTCCCCAAGCGCCACCGTCCGAGCCGTAGCCGTACCCGTCGCAGATGACGCTGACAGCCTCCTCCAAGTTGTGCTCCGCCATCAAGGCGGCGGCGTGAGCGTGATGATGCTGCACCTGAATCAGCGGCGACCCGTCCGCCTCCGCCATCTCCCGCGCCAACGCGGTCGTCGTGAACTTCGGATGCAGGTCGCAGACCACTGTTTCAGCGTGGCAGTTCGTCAGGCTGTAGAGGTGGTTTGCTGCTTCTTGCAGGAAACTGCGGGTTTCCACGTTTTCCACGTCGCCGACGTGCTGGCTGATGAACGCTTTGTCTTCAAGCAGCACGCAGGCTGTGTTGTTGAGTTCGCCGCCTAAGCCGACGACGCACCGCTTCGACTTCGCCTTAAGCCTCACGGGCGCTGGCGCGTAGCCGCGGCTTCGCCTGATGAAGACTTGGCGGTTGCCGTGGACGCGCATGACTGAGTCGTCGCATCTATGGGCGATTTTGCGGTTATGAAACAGGAAATAGTCAACTGTGCCACCGAGCGTGTTGAGGGCTTCGTCGTTGTCGTAGACGATGGGCTGGTTGGGCGGGTTGGCGCTGGTCATCACGAACGCTGGGTCGTCAACACGGTCGAAGAGCAGGTAATGCAAGCCCGTATAAGGCAGCATAACGCCGACGTTGTGAAGGTTCGGCGCAACCAGCGCTGAAAGGCTGTAGCCATCGTCCTTGCTGAGCAGCACGATCGGACGCATGGGCGACTGCAGCAGCTCCTGCTCCTTCGAGCCGACTTCGGCGAAGCCCTTAGCCGCCTCCAAGCTCCGCGCCATCACGGCGAAGGGTTTTTCGCGCCTGTGCTTCGTCGCTCGAAGCCGCGTCAAAGGCTTGTCCAGCAGAACCGAGCAGGCAATGTGGAAGCCGCCGTACCCCTTCACCGCGAGCACGCTGCCCTCCGACAGCAGCCGACCCGCCTCGCGCACGGGGTCTTTCGCTTCGACGGGCTCGCCGCCGCGTGTTGTCAGGTAAGCCTTCGGTCCGCAGGGTGGGCAAGCCACGGTTTGCGCGTGAAACCGCCTGTTCGCTGGGTCATCGTACTCTCGTTGGCAGAAGCCGCACATTGGAAACTCGCGCATCGTCGTGTTCTCGCGGTCGTACGGGAGCCGCTCGATGATGGTGAAGCGGGGTCCGCAGTTGGTGCAGGTGATGAAGAAGTACTCGAACCTCGGGTTCTTCGGGTCACGCAGCTCAGCGAGGCACTCGTCGCAGATGGCGATGTCAGGCGGAATAATCGAGCCTGAAAGCTCCGCCTCCTCCGAACTCCTCCAAATCGAGAAGTCGCCGTACTGGTTCTCGCCTGAAAGCTCTGTGGATTTAACCGCGTCGATGTGGGCTAGAGGCGGCTTCTTCACGGTCAGGTCACGCACGAAACGCTTGACCGCTTGCGCGTCACCCTCAAGCAGGATTTCGACTCCCGCGTCGCCCCTGTTCCGAACGTACCCTGCCAAGCCATTTGCGACCGCGATGCGGTAGACGAATGGGCGGAACCCGACGCCTTGAACAACGCCTGTAACATTTACTTTTACGCGCAATACAAAGCCAACTTCTTATTAGAACTTGAATTGCATTCCAATTAACTTTTCCCAAGTCGATTAGAGTTTTATCTATTGATCGTCAAAAAGAAATAATAGCGCACAGTTGAGAAAATTTTAACCAATTCAAGTAAAAAATCTCTTGCAACCTGACCGTTTTTTTAGATATCACTTATATTAAGTTGCAAACAATTCCGAGTTTGGTAAATTTGCTATGAAATAAAACCAATTTCTAATTATACAAGGAGAGTTGAATCATGAAGCACAATATGTTCCTAAATGAGGTATACGCAAATCCAGACAGAATAGAAAAGAATTTCAGAGTTCTTCTTAAGGAATATTCAATCGGAAGAGGAAGAATTGACATAATTGGGAAGGACAAGACAGGCAATTTATGCTTGGTCAAAGTCAAAATGCGAGATAGCGAAATAAATTCAGCTAAAAACCAAATTCGAAGATACCAATCACAGCTTATACGATTATTAGAAATGATAAGCGTTAGCTTAACCATAAGGGCAATAATAGTTACTCCATTCAAAGTTGTGGACTTGGGGGTAAAAAAAGTTAACAACACTTGCATTATGCAAGAGGTACCAACGGATATACCAACTAGCCGAGAGATTTTCGGATTACGAAATGCAGATTAATCGGCGGCAGCAGCAGCATTCGCTAATCCTTTCATTCTAAAGTAGACGCCTTAGAACTTTACCTGCTGAGCTGATAGGCAACTCCTCTTTGAATTCTACTTGGCGGATCGCTTTGTAGGGTGCGACTTTGTCGTTGACGAAAGTCATAAGTTCCTCTGCTGAAGTAGCCACGCCTTCTTTGAGCATGACGAAAGCCTTGGGGACTTCGCCTGCCACCGCGTCGGGTTCGCCCACGACCGCGCACAACTTGACGGCTGGGTGCTCGTACAAAACGTCTTCCAACTCGCGCGGGTAAACGCTGTAGCCCTTGCATTTTATGAGGTCTTTCTTGCGGTCGGTGATGTAGCAGTACCCGTCAGCGTCCAAGCGGGCGATGTCGCCTGTCAGAAGCCATCCGTCGTGGAGCACGGCGGCGGTTTCTTCAGGGCGGCGCCAGTAGCCCTTCATCACCTGCGGACCCTTCACCGCTAACTCGCCCACCTCGCCCATCGCCAGCGGCTTGCCCGTTTCTAAATCGACGATGCGCGCTTCTGTGTCTGGTAGGGGCAGCCCGATTGAGCCGACCCGCACCGTTCGCATCGACGTGTCAACGGGGCTGCAGTGTGTGACAGGCGACGCCTCAGTCAGCCCGTAGCCCTCCGCAAGCAGCCCGCCCGTGACCTCCATGAACCGCCTCTGAACGTTGGGCGGCAGAGGCGAGGCTCCGCTGATGCAGACGCGAACCGACGTCAAATCGTACCTGCTGAGCTCAGGGCTTGCCAACAGCGCCTGGTACATGGTTGGAACACCACAGAAAACCGTGACCCCGTGCCTCTGGATTGCTTCCAACGCTTTGGCTGGCTCAAACCTGGGCATCAGAACCATCTTGGCGGCTAAGCTGACGGGCACGGTCATGCTGGTTGTCATCCCGTAAATGTGAAACAGCGGCAGCGCAGTCAGGAAGGTTTCATGGGCTGGCTTGCCTCGGATCCAGGCTGCGAAGGCAACGGCGTTCGAGACGAGGTTACGGTGGGTCAGCATTGCAGCTTTCGGCGTCCCCGTTGTGCCGCCCGTGTACTGTAACGCCGCCAAGTCCTCCCGCGGGTCAAGCCGCACTTCAAGAGGAGCCGCTGGGGCTTTTTCTGCTAGCTGCTGAAAACTCCACACATGGGGTTTAATTGGCAAGTTGGCGTCTTCAGTAGGGGGCATGCTGGTTACTATGACGTTTTTCACGCCTGTCTTAGCCCAAACATGATCCACCACGCCGAAAAGAGAACCCAGCGTGACAACGGTTTCGGCGCCTGAATCCGCCAGCTGGTATTCTACTTCGCGTTCCCGATGCAGCGGGCTAATCGCCGTCACAACCGCGCCTGCCTTGAGCGCGCCGAAATACGCGATTATGAACTGGGGGATGTTGGGCAGAAAAACCGCCACTCGGTCATCGTTTCGGACGCCCAAGCTGACCAGCGCGTGTGCAAACTGGTTTGAAAACGCGTCAAGCTGCGCGTAAGAGGTTTCTTTCCCGCCGAAAGCTATGGCAGCCTTTGCAGGATGTTTCTGAGCCGCTTGGCTTAAGAGCCCTTGAAGGGGAACAACTGGGTAATCCAAGTTTTTCGGCACGGCAGAGGGGTACGCGCCCAGCCACGGTTTGTTCTCGCTGCTCAAGTCAAACACGACTGTACATCTGAGGAATAAGTAAATATGTTTAGCCCAAAAGCGTTGCCGAAACTGAAAGCTAAATTTGTCCCGAAAATGGTTTGCAGTTTCAGAGGCTTCCGCTAATGCGCAGCCATTGCGAGAAAAGATTGTCGGTGAACTCGTAGGTGGCGCGTGATTTCCTCTTCAGTATCGCACAGTCGGTAAGCAGAGTCAACGCCGTGTTCACAGTGTCTTTCTCCATGTACGCTGAAATAGCAATTTCCACAGGCTTGATTTTGGGTGAGCGGACCAGTGCTTTTAGAACTTTGATTTCGAAAGGTTGAAGGTCATGCAGGTATTCTCTGAAGTAAAGTTCTCCCTCTTTCCTCAGCACATCGTTTACTACTTTTCGCACTTCCGCCTCCCCGATTGTTTTCAGACCTTCAGACTGAATTTCTTTGCCTATCACATGAAGATTATAGGGGATTCCGCTGGAAACGCTACGCATCATTTCTCTTGTTTTTTCGGTTTTGAACTTCACGTTTGGCAAATAATGCTGGAGGAATTCATCGATTTCTTTTTCATCGAAGGGCATGACTTCCCTGAGCAAAAGCTGCTTGTAGAATGGAGCGTTCTGCTTTGCTACCAAGTTATTGAGTGTTGACCTGAACGACCCTGCCACGACAAGTTTGGTGTACTTGAATTCCTCAACAAGCGTCCTAAGCAGCTGTATTATTCCGTTGCCGATTTTTTGATTTTTTGACCCGTATGTTAGGTCAACTAACGATGGGAATTCATCCAGCATGAGTACACACGCGGATTGGGTCATTTCCGCCAGATGTTCAATCAGAGATAAGGACTTTGTCACCGCGGCAGTTACATCGTCCGATTCTTTTCGCATATAAGATATTGAGGCTTCAAGGTCTTCAGAAACCTTTGCTGACAACTTTAGCCCAGAGAGAATACGCATTAACGCTTTAGTCCCTGATTCAAGCAATTCCTCAAACTTGAACCTAACGGGCAAGCGATCTCGAAATTCCTCAAGCGCGGTTTTTGTTAGAACCTGCGTGAATTCGTCGATGGTTTTTGGGAGTATCTGCCAAGATGAAATGTACACTGTTACAATGTCTTTTTCTTCAAGTTTATGCTTGACTTCCTTCAGGATGCTTGTTTTGCCGACTCTTCGCACTCCTGAAATAGAAAAGCCGATCCTGTTCTGTGAAGAGAGCTCCTTTGTAAGCTCTTCTACGAGTGATTTTCTTCCGACGAAGTCTTTTCCGCTTACTGGATAGAGTGTGAATGACATTTCAAACCTTATAAACTTTATAACTTATAAAACTTATAAGGTTTTTGTATTAAGGCGTGCCTTCGCAGGCGCAAAATAAAACACGGCATAACAAAAAAATGAAAAAGCAACTCAACGTTTCCTTTTGGAACGCCTGTTCATCAGCCTTGTGTCTCTGCGGTTTCCAAGGTTGTATCTGGGTCCACCACGCACGTTATCCATTCCCCTCATGACACGGTGCCTGAAAATCGGCTTCCTAGCCGAACGCACCACCATCTTAGCCTGTTGCCTTTTCCACCTGCTCGTTTTTCTAAAGGTCACACTCAGCCTCCCAAACTACTTCGGAGTCCTAGAATAATCGGTTAAGCCTAGCCTGTTGCCGAAGGGGTCTTCGAACTCGACTGCCATGCCCGTGTGGATCTCGAACGGTTCAGACAGGAACTTTAAGCCTTTCGCCGACAGCCGCTTGTACTCTTCCCTTACGCTGTCCACGACGAACCAGATGGTCGGCTTAGCGTCGGGAAACTTGCCTGTGTCCTTGAGGATGATGGCGGGCTCGTTGTCGCCGACTTTGAAGGCGACCATGCCCATACCTGAAAAGTCAAACTTAACCTGCAACCCCAGCACGCCCTCGTAGAACGCCTTGCCCTTTTTCAAGTCGCCGCTTGGAAGGAAAAAGTTGTCGTAGTCCTTCAATGGTTTCACTTCAGAATGGCTTCTGCATTTAGACTTTAATAAGGTTTCACAAAACCGTTGGGGCACGTTTTGAAACGGCAACAATCCGCGAGCTAAATAGCCACAGGTCAGGGTCTGTGGATAACGCAGTAGCCTCTTTCCGAATCCACTTCCACCATGAGGTTCTTTTCAGCGGCGAACTCTCTTAGCGCCATAGTGTCACAGTCGTTTTTCATAATTACTTTGAAGCTGCCGCGTCTATTTTTTTCAATAGACATCAGCGAGGGCGAAGCCAGATTCTTGCCGATTAGTTCCCTTAGTAACTCTACCGCTTCTTTACGCTCCAAAAAAACGCACGTTTCCCAAACAGCCTAGCAACCCCTAAACTATATAATCCTGCATGGAAGAATGTTCGACAAAAAGCCCTCCTGCAGGAACAAGAGCGCGGAGAAAAGATTTGAAACGCATAGTTTTTAGCCAAATTCAGCATCTGTCTGGTTTTTTATGGAGAAAGAAAAAACAAAGTTTATTTCTGCAAACGCACACTTTGATTTGCTCCAAGGTGCCTTTTATGGTCGAATGCCCAAACTGCAAGAAAGACGTTTCTAAACCGAAAAGAACCATAGAAAACAGCGTATTCCACCTATCATACTACGTATGCGACAACTGCGGAAAAACCTTCACGGCAGTCCACTAGGAACGTAAACTGTTTTTTCGGGAAACATGTGGCGAAGATATAAAACAATCAAGCAAGCGATGGCAAAATTTAAAACTACAAAGCTGACAAACCTTATTTTCTAAATCGGATCTGAGGGGCATGATCGAAAAGTTCTTTGCCGTTGGGATTGGAAGCTTGCTTCTGGGGTTTTTGCTGTTGCTCTACATTCCAAGAAGAGTGGGCAGTCCAGGCCAATTGGCGTGGGGAAGCTACGTTCTGCGGGTGACCATGCCTTTCTTCTTAATCGCTTTGGGAATAGGCGCAATCGCTTATTCTTTGTAGTTTAGTTGCAAAAAGTCTGGGCAGAGGAAAGGGTCATGAGCCGAGCACAACGGGTAATCCGTCTGGAAGAGTTCGATAATAAGCTTCCCAAGAAGTAAGGGCAATTGACTAGATTTGGAGATAATTACTTTAAACGTTTCTTGAAAGGATGGAATCCCCTGAAATGGGCGAAAGCCAGTGGATGAGATTTATTTGGGTAGTTTCTTATTTAGTAATGTGGGTGTTTATCAGTGGGAAAGGCCAAGATGGATGAGCGAGGCAGGATTCTTATTCCGCTTGATGAACGCGAGCGGCTTGGTCTAAAAACTGGAGCCGAATTTGACGTTCTTCGTGAAAATGGGCTCTTGGTTTTAAAGCCTATTATTCCCAAGCCATTACATGATGATGGTAGCCACCGCAAATGGGGAAAAGAAGCGTTCTTAGACTCTGGAGAGGTGACATTTGGCGAGTAACGACGCCTAAAAGACACGCCAGAAACCGCTAACCCATACATCAATCCTAAATCATGCGGCAAAAAGCACCCGCAAAAATGGTTGGTGCCGTATCGTCTAAAACAGATAATACCTAACATTTTAGTTGGAACTGTATTATAAATAACTTCTTTTATAGCAGTTCCGCTTAATACAGCTACACGATAAAAATGTTCATAACATACCAGAATGAAAACAGAATCAAAAGAGAAGTAAGATACGTATATTACGTTCTTATTTGGAAATTAAAACTATTTTTCCGTAGAATTAAGATTGATGGTTTTAGTGTTGGTTTTCCACCTTCGCTTAACATCAATTTCAAATTAATGTCAATGTCCGAATATTATAAGTATTGCAGCAAAGACACGGTTTCAATATGCCAAGCAGCTATGCATAGGATACAAAACTAAAAGGCAAAAAAGCGCAAAAAGCAAAAACTAAAAACTAAAATACTGATAAGATGCATACCGATTGTTTGTTAAGAGGCAAAATCTTGGTTTACTGCCAGCATTGCGGTAAAGAAGCACATGAAGGCGAACGTTTTTGCAAATATTGTGGCAAACCGCTAGCTAATACTGCTAACACTTCAGTTCCAAGAATGCCTCAAACTCTTCAGCCACAGTCACCACCAGCAAACAAGCCGTCACATACTCTAAGAAATGTGGCAATCATAGTCGGTGTTGTGTTTATCGTTTTGATTGCCTTGGTCGGAATAAGCTTAGTGGCTTTATCTAACTCTGGAAAAAATACTCAAACAAACGGTCAAGTACAAGTTTCTGGTACAGTTACTTTTCAAGGCAGTTCTTCTAATACTCTCTATTTCCAGAATACCAATGAAAGCATATTGACAAGCGCATCGGTTGTTAACGGTCACTACAGCGTTATGTTAACAGGTGGGCAATCATATAATATCTATACTTTCAACCCTACAGTATTTGAGGGAGAAAGAAGTTATGCACCTAACAGCGATTTTAGCCCCTTTTACCTACCTTCAGGCGTAACCTCATATACAGAGAACTTGGCACCTAGCAGTTAGAGCAAGCGCAAAAACAAGCTGAAAAAGAACATAAAATTCAAAGAATGGGCAACTTTTCTGACTGTTCAAAAATCTCTTAAGCAAAGTTGATTAAACTAAGAGGAAAAGGATAGGAAATTATATGGACGTCGAGGAAATGGTCGATGGTGCCCTTACATTAAAAGGGAACATTTTGGAAGGTGCTGAAGAAGCCTTTAATCATACCAGATATGTTGAAGCTTTTGCGTTACTTCATGCATACATCGACTGGTTGATGACTTCCAATATTCAGTTACGTACGAATCATCCTTTTAACGATGAATACAGATTCATGAAGTCAGCAAAACTGCTCAAAGATACTTACCATGAGATTGACCAAATTGATTTTGACAGGCTTAAAAAGTTTAATGACCTAAGAGACCTGATAATTCATAGGTTAGTTAGATACAGTTTTCAACATAGGTCAATTAGCTATTATAAGGACAACCCTAAAACAAAACTTAAAATTGAAAAAGGCAAAGTTACAAAAGCTGAAGTTGATGAGGGTTTTAAAGAAGGAAAAGCTTTAGCTAACATGTTAAAGGAAAAAAATTCTAATGCATACGGAAGATTAGTGAGGCAAATTATGAATAATAAAATATTATTCCGTTTAGGATAACTGCCTTGCGATGTCTGGATTGTTTAGGGAAAACAGGGCAAAAAGCGCACAGAGCAAAAACTTAAAACTAAAAGAAGATAATCTTAAAAGATTGGAGGGGGAAAAATCACAAAACTATCATATGGTCAAATAGTTCTTCTTCTAGAAGACGGTGGTAGCGTGATAATTTCAAGCAGAGATTTTAATCCAGGGGAAATCCAGCTTTTAATAGAAACTGCTAAAGAAAATGGTGGTCATGTTACCGTAATTAATGAATAGCATTTCTTTCCATGACTTTAACATAAAACTGTTAAAAATAGTAAGAGTTTTGGTTGTCAGTTTTTCACTTTGCTCAATCTTTTTAAGGCATTAAAATGTTACAAAGTGAGTCTTTCAAACGTGAAGCAACGTCGATGCAATGGAACCAATGGCTAAAAAGAATCTTGAACTCTCTACTTTTAGCTCTCGTTATTGCAAATTCGATATTAAGAATGAAGTTTTCCACTCTTTCAGCAGTTAAGCTTAATGTAGCCGTACATCTTAGTATTAAGGTGGTAAGCAAGAAAATGAATGGTGTATACGCTTTCAAACGTGACCCTTTGATGGAACATTATGGGCTTTTGTTAAATTTCTTTTGTAACACTTTGTAACAAACACGTTTTTAGACTTAAAAAGTCTCATATAACATGTTAAAAATGTACGTGCTGATAGCGATAGGGTAGGATGTTAACCCATATGTCCAAGATTTTTGAGATGGATTCTGGCACGGTGACGGTCGAAATCGTGGGCTAGGTAGGGGAATATGGTGAAATTTGGCTGTTTTGCATACTATTTAATGTTCTGTATACTGTTTTTGTTGTATTAATTGCGATTTTTCGCTTGCTGTTTTGCTGTAAGCTAACGTATGAATCGAAATTGGTGTTGTCAATTTTGTCTTTACCCTACCGTACCCCATGCGGAAAAGCTTATGATGATGGTAAATAATCTTCAGAGTTTTACTCTGGTAAGTATTTACCATGTTACAGTTTTTATAATGATAAATAATTTGATTGTTTCCATTCGATTCAATGCCATCCAAGCTTAATTCTGCCTTATTTTTGGTACTTGCACAAAAAGTGGTGCCGGGGGCGGGATTCGAGCCCGCGACTTCTGGCAAAGAGCGCATAGCCCCTTTTGACTCCAGATTATGAGTCTGGCGCCCTGGCCAGGCTAGGCTACCCCGGCACGCAAATCGCCGCCTAACCCGATGGCTGAAAACATTTAGTTTGTTTTCCATCATTTAAACTTTTAAACCGCGACGCGGCAGTGCTCACGGGCACCTGCGGGGCAGGCTGAAACTGGTGGGCGGCAACGTTTAAAGGGCGTTTTTGTGTGCATAAAATTTATTGGAGCGGAAAACGCATGGCTATGCGTGGTGAAGACTGTTATGACTTCGGATAATGATGATGAGTACCCTGAGTGGACACGTAGGAGACGAGCGAAGGACCCGTTCTTCGGCGACATAGACGACATGTTCCGTGAGATGGAGAAGATGATGGACGAGGAACTCAAGAACTTCACGGAGAAAGTGCCCAAGGAGTACGTCAAGGAACGCAAGCTGCCTGACGGAAGCACAGTCAGGGAGCTCGGCCCATTCGTCTACGGGTACAGCATGAAAATCGGCCCCGACGGTAAGCCTGAAATCCAAGAGTTCGGCAACATCAAGAAAGGCCTCAAGGGCACGCCCCAAGTCAAGGAAGAACGCGAGCCGCTCGTGGACATCGTTGACGCAAACGGCGAAATCCACGTGGTCGTCGAGTTGCCAGGCGTCGAGAAAAGCGACATTAAACTGCACGGCACGGAGGATTCGCTGACGATTTCGGTGGATACGCCGCAGATCAAGTACTACAAGGATGTTGATTTGCCCGCGAAGGTACGCGTGAAAGAGGCAAGGTCAACCTACAAGAACGGCGTCCTAGAAGTCGTCCTGCCGAAGGCTGAAGCGGAAAACAAGCCCAAGGGAGAACCCATCGACATCGGCTAGCCAAACCCATTTCCCCTTAACGTTTCAATTTGCGAGTGAACTGATGAGCGGCAATCAAGAGTTAGACACGTTAAACGCCATCTGCAGGGAGGCAAAGGCAGCGGGCAAACTGTCAGGCACCAACCTGACGGAGCTCTACGAGCTTTTCGGTTCAAGGTTCACGAAAGCCCTCGACGCGCTCAAGGAGGGACGCGCGAAAAAGTACACTTTCAAGCCGAGCGGAAGAGTCGTCTGGATCGTCGTCGGCAGGGAACGGGACTACCTTATCATGCCTGAAGCCGAATTCTGCACGTGCGACGACTTCTACTTCCGCGTTATCGACAAGAAAGTCCACATGTGCTATCACCTGTTGACCCAGAAGATCGCGCAGAACCTCGGCTGGTTCGAAGCCGTGGATGCAGACGACGACTGCTATGAGATGCTGATGAACGAGTGGAAAAAAGCGACACCTTAAATATTAAGAAGTTACAAGAGTAAGCAAATCAAGGGAGAACCCGCATGAATATAGGCGCATACTTCGTAACGCTGCAGTACGTCGCAATGAGCGCAGTCTTCATTGCCTTGGTCCTCATCTTCCTCTACGTGTACTACGGCAAGGAAGAAGAAGAGGAAATAAACGAGTAAACCCGCCTTCTTCTCTTTTTAACTCTCAAAACCAGCCACGCTTTCTGTTCATCACCAGAAAAACGACTACGCTCAGGACCGCGAGAATTACCCCGATGACTATCAGGAATGCGACGTTAGGCCCTGAACCGAAAACAATCGGGAACGGCCCGATGAAAACCACACCGCTGACGCTTGTTGAGCCGCCGAGAACCAATGAGGCAACCGCTAACACGACTATGCCGAGGAGAACCAAAGCGACACCTAAGATCAGAAGCAAAAATAGCCTGTTGGAAACCTCGAAGCCCTCATCCTCGTCTTCACCCATGCTTGCCATGCCATCCTACCTCAGCAGCCAGTAATACAGCAGCATGGCGATGATGACCGCGATGACGAGCGCTAAAGCCAACACCAGAACTGTCTTGACGGATTCCTTGTCCGTGCCGAAGATTATCGGGATAGGGCCAATCATGATTACGCCCCCGCCTCTAACCCTGCTTTTTCCAGCCTTCTCCTTAGTCGTTCCAGCGCCCCTCACGGAGGCGACAATGATCGCAACTATGATTATGATTATGCCGACAACGATTAACGCTGTGCCAAGCGCGTAGAAAGCTGCGAGATCCACCCTTTTTCCCTCCAGAGGGCTCCAAACTAGAAATGGAACGGCGTTTTTAATAAATGTAGCCAAACGCCTCGCGGAAACGTGCACGGTCGAACTGGTTCTTCTCGTCAGAGCGCTGCAGCCCTCAATAACTGTTGCAAGTTACATTGTGATTGTCTTGTCAAGCTCTTTGTCAGGGTAAAGCGATATAAGCTAAAACAGAATAATCTGCTAAAACCAAGAACAGACAAGGGAGAATTGGAATGGGCAGCGTGAAAGACCTCGAAGTAATCAAAAAACCAACAGTTGACAAGATGGGCGTCGGCAGGTTCCACTTTTCTGACCGCTACAGCGTTTTCGACTGGGGAGAAATGCCCGACCACATCGGAGCCAAGGGAGCTGCTCTCTGCCTTATGGGTGCTTACTGCTTTGAACAGTTGGAGCGGAAGGGAGTTAAGACTCACTATCGGGGTTTGGTCGGAGCAAACGGCAGGGTCGTTAAGTTCAAGGAAGTGAAGCAGCCGTCAAGCGTCATGGAAGTCGGCTTGGTCAACGTTTACAAGCCGAAAACAAGCGTGGTCAACGGCAAAATCGTGCATGACTACAGCGCGTACACGCCTGAACTGAAGAACTGCCTCATTCCGCTGGAAATCATCTACCGAAACGGGCTGCCTGAAGGGTCATCAGTTTTCAAACGGCTCGAACAAGGACAAATAAGCCCGAAGGATCTGGGCTTAGACCACTACCCAAAGCCTGGCGAGCAACTTACTAAACCCATCTTTGACGTGAGCACAAAACTGGAGGAGACAGACCGCTACGTAACGTGGGCTGAAGCGCAGAAAATCGCGGGTTTAACCGACCAAGAACTCGGCAAGATCAAGGATGTCTTGCTGATGGTGGATGAAGTGATAAATGGGATGGCTTCGAAGGCTGGGCTGCGAAATGAGGATGGGAAAATCGAGTTAGCCTTCGACGATAACAGGGAACTGATGATAGTTGACGTGGTGGGGACGCTGGACGAGTGCAGGTTCACCTACGGCGGCGTGCATGTAAGCAAGGAAATAGCCAGACAATTCTACAAGAAGACAAGCTGGTACGCCGATTTGGAGCAGGCGAAAAAGGAAGGCGAAGCCAAAGGAATACAGGATTGGAAGTCGCTTTGCAAGTCGCAGCCGCCTAAGCTGGACTTTAAGCTTAAAACTATCATCAGTGAAATGTACATGGCGGCGGCGAACGAGATGACGGGGCGTAAACTGTTCAACGCGCCCTTGCTCGCGCAAGTGATTGCCAAGTATAAAGGTTACATGAAGGAATAAAGAATGATAAGCGACAGCATCAAACAAGTAATAAGAAACTACAACCCAAAAGAGACCCGCATCGGCGTCTTAGGTTCCCATTCGGCGCTTGAGATTGCTTCAGGTGCTAAGCAGGAGGGCTTAGAAACCGTGGTCGTGTGCCAGAGGGGCAGGGACAAAACCTACACCAAGTACTACCGAAACATTTTCGACCACGTCATCATGCTCGACAAGTTCTCGGAGATAACAGGCAAGGCAGCCGTGAAGAAGCTCACTGACTTGAACACGGTTTTTGTTCCTAACCGCTCGTTTTCAGTGTACGCTGGCTACGAGGCGATAGAGAACCAGTTCGCCGTGCCCATGATGGGAAACCGCATGATGCTGCGAACAGAAGAGCGCAACACCCCGCGAAACCAGCTGTACCTGCTTCAGAAAGCGGGGATAGCAACGCCGAAAACCTTCAAGTCACCCAGCGAAATCGACCGCTTAGCCATCGTGAAGGTTCCTGAGAAACAGCGGGCGATCGAAAGAGCGTTTTTCTACGCTTCATCCCCCGAAGAGTACGAGAAAACAGCGCAGAAACGCATAAAGCAGGGCATAATCACCTCGGAAGCGCTGAAAAACTCGGTGATAGAAGAGTACGTCATCGGCGCAAAATTCAACGCTAACCTGTTCTGGTCGCCGTTGACCGACGAAATCGACCTGTTAGGGTTTGACAGGCGAATCCAAACCGACCTAGACGGCGTGCTCGACCTGCCAGCGCAGGAACAACTGGAACTCAACATTCCAACCCAAAACATTGAAATCGGGCACATGGGCGCAACCATGCGGGAAAGCCAGATTGAGAAGGTGTTTGAAGCCGCCGAAAAATTCGTTGCCGCCTGCAAGAAAGAGTACCCGCCGGGCATGATAGGCTTGTTCGCGTTGCAGGGCGCGGTAACGAAGGACCTGGAGTTCTACGTTTTCGACGTTAGCCCACGGGTTCCAGGCTGCCCATGCGTCGAGCCTACGTCGCCCTACATGAAGTACAAGTACGGCATGGAGGTTGGTCCGGGCAGGCGTGTGGCGATGGAAGTCAAGCGTGCAGTCAAGGAAGGCAGGCTTGCGGAAGTGGTAACATGATAACCAGCAAGGACATCAGCAAAATCCTCGAGAAATACGACCTGAATAAGCTAGCTATCGGCACGTTGGGCTCCCACAGTTCACTTAACATTTTCAAGGGCGCCAAAGAAGAGGGCTTCCGCACGGTTTGCATATGCAAAGAAAAAGACGCCATCATGTACAAGAAGTACCCGCTTGTGGACAACCTGATAATCGTAAAAGAATTCATAGAACTCTTGAACCCCCAGATGCAGGAAAAACTTCGCAGCCTAAATGTCATCTTGATCCCACACGGCTCCTTCACCGCGTACCTCAGCACTGAAGAGTTAACCGACAGCCTCCGCGTGCCAATGTTCGGAAACCGCCAGCTGCTCCACTGGGAAGCAAACCGCAAATCCCAAGAAGAATGGCTAAGACAGGCAGGGCTCCGCTTGCCAGCCACGTTCAAAACGCCGGAGGACATCGACCGTCTGGTCATCGCTAAACTGCCAGGAGCCAAGGGCGGAAAAGGATACTTCTTGGCGAATTCGCCAAAAGCGTTCCATAAAAAATTCAGCGAGCTTGTGAAACGCGGCTTGCTGAAAGAAGCGGATTTAGCCAGCATCCACCTGCAGGAGTACGCGCTGGGCGTTAACGTTTACCCGAGCTACTTCAGCTCGATCATAAACGACGACGTTGAACTGCTGGCGATGGATAGGCGCTACGAGTCAGCGGTGGACTCCATCGGCAAAATCCCCGCGAGCGAGCAACTCGAGATCGACGTTAACCCAACGTACACAATCGTCGGCAACTTCCCCATCGTGCTCCGCGAATCACTGCTGCCTGAAATCATGCGTATGGGCGACAACGTGCACAGGAAAGCCCGAGAGCTGGCGCCGCCTGGAATCATCGGACCCTTCTGCCTTGAAACCGTAATCACCGACGACCTCAAAATCTTCACCTTCGAAATCTCCGCCCGCATCGTCGCTGGAACCAACGTGGGCATCGGCACCTCGCCATACGCTTACCTGAAGTACGGCGAGAACATGTACATGGGCAGACGCATCGCCACGGAAATAAAACAGGCAAAAGAACAAAAGAGACTTCAAGAAATCTTGGCTTAAGCACTTGAAAAAAAGAGACAAACCTCACGTAAGCCCTCAAAGTTGGTTCGGGTCCTGTTTTTCTTGTAAGCCTTCAAAGCATCAAGCAGCTTCAGCTGATTCATTTCTCCGAAGATTTCAGCCAAAACCCTTGAGGCTGAACTGTTGCCTGCAAAAAGGTACTGGCAAACCGCGGTGACATTTGCCACTCTGCGTTCGACGCTGGCGGTTTCAAAGTCAACGATGAACGGATTCCCCGACTTGCCTACGAGTATGTGTTTGGGCGCCCTGCTCAGTTCACCATGGTCCAAGCCTGCCTGGTCGAGCCTGAAGCACTGCTCCAAAACTTCCCCCAAAACCTGCTTTAAAACCGCTACATCCTTGTTTGTTTTCAGCCAGTTGGGAAGCAACTCGCCGTCAATCAGCTGCATAAGAAGAAAATTTTTGCTCGCCGCTATCAACTTCGGAGCCACATTTACAGAGTTTGCTATGGACAGCATACGCGCTTCATGAAGCAGGTCGGCTCGGTCTGCGTCTGCCCTTCGGATTTTGACAGCCACTCTCTCCCCATCCACATGCGCGATTACCACGATGCCGACAAAGCCCTTGCCTAAGACTGGAACCTTAACGCCGAAGAGGCTGGCTGACCCAGAGAACTCAAGAGCGGTGACGCCGTGGCTGCGCAGTTCTTGGATGCGGCTTTGCGCTTCGGCTTCGCTGGGGTTTGGGAAGCATAAGACTGAAGCGTAAGGCTCTTGGAGTAGCTGGTCAACGGGAACTATTGTTGGGCTTTTCAACTGTCCGATCCTTCTGGGCTGAGGATATCATTGTCGGCGAGACTATAAATTCAGTATTGCGTAAAGGGGAAGAATCATCCACTTAAAACGCTGGTGTTTCCAGCATTTTTTGAATTTGTGATGCGAACGCACTTAAGCAGCGAAGCCTGTGTATCGGGAATGGAACCTAATCGGCAGAGAAGCCAAATCAAGTCGGGCATCCGCGTAAAAATCGTTTTGAAGCAGGACCAGCGGAGCGGCAAATTAACCGAAGGCGTCGTCAAAGACATACTCACCAACAGCTCAACTCATCCCCACGGAATCAAAGTGCGGCTTACAGACGGCAAAGTCGGCAGAGTACAAACAATAATAAAATGATGTATCAGCATGGCTGAGTTTCGACCAAAGAGGCTGAAAACGAACCTTTGAGTAAGAAATCACGTTGGCTTCAACGCGGTCGAGGAATTATAAATTTAATAGGGACATCGTTGGCAAATTAAAGCTATCTTAAAGTGTTACTGATGGCGCGGTTCAAACAAATCAGCGAAATCCAGCAATTAATGAGTAGAAAAGAGCTTATCCGAAACATAGGCATAATCGCCCACATCGACCATGGAAAAACCACCCTCGCCGACTCACTGCTGGCGGGTGCGGGTTTGCTTTCGCCCGCGATGGCTGGTTCCGCTCGGGTGCTTGATTTTCTTGAGGAAGAGCAGAAGCGCAAAATCACCATTAAGACAGCCAACATCACCTTGCTCTACAAAACCGCCGACAACCCTTACGTGATCAACCTTGTGGATACTCCTGGGCATGTGGATTTCACGGGTAAAGTTACGAGGGCTCTGCGTGTGATTGACGGCGCCGTGGTTGTTGTGGATGCGGTGGAGGAGATTATGGCTCAAACCGAAATCCTAACGCGTCAAGCGCTTGAGGAGCGGGTTTGTCCCGTGCTTTTCATCAACAAGGTTGACAGGCTCATCACTGAGCTTCAGCTGAACGAGGAGCAAATCCAGCGGAAACTTGACCACATAATCGACGGCTTCAACGACCTGATCGAACTTTATGCTCAAGAGCCGTTTAAGAGCCGATGGAAAGTTGATGCCAAGCTGGGCAACGTGGCTTTTGGCTCGGCGCTGCACGGTTGGGGCTTCACTTTGAGCATGGCTAGGCAGAAGGGCGTGAAGTTTTCTGACGTGATGGGGGCTTATGAGAAAGGCGAGAGCAGCAAACTGCAGAAGAGCCTGCCCGTTTACGAAGCCGTTTTTGAAATGTCAATCAGAAAAGTTCCGAACCCGCGAGAAGCCCAAGCCTACAGGATCGAGGGGATCTGGGATGGACAGGTGGACTCGCCGATCGGCAAAGCCTTGATTGGATGCGCCGACGATGGACCGACGGTTTTCTGCGTGACAAACGTGCATTCGGATGGAGATGGCGGCACGGTTGCAAGTGGCAGGCTGTTCTCGGGCAAGCTTGCGAAGGGCGAGAGGCTGCATCTTGTGGATGCGTTGGCTGAAACGGTGGTTAACGGGGTTTCTGTTGACATGGGTTCGCTTAGGGAAGAGGTCGGCTGGGTTTCAGCGGGCAACTTGGCGTCTTTGAGTTTGACGGGCGAGGTTAAGGCTGGCGAAACCCTCGTTGACGCGGCACATAAGGCGGATATGGTTCCTTTCGAGGGCATAAGCTACATCTCCGAACCCGTCGTCACATTGGCGGTTGAGCCGAAGAACCCGAAGGATATTCCCGTCTTGCTTGAAGCGCTGGAGAAGCTTGCAAGTGAAGACCCGAACCTCCATGTTGCGGCGGAAAGGGAAACTGGCGAGTACCTGCTCAGCGGCATGGGCGAGCTGCATCTGGAGGTAGCGATTAACCAGCTGAAAAGCAGCTGCGGCTTGGACGTTGCGATTTCTTCGCCCAGAGTCGTCTACATGGAGAGCGTTGAGAAGAAGGGCACGGTGGCTTTGGCGAAGAGCCCCAACAAGCAAAGCAGTTTTTGGATGCAGGTTGCGCCTGACGGAGGGGATATTGAAGGGCAAGGCAGCGTTCTTTCAGTTGATGAGCACCGAAACGCGCTGCTCGATTGCAGTGGGAAAACTGAGCCGTTGCCCGAGGAGGTTTTAGAGGCTGTCATCGGCGGGTTCGAGTTCGCCTGCAAGGCTGGTCCGTTATGCGGGGAACCCGTGCGGCATTTGAAGGTGAACCTGGTTGATTTCAAACTGAGTAGCGAGTTTGATTCTGACGAGGTTATGCGTGGTGTAGGCAAGGCGGTTTTCGGCTCTTTCCTGACCGCTCAGCCTGTCCTGTTGGAACCAGTTTTCAAAATCGTGCTTGCCGTTTCGTCTGAATTGTCAAGTGAATCTTCACGGATAATTGCGGCGAGACGCGGAAAAGTCACCTCTTTTGAGCAGAAAGGTCTACAAACGGTCATCAGCGGCTTCATCCCCGTTTCTGAAACGTTCGGGTTCTCCAAAGAGCTTAGGTCGGCGACTTCAGGGAGGGCTTTTTGGCAGTCGTTCTTCGACCACTGGGAAAAGATGCCGCAGAAGCTGGCTTCTCAGGTCGTGAGTGACTTGCGTCGGCGAAAGGGTTTATCACCCGAGTTGCCTAAGCCCGAAAAATTCATGGAGCAGTAACGGCAATGCGCCTTGACGTCGCGTTTGACTTGGATTTTTCTCTGTGCTGCGGTCAGGTTTTCAGATGGAGGAAAATCGGGAGCTGGTGGTACGGCATCAGTGGGGAAAACGTGTTTAAGATTCGCCAGTGCGGCGCTGAGCTGGAGTTCGAAGGCGTAGACGACGAGTTCGTCACCCGCTATTTCGGCTTGAACGATGACTTGGAAGAAATCAGCCGCTGCATCAGCAAGGACGATTACATCCGCGAGGCGCTACGCCGTTTTGAGGGGCTGCGGATCGTTCGGCAGGAACCTTGGGAATGCCTCATCAGCTTCATCTGCGCAACCTACAAGAGCATAGCAGCCATCGAACTGATGCTCCGAAAGCTCTCAGTGAGGTTTGGGCAGAAAAAGGTCTTTGATGGCTTAGATTTTTACACTTTCCCAACCGTAGACGCGCTGGCTTGCGCAAGCGAGAGGGGGCTGCTGGAGTGCGGTTTAGGCTACAGGGCAAAGTACGTGCAGGAAACAGCCAGAAAAATCCATGAAAACGAAATCAAGCTTGAAACCCTGAAAACCCTGCCGTACCTTGACGCGAGAAAGAGGCTTGTTGAGTTTCCAGGCGTCGGGTTAAAGGTGGCTGACTGCGTGCTGCTGTTCTCGCTTGAGAAAACGGAGGCGTTCCCCGTGGATGTCTGGGTGAAACGTGCAATCCTAAACCACTACGCCAAGCAGCTTCCAGAGGGGCTTGCCCAGAAACTGTCAACCCACGATTCTCTGAGCAACGGAGAATATGGGAAACTGGGGGATTTTGGCAGAGGCTACTTTGGAAAGTACGCGGGGTACGCTCAGGAATACCTCTACCACTATGAAAGAACGCACCGCTGGACTGCGGGCTTGACAGGTTAATCTGCGAAGCATTAAACTGACGGACGCCAAATTTCACGGCAAAAAAATAGACCGCGGCTGGCTAAACATACTTTTTCTCGTTGTAGCAGTACCATCTCTGGTACTGGTCGATCCAAGTGAGAGGCTTGTTGCATGTGGGGCAGAGTTGCTTAGCTGATTGTTTCTTGTGTGCTGGCTGTTCCTTTTTCTCCGTCTCTTCCTCCGCGAACACTTCCTGCCAATCTTCCTTTTTCGCAATTTGGCCTACGTCAGGGTACTTTTTCTCGTTGTAGCAGTACCATCTCTGATATTGCGGAATCCACGTAAGCGGCTTATTGCATGATGGACACAGCGGCTTGCCAGATTTTGACGCGGAAACGGCAGGTTGCGTGACTTGCACGGTTTTAACTGGCTCCTGTTTTAGTTCAACTTCAACGGTGCTTTCCGTAGTTGGCTTTAACACTATGAAGTCTTGTGCGCCTTGAATGTCCTTCCACTGGACGGTTTGCGTTTCCCCGTTCTCATCTTCCACTGACAGCGCGATGCCTGTTTTTCCAACTTCAAAAACGATGTCTTTAACCTTGCCCACAAGACGCCCCTGTGCATCGATGACCTGCATGGAGACCAATGCGTCTTTAGTTAACGGCTTATCCTTTTTTTGCATGTTACCACTCTCTTTTTGATCAGCGTTCCTGTTTAAAGAATTTTCGTTTTTTCACCCACATCTTACTGCGTGGGTATTTCCCAGTAGCTGATTATGTCGCCTTTCACCCATTTGCCGCCAAGGCTTCGGACAACCTCGTTTATGTCGTCCCATTCAGCCTTTAGGAACTGTATAGGCTTAACGACTACGCAGTCGCCTTTGACTTGGAAACTGAGCAGTTTACGCTGGTCTGGGCTGAACTCGTTCTCCCATTTAGCCGTGGATCCGCTGGGCTGCGTGGCTTTCGCGGTTGCAGGCTTAGGCTCAAGTTTCGGTTCCGCCTTAACGGTTGCAGCGGGCTTGAGCGCAGCCTTAGGCTCAGCAGCCCTTGTCAGGGTCAACTCGGGAGTCGGGTAGGATTCGGCGATGTCCTCAAAACTGTCGCTTCTTACTACGGCGAGCACCTGCTTGGAGAACAAGTCAAGCTTCAAATCCAAGAGTTCAGTGTCCGCGGGCAAGTTTGATGCAAAAGCCGACGCTTTTCCCTGCAACAGCTCGATTAGTAGCTCGGGGCTGAGTTTAATAATTCTGATTTTCATGTTTAAGCACTCACGACTGCCTTTAAGTCACCGATAACTTAAAAGCATTATCCACAGCTAAGAAGCAAAGCTTTTTTCTGGGCTAAGGAAGAGTTTTTGCCTGCTGCGCTTGGACTTTGGCTCTTAGGCTTCTCCACTCGGAGAAATTGCCGGAGTACACGCCCCAGCTTTTAAGTTTTGGCGTGACTGCCCTTAGCAGGGCTGGGCATACGGCAAGCTGGATGACCAAGTTGAGGCTGTAGGTGGAAGCAAGGACGATTGAAAAGGAGAATCTGCCTATGAAATTGAATGGGAGAAGCCCTATGTTGAAGAGGTACATGTACTGCCACAGGATGTAGGTGGTGCCTATGAAAAGGGTAACCGCGTACACGACAATGAGGAGAATGAGGTTTCTTCGTGTTTTGCCTTCCACTGCGTTTCGAGGTATTAGAAACCAGTTTAAGCTGAAGATGATTAATGCAGTAACCGATTCTACCCATGCAGCGTAAGGAGGCACTCCCTCCACGTACAATCCTCCTATGAAAGCGCCGATCATGCTGCCGACGAGCCCAGGCCAGCCGAACCACACTGGGAGGACGCCCAGTAGAATGACGGGGAGGTAAAGAAGCGTGAATCCTGGCAGCATGCCTATTGCTGACCCATAGAATAGTACGGCGTAGAGTGCTGCTACCATTGCCATTATTGAGACTTGTTTTGCTTTGCTTTGTTTTTGCGGTAGCATCGTGTTCATCCTTCGGCTTAGATTTGATGGGTTGGAATGGCGGATTTGAATAAAAGCGTTGCCCTTTGTAAGACAACCGTAATACGACTGAG
The DNA here is from genome assembly GCA_963768345.1 of Candidatus Bathyarchaeota archaeon. Lineage (GTDB taxonomy): Archaea > Thermoproteota > Bathyarchaeia > Bathyarchaeales > Bathycorpusculaceae > Bathycorpusculum. The sequence goes on along the minus strand of CAVYHL010000001.1, from coordinate 16,853 downwards.
TTTGAAATTTGCTTTCACACAGAGGACCGTACAAAGTCAAAACTCAATTTCGGCTAAAGTATAAAAGTTCCAACAGAAGTATTAAATAAAAAATTAACAAACGCGTGTAAACAATGACTACCAAAACACCGTCATCCAAGACCATTTTCATCATAGCGGTCGCCGTCCTTATCGCCCTAAACCTGTACACTCTAGCGGTCGCTTACCCGCAGACATACACGCCCTCACACGGGATAACCAACTCAGCGCCCATACTCGCGAAAGATTTTTCAGCCTACTACATGGGAGCTTGGCGCCTCTGGAATAACCCAGCGCACATTTACACCTCTGGCGCCCTTAACGATGGAGAACCAGTCGTCCTTCCCCACCCCGAGACCTACAAGTACCTGCCTTCTTTCCTGTTTCTTGTCTCGCCCTTCCTCATCCTAAAGTATCAAGACGCGCTCACAGCCTTCGACATAGTCCAGTTCCTGATGCTTCCCACCATGGCGTACTTCATCTACAAGCTTCTAAGCAACAAGCCACTCGCAGTAACCATCATAGTCACCGTTGTTGCTCTGCTTCTGCCGTTCCCGACCCTGCAGTGGGGGTTCTCGCCTAGCTACTACTGGCAGTGGGGAGAAGGGCAAGCCAAAGTCTTCATCACCTTCCTGCTCCTGCTCAGCTTCTACCTCGGCTGGCGCGGCAAACCCGCCCTCTCCGGCGTTGCATTCGCCTTCGGGTTTTTCGACCCGAGATTCGGGCTGCTGGCGATACCGCTCTTTGTCGCGTACAACCGCAAGAACCTCAAAGCCGCCGCGGCAAGCGCAGTCGGCTCACTGCTGCTTTCAAACGCGGTGCTGCTGTACCCAGGCATGAGCTCAAACTTTGCAGCCATGGTTTTCTCCAACGCCGTAACAACCCCGCTCTTCTATTACTCGCTGATCCCCCTATGCACACTGAGCGTTCTAATCGCCGTCAACTTCAAGGAAGAAGGCCGCGCGTTCGGTTTGATAAAAACTCGCGACAACTCTTCAGGCGCAAAAAGCTAAAAAAAAAACAAAATAGCCCTTCATAAATAAAAATAGATAAACATGAAGACGCCATTGTTTATCGCAGAAAACGCATCATGCCGTCAATCGTTTGCTTTTGCTGATATCATCAGCTTAGAAGCGTTCAACGGCAAAATAGAATATGTACTCAAATGTTATAGGCAAGAAGCGTGTCTTATACTACTGCCATTTGATTGGACATCCAAGAAAAACTTGACAGTGAGAGAGAATGGGTGCACGCGCACGAAACAAGATGAAAAACCAAGAAGCAATCTCTAACGAGACGAAAATAATCGTTGTCGGCTTGGTCATCGCCATCATAGGGTCGGTGATAGCCAGCTCCTACCAGAAGGCAACCTTGACAAACTACGCTGGCTTCGGCATGCTTCTAGCGGGAATATCCATCCTAATTTTCGGAGCATGCGCCGCCGCCTGTGTGACAGTCAACGCCCGATGCGCCACGCAAGCAACGAGGAAAAACGGCAAACCGAGGATGCTTCCTCTGAGCATCTGGTCGATCGGAGTCGGCTTAGTCCTAGGCATCATCGGCTCGGTACTGAGCAACAACTACGCAAAGAACTCCTTCATAAACGTCGATGGCTTTAGGATGCTGTTGGTTGGAATATGCTTTTTCGTTCTCGGAGTATTCGGAACCCTGCTGGGTACTCTGCAGGTTAACCTAAACAGAGGCAGGAGACAGGCAGGTCTCAAGTTCGATCGACCGAGATTCCTGTCTTACAGCATATTTTCAATCGGCATTGGGCTCGTCCTGATTATCATAGGCTCCATCGTTGCTGGCTCATACGCAAAGACAACGACCCTGAACTACTCGGGCTTCGGAATGCTGCTGACTGGAATAGCCATCTTGTCCTTGGGCATGTCAGGGACTGCAGTGACGATCGTGAAAAGCATTCTGGACTTAAACAAGGAGAAGGCGACTGATGGTAGAGCCGTGCTTGGAAGCGTGTGGGCAATCGGAATAGGCGCTATGCTGATCATCCTCGGCTTCCTGCTCGCCAGCTCCTACGCAAAAGCTACACTGATGAACTATTCAGGCTTCGCCATGCTTCTTTCGGGTACAAGCATCTTCGTTTACGGGCTGTTTGAAACCACGCGGTTCTCAACCATGGGCTACTTAAGCGGCAGATGGTCCATCAAAGGTGAAAAAAGCGACAATGTACCGAGAGCTAAGAACTTCTGGCGCAACATGGTAAAGTCAACCGCCATGCTTAACCTTGCAGGGGTAATGGTTGCTATGGGCTTGCTTTTCTTCAGCCTCTGGCAACTCGACCTCATCGTGAGTGGCCCCGTGTGGTGGCAGGCTAGTTCTTACGGTCAAGGATGGAGTTGGCCTGGACCAGGCGCCTACGCAAAAGACTACTTCCAATGCTTCATCTGGAAAACCACGGTTGGACAGGCATATGACACTTTGTTCATGCTGATCTTCATCTCGTTCATAATCCTGTTCGCAAGCGCGTTCTTCTGGCCGCGTTCAAGAGCAAGAAATGACAATTTGGCGCCCAGAGCGAAACCTCGCAATGCGCCGAGACCAAAGAGTGCTGTGCGAAGAAGTAGCCCACAGAGAAATCAGTCCGTAACCACGGAATCTTCTAGCGCTGCCCAAGCGGAAAACACAGAATCACCCAGTCCACCCGAAGAAGAAACTCAACCGCTTAACGCTTTCCCTGAAGAAGATGGCGGCGTAGGTGGAACTTGAACTAGTGCCAACATTCACCATAAGCTTATTATACAATCTGAGACTTATGGAATATTGACGAATTTTAAAGTAGGTATTTTCTAAAAAGCATTATTTTTCAGGCATTCTTATGACTGTAAAACAAGTTAAGGTTTCATCGGGAATAGCTTCCCTGGACAACATCATCGAAGGCGGCTTCACACCAGGAGACGTCATTTTAGTCGCGGGTCAACCAGGCGCTGGAAAAACTACTCTTGCCACGCAGTTTCTTTACAATGGCGCGACAGAATGCGGTGAAACTGGCGTTTACGCGACCTTTGTCGAGAGCGCAGCCAAAATCAAACTTGACATGTTGAAGTTCAACTGGGACCTCGCGAAACTGGAGACGGAGCGGAAGATAACCGTTTTAGACCTTATTCAAGCGGCAAGCGAAAAAAGCGTGGCGGTTAACCTTGACGTTATAATGTCGGCTGTTAAAGCTTTGCAGGCTAACAGGCTTGTCATTGACAGTTTGACAGCGATGACGACCTACATTAAAACGAAGGAAGAGGCGCGCGGCTTCATTTCAATCATGAAAAAAATCCTGGAAGAATGCCGCTGTACAACCATGCTGCTTACAGAGATCCCTTGGAACAAGAATGAGATCGGCTCGGGTTTTGAAGAGTTTGTGGCTGACTGCCTCATCATCTTGGAGTCGACTCTTGACCGTTTCAGGATTAAAAGGCGGCTTTACATCCCTAAAATGCGCGGAACAAACCACTCGCTAGACTGCCACGACTTCTTCATTACTTCTGAAGGAATCAAAATTTCCACGCTTACAATCTCTGAGAAATAGGAGGGTAAGGGTGATACAAAGAACGAGTGAAGTTATTGACAAACGCCGAAAGGCATCGGTCGGCAATTTCGACAGCGTAATCATACAAGCAGTTGATGAAGCGTTGAAGGAGCTTGGAGAAAGCGTAAGCGAAGCTGTCTTCTTTCAAATCGCAAGGAACTATTCGATTAAGAAAGAGGATATTCCTAGAAAATTCGACCAGTTCATTTTAGCCCTCAGGAAAGAGTTCGGAAGCGGAAGTAAAACTATTGAGGCGTTAATACTGGAAAAACTCTTCGGCAAAACAGGTCAAAGCGACGAATTCCAATCCGCAGCTGCGACAATGATACTTTTGTCCTCAGAGTTTAAACAGAACACGGAGAACGGCGCATGCAGATGACTAACGAGCTCGCCGTCTTCACGAACCCTAACAGAGTGCTGCTGTTACAAACAGGGATTGAGGAGAACTATCTTAAGTTGATTTCAGACTTCTTGCTAATCAACAGAAACTGCAAAGGAATCTACGTTTCCAGCAACAGGTCATCTAGAGACCTTGTGGATAGGCTTAGAAAATACGATTGTGACCTTGACGCCAAAATAAAAGCAAGAGAAATCTCCATCGTTGACTTGGTTTCGAGAAGCGTGGGCGCCCAAGAAATCGAGGGCGCAGTTTACGTTTCTTCCCCCTCCGAATTGTCAGCGACGCAGATGGCGATTGAAGCGGCAATTAGCAAGTTGAGTCCTGAGGCTGGAAACGCTTGGCTGGTTATTGATTCACTTCCCACCCTGCTTATCTTTAACGGGACTGGAGCCCTGCTTAATTTTCTTCATTTCCTGATCGGGAGGCTAAGAGTGCTTGGGTACACAGGCGTGATTTTAACCGCTGAAGGCTCCCTCAGCCCCCGCGTTTTTTCAACGGTTGCACAGCTTTGTGATAAGGTGATTAAATAATGTTGAAACTTTTTGGTGGTTAAAAATGAATGAACGTGATGTGGAAAAAGAACAGGACGATGACCCAGGTAGAGAAACATTCAACAGCCTAATAATGAAAATGATGAGCGGCGTTGTTTACATTAAAGTTGTTTTAACAGCAGAAAGCAAACCCATTGACTACATTTTTCTAGACGTTAACTCAGCCTTTGAGAAAATAACTGGCTTGAGAAGGGAACTAGTTATAGGGAAAAAAGCGACTGAAGTCAATCCGGAAATTGAAAAAGACACCGTGGATTGGATAGGAATCTTTGGAAAAATTGCAATCACACAAGAACCCGTCAAGTTTGAGAGCTTTTCGAAATACTTAAAGAAATGGTTGGCGATAGCCGCATTTTCCCCAAAAAAAAGGTATGTCGTCGTTACTTACGAGGATATTACTGAGCGGAAAGAGGTCGAAGGAGCACTTCAAAAAAGGGATGAAATCTTCAGTAAACTCTCAACGCCTCTGGTAGGCATCGGTGAAGGGATAGTGATGGTGCCAGTAATCGGCATCCTCGATTCAAAACGTGCCCGACAGCTAACTGAATCCGTTCTTGAACACATTGCTCGTTCGAATACGGGAATGGTTGTTATGGATATCAGCGGCATTGCAGCGATTGACACACAGACTGCAAACTACATTCTGAGAACCGTGCAGGCGGTCAAGCTCATGGGGTCAGAATTCATTATTACAGGAATCAGGCCTGACGTCGCAGCAACGCTTGTAACATTAGGCGTGGATCTTACGGGAATAGTGACGCGCGGAAGCCTACAGGAAGGGCTACAGCATGCATATGCTCAACTTGGATTTAAGCTCATAAAAACCAATCAGGAGACGTAAAGAGCAGTGGAAAGGTTTTCAGTTCCCATTTTAAAATCAGGTGATTGCCTCATTGCTTCGCCCCAGATGGCTTTGCATGACAAGCTTGCTGTTGAATTCAAGGGAAACCTGCTCGAAAGAATCGTTACAACCAAGGTAAAAGGTCTTGTCTTAGATCTAAGCTCAATCGATGTGGTCGATAGTTTTCTGGTGCGCCAGATAGCGGAGATAGCTTCATCGGCGAGAATAATGGGTGCGAAAGTTGTAGTGGTCGGTCTCAGACCAGCAGTAGCATTGACTCTTGTGGAAATGGGAATTTCTCTTGGGGGCGTGAAAATAGCAAGAGACCTTGAAAAAGGCTTAGCGATATTCAGTAAAGCTGGGAAACCTTGATTGAGCGTACAGATAAGAAACGAAGTTCTTCAGATAAAGATTGAAGCGGACATAATCGTCGCCAGAGTCAAAGTCAAAGCGATAGCGGAAGCCCTCGGATTCGGTTACATGGATCAAACAAGAATAGCCACAGCCGTGTCGGAACTTGCCAGAAACGCGCTTGAGCACGCGGGAGGAGGACAAATAACAATAGCACCAGTCAATAACGAGGAGAAGCAGGGTTTAGAAATCACTGTGGAAGACCATGGGCCAGGAATAGAAAACTTGGAGTTGGCGCTGAAAGGAGGACACAGCACCAAGGGAGGGCTCGGATTCGGCCTTTCAGGCTCAAGAAAACTCATGGATGTTTTCCAAGTGAAAACTGAAGCGGGAAAAGGCACCGTGGTGACAGGGACAAAATGGTTACCGAAGTAAACATGTTTAAGAGTAATTTCGTTTTCGGCGTCGCTGCGAGGGCTGTGAATGGCAAGGGCGTTAATGGCGATGCTTATTTGATAAAACTGTGGGGCAGTCACGTTTTAATTGCGTTGATCGACGGGCTTGGTCACGGTGCGGATGCTGCCTTGGCGTCCACTGAAGCGAAAAAGTTTGTTGATGAACACTTTAAAGCTGACATTGGAGACATCATGTTAGGTCTTCATGAGTGCCTACGGAAAACAAGGGGTGCAGTCGTCGGGTTAGCGAGAATAGATCAAGCTGAAAAAAAATTTTCTTACTGCGGCGTCGGCAACATAGAAATTCAGGTTCTAAGCGAACCGCCCATGTATCCTACCTCGCTTGAAGGCGTAGTCGGAATGAACATGATCAGAATAAAAAAATTTGAGTACCCTTACAATTCTCTGAAATTCGCCGTTCTTTATTCAGATGGGATTTCAAGCAAGTTCGATTTGCCAAGCAACATCAGCTTTGTTGACCCACAAAAGACCGCGGAGTCCATTTTGAGTGAATGGGGCAACAAATGGGATGACGCCACCATAATTATAGCAACGGAGCAACCGGCACATGGGTAACTCCTTTATGCTCGCAGCTGGAATCATGAATGACGCTGACGCCTTAGTCGCATCCGAAGAAGCCAAGGCGATGGCAAGAAAATGCGGCTTCTCAGAAGCAGAGCAGACAAGAATAGCAATAGCCACCCTTGAACTTGCCAGGAACATAATAGTTCACGCGATGGGCAAAGGAAAAATAACCATCAACCGACTTGCAGAACCAAAAATAGGCGTAATGATAATCGCGGAAGACCAAGGACCCGGCATCGCCAACGTGGAAGATGCCCTTGAGAATAACCAGAGATTTAAAAAAGGACTCGGCTTCGGCTTGGGTGCAGTTAAACGCTTAATGGACGAAGTTACCATCGAAAGTAAACTCGGCGACGGAACAAGAATAACCGCAGAAAAATGGAAAAAAAGCTAAGAAAAAGGCATTCTGCTTTTTCTGCGCAAACTTGCTTTTTTGCTTCCCTAGCCTTTATCTGTACATTTTCAAATCTGTAAAAGGCGGGATCCTGTTCAAAGGCTCTTCGTCGATCGCGGTGATAAGGCTTGGTTTTTTAGGGGTAAACACTTGACTTCTACCGCACCTTCTCTTATCCAGCAAGCCCATAGCGAACATTTCGTTCAGGTTCTTGCTTTCAAACGCCCTGGCTCTTCCAGTTACGAGGCTCAGCTGGCTCGCGGTTCCAAAGCCAAGCTTCGTTAAAGCCACGAAGGTGGGCAGAAACCTGCTTGAAACTTGCACCTGCACCGAGGGCAACACGTCAACTTTGGCGTCAATTGCATCCAATTTCTTAAGGATTCGGTCCAAAGTCAATCCGATTTCAAAAAGGTTTTTCATTTTTTCACTTTCCTATTGAATCTCATATTGCTTGAAAAACCTTAGAATCGTATGCTACCTTCGGAATCAGAATAAGAAAGCCAGACTTTTCGCGGTGAAAAAAGAGGGTTCTTCGAAAAACAGGAAAAACTAAAGGAAATTACCCGATTTTTACACTGATTACAGACGCGTTCCTGAGAAAAATCTGGACAGGCTCATAAGCCTTCAACAATTTCGCGGTATTCCGGTTCTCGCTGATCCGGTAGAGCCGTTTATTTTCGATCTGGAAGCCCTCGATCAGTTTTTGCCTCTCCATAGAATACAAGATGCCGTAAACGGTGCCGCTGCTGAGGGAGACCCCGAACTTTCTCTGCAGGTAAGCCATCACATCGTAGCCGCTCATCATGCCCTTCCTGATTTCTCCCAGAATCAAGATGTCCATGAAGTTGCGGACGACGCGTTTTCTGAGGTCGTCAACCGGCAAAAACATTACCATATCTGTTATGCAGAACGAGTATATTATCTTTCCATACCATGTTCCAAATCCGAACAAGAAAGAACCCTTAAATATCTCGAATCAGCATCAAAACGCCCTTTAGCCCGGCATCCGTTCAAGGATTAGCGGCGAGAAAACTAACCTGCATTCGAACAAGTCTTTCATTTCGCTCATGCACAAACTTCCTTCAAAACCAAACAAGCTGGTAATCTGAACTTAAAGTTCTTCAAGACTTTGGCCTGAAAAAAGAGGGGAAAAGTGTTTTTCTAGAACGGTTTGAATAAGCCAGCGAAAACCAGCCAAACCAGAACGGTTTTTGCAACGAAGCTCATCACTATGTACACTCTCTCCCCGTAAAGGTAATCTTTCCAGCGGCCAACCCCTCGATACTGCAGAACCATGTTAACGGCGAAGCTCATGAACAGAATCAGGTAGACGATGAAAATGGCGTAGACGAATTTTGGCACGCTGTTATCGCTTGCGATGATGTCTCCTGTGAAGTAGGCGAAGAGCACAACCCATGGGAAGCCTCCTGAAATGCTGCCCAAAATGAAAGCTGACCAGTTTGTCTTCTCCGTCTTCTGGTTTATTTGTTCCATCAAGTAGCCGAACATTATCATCATGGCGTTAAGCATGAAGATCATTGCGAGCGACCAGAAATCCCATATGCCAACGAAAGTTGAGATAACCCAGATCATTATTGAACTGGAAAAAGCGTACTCGAACCACCGGTAAGGATTCATGCCTTTCTTGAGGTTCTCGTTGTAAGACTGATTCTTCGGAAAAGCAACCAAGAAGTGGTCAATGGCTGATATCAACGGGAACGCCGCTAACAGGGCGCCCAAATGGCCAATCGTGAAAATGACTTGCGGGTTCGGCACTGCGAAAATCATCGGGTTCGTCGCGCTCACATGGGCGAATTTCAGGTAGAAGGTGTAGATGCTTGTTCCAGTCGGCCATTTTAAGGCAAAAGTCAACGTCAGAATAACTAGGCCGTTTACCAACTGCAGGATGCCTGCGCCGATGTTGAATCGCTTGAGGTACTGAAAAGAGATAGGCGACTTAGCGATTATTTCCTGTCTTTCTTTATAATTCAAAAATCGTCCTCTTCTTCACTAATAATCTTCTTCTTCACATTATTTTTAAGTTTTTCCGTTGGCTGAATCAGATGCTTTGAAAATTACGGTGTTCTTCGTGAAATTCAACATCGAGCCATTCGATTATGATTTTTTGCCCCACACTAATTATGTTCGGCACCTAAATTTTTTAAATCTGGCAAAGTAAAGACTCCGAAAGAGTTCTTGCAAGAATCAAAATACGATTTTTGAAGTCTTGATCAGTGGTGCCGGGGTGGGACTTGAACCCACGAAGGCCTACGCCAGAGGATAAGTTCTCCTTCATACTTAAGTAATTATTATCGTGGAAATTTAATAACTTGCAAAGTAGTATTCTTGCCACTAAATCAGGACAAAACCTTTAAGGTAGTACTGCCCTTTTGCGTATTGGAGATTGCAAATGACCACCGTTGTAAAGGTTACCCGAAAAGGCCAAACAACCATACCAGTAGAAGTTAGGCAAAAACTGGTAATAAAGGAAGGGGACAAACTTTTAGTCGAAGCAACCGAGCATGGTCAAGTTATTTTTACGCCAATCAGAAAACTAGAGGATTGTGCAGGTATCTACTCAAAATATGCAAAGCCGGAAGAAATGAAGAAACACATAGACATGCTTAGAGAGGAATATTAAAGCTTGAAAATGGTGCTTGACAGCCGATTCATCATGGAATATTTCTATTCAGACAAAACTGAAACCAAGCAGAAAGCCACAAAAAAGCTAAAAGACCTCCTCCAACGCAAAGAAGGCATCCTACCGACAATCGTTATCAGCGAAACCATTCAAACCATTTGCGAGCAAATCGGAAAAGAAGAGGCAGAAATCTGCTACGCAAACTTAACCCAAAGCGGACTGAAAATCCAAAGCCTAACTCCGCCTATAGCTAAACAAGCAGGTCTGCTCAGATGCAAATACCGGAACATACCTATGGGCGACTGCATCATAGCCGCAACAGCCCTAGCCAACCAAGCAGCCATCCTGTCAGACGACCCCCATTTTGACGCAATACAGGAAACGAAAAAAAGCTGGATCTAAAAAACCCCGGTTTGATTCATTTTAGCCTCTCCCCTCCCCGAAAGGTGAGAGCGGAATATTACAGCTTGACACATAAACGAGGCAGAACGAACCCTAAAACTCCGGTTTAAAACAACTGGCTTTTCAGTGTCGCCGAGGGTGGGACTTAAACCCACGAAGGCCTGCGCCAGAGGATCTTAAGTCCTCCTCCAAAATAAATCAAATCGGTTCCAAATGTTATGTTTTTCAAAAAAAAAGGTTTTTCTACAATAAGGGCTAACTGTTCAGTATATTGAGCATTTCGTTGACGGTTAGGATTTTTATTCCTCTAAATTCTTTCAACGCAAGCAGATGCCTGTCGCCTGAAACAATGTAGTCGGCTTTTCCATCGTACGCTGTTCTTACAATAATGTCGTCGTCAGGATCTTCCAATATAACCTTGAACTTGGACTTTGCTTTCACGAATTTACCTATTCGGCTCAAATCAGCTAAGAACAATTTGACATCAATATCGGTCACATATTTTTCAAACTTTTTACGGCTAACCACATTAACGAGCTCTGAAAACATCTCGCTCGATAATTCAAGAGTAAACTCATTGTTCTTTGCCCTGCGAAAAAGATTGTGAGGCTTTCCTTTGACAATTAAACTGGAAACTAATACGTTGAGATCAAAGACTACAATGATCAATGCAATTTCAAGCCCTATTTCTTTTTAGCCCTTGACGCCTTCTCTTTTCTGTATTTTTGTATTTCCTCTTCTATGTCATCTTGGGTTAACTCACCGTATTTCGCGATTCTTTCATCAACTCGCCTGTACATTGCTTCTATCTCTCTTGAGAAGTCAGGCTCTACAAATTTCTTGAGTATTACCGAATCTTCGCATTCATAAACGAGAAATTTTGTTTTCGGTTTCAAGCCCATTCTTGACCTTATTTTTGCAGGTATGACAACTTGTCCTTTTTCGCTGAGAATAGTGAGTTCGGCTTTTTCATTCTGGGTCATTTGTGCTTCCCTGAATGTTATCTTACTTTCTTACCTAAAAAGATATCTCCACACATTATCAGTACTCTGCTATCTGCCAACAAAAGCACAAAATAAAAACCAATTCTAAGAAAGATTTTGTCGTTTCAATGGCAGACTTCGGTATTTTCAAAACTGTGGTGCCGGGGGTGGGACTTGAACCCACGAAGGCCTGCGCCAGAGGATCTTAAGTCCTCCTCCATATCTTAGGCAATCAAATTTATCTGGCCGCCTATTTAGACCTGGCTCGGATACCCCGGCACCAGCACCGATACAGTCGGCAATGTATTGTTTAAGTTTTTTGCATGCGCTTTGGCTGCGAGGTTTTTCCTGTTACAGTCTTGGGGTGACAGCATAACGTTATATTCCATGTTGAGGACACTATAACTGCCAGTTGAGGAATACGCTCTGCGAAAAGCATCAATTGGCATTTGCATTTGTTCAGTGTATTCTGAGATAAAAATCAAAGAAAACACTAATTGAACAATGCGGAAGCTTATGATGTAGAACGCGGGGTTTTGGCTCGACTGGCACTTCAATTTTTTTAAGACGCTAATAGAGGCAGCTTAATTTCAGGCTTTCAGCGTCCATTCGCCCGAATTTATGTTATGCTTATATCTGCCGATTGTTGTATGTTGTCTTTGAGGAGATGACTAAGGATGCCTGCTATAGAAGTTGGCAGAATATGCATGAAACAAGCCGGTCGAGAGAACGGCAAAAAATGCGTCGTTATCGACATCATGGACAAAAGCTTCGTCTTAGTGACAGGACCCAAGAAGATCACAGGCATTAAACGGCGACGCGTCAACATCAATCACGTTATGCCTCTCCAAGAAAAAATCGAGGTTAAACGCGGCGCCTCAGACGAGGAAGTCGCGCAGGTTCTAGAGGCTGCTGGTAAACTGCAAGAAATGACCCAGCCCGTCAAACTCCCGTAGTTTAAGCTTTAATATCTCCTGTTTCTTTCTCTTATCACTGTTTAGGAACTGAACGCTTTATGCCTAGAACCTTGCCGCCGTGGGAGATCAAACGGGAACTTTTAACGAAGGCACAGGACGCCACCAACCCAAAATATGGGCATAAACCTTCAGAGAGACCCGCGAAGGAGTACATCAAGTACGGCACCATAAACCTGGATAAGCCTGCTGGCCCGACAAGCCACGAGGTCGCGGCATGGGTGAAAAGAATCATGAAACTGGACGGTATCGGGCATGGAGGCACCCTTGACCCCAAGGTAACAGGCGTTCTGCCCATCACGCTGGAGGACGCCACGAAGGTTGTTCAGGCGTTTCTCTATAGCGGCAAAGAATACGTCTGCGTGATGAAACTGCACGGCGACGCGCAGGAAGCGCAGATCAAGCAGGTTCTGAAGGAGTTTGAGGATGAGATTTATCAGCGTCCTCCGCTTCGGTCTTCAGTCAAGCGGCAGCTTCGCACGAGGCGCATCTACTACATCGACTACTTAGAGTATAATGGGCGTAACGTGCTGTTCCTCGTCGGCTGCGAGGCAGGAACCTACATCCGCAAGCTATGCTTCGACATCGGCGAAATCCTCGGCGCCGGAGCCCACATGCAGGAGCTACGCCGAACCCGCTCGGGACCGTTCACTGAGAGCAGCACTTCAAAGGTGACCCTGCACGATGTCGCCTACTGGTTTGGCGAGTGGGAGCAGAAACAGGACGAGACGATCCTGCACAGGTTCATCGTGCCCATGGAGGAAGCCCTAGGCCTGCTGCCGAAAGTTGTCGTCCGAGACTCAGCCGTTAACGCACTGTGCCACGGAGCCAACTTGACCGCCCCTGGAGTGCTTCAGGTTGAAAGCGGAATCAAGAAGGGCACGATTTTAGCGGTTTTTACGTTGAAGGGTGAGGCGGTGGCGCTGGGAAAGGCGCTTGCATCCACGGAGGAGATGCTGGATTTGAGGCACGGTGCCGTGGTGGGGTTGGAGCGTGTGCTGATGGAGCGGGGCACTTACCCGAAGGTTTGGAAGACAGGGTCGGAGCATGAACCTGAAAAACCATAGCACAGACCACTACTTCACAAGCACACCCAAGTCCGCGGAGCGCTTCGGGCTTGTTCGAACCTGCCTCCGCGGCAGAAACTTCGAGTTCTTGACGGCTTCAAGCGTTTTTTCGAAGCGACGCATTGACCTGGGCACTAGGCTGCTCATCGAATCGATGGCGCTGCCGCTGGAAGGCTCCGTTCTGGACATCGGCTGCGGCTACGGCGCGGTAGGCATCGTCGCCGCGTCGCTTAACCCGAATTTGCACGTGGTGATGACGGACGTGAACATTAGAGCCGTGCGCTTGGCAAGAAGAAACGTTGAGTTAAACAGGACGGCGAACGCTGAGGCGCGTTACGGTCACTTCTACGAGCCCGTGGAGGGCTCAGTGTTCAACTGCGTCTTGTCTAACCCGCCTGTCAGCGCAGGAATGGAGACCGTTAAAGCCATGGTGAAGGGTGCTCCAAGGGTGTTGGCGGACAAAGGAACCTTCCAGATGGTCATCCGCTCCAAGATAGGAGCCAAGGCTCTGCCCGCCCTCTTCATGGAAACGTTCGGGAACGTCAAGGTTCTTGCCCGCGGCAGCGGATTTCGCGTACTCTTAGGCGAGCGCACCCCCATCTAAATTGGATTTTTTGAGTTTTTGACCCGATCTTTTGGCTGACAAATGGGAAATGTTTATCTGACATGAACGCATATGGCAAAGGAGTTTAACTGCAGCAGATCTGGGGCTAAATGGTGACTGAAAAATGGGCCAAGACAACAAGCGTGAACGCATAACTATCCGGCTTACGAAGAGGTACCTTGACCTCCTCAACATGCTGATTGAGAAAGGCGTCTACAACAGCCGCAACGAGGCGATCCGCGACGCGCTGCGGATCATGTATGAGTATCATGGGTTGAAGGTTTCTCCTGACAAGAAGCACGCCTTCGCTGCCAAAGAAGCCGGCATCAAAGACTGAGCCTTCTTCGCCGACAGGCAAGATACTACGAGTTTCGATATATTTTCTGTTTTGAAACTGTGCTTATATTACTACTCACGATTTCAAGTTGTAGGAAGGCGATTGAAAATGGAAAAAGTTGAAGCGGACGAATGCTGCGAGCTCGGCGTCAAGGGCTCATGCATCACCTGCGAGTACAGCACCTATTGTAACGGCAAATGGAGCCATGGAAGAGGCCAAGGCACCAGCACTGGACTGAGTTGAAAAACTCTAAGGCTGTCTTTTAGCAGATGAAAATGTGAAACGCTCCTTTTTGAGGGGTAACCTTTACCGTGGATTTTTTTGGGTTTAGGAGTAAAGGCACTGAACAAATTCAACGCATCCCACCTGAATAGGCAGAAGCAAAAGTCATAAAGTAGTACGCGCGCCTAAATTTTGAAAAAAAACGACGTTAAGATTTGTGGCGAAATTTAAAGTTTCATTGTTGGTTGGGTACAGTCACATAGTCTTAAGTGTTTTTTCGCTTCTCCAATAGTTTATTCTTCGTTGGTTGCGGAGGTGAATGTTTTGTCCGAGAAAACCCGTTCAACAAGCATGGAGCCTAAGATGACCAAAGAGGGCAAGTACCAGTGCGAAGCAGACAACAAAACCTTCAACACACGAGAAGAGTACGACAGGCACTGCTCAGAATCCCACATGAAAAGCAGCGGCAGCAAAGGCTGGTAATCAACCTGACAGATTACAGACGTTTCTTCCCTTTTTTCCATTGCATCAGCCACTAAAATTGACAAAAACCTTTGAATCCAGCACGGCGTAACGGCGAACCCTTCACGGGATAATGTTTATCTCAATGTTAAAGAAATGTTTATATCGGATAAAGGCGCTTCTGATAGAATTCAGCTATCATTGCTAGCCCCGCAATTTTCACATGGCGGCGGCTCAACCCGTACCGAAACGGCGATTGCCTTGCAGGGATGATGGTGTTGGCCTCCAGTTGCGGGGACACGTATGTGGACCTGACTAATTGCTCAGTTAGGTCTGAATTGGGCTTTGACGTATATGAGTGGAATGTTTCTCCCTCCAAATCCAGTTAGGCACAAGAATGCGAATAGTTCGTACCACACAAAAAACATGCAGTTCCAGCAGTTCAAACCTGGAGTGTCACAACTCCGGTTGATCCTGCCGGACCCCACTGCTATCGGGATAGGACTAAGACATGCTAGTCGCGTGCCTCAGCCAAAACGAGGCACGGCATACAGCTCAGTAACACGTGGCTAACCTGCCCTTGGGATAGGAATACTCCCGGGAAACTGGGGCTAATTCTCAATAGGCGAAGAACTCTGGAATGAGTCTTCACCCAAAAGAGCCTGCGTTATGCTCGTAGGTTTCGCCCAAGGATGGGGCCGCGACCGATCAGGTTGTTGGTGAGGTAATGGCTCACCAAGCCTTTTACCGGTGCGGGCCGTGGGAGCGGGAGCCCGGAGATGGGCACTGAGACAAGGGCCCAGGCCCTACGGGGCGCAGCAGTCGCGAAAACTTTGCAATAAGCGAAAGCTTGACAGGGCTATCCCGAGTGCCATCCGCTGAGGAAGGCTTTTACCCAGTCTAGAACGCTGGGGGAATAAGGAGAGGGCAAGTCTGGTGTCAGCCGCCGCGGTAATACCAGCTCTCCGAGTGGTGTGGATGTTTATTGGGCCTAAAGCATCCGTAGCTGGCTAGGTTAGTCCCCTGTTAAATCCACCGAATTAATCGTTGGATTGCGGGGGATACTGCTTGGCTAGGGGACGAGAGAGGCAGACGGTATTCCCGGGGTAGGGGTGAAATCCTATAATCCCGGGAAGACCACCAGTGGCGAAGGCTGTCTGCTAGAACGCGCCCGACGGTGAGGGATGAAAGCTGGGGGAGCGAACCGGATTAGATACCCGGGTAGTCCCAGCTGTAAACGATGCAGGCTAGGTGTTTGGACGGCCACGTGCCGTTCTAGTGCCGCAGGGAAGCTGTTAAGCCTGCCGCCTGGGGAGTACGATCGCAAGATTGAAACTTAAAGGAATTGGCGGGGGAGCACCACAAGGGGTGAAGCTTGCGGTTTAATTGGAGTCAACGCCGGAAATCTCACCGGGAGCGACAGCAGAGTGAAGGCCAGATTAAAGGTCTTGCCAGACAAGCTGAGAGGAGGTGCATGGCCGTCGCCAGTTCGTGCCGTGAGGTGTCCTGTTAAGTCAGGCAACGATCGAGACCCGCATCCACTGTTGCTACTAGCCTTGTGCTGGGCACACTGTGGAGACCGCCACTGATAAAGTGGAGGAAGGAGCGGGCCACGGCAGGTCAGTATGCCCCGAATCTCCCGGGCCACACGCGAGCTGCAATGGCAGGTACAATGAGTTCCAACCTCGAAAGGGGAAGGCAATCTCGAAAGCCTGCCGTAGTTGGGATCGAGGGCTGTAACCCGTCCTCGTGAACATGGAATCCCTAGTAATCGCGTGTCATTAGCGCGCGGTGAATACGTCCCTGCTCCTTGCACACACCGCCCGTCGTTCCACCCGAGCGACTTTTGGGTGAGGCGCCGTCTTTCATGGCGGCTCCGAATCTAAGTTTCGTGAGGGGGGAAAAGTCGTAACAAGGTGGCCGTAGGGGAACCTGCGGCCGGATCACCTCCTAAGAAAACAAACTCGCGTTCGCGTGCTTGATTGGAGGAGCAAGGAGAACATTTAGCGACTATACGTCAAA